>NZ_CANMFC010000001.1 GCF_947497025.1 uncultured Kushneria sp.
GAAGCGCGCAGACGGGCAGCGACCTCGGCCGCCGCGTGATGGGCGGGTCGGGCAAACAGAAAGTTGGCCCGTGAGGGTCGATAACGACAGCGTTTCAGCCGACGTCTGTGATTGTCCTGGAAGAGAATAGTGCGCCCTAAATTGCCCTCGCGGCCCATCGTGGCCCTGTCTGATAATGGCATTTTTCTGTCGTACCATGAATTAAAGACAATAAAAAAGACATCCATCAGGATGCCTTTTTATGAATAATTATTTCTGAAAGCAGAGTCTGAATTACGACGATATCTGCAGCCAGTGCGTCAGCGCTTCTCGATCAATAGAGTCGCGATCAACCTTCAAATAAGCTACATCCTCTTCCTTGACGACCAATGCATCTTCGATGCCTTTAATGTTCTTGAGCTCTCTACTGCACTCGCTACTATCAGTGATTTTTTTCCCCTTTAGAGAAATAACTTCACTTGAAAGATGCTTGGGGACAGTCATGTTAAGGATGGACAGAAACCATAAGGCACCGAGTGCAGCGGCAAAAAGAAAGACGGCGTCGATACCGAAATGACCGGCCACTGCGCCGCCCAGACCGCCGCCCACGCTGGCGCCCAAAAACTGACTGGTAGAATACACACCCATGGCCGTGCCTTTGGCGCCCGCAGGGGAGAGCTTGCTGATCATGGACGGCAGCATGGCTTCCATCAGATTAAAGCCGGTAAAGAATACCAACAGCAGCAGGATCAATACCCACTTGGTCTGTCCTGTCTCGCCAAGGCCCAGAAGTGCCAGAGTCATGGCAATCACCGCGCCCATGAATACCATTTTCATGTGGCGATATTTCTCTGCCGCAATGATCAATGGCACCATGGCAAAAAAGCCAACCGCCATGACAGGAAGGTATACCCAACCATGATACTGGGCATCAATGCCGAGGTTTTCGAGCCTGAGCGGCAGGGCAATGAAGCAGCCTGTCAAAATGGCATGAAGGGCAAAAATTGAGAAATTCAGACGCAGGAGTTCGCTCTGAAACAGCATTTTTCTCAATTGCCGAGGGTCTACACCGACATCACGATGTTGTCTTGCCGGCGCTGCAGGTACCAGTCGCCAGAGAATCAAAAGACCAACAAGCGCCAGAAGGGCCGTACTCCAGAAAACGCCTGAAAGTCCGAATACCTCTGCCAGAAACGGTCCCAGTGCCATAGCCAGACCAAAGGCAACGCCAATGCTTATGCCAATGGCTGCCATGGCAGTAGTTCTTGTTTCCTCTCTGGTCTTGTCTGCCAGCAATGCCATAAGAGCACCGGCGATGGCGCCACTGCCCTGTAAACAGCGACCGGCAATAACGCCGTAGATGGAGGTTGAAAGTGCAGCCATGACACTGCCTGCAAAAAAAAGCAGCAACCCAAGGGCGATAATCTGTTTGCGACCCAAGCGATCGGAAAGCGTGCCAAAGGGAATCTGCAAGATGGCCTGTGTCAGACCATAACCGCCAAGCGCAATGCCGATCAGAAATGGTGTGGCGCCCTCAAGCTCTCGCGCATAAAGAGCAAGTACAGGCAGTACCATGAAAAGCCCCAGCATGCGAAAAGCATACAATATGCCCAGGCCGGTGATGGCACGGTACTCGCCCGCATTCAATGAAATTCGTTTCATGATTCTCCGGAGACCTTGAAGCAGGCCCTTATTTTAACGGTCTGACCATACATGGATGAAGCGCTGAAAAAGGCCTGGTCGAGGGATGGTGGAACAGGCTACCCATGTGACGAATGGAATTGAGAGAAGGTTCCATGTATCATGCCGCGGTGTTTTGTCGCAGTGGTTCAAGGCTGTTTACCCGATATTTTTGCCTGTTGTTGTTTAAGAATGCTTTCATGAAGCGGTGCGGTGGCGAAGTGCCTACTCACACGAAGGCATCGTGAAGGCGTGCACTCTAATGATAAAGTCTAAATAAGGCTTTATCGCAGCACTTGAAGTCAACGGGCGAAAAACTGAACAATAGCGGTGGCAGTGTATAGTGCCATGCAGGGCTGTCATGCCTGCGGCTTTCAGTCAGTCAGATGACGTTCATGTCACCTCCTTGCTGGGAGCAGTCACAGGCAGGGAACATCCGTCCAGGACAGTCACTTCCAATGATAAAACCATCAGACACTCCTGCAGCGTCAGGCTGTCTGGCGCGGTAAATGCCGTCCGTGAACGTTGCTGTCAGGTCGTGATCGGAAGCGGGCAGGTACCTGTCACGCATTTCCGGCCCTGTGGTCGGGTAAAAGCGAAGTGTTCAAGCTGGCCGTTCAAGAGAGCGTGAGATGAGAAAATGGAACTATCCAGACATTCTGAAAAGAATGTCACTGCTTGCTACTGTCGCGTTTGTGCTCAGTGGTTGTACGGGGTCAAGCCTTCTTGATCCCAAGGGGCCAATCGGCGCTGAACAGAAATATCTGATCATGACATCGTTCTTCCTGATGATGATCGTGGTCATTCCCGTCATTGTCATGACGCTTTTGTTCGCGTGGCGTTACAACTACATCAAGAATGCAAAGTATTCGCCCAACTGGTCTCATTCCAACAAGATCGAAGTTGTGGTCTGGGCTGTTCCACTCGCCATTATCCTGATTCTGGGGATCCTGACATGGCGCAGCACCCACGCTCTGGATCCGCATCGCGTGCCCGAGTCTGACAGGGATCCAATCGTCATTCAGGTCATGGCGCTGGACTGGAAATGGCTGTTTGTCTATCCGGAACAGGGCATTGCCTCTGTCAATGAGCTGGCCTTCCCGGTGGATACGCCGATCGAGTTCCGTGTGACCTCCAACAGTGTCATGAACTCCTTCTTCATCCCGCAGCTTGGCAGCCAGATCTACGCCATGGCTGGTATGGAGAACACCGTTCATCTGCTGGCCAGCGAGGAAGGCACATACCCCGGTATGTCGGCCAACTACAGCGGTCACGGGTTCAGCGGTATGCACTTCAAGGCATTGGCAACGTCGGATGAAGGTTTCCAGCAGTGGGTTGACAGTGTTCGACAGTCTTCGGAAACCCTGCAGCAGGATAGTTTCAACGAGCTGGCCAAACCCAGCCGAAACAACCCGGTCGAGTATTTCTCTTCCGTAACGCCTGGCCTGTATACCGATATTGTCAACAGTTACATCACGTCGGGCGATAGCTCGCATCATGGGGCTGAGGAGTAAACATGTTCGGCAAACTTAGTATCGAGGCCGTCCCCTACCACGAACCCATCGTTATGGTGGTTCTGGCCGTGGCGGCGGTGATGGGATTGGGAGTAGTTGCGGCTATTACCTATTTCAAGAAGTGGGGGTATCTCTGGAAGGAGTGGATTACCTCCGTGGATCACAAGCGACTGGGCGTGATGTATATCCTCGTCGCCATTGTCATGCTGATCCGTGGTTTTTCCGACGCCATCATGATGCGCTCCCAGCAGGCTATTGCCTCGGGTGGCGCAGAGGGCTATCTGCCGCCCGAACACTATGACCAGATCTTTACCGCGCACGGCGTCATCATGATCTTTTTCATGGCCATGCCGTTCATGGTGGGTCTGATGAATATTGCCGTACCGCTGCAGATCGGTGCTCGCGACGTTGCCTTCCCGTTTCTGAACTCGTTGAGCTTCTGGCTTACGGTTGCCGGCGTTATTCTGGTCAACGTCTCTCTGGGTGTGGGCGAGTTTGCTGCTACCGGCTGGCTGGCCTATCCGCCGCTGTCCGATATTCAGTACAGTCCGGGCGTTGGCGTGGATTACTGGATATGGAGTCTACAGATATCAGGTATCGGTACACTGCTGACCGGTGTGAACTTCTTCGTCACCATTCTGAAGATGCGTGCCCCCGGCATGACCCTGATGAAAATGCCGATGTTCACCTGGACGGCGCTGTGCACCAACGTCCTGATCATCACGGCCTTCCCGATCCTGACGGTCACCATCGCACTGCTGACGCTTGACCGTTACATCGGCACCCATTTCTTTACCAATGACATGGGCGGCAACCAGATGATGTACGTCAACCTCATCTGGGCGTGGGGCCACCCCGAAGTCTACATTCTGGTACTGCCTGCTTTCGGTATCTTCGCCGAGGTTGTTGCGACCTATTGCAAGAAGCGTCTGTTCGGCTACACCTCGATGGTCTATGCCACGGTCGCCATTACCGTACTGTCGTTCATTGTCTGGCTGCACCACTTCTTCACCATGGGTGCCGGTGCCAACGTGAACTCCTTCTTTGGTATCGCCACGATGATCATTGCGATCCCGACCGGGGTCAAAATCTTCAACTGGCTGTTCACCATGTATGAAGGTCGAGTTCAGTTCACTGTTCCGATGGCCTGGACGCTGGGCTTTCTCATCACCTTCACGATTGGTGGTATGACCGGTGTACTGCTGGCCGTGCCGGGCGCTGACTATGTACTGCACAACAGTCTGTTTTTGATCGCGCACTTCCATAACGTCATCATCGGCGGCGTTGTCTTCGGTTATCTGGCAGGTTTCACCTACTGGTTCCCGAAAGTGTTCGGATTCAAACTCGACGAAAAGCTTGGCAAGGCCTCTGCATGGTGCTGGATCGTGGGCTTCTTCACGGCCTTCATGCCGCTGTATGCACTCGGCTTCATGGGCATGACCCGTCGTCTGAACAGCTACGACAATCCGGACTGGCATTTCCCGTTGATCATCGCCGCCATTGGCGCCCTGATCATCGCCTGTGGTATTGCCTGTCAGCTGCTGCAGCTTTTTGTCAGCATCAAGAATCGTCACCAGAACATCGACGAAACCGGTGATCCGTGGGGCGGTCGTACGCTGGAATGGTCCATTCCTTCACCGGCTCCGTTCTACAACTTCGCACATACGCCTGTTGTTGAAGAGCGTGACGCTTTCTGGCACATGAAGGAGAAGGGCATCAGCGAGCAGAAGCCCGCCGAATACCAGGATATCCACATGCCGAAAAACACCTCGGCCGGATTCTTCATCGGTATCATTGCTTCTGTCTTCGGCTTTGCGCTGATCTGGCATATCTGGTGGCTGGCCATCGTTTCCGCTATCGGTATCTTCGTCACCATGGTGCTGCGTACCTTCAACGACGATATTGACTATTACGTTCCTGCTGCCGAAGTCGAGCGCATCGAAAGTCAGCGTTATCAAAAATTGTCAAATCAGGCGTAACACATGTCGACACAATCAATGACCAATCAGGACGCTCATGCCCACGGGCATGAGCACGATGACCATGAGCATCATGATCCAGTAGCGACCAAGGTATTTGGTTTCTGGATCTACATCATGAGTGACTGCGTACTGTTTGCATCGATTTTTGCAACCTACGCAGTGCTTGGCACGAACTATGCCGGTGGCCCCACCTCGCATGAGCTGTTCGAGCTGCCCTTTGTTCTGGTGGAAACCTTCGTACTGCTGGCCAGTAGCTTCATGATCGGGCTGGCAACGCTTGCCATGAACAAGGGCAACAAGCAGGGCACCATGCTCTGGCTGGCTCTGACGCTGATACTGGGCGCGGTATTCGTCAGTCTGGAAATCTATGAGTTCCATCACTTCATTTCCGAAGGGGCCGGACCTCAGCGCAGTGCCTTCCTGTCGTCCTTCTTTACGCTGGTCGGCACGCACGGTCTGCACGTTACCTCGGGTGTCATCTGGGCCATTATTCTCCTGATCCAGATTGCCACCAAGGGTCTGAACGACATGAACCGGTCGCGCCTGATGTGTCTGAGCCTGTTCTGGCACTTCCTGCACATCATCTGGATCTGCGTCTTCACCATCGTCTATCTGATGGGGGTCATCTAATGTCCAATCAGCACCATTCACAGGAAAGTCACGATCATGGCAGCGTCAAGTCCTATACCACGGGCCTGATTCTTTCCATCATCCTGACCGTCATTCCCTTTGGTCTGGTCATGACCGGCGCACTGTCGGCCATGACAACACTGGCTGCCATCATGATCATGGCAGTGGTTCAGATCGTGGTACAGGTCGTGTATTTCCTTCACCTTAATGAAGGTTCCGGACCGCGCTGGAACATGATCTCGCTGTGGTTCACGATCCTGATCGTAGGCATCGTGGTCGTCGGTTCGGTATGGATCATGTTCCATCTCAATCACAACCTGATGGTAGGGATGTAAGAAGCCTGTCCCGATGCTCAAAAGATATCTCCTGCTAACGAAGCCGGGCATTGTCTTCGGCAATCTGATCTCGGTAACAGGGGGATTCTTTCTGGCCTCGAGAGGAAGCATCGACCTGGTGTTGTTTTTCGCCACCGTTATCGGGGTGTCGCTGGTCGTTGCTTCCGGTTGTGTATTCAATAATGTCATTGATCGTGACATTGACGAGTACATGGCGCGCACGCAAAAGCGTGCGCTTGTCGAAGGCACGATTGATGTTCGCTCTGCGCTGATCATGGCCTGCCTGCTGGGTACAGCAGGCTTTTTACTTTTATTGATGGTTGCCAATCCGCTGGCTGCGGGTGTGGCCCTGTTTGGTTTTGCCATTTACGTTGGCGCCTATAGCCTCTGGCTCAAACGTCATTCGGTTCATGGCACGCTGATCGGTAGTCTGTCCGGTGCTGCACCTCCGGTCATTGGCTATTGCGCAGTCAGCAACCAGTTTGACCTTGGTGCGCTGCTGGTATTGTTGATTTTCAGTCTCTGGCAAATGCCGCATTCCTATGCAATTGCCATTTTCAGGCTGGAAGATTATCGGGCCGCCTCCATTCCCGTGCTTTCTGTTGCAAAGGGTGTGGCTTCTGCCAAGCGCCAGACAGTTGCCTACATTGTGGCGTTTGGTTTGGCCGCCACGCTCCTGACGTTGACGGGGTATACCGGCTACGTCTACCTGGTGGTCATGACTGTCATGACGCTTTACTGGCTCTACATTGCCATTACCCGTTATGGCCAGGGCGATGATAGCCGCTGGGCCCGTCAGCTTTTTGGGATTTCGATACTGGTCGTCACTGTTCTGAGTGCCGTCATGGCGATCGATTACCAAAAGCCTGCTTCGGAAATCACAACGGCACAGCTTGACCTGAAAGCACCTCTACACGTCTAATCAATTCAATGCTGTATTGACGTTCCGGTCGATCAGCATTGCCTTTCATGCTTGCCTGATGTGGTTGTCTTTGCTTTTGTTGGTCCGTGGTCATGCGACATGATGTCCCGAGGCTTTCACTTTTTCGCGTGAATGCTCTAACTTCATAGTTTCCGTGACTGTCCAGAACCCAAGGCAGGAGAGCCAAGCCAATGCTGGGGTTTGAAGCTTTAGACCTGGCGCGCTTCCAGTTCGCCTTTACCGTTTCCTTTCATATTCTTTTTCCCGCTTTTTCGATCGGCCTTGCAAGTTACCTGATGGTGCTGGAAGGGCTGTGGTTAAAAACGGGTAACGAGATTTACCATAATCTGTACCGCTTCTGGGTGCGCATCTTTGCCGTGGTCTTCGGTCTGGGGGTTGTCTCCGGTGTTGTCATGGCCTATGAGTTCGGCACCAACTGGAGTGGCTTTGCCGAAAGGGCTGGCGACATTACCGGGGTGCTATTGACCTATGAGGTGTTGACGGCCTTTTTCATGGAAGCCGGCTTCCTCGGCATCATGCTGTTCGGTGAAGGGCGGGTCAGTAGACGGTTGCATTTTTCGGCAACCTGCCTCGTAGCCGTTGGTACCCTGATTTCGATGACCTGGATCCTGATGTCCAACAGCTGGATGCAGACCCCAGCCGGCTATGAGGTCATCGATGGGCGCTTTGAGCCATCCAACTGGCTCGAGATCATGTTCAACCCGTCCTTCCCGTATCGCATTGTCCATATGGGACTGGCTGCCTTTATTTCGGTCGGATTTGTTGTTGGAGGTGTGGGCGCCTACCACCTTCTGCGCAACCGTCGTGACCAGGCCGCACGCAAGATGTTCTCCATGGCAATGTGGGCCATTCTGGTTGCGCTGCCTGTACAGATCATTGCAGGCGACATGCACGGCCTGAATACGCTGGAACATCAGCCTGCCAAGGTAGCGGCGATGGAAGGCCACTGGGAGAACGAGCCAGACCAGAAGGGTATGCCACTGGTGCTGTTTGCTCTGCCAAGCATGAATGACGCTGCCAATCACTTTGAGCTGAAGGTTCCCTATGCCAGCAGCCTGATCCTGACCCACACACTTGATGGCAAGATTCAGGGGCTCAAGGACTGGCCTCGTGACGAATGGCCTGATGTGCCACTGGTATTCTGGAGCTTCAGAATCATGGTGGGACTGGGCATGCTGATGCTGGGCATGGGCGTCGTGGGGCTGTTTCTGCGCTGGAGAGGGCAGCTTTATGAGGCTCGCTGGTTCCAGCGGCTCGCCCTGTTTACAACACCGGTAGGCTTTATTGCCCTGCTGGCTGGCTGGATCACGACAGAAGCCGGTCGCCAGCCCTGGGTGGTCTACGGCATGCTGCGAACCGAAGACGCTGTCTCAATGCACAGTGTGGGCAGCATGCTGACAACGCTGATCGGCTTTATGGTTGTCTACGCCATCATCTTTGGCATCGGGATCTACTATATGTTGAGACTGATCCGGTCCGAGCCGATGAACATGGTGCCTTCCGGCGGGCCGGGCCATGAGCGTCAGCCCAAGCGGCCCATGTCGGCGGCCGACGGCAGTTTCGAAGAGCAAAATTGATGGGGAGCCATGAGCATGACAATTGATCTGCCAGTCATCTGGTACCTGCTGATCGGTTTTGCTGTCGCCATGTACGTCATGATGGACGGCTTTAGCCTGGGCGTCGGAATCCTGTTTCCCTTCATCAAGGGCGACGAGAATCGCGATGTCATGATGAATACTGTGGCACCGGTATGGGATGGCAACCAGACGTGGATGATTCTGGGGGGGGCCGGTCTTTATGGTGCCTTCCCATTGGCGTATTCGGTCATTCTGCCCGCCATGTATCTTCCCTTGATCCTGATGCTGCTGGCATTGATCTTTCGGGGAATTGCCTTTGAGTTTCGCTTTAAATCGAACCGTTCACGCAAATGGTTTGACCTTGCATTCAGCGGCGGTGCCATGGTGGCGACCTTTAGTCAGGGTGTAGTGCTTGGCGGCATCATCAATGGCCTGGCGGTTTCGGAGCGTGCCTACCAGGGCGGCACCTTTGACTGGTTCTCACCATTTGCGTTGTTTACTGGACTGGCGCTCATGGCAGGTTATGCACTGCTGGGCGCCGGTTGGTTGATCATGAAAACCGAAGGGGATCTGCAAAAGCGGTTTTATCAGCTGGCCCGTCCCCTGACGCTATTGCTGGTGGCTTCCATGATCGTCATCAGTGTGTGGACGCCGCTTTCCAATGGTCGAATTGCCGAACGCTGGTTTACCTTTCCCAATATTGCCTGGTTTGCACCGGTGCCGATTCTGGTCGCCCTGCTTTCCTGGAGTATCTGGAACGGGGTGACGCATAGCCATGAGCGTCGTCTGTTTTTCAAGGTGCTGGGACTGTTCTTTCTCGGGCTCTCGGGGCTGGTCATCAGCTTTTTCCCCTTGATCATTCCGCCGGACATTACGCTTTGGGATGCGGCTTCGGCTCGGGCCAGCCAGTCGTTCCTGATTGTTGGCTATGTCATTCTGGTGCCCATTGTGCTCATTTACACGGCCTACAGTTATTATGTCTTTCGAGGCAAGGTGCGTGCCGGTGAGGGCTATCACTAGGATCAAATCCTGCGTTCAGAGATTACAAAGGGTACCCAAACGGGTACCCTTTTTGTTTTTCGTGCATTGCACTGGTTTCTAAAGAACAATGTCCGCCGCAATGCAGGCGGATAAAAGGATTTCAGGATATGAACACAACGCCATGAGTGTCAGTGATCTGATTAGACTGATGAGCGATGGTGCCTTTCATTCAGGTGAGGCACTGGGCAGAGAGGTTGGCGTCTCGCGAACAGCGATATGGAAACAGCTGCGCAAGCTTGAAGGGCTGGGACTGTCTGTCGAGACGACAAGAGGCTGTGGATATCGCCTGCTCAATCCACCAGAACCCCTACGGGGTGCTGATATCGTGGCCAACCTGTCACGACCGGCACGTCAATGTCTCAAGCATCTTTTTGTAGAAGATTCGATCGGCTCTACCAACACCTTTCTGCTGGAGCGCTTTGCTCAGGGCGCCGGGCATGGCGAAGTCTGTCTTGCCGAGTGGCAGAGTGCCGGAAGAGGGCGGCGTGGCCGGTCGTTCTACAGTGAATGGGGAGGTAATATTCACTTCTCTATTGGCTGGCAGTTTGAAAGCGGGGTAGGGGCACTGGAAGGTCTGAGCCTGGCGGTTGGGGTCATCATGGCGGATCTTCTATCAGAGCGGGGAATAGACGTTCAGCTGAAATGGCCCAATGATCTGCTGATATCAACGGCTTCGGGGATGTCCAAGCTCGGCGGCATTCTGGTCGAGGTTCGAGGCGATACCTCAGGGCCCTGTCAGGTAGTGATTGGAATCGGGGTCAATGTCCGTCTTTCCGAAAAGGGGAGGGCGGGTATTGAACAATCGGTGGCTGCCCTTGCTGATCTGACGCCCGATGTGTCGCGTAATGCCCTTGTCAGCGCCATAATCGAGGCGCACATGCAGATGCTGGGACGCTTTGAGGAGGCAGGGTTCACTGCCTGGCGTGATCGCTGGAACGATTATCATGTTTACCAGAACAGACCGGTTCGGATCTATCAGGGCAGTACCGTCAGCGAGGGTATGGCAAAAGGGGTCGATGACACAGGTAATCTGATTGTCAGTATCCATGGTGAGGACAGGCGCTTTGCCGGCGGCGAAGTCAGTTTGCGTGGTTGCTCATGATTCTGGATCTGGATATTGGCAACACGTTGTCGAAATGGCGTCTCAAGGATCGAAAAACCAGCGACATTCGGGCTCGGGGAGCCATGTGGACGCGTGACGAATGGCGCTCGGGCGCCGATATTCCTGATCTGGATATCGTCGATGTCATTCGCATATCAAACGTAGCGCGCAAGGACGTGCTGGAAGATACGGTCAGACTCTTGAGGCGACGCGTTGATGCCATTCATATCGCGCACTCCTCCCCTGAGGCGCTGGGCATTCGTAATGGATACGACACGCCTGAGCGATTGGGGGTGGATCGCTGGCTTGGCGTACTGTCCGGGTATCAGCTGACAGGCGGTTGCTGCACCGTAGACTGTGGCAGTGCTATCACCATGGATGCCGTGCTGCCGGGCGGGCAGCATATCGGAGGCTATATCATCCCGGGGCTCAGGCTCATGAAAGAGAGCCTCAAGCTTGGAACCCGCAAGGTGGTAATTGATCCTGAGCAGGACGCGCTTCATGTACTCTCACTAGGCACCAATACCGTGGATGCGGTTAATCACGGCGTTTTCATGGCCGCAATCAGCGCCATTAACCGCCTTTACATGGAAATCTGCGACAGTCAGGGCATGGCGCTGCCACTGTTGATTACCGGGGGCGATGCGGCACTCGTATCACGCGGGCTTCGCCTGCCGCATGCCCATTGGCCGGACATGGTCTATGCGGGGCTTGAGGCCCTCTTTCCGATAACGTCCGCCGAAGAGCAGGGTGTGCTGGCAGGTATGCCCAGGATGATCGAGCCGGCGAATTTAACGGAAATGCGCAGGGCGCTTGCGTTTACGCAGCTGCTCTGACAGAATGCGCCGCGTTCCAGAAAGCAGGGCATGCCGGTAAACAGCACGATATGCATGTGGAAAGGAACAAGGCTTGACAGGCCTTCTTGGATCGGTATAATTTTCCGCCAAGTTGGAGGGATTCCCGAGTGGCCAAAGGGAGCAGACTGTAAATCTGCCGCGCGAGCTTCGGAGGTTCGAATCCTCCTCCCTCCACCAAGATTTTTTCGATCACCAGGTGATTGAAAGATTGGGTAAGCGGGCATAGTTTAATGGTAGAACCTCAGCCTTCCAAGCTGATGATGCGGGTTCGATTCCCGCTGCCCGCTCCAGTTGTAAAGGGTTATGCTCATGTAGCTCAGGGGTAGAGCACACCCTTGGTAAGGGTGAGGTCGACGGTTCAATTCCGTCCATGAGCTCCATTCAGGGCGAGCCGGGAGGGTCGCCCTTTTTAGTCCGATGTGTGGGTTGTCGTGCATCGGGCTTTTTGATATCGTGCACGCCGCTCGCAAAGGTGATCACGACGACGATGTTACAGGCCAGTAGCTCAATTGGCAGAGCAGCGGTCTCCAAAACCGCAGGTTGGGGGTTCAAGTCCCTCCTGGCCTGCCAGTCTTCCTCAGATTGGCAGCTTTTGTGTGTAAATCGATTGCCGCACTCCTGAGGAGTTTTCTTCCCCATGAAACAGACCGCCGAAGTGCAGGATACCCGTTTTGATGCGCTCAAGTGGGCTGCTGCTGTGGTGCTTGTCGCTGTTGCGGTAGCGGGTAATGTCTATTTTGCCGATCAGCCGATGATTTATCGTGTGGTCGGCGTTGTCGTGCTGGTTGTGGCGGCGCTGGGTATTGCGCTGACGACCGGGCGAGGACGTGAGCTTACCTCGCTTGCCAGAAACGCCAAGAAGGAAATTCAGCGTGTTGTCTGGCCTACCCGCCAGGAAACCTTTCAAACGACCGCTATCGTGCTTGGCGCAGTTGTCATCGTGGGCCTGTTGCTCTGGCTGATTGATATGTTCTTCGGTTGGCTGGTGTCGACTCTCATTGGTTAGGAGCTTGCATGACTAAGCGCTGGTACGTTGTCCACGCCTACTCTGGTTTTGAAAAGCAGGTCATGCGTTCATTGGTCGAGCGTGTGAAGCTTTACGAAATGGAAGACCATTTCGGCGAAATACTGGTGCCTACGGAAGAAGTCGTTGAAATGCGCGATGGGAAGCGTCGCAAAAGCGAACGCAAGTTTTATCCCGGTTACGTGCTGGTTGAAATGGCGATGGATGACCGCAGTTGGCACCTTGTTAATGAAACACCCAGAGTGATGGGGTTTATTGGCGGAACGCCCGAGAAGCCCGCCCCCATTACGCCCAATGAGGCGGAAGCCATTCTGCGTCGTGTTCAGGATGGTACCGAAAAGCCACGACCCAAGACCATGTTCGATGCTGGCGAGACCGTCCGGGTTGCCGATGGTCCCTTTGCAGACTTCAATGGCGTGGTGGAAGAAGTCAATTATGAAAAGAGCCGTCTGCAGGTCAGTGTACTGATCTTCGGGCGCTCTACGCCCGTCGAGCTTGAGTTCTCGCAGGTCGAGAAAATTTAGGCTTGAAGGGTGCTGGTGATGCAGCAACGCTGCATCGATAGTCCGGGGAGCCGCAAGGCGCTATTACCCAATCGGAGTTCATCATGGCCAAGAAAGTTCAGGCTTACATCAAGCTGCAGGTCGCAGCGGGTAAAGCCAATCCCAGTCCGCCGGTAGGTCCGGCACTCGGTCAGCACGGCGTTAACATCATGGAGTTCTGCAAGGCATTTAACGCAGAAACCCAGGAGATGGAAGCCGGTCTGCCGACACCTGTCGTCATCACGGTCTATTCCGACCGCAGCTTTACGTTCATTACCAAGACGCCACCGGCGCCGGTGCTGCTCAAAAAGGCTGCAGGCATCAAGTCCGGTTCTGGTGAGCCGAACAAGAAGAAGGTCGGTACAGTCACGCGTGAGCAGATTGAAGAAATTGCTCGCACGAAAGAGCCTGACCTGACGGCTGCCGATCTTGAAGCTGCATTGCGTACCATTGCTGGTACTGCTCGCAGCATGGGCCTGAACGTGGAGGGTCTCTGATCATGGCCAAGCTTTCCAAGCGTATGAAGCTGATTCGCGATCGTGTTGATGCTTCACGTGTCTACAGTGTTGATGAAGCTGCTGCACTGCTGTCCGAGATTTCCTCCGTGAAATTCAAGGAAAGTGTAGAAATCGCTGTTAACCTGGGTGTTGATCCGCGTAAATCGGATCAGGTTGTACGTGGCGCTACCGTGCTGCCCAACGGCACAGGTCGTGACGTTCGCGTTGCGGTCTTTGCTCAGGGCGCAGCAGCTGATGCCGCGCGTGAAGCCGGTGCCGAAATTGTTGGCATGGACGATCTGGCTGCCGAAGTCAAAAAGGGCAACCTTGATTTTGACGTCGTCATTGCAGCGCCCGATGCCATGCGTGTTGTCGGTCAGCTGGGTCAGATTCTGGGTCCTCGCGGCCTGATGCCCAACCCCAAGGTAGGCACTGTAACGCCTGACGTTGCGACGGCTGTCAAGAATGCCAAGGCGGGTCAGGTGCGTTTCCGTACCGACAAGAACGGCATCATTCATGCGGGTATCGGCAAGGTCGATTTCACGCCTGAAGCCCTGCGTGGCAATCTGGAAGCACTGGTCAATGATCTGAAAAAGCTCAAGCCCAGCACTTCCAAAGGGGTTTATCTCAAAAAGATTTCCCTGTCCACGACCATGGGTCCTGGCGTTACTATCGATCATTCCTATCTGAACTGATCGATATTTACCGATTGCTTTGCGGTCCCCGTGCCCGTGGTGGAACGGGGCGCCGTCAAAGACCGCAGGTGTCGTCCCAAGGGGCGGCTTAATCATTTGCCCTGAGCAGGTGGCCTGCGCAGATGGCGCCTGTTGCCAGCCGGCAACACGCCATCATCCACTCTGTTGTATGTCCTCAGCAGATGGTAACCACGATGGCCATCCTTTCGGGTGGCCGGCACGAGGAGTGAAGATATGCCCCTGGGTCTTGAAGACAAGAAGGCAATTGTCGCTGAGGTCAGCGAAACTGCCGGACAGGCGCTCTCCGTTGTCGTAGCCAATTCTCGCGGTGTCGACGTGAGCGCCATGACGGCGCTGCGTAAAAAGGCCCGCGATAACGGCGTCCAGCTGCGTGTTGTGCGTAACACGCTGGCACGTCGCGCCCTGCAGGGCACTTCATGGGAGTGCCTGAACGAGACTTTTGTTGGTCCGTCTCTGCTGGCGTTTTCTCTTGAGCATCCAGGCGCCGGCGCGCGTCTGCTCAGGGATTTCGCTCGCGAACAGCCCAAGTTCGAAGTCAAGGCGCTGGCCTACGAAGGCGAGCTGATCGATGCGCAGGATATCGATCGTCTGGCAAGCCTGCCGACCTACGACGAAGCTATCGCCAAGCTGATGTCCGTCATGAAGGAAGCTTCTGCCGGCAAACTGGTACGCACGCTTGCAGCGCTGCGCGACCAGAAGCAGGAAGAAGAAGCGGCCTGATCGACGTATCATCCAGGCAAATTTCATCGGGCAGTCATTTGCCCCGCAAAGTACAGGAATGCAAACATGGCACTGAGCAAAGAAGACATCATCAACGCTGTTGCTGAAATGTCCGTCATGGAAGTCGTCGACCTGATTGAGTCGATGGAAGAGAAGTTTGGCGTCAGCGCCGCTGCAGCAGTTGTTGCAGGTCCGGGCGCCGGCGGTGAAGCCGCAGCTGTTGAAGAGCAGACTGAATTTGACCTGATCCTGACGGCTGCTGGTGACAAGAAGGTCAACGTCATCAAGGTCGTTCGCGAGATCACCGGTCTGGGCCTCAAGGAAGCCAAGGGCGCCGTCGACGGTGCTCCGGCTACTCTGAAGGAAGGCATGTCGAAAGAAGATGCCGAAGAAGCCAAGAAGAAGCTGGAAGAAGCTGGCGCTTCCGTGGAACTCAAGTAATCAGTGTTCTGCCTGAAAGCGCTATAGCATGACGGCTGGTGGCGGTCAGATGAGCTGACCGCCGCCGGCCTTTTTCTGTTGCCGGATGGGCTTAGCGTGCTTACCACACACCGCGAGTACGCTAAGGCGATCCGGAAAACTTCAAGCGGCGAGCTTTCTTCCAGGAAGCTTGCCGTTGGCGCCTGATGGAGCCAATCCGCTGGTGTACCGATCACGCCAGTCACTCATGGTGAACAAGCTGGGGATTACAGATGGCTTACTCATACACTGAGAAAAAACGCATCCGCAAGGATTTCGGCAAACTGCCCCAAGTAATGGATGTGCCTTACCTGCTGGCCATCCAGCTTGATTCCTATTATGACTTCCTGCAGCAGGATCGTGCCCCTGAAGGTCGCCATGATATTGGTCTGCATGCCGCCTTCAAGTCCGTGTTCCCGATTGAAAGCTTTTCGGGCAATGCGGCACTCGAATATGTCAGCTATCGCTTTGGTACTCCTGCCTTTGATGTCAAGGAATGCCAGCTGCGAGGCGTGACCTATTCCGCACCCCTGCGTGTCAAGGTACGTCTGATCATCTACGATCGCGAATCTTCAAACAAGGCGATCAAGGATATCAAGGAGCAGGAAGTCTACATGGGGGAAATCCCCCTGATGACCGAGAACGGTACCTTTGTAGTCAATGGTACCGAACGCGTTATTGTTTCTCAGCTCCACCGCAGCCCGGGCGTGTTCTTTGATCACGACAAGGGCAAGAGCCACTCATCGGGCAAACTGCTGTATTCGGCACGAGTGATTCCTTATCGCGGCTCCTGGCTTGACTTCGAGTTTGATCCGCGTGACAACGTCTTCGTGCGTATCGACCGTCGTCGCAAGCTGCCGGCAACCGTGCTGATGCGCGCGCTGGGATATAGTGCCGAGGATATTCTCGGTTACTTCTTCGACACTGATGTCTATCACGTCGAAAGAAACGGCTTCTCTGTTCAGCTGGTGCCGTCGCGTCTGCGTGGCGACACAGCCAGCTTCGATATGACCGACAATGATGGCAATGTCATCGTTGAAGAAGGTCGTCGTATTACCCAGAAGCATATCCGTCAGCTTGAAAAGGCGGGCATCGAGCGTCTTGACGTCCCGATGGAGTACCTCCTTGGCAAGACGCTGGCAAAGGATCAGGTTGATCCCAATACCGGTGAGCTGCTGGTGGCCTGCAATACCGAACTGACGCTTGAAATGCTCGAAAAGCTGGGTCAGGCCGGCATCAAGACCATCGAGACGCTGTATACCAACGATCTGGATACCGGATCGTTCATCTCTGACACACTGCGTGTTGATTCCACTGGTTCGCAGCTTGAAGCGCTGGTTGAAATCTATCGCATGATGCGTCCGGGTGAGCCGCCGACCAAGGAAGCGGCTGAATCGCTGTTCAACAATCTGTTCTTCAGCGAAGACCGCTATGACCTGTCCGGCGTTGGCCGTATGAAGTTCAACCGTCGCTTGCGCCGTGATACCGACGAAGGTCCGGGTGTTCTGACCCACAGCGATATCATTGATGTACTCCGAGAACTCATCAATATTCGTAACGGATTTGGCGATGTCGATGACATTGACCACCTGGGTAACCGTCGTATTCGTAGTGTTGGTGAAATGGCCGAAAACCAGTTCCGTGTGGGTCTGGTTCGCGTTGAGCGTGCGGTCAAGGAACGTCTGTCGATGGCCGAAAGCGAAGGCCTGATGCCGCAGGACCTGATCAATGCCAAACCGGTTGCGGCGGCGGTCAAGGAGTTCTTCGGCTCTTCTCAGCTTTCCCAGTTCATGGACCAGAACAATCCGCTGTCCGAGGTCACGCACAAGCGTCGTGTGTCCGCGCTCGGGCCGGGTGGTCTGACTCGTGAACGTGCCGGCTTTGAAGTGCGTGACGTACACGCCACGCACTATGGTCGTCTGTGCCCGATCGAGACCCCTGAAGGCCCGAACATCGGTCTGATCAACTCGCTGGCCACCTATAGCCATACCAACCACTATGGTTTCCTCGAGACGCCCTACCGCAAGGTGGAAAATCGTCAGGTGACCGATGAGGTCGTGCACCTTTCGGCGATCGAGGAAGGTGATTTCATCATCGCTCAGGCCTCGGCCACGGTCGATGAGAATGGTCAGCTGATTGACGACCTGGTTCAGGTTCGTCACCGGGGTGAAACCACCTTCATGGCGCCTGACAAGGTGACCCTGATGGATGTGTCGCCGCGCCAGGTCGTGTCGGTGGCTGCTGCCCTGATCCCGTTCCTCGAGCATGATGACGCCAACCGCGCCCTGATGGGTTCGAACATGCAGCGTCAGGCGGTGCCGACCCTGAAGGCCGACAAGCCTCTGGTCGGAACCGGCATGGAACGTTTTGTGGCACGTGACTCCGGCGTTTGCGCCGTCGCTCGACGTGGTGGTCTGGTGGACTCCGTGGACGCCAAGCGCATCGTTATCCGGGTCAATGAAGATGAAATCATCGGCGGTGAAGCCGGTGTAGATATCTACAACCTGACGAAATACGTGCGCTCCAACCAGAACACCTGTCAGAACCAGCGCCCCATCGTGCGCCAGGGAGACCGGATTGCCATTGGCGATATTCTGGCAGATGGTCCGTCGGTCGATACCGGAGATCTGGCGCTGGGTCAGAATATCCGTATCGCCTTCATGCCCTGGAATGGCTACAACTTCGAAGACTCCATGCTGATCTCGGAGCGCGTGGTTGAAGAAGACCGCTTTACCACGATCCATATTCAGGAGCTGACCTGCGTATCGCGTGATACCAAGCTGGGCGCCGAGGAAATCACCTCGGATATTCCCAACGTGGGCGAAGCGGCACTGGGCAAGCTTGATGAATCCGGCGTGGTCTATATCGGTGCCGAGATCAATCCGGGCGACATTCTGGTCGGCAAGGTGACGCCAAAGGGCGAAACCCAGCTGACACCGGAAGAGAAGCTGCTGCGCGCCATCTTTGGTGAGAAGGCCAGCGATGTGAAGGATACGTCGCTGCGTGCTTCCACCGGGATGCGCGGTACGGTCATCGACGTTCAGGTCTTTACCCGTGACGGCGTTGACAAGGATGCGCGTGCGCTTTCCATCGAGCAGCAGCAGCTGGACGAAGTACGCAAGGATCTGCAGGAAACCTATCGCATCGCCGAGAACGCGACCTTTGAACGTCTGCAGCGCACATTGTCCGGGCAGCCGGTCAACGGTGGGCCGCGACTTTCCAAGGGCGATGTGGTCACCGACGAGTATCTCGAAGAGCTGCCGCGCTCTCAGTGGTCGAAGATCCGTATGCAGGATGAGGCGCTCAACGAGCTGCTGCATCAGGCCGATGAGCAGCTGGAAATTCGCCGCAAGGAGATGGAGGAGCGTTTCGAGGACAAGAAGCGCAAGCTCACTCAGGGCGATGATCTCGCGCCGGGCGTGCTGAAGATCGTCAAGGTGTATCTGGCTGTCAGGCGTCGTATCCAGCCCGGTGACAAGATGGCCGGTCGTCACGGTAACAAGGGTGTCATCTCGGCCATCATGCCGGTTGAAGACATGCCATTCGATGACGAGGGAACGCCAGTCGACATCGTGCTCAACCCGCTGGGTGTTCCATCGCGCATGAACGTGGGTCAGATTCTTGAAACGCATTTGGGCATGGCGGCTCATGGTCTGGGTGTCAAGATCGATCGCATGATGCGAAATGCACGTGAGCAGCAGCTCACCGAGATTCGCGAGTTCCTGCATCAGGTGTACAACACCAGCGGCGGGCGCCAGGAAAACATTGATGAGCTGACCGACGATGAAGTGCTGGCCCTGGCCAGGAACCTCTCGGGCGGCGTGCCGATTGCTTCTCCGGTGTTCGATGGTGCCCATGAGCAGGAAATCAAGGGCCTGCTCCGTCTGGCCGATCTGCCGGACTCCGGTCAGATGGCGCTTTACGATGGCCGTACCGGCGAGAAGTTTGATCGTCCGGTGACGGTGGGTTACATGTACATGCTCAAGCTCAACCACCTTGTGGATGACAAGATGCATGCGCGTTCCACTGGCTCGTATTCGCTGGTCACTCAGCAGCCGCTTGGCGGCAAGGCGCAGTTCGGCGGCCAGCGCTTCGGCGAGATGGAAGTCTGGGCACTCGAAGCCTATGGCGCCGCCTATACGCTGCAGGAAATGCTGACGGTCAAGTCTGACGATGTCGAAGGGCGTACCAAGATGTACAAGAGCATCGTCGACGGCGATCACAGCATGCAGGCGGGTATGCCTGAATCCTTCAACGTACTGGTCAAGGAAATCCGCTCGCTGGGTATCGACATCGAGCTGGAAGGCTAAACGCCGCCTTTACCTATGAAGGTCCGCGGGGCCCTGATTGATCGGGCCCCGCTCATGACAACTCCGCAACGGAGCCGACCCCATGAAAGATCTGGTCAAAGTTCTTAAATCGCAGGCGCAGTCTGAAGAGTTTGATGCCATTCGGATTTCGCTTGCTTCTCCGGACATGATCCGCAGCTGGTCGTTTGGCGAGGTCAAAAAGCCCGAGACCATTAACTACCGGACGTTCAAGCCAGAACGTGACGGCCTGTTCTGTGCCAAGATTTTTGGTCCGGTCAAGGATTACGAGTGCCTGTGCGGCAAGTACAAGCGCATGAAGCACCGTGGCATCATCTGTGAAAAGTGCGGCGTCGAAGTGACTAAGGCGTCCGTGCGTCGCGAGCGGATGGGCCATATCGAACTGGCGTCTCCCGTCGCGCACATCTGGTTTCTGAAGTCGCTGCCGTCGCGTATCGGCATGCTGCTGGACATGACCCTGCGTGATATCGAGCGCGTGCTCTATTTCGAGTCCTTCGTGGTCATCGATCCCGGCATGACGACGCTTGAGCGCGGTCAGCTGCTCAACGATGAGCAGTATTTCGAAGCGCTTGAAGAGTTTGGCGACGATTTCGATGCCCGCATGGGCGCCGAGGCCGTACAGGCGCTGCTGTCCGATATCGATCTGGGCGAAGAGATCGATCGTCTGCGTGAGGAAATTCCGCAGACCAACTCGGATACCAAGATCAAGAAGCTGTCCAAGCGCCTCAAGCTGCTGGAAGCCTTCTATCGTTCCGGCAACCATCCAGGCTGGATGGTCATGGAAGTGCTGCCGGTACTGCCGCCGGATCTGCGTCCGCTGGTGCCGCTGGACGGTGGCCGCTTTGCAACGTCTGATCTCAACGACCTCTATCGTCGTGTGATCAACCGTAACAATCGTCTCAAGCGTCTGCTGGACCTGTCTGCGCCGGATATTATCGTCCGCAATGAAAAACGCATGCTGCAGGAATCGGTCGATGCCCTGCTGGACAACGGTCGTCGCGGTCGTGCCATCACCGGCTCGAACAAGCGTCCGCTGAAGTCACTGGCTGACATGATCAAGGGCAAGCAGGGACGTTTCCGTCAGAACCTGCTGGGCAAGCGTGTTGACTATTCCGGTCGTTCGGTTATCACCGTAGGCCCCACCCTGCGTCTGCATCAGTGCGGTCTGCCCAAGAAGATGGCGCTTGAGCTGTTCAAGCCCTTCATCTATTCGAAGCTGCAGGGCAGTGGCCAGGCCTCGACCATCAAGGCGGCCAAGAAGCTGGTAGAGCGTGAAATGCCCGAGGTGTGGGACATTCTCGCCGACGTTATCCGTGAACATCCGGTACTGTTGAACCGCGCGCCGACGCTGCACCGTCTGGGCATCCAGGCGTTCGAGCCGATGCTGATCGAAGGCAAGGCCATTCAGCTGCATCCGCTCGTTTGTGCGGCCTATAACGCCGACTTTGACGGCGACCAGATGGCCGTGCACGTGCCACTGACGCTGGAGGCCCAGCTCGAAGCGCGTGCACTGATGATGTCGACCAACAACGTGCTATCGCCGGCCAACGGTGATCCCATCATCGTCCCGTCGCAGGACGTGGTACTGGGTCTGTACTACATGACCCGCGAGCGCATCGGTGCCAAGGGCGAAGGCATGGCCTTCTCTGACCTCAATGAGGTTGAGCGCGCCTTCGGTACCCAGAACGTGGATCTTCATGCTCGCATTCGTGTTCGTCTGAGCGAATGGGCGCGTGATGAAGAGAGCGGTGAGCTGGTCGAGCAGGTCTCGGTCAAGGATACCACCGTGGGGCGTGCGCTTTTGTATCGCATCGTGCCGCGTGGCATGCCGTTCGAAATGGTCGATAAGTCCATGAAGAAAAAGGCGATTTCCCAGCTGATCAACGCCGGCTACCGTCTGGTGGGTCTGAAGGAAACCGTCATCTTTGCCGACCAGCTGATGTACACCGGTTTCCGTCTGGCGACCTGGTCGGGCGCCTCCATCGGTGTTAACGACTTCGTGATTCCCGACTCCAAGAAGGAGATCATCGAAGCGGCCGAGGACGAAGTGAAGGAAATCGAGGATCAGTTCTCCTCGGGTCTTGTCACGGCAGGCGAGAAGTACAACAAGGTCATCGATATCTGGTCCAAGGCGAACGACAAGGTCGCCCGTGCCATGATGACCGGTATTTCCAAGGAGACGGTGACCGACCGCGAAGGCAACGAGGTCGAGCAGGATTCGTTCAACAGCGTCTTTATCATGGCGGATTCCGGTGCTCGTGGTAGTGCGGCCCAGATTCGCCAGCTGGCCGGCATGCGCGGTCTGATGGCCAAGCCGGATGGCTCGATCATCGAAACGCCGATCACGGCCAACTTCCGTGAAGGTCTGAACGTACTGCAGTACTTCATCTCGACGCACGGTGCTCGTAAGGGTCTGGCGGATACGGCCCTAAAGACGGCCAACTCCGGTTATCTGACGCGTCGTCTGGTCGATGTGGCTCAGGATGTGGTCGTCACCGCGGTCGATTGCGGCACGGAAGAGGGTCTGACGCTGCATCCGGTCATCGAGGGTGGCGATATCATCGTCTCGCTGGCCGAGCGTGTTCTGGGTCGTGTCGTGGCCCGCGATGTCGTGGACCCGCAGACGCAGGAAGTACTGATTCCGCGCAACACGCTGTTGGACGAGGCATGGTGCAATCGCCTCGATACCATGGGTGTCGATGAAATTGTGGTGCGCTCGACCATCACCTGTGAAACGGCACATGGTGTCTGCTCTTCCTGCTACGGGCGCGATCTGGCCCGTGGCCATGTGGTCAACGTGGGCGAATCGGTGGGCGTCATTGCGGCACAGTCGATCGGTGAGCCGGGTACTCAGCTGACCATGCGTACCTTCCACATCGGTGGTGCGGCCTCGCGTGCTTCAGCCGTGGACAGTGTCCAGGTCAAGCATGGTGGCAGCGTTCGACTGCACAACATGAAGCATGTTGAGCGCAGCGACGGCAAGCTGGTCGTTGTCTCGCGCTCCAGTGCGCTGGCCGTTGCCGATGAGCATGGCCGCGAGCGTGAGTACTACAAGCTGCCCTATGGCGCCGAACTGTCCATCAAGGACGGTGCCCAGGTTGAGCCCGGCCAGGTGGTTGCCAAGTGGGATCCGCACACACATCCGATCGTTTCGGAAGTGCAGGGTCGCATTCAGTTCACTGACATGGAAGAAAACGTCACCATCAATAGAAGTGTTGATGAAATGACGGGGCTTTCATCCATTGAGGTGATCGAGTCCGGTAACCGTCCGACGTCCGGCCGCGACAAGCGCCCGATGATCATGCTGCAAAACGAGCATGGTGAGGCAGTATCACTGCCGGGGTCCAATACACCGGTACAGTACATGCTGCCCGGCAATGCGATTGTTTCCGTTGACGATGGTTCTGCGATCGGCATCGGTGAGGTGGTTGCTCGTATCCCGGTAGAAGCGTCCGGCAACAAGGACATCACTGGTGGCTTGCCGCGCGTTGCCGACTTGTTTGAAGCGCGCAAGCCCAAGGAAGCCTCGGTTCTGGCTGAAGCCACGGGCACCATTACCTTCGGCAAGGAAACCAAGGGCAAGCGTCGTCTAATGATTACACCTGCCGATGGCGATCCGATCGAAATGCTGATTCCCAAGTGGCGTCAGATCGGTGTCTTCGAAGGCGAAACCGTTGAGCGTGGTGAGGTCATTTCCGATGGCCCCAGCAATCCGCATGACATTCTGCGTCTGCTGGGTGTGAGTGAGCTGGCCAAGTACATCACGGCGGAAATTCAGGACGTTTATCGCCTGCAGGGCGTTGGCATCAATGACAAGCATATCGAAGTCATCGTGCGTCAGATGTTGCGCAAGGTAGAGATTATCGATGCTGGAGACAGTACGCTGATTCCAGGTGACCAGGTCGAACTGGTGCGTGTACTGGCAGAAAATGCCCGGCTGCAGGAGCAGGAGAAGTTTCCTGCCAAATACGACCGTGTGCTGCTGGGCATTACCAAGGCATCGCTGGCAACCGAATCCTTTATTTCGGCAGCGTCCTTCCAGGAGACCACGCGTGTACTGACCGAAGCAGCCGTCACCGGCAAGCGCGACTATCTGCGTGGTTTGAAGGAGAACGTGGTAGTTGGTCGTCTTATTCCGGCAGGCACAGGGCTTACCCATCATGCCGAGCGTCGTCGCAGGAAGGAGGGGGCCGCACGTGCCCCCCATCCTTCGGCCTTCGATGTCGAGCAGCAGCTGGGTGAGCATCTGACTGCGCTGGATGCTGACGACGATCTCTAAAGGTAGACAGGTCCTGCGTCAGATATGGCGCAGGGCTTGACGCCCTTGCGGGCAAACCCTTAGAATTCGCAGCCTTTAACAGTAGGGGCAGGTGCGTCCTGTCTCTGCTGTTTTGTATCATCATCATTGGAGCGAGCCTTTTATGGCAACGATTAATCAGCTGGTGCGCAAGCCCCGCAAGCGCCCACAGGCCAAAAGCGACGTGCCTGCACTGCAGGCATGCCCGCAGCGCCGTGGCGTTTGTACGCGCGTTTATACAACAACGCCCAAGAAGCCGAACTCGGCGCTTCGTAAGGTCTGTCGTGTTCGTTTGACCAACGGTTACGAAGTCGCTTCGTACATCGGCGGTGAAGGCCACAATCTTCAGGAGCACTCCGTGGTTCTGATCCGCGGCGGTCGAGTAAAGGACCTTCCGGGTGTGCGCTATCACACTGTTCGTGGTGCGCTGGATACCTCGGGTGTTCAAAACCGTAAGCAGTCACGCTCGAAGTACGGCACCAAGAAGCCGAAATCCTGATCGGTATCTACTCAATTTACACGGTCTGATAAGAGTAAGGCCGGGCAGCGCACCCTGAGGTGTTTAGTCCCGGGTTTACCTGAAAGACTCTTTTGACTGAGGGCTTATCATGCCTAGAAGACGTATTGCGGCGAAGCGCGACATCCTGCCGGATCCCAAGTTCGGAAGCGAGCGCCTGGCCAAGTTCATGAACCATCTGATGGTCAGCGGCAAGAAATCCGTCGCCGAGCGCATCGTATATGGTGCGCTGGATCGGGTTGCCGAACGCTCCAATGATGAGCCGCTGGACATTTTCGACAAGGCACTGGAAGCCATCCAGCCCATGGTCGAAGTTAAATCACGTCGTGTTGGCGGCGCTACCTATCAGGTGCCCGTTGAAGTGCGTCCTTCCCGTCGTCAGGCGCTGGCCATGCGCTGGCTGGTGGACGCGGCACGTAATCGTGGTGAGAAGACCATGGTGCAGAGGCTGGCCGGCGAAATGCTGGACGCGGCTGAAGGCAAGGGTGCTGCTGTCAAGAAGCGTGAGGACGTCCATCGTATGGCAGAAGCCAACAAGGCCTTCTCTCACTACCGCTTCTAATAGAAGCGCCTTCAGGCGAAGGCGCTTCCAACTACAGGATACGCTATCGTGGCACGCAAGACTCCTCTTAAGCGCTACCGCAATATCGGTATCTGCGCCCACGTTGATGCTGGCAAGACAACGACAACCGAACGTGTGCTTTTCTACACGGGTCTTTCTCACAAGATCGGTGAGGTGCACGAAGGCGCCGCTGTCATGGACTGGATGGAGCAGGAGCAGGAGCGTGGTATTACCATCACTTCTGCTGCAACCACCTGTTTCTGGAGCGGCATGAATCAGCAGTTCGATGAACACCGCATCAACATCATCGATACGCCCGGGCACGTTGACTTCACCATTGAAGTTGAACGCTCCCTGCGTGTTCTTGATGGCGCGATCGTCGTGCTGTGTGGCAGCTCCGGTGTTCAGCCGCAGACCGAAACCGTCTGGCGCCAGGCCAACCGTTATGAAGTTCCCCGCATGGTGTTCGTCAACAAGATGGACCGTGCCGGTGCAGACTTCTTCATGGTTGTCGAGCAGATGCGCAAGCGTCTGGGCGCCAATGCCGTACCGATCCAGATCAACTGGGGTGCGGAAGATGAATTCAAGGGCGTCATCGACCTTCTTCAAATGAAGGCCATTCTCTGGAATGAAGAAGACAAGGGCATGACCTATGACCTCGTCGACATTCCCGCTGAGCTGCAGGAAACGGCTCAGGAATGGCACGAGCATATGGTCGAGTCTGCCGCCGAAGCCTCTGAAGAATTGATGGAAAAGTATCTCGAAGGCGGTGAGCTTTCCATCGAAGAAATCAAGGCTGGCCTGCGTCGTCGTACGCTGGACAACGAAATCGTACTGGTAACCTGTGGCTCGGCGTTTAAGAACAAGGGCGTACAGGCCATGCTGGATGCGGTTATCGAGTACCTGCCGTCGCCGACCGAGGTCAAGGCCATCGAAGGTGAGCTGGATGACGCTGCGGGGACCATTGAAACCCGTGAAGCCGATGACAGCGCCCCCTTCTCTTCACTGGCCTTCAAGATCGCGACCGACCCGTTTGTCGGAACGCTGACCTTTATCCGCGTATACTCTGGCGTGCTTAACTCCGGCGACCAGGTCTATAACTCGGTGAAGGACAAGAAGGAGCGCGTTGGACGTATCGTTCAGATGCACGCCAACAGCCGCCAGGAGATCAAGGAAGTTTACGCAGGCGATATCGCTGCCTGTGTCGGTCTCAAGGATGTCACTACCGGTGATACCCTTTGTGACCCGAACTCCAAGATCGTTCTTGAGCGAATGGAATTCCCCGAGCCGGTTATTTCGGTGGCCGTTGAACCGAAATCCAAGGCTGACCAGGAGAAGATGGGTATCGCTCTGGGCAAGCTGGCTCAGGAAGATCCCTCTTTCCGCGTCAAGACTGACGAGGAAACCGGACAGACCATCATCTCCGGTATGGGCGAGCTTCACCTCGACATTCTTGTCGACCGCATGCGTCGCGAGTTCAAGGTCGAAGCCAATATCGGCAAGCCGCAGGTTGCCTATCGCGAGACGATCAAGAAGAGCGTCGAGCAGGAAGGCAAGTTTGTTCGTCAGTCCGGTGGTCGTGGCCAGTTCGGTCATGTCTACCTGCGCATCGAGCCGCTGACGGATGAGGATCGCGGTGATGATCCGGAAATGACCTTCAAGTTCAATTCCGAGATCGTCGGTGGTGTAGTACCCAAGGAATATGTGCCGGCAGTCGAGAAGGGTGCCTTTGAGCAGCTGCAGAACGGTGTCATCGCCGGTTATCCGATGATTAACGTCAAGGTTGCGCTGTATGACGGTTCCTATCACGACGTCGACTCCAATGAGAATGCCTTCAAGGTTGCCTCGTCGATGGCAATCAAGGAGGGCGCACGCAAGGCCGGAGCAGTTCTGCTCGAGCCGGTGATGAGCGTTGAAGTGGTAACACCCGAAGACTTCATGGGTGATGTCATGGGCGATCTTAACCGTCGGCGCGGTCTTGTTCAGGGTATGGATGACACTATTTCCGGTAAGGTTATCCGTGCCATGGTGCCGCTGGGTGAGATGTTCGGTTATGCAACCGATCTGCGTTCTCAGACCCAGGGCCGCGCAAGCTACTCCATGGAGTTTGCGAAGTACGATGAGGCACCGTCCAGCATCGTCGAAGCCGTCATTAACCAGAAATGATAACTGTTAGCTGACAAAGAGGTTATAGCAGTGGCCAAGGAAAAATTTGAACGTTCCAAACCGCACGTAAACGTAGGTACCATCGGTCACGTTGACCATGGCAAGACTACGCTGACTGCGGCCCTGACACGTGTTTCTGCCGAAGTATTTGGCGGTGACTGGCGTGCATTCGACACCATCGACAACGCTCCTGAAGAGCGTGAGCGTGGTATCACGATCTCGACAGCACACGTTGAGTACCAGTCTGAAATGCGCCACTACGCACATGTTGACTGCCCGGGACACGCTGACTACGTCAAGAACATGATCACCGGTGCTGCCCAGATGGACGGCGCTATCCTGGTCTGTTCTGCCGCCGACGGCCCGATGCCGCAGACTCGCGAGCACATTCTGCTGTCTCGTCAGGTTGGTGTTCCGTTCATCGTTGTCTTCCTGAACAAGGCAGACATGGTCGATGACGAAGAACTGCTCGAGCTGGTAGAAATGGAAGTTCGTGAACTTCTGTCCGAGTACGACTTCCCGGGTGATGACACGCCGATCATCATCGGCTCTGCTCTGATGGCTCTGGACGGCAAGGACGACAATGGCATGGGTACCACCGCCGTTGCCAACCTCGTTCGCGCCATGGATGAGTACATTCCAGAGCCGGAGCGTGCCATCGATCAGCCGTTCCTGATGCCGATCGAAGACGTTTTCTCCATCTCCGGTCGTGGCACTGTTGTGACCGGTCGTGTCGAGCGCGGTATCGTCCGTACTGGTGAAGAAGTCGAAATCATCGGTCTCAAGGACACCGTCAAGACTACCGTTACCGGTGTCGAGATGTTCCGCAAGCTGCTCGACGAAGGTCGTGCCGGTGAGAACGTTGGTGCCCTGCTGCGTGGTACCAAGCGTGATGACGTCGAGCGTGGTCAGGTTCTGGCCAAGCCGGGCAGCATCAAGCCGCACACCAAGTTCGAGTCCGAAGTCTACATCCTGTCCAAGGAAGAGGGTGGTCGTCACACGCCATTCTTCAAGGGCTATCGTCCGCAGTTCTACTTCCGTACCACTGACGTAACTGGTACCTGTGAGCTGCCGGAAGGCGTAGAAATGGTTATGCCGGGCGACAACGTCAAGATGGTTATCACCCTGATCGCTCCGATCGCCATGGAAGACGGCCTGCGTTTCGCCATTCGCGAAGGCGGTCGTACCGTTGGCGCTGGTGTTGTTGCCAAGATCGTCGAGTGATTTAGTTGCTCTAAATCTAAAGGGGCCTCCGTCGGGAGGCCCCTTTGTCATATGCATGTTTGACTCTGAGCGAGTGCCTGCCTATAATGCGCATCCTTTTGAGGCGTGCGTAGGCGGTCAGGCGCCCATCGGCGTCAGACATCGTCTTGAATTTCCC
The DNA here is from genome assembly GCF_947497025.1 of uncultured Kushneria sp. Lineage (GTDB taxonomy): Bacteria > Pseudomonadota > Gammaproteobacteria > Pseudomonadales > Halomonadaceae > Kushneria. Next base: position 28,850 of record NZ_CANMFC010000001.1, read on the forward strand.
TGGAGTCCCGGGTAATGCAGAACCAGAAGATTCGCATTCGCTTGAAAGCCTTTGATCATCGTCTTATCGATCAGTCTGCACAGGAAATTGTGGATACTGCCAAGCGCACTGGTGCACAGGTACGCGGTCCGATTCCGCTGCCGACCAGACGTGAGCGTTATACCATTCTGATCTCTCCGCACGTCAACAAGGACGCGCGTGATCAGTATGAGATTCGTACTCACAAGCGTGTGCTGGATATCGTTGAGCCGACCGAGAAAACGGTTGATGCACTGATGAAGCTTGATCTGGCAGCGGGTGTAGACGTACAGATCAAGGTTGATTAACCCAACACTAGTCACTCATGCGGCATTTTCGGGCACTGGCCCCGCCGCTCACGCCGGGATGGCGTCACACAATGTGCTAGTGGAATGCTCTGGAAAGGGCAGCCATAGCGGGTGATAGCCCCGTACACTAAAGGAGACTGAACATGTCTATCGGTTTAGTCGGTAAAAAGAGCGGTATGACCCGTATCTTTACCGAAGATGGCGCATCCGTGCCGGTAACCGTAATTGAAGTCGAGCCTAACCGCGTCACGCGCATCAAGACTCTTGAGTCTGATGGTTATCGTGCCGTACAGGTTACTGCAGGCTCGCGCAAGGCCAAGCACCTCACCAAGGCAATTGCCGGGCAATATGCCAGCGCAGGTGTCGAGGCCGGTCGTTTCCTCGCGGAATTTCGTCTTTCCGAAGGCGAAGAAGATCCGCAGTCCGGAAGCGAGCTCACCGTATCCCTCTTCGAAGCAGGCCAGCTCATCGACGTTACCGGTACGTCCAAGGGCAAGGGCTTCCAGGGCGCAGTCAAGCGCTGGAACTTCCGCACGCAGGACAACACCCACGGTAACTCTCTGTCGCATCGTGCGCCGGGTTCCATCGGTCAGTGCCAGACGCCGGGTCGCGTCTTCAAGGGCAAAAAGATGGCCGGTCAGATGGGTAACGAGCGTGTCACCGTTCAGAGCCTTGAAATCGTCCGTGTTGACGCCGAACGCAATCTGTTGCTGGTCAAGGGCGCCGTACCTGGTGCTGCCGGTAGCGATGTGATCGTGCGCACCGCTGTCAAAGCTCGCTGAGGGGTAGGTAACGATGAATCTCAATCTTGCAGGTGCAGGAGCCGGAGCCGTCGAGATTTCCGACGAGACCTTTGGCAAGGAATTCAACGAGGCGCTGGTTCACCAGGTCGTGACTGCCTATCTGGCAGGCGCGCGTCAGGGTACCCGTGCACAGAAGAACCGTTCTGAAGTCAGCGGCGGCGGCAAGAAGCCGTGGCGTCAGAAGGGTACCGGTCGTGCTCGTGCCGGTTCCATCCGCTCGCCGATCTGGCGTACCGGTGGTGTGACCTTTGCGGCACGTCCGCAGGATCACTCTCAGAAGGTCAATCGCAAGATGTACCGCGCTGCCATGCGTTCCATTCTTTCGGAACTCGTGCGTCAGGAACGTCTGGTCGCTGTTGATGCCTTTACCGTAGACAGCCCCAAGACCAAGCAGCTGGTTGGTCGTCTTTCCGACCTCGGTCTGGAAAAGGTGCTGATCGTGACTGACGAGCTGGATCAGAATCTCTATCTGGCCGCTCGCAACATTCCCAATGTGGATGTGATCGAAGCGTCGAGCGCGGATCCTGTCAGCCTGATTGCCTATGACAAGGTGCTGATGACCGTACCCGCCCTCCGCAAGTTCGAGGAGAAGCTGGCATGAATCAGGAACGCGTATTCCAGGTGCTGCTTGGCCCGCACATGACCGAGAAGGCTGCCTACGCTGCAGAGCGTAACCAGTACGTCTTCAAGGTCGCCAGTGATGCTACCAAGCCCGAAATCAAGAAGGCTGTTGAAGCGCTTTTTGAAAAGAAGGTCGACAGCGTCCAGGTCCTGAACATGAAAGGCAAGGTCAAGCGTAACGCTCGTGGTGAAGGTCATCGCAGCGGTTATCGCAAGGCCTACGTCACCCTGGCTGCGGGCGAAACGCTCGAAGACTTCACCGGCGCCGAGTGAGGCAGGAGAACGGATCATGGCAGTAGTCAAGACAAAACCCACGTCCGCCGGCCGTCGCCATAAGGTGAAGGTCGTCACTGAAGGACTGTACAAGGGGCGGCCGCATGCGGCGCTGACCGAAGCACAGTCACGTTCGGGCGGTCGTAACAACAACGGTCGTATCACTACCCGTCACGTCGGTGGTGGCAATCGCCAACACTATCGTCTGGTAGATTTCAAGCGCAACAAGGATGGCATTCCGGCCATCGTCGAGCGTCTTGAATACGATCCGAATCGCAGCGCACACATTGCACTGCTCAAGTATGTGGACGGTGAACGTCGTTACATCATTGCCCCCCGCGGTGTTGCAGAAGGCGATCGCCTGGAGTCGGGTGTTAACGCACCGATTCGTCAGGGTAACGCTCTGCCCCTGCGCAATGTTCCGGTTGGTTCGACCATTCATTGCATCGAGCTCAAGCCCGGCAAGGGCGCGCAGCTCGTACGCAGCGCTGGTACCAGTGCTCAGCTGGTTGCACGTGAGGGCAACTACGCCACTGTGCGTTTGCGTAGCGGTGAAATGCGCCGAATCCTGGCTGAATGCCGCGCCACGCTGGGCGAAGTCGGTAATTCCGAGCATAGCCTTGGGCAGCTCGGCAAGGCCGGTGCCAAGCGTTGGAGAGGCGTACGTCCGACTGTTCGCGGCGTCGCGATGAACCCGGTTGATCACCCGCATGGTGGTGGTGAAGGTCGTACCAGTGGTGGCCGTCATCCGGTAACCCCATGGGGTATTCCGACCAAGGGTCACAAGACGCGCAAGAACAAGCGTACCGACAAGCTTATCGTGCGTCGTCGCAAAGCCAGATAAACGGTGCCGCAAGGCCAAACATCAGTATTTAAGGGGTAACGGCTGTGCCACGTTCACTTAAGAAAGGTCCCTTCATTGACCTTCATCTTTTGAAGAAGGTTGAGGCGGCTGTGGAAAAGAGCGACCGCAAACCGATCAAGACCTGGTCGCGTCGCTCGATGATCCTGCCCAATATGGTAGGACTCACCATTGCTGTCCATAACGGTCGCCAGCATGTACCGGTTCACGTCTCTGAAGAGATGGTGGGCCACAAGCTGGGCGAATTTGCTGCCACCCGCACCTATCGCGGTCACGCGGCTGACAAGAAAGCCAAGCGGTAAGGGAGAGGACCACAATGGAAGAAGTAGCTGCTAAATTGCGCGGCGCTCGCCTGTCCGCCCAGAAAGCACGCTTGGTGGCAGATCAGGTGCGGGGCAAGCCGGTCGCAGAAGCACTGAATATCCTGGCATTTTCGCCCAAAAAGGCGGCTGTGCTGGTGAGAAAGGTACTGCAATCCGCTATCGCCAACGCGGAAGAAAATAACGGCATGGACATCGACGAGCTTCGCGTCTCGACCATCTGTGTCGATGAGGGCATGACGCTCAAGCGTATCCTGCCGCGTGCCAAGGGCCGTGCGGATCGCATCATGAAGCGTACCTGCCATATCACCGTCAAGGTAGCCGAGAAGTAGGAGTCGACCAGATGGGTCAAAAAGTCAATCCAGTCGGTATTCGCCTCGGGATCGTCAAGGATCACACTTCCGTGTGGTACGCCGAGCGCGGTGCTTATGCCGACAAGCTGAATAACGATCTCAAAGTTCGCAGTTTCCTGTTTGAGCGCCTGAAAAGCGCGTCTGTCAGCAGGATCCATATCGAGCGTCCGGCAAACAATGCCCGTATTACCATTCATACTGCCCGTCCGGGTATCGTGATTGGCAAGAAGGGTGAAGATGTCGAGCGCCTCCGTCGCGATCTGACCAACCTCATGGGCGTGCCTGTGCATGTCAACATTGAGGAGGTTCGCAAGCCTGAGCTTGATGCTGCGCTGGTAGCGCAGAACGTCGCAGGTCAGCTTGAACGTCGCGTCATGTTCCGACGTGCCATGAAGCGGGCGGTACAAAACGCCATGCGTCTGGGCGCCAAGGGTATCCGGATTCAGCTTTCCGGCCGTCTTGGTGGTGCAGAAATCGCGCGTACGGAATGGTATCGCGAAGGCCGTGTTCCCCTTCACACCCTGCGTGCCGATATCGATTACTCGGTTTACGAGGCGCACACCACTTACGGTGTCATCGGTGTCAAGGTGTGGATCTTCAAGGGCGAAATTCTTGGTGGGATCGAAGAAGTCCGTGCGAAGCAGAATAATTCGCAGACTGGCGCTCCCGGCAAGAAGAAAGGTTCCAAGTAAGGGGATAGTCGATGTTACAGCCCAAGCGTACCAAATTCCGCAAGCAGCAAAAGGGCCGCAACCGCGGTCTGGCGCATCGCGGTAGTAGCGTGAGCTTCGGTGAGTACGGCCTCAAGGCGACCGGCCGTGGTCGTATCACTGCTCGTCAGATTGAAGCCGGCCGTCGTGCTATCACGCGTCATGTTAAACGTGGCGGAAAGATCTGGATCCGTGTCTTCCCGGATAAGCCGATTTCCGAAAAGCCGCTCGAAGTCCGTATGGGTAAGGGCAAGGGCTCTGTCGAATACTGGGTCGCTCAGATTCAGCCCGGTAAGGTTCTCTACGAGATTGAAGGCGTATCGGAAGAGATGGCACGCGAAGCGTTCACTCTCGCGGCTCAGAAGATGCCCGTTGCCACTACCTTTGTGAAACGGACGGTAATGTAATGAAAGCTCAGGAACTTCGTGACAAGTCGACCGAAGCGCTCAATGAGCAGCTGTTCGAACTGCTGCGCGAGCAATTCAACCTGCGGATGCAGAAGGCTACCGGTCAGTTGAGCCAGAACCATCTGCTCAAACAGGTTCGCCGCGACATCGCGCGCGTGAAGACTGTGCTCAACGAGAAGGTGGACTGAAATGGCCGAAGAACAGGCAAACAAAGCACGCAGGCTCACCGGACGTGTGGTGAGTGATCGGATGGAAAAATCGATCGTTGTCATGATCGAGCGTCGTGAGCGCCATCCGATCTACGGAAAGTACATGAAGCGCTCCACCAAACTGCATGCGCACGACGAAACCAATCAGGCCCATATCGGCGATCTGGTTTCCATCGAAGAGTGTCGGCCGCTTTCAAAGAAAAAGGCATGGACTCTGGTTGAAGTCGTCGAGCAGGCCAGAGGGTAAGGCAGCAGCCTAAACCCGTGCATCAGTTCAGGTTTGGAGAAAACCGATGATTCAAACGCAAACAATGCTGGATGTCGCCGACAACAGCGGAGCGCGCAGGGTCCAGTGCATCAAGGTCCTGGGTGGTTCTCACCGCCGTTACGCCCGTGTTGGTGACATCATCAAGGTGACGGTCAAGGAAGCGATTCCGCGTGGCCGTGTCAAAAAGGGTCAGGTGCTCAAGGCCGTTGTAGTACGCACACGCAGCGGAATTCGCCGTCCGGATGGTTCTCTTATCCGCTTCGATGGCAATGCGGCGGTTTTATTGAACAACGCCAACGAGCAGCCGGTAGGCACTCGTATTTTCGGGCCGGTAACCCGCGAACTTCGTACCGAGAAGTTCATGCGGATTATCTCCCTGGCGCCCGAAGTGCTGTAAGGAGCGAGGCGGAATTATGCGCAAGATCAAACGTGATGATGAAGTCGTCGTCATCGCCGGCAAGGACAAGGGCAAGCGCGGCACCGTCAAGCGGGTTCTGCAGGACGGGCGCTACGTGGTTTCAGGTGTGAACATGATCAAGCGTCACACCAAGCCCAACCCGATGGCCGGCAATCAAGGGGGTATCGTTGAGCGTGAGGCTCCGATCCACGGTTCTAACGTTGCCATCTTCAATACGGAGACCGGCAGGGCGGATCGGGTCGGCTTTCAGATGAATGACGACGGTACCAAGATCCGTATCTTCAGGTCGACGCAAAAGCAGATCGACGCCTAACGCGATTCGGGTGGCAACATGGCGAACTTGAAAGAGCAGTATAAAGACGAGGTGATGGCCAAGCTCACTGAGCAGTTTGGCTACGCCAACGTAATGCAGGTGCCCCGGATCACCAAGGTGACTCTGAATATGGGCGTTGGTGATGCGACCAGCGATAAAAAGCTGATCGACAATGCCGTGGCTGATCTGGAAAAGCTTTCCGGACAGAAGCCTATCGTAACTCTGGCGCGCAAGTCAGTTGCGGGCTTCAAGGTACGTGAAGGCTGGCCGATCGGCACCAAGGTAACCCTGCGCAGCGAGCGCATGTGGGATTTTCTTGACCGGCTTGTCAATATCGCGATTCCGCGTATTCGTGATTTCCGTGGCCTCAATGCGAAGTCATTTGATGGCCGCGGGAACTACTCGATGGGTGTGCGTGAACAGATCATCTTTCCCGAAATCGAATACGACAAGGTTGACCGTGTTCGCGGGCTGGATATCACCATCACGACGTCTGCCGGCACCGACGAAGAAGCTCGTGCACTCCTGAGTGCACTGAACTTCCCCTTCCGGAAATAAAGGTGTAATCATGGCAAAGAAAAGCATGGTTGAGCGCGAGCGCAAGCGCGCCGAGCTGGTAGACAAGTATGCAGCCCGTCGTGCTGAGCTCAAGGCGATCATCAATAACGTCAACAGCTCGGACGAAGAGCGCTTCGATGCGCAGCTGCAGCTGCAGAAACTGCCGCGCGATTCGAGCCCGGTGCGTCAGCGCAATCGCTGCCGCATTACCGGCCGTCCGCACGGCTATTACAACAAGTTCGGACTTGGGCGCAATAAACTGCGCGAAGCGGCCATGCGCGGCGACGTGCCGGGCCTGACCAAGTCCAGCTGGTAATCGCATCAGGAGCGTTATCGATGAGCATGCAGGATACACTCGCGGATATGCTGACTCGTATCCGTAATGCGCAGATGGCGACCAAGGAGACGGTGACCATGCCGTCTTCCAAGATCAAGGTCGAAGTCGCGCGTGTTTTGAAGGAAGAAGGTTACATTGCCGACTTCTCCGTTGAAGGCGACGTCAAGATTGACCTGACGATTACCCTCAAGTACTTCGAAGGCAAGCCGGTTATTGAGCACATTCAGCGTGTTTCGAAACCTTCCCTTCGCAGCTACAAGGGCAAGGATGAACTGCCGCGCGTAGCAGACGGTCTGGGGGTGGCCATCGTGTCCACTTCCAGAGGTGTCATGACCGATCGTGCGGCGCGCCAGGCAGGCGTCGGCGGTGAAGTCATCTGCACCGTATTCTAGGAGTCTATGATGTCCAGGATTGCAAAATACCCGGTTAAGCTGCCGAGCGGTGTGGAAGTTACGCTCGAAGAAGGCAGGCTGACCGTCCGGGGCGGTCAGGGGCAGCTGGAAATGAACGTTCACAACGATGTTGTGATTGGTCAGCAGGAAGATCAGCTGACGTTCGAACCCAGCGCTTCAGCCAAGAATTGGGCCATGGCCGGGACAACCCGCGCTCTGGTCAATAACATGGTCGTTGGTGTTACTGAAGGCTTTACCCGTTCGCTGGAAATTACAGGCGTGGGTTATCGTGCTCAGGCCAACGGTCAGACACTCAACCTGACACTTGGTTTCTCTCACCCGATCGATTACAAGGTGCCTGAAGGCGTGGTTGTTGAAACGCCCAGGAACACCACAATCGTTCTCAAGAGCGCTGATAAGCAGCGTCTTGGTCAGGTGGCTGCCGAGATTCGTGCGTTCCGTCCGCCGGAGCCCTATAAGGGCAAGGGTGTTCGTTACAGCGATGAACGCATCCTTCGTAAAGAAGCCAAGAAGAAATAGGGCAGGGTTATGAACGCGAAGAAAGAAGCTCGTCTCCGTCGTGCCCGCCGCACGCGCGCCAAGATCCGCGAACTTGGTATCAATCGTCTGAGTGTCAATCGCACGCCGCGTCACATGTACGCTCAGATTATTTCCGCAGACGGTGGCCAGGTACTGGTCAGCGCCTCCACGCTCGACAAGTCGCTGCGTGAAGATGCGACCGGCAATGCTGATGCTGCTGCTCGCGTTGGTACACTGCTGGCCGAGCGTGCAAAGGAAGCGGGAATTACTCAAGTTGCCTTTGACCGTTCCGGGTTCAGGTACCATGGTCGGGTCAAGGCCCTCGCTGATGCCGCGCGCGAAGGCGGCCTGCAATTCTAAAGGGTTCTACGATGGCGAATAATGAACAGAGGGGCAGCGGCGATCTGCAGGAAAAACTTGTTCAGATCAACCGTGTTGCCAAAGTGGTCAAGGGCGGCCGTATTTTCGGTTTTACCGCTCTGACCGTCGTAGGCGATGGCAATGGTCGCATCGGCTTTGGTCGTGGCAAGGCGCGTGAAGTGCCGGTCGCGATTCAAAAGGCGATGGATCAGGCGCATCGCAATATGATCAAGGTCGAGCTGCGCGGTAACACGCTGCAGTATCCGGTACGTGCCAACCATGGCGCTTCCAAGGTCTTCATGCAGCCTGCCTCCGAAGGTACCGGCATCATCGCGGGTGGTGCGATGCGTTCGGTGCTGGAACTGGCTGGTGTACATGACGTCCTGGCCAAGTGCTATGGCTCGACCAATCCGGTCAACGTCGTGCGCGCAACCGTCAAGGGCCTCGCTTCCATGCGTTCTCCCGAGGACGTTGCGGCAAAGCGTGGCCTGTCCGTTGAAGCGATTACGGGGTAAGCGCCATGTCAGCCACAATCAGGGTTACTCAGGTACGCAGCACGATCGGCGTACTTGAAAAGCACAAGGCCACCATGCGCGGGCTGGGTCTTCGTCGTATCAACCACACGGTTGAGCTCGAAGACACCCCAGCCGTTCGTGGCATGATCAACAAGGTCAACTACCTCGTTCGCGTTGAAGGAGCTCAGTAATGACCATGAAACTGAATAGCCTGAGCCCGGCGCCGGGTGCCAAGCACGCTGAAAAGCGTGTTGGTCGCGGTATCGGTTCCGGCCTGGGCAAGACCGCTGGTCGCGGTCACAAGGGCCAGACTTCTCGCAGCGGCGGTTCCATCAAGCCGGGCTTTGAAGGTGGTCAGATGCCGCTTCAGCGTCGTCTGCCCAAGTTTGGCTTCACGTCTGCCAAGTCACTGGTCAGTGAAGAAGTTCGTCTTAACGAGCTGGCCAATGTTGAAGGCGATGTGGCGGATCTGGCCAGCCTGAAAAAGGCCAACGTACTGAAAAATGCTACGCGTTTTGCAAAGGTTGTGCTGTCCGGCAATCTCGATCGCGCCATTACCGTACGTGGTCTGAAAGTCACCAAGGGTGCACGGGCTGCCATTGAAGCCGCCGGTGGCAAGGTAGAGGACTAAATGGCAAAGTCAGGAAAAGTACCGGCTAACATGCAAAGCGGTCTGGGCGAGCTATGGGCTCGCTTACGATTCGTTTTTATCGCAATCGTGGTGTACCGTATTGGTGCTCACATTCCAGTCCCCGGTATCAATCCTGACCAGCTCGCTGCCTTGTTCAGAGAAAACCAGGGCACCATTCTGAGCATGTTCAATATGTTCTCGGGTGGTGCTCTGGAGCGCATGAGCATCTTTGCACTGGGCATTATGCCCTATATTTCTGCATCGATAATCATGCAGCTTCTGACCGTGGTTTCGCCGCAGCTTGAACAGCTGAAGAAGGAAGGCGAGGCCGGCCGTCGAAAGATCAGCCAGTACACTCGCTACGGCACGGTGTTACTGGCACTGATCCAGGCGATCGGCATGTCAGTAGGGCTTGTCAGTAACGGGGTCGCTTACAGTGCCGATTTCAGCTTCTATTTTACGGCCGTAACCACTTTCGTGGCAGGTGCCGTATTCCTGATGTGGCTGGGTGAGCAGATTACCGAAAAGGGAATCGGCAATGGTATCTCGCTGATCATCTTTTCCGGTATTGTTGCCGGTTTGCCCGGTGCGCTTGGGCAGTCATTCGAACTGGCACGCAACGATGGTGCCTGGAACGTACTGCCATTGCTGGCGCTTGGCGTACTGGGTATTGCAACGATCGCCTTTGTGGTCTTCATTGAGCGTGGTCAGCGCCGTATCACGGTGAATTACCCGCGTCGACAGGTCGGCAACAAGATGTATGCCGGCCAGAGCAGCTATCTGCCAATGAAGGTCAATATGGCTGGCGTTATCCCGCCCATTTTTGCCTCGAGTATTCTGCTTTTCCCGGCATCGCTGGGTCAGTGGTTTGGTCAGGGTGAGAACATGGGATGGCTGTCAACCATTTCCCAGGCGCTGGGGCCGGGCCAACCGTTGTATATTCTGCTGTTTGCCACTGCCGTTGTTTTCTTCTGTTTCTTCTACACTGCCCTGGTTTTTAACCCGAAGGATGTAGCTGACAACTTGAAGAAGTCAGGAGCATTTCTGCCAGGTATTCGTCCTGGCGAGCAGACATCGCGTTATATCGACAAGGTCATGACGCGTCTTACGTTGTTTGGCGCTCTCTACATTACGCTGGTCTCCTTGATGCCCCAGTTTCTCATGGTGGCATGGCAGGTACCTTTCTACTTCGGTGGCACCTCGCTGCTGATCGTGGTTGTGGTCGTCATGGATTTCATGGCGCAGGTTCAGTCTCATTTGATGTCCAGTCAGTATGAGTCCGTGATGAAGAAGTCAAACCTCAAGGGGTATGGCAGTGGCGGCGCAATGCGCTGACATGCCTCGGTGATGGCAGGCTGCCGGCCGAGCCTGCCATTCGCCATTCAGGCCGCAGGGTCTGATCACGCCGTCATACAGTTTTATTGTGATAGCGGTAAGGGTGGGAAGCCTTTGCTTCACCGCCAATGAGACAGGTTGTGATGTATACCCCTTGCCATGAGTTATCAGGGGCGGTATGCTATTGCGCCTTTTACAGACGATTAACCGAGCAAGCCGCTCAAATTCGGAGAAAGCTGATGGCCCGTATTGCAGGCGTCAATATCCCGGACAACAAGCATGCGGCGATCTCGCTGACCTACATCTACGGTATTGGTCGCACCCGCGCTATGGAAATCTGTGCGCAGGTGGGTATTGCACCTAACGTCAAGGTTGGAGATATCTCCGCCGAGAAACTCGACGAAGTGCGTACTGCAGTTGGCCAATATGCCGTGGAAGGTGACCTTCGCCGTGAGATTACGCTGAATATCAAGCGTCTCATGGATCTGGGTTGCTACCGTGGTCTGCGCCATCGTCGCAGTCTTCCGATGCGCGGGCAGCGCACGAAGACGAATGCGCGTACCCGTAAGGGACCGCGTAAACCGATTCGCAAATAAACGCATGTCCGGCGTTTAGAATTCAGGAACATCAAACATGGCTAACCCGCGCAGTAACCGTAAAAAGGTTAAAAAGCAGGTGGTGGATGCGGTTGCCCACATCCATGCCTCTTTTAACAATACGATCGTGACGATCACAGACCGCCAGGGCAACGCTCTTTCATGGGCCACTGCCGGTGGTTCGGGTTTTCGTGGTTCTCGCAAGAGCACCCCGTTCGCTGCCCAAGTGGCAAGTGAACGTGCAGCAACTGCTGCAGCCGAGTATGGTGTGAAAAACGTCGACGTACTGGTCAAGGGCCCGGGGCCCGGCCGTGAGTCCGCCGTGCGTGCATTGAATGCCGCCGGTTTTCGCGTGCAAAGCATTGTTGACGCGACACCCATCCCGCATAACGGGTGCCGCCCGCCGAAAAAGCGTCGCGTTTAAGGAGACACACTCATGGCACGTTATACTGGTCCGAAGTGCAAGCTCTCTCGTCGCGAAGGCACCGATCTCTTTTTGAAGAGCGGTGTTACAGCGTTCGAGAAGAAGTGCAAGTCAGAGACTCCCCCGGGTCAACACGGTCAGCGCCGTCAGCGTCTTTCCGAATACGGCTCGCAGCTGCGTGAAAAGCAGAAGGTCCGTCGTTACTACGGCGTACTGGAAAAGCAATTCCGCAATTATTACAAGGAAGCCGCGCGTCAGAAGGGAGCCACTGGTGAGGTTCTGCTTCAGCTCCTTGAGACCCGCCTCGACAACGTCGTTTACCGCATGGGCTTTGGCTCGACCCGCAGCGAATCTCGCCAGCTGGTCAGCCATAAGGCCATCGCTGTTAACGGTCGTACCGTCAACGTGGCATCCTACAAGGTTCGCCCCGGTGATGTGGTCAGCGTTCGTGAAAAGGCCAAAAATCAGTCGCGTATTCAGCAGTCCCTCGAGCTTGCTGGCAATCGCGGCGATATAAGCTGGGTCGACGTTGACTCGAAGAAGATGGAAGGCACTTTCAAGGCTCTGCCTGAGCGCGGCGACCTGTCTGCCGACATCAACGAAAACCTGATTGTCGAGCTGTACTCCAAATAAGCATTGAGCTTTTTTGGATTAACCGTTTGGCAGCCTGATAGGTGTTCATATGCAGCGTTCAGTGACAGAGTTTCTAAGACCTCGTGATATCAAGGTTGAAGAAGTCAGCGCGAATCATGCAAAGATCGTGCTCGAGCCTTTCGAGCGCGGCTTTGGTCATACTCTCGGGAACGCTCTGCGTCGTATTCTGCTGTCATCCATGCCCGGGTGTGCGATTACAGAAGCAGAAATCGAAGGCGTTCTGCACGAGTACAGCGCAATCGAAGGTGTTCAGGAAGATGTCATCGAGATCCTCCTGAATCTGAAGGGCGTGTCCATCAAGATGCATGGCCGCGATGACGTTGTATTAACGCTGAACAAGCAGGGCCCGGGCATCATGACCGCCGGCGATATTGCCGCTGATCATGACATCGAGATCGTCAATCCGGATCACGTCATTGCCCATCTCAATGATGGCTGTGAACTAAAAATGCAGTTGCGCGTCATGCGTGGCCGTGGTTACGAGCCTGCAGACGTCCGTGCCGAACGTGATGATGAGTCGCGCGCGATCGGTCGACTTCAGCTTGATGCCACGTATACGCCGGTTCGCCGCGTTTCCTATGCAGTCGAAGCGGCACGTGTTGAACAACGTACCGACCTTGACAAGCTGGTCATTGATTTGGAAACCGATGGCACGCTGGATCCCGAAGAAGCCATCCGCCGCTCTGCGACCATTTTGCAGGAGCAGTTGGCTGCCTTCGTTGATCTTGAAGCCGAGAAAGAGCAGGAAGTGGAGGAAGAGGAAGATCAGATTGATCCGATTCTGCTGCGCCCTGTTGATGATCTCGAATTGACTGTCCGAAGTGCCAACTGCCTCAAGGCCGAGAATATCTACTATATCGGTGACCTGATTCAGCGCACCGAAGTAGAGCTTCTTAAAACACCCAATCTCGGCAAGAAGTCGTTGAACGAAATCAAGGACGTTCTCGAGGCCCGTAATCTTTCACTCGGCATGCGGTTGGACAACTGGCCGCCGGCGAGTCTGAAGGATGACAAGGCCTCTGCCTGAACGGGTGACTCGCGCCCCAGATTGGTAAGGAATCTTATCCATGCGTCATCGTAAAACCGGTCGTCATCTAAGCCGTAACAGCTCGCATCGTAATGCCATGTTCCAGAACATGTGCATCTCGCTGGTCGAGCATGAAATGATCAAAACCACGCTGCCCAAGGCCAAGGAGCTGCGTCGTTATATCGAGCCGCTGATCACCCTGTCTAAAAATGACAGTGTGGCCAATCGCCGCCTGGCGTTCAGCCGTACCCGCTCCAAGGATACGGTTGGCAAACTCTTTAACGAGCTGGGTCCGCGTTACAACGCCCGTCCGGGTGGTTATGTTCGCGTACTCAAGTGTGGCTTCAGAGCTGGCGACAATGCGCCCATGGCGTATGTTGAGCTGGTTGATCGCCCGGTAGCAGCAGAAGCCAGCGACGAAGAATAACCGCACTTTTTGCTATCGTCAGAAAAGCCGACCCCAGGGTCGGCTTTTTTTGTCTTTTAGCAAGGCGAACATGATCCATACTGAAAGTCCAATCAGCCTCTTGAGTACCTGTCGTGGGATGTCATTTCGTCAATGGAGAGTGCAAAAACTGTCAAAGTGACCTGCCTTTCTCTTTTACCATGGCGTTTCAGCCTATCGTCGATTTATCGACCAGCAGTGTTTTCGCTCATGAAGCGCTGGTGCGGGGTGTCAACGGCGAGTCTGCATGGTCAGTGCTTTCACAGGTAACGCCAAAAGATCTTTATGCCTTCGACCAGGCTTGTCGAGTGCGCGCTATCGAAATGGCCAGTCAGCTCGGCATGACCTCAAAACTCTCCATCAATTTTTTGCCCAATGCCGTCTATGAGCCTCGGGCCTGTATTCGTGCCACGTTGAAAGTCGCCGAGCGAGTAGGGTGGTCACTGAATAATCTTATCTTTGAAATTACCGAAAACGAGCATGTGACTGATCGAGAGCATCTGTGCCATATCGTTGAGGAATACCACGAGATGGGCTTTACCGTGGCGCTGGACGACTTTGGTACGGGGCACGCCAATCTTGATCTTTTGACTGTCCTCACACCCCATCACCTGAAGCTGGATCGCGTCCTGATCAGTGGGATTGGACAGGATGTTCGGCGCCAGAATCTGGTGCGTTATGTCGCTTCAATGGCCAAAGCCCTCAATATCGGACTGGTGGCAGAAGGCGTTGAAACCCTCGAAGAGGCGCGCTGGCTGTACCAGCAGGGAATCATGCGCCATCAGGGCTATTATTACGCACGGCCTGCCCTTGAAGCGCTGCCGGAGGTTGATCCAGCCTGTATCAGTGCCGTGACGGCAGCATAAAAAGGCCGGAAGCGCCATGACTTCCGGCTTTTTTGCGGTCCTGATTGACAGCTAGTAGCCTCTTTCCAGCAGCGGCTTCAAAAAGCGTCCTGTGTGCGAGATGGTCTGCTCGCTGACCTCCTCAGGTGTACCTTCGGCAATGATACGTCCACCGCCGGAGCCGCCTTCGGGCCCCAGATCGATAATCCAGTCTGCCGTCTTGATGACATCCAGATTGTGCTCGATGACCACCACCGAATTGCCTTGATCGCGAAGGCGATGCAGAACCCCCAGCAGTTGCCGGATGTCTTCGAAGTGAAGGCCTGTGGTGGGCTCATCAAGGATATAAAGTGTCTTGCCGGTATCCCGCTTGGCCAGCTCACGTGCCAGTTTGACCCGCTGTGCCTCACCGCCGGAAAGCGTGATCGCGCTTTGCCCCAGCTTGATATAGGAAAGGCCGACGTCCATCAGGGTCTGCAAGCGGCGGGCAATGGCAGGCACCGGCGAGAAAAACTCGACGGCTTCTTCGATCGTCATCTCCAGAACATCGTGAATGCTGTGCCCCTTGTAGAGGACGTCCAGTGTTTCACGGTTGTAGCGCCGGCCGCCACAGACGTCACAGGGCACATAGATATCAGGCAGGAAGTGCATCTCTACCTTGATCATGCCCTCGCCCTGACATGCTTCACAGCGTCCGCCCTTGACGTTGAAGGAAAACCGCCCCGGCTTGTAGCCCCGCGATCGCGCCTCTGGCGTGCCGGCAAAGAGCTCGCGAATCGGCGTGAATATACCGGTGTAAGTGGCCGGGTTGGAGCGAGGCGTACGTCCGATGGGGCTTTGATCGATATCGATGACCTTGTCGAGCTGATCGAGGCCTTCAATCTCCTTGAATGGCGAGGGGGTGAGCGTGGTGGCCTTGTTGAGTTCGCGGGCCGCCACGGGCATCAGGGTGGCATTGATCAGGGTGGATTTCCCCGACCCCGACACGCCGGTCACACAGACAAAAAGCCCCAGCGGTAGTGCAAGGTCAACATTGTCGAGATTGTTGCCGCTGGCCTTTGTCAGGCGCAGCATCTTCTCGGGGTTGATCGGCGTACGTGGCGAGGGGATCTCGATGCGCCGGGTGCCCGAGAGGTATTGTCCGGTCAGCGATTCCGAACTGGCTTCAATCTCGTCAGGGGTGCCCTGGGCAATAATCTGACCGCCATGAACACCTGCGCCAGGGCCAATATCGAGCACGTGATCTGCGGCTCGAATGGCATCCTCGTCATGCTCGACCACGATGACGGTATTGCCCAGATCGCGAAGCCGGACCAGTGTCTGCAGCAAACGATCGTTATCGCGCTGATGAAGGCCGATGGAGGGTTCATCAAGAATGTACATGACGCCCACCAGCCCGGCGCCAATCTGGCTGGCCAATCGTATACGCTGAGCTTCACCGCCTGACAGGGTGTCGGCACTGCGCTCCAGCGTCAGGTAGTCAAGGCCGACATTGACCAGAAACTCGAGACGGCTGGTAATCTCATAGAGAATGCGTTTGGCAATTTCGCCCCGGCGCCCGGGGAGATCCATTTCGCCAAAAAATGTCCGTGCTTCCCCGATCGGTTTGGTGACCACTGAGGGCAGCGAATGATCATCGACAAAAACGTGTCGTGCCTCGCGTCTCAATCGGCTTCCGTGACAGGTCGGGCAGGGGCGTACGGCCAGGTGTCGCGACAGATCATCGCGGACCATGCTTGAATCGGTTTCCCGGTAGCGCCTCTCCATATTGGGCAGTACGCCCTCAAAGGCATGCTCTCGAGCGACCTTCTTGCCGCGGTCGTTGACGTAGGAAAACGAAATGGATTCACGACCGCTGCCATGCAGCACCACATCGCGCACCCGCTGTGGCAGCTGCTTCCACGGCGTCTCCAGCTCGAAACTGTAGTGTGCAGCAACAGCTTCCAGCTGGTTGAAATAGTAAATGCTGCGTCTATCCCATCCCTTGATAACGCCTTCTGACAGAGAAAGCTCGTCCTGACGGATAAGCTTGTCAGGATCGAAAAACTGATGCACGCCCAGCCCGTCACAGCTCGGACAGGCGCCCGCCGGATTGTTGAAGGAGAACATGCGCGGCTCGAGTTCGGCGATCGAGTAGCCACAGATGGGACAGGCAAAGCGCGAGGAAAAGATCATGTCTTCGCGGTCGCCATCCATGAAATGCAGCACGGCAGCACCGTCGGCCAGCCCCAGCGCGGTTTCAAACGACTCTGCTAGGCGCTGCTCGATGTCCTGGCGGATCTTCAGGCGATCCACCACGACACTGATGTCGTGCTTCTTGTTCTTGTCCAGAGTCGGCAGTTCATCGAATTCATATGTCTGACCGTCGATCTGTACCCGTACGAATCCCTGAGTGCGCAGCTCGGTCAGGGCCTGCTGATGTTCTCCCTTTCGGCCCTTGATGATGGGGGCCAGCAACATGACACGGGTGCCTTCCTCAAGTGCCAGCGTCTGATCGACCATCTGCGAAACGGTCTGGGCTTCAAGATCGAGCTCATGATCGGGGCATCGCGGTGTGCCAGCGCGGGCATACAGCAAGCGCAGGTAGTCATATATTTCGGTGATGGTGCCGACAGTCGAGCGCGGATTGTGGGATGTGGACTTCTGTTCGATGGAAATGGCCGGTGACAGCCCCTCGATGTGGTCCACATCGGGTTTTTCCATCATGGAAAGAAACTGGCGTGCATAGGTCGACAGCGATTCAACGTAGCGCCGTTGCCCTTCTGCATACAGGGTGTCAAAGGCCAGAGAAGACTTGCCTGATCCGGAGAGCCCGGTAATGACAATCAGTTTGTCACGGGGCAGCTCGACATCAATGTTCTTCAGGTTGTGGGTGCGAGCCCCACTCACCGAAATACGATCCATACCTACCTCATCGCCGGCGTCGGAAAGACACTATAGAAGGAGTTGAAAGCGAGGCGCAAAATGCAGTGCACAGCGTTTTCCATGTGATGCGGGGCCCGGTAAAATGGTGACAGCACACCATACCGGGGCAGGTGCCCATCAGGGCACGTAAAAAGTAGCCGCTTGAAGCGCTGCTTTGGTTCGTTCCACGATATGTGTGGCAAGGCCTGCATTGCAGTGAATATCCATACAGTTATTATAGACGATCATGTCAAGGCAATGTCCCTGGCAGTCCATTCGTTTAAACATGCCAGCCGGCACTGGAGAGAAACATGGCCCGTGGGGTAAACAAGGTCATACTGATCGGTAATCTGGGTCAGGATCCGGAAGTACGTTTTCTGCCCTCCGGCAGTCCTGTCTGCAATCTGCGTCTGGCCACTACTGACAACTGGACTGACCGTCAGAGTGGTCAGCGTCAGGAGCGCACCGAGTGGCACAGCGTTGTGATGTTCAACAAGCTGGCCGAAATTGCGCAGCAGTATGTCAAGAAGGGCTCTCGGCTCTATATCGAGGGACGTCTGCAGACCCGCAAGTGGCAGGGACAGGACGGGCAGGACCGTTACTCGACTGAAATCGTGGCCAATGACATGCAGATGCTGGACAGCCGTAGCGGTGCTCAGGGCGGCGACTTCGGCGGTCAGGGCGGCGGTGGCTATGGCCAGCAGGGTGGTGGTTACGACCAACAGGGCGGCGGCACCCGCCAGAACAGTCCCTCGGGTGGCCAGAATCAGGGTGGCTACGGTCAGGGCCAGAACAGCCATGGGCAAGGCTCTCAGCAGGGTGGCCAGGGCAATCAGCAGGGTGGTCAGAATCAGGGTGGCGGCGCGCCCAACCCTGGCAGTTTCGATGATTTCGATGACGAGATTCCGTTCTAGACATCGGGATTCAGTGTGCCTTACCAGACCCGCCATCCGGCGGGTCTTTTCATATGATGTTTAGTGCTCCTGTTTCAGTCGGGCCTGAAGAAGCTTCAAAATGGCGCGCTCTTCGGGGCCTGTCAGGTCATCCTGATCAAGGGCTTCTTCGATCTGCTC
The DNA here is from genome assembly GCF_947497025.1 of uncultured Kushneria sp. Lineage (GTDB taxonomy): Bacteria > Pseudomonadota > Gammaproteobacteria > Pseudomonadales > Halomonadaceae > Kushneria. The sequence continues at coordinate 47,369 of NZ_CANMFC010000001.1, forward strand.
CAGAAAATGTCGCAGTAACCGGCCATCCAGATAGCTTTCGATGACACGTGGATCAATATAGCTTGCGCGAGCAATGCTGGGTGTATTGCCCAGTCGTGTGGCCACGCGCTCGACCGCTTCACGAATATATTGCTGGCTGACATCGTCACCATCGCCGATACCCAGCTCGTCCAGCGCCAGTGCTGCGATGGAAGTGCCGGCCCAGGTGCGAAAGTCCTTGGCACTGAAGCGCTCTCCCATGACGTCGTGAATGTAGTCATTGAGATCGTGGCTATCGACCCGTACCTTGCGCCCGTCATCATCAAAATACTTGAAGATTTCGTAGCCGGGGATATCGTCGAGTTCTCCGACAATTTGTGCCAGTTTTTCATCCTCGACTACCTTGTGCTGTTGTTGGCCACTCTTGCCCTGATAGTCGAAAATCAGCTCATCGCCGTTGATGGTGAGATGGCGTGAGCGCATGGTGGTCAGCCCATAGGAGTCGTTCTGCTCGCTATAGCTGTCGTTGCCGGGGCGAAAATAGGCGGTATCCAGAAGCCTGACCATGCAGGCCAGCACCTTCTCTCGTGGCATGCCTTCGCGTGCCATGTGTTGGCCGGTAATGCGTCGCATGGTCGAGAGTCGCTGAGCGAAGTCGACGATGCGATCAAATTTCATCCGTTCACGCTGCTCTCGCCACTCGCTGTTGTAGATATATTGCTTGCGCCCGGCATCGTCTCTTCCTGTCGCATGAATGCGTGCCTCCCGGTCAAGGGTAATGGCCACGTCGCGCCAGGCCGGGGGCACGGCAAGGCTTTTGATCCACGCTCGCCACTGGCGGTCCTTCAGGGTCCGTCCGCCTTCGTCGCGATAGGTAAATCCCTTGCCGCTGCGATGGCGTGTCACGGTGGTGGCTTCTCTTGTCATGCAGGCAGGCTTCTTGGCTGGTGAACGTTACAGAGACTCTGACTGATCATAGACGATTATCATCTGTCCGCTGCGGCGGATCCGGCGGCGCGGAGCGGGGCAGGGGCAGTGCAACCCATGGGTTTTTTTTGTAAAGTGTCGGGCCTGCCGCGTCACTGCCCGCCAAGAGTGACGTCATTTTCTGTCGGGCCGCAAAATCAATGAAACTATTACTGCTTGATGCCGATCACTGTCTTGGTCGGGCGCTCATCGATGAAAGCGACTCGCGAAGCGATGTTGAGCTGATCATTGAACGTTCCCGCCAGTGCTCCCTATCACATTTGAAGGCCCGGGCACCGGATGCCGTCATTTTTCCGCCATTACTGGATCCAGCCAGTGTCGACTACGCCGAGATTGTTGAGCATGTCGATCAGGTCGGTGCTGTCATGACTGCCTGTCATGTCCATGGGGTGCCGCTGGTCTGGTTGGTCAGCGATCAGGTCTTTGAAGCCGGCCTGGACATGCCCATCGAGGAGAGTGTGCTGCCTTCGCCTCGCGATGAAGGCCTGCAGCGTCTGCTGGAAACAGGCAATCGAATTCGATCGACCCTGACCGAACACTTTATCGTGCGTACCGGGCCGCTGATGGCGCTGGAAGGGCACAATGCATGGCTTGCAGAGCTATTGGACGCTCTGGTGGAGGGGAGGCCCCTGCGAGCCGCAGAAGACGAGATTATCTGTCCAACGCCCGTGCAGGCCGTGGCACGTGCCATGATTGGCATTCTGGCCCAGCAGTTTTCAGGCGCCAATGCCTGGGGGACCTATCATCTTGCCGGTGTTGAGCCGGTCAGTCTTTATACCTTCCATGGCGTCGTGCGCCACCAGCTGGAAATTCAGCTGGCCAGAAGACATATCGATCTGACACTCGGCGAGATTCAGCCCTTGCATCATCATCATGATCAGCCGCTGCGACGCGTACTCAACTGTCGTCAGATGCTTGAGACCTTTGGCGTGCATCAAAAGCCCTGGCGGCTGGCGCTGGATGCCATGCTCGAACAGTGGTGTCAGATACGCTTTGACGAGGAGAAGGGGCCGTGAAGGCGCTACGCAGTCTTTTGTTTTATACCGGCTATCTGATGGCCATTCTTGTCAGCGCGGTTACCCTGGTGCCGCTGGCCTTTTTTCTACCGCTCAACGGCCGGTTTCGCGTCCTGAATCTTTATAATCACTTTATCGTGTTCTGGTTCAGCCTCTGCTGTGGCGTACGCTATCGTGTGGAAGGTCGTGATCACGTTCCGGACACGCCCTGCGTCCTGTTGTCCAACCATCAAAGCGAATGGGAAACCCTTTTTCTTCAGACCATCAAATCGCCCATGTGTACGGTACTTAAACAGGAACTGCTGAAAATCCCTGTTTTCGGTTGGGCGCTAAGGATGCTCAGACCCATTCCTCTGGATCGGTCAAAGCCATCACGGGCGCTCAGAATGGTCTTGAGTGAAGGTGCCGCTCGACTGGAATCCGGACTTTCCGTGCTGCTGTTTCCCGAAGGTACCCGGGTTCCCCCTGGAGAACGCCGCCGTTTCAACAAAAGCGGTGTGCATATGGCCTGCCGGGCAGGGGTACCGATACTGCCGGTGGCTCATAACGCCGGTGAGCACTGGCCAGGCAAGGGTCTGATCAAAACACCCGGGCAGATTAATGTCGTGATTGGTGAGCCCATTGCGACCAGGGGGCGCAGGCCGGATGAGGTGACCTGGGAGGTCGAGCAGTGGATCGAGCAGCAGCTCTCACGTATTTCAAGCGTGCCCAGGCCTGCCGTGGAAGAGGCCTCTGCCAGCGCCTTGTAGAGGCCGGGCAGCGGCAGGGAGCAAGAAAATGAATCTCTAAAGACATGAAAAAGGGCGCCCCTGTGGGCGCCCTTTTTGTGTCGATGCTGCAGCGATCAGGTCGACGGGTCGGTCATTCGCTGAAAGATCAGGCAGGCATTGGTCCCACCGAATCCGAAGCTGTTGGACAGCACCCGGTCAAGGCGTACACCGTCACGACGACTGGTCACGATATCCAGATCACTGGCTTGCGGATCGACCTCATCAATATTGGCTGACGCGCAGATGAAATCGTTTTGCATCATGAGAAGCGAGTAGATGGCTTCCTGTGCGCCGGTTGCACCCAGGGAATGTCCGGTCAGCGACTTGGTCGAGGAGATTGCGGGCACCCTGTCACCAAAGACATCACGCAGGGCCTTGATCTCGCACATATCGCCTACCGGCGTCGAGGTGCCATGCGTATTGATATAGTCAATATCACCCTTGACGGTGGCCATTGCCTGCTGCATGCAGCGAGCGCCGCCTTCACCGGAGGGCGCGACCATATCGTGACCATCGGAATTAGCCCCGTAGCCCACGACCTCGGCATAAATTTTGGCACCGCGCGCTTTGGCATGCTCAAGTTCTTCGAGTACCAGCATGGCACCACCACCGGCGATGACGAAGCCGTCGCGGGCAGTGTCATAGGCGCGAGAGGCCTTTTCAGGGCAATCGTTATAGCTGGTGGACAGCGCACCCATGGCATCAAACAGGCAGGACAGGGTCCAGTGCTCTTCCTCGCCACCGCCGGCAAAGACGATATCCTGCTTGCCCAGCTGGATCTGTTCGACGGCACTGCCGATACAGTGCGCCGAGGTCGCGCAGGCAGAAGAGATGGAGTAGTTGATGCCCTTGATGCCAAAGGGGGTGGCCAGACATGCTGATACGGTGCTGCCCATGGTGCGGGTTACCCGATAGGGTCCGACCCGACGCAACCCCTTTTCACGCAGGATATCGGCGGCTTCAACCTGATTGGCAGAAGAAGCGCCACCCGAACCTGCAATCAGGCCGGTGCGCACGTTGGACACGTCTTCGGGTGCAAGCCCGGCATCCTCGATGGCCTGCTGCATGGAGACATAGGCATAGGCGGCCGCATCACCCATGAAGCGGCGCTGCTTGCGATCGACCAGAGCATCCAGGTCGATGTCTACAACACCGGCAACATGGCTTCGCATTCCGCGCTCGACATACTCTTCGCGAAAGCGAATGCCGGAACGGCCTTCCTTGAGAGATTGAAGTACCTGATGCTGATCGTTGCCCAGGCAGGAGACAATGCCCAGGCCAGTGACTACCACTCGTCGCATGGGAGCCTCCCCATCAGAAATTCGCAGTGGAGGTGAACAGGCCAACGCGCAGATCGTTGGCTTCGTAAATATCGCGGCCATCCACGGACAGTACGCCATCGGCGATGCCCAGGATCAGGCGGCGCGTGATCACCCGTTTGATGTGGATATGATAGGTGACCTTCTCGGCGTCCGGAAGAATCTGTCCGGAGAACTTGACCTCGCCACATCCAAGGGCGCGGCCGCGGCCGGGATTGCCCAGCCAGCCCAGATGGAAACCTACCAGCTGCCACATGGCGTCAAGGCCCAGGCAGCCGGGCATGACAGGATCACCCGGGAAGTGACACTGGAAAAACCAGAGGTCAGGGCTAATATCCAGCTCAGCGATCAGCTCGCCCTTGCCGTATTTGCCACCCGCTTCCTGAATGTTGGTGATGCGATCCAGCATCAGCATGTTCGGTGCCGGCAGCTGTGCATTTCCAGGGCCGAAAAGCTCACCCTGACTGCATGCAAGCAGCTGATCACGGTTAAAGGAGTGTTGCGTGGTCACTGACATGTTCCGGAAATCAAAGGAATAGGTACTCCCGGGGAGGGGAGCGCGCCTAGTTTACTGATAGAGGTGGCGAAATGCACGCCAGCGCCTGTAGGCAGGCCTGCAGCCTTGGCGTCACTCTTCAGCTACGTTTAACTTAGTGCCTTGAAGGCTTCCAGCGCTCGTTGACGCGCCGCGCGATGATCCACCATGGGAGCCGGATAACCGGTCTGCTGACAGGTGGCGGCATCAGGCGCATGACGCTTTTTTGCGGCAACGTTTGCCAGTTCGGGCACAAACTCTGCAATAAATAGGCCTTCCGGGTCAAAGCGTCTGGACTGGGTGGTTGGATTAAAGATGCGAAAATAGGGTGATGCATCCGTCCCCGTGGAGGCCGCCCACTGCCAGCCACCGTTGTTGGCGCCCAGTTCACCATCCACAAGATGCTGTAGAAAAAACGCTTCGCCGCGTCGCCAGTCTATCAGCAGATGTTTGCTGAGAAACATGGCGGTCACCATTCGCAGGCGATTATGCATCCAGCCGGTCGTGATCAGCTGGCGCATGGCCGCATCCACCAGAGGATAACCGGTGTTGCCGTCGCACCAGCGTTGAAAGTCTTCATCGCTGTCACGCCAGACCAGAGCCTTCGTGTGTTCCTGAAAGGGCTGGTGGCAGTTGACACGGGGGAAACCGACCAGCACATGCTGATAAAATTCGCGCCAGATAATCTCGCTGATCCAGCTTTGTAGATTACTGTCACCGTCACCCAGATGCCCGCCATTTCTGGCCGCTGCAGCGTTGATGCACTGGCGCCAGGAAATCATGCCCAGCGCCAGCCAGGCCGATAGACCGCTGGTCGCCGTCATGGCCGGAAAGTCGCGCCCGCTGTCGTAGTGATGCGCTCTTTTTTGCAGAAAACGCGCCAGTCGGTCCTGTGCAGCCTCTTCTCCGGCAGGCCAGTCATCGGCATCGATGACGGCACTGCCAGTATCAAGTTCGGGAATAGCGTCGCCTGCAACATCGTCCAGGGCAGTCTGTGCCCTGGGCGCATCAAACTGCTGAAGCTGGTCGGACCCGATATTCTTGAGCCAGGCTTTATAAAAGGGTGTAAAGACGCTGTAGTAGCGCCCATCGCCAGTCAAAAGCTCGCCTGGCGTGAAGGCGATCTGGTCGGTATAGCGATGAGTGTCCAGATCGCTTCGATGAAACTGCTCGCTGACCTGCCGGTCGCGACGTCGTTCATTGAGGCCATATTCATCGTTAAAGTGCACGGCCTCACAATCGAGCGCCAGCGCCAGCTCAAGAAGCTGCTCGGGCAGGGTGTCAAAGTGCTCGGCACTGATGATCTTCAGAGGAATATTGAGGCTTTTCAGATGCTCTGACAGCACTTCAACTCCGCGCCGCCAGAAAGCGAGCTTGTTGTCACCGTGCCCATGCTGTCGCCACTGCTGCGGGGTCCAGCAGATCACTCCGATCACGGGCCCACGCTGCGCTGCATGGTAAAGGGCAGTATTGTCTTCACATCTCAGGTCGGTTCTAAACCAGACCAGCTGGCGCTTGCTACCCATTTGCCGGTTCCTTTCGCAAGCAACCCGCCGTAAGGCGGGTCGCAGTCAATCCATGACATTATCGATATCAGCCATGACGAGCGGTGGCCAGTCTCAGTTGGGCGATCGCTCGGGCCGGGTCGCTGTCCAGTGCGCTCAGGTTTTCCTCATTCGTCTCACGCAGCTGCCGCGTAATGGAGCCTGCAACACGAATGGGCAGCATGCCCTGGTAGGATGCTTGTGAAAGCTGGCGGCGAAGCCCTTCGATATCGGCTTCCATGGCGCCGGAAAGAACGATGGTTCTGGCATCCTTGCGTCGGGCGGCTTCAATAAGTTCACCGACGGGAACGGAGCCATCAAACAGGGTAATGTAAAAACCGGCGCTGCTGACAGTGAAGGCAAACAGAAGCTGCCAGAGTGCACCGCAGCCGCCCGGAAGATAGCTCATCAAAATACGTGGCTCGGTATTTTCATGGTTGCCATGATAGAGCCGCAGGCCCAGCCGGGTTCTTAAAAATGATTCCAGAAAACATCGCTGTGCCATGGGAGTGGCGTGATCTGCCCAGTCAGTCTCAAGACGTTCCACAACAGGTTGCCAGAGACGCGCAATGGCCGTGTTGACTGGGTACAGACCCATGCTTCGAGTAAAAAGATTCTCGAGGCGGTTGGTATCAAACTCGGCAACAGCGTCAATGACCTCAAGGTGTTGACCTTCCCAGTCATGATCCGATGACGCTTCTCCAGAGGAAGATACCTGGTCGCTATCCTTCGACGCCGGTGTATCGTTTGAAGCCTGATCCAGCAGTTCTCCTACCTGGCTGACCGGAACGCCCCGATTCAGCCACTGCAGGATACGCTCGACCCGCTCGATGTCTTCGCGAGCATAAAGGCGATGCCCTTTGGGGGTACGTCTTGGCTGAATCAATCCGTAACGGCGCTCCCATGCACGCAGCGTTACCGAATTGACACCGGTCAGGCGCGACACCTCTCTTATGGGGTAGAGCGGTCCGCCTACAGCACTTGCCACTTTCTCAGTCATGGTAAAGAGAGCCTCCTTCGCAGTTCCTGCTAACAGGAACGTGGATGCCTTTGGAACAACCCACGTTGCGAAAATGAGCTATTCGACCTGCATGCATGATGGCGTTGGCCATCATGGTCGAACAAATAAATTTAACCTGTGTATAGCAAGAGTGTAGCAGTATTTGCACAGGTGTTGTACGTCAAACTTCACTGTGTACAACTGCTGTCACGCTGGTTCTCCGCAACGATTGAAACGACCACATCTGCAAACGATGGATGCTGGCCCACCGGGTCCAGAAGGGTCAGCGAAAGCTCAGGGTGTTCCTGATGCAGGGCGTCCAGCTGTTTCGGCACGTCCTCGCGCAGGTGGCGTCCTGCGGCAAAAAAGAGTGGCAGGATATCGATATTGTTAAACCCCTCGGCGTGCAGCTCTGCGACCACGTTTTCGATCAGCGGCTCACAGAGTTCCATATAGGCCAGTCGAACCGGCGTTGTCATGCGTTCCTTGAGGCGCTGTTCCAGTGTTTCGAAAGGCGCCTGCCAGCGGCTGTCCGTGGAGCCATGGGCCAGTACGATCAGTGCAGTTGTCATGTCAGTATCATTCCTGAATCATCAAAATGTTGAATTGGCCGGTCACGCTGGCGGCGGGCGTCTTCATGCGCGGCAAAGCGCCTGTGCCAGTCGGTTGCCCGATTGCCAGGCCGCCTCGACGCGGCCATCGATGCACCAGTCGCCGCAAAGGGATAGCCCCTTTGACATGTCGACAAGATAGCCTGCGGTGTGTTCTGTCGGCCGGCGAGGCTGGGCATATCGCCACCGATGGGCGCCCTGCGCTTTAACCGCCGGCAGCGGTACGGGGTAGCACTGCCGAAAGGCCTCGATCATTTCATCAGCCACCTGGTCGGGGTCGGCTTCAAGGTGTCTGTCAGACCAGTCATCATTGGCCAGAAGCGTGATGCGTTCACCTCCATGCTGCCCGGGGCGAGTCTGGTTGCGTGCGGCCCAGCGCAGCATCGGTGATGTCTTCAGAAAAGCGCCCTGCCAGGTATCGATGCCTTCCGGCATGGCCAGAGTGTCCTCGAACCGCACCCAGGTACTCCAGCAGGAGGACATCCCGGGCAGGGGCAGCAGCGATGTCGCGACCTCGTGCAGAAGCTGCGCTGCCTGAGGTGCCGGGATGGCCACGATGACATGATCAAACCCTGACCAGAGCCGACCGTTCTGATCCTCCAGTCTCCAGGTCGAACCTGTGCGCGTTATCGACGTGATGCGTACCTGCTGGTGTATTTCCAGCGATTCGGCCAGTGCATCGGTCAGGGCTGCCATGGAGGGCACCCCTGAGTATCTGGGATGTTCGGGGTGCCGTGACTGCCATTGACCGTCGACATGACAGGCCATGAGGTCCGGCCACCGTGCCACAACACCCAGCTTTTCGCAGTGTGTGATGACCTTCGCAAAGTCGGGGTCACGCACCGTGAAATACTGGGCGCCCAGATCGAACAGGCCGTGCGCGTTGCAGCGTGATGACATTCGCCCGCCGGGACGGCGGCCCTTGTCAAAAATTTGTACACTCCTTCCCGCCTGCTGCAGTGCGCGTGCAGCAGCCAGCCCGGCCATGCCGGCGCCGACAACGGCTATATTGTGCAAGAAGTCCACGAAAGCCTCAAATTGTCTGAAGGGGAAAGGCCCCCGACATCTTCGGGGTGCCGGGCGCTGTCCGGATAAATCTTGTACGTTATATGTACCAAAAGGGCGTTGACGTTAAAAACGGTTCTCAACAGATTTTGCAGAATGACCAATGGTCATGGCGAATTCCTGCGATTGTCATGTGCCGGATCAGGGGAGAGTGATGTGAATATAGTAATCACCGGAGCAACCGGCTTTGTCGGGCAGGCGCTGTGTCAGTACTGGCATGAACAGGGCCATACGCTGATGGTCGTTTCCCGTCAGCCGAACAAGGCCCATGCCGCCATCGGTGTGCCTGTCATGGCACGCGCCGCGGCAGTCGATTTTGCTGACCAGTCAGTGGATGCGGTGGTTAATCTGGCCGGTGAGCCCATTTTCAATCGTCGCTGGAGCGAGGCCCAGAAGAAAAAGCTGATTGCCTCTCGTCTCAAGGCCACTCGGGATGTGGGTGAGCTGTGTCAGCGGCTGGATCAACCACCCAAACGACTGATCTCGGGCTCGGCAATGGGCTACTACGGTGATCAGGGCAGTCGAGAGGTGACCGAGCAGACCCCGCCTCATGACGAATTTGCCCACAGGCTCTGTCGAGAGTGGGAAGAGGCTGCGTTACAGCTGGCCTCGGATCAGATGCAGGTGGCCTGTCTCCGGATTGGCCTGGTGCTGGACCGCGATGGCGGCATGCTCAAGCCCATGCGGCCCATGTTCCGCCTGGGGGTAGGCGGTCGGCTTGGCAAGGGACAGCAATACATGCCTTGGGTTCATCGCCATGATCTCGTGCGCATTATCGATTTTCTGCTCAAGCATGAGGATATTCAGGGCGCCTGGAATGCCGGGGCACCCCAGCCTGTGACCAACGCGGAATTTACCCGCACGCTGGCGGCCAGCCTGCATCGGCCGGCGCCCTTTGTGATGCCGGGACGCGTGGTATCGCTGGCACTGGGGGAGATGTCGCAGCTGCTGCTGACCGGGGCCCGGATGCTGCCGACAAGGCTTGAAGCGGCCGGATTCCGCTTTGAATATCCCACCCTTGAAAAGGCGCTGATCGCCATCGAACATCGCGCCGCCTGAGCGGCGCGATATGACCGTTTGATCGGCAGCCCGCTTACTGCGGATCGACGGTCACGATCACACGCACGGCATCCAGCTGCAGACGGGTGCCGGCAATGGCGTCATCCAGGGCTGCACGCTCGTGACGCAGCATCTCGATCTCCTCGGCACGCACGTCCGGGTTGCGCTGTGCCAGCGCCTCCAGTCGATCGATTTCACCTTCCAGCTGGGTGGCCATTTGCGCTCTGGCCTGATTCACCAGCGCCGGCAGTTCTGCCTCGGCCTGTTGCTCGGCCTGATCAAACAGCTCGCGCAGCTGCTGCTGGCGCTCTCGCACCAGGTTTCGGGCAACCCCTTTTTTGACGTGACGCAGATTCTTCGCCAGCCCGCCGAAGGAGACCTTGTCGGACAGTACCTGTCCTGACTCATCGAGCAGCACGCGCACGGTAGCCGGTGGGAAGAAGCGATTGACGTGCAGCGCCTTCGGCGCGCTGGTACGCGTGCGAAAGATCGCCTCCAGCATGAAGCGTCCGCCCGGGATGGCGGGGTGGGCCAGCAGCGCCAGCGCCGTATTGCCCATGCTGTCATTGGTGGCCCGGGAGAGCATCTCGCGTACCAGCGGGTGCTCCCAGGAGAGCCGCTGAAGATCGTCGCGGGCCAGCGCGCGCTGGCGTGACCGGGTGGCGGTGAAGCCCTCTTCGCCGCGGATCAGACCGGGCATGCCGTCCACCATGTGCGATCCCGGGTGTAGATAGGTCAGGCCTTCATCCGTTTCCCGGGTGTCGATGCCAAAGACGTCCAGCGCCTGATCGAGATAGCGATCCAGCGTGGCATCATCATCCAGCGACTGTACGGCTTCGATCATGTCATTGGCATGGCCTGCGTCAAACGAGCTCCAGGCGAGCAGACGGTCGCGACCGGCTTCCCGCTCCTGGCGTGTCCGGACGGCCAGCGTGCGGGACGCTTCGATGACCTCGTCCAGCGCTTCTCTATCCAGCAGGGCATCAAACAGCGCATCGCCATGGGCATCGCTGACCACACTGCCCAGACCGCTGGGCGCTTCAAAGGCCGCCAGCGCTTCCTGATACCAGCGCAGCAGTGCCCCGGTCGGGCTGCCGGTCATGATCGGCAGATGAATCTCGACGTCGTGCTGCTGGCCGATACGGTCCAGACGTCCGATGCGCTGTTCCAGTTGATCAGGATGCGGCGGCAGATCAAACAGGATCAGATGGTGGCAGAACTGGAAGTTGCGACCTTCGGAGCCGATTTCAGAGCAGATCAGCAGCGGGCTGCCATCTTCGGCCTCGGCAAAGGCGGCCGCGGCGCGATCCCGCTCGATCAGTGTCATGTTTTCGTGAAAGACCGGCACATGCAGCCCGGTCAGCACCTGCAGGCCGGCGGCCAGCTCCCGGGCGGTTTCGCCGTAGTGGCAGATCAGAAGCGCCTTTTCGCCGGGGTGGCCCTTGAGCCATTCACGCAGCCAGGCCATGCGCGGATCCACGCGCCACCAGCGCTCATCCTCCTGGGTATCCTGCCGGCGCGCCTCGAAGGTGGCCTCGGGGTAAAGCAGGATCTCCGGATAATCCGGCCCGGTCTCGATCAGGAGACTGTCCAGATAGTCCTCGTCGCGGCTGATGCGCTGCTCGATGCGGCGATAGGCACCCGGGTTTTCCAGCTCGCTGACGTGCAGGCGGCGCACCGGAAAGCCGCTGACATGGCGGCGGCTGTTGCGGAACATGACCCGGCCGATGCCATAGCGGTCGAGCAGGACGCGCCGTAGCGATTCGCGCAGCGAGGGCTGTTCATCAACCCCGGCCTTCATCAGGTTCTCCAGCAGAGCGAGCGCCTGCGCATCGTCTTCGACGATACGGTGCAGCGCGTCATGGTGCTGCGCCTCGGCAGGCAGGTGCTCAAGAGCTTCGAGCGCCTCGGCAAGCGTCGCGTGACCGCGCTGTTCGGCTCTAAAGGCGTCAATGTCGTGGTAGCGCTCGGGGTCGAGCAGACGCAGACGGGCAAAGTGGCTGACATCGCCCATCTGCTCCGGCGTGGCGCTCAACAGCAGCAGTCCGGTGCGCTGGGTGGCCAGCGCTTCCACGCACTGATAGCCGGTATCGCCACCGTTTTCCGGGTCCCACTCAAGGTGCTGGGCTTCATCCACGATCAGCAGGTCCCAGGCGCAGGCCTGTGCCTGGCTCTGGCGCTCGGGGCTGGCAAACAGCCATTGCTGGCTGGCCAGCACCAGCTGCGCGGATTCAAACGGGTTGCCATCGCTGCCACGGGCCTGGCTTTGCTGTTCATCCAGCAGCGTGACTTCGATGGAGAAACGGCGCAGCAGCTCGACCAGCCACTGATGCGTCAGACTGTCCGGGACCAGAATCAGGGCGCGCTCGACGCGGCCGGTCAGCAGCATGCGATGCAGCACCAGACCGGCCTCGATGGTCTTGCCCAGACCGACTTCGTCGGCCAGCAGCACGCGCGGCAGGCGGCGGCTGGCGATGTCATCGGCGATGTGGAGCTGATGCGGGATCAGGTCGATACGCGGGCCGGACAGACCAAAGCCGGGATGGCGCTCGACGCGCGCAAGGTGCTGAAGGCTGCGGTAGCGCAGGTTGAAGGCGTCATTGCGATCGATCTGGCCGGTCAGCAGACGGTCGCGAGCCTGGTGAAACTGCATGCGATCACTGATGCGGGATTCAGGAAGCTCGCGCTCGCCGTTGCTGTCCTGACCGATGTAGATGATACGGCCGCCTTCATCGCGCAGCTCGCTGACCAGCAGGACCTGGCCATCATCGGTATCAATGCGGTCGCCGCGACCGAACACCACACGGGTCAGGGGCGCTTCGCGCACGCTGTAGGTACGGGTTTCATCGCTGGCGGCAAACAAAACGGTCACGCTGCGCGCATCGCAGTTCAGTATGGTGCCAAGGCCCAGCTCGGTTTCGCCGTCACTGATGAAGCGTTGACCGGAAATAAAATTGCTCATGATGCCTCGAAGATGTCGCCTCACGGGCGCGCGGGTACAGATTTGAATCGGTCATCGACTGGAGATGAACTGTCGTGGGTCACTGGTTCGGTCCGCCGTCAGCCATGACCCTTGAAAAGGGTGCCTATCTTAACCAAAAGAGAAGGCGTCCGGGGCACTGATGTGAGCATGTGTTACTGCCATCAGGGGGTGGCGGCGGTTATCACCGACAGATCATGCACGCGTGCCAGGGTATTGTCCGGCGCCACATGCAGCAGTACCGGCAGGTGCTCGTGACGGATCAGGGCCAACAGGTGCTGCCGCGCATCCAGCAGCAATGACGCATCCTCAAGGTCGAGCCGCTGGTCAGGATGCTGATCCAGATAGCGAAGCACGACCAGAAGCGGTTCGCCCTGATTGACCAGTGTCAGATCCGGGCGATGTTCAGCGGGCTGCTCGGCCAGTCGTTGAAGCCACTGCCGACAGAGGCTGCAGTCGCTGCGCCACAGTAGAAGGTAATGGGCAGATTCTGTCCTGGCCGGCGTCACCGAATGGCCCTCGAGCGACTCGAGCGTCATCGCTGGCAGGGTGACGGGGAGAGGCGTTTGCAGATCCGATCGCCACTGCTCCAATCCCCACCAGAGACCGCTGGCCATCATGAGAAGAAGGCACAGCCTGTTGCGCAGTTCAGGGCACTGGCGGCAGAACCACAGTGTCCATGTCAGCAGGGCGATCAGTCCGCCGGCGGGGTCGAACCTGGTCTGCCGGAGTTGTGCCTGCCACGAAAGCTCAGGGGACCAGTTGCCGGCAAGCCATGCCCAAAGCGCGGCGCCGATCGGCCAGCAGATCAGGGCGCCCAGTGCCCAGGCTGTCGTCGTGGCCCGCGCTGAAGGGCTGATGAGATGGGCCGTCAGTAGTGTCACCGTGGCACAGGCCACGGCCAGCGGTGCCGGGGACAAAAAGAGCGTGGCACTATCGAGGAGATCCATTCGTTTTTTCCATCATGCGTTAGAATTTGACAGGCCGGCGTGTCCGGTCATGCTTGTTGATCCATGTTGTTGCCGGTGATTTTCATGCCCGATTCCCGCGCCAGACGCGCTCGCCATCGTGATACGCCACGTATCGTGGCCATTTCGGCCCAGGCGATCGGCTTTATTCTGATCGTGCTCTTTGAGACCCTGTTGCCTGAGCATCTCAAACGTCCGTCCCAGGGCCTTGTCCTGGTCGCCATGCTCGTGGCAGCGCTTTACGCTGCTCTGCTGCGTCGTTATTACCGCAATCGGTCGCTGAAGCGTCGCGACCATGAGTCCTTTCATGACCAATGATATGTGTGCCGGTGCCCTGAGACGCTGGGCGAAACAGCATGGCCAGGCGTCCAACGGCAGCAGCGGCATGCGCCTGATGTCCGACGGCCTTGACGCCTTCGAAGTCCGTGCCCACCTGGCACGTTACGCTGAACACAGCATCGACAGCCTGAGCTATCTCCTTGAGGACGGCACCACGACCCGGGTGTTGATGGCCGAGCTTCTGGCCGCGGCCGAACGCGGCATTCGGATCAGGATGCTGGTGGATGACATGAGCGCCATCAGCGTGCAGTGCATGCTGCGTGCCATGCAGACCCATCCCAATATCGAAGTGCGTCTGTTCAACCCGGTGACCTTCTGGCGGCGCTACACCTGGAGCCATCGACTGGCCATGGCGCTGACCATTCGCCGTTCGCATCGACGCATGCACAACAAGCTCTGGCTGGTGGATGGCATGGTGGGTATCGCGGGGGGGCGCAACCTCAGCGATGACTATTTCATCACCAAAAGCGAATACAATTTCGCCGATCTCGACATGCTGGTGGCCGGCGGCCGCGTGGCCGAGCAGATGCGTGAATGCTTCCGTCAGTACTGGCATGGCCGCTGTGTCAGCACCCTGACGTCGCTGATGCCGAAGGCGCCGGATCATGACTGGCAGGCCCTGCGCGAAACGCTCAAACAACAGCTGGCCGGCGAGGAGCTGGCAGATTCTGCCTTTTTGTCCATCCATCACGGTGAACAGCGCGCGCTGGAAGACGGGCTTGGTGAGCTGGTTCAGGCGGATGGTGAGCTTTACTGGGACCACCCCGACAAGCCATGTCAGCCAGGGTACCCGCCTCGCGAGATGATCATGGGGCCTGCCATCGGGGCGATGGTGGCCGACACGCAAACGCATATAAAGATTGTCTCGGCCTATTTTGTGCCCAGTGAGCGCGACGTGATCGATATTGAAGCGCTGCTGGAAAAGGGGGTGGGCGTGACCGTATTGACCAACTCCCTGCAGGCCAATGACACGCCGGTGGTCAACGGCGGCTACGCGCCCTGGCGGGCACGCTTTCTGAAAAAGGGCGCGCGCATGCATGAGCTGCGACACGGCCACAGGCCGCGCCGACGCCGTAAACACCATTTCGGCATCATGGCTTCCAGCCTGCACGGCAAGGCCATGGTCATGGATGACAAAAAACTCTTTATCGGCTCGTTCAATATCGATCCACGCTCCACCTGGTGGAACAACGAAATGGGTCTGCGAGTGGAGCATGAGGGGCTGGCGGCGGAGCTTGATGGGGTGATCGAGCGGGCCCTGAGTCCGGCCAGCAGCTTCAGGGTTGAACGCGATGACCAGGGTCAGCTTTCCTGGCTGACCGTGGATGAAAACCACAAGGCACATCGATTGATGAAGGAGCCCGGCAGTCTGCTGGCCCGTGCTCAAAAATGGCTGGGCGGCCTGCCGGGCATTTGGCGACTGCTCTAGCGCATTATCGAAAAAGAGGGGAAGGGGACTTGCGTTAGCTGTTGTGCTCGATGGCTTCTTCGGCAGTACAGGCAATATTGTCAATGATGGTCCACTGCTCCGGCGTACCACCTTTCTCCACGGCGTCAATGAGGGCGGCGGTGGCGCGACGCAGGTAGGGCTTGCCATCTTCCTCGTGCGCCTTTTCAAGATCGCCTTCCATGTCCTCGATCAGCGCCTCGACGCCATCGTAATCATCACTCCATTCAAGCGCCTGGCGGGCAGCCTCCTTGATGGTCTCTCCAACGCCAATGATGGCGCTGTCACTGGCGACAATGTAACCGCTGGCATTCATGGGCATGTATCCTCTATAGCCGTTCGGCGAAGGGGCCGGCATCACCGGAGTTTGTCGGACATAAGCATCAGTATAGACATGCCTGCGCCGTCCTCGACAATCCCTCGCTGGCACATCTCTCTGTCACATGCGATGCGGCCAGCTATGCTCAACGCAAATGTTCAACGCCTGAGTCAGGGAGACAACATGCTGCCATTGATCGATCGGGGTCAGAGCGAGACTGCACTGGTCATGATGCACTTTTTCGGCAATTCACATCGGGAATGGCTCGAGGTCATCGAGCATCTGGGACCGGAACATCGCTGCATTGCGCTGGACCTGCCCGGGTTTGGCGACGCGGCAGACCGTGAAGGGTTTGATACCTGCGCCATGGCGGATCAGGTCGAGCAGACCATCGAGGCGCTGGGGCTTGAGCGGGTGGTGCTGATCGGCCACTCCTTTTCCGGCAAGGTGGCCATGGTGCTGGCGGCCAGAAAGCCCCGATGGCTGGTGTCGATGGTGCTGGTTGCCCCGGCACCGGCCTGTCCGCAGCCGGTCAGCGACGAGGAGCGCGAGTTTCAGCAAACCTTTGATCACAGTCGTGCCCAGGCCGAGGCCTTCATTGATGGCGCCATCGCACAGAACATTTCTCCCGCGCGCTATCGTGACGCCGTGGACGATGCCATGCGTGCCTCACCCGAGGCCTGGCAGGCCTGGCCGCGCCACGGCAGTCTGGAGGATTTCTCAAGGGATGTCGGTGTGCTGGACTATCCGACACTGATTGTCGTGGGCGATCAGGACCCCTCGTTACCGCCGCAGACGCAAAGAGATCTGGTGCTGGGACAGTTCGCCGCGCCGCGCCTTGAGGTCATCCCTGATCACGGCCATCTGCTGCCGATGGAAATGCCTCAGGCGCTGGCCGCTCTGATCAATGGCTTTGCCGGGCACTTCAGTCAGCACTGAAATGAAAGGAACAACGCCTGCCGATTTTTCAATACGACCAATGGATGTCATGCCTGACGCCTCTCGGGCATCAGGTACATTGTGTTACGACATTGCCCCTGTATACATTGACCTCGCATGACAGCGCCTGATCGACAAGGGCGCACGAATACCAATGAATCAGGGGATGGCACCATGAATTATAAAAGCGGACTGATAGCAGCCTCACTGGCACTGCTGATGCTGGGCGGTTGCAGCGATGACAGCGACAGCCAGAAGGCTGAAAGTGAAAGTGGTGCAAATGCCCAGCAGGACAGTACCGACAGCCAGAACGGCAGCAGTGATGCCACGGCGGATCCGGTTCAGCTGGTATTCGGGACCGGCGGGACCTCGGGGGCCTACTACGCGCTGGGTGGCGCGCTGAAGTCCGTGCTTGAAGCCAGTCCGGTCGTCAGCAACGTCCAGGTCGTCTCCACGGGGGCCTCGGTACAAAACATCCAAAACATTCAGGACGGGCTGAATCAGCTGGCGATCGTTATGAGCGATGTGGCCTATGATGCGGTCAACGGTCAGAATCAGTTTGAAAACAACCCCGCGGACATCACGGCGATCGCCGGACTGTATCCCAACGTGGTCCAGGTCGTGGCGCTGGATAACAGTGGCATCAACAGCATTGCGGACATGGCCGGCAAGCGCATCGGTGTCGGCCAGGTCGGCTCGGGCGTGGAAGCCAGCGCCAAGATTGCACTGGCGGCAGCCGGTCTTGATTACGATGATCTGGGGCGCGTCAGTCATACCGGCTATGCCGACAGCGTGACCGAAATGAGCAACGGCAATCTGGACGCTGCCTTTTTCACCTCGGGCGTGCCCAACAGCAACATTACCGGCCTGATGCAAAGCCGCGATATCAAGTTCGTCAACATCGATGGCGATACCGCGGAGAAGCTGATGGAGGATTATCCCTACTACCAGAGCTACACCATCCCTGCCGGTGCTGCCGAACGCTATGACCTCTCCGAACCGGTCAATACCGTGGCCATCCGCAATCTTCTGATCGCGCCGGCCAGCATGCGTGACGATGTGGCAGAAGATCTGGCTCATCGCTTTGATGAGTATCTCGGCTCCGGTCAGGTCGCTGTGGGGGCTCTGCGAGAAGTGGGCACCGATACGCTGGACCAGGATCTGGTCCTGCCGGTGCATCCCGGCGCAAAGCGCTACTACGACAGTCGCAAGGACAGTGCTCAGGGCAGTCACGCCGAGAGTGGTTCTGTTGACAGTGACGCTGCCGAGAACGAAACCACCGAAAACAACGCCACCTGAGCCAATACGTGTCCCGTCGTCACGGCTGGTGGGTGCTGTATGGACTGGTACTGCTGCTGGTGCTTTGCTGGCCCCGGCCCTGGCTGGTGGTCAGCGAGCTTGATGCCAAAGGCGCCGACGAGCGGCGTTATGTGTTTTCCGGCGATGATGGCACGCGGTTTTCACTACGCTGGCAGCATTCGGTCGAGCTTGAGGACTGGATCGAAACCTTCGAGCTGTCCCATGGCGGCATTGATGTGGTGCGCAGCCGCTTCAAGACCTTTGGTGCCGGTGTGCCGGATACCGGTCGAGCCAGTCGTCTGGAGCACGGCTGGGTCGTGCTGAATGACCTTCATCGGCCGGTGGATCCGCTGCTGATACAGGCGGCCTCGCGCGAGCACTATCGTATGGAGTACGGCGGGCACTGCTTCGATCTTGCCGCCCTTGGGCCGGCGCCGATTCTGCATTTCCAACAACAACGGTTGCCACCTGTGCTGGTGATGGGTGCCCTGTGGCGCCCCTGGTGGCACCGAATGACCCGTGGCCATCAGGACGTCGGGTCGGTATCGAGAGAACAGCATGAACACAAAAATGGATAGGCGGGATGCGCCGGGTGAAAGGCGTGACGGCGCCGAGCTGACCGGTGATCTGGCAGGCGGGGACGATAGTGCTGCACTGGACCCGGCGCTGCTGGAAAAATACGACCGCGAGAGTGCCATACGCCACAGTCTGCCGACCTTGTTTGCCCGCGTGGTCTCCGTTCTGGCCGTACTGCTGGCGATTTTCCATCTTTACACCTCAACGGCCGGGCCGCTGATCGATATTCAGCAGCGCAGTATTCACCTGTATACGCTGCTGGCGCTGGCCTTTGTGCTTTATCCCTTCACCCGCAAGGGCGCGCGTGACCGGGTACCGGTTCGCGATGTGATTCTGGCGCTGGTCGCCATTGGTATCGGCATCTACATGATTTTTTCCACCCAGCGGATCATTCTGGCCGCCGGGCGCATTACCGATCTGGATATGGTGATCGGGATCGTGGCCATCCTGCTGGTGCTGGACGCCACCCGGCGCGTGACCGGCTGGGGGCTGACACTTTTGGCCACGGCCTTTCTGGCCTATGGCATTTATGCGCGCCTGTCGTTTTACCCCGAGCTCAACCCCGATATTCTGATGGCGATTGGTCGTCAGCTGATGTCGCATCTGGTCTACATCACCGAAGGCCTGCTGGGCTCGGCGATTGCCGTGTCGGCCAGCTATATCATCCTGTTCATTCTTTTTGGCGCCTTTCTGGGCAAGTCGGGGCTTGGTCAGCTCTTTAACGACCTGGCGCTGGCGGTGGCGGGGCATTCCCGCGGCGGCCCGGCCAAGGTGGCGGTGATTGCCAGCGGGTTTCTGGGCTCGATCAACGGCTCGGCCATAGCCAACGTGGTCACGACCGGTGCCTTTACCATCCCCTTGATGAAAAAGACCGGCTACAAGGCCAACTTTGCCGGCGCGGTGGAGGCGGCCGCCAGTGTCGGCGGGCAGATCCTGCCGCCCATCATGGGGGCGGCGGCCTTCATCATGGCCGAGGT
Organism: uncultured Kushneria sp.; assembly: GCF_947497025.1. Taxonomy (GTDB): domain Bacteria; phylum Pseudomonadota; class Gammaproteobacteria; order Pseudomonadales; family Halomonadaceae; genus Kushneria. The sequence continues at coordinate 67,098 of NZ_CANMFC010000001.1, forward strand.
GCTGTCAGTGCCCTATACCCAGGTCATGCTGGCCGGCATCATCCCGGCGCTGCTCTTTTATCTGGGTGTGCTGATTCAGGTGCACCTGCGTGCGCTGCGCAACGGTCTCAAGGGGATCCCGCGTGATCAGCTCTCGCCGGTACGGGCGGTCATGATCGAGCGCGGGCATCTGCTGGTGCCCATGGCGGTATTGATCTGGCTATTGGCTGACGGGCGGGCACCGTTTTTCGCTGCCTTCTGGTCGATTGGCGCCACGGTACTGATCTGCGGCACGCGTCGCGTGGTGATCGGCTTGTCGCTGATCCTTCTGGCGCTGATCTTTCAGCCCCAGCTGGAAGGGCTGGTGATGGGTCGTGGCATCCCGGATATCACCGCCGGGCGGCTGTGGCTGCTGGCAGTGATCGTGGTGCCGGTAGTCATCAATGTGCTGCGGGCCACAAAGGGAATCGTTGCCGAAACCATGACCGCGCGTGACTGCGTCGACGCCATGGAAGGGGGAATTCGCAATGCCATTCCGGTGGCCGTGGCCTGTGGGGCCGTAGGCATCATCGTGGGCGTCGCCACACTGACCGGTATCGCACTGGAAGCGGCCGATGCGGTGGTAGCACTGGGCTCACAGATTCCCAGTCCGACCCTGCAGCTGATGGTCACGCTGCTTTTGACCATGCTGGCCTCCATCGTGCTGGGGATGGGCCTGCCCAGTATTCCGACCTATATCATCACCAGCACCATGGCAGCGCCGATTCTGCTTAATCTGCCGCTGTTTCGCGAACTCTCGGGCAGCAATGAGACGGCCGTGTTTGTGGCGCACATGTTTGTCTTCTACTTCGGCATCTTTGCCAACCTGACACCGCCGGTGGCGCTGGCGGCCTATGCCGGTGCGGGCATCAGCGGTGGTTCTCCCAATGCCACCGGTTTTCAGGCCATGAAGCTGGCCATTGCCGGATTTGTGGTGCCCTTCATGTTCGTGTTTGCGCATGAAATGCTGATGATCGATTCCACGTTGGCCAATATCACGATGGTGCTGATCACCAGCGTGGCAGGGGTGACGCTGCTGGCAGTGGCCGCCGAGGGCTATCTGTGGACACGGGTCAATAGCGTGATGCGGGTGCTGTCACTGGCGGGCGCACTGATGCTGATCTTCCCGGGCGTCTGGACCGACATTGCCGGGGCGGCAATCGCGGTCATCGTGTTTGTGACCAATCGAGCGCTGGCGGGCAGGGAGCCATCAGGGGCATCAGACAGGGCTGTCTGACACCCGCTGTCGCTGCTGGTCCGGTCGGGGCGCTTACAGGCGGCCCGACCGGATGTCGGCGAGAATTTCGTAGCTGCGCAGCCGGTCGGCATGCTCGAAGAAGTCCGAGTTGATCATGACCTCGTTAACCCCGGTTCGCTCGATAAAGGCTTCGAGTTCGCGACGAACGGTGTCCGGCCCACCGACAATGGAGGCCCCCAGATTGTTGGAAATGGCGGCCTGCTCATGCGGACTCCAGTCCATCTCGCGCACCGGCGGTGCCAGCTGAATACGGCGACCCCGAATCAGCGACAGGAATTTCTGCTGCTGGGTAGTGGCCTGATACTGCGCCTCTTCATCGGTGTCAGCGGCGATCAGTGGAATACCGGCCATGGCGTAGGGCTCACTTAGTACCTCTGAGGGCTGAAACTGCGTGCGGTACAGTCGCAGCGCTTCCATCATGTAGCCCGGCGCAAACTGTCCGGCGAAGGCAAACGGCAGTCCCAGATGTGCGGCAAGCTGGGCGCTATAGCCGCTGGAACCCAAAAGCCAGAGCGGCACATGGGTGCCCTGGCCCGGCCAGGCGCTGACACGCTGTCCGGGCTGTTCATCGCCCAGATAGCGAGAGAGCTCTGCAACCTGCTGGGGAAAATCGCTCACACCGCTTTGCGGGTTGCGGCCCAGCGCGGCAATGGTGGCGCCATCGGTACCGGGCGCGCGGCCCAGCCCCAGATCGATGCGATCGGGATAGAGCGTGGCCAGGGTGCCGAACTGTTCAGCCACTACCAGCGGGGGGTGGTTGGGCAACATGACACCGCCGGAGCCAACCCTGATGGTCGAGGTGGCACTGGCGACATGCCCGATCAGTACCGAGGTGGCAGCGCTGGCGATACCAGCGGCGTTGTGATGTTCGGCCAGCCAGAAGCGGTGATAGCCCAGCGCCTCGGCGTGACGTGCCAGAGTGACCGTATTGTCAAAGGTCTCGGCGATGGTGCCGCCCTGACGCACGGGCGCCAGATCCAGGACGGACAGGCGGGTGTTGGCAAGTAGGGACATGATGACCTCTGTCAATTGCGGGAAAGCGTTGCTGTCAGCATATCATTAGCAGGCTTATTACGTATGACTTAGGGGCGTGGCAATGAAAATTCAAGTGCCCGGGAGGCGAGACAGGATAACCGGCAATAAAAAAACCGGCAGCGCCGGCTTTTTAAACAGCAAGAACAGGGATTGCGATCAGGGGTGCTGTGCGTGCGGGTCACGGCGAATCTCGTATTCACCTTCCAGCGTATTGTGGCCCCCGGAAGTAGCGGTCTGTCCCTGCCAGGTATGACCCTGTCGGTTTGCCTGCTTTTTCATGCGATGACGTACCAGCGGCATCATGGCCCACCCCAGCAGGATAAAGAAAAGGGCCAGTACGCTACCCAGCATCAACAGGATGCCAAAAACCATCCACGCACCCAGCATCTTGAGGGCGCCGGGCTGCCGGGAGGGCTGTGCGGCCCGGGCACGTGACTTCATTTCTTCGGCCATGCGCCAGGCGGCGTTATAACTCTGATCTGCCATGTAAACACTCCTCACGGGTAGTGGCTGAATCAAAATGGCTGATAATAAGACAATAGCGCTTGTGGCAGGTTCATGCCCAATCGCGTGATTCAGTTTTATGTCAGGGGATATGGAGCGGACAAGGTGTATCGAGCGGAATGGTGATACAGATCGTTTAAGGTCAGGCGGGGCAGCCCTGACGCCCGAAAGAAACTCTTTCGGGCATACAGGAGCGCTGCTGTGTTCGGGATACCGGACCGAACAAGGCCGTATTGCACGGGCGAAGCGCGCCCGGAGTCTTACTCGGCGTTGTTGCGCGTACCGAAGTTGCCGAAGCGACGACGGAACTGTGCAGCACGACCTTCAGAGCTGGCCTGACGCTGCTGGCCGGTATAGAAGGGATGTGATGCAGAAGAAATATCCAGACGTACCAGCGGATAGGTGTCGCCTTCAAACTCGATGGTTTCGCTGGTGCTTACCGTCGAACGAATCTTGAAGTGAGTATCAGCGTTGGTGTCGTGAAAGATCACCGTACGGTACTGGGGATGGATGCCTGCTTTCATGGCGCGCTCCGGAAAGATGTTGGTCAGCCAAATTTAATGGCCGGGTATGATGAGTCAGCGTCAATATTTTTTCAACCTTTTCTGGCCGGGCTCGACCCCGGAGGGCAGGTTTTGGGTCGTTATGGCTCTGAAAGCCGCCGCTGGCCAGGGAGATTATTGATGGTGATTCGGTCACGATGGAGGTCCATGACTTGTGAGCCCGGCTCGACCAGGTCACGCTGCCTGCCGGTTGGATTGAAAGGAATATCGGGGAATGCAGGCGACAACAGGGCTTTGGCCGCTGACGGCCATGCGCCGGATGGGTGCGATGGTGATGCTGGTGTTGATCATGCTGACGGGTGTGCCGCAGGCCCACGGCTCGGCCGCCGAGCTTGCCGGGCTGGGAGCCGGTGGCAAGGATGATGCCGGCAAGGGCGAGCAGGTGTCTCCCGAGCAGATGCGCGACTCGCTGGATCAGTTGATCTCGACACTTGAAAACAGTGAGCAGCGCGACTCGCTGCTAAAGGGCCTGCGCGATCTGCGCGAAGCAAGTCGGGCCCGTATCGAAAGCGATAACGCCGAGGGCGCATCGGGCGCTTCCGGGCGTGGTTTACTGGGCGCACTGGCCACCACCTTCGAGGAGGTAACCGGTCAGGAAGGAGAAGGGCGAAGCCTGATCCAGAGCTGGCAGCGACGCGCCGACAGCGCGCTTGAGGATCTGTCCGGGCGATTCGGCGAGCCCGCCAATCGCTGGTCACTGATCCGCGATTTTCTGCTCACGATCACCGTGCAGGCGGTGGCGGCGCTGCTGCTTTATCTGCTGATTCGCGCCGTTGGCAAATACTATGGTGTGACGCTGCGTCTGCCCGAGCAGCCGACCGCCGTGATGCTGATGCGCTATTGTCTGAGACGGTTGCTGCCCATGGGCGCCGCCTTTGCCGCCACCCTGGTGATCACCTTTCGAATGGGGCCCACTCCCGGAATGATACTGGCCACCACGCTTGGGTGGGCCGCGCTGTGCGGCATGGTGTTTGCCTCGGTTTGTGAGGTGGTCTTTTCGCTGTTTTCCTGGGGGCATCGCCGCACGGCATTGCGTCTTTTGCGCCAGCAGGGGGCCTGGCCGCTTTTCTATATCGGCAGCGTGGCCGCACTGGGAGATGCGCTCAATGCCTCACTGCTCAATGAAGCGCTCGGCAATGCTCTGGCCGGTTTCAGCGCCGAGGTGGTCAATATCGCGGCGGTTGTGCTGACCGGATTTTTCGTGGTGCGTTTTCGACGTCCGATTCGACATCTGATTCGCAACCGTCCGCTGAGTCAGCGACAGCAGGGCGGCGTTGTCAGCGACCTGATTCAGGTACTGGGCAGGGTCTGGCACATTCCGGCCCTTCTGATCGTGGCCGCTTCGCTGCTGGCCATTCTGACCTACAGCGGTGACGTGCGCTCGGTCTTTGCCCGAGCGCTTTTGACCGCTGCGCTCATGATCGTCACGCTGATTGTGACCAGCCTTTTGCGTCGCAACAGCCAGCAGGTGCAACAGCGGCCCAGGCGTTCGCTCTATATTCGGCGCCTGACCCGATTTGGCTATGTGCTGTGCCATCTGGCCTGCTGGGTCATCTTTGCCGAATGTGCCGCTCAGGCCTGGGGTTTTTCACTGCTGAATCTCGGGCGAACCGGCGGGGTGGGAGAGCGCATCGCGCAGCCCTTGATCAGTATCGGCCTGACGGTGCTGATCTGCTGGCTGATCTGGATTTTGACCGATACGGCCATCCATCGTGCCATGACGTCAACGTCGCGCTCCCAGCGTGGGCGGGCGCGCCGTGCCCGGGCCGAAACCATTACACCGCTGATGCGCAACGTGGTGTTTGTCACCATCGTGGTGATCGGCTCGATCGTGGCGCTGGCCAACCTGGGCGTCAATGTGACACCGCTGCTGGCCGGTGCCGGGGTCATCGGTCTGGCGGTCGGTTTTGGTGCCCAGACGCTGGTGCAGGATTTGATCACCGGCATCTTCATTCTGGTAGAAGACACGCTGGCCATTGATGACTTCGTCGATGTCGGCGGCAACCTGGGGACAGTCGAAAAGCTCAGCCTGCGCACCATTCGCCTGCGCGATCTGGATGGCATCGTGCATTCGGTGCCCTTCAGCCAGATCAAGGCGGTGCAGAACTATTCGCGGGAATTCGGCTACGCCTTGTTTCGAGTGCGGGTGCCTCAGCGCATGACCATCGATCGTGCCATTGAGATGATCGAGGAGACGGCCGGCGGCATGCGCAACGATCCACTGTTTCGTTTCAAGATCTGGTCGGCGCTCGAGATGCAGGGCGTGGAGAGCTTTACCGAAGGCTCGGCCATCGTGCGTGCTCGCTTTCGTACCGCGCCGGTCATGCAGTGGGAAGTTGCCCGCGAGTTCAATCTGCGTCTTAAGCGACGCATGGATGAAGAGGGCTTCGATCTGGCCGTGCCGCGCACGAGCATTCATCTGGAAAACATTGATGGCCTGCTGGAGCATCTGCGAGGGTCGCGCACGGACGGGCCGCGTGAGGATCACGATGTGGTCGCCACGCCTCTCGAGTCACGCAATGAGAAAGACGATGCCGACGCGACGCCGGATGGCAGCCCCCCGGGCGATGCGCCCTCGCGACCCTGATCAGGGTCGCTCAACTGGTTTCGCCCGGCAGGTGAAGATGGCCCCGTACCACCTGGCGAGCCCCCTGACGGCTGCCGGACTGCAGCGCGTCCTCGACAAGATCCATGGCCTGGGTGGCCATGGTCACCAGGTCATGACGGATCGAGGGAATGTCCACGCCCAGCAGCTCGGCGCGGGCAATACCGTCAATGCAGAAAAGGCGTGGCCCACCGGGCTGCTCGGGCAGGGGCAGCCCGGCCCGTCGATAGGCCGCCAGGATGCCCAGGGTGATCTGGTTGTTAATGCCGATCAGGGCATCGGGCAGCGGGGGGCGCCCAAGTCTCTCGTTCAAAAAGTGCTCGGCAGGGACCATGGAAAAATCACCATAGTGCACCTCGAGCGCGATGTGACTGCCGGCCAGCGCCTCACGCAGGCCTGACACCCGCCCGATGGTGACCAGCGAATCCGACGGCCCCGAGAGAATCAGAAGCCGCTCGACCGGCTGGCCTTTCATCCATGTCCCGGCCTGGTAGCCGCAGTCCAGGTTGTCGATATAGACGCCGCCATAATGAGGCGCTGTCACTTCGCGATCCACCAGAATGACGGCGATGTTCGCCCTTTCCAGCCGTTCGAAATAGGCCGGTTGATAGCGCATGTCGGCGGAAATGACGGTCAGGATGATCCCATCCACGCCACAGGCAATCAGCCGATCCACGGCCGCCTCTTCCTGGGCAGGCGAATCATGGGAGTCCATGATCAGCACATCCATCCGACGCATTTCTCCCAGCTGGCTGAAGGCACAGGCCAGCTCATGGAAATAGGGATTATTCAGCTGTGGGTTGATGACGCCGATGACCGGCCGCCGGTTGGCGTCGTTTTTTGTCGGGCCTCGTTTCGCCATATATCCCATTGTCCGGGCCAGCTCGAGTACCCGCTGGCGTGTCTGCGGGTGCAGTTGCCCGGGAGCGCTGAACGCGCGCGAGACAGTGATCGGGCTGACGCCGGCTGCCACGGCGACATCCTTTAATCGAATCCTGCCTGTTCCCGTTGATGTGGGCTTCGCCATGACATTTTGGCCTGTCTGTTCAAGAAGGGCCGCGGGCGTTGCCATTCCGTGCGGCCAATACTGTTATCTATCATTTTTTATCATTCCTGCCGCCTGAAAGTTGTTTCAAGAGGGGGCGACATTCGTCGGTCGATAGAGATGTTGTTTTTCTACCAGTGCTTATCAATTGGTTTTAATTTTAATAAATTATTGTTCAATAAGGAGTTTTTGACACTACTTCGGCTTGCCTGAAATGCATTACTGCTTAACGATGGAGCAATGATGCGAATGACACCAAATGACAAGAAAAAGCAGGTCGGTGTACCGCAATGAAACGACTTCCTGCCACGGGAAGTCCATTAATGACCAGGGTAGACATTACAATGAAAACGTCATGGATCATGCTGTTGGCAGGACTTGGAAGTGTGGGTGTTGCTCAGGCACAAACCACCATTACGGTGGCAACGGTTAACAACCCTGACATGGTCACCATGCAGAAGATGACCAAAGCCTTCAATGAGGCGCATCCGGATATCAGGGTCAACTACGTGACGCTGGCTGAAAACGAGCTGCGCCAAAAGATTACGACCGACATTTCAAGCGGGGGCGGTCAGTACGACGTGATCACCGTCAGCAACTACGAAACACCGATCTGGGCCAAAAACGGCTGGCTCCGTGCCATGGATAACCTGCCGGAAAGTTATCGGGTCGACGATTTGATCCCCAGCGTGCGTCAGGGCCTCTCCGTGGACGATAAGCTGTATGCCCTGCCGTTTTACGCGGAATCCTCGATGACCTACTACCGCAAGGACCTGTTCGAGAAGGCCGGCCTCGAGATGCCTGACCATCCGACCTGGAGTCAGGTACAGGACTTCGCCCAGAAGGTTCATGACCCCAAAAACGGCGTCTACGGCATCTGTCTGCGCGGCCTGCCGGGCTGGGGCGAGAACATGGCACTGTTCAGCACCATGGTGAACAGCTTTGGCGGGCGATGGTTCAACGAGCAGTGGGAGGCGCAGCTAACGTCTCAGGAATGGAAAAACGCCGCCAATGCCTACAAGACCATGCTGACGCAGTATGGGCCGCCCGGGTCGACCTCCAATGGTTTCACCGAGTCCGAGACGCTGTTTGCCAACGGTCAGTGCGGCATGTGGGTGGACTCCACGGTGGCCGCCGGCTACCTCTCCAACCCCGACAACTCCAAGGTGGCCGAGCACGTGGGCTTTGCTCAGGCGCCGCACGAGACCACCGAAGCCGGTTCAAGCTGGCTGTATGCCTGGGCACTGGCCGTGCCGGAGTCGGCGGATCATCCTGAAGCGGCACAGACCTTTGTCGACTGGGCGACCTCTGCCGACTACATCCAGAGTGTGGCGGATGCCCACGGCTGGCTGTCGGTGCCGCCGGGGACCCGTGAATCGACCTATGACAGTCAGGGCTATCAGGAAGTGGCACCCTTTGCCGGACTGGTTGAAGAGGCCATCAACAGTGCCGACCCGGAGCACCCGACCGCTGAACCCGTGCCCTATACCGGCATTCAGTTCATCAGCATCCCGCAGTTTCAGGCCATTGGTACGCGGGTCGGTCAGATCATGGCCGGTATCCTGAGCGGCCAGACCAGCGTCGACGAGGGCCTCGGTCAGGCGCAGGCCTTCACCGAACGGCTGATGCGTCGTGCCGATGTCGCTAAATAGTCGACCCGTCACTGGTGACTGATCGTCGGTCACACGTTCGACCACGCGGGTTTTGCCCGCGTGGTTTCCTCCGTTGATGACTTCCGCCATTCGAGGCCCGCGACATGAGTGCTCCTCCCACCAACGCGTCACCCAAACGGCGTGCGCCTACCAAAAGGCTGATGGCCCCATCAGTGCTGTTTCTGCTGGTCTGGATGATTGTTCCGCTGGCGATGACGCTGTACTACTCGCTGCAGGACTACAACCTGATGATGCCGGACATGCGCGGCTTCGCCGGGGGTTTAAGCTATGAGCTGCTCTTTACCGATCCCGTGTTCTGGGATGCGCTGCTCAATACGCTGCTTTTGGTGGTGACCTGCCTTCTAATCACGGTCGTGGCGGGACTGGCACTGGCACTGTTGTTCAATCGCACCTTCGTGGGCCGGGGGATTGCGCGAACGCTGGCCATTTCCCCGTTTTTCGTCATGCCGGTCGTCACCGGCCTGATCTGGAAATACATGCTGCTGGACCCGGTCTACGGGCTGTTCTCCTGGGTGATGCGCTCAATGGGGTTTGAGCCCATCGAGTGGCTGTCGAGCTATCCGCTGCTGTCGGTAGTGATGATGATCAGCTGGGAGTGGACGCCCTTTGCATTGCTGATTCTGCTTACCGGGCTTCAGTCCCTGCCGGAGGATCAGCTCGAGGCGGTACGGCTGGACGGCGCCAATCGCTGGCAGGAGTTTCGCCACATTGTACTGCCGCATCTGGGGCAGGTGCTCTATGTGGTGGTCATGCTCGAGAGTATCTTCTTTCTGACCTCCTTTGCCGAGATCTACGCCACCACCAGCGGTGGCCCCGGGACGGCCACCACCAATCTGCCGTACTACATCTACCTGGGGGCGTTTTTCCAGTACGACATCGGGCTTTCCTCGGCGGCCGCCATCGGTGCTGTCGTGCTGGCCAACATCTGCGCCATATTCCTGATCCGGTTTGTGGCCGGTAACCTCAATGCAGGGAGCCAACGATGACTGCATCCACCGTTGATCAAACCCCCGGTCGCAAAAGTGGCTTTGGTGGCACATTGCTGACGCTGCTGGCCTGGGTAATCGGTATCACCATGTTTTTTCCGATTCTCTGGGTGGTCCTGACGGCGCTCAAGACCGAGCAGACCGCATTCAGCATGACGCCGACCTTCATTTTCTCCCCCACGCTCGAGAGCTTTAAAAGCGCGCTGGCTCAGGGCAGCGGCTACTGGCACTACGCGCTGAACTCGGTGATCACGGCGCTGGGCTCAACGCTGGTCGGGCTGGCGCTGGCCATACCGGCGGCCTATGCCATGGCGTTTTATCCCTCAAAGCGCACCGACTTCACGCTGGTGTGGATGGTCTCGACCAAGTTCATTCCGGCCGTGGGTGTGCTGATTCCGGTCTTTCTGGTCTATCGCTCGCTGGGGCTTCTGGACACACGGCTGGGGCTGACCATGCTGTTCACCTCCATGAACCTGCCCATCATGGTGTGGATGGTGTACTCGTATTTTCGCGATATCCCGGTGGACATCGTCGAGGCTGCCAGCATCGATGGCGCGAGCACGGCCCAGACCATGTTTCGTGTGATTTTGCCGCTGGCGCTGCCGGGCCTTGCCTCGACCGGACTGCTGGCCCTGATTCTGGCCTGGAACGAGTCGTTCTGGAGTTTGACCATGACTGACTATCACGCGGCCACGCTTGCCGTATACACGGCCTCCTTCAAGAGTGGTGAAGGGCTTTTCTGGGCGCGACTGTCGGCCGCCTCGGTAATGACCATTGCGCCCATCGTGGTGCTGGGCTGGTTTGCCCAGCGTCAGATGGTCCGCGGACTGACCTTTGGCGCCGTCAAGTAGGCGCAATGAATCGATCTGCGCAGCCGCAGGGCTGTGCCTGAACAGGGAAGCACTTCGATGGCAATTGTAGAACTGAAAAACGTGGCCAAACGCTACGACAGCATGCCGGGCAGGAAGGGCAATGAGCACGCCAATGCGGTCGAGGATTTCAATCTGATCACAAGGGATGGCGAGTTCGTGGTGCTGGTCGGGCCCTCCGGCTGTGGCAAATCCACCACCATGCGCATGATCGCAGGCCTTGAACACAACACGGCAGGCGAGATCCGTATCAACGGTCAGGATGTCAGTGCCGTCGAGCCGCGAGATCGCGATATTGCCATGGTGTTTCAAAGCTATGCGCTCTATCCGCACATGAGTGTTTACCACAACATGGCCTTTGCACTGGAGCTCAAGAAGACCCCAAAGGATGAGGTGAAGAAACGCGTACAGGAGGCGGCCAAAATCCTGGACATCGAATATCTGCTGGACCGCAAGCCACGGGCACTCTCCGGCGGCCAGCGCCAGCGCGTGGCGCTGGGACGGGCGCTGGTACGCCAGCCCCAGGTGTTTTTGATGGATGAGCCGCTGTCGAATCTGGATGCGCGCCTGCGGGTCGAAATGCGCGCCGAAATTACGCGGCTCCACCGTCGACTGGGCGTGACCACCTTCTACGTCACCCATGATCAGACCGAAGCCATGACCATGGGCCAGCGTATTGTGGTCATGCGCGACGGTCGCATCCAGCAGATCGACACACCCTACAATCTCTATGAGCGCCCGGTGAACCGCTTCGTGGCCGGCTTTATCGGCACGCCGTCAATGAACTTCCTCAAGGCTGATTATCAGGGCGGCACCCTCAAGGGTAAGGGCTTCTCCTGCACCTTGAACCCGCATCAGCAGTCGGCGCTGGGTGACAGTGCCCAGTGCTCGCAGTGCTGGTTGGGCATTCGCCCCGAGCATCTGCACCAGACCGAGGCATCTACCGGCGGCGGCCGGCTTGAGGGCGCAGTCGAGGTCATCGAGCCGCTGGGGCCGGTCACCATGGCGCAGGTACGGGTGGGAGAGACGCTCGTAACGGCGCAGCTGGCAGCGCATCTGGAGGTACAGATCGGTGACACACTGACACTGGCCTTTGATCCGGATCAGATCCATCTTTTTGACATCGAAAGCGACAGGACGCTGGGGCTTGAAACAGACCCGGCATCATCGGTTCAGGCTACCGCGTAATCAAACAGCACGGCGGCCCCGACATTCGACAACAGACGTCCGACACCACAGGGAGTGACTTCATGACAGCGCTGAAGGCAGGCAATCTTGATCAGTTGGGCGGTGATGTCACGCTGCCTCGCTACCACCGTGACGATGTCAGCGTCGGCATCTTTCACTTCGGTGTCGGGGGCTTTCACCGCGCCCATCAGGCCATGTATCTCGATGCGCTGATGAATGAGGGCAAGGCGATGGACTTCGGCATCTGCGGTGTCGGCGTCATGCCGGGGGACCGGCGCATGCAGGAGGTCCTCAAGGCGCAGGACGGACTTTATACCCTGGTGCTGAAGCATCCCGACGGGCGCTGGGAGGCGCAGGTGATCGGCTCGATCGTGGATTATCTCTATGCGCCCGATGACCCCGAAACGGTGATCGAGCGACTGGCCAACGAGGCGACCCGAATCGTCTCATTGACCGTGACCGAGGGCGGCTACAACTTCCATCATGTCACCGGCGAGTTCAACTTTGACAACCCGGATGTGCGTCATGACCTGGACGCCGGTGCCCCGCCGAAAACCTTTTTTGGTCTGATTGTCGAGGCGCTGGCGCGTCGGCGCGAGAAGGGCCTCGCGCCGTTCACGATCATGTCGTGTGACAACATCCAGGGTAACGGCGATGTGGCGAAGGCGTCCTTTGTGGCCTTTGCCCGGCGTCGTGATTCGGCACTTGGCGACTGGATCGCAACCGAGGTGTGCTTTCCCAACTCGATGGTGGATCGCATTACGCCGGTGACCACTGATGACGATCGCGCCGAGATCAACAAGCGCTTTGATATCGAGGATGGCTGGCCGGTGGTATGTGAACCCTTTACCCAGTGGGTGCTGGAGGATCATTTCAACCAGGGGCGCCCGGCCTATGAGGACGTTGGCGTACAGGTCGTCGATGACGTCATGCCCTATGAGCTGATGAAGCTGCGCCTTTTGAACGCCAGCCATCAGGCGCTGACCTACTTTGGTTATCTCGACGGCTATCGCTACGCGCACGAGGTCTGCCAGGACGAGCTGTATGCTGATTTCCTGCTCAACTACATGGTCGAGGAGGGCACCCCGACGCTGTCACCCGTGCCCGGGGTCGATCTGGATGAGTATCGCCGTACCCTGATCGAGCGCTTTGCCAACCCCGAGATTCGCGACACCCTGGCAAGGCTCTGCGCCGAGAGCTCCGATCGCATTCCCAAGTGGTTGTTGCCGGTCATTCGCGAACAGCTCGAACGTGACGGCGAGATCAAGCGCTCTGCGGCGGTGGTGGCCAGCTGGGCCCGCTACGCCGAGGGCGTTGATGAGCAGGGCGAGCCGATCGAAATCGTCGATCGCATGAAGGACGAACTTCACGAGATTGCTCAGCGCAATCGCGACAATCCGCTGGCCTTTATCGAAAACCGGGAAGTGTTCGGTGATCTGGTGGACAACGAGCGCTTTGTCGAGGCCTATACCCGGGCGCTTTCCCGCCTGCATCAGCAGGGCGCACGGGCCACGGTGGAAGCGGTACGCTAATCTATCGCCACAACAGTATTTTCGGACAGGAAGAGCTCATGTATATCGGCGTGGACTGCGGAACGCAGAGCACCAAGGTGGTGGTGCTGGATGCACAAAACGGCGTCATCATCGGCGAGGGACAGCAGGCCCACGAGCTGATCAGTCGCGAAAGCGGACGTCGCGAGCAGGATCCCCAGTGGTGGATCAAGGCGTTTGAAGCTGCCTTCCAACAAGCCATCGCCGCCGCCGGAATCGATGCCGGTGCCATTCGCGGCATCGGTGTCTCCGGGCAGCAGCACGGCATGGTGGCTCTGGATGACCAGGGTGTGCCGGTCTATCCGGGCAAGCTCTGGAACGACACCGAATCCTCAACAGAAAACGCAGAATATGTTGAAGCGCTCGGGGGTGAAAAGGGCTGTCTGGACACGCTGGGGGTCGTGCCCCAGACCGGTTACACCGCCTCCAAGGTGATGTGGCTGCGTCGGCACCATCGCGATGCCTATGACCGTATTGCTCATATCCTGCTGCCGCATGACTATCTCAACTTCTATCTGACCGGCGAATATACCGCCGAATATGGCGATGCCTCGGGTACGGGGTGGTTTGATACCCGAAAGCGTTGCTGGCACACCGAGGCGTTCTCCAAAGTGGCGCCCGAGCTGGATCCCGAGCGCGTACTGCCGCGATTGATCGAGCCGCATCAGCCGGCCGGTACCGTGCGTCGCGAGATCGCCGGCCGTCTGGGGCTGGGCAGCAGCGTCATTGTCTCGGCCGGCGGGGGAGATAACATGATGGGGGCGATTGGTACCGGCAATATCCAGGCCGGAGCCGTCACCATGAGTCTGGGCACCTCGGGCACCATCTATGCCAGCGCCAGCCAGCCGGCGATTACCGACAATGGACTGGTGGCCAATTTCTGCGCCAGTCACGGCGGCTGGCTGCCCCTGATCTGCACCATGAACGTTACCTCGGCGACCAGTCAGTTGAGCCGCGTGCTGGGTCATGACGTCAAGGCCTTCAATGAGGCCGTATCACGCGCCCCCATCGGTGCTGAAGGAATCAGGGTACTGCCGTTTTTCAACGGCGAACGCGTGCCGATGTTGCCGGAAGCCACCGGCAGCTTTCTGGGGCTTTCAGCCCACAACTTCTCGGCAGACAACCTCTGTCGCGCGGTCATGGAAGGCACGAGCTTTGGTCTGCGCTACGGACTGGACCTGCTGGCGGCATTTGATATTCGCCCCGAACAGTTGCGTCTGGTTGGCGGTGGGGCCAATAGCTCAGTCTGGCGACAAATGGTTGCCGACATCATGAACGTGGAACTGGTCTGCCCGGTGGTTCGGGAAGCGGCCGCGCTGGGAGGCGCGCTGCAGGCACAGTGGAGTGATGAATACATGCAGGGTCGAAAGACCGCGCTTGCCGATATCTGCCAACATGCGGTTGATATTGACCGATCTACCCTCACATTTCCTGACAGGGATAACGTCTCGCGATATGCAGATGTCTATGCAGACTATGTCGAAACGCTCAAAAATCGCTATCCTGAAGCTCTGACACGGTAGAATTTTTCATTGCGAACGGTCATGGACCGTTTCTGAATGAATATCGCGGTCAGTCGATGCTGTTTCGTCGGCTGGCCCCAATCGATTCGATGGAGTGATACATGGCAACTCAGCTTGAGTCCCTCAAAGCGATTTCCAAGGTCGTCGCCGATACCGGTGATCTGGAAGCGATCAAGAAATATCAGCCGCATGACTCCACGACCAATCCGTCGCTGCTGCTCAAAGCCTTTGATCTGGACGGCTATCAGGAGTTGATCGACAAGACGCTTGCCGATGTGAAGCAGGAGACCAGTGGTCAGGATCGTGAAGCCCGGCTTGAGCATGCAGTGGACCGTCTTTCCGTGGTCATTGGTACCGAAATTGCCAATATCGTGCCCGGGCGTATCTCTACTGAAGTGGCTGCCAAGCTCTCCTTTGACAAGGACGCCAGCATTGAAAAGGCGCGCAAGCTGATTGGCCTGTACGAAAAGGCCGGCATTGGACGTGACAAGGTATTGATCAAGCTGGCCTCGACCTGGGAGGGCATTCGTGCCGCCGAGGTACTGGAGAAGGAAGGCATTCAGTGCAACCTGACCCTGCTGTTCAGCGACGCTCAGGCACGTGCCTGCTTTGAAGCCGGCGTCTTTCTGATATCGCCCTTTGTGGGCCGTGTCACTGACTGGTACAAGCAGCGTGACGGCGTTGAAAACTATGCTCCGGACGATGACCCGGGTGTGAAGTTCGTACGTAGCGTGTGCGATTACGCCAGCAACTATGGCTATAAAACCGTGGTCATGGGCGCCAGCTTCCGCAATACCGACCAGATTCTGGCGCTGGCGGGTTGTAACCGTCTGACCATCTCTCCGGACCTGCTGGAAAAGCTGGCCAACACCGAAGGTGAGGTTGAGCGCAAGGTGACCGATACCGGCGCCGGGGACAAGAAGGTCGAGCCGATCACCGAGGCCGATTTCCGCTGGCAGCACAACCAGGATGCCATGGCCAACGACAAGCTGGCTGATGGTATCCGCAAGTTTGCCGAAGACCAGGAAAAGCTCGAAGGCATGATCGAAAAGCGTCTGTAAATACCGCGCTTGACACTAAAGGGCCGGCTCCTCTGGAGTCGGCCCTTTTTATGGGGTCATATCATTTCAAAAGCGCGAAGAAGGATGTTTGAGAGAAGATGACGACGTCTGAAAACGATATTGCCGGTCTTTTGATCGATGAGGCCGTGGTTAACGCTGCTCGAGCGCTGATCAAGGAGCGCCCCCGGGCTCTACTGGGACTGGTGGGCGCGCCAGGGGCCGGTAAATCCAGTGTCAGCGAAGCCTTGTTGAATCAGCTGGGTGAGGCGATGCAGGTGGTGCCGATGGATGGCTATCACCTTTCCAACCTTGAATTGGCCCGTCTTGGGCGGGCCGAGCGCAAGGGCGCCCCGGATACGTTTGACAGTGCCGGTTACGTGTCGTTGCTGGAGCGGCTTCGCACGCCAAAAGCAGATGAAATCGTCTATGCCCCCGGATTTTATCGCCGGATCGAGGAACCCATCGCGGCCAGTATCGCGGTATCACCGCAGACGCCGCTGGTAGTGACCGAGGGTAACTATCTTCTGATGGAGGAAGCGCCCTGGGATCGCGTCAGACAGCTGCTTGATGAGGTCTGGTATGTCGAGGTCGACACCGAGCTGCGCGAGCAGTGGCTGGTGGAACGCCATATGCGCTTCGGGCGCAGTGAGCTTGATGCCCGGGCGTGGGTGGTCAGCACCGATCGGCCCAACGCCGAGCGGATCGAGGCCACCCGGGCGCGAGCGGATCGCCTCATTGGCTGGGATGGTGGCTGCATTCGATTTTTATAAATCGGACGGCATTTTTTAACATGATGTCACCATTTATTTGCTGACTTGCGGCGAATGGATGATCGCATCAGTGTGGCTTCAGGTTACAATCCCGGTCAGGCTCTGGTGTTCACATCAGAGCATTTTTTTGAGAGTCACGCTGACACGATTCAGCCAGCTTCAGGAGTTTTCATGGATCATCATGCAGGGAACGCACAGAAGGGGCTTCGCGGTAGAGCCCTGGTCGTTGTGGTGTCGATCATTGCGGCGCTGGGTGGGCTGCTGTTTGGCTATGACACCGGCATTATCGGGGTTGCCCTTCTGGGGCTGGCACGCGACTTTGCGCTCAACGACACGCTCAAGCAGATCGTGACCGGCGCCATCATTCTGGGGGCACTGGTCGGGTGCCTGGGCACCGGGCCCATTTCCGATCGTATCGGCCGGCGCTGGTCAATTGCCCTCGTGGGCCTGGTGTTCACCATTGGCTCGATTCTGTCCGCGGCGGCACCCAGCGTGGGGGTACTGATTCTGGCGCGCTTTATCCTGGGTCTGTCTGCCGGTAGCGCCACCCAGATCATTCCGGTCTATATCGCCGAGGTCACGCCGCCGGCGCACCGCGGCAAGCTGGTAGTGATGTTCCAGTTCATGGTGGTCTTTGGCATCCTGGTGGCCTATCTGACCGGCTACGCGCTGGGGCATCAGTGGCGCTGGATGTTTGCGCTCGGCATCATTCCCTCGGTCGTGCTGATGATCGGCATGCTGCTGCCGGAAAGCCCGCGCTGGCTGCTGGGTAAAAATCGTGAAAGCGAGGCGCTGGGTATTCTGGAGCGTGTGCGCGGTAACCGGGAAGGGGCGCAGCAGGAGCTCAACGAGATCAAGGAGATTTCGGCGCAGCCTGAAGGCACCTGGAAGGACCTGTTCAGTTCCTGGGTGCGTCCGGCCCTGATCGCGGGTTTTGGCATTGCGATGTTTTCCCAGATCACCGGTAACAACGCCCTGATCTACTATGCACCTACCATCCTGAGTGATGCAGGCTTTGGCGACAGCGCCTCGGTGCTGGCCGCCGTGGGCGGAGCAGTGTTGATCAATCTGGCGACCATACTGGGCATCTTTCTGGTCGACCGTATCGGCCGCAAGCGCTTTCTATTGTGGATGGTGCCGGGCTCGGCCGTGGCGCTTTTTGTCATGGGCGCGCTGTTCGTCGGAGGCTCACCGGAGAACGCAGCGGCACAGTGGACGCTGGTGGGGTGTCTTGCTATCTACATGGCACTCAATTCAAGCTTCGGGGTCTGCCTGTGGCTGATCAATGCCGAGGTCTACCCGCTGTTTGTCCGCGGCAAGGGGGCCAGTGTCGGCGCCTTCAGTCACTGGATCTTCAACCTGTTGATGACGCTGACCACGCTGTCACTGATCAGTGCACTGGGCACCTCGGGTACCTTCTGGCTCTACGGTCTGATCACGCTGGTGGCGCTGGTCTTTATCGTACGCTATGTGCCCGAAACCATGGGACGTTCACTCGAGGAGATCGAGGCGGACCTGCGCAATGGCACCTTCTTCCCGGCCAGGCGCAAAAAGGTTGCAAAGGGCGCCGCGACACCGTCGTGACACATCGTCTGACAGATCAAAAAAGGGCGCCCGCGGGCGCCCTTTTTGTGGCTGGTACGCATTGTGGTCAATACGCGTCGGCCTAGTAGGAGGCGCGACGGTACTGACGGTAGCGCGGTGTCCAGAAATTGGCCTCGATCGCCTGACGAATGGTGTCGTCATCGGTTTCAAGCGCCACGCCATCTTCCTGGGCGCGTTTGGCCACGGCGATGGCGATCTTTCGGCTCACGTCCTGAATATCGGACAGCGGTGGCAGGACAGCGCCCTTGCCTTCAAGGGCTACCGGTGAGCAGTCGGCCAGCGCGCGTGAGGCGGCCATCAGCATGCCATCGGTAATGCGCGAGGCCTTCGCGGTAATCGCGCCCAGTCCCACGCCCGGGAAGATATAGGAGTTATTGCACTGGGCAATGGGGATTTTGCGATCGCCAATGGAGACCGGCTTGAAGGGACTGCCGGTCGAGACCAGCGCCTCGCCGTTGGTCCACTCGAGAATCTCGCGCGGCGTGGCCTCGATGCGCGAGGTCGGGTTGGACAGCGGCATGACCAGCGGCTCGCGGCAGTGCTCGTGCATGGTCTTGATCACCTGCTCGGTGAAAAGACCGCGCTGACCCGAGACGCCAATCAGGATGGTAGGTTTGGCATTGCGCACGACATCGATCAGGGCCAGATCACCGCTACCGGTGTCCCAGTCGCTGATGTCGGCGCGCTTTTGCACCAGGCGGCGCTGGAAATTGACCAGATTGCTCATGTCATCGGTCAAAAGGCCGTAGCGGTCGATCATGAAAATGCGCTTGCGGGCCTCGGCCTCGCTGAGCCCTTCTTCCTGCATGGCCAGCACAATGTGCTCGGCGATGCCGCAGCCGGCGGAGCCTGCGCCCACGAAGGCCACGCGCTGCTCGGAGAGCTTTTCATTCTTGGCCTTGCAGGCCGAAAACAGCGTGCCCAGTGCGACCGATGCCGTGCCCTGAATGTCGTCATTGAAGCAGCAGATCTCGTCGCGATAGCGCTCCAGCAGCGGCATGGCATTGGCCTGGGCAAAGTCCTCGAACTGAATGATGGCGTTGGGCCAGCGACGCTTGATGCCCTGAATGCACTGATCGACAAACTCGTAGTAGGCCTCGCCGGTGACACGCTCGTGGCGCCAGCCCATATACATCGGATCGTCCAGAAGATCCTGATTGTTGGTGCCGACATCCAGCACCATCGGCATGGTATAGGCCGGGCTGATGCCCCCACAGGCGGTGTAGAGCGAGAGCTTGCCGATCGGGATGCCCATGCCCCCGATACCCTGATCGCCCAGCCCGAGGATGCGCTCGCTGTCGGTAATCACGACGACCTTGACGTTGTCCTTGGTGGCACTGTGCAGGATATCGGTAATGTAGTCGCGGTGATCGTAGGAAATGAAGATGCCGCGATGGGAGCGATAGATCTGCGAAAAGGACTGGCACGCCTCGCCGACGGTAGGCGTGTAGATGATCGGCAGCATCTCCTCGAGATGATCTTCCAGCAGACGGAAGAACAGGGTCTCGTTGCTGTCCTGAATCGAGCGCAGATAAATATGACGATCCAGATCGCTGGCCTGCTGCGCATACTGCTGGTAGGCGCGTTCGGCCTGCTCCTCGATGGTTTCGATGTTTTGCGGCAAAAGACCCAGCAGGTTGAACTGAATGCGCTCTTCAAGTGAAAAGGCACTGTCCTTGTTGAGCAGTGGCGTTTCGAGCAGGGTGGGCCCCGAATGCACGATATAAAGCGGGCGAGAAGGGTTCTGGGACATCGTCATGACTCGCTGTAGACAGAAAGGTGAAGGGAATACCCCGTCGATCATGCACAGGGTCTCGGTTGGATCGTTCACCGCCGGCGGCGTTCCCACTATAACGATCACCGGGCACGTATAGCCATCACCAGGAGCGCACGGCCATCTCCCGGAACGCGACACGACGCAGCCACGGCCCAAAGCGCACGTCAGGCTGAAGGGTTCAGCTGTTCAAGGACATCAACAGCAGCGGCAGCATCATGTAGAGCTCGGGATGTGACTCGCCGTTGATCAGAAGATCGCGGCTGTTGGCCTTCATGTCCAGGCGGTAACGGTCGCCATCGCGGACCAGCAGCCCCTCCTGCTCGAGCCCTGCAAGCATCTGCTCCGGCCGGGCGCCGGGGTCGGACAGGGAGATCAGGCGCGTGAGCAGCGTGCGGTCCGAGGCCATGTCCAGCGTCAGATGACCGCGCTCCAGCGCCGTGGCGAGTGGTTCACGATCGCTGTCCATCGGTCGGAAATCCAGCGTCAGCTTGCCTTCAAGCGACCCCTGTGGCGTATCAAGGCCTGCGACCGTGATCTCGGCCGTGGGGGTGCCCTTCAGGGCCTCCAGCAGATAACGCGTCATTATATTCTGCACCTGGCCCGAGACCTGATCCTCGTTTAACGAGTCATCGACATTGGGCAGGTCGATCAGCAGTTGTCGCGTGGCATCGCGGGGCAGGTGTTTGAGCGCCAGCGTCTGGGTGGCATTGTTGATGATCAGCGGCCTGGCAAGCGATGGGTCTTTCATCAGCAGGTTGCTGACCTGCCAGGAGGCGTTCATCGACAGGCCGTCGTCACCGTTGTCCCGCAGTTGGCCCTGGCCGTCCAGGCCCAGCTTCAGCGCCAGGCCTTCGGCGTCGTTCTGGATGTTCAGCTGACCCAGCGTGGCCTTGAAGCGGGCGTCCCAGAAATTGTCCATGTCGGGCCAGTCGGGGCCACCGGCACCGTTGCTGTCAAGCGTCAGAGCATTGAGGGTCAGCGTGGCATCGTCACTTCGAAAGTTCAGGGAAGGGATCGACACACTGGAGGCGGTGCGATCGTCTGCAAGGCGGTAGTGGCCGTCCATGCCGCCCCAGGCCAGGCGCGCGCCAGGGCTTTCGGGAACATCGGTCTCATCGAAGGCCGGGGAGTGCCAGTCGATATTGACGTCATTGCCAAAACCCACGGTGGTGCTGGCCTCAAGTGCGGGCTGGTCACCAAAGTAGTGCGCCACCGCGCTCTGGTGCTCGCCAAAATCGGGGGTGCTGTCGATCCGTGCCCAGCCAAATCCCCAGGGGCCATGGGTGATATGGTGATGCACATCGATCTGCCACGGACCCTCCTCGGTCTCGATCACGGTCCGGGTCACGGCATCGGACGTACGCCAGCCCCGATCATATTGCGTTACCTGTGTGGGGGCGCCGGCAGAGATCTGATCCACGCCCTGACGAAATTCCTGTTCGATATGCTTGCCGGTATACCAGGGGGCTGCAGCGCCTGCCGCCACAATGATGACCGCTGCGGTACCGATAATGCCCGTTGTCTTGCGCATGAAGATTCCTGAACGTTCTTGTGCTTTTGAAGTGATGGCGGTCCGGGGCCGCTTATGACCTGTCTACCAATCGGATGCCATCGGCATCGATGCTGATCCGTCCCTGTTTGTAGAGGCCACCGATGACCTTTTTAAAGTTGCCCTTGCTGACACCAAAAGTGCGCTGGATCAGGGCCGGGTCGCTCTTGTCGCTGATGGCCAGCAGGCCACCGGCCTTTTGCAGGCGTTCAAGAATCTGCTCGGCCAGCGGCTCGGCCAGCACTTCACGGCGGGGCTGCAGACTCAGATCCACCTTGCCATCGTCGCGTATCTGGCGAATGTAGCCTTTGGTCCGGGTACCCATGCGCAACGGGCGAATCGCCTCGCTTTTATGCAAAAGCCCCCAGTGGCGATGATTGATGATGGCATTGAAGCCCAGGTCGGTCGGACCGGTAATGAGCAGATCGACTTCCTCGTCCCGGGCATAGTCGGCCGGCTCGGAACTCAGGTAGCGATCCAGTCGCATCGAGGCGGTAATGCGCCGGGTGCGGTCATCCAGATAGGCGACCACCACGCAGCGATCACCCTGACGCAGGGGGCGGCTGGTGCGTTCTTCAAAATGCGGCAACAGCAGATCCTTGGGCAGCCCCCAGTTTAAAAAGATGCCGACCGGGGTGCGCTCGACCACCTCAAGAGCGGCAAATTCGCCGACCTGGATTTTGGGTCGCTCGGTGGTCGCGATAGGGCGGTCTTCGCTGTCGAGATACAGAAATACCCGCAGCGAGTCCCCGGGTTCGATAGAAATACCACGCGGTATCTGGCGCGTCGGCAGAAGAATATCGCCCAGTGTGTCGCCATCGAGAAAAAGCCCGATGGAGGACGTTCTGAGGATTTCAAGCGTATTGAAACGGCCCATTGCCGGCATGGTCACGCCCCGTGAACAGGATAAAAATGTCATGTTAACGCAAACGCACCGATGGCGGGCAGGGGAAGAACCTCTGCGATGCATGGCTTGCCACGACCGCGCGGCAGTGCAATGATTTTCTCCGGGAGATGGCATGCCTCCTGAAGCGCGCGCTTCAAACCATCGCGTCCTGCCACGTCGTGATTAATGATGCCTGCAACGCACCCGGGGTGCGGGTGCAGGCACGTGTCAACGCCACGTTTCTGCCCGTTACCTCGATATATATCAAGAACTTCGAGGAGTGCTGCATGTGGTTTTCCATTCTTGCCATCGGTTTTGGTGCGGCGCTGGGTGCCAACCTGCGCTGGGCGCTGTCGCTGATGCTTAATGCGCTGTTTCCCCCTTTGCCGCCCGGAACGCTGGTGGCCAACCTGCTGGGCGCCTGGCTGATCGGTATTGCCTTTGCGCTCTTTAACCTGCTGCCGGAGTTGAGTCCGCACTGGAAACTTTTTGTGGTGACCGGCTTTCTGGGCGCGCTGACGACCTTTTCGACCTTCTCGCTGGAAATCACCGGCCAGCTCCAGGCCGGCCGCTATCTGAGTGCATTGGCCGGCATCAGCGCCCATCTTGCCGGATCACTGCTGATGACGGCGCTGGGGATGGCGTGTGTGACTCTTGTGCGGCAGTGGCTGCGGTAGGGGAGGCCAACGATATATGACAGCGCTGCAATAAAACTGACATATTTCGTTGCTAACCTGGTGTCGTATTGAAACCGCCGCGCTTTTTGACCCGGCCGGCACGATCACCATCAGGGCGCAGCAAACGCCCTGGCGCAAGGGAACCGGAGCAATTCTGATGATCAAGCAAGTCGCTGCAGCCTTCATCGCTACCTCGCTGGCGGCCACCGCCTCGGCCGCTACCATCACCGGTGCCGGAGCAACCTTCCCTTATCCGGTCTATTCGCAGTGGGCCGATGGCTATCAGGACGAGACCGGTAATGGTCTCAACTATCAGGCCATCGGGTCCGGCGGCGGTATCCAGCAGATTACGGCTGGCACGGTGACCTTCGGGGCCAGCGATGCGCCGATGACCCCGGAAGAGCTCAAGGAAAACAACCTGGTTCAGTGGCCGCAGATCATGGGCGGTGTGGTGCCGGTCGTGCATGTGGAAGGGGTGGACAACGGCGCGCTGCGCCTGGATGGCGAGACACTGGCCGATATCTATCAGGGCAGAATCACCAGCTGGAACGATGACGCCATCTCGCAACTCAATCCCGACCTGAATCTGCCCGATACAAAGATTACCCCGGTCTATCGCGCCGAAGGTTCCGGCACCAACTTCCTCTTCACGCACTATCTGGCCCAGGTCAGCGACACGTTCAAAAACGAGATCGGCGAAGGCAAGTCGGTGGCCTGGCCTGCCGGTGTCGGCGCCAAGGCCAATGGCGGTGTGGCCAGCCAGGTCAGCGGTATCAACGGTGCGATCGGCTATGTCGAGTCAGCCTACGCCGAGCAAAATGATCTGAACGTGGCGCAGATGGAAAATCAGGCCGGCAATTTCGTGACGGCCAACAGCGATTCCTTCCAGGCGGCCGCCGCCAACGCCGACTGGAAAAACGCCGAGGGCATGTATCTGGTGCTGACCAACCAGCCCGGCGAGCAAAGCTGGCCGATTGTGGGGGCCTCCTTCATTCTCATGCACACCGAAGTCGATGACGCTCAGGCTGCTCGTGACGCGCTCGCCTTCTTTGACTGGTCGTTTGAAAACGGCGGCGACATGGCCTCCGAGCTGAACTACATCCCGATGCCGGACAGCGTTGTCAGCATGGTCAAGCAGGACGTCTGGTCACAGATCAAGGACAGCAGCGGCAAGGCCATCTGGCAGCCATAATCCCTGTTGATCCGATGTCTCGGGCCGGGGCCATGTGCTCCGGCCTCTGTTCACCTGAAAACCCTTACGTTTATGCACAGGTATGAACCATGACGACCGGCAGCAGCGTCACACCACAGGCCGCAGAGGGCGATCGGATGCAAAAGCTGTCGGCAAGTGAGCACGAGCGGACCGCGCTCAAGCGCAACGGCCTCGTGGACCGGGTATTTGAAATCACGACCAGAGGCTCGGCACTGATGGTGCTTTTGCTTCTGGGCACCATTACCGGTTCTCTGGTATTGGCCGGCTGGCCGGCCCTGTCAGAGCTGGGTCTGTCCTTTTTCACCGATGACCGCTGGGCAGCCAACGTCAACCGATTCGGAGCCCTGCCGGCCATTTACGGCACGCTGGTCACGTCCCTGATTGCGATTGCCATCGCCATTCCGGTGTCGCTGGGCATCGCGATCTTTCTGACCGAAATCTGTCCGCCGAAGCTGCGCCGCACCATCGGTACCATGGTCGAGCTGCTGGCAGGCGTGCCGTCGATCATTTATGGCATGTGGGGCATGGAAGTACTGGCGCCGTTTCTGCAGTCCCATTTCCCGTCGGTATTTCCAGCCGGCACCGGACTGACGACGGCCGGCTTGATTCTGGCCATCATGATCATCCCCTTTATCACTGCCGTGACCCGCGATGTCATGAATACCGTGCCATCGATCATGCGCGAGTCGGCCTATGGGCTGGGCTGCACCACCTGGGAGGTCGTGCGCCACGTGATCTTTCCGTCCGTAAAGGCCGGGATGCTGGGCGGGGTGATTCTCGGTCTGGGCCGGGCGCTGGGAGAAACCATGGCGGTGACTTTCGTGATCGGCAACAACCTTTTCCTGAACGCCACGGTGACCGGGCAGGGCACCTCGATTGCCGCCCTGATTGCCAATCAGTTTTCCGAAGCCGACGGCCTGCAGCGCTCGGCGCTTTTGCTGCTGGGTCTGGTTTTGTTTCTGATCACCTTTGCTGTACTGGCGCTGGCGCGCTTCATGCTTAATCGCACCAATCAGCGGGCCCCGTCATGAAGGAGGCTGTCATGAATCCTGTCTATCGCCGTCGCCGGATGGTCAATCGCATCATCATGATGGCGTCGCTGCTGGCCTCGGCCTTTGGGGTCATCTGGCTTTTTTTGATTCTTCTGACGCTGGTCACCAAGGGCGTACCGGCCCTGTCACTTGACGTGTTTACCGAGCGCACCCGCATGTCCGGTGGTGGACTGGGCAATGCCATTCTGGGTTCCTTGATCATGACGGCACTGGCCACCGTCGGCGGCACCCTCATCGGCATCTCGGCTGGCACCTGGCTTGCCGAATACGGCGGTCGCTCACGGCTGGCCAGTCTCATTCGCTTTATCAACGATGTGCTGTTGTCGGCACCTTCGATCATCATCGGTCTGTATATCTACGCCGTCGTCGTGCTGCCAATGGGGCACTTTTCGGGCTGGGCCGGGATGGCAGCGCTGATGGTCATCATCATTCCGGTCGTGATTCGCTCGACTGAAGACATGCTGCTGCTGGTACCCAATTCGCTGCGTGAAGCCGCCGCGGCGCTGGGGGCGCATCGCTGGCTGATCGTGCTCCGGGTCTGCTATAGCGGTGCGAAGGCGGGGATCACTACCGGGGTGCTGCTGGGGTGTGCGCGCATCAGCGGCGAGACGGCGCCGCTGCTGTTTACGGCGCTCAACACCAATCAGTGGAATTTTTTCAACATGGGTAGCGAGATGCCCAACCTGCCGATGGTGCTTTACCAGAACATGACCATCAATTCGTTTATTCCCGCTCAGGTGGCGCTTGCGTGGGCCGGAGCACTGGTACTGACGGCTGCGGTGCTGATTCTCAATATTCTGGCGCGCGTCAGTGCGGCGCGCTCACAGAAGTAGCATCAAGGGGCTTTCATTTCATGAACATGCGATCAGAGAATTTCACCATGGCGCCCAGGCAGACCTCCCGGAACGCTTCCGGACATACCCATGCTTCAGCCCCTGCCAAGCTGTCGGTCCAGGACCTGAACTTTTACTACGGCAGCTTTCAGGCGATCAAGAACGTCTCGATGGAAATTCCATCCAATCAGGTCACGGCCTATATCGGCCCCTCCGGCTGTGGCAAGTCGACGCTGTTGCGCTGTTTCAATCGGATGCACGATCTTTATCCGGGACTGAAAACCGAAGGCGGCATTTTACTGGACGGGCAGGACATCCATGCCTCGGGCGTGGACATCAATCTGCTGCGTGCCCGGATCGGCATGGTGTTTCAAAAGCCGACGCCCTTCCCGATGTCGGTGTATGACAATATCGCCTTCGGGGTGAAGCTTTATGAGCGCCTGTCGCGGCGCGATATGGATGAGCGAGTGGAGTGGGCGCTGAAAAAGGCCGCACTCTGGAACGAGGTCAAGGACAAGCTCAAGACCAACGGGCAGTCGCTGTCCGGCGGTCAGCAGCAGCGCCTTTGCATCGCACGCACCATTGCGGTCAAGCCCGAGGTGATCCTGCTGGATGAACCCACTTCGGCGCTGGATCCGATCTCGACCGGCTATATCGAGGATCTGATTCACGAGTTGAAGACCGACTATACGATCGTGATCGTGACGCACAACATGCAGCAGGCGGCGCGCGTTTCCGACATTACGGCGTTCATGTATCTGGGCGAGCTGATCGAATGCGGGCACACCGATCAAATCTTTACCGACCCCGAGAAAAAGCAGACCGAGGATTATATAACGGGCCGTTATGGATAGAGGGCGTTATTGATGCCATGATATAATCGTCCTGCGACGCAAAACATACAGGGGACACAGACGTGTCCCCTTTTTCGTGGGCAAAACGTTCGCTTGATGTACGGTCATCGATCGATACGGATGAATGCTTCCCGCCCGGGTGCCTTTTGATACCGGTAGAATATTTGGTGCGTTCATTGGCACGGACGGTGATGTTTTTGAACTAGTCTTTAATGACACTCCAACAACGACAGGGGATCGACGCATTTATGGCTATTGCTCCCAGACAGCGTGTCTTTGTCGCGTCCACGATGATCATCGTGGTGCTTGTGGCAATCGGTGCCATCTTTCCTGACCAGTTCAGCAAGGGCGCCAGTGCTGCACTGAGTGGTGTTACCCATCTTTTTGGATGGTTCTATCTCTTTTCGGTATTCGGCTTTGTCATCTTTTTGCTGGTACTGGCCTTCAGCAAATACGGCAAGATTCGTCTTGGGCCTCAGGAAAGCAAGCCAACCTATGACTTTTTTTCGTGGGTCAGCATGCTGCTGGCGGCCGGTTTCGGGGTAGGGCTGGTGTTTTACGGCATGGCCGAGCCGATGACGCACTTTGCCAACCCGCCTTTCGGAGATGTGGAAGGTGAGACGCCTGAAGCGGCGCGGCTGGCCATTCAGTACGCGTTTTTCAACTGGGGCGTGCACCAGTGGGCCGCCTTTTCAGTGGTGGGCCTGATCATTGCCTATACCCAGTTTCGCAAGGGACAGACGGGGCTGGTGTCAACGGTCATGTCCCCACTGACGGCGAAGCTTGGCAAGGGTCGCGTTCTCGCCGGTGGCATACTCAATACCTTTGCCGTAGTGGCGACTGTGATGGGGGTTGCCACTTCCATTGGTCTGGCGGTGCTGCAGATCAACGGCGGTCTGCACGCCGTGTTTGATGTCTCCGAAGGGTTGATGTGGCAGGCCATCATCCTGTTTGCGATGTTTGTCTGCTATATGCTGTCGACCGTTTCAGGGCTCGACAAGGGCATCAAGCGTCTGTCCAATATCAACATGGCGCTGTGTCTGGCCCTGATGGCCTACGTTCTGATTACCGGGCCGACCGTGGCCATTCTGGGCACCATTACCACGGGGCTTGGGGACTATCTGCAGAACTTTTTCTCCATGAGCCTGCGTCTGAGTCCTTACACCGATACTGACTGGGCCAGCAGCTGGACCGTGTTCTACTGGGCCTGGGTCATTGCCTGGTCACCGTTTGTCGGCACCTTTGTGGCACGCATCTCGCGCGGACGGACCATCAAGCAGTATGTCTTTGGCGTATTGATCGTGCCGCCGTTGTTGGCCTGTCTCTGGATCGGGGTATTCGGCGGTGCCGCCATCCACATGGATATTTTCCAGGGTACTGATCTGGCTCAGGCGACCAGCGACAACATCACCTCGGCGCTGTTTGTGATGTTTGATCAGATGCCGTTCTCCTTCCCGCTGTCGATTGTGGCCATGATCCTGATCTTCATCTTTCTGGTGACTTCGGCTGATTCGGCGGCCTACATCGTGGGGCAGATGACCGACAAGGGCTCGCTCAACCCGCCGCTTTACAAGCGGGTGACATGGGGCATTTTGATCGCGGCGATCTGTCTGATCCTGATTTCGGCAGGGGGCGAAAGCGGTCTCAGCGGTCTGCAGTCGGCCGCCGTGGTCTCGGCACTGCCGTTTACACTGATCATCTATGGCATGGTCTATGTACTGCTCAAGGAGCTGCGCGCCGATCGCAAACAGATGCTGCTCAATCTTTATCGTCAGCATAATGAAACGCCGGTCGGAGCGGATGCCTTTGAGGCCGATGAGATGTCCGATACCCACGTTGAACGTATTCGTCGCTCACCGGATGTGAAAAATCGCCGCATCCATCGAGGACGGGGTACCGGGCAGATCGAGCAGGAATGAGGCTGGTATTGGGCGGTCATAGTGTCAGGTCGGGTTTTGTGCCCGACCTGATTACATATGCCTATCCTGATGATCCGCAATGATGATTAGTCCGTTAACCGTTTCATCCTTATCCTTGATCGTGATTCGAGCCGCCAGACTCGAATCTGCTTCATTTTGCATCGTTGATGCATTGCAACACCCCCTTCTGTCCCGCATGTTCGCCATGCGGGATTTTTTTTGCCTGTCGAGTGGCTCGGAGGGGACGTGCGCTACGTCGTACTGATTGTTTTGTTGATCCCCGTGCTGGTGGCGACAGGGCTCTGGCAGCAGTGGCCGGGCAGCGAACGCGTCCCGTCGCAGTACAACCCCTTTGCGCCATTTGATGTGGATGATCCGCTGACGCCGATCACTCGTTTCAAGCTCAAGGCGCTGGGGCAGGACCCGCAGCGCTGTCTGGCCGCCCTGGCCCGGGCACGGGAGCAGAGCGCCATCGATTACACCGAAGTCGGCAGTCCCGAGATCGGCGCGTGTCGGCTTGATCACGCCGTACGGGTGCGCTCAACGTCGGTGCAGTTCAGCGCCAGCTTTCTGGCCAGCTGCCCGCTGGCGCTCTCCTGGGTGGTGTTTGAGCGACAGCGTCTCCAGCCGCTCGCACGCGAGCTTT
Organism: uncultured Kushneria sp.; assembly: GCF_947497025.1. Classification (GTDB taxonomy): domain Bacteria; phylum Pseudomonadota; class Gammaproteobacteria; order Pseudomonadales; family Halomonadaceae; genus Kushneria. The sequence continues at coordinate 96,757 of NZ_CANMFC010000001.1, forward strand.
TCGGGCAGGACGTCACCCGGGTCGATCACGTCGGCAGCTTTGCCTGTCGCAATGTCTATCACCGCGACAGCGGTCGGCGCAGTGAACATGCTACCGCCGAAGCGTTCGATGTCATCGGATTTCGTCTGAGTCAGACCCGCACGACGGTCGCCGGGCACTGGCAGGATGAAGGGCCCCGGGGCGCGCTCCTGAGACGTGCCTTCGAGGGCAGTTGCGATGTGTTCGGCAACTCGCTGGGGCCGGAATACAACGCTGCCCATCGCGATCACTTTCATCTTGGCATGCGCGGTTACGGCCTGTGTCGCTAGATATTGCGCCCCCGGCGGTGCATACGCATCGTCACAAAAAGGGTAATGTCACGGCCTGAAAGGCTGGCTATGGTATGAGGACATCGGCTGAAAAGCTTACTCCCCAATAACAACTCCGAGGAGTTCTGCCGCATGAGTACTGTCTGTCGGCACGCCTGTTCCTGCTGTCTCGCCATAGCGCCTTGCGTGCCCCCCTCCATTGGCAGGGAGCGCGCCTAGAACCATGTTTACCCATATTCAGCTTGGGGCTCGTGACCTGCCTCGTCTGGCCGCCTTCTATGATCATGTGCTGGAACCGCTCGGTCTGATTCGCCTGCCCAGCGAACGCGATGGCGGCCCGCCCGATGCCATCTGGCATTATCCGGGCAGGCAATGGCCGCTATTTGTCATTCAGTACCCCTTCAACGGCCTGCCGGCGACCTGGGGCAACGGCGCTCAGATCAGCTTCATGTCGCCCTGTCGCGAAAGCGTTGACGATGTCTGGCGCCGGGTCATGACCTGCGGTGGCGTCAGTGAAGGTCCGCCGGGCGTGCGCGACTGCTATGGGCCGGATTTTTACGCCGCCTACTGCCGCGATATCGAAGGTAACAAGCTCTGTTTTGTGCACGACAGCACAATGGTATCGCGCCATGAGTGATTCCGATGACAGCACCGTTGCCGAGACGCTGATGGCCCTGGCCGAGCATCGAGGTCGTGACAAGAGCTTTTGTCCATCAGAGGCGGCGCGCGCGCTGTTTGATGAGCAGCACTGGCGCGATCACATGGGCGATGTTCGCCGGGTTGCCCTGGATCTTGCTCGCGAGGGTCGACTCGACATGCTGGCCCGCGGGCATCGTCTGTCCCCCGAGGTGGCGTATCGCGGACCGATACGTCTACGGTTGGGTTAAATTCTGCAAACGTGCTGTGCTGGCGAATGAGCACAGTACGGTGGGTCCGAAACTTCAGGGAGTCAGCGCGTGAGCGATTTTGTGCTTTATGGGTTTGATGGCAGTACCTACGTGCGTACGGTGCGTATGCTCTTTATGGAAAAGGGCGTGACCTACGATCAGGTCTCGGTCGATGTGCTCAAGGGGGAAACCCATACCCCCGAGCACTTGCGCCGCCATCCCTTTGGCAAGGTGCCGGCCCTGGAGACCGGCGGTCGCATCCTGTATGAAACCGACGCCATCGCCGAGTTTCTGGAAGGGCATTTTCCGTCGCCTGCGCTGGTGCCACGCCAGCTGGATGATCGCGTCGACATGCGCCAGTGGGCGGCGGTGATCAACAACTATTACTACCAGACCATGATCATGGAGCTGGCCTGGCAGCGCGTCATCAATCCGTTGCTGCAGCGCCCGGTCGATGAAACCGTGATTGCCGCAGCCCTGCCAGAGGTACGCCATCAGTTCTCGCTGCTGGAGCAGTCGCTGGCCACCCGCACCTGGCTGATCGCCGGCCCCATCTCTTATGTGGACTTTCTGCTGGCGCCGATCATGGCCTATGTGGTCATGACACCGGAAGGCCGCGAGATCATGGCGGATTTTCCGGGCGTGCAGCGCTGGTGGGACAACATTCGCCAGCGCGAAAGTTTTGAGCGCACCGTTCCCGAACGCTTTCGCACCTCAGGTTGAGCATGCCCTCGATGCGGTGGCCGGTCGCTGAAGCGACACCACCCGGGCTGTCGTGACTTCCCCCTCCCGACCCGAGCGAGTATCCTGCACGGTTTTCCAACATGACGCAGCGCCGCGGCCATCGCCGGCGCTGCACTGTTTCCTGTCGAATGTTCATTGCCGAAAGGGGAGTGCCGATGCAGCCGCGTGTGGGAGTGATCATGGGATCGAAGTCGGACTGGCCGGTGATGGAGCATGCCGTCAACATGCTGACGCGTCTTGGTGTGGCTTACGAGACACGTGTGGTGTCCGCCCATCGTACGCCCGATCTGATGTTTGAATATGCCAGCACCGCCGCCGAGCGGGGCATTGAAGTGATCATTGCCGGCGCCGGTGGCGCCGCGCACCTGCCCGGCATGGTGGCCTCGAAAACGCCGCTGCCCGTACTCGGCGTGCCGGTGGAATCGAAGGCGCTCAAGGGCATGGATTCGCTGCTCTCGATCGCTCAGATGCCGGGCGGCATCGCCGTGGGGACGCTGGCCATCGGCAAGGCCGGGGCCACCAATGCGGGGCTTTTGGCCGCCCAGATCATCGGGACCCATGACCGTGAGGTGCGCCGTGCCGTCGAGGCCTTCCGCGCCGAACAGACCCGGACCGTACTGGATAATCCCGACCCGAGCGCAGAATAGTACGGTTAGCAATAGTACTTTCAAGAACAGTACTTTTAAAAACAGTACTGGCGCAGATTTCTTTACCCCTGTTGATGAGTGAGAGATGGCCATGCAGATCGGCATTCTGGGAGCAGGACAGCTCGGACGCATGATGGCGCTGGCGGGCCTGCCGCTGGGTCAGCGGTTTACGCTTCTGGACCCCAGCGGTACGCCCAGCGCCGGGATTGGCGACATCCTGGCCGGCAGCGATGACGCCACGCTCGAAGAGTTCATTGCCTGCTCTGATGTGGTCACCTATGAATTCGAGCACCTGCCGGTGACGCTTCTGGAGCGCATCGAGCAGGTGCGCCCGGTCTACCCGTCAAGCCGCGCCATTGCGGTATGTCAGCATCGCGCCAAAGAGAAAGAATTGTTCTCGCGGCTCGGCATACCCACCCCCGACTATCGTCTGGTCGACAGCGCCGAGGCGCTGGAAGCGGCGGCGCGCGAGCTGGGTTGCCCGGTGGTGGCCAAGTCCACGACTGAAGGCTATGACGGCAAGGGCCAGTTTGTTTTGCGTGCGCCCGAGCAGGCCCATGATGCCTGGCAGAGCATTGGTCATGATCAGCTGGTGGTCGAGGCGTTCGTGGATTTCGTGCGGGAAGTGTCCCTGATTGCCGTGCGCGGACGCGGTGGAGAAGTGCGCTCGTACCCGATCACGCAAAACCAGCATGAAGAGGGCATCCTGCGCTATTCGGTAGCGCCATTGCCGGATGTTGATGCGGCCCTGCAGTCCACGGCAGATGGCTATATTCAGGCCCTGCTCGACGAGCTGGACTATGTCGGCGTGCTGTCGCTGGAGCTTTTCCAGACCCGTGACGGCCGGCTGTTGGCCAACGAGATGGCCCCGCGGGTGCACAACTCCGGCCACTGGACCATGAATGGTGCGGTCACCAGTCAGTTCGAGAATCACCTGCGCGCCATCGCCGGGCTGCCACTGGGCGATACCCACGCGCGCGGTCTGACCTGCATGGTCAATGTCATCGGCGAGGAGGGCGATATTGTCGAACTGCTGGCGCTTGATGGCGTACACCTGCACCGCTATGGCAAGGCGGCGCGCAGCGGTCGCAAGCTGGCCCATATCAATGTGGTGGCCGAGGACTATTTAACCCTCATGCAGCGGGTTCGCGCCGTCACTGCACTGCTGCCAGGCGCATTCGATAACACCATGCACTGGGACAACGTTTAAGCCCATCGTCGCTTCCTGCAGGGGCCGCCCGGCTTCTGCAGGCCTCTGTCAAACGCCCCTTTCTCCTCTTTTGTTCTACGGCATCGTCCTGATCAGACAAACCTGATCCGGCGCTTGTCGACGTTTTCAGACCGTGTGCATACTGGAAATTCTGTGCCGATGCTACGGCGCTTTAACCCTGCCTGATGTCATCTCAAGGAGATGGTGATGCCTTATAGCGTGCCCGATATCGAACCCCTGGAAAGTATCTTGCCCGATGAGCCACTGCTCATGATGGGCGCGGGCCCCGTGCCCATTCCAGCGAGGGTGGCAGCGGCCAATGGCATCGTGATCAACCATCTGGGCGAGACCATGGCGCGCATCATCGAGCAGGTCAAGGCGATGTCGCGCTACGTCTTTCAAACCGAGTCACGCCATATCCTAGGGGTGGCAGGCCCCGGTTCGGCGGCGATGGAAATGGCGGTCATCAATCTGGTCGACCCCGGCACACGGGTGCTGACGGTCAATAACGGCTTTTTCAGCAGTCGCCTGGGCGAGATGGCCCGCCGTGCTGGCGGTGACGTCATGGAAGTGGATGCCGGCGCCACCTGTGCCGCCAGTGAGGCCGATGTCATCGAGGCGATTCGTACGCATCGCCCGCGCGTGTTGACCATCGTGCAGGGGGAAACCTCCAGCACCGTGTTTAACCATGCCCTGCCGGTCATCTGTCGAGTGGCGGCCGAGGCGGATTGTCTGGTGATCTGTGACGCGGTCTGTACGCTGAGCACCATGCCGCTGGAGATGGATGCCTGGGGGGTAGACGTGGTGATTACCGGCGGGCAGAAGGGACTGAGCTCGATTCCCGGCGTGTCGCTGGTGGCTTTTTCCGACCGGGCCTGGGACGTCATCGAGCGTCGTGAACGCACCCTGACCCACTGGTGTCTCGATGCGCGGCTGGCGCATCAGTTCTGGTACAACAAGTCCTATCACTATACGGCGCCGGTCTCGGGCATTCTGGCGCTGCACGAGGCGCTGCGACTGGTCTGTCAGGAGACCCTGCCCCGACGTTTTGATCGCCATTTACGCTGTTCGCGGGCATTACAGACCGGCATTGAGGGACTTGGGCTTGAGCTCTACATCGAAGGGCCGTCCCGGCTGAACTCGGTGGTGGGCATTCACCTGCCCGAGGGGCTGGCCCAGGCTGAGCTGATGCAGCACATCTCGCGCCATCACGGCGTGGAGATCTCCGGCGCTTTCGGGGCCAACATCGTGCGTATCGGACAGATGGGCGAACAGTGCCGGACGCACCATCTGTTTCGCACCCTGCATGCGCTGGGGGCAAGCATCAGGACGCTGGGCTATCAGGTGGATGTACCGTCAGGCGTGGCCGCCCTTGAAAAGGCGCTGGAGCGCTATACGCCGGTGTATGCCTGAACGTCCCGGACAGGGGCCCCGGCAAGCGGGGCCCTGTCATGGCGACCGCCCCTGTTCAGATCGTTGCCATCCTCGGCGTGTTGCTGCCGTTGTGGCGACGACGTTGCATGACGATCAGCCCGGCAGCGATGGCGATGCCGGCCAGGTCGGTATAGATCCCGCCATAGATCATGCACAGCGCCCCGATCAACATCACGGCCCGCTGCCAGACCTTCACCGGTCCGAAGAACCAGGCCTGAACGGTGGCGGAGAGCAGCACGATGCCCATGGTGGCGGTCACGCCAACGCGAGCGATCTGTAGCCAGCTGCCTTCCATCAGCATCGCCGGACTGTAGAAGAACATGAAAGGCACGATAAAGGCTGCCAGCCCGATCCTGAACGAGGCCACCGAGGTGCCCATGGCATTATCTCCCGAAATGCCTGCTGCGGCGTAGGAGGCCAATGCCACTGGTGGTGTAATCGCCGAGACCACTGCGAAATAGAAGACGAAGAAGTGTGCTACCAGCGGCTGGATGCCGATGCCGATCAGGCCCGGCGCCACCACCGAGGCTGCCACTGCATAGGCGGCGGTGGTGGGCATGCCCATCCCCAGCAAAATGCTGATCAGCATGGCGAAGAACAGCGCCAGCAGCTGGCTGACGCCTGCCAGACCCAGCAGCAGCGAGGAGAAGCGCGCGCCCACTCCGGTAAGCCCGATGACGCCGACAATCAGACCGGCGCAGGCACAGACCGCAATGATCTGGATCGACATCGTGCCCCCCAGCTGCAGGGCGCGCAGAACGGCTGCCGGTCCCATCTTGTTGGGCGAGATCCAGCTGACAATGGCGGCCGAGGCGGTGGCCAGGGTGCCGGCGCGGATCACCGAATAGCCCATGAACAGCGCCGCCACCAGAATGATGATGGGCGCGAACAGATAGGCGTGGCGCGCCAGTTTCGAGAACTTGGGAGTCTCGTCGCGGGTCATGCCCCGCATGCCCTTGCGGGCGGCTTCGAAGTCGACCATGAAGTAGACCGACGCGAAATAGAGAATGGCCGGAATGACCGCGGCGATCGCGATTTCGGTATAGGGAATGCCGGTGATCTCGGCCATGATGAAGGCGCCTGCCCCCATGATCGGCGGCATGATCTGTCCCCCCGTCGAGGCGGCAGCCTCGATGGCGCCGGCACTGCGACCCGGGTAGCCCACCCGTTTCATCAACGGGATGGTCAGCGAGCCTGTAGAGACGACGTTGCCGGCGCTGGTGCCGTTGATCATGCCCATCAGGCCGGAGGCGAAAATGGAGACCTTGGCCGGGCCACCGCGGGCGCGACCGGCCGCGGCAAAGGCGAAATTGACGAAGTAATCCCCCACCTTTGACGCCTGCAGAAAGGCGGCAAAGATAATGAACAGAATGATATAGGTGGAGGAGACCGCGGTCGTCGGCCCCAGCACGCCGGCATCGGTATAGACCTGGCTGAAAAAGCGGTTGAGCGTCAGTCCCGGATAGCCGAGAAACCCCGGCAGGAAAGGGCCTGCAAAGACATAGGCGATAAAGATGGCGGCGATGATCACCAGCGCCATGCCCGCCACCCGGCGGGTCAGCTCCAGAATCAGCAGCGAGCCGGCGATCGCCGCCCACGAGATACCGATCGGGGCAAAGGCGGTACCGGTCGAGGCGCGCATGGGTGAATTGAACATCAGCAGCAGATAGCTGGAGGCGGTGGCGGCGCAGACCATCAGCACTAGCTCGGCGATGGGGAGATGGCTGCGCGGGCGGCGAATCACCCAGGAGAGCACGATGGCCCCCACGGTAGCCGCGATCAGCGGGGCGCCGAAGTGCCAGGTCTCGGTGGCCGGATCAATGCGCATGGCACCGTCGGCCATGGCCTGGCGCATCATGAAGACCTGGACCAGCGCGTAGAGGGCGGGCAGCAGCATGGCGGCCGCAAGACCGTCCAGCCAGCGCGGCGAGGTTCTGCCACCCTCCTCGGCGAAGCGCGCCCCGGTATAGAGACCGAAGCCGAGGATCAGCGCGCCGCAGACGTGCAGGATACGAAACGTCCAGGTCTCGATTGGATAGACGTTGAGCGAAATCAGGTGAAAGCTGGTATAGGCCACGGCCATGGCGGCGAACAGCCACCAGAGTCCGCCGGAGAAGACGCGTCGGGTCGGCTCGACGACATCATTGTCAACGCCGTCGGCGATGATCATGTCATCTCCGGGCGTCTGGTTCTTGTACTGGTTGGACATGGTGATCACCCCGAGGGATTCAAAAAACGGCACCGCCCCGCGCACGAGGCGGCGACGAGTCTTACTGACGGATCAGAGAGGGGTCGATGTCGTAACCGTTCTCCTCGTACCAGCGCACGGCCCCCGGGTGGTAGGGCAGTATGGTGTTGTACTTGAGGTTCTCCGGCACGCTGCTGGCCGCGCTGCGGTGGATGTCGCGCATGCGGTCGTTGTTTTCCATGCTCAGCCTGACGACCTGGTAAACAAACTCTTCAGGCAGATCGCAGTTGGCTATGGTGAAGTTCCACATCGATACGGCACGCAGGTCGTGACCCAGCGTGCTGTATGTACTGGCGGGAATGGTGAACGGCGCGACCGGGAAGTCGTTGACGACTTCCTCCTGCTGCGCTTCGGTGAACTCGATGAAGTTGACGCCGGTCTGTACTTCCAGCTGACTGACGGCCGGGATGGGGATGCCGGCCGCAAAGGCGACCACGTCGATCAGACCATCCTGCAGCTGACTGCCGAGATCGGACCAGCCGCCGTTGCGGCGCTCATACTCCACGCCCAGTTCGGAGAGAATCGCCGGGAAGTAGGTGTCGGAGGTAGATGCCGCCGGGCCGAAACCGATACGGGCGCCATCGGGGATGCTGTCGATGCTGTCGATACCACTGCTAGAGAGGGCGGCCACCGAGAAGGGGGTTTCATACATCGGGAACAGCGCACAGACGTTGTTCATCTTCATGCCCGGCGCCAGCGGACTCTCGCCGTTGAGGGCCTGGGCCGCGGGACCCATGGTGGTCAGTCCCAGCGCGACATCGCCGCTGTGCACCAGTGCCATGTTTTGTGTCGGGCCGCCGGTGATCTCGCCGCCGCCGGAAATACCCAGTTCATCAGCGATCAGGTTGGCCCAGCCGGAACCATAGACGTAGTAGGTTCCGCCCTGGCTGGCAGTGGCCACGGTGATACTGTTCGGCCAGTCACTGCGGTCAACGCTATCGCCGGCCCGGGCCGCGCCGACGATGGCCAGCGAGGCCGCCGTCGTCATGGAAGCCGCGACAGTCAGGGCAAGGGTTCTGCGTGACAGGGTTGGCATGATGGAGCTCCCGTTATGATTAAACTTTTTTGAAGGACACCGACCACGGCGTCGTTGTACGTCACATGTCGGGAGTGGCAAGCGATGCGCCATTTGCCATTTTGTTTAACAATTTCAGTGATTTGAAACTTTTTGTTTCAACTTTGGTCGCGTGGAAAAAGGCGGTTTGGTGGCGGATACCCGCACTTTCGTCCATGGAAGGTGTGCGGAAATCCGCACAACGGTGTGATTAGGAAGGGAAAGCGTCAGCCAGCGCCGTCGAATGGGCGCTGTTCGAGGCTAAAGTATAACGGTGAAAGCCGTGTTGAGACGGAGGCAGAACCGCTTTCGAACGGTCAAAGGCGGCGCTCAGTGGTCATCGCTGCCTTCACGGCGATACGCTTCGGCACGCAGGTCATGCCTTTTCAGCTTGTCATAGAGGGTTTTTCTCGGCACATCGAGATACTCACAGGCCTCGCTGATGCGGCCGCGACAGCGGGCCAGCGCCTGATCGATAAGACTCCTTTCGAACATCTCCACCTGGCGGGCCAGGGACAGCTCGCGGCCATCGCCTTCAATGCTGCCGAGCAGAATGTCCAGGCGGTAATCGTGGGCACTGCCAATCAGCACATAGCGCTCGGCAAGATTGCGCAGTTCGCGCACGTTGCCGGGCCAGTCATGGGCCAGCAGTACGGATACGCCGGCGCTGTCGAGCGGGGGCGCCTCAAGGCCGCTACGGGTCGCCGCGACCACGGCAAAGTGCTGGAACAAAAGCGGAATATCCTCGCGCCGCTCACGCAGCGGTGGGATGGGCAGGGTGACCACGTTGAGCCGGTAGTAGAGGTCCTCGCGAAAGCGTCCCTGCTCGGCGGCGACTTTCAGATCCGCCTTGGTAGCGGCGATCACACGGATATCCAGATCGATGGCCTCATTGGCGCCGAGTCGTTCGATAGCGCGCTCCTGGAGTACCCGCAGCAGCCGCACCTGCAGAGTCTGCGGCATGGATTCGATCTCGTCGAGAAAGACGGTTCCCCCCTGGGCGTACTCGAACTTTCCGATACGTCGCTCTACCGCGCCGGTGAAGGCCCCCTTTTCGTGACCGAACAGCTCCGACTCGATAATGCTCTCCGGCACCGCGCCGCAGTTGATGGCGACAAAGGGCGCGCCACTGCGGCGGCTGCGCTCATGGATGGCGCGGGCGACCAGATCCTTGCCGGCGCCGGTCTCACCGAAGAGCAGAACATCGGCCTCGACCTGACTGATGCGTGACACCATGGTGGCCAGCTGGGCGATCGCTGTCGTGCGCCCTACCAGTCGCGGCCCCGGCGCCGACTGCTGGGCTTCCAGCTCGGCGCGCAGGTGGCGGTTCTCCAGGGCCAGCCGGCGCGTCTCGGCGGCGCGGCGTACCACTTCTATCAGCTCATCGCCGGCAAAGGGCTTCTCGACGAAGTCCCAGGCGCCATCGCGCATGGCGGTGACCGCGGTGGAGACGTCGCCATGACCGGTGATCAGGATCACCGGCAGCTCCGGGTCGCGGGCGTGCACCTCACGCAGTAGCGCCATGCCATCCATGCCCGGCATGCGGATATCGCTGATCAGCACCCCGGGGAAATCCCGCGCCAGTGCTTCCAGTGCCTTCTCTGCGCTGGCCACCAGGAGCGGCTGGTAGCCGGCCAGCTCCAGTGTCTGGCCGGTGGTGAAGCGCATGTGGGGTTCATCATCGACGATGATCACTGGCGTGGCTGGACGGTCAGGCATCAGCAGGGCGCTCTAATGGTGGTGAATCCGGGATGTTGGCGGCGGGCAGATGGATCATGAACAGGGCGCCACCTTCGGGACGATTGCGGGCTTCGAGTCGGCCGCCGAGGTCGCTGATAATGCGCTGCGAGATGGACAGCCCCAGCCCCAGACCGTTGCCGGCGGGGCGGGTGGTATAAAAAGGCTCGAAGAGATGGTCAAGCGCTTCCCTGCTGAGCCCCGGGCCGCTGTCGGCAACGCTCAGGATAACCCGGTCGTCGTTATTTTCGACGACCAGGATCAACTGCCGTTCGACGCTGTCGTTCATCGCCTGCTGAGCATTGCCGATCAGATTGACCAGCACCTGCTCAAGGCGTATCGGGTCGGCACGCACCCAGCAGGTCGCCTCACTCATTTGCGACACGACCGTGATGTCTGACGCCTCCAGACGAGCGCGAAAAAGACGCAGCGCATAGTCAAAGCACGCCTGCACCGAGACATCGGTCAATATCTCGCCCCCCTTGCGAGAGAACTGGCGTAACTGGGCGCTGATGGTCGCCATGCGCTCGACCAGCTCGGCAATCTGCGCCAGATTGGTATCGGCTTCATCGATGCGGTGACGTGCCAGTAATGTCCGGGCGTTGTCAGCATAGGCCCGAATGGCACCAAGGGGCTGGTTGAGTTCGTGGTTGATGCTGGCGGCCAATTGCCCCAGCACCGCCAGCCGGGCTGCCTGCACCAGCTCATCACGCGTCTGGCGCAGGCTCTCCTCGGCGCGCTTTCGTTCTTCTATCTCCTGGGAGAGATGGCGGTTGGAGGTGACCAGTTCGCGGGTACGGGCTGCCACGTGGCGCTCCAGCTCGTCGCGAGCGTGCGCCAGGGTATGGCGCTCGCGTTCGGCGAAGCGCTCGCGCTCACGGCGCAATCGGCGACGCTGCCAGCCGATGGCGCTCCCGAGGGCGATCAGCATCCAGCTGCCGCCGGCCCCCAGCGCGCCCAGCCACTGTGCCTGAATGATCGGGGTCATCGGTTGCAGAATGTGCAGGCTCCAGTTAAAGCGCGCCAGCGGCTGTGAAAGATTCAAATAGTCCTGATGGTCAAGGCGTAGCTGCCGGGCGCCGCCTGGAGCGGTTTCGAGCACGTCGAGCCCGGCTTCGGGCAGTGGTTCATCGGCGTAGCGTCGGGTGGACAGCAGCCCATCACGGGCGCTCTCCGAGATCGGTTGAAGGGCCGTCAGGCGCAGGGCGGGATCACTGGCCATGAAGACGATGCCGTTGATGTCGGCCACCAGCAGCGTGGCGTCGAGGCCTTGCCATTCACGTTCGATCTCTCCGAGTCCTACCTTGACCACCATCACGCCATCGGGTGGCGTGTTGGAGGCGTGGCCACGGGCCCGGACCGGGGCCGAAAAATAGTACCCGCGCGCGCCCGACTGCGTGCCAAGGGCATGGAAGCGGCCGCTGCGGCCATTGATCGCCTGCCGATAGTAGCCGCGAAAGGCGTAGTTCTGCCCCATGAAGCTGTCGGTGCGCTGCCAGTTGCTGGCGGCAATGGTGGTGCCGTCATGATCAAGCAGGTAGATATCCGACACATCGGCATAAGCGCGGGCGCGATCCAGCAGCTGGTTGAGCGCCAAGGTATCGCGCTCATCCTCTTTTTGGGCGAGAAAGCGGCGCACGCTTTCACGGGTGGCGAGCAGGTGGGGCAGATAGTCGTGGCGGGTGAGGCGGCCGATCAGGTTGGCGCGAGACAGCTGCAGGGCGTTACCGGCGGTGTGCCGCAGCTCCGTCAGTGCCTGATCACGGGCCAGCCGTGCACCCTGCCACATGAACAGCACCAGCGTGATGGCAAACGCTAACATGATCAGCGTACAGCGGTGTCTGATTTTTCGTTGATGGGTATCAGGTGTCATTGGATGGCTGACGCTGTGCCACGTTGGGGCCGAAGACTTCAGGGTGGCGCATGCGCTCTCCGGTGGCGTCGTGTCAAAACATCACGTTACGCGGATCAGGCAGCGGCGCACAGTATCGAATGGTCGATGTATCGGCGCAGATCAATGGGCAAGACGTCACTGCCCATGACGACCATCAGGGGCTTGCGCTCTGAGAGGTTCGGACCGTCATCCGGGATGGGGGGAGTGGTCCGGTGGCGAGAAGAGGAAAACCGCCGTCCCGAACGGAACGGCGGCAAGGGAGATCAGACGTTGTTCTGCTCGATGCCCTGAATGTACCAAGGCGCCTGGTCGCGCATTTCGCGGATCAGATGCCAAGTTTCGTTGAATTCGTTCTCCTGGCCATCCTCTTTCATGATGCCGTGGAACAGCACCGTGGCCTCGGCCTGCTGGCCGTGCTCTCGCACATCGCCCAGCTCGGCAAACAGACGCACGATTTCGGTCTGATTGTTGGCGCTCTGCTCGGCACGCTCCTTGCGCAGCAGGTTGTACAGCTCGGGCGTGACGAACTCCTGAATCTTTTCGAAGTCGTTGTTGTCCCAGGCGCGCTGCAGATTCATGAAGTGCTCCTTGGCACCAGACAGGAACTGCTCACGATTGAACCAGGCAGGCTCGCTGGCCATGGCCGCACCGCCCATGGCACCGGCCGCACTGCCTGAAGAGCCGCTTGAGGTGCCACCGATGTCATGCGCCTGACGCTGCTGGGGCTGCTGATGCGCCTCATGAGCGCCGGTGTTGGTCGCTCGACGGCGTGCCGCCAGCACCTTCCAGGCAATAAAGCCCAACAGCGCGATCAGCAGGATATCCATGAAGCGGATACCGTCGAAGGCGCCGCCGAAGAACAGCGAGGCCAGCAGACCACCGGCCATGATACCTGCCAGCGGGCCCATGAAGCGTGACATGCCGCCACCGGCCGCGCGTGTGCCCTGCTGGGCCTGACGGGGCGGTGTCGTGGCCTGGCTGCTGCTGGGACTGGAGGAGCGAGAATAGCTGCCAAAGCTCTTGCCGCCTCCAAAACGCTTGGCGTCGGCGTGCTCGACGGCCAGACCAAAGCTCATCAGACCGATGAGCAGGGTAATCAATAGATGACGCATGAGAGATCCTCCCGATAAATGCATCATTGAGTGGTGGTCAGTTGACCATCATTGCGCTTGCTGCGCCTCGCGGGTAAATACCCAGCTGCGCTGATCCGACAGGTCGGCGTTGAAGCGGTAGCCGCCCATGTCAAAAGCTTTCAGGTCTTCAGGCTTTTCGAGTCTTTGCTGCACCATCCAGGCGCTCATCATGCCGCGCGCCTTTTTGGCATAAAAGCTGATGACCTTGTATTGCCCGTTTTTGGCGTCCTTGAAGACCGGGGTAATGACCTCGCTGCTTAAGCGCTTGCGATCGATGGCACCAAAATATTCGTTGGAGGCCAGATTGATCAGCACCCGGTCACCGCTGCTCTCATTCACCGCCTGGTCCAGATCCCGGGTCAGCCGGTCGCGCCAGAAAGCGTAGAGATCACGCCCGGCCGGGTTTTCAAGCCTTGTGCCCATCTCCAGGCGATAGGGCTGCATCAGATCCAGCGGCCTTAGCATGCCGTAGAGCCCGGACAGGATTCTCAGATGCGACTGCGCCCATTCAAGGTCATCCTCACGCCAGCCTGCCGCTTCAAGGCCGGTATAGACATCGCCCTGAAAGGCCAGGATCGCCTGTTTGGCATTGTCCGTATCAAAGGGCGTCTGCCACTGCTCGAAGCGGGCTGCATTGAGGCCGGCCAGCTTGTCGCTGATGCCCATCAGCCGGGACAGATCCTGCGGCGAGTAGCCGCGCAGAATGTCGATCAGCTGACGGCTCTGGTTCAGATAAGCCGGCTGCGTGGCCATCGTCACGTGGGAAGGCGTTTCAAAATCCAGCGTCTTGGCTGGGGACAGCACGCTCAGCATGCAGATTCTCCGCTCATGTTGTCACGATTATAACCCCTCTGGCGCCGGCATCAGACTGCCTTAAGTCAGTGCCAGGCCAGAGGGGGCACGCCCCGTTCCCGGGTCGCCGGGGGAGGGCTCAGGGGCAGGGGTTGGGCAAACGTTTGTGAACGCCCTCGATGGCTTCAATGACTTCATCAGAAAGCGTCATGCCTTCGCTTGCGATGTTGTGATCAAGCTGCTCAAGCGTGGTAGCCCCGATGATGTTGCTGGTCAGGAAGGGCCGGGTATTCACCCATGCCAGCGCCATCTGGGCCGGGTTGAGATCAAAGCGACGGGCAATATCGACATAGGCCCAGGTCGCTTCTTCCGCCAGCGTTGAGTTATAGCGCTGAAAGCGCTCGAACAGGGTCAGTCGGGCGCCTTCGGGCTTGATGCCGCCCAGGTATTTGCCGGTCAGCACCCCAAAGGCGAGCGGTGAATAGGCCAGCAGCCCCACGTTTTCGCGGTGACTGATCTCGGCCATACCGATCTCATAGCTGCGGTTGAGCAGGTTGTAGGGGTTCTGGACCGACACCACGCGCGGCAGGTTCAGGGTGTCGGCCAGGCGCAGGCAGGTCATCGTGCCCCAGGGGGTTTCGTTGGAAAGGCCGATGGTGCGGATCTTGCCGGCATCCAAGGCTTCCTTGAGTGCCGACAGGGTCTCTTCCAGCGGCGTGGCGTCCGGGGCCTCCTCGTGCTGGTAGTCCAGCTTGCCGAAGTAGTTGGCGGGGCGGTCCGGCCAGTGCAGCTGATAGAGGTCGAGATAGTCGGTATTCAGACGCTTGAGACTCTCATCAAGCGCCTGATGGATCTGCTGACGCGAGAGTTTCGGCCCGCCGCGCAGGTACTCCATGCCGCGGCCGGCGCCGGCCACCTTGCTGGCCAGCACAATGTCATCGCGTCGGCCGCGCGCCTTCAGCCAGCTGCCGATATAGGCTTCGGTACGGCCCTGTGTCTCGCCATTGGGCGGCACCGGGTACATTTCGGCCGTATCAATGAAGTCGATACCGGCGGCCAGCGCGCGATCGAGCTGTTCGTGCGCCTGGGCCTCACTGTTTTGTTCGCCAAAGGTCATGGTGCCAAGACAAAGCCGGCTGACCGTAATGCCACTGTCACCGAGAGGACGTCTTTCCATGGGGTCTCCAGAGCCTTGAAACGCGGATGAGCGCCCATGTTAGACGGGCGCTGATGCACGGGCAAACACAAGGCTTGAGTCACCTCCTGCACAGGCGTATATTGCCGGCCTCGCTGCACCGGGTGAACCACATCTGACAGCGCGATAATATTGAGGCCACCCCTCTTTTTTGTTCTTGTTCTGCAGGTGATGAGTCACCTTCACGGCAACGGTTGTTCGCATCAATGCTCGATCCCTGCCACGCTACGTGCAGACAGGGCATGAATCGAACGCTGGAACTCACAAGGTTGGTTGTTATGCTGCGGTCTGCTCAAGTATTCACACAGTTTGAATATCGTCTGGCATCGCGTTTGATGCAGGCCCCATGGCTGGAAGGCTCTACGCACAAGCGGCGTCTGACCCTTCATCTGTTTCGACGCTGCGCCAATGCCGGTCATGTGGATGCGCTGTCGACCTACGGTTTGATGCTGTTTCGTCGTGGCCAGTCGGCGCGTGACAAGGCCCGGGGAGTGCGCTGTGTGGTCCAGGCGGCCGAAGCCGGCCATCCCGAGGCGCAGTATCAGGTAGGCCACATCTACGAACATGGCTGTACCCAGATTGCCCGTCGTGAAGATCGAGCGGTCACCTGGTATGCTCGCGCGGCCGAAGCCGGCCATGTCGGTGCGGCGCAGCGCCTGTCCCGCGCCTTTGATCATGGTGAGCTGGGGTTGCCGGTAGATCCGGAGCGCTCACGCCACTGGTGTCTGGCAGACAGTGAGGCGCCAATGCCCGGCAGGCAAATGACGTCGGTATCTGAGCAGGCGTCCGTCCTGCAGTAGTTCTGCGACAGGCTGTGCCGGGATCACGAAAAAGCCCGAATCCACCGGATTCGGGCTTTTTTCATGTCCGAAGACAGTCTTTCTGTTCAAAAACGGGCTCAGGCGCCGGAGACGCCCATCAATACCTTGCCGGTGCTGGTGTTCTCTTCCAGATAACGCATGGCCTCGTCGGCTTCCTGAATGGAAAAGGTGCGATCCACCAGCGGCTTGACGCGACCGCTCTCCAGCAGTGGCCAGACATGGGCGTGTAAGGCGTCCATGACGCTGCCCTTGCCGGCCGGCGAGCGGGAGCGCAAAGTCGAGCCGATCAGGCGCTGGCGCTTCATCAGCATGCGCCCCAGATCCACTCGGGTTTCCCTGCCGCCCATGAAGCCGATCAGGATGATTCGGCCATCGAGATTGAGTACCTGCTGATTCCACTCGATGTACTCCCCGGCCACCGGGTCGAGTACCACATCGACGCCACCCCAGTTTTCCACCGCCTCTACAAAGCTGCCGTCGTGGCGGTTCCAGCCGGCATCGGCCCCCAGCGCCTTGCAGGCCTCGATCTTGTCCTGGCTGCCCACGGTCACAAAGCACGGGTTGTTGAAGGCGTGGCAGAGCTGAATGGCGGCGGTACCCACACCGCTGGCCCCGGCATGCAGCAGGACCCGCTCACCTTCGCGCAGGTCGGCTTCCATGTAGAGATTGAGCCAGGCCGTGGCAAAGACCTCGGGCAGGGCAGCGGCATCCCGCAGCGTCATGCCTTCGGGGATGCGCAAAGCCTGGGCTTCGTTGACAACGACCTGCTCGGCGTAGCCACCGCCCGAGAGCAGCGCGCAGACCTGATCGCCCACGCGAAAGCGCTCGACGGCCGGGCCGACGCTTGCGACCACACCGCTGACTTCCAGACCCAGAATCTCGGAGGCACCCTTTGGCGGTGGGTAGCCTCCATCGCGTTGAAGCACGTCTGCGCGGTTCATGCCCGCCCAGGCCACATCGATCAGAATTTCGCTGCCGCCGGGGGAGGGCAGATCCTTGTGTTCACACCATTGAAGGTGTGAATCATTGACGGCGATGGCGTACATGCGGTGCTACTCCCGAAAGATTGAGATTTAGTCGAACAGGGCATCCAGCAGATCAGCCGACGTACTGGCGCTGATCAGCGTGGCGCGTGTCTCGGCATTGAGAAAACCTGCCTCGACCGTGTTGTCCAGAAACTGTAGCAAAGGATCAAAGAAGCGCTCGTGATTGAGCAGGCCAATGGGCTTGCGATGCAGGCCCAGATAACGCCAGGTCCAGATCTCGAAAAACTCCTCGAAGGTGCCAATGCCCCCCGGCAGCGTGACAAAGGCGTCGCTGTGGGCGGCCATCTGCGCCTTGCGGGTATGCATGTCCGGCACCCTGATCAGCTCGGTCAACCCCGTATGGGCCACCTCACGCTCGACAAGATGGTTCGGAATGACACCGACGACCTCACCTCCGGCCGCCAGAGCGGCGCTGGCACAGGCGCCCATCAGGCCGGTACGTCCGCCACCGTACACCAGACGCCAGCCCCGCCGGGCGATGCCTGTGCCCACGGCTTCGGCCAGCTGCTGCCAGTGCGGCGCATGACCACTGCGAGAGCCCATGTAAACGCAGACGCTGAGGCCTTCGAAGGGTCGGGTATGGCTGTTCATGACGATTCCTGCTGCTGGTGGATCACACGGAGGCTGCTGGCCGGCGCTCAGTTGACGCTTTCGGCCACTTGCGGATAGTGCTCATCAATCCAGGCGCCGATGGCGTTGTGGTCACTGATGTGATGAGCATACTGCGTATGCAGGCAACGGACCTGCTGCCAGTTGGTAATGCCGCCCACGCCACGCTCGGTCAGGGCCCTTGTAAAGCCCAGCCGCTCGATCTCGGCGCGCTCAGGCTCGCCAATCCATGACCAGCGCTTTTGCACATAGGCTTCATGGCTCTGGCGATAGGCCTCGCGCAACGCCTCATTTTCCTTGAGATGCGCTTCGAGACGCTTGATCACGCCATCGGCTTCAAGGTGCGACAGCGCCACGGTCAGCTCACGACTGCAGAGCCAGTAAAGCGTCGGAAAGGGCTTGCCTTCCACCAGCGGCGCAACGCGCAGGGCCAGCGGCGTGCCGCGACTGTCTTCGGCGCTGACGGCCTGAAGGCCGCGCGGTGTGCGGCCCAGCTGCTGCGTAATGATGTCGAGCTGGACATTGCTGGGGGCGTGGTCGGTACGAATGATCATGGTCGGATAGACAGTTCGACGTGGGCACAGGGCGCACGATCGTGAAAGGAAAAGAGCAGACGCAACGCGTGCGAAAACGGGGTTGCATCATAGACATGCCCCTGGCCGGCGGCAAGGCGCAAGCCACCATCTTATACTGACCGCAAGCCCGGTCGCGATCATGTCCCCGCTAACCCTTACGGAGACGCCATGTCACAAAATGAGGACACCTCTTCGAGCTGCTGTGCCCTCTGCGCGCGTCAGGGTGTGGCGCTGACGCGTCATCATCTGATCCCGCGGGCGCTGCACGGCCGCAAGCGGTTTCGCAAGCGTTTCAGCCGCGAAGAGATGAAGGGCGATATTCTGATGATCTGTCGGCCCTGTCATAACCACATTCATCGCGTGCTCAGCGAGCGCGAGATGGCCGAGCACTATCATACGCGCGATGCGCTGCTGGCCCGGCCCGAGATTGCCGAGTTCGCCCGCTGGCTTTCAAGCCGCCCGGCCGGCTTCAAACCCAAGTCGCCGATCAGGCGCCAGCGCTGACTGAGGCCGTATGGTCGCCGCTATTCGTCAGAGAAGGCGCTGGGCACCATGATCATGCCAGGCGGTTGAAAGACGCGCCGCGAGTGCCGGGGCAAGCCAGTTGGGTAGCGCCTCGCGCGCCTGCTCGAGGCTTTCCCAGCGGCGCAGGCGTATCCATGCCCATGCCCAGCCATCACACTGTGACGGGGTCTGCGGCATCGGGTGTGCCGGCATCTGGGAGAGCAAAAAAAGCGCGCTGCGGGTGGCCCAGGTGGGTGGATGATCTGCCCTTGAAGCAGGTGCAGCCCAGCGTCTGAGTGTGTCACCGTCCGGGTCGTGCGTCGGGTCGCCCAGTCCGGCGATGCGGGCCGTATCGGCCAGAATGATGCCCAGTTTTTCGGGCGTGGTGTCGCCAATCTCGAGCCAGCGCTCGATCAGGGAGGGCAGGCCGGCCATGGCGCTGGTATAAAAGTCGCTATCGGTCATGATGGGTCTGTTCAAAAGCGTGGGATCAATCAAGGATAACGATGCCGCCGGCGTCACGACATCATGTATTCAATCACGTTTCGGTCAGTGCCTGACCGAACTGTATTTCTGGGAGTTCGCATGTCGCAGGACAGTACCGCCTTTGATTTTACGACACCGCTGGACCGGCGCGTGTACCCTACCACCAAATGGCATCTGTATGACGAGGATGTGCTGCCGCTGTGGGTGGCCGACATGGATTTTGCCGTGGCACCGGCCATCCAGGCGGCGCTGGCTGAACGCCTGGCACATCCCGTCTTTGGCTACACCCACGCCGACCGGACGCTGAAGCAGACGCTGTGTCAGTGGAGTCATGAGCGTTACGGCTGGGAGATCAAGCCCGACTGGCAGCACTGGCTGCCCGGCGTGGTGCCGGCGCTGCATGTGGCAAGCCTGGCCCTGACCGAGCCGGGCGATGGTGTGCTGACCGTCACGCCCATCTATCCGCCCTTTTTGAAGGTGGCCGACAACACCGGGCGTACCGCCCAGACGGCGCCGATGCGCGCGCCGACCTCCGATGATCCCCTGTGGCGACTGGATTTCGAGGCCATGGAAGCTGCCGTCACGCCGCGTACCCGGCTGCTGCTCTGGTGCCATCCGCATAATCCGACCGGGCGTGTCTTTGATGAGGAGGAGCTCTCCCGACTGGCGGACTTCATTGAGCGTCATGATCTGCTGGTCTGCTCCGACGAGCTGCACTGCGATCTGATTCTGGACGGCAGTGCCCATCGCCCGCTGGCCATGGCCGAGCCGCGGCTGGCCTCGCGCACCATTACGCTCTGGGCGGCGTCCAAGACCTTTAACGTGGCCGGGCTGACCAGCGCCTGTGCAGTCATCAGCGATGATGACCTGCGTGCCCGCTTCAAGCACGGCTGTCTGGGACTGATGCCGTCGGAAAACATCATGGGCGAGACGGCAGCCCAGGCCGCCTACGCGCACGGTGAGCCGTGGCGTCAGGCGCTGCTGGCCCAGCTTCGGGATAACGTGGCGCTGATCGAGTCGTTCGTGGCGCGCTGGCCGGGCGTGCACATGAGTGCCCCGCAGGCGACCTATCTGGCCTGGCTGGACCTGCGTGAGGCCGGCCTTGGCGAGTCGCCTCAAAAGGAGATCCTCAAGCAGGCTCGGGTGGCGCTCAACAATGGCACCGATTTTGGCTGGCCCGGCTTTGCAAGGCTCAATTTTGGTACCGAGTATGCGCTGCTGGAAGAGGCCCTCACGTGGATGGACGCGCTGCTGGGCGCTGGCAACGAGCCGTAGATGCCAAAACGCCCGACTCCGAGAGGCGTCGGGCGTTTTAGAAAGGTGCTCTGATTAGTACAGCCCTGATCAGTACAGCAGCGTGAACATGCGACGGCGGTAGGCCACCGTCAGCGGGTGATCGCCGCCGAGGGCGTCAAAGACGCGCAGCAGCGTCTTGCGCGCGGCGTCCTCGCCGTAGGCACGGTCACGCTTCATCAGCTCGAGCAGACCCTCGAGCCCCCGCTCGTAGTCGCCATCGGCCACGGCGCGCAGGGCGCGTTGAAACTGCGCTTCGCTGTCATCGCGCTCGGCCATGGCCTCAATGTCTTCCGGTGACAGGGCCTCGCGGGCGAAATCGATACGGGCACGGACGCCGCGCCCCTTGACGCCATCACGATGCTCCGGCGGCAGGGCATCCAGGATGCTCAGCGCATCGTCGAAATGGCCTTCACGGGTCATGACGCCGGCCATGTCGATACGATAGCTGTGGTCGTCGGGATTTTCGCTGATCAGCTGTTCAAACAGGGCGCGGGCCGTGGCCGTATCGCCGGCCTCAAGGGCTGCCTGTGCCTGCTCCTCGACGCTCTGGCTGCCGCCTTCGGGCGCAGCAATATGCTTGCCGAGCCATTCGCGCATCTGGCGCTCGGGCAGGGCTTCATGGAGCTGGTCATACAGCTGACCCTGCATGATCAGCTTGACGTCAGGGACGGCGCGAATGCCCAGCTGAGCGGCAATCTGCTGCTGCTCGTCGATATTGAGTCTCGCCAGAACAAGCGTGCCCTGATACTCATGGGCCAGCTTTTCCAGCACCGACATCAGGGTCCTGCAGGATTCACTTTGCGGCGACCAGCTCTGCAGGACCACCGGAATGTGCATGGAGCCTTCCAGCACCACCTGCTGGAAATTGGACATGTCGACATCAACGATAAACTGCGAGGCATCGGCACTGCCGCCGGCGCTCTGGCCGGGCTGTGGCGACGGCCCGCCCATGGGTTGACCGGTTTTGGGATCAACGATCTGCATGATGGCAAACTCTCGTTAAAGGGGATTCACGATACGTTCGAATATAGGGCTGTTTATGGCGCTGGCAGGGGACGAATTCAAGACGCCCGGCCAAATGGGATGGGTGAAACATGCATCAGGACAGTGACATGGCAGGGATCAATACCGTGCGACCGACAGGAGAAACGTCATGATTCTGGTCAAATGGCTGACAGGGGTGATGGCGCTTGTGATGCTGCTACTGGCAGGACCCATGATCGTGTGGTTGCTGGGCGGTATCGATACTCGAACCGGATGGGCCAGTGCCGGGCGTGCCTCCACGGGTCTGGCGCCCGGACCCAAGGCCTTCGATGGTGCCGTGGTTCAACTCTACGGCGCGCGCGCCTTTAACTGGCGAGGCGCCTTTGCCATGCACACATGGATTGCCGTCAAGCCGCGCAGCGGGCGCACCTATACCACCTATGAGGTGCAGGGCTGGCGGCGCCCCCCCGTGCGCACGGGTTCCGGCGCTCCGGATCGAGAATGGTTCGGGCAGCGCCCGCACCTGCTGGCGGACCTTCGCGGTGAAAGGGCGGCGCGCGCCATTGTCCATATCCAGCAGGCGGTCAACGACTACCCCTGGCCGCAGCGTTATCGTGCCTTTCCCGGCCCTAACAGCAATACCTTCATTGCCTGGCTGATACAGCAGGTGCCCGAGCTAAATGTGGAAATGCCTTCGCTGGCGCTGGGCAAGGATTATCTGATTGATGATACCCACCTACTGGGCCACTTTTTTGGGCCAGCGCCCAGCGGGACGGGCTATCAGGTCTCCCTGTATGGTGTGCTCGGGGTCATGCTGGCGCGCGAGGAGGGGCTCGAGTTCAATCTGCTGGGTCTGGTGTTCGGCGTCGACCCACTGGATATGGCTATCAAGCTACCGGGTATCGGTCGTCTGGCGCTGTCGCCGCTGTATCAGTCGCAGTACGAATGACGTGCAAGATCTGGCGTTGTACAAAGAGCAGGCATCAAAAACCGATCGGAGGCCGGCTCGATGAAACGGTCTTTCGATGGTAGCGGGGGCCGCCGGGGTTGAATCAACAGGGAACCGACGACCCGGGGTCATCAGTGGCATCCGCATGCCTGAGCCTCAGACGTAAAAAAGCCGACTCGAAAGTCGGCTTGAAAACTGTTGGTCGATGGTAGCGGGGGCCGGATTTGAACCGACGACCTTCGGGTTATGAGCCCGACGAGCTACCAGGCTGCTCCACCCCGCATCGACGTGCTGTGCATCTTACGCGTTTTTGTCGCGGTGTCAATCGTTTGTGTCAAATCCCTGCAACATTGCCATGAGTGACTCAATGCGGGGGGCAACACGCTGCCAGTCATCGTGATCGATCGGGCCGCTGGCCAGCAGCCGGTACTGCAGCTGCTCGATCTCCTCCATGGGCCCCGGCATGTTGCCCATGGCATCGTTGAGACGCGCCACCTGCACATCCAGTCGCCGTGAGGAATCCTCGCTGCCCAGAGGCGCATCCACCAGCACGGACAGATGCACGCGAAGATGCTCAAGCCATTCCCGCGCCTTGGCCTGCTCACCGCTTGCGCGACGCTCATTGCGCAGTCGGTGCGCTTCCAGCGCCCGGGAAGAAAGGGGCAGGGGCGTATCCACATTGTCGGCAGGCTCGCCTTTGAGTGCACGACTGTCTGCGGCCACGTGTGCCTCGAGCAGCGGCTGCCACTGCTGCCAGCGTTCGGCCAGCGAGCCAAGGGCCAAGCGATCGAGTCGCTCCCGGCGGTCGCGTAGAATGCCTTCCCAGCGCTTGAGCATGCCATCGGTACGGGGACCATTGGGCAGGGGCATCAGGGCATCGGCTTCGCGTTCGGCCTCATCAAGGATGATCTGATCGGCGGCGGTGGCAGGGAACCACTGATCCATCCGATCGATCAGGGCCTGCATCTGATCGAGACGGCTGTCGCGTTGCTGGCGCTGCTGATTGCGCTGTGCATTGCGACGCTCGAAAATGGCATCACAGTGCTGGCGGAAGGCGCGCCACAGGGCCTGCTCTTCGCCTCTTGGCGCACGGCCGAGTTCACGCCAGCGAGTCTGTAGCGTCTTGGCCCTGTCGGCACGACGCTCGTCATCGATGTCGGCCTCTTCCAGCTCGCGAATTTCATCGACCAGCGCCTGCTTGGCCTGAGCGACAGCGCGCGCCTGCTGATCGATCAGGGTCTGCAGGGCCCGAAGCGACCTTGTAAAGCGCTGGCGTAGTTCATTCTCGCGGGCACGCGGTACGGGTGACCACTGGCGCCAGGCTTCTCTGGCGCGATCGCGAATGGTGCGCAGGCTGTCGGGGTCAGAAGTTGCCGCCGTATGGTTGATCAGCGTTTCCAGCTGCTCGCAGAGTCTTTCCCGTTCGGCCAGGTTGGTTTCGCGCTGCTGATCGCGGCGCTGATAAAAGCCGGCCAGCTGTTCACGAACCCGGTCGGAAGCCTGACGAAAGCGCGTGGAGCGCTCACGCGAGGCTGCGGCATCTCCCAGTGCTTTCCAGTCACGCACCAGGCGGCGGTGCTGTTGATCCCGGGCCGGCTCGTCCATGTCTGCTGCCGCAAGGCCTTCCATACCCTCGATCAGCTGTTCGCGCTTGGGGGCTGCGGCAAAGTTGCGCCAGTCGCGCAGCTCATGAGTGCGTTGACCCAGCTGGTTGAGCCGGGTCTGCAAACTGTCACGCTTTTCCAGCGGAAGGCGCTGGCGGCGCTGCATCAGGCTGTCGAGCAGGCGTGTGGCTTCCTGGAGTTCACCGCGATCGAGCTGGCTTTCCAGCTGGTCGAGTGATTGCTGAAACTGGTCGGGGTCGAGCGTGCTGCGTGACGATGAGGCGCTGTCGGTCGGCGCTGCGGGTTCGGGCAGGTGCGTGAGCAGCGTCGGGCAGGGGAGTCCGTCCGGCCAGGCAATGGTGCGCTTCAACCGTTTGATGGTCTGGAAATCGCGGCTGTCGATGGCGCTGCGCAGTGCCTGTTCATGTTCCTCAAAGCGTTGCCAGGCGCTCGTCAGCTCGCTGGCCTTTTGAAGCAGCGCTTCAAAACGTTTCTGGTCTTCCTGGCTTGGTGCAATGCGATCGGTGAGATCTCGCCATTGTTCGGCCTGCAGCCTGAAGTGTGCCTGTAGCTGGGCCACATCCTGGGCGTCGAGCGTGGCGCGATGCTCAAGATCCTTGAGGGCCTGTTCCAGTGAACCGATGATGCGCTGGCTGTCGCGTCGGGCCATGTCCATGGCCTGTTCGCGTGCCCGCTCTTCTCGCTGGGCGTTGTCATGTTCGATGACGCGAGTGCTGGTGAGCTGTTCGACCTGATGAAACTTCTGGCGCTGTGCTTCGTCGGCATCGTCGGCCAGCGATCGCCATTCACGCACCAGGTGGCGATAACGTGCCGGCAGCATGGGTTCCCATGGTTGATCTGACAGCCGGGTCATGGCCTGGATCAGATCGTCACGACGCTGCTGGCGGGCATCCTGCTCACGGCGCTGGTCGCGGCGCTGATTGAGCCGGTCGCGGGCACTGCGCATGATCTGCTTGTCACGACGTGCTTCCCGCGCCAGACGCTCAAGGCCCTCGTCACTGTCGATGCGTCTGGAAGCCGCCTGTCGCACCCCGGCAATCGAGTTCTGGCAGGCCTGTTCGATCAGGGTCTGCTCATCGCTGATGCGCTCCAGAGCAGCCAGACGCAGCTGCTGATTGTCGGCCTGCGAAGCCACGTGTGTGAGCAGGGTCGGGTCGTCGAGGGTTTCCACCACCTGCAGGCGCTGCTCCAGTGACAGGAGCGTGCGCTCCTTGCCGGTGAGCGTATCCAACAGTGTGCGATACAGCGGATCGCCCGGCTCAAGCGTGGCCAGCAGCGTCTGATAGCGCTCGGGCGTTGCCAGACGGGCGAGGGCGGCGTGACGGACTTCAATATTGTCGTCACGCAGCAGGGTTTCGAGTTTTTCGCGATCGCGCTCGACGGTCAGGCCGGCAATGGCTTCCTGACGGATACGGGGATCGGCGTGACGCCAGCGCGGCGCAAACAGACGTTGTAGAAATCCGGGCATGAGATCGATGTCTTTCCAGGCAACTGGCGGTGGCTTGATACCGGGCGATATGAGTATTTAGACGTTAGAAAGGATGATAACAGGCCTGTACACGTGTGGCGTAGGGTTCCCTTCACGGGCAAGGTTCCTTTTGGGGCGTCGGCAACTGGCGACACCTGACAGACGTCGACACACACCGTATGATCGTTGAGCGGAAACACTATCATCGCTCAGGGCGTTCATTCATTATCCGACAGGAAACCGGGCATGAGTCTCAAGGTGGATCAGACGGCCACTGCCTTTACGTTCAAGGGTGGCATGCTGCCCTTGACGGTCATGGAGCTTAACAGCCCTGACCCCGAACGTGTCAGTGCGCAACTGGCAGGCAAGCTTAGCCAGTCGCCGGCTTTTTTTCAGCATACGCCAGTGGTATTGAGCGTTGAAAAACTTGATGATACCTCACTGGCGCTGGAGCGTCTTTGCGCCGTGTGTCGTTCGCACAAGCTGCTGCCGGTGGCGGTCAGGGGCGGCAGCGAAGGTATCAAGCAGTCGGCATGGGCGCTGGGGCTGGGCTGGTTTCCACCTCAGGAGTCACGCGAGTCGCGTACGCTGGCTTCCGTGACGCCACCGCCTGCGCAATCTCCCGTGATGGAAGAAGCCGGCAGTGGCGGTCGTATCTTTCGTGGGACGGTGCGCTCGGGACAGCAGATCAGTGCTGCCGAGGGCGATCTGGTTGTCGTGGGTGCCGTCAATGCCGGTGCCGAAGTGCTGGCGGCCGGCAGCGTCCACGTTTATGGACCGCTGCGTGGTCGCGCCCTGGCAGGCATCCATGGCGATCGTGAATGTGGCATCTTCTGTCATGAGCTGCATGCCGAGCTCCTGTCAGTGGCCGGCAACTACAAGCGCCTTGAGGATATCGATCCGTCACTGCTCAATACGACGGTTCAGGTCAGACTGAGAGACGATCAGTTATCCATAGAAGCACTCGTCTGACCGCGAAGCCCCCCTTACAACGCAACAGTTACAGGAAGCGCATTTTGGCCAGGATCATCGTCGTTACATCAGGAAAGGGCGGGGTCGGCAAGACCACCAGCGCGGCAGCCATCGCTACCGGTCTGGCCTTGAGAGGCAACAAGACCGTCGTCATCGATTTTGATGTGGGCCTGCGAAATCTCGATCTGATCATGGGCTGCGAGCGTCGTGTGGTTTACGACCTGGTCAATGTCATTCAGGGCGAGGCGGGGCTCAATCAGGCCATGATCCGCGACAAGCGCTCCGACAATCTCTACATTCTTCCGGCCTCGCAGACGCGTGACAAGGATGCCCTGACGCTTGAGGGCGTCGAGCAGATACTTGAAAAGCTGTCGGAAGATTTTGACTATATCGTCTGCGACTCGCCGGCCGGTATCGAGCGCGGCGCTCAGCTGGCCATGTATTTCGCCGACGAGGCGATCGTGGTGACCAATCCGGAAGTCTCCTCGGTACGTGACTCCGACCGAATCCTGGGGCTTTTGGCCTCCAAGACCCGCCGCGCCGAGCAGAATCAGGACCCGGTGATCGAGCGGTTGCTGATTACCCGCTACGATCCCAATCGGGTGGACAGCGGTGATATGCTCAATCTTGAAGATATCCAGGAAATTCTGGCGATCAAGCTGATCGGTCTGATTCCGGAGTCCGAAGCGGTGCTGCGTGCGTCCAACTCCGGGGTACCGGTGACACATGATCAGGACAGCGACGCCGGTCAGGCCTATAGTGATACCGTGGCCAGGCTTTTGGGGGATGAAAAGCCGCTACG
This sequence comes from uncultured Kushneria sp., assembly GCF_947497025.1. Classification (GTDB taxonomy): domain Bacteria; phylum Pseudomonadota; class Gammaproteobacteria; order Pseudomonadales; family Halomonadaceae; genus Kushneria. Next base: position 124,177 of record NZ_CANMFC010000001.1, read on the forward strand.
CTTCCATCAGCTACAAAAGAAAAGTTTTCTGAGTCGGATCTTCGGCGGGGGGCGTCGGTGAAATTACTGGAATTTCTAAAGCGTGAGCGCAAGAAGTCTGCCTCGGTCGCCAAGGAGCGACTGCAGATTATCGTGGCCCATCAGCGCGGTCAGCGAGGGCAGCCTGATTATATGCCGATGCTGGAGCGCGAGCTTCTTGAGGTGATCCGTCGCTATGTTCAGGTCGATCAGGATGCCATCAACATCAGTCTGGACAGCGAGGATGACTGTTCGGTACTGGAGCTCAACGTGACCCTGCCCAATCGCGGTTAACGCCCCGTTCTTGTGCGCCCCTTCGGTGATGTGTGTCACTGACGGGGCGCTATTGGTTGTTTGCCCGCCCCGTGATCCCTGTCTGGAGCCACTGCCTTGTCGGTCAGCTTTCTCTTTCACGACTACGAGACTTTCGGTGCCGACCCGCGCCGTGATCGTCCTTCCCAGTTTGCCGCCATCCGAACCGATGCGCAGTTCAATGAGATTGGCGAACCCGAAGTCATTTATTGCCGCCAGAGTGACGACTATCTGCCTCAGCCGGTGGCGTGTCTTCTGACCGGGATTACCCCGCAGCAGGCCTCGCGTCGCGGCGTGCCCGAAACCGAGTTTGCCGGGCGTATCCTGGAAATGATGCAGCAGGGCGACACATGCACGCTGGGGTATAACTCGCTGCGTTTTGATGATGAGGTTACGCGGCATCTGTTCTATCGCAACTTCATCGACCCCTATGCCCGCGAGTGGCAAAACGGTAATTCGCGCTGGGATCTGATCGATGCCGTGCGCGCCTTCTACGCGCTGCGCCCGGAAGGGATCGAGTGGCCCGCACGCGAGGACGGTAGTCCCAGCTTCAAGCTCGAGAAGCTCAGCGTGGCCAATGGTATCGAGCATGGCGATGCCCACGATGCCCTTGCCGACGTTCGGGCGACCATCGAACTGGCGAAGCTTTTGCGTGCGCGCAACGAAAAGCTCTTTGACTATCTGCTGGGACTGCGCGACAAGCGCCGGGTCGCCTCGCTGCTCGATATCAACACCCGAAAGCCCATGCTGCATATTTCGCGGCGCTATCCTGCCAGTCGGGGCTGCAGTGCCCTGATTGCACCGCTGGCCATGCATCCGACCAATCCCAACGGGGTGATCGTGGTGGATCTGGCCATGGACCCGACGCCACTGTTCGAGTTGAGCCCTGAGGCCATTGCCGAACGCGTCTTTGCCAGTGCCGATGAGCTGGCAGAGGGAACATCCCGCATCCCGCTCAAGGTCATTCATCTCAACCGCAGCCCGGTGCTGATGCCCATCAAGGCCGTGGATGACGCCGTGGCCGAACGTCTGGGCATCGACCGGGAAGCCGCCGAGCGACACTGGCAGCAACTGGCCGGCAGTGCCGATATCGCCACGCGCGTGGCGCAGGCGTTCAGCGGCGCGCCGCCGGAGCCGCCGGCCGACCCTGATCTGATGCTGTATTCGGGTGGTTTTTTCTCCAACAGTGACAAGCGCGAGATGGGGCGCATTCGCCAGGCCCCGGTTGAAACGCTCGAAGCCCTGCGTCCTGCCTTTCAGGATTCTCGCCTGGAAGAGATGTTCTTTCGCTACAAGGCGCGCAACTATCCTGAAGTGCTGACGTCAGAGGAGCGCACGCGCTGGGAAAGCGATCGCTGGGAGCGCATGAACGATCCGAAGGTGGCCGCCATGACGCTGACCGGCTTTGCCCGTGAGATCGAGCGGATCAACGGGGAACTTGCCCACATGAGTGATCGTGAGCGTCAGTGCATCGAAGAGCTTGTCATGTACGTTGAGGCCATGATGCCGCCGCAGGCCTTTGGTTAGCCAGGCTCGTGGCGCTTTTGTGAAAGGCGCTGTCATGAACGTTGAGTCCTGATAAAGGAAAAGGGCGCTTCTCTTGAAGCGCCCTTTTTTTGACACGCCATGGCGCAGTGCTCAAACGCTATGGGGTGGTGACCAGAAACGGCTGCCAGGGCGCATCCGCTATATTGGCCGCTATCCCGTCATCGGAGCCTGCGACCAGTACCGGACGTGATCGCAGTGCCTGCCAGGCGCTTTGAAGTTCCTCACTTCGCTGCCGCTTGACGGCCTCTGCCAGCTGTTCGCGGCGGTCAAAGCCGGTCCAGCCGTGCGCCAGCTCCTGCCACAGACGGGCGGTGATCTGGCCCAGACGCTGTTCCCGCTCGACAAGACGCTCGGCCACCGCCTGCTGATAGGCGTCGACCTCTGCGTCCTCCATGCCCATGACGGTCTCGTCAAACCCTTCCAGAAACTGATCGATACGCAGCCGCAGGGTCGCCGTGTCGTGATCCGGAGACTGCACCAGCAGTGCCAGCCCGGGCGCTTCGATCAGCGGCTGATAACGTGCTGCAACGACATAGCCCAGCTGCTGCTCGGTTCTGAGTTGATTGAAAAAGGGCGCGCTGATGATCTGACCCAGAATGGCCAGGCGGGCCTGGTCTTCCAGTGTGCGGCCCTCGCCCTGCAGGTAATACAGCATGCCCGAATCTCCGCGCCGACTCTGTGGACGCAGCAATGGCGGCGTGGCGTGCGGGGTCAGCACTTTCAGTTCGGGAATGGCGTCCAGCGTGACCCGGGGCGATAGCCGCGCCTTTAGAGTATCCCCCATCTGTCGAGCGTCGTCGGCGCTGGTATCGCCAACGGCGAGTGCCTGCACGTGCAGTTCACCAAGCCACTGACTGCGAAATTCGTGCAGCGCCTCGAGGGTGATTTTTTCAAGCGCTGCCAGTCGTGACTCGCTGGTCCAGCTCGGCGTGATCAGCGACTGAAGCAGCGCGCGATGGAGCTGTTCGTGCAGGGCCGAGCCGGGTTCATCCTGCCAGCGCCGCTTGAGGCTGCGACTTACGCGCTGAAGATGATGGGTACTCATCTCGCCATGCATGAGCTGTTCAAGCACCTGTACCATCACCAGCTCCTGACGATCTCGCCAGCCTGAAAAGGACAGCGTCATGCCGCGCGCGTGGGCATGGGCGCTCATTCCCTGACCGGCGAGTCGGGCAGGGTATAGCGCATCGGACAGGCTGTCTTCCAGCCAGCGTGCCAGCAGCTCGGTCATGACCATCTGGTGAACACTCTGGCCGGCATGCGGGCTCTGCAGGCTGATGCGCCATTCCACACGCGGTGCTCCAAAGGCGCCCGTGGCATGTAGCCAGAGATCCAGTTCCGGGGTGTCGAGGATGCATCGGGTCTCGGTGGCCCCGTCGTTGATCATGTCCAGATCCCGGGCGATGAAATCATTGGCCTCCGGCAATGCCAGTCCTTCAAGTGCGGTCTCCCTCTGGCCCTGGCAAATGGGCTGATATCGCCATGGCGTGTCAAACCAGGGAGAGCGCAGCTCGCCGGTGACTTCCGGGCCGGTATAAAGGCGCAGCAGGTTGTCGGGCGTCAGGACGTCGAGATAGTCATGAATGCGCCGGTCATCAAAGCCTTCCATCAAAAAGCCGGCCCGGCGTACGTCCTGGAGGGGGTAGCGCGCCATCGCCACCGAGAGCGCTGTGGCCAGCTGCGCAGGCGCCTGGCGTTGCTGAAAGCGAAACTGCTGCTCGACCACGCGGGCCTGCTCGTCATAGCGCCACGACTCAATGCCCCGCTCCCGGATCAGATCAATCCAGGCCATGAGCGCGGCCTGGATCTCTTCCAGATGCTCGCTGCCCTGGGGGGTGAGTTCGATATTGACCATTAACAGGGCGCGACGGCCGTCCCCGCGGGCGCTGCCGGCAGAGAGCCCATCCGCCCATCCGCGCTGTCGAAGGCAGGCCAGCAGGCTGCCGGGCGCTTCATGGCCAATCATGTGTGACAAAAATGAGACCGGCTTGAGCCGATAGTCCTGTTCGGGGTCGGGGATGGGAAAGAGAAAGCGGACCTGGTGCTGCTGATCCAGCGACTGCGTGGCCATGGCCGTGGGCAGCTGCTCATCGAGTATCAGCGGTTGATCGATGGTGCGCCGGGTCAGGCCCCGATCGGGCACCTCGCTGAAGTGTTCCCGAGCCAGGGCCGACAGGGCGTCCAGAGACTGCGGGCCGACCAGGGCCAGTGACATGGTATTGGCATCGTAATGCGCTTCGTGGAAGGCCACGAGGGCATCGCGCAGGGTTTGTTCGGGAAGGTCCCTGAGTGTGTCGAGATTGCCGATGCTGAAATGGTTATAGGGATGTTCCGGGTTGAGTGCCTGACTCAGGGCATCCTCGATGCGTCGGCCGTCGTCCTGCAGGCGTGCCTGATATTCGGCATTAACGGCATGACGCTCGCGCTCGACGTAGGCCTCATCGAGCGTCGGGGCAATAAAAAAGCGACTAAAGCGCGTCAGGGCCGGAGCAAAAGCCTCCGGTGCAATGTCAAAGAAATAGTTGGTGTCACGCGGCGCGGTAAAGGCGTTGTGATGGCCGCCATGGGCGCCCAGAAACTGCTGATAGTCATTCGGGTCAGGGTAGAGGTCGGTGCCCAGAAACAGCATGTGTTCCAGAAAGTGGGCCAGGCCGGGAAAGCGTTCAGGGTTGAACGCACTGCCGGTGGCCACGTTCATGGCCGCACCGGCACGTTCGGCTTTTGCATCATGGACCAGCAGCACCTGCAGACCGCTGTCGAGCGTCAGTGTCTGGTAGTCGGCGCTGTCGCCCGGGCCCGGGATAATGTGGGTGTCCTGTCCATTGCTGGAGGAAGTCTTTGTGGTCATGGGTATCAACGTCGCTCGCGTGATCAGGGCCAGGGTTGCCCTGTGCACTTGAAGGTGTCTTGTGTACCGGCTAGTGCCCGGTGGCGTGAATGGCGCCGCGTGTTGCCGTCAGCATGTGTCCGGTAGGACGTGCACAGTGCCAGTGTTGATTGGCCGGGTCATTGACCAGACGCTCGACCGGAAAGGCGCCGAGCAGGGCAGGCGGTGCCGGTGTGAGCAGGTCACGTGCCTGTGCCAGCGGCGTCTCGGGAGAAAGCCAGGTGGCTGCCTGTTCGGCACTGATGACGGCAGGAAAGCGATCGGTCAGTGGCGTCAGCGGTGCATCAACACCCACGGTGATCAGCGCCATGGAATCGAAGGCCGTTCGGGTATCGGTCATGTATCGACACCAGATGCCTGCCAGCATGAATGGCTCGCGGTCGATCCGGGTGACCAGAAAGGGCTGTTTCTGCCGCGGCAGCTGTTTCCAGATATAGACACCGGACACCGGGATCAGACAGCGCCGGGCGCTGAAGGCTTCGCGAAACATGCGTCTTTCGTCAAGGGATTCAGCGCGTGCGCAGTGAGGCGCGTGGTCAAGGACCTTGAGCCAGGAGGGTGTCATGCCCCAGAAGGCACGGCCCAGATGAATGTGGCCCTGTTCCAGGCGAAGCATCGACAGCCAGTGTCTGGGAGCAAGATTGGGGCTGGCAATGATGGGGCTGTCGATCACGAGGCCGTCGAGAAGCCTGGCGGTATTGAGTGCTTCAATATACAAACGCCCTGCCATGGCAATCTCTCCTGATGACATGAAAATGGTGAAGGATATGAACGCCTTGTTAAGGAAAGCTTTGAAATATCATGTGTCCGTGTATAAGCGTGGTTTACAGCCTGCGTGTTTTCGGCATCGGTAATATCTCTTGCTTTTGAAAACAGGCTGGATATGCTGTATGAAAACAGTGTTCGATCACAAAATATAACAGGCAGGAATTTTCATGGCGCGCCCAAGACAGCATTCACCGGAGGAGCTGCATGCCAGCGTCATGGCGGCATGCGACAGCTGGCTCAAGGATCACCCCATACATGCCCTGTCCCTGCGCTCCATTGCTCGCGATGTCGGCTGTGCGCCCAGTACGCTGCTCAAGCTCTATGGCAGCTTCAACAATCTGCTTCAGTACGTCAACCTTGAAACGCTCGACAGCCTCAAGGGCCACATTGATACCTTTCAGGCCGGCACGCCTGATGAGCGCCTGAGCGCTCTGGCCAGGGCCTATTGGAATTTCGCCCACCGCTATCCCCACCGCTGGCAGCTGCTGTTTGATTATCCGCTTGCCGAAGAAGGGGAGCTCGATACCCGACAGGGACGAATGATCGAGGCGCTTTTCCTGCGGGTCGAGGCCACGCTCAAGGAAGTGCAGCCGCAGATGGCTGACCCTGAAGCCAGTCGTCTGGCGCGCACCCTCTGGGGCAGCGTGCATGGCCTGGTGCAACTGGGGCTCAATCAGCGTCTGGGTTACGGCCAGGGGCAGGCGCTTGAGGTGACCGAGCTGCTGGATCAGCTTTTGCATACCATTCTGGCCGGATTGCGCGCCGGGGGGGCAGGTCATTGAGAAATGTCCTGAACCTGATGCGCAGCCGGTTCTTTGCGCCCTTTTTCTGGACCCAGGCGCTGGGCGCCTTCAACGATAACGTTTTCAAAAACGTTCTGTTGCTGCTGGTGACATTTGTGGCCGTACCCCGTCTGGGCTGGGATGCGGGGTTGGTCAATAATCTGGCAGCGGCGCTTTTCATTCTGCCGTATCTGCTGTTTTCCGCCTGGGGTGGCCAGCTTGCCGACTATCGGGACAAGCGCCAGCTGATCATCGCGCTCAAGTGGCTGGAACTGGCCACCATGACCTGTGCGGCGCTGGCTATCTGGCTGGATGCCTATGCCCTGCTGCTGGGGCTTTTGTTCATGATGGGCACCCAGTCGGCCCTTTTCGGCCCGGTCAAATATGCCATTCTCCCCCAGCACGTACAGCGTACGGAGCTGGTCCAGGCCAATGCCTGGGTCGAGATGGGCACCTTTCTGGCCATTTTGCTCGGCACGCTCGGGGCCGGCATTCTTATGGCGCTCGGGGGCAGCCATGCCCGCGTGCTGATCGGCGCGACGCTGGTCGTGGTCTCCCTGTGCGGGCTGGGCGCGGCCCTTCTGGTCCCATCCGCGCCGGCTCAGTCACGCGGGCAGCTGAAATGGCAGCCCTTTCGAGGGTCCTGGCAGGTGCTGTCGGCTGCCTGGCGGGCGCCCCGCATCTTTCGGGCCCTGATCGGGATCAGCATGTTCTGGTTTCTGGGGGCCTGCTACCTGACCCAGCTGCCGCTCTGGACCAGTCATGTCGTGCACGGGCAGGCCGGGGCAGTGACCATGCTGCTGGCGGCCTTTGCCGTGGGTGTGGGGCTGGGGTCGCTGGTCTGTGCCCGCCTGTCGGCCGGTCGGCTGGAGGTAGGGCTGGTCCCCATCGGGGCCTTTGTACTGGCGCTGGCGGGCTTTGACTTTGCCACACACCCGGCACTGGGCACCGGCATCAATACGCTGGCAGAGCTTATGGGCATGCCGCGCTTTTGGTGGATGCTGCTTGATCTGTCCCTGATCGGGGTCGGGGGGGGGCTCTATATCATTCCGCTTTATACACTGGTACAGATTCGCAGCAGCGATGAGCACCGGGCGCGCATGATTGCCGCCAACAATATTCTCAATGCGCTGTTCATGGTGCTGTCGGCGGCCTTTGGCGCCGTATTGATCGGCGTTTTGGATGTTTCCCTGCACACCTTTTTTGCGGCGCTGGCGGGCATTTCCCTGATCACGGCGCTGGTCTGTGCCGTGCTGCAGGCACGCCCCATGATGCGCATCAGTATCTTTGTATTGGTACACATGTGGTATCGATTGCGTATCCGGGGCATTGAAAATATCCCCGATGAGGGGGCAGCGATTGTGGTCTGCAATCACGTCAGTTTCATGGACGCCCTGGTCATGGGGGGCGCCAGCCCCCGGCCGCTGCGCTTTTTGATGGACAAGCCCATTTATGAGTCGCCCTGGCTCAACTGGTTCTTTCGAATGGCCGGCGCCATTCCGGTAGCCTCCGAGCGCCGGGACCCCAAGGGCATGCGTCGGGCGCTGGATATGGTCAGCAAGGCACTGCAAAACGGAGAGGTGGTCATGCTCTTTCCCGAAGGACGCTTGACCCGCAATGGCCACATGAACGAGTTTCGCCGGGGGATCGATCTGATTCTCAGGCGTGACCCGGTGCCGGTAGTTCCGGCAGCGCTGTCCGGGCTCTGGGGATCGTGGTCGTCGCGCTATGATGGCGTGCCCTTCAAGGGTATGCCCAGACGTTTTCGAGCAAAGGTCTGTCTGAGCTTCGGGGCCCCGGTCGCATCACGGACCGCCACGTGCGGATCACTGCAGGCAAGTGTTGCTGCACTCAAGACCAGTATCGATGCTTACGCCAATAACAAGCCCTTTCGCGCGCCGGACACGCTGACGCAAGACGATGACGCAATGGCGCAGGCACCGCGCTAGAAAGGCAGGGGCGGCGCCAGCGGTTCAGGCCGTCAGCGGGACGGGTAATTCAACGGTCACGGCCAGCCCGCCCAGATTGCTCTCACCGAGATGAATCTTCCCGCCGTGGTGATGGACAATCTGTTCCACGATGCCCAACCCCAGACCGTGTCCGGTAACCTGCTCATCCAGACGCGTGCCACGACCCATCACCCGGCTTCGCTGGTCCAGCGGAATGCCGGGCCCGTCATCCTCGACCAGCATCATGAACCGACCCTCCTGACAGGACATGGTCAGCCGGGCCAGGCCATGGGCCCACTTGCCGGCGTTATCCAGAAGGTTCCCCAGAATTTCCAGCAGCTCATCACGATCCCAGGGCAGGGGCGGCAGGGGTGCGCTTTCATTGATGAAGGCGACATTGGTGTGAATCTCGCGAAGCGTGTCCAGCAGAGGCTGAACATCGCTGTCAGGCTGAAAGCGGGCCGCCGCGGAGACTTCACCGGTATCCAGTCGAGCGCGTTGAAGCTCCTTCTCTACAAGGCGGTGAATGTCATCCAGACGGGCCTGCAGTGACCTGCGTAGATCAGGAAACTGCTCGAGTTCACGACGTGCCAGCTGGGTTTCCATCACGGACAAGGGCGTTTTAAGTGCATGACCCAGATTGGCAATGCCGTCGCGAGAGCGATTGAGTACGCGCTCGATGCGCTCCAGCTGATGGTTGAGCTCTTCAACAAAGGGGGCTATTTCATCCGGTACCCGGGTTTCCAGCGCCATGCGCTTGCCTTCATGCAGCTGCGCCAGTTCGCGCTGTAATTTTTCCAGCGGCATGAGTCCCAGGCGAATCACGCGGCGTTGAATAAACACCAATAAAATCGCCATGACGCCCCCAAGGCCCCAGATGCACAGTCGCAGCCAGTCCAGACGTCGGGTCACGGTGCTGTAATCCAGCGCCGTGGTAATGGTGAAATGATGCTGGCCGCGATGGTATTGACCCGTCCAGGCCAGCAGGGATTGATTCTCGGGGCCTTCCCGAATCTGGGCCGTATCGCCTTCGACCGGCTTGAGACGATGATCCCAGAGGGAGCGGGAGCGCAAATGGATGGTATCATCGATATCGATGACAAAATACTGTCCCGAATAGACCTGGTTGAAGGAAGCGCGCAGGCGCAGTGGATCGATTCGGACCTGATCATTCCGATCCACCGGCAGGGTTGCCAGGCTTTCGGCATCTTCGCGCAGCCGTTCGGTCAGGTAGTCACGCAAAACGTAGTCAAACAGCGCCACGCTGCCGTGGGCCAGCAACAGCATGACCACCAGCACCGAGGCCAACAGGCCCAGATCGAGACGACGTGTCAGTGACATCAGGCGACGACGCTGTCACCGCCGAAACGATAGCCCTGGCCCCGCTGAGTAATGATCACGCCACGACCCAGTTTCTGGCGCAGGTGATTGATGTGCACCTCGACCACGTTGGGGTTGCGGTCATGTTCACTGTCGTAAAGGTGATCGAGCAGGCGGTCCTTGGCGATGACATGCTCGGGATGCAGCATGAGGTAGCGCAGAATCGCAAATTCGGCGCGAGTCAGATTGATTGGCGTTTCATTGGAAGTACGCCATGCACTCTGACCGTTTTCATCCAGCACGACACCGGCCACCGAGATGGTCGGGGAGGGGCGCTGACCGTGACGGCGGCGTACCAGTGCCTGAAGACGCAGAATCAACTCATCAGGATGAAAGGGTTTGGGCAGATAGTCATCGGCACCGGCACGCAGTCCGGTAATGCGCTCACTCCAGCTGGAGCGGGCCGTTAGAATCAGAATGGGTGTGTCCAGCCCGTCGGCGCGCCACTGTTCCAGCAGCGTCAGGCCAGGACGGCCGGGCAAACCCAGATCAAGAATGATGATGTCAAAGGGTTCGCTGGTGGCCATGACCGCAGCGTCACGACCATCCGTGCACCAGTCAACGGCGTAGCCGTTCTGGGTAAACAGGGCAGTCAGTTCGTCCGCAAGCGGGACATTGTCTTCAATCAGTAGCAGCCGCATGGTTACCCCTCTAATCTTCTTCCAGATCCAGGTGCCTGCCGGTCACGGCATCAAATCGAAGCGCCCTGATTTGCCCATCATGATCGAGCATGTCGATCTCGTAAACATAACGTTGGTTGACACAATCGAGCTTGGCTTCAAGCAGCTTGCCGCTGCGATACTCGCGTGCCTTCTCAAGAATGGCCGGAAATGGCTCTATATGGCCATTCTCGGTCATCTGCAGTACTTCATCCTGAGACACGTCCTGACCTTCTTCGGGACAGGCGCATGCCGCTGCAGTAAGCGCCGGAAGTATCATCAGGCAGCAAAGGACAAACAGACGCAGTCGAAGGCTATCCATGAGTATCATGTTGACCTGTTGCACATAAACCGTGCGAGAAAGTGAGCGATATCATCATGTGTTCCCGGAGCGACCATCATGGATATCGCGCAACTTAACAAAACAGGCTTAATTCAATCCCAAAAGCGCCCTCGCACCATGCTCCTTCACTGGTCACTGGCGAGCATCACCGGCGCGCGCCGTACGTCTCTGGGTCTGCCAGCAGCGCGTTGACGTGATCAGGTTTTCCTTGATTTCGAGAATTTCGAGGCGAACCGGGCCGATTTCCAGGCTGGCCGGAGCATCGGGGAAGGATTCCAGATACTCCAGAATCAATCCGTTGAGCGTCTTGGGCCCGCTGGTCGGCAGCTGCCAGCCCAGGACCTTGTTGATCTCACGGATGTTGGCGGTGCCATCAATGATATAGCTGCCGTCATCCTGCTGATGAATTTCCTGATGCGTATCGGCAATATCGGTGGTGAATTCGCCAACGATCTCTTCGAGGATATCCTCGAGTGTCACCAGCCCCTGCACATCACCATATTCATCGACCACGATGCCGATGCGGCGCTTTTGCTGCTGAAAGTTGAGCAACTGGGTGTGCAGCGGTGTGGATTCCGGCACGAAATAGGGCTCGCGCGCCTCCTGCACGATGGAAGCCTTGCTGACATTGGGCTGGGACATGATGCGTGCGGCGTTGCGCAGATGCAGGATGCCGATAATGTTGTTGATGTCGCCCTTGTAGACCGGCACTCGCGTGTGCTGACTGGTACGAATCTCCGAAAGCAGCGCGTCCAGGTCGTCCTCGAGATTGAGCCCGACCACCTCATGACGCGGCACCATGATGTCGTTGACGGTGACATTTTCCAGATCAAGGATCGACAGCAGCATGGTTTGGTGACGACGCGGGATCATGGTGCCCGCCTCATGTACGACCGTGCGCAGTTCGTCGCGGGTCAGGTGAGCGGCGCTGCCATCGATTTCGCGGATGCCGGCCAGGCGCAGCAAACCGTTGGAAATGCCGTTGACCAGCCAGACCAGCGGATAAAGAACGCGCAGCAGGGGCTCGAGAATCAGCGAGGCAGGAAAGGCGATCTTTTCAGGCCGCAGGGCCGCCATCGTCTTGGGCGTGACTTCTGCAAAGATCAGCACGACCAGGGTCAGAATGGCCGTCGAGATGGCCGGGCCGGAAACGTCACCAAAAAAGTGAATGGCAATGATGGTGCCGATCGAGGCGGCCAGGTTGTTGACGAAATTATTGCCGATCAGGATGACACCGATCAGCCGGTCCGGGCGCGATAGCATGCGCAGCACCCGCCTGGCGGACTTGTGTCCCGTATTGGCCTGATGCTTCAACCGGTAGCGGTTGATGGACATCATGCCGGTTTCCGAGCTCGAGAAAAAAGCAGACAGGATAATGAGCAGCACGAGCAGGGCAAACATCAGCCCCAGGGGAGTGTCATCGCTCAAGGTCGGTGGATCCTCGGAATCGGTTATCGGTCGTTTTTAGGAATTTGTGACATGGGTGTCAAGGCGGCATTGGCAGGAACTGCCTGAATGCAGCCCGGCCTAACCATGCAGCAACTGTACGATCAGCCTGGTGCCGAAATAGGCCAGTATCAACACGATGACGGCGCCCAGCGTCCAGCGAATGGCCCACAGACCGCGCCAGCCGCGCTGATAGCGCCCCCAGAGAAGGATGGAAAAAAGCACCCAGGCCAGCAGGGACAACACGGTCTTGTGCACCAGATGCTGGGCAAACAGGTCGTTGATGAACAAAAAGCCGCTGATAATCGAGGCCGTCAGAAAGACCATGCCATAGATAATCAGCTCGAACATCAGTCGTTCCATGGTCGTCAGCGGCGGCAGGACCTGAATGATGCCCCGAAGATGATTGTGCTTGAGCGCGTGCGTCTGCACAGCCAGCAGTACGGCCTGGCCTGCGGCCATGATCAAGAGCGCATAGGCCAGCACCGATGTGGCGATGTGCGTCAGCATCCCGGGCGTGAAGCCATATTCAATGCTGGACTCCGGAAAGCCGACGGCACCGATCACGCTCAGGGCTGCAAGCGGGTAAAGGCCCACGGCGGCCGGCATCAGCGGCTTTTTGATGCTGGCCAGCAACAGCAGGGTGGCAATCAGGAAAAAGACCAGCGAGACCGTCTCGGAAATCCCCAGATGCAGCCCTTCATGCGCGCGCAGGGTGGTATAGACCACAATGCCGTGGCCGATCACGGCCAGCGCGCTGGCGGCATTGACAAGCCCCTGACGCAGGGGCAGGCGCCGGGTCAGGGACAGCATCTGGCGACAGGCGGCGGTGCAATAAAACACAACTGCCACAAGGGCAGAAAAAAGCGTGAGCATCGTTATGTGACAATCCGTATGGAAATCGCGAACCCGGCGTGCGCGTCGTGATGCAGATCACGGGGTTTGACTACTATACCGGGAGCCAACCTTGATCGAAACCGGGCATCACCGGGGTATCGTACCCTCCTTGCAGCACGAATCCTTGTCAGGCTGGTGCATGGTAGTCCTCTGAACCGTTATAATGTGCACCAACATTTTCCGGTCTCGGCATGGGCGCCTCTTACGTTTCTGCCGCCGCCGCTGCACCATCGGAGAAGCTCATGTTTGATAACCTGACAGATCGTCTCTCCCATACGCTCAGATCCGTGACCGGACAGGCACGACTGACCGAGGAGAACATCAAGGATACCCTGCGCGAAGTCCGTCGCGCACTGCTGGAAGCCGACGTTTCGCTGGCCGTGGTCAAGGACTTTGTCGAGCGCGTACGCGTGCGCGCCGTGGGTCAGGAAGTATCCAAAAGCCTTTCGCCGGGCCAGCAGTTCGTCAAGATCGTCCAGCAGGAGCTGGAAGCCACCATGGGCGAGGGCAATGTGCCGCTCGAGCTCAAGCAGACCCCTTCCATCATTTTGATGGCCGGTCTGCAGGGGGCGGGCAAGACCACGTCCGTTGCCAAGCTGGCCCGCTTTTTGCGCGAGCGTGAAAAAAAGAAGGTGCTGGTCGTCTCGGCGGACGTCTATCGCCCTGCCGCCATTGACCAGCTTGAAACGCTGGCCCATGAAGTGGGTGTCGAATTCTTCCCCTCGACCAGCGAGCAGCAGCCGGTCGCGATCGCTGAAGCGGCCATTCGTCATGCCCGCATCCAGTTCTTTGACGTGGTGCTGGTCGATACCGCCGGTCGCCTGCATATCGACGAGACCATGATGGGCGAGATTCGCGATCTTCATCGCGCCATTTCGCCGCAGGAAACGCTGTTCGTGGTTGACGCCATGACCGGCCAGGACGCTGCCAACACAGCGCAGGCCTTCCATGAAGCGCTGCCGCTGACCGGCGTGATCCTGACCAAGGCCGATGGTGACTCCCGCGGCGGTGCCGCGCTCTCGGTGCGTCATATCACCGGCAAGCCGATCAAGTTCATGGGCATGGGGGAGAAGACCGATGCCCTTGAACCCTTCTACCCGGACCGCGTGGCGTCACGCATTCTGGGCATGGGGGACGTGCTCAGCCTGATCGAGGAGGCCGAGCGCAAGGTCGATCGCGACAAGGCCGATCAGCTCTCCAAAAAGATCAAGAAGGGCGAAAGCTTCGATCTCGAGGACTTCCGTGACCAGCTCCAGCAGCTCAAGAACATGGGCGGCATGGGCAGTCTGCTCGAAAAGCTGCCCGGCATGGGGCAGATGGCCGAGATGGCGCAGGGCCAGGCCAGCGAGAAGGAGTTCGGCAAGCTCGAGTCGATGATCAACTCCATGACGCCGAAGGAGCGCCGCAAGCCCGATATCATCAACGGCTCGCGCAAGCGTCGCATCTGTGCCGGTTCCGGGACGACCGTGCCGGACCTCAACCGTCTGCTCAAGCAGCACAAGCAGATGCAGAAGATGATGAAAAAGATGGGCAAAAAGGGCGGCATGCAGAAGATGATGCGTGGTATGAGCTCCATGATGGGCGGCGGTGGCATGGGCGGCCCCGGCGGCGGTATGGGGGGCATGGGCGGCCCCGGCGGCATGGGCGGCTCGGGCGGTTTCCCGCGTCGCTGAGGAGTGCCCGATTTCGCTTGCAGGGGAACTGCATTTATGCAGTTCCCAAGCCTTGAAATTTCCCGTAGAATACCGCGTCTTCGAGAAGCGGCGCGCCTGCGCATGGTGTTTTCCGGAAGGTTTTTCCGTAGACGCAATGTGGTCAGGACGATGCGCGCAACATGTTTACGGCCTCGTCGTGCTTAATTGAGTGCGACGTTATTCCAACTGAAGGACTTTAAATGGTTACCATTCGTCTGGCACGTGGTGGCGCCAAGAAGCGTCCCTTTTATCACCTGCATGTGACCGATTCGCGCGTCAAGCGTGATGGCCGTTATCTGGAGCAGGTGGGCTTTTTCAACCCGATCGCCCGTGGTCAGCAGGAGCGTCTGCGTATCGATCTCGAGCGCATCGAGCACTGGCAGGCCCAGGGCGCGCAGCTCTCTGACCGCGTCGCCGAGCTGGTGCGTTTTGCGCGCAAGCAGCAAACCGCTTCCGCCTGATACATTCTGGAATCGGTATGACGCAGTCGCCTGAGCAGTACGTCGTCATGGGGAAGCTGACCAGCCCCTATGGCGTAAAAGGGTGGCTTCGCGTGTATTCGTGGACCAGCCCCATGGAGGGTATCCTCGCCTACGATACCTGGCTGATCGAGCACAATGGGCAGCGAACGCCCATGACCCTGCTCAACGGTCAGCGTCACGGCAAGGGACTGGTGGTTCGCCTTGATGGTGTTGATTCACGAGAAGCCGCCGAGCGTGTCGCGGGGGCTACCATCTGGCTCAAGGCCGATGAGCTGCCGGCACTGGCAGACGATGAGTACTACTGGTATCAGCTGGAAGGACTCAACGTTCATACGGTCGACGGTGTTGCACTGGGGCGGGTCGAATATCTTTTTGAAACCGGTGCCAACGACGTTCTGGTGGTTCGGGGTGAAGACCGCGAGCGCCTGATTCCATTTTTGCCGGATGACGTCGTCATGCGGGTTGACCTTGAAGGCGGTCTCATGACCGTCAACTGGGATCCCGATTTTTGATGAATGTTTCCCCTTCAGGCGAGTAATGGGCCGTGTGGATTGGAGTGGTATCGCTGTTTCCGGAAATGTTTGATGCCGTAACACGCTATGGTGTTACCGGGCGCGCCGTCGAACGCGGCCTGATGCGCATCGACTGCTGGAATCCGCGAGACTACGCTCTGGATCGCCATCGCAGCGTGGATGATCGTCCCTATGGGGGCGGCCCCGGCATGCTGATGAAGGTCGATACGCTGCGTAGTGCCATCGCCGAGGCCAGACGTCACGGTGAGCAGCAGGCGGACAGTGATGATGGTGAGCCGGTAAAGGTGATCTATCTCTCTCCGCAGGGGAAAAAGCTGGATCAGGCCGGCGTCAGGCAACTGGCTTCCAGCAAAAGACTGGTGCTGGTGGCCGGGCGGTACGAAGGCATCGATGAACGCGTCATTGATCTTGATATCGATGAAGAGTGGTCCATCGGTGACTATGTGCTCAGCGGCGGTGAGCTGCCGGCCATGGTACTGTGTGATGCCATGGCGCGGCTGGTCCCGGGTGTACTGGGGCATCAGGCGTCTGCTGAAGAAGACTCCTTCAGTGCCGGTCTGCTGGACTGTCCGCACTACACGCGTCCGGAAGAGGTCGATGGACGACGTGTACCGGAAGTACTGCTGGGAGGTCATCACGGCGAGATTCGTCGGTGGCGCCTCAAGCAGTCGCTAGGGCGGACATGGCAGCGTCGGCCGGAACTGCTGCAGGAGATGACACTCGACCGCGAACAGCGTCAACTGTTGGACGAGTTCATCGACGAACACGCATTGGTGGATGCCGATGCGGCGGTGCGGGATTAAAGGGCCATCGCTCGAATAATGCCGCGTCACCCACGAATCGACCCCGCGCATGTCGCCGGGATCAAGGACGCCGGTGTTGCAGACACTGCGACCGGGTCCAGTCACATTGGAGAAATGTCATGAGCAGCAAAAACCTGATTATCCAGGCGCTTGAAAACGAGCAGCTGGACAGGGAAATCCCGAATTTCGGCCCCGGCGACACTGTCGTGGTACAGGTCAAGGTCGTGGAAGGCAGTCGTGAGCGTCTGCAGGCGTTTGAAGGCGTTGTCATCGGCAAGCGTAACCGCGGCCTGAACTCGGCCTTCACCGTGCGCAAGATCTCTCACGGTGTTGGCGTTGAGCGTACCTTCCAGACCTACAGCCGTCAGGTCGACAGCATTGAAGTGCGTCGTCGTGGTGACGTTCGTCAGGCGAAGCTTTACTACCTGCGCGATCGCAGCGGCAAGTCTGCACGCATCAAGGAAAAGCTCGCCAAGAAGTCCTGAGCCTTTCCGTGACTGCCCGATGTCATCGGGCAGTTTCCCAAAGACCCCGCACCATGCATCATGGGCGGGGTCTTTGTCTGTCTGAAAACGGTCTGTCTGGAACTGGTCTGTGCAAAATGGGAACGGGCGCCCCGTAAAGGCCTGCCCGAATCACGGTCGTGTTTTCATGAGAAACTGTCATGTCCAGCCAGCTGATTGATGCCTTTCTTGATGCGCTATGGCTTGAACGCGGTGCCAGCATGCACACGCTGGATGCCTATCGATGTGATCTGATGCACTGGCAGCGCTATCTGTCCCGTCACGACATGAGCCTGTTGGCGCCGAATAGTCAGACCTATCAGAACCTGATCGATGAGCGGCGTCGGGAGGGTTATCAGGCGCGTTCCGATGCCCGATTGACCTCCAGCCTGCGCCGCTTTTATCGCTGGGCGCTGGTCACCGGCCAGATCCACAGTGATCCGCTGGCCGATATTGTGGCACCTCGGGCCAGTGCCGGTCTGCCGGGGACACTGGAAGAAGAAGAGGTCGAGCGTCTGCTCGGCGCGCCGGATGTGACCACCCCGCTGGGACTGCGCGATCGCGCCATGCTGGAGGTGCTCTACAGCTGCGGGCTGCGTGTTTCCGAGCTGGTCGGGTTACGGGTAGACAGCATCAACCTGCGTCAGGGCGTGGTGCGGGTGCTGGGCAAGGGCGACGCCGAGCGGCTGGTGCCGATGGGGGAGCCTGCCATCGAGTGGCTGGAACGCTATCTGCGCGAAGGGCGCGGTGAGCTGATGACAGACATTACCCGGGCGCCCCTGTTTCCCGGGCGCAGCAATGGTTTCATGATGCGACAGACCTTCTGGTATCGCATCAAGCACCATGCCACCAGAGCGGGAATTGATGCATCGCTATCACCACATACCCTGCGCCACGCCTTTGCCACCCACCTGCTTAATCACGGTGCCAATCTGCGCGTGCTGCAGGAACTTCTCGGTCATCGTGACCTCTCTACCACACAGATTTACACTCGAGTGGCTCAGGCGCGCCTTGAAGCCATTCATGCCAAACACCACCCAAGGGGCTGAATCACCCATGTCCATGTTGTCTGCTTTCTCCTTTCGCTCGCTTTTGACTGGTGTGCTGCTGGTCAGCGCCGTGGTGGCCCAGAGCGCACAGGCCGAGAATACCGATGTGCCCAGAGATCTGGCTGATCATCTGGTCGTCAATGGCCAGTCGATGCCGGTGCGCACGGTAGAAGCTTCACCCCTGCCGGGTCTTTATGAGGTCCAGCTGGAAGGCGGCCAGACCCTCTACAGCGATCGGGACGGCAAGTATCTGCTGGTCGGCGATCTTTACCGTAATGACAGCGGGCAGATGGTCAATCTGACCGAGCAGAAACAGCAGCAGCATCGCGTGGCACTGCTCAAGCAGATACCCGATGAGGATATGGTCATCTTTCGCCCCGCCGGTGAGGTCAAGACTGTCATCAATGTCTTTACCGATACCACCTGCCCGTACTGCCGCAAGTTTCATGAAGAGGTGCCCGAGCTCAACAAGCGTGGCGTCGAAGTCCGCTATCTGGCCTTTCCGCGTGCCGGCATGAATGGTGAGGGTGCGCGTGAGCTCGGTCAGGTCTGGTGCAGTGACAATCGCAGCGAGGCGATGACGACGGCCATGAAGGGCAAGAAGCTCAAGGGCACGTCCAGCTGTGACACCCCCATTGAGGCGCAGTTTGCACTGGGCAAGCAGATGGCCATTCAGGGCACGCCCGCGCTGATTCTGCCTGATGGTCGCATGATCCCGGGCTATGTGCCGGTGGATCGACTGGTCGGTATGCTGGGCCTGGAGAATTAACCCCAGGGCATTCATGGAAGGCGTGCGGGGCGTTACACTGCTTCTCCTCCCGGTGTCTGACAGCGCCGGGACAACAGTCATGCAGCGTTGAAATCAGTAGACCAGGGGGCAAGACGGTGGAACCGGTAAAGGTAGGCATTTGCGGACTGGGGACCGTGGGCAGCGGCACGTTCAATGTATTGGTGCGTAATGCCCAGGATATTGAACGCCGCGCCGGTCGCGCCATCGTGGTGGAACAGATCGGCGCGCGGCGTGATAGTCCGCAGGTGGATCTGACCGGGATCAACGTCACCCGCGACGTGTTCGAAGTAGCCCGCAATCCGGACATCGATGTGGTGGTCGAGCTGATCGGCGGCTACGACGTGGCCCGCGAGCTGGTGCTGGAAGCCATTCGCCACGGCAAGCACGTCGTCACCGCCAACAAGGCCCTGATCGCCGTACACGGCAACGAAATCTTTCGCGCGGCAGCCGAGCAGGGCGTCATTGTCGCCTTTGAAGCGGCCGTGGCCGGCGGCATTCCGGTCATCAAATCCCTGCGCGAAGGGCTCGGTGCCAATCGCATTCAGTGGGTGGCCGGTATCATCAACGGGACCGGCAACTATATCCTGACCCATATGCGTGACGAGGGCCGGGCGTTCGAAGACGTGCTGGCCGAAGCCCAGGCACTGGGCTATGCCGAGGCCGATCCGACCTTTGATGTCGAAGGCATTGATGCGGCCCACAAGCTGACCATTCTGGCCTCGATCGCCTATGGTGTGCCGCTGCAGTTCGAGCGCGCCTATACCGAAGGCATCTCGCGGATCACCTTTGATGATGTGAAGCAGGCCGATGCGCTGGGCTACATCATCAAGCATCTTGGCATCTCAAAGCGCACCGATGACGGCATCGAACTGCGGGTGCATCCGGCGCTTATCCCTAAAGAGCGCCTGCTGGCCAATGTGCACGGGGTCAAGAATGCCATCGAAGTGATGGGCGACGCCGTGGGGCCGACACTCTACTACGGCGCCGGGGCCGGCGCCGAGCCGACCGCCTCGGCGGTAGTGGCCGACCTGCTGGACGTGGCACGCGACATGGCCACCCACCATGACTATCGCACCCCCTATCTAGCCTTCAGCGGCATCGTGGAAGGTGATGAAAGCCTGCCGATTCTGCCGATGGAGAATATCGTCACGGCCTACTACCTGCGCCTGCTGGCAGTGGACCGGCCCGGCGTTCTGGCCCGTGTGGCCACCATTCTGGCCGAGCAGGGGGTGAGCATCGAGGCCCTGATCCAGAAGGAGGCCACCGAAGGCGAGCTGGTGCCGATCATCATCACCACCCACCGCACCCGCGAGGCCAACATGAATGAAGCGATCCGCCAGCTTGAAGCCCTGGCTGACATCGCCGGGCCGGTAACCCGCATTCGCATCGAACACCTTGACGAAAACGTCTGATCAGGGGCGCACAGACCATGCGTTACATCAGTACGCGCGGGAACGCTCCTGCGCTGAATTTTGAAGAAGCGGTACTGACCGGGCTGGCCCCCGACGGCGGCCTTTACGTGCCGGAAACGCTGCCGCAGTTTTCTTGTGAAGAGATCGCGGCCATGGCCGGGCAGCCCTATACCGAAGTGGCCTTTAGGGTCATGAAGCCCTTTGTCGGCGGTGAGATCGATGATGACACCCTGCGCGGCATCATCAATGACAGCTATGCCACCTTCAAGCACGACGCCGTGGTGCCGCTCAAGCAGCTCTCCCACAATCACTGGCTAATGGAGCTGTTTCACGGGCCGACGCTGGCATTCAAGGACGTCGCGCTGCAGCTGCTGGGTCGCCTTCTGGATTACTTTCTCAAAAAGCGTGACGAGAAGGCGGTCATCATGGGGGCCACCTCCGGTGATACCGGCTCGGCGGCCATCGAAGGCTGCCGCCACTGCGACAACCTCGACATTTTTATTCTGCACCCCTATCAGCGCGTCTCTGCTGTGCAGCGTCGCCAGATGACCACGGTGCTGGCCGACAACGTCCACAACATCGCCATCGAAGGCAATTTCGATGATGCCCAGGCGATCGTCAAGGCCAGTTTCGCCGATCAGGGCTTTCTCAACGGCACCCGACTGATCGCGGTCAACTCGATCAACTGGGCGCGCATCATGGCGCAGATCGTCTATTACTTCGCCTCGGGTGTGGCGCTGGGCGCGCCGCATCGCGAGGTGAGCTTCACGGTGCCGTCGGCCAATTTCGGCAACCTGTTTGCCGGCTATACCGCCAGCCGCATGGGGCTGCCGGTCAAGCAGTTCGTGATTGCCACCAATGCCAACGACATCCTGCACCGGACGCTGGCCGACAACGATTTCTCCAAACGCGAGCTAGCCGCCACGCTCGCGCCCTCGATGGACATCGTGGTGTCTTCCAACTTCGAGCGTCTGCTCTTTGATGCCTACGACCGCGAGGGTGATCGCGTCCGTGCGCTGCTGGAGTGCTTCCAGCAGGAGCCCACGGCGCTGGCCGATGCACCGCTGGCCAGGCTGCGCGAGAAGTTCGGTAGCCATCGCGTGGATGATGACACCATCCTCGAGGTGATTCGCGACGCCTTCGAGCGCACCGGCGAGCTGCTCGATCCGCACACCGCGACCGGCTATCGCGCCGCTGAAGTGGCGCGCAGTGATGCCACCACGCCGATGATTACACTGGCCACGGCCCACCCGGCCAAGTTCGAGGACGCCGTGGTCAGGGCCGGTTTTGAAGGGGCAGCGCTGCCGGAGTCCATGAGTGATCTGATGGAACGCGAAGAACGCTACGACGTGCTGCCGGCCAACGCCCGGGACGTTCAGCGTTTTGTCGCCGAGCATCGGGTGGCCAGCAGCTGATCAAACGGACAGGCGTTGCCTGCATCACGGAGTGAGGAGGGGACATGCTGAAGGTATGGGGCCGAGCCAACTCGAGCAATGTCAAAAAGGTGCTCTGGTGCGCCGATGAGCTTGGGCTTGAGGTCGAGCGTATCGATGCCGGTGGCGAATTCGGCATCGTGGATAACCCCGACTACCGGGCGCTCAATCCCAATGGCCTGGTTCCCTGCCTTCAGGACGGGGCGCTGGTGCTGTGGGAATCCAATGCCATCGTGCGCTATCTGATGGCGCAGTACGGCGAAGAACCACTGGCCGCCCATGACCCCGCTCGACGTGCCGAGGCGGACAAGTGGATGGACTGGGCCACCTCGACCTTCGCTGCGCCCTCCAGGGATGTCTTCTGGAATACCGTACGGTTATTGCCGGATCAGCGCGACAATGCGATCAGGGACCGCGGCATTGGCGAATGCACGAGGCTGCTGTCGCGTGTGGACAACGTGCTGGCCGACCAGCCCTGGCTTTCCGGCGAGTCGCTGGGCATGGGTGATATCCCGCTGGGCTGCATGATGTATGCCTGGTTTGAAATGCCCATCGAGCGTCAGGCACTGGTGCATCTCGAGCGCTGGTATCAGCGCCTCACCGAGCGCGCCGCCTTTCAGCGCCAGGTCATGACGCCGCTGAACTGACCATGCTGAACGATCCATCAACAGGGCTGCGCCGGCATCATTGATGCCGGCGCAGCCTTTGAGTTTTCGGAGCCCCTGTGGATAACGCGAGCCCTTCCCTGAAAACGCTGCTGGACAAGAAAATCCTGCAGCGTCCCTGTCACGAAGGCCTCTACCGTGAGGCGCTCGATGCCGGCCTGACCGAGCTGCAGGCGCGGATTCTGGCCGGGCGTCTCAAGGACCCGCGCGCCCCGGTGTCGGCACTGATCGCGCCGGCCCTGCGCTATATCGAACATCCCGAGAAGCTGTGTGATGCGACCCGCGGTGCCGAGCGGATCGCACGGGCCGTCATCAAGGGGGAACATATCGGCATCATCACCGACTATGACGTCGACGGGATTACCTCCCATGTGGTGATCCTGCGAACGCTGGTCGAGCTGTTCGGCGTGCCGCGCGAACGGCTTCACAGCCTCATCGGCCACCGCATCAATGACGGCTACGGCATCAGCAGCGCCCTGGTGGACAAGACGCTGGCGCTCACGCCGCGCCCGTCGCTCATCATCAGCGCCGATTGCGGCTCCAGTGACGAACCGCGGCTGGCGTGTCTGAAGGCAGCCGGTATCGATGTGGTGGTGACCGACCACCATGCCCTGCCCGTGGAAGGGCCGCCGGCGTCGGCGTTTGCGGTGGTCAATCCGTCGCGCGCCGACTGCGACTACCCCGATGCCACCATCGCCGGCTGCATGGTGTGCTGGCTGTTGATGTCGCTGACCCGGTCGCATCTGATCGAGGCCGGCCGGCTGGCCCTGGATACCCCCAAGCTTTCGCCCTGGCTTGCCTATGTGGCGCTGGGCACGGTGGCCGACTGCGTGTCGCTGGGCGATAGCGCCATCAATCGCGCCGTGGTAACGCTCGGGCTCAAGCTGATCAACCGCATGGAGGCGCCCTGCTGGCGGATGATGGCCGAGCGGCTGGGGCCGGACAGCACGCCCTTTGATGCCGAGACGCTCGCCTTTCAGATGGGGCCGCGCATCAACGCCCGCTCGCGGCTGGATGACCCCTATGCGGCGCTGCACTTCATGCTGGCCGAGGATGACGCCAGCGCGCGGCGCTATCTCAACGTGCTCGATGATGACAATCAGTCGCGCAAGGCCATTGAAGCCGACATGGCCGAACAGGCCCGCGCCATGGCCCATCAGCAGCTGGAGCAGGGCGCGCGCGTGCTGGTGGTCCATCTGGCCGATGGGCATCCCGGCGTGCAGGGCATTGTGGCCTCGCGGCTGGTGCAGGCCTTCGGGCGTCCGGCGGTGGTGCTGACCCAGGCGCCTGATCCTGACATGCTGACCGGCTCCGGGCGTTCGGTGGAGGGCGTGCATCTGCGCGATGCCCTTCAGCGGGCTTTCGAGCTGGCACCCGAGGCGCTGCCACGCTTTGGCGGCCACAGCGGAGCGGCCGGGGTCGGCGTTCCTGTCAGCCAGCTGGAGGCCTTTCATCATGCGCTGGTCACGGCCATCGATGAGCAGCTGGGGGGCCGCGAGCTCTATCCGCTGATTCTCAGTGACGGCGCCCTTGATCCCGAGCAGCTGGCACTGCCGATTCTCGACGAGCTCGAGGCGCTGGCCCCCTATGGTCGCGAGTTCGAGGCGCCGCTTTTTGAAGGGCATTTCGTGGTCGATCAGGCGCGTCTGGTCGGCAGCGAAGGCAACCATCTGATGATGACGCTGGATGCCGGCAGCCAGCTGGTCCGCGCGATCTGGTTTCGCGCCGTCACGCCGGGCGAGAACATGCCGGTGGCGGTCGGGGAGGAGATACGCTGCGCCTTTCGCCTGTCGCGCAATCGTTATCGCGGCCGGGAAAGCCTGCAACTGATGATCGAGCACGCCACGTCGCCCTCCGAATAGGGCGCGGCCCCTCGACGCCTGCGCGTGGGCTGTCGATAATATCCCGAGGCGTCACAAGCGCCGTGACCAACGCGCTGCCTATCCGGCGGGCATACAACAATAAGGATATTATCGATGGATGCATCATTGAGCCGACATCGCCTGCATGAAGATGTCATGGCCATCATGCTGGGGTCTGCCTGCGCCGCCCTGGGGATCGGGCTGTATGAACATGCCCAGATTCTGATCGGCAGCACCGCCGGCATTGCGCTGCTGATTACCTACAGCACCGGCTGGGACTTCGGCCCGGTCTTTTTCGTGGTGAACCTGCCGTTTTACTGGCTCGCCTGGCAGCGGGTCGGTCATCAGTTTGCGCTCAAGACCTTTGCCGCCATTGGCCTGCTGTCGCTGATCAGCTGGCAGATGCCGCGCTGGATCGATATCGGTGAGATATCACCGCTGTTTGCCGCGCTCATGGGGGGCAGCCTGATCGGCCTGGGGGCGCTGGCCCTCTTTCGCCATCGCGGCAGTCTGGGCGGTTTCAACATTCTCGCCTTGTATCTGCAGGACCGCCGCGGCTGGAGTGCCGGCAAGGTTCAGCTCGCCCTCGACGGTCTGGTCATGCTTTTGGCCTTTTTCGTGCTGCCGCCGGCCAACGTGATCTACTCCATCATCGGGGCCACGGTACTGGGGGTCATTTTGACCCTCAACCACCGTCCCGGGCGCTACACCGGCACCAGCAGCAATTAGGCGCCAGATCATGATCTCTCAGTAGTTGGGCCAGAGCCCCGGGGTGACCAGCTCCAGCAGGTGGCCGTCCGGGTCGCGAAAATAGAGACTTTCGCCGCCGGGCGGCCAGTGGGCGCGCCCTTCAATGGCCACCTCATGATGCGCCAGGTGTGCCTCCCAGTCGGCAAGGGCGTCATCATCGATGGCCAGGGCGATGTGCTGACGGCCGTCGCCGTCATGGGGCGGAATGGTGCCCATGCCGTCGGGCAGGTGCACGGTGTCATCGGTCTGGCCCTGCTGAAAGAGCAGCAGCATGGAAGGCCCGGTCGGATAGGCGGTAAAGCGCTCATCGGCCAGATGTGGGTAGAGCCCCAGTACCGTTTCAAAAAAATTCCGGACCCGGGCCATGTCGGCGGTGTAAAGCACGGTTTCGATCACGCCGCGAAGGGCGGGCGCCTGCTGTTCGGACATGGAGAAAGACTCCCTATGCATGGATCTGAAAGGCCAGTGTGGGCCAGCCGGCCCACGCTGTCATGTGTCCTTCCGACCGCCCCAGAACCACCAGGCGATCAGTACAATCAGCATGACGCCCAGGGCATTGATCAACAGGCTCATGATATTGCCTCCGCGTTTGAGTTGGATGTCTCGCTGCGTGCAGGGGCGATACGTTCCGGCGTGAAGTGGCGCAGCCGATTGGCATTGGTGACCACCGTCACCGAGGAGGCCGCCATCGCCAGTGCCGCCACCATGGGCGAGAGCAGGGTGCCGGTCAGCGGGTAGAGCACGCCGGCGGCAATCGGGATGCCCAGCGTGTTATAGGCAAAGGCGCCCCATAGGTTCTGCTTGATGTTCCTGATCGTGGCGCGGCTCAGGTCGATGGCGTCGCTGATGCCGTGCAGCGAATCGCGCATCAGGGCCGCGCCGGCCGATTCGATCGCCACATCGCTGCCGGCACCCATGGCAAAGCCGACATCGGCGCCCGCCAGTGCCGGGGCGTCGTTGATGCCGTCACCGGCCATGCCGACCACGTAACCCTCGCGGCGCAGCCGCTCGATATGGGTCTGCTTGTCCTCGGGCAGAAGGTCGGCGTGTACCTCATCGATGCCTGCCTGCCGAGCGATCGCCTGCGCCGTGGGCTCGGCGTCACCGGTCAGCATCACCACGCGCAGATGGCGAGCATGCAGCCGCTCGATCGCCGCTCTGGCATCGTCGCGCAGCGGGTCCTGCACGGCCAGCAGCGCGACCAGCCGGCCATCGATGGCAAAATGCAGCACGCTTCGCGCCTGATCCTCCCACGCACTGACGGTGCCGCGGACCTCGTCAAGGGCCACATGGTGGTCATGCATCAATGCCGCATTGCCCAGCGCCAGCCGCTCGCCGCGGGGGCCGGTGGCCGTGACCCCGCGGCCGGAAAGGGCCTCAAAGTGTGTGACCTCGACCGATTCGATCTGCTGCTCGTCGCAGTACGCCAGCACGGCACTGGCCAGCGGATGCTCCGAGCCGCGTTCCAGACCGGCCAGCAGCGCCAGTGCCTGGTCATGATCCTCCTCCAGCCAGACGCTGTCGGTGACGCGCGGTCTGCCCTCGGTCAGGGTCCCGGTCTTGTCGACCACCAGCGCGGTCAGCTCGCCGATCCGCTGCAGCGACTCGCCATGACGGATCAGAATGCCGGCGCTGGCGGCGCGGCCCACCCCGATCATGGTCGAAATCGGTGTGGCCAGCCCCAGGGCGCAGGGACAGGCGATGATCAGCACCGAGGTGGCCGTGATCAGCATGTGCGTGATGCGCGGCTCGGCCCCCAGGTTGAACCAGATCAGCGCCGTGAGGACGGCAGCGATCATGACCGCCGGGACAAAGATGCTGGCGACCCGGTCGGCCAGACGGCTGATGGGCGGGCGCGAGCCCTGCGCCTGACGTACCTGCTCGATAATGCGCGACAGGCTGGTGTCGCTGCCCACCCGGGTGGCGCGCAGGGTCAGTGTCCCTTTCGTGTTGAGCGTGCCGGCGGATACCCGGTCGCCGGCTTCACGGGCCACCGGTAGCGGCTCGCCGGTCAGCATCGACTCATCGACATGGCTGCGGCCCTCGACCACCTCACCATCCACCGGTACCCGCTCGCCGGGGCGCAGGCGGACAAGATCGCCCCGGGCCACCTCATCGATGGGCACATCGACTTCCTGACGGTCGCGGATCACCCGCGCCGTGCTGGCGCGCAACGACACCAGCTGCGACAGCGCCTTCGAGGTACGTCCGCGCGAACGGGTCTCGATCGCCTGACCCAGGCTCACCAGGCCGATGATCATCAGTGGCGCTTCCAGATAGAGCGCGCGCGCGGCCTCCGGCACGGTGGCGGGGAAAAGCGCGACAAACATCGAGTAGAGCCAGGCGGTGGCCGTGCCGATCGCGATCAGCAGATCCATGTTGGCGATGCGGTGGCGCACGGCCTTCAGGGCGGCATCATAAAAGCCGCGTCCGGCCACCCACATGATGCCCAGTACGCCCACGCCAATGGCGACCCATACCCAGCGCTCGCTGCCTTCAAGCCGTGGATGGTGAAAGAACATCGACAGCATCAGCGCCATGCCCGGCACCAGCGCCAGCCAGGTATCGCGCAGCCTGCGACGATAGCTCTGCTGCTCCAGCTCGCCGCGGCGGGCCTCGCCCTGTTCGATACTCTCGATCACCTCGGCGCCGTAGCCGGCCCGCTCGACCGCCTGGATCAGGTCATCGGACGTGGCGCTGCCGCGTACCCGGGCGCTGCGGGTGGCAAAGTTGACCTGGGCCTCATCGACGCCGTCGACGTGATCCAGGGCGTTCTGGATGGTGCGGACACAGCCGGCGCAGGTAATGCCGGACAGCTGGAGTTCGATGGCGTCTCCCGGGGCCCTGTCCGGCGGCGTTGCAGTATCGGCGTCAGCCTGCTCGACAGCCTCTTCAGTATCCGCCCTTTTAGTAGTTTCGGGCTCGGGCTCGGGCTGCGGCGCCGGCGCGCTTTCGACGGGCGTGGCCCGATAGCCCGCGTCTTCCACGGCGCGGATGACCTCCCCCCGCGATGTGTGGGTGGTTATCGACAGATGTCGGGTATCGATGTCGATCTTCGCCTTTGGATCAAGGGCTTCCAGCGCGGTACGGGTGCGCTTGACGCAGCCGCCGCAGTGCAGGCCCTCAAGAGCCAGCTGGTGATGGTGGGGCATGTCTTCAGCCGGTGTGGCCTGAAAGCCGGCTCCTTCCACCGCCCTGATGACAGCTTCAAGGGAACAGTCGGTACGCATGGCAAGGTGGTCCACATCGAGTTCGATGCGGGCCTCGGGGTCGAGGGCCTCCAGCGCGGTGCGGGTGCGCTTGACGCAGCCACCGCAGTGCAGGCCGTTCAGGGTGAGTCGATGATCATGAGACATGAGCACTCCCGGTGTCGCGTGCACTCCCTTCGGTGCGCGAATCGTTCCAGTGTTCGATAAGCTGACACAGCGTGCGGCCATCGGGAGCGCCATCCGGCATGGAGGCCCAGACATCCAGCGCCGCTTCCATGCGATCGGCCAGCTGCTTCAGCTCCTGAATCTGCGCTCTGACCTCGGGCAGCCGAGTGCTTAGAAGATCACGCACCATGGGGCAGGGGGAGTCACCGTGATCGGTGTGGGCAAAGATCTCCCCGACCTCCTTGAGGCTAAAGCCCAGTGTCCGGGCACGGTTGATAAAGCGCAGCCGCCTGAGCGCCTCGTCGTCAAACAGCTGATAGCCGTTATTGGGATTGCGCTCGGCATGGATCAGCCCCTGATGGACGTAGTGACGAATGGTTTCGTGGGTCACATTGCCCCGTTCGGCCAGTTCACCGATTTTCATGTCATCACCTGCCGGTTGCCTGTCATGTGCTCAGCATAAAACCCTGGGGTGGCCACAGGGTCAAGGCGGACGCCTGCGCCCATAAAAAACCCCCGCCGACAAGGGCGAGGGTCTGGGGTCATGCCAGCATCCGGTTGGAAATCGTAGCGTGCGAGCATAGTGACAGCTGTTGGCTAAAAACGGATTGCTCCGGGGGTTCAGGCGGCAGTGTCGAGAAACGCTGCTTTCAGAAGTGCTTTCGTGTACGCCTCGCGCGGTGCCTTGAAGATGCTCTCTGCGCTGCCCTGTTCAACCACCTGACCCTCTTTCATGACCAGCACGGTGTCGGACAGCGCCCGGACCACGGCGAGATCGTGGCTGATGAACACATAGGTCAGGTTGTATTTCTGCTGCAGATGGCGCAGAAGCTCGATCACCGTCATCTGCACCGAGCGGTCCAGTGCCGAGGTGGGTTCATCCAGCAGCAGAAAGTCGGGTTTGAGTACCAGCGCGCGGGCAATGGCAATGCGCTGGCGCTGGCCGCCGGAGAACTCGTGCGGATAGCGTTTGCGCATCGCCGGGTCCAGCGCCACTTCTTCCAGTGATTCGATGACCCGTGTTTCGCGCTCGCGCCGATCAAGTTCGGGGAAGTGGACCTTGAGCCCTTCACTGATGATTTCGCCGACGGTCAGACGCGGTGACAGCGAGCCGAAGGGGTCCTGAAAGACCACCTGCATGCGCGAGCGCAGCGGCCGCATACGGGACTTGTCAAAGTCCGTGATGTCGGTGTCTTCAAAGCGTAATTGCCCCTGGCTTTTTAAAAGTCTGAGCAGTGCCCGCCCCAGCGTTGACTTGCCCGAGCCCGACTCGCCGACAATGCCGACGGTCTGACCGCGTCGCACGGTCAGATCAATCCCGCGTACGGCTTCGAAATAGTCGCTTTTACCGAACAGACGCTTTTTGGTGGTAAAGCGTACGCGAACGTCCCGGCCACTGAGCAGGACCGGCGCATCCTCTGCCACCGCCGCCTTGCTGCCACGCGGTTCGGCGTCCAGCAGCATGCGGGTGTAGTCGTGCTGCGGGTCATTGAAAACCTTAGTGGTGTCACCGGACTCGACCAGCTCGCCGTAGCGCATCACACAGACCCGCTCGGCAAAGCGGCGGACCAGGCTCAGATCATGGGTGATGAACAGGATGGCCATGCCATAGCGCTTCTGCAGATTCCGAAGCAGATCAAGAATCTGGGCCTGCACGGTGACATCAAGTGCCGTGGTGGGCTCGTCGGCGATCAGCAGGCGCGGCTCGCAGGCCAGCGCCATGGCGATCATGACCCGCTGGCGCTGGCCGCCGGAAAGCTCATGCGGGTAGCTTGAAATGCGCCGTTCGGGGTCGGGAATGCCGACCTGATCCAGCAGTCCCAGCACTCGCGTGCGCGCTTCACTGCCGGACATGCCGCGATGGCGATGAAGGACTTCGGCAATCTGGCGACCGATCCGGTGCAGCGGATTGAGCGAGGTCATCGGCTCCTGAAAGATCATCGAGAACTCGTTGCCGCGCAGCCGCCGCATCCGCGCGGCACTGACCTGGGTCAGGTCCTCACCGTCCAGACGAATGGCGCCGGAAATTCTGGCCATTTCCGGTAACAGGCGCATCAATGCCGTCGAGGTGACCGACTTGCCGGAGCCGGACTCGCCCACCAGCGCGACGGTCTCGCCCTGATTGATGTGGAAGCTGACGCCCTTGACGGCGGAAACGGTACCGGTGGGCAGTTCAAAGTCCACCTTTAGATTGTCGATCTCAAGCAGGGGTGTCGACATGGAGGACTCCTTAGCGGGTACGCGGGTCGAGGGCGTCACGCAGCCCGTCGCCCAGGAAGTTGAGACAGAAAAGCGTCACGGCCAGAAACGCCGCTGGCACGATCAGCATCCAGGGCGCGCCCTGCATGTTGGAGGTCCCCTCACTGATCAGAACGCCCCAGCTGGTGAGCGGCTCCTGGACGCCCAGGCCCAGAAACGACAGGAAACTCTCCAGCAGAATCACCTTGGGCACCGTCAGCGTCACATAGATGATGACCGGCCCGATCGAGTTGGGAATCAGATGGCGGGTAACGATCTTTGAATCCCGCACGCCCAGGGCGTGGGCGGCTTCGATGAATTCGCGGCGCTTGAGCGACAGCGTCTGGCCACGCACGATGCGCGCCATGTCGAGCCACTCCACTGCGCCGATGGCGGCGTAGATCAAAAAGATGTTTCGGCCGAACACCACCATCAACAGGATGACCAGAAACATGAAGGGCAGGGAGTACATGATGTCGACAAAGCGCATCATGAGGTTGTCGGTGCGCCCGCCGACATAGCCGGAGATCGCGCCATACAGCACGCCGATCACCAGGCTCACCAGTGTGGCCACCAGCGCCACGGATAGCGATACACGCCCACCGTAGAGGGTGCGGGTCAGAAGGTC
Source organism: uncultured Kushneria sp. (assembly GCF_947497025.1). Taxonomy (GTDB): domain Bacteria; phylum Pseudomonadota; class Gammaproteobacteria; order Pseudomonadales; family Halomonadaceae; genus Kushneria. The sequence goes on from NZ_CANMFC010000001.1 coordinate 155,382, forward strand.
ACGGCCGTTGGCATCGGTGCCCAGCCAGTGCTGGCCTTCCATCGTCGGCGCCACGCCAAAAGCGTTCCAGTCCACTTCGGCCAGATCCCAGGGCAGCAACCAGGGGCCGACGATACAGATGATGGTCATCAGTACCAGCAGGATGAGGCTCGCCATGGCGGCACGGTTATGGCGCAGGCGGCGCCAGGCCTCGCGGGCGAGGCTCTCGCCGGGCTGGGCAACGGGGGCCTGAGGCGGGTTGGGGCTGCCACCGCCCTGAAGATGGTCAGCGCTGTCTGCCGTTGTACCGGGCGCGCCGTGGGTGTCATGAGCACCGTGGGATGAAGTCATGATGCGCTCCGATCAGTCGTCATAGCGAATTTGGGGGTCGAACAGCGAATAGAGCAGATCGACAATCAGGTTCATCAATACGATCAGCACGCCGTAGAACACCACCGTGCCCATCACGAGGGTGTAGTCACGGTTGAGCGCGCCCTGAACGAAGTAGCGCCCGATGCCCGGCAGGCCGAAGATCTGTTCGATGACCACCGAGCCGGTGATGATCCCGGCGATGGCCGGGCCGAGATAGGAGAGCACCGGCAGCATGGCCGGGCGCAGGGCGTGGCGCCAGATCACCTGACGTTCATTGAGCCCCTTGGCGCGAGCGGTGCGGATGAAGTGGCTGCCCAGCACCTCGATCATCGAGGCGCGCATCATGCGGGCGATATAGGCAATCTGCTGGATGGCGAGTGCCACCACCGGGAGCACCAGATTGGGCAGGGCGCCGCCGTTCCAGCCGCCCACCGGCAGCCAGCCCAGAATGACGCCGAAAAAGAGCGCCATCAGCGGGGCGATCACGAAGTTGGGTACGGCAATGCCGCCCAGCGCCGTGCCCATCAGCAGATAATCCACGGTCGTGTTGCGCCTGAGCGCGGCCATCACCCCCATGGGAATGCCTAGCAGCAGCGCCAGCGCAATCGCCAGCCCGCCGAGTTCCAGACTGACCGGAAAGCCCTGAGCGATCAGGTCGGTGACCGAGAAATCCTTGTACTTGAACGATGGCCCGAAATCGCCCTGAACCAGGTTGCCCATGTAGCGCAGATACTGCATGGGCAGCGGCTCATCCAGGTGATAGGCCGCCATCAGGTTGGCCTCGATCTCCGGCGGGAGCTGGCGCTCGCCGTCAAACGGACCGCCCGGCGCGACCCGCATCAAAAAAAACGAGGCCGTGATCACGATCAGAAGCGTTGGAATGGCCATGGCCAGACGCTTGGCGATATAGCTCAGCATGCCGGTCTACCTCGGCGCAGGAAGGACAGATGAAACACGGGATTACTCCTCGATGCTGATTAGCGCAGGGGGTGCACGTCCATTGGGGAAGGTTCCCGGCCATGAACGTGCTCTGACACCAGCGCGGTGTTGATGTAATCGTAAAGCGGCAGCAGGGCGTAGTCATCGAGCAGATGCTGCCGGGCACGGGTCAGAAGTTCGGCGCGCTCGCCCGTATCGATGGTCTCGCTGCTTTGCTCGACCAGCTGGTCATAGTCATCGCTGTGATAGCCGCTGCTGCGGGCGGCGCCTCAACGGTGACAGAGCTGACCATGCCCCAGGAGTGTTTACGGGTCGAGCGTGATCCAGCGTGACAGGTGGCGGTTGATGGCGTTGTCTTCCCAGCCGGTCATGTCCGGATTGACCAGGTTGCGGGCGGCATCGGCGTAGATGGGCGCCATGGCATAGTCGCCCAGCGCCTGACGCTCGGCCTGCTCCAGCAGCTGCTGGCGCTTGTCCTGATCGGGCTGTGCCGCGGCCTGTTCCAGCAGCCGGTCGAATTCGGCGCTGTGGTAGCCGCCGTAGTTCTTGACGTTGCCGGAGGCGAGAATGCTTAAGAAATTGCTGGCGTCATCAAAATCGGCCACCCAGCTGGCGCGGGCGATATCAAAGTCGCCGCGGGCGGTCTCGGCGTAATGCACGTTGGCCTCGGCGTTGACCATCTCGATATCGACGCCCAGCGGTTTCCACATGGCGGCTGCCGCGACGGCGATGCGGCGGTGATCATCGCGGGAATTGAACCGCAGGCGCAGTTCCAGAGGGTGCTCGGGGCCGTAGCCGGCGTCCTTTAACAGCGCTCGGGCCTTGTCCAGGCGCGCATCGAGGGGTGCCTCCATGCCCGGCATGGTCTGCACGTCATAATGCGCGGTGCCGCCGGGGACCAGCGAACTGGTCGGGTTGGCGGCGCCCTGTAACACCTTTTGCGTGATGATGTCACGTCGCAGCGCCAGGTTAAGCGCCTCGCGCACGCGCACGTCGCTGGTCGGGTGGCCGTCGCGGTTATTGAGCGCGTAGTAATAGGTCGAGAGCTGATTGTGCAAATGAACGGCGCTGGCAAGGTTTTCCTTCAACCACTGATAGCGGCTGGCATCGAAGTCACGCATCACGTCCAGATCGCCGCTGCGAAAGCGCGACAGGCCGGTATTAAGATCCTCGACCAGGTAGTAGTTGACGCCATCCAGCGTGACGCTGTCGGCATCATGAAACTGCGGGTTTTTCACGGCCTCGATATGATCATGCGAGACCCAGCGACTGGGCATGAAGGCGCCGTTGGTGGCGATGTGCTCAAGCTTCGTCCAGTCGTTGCCATATTCGCGCACCAGGTGAGCGGGCACCGGCGCTGCGATGATGTGCGCCATCAGGGTGGGCAGATAGGGTGTGGGCTGCTCGAGGGTCACTTTCAGCTGGTGATCATTCACGGCCCGGGCGCCCAGCGATGCCACCCTGGCCTCGCCACGGTTGATGGCGGCAGCGTTTTTGAGCGGATAGAGAAGATTGGCGTAGACCGAGGCGATGGCCGGATCGAGCGCGCGCTGAAAGGCGAGCACGAAATCCCCGGCGGTCACCGGTTCACCATCGGACCAGCGGGCGTCGTCGCGCAGGTTGAAGGTCCAGGTCAGGCCGTCATCGGAGACCGACCAGTTTCTGGCCACCCCCGGCTGGTAATCGCCGTCCGGGGCCAGTGTCACCAGCCCTTCAAATAGATCACCCAGCACATCGTTGTCGTAGACGGCGCCGGTGACGCGCGCAGCGTCCAGCGAGGCCGGCTCGCCATAGATACCGATATCCAGCGTGGCGGCCTGGGCTGACAGGGGACAGGCCAGCAGCGGGCAGGCCAGCAACAGGGCCGCGCCAAAGCTTTTGGAAAGACACCTGGTCATGATGGAAAATTCCCGAGTAACGTCAAAAAGTGGGCGGCATCACAGGGATGCCGCCACCGGGCAGTTATTGCTTGAAGCTGACCCAGCGAGAGGGATGGTTATCCTGCACGTTGTCAACCCAGCCCTGAAGCTCTGGGTTGACCAGGTTGCGGGTGACATAGGTCAAAAGCGGCACCAGCGCATAGTCACCGAGGGCGACCTGCTCGGCCTGCTGCATCAGGCTGGCGCGCTTGTCTTCATCCAGCGTGACGTTGGCTTGGTCGAGCAGTTTGTCGTACTCGGGATTGGAATAGGCGCCGTAGTTGTTGCCCACCCCGGTATGCAAAAGGGTCAGGAAGTTTTCGGCATCATCGTAGTCAGCCACCCAGCCGGCGCGTGCCACATCAAAGTCGCCACTTTGTATGGCCTGGTAGTGCACCGTGGCCTCGGAGTTGATCATCTGCACGTTGATGCCCAGCGGCTTCCACATGGCGGCCAGCGCAATCGCGATCTTTTTATGCTCATCGCTTGAGTTGTAACGCAGGCGCAGATTGAGCGGCTTGTCCGGGCCATAGCCGGCCTCCTGCATCAGCTTTTTGGCCTCGGCCAGGCGCGCGTTCATGTCATCACCGTCGAGGGTCATGTGCTGCGTCTCGTAGTGATTGGTACCCGGCGGCACCAGCGCATTGGCCGGCAGGAAGGTGTTGTCCATGATCTGCTTGGACAGTACTTCGCGTCGCACTGCCAGATTGAGCGCTTCGCGCACGCGAATATCAGCGGTCGGATGGCCGTCACGATGGTTCAGCACGTAGTAATAGGAACCCAGAAACGGACTCATGTGGGTGGCGTCCGGCAGGTTTTTCTTGAGCCACTGATAGCGGTCCGAGGTGTATTCGCGCATCACATCAAGTTCACCGGCCCGAAAGCGCGAAACGCCGGCATTGCGATCCTCGGTGGGATAGTAGTTGACGGTATCGATGGCCACGTTGGCGGCATCGTGAAACTCGGGGTTTTTTTCGGCCGTAATGTGATCGTGTGAAATCCAGCTGGTCGGCTTGTAGGCGCCGTTGGTCTGGATGTGATCCATCTGCGTCCACTGCTTGCCGTACTGGTCAAATACGTGTTTTGGCAACGGGTAGGACGTGTAATGGGTCAGAATGCCGAGGAAATAGGGAGCCGGTTCCTTGAGCGTGACGCGAAAGGTCTTGCCGTCATCGAGTGATTCCACGCCGAGCTGGTCCGCTGGCATCTTGCCGGTGTTGACTGCCTCGGCATTCTTGACCGGATAGAGCATGTAGGCGTATTTGGAGGCGCTGGCGGGGTCAAGCATATGCTGCCAGCCAAATACGAAGTCCTCGGCCGTGACCGGCTTCCCGTCCGACCATTTGGCATCATCACGCAGATGGAAGGTATAGGTTTTACCGTCCTCACTGATGTCCCAGGATTTGGCCACACCCGGGATGCGGTGGCCTTCAGGGTCCTGCGTGAGCAGGCCTTCGTAGATATCCCGCAGTACATCGCTTTCCCAGGTACCACCGCTGACCTGAGAGGTATCCAGCGAGGCAGGCTCACCGAGGATGCCGATATTGAGGGTTTGGGCATAAAGCGGAGAGGCAAACAGGGTGGATGACAGCGCAAGCGCGCCCATCAGCGGACGGATCGAGGGCATGAAGGTACCTGAGGTGATTGGCGTTGTTGTTATCGCTATCGCGGTCCGGGATAGCGGCGCGAGCTGAAGTATCGCTTATGACGATTTTGTGAAGTTACTCCGCGTCAGTGGATGTGTCCAGAGTTGCCCGGTTGTTCAAACACCTGTCTGAACCGGGCAGGAGATAGCAGAAAACGGTGGCATGGCCGGGTGACGATGATCCTCGAAGGCGAGTCATGCTCGCCTTCGAGGATCTCGATCAACGCTTATGGTGATGGCTTGATCGAAATCCAGCGCGAGGCATGCATGTCGAGCGCGTTGTTGTTCCAACCGGACAACGACGGCTTGACCAGATTGCGTGCGGCGTAGGTATAGATCGGTGCCAGCGGGTAGTCGGCCAGTGCCATCTTCTCGGCGCGCTGCATCATGTCGCGGCGCTTGTCACTGTCGAGCTCGCGGTCGGATTGGGCGATCAGCTGGCTGTACTCGGGATTTTGATAGTCACCGTAGTTGTTGGTTTCGGCCGACAGCAGCTGCAGGAAATTTTGCGCGTCGTCGTAGCTTGAAATCCAGGCCGCGCGCGCCACCTGAAAATCGCCCTGCATCAGATCCGAGTAGTGCACGTTGGCTTCACTGTTGCGCATCTCGACATTCACGCCCAGTGGCTTCCACATGGCCGCGACCGCCACGGCAATGCGCTGATGCTCATCGCCGGAGTTATAGCGCAGCGTCAGGTTGAGCGGCTTGTCGGGGCCATAACCGGCTTCCTTCATGAGTTTACGGGCGTGGTTCATGCGCGTGTCCATGTCATCCTCAAGGCCGGGCTGAGCGGCGGGGGTGTAGTGGCTGACCCCGGGCGGAACCAGTGACATGGAAGGCGTCACGGCACCATCGAGGAGCTTTTCACTGATGATATCGCGCCGGATGGCCAGCGAGAGGGCCTCGCGCACGCGCTTGTCGGCGACCGGTGAGCCGTCGCGCAGATTGAAGACGTAGTAGTAGCTGCCCAGCGATGGCGTGATCTTCACGGCATCGGGAATCTGCTGCTCAAGCCACTGATAGCGCGCCGCGGGGAAGTCACGCAGGATATCGAGTTCGCCGGCCCGAAAGCGTGAAATGCCGGCGTTCTTGTCTTCGATGGGGTAGTAGTTCACGCCGTCGAGCGAGACCTTGCCGGCGTCGTGAAACTCGGGATTTTTGACCGTGTCGAGCTCCGAGTTCGAGACCCAGCGCACCGGCTTGAAAGCGCCATTGACCACGATGTTGTCCGGTTGGCTCCACTTGTCTCCCTTGTCTTCCACAACATGTTCAGGGATGGGGTAGCCAAACGGCAGCACCAGCGTCTTGAGAAAATAGGCAGCCGGCTCGGTCAGATGAATGACCAGCGTTTTGCCGTCATCACGGCTTTCTACCCCCAGGGTGTCGAGCTCGGCCTCGCCGGCGTTAATTTTCCGGGCGTTGACGACCGGATAGAGGCGGTGGGCGTAGTTGGAGGCGGTTTTCGGGTCAATCTGATAGCGCAGGGCAAAGACGAAGTCATCGGCGGTCACCGGCTCGCCATCCGACCAGCGGGCATCGTCGCGCAGGTGGAAGGTGTAGGTTTTGCCGTCATCGCTGGTCTCCCAAGAGGTCGCGACACCCGGAATGATCTGTCCCTGAGCGTCGATGGCCACCAGGCCCTCGAAGATGTCGCGCAGGACATCTTCTTCCCAGACGCCGCCGGTGACGCGGGCCGGGTCAAGCGAGGCGGGGTCGCCGCTGATGCCGACATTGAGGGTGGCAGCGGTGGCCAGTGGCGTGGTCAGTGTCAGGCCCAGCGCGCCAAGCAGCGCCAGCGTTCTGGTGTTGATGATTTTTGTGTTCATTGTGCGTCCCTGCAGGTCGTGTTTATCCGATGATGCCGATGAAGGATCAATGAAAGATCACAGCACTCCCGTGTACTGTCAAAAACAACCTGCCTGGAAGCGGCATTTTTATGGTGAAAGGGCGGGGCATACCGGGTAGCGGGTGACGGGGAGGTGGTGCTTTGGCTACAATAACGCCCCTTGTTTTTCAACTCTCATGCGATGCCGGTGTTTGACGCCAGCGTCCTGTCCGAGCGAGATACCATGCAGGAATTGACCCCCATTCATCATATCCTCAAGGACCTGTCCGAACGGACAGACGTCCTGAGGGGGTATCTTTGACTATGCCGAACGCAAGGACCGCCTCGAGGAAGTAACCCGCGAGCTGGAAAACCCCAACGTCTGGAACGATCCGGAGCATGCCCAGAAGCTGGGGCGTGAGCGGGCGCAGCTCGAGGATATCGTGACCACGCTCGACGCGCTGGAAAGCGGCATTCGCGACAACGGCGAACTCTATGAGCTGGCGCACATGGAAGAGGACGAGGAGACCATGACGGAAATTCGTCGTGATCTCGACCGCTTCGAGACGCAGCTGGCCAAGCTCGAATTCCGCCGCATGTTTGCCGGCGAGATGGACCCCAACAACGCTTATATGGATATCCAGGCCGGCTCCGGTGGTACCGAGGCGCAGGACTGGGCCAACATCCTGCTGCGCATGTATCTGCGCTGGGCCGAGCATCACGGCTTCAAGGCGGAAATTACCGAGATTTCGGCCGGGGATGTGGCGGGCATCAAGTCGGCCACCCTCCACGTGCAGGGCGAGTACGCCTTTGGCTGGCTGCGCACCGAAACCGGCGTGCATCGGCTGGTCAGAAAGAGCCCGTTCGATTCGGGTGGTCGTCGGCACACGTCGTTCGCCTCGGTGTTTCTCTCTCCCGAGATCGATGACAGCTTTGAGGTCGAGATCAATCCGGCCGATCTGCGCGTCGATACCTATCGCTCGTCGGGCGCCGGCGGCCAGCACGTCAACACCACCGACTCGGCGGTGCGCATTACCCACGAGCCCAGCGGCGTCGTGGTGTCCTGTCAGACCCAGCGCAGCCAGCATGCCAACCGCGATTTTGCGATGAAACAGCTCAAGGCCAAGCTCTGGGAACTGGAAATGCAGCGCCGCAGCGCCGAGAAACAGCAGGCCGAGGACTCCAAGTCCGATATCGGCTGGGGCAGCCAGATCCGCTCCTATGTGCTCGATGATCAGCGCATCAAGGATCTGCGCACCGGTGTGCAGACCAGCAACTGTGAAAAGGTGCTCGACGGCGACCTGGATCAGTTCATCGAGGCCAGCCTCAAGCAGGGGCTTTGATCGGAAGAGACGTTTTAAAGAGACGACTTCCGACCGGCAGGCTCGTTTTGCAGCATCGCGTGCTTCAGTCATGACCCGTGCCGGGCATGAACCGTGTTAGACATGAGTGTCAGACATGAACCGCAGGCTGTCACGAGCCTGCCATTGACGGTTATTTTCAATAGGCAAGGTAATGGCGAATCAGGATCAGCAGGCAGGCAGCGAACACGAAGAAAACCATCTGATCGCCGAGCGGCGGGCAAAGCTTGCCGCACGCCGCGAGAAGGCCGGTGCAGAGGGCGGCAGCGCCTTCCCCAATGATCTGCGTCGTGACAGTCTGGCAGCGGATCTCCAGGCAGAACTGGGCGAGCACGACAAGGAAGCGCTGGAGTCGCTGGGCCGCCAGGCAGCCGTGGCCGGGCGCATCATGCGAAAGCGCGGCCCCTTTATCGTCATTCAGGACGCCTCCGGCCAGATCCAGCTCTACGTGGATAAAAAGGGCCTGCCCGCTGAGGTGCTTGAAGACATCAAGGGCTGGGACATCGGCGACATCGTCTTTGGTCAGGGTCCGGTGCACAAGTCCGGCAAGGGCGATCTCTATGTGATGATGGAGACCGCACGGCTTCTGACCAAGAGCCTGCGCCCGCTGCCGGACAAGTTCCACGGCCTGACCGATCAGGAAGCCCGCTATCGTCAGCGCTATGTGGACCTGATCATGAATCCGGAAGTGCGGGATACCTTCCGCATTCGCGCCGCCGTCATCAGCGCCATTCGTCAGTTCTTTACCGAGCGTGACTTCATGGAAGTCGAAACGCCGATGCTGCAGCCGATTCCGGGTGGTGCCACGGCGCGTCCCTTCATTACCCATCACAATGCGCTGGATATCGACATGTATCTGCGCATTGCCCCGGAGCTTTATCTCAAGCGTCTGGTGGTGGGCGGCTTCGAGCGGGTCTTCGAGATCAACCGCAACTTCCGCAATGAAGGGCTCTCGACCCGGCATAACCCCGAATTCACCATGCTCGAGTTCTACTGGGCCTATGCCGACTACCACGACCTGATTGATCTGACCGAGTCGCTGGTGCGCTTTGCCGCCGAAAAGGCCGTGGGCACCACCCTGATCCACTATCAGGGCACCGAGTTTGATCTTTCCCGGCCCTTTGATCGCCTGACCCTGCGTGACGCGATCCTGAAATACGGTCACGGGATCGAGTCGAGCGAGCTGGACAGCCTCGAGCGTGCCACGGCGCTGGCCGGGCGGCTGGGTATCGAGGTCAAGCCGGGCTGGGGCCTTGGCAAGCTGCAGACCGAGATCTTTGAAACCGTCGCCGAACATCGCCTTGAGCGGCCGACCTTTATCACCGAATATCCGGCCGAGGTCAGCCCGCTGGCGCGTCGCAACGACGCCAACCCGTTCGTGACCGACCGCTTCGAGTTCTTCGTGGGCGGGCGCGAGATCGCCAACGGCTTCTCCGAGCTCAATGACGCCGAGGATCAGGCCGAACGCTTTGCCGCCCAGGTGGCCGAGAAGGACGCCGGCGATGTCGAGGCGATGTACTACGACGCCGATTACGTCCGCGCCCTTGAGTATGGTCTGCCGCCGACGGCAGGTGAGGGCATTGGCATCGACCGACTGGTCATGCTGCTGGCGGATGCGCCGTCCATTCGTGATGTGTTGCTGTTCCCGGCCATGCGCCCGGAAGCAGAGTAAAACGCAGCGGCCGACAGGCTCTGGATGTCCGATGTGCGCCAATGGTCGGATGAATCATGGCGTTGGCGCGCCCGGGCGGCCATACTTGGGCGCTTGAACAGGATTTCCACCAGCCCCGAACCGGGAGAGTTGCAATGAAACTGGTGAACCGCTCTGCACTTAGCGTGCGTCCCAAACAGGCCTTTGTGGACTGGATCAATTCGCTGGAAGCGACCGAGGGTGAGGATGATCTCACGCTGGAGGATGCCGAACGCGAAAGTACCATCTACCTCATTCCCGAGATGGATACGGAAGATGCACTGCGGGCCTGCCTGCATGAACGCTTTGCCGATATCCTTGAAAACGAGCTGTCCGCCTGGGAAGAAAATTCCCGCCACTGGCCGGACATCAACGAAGTCACCTTTGAATTCTTTCTTCGTGTCGAGCACAGCTATCTGTGCGTGGATCTGGACGAGGAAGCGGTGCTCGAGCAGAGTGATTTCGAGGATGATCTGCTGCTGGATACCGATGAGGTCTGATCATTCTCCATTGAGATGACCTGGAGGCTTGCCCGGCATCATGGCCGGTGTGAGCTTTTTTGCCCGGTTTTTGTTCCTCGTGATCGCACGTTGTCTCGCACTATCGGTAACTCCTCTTGAAAGCACTATTGTCCTGGCGTGAAGGTGATGATGGCCTGCCTCCGCGTCAGCGTATTCTGGCCATGATGGTCCTGATGTCGGGGTCGCTGATGGCGGTGCTCAACATCAACAGCGTCAACATTGCCCTGCCGACCATCGCCCGCGAACTGGGCGTCTCTTCTGCGGCTTCCGTCTGGATCATCAACGTCTATCAGCTGGTGGGCGCTGCCTCCATGCTGACCTTTGCCGCACTGGGCTATCGCATCGGGCGATACCGTCTTTACATCGGTGGCATGGTCCTGTTCGTACTGACCTCGATAATGTGCGCGCTGGCACCATCGCTTGGCTGGCTGATCATTTTTCGCGCCATTCAGGGACTGGGCTCGGCGGCCATGATGAGCATCGGGCCTTCCCTGTACCGGGTCATCTTTCCGACCCGACTGCTGGGGCAGGCGATGGGGCTGACCGCGCTGACCGTATCACTGGCGGTCGCCGGCGGGCCGGCGCTGGGTGGACTGGTGCTCGCCGTGGCGAGCTGGCCGTGGCTTTTCTGGATCAACGTACCGCTGGGTGTGGCCGCCATCTGGTTGGCCATCCGGGCGCTGCCGCAGGAGCAGGGCAGCCGCTATCGGTTTGATGTGCTCGGCGCCGTGCTGTCAGCGGTAGGGCTGGGGGCCTTTGTCATCATGCTCGACAGCATTGCCGACCTGTCGCGCTCTGGGACCGTGCCGGTACTTCTGGCGGTGAGTGTGGCGTCGCTGGCAGGCTTTATCTGGCGTCAGCGTCATTTTGAAAACCCGTTGCTGCCACTGGTCATCTTTCGCGAGACGCGCTTTTCCATGGCGGTGATGACCTCGTTTTTCTCCTTTCTGGCCCAGAGCATGGCGTTTATCAGCCTGCCCTTTCTGTTTCAGAATGTGCAGGGTTACACCCCGCTGGAATCGGCCTTTCTGTTCACGCCCTGGCCACTGGGTGTCATGATCGGGGCGCCACTGGGCGGGCGGCTGGCCGACCGCTTCAGTCCGCCAATCATCTCATCAATAGGGCTTTTGTTGTTCATGGCGGGGCTGGCGGCGCTGGCGCTTTTGAGTGATCAACCCACAACGATCGATATCCTGTGGCGCAGTGCCCTGTGCGGACTGGGCTTTGGCCTCTATCAGGCACCCAATAACCGTGAAATGATGGGATCACTGCCCAAGGCACGCAGTGGCAGTGCCTCCGGCGTGCTGGCCAGCGTGCGTACCTTTGGTCAGTCTGTTGGCGCTGCCTTGGTTGCACTGGTGCTTTCTGGAATAATGAATGCCACGATGGATAGCGCTGTCACGGTGAGCCTGGCCCTCTGGATGGGCATGGCCTCTGCCATTGTGGCGCTGATACTTTCGGGGTCACGAATATGCATGCTGCACCGTCAGCAGACCGGTTGAATGACCCTTCCGGCCGCCGCCGTGATGCATGCCCACCAACAATATCTGACATGCCGGAGGTGATAACCCATGACAATTTCTTCGGTGGATACGCTTGAAGGCGCTGACATTGCGGCGCTGATCGAGCAGAAGCTTGCCATTTTCGAGCCGCAGTGGCTGAGCATCGAAAACGAAAGTCACAAGCATCATGTCCCGCCCAATTCACAGACGCACTTCAAGGTAACGCTGATTTCCGAGCAGTTTGAAGGCATGATGCCGGTCAAGCGTCATCAGCAGGTCTATGCCGCACTCTCCGATGAGCTCGCAGGTCCGGTGCATGCACTTGCCCTGCATCTGTACACGCCCGATCAGTGGGAAGCGCGGGGCAACGCGCGGCCCGATTCGCCGAACTGTCGTGGTGGTGACGCCTAGTGTTGTTCAGATCTTGAGTCGTCGATACCGACTTCAGGCCTTCCCCGTGGGAAGGCCTTTCAGACGGTATCCCTTCAACGGACGTTTTGTATGGTGACCGAGCGCGCGCGCCGACAATATCTCGAGGCCATGGGTATTCACCTGTGGGTGGCTCGGCATCCGTTGCCCAACGCGCTGGCATCCTCTCTGCCGGAAGTGGAAGAGGTCGCGGACAGCCGGAATGTCCCGCTGGATCATCATCAGCGTCTGCACGCCCTGATTGATGAATTCGATCGTCCCGAGGCCACTCCCGAGCCTAAAACGCCCTCACCGGAAGTGACCCCGCATGATACGGCCAGGCCGGTGCGTTCGATCAAGGCGCTGCTCGATACCGACAAGGGTAAGCAGGACAACGTCCCGGTCACCGTTCCGGCGGCGCGTTCTTCAGCGGCGGTTGCCGAAGAGGACAGCCCCCCGGCGGCGTCAGAGGTGGCTGAGCCTGTTATCAGGTCGCCCCATGAGCCGCTGCGCTTCTCGCTGCAGGTGGCGGCAATTGATGGCCGCTGGCTGGTGCTGTTGACGCGTGATGAAGCGCTGACGGCTCAGAAAGAAACGCTGCTGAATGCCATATTTCAGGCCGGGGGGGTTGAGCCTTCTGCACCGCTCTCCTGTCAGCGGTTTGGCTGGCCCATGATGGAAGGATTGCCGGTCGATGACGCGCTTGATGAGGCGCGTCAGGGATTCAAGGCCTTTCTGGCCGGGCGTCGTGCCCGCGGCTGGAATCCTGAACGGCTCCTGCTCTTTGGACAGCTTTCGGTGCTTGAAGAGGTACTGGATGTGCACAACGGGCGAAGCCGTGTTCTGGATCTGCCGCTCTGGCAGGGGCCGGCGCTTGACGCGCTGGATAAGGCCTCATCGCGCCGGGCGCTCTGGGCAGCGATGGGGGAGTGGCGCCGCTGGTGGCAAGCAGACGTCGAGGGACAGCAAAGCGATGACGCCTGAATCGGTCAGTGATGTTGAGGCGCTGGCGGCGCTGGATGCCCGGGCCCGAGGCCCTGATGCCTGGTCGTTGGCCCGCTTTGAGGCGCTGGCAAGCGATCAGGAATACCAATTGACGGGCATTGTCGATAACAATACGCAGGCATTGCTGGCCTTTGCCGTGGTCTCGGTGGGGCCTTTTGATCTTGAGCTTGAAATGATTGCGGTAGACCCGAACCATCGACGCCGGGGGCTGGCCGGCCGACTGATCGTTGCCATGATCGAGCAGGGAGAAGCGAGGGGGCTTGAGCGGGTGCTACTGGAGGTGCGAGCCGGCAATGGCGCGGCACAGGCACTTTACGAACGTCATGGCTTTGAAGTGGACGGGCGCCGGGCAGGCTATTATCCGCAGGCTTCAGGCGGGCGCGAGGACGCGATATTGATGTCGCGTCCTCTCACGCACCAGGAGCAGGGCGCCGAAAGACCTGCTCAGTAGGAGGGGCTGGCGGCCGGAGCTTCAGGGGCCGGCGTAGTGCTGGCGTCGAGCTCACGGAAACGCTCCAGCAGACTACCCAGACGACTTTCCCACTGCTGACGTTCGTTTTTCAGACGCTCGTTTTCCTGACGCAGTTCGTCAAGCTCCATGCGCTGCATTTCGATGGTGTCAACGGCAGTATTGACGCGCTGTTCAAGCTGCTCGAAAAGTTCATTGCTCATGCTGTACTCCTGATACAGATATTAAGGCGAAGTGCCGCCCTGCATGGCCCGGATCGGGTGCCGGCGCGCGCGCAGGCCAGACTACGCGCGCCGGCGCGCGGCGGCAAGAGGGTGGCCTTGTTATTGCGCGCTTTCACGTCGATAAAGTCGGGTGTGGCTGTCGCCGGCCCGGGTCTCGCGGATCAGGTACCAGCCGATGGGCAGCTGCGGAATCAGGCCGGCCTCGGTTTCGACATGAATCAGGGCATTTTCGGTCAACCAGCCCTCCTGCTCAAGGCGCTGACAGCAGTTAGTGATCAGGTCCTGTCGAAAGGGTGGATCCAGAAAGACCAGATCGAAGGGCCTGGCAGGGCGCGTGTCCAGAAAGGCGTCAGCGTTTTGGTGATGGACCGGCATCGTGACCTCAAGCGTTGCCAGATTCTGTGAGATCTGGCGAGCGACCTGGCGGTCTGCCTCGACAAACTGGACATCGCCGGCACCGCGCGAGAGCGCCTCGAGCCCCAGGGCACCGGTACCGGCAAACAGATCGAGCACGCGAGTACGGCTGTCGATCTCGGTTGCCAGCCAGTTAAACAGCGTCTCGCGCACGCGATCCGGCGTTGGTCGCAGATCCGGATGAACAAGTACGGGCAACAGGCGCCGACGAAATCGGCCGCCAATCAGTCTCAGGCGGCCGCTGCCCGTGCGGGCCCTGCCCTGGCGTTGATCCTGTCCTGATGTGCCGTGCCGCTGTCGCCTCATGTGCCCTTAAAGCCTCGGTAGGTGAAAATATGCTGCCAGTGCCGGTCAGTACGATTGGCGGGAAGCGCAGCAATCATTGCCGGGTGTGCCATCCTCGGATGGCGTGCACGGATTGTACCGGCGAGCCGTGCTTGAGTGGTAGGATGCGGTATCAAATGACGGCTCGACCGTCTTTTTCCGATGGATCAATCGCGACGATATAGCCCATGTTTGGTTTTTTTAAGCGCAAGAAGCAGCGCCGCGATCAGCAGGATCGCGAAGAGCAGCAGCAACTGGAGCAGCAGGCGCCGACGCCTGAAGCCGAAGACACCAGAGAAAAGCCCCCTGAACCGCCTGTCGTCGAGACCGAACCGGAGCCGGAGCCCGTTGTTGAGCCCGAACCGGAACCGGTGGTCGAGCGTGAGCCGGAGCCCGTCGTTGAGCCCGAACCGGAGCCGGTGGTCGAGCGTGAGCCCGAGCCCGTTGTTGAGCCCGAACCGGAACCGGTGGTCGAGCGTGAGCCGGAGCCCGTCGTTGAGCCCGAACCGGAGCCGGTGGTCGAGCGTGAGCCCGAGCCCGTTGTTGAGCCCGAACCGGAACCGATGGTCGAGCGTGAGCCGGAGCCCGTCGTTGAGCCCGAACCGGAACCGGTGGTTGAGCAAGAGCCTGAGCCTGCTCAGGAGCATCCGTCCGAAATCACGGAGACTCCGGAAGAGATAGCGCCCGGCACCGCTTCGGAAGTCACGACGCCTGCACGTAACCGCGGTCGCGACAAGCCGCGCCGGGCCCGATATGACACGGCCATTGAAGTTGGCCCTGAAACCGCTGATGAGCAAAGTGATATCGCCGGCGCCAAAAAGGGCTGGTTTTCACGCATGCGTCAGGGGCTTGGCAAGACACGCTCCAACCTGACCGACGGTCTGGCAACACTGCTGCTGGGTCACAAGGAAATTGACGATGATCTGCTGGAAGAACTCGAAACGCAGCTTCTGATGGCTGACGTGGGCGTTGCGGCGACCAGTGACATCATGGCAAGCCTGGAAGAGCGTATCTCCCGGCGTGAGCTCAAAAATGTCGATGCACTCTACAAGGCGCTGCAGGAAGAGCTGTCCCGGATGCTCGAGCCGGTGGCCAAACCGCTGCGCCTGCCGCCGAAGGGGGAAGGGCCGTTCGTGATTCTGATGGTGGGCGTCAACGGCGTGGGCAAGACCACGACCATCGGCAAGCTGACCCAGCGTTTTCAGCGCCAGGGCCGTAGCGTCATGCTGGCCGCCGGGGATACCTTCCGCGCGGCCGCCGTTGAGCAGCTACAGGTCTGGGGCGAGCGTAACGATGTGCCGGTGATTGCCCAGCACACCGGTGCCGACAGTGCCTCCGTCATTTATGACGCGGTATCGGCGGCGAAGGCGCGCGGGATTGACGTGCTGATTGCCGATACGGCCGGCCGGTTGCACAACAAGGGCCATCTCATGGATGAGCTCAGCAAGGTACAGCGTGTCATGGCCAGGCTGGACGCCCAGGCTCCGCACGAGGTCATGCTGGTCCTCGATGCCGGTACGGGCCAGAACGCGATCTCTCAGGCCGAAACCTTCAATCAGGCGGTGCCCGTCACCGGCATCACCCTGACCAAGCTGGACGGTACGGCCAAGGGCGGCATCATCTTTGCCATTGCCAAGCAGCTGGGAACCCCCATTCGCTACATCGGCGTGGGAGAGACGCTGGATGATTTGCGACCCTTCGAGGCTGAAGACTTCGTGGGGGCTCTCTTTGACCGGGACGGCAGCTGATTTCTCATGGCCATGATCGAGTTTGCGCATGTCGGCAAGCGCTATGGCGGTCGTTTCGAGGCGCTGGCCGATCTCAATTTCACCGTGCAGCGCGGTGAAATGGTGTTTCTTACCGGGCACTCCGGTGCCGGGAAAAGTTCGGTCCTGCGCCTTCTCATGGCGTTGGAGCGGCCTTCCCGGGGCCGCATTGTCGTGGCCGGTCATGACATCACCAGCCTTCATGTCTCGCAGATTCCGTTTTATCGGCGCCAGATCGGGGTGGTCTATCAAAACCACCAGCTGCTTTTTGATCGCAGCGTGTTCGATAACGTGGCCCTGCCGTTGATCATCCAGGGCGCCACGCCTCAGGATGCCCGGCGCCGGGTGCATGCCGCGCTCGACAAGATCGGTCTTTTGCATCGCGAAAAGGCGCTGCCCATCGAGCTTTCCGGCGGTGAACAGCAGCGCGTCGGCATTGCCCGCGCGGTCGTGAACAAGCCGGCCATGCTGCTGGCAGACGAGCCGACCGGTAACCTGGACCCGCAGCTGTCGGCCGATATCATGCGTCTTTTCGAGGACTTCAATCGCATCGGGACAACCGTACTGCTGGCCAGTCACGATCTGGCACTGATCGCCCGGCTCAGGCATCGGGTGCTCAAGCTGCGCGATGGCCGACTGGTCGGTGATGAGGAGGCTGCATGAGCCAGAAACCACGTCGCCGCTCAACCAACGACAAGACGTCCCGTCGCCCTGCACCCGACACCGAGAAGTCCCGTCGCGGAGCACGTTCCCACCAGATCACCTTTGAAAGCCGCTCACGCGCCTGGCGTCGCCATCATGAGCAGATGGCCGTGGACAGCCTTCACCGTCTGCGCTGTCGGCCGCTGTCGAGTCTCATGACCATGATGGCGATTGCCATCGCGATGGTATTGCCGGCAAGCCTCTGGCTGGCGCTGGGCAGTGCTCAGCTTCTGGACAGCAATCTGGATGACAGCGCCCGCATGACGCTCTACCTGAACCCGGCGCTGTCGGAATCCCAAGCCATGGACATTACCGATCAGGTGCGCGGCGAAAGCGACATCGCGTCCACCGAGCTGATCACGGCCGCCGCCGGCCTTGAAAGCTTTCAGCAGCGCCTGGGCATGAATGATGCCCTGGCCATGATGGATGATAATCCTCTGCCGGCGACCATACTGGTACAGCCGCGCTCGCGCGACCCGAAGGCGGCGCAGGAACTGGCCGAACGGCTTGGCAAAATCGATGGCGTGACCGATGCGCGTCTGGACATGGCCTGGCTTGAGCGACTGCGTCAGCTCAGTGAGCTGGGACGTCGTGTCGTGCTGGCCTTTGGCGTGCTGTTCGCTCTTGGCGTACTGCTGGTGGTAGGCAATACCATTCGGCTGGCGGTCGAAAGCCGTCGTCAGGAGATCGAGGTAGTGACCCTGATTGGTGCCACGCATGCTTTCGTACGACGCCCGTTTCTTTACGTTGGCGTCTGGTACGGACTCGGTGGCGGCATTCTGGCGCTGATCCTGCTGACGCTGGGGAGAGAATGGCTCTCGGCCCCCATCGATATGCTGGCCTCCGGATTCGGCAGTCACTTTACCCTGCCGGGTATCGGGCCTGGTGGATCGGTTTTGTTGCTGATCTGTAGTACCATGCTGGGACTTATAGGCGCATGGCTTGCCGTCAGTCGCCATCTGGCAGACATCAGCCCGCGTTGAAATGATGAACACACATGGCCGATAAAGCCGTGACGCGGGAAACAAAGCACCATTACCATGGTCTATAATGGTAGATAATTACCAGCCAGGGACCAGGGGAGACCGTTTAAACATGAGTACCAGTCTTCAGCCTATCGGTCATCTTTCGCCGGGCAATGACCTGAACGGCTATATTCAGGCAGTCAATCGTATTCCCATACTGACCGTGGACGAGGAAAGAGATCTTGCCACGCGTCTGCACACCGACAGTGACATTGAAGCCGCCCGTCGCCTTGTCATGTCGCATCTGAGATTTGTGGTGCATATCGCTCGCAGCTATTCCGGCTACGGCCTGCCACAGGCAGACCTGATCCAAGAAGGCAACGTGGGTCTGATGAAGGCCGTCAAGCGTTTTGATCCAGCTCAGGGCGTGCGTCTTGTCTCCTTTGCCGTGCACTGGATCAAGGCCGAGATTCACGAGTTCGTGCTGCGCAACTGGCGCATCGTCAAGGTGGCCACCACCAAGGCGCAGCGAAAGCTGTTTTTCAATCTGCGTAGTGCCAAGAAGCGCCTGTCCTGGCTGAACAATGACGAAGTGGATGCCATTGCTCACGATCTGGACGTCAAGCCGGAAGCCGTGCGTGAGATGGAAGGGCGTCTGTCGGCATTTGATGCCGGTTTCGATCCGGCGCCCGGCAGTGAGGATGACGAGCAGAGCTATCAGTCGCCGTCGCAGTATCTGGAAGATGGCCGCTCTGACCCGGCGCTGTCGCTGGAAGAGTCCGACTGGCAGGATCGCTCCTCGCAGCAGCTGCGTGAGGCACTGGCAAGGCTGGACGATCGCTCACGCGACATCCTGCAGCGCCGCTGGCTGGCCGAGCAGAAATCCACCCTGCACGAACTGGCGGACACCTATGGGGTTTCTGCCGAGCGCATTCGCCAGCTTGAAAAGAACGCCATGAAAAAACTTAAGCAGGCGATTGGCGAATCTGCTGAAGTGGCCTGATCATGTCGTTGTAGATCTCATACTAAAGATTGTTTTTGGCGCAAAAGTTGACCCCGGGCTCCCAAGGCCCGGGGTTTTGCTTTACGGTCATGCTTCATGAAAAAAAATGATGTTTCATATTCTCAATGACTTGTTGTGATGATCATCAAATGATTTTCTGTTGCTGCCTTGAGCGCTGATTGATGTCTATCCCTGCATTTTCCCGTAAAACAAAAAATACAATGCCGCCGCGAGTGCCTCCGATACTGGTGACGCTCTATCGTTTGCTGTTTGCCCTGTCGCTGGCAGCGATCTGTTGGCTCTGGTGGCAGGGATATATGGACGTCGGCACGCTGGCCATGGGCCTGCTGCTGTGGCTTTACTGTCTCAAGCAGGGGAAGAGGCTCGTATTAAAAGGTTGTCACCAGTTTCGCCTGAAACGGGGTACCCCTGCTGATGTCGATCAAACTGTCAGTGAGCTCCAGGGCGTTGTGTACTGTTATTGCCACGATGAGCAACAGTATCGCTATCTGAATAATGCTGCGACGCCGATGCCGGGGCCATGGCATCAAAGCTGTCTACTGCCCGGCTGCGCCTTTGACGCCTTGGTCCATCCCGATGATCGAGCGTCGCTGAAAAGCGCTCGCCATCTTTCTCTGCGCCGGGGATATTTCGAGCATACCTATCGTCTGATTCATGGCGCGTCCGAGCAACGGGTATTGGATCGAGGCGTTATCCTGCGCCGTGACGGAAGAGTCGAGTGTCACGGTCTTTTGGTGGACATCAGTCAGCTCGAAGAGATCAATGCGCCGCTGGAGGAGGAAGGGAAATACCCCCGGGCCGGGGTTGCCACGCCTTCTCGGAGCGATGCCGGCGCCTGTCTTGCGCTGTCTGCCGCCGAGAAAACGCCAGGTGTGACGCCTGCCTCGCTGCGCCAGGCCATGACGGATGAGCAGCTGCGGCTGGTGTATCAGCCTCAGGTTGATGGTCGCGACCAGCGTGTTGTCGGTTTCGAAGTTCTGCTGAGATGGCATCATCCCGAGCATGGCGATATCCCCCCCTCGATCTTTATTCCCATGGCCGAATCGATGGGCATCATGCCGGCGCTGGGTAACTGGATCATTGACAGGGTATGTCGGCAGATCAGCGGCTGGCGGGCGCAGGGTTATCAGGTACCGGTCGTGGGCATCAACGTATCCGTTTTGCAGCTTGATCGAGCCCTGCTGACCCACGTCGCGCAGGTGCTGGCCGCCCATCAACTGGAGGGCGGCTGTCTGGAGTTCGAGATCACCGAAAGCCGCATGATGCAAAATTTTGACGAGTGCGTGCATGTCATTTCAAAACTGCGACAGCAGGGCATCGGAATTGCACTGGACGATTTCGGGACCGGCTATTCATCACTGGACAAGCTGGCGCTGCTGCCGCTGGATCGTCTCAAACTGGACAAGAGTTTTGTGACGGCGCTCACCGACGCCAGCCACGGATACCACATGATCGAGGCCATCGTGCGGCTGGCGCACTTGTTGCGCCTGACGGTTGTGGCAGAAGGTGTCGAGACGCGCCGTCAGCAGCATCTGCTCAACGAGCTGGGATGCGAGATTCTGCAGGGCTATCTGTTTGGTGCCGGGGTCGAGGCCGACACGGCAATCAGATACCTGAAGAGAGGTCCGGATTGACGGAGTCGGCTTCAGAGGCCAGGTGGGCACTCAAAAGCTGCCACTGCTCCTCCCAGTGGTGCTGTGGTGCCCGCCGAAATCCGCTTCTGACGTACTGATTGATACGCCCTTCGGCAACGGCCATGAGAAGATTGGCCAGCGCCGATACCCCGATGGTCGGGCGATACCCCTGTTCGATTTCACCGGTTCGAAGGACCTGCTTGAGCTGCGTTTCAAGGCGCTCGAAAAGCTGAGCCATGCGTGTCTGCAGGCGCTCGTGTTCACCGCTGAGCGCCTCGCCGGTCATGAGACGACAAAGCCCCGGATTTTTATCGGCAAAAATCAGCAGCAAAGTCACAATACGCTGACAGCGGTCACTGACCTCGCCGGGTTCGCTGACGATCAGCGTGACGCGCTCGAAAAGCGTCTGCTCGATATATTCGATCAGCGCCTCATACATGCGCGTTTTGCTGGGAAAGTGACGATAAAGCGCGGCTTCTGAAACGCCTACCTCGCGTGCCAGCGCCGCGGTCGTGATGCGTTGACCACGCCCCTGTTCCAGCATGCGCGCCAGCGCCTGCAGAATCTGATCGCGTCGTGAAAGTTTTTGTTCCCTGGTCATGGCCATCTTTTTTATCTGCCAGCAAGGGTGCCCGGGACGGCCTCTGGCACCCGTGAATGAGGTCATACCCGTAGTGCGCGCGGCATCAGGGCGATGGCGTGCTCGCCTGATCGGTAATCAGCGTACCCACACCCGAGCGTGTAAAGATCTCCAGAAGGATGGCGTGCTCCACGCGGCCATCCACGATGACCGAGCTGTTGACGCCATTTTTGACGGCCTCAAGCGCGCAGCGAATCTTGGGCAGCATGCCGCCGTAAATGACGCCGTCCTCGATGAGCTGATCGACCTGCTCGGTGGTGAGACCTGTCATGACCTCACCCTGCTGATTCATGAGCCCGGCCACGTTGGTCAAAAGCATGAGTTTCTCGGCGCCCAGCGCTTCGGCCACCCGTCCGGCCACCAGATCGGCGTTGATGTTGTAGGAGTGTCCCTGAGCATCGACGCCGATGGGCGCCAGCACCGGAATATAGTCGGCTTCCGATAGCATCTCGATCAGGTCGGTCGAGATATGCTCGACCTCTCCGACATGGCCGATATCGATGATCTCGGATGCCGTCATGTCGGCGCGCTTGCGCTGCACGGAAAGCTTGCGAGCGCGAATCTGGGCATTGTCCTTGCCGGTCAGGCCGATCGCCTTGCCACCGGCGCCGTTGATCAGGTTGACGATGCTCTTGTTGACGAGCCCGCCCAGCACCATTTCCACCACGTCCATGGTCTCTGAATCGGTCACCCGCATGCCGTCCACAAAGCGGGATTCGATATTGAGACGCTCCAGCAGCTGACCGATCTGCGGGCCGCCGCCGTGCACCACGATCGGGTTGAGCCCCACTTCCTTGAGCAGCACCACGTCACGGGCGAAGGAGTGGATCAGGTTATCCTCGGTCATGGCGTTGCCGCCGTACTTGATCACCACGGTCTTGCCTGAAAAGCGCTGGATATAAGGCAGCGCCTCGGACAGGATCTCAACGACCTGACGCGGATTGTATTCGCTGTCATGCATGTTGCAAAACGCTCCTGTAGAAAGGGATAAAGGGCCGGGGCAGAGTCAGGGCCTCATGCGTCATGAAGGCTGTATCGATGGTTCTGTGCCGATAATGCCGGGCCGGCGATACGTTCACGGGCCCGGACTGACCCGGTACTCTAGAAGGTCGGCGTAATATCGGGGGCAACGGCCAGCAGTGCCTGACGAAAACGGTCCTGAATGCGTTCAAGAGCTTCAATGGACTTGCCTTCAAAGCGAAACACCAGCATGGGCGTAGTGTTGGAGGCACGGCACAGCCCCCAACCGTCCGGGTAGTCCACGCGAATGCCATCCAGCGTGGTTCGGGTCGCCTGCTCGCCAAAATCGGTATCCCTGATAAAGCGCTCGACAATATCGAACTTGTTGTCATCGGTGACGGGCACGTTGATTTCGGCGGTGCTGGCATCCTGAGGGAACCGGTTGAAATACCGGTCGGCATCGTCAGGCTGGCGCGACAGAATCTCCAGCAGGCGGGCGGCCGCGTAAATTCCGTCATCAAAACCGTACCAGCGCTCCTGAAAGAAGATATGGCCGCTCATCTCGCCGGCCAGTGCCGCACCGGTTTCCTTCATGCGCGCCTTGATCAATGAGTGGCCGGTGTACCACATCTCGGGCATGCCACCGGCGTCCTCGATGATCGGGATCAGGTTGCCGGTGCTCTTGATGTCGAAAATGATGCGGGCGCCGGGCTGGCGCTCGAGGAGATCGCAGGCAAAGGCCATCAGGAGTCGGTCGGGGTAGATGATCTCACCAGAGGGGGTGACCACGCCCACCCGGTCGCCATCGCCGTCGAAGGCCAGTCCGATGTCGGCACCGGTTTCCCTGACCTTCGCAATCAGATCCTTGAGGTTTTCAAACTTGCCGGGATCCGGGTGATGGTTGGGGAATCGCCCATCGATCTCTTCGAAAAGCGGGGTCACCCTGGCGCCCAGACGGCGAATCAGCGCCGGTCCCAGCTCGCCGGTCACGCCATTGCCGCAGTCGACCACGGCGTGCAGCGGCCGCTCAAGCGTGATGTCGCCCACAATGCGGGCCAGATAGGTCTCGCGAATATCATGCTCTCGGCAGCGGCCTTCGCCAGTGCTGAGATCATGTTGCTCGATGCGCCGGTACAGAGCGGTGATGTCATCGCGTGACAGGGCATGTCCGCCCAGCACGATCTTGAAACCGTTGTAGTTCGAGGGGTTGTGACTGCCGGTCACGGCCACCCCGGAGGTAATGCCCTCCAGCACATGGGTGGCAAAATAGAGCACCGGCGTGGGCACCATGCCGATGTCGACCACGTCACAGCCGGCGGCACAGAGCCCTTCGATCAGGGCCGTTGCCAGCATCGGGCCTGAAAGCCTGCCATCGCGACCGACGGCCACACCCTTTTCCCCGCGGGCGAGCGCTTCACTGCCGATGGCCTGACCGATCAGGCGCGCGGTATCAAAGGTGAGCTGTTCATCGACCACGCCACGAATGTCGTAGGCTCGAAAAATGGCGGCACTTACCTGTGTCATGAAAGGATTTCCTGTTGTATCAGCCCGCGTCAGTGCCGTCCCGAGTGGCCGAAACCGCCGGCGCCACGAATATCGGTGTGATCGTCATCCACCGTGAAGTCGTCTACCACTTCCAGCTCGGCCTGGATCACCGGCACCAGCACGTACTGTGCGATGCGCTCGAACGGCTCGAGCGTGACGTGTTCCTGCCCCCGGTTCCAGACCGAGATCATCAGCTCGCCCTGATAGTCGGCATCGATCAGGCCGACCAGATTGCCCAGCACGATGCCGCGCTTGTGGCCCAATCCCGAGCGCGGCAGGATCATCCCCGCCCAGGCCGGGTTGGCAATGTGAACGGCCAGCCCCGTGCGGACCAGCTCGCAGTCACCGGGGGCCAGTGTCAGCGGCGCGTCCAGCAGCGCGCGCAGGTCCATGCCGGCGCTGCCGCGGGTGGCGTAATGGGGCAGGGGGTATTCACGTACCCGGTCATCAAGAATTCTGACCTGCAGGCGCGGCCGGTCGGAAAAGGCAGTCATGAGCAGACAGGGCTCCGCGTTGTGTGATGCGCCCAATACAGGGGCAGCATGTAATCAAGAATGGCGTGCGCCAGATCCTGCTTGGCACGCGGTGACAGCGTATGCGACGTGACCGGGCTCTCCGGCTGGTCAGGTTCGAGATGATACAGCACGGCGGCATTGTCATCGGCACCAAATCCCAGTCCCGGTGCGGCCACATCATTGGCCACGATCAGATCCAGGCGCTTGCGCACAAGCTTGTCATGGGCATGGCGCGCCAGCTCCCGGGTTTCGGCAGCAAAGCCGACGCTAAAGGGCGGGCATTCCCGGTCGGTGACGCTGGCGATGATATCCGGGTTTTCGATCAGGTTCAGCGTCAGGGCGGCGCTGCCGGAAACCTTCTTGAGCTTGTGCTCGGCAATGTCGGCCAGCCGGTAATCGGCGACGGCCGCACAGCCAATGAAAATATCGCAGTCCGGCAGAGCGTCGTTCACGGCCTCCAGCATCTCGACGGCGCTGATGACATTGATGCGGGTCATGCGTTCAGGGGTGGCAAGTGATACCGGCCCGGCAATCAGGGTCACGCGGGCGCCCATGTCACGTGCGGCGACGGCCAGCGCAAACCCCATCTTTCCCGAGCTGTGATTGGAGAGATAGCGCACCGGGTCAATCGCCTCACGGGTGGGACCGGCGGTGATCACGACATGGCGTCCGGCGAAGGCGCCGCTATCGGCGTCATTGTCGGCCAGCCTAAAGGCATCAGCTTTTGGGGCCTGATCATCATGCTCGGGGGAGGCATCCAGCGGCAGTGCACCCGGCGAAGACGCCGTGCCGGACAGCGCCTCTTCCAGTGCGGCGACAATGGCTTCCGGCTCCAGCATGCGCCCGCCGCCGACATCGCCGCAGGCCTGCTCGCCGGCATCGGGGCCAAGCTGCTGCCAGCCCACCTCTACGAGCGTAGCGGCATTGCGCTGGCTGGCAGGGTGCGACCACATGGCCTGATTCATGGCGGGTGCCAGCAGACAGCGTGCCCGGGTGGCCAGACATACGGTGGTCAGCAGGTCATCGGCCATGCCGGCGGCCAGTCGGGCCATCAGATCGGCCGTGGCGGGAGCAATCAGAACGATATCGGCCCATTTGGCCAGCTCGATATGACCCATGCCCGCTTCGGCCCGAGGATCGAGCAATGAGGTGCGCACCTCTTCGCCGGTCAGGGCCTGCAGGGTCAACGGCGTAATAAAGGCCTGGGCGCCTTCGGTCATGACCACACGGACCTCGGCGCCGGCCTTTTTCAAAAGCCGCGCCAGTACCGCGCTCTTGTAGGCCGCGATGCCGGCACTAATGCCTAAAACGATGCGTTGACCAGCCAGTCGTGACATGCAGGGCTCCATGGGCATAACGGTCATCAATGGGATGCTACCTTACCACTGCGTGTCTGACGTGCGTAGCATCATGCCGGTCAGAAACAACCACAACGATATGACGCAAAAGGATACCGCCATGCTTCCGGAAACCCCGCACGCGCTGTCTTTCCTGTCCCGGCCCCGGCTGGCCCCGGCGTTCTCTGCGCTGATCATCGGCATCGCCCTGAACGGCTGTGCCGGTCAACAACCGCCGACGTCTGCAACCTACAGCAATGCCGACCTCAACGAACAGCTGGTCATGGCCACGGCCTGGATGCAGAGCGCGGCCGAATACCGCGCGCTCTCCTTTCAGGCGTTCAACGTGGCCCGTCTGCGCCTGGATCAGGCACTGGAGGCTCAAAAACCGGAGGATCGACCGCTGGCGGTCATCGTTGACTGTGATGAGGCGGTCATTGATAACACGCCTTTCGAGGCCTGGCTGATCGGGCGCAATGAGCAGTACTCCAGCGCGAACTGGAATGCCTGGGTCGAAGACGCTCAGGCGCGCGCGTTGCCCGGCGCACAGGCGTTTCTGAATTACGCCCGCTCACGCGGAGTCGAGGTGTTTTATGTCACCAACCGCGATGAGCGCAGTCTGGCCGCTACCATGAAAAACCTGAAGCAGCTCGACTTTCCGTGGGTCGATGAGCAGCACATGATGCTGCGCACCGATGCCAGCGACAAGCAGCCGCGCCGGGAGGCGGTCATGGCCACCCACGACGTGGCACTGCTGGTGGGTGATAATCTGGCCGATTTTGACAGCCGCTACGACGCCGACGACGTGGCCACGCGCAATGCACGGGTCATTCAGGATTGGGCGCAGTTTGGCGAGCGCTATATCGTGTTGCCCAACCCGACCTACGGGAGCTGGGAGGCCGCACTCTATAAGGGAGATTTCTCGCTGTCACCACAGGAAAAAAATCAAAGGCGTCGGGAAGCGCTGCGCGTCTGGTCAGGGCCGGAATGACCGGCTTCACAAGGAGGAAGAGCCGGGCGATGACGCCCGGCATGGCACCTGTCGTCTTAATCGATGGTGATCACGACCTTGCCCAGATGCTGCTGGCTTTCGAGGTGTTCAAAGGCGGCACGGGTATCGTCAAAGGTAAAGGTGCGATCGATGACCGGCTTGATTTGGTGCTGGGTAATGGCGCGGTTCATCTGCTCGAACATCTCGCGTGAACCCACGAATATCCCTCGCATCAATACACTTTTGCGCATGATATCGGTCGGGTTGATCTCGCCACCGGTCAGCACGCCAATCAGGTTGACCTGCCCGCCAAGGCGGGCAGATTCAATCGAGCGCGGCAGGGTGCCGGCACCGCCGACCTCCACCACGTGATCCACGCCACGTCCATCGGTCAGTCGTTGAACTTCCTGCTGCCATTCAGGCGTCTGGCGATAGTTGATGGTGGCGTCAGCGCCGAGTTCGTGCGCGCGGGCGAGCTTGTCGTCGCTGGAGGACGTCTGAATGGCCCGGGCGCCGGCGGCGCGGGCGAACTGAAGCCCAAACATGGAGACGCCGCCGGTACCCAGCAGCAGCACGCTGTCGCCGGTTTTGAGCGGCGACTTGCCGGCATAGAGCGCATTCCAGGCCGTGACGGCGGCGCAGGGCAGGGTGGCACCTTCCTCAAAAGAGAGATGCTCGGGCAAATTGACCAGTCCCTGCTGATCGAACAGGACATATTCACTGAGGACGCCATCCACGGCGCCGCCCAGCGCCGAGCCCGGATGGCTGTCATTGACCTCGCCCCCCAGCCAGCTCTGCATGAAGATGCCGGCGACGCGGTCACCGACGCCAAAACGGGTCACGTCCTCGCCGATCTCGACCACCTCACCGGCCCCGTCGGAGAGTGGTACGCGATCGGTCGCAACGCCACCGCGGCCATACTTGCCCGTCACGATCATCAGGTCACGATAGTTCAGGGATGCGGCGCGCATCCGCACCAGCACCTGACCACGCGCCGGGCGGGGCGTGTCGCGCTCGGTAAGGGTCAGGTCGCTGATGGCACCGGTCTGGGGCAGGGTATAAAGACGCATCGTAATTCTCCTGTGGTTACCTGCATGTCATGGGAAGCGTAGTAGCCACGGCAGCTGGCGTGTATCGAAAATGACCTGGCAACGGCCTACCTGACTGACTTCAGTTTGATGAGAAGGTGCCGTTAACCCTTCATCAGACAATGCTGTTGGAGAGTGGTGTGGGTATCAGTCACTGGCCGGAAGGAGAACGGCCGCGGGAAAAACTGATCAATCTGGGGGCTCAGGCGCTATCGGATGCCGAGCTGCTGGCGATCTTTTTGCGGGTGGGCGTCAAGGGACGCTCGGCGGTGGATCTGGCGCGCGATCTTTTAAGCGAATTCGACGGGCTGCGTCCGCTGCTGGATGCCAGTCGTGAAACGTTTTGCCGGGCCCATGGGCTGGGAGATGCCAAGTACGTGCAGCTGCAGGCGGCGCTTGAACTGTCGCGTCGTCATCTGGAAACCCTGTTGATGCGTGGGGATGCGCTCAATTCGCCGCATATGGTGCGCCGCTTTTTGAGCGCGCATCTGCGCGATCTGGGTCATGAAGTGTTTGCCGCGCTTTTTCTGGACAGTCAGCACCGGGTGCTGCGTTTTGAAAAGCTCTTTACCGGCACGCTGGACGCCGCCGCTGTCTATCCGCGTGAGGTGGCGCGGCGGGCGCTGGCGCTCAATGCCGGGGCCGTGATTTTTGCCCACAATCACCCCTCCGGTGTGGCCGAGCCCAGTGATGCCGATCGTCGCATCACCACGCGGCTGGTCGAGGCGCTGGGGCTTTTTGATATTCGGGTGCTGGATCATTTCGTGGTCGGTGACGGTGAGGTCACCTCCTTTGCCGAACGAGGCTTGCTTTAAGGCTAATACCGGCGCACAGGCAATTATATCAAGGCGTACTTGCCGAGCAGGGGGCGCTCTGGTATAAAGTACGCCCTTTGACTTTCTGCGGGTTATGAACAGGGGGCAGGGAGGCGTATCGCCCGCCACTTCTCACCGGTTTGCCCGAATACTTAATAGACACTCATGTGCGGCCCGTTCGGGCTCACGGCTGGAGGCTTCCATGTCACAAGTCTGTCAGGTTACCGGCAAGCGTCCGGTGACTGGTAACAACGTTTCCCACTCTCAGCGCAAGACGCGTCGTCGTTTCGTCCCCAACCTGCATACGCATCGTTTCTGGGTCGAGTCCGAAAAGCGCTTTGTCCGTCTGCGTCTGTCCTCCAAGGGCATGCGCATCATCGACAAGAAAGGCATCGAAGTGGTCCTCAAGGATCTGCGTGCCAATGGTCTGAGCGTCTGAGACGACGGTTCGTGATTACACCTCAAGCGCCCGGCGCGCTTGACTGCGGAGAGCAATAACATGCGTGACAAGATCAAGCTGGTTTCAAGCGCGGGTACCGGTCATTTCTATACGACCGACAAGAACAAGCGCAATACGCCTGACAAGCTGGAATTCAAGAAGTACGACCCGGTCGTACGCAAGCATGTCATGTATCGTGAAGCCAAGATCAAATAATTGATGGCGCTTTGCGTGCCGCCCGTCAGGGTGGCCTGAAAGGACCCGGTCATGGCCGGGTCTTTTCGTATCTGGTCCTTTTGTATCTGATGCTCGGCCGGCAGGCCCTCATCCGCTGCGCTGCCGTCCTTCCTTCAACGCTGTCACATTAGAACCTCATGCCCGAGCTGCCTGAAGTCGAAACGACCCGTCGCGGTATTGCGCCGTGGGTGGCGGGTTTCGAGATCAATGAAGTCATCGTTCGTCACCATCGTCTGCGCATTCCCGTGCCGGAAGGGCTGGCCGAGCGTCTGACCGGTGAGCGTATCGGTGAGATCACCAGGCGCGCCAAGTATCTGCTGCTGCCGGTCGCTGGTGGGCATCTGCTCTGGCATCTGGGCATGTCCGGCAGTCTGCGTCTGGTCGAGATCGGTACCGAGCCGCGCAAGCATGACCACATTGATCTGGTCATGAGCTCAAATCTGGTGCTGCGCTATCACGACCCGCGTCGCTTCGGGCTGGTGGATTTCATCGAGGGCGACCCCATGAGCGATCGGCGACTGGTGGCCCTTGGGCCCGAGCCGCTGGGTGATGACTTTAACGGCGGACATCTCCATCAGCGCTCGCGTGGCAAGCGCCTTGCGGTCAAGAACTTCATCATGGACAGCGCCGTGGTCGTCGGCGTGGGCAACATTTACGCGGCCGAGGCGCTGTTCATGGCGGGTATTGATCCGCGCATCGAAGCGGGCAAGGTGTCGCGCGCGCGCTATCAGCGGCTGGCGGAGGCCATCAGGGCCGTGCTGGCCGCGTCAATCGAACAGGGCGGCACCACGCTGCGTGACTTTGTCAGCGGGCGCGGCGAACCGGGTTATTTCGTACAGCGCCTGAACGTCTACGGTCGTGGTGGCGAGCCGTGCCGCGTCTGCGGTAGCGAGCTTCGCTCGATGACCATCGGCCAGCGCGCCAGCGTGTTCTGCCCGCACTGTCAGCGTTAGGCGCCGTCATGACCATACGACACACTGCCGTGGCGGTGCCCAGCTGATAGAATGGCGGGTAATACGCTTGTGCCCCTTTTATTACCAATTCCGGAAGCTGTCGTGACCCAACGTCTTCGTCTCAAGAAAAACGCCGATCGTCGGCTCAAGGCGGGCCACCTGTGGCTCTACTCCAACGAGATCGACATCGCTGAAACGCCGCTCAAGGGCTTTGAGCCTGGCGCTCAGGCCATCGTCGAGGCGGCCAACGGGCGCGCCATGGCCGTGGCCTATGTCAATCCCAATGCACTGCTGTGCGCCCGCATCGTCTCGCGGGATACCGAGGTGATGCTCAGCCGCTCCCTGCTGGTGCACCGCTTCAAGCAGGCGCTGGCGCTGCGCGAGCGTCTCTTTGCGCGCCCGTTCTATCGTCTGGTGCACGGTGAGGGTGATCTTTTGCCCGGGCTGGTGGTGGACCGCTTTGATGATGTGGTGGTGGTTCAGCTTAATACGCTCGGCATGGAGAAGGTGCGTGACGAGATTATCGATGCGCTCAACAAGGTGCTGTCGCCACGCGTGATCGTGCTGCGCGGCGACACCGCCGGACGGCGTCTGGAGCAGCTCGACGAACATGTCGAGATCGTCCAGGGAGAGCTGGATGGCCCCGTGGCGCTGGAAGAAAACGGCGTGCGTTTTGAAACCGATGTCGTGGGTGGGCAGAAGACCGGCTGGTTCTTTGATCACCGCGATAACCGTGCCTGGCTCAACACTCAGGTGGCCGGCAAGCGGGTGCTGGACGTGTTCAGCTATATCGGCGGATGGGGTGTACAGGCGGCGGTCTCCGGTGCCTCGGAAGTGGTCTGTGTCGATGCCTCCGCCCCGGCGCTTGAGCGCGTCACGAGCAATGCTGCGCTTAACGGGGTAGAAGATCGCGTCTCCACGCTCCAGGGCGATGCCTTTGAAGTGTTGGCCCAGCTCAAGGCAGCCGATGAGCAGTTTGACGTGATCGTGCTCGACCCGCCGGCGTTCATTCGCAAGCGCAAGGACATCAATGTCGGCGAGCGGGCCTATGGCAAGCTCAATCGGGAAGCGATCCGTCTGCTGGGCCGCGATGGGCTTTTGATGTCGGCCTCCTGCTCGATGCATCTGGCCAGCGACCGACTCATTGACGTCGTGCGCGGTTCGGCCCGTCATCAGGACCGTCATGCCCAGCTGATCTATCAGGGTCATCAGGGCGGTGATCATCCCATCCATCCGTCCATTCCGGAAACGGCCTATCTCAAGGCGATGGGTGTGCGTATCTTCCGCGACTGAGCCCATGATACCGCGCCGGGTTCGCGTCTTTTCGCACCCCAACAGCCTGATGGTGGGGCATGTGCGCAACCTGCTCGAAGGGGCCGGTATCCCGTGCGATCTGCGCAACTGGATGCTGGCCGGCGGCATGGGGGATCTGGCCCCCATCGACTGCGAGCCCGAGCTCTGGGTCACGCCGGAAGACGAGCCGCGCGCCCGGGAAGTGATCGAGCAGTGGCGTCAGAGCGCTGATGCGAGGTCTTCGCCCGGTGCGCGGCTATTGCGGGGCTGGCGCTGTCAGCACTGTGGCGAGTGGCATGATGCGCACTTCGATACCTGCTGGCAGTGCGGGTTTGAACGGCCTGATCCATAGCGCCCGCGGGCGCGCCTGTCGCCCGGCCGTTCCGTGCGCGTTACACTGTGGGTACTTTCACGCGATGACTTCATCCGCGCCGTTTTCCATCACCGAGCAGA
Organism: uncultured Kushneria sp.; assembly: GCF_947497025.1. Lineage (GTDB taxonomy): Bacteria > Pseudomonadota > Gammaproteobacteria > Pseudomonadales > Halomonadaceae > Kushneria. The sequence continues at coordinate 187,336 of NZ_CANMFC010000001.1, forward strand.
CGTTGCGTTCATGACCAGCACACGAGTACTGACCGGCATTACCACGACCGGTACCCCCCATCTGGGCAATTACGTCGGTGCCATTCGCCCCGCCATTGCCGCAAGTCAGGACGAGAGCGTTCAGTCCTACTATTTTCTGGCCGATCTGCACGCGCTGATCAAGGCCAGTGATCCCAAACGGGTGCAGCAGTCGCGCCTGGAGATTGCGGCCACCTGGCTGGCGCTGGGCCTGGATACAGACAACGCGATCTTTTATCGCCAGTCGGACATCCGCGAGACGACCGAGCTTGCCTGGATGCTCTCCTGCGTCTGTGCCAAGGGGCTGATGAATCGCGCGCACGCCTACAAGGCTGCCGTGACGGATAACGAAGAGAACGGCAGTCCCGACCCGGACCGTGGCATTACCATGGGGCTTTTCAGCTATCCGGTGCTGATGGCCGCCGACATTCTGCTGTTCAATGCCAATCGCGTGCCGGTCGGTCGCGATCAGGTCCAGCACATCGAGATGGCACGCGACATGGCCGGGCGTTTCAATCATGTCTACAAGGGCAACTACTTCACGTTGCCCGAAGCGGTGGTGGATGAGCGGGTACAGACGCTTAATGGTCTGGACGGGCGCAAGATGTCCAAGAGCTATGACAACACCATCCCGCTGTTCTCTTCCGAGAAAAAGCTTCTGAAACTGATTCGCAAGATCAAGACCAACTCGCTGGAACCGGGTGAGCCCAAGGATCCCGAGACCTGCACGCTCTTTCAGATCTACTCGGCCTTTGCCACCGAGAGCGAAGAGCAGGCCATGCGGACACGCTACGCTGAAGGGATCGGCTGGGGCGATGCCAAAAATGCCGTATTTGAACATCTCAATGCCCAGCTTGAAGGCCCGCGGGGAGAGTATGAGCGGCTTCTGCAGGATCCGGCACATATTGAATCGGTACTGCAAAAGGGCGCCGAGCGCGCCCGCGGCGAGGCCAATACGCTGCTGGAGCGTCTGCGCCCGGTCGTGGGTCTGGGTCGATTCGTCTGATCCACCCCTGTTGCTGCTGATACGCTGACCGCCAATGATGCTCCATTGGCAGAGACAAAAAAGGGCCGCCTTCTCATGAAGGCGGCCCTTTTTCATTCCAGACGTGTTCATTCCAGACGTGTTCATTCCAGACGTGAGATGAATCAGTCCTTCGTATTGAGTGCAGCCTCAAGCCCGGGCGTGTACTCGGCGCCATGTGGCACGGTCACGGTAGAGGGTTCGAGAGCATCATTGATCGGCTCGAACCGCCCCCCCAGGGCTTCGGCCAGAAAGGCCTCGGTGATGGCGTTGAAGGCAATGTTGTTGGCCGGACGGGCAAAGCCGTGGCCCTCATCGGGGAAGAGCACGTAAGTCACCGGAATCGACTTCTCGCGCATGGCGTCGACGATCTGATCACTTTCGGCCTGCTTGACGCGCGGGTCGTTGGCGCCCTGACCGATCAGCAGCGGGCGCTGAATTCGATCGGCGTGGGTCAGCGGCGAGCGCGCCTTCAGCCATTCACGGCCTTCCTCGGTATTGGGGTCGGCCATGCGGCGATACATCTGCTGGCGTCCGGCTTCCCAGTAGGGCGGAATGCTTTCCAGCAGGGTGGTCAGGTTCGACGGCCCGACAATGTCGACACCACAGGCGAAGACCTCGGGGGTCATGGTCAGCCCGGCAAGCGTGGCATAGCCGCCGTAGGAACCGCCCATGATCGCGACCCTGTCCCGATCGGCAATGCCCTGATCCACTGCCCAGTTCACGGCATCGATCAGGTCATCATGCATGGTGGTGCCCCACTCGCCGTCACCGGCCGCAGTGAAGGACTTGCCAAACCCGGTCGAGCCGCGATAGTTGACGGAGAGTACCGCGTAGCCGCGGTTGGCCAGCCACTGGTGGTAGCTGTTGCTACCGTAGCTGTCACGCGCCCAGGGGCCGCCATGCACCAGCAGCACCATCGGTAGCGGGGCATCCGGCGTTTTGAAGCCATCGGCGTCGCTGCCGGCAGGCAGGGTCAGATAGGACACCAGCGTCAGACCATCGCGTGAGGTGAGCGCCAGCGGCGTCATGCCGGCCAGCGGGGCGCCTTCCAGCTCCGGGCGGCTGACAAACAGCGAGGTCAGTGTGCCGGCGTCGCGATCAAAGAGCCAGGTCTCGGCCGGGGCCGTCACCGGATCATTCACCACGATCCAGCGCCGGTCATCATCGGTGCGCGAGGTGACGTTGACGTCGCCCTTGAGCCGTTCATCGAGAAAGGCCAGCGCCTCGCCGATGGCCGGATCGATGGCCGTCCACTCGGTACGAAGGTAGTCCACCGCCCAGGCCTGGATCTCATGGTTGTCCCGATCGGCCATGACGCCGGTAATGTCGGCTTTCGGCGATTGGGCGATGACGCGCGTCTCACCGCTTTCCCAGTCCTGTGCGGTGAGCGCGGCCGTATCGCGTCCGCGGCTGTCGATCCAGTACATGGTGCGACCGTCACGGGTAAAGCCGGCCGGTCCGGTGTTGGCGCTGTCTTCAAAGCTGATGGAGGTGAACGGATCGCTCTCGACCGTCAGGTCGTTAACGCGGAAATAGTCTTCTCCGCCGTCGGCGCGGGGCTTCCCGGCCAGGCGAATCTCGAGATTCTCATCGAGCAGAAAACCGCCGTAGCCCTCGTTTTGCAGCACCAGCGACAGCTCACCGCTGTCGAGATCGAGCTTGTAGACGTCATGCCAGCGCGGGTCACGGTCGTTGATCCCGACCATGATGGCGTCCCTGATATGGCGGCTCACGCCCAGCACCTGCACCCGTACGCCTTCCTGCGGCGTGAGAGTGCGCTGCTCGCCACTGGCCACGCTTACGCCATAAAGGCGAAAGTTTTCATCGCCGCCCTGGTCGTTGACGTACAAAAGCTGCCGGCTGTCCGGTGACCAGAAGTAGCTGCGAATCGGACGGGTGTCTTCCTGTGTCAGAGCGCGCGCCTCACCGGGCCGGTCGGCAGGGGACACCCACAGGTTCAGCACGTCATTGTGAGGGGCGATCCAGGACAGCCACTGTCCGTCGGGGCTCAGGCGTGCCTGGACACGACTGGGATTGCCAAACAGGCGTTGACGTTCGATAAGCGCCACATTTTCCAAGGGGCCGGTGCCTGCCGAGGGGGTCTGGCTGGCCGGCACGGCCGCCAGCGCTACATTGATCCAGCGCATCATGAACTCCTTTGCCGATAGCCGGTGACCGTATCTGGATACGGTGTCATTTTGATTTCGACAGCATAACGCACGTGGGTCTCCCGGACCTGATCAATCCGTTAGCCAGCTTTTATTTCAGCCGCTGTTCTTATGACGATAGAATATGGATAACGGTTTTTTTATTTCTGGAGAAAAGGTATGGCGGGGGTCACGTTATGGCGCAGGTAACGACAGCAGCGTACGCTCAACAGAAGCCGCTGCATCAATCCCCGATCGTCTGGGGCTCGGCAGCACTTTTACTGATCGCGACACTGGTGGTGGGCAGTAGCATCAGCGCAACGCAAGGGGCGCTGATGCTGGTAGGGGGGGCGCTGGGGCTGGTGCTCTATCACGCTGCCTTTGGTTTTACCTCGGCCTGGCGCGTGTTCATCATTGATCGTCGGGGGCGTGGACTGCGGGCGCAGATGGTACTGCTGGCGGTGGCGGTGGTGCTGTTCTTTCCGGCCCTGTCGGCCGGTACGCTGTTTGACCATCCTGTGCGGGGCTTTGTCTCCCCCATCGGGGTGTCGGTGATGGTGGGCGCCTTCATGTTTGGCATCGGCATGCAGCTGGGTGGCGGCTGCGCTTCGGGGACGCTGTTCACGGCCGGCGGTGGTAATGCCCGCATGGTCGTGACGCTGCTCTTTTTTATTGTCGGCTCGGTGCTGGCCACCATCAACTTTGACTGGTGGGCGTCGCTGCCGGCATTTCAGCCGACCTCGCTGGTCGAGCTGGGAGCGGGGCCCGGTATTGCCATTAGTCTGGTGCTCTTTGCGATCATTGCCGCCCTGACCGTGCTGCTGGAGCGGCGTCGGCACGGCGGCCTGGAAGCGGCTGCCGTGCCGGCCGAGCGCCGCGGTACATCGCGCTGGCTACGCGGGCCCTGGCCGCTGCTGTTTGGTGCCGTCGCGCTGGCCCTGCTCAATTTTGCAACGCTGGCGCTGGCCGGGCGTCCATGGGGGATCACGTCGGCCTTTGCGCTCTGGGGGGCCAAGGGTCTGCAGATACTGGGCGGTGATCCCGGGCAGTGGGCCTACTGGCAGCAGCCCGGTAATGCTCAGGCGCTGAGCCAGAGCATCTGGCATGACGTGACCAGCGTCATGAACATCGGCATTATCCTGGGCGCCATGCTGGCGGCGGCGCTGGCCGGCAGGTTTCGGCCCAGCCTCAGGATTCCGGCGCGCTCGCTAGCGGCCTGCGTCATCGGTGGTGTGCTGTTGGGTTATGGCGCGCGCATCGCCTTTGGCTGCAACATCGGCGCCTATTTCAGCGGCATCGCCTCGGGGAGCCTGCACGGCTGGGTATGGATGGTCTTTGCCTTTGCCGGCAACCTGGTCGGCGTGAAGCTGCGGCCCTTCTTTTTCAGCCAGCCTGCGCGTCCGGCCGTCAGCGGCTGCTGATACGGCTTTATCCATCTGAGGAAGATAGCGGCGGTGCCCGACGGCATCTCCGCTATCCTTCGGTAACCTGTTGGCTCATGCCACATTGGCGTAAAATTTTAATTCTTTGTTAACGATAAAAGGTATAATGATTCGTTAACACGCTCATGATTTACGGAAATGGCATGTCAGGCTCAATCTCTTCGACGCCCGCTGAGCGGCGTCAGGCTCTCAACAGCATCTATCGCTATGTTGCCTACCTCTTCTTTATTGCCTTGATCTGTCAGTGCATGTATTGGGATGCACTGCCCAGAGACCTTGAGAACCAGTTTACCGAATCCTCCTTTGCCGAAATTTCCCAGACCTTCATGCTGCTGGCCAGTCTGATATTTCTGTGGAAGATTCGTGCGATGGGCGTTTATCGCCACGGTGTGGTGTTGATGTTCGCCTTTTTGCTGGCCTCACTGATCCGTGAGCAGGATTTCATGCTGAACCGCGTATTTGATGATCTCTGGCAGTGGCTGGTAGCGCTGGTTCTGGTGCCCGCGGTCGTGTTTCTGGTGCGTTATCGCCTGCGGGTACTGGATGAGTGCTGCCGCTACATGCAGCAGATGTCCTTTGGTCTTTTCCTGAGCGGTTTTATCACGGTCTATGTTTTTTCCCGCCTGATGGGACGAGGCGTTTTCTGGGAAGCCGTTTTGAAGATGCAGTACATCTACGAGATCAAGTCCACGGTGGAAGAGGGCATCGAGACGCTGGGCTATGCCCTGATGCTGCTGGCCATTGTGGAGCTGTGGCTCTGGGCGCGTCGACAGATTCAAGCGGCCTGACGGGTCATCAAGAAAAGGCAGTCTGACAGATCAGCGATCAAAAAAAGGCCCCATCCATGGATGGGGCCTTTTGTATGGCAGGTACTGCTTATTTCGGCAGCATGCTGCGCAGCACGTAGTGGAGGATGCCGCCGTGACGGTAGTACTCCAGCTCGTTGATGGTATCGATGCGGCAAAGCGCGTCCAGCTCTTTGGTATTGCCATCGGCGAAGGTGATGGAAACCTTCACGCTGGCACCCGGGTTCAGATCGCCAAGACCGGAAATGCTGATGGTTTCGTCACCGGTCATGCCCAGAGAGTTGCGATCTTCACCTTCCGGGAACTGCAACGGCAAAACGCCCATGCCGATCAGATTGGAGCGGTGAATACGCTCGTAGGATTCGGCGATGACGGCGCGAACGCCCAGCAGGCGTGTGCCCTTGGCGGCCCAGTCACGCGACGAGCCGGTGCCGTATTCCTTGCCGGCAATCACGACCAGCGGCGTGCCTTCTTCGGCGTACTTCATGGCGGCATCATAGATGGCCATCTGTTCGCCGGTGGGCACATAGCGGGTGAAGCCACCCTCAACGCCGTCGAGCATCTCGTTGCGGATACGCACGTTGGCAAAGGTACCGCGCATCATGACTTCGTGGTTGCCACGACGCGAACCGTAGGAGTTGAAGTCCTTGACCTCGACACCGTGCTCCTGAAGATAGCGACCTGCCGGGCTATCGGGCTTGATGGAACCGGCCGGAGAGATATGGTCGGTCGTGACCGAGTCACCCAGCTTGGCCAGAACGCTGGCGTTCCTGACGTCCTGAATCGGTTCCGGCTCGCGGCCCATGCCTTCAAAAAACGGCGGATGCTGGATGTAGGTGGAGTCCTTCGACCATTCGTAGACTTCACCCGGGGTGATGTCGATGGACTGCCAGGCTTCATCGCCGTCAAAGACCTCGGCGTATTCCTTGCGATACATGTCGCTGCGAACACGCTCGACGGCCTCGGCGATCTCCTTCTGGGACGGCCAGATATCCTTGAGGTAGACCGGATTGCCGTCGCGGTCGTTGCCCAGCGACTCCTTCGAAATATCCAGGCGCACATTGCCGGCCAGCGCGTAGGCCACGACCAGGGGCGGTGACGCCAGCCAGTTGGTCTTGACCAGCGGGTGAATGCGGCCTTCGAAGTTACGGTTACCGGAGAGGACCGAGGCGACCGTCAGATTGTCATCCTGGATGGCCTGGTCGATCTGCTCGGGCAGCGGGCCGGAGTTGCCAATGCAGGTGGTGCAGCCATAGCCAACCAGGTTGAAGCCCAGCGCATTGAGCGGCTCCTGGAAGCCGGCGGTGGCGAGATAGTCAGTGACGACCTTGGAACCGGGGGCCAGCGAGGTCTTGACCCAGGGCTTGCTGGTCAACCCCTTCTCGACGGCCTTCTTGGCGACCAGACCGGCGGCCATCAACACGCTCGGATTGGAGGTGTTGGTGCATGATGTGATGGCAGCAATGACGACCGCGCCATCCTGCAGGCGGAAATTATGCCCGCGATGTTCGATGTTGGGATCTTCGCTGAAGCTATTGTCGACAAAGGGTGCGGTGTTACCACCTTCGCTCTGCCAGCGACCTTTTTCCTGAGCCGGCGCATCCTTTGACTGATCGGCCAGCAGCTTCTCGAAGGTAGCGCTCATGTCGGTCAGGGCAACGCGATCCTGCGGACGCTTGGGGCCGGCCAGACTTGCCTCGACGGTATCCATGTCCAGTGACAGAGTGTCAGTGAAGATCGGCTCGTGGCCGGGCTCGCGCCACATGCCCTGTTCCTGGGCATAGGCCTTGACCAGCTCGATCTGCTCCTGACTGCGCCCGGTGAGCTTCATGTAGTTCAGGGTTTCATCATCGATCGGGAAGAAACCACAGGTCGCACCGTATTCAGGCGCCATGTTGGCAATGGTGGCGCGATCAGCCAGCGGCAGATCCTTGAGGCCATCACCATAGAACTCGACAAACTTGCCGACCACACCCATCTTGCGCAGCATCTGGGTGACGGTCAGGACCAGATCGGTCGCCGTGATACCTTCCCTGAGCTTGCCTTCCAGCTTGAAGCCAATGACTTCGGGAATCAGCATGGATACCGGCTGACCCAGCATGGCCGCTTCGGCTTCAATACCGCCAACGCCCCAGCCCAGCACGCCCAGACCGTTGATCATGGTGGTGTGGGAATCGGTGCCCACCAGGGTATCGGGGAAGGCGAAGGTCTTGCCGTCTTCTTCCTTGGTCCAGACCGACTTGCCCAGGTACTCGAGGTTGACCTGATGGCAGATGCCGGTGCCCGGCGGAACCACACTGAAGTTATCAAAGGCCTGTTGACCCCAGCGCAGAAATTCATAGCGCTCGTGGTTACGCTGCATCTCGATCTTGACGTTGTCTTCAAACGCTTCCGGGTTACCGTAATCGTCCACCATGACCGAGTGGTCGATGACCAGATCCACCGGCGAGAGAGGATTGATGCGAGAAGGCTTTTCACCCAGCTTGGCGACTGCGTCGCGCATGGCGGCAAGGTCGACCACGCCGGGAACACCGGTGAAGTCCTGCATCAGAACGCGAGCGGGGCGATAGCCGATCTCACGCGTGGAGCGACCTTCCTTCTGCCAGTCTACCAGGGCCTGAATGTCGTCTTCAGTGGCGGTTACGCCGTCCTGAAAGCGCAACTGATTTTCAAGCAGCACCTTTAGGGTAAAGGGCAAACGCGTAAAATCACCGTACTGCTCGGCCGCCTTTTTGAGACTATAGTAGTGGTAGGTGGTGTTACCGACCTTCAGCTCGCTAAGCGTGCCTTTGGTGTTATCAGGGCTCATGAGGCCTCCTCATCATCGGATTCCGGACCCGCACCATGCGGCTTGATAACCTCCGTCAGGAGAGGCGATAACGCATGGCCGGTACGCCGCATCAGGGAACATTTTTCAGTGTGAGTTGTTTCCTGATGAGTATAGTAAGCATACCCGCAATATGACCTTGTGTCGGTCTGCCTACATTGTCGACAAACTTCGTGGCGCTAGCATAACAGTTTACCGCCTGTTTCGTTCAAGTATTTCAAGGCGAAAGCCCCCTATGCACGACCAAAGGCTAATATCATGGCAGGCGCATTGTCCCTACTGCGACGCCATGAACGATATCGATATTGACACCAGTCAGGGCTCCCACGTGACCTGGGTTGACTGTCAGTGGTGCTGTGCCCCGATTGTCGTTACGGTAACAATATCCCTTTTCGATGACAGCCTGGAGTCGGTCACGCTCGGGCGTGACGACGATGCCTGAGCCGGTGGCAGGCAATGAGTGTCATGGCCATCGCTGATTGGCTGCAGGCTGCACGCCCTCTCACAATAAGACATGTCCATCATGTCTGCCCGGACACTGAAGCAGGCCGTGTGCAGTGTTACACTGGGCGCCATCCAATTTCCGTCGATTTCTGTTGAGGTTATGTCATGAGTGATGCCAGCCATCATCCGCTGATTATTCTGGGCTCGGGCCCGGCCGGCTATTCCGCCGCGGTCTATGCAGCTCGCGCCAATCTGTCTCCGATGCTGCTGACCGGCATGGAAATGGGCGGTCAGTTGACCACGACCACGGATGTCGACAATTGGCCGGGTGATGACAGCGGCGTACAGGGTCCCGAGCTCATGGAGCGCATGCGTCGTCATGCCGAGCGTTTTGACACCGATATTCGCATCGATCACATCAATGAGGTCACGCTGACCGAGCGTCCCTTTCGACTCAAGGGAGATCAGGGCAGCTATACCTGTGACGCGCTGATTGTGGCCACTGGCGCCACCGCCCTCTATCTCGGTCTTGAATCCGAGGAGCGGTTCAAGGGGCAGGGTGTTTCTGCCTGCGCCACCTGCGACGGCTTTTTCTATCGCAACAAGGATGTGGTCGTTGTAGGCGGTGGCAACACGGCCGTGGAGGAGGCGCTTTATCTTTCCAACATCGCCTCGAAAGTAACGCTGGTCCATCGTCGCGACAGTCTGCGCGCCGAGAAAATCCTGCAGCAGAAACTGTTCGACAAGGTCGACAATGGCAACATGGCGATCGAATGGAACACCATGGTCGATGAGGTGCTTGGTGATGGCTCCGGGGTCACGGGGGTCAGGCTCAAATCCATGACGGATGGCAGCACGCGCGAGCTTGAGGCGCCGGGCCTGTTCGTGGCCATCGGTCATCGCCCCAACACTGATCTGTTCAAGGGCCAGCTGGACATGAAGGATGGCTACATCACCGTCAAGTCAGGCCTTGAGGGCAACGCCACGGCCACCAGCATTCCAGGCGTCTTTGCCGCGGGTGATGTGGCCGATCAGATCTATCGTCAGGCGATCACCTCGGCCGGCAGTGGCTGCATGGCAGCGCTTGATGCCGAACGTTATCTGGATGGTCTGGATCCGAGTGTGCCGCATTCGGGCTGGTAAAAAGGATGGTTTTTGATCGTTGGCGATCATGATGCAAAAAGAGGGAAGGCCCTGAGCCTTCCCTCTTTTTTGTCGCCGGCACCGTAATCGCTTTTCACCGTCGAGCCCTGCTCGATAGAGCCGCACCAGGGTTCGACTCAAAGCGTCCGGGTTCACCTGGAATCTGAGCTTCAATAGTGCGGCGGTCGCTCCTGGGCGCTGTCGGACTGTATGGATTCAAGGCTTTCACGCTGCTCTCCCAGACGCTGGGCCATGAGATTGCAAAGACGTTCCAGCCTTTCAATAGTGGCATTTTGCTTGATCAGCGCCTCATCCAGGCGCTCCAGCCAGTCCTCCTGCCAGGCCAGACGGCTCTCCATATCGTTAGCGCGCTCTATCACCTGCTTAAGCGTAGTGTCAATGTGCATGTTAGAATCAGCTTGTTGCGGAGGTGTGTTCATGTCGTTGATCTCCGTACGTTAAACATCCGGCCGAATGGCCGGTGGCTGGGTTTCCATCCCGTGGGCAAGGGCGTCATGGGGATAGGCGGGATGGGAGCAGTCCGAGTAAACAATCCGATAAACGTTTGAAGCAGAGTATCGTCATGAGTTCAAAAACCATCTGGCGCTGTACCGTTATCAGCCTGCTGCTGGCGCTTTTAACGCCGGTTCTCGCAGGTTTTCTTGTCTATCTTGCAAGCCCTGTCGTTATCGACAACATGGCCGTTGACCCCGGTCTTGTCGTCGTCTGGGCGCTGTCTGCCGTGGCATCGTTTGTGGCGCTCGAGATCGCAACGCTTGCCATGCATGTGCTGACGCCAACTTTGTCCAATGTGGTGGAAGTCGAGAAGGATGATCGCGAGATCGGAGTGGTGAAGTGGTTCAATGTCAACAAGGGCTACGGCTTTATCACCCGTGACGGGGGCGAGGATGTCTTCGTCCATTTTCGTGCCATTCGTGGCAAGGGACACCGTACGCTCGCCGAGGGCCAACGGGTACGTTATTACTCCATCCAGAATGAGCGTGGTCTGCAGGCCGAGGATGTGACGGTCATTACCTGACGGATCGTCTTTTCAAACATCCTTGTGTGGTGTGCCAAAAAACATGGTGTACCACGAAAACGCCCCGCCACGCGGGGCGTTTTTGATGAGGTCAGAGACGGATCATGTCATGGCCGTCCTATTTTCTGCCCTCCTGGGCACCGGCATCAGGCCAGTGGATCACGCCTTCGCTGCCATCGGCGAGTACCTGAAAAAAGCGGTCAGGGTCATCGCCGGGCTGCCATCCACCCAGCGAGCAGCGCACTTCACACGCCAGCGCCTGACTCGCGGCGCGAGCGCAGTCGGCATCCCTGGGCCAGGGGGTGATTTCGCTGTCAAACCAGAGGCTGGCCAGTCGGTCGGCGGCATGCTCGACGAGCAGGACAGGCAGGCGCTGGCCCTTGTAAATCGGCGCTGCCCGCCACTGCTGTTTGCCGGCGCGCTCAAGGGTGACGCTGGTCTCCAGCGCCGTGGAAAGCCATTGCGAGATACGCCCGGCATCATTGCAGGCAAGGTAAACCTCGATGTCTGGATAGTGCTCCATGGGATTATCGCAGCAGCCGGTCAAGGGTGGATTCAAGGGCCTGACTCATCAGATCAAGGTCCGTGGCAAGGATGCGTTCATCGCGCTGATGAATGGTGGCGTTGCGCGGACCGAACTCGATGGTTTGTGGCCCCAGTGTCGCAATAAAACGGGCATCAGAGGTGCCTCCGCCGGTAGAAAGCCGGGGAGACGATCCGGTAATGTCAAAAAGAGCAGCGCTGACGGCTTCGGTCAGTGCTCCCGGCACCGTCATGAAGGGCTCTCCGGAGAGCTGCCAGTCAATATGCCAGTCAAGCTCGTAGGTATCGAGCAGTGCCTCGATGCGTGTCTTGAGTGCCGGTGCCGTGACCTCGGTGGAAAAGCGCAGATTAAAGGTCACCTCCAGCTCGCCGGGGATGACATTGTTGGCACCGGTGCCGCCATGAATATTGGAAATCTGAAAGCTTGTCGGCGGGAAAAATTCATTGCCGCTGTCCCAGTGCTGCGCCACCAGGGCATCCAGCGCCGGCATGGCCTGATGGATGGGATTGCGTGCCAGCTGTGGATAGGCGACGTGGCCCTGAACGCCGTGAATGCGCAGCACCCCGTTGAGCGAACCACGCCGTCCGTTTTTGATCACATCGCCAAAGTGCGCCTCGGAGGAGGGCTCCCCGACGATGCAGTAATCAATGCGCTCGTGGCGCGCGCGCAGAATGTCCACCACGGCGCGGGTGCCGTCCCTGGCCGGGCCTTCTTCATCGCTGGTCAGCAAAAAGGCAATCCGCCCGCGGTGATCGGGGTGGGCGGTCACAAAGCGCTCGACGGCGGTCACCATCGCGGCCAGCGATCCTTTCATATCGGCCGCACCGCGTCCGCGAAGATAGCCGTGCTCATCGATGCAGGGGGAAAAGGGCGGTGTCTGCCACAGATGTTCAGGGCCTGTCGGGACGACATCGGTGTGGCCTGCCAGCACCAGCGTGGGTCCGGTTTGACCGCGCACGGCCCAGAGATTGCGCACCTCGCCCTGATCCATCCACTCCAGATGAAAGCCCAGCTGTGCCAGACGCTCACCGATCAGTGGCTGGCAGCCGGCGTCTTCGGGCGTGACCGAGGCTCTTGAGAGCAGCTCAAGCGCCAGTGACAGTGTCTCGCTTGGCGCCTGACGGGTCGCTGCAGTGTTGTCGAAAACCTTGTGCATGACTCTCTTCATTCAACGGGCGCCAGCGTAGGCGCCCGGATGTGTGGACAGCGCTGGCATCGCTTTAGTTATGCGCGTGCAGTGCGTCGTTGAGCGCGATGGCGCTCTTGTTGGTACGACACTCGAGTCGGCCTGTCTGAGAGTTGCGCAGAAACAGCAGATCGTTCTGTCCGGCCAGATGGCGTGCCGCGACAGTGTCTACCAGTTCTCCCTGGTCGTCGAGAACCGCTACCTTGGCGCCGGCAGTGATGTAGAGGCCGGCTTCAACGGTGCAGCGATCGCCCAGCGGAATGCCAATGCCGGCATTGGCACCGATCAGGCAGTTCTCTCCGGTGCCGATGACAATGTTGCCACCGCCGGACAGGGTGCCCATCGTCGAGGCACCACCGCCCAGATCAGAGCCACTGCCCAGCATGACGCCGGCCGAAATGCGACCTTCCACCATGCCCGGGCCTTCGGTGCCGGCATTGAAGTTGCAAAAGCCTTCATGCATGACGGTGGTGCCTTCGCCCAGATAGGCGCCCAGACGTACACGTGCCGTGTCGGCGATGCGCACGCCCTTTGGTACCACGTAGTCGGTCATTTTCGGGAACTTGTCGACACAATCGACGGACAGGGCGCGGCCTTCAAGACGCGCCTTCAGGCGGCGGTCACTGAGTTCCTCGATGTCGATGGCGCCTTCGCTGCTCCAGGCGATGTTCTTCAAAAGACCGAACATGCCATCCAGTTTGAGACCGTGAGGCTTCACCAGTCGGTGCGACAGCAGGTGCAGCTTGAGATACACCTCGGGCACGCTTTCCGGCGCGCGATCCTCTTCAAGAAACACGGCCACCAGCGGGCGCTGGCTGTCCGCCATGGCGCGGGCGATGTCGGCCTGTTCGTCATTGCCGGCATGCGTCAGGGCCTCGGCCAGACTTTCACAGTGCTCGGGCAGAAAGCTTACAACCACGTTGCCTTCGGGAGCACCGAGCGTGCTGCGCACGGTGTCGATGAGCTTGCGTTCGGGGGCATGAAGCGGGGCGGGGTAATAGACTTCGAGCCAGTCGCCCTGACGGTTCTGGGTGCCGATACCCAGTGCAAAACTCAGCATGAAAAACTCCTTGAATCAAAAGGGAATGGGTCAGGCGGGCCAGTCGTCGACGGCCTTGCCCACCAGCACCTCGGTTCCGGTGTCGAGCACCGGCCGCTGTATCAGACTCGGGTGGGCCTTGATCAGTGCCATGGCGCGCGCCTGATCCAGATCGCTGCGCTCGGCATCCTCCAGGCCACGCCAGGTGGTGCTGCGCCGGTTAAGCAGCGTGGACCAGTCAACAAAGGCCAGAAAATGCTGAAGGGTTTCCTCCAGCCCGCCCTGGTCGGCCAGACGACGCAGGTCAATCATCTCGACGTCCTGATCACCTGCCTCGAGCCGGCGGCGGACGCGACGGCAACGGTCGCAGTTGGAAAGGCCGTAAAGCTTCAGCATGGGGTGTCTCTCGTGACGCATTGGGCGGCGATTATAGGCGCCCTGCATGGCGAGGCTCAAATCGGGAAAGACGCTGTGACCGGCAGGCCGGGACTATCCGACAGACAGGGACTATCCCTTTGTGGCAATGCCGGCCTCGGCGTCGAGCACGCGGCGAAGACAATCGCTCAGCGCTTTTTGCTGCGCCGGGTCGGTCAGCGGTGCGCCGTTCGTATCGGTAATAAAGAACACGTCCTCGACCCGCTCGCCCAGGGTGGCGATCTTGGCCCCGGACAGGACGATGTCAAAACTCATGAAAATCTGCCCGACATGGGCCAGAAGTCCCGGTCGATCGGCGGCGATCAGCTCCAGCACCGTGCGCTGATTGGCCTCATCCTGCTCAATGAGTACTCGGGTGGGGACGCGAAAATGCTTGAGCTGGCGCGAGGTGTGACGCTTGACGATGCGCGGATAGTCGTCCGGGTCGTCGAGCTCCTCGATCAGGTGCACCTGAATTTCCCGAAGCCGAACGGGATCGCGAATCGCCTGGCCGTCACCGTCAAGCAGGATGAAGGTGTTGAGCGTCCAGCCATTGCTTGAGGTAGCAATGCGCGCATCATGGATGGACAGGCCCAGCTGATCGATGGCCGCGGCGGTGGCGGCAAACAGGTTGTTGACCGAGCGGGTGTGAATAAAGACCTTGGTGCCGCCATCGGTCATGTCTTCGGTCGGCGCGCTGATCAAAATCAGCGGCATGACCTCCACGCCGGCCTGCAGGATGCCCTGGGTATGCCAGACGATCTCGCTGGCACTGTATTGCAGGAAGTAATCATCACCCAGCGTCTCCCACAGGGCGTCGACGGCCTGGCACTCGCCGCCCATACACTGGGTCAGGGCGCGGGCTTCTTCGCGTGTCTCCTCGATCCATTCCTGACGGTCCAGCGGGTTTTCAAGCCCACGACGCAGTACGCGACGCGTTTCGCCATGCAGCTGTCTGAGCAGTGCCGCGCGCCAGCTGTTCCAGAGCGTAGGGTTGGTGGCGTTGATGTCAGCCACGGTCAGCAGGTAGAGGTAGTCGAGATGCACCTCATCGTGAACGATGGCGGCAAATTCACGGATGACTTCCGGGTCGCTGATATCGCGCTTCTGCGC
Source organism: uncultured Kushneria sp. (assembly GCF_947497025.1). GTDB lineage: Bacteria > Pseudomonadota > Gammaproteobacteria > Pseudomonadales > Halomonadaceae > Kushneria. The sequence goes on from NZ_CANMFC010000001.1 coordinate 202,525, forward strand.
GGTCGTGGACATCAGAAGGTGGTGCTCGATCAACCAGCTGACCAGATGCGTGTCGCGCCGGGGCACACCGTGGCGGCTGCAAAACCCCTGCACGTCCCGGGCGCCCAGTCGGGAGTGATCACCGCCGCGGCCCTTGGCAATGTCGTGGTAAAGCCCCGCGATCCACAAAAGCTCAAGCTTGGGCACGCGCGCCACGAGCGCGGCACACAGCGGGTAGTCCTCGCGTCCTTCGGGCGTTCGAAAGCGCTGAATGACGTCCAGTACGCGCAGGGTATGGGCATCCACCGTGTAGATATGGAAAAGGTCATGCTGCATCAGGCCGATGATGTGGCCAAAGCGGGGCAGATACTTGCCCAGAATGCCATAGCGCGCCATGCGACCCAGCTCGCGGGCCACCATGCCGCCACCGCGTAACAGTTCCAGAAACAGGCTGCGATTGCGCAGGTCGGCCCGAAAACCGTTGTCGATCAGGTGGCGATGATCCCGAATGGCGCGAATGGTGGCAGCACGCACGCCTTCAATATCGGGGTGCTGTGCCAGCAGTACGAACATTTCGATCAGGGCGGAAGGGCGACGCTTGAACACATGCGGCCCGCGAATGCGCAGATGCCGTCCGTCCAGTTCGAAGCGGTTATTGAGAGGAACGACCTCCGGCTGCTGATCGTGCTGAAGGGTATTTTCCTCGAAGTTCTGAATCAGCATGTCGTTGAGCTCGACCAGCGCGGTCACCACGCGATAGTAACGGCGCATGAACTCTTCTACCCCCAGCCGCTCCGGTGTGTCCTGGTAACCGAACAGGGTGGCGATGGTGCGCTGATGATCGAACAGGAGCCGATCCTCGGCGCGTTCGCTGATCATGTGCAGGGCGTAGCGCACCTGCCATAAAAAGGCCCGGCTCTGACTGGCAATGCGCATGTCGGCATCTGTCATGAAGCCGCGCTGCATCAACACTTCGATGATGTTGGTGCCGAAATGACGTTTGGCGATCCAGGTCACCGTCTGAATGTCGCGAAGACCGCCCGGCGAGCTTTTGATATTGGGCTCGAGATGATGCTCGGAGTTGTTGAAGCGCTGATGACGCGCCTTTTGTTCGACAAGCTTGGCCTGAAAAAAGGCTTCGCTGTTCCATGTATCCAGCTGGTCCAGGCGCTTGCGCATCTGCGCCAGAAGCGCCTCGGCGCCGGCCACTCGCCGTGTTTCCAGCAGATTGGTAATGACGGTAACGTCGTCGCGTGCCTCGCGCTCGCAGTCCGTGAGAGAGCGCACGCTATGGCCGATATCAAGACCGATGTCCCAGAGCATCGTGATAAAGCGGGTCAGGGATTCCCGATAAGGCGTGTCGTCATCGCCTTCCAGCAGGATCATCAGGTCAATGTCGGAGTGCGGATGCAGCTCCCCGCGGCCGTAGCCGCCCACGGCAATCAGGGCGATGCCGTCATCACACCAGTCAAGGCGCGACCATAAAAGCGCCAGCAGTTGATCGATGCACCAGGCCCTGCCAAACACCAGGTCACGAATGTCTGCCCCATTTTTGAACCGCTCGTCCAGACGACTGCGGATTTCGGCCAGTACTTCCCGAATGGCGCCAATGGGGGAGGCGTCCCGGTCAAGACGCGCTTTCAGGGCGTCAATGTCGATCAGGGTGGTGTCCGGCGTGAACCGGTAATGGTGCAGCAGCATGGGCGGTTACCGTAGTAGGCAGTGAGCGGCAGCGTCCGCCACGGGCCTGCCACCGGCAGGCCGAAGAGGGCATGAGGGGGATCGGATCAGTCTGTCAGAAACCCGAGGTCCTCGTCATGGCGTGCCGTGGTGGCTTCCACGCCATCTGCTGTGATGATCAGGGTATGCTCCCACTGGGCGGAGAGGCTCTTGTCGCGGGTAACAGCGGTCCAGCCATCCCTGAGCACCCGGGTCTGCCAGTCGCCGGCATTGATCATTGGCTCGACGGTCAGGCACATGCCTTCCTTGAGCTCGGCGTCATTATGTTCGTTATAGCCGTCGTAGTGCAGCACCTGCGGGTCTTCATGAAAGCTGCGTCCGATGCCGTGACCGCAGAAGTCGCGAACCACGCTATAGCCGTTTTCCGTGGCGTGCGCCTCGATGACGCGTCCGATGTCGGACAGCCAGACACCCGGGCGCATGATCTTCATGGCCTCATAAAGGCACTCCTGCGCCACGCGGGACAGTCGTTCACCCTTGATGTTGTCACCGACGACAAACATGCGGCTGGTGTCGCCGTAATAGCCATCCTTGATGATGGTGACATCAATATTGAAGATGTCGCCCTTTTTAAGCTTCTTGCCGAAGTCGGGGATGCCGTGGCACACCACATGATTGAGCGAGATGCAGGTGGCGTGCTGGTAGCCGTGGTACCCGATGGTGGCCGAGATCGAGTCGATCTCGTTTTCAATGTAGTGATGGCACAGGCGGTCGATTTCGCCGGTGGAGATGCCCGGACGAATGTGGGCCTCGATCATCTCCAGCACGCTGGCGGCCAGTCGGCCTGCGATGCGCAGCTTGTCGATATCTTCGGCATTATGGATGGGGATGTTCATGGCGACTCGTGGTAAACGAAATGGGAAGCCGTGCGAGGACGCAGGGTCGATATTCCCCCCGAAAGCGGGGCAGTGACAGTAAGGTTCGGCTTCATCCTGGCAGCATTATATGGTATAAAGCCGCGCGTTTTCCTGCAATCCATGTCCGGGTATGACAAACTTGTATCGTGGACGGGCGATCATGGAAAGCGTCTGAACCATTACCACAGAGACCACACATGTACCGACACATGGTCCCGGGTGCCGTGAAAACGGTCGGACCCATGGGGTGCGTGGAGGCTTAACCCGATACTCAGGAGAGTCATCATGTCAGTCAATATGCGTGACCTGCTCAAGGCAGGTGCCCACTTCGGTCACCAGACCCGTTACTGGAACCCGAAGATGAGCAAGTACATCTTCGGCGCTCGTAACAAGATTCACATCATCAACCTCGAACATACGCTGCCGGCGCTGAATGAAGCCGTCTCCGTGGTTGAGCGTCTGTCTGCCAACAACAACAAGATCATGTTTGTTGGTACCAAGCGCGCTGCGGCCAAGATCATCGCCGAGGAAGCGACTCGCGTAGGCCAGCCCTTCGTGAACCATCGCTGGCTGGGCGGGATGCTGACGAACTTCAAGACCATTCGTCAGTCCATCAAGCGCCTGCGCGAACTCGAAGCCATGCATGAAGACGGCACCTTCGAGAAGCTGACCAAGAAGGAAGTCCTGATGGCCACGCGCGAGCAGGAAAAGCTCGAGCGCTCCATTGGTGGTATCAAGGACATGGGCGGCCTGCCGGACGTCATGTTCGTGGTTGACGTCGATCACGAGCGTATCGCGATCAACGAAGCCAACAAGCTGGGCATTCCGGTCATCGGCGTTGTGGATTCCAACTCTGATCCGGACGGTGTTGACTACATCATCCCCGGCAACGACGACTCCATCCGTGCCATCCAGATCTACGTTCAGGCGATTGCCAATGCCTGTGCCAAGTCGAAGGAAGGCAGCGGCGACGAGTTTGTTGAAGTCGACGAAGCCGCTGAAGCAGCTTCCGAGTAATGTCACCCGCATCGGCGCGAGTCTGCTGCCGGTGTCTGTGAATGACAGTGTACAAAGGGGGCTTACGGGCCCCTTTTTTTGAGACGGTAAACCGCGTCGACCGCAGTGTCCGACCCTTTGTCTCGAGACTGTCCTTTCGTAATGCTACCGATTTTTCTTCCTGTTCCGGTGTCTCCGGAACCGAATACATGATTCAACAGAGGTTCATGACATGGCAGCTATCAGCGCATCTCTGGTCAAGGAACTACGCGAGCGCACCGGGCTTGGCATGATGGAGTGCAAAAAGGCACTCTCTGAAGCCGATGGCAATATCGAAACCGCCATTGAAAACCTGCGCAAGAATGCAGGTCTGAAGTCCGCCAAGAAGGCCGGCCGTGTGGCCGCCGAAGGCGCCGTGCTGACCCGCGTCGCCGAGACTGGCACTACCGCCGTGATGCTCGAAGTCAACTCCGAGACCGACTTCGTATCGCGTGATGACAACTTCAAGAACTTTGCCAATGAAGTGGTCAACAAGGTGCTGGATACTCGCAGCGAGGACATCGCGGTCGTGATGGAAGGCGAGCTTGAAGATGCCCGCGCCCAGCTGGTTCAGAAAATCGGCGAAAACATCACGGTGCGTCGTGCAGCCGTCATCGATGCGCCCGAAGGCGGCAGCGTTGGCGCCTACGTGCACGGTGATCGTATCGGTGCTGTTGTGGTGCTCAAGGGCGGCAATCAGGACGTCGCACGCGATATCGCCATGCACGTGGCTGCGATCAATCCGTCGGTTTCGCATCCCGAGAACATGCCCCAGGCAGAGCTCGACAGCGAGAAGGCGATTATCCTTGCGCAGCCCGACATGGCAGGCAAGCCTGCCGAAATCGCCGAGAAAATGGTTCAGGGCCGTCTGAAGAAGTATCTTGCCGAGAACAGTCTGATCAATCAGCCTTTCGTCAAGGATCAGAATGTGACCGTGGCCGAATACGCCAAGCAGTCGGGCGCTGAAGTTGTTAGCTTTGTGCGCTTTGAAGTTGGCGAAGGCATCGAGAAGGAAGAAGTCGACTTCGCCAGGGAAGTCATGGAGCAGGCACGCCGCAGCTGATCGGGCATGTCGCTTTTTGTCTGCGGCCGTTGTTATCGGTCGCAGGTGTTTTGAAGGCGTGCGTTCGCGCACGCCTTCGCGTATCTGCTCAGGCATGGCATCTTCTGCCATGACCGGCAATACACATCACGTTTTCTCCCCTCGGGCCATCAGGAGGATGTCACATGCCCCCAAATACTGAACGTAGCGCCAAGTACAAGCGTATTCTGCTCAAGCTCTCGGGTGAGGCGCTGACGGGCGAACAGGACTTCGGTATTGATCCAAAGGTACTGGATCGAATGGCGCTGGAAATCGGCCAACTGGTGGGCATTGGTGTCCAGGTGGGTATCGTGGTCGGCGGTGGTAACCTGTTTCGTGGCGCGGCGCTTCATGCCGCCGGCATGGACAGGGTCACCGGTGATCACATGGGCATGCTGGCCACGGTCATGAATGCCCTGGCCATGCGTGATGCGCTGGAGCGCGCCAACATCCGCTCGCGCGTCATGTCTGCCATTCCCATGAGCGGTGTGGTCGAACACTATGATCGCCGCACGGCCATACGCTACCTGACCTCCGGTGATGTCGTGATTTTCTCGGCAGGCACCGGCAACCCCTTCTTCACCACCGATAGTGCTGCCTGCCTGCGCGGTATCGAGATCGATGCCAACGTGGTCATCAAGGCCACGAAGGTTGATGGTGTCTACGACAAGGACCCCGTCAAGCATCCCGATGCCGCCAAATATGATCGACTCAGCTACGATGATGTACTCGACCAGAAACTCGGCGTCATGGATTTGACCGCCATCTGTCTGGTACGTGACCATGACATGCCGGTTCGCGTCTTCGACATGACGCGCCACGGCGCGTTGTTGAATCTTGTCATGGGTGGTCGTGAAGGCACTATCGTCGATAACGGCCCGGTGGAACAAAAAGGCTGAGTAGAGGATTTATAAAGTGATCAACGAGATCCAGAAAGACGCCGAAAGCCGTATGCAGAAAAGTGTTGAATCGCTGCAGTCGGCCTTTGGCAAGATCCGCACCGGTCGTGCACACCCCAGTATTCTCGATGCCGTGCGTGTCGAGTATTACGGTGCTGAAATGCCGCTGTCTCAGGTGGCCAATGTCAACGTCGAAGATGCTCGGACACTGTCAGTGGTCCCCTGGGAACGAACCATGGTGCCCAAGGTGGAAAAGGCCATCATGACGGCGGATCTTGGTCTGAACCCATCCACGGCAGGGACGGTCATTCGTGTGCCGATGCCCGCGCTGACGGAAGAAACCCGCAAGGGGTATACGAAGCAGGCACGGACTGAAGCCGAGCATGCGCGTGTTGCCGTGCGCAATATTCGTCGTGACGCCAATGGTGATCTGAAATCCCTTCTCAAGCAGAAGGAGATTTCGGAAGATGAAGAGCGTCAGGGACAGGACGGTATTCAGAAGCTGACCGATCGTTTTATTGCCGAGATCGACAAGTCGCTTGAGCAAAAGGAAAGCGATCTGATGCAGGTCTGAGGTTCTGGCCCGAAACCATCCGATTCAGGGCACGGCGTGCTGCCGTGCCTGCAGTGAGAAGTCATGACGCCTGACAAGTTTTCAAACATGCCCCGGCATGTGGCTATCATCATGGACGGCAACAACCGCTGGGCCAAGTCTCGTGGGCTGTCTGGCGTGCGCGGTCACCATGCCGGAGTAGAGTCGGTCAGGGCCGTGATCAAGCGCGCGGCCGAACATCACCTTGAAGCCATTACCCTGTTTGCCTTTTCCAGTGAGAACTGGAAGCGTCCGGCGCAGGAGGTCAGTGCCCTGATGGAGCTTTTCATCATGGCGCTCAAGCGTGAGGTCTCCCGACTGCATAAAAACGGTATCCGCCTATGCATCGTCGGTGACCGCTCGAAGCTATCTTCCTCCCTGAATCGTGCCATTGATCGAGCCGAGCATCTGACCCGCCATAACCAGGGACTGAAACTGATCGTGGCCGTCAACTATGGTGGTCGCTGGGATATCGCCAGTGCCGCACAGCGTCTCGCGCGCCAGGTTGAGGATGGTCAGTTGTCGGCCAATGACATTGACGAAGCGCTTTTTGAGCGTGAAATGTCAGCGACAGGGATCCCGGAAGTGGATCTTTGCATTCGTACCAGTGGCGAGCAGCGCATCAGTAACTTTATTCTCTGGCAAATGGCCTACGCAGAATTCTACTTTTCACCACTATACTGGCCTGACTTCGATGGCGATGCCTTCGATGAAGCATTGAGTGTTTATTCTGGTCGCAAGCGCCGTTTTGGCATGACCGACGAACAAATCGAGGTTCAGGGTGCTTAAGCAACGGGTGTTGACAGCGCTGGCCATCGGGCCCGCGTCACTGATACTGCTGTTTGTACTGGGAGGCGGCTGGTTTGCCACGTTCGTGGGCCTACTGGTCGCCGCTTCTGCATGGGAGTGGTCCAATCTTTCCGGCGGCGAGAGCCTCAAGGATCGCGCCCTGTTTACAGTGACACTGATTGCTCTGATGGCGCTGGGCTGGTCCTCCGGTGCTGCCTTGCAGACCTGGCCACTGTGGATCGCGCTGGCCGGCTGGCTGCTCTGTCTCTACTGGGTCATCAGCTATCCCGACAATACTGACCAGTGGCGCAGCCGTGGGATGCGCTATGCCATGGGCCTATGGGCGTTACTACCCTGCTGGGTAGGTCTGCTTTTGTTGCGCGAATCACCGATATGGCTTCTGTACGTGCTGTTTCTGGTCTGGGGCGCCGATATCGCGGCCTATTTTGCCGGCCGTGCCTATGGCAATCGGAAGCTGGCTCCCAGGGTCAGCCCTGGCAAGTCCTGGGCCGGTGTTTACGGCGCGCTGGGCGGCACAGCTGTTCTTGCGCTGATCATGGCACTCTTTCAGGGCATGGGTATTGGCCAGACGCTGGTACTGGTCATCATCAGCGCCATTGTTACTGGTGCCTCGGTGCTGGGCGATCTCAATGAGAGCATGCTCAAGCGCTATCGTGGCATCAAGGACTCCGGCAATCTGTTGCCGGGACACGGCGGAGTGCTGGACAGAATCGACAGCCTGACCGCTGCCATTCCCATTTTTGCCCTGCTGGCACCCTGGATCGGTTAATCGTTGTCAGCATGCGGTTTTGTGGCCTGCAGCCGATGATCATGATTGAATCGGCTCGGGTCGCGCGTTTTGTGCCTCCCATCCGTTTCAGTTTTCAGGATCTCTTTCATGCAGACCGTCACCCTGCTGGGGGCTACCGGTTCCATCGGTACCAGTGCCCTTGATGTTATCGAACGCCATCCTGACCGTTATCGTCTGCACGCACTGACTGCCCATTCGAGCGTTGAAAAATTGTTGGCGCTGTGTCTAAAACATCAGCCCGAGCATGCGGTGCTGGGCAGTGAGGAGGAGGCTGGTCAGCTTGGCGCAGCGCTGGAAGCACATCAGGTGGCCACCCGGGTCAGCTGGGGAGAGCGGGCGCTGTGTGAGGTGGCGGGTGCGGCAGAAGTGGTGGTTGCCGGCATTGTAGGCGCTGCCGGACTGATTCCGACGCTGGCCGCCGTTCGTGCCGGGCGGCGGGTTCTACTGGCCAACAAGGAAGCACTGGTCATGAGCGGTGCGCTGTTCATGCGCGAAGTGGCCCGCTCCGGCGCCACACTGCTGCCGCTGGATTCCGAACACAACGCCATTTTTCAGTGTCTGCCGCGGAAGCATCGCGGTGGGCTCGAGCGTCACGGGATTACCCGATTGCTGTTGACGGCATCGGGCGGTCCCTTCCGCGATTACGACCGGGAGGCATTGGCCCATGTGACGCCCGATCAGGCCTGCGCGCACCCCAACTGGTCCATGGGACGAAAGATTTCGGTCGATAGCGCCACGCTGATGAACAAGGGGCTTGAGCTGATCGAAGCCTGCTGGCTGTTCGATGCCACGCCGGACCAGATTGATGTGGTTGTTCATCCACAAAGCGTGATTCACTCCATGGCCGCTTACAGCGACGGCTCGGTATTGGCCCAGCTGGGCAATCCGGACATGCGTACCCCCATCGCGCATGCGCTTGCCTGGCCCGAGCGTATTGATGCCGGTGTCAGACCGCTGGACCTCTTTGCCGTGGCACGCCTTGATTTTCAAACGCCTGACCTTGAAAGCTTCCCCTGCCTCAGACTGGCACGAGAAGCCATGATGGCAGGTGGCACGACGCCTGCCGTACTCAACGCCGCCAACGAGATTGCCGTGGATGCCTTTCTGACCGGCAGTATCGGCTTTACCGATATTCCTTTCGTGGTTGAAACCGTCATGGGACGTATCGAACGTCGCAGTGCCGATGAGCTTGACGTGATCCTGGCGCAGGATCGTCTGGCGCGGCACGAGGCGCAGGTGGTTATTGATGAGCTGGCCATGACTGCTGCCGGAGGATAGCCATGGGAATCCTGCAAAATATCATCGCGGTCATTGTCGTACTTGGACTATTGATCACGATTCATGAGTTCGGCCATTTCTGGGTGGCAAGGCGCTGTGGCATTCGTGTCCTGCGATTTTCGGTGGGCTTTGGCAAGCCGCTGATCTCCCGAGTGGACCGTCACGGCACCGAGTTTGCCCTGGCGGCCATCCCGCTGGGCGGCTACGTCAAGATGCTGGATGAGCGCGAAGGGCCGGTAGCGTCTGATGAGCAGCATCTGGCCTTTAATCGTCAGCATGTGCTCAAGCGGATCGCTGTGGTGATCGCAGGGCCGCTGGCCAACTTTATTCTGGCCGTGGTGGCCTACTGGGTCATGTTCATGGCCGGTACCACGGCCATCGTGCCCATGGTCGGCGAGGTCGCGCCGGACTCACCAGCTGCGCACGGCGGGCTGCAAAACGGTCAGGAGATTGTCTCCGTTCAGGGTCGGCAGACGCCGGACTGGAACGGCGTCAACCTGGCGCTGGTGGCCGAAATCGGTACCAGTGGCCATCTCGAGGTCTCCACAAAAGACAGGCAGGGACGCCTTGAAACGCATCAGCTACCGGTTGAGCGTTTCATGGCGCGTCAGGACCCGCCCGAGCCGTTGGGAACGCTCGGGTTTACACCCTGGCGCCCTGCAGTTGCTCCGGTCATTGGGCAGGTTCTTGACGACAGCCCGGCGGCGCAGGGCGGTCTTCAGCCGGGGGATCGCATCAGGTCGGTGGAGGGTCAGCCCATATCGACATGGGAGGATCTGGTGTCGCGCGTGCAGGCCGCCGCCGATACGCCGCTTGCAATGCGTATAGAGCGCGACGGTCGTGACATGGCGATCACGGTCACGCCCGAGGGGCGTGAGCAGGATGGCGCCACCACCGGGTTCATGGGGGCCGGCGTCGGCAGTGTCAGCTGGCCTGAGGAGTATCAACGCACCCTGTCCTGGGGGCCGCTGGGCGCCATGGGGCAGGCACTGTCGCGTACCGGGGAAATGACGTCCCTGACCGTTGGGTCCATCGGCAAGATGATCACGGGGCTGATTTCACCTTCCAACCTGTCCGGGCCAATTACGATCGCGCGGGTGGCAGGAGATTCGGCGCGGTCGGGTCTTGAAACCTTTATCAGTTTTCTGGCCTATCTCTCCATCAGCCTGGGGGTGTTGAACCTTTTGCCGGTGCCTGTACTGGATGGTGGGCATCTGGTGTATTACGTCATTGAGCTGGTGCGAGGTCGGCCGGTTTCTGAGCGCGTGCAGGCATTCGGACTTCGTATTGGCATGGCGCTGATCGCCTCGCTGATGCTGATGGCCTTTTATTTTGACATCATGCGTCTTTGATAGCTTCGATGGCTTTGAGCATGACAACCGGGGCCGTTGTCGCCGCGATTATTACAAATTCTGTACCGAGCCCATGACGTCCGCGCTTGTCAGGGTGGTGGGGTTGTGTATAAGGTGCCTGTTCCCGTCAGGGTGGTTGATGGTTACTGCTGGCGTCTCTGGAGTGTCATACTGGCCTTCCCGCTCGGAGCATCGATGTCGATAAGCGAAATGGTTTCCTTTTTGTTGGACCCTGTCAGGGCATTGGCATGAACCTTGAGCAAAAGCGGGCCCCGAGTGGGCGGAATTCTGTAACAAGCGAAATGACGGCATGAAGATTAGAGCTACAGGTTGGGCGGTGTTGTTAATGGGCGCCTCCCAGGCGGCATTTGCCGTGTCCTTCGAGGTTTCCGATATTCGCGTGGAAGGGTTGCAGCGTGTTTCTGCGGGGACCGTGTTCAACGCGTTACCCATTTCCGCCCATGATACGGTCAGTGATGAGTCGATCTCCAATGCCGGCAAGGCGCTGTTTCGTACCGGCCTTTTTGATGATGTGCAGCTGGGTCGGGATGGCGATGTTCTGGTGATCGATGTCGATGAACGTCCCTCTATTGCCAGCATCAATATCAAGGGCAACTCCAAGATTCCCGAGGATCAGCTCAAAAAGGGGCTGAGCGATGCAGGTCTGTCCGAAGGGCAGGTGCTTCAGCGCTCGACACTTGAAGAGATGCAGCGCGAGCTGGAGCGGGTTTACCAGGGGCAGGGGCGTTACAGCGCCCGCATTTCGACCTCGGTCCATGAGCTTGATCAAAACCGCGTGCAGGTTGATATCGATATCAACGAAGGCAACGTGGCGCGCATCAAGCAGATCAATATCGTGGGCAACCAGGATTTTGACGATGACACCCTGCGGCAGCAGTTCGAGCTTGAAGACCGTCCGGGCTGGTTCCTTGGCTGGTTCTCGTCCGATCAGTACTCCCGCGAGCAGCTTCAGGGCGATCTCGATCGTCTGCGTTCCTGGTATCTTGACCGCGGCTACGTCAATTTCGCCATCGACTCGACCCAGGTCTCGATCAGCCCTGACAAGTCCTCGATCTATGTCACGGTCAATATCGATGAGGGCAAGCGCTATCGCTTTGGCGATATCAACTTCGCCGGCAACATCGAAATGCCTGATGACAAGGCGCGTAGTCTGGTCCAGGCCAAAAGCGGCGAGATCTTTTCCCAGTCGGATCTGACCGCCTCTTCCGAGGCGCTTCGCAAGGCGCTGGGTGCCCAGGGCTTTGCCTTCGCCCGTATCGAGGCCGTGCCCAATATTCATGACAACGACGACCGGGTCGATGTGACCTTCAACGTTGAGCCAGGTCGTCGTGCCTATGTTCGCCGCGTCAACTTCCGCGGCAATACCACCACCGCCGATGAAGTGCTGCGTCGTGAAATGACCCAGCTTGAAGGCGCGCCGGCCTCTACCGATGCCATCAGCGACTCTCAGGCACGCCTTGAGCGGCTGGGCTTTTTCCGTCAGGTCGAGGTCAATACCCAGCCGGTGGCCGATACGCCCGACCAGCTGGATGTCACCTACAACGTCGAAGAGCAGCCCTCGGGCAGCATTTCGGCCAGTCTTGGTTTTGCCCAGTCCGAAGGCATCATTTACGGTGCCTCACTGTCCCAGCGCAACTTTCTGGGGACGGGCAATCGTGTGGATATAGGTGCGCAGACCAGCAAGTACTACCAGAACCTGCGGTTCAGCTATACCGATCCCTACTGGACGCTGGATGGCATCTCGCGCGGTTATAACCTCTATTATCGGTCTACCGATTATGAGGATTCCGATATTTCGACCTATTCCACCGACGCCTTTGGCGGTGGGGTGAATTTCGGTTATCCCATCAGTGATTTGTCGCGCTTGAACTTCGGTGTCAATCTTGAAAGCCTGCATGTCGATGACTACGACGATTCCCCCTCGGAAATCGTTCAGTTTATCGACGACGAAGGCAAGGATTTCAATACCTACAGCCTGACCGCCGGCTGGACCCGTAATAACCTCAACCGTGGCATCCTGCCCACGGCGGGCAGCTATCAGAATGCTTCCGTGGAAACGGCCGGTGGCGATGCCCAGTTCTACAAGCTGCGCTATCAGGGCCAGAAGCTTTTCCCGATCAAGACCGAGGAGTGGGCGCTCAAGTTCCGCTCGGAGCTTGGCTACGCCGACAGCTTTGGCGGCACCGATAACATGCCGTTTTACGAGAACTTCTATTCAGGTGGTCTGGGCTCCGTGCGCGGTTTCCGAAGCAATACGCTGGGTCAGCGCACCACAGAGCGCAATGATGGCGACGACGATACACTGGGCGGTAACATCTTGGTGGAAGGGTCCGCTGAGCTGATCTTTCCGACGCCCTTTATAGAGGACCATCGCCAGGTTCAGACGTCCTTTTTCATTGATGCCGGTAACACCTTCCTGAGTGATTGCTACCCCGTCGAGTCGGGACGTACTTCCGAGTGCAGCTCCGGTATTGATCTGGGTGACCTTCGCTATAGCGCTGGCCTGGGGCTTTCCTGGCTGACGCCGGTGGGGCCGCTGACCTTCTCGGTAGCACGTCCCATCAATAAAAAGGATGACGACGATACCCAGTTCTTCCAGTTTTCGCTGGGCCAGACCTTCTGATCATTGGCCATTGCGTTACAATGATACGAATTTCAGGAGTTGAGTAATGCGTAAGTGGATGCTGGCTCTGGCGGTGACCGGAGCGCTTGGAACGACGGTAGGGGCTGCACAGGCCAATGAAGTAGCGGTGCTTGACTGGCAGCAGGCGCTGCTGGAAACCGTTTCGGCGCAGCAGTCGATGAACCAGCTCAAGAATCAGTTGGGCAGTCAGCAGCAGCAGGTCAAGGCGCTGGGCGAGGAAGTTCAAAAGCTCCAGCAGCGTCTGCAAAGCAATGGTGACGTGATGTCCGACAGCGAGCGACAAAACGTCATGCAACAACTGCGTCAGAAGGGCGGCCAGTTTCAGCAACAGCGTGGTCAGCTTGAACAGAAGCGGGCTCAGCAGGAGCAGGCCTTCCTGAAGCAGGCACGTCCCAAGCTCGATCGTGCCATCGAGCAGGTAGTCAAGCGTCACAACGTGGACGTGCTGGTTGATCGCAACAGCGTGATCTATGCAGGTGATACGCTGGATCTGACTCAGGAAGTGACCAAAACCTTCAACTCGCTCAACTGAAGGCGCGCGTCGCTCCACCAAGATGACAAGATATTCAAGTCAAGGTTACACACTCGCCGAGCTCGCTCAGCGCCTTGGGGCCACTCTTCACGGGGACGGCGCCGTGCGTGTTGACGGGCTGTCGACCCTTCATGATGCCGGCACGACCGACATTGCCTTTCTGGCCAACCGTGCCTATCTGAAGGATCTGGCGGGTACGAAGGCCGCTGCGGTCATGCTGCACCCGGATATGGTCGATCAGTGCCCCGTGCCGGCGCTGGCCATCGACAATCCCTATCTGGGCTATGCGCATCTGTCTCGCTGCTTTGCTCCGATTCTGCCCAGCCAGCAGGGGGGCATTCACCCGACTGCGGTGATCGATGACTCCGCGCAGCTGGGCAGTGATGTCACCGTAGCCGCTCATGCAGTCATTGGTGCTGGCGTCACTCTGGGGGATCGGGTCACTGTCAGTGCAAACAGCGTGGTCGGAGAGTACTGCACGGTGGGCGAGGACAGTTTGATCCATCCGGGAGTGACCCTGTATCACGGGGTCATCATCGGTGCCCGGGCCATCATCCACGGTGGTGCCGTGATCGGTGGTGACGGGTTCGGCTTTGCCCATGATGGCAGCCGCTGGCACAAGATTGAACAGCTTGGCGGCGTGATCCTCGGCGACGATGTGGAAGTTGGCAGCTGCACCAGCATTGATCGTGGGGCGCTTGATGACACTGTCATCGGTGACAACGTCAAGATCGACTCCCAGGTGCAGATTGCGCACAACGTTCACATTGGTGATCACAGTGCGCTAGCCGGCTGTGTTGGTATTGCCGGTTCTACCCATGTCGGACGCCACTGTCAGTTGGGGGGCGGGGTAGGCCTTGCAGGCCATCTGACCCTGTGTGACGGCGTCAACGTGACCGGCATGAGTCTTGTCACAAACTCTATCAATGAGCCCGGTATCTACTCCTCCGGGACTGGCTCGATGCCCAGCGCGCTGTGGCGCAAGAATGCCGTGCGCTTCAAACAGCTGGACCAGATGGCCAGAAGAATTACCCGTCTTGAACGCCACAACGAGGGTGAATAAGCGCCCTCGGGTTGCTGGTGCAATCGGTTTTCCATTGCTGCTGCGGCAGCAAATATCATAATGGTTGGCCATGCGGCCGCCAGTCACATGCCTGCCGGCTCGGCAGGCATTTCGTTATGTCAGAGGTTGTGAGCCCATGGTCATGGATATCAACGAGATCCAGGAATATCTCCCCCATCGTTACCCGTTTTTGCTCGTGGACCGTGTTAACGCACTGGAACTGGGCGAATGCATTACGGCCTGCAAGAACGTCAGCTACAACGAGCCCTTCTTTCAGGGCCACTTCCCGGGTCATCCCATCATGCCGGGTGTTCTGATCATTGAAGCGCTGGCACAGGCGGCCGGAATCCTCGGTTTCAAGACCGTCGACAAGCGCCCCGCCGATGGCTACATCTATTACTATGTCGGCAGTGACAATGTTCGCCTCAAGCGTCCGGTCTTTCCTGGCGATCAGCTGACGCTGGAAGCGCGCATGCTCAAGGCACGTCGCGGCATCTGGAAATTTTCCTGCCGTGCGCACGTCGAAGGTGAGGTGGTCTGTGAAGCCGACATCATCTGTGCCGAGAGGAAAGTCTCTTGATACATCCATCTGCCATCATCGATCCTGCTGCGCGTCTGGCGGATGATGTCGAGGTTGGCCCGTTCAGCGTGATCGGTGCCGATGTCGAGATTGGCGCCGGAAGCGTTATCGGGCCGCATGTGGTGGTCAGAGGGCCCACCACGATGGGGCGCAACAATCGCGTCTATCAGTTTGCGACCATCGGTGAAGACTGTCAGGACAAGAAGTATCGGGGGGAAGCCACCCGCCTCGAGATTGGTGATAACAATGTCTTCCGCGAAGGCGTCACCGTTCATCGCGGCACGGTCCAGGATCAGGGCGTGACACGCATCGGCAGCGGTGGGCTTTTCATGGCCTACGCTCATGTGGCTCACGACTGCGTGCTGGGCGACAACGTGATTCTCGCCAATCAGGCCACGCTCGGCGGTCATGTCCATATCGGCGATAACGTGATTCTCGGTGGTCTCTCCGCCGTGCATCAGTTTTGCCATGTGGGGACCTATGCCATGTGCGGTGGTGGTTCCATCATCACCAAGGACATCGCAGCGTTTGTGATGGTGACCGGCAATCCGGCCGCCACGCATGGGCTCAATGCCGAGGGGATCAAGCGTCGTGGCTTTGAAAGCGATGTGATCAGCGAGCTGCGCCGTGCCTACAAACTGGTATTTCGCAGCCAGCGCACGCTGGCGCAGGCCCTTGAAGAGCTGGATCAGCAGGCAAATCGCAGTGCCTGGCTTGATGTCTTCATCGCTTCGCTGAGAAGCTCATCGCGTGGCTTGACACGCTGATGATGCAGGCCGCTGGCCGGAGAGAACCTCGATGCGTGTTTTTCTGGTAGCCGGTGAGCTCTCGGGAGATATCCTGGGGGCGACCCTGATGCGTGAACTCAAGCGCCAGCATGGTGACGTGAGCTTTCGTGGCATCGGCGGCCCGCGCATGATCGAAGAGGGGCTCGAGAGCCTCTATCCGCTGGAAACGCTCTCCATCATGGGGCTTGTCGAGGTACTCAGACATCTTCCCCGCCTGGTAGGCGTACGCCGTCATCTGCGGCGCGAGGCGCAGGCCTGGCCTGCCGACATCATGATCGGCATCGATGCGCCGGATTTCAATCTGGGACTGGAAGCCCAGCTCAGATCAAACGGCATGACCACGGCCCATTACGTCAGCCCGTCGGTCTGGGCCTGGCGTCAGGGACGAGTCAAAAAGATTCGGCGCGCCGTCGACATGATGCTGACGTTTCTGCCCTTTGAAGCCGAATTCTATGAACGCCACGACGTGCCGGTACAGTTTGTTGGTCATCCGCTGGCCGAAGAACTGCCGCTGGACAACGACCGTCATCAGGCAAGGCACGCGCTGGGTATGAGCGATAGCCCCCGCGTGCTGGCCGTATTGCCGGGTTCGCGCAGCAGCGAGATCGGCTTCATGACGCCGGTGTTCCTTGAAGCGATTCGGCTTTTGAGACAGCGCCTGCCCGAGCTCGAGGTCGCCATGCCGGCAGCTTCTCCTGCAAGGCGTGAGGAACTGGTGGCTCATGGCGTTCTTGATGAAGGCATCACCCTCGTGGACGGCCGGGCGTGGGAGGTCATGACGGCATCCGATGCGGTGCTTTTGACCTCGGGAACTTCGGCGCTTGAAGCCATGCTCTGCCATCGCCCCATGGTGGTGGCCTATCGCATGGCGCCCATGACCTGGCAAATAGCCCGTCGTCTGGTCAAAACACACTGGATTTCCCTGCCCAATCTGATCGCTCAGGAGACGCTGGTCCCCGAGCTGATTCAGGATGATGCAACAGGCGAGGCCATTGCCTTGGCGCTGGCACCAATGCTTGAAAATGAACTCGAGTCCCGTGCGCTGAGTGCGCGTTTTGTCGACATGCACCGAACGCTACAGCGCGGTGCCAGTGCGCGGGCCGCCCAGGCCATCCTGGATCTGATGGCCCGGCCACGCCGATCCGATCACTTCTGAACAACAGCGCAACAAGACATGAATTTTATCCCTGAAATCATGACGCCGAATGCCGAGCATCCGCCGCTGGTCGTCCCCTATCAGGGCTGGCGTCTGGCGGGTGTTGATGAGGTCGGTCGTGGACCCTTGATCGGTACCGTGGTGGCCTGCGCCGTCATTCTTGATCCCGAGCGTCCCATCGAGGGGCTGATGGATTCCAAGAAGATGACGCCCAAACGCCGTGAGGTGCTGGATCGCCTGATTCGCGAGCGGGCGCTGGCCGTGTCGCTGGGGGAGGCCACTTCCGGTGAGATTGACACCCTCAATATTCATCACGCCACGCATCTGGCCATGCGCCGGGCCATCGATGGGCTATCGATCACGCCTGAATATCTGCTTGTCGATGGTAACCGCCTGCCCGGCCACCGTCTGCCGGGTCAGGCGGTCGTCAAGGGCGATGGCCGGGTAGCCGCCATTGCCGCGGCCTCGATCGTGGCCAAGGTGGCACGGGATGCCCAGATGCACGCACTCGATGCGCGCCATCCCGAATATGGTTTTGCTGCCCACAAGGGCTATCCGACCCGCGCCCACTTGGAAGCGCTGGCACGACTGGGGCCATTGCCCGAACACCGGCGCTCCTTTCGCCCTGTCAGAGCTCTGTTGCCGGACTGACACCGGCTGTAAAAACATCCCTCTTCTCGCCGGGTCGCTGGCCCGGCAGCGGTGATCATCGGTACCATGGCATGGCCTCTCCGATGTTCCCCGATCTTCTTCGTTGACTGATGCCATTCGTTGACCATAGCGAGCCTGCACCCATGACCACGCCCTTTGTACATTTGCGACTGCACAGTGAATATTCGCTGACTGACGGGCTGATTCGACTCAAGGCGCTGACGCAGAAGGCCGTCGAGGTCGGTCAGCCGGCGCTGGCCGTCACTGACGAAACGAACCTGTTCGGACTGGTCAAGATTTATAAACAGGCGCAGGGCGCTGGACTCAAGGCGATCGTGGGCAGTGATGTCTGGCTCTACAACGCTCAGGATCCGGCCCATCCCTATCGCCTGACCCTGCTGGCCATGAATCAGACCGGTTATCTCAATCTGACCAAATTGATCTCCCGGGCCTGGCAGCATGGTCAGCAGCAGGGGCGCGCCTATCTCCACAAGGAGTGGATCTTCGAACAAAGTGACGGGCTGATCGCGCTCTCCGGAGCGCGGGAAGGCGAGATTGGCCGCTATTTGCTGCACGGCCATGCCGAGACGGCCCGTGAGCTGCTCACCGAATGGCAGCGCTTTTTCCCCGACCGCTTCTATCTGGAGCTGCAGCGTACCTCGCGTGAGAACGATGAAGAGTGCCTGCATTTGAGCGTGCAGCTTGCCATGGAGACCGGAACACCGGTCGTGGCGACCAACGACGTGCGCTTCTTGTCCCGCGAGGACTACTGGGCGCACGAGACCCGGGTGTCGATTGCCGAGGGCAAGGCGCTGGATGACCCGCGCCGGGAAACGCGCTACACCGAGGAGCAGTATTTCAAGACACCCGAGGAGATGGCCGAGCTTTTCGTCGACATTCCCGAGGCGCTGGAAAACAGTGTCCATATCGCCGCACGCTGCAGTGTCGAGATGCGACTGGGCGAAATTTTTCTGCCGGAGTACCCGGTGCCGGAAGGTCAGACCATGGAGGCGTTTTTCTGCGAGCTCTCCCATGACGGTCTGACCCGGCGTCTGGACCTGCTTTTTGGCGGCGAGCGTCCCATTTATCCCGGACGTTCGCGCCAAGAGCACGAGCCCGAGTATCGCAAACGGCTGGATTTCGAGCTCAATATCATCAATCAGATGGGTTTTCCCGGCTACTTCCTGATCGTGATGGACTTCATTCGCTGGGCCAAGCAAAACGATGTGCCGGTGGGACCGGGGCGTGGCTCCGGCGCTGGCTCGCTGGTGGCCTATGCGCTCGAGATCACCGATCTCGACCCACTGGAATATGACCTGCTATTCGAGCGATTCCTGAACCCGGAGCGTGTCTCCATGCCCGACTTTGACGTCGATTTCTGCATGGAAAAGCGCGACCGGGTCATTGACTACGTGGCCGACCGCTACGGGCGCAATGCCGTCTCCCAGATCGTCACCTTCGGCACCATGGCCGCCAAGGCCGTGGTGCGTGACGTGGCACGTGCCCAGGGCAAGCCGTATTCGCTGGGCGACAAGCTCTCCAAGCTCATCCCCTTTGAAGTCGGCATGACACTGGGCAAGGCGCACGAGCAGGAGAGCGCACTGCGCGAATTTCTGGACGTCGACGAGGATGCCCAGGAAATCTGGGACATGGCGCGCCGGCTGGAGGGCATTACCCGCGGGACGGGCAAGCACGCCGGGGGCGTCGTGATTGCGCCTACCAGCCTGACCGACTTCTCGCCGCTGCTGTGCGATGAGGACGGCAGTGGCCTGATGGTGCAGTACGACAAGAACGACATCGAGGAGGCCGGACTGGTCAAGTTCGACTTCCTGGGGCTTCGTACGCTGACCATCATCGACTGGGCGCTCGAGATGGTCGATACGGTGCGGGCGCGAGAAGGAAAGGGGGCGCTGGACATTGCCACCATCCCGCTGGATGACAAGCCGACCTTCGACATGCTGAAAAAGGCCGAGACCACGGCGGTGTTCCAGCTGGAATCGCGCGGCATGAAGGAGCTGATCAAGCGCCTGCAGCCGGATTCACTGGAGGACATGATCGCCCTGGTGGCGCTTTTTCGCCCGGGCCCGCTGCAGTCGGGCATGGTGGATGACTTCATCAACCGCAAGCATGGGCGCGCCGAGCTTGCCTATCCGCATCCGGACTATCAGCATGAATGGCTCAAGAGCGTGCTGGAACCTACCTACGGCATCATCCTCTATCAGGAGCAGGTGATGCAGATCGCCCAGGTGCTGGCGGGTTACAGCCTGGGTCAGGCCGACATGCTGCGTCGTGCCATGGGCAAGAAAAAGCCCGAGGAGATGGCCAAGCAGCGCGCCGGCTTTATGGAAGGGTGTGCTGGCAACGGCATCGATGCCGATCTGGCCGGCAATCTCTTTGACCTGGTCGAGAAGTTTGCCGGTTACGGCTTTAACAAGTCGCACTCGGCAGCCTACGGTCTGGTCTCCTATCAGACCGCCTGGCTCAAGGCGCACTATCCGGGGCCCTTCATGGCGGCGGTGCTCTCGACCGAAATGGACAACCTGGACAAGGTGGTGCCGTTGATCGAGGAGTGCCGGCGCATGGGGCTGACCGTGACCCCACCGGACGTCAACATCGGCAGCTACCGCTTCAGCGTCAACGAGCAGGGGCAGGTGGTCTACGGACTGGGCGCCATTCGCGGCGTGGGTGAAGGCCCGATCGGCGCTATTGTCGAAGCGCGTGAGGCGGGTGGGCCGTTTCGTGATCTCTTTGATTTCTGCCGCCGCATAGATGGCAAACGCATGAACAAGCGCACGCTGGAGGCGCTGATCCGCTCGGGGGCACTGGATCATCTGGGTCCCTCGCGCGCGGTGCTGTTTTCGGCGCTGGAAGATGCCCTGCGGGCGGCGTCGCAGAGCCAGAACAATGCCAGCATCGGCATGGTGGACATGTTTGGTGAGGCGTTTGTCTGTGAGGATGAAGAGACGCTGGATGTCTACAGCGATCATCGCGGCGTGCGCCACTGGAGTGACCGTGACCGGCTGGCCGGCGAGAAGGATACGCTGGGGCTTTACCTGACCGGTCATCCCATCGATGAATATGAAAACGAACTCAAGCGCTTTGTCTCGACCCGCATTGTCGATTTAAAGCCCTCGCGAGAGCCTCAGCGTGTGGCCGGCCTGATCGTGGCCATGCGCACCATGAAGTCAAAGCGGGGCGATACCATCGCCTTTGTGACCCTGGATGACCGTACCAGCCGTATCGAGGCGTCCCTGTTTGGCGAGCTCTATGATCAGGTGCGCCAGCATCTGGCGGCCGACCGGGTCGTGATTCTGGAAGGCGAGGTCAGCCTGGATGACTATTCCGGCGGGCTGCGCCTGCGGGCAAAGGAGGTCACGCCCATGGTCGAGGCCCGCGCCCGCTTTGGTGAGGCGATTGAAATCAGTATCGATGCCGAGCGCATCAATGGACGCTTCAGCCGCACGCTGATGGATCGGTTGACGCCACATCTGGACCAGGAAGGGCTGCCCATTCGGCTTCAATATCGCAACAGCCACGCCGGTGGCTGTCTCGAGTTTGATCCGCAGTGGCGGGTCTCGCCCTGTGACGAGCTGATCACCGGGTTGCAGGAGGGCGTGGAAGGCCATCCAGAGGTCAGACTCTGCTACCGCTGACATCCTGGGCACACCATGAGATGACATCACCGTACAATGGATGTTGTCTCAAGGTTGCACCCAACGCCCACAATGGGATAATGGCCCACCGATTCACCGACGCCGTGCGCTGCCTTTCTGTGCTGCGACGGTCCAGGCCGATACTGTCGTGCATGCCCTGCGCTGCTCGCGTTGATGAAAGAGCTCTGTGACGACCCCTATGAATCCGAATTATCTCGAGTTTGAACAGCCGATTGCCGAGCTGCAGGCCAAGATCGAAGAACTGCGGCTGGTGGGCAACGACAGCAAGATCAACATCAGTGACGAGATTGCCAAGCTTGAGGACAAGAGCCGCAAGCTGACCGAGCAGATCTTTCGCGATCTGACCTCGTGGCAGGTCTCTCAGCTGTCCCGTCATCCCCAGCGTCCCTATACGCTGGACTATCTTGCTGAAATCTTTACCGAATTCGATGAGCTGCACGGCGATCGCAGCTTTGCCGATGATGCCGCTCTGGTCGGTGGCGTGGCGCGTCTTGATGATCGCCCGGTCATGGTCATCGGCCATCAGAAGGGCCGCACGGTCAAGGACAAGGTGCGCCGCAACTTCGGCATGCCGCGTCCGGAAGGCTATCGCAAGGCCTGCCGCCTGATGGAGATGGCCGAGCGCTTTCACATGCCCATTCTGACGTTCATCGACACGCCCGGCGCCTATCCGGGCATCGATGCCGAAGAACGCGGTCAGAGTGAGGCGATCGCGCGCAATCTGGCGGTCATGTCCCGCCTGAAAACGCCCATTATCTCGACCGTGATCGGCGAAGGCGGTTCCGGTGGGGCACTGGCGATCGGGGTATGTGATTCGCTGTCCATGCTGCAGTTTTCCACCTATTCGGTCATCTCGCCGGAAGGCTGTGCCTCGATTCTGTGGAAAAGTGCCGATCGCGCCTCGGATGCGGCCCAGGCCATGGGCATCACGGCGACCCGACTCAAGGAGCTGGGTTTTGTCGATACGCTGATCGAGGAGCCGCTGGGTGGCGCGCATCGTCATATGCCTGAAATGGGCCGTCGCCTCAAGGCTTCCCTGCTGCATCAGCTGGATGTGCTCCAGGCCATGGACACCCAGTCGCTGCTGGAGCGTCGCTACGAGCGCCTGATGAGCTACGGTGCCCTCGACTGATCGAGACGTCATCAGGATGGGCTATAAAACGGGAAGGCTCTGGCCTTCCCGTTTTTGATGGTGAAAACCTCCGGGCAGGGAGCGTTGGGTCATGAGTTCGTCACTTGAAGCGCGCATTGAGGCTGCCATGGCGGCGCTGCACTCGAGTGCTGCGACATCCACGCTCTGGGTGGCGCTGTCGGGCGGGCGGGACAGTACCTGCCTTTTGCTGCTGGCGGCCCGCGCGGTACAGCGCTATCCCGGCGTCACCCTGCGCGCTGTCCATGTCCATCACGGGCTGCAGCCGGCGGCCGATACCTTCCTTGCTACGGCGCAGCATGCCTGTGACCGGCTGGGGGTGGCGCTCCATATTGAACGGGTAACATTAAAGGCACGTGACGGGCTGGAAGCCGATGCCCGTCGCGCGCGTTACGCCGTGTTCGAAGCGCTGCTGGCGCCCGGTGATACCCTGTGGATGGCCCATCATCAGGCTGATCAGGCTGAAACGCTGCTGTATCGCCTGATGCGCGGCAGCGGCGTGCGCGGACTGGCCGGCATGCCGAAGCATCGAGCACTGGGGGCAGGCCGGCTCGAGCGCCCGCTGCTGGCAGCGAGTCGTGAAGACATTGATGCCTGTCTGGCCGATGAGGCCATTGGCTGGTGCGATGATCCCACCAACGGTGACGACCTTCAGGACCGTAACTATCTGCGCCATCACGTCATGACGCCTCTGGCGGAACGCTGGCCGGCGGCGGCCGAGCAGATGGCGCGCAGCGCTGACTATCTGCGTGAAGCCGATGAGCTTTTGCAGGCGCTGGCAGAGATGGATCTGGCGGCGCTGGGCAAGCATCCTCAGTGCCTGCCGCGCGCCGCGCTTTGCGAGCTGAGCCGGCCGAGGCAGCGACTGGTGGTGGATATGGCCCTGCAGCGTCTTGGGCTGGCCTCACCTCCGCGTGGTCGGCTGGAGGCCTTGCTGGATCAGCTGGCCTGGGCCGGCCCGGACCGTCAGGTGTGCGTTGTCTGGCCCGGTGTCCAGGCACGGCTCTGGCGCGAAACGCTTTTTCTGCTGTCTGAAAGCGAAACGGATGGCCCTGACGATTCGTCGTGGTCACTCAGGTGGGACGGCATCACGCCGATCAGCACCCCGCTGGGCGTTGTCCGGGATCAGATGCAGCCGCTGGCAGGCGAACATGCCGCGCTGATACTGACACCCCGTGCCGGCGGAGAGAAACTCCGGCTGCACGGGCAGCGACGCCCGCTTAAAAAGCTGTTGCAGGAGCATGCCGTGCCGCCATGGCAACGTGACCGCATCATGGTCGTGTGGCATGACGAGACGCCGGCCGGCGTGTTGGGGCCTTTAAGCCTGGCCGCCGATGGCTGGAGACTGACAGGGCACGCTGACCCTGATGGCTCAGGGCGTATTGATCAAAAGCGGTAGCCCCGCCCGCTGCTGCCACTGCTGCTCCAGTGCCAGATCCTGACGCAGCAGTTCGGGTACGGACTCCGAAAAGGTCAGCACCAGACCTTTCTCATCATTTTCATCAGTGTGCAACGCCGGCTGCCAGTCATTGGACGGATCACGCGCGCGACAGAGCACCACGGCCAGTCGCAGCAGGCGGGCCAGATGTACGAGCACGCCTGAAGGCAGCGCCGCACGATGCTGCGGTGGGGGGTCGGGGAGCTGGCGACGATGCGCCTGAACCAGCCAGGCCAGCGCCAGCTGATCGGGCAGTGAAAAGCCCGGCATATCGCTGTTGGCGAGCAGATAGCTGCCGTGCTGATGGTAGCGGTTATGGGCCACGCCCAGCCCGATTTCATGGACCATGGTGGCCTGTTCCAGTAGTTGCCGGCAGGCATCGTCCAGTCCCCGCGACGCTTCAGGCTGATCAAACAGCCTCAGGGCCGTGGCGGCTACGTACTCGGCATGCTGAACATCGACCTGATACTGGCGCTGCATGTCGCCCAGAGTGGTATGACGCACGTCATGGCGAGTATCGCGCGCGAGCAGATCCAGCAGTACGCCATCACGCAGGGCGCCATTGGTATGCTGCATGTGCTCCAGATTCAGTGCCTGAAAGATGGCGCTTAAAATGGCAACACCGGCCGGGAAGACACGAGCGCGATTGCTTTTGAGTCCGGCCATGCTGACATGGTCAAGATGGCCCAGATCGATCAGCTTCTGACGCAGCTCTGCAAGCCCTTCGCGGGTGATCTCGCCCTTTTTGAGATGCGGCTGCATCGCTCTGAGCGTGGCCGCCGCGGCCTTGATGGTGCCGGAAGTACCAATGGCACGCTGCCAGCCCAGTCGGCGATAGTGCGTGGTGATGTTGGCCAGTTCCAGCAGGGCAGCCTGCTCGGCGCTTGCCATGGTAGCCTCGGTGATCTCGCCGCTTTCAAAAAAGCGCCGCGTGTAGGCTACGCAACCCATTTCCAGGCTTTCCAGCGCCAGTGGCCGGGTACCGGTACCCACGATCAGCTCGGTCGAGCCGCCGCCGATATCGGCGACCAGGCAATGGGTGGTGTCTTCCTGCCAGGCGGTCGAGGCCCCCTGATAAATCAGGCGGGCTTCTTCACGGCCTGAAATGGTTTCGATGCGCTGGCCTAGGCACTGTTCGGCGCGTATCACGAAGTCGATGCTGTTGGCGGCCGTGCGCAGAGCATTGGTGCCGACCACCCTTAGCCGATCGACCCGATGTTCATCGATGATGGTGCCGAACTCTTCCAGGCACTTTAGCGCGCGCGCCATGACGCCTTCATCAAGCTGACCATGGTCATCAAGTCCAGCGGCGAGCTGTACCTTTTTGCTGCACTTTTCCAGTTCGGTAAAGTGGCCGTTATCTGCCTCCACGATCAGGAGGTGGAAGCTGTTGGACCCCAGATCCACCGCCGCCAGGCGAAGAGGGCCGGAAGAGGGTATTGTCTGAACATGCGTCATGAGCCGATTCCATGGCGTTGCTGACCCGGCAGCCCTCGCGCATCAGGCCCCTTCGGTCAGGTAATGGTTCGCCAAAGAGTGATGTCAGGCTGATATCATGTCAATTGCTTAAACGAGCCGCTCGCCCTGTCGGGGGCAGGCGAGGAGACGACGTCAATGGGGAAGGGCATGAGTATCATCACTGATCTGGATGAGCACCGTTTCGAGCAGGAGGTGGCCGACAGGCATGAGCCGGCACTTGTGGTGCTGAAAGCCGACTGGTGTCGTCCCTGTCGTACCCTGATGCCGACCCTTGAAGACGTGGCGCAGCACTACGTCGATCGGGTGAAGATCTATCGTGTCGACATCAACGCCTCGCCGGCCCTGGCCGGGCGTCTGGGGGCCAGAGGCGTGCCGACGCTGTGTCTTTTTATCGATGGCACGCTTGAAACCACGCGAGTCGGAGCCCTTTCCCGAGCGCAGCTACACCAGCTTCTTGATGAGCATCTTTGAATAAGGTCCGGGGCCGGGGGATTCGGACAGGCAATAGCCGAGCAATAAAAGGGCTTGCGTCGACGATCAGCGTTGTCTAACATCGGTGCGTTCGCCTGATTTCAGCTGCTTGCCAGCCGCCGAGCGAGCCAACAGGGTCGTATTGCTTTTCTCCCAGTCTGCCACGCCATTTCTCAAGCAGACGAACTGACCCTGATGCGATCGGTGCTGAACTCGGGTTTTACCGTCATGTTACTTCTTTCCTTCGAACGAGGCGCTTTTCGGGTTCATCTCCACAGCCTGGTTTTCAACAACCATCAGGCGTCGAGATCCCGCGGGCTCTGACGACAAATCAGGCGGTATTCAAGATACCGTTTCCTGTCCCGGCCGCATCTCTTACAGCCATGCTGACTAAAGCGATTTCCGAATCAAGCCGATGAATCTAACCGAACTCAAGCAAAAGACTGTTCCCGAGCTGTTGGAAGTTGCCCAGGAAATGGGCATCGACAATCTGGCTCGTTCGCGCAAGCAGGACATCATCTTCGCCATCCTCAAAAAGCACGCTAAAAGCGGTGAGGACATTTATGGCGATGGCGTACTCGAAATCCTTCAGGATGGCTTCGGTTTCCTGCGCAGTGCTGACTCTTCCTATCTGGCCGGCCCCGATGACATCTATGTCTCGCCGTCCCAGATCCGCCGCTTCAATCTTCGCAAGGGCGACTCGATCGCCGGCAAGATTCGTCCGCCCAAGGAAGGGGAGCGTTACTTTGCGCTGCTCAAGGTCAATCAGATCAATTTTGACCGCCCCGAAAATGCCAAGCACAAGATCCTGTTTGAAAACCTGACGCCGCTGTTTCCCCAGGAGCGTCTGGTCATGGAGATCGGCAACGGCTCCACGGAAGACATTACCTCACGCGTCATCGACCTGACCTCGCCGATCGGCAAGGGCCAGCGTGGCCTGATCGTCTCGCCCCCAAAGGCGGGCAAGACGATGATGCTGCAAAACATCGCCAACTCGATCACCCGCAACAATCCCGAATGTCACATGATTGTGTTGTTGATCGATGAGCGCCCGGAAGAGGTCACCGAGATGTCGCGTACCGTACGCGGCGAAGTCGTGGCCTCCACCTTCGATGAGCCGCCGGCACGTCACGTGCAGGTGGCCGAGATGGTGATCGAAAAGGCCAAGCGCTTGGTCGAGCATAAAAAGGACGTGGTGATTCTGCTCGACTCCATTACCCGTCTGGCCCGTGCCTATAACACGGTCGTGCCAAGCTCCGGCAAGGTGCTGACCGGCGGTGTGGATGCCCACGCCCTTGAAAAGCCCAAGCGCTTTTTCGGTGCCGCTCGTAACATCGAGGAAGGCGGCAGCCTGACGATTCTGGCGACCGCGCTGGTGGATACCGGTTCCAAGATGGATGAAGTCATCTTTGAGGAGTTCAAGGGGACCGGTAACATGGAGGCGCATCTGGACCGCAAGCTGGCCGAGAAGCGTGTCTACCCGGCGCTCAACATTCGCCGCTCCGGCACCCGTCGCGAAGACCTGATCGCCTCGGAAGATGAAATGCAGCGCATGTGGATTCTGCGCAAGCTGCTCAATCCGATGGAAGATATTGCCGCGACCGAATTTTTGATTGATCGTCTCAAGGACACCAAGACCAATCTGGAATTCTTCGAGGCCATGAAGCGCCGCTAAAGCGCGGATCGGGTTTGACGGGCGTCCCCGAGGGACGTCTGCAGGGAAGGGGCAGCATGCTATGCTGCCCCTTTGCTTTATTACGGGAGCAGGACCGGGCATGAAGTATCGCGATCTGCGGGAGTTTATCCAGGGGCTTGAACGGATGGGGGAGCTCAAGCGTGTCACCGTCGAGGTGGACCCCTATCTGGAAATGACCGAGATATGTGATCGCGTTTTGCGCGATGAAGGGCCTGCCCTGTTGTTTGAAAACGTGCGCGGCAGCCGCATGCCGGTTCTGGCCAACCTGTTTGGTACACCGCGTCGGGTGGCGCTGGGGATGGGGCAGGACAGCGTCGAGGCACTGCGCGAGGTCGGCGAGCTGCTGGCCTTTTTGAAGGAGCCCGAGCCGCCGAAGGGCTTTCGGGATGCCTGGCAGAAGATGCCCATCTTCAGGCAGGTGATGAGCATGGGGCCGCGTCACGTTAAAAAGGCGCTCTGTCAGGAGGTGGTGCTGGAAGGGGACGACGTGAATCTGGACGCCATCCCCATACAGCACTGCTGGCCGGGGGATGCCGCGCCGCTGGTGACCTGGCCTCTGGTCATTACCAAAGGGCCGCACAAGGAGCGTCAGAATCTGGGGATTTATCGTCAGCAGAAACTGTCGAAAAATCGCCTGATCATGCGCTGGCTGTCCCATCGGGGCGGGGCGCTCGATTTTCGCGACTGGCAGCAGGCCCACCCTGGCGAGCCCTTCCCCGTGGCGGTGGCGCTGGGGGCCGACCCGGCCACCATTCTGGGCGCCGTGACGCCAGTGCCCGATACGCTGTCCGAGTACGCCTTTGCGGGGCTTTTGCGCGGTTCCAAAACCGAGCTGGTCAAGTGCCATCATGCCGACCTCAGCGTGCCGGCCAGTGCCGAGATCGTGCTGGAAGGCCATATCTATCCTGATGACATGGCGCCGGAAGGCCCCTTTGGGGATCACACTGGTTATTACAACGAAGTCGATACCTTCCCGGTCTTTACCGTCGAGCGCATCACCCATCGGCGCGATCCCATCTATCATTCCACCTATACCGGTCGTCCGCCGGATGAGCCGGCGGTGCTGGGCGTGGCGCTCAATGAGGTCTTCGTTCCCATTCTGCGCCGCCAGTTCCCTGAAATCGTGGACTTCTATCTACCGCCCGAGGGGTGCTCGTACCGCCTGGCCGTGGTGTCGATGAAAAAGCAGTATCCGGGACACGCCAAGCGCGTAATGATGGGGGTCTGGAGCTTTCTGCGTCAGTTCATGTACACCAAGTTCGTGATCGTGGTGGATGATGACGTCAATACTCGTGACTGGAAGGATGTAATCTGGGCCATCACGACGCGGATGGACCCGGCGCGCGACACGGTCATGGTGGAGAATACCCCGATCGACTATCTCGACTTTGCCTCGCCGGTCAGCGGTCTGGGCTCCAAGATGGGGCTGGATGCGACCTCCAAATGGCCGGGCGAGACTCAGCGCGAGTGGGGTACACCGATTGTCATGAGCGATGAGATCAAGGCCCGGGTCGACGAGCGCTGGGACACATACGGTATCCATACCTGAGCGGTCAAGGGCTTGGGAGTTACTGACACAATGCACTGCTGCATTTCTATCGATTGAAGGAAGCACCATGTCTGCCAGGACGCTGACCTGTAGGGTCGAGACCATGGAAACGCTATCGGCCGATGTCTATCGCCTGTTTCTGCGTGGCGACCCGCAACAGATTCTTTTTGCCCCGGGGCAGTATCTGACGCTGATTGTGCAGGGCAATCATCTGCCTTTCTCGATTGCCAATGCGCCCAACGGCGAGGGCATTCTGGAGCTGCATGTCCAGTATATCGCCGAAAGCGACAACGCTCGGGCGCTGTTTGAACAGCTCCATGTGGGGGCCGATATCGAGGTATCGCTGGCCGGCGGGGAATCCGTGCTGGAACTTGATGATCCGCGTCCGCTTTTGCTGATCGCGGCCGGTACCGGGTTTGCGCAGATGAAATCCATCATCGAGGCCTCGCTGGCCCTGCATCCCGAGCGTCCTATCCATCTGTGGTGGGCGGCGCGCGCGCGCAGCGAGCTTTACATGGAATGGCAGGCGCGCCACTGGGCCGAACACAATGAGCACTTCAGCTTTACGCCGGTCGTGGAGCTGCCCGGAGAAGAGGATTTTGATGGCGTGGTCGAGCGCATCGACAACGCCCTGCATGACCGGGTCCAGCGCGCCGATGAAGCCAGCATCTTTATTGCCGGCTCCCCCGGCATGGTCTATGCCGTGGTTGATACGCTGGCGCGCATCGAGCCCATGGCCAAGCGAATCTTTTCCGATGTTTTCAGCTATGCACCCCGAGTAAAGGGGCAGGGCGAGGCGTCATGAGTCAGGCGCCCATACTGATCACCGGCGGCGGTCAGCGACTGGGCCGCTACTGTGCCGAACGCCTTCATGACGATGGCCATCCGGTCATCATTACCTATCGCCGTGAACGACCGGCCATCGAGGCGCTGAGAGCCCGGGGCATCGTGGCCCTTTATGCCGACTTTTCGAGCGAGTCGGCCATTCTGGATTTCATTGCCCGACTGAAGGCACAGACGCCGGCACTGCGGGCCATCATCCATAACGCTTCGCACTGGCAGCGTGATGAGGATAGTGCCGCCTGCGGCGAGGATTTCGCCCTGATGTTCCAGGTGCACATGCAGGCGCCCTATCTCATTAATCTGCATGCTCACGAGCTTTTGATGGCCTGCCCCGAACCCATGCGCGACATCATCCATATTACCGACTATAGCGCCGCTCACGGCTCGCAAAGGCACATGGCCTATGCGGCCACCAAGGCCGGTCTCGAGAATCTGACCCTGTCGATGGCCGGACGCTTTGCGCCCGATATCAAGGTCAATACCATCGCACCGGCAGGCATCATGCTCAACGCCCGTGATACCGATGACTATGTGGCGCATCTCAACAGTAAATCAGCGCTGCCGGCAGTGCCCGGACCGATGGTGATCTGGCAGGGCGTGCGCTATCTGCTCGATAGTGCTTTCGTCACAGGGGTCACATTGCCTGTTGACGGCGGGCGCCATGTGAAGTGAACTGATAGCGGCGAACCACTCGCCAGACAACAACCACGATGTTCAAGACAATGTTGTTCCAACAACCGTGACAGGTGGCCATCATGACATCGCCGTCGACGTTACTGAAGGATCGTGCATTGCTGGTCGGTATGGTGGCCGGCGTAGTGGTGGTATCGCTGGCCGCCGCATTGCCGGCGCTGTTTATCTGGAGGGAGTTTCTCATCTGAGGCGTTTCTCACCCCGGGAAGTCATGCTAGTCTCGGATGATCGATCATGAGGGCAGGTGCCCCATGATGTGGTATCAAAATGTTTGATCAGGATAACGTCGCATGTTGCATTTCGCGCTCAATGACACGCTGACCCTGCTGGCCCAAAAGGCAACAGCGGTGTCGTCGTGTGCCTTGAGCACGGTCGATTATCCAGTGGGCTATTGGTTTAGAGACAGGCACGCCTGAACATCAGGGCGTGCCGGTATCCACCGTGCTGCCCACCCTCAAAAACCCCGGTCGGCAGCACGCCACCGGGGTTTTTTGTTTTTCGCATCACGGCAAATGATCCGACAGACATCAGAGGGAGAGCCGCATGACAATGACTTATGACCACTATCTGATGTTTGACTGGCGATTTAATCACACGCTGGTGGCGACTCGAGCGCTGACCGCCGGCGTGCTGATACAGGGCGCTCCACGTTTACCCTCATTACGCTGTCAAAGGATAGAAAAACGCCATGAACGCCTTGCTTGATACTGTTGAAACGGCCCATCCCGTGTCCGCCGACCAGAGCGGTCATGCTGGTGTCCCCACCATGGCCCAGCCGCTGCCGACGCCCGGCGCCCTTAAGGAGACCATTGCGCTTGAGCCCGCTCTAAAGGAAAAGATCGCAGGTTATCGTCAGACGATCCGCAATATCCTGAACGGACAGGATTCGCGCATGCTGGTCGTGATGGGCCCCTGTTCCATTCATGACCGCGACAGCGCGCTGGACTATGCCCGGCGTCTGAAAGGCCTTGCCGATGAGGTAGCGGACAGCATGGTGCTGGTCATGCGGGTCTACGTGGAGAAGCCGCGTACGACCGTGGGCTGGAAAGGACTGGTGTATGATCCGCATCTGGATGGCAGCGACAACATGGCCGAAGGGCTGGCCAGTACGCGCCGGCTCATGCGCGACATTACGGCACTGGGGCTGCCGATCGCCTGTGAACTGCTCCAGCCCATGCTGAGCGCCTACATGGATGATCTCGTCAGCTGGGCAGCGGTGGGAGCGCGTACCACCGAGTCGCAGATCCACCGTGAAATGGTCAGTGCGCTGCCCATGCCGACAGGCTTCAAGAACGGCACCGACGGCGGCATTCAGGTCGCCATTGATGCCATGGGGGCCAGCCGCCACGGCCATCGCTACCCGGGGTTCGATGACAGAGGCTGCCCGGCGCTTTTGCATTCCAGCGGTAATCCCGATACCCACCTGGTGCTGCGGGGCGGCCACCACGGTCCCAACTTTGACGCTCAAAGCGTGGAAGGGGCTGCTGATGCCCTCAGGGCGGCAGGTGTTTCAGGCGCCATCATGGTGGACTGCTCCCATGCCAACAGCAGCAAGGATCCCGCTCGTCAGCCACTGGTACTCGATGAGGTCATTCGCCAGCGTCTCGATGGCACTTCATCTCTCGTCGGTGTGATGCTTGAGAGTCATCTCGAAACGGGCAAGCAGGCGCTGGGCGGCTCGCTGCGCTATGGCGTCTCCATCACCGATGGCTGTCTGGGCTGGGTGGACACCGAGCATCATCTGCGTCGTGCGGCGCAGCGCCTGGCCATCCGCCATACCTGAAGCCCTCGAAATGTGGTCCGGGATCAAGCGACAGCCATCCCGGGCCATGGGGCTGTCAAAAACCTGTCATGATATCGTCGTAATCTCGGCTCATCGATCAAGACTTGAGAGCGATGACATGAGCCAGGAAATTGAAAATCACGACGACCACAACGAGAGCGGTAATCGTCCTTTCTCGTCCGTAATGACGCGCTACCTGTCGCGTCGTCGCATGCTGCAGGGCAGTCTGGGGCTTGCCGCTGCCACACTGTTCACCGATTTTGGTCTGGGTGCTGCCATTCGTCAGGCCGGCGCCGATCCCTCGAACCGCCGGCTTGTACTGGGTTTCGAATCGCTGCCCGGCAGCATGACGGATGCCATCGTGGTGCCCGAGGGCTATACCGCTCAGGTTCTTGTCCCTTGGGGGACGTCACTGGATGGCGGTAATACCGGCTGGCAGCAGGACATTCACATGACACCGGCCTTTCAGGCACGCGCCATGGGCATGCATCACGACGGCATGTATCACTTCCCGCTGGACACGCAGCACGCCTCGCGCGATTTTCTGCTGGCCATCAATCACGAATATATCGATCAGACGGCCCTCTGGGCGCCGCAGGGTGGCCCGACCAACAGTGATGAGGGCGCGCGCCCGGCCGATGAAGTGCGTACCGAGATCAACGCCCATGGTGTGGCGGTGGTGCGTCTGCGCCGTGATGATCAGGGGCACTGGGCGCCGGTGGCCGGTGATGGCCACAACCGGCGCATTACCTCGGCCACCCCCATGGAGCTTGCCGGCCCCGTGCGCGGGACGCCCTGGGTGGTCACTGCCTGGTCACCCGACGGCACGCGCGTTCGCGGCACCAATAACAACTGTGCCTGCGGCCATACCCCCTGGGGCACCTACCTGACCTGTGAAGAAAACTGGCCCGAGGTGTTCACCAATCAGGGCGAGCTGACGCCTGATCAGGCGCGTCTCGGTATCAACGGCGAGCGCGGCCGCTATGGCTGGGAAAGCGCTGATGATGGCGAACAGGGGGAATTCAGCCGTTTTGACAATACCCCACGCGGTGACGATCCCTCGAAGGACTACCGTAACGAGGCTCGCAGTTTTGGCTACATCGTCGAGATTGATCCCTACGATGCTGGCAGCGCCATTTACAAGCGCACGGCGCTGGGGCGTTTTCGTCACGAGGGCTGCTGGCCCGGTCGTGTCGTCGAGGGCATGCCGCTGACCTTTTATACCGGCCACGACAGCCGCAACGAATACATCTACAAGTTCGTCACTAAAAAACACTGGCAGCAAAGCGATGCCAATCGCCCGGGCGAAGCCTATGATCGCCAGGCCATCGGTGCCCGCTATCTCGATGAAGGGACGCTATATGTGGCCCGTTTTGATGCCGATGGTACCGGTGAGTGGCTGCCTCTGAGCGTGGACGCCATCATCCCCCGGGGCGAGCACAAGGGGCGTCGTCTGGGGGAACTGTTCAAGGATCAGGCCGGTATCATCATCAATACCTGCGACGCCGCTGATCTAATGGGCGCCACGCCCATGGACCGCCCCGAGTGGGGAACGGTCGATCCGCATTCGGGCATGGTGTACATGACGCTGACCAACAACTCGAAACGCACCGAAGAGGACAGCGAGGCGAGCTTTACCGGCGAGGGCAATGCGGCCGCCATGGGCAGTGGTTACGCGACCGCGCCGGTCAATGCTGCCAATCCGCGCCCGGATAATACCTATGGCCATATTATTCGCTGGCAGGAAAGCAGTGACGACCCCACCCGCATGCGCTGGGAACCTTTCGTCTTTGGTGGCAGTGCCAGTGATGCCGATAGCAATCTGTCCGGGCTGACCGATGTCAACGCCTTTGCAAGTCCCGACGGTCTCTGGTTTGACGAGCGTGACAACGGTGAAGGCATTCTCTGGATCGAAACGGATAACGGCCTGGACAAGGGGCGCGAGAATGCGGTGGCCGAAATGACCAACGATCAGGTGCTGGCCGTGGTCCCCGGTGCCATGAGTCAGGATGGCCAGCCTGCCATCA
The DNA here is from genome assembly GCF_947497025.1 of uncultured Kushneria sp. Classification (GTDB taxonomy): domain Bacteria; phylum Pseudomonadota; class Gammaproteobacteria; order Pseudomonadales; family Halomonadaceae; genus Kushneria. Next base: position 237,176 of record NZ_CANMFC010000001.1, read on the forward strand.
ATGCTCAAAACCAGGCTCAGCTCAAGCGTTTCGCCATCGGCCCCAATGACGCCGAAGTCACCGGCATTTTTGCAACGCCTGATCGGACGGCACTGTTTATCAATATTCAGCACCCGGCCAACTGGCCGGCCGCCGATACCGAGGACGCCACTCAAGCAGCGCAGGGGCAGGTGCGACCACGTTCATCGACAGTCGTCATTCAAAAACGCGATGGGGGCAGAATTGGCGTTTAACATTCTGACACCTGTCATGGCAGCGCATCAGTCAGCAAAATAATCGCTCGGGCCGCCTTATGCGGCCCGAGCCGTTTCATGCGAGCCTGAATATCCTGTCAGGGGCGGGCGGCATAGGCATAAAGCAGGGTTTCCTGCGCGCTGATGGCGGCTTCATCCTTGCCCGGGCAGCGCTTTTCATAATGACCGTCCGGTTGAAGTGTCCAGCTCTGGCAGTTGTCCAGCATGTAGGTATCGAGATCCTTTCTGACCCGCTGGGCAATCTTCCTGTCCAGCAGAGGAAAACAGGTCTCTACCCGATGAAACATGTTGCGCTCCATGAAATCGGCGCTGGAACACCAGGTCTCCGATTTGCCGGCGTTGTGAAAGTAAAAGACACGGGTGTGTTCCAGAAAGCGCCCCACAATGGATCTGACCGTAATGTTGTCGGAGATGCCGGGAACGCCCGGGCGCAGGCAGCAGGTGCCCCGGATGATCAGCTGACAGATGACGCCGGCCTGAGAGGCCCGGTACAGCGCCTGAATCAGTTTGGGCTCTGTCAGGGAGTTGCACTTGACCGTCAACATGGCCTTGCGTCCCTTGCGGGCATGCGCCGTTTCACGGTCGATCAGTTCTACCAGTCGACGGTGCAGTGTAAAGGGCGCGTGCAGAAGGTGTTCGGTGTGGCGCGGCTCGCCCATGCCCGACAGTTGCTGAAAGACATGATGCACGTCCTCGCATAGCGTCTCGCGTGCGGTCAGCAGGCTATAGTCGGTGTAGAGCTTTGCCGTTTTTGAGTGGTAGTTGCCGGTGCCCATATGGGCATAGTGGCGAATGCGCCCCGCTTCACGGCGAACGATATGCAGCATCTTGGCGTGGGTCTTGTAGGCCATGACGCCATAGACCACGTTGGCGCCGGCTTCCTGAAGTCGTGACGCCAGCGCGATATTGTCGGCCTCGTCAAAACGGGCGCGCAGCTCGACCACGACCGTGACTTCCTTGCCGCTGCGGGCGGCATCGACCAGCGCACTGACGACGCCGGAATCGGCCCCCGTGCGATAAAGGGTCTGCTTGATGGCCAGAACACCTGGATCGCGGGCGGCCTCGGCCAGCCAGTTTTCGATCGCGCCGAACGACTCCCAGGGATGCAGCAGCAGAATGTCCTGCCGACTGATCAGGTCAAAGAGGCTCTCATCCTTGCGAAGCGCCTTTGGCAGGCCCGGCACGAAAGGGGTGTAACGTAGATCAAAGCGGTCACTGTCACCGATCATCGCCATCAGCCGGCTCAGGTTGACCGGGCCATCGACCAGATACAGATCTTCCTGCCCAAGCTTGAACTGTCTGAGCAGGAAACCGCTCAAGTGGGCCGGGCAGTTGTTGGCCACTTCAAGACGTACGCCATCGCCGTAGCGTCGGGCCAGCAGTTCGCTTTTAAGCGCCGAGGCCAGATCCGACACATCCTCGGTGTCCATGGCAAGATCGGCATTGCGGGTCAGTCGAAACTGATAGCAGCCGCGTACGGTCATACCGGGGAAGAGCTGCTCGGCATGGGCATGAATCATCGAGGAGAGAAACACGTACTCCTGACATTCCCTGCGCTCCAGTTCTGTTGGCAGCCTGATCAGGCGGGGCAGGGAGCGAGGTGCCGGGATGATGGCCATGCCGCCTTCACGCCCGAAGGCATCACGCCCTTCCAGTTCGACGATGAAGTTAAGGCTCTTGTTGACCAGTCGTGGGAAAGGGTGAGACGGGTCCAGCCCGATCGGACTGATGACCGGCATGATCTCGTCATCGAAATAGGTGCTGACCCACTCCCGCTGCGCCCTGTTCCAGTTGTTACGGCGCAGAAAATGGATGCCGCGCTCGGCCAGCGCCGGTATCAGTCGGGTATTGAGAATATGGTACTGACGTTCGACCTGCTCATGGGCAGTGGTCACGATCTCCCGAAAGATGCTGGACGTCGAGTGGCCATCCATTCCCGCGTCTTCATTGCCATAGGCAATGCGTCGTTTGAGGCCGGCGACGCGGATCTCGAAGAACTCATCCAGATTGGACGAGAAAATCAGCAAAAAGGTGAGCCGTTCGAGCAGGGGATGGGTCTCGTCCAGCGCCTGTTCCAGCACGCGGACATGAAATCTCAGGGTGGACAATTCACGGTTGAAATAGAGTCCGGCATCGTCCAGATCGCGCAGGGCATTGGCCGCTGCCCGGGCGCGAATACCGGCGTGTGTATGATTGATCCTCAGTGTGGAGGCAGGATCATTCTCGAGTGAAGTGGGCGTTTCAGAAGCCGGGTTAGTGGGTAGTGATGACATCGAGAACTCTCCTGAAAATGACATGCGCCACCAAAAGAAAGGCAGCGCATTCATCAGTGTGGGAAACTCTCATGACCATTTGATGACAGTCATAACATCCTGAGAGCCTGTGCGGCCTGCCTTGCATGCCAGCTCACGATGCCATCGGCACCGACGCTTGAAGCACCGCAGTGATTCCAGTATGACTATCTCTTTATTCAGCCAGCCGCTGGCGAAGGTGGCCTTGTGCATGGCGTACCTGACGCTCGTCTGGTAGACGAAAGTCTGGACCCCCAGCGTCTGTTTGACGCGATACAGTACGTTCGGAAAGGGCATGCCCGGTTTGATCATGAAGGCATCGGTGCCTTCGCATGATAACCATGGCGGCTTCATGTCGCGCCTCGTGACTTTTGGCCGGATGCATCCGAGAGGGGGTATCGGTCAGTCCTTCGATTTCCATAATCTCCCGGGTGGCCCCGATGCTGCCATCCATCCTGTATGGCCACAGGCAGAATCAGATCATCCACGGTCAGTATGCTTTCGCGCATCATGCGGTCGGGAACTCATCATGGCGCATGCGACGCCGACGGGTGGCAGAATATTGGCGTGAGGCAATGGCAGACAAAAGAGAACCCCTGAAACACAAAAGTGACACAACCAACATAACCATAATAGCTGGCCTGTCCGGCAGCGGTGATAACGATCGTCGCATTCGACAGGCCTGTGTGAGCGCCTTTCGCCACTATCTGCCCGGGAAGGCGGATGTCATGAATCTCATGGGAGCAGCAGCATGAAAAAGCGTGTAGCAGTCGTGATTTCCGGGTGCGGATGGCTGGATGGCACCGATGTGCAGGAGCTGACGATGGTGCTTTTGCGCCTGGATCAACTCGGGCTTGAGTGGAGCTGCTTTGCTCCGGACGTGCCGCAGCATCATGTGATAGACCACACCAGTGGCGAGCCCATGAACAGTGAAGGTCGCCATGCCATGGTGGAGTCATGTCGCATGGTACATGAGCGGATTTATCCGCTGGACAGGCTTCAGGCAGGGGAGTTTGGCGCGATTATCATCCCCGGTGGGCATGGCGCCATCAATCAATTGAGCGATTTTGCCGTCAGTGGTTCCTCCATGCAGGTGCTTGAACAGCTGGTCGGCCAGCTTCACGAGTTTCATGACGCCCACAAGCCCATCGCGCTGGTCGGTATGGCAGCACTGCTGGTACCGCGGCTCTTTGAGCAGGCCATTCCGGTCACGCTGGGTCACAGCGCCGAGCTGTCCGGCACCATCAGTGCCATGGGGGGATTGCACAAGAGTGCCGGCGTCGGCGAGATCGTGGTGGATATCGAGCACCGCGTTCTGACCACGCCCGGCTGGCTCATGGGCAAGCGGCCGTCAGACGTGGCGCAGGGGCTTTTCAAGCTGGTAGATCGTGTGAATACGCTCATGGAGCAGCCGCGCTGACGCGCGGCTGGTTACTCAGCTATCGGCGTCGTTCATCTCGACATCATCACGGCCGCCACGCGGGCGCCGGATAAGACGGGCAAAGATGATGCCGACTTCGAACAGCAGCCACATCGGGCCTGCCAGTAGCGTCTGTGAAATGACGTCGGGTGGTGTGAGCACCATGCCGACGATAAAACAGCCGATAACCACATAAGGGCGCTTGGCCGACAGCGCCTGCACCGTGGTTGCACCGGTCAGCACCAGCAAAAAGGTGGCCACCGGAATTTCAAATGCCAGTCCGAAGGCCAGAAACAGCTTGAGCACAAAGGAGAGGTAGGCGTTGATGTCGGTCATGATCTGAACATCCGCCGGCCCTGCCGTGGTGAAAAACTGAAACAGCAGTGGAAACACCACGTAGTAGGCAAAGGCCGCCCCGCCATAAAATAGCAGGATGCTCGAGCCCAGAAGGGGCAGGGCCAGCTTTTTCTCGTGCGCGTAAAGGCCCGGGGCGATAAAGGCCCAGGCCTGATAGAGCACAAAGGGGATAGCCAGAAACAGCGACACGATCAGGGTCAGCTTGAAAGGCGCCAGAAAGGGTGAGGCGACTTCGGTGGCAATCATCTGCGAGCCGGGCGGCAGCAGCGCCATGAGCGGCTCGGCCACAAAGGTATAGATCTGGTTGGAAAAGGCATAGAGCGCTGCAAAGACGACCACGATGACAATCATGGCGCGCAAAAGGCGTGAACGCAGCTCAATAAGATGATCGATCAGCGGTGTCTGCGACTGATTATCGTCCTGTGGGCTCATCGATCCTGTTTATCCCTGTCATGGCTGTCCGATACCGGTGACTGCACGGAGGAAGGGGTGTCGGAGGTTGTCTGCTCGCTGGCGGCCGCTTCGGCAGCCGACGGCGGGGCAGTCGATGGGTCGGCGGTATTGGCGTGGCGATCCGACAATGCCTCGGCGCTCGATGTCTCGCCGTGCTGCTCCGACGACTCACTCTGCTGGTTGGCGGGGCGATCATTGGAAAGTGCCTTGTCCGACAGCTTTCGACTGCTGGCCGAGGGATCATCGCCCAGACTTTCGATATCATTTCGGGCCTTTTTCAGACCCTGGTCAAAACGGTCCTGCTGGCTTTTCATCTTGCGCTGCAGCTCCTCGGCCTCGAGCTGCGAGGTGATTTCCTGCTGAACGCTGGACACCGTGCGCTTGATCTTTCCCAGCCATAAACCAGCCGTGCGGGCTGCCGTTGGCAGACGCTCGGGGCCCAGCACCACCAGCGCGATGGCACCGACCACGATCAGCTCGGGAAAACTGATATCGAACATGAAGGATTATTTCCGGGTGTCTTCTTTGTCACGCGTGTCCGCATGGCTATTGATGGTCTCGTTGCCCGGGGTCTCGTCGTGCTTGACGCGCTGATGAGGCTTGTTGGCTGTCTCATCGTCATCGTCATTGACGGCATTCTTGAAACCCTTGATGGCGCCACCCAGATCACCGCCCAGATTACGAAGCTTCTTCGTGCCGAAAATCAGGATAATGATGCCCAGAACGATCAGAAGCTGCCAGATACTGATGCCACCCAACATGGCGTTTCTCCATTGTGCCCGATCGGACACGTTCATTGATTGATTCGGTACTGCACCCATCATTGTAATGATAGGACAGGTAAAAGGGGGAAATGTTACCCCTCGGCGCGCGATGCCTTTTCTACCAGCCCCGAAATGCCCTGACGGCGTGCCAGCTCTTCAAGCACACTGCGATGATCAAGTCCCAGATGCGACAGCATCACCAGCGAATGAAACCACAGATCGGCCGTCTCGCTGATCAGCGCCTGACGGGCGGCGTCATCGCCATGCTCGGCGTCACGGGCGGCAAGGATCGTTTCGACCGCTTCTTCGCCGACCTTTTCCAGAATCTTGTTGAGACCGCGCTGGTGCAGGCCGGCGACGTAGGATGTATCAGCGTCGCCGTGGCGCCGGCTGGCCAGGCTCTGGTCGAGCTGGTCGAGGATAGTGCTCATTGAAATGGATTCCTGATTCATCATGCCAGGGCGTGTTCAGGACGATGGGAGCTTATATCATCACCGTCCGCAATCTGTCGATGTTCTCTGCGGTGCTCAGCGCCAGATGACCAGCGCCAGCCCGATACCGGCTGCGGCCAGGAGGCTCCAGTGCTGCTGCATCGCCCACTGGGAGAGGGGCTGCCAGGCCAGGGCCCCTGCGATCAGCACCAGCCCGATCCTGATCCGTCGTGCGCCCTTGCGTACGCCTGAAAAGGAGTTTTTCAGGGTCACGAAGGCCGCTGTCTGCTGCTCGCGGTGCTTGCGCTCGTTTTCGACCTGGGAAAGGGCCTGGTGGGCCAGTACCGGCAGCTGTGGGATACGCTGGGCCAGATCCGGGGCCTGACGCTTGAGCTCTTCCCAGAACCCCTTGGGGCCGGCACGCTCGTGCATCCAGCGCTCCAGAAAGGGCTTGGCGGTATGCCACAGATCAAGCTCCGGATACAGCGTGCGTCCCAGTCCTTCAATGTTGAGCAGGGTTTTCTGCAAAAGAACCAGCTGTGGCTGCACTTCCATGTGAAAGCGCTGCGCCGTCTGGAAAAGCCCCATCAGCACCTGACCAAAGGAGATGTCCTTGAGCGGTTTTTCCAGAATGGGCTCACAGACCGAGCGGATGGCGGCAGCAAACTCGTTGGCACGGGTATGTTCCCCGACCCAGCCGGACTCGATGTGGAGCATGGCCACTTCGTAATAGTCCTGGCGGAAAAACGCGATGATGTTGCGTGCCAGATAGTCCTGATCTTCCCGGGTCAGGCTGCCCACGATCCCGCAGTCGATGGCGATGTAGCTCGGATCGCTGGGGTTGCTGATATCGACGAAGATATTGCCCGGGTGCATGTCGGCATGAAAGAAATTGTCGCGAAACACCTGGGTGAAAAAGATTTCAACGCCGCGTTCGGCCAGCAGTCGCATATCGACGCCCTGGGCTTCCAGCGCGTCGGTATCGGCCACCGGAACACCGTTGACCCGCTCCTGGGTCATGACGCGCTTGCGCGTCAGCGGCCAGTAGATGGTCGGGACGTGCAGCAGCGGAGAGTGCTGAAAGTTGCGCTTGAGCTGGGAGGTGTTGGCGGCTTCCTTTTGCAGATCAAGCTCATCAAAGAGGGTGGACTCGTAGTCCTTGACCACCTCCACGGGGCGCAGGCGCCGGGCTTCGGGCCATATTTTCAAAAGCACCCTGGCAAAGGTATACAACAGCGCAATGTCATTGCGCATGACGCTGTCGATGCCGGGTCGGATTACCTTGACCACAACCTCTTCACCGGTATGGAGCCGTGCAGCATGGACCTGGGCAATGGACGCCGAGGCCATCGAGTCGGGTTCGAAGTGATCGAACAGCTTGCCGACCGGGGCGCCCAGCTCCTCTTCGATGATGTGGCGCGCCGTGTCGCTGTGAAAGGGCGGCACCTGATCCTGTAGTCGCTTGAGCTCCACGGCGATGTCCGGCGGCATCAGGTCGCGTCGGGTCGAGAGCATCTGCCCGAACTTGATGAAAATGGGGCCCAGATCCTCGAGCGCCAGGCGCAGGCGCTCACCGCGCGTCCTGTCCCCTTTCGGGAACAGCCGAATGGGGGCGATGGCCATCACAAAACGGGCATAGCCCGGCAGGCGTTCGGCCGGAATCAGACTGTCGAGCCGATAACGGGTCACCACCCAGGCAATACGGATCAGGCGCCATAGCGTCATCAAGAGTGATGCCCTCGCAGACGACGGTTGAGACGTTCCAGCCGCGCTTTCAGCCGGTCCGTCGCAATTTCGAGTTCGGTCAGATGTTCGCGGGCCATATCGAAGCGGGCACGGCCGGCAAGCCACTGACCCTCTTCCAGGATGTACTCGCGCAGATCCTGTTCAAGACTTTTGGAGGAGTGCACGCCAAAGTGGCCCAGGCGCCGCAGTCCGGTGGCCAGACTATGCGCCGGGGCCTCACCGAACCATTCGGCGAAGGCGCCTTCCCAGTTGATATCAAGATCCATCAACAGCTCGCGTGCCTGCATCAAAAGGCCGAGCTGGCCGCGTACCACCAGGCGGTGGCTGGTCATGAGCGACTGTATCGGCATGCCGCCCAGCAGGGCGCCGAGCGTATCGGCATCGATTTCGATGGTGGTGTCGGCGTCCCGGTCCTCGCCATCGGGCAGTGAGGCAAGCGTCAGACCATGAATGTGAAAGATCACCAGCACTTCGATCCGGGGTGATTCAAGTCTCAGCAAAAGGCGCTGCCCGGCCATGGCCGCCAAACGCGATGGGGCCGCCGGGTCACGCGCCAGAAGGCGATTGACGGTTTTCTCGATGCCGGCCAGCAATACGGGGGTGATAAAGGACATCAGCAGAACTGCCCTTGAGGTATGCAATGACGAAAAGTCATGAAGTACGCGTGTGTCATGCCATTCACCCTGTCGGGAAAGCGGCCCGGCGGATGCTGCCGCAAAAGGGGCACCATCCGCACGGGACGTTTAGAACTTGATACCGCGGTGCAGTGCGACAACACCGCCGGTCATGTTGGTGTACTCGACGCGTTCGAGCCCTGCATTTTCCATCATCGCCTTGAGCGTTGGCTGATCGGGATGCATGCGAATCGATTCGGCCAGATAGCGGTAGGAGTCGGCATCGTTGGCCACCCACTTGCCGATCCGCGGCAGGACATGAAAGGAGTACTGATCATAGACCTTCTCGAAGACCGTATTGACGGGCTTTGAGAACTCCAGAATCAGCAGCCGTCCGCCCGGCTTGAGCACGCGCGTCATGGACGCAAGCGCCGCATCCTTGTCGGTGACGTTGCGAAGGCCAAAGGCAATGGTAATGCAGTCAAAGGTGTTATCAGGGAAGGGCAGGGCCTGAGCATCGGCCTGCACGATCTCGACCTGAGCGCCGATACCGCGATCCATCAGTCGGTCACGTCCGACCTGCAGCATGGAGGCGTTGATGTCAGCCAGGACCACCCGACCGGTGGGGCCGACCCGCTCCACGAATTTGGCGGTCAGATCACCGGTGCCGCCGGCAATATCAAGCACCGCATGGCCGCGGCGGACCCCCGAGCGCTCCAGCGCCACGCGCTTCCAGAAGCGATGCACACCCATCGACATCAGATCGTTCATGATGTCATAGCGGCGTGCCACGCTATCAAAGACCTGCTCGACGCGGCCGGCCTTCTCCTCGACAGGGACTTCCTCATAGCCGAAGTGCGTTGTCTGCTTGTCCATGGCGTTCCCCTGTCAGCGTTTGCAAATCATGTGTTCTGGTGTCGTCAGTGGCGCTACCTGCCCTGCGGGCATGGGTGCGTCGTCTATCCGGTCGGGAGGGTCGCGCCTGTCGAAAGCCATTGTAGCTTTCAGGAAGTCATTTGTCCTGACGCCCATCAGGCGCCTTGTTCATTGACGCTGTAGCGGTATGCCCAGTGGCTCGCGCGAGGCATTGGCCTTTTTGAGTTCGTGAAGATAGTCATCCCACCACAGCTCGCGGTTTTCGATCATCTCCCAGAGATAGGCGTAGGTATAGAGGCCGCTGTCGTGGCCATCATCAAAGTGCAGCTTGAGGGCATAGTTGCCCACCGGCGTAATGTTTTTAAGACCGACGTATTTCATGCCGGTCTGCAAAACGGCCTGCTCCGGGCTGTGGCCTCGCACCTCGGCCGAGGGCGAATAGACCCTGAGCATCTCGGCACCGAGGCGAAAGCTCTGCGATTCACCGTTGATGTCATAGGTCAGCGCCAGTTCGCGACTGCGCTGATGGTAGTGAACACCGGTTGGCATGGGGGCACTCATGGGACGTCTCCATGATGTTGAATAGCACTCAATGACGCCGCGCCCTTGAACGGGACCGGCATTCATTTAAAAAAAAGCGGGCGGCCCATGAACGGGCCGCCCCCAGGATACGCCTTTGGCGTTAAACGATAAAGATGCTTAGAGGATGTAGCGTGACAGGTCCTCATCGCGCGCCAGTGCACCCAGGCGTTCATCGACATAGGGACCGTCAATCACCAGCGGTCCCTGCATGTCGCTGCCCTCAAAAAGCGCTTCTTCCAGCAGACGTTCCATGACGGTATGCAGGCGACGCGCGCCGATGTTTTCGGTGCCTTCGTTGACCTGCCAGGCGATCTGCGCGATGCGCTCGATGCCGTCATCGGTGAACTGTACGTCCAGACCTTCGGTCTTCATCAGCGCTTCGTACTGGCGCGTCAGCGAGGCCGACGGCTCGGTCAGAATGCGCTTGAACTCGTCAGGTGACAGGGCCGACAGCTCAACGCGAATCGGCAGACGCCCCTGCAGCTCCGGAATCAGATCCGAGGGCTTGGAGAGATGGAACGCGCCCGAGGCGATAAAGAGGATGTGATCGGTATGCACCATGCCGTGCTTGGTGGAGACCGTCGAGCCCTCGATCAGCGGCAGCAGGTCACGCTGTACCCCCTCGCGGGAGACATCGCCACCGCTGCCGGATTCGGCGCGCTTGGCGACCTTGTCAATCTCGTCAAGGAACACGATGCCGTTTTGCTCAACGGCTTCGATGGCCCGCGCCTTCAGGTCTTCATCGCTGACCAGTTTGGAGGCTTCCTCGTCCCGGACCAGCTTGAGCGCTTCCTTGACGGTGATGCGACGCGTTTCCTTGTTCTGCTTGCCCATGTTCGAAAACATGCTGGACAGCTGGTTGGCCATGTCTTCCATGCCGGGAGGGGCCTGAAAGTCCATGCCCTGACCGGCCGGTGACAGCTCGATGTCGATCTCCTTGTCATCGAGTTTGCCTTCGCGCAGCTGCTTGCGGAAGGTCTGACGCGTGGCACTGTCACGGCTCTTGCCGCTGTCGTACTCGCTGCCGCGGGCCGGCGGCAGCAGGGCATCCAGAATGCGCTCTTCGGCGGCGTCATCGGCCTTGTGACCGACCTGAGACTTGGCCTGTTCGCGCACCAGCTTGATGGCGGCTTCCACCAGATCACGAATGATCGATTCAACATCGCGGCCGACGTAGCCGACCTCGGTGAACTTGGTGGCCTCGATCTTGATGAACGGCGCGTTGGCAAGCTTTGCCAGGCGGCGGGCGATTTCGGTCTTGCCCACGCCGGTCGGGCCGATCATCAGGATGTTCTTGGGTGTGACCTCCGGGCGCAGCGCATCGTCGAGCTGCATGCGGCGCCAGCGGTTGCGCAGGGCGATGGCCACGGCGCGCTTGGCGTCGGCCTGGCCGATGATGTATTGATCCAGCGCGTGGACGATCTCGCGCGGGGTCATGTGTTGGCTGTTGGCATTTTCAGAGGGCATGGAAGTCTCAGTCATGATCAGTCCAGTGATTCGAGCGTCACGTTGTGGTTGGTGTACACACAGATGTCTGCCGCAATCGCGAGGCTCTTTTCAGTAATTTCACGCGCTGACAGGTCGGTATTTTGTACCAGCGCCCGTGCGGCGGCGTTGGCATACTGACCACCCGAACCGATGGTGATGATGCCGTGTTCGGGTTCCAGCACATCGCCGGTGCCCGTAATGATGAGCGAAGCGTTGCGATCAGCCACGGCCAGCATCGCCTCGAGCTTGCGCAGCGCGCGGTCGGTGCGCCACTCCTTGGCCAGTTCCACGGCCGCCTTGGTCAGATGCCCCTGATACTTCTCGAGCTGGGCTTCAAAGCGTTCAAACAGGGTAAAGGCGTCTGCCGTGCCGCCGGCAAAGCCGGCCAGCACCTGACCTCGGTAAAAACGGCGAACCTTGCTGGCGTTACCCTTCATGACCGTATTGCCCAGCGAGACCTGTCCGTCGCCACCCAGGGCGACCTGTTCGCCACGGCGAACCGAAACAATCGTGGTCATCGGCGCTACTCCAATGCGTTGGTGACATGCACCTGGTGACTTGAACGCAAACAGCGCCGAAGGCGCGTGAAGTCGTCTGCGTTTTGAAAACTTTCTCCTGAAGTGCGGGCTTTCATCACTCAAATCAAGCCATGAGCCCAGGGGAAGTTGTCTGAAGTGTGCAACAAGCTCTGATATGGCCCGCTTTTAATGCTCTGGCGACGCCAGGAGCTCGCCCTGGAGCATGACAGAGAGACCCTTGACCCCCGGGCATGAAAAAGGGCGCCTGCTGCATGGCAACAGGCGCCCCGGGGAGTACAGAAGCTGCGGCTCAGCGCTGCTGAATCTGCATCGGGTCGATGCCGCGGGTCTGCATCAGCCCTTTGGCGCGCGCAAGCTCGCCGGAATCGCGATAGGGGCCGGCCTGGACGCGATACCAGGTAGTGTTGTCCGCGGTCTTGACCTGGCTGACCTGCATCACAAGGCCCAGGTCACGCAGCTTGCCGGCCATGTTATTGGCATCGCTTTGTGACTTGAACGACGCCGCCTGCAGCATGTAGCTGGGGCCGCTGCCGGCGCTGCTCGCACTTTCCTGCCTTGCAGGCGCGCTCTTCTGACTGCTGGACGCCTCATGGCGAGAAGCCATCTGCTGAATGGCATCACTGCTGCCACTGCTTTTGGGCTCGGACTTTTGTGTCTGGGCGCTCTGCTGTGACGAAGAGGTCCTGTTGCCATCGGGATTACTCACCGTGGCATTGCTGTTGTTGCCCGCAATGCGTCGGGCGTGCTGTTCCAGTACGGCGCCCTCGGTACCCGGGCGCGGGGCCGAGTTGTAGTCTTCCACGTTCGGTGCAATCACTTCCGACTCGGGCAGCAGGGTATAGAACTCAAAGGTCGGCATCTGGCCTTCTTCACTGGTCTGCGATGACGCCTCACCTTCCTTTTGCTGATTGCCGCCATCGGCACGCTTTTTGGCCACGACAGCGGCCACCTGATCGCGCTTGGGTGGGGCATCATTTTGAAAGTACTGCGCGATGGCAAAGCCCGCGATGATGCCCACCAGTGCCCATAGCCAGCCGGGAATGTGGAAGCCGTCGCTGCCGGATTTTGACTTGTTGCGTGATGTGGCGCCCTTGCCAGAAGGCGCCTTTTTGCTCTGGCGCTGTGCCATTTACATCTCCCTGGGGGCCGACACGCCCAGCAGGTCAAGACCGTTGCGCATGACCTGACGTACGGCCATGCCAAGTGCCAGCCGCGCATTGCGCAGGTTGGCGTCTTCAACCATGACCTTGACGGCGTTGTAACAGGTGTGGAATTCGCTGGCGAGCTCCTGCAGATACAGGGCAATCTGCTGGGGCTCGCGCTGGTCGGCGGCGCGGCGCACCGTTTCGGGCCAGCTGCCCAGCCGGTTGATGAGATCGCGCTCGCGGGCGTCCTCGAGCAGATGCAGCGACGCGCGCGCCAGATTCTCATCAAAGGCCCAGCCGTTTTCGGCTGCCTTCGCCTCGACACTGCAGACGCGAGCATGCGCGTACTGGGCGTAATAGACCGGGTTGTCGCTGGACTGGGAGCGTGCCAGATCGATATCAAAGGTCATCTGCGAGGTCGCCGCACGCGATACCAGGAAGTAGCGCGTGGCGTCCCGGCCGACTTCATCGATCAGGTCGCGCAGGGTAACGTAACTGCCGGCCCGCTTGGAGAGTTTGACCTCCTGGCCCGAGCGCGTGACCATCACCATCTGGTGCAGCACGTAGTCCGGCCAGCCCTTGGGGATGCCGGTATCAAGCGCCTGCAACCCGGCACGCACGCGGGTGACCGTGGAGTGGTGATCGGCGCCCTGTTCATTGATAACGGTGGTGAAACCGCGCTGCCACTTGTCCAGGTGATAGGCGACATCGGGCAGGAAGTAGGTGTATCCGCCCTCGCGCTTACGCATCACGCGGTCCTTGTCATCCCCGAAGTCCGTGGTCCTGAGCCACAGCGCACCGTCGGATTCATAGGTATGACCGCCCTCGATCAGGCGCTTCACGGTGGCTTCCACCTTGCCGCTCTCGTACAGATCGGACTCCAGAAAGAAGACATCGAAGCCAACGCCGAAGGCCTTGAGATCGAGATCCTGCTCATGGCGCAGCCAGGCCACGGCAAAGGCGCGAATGGCGTCCATGTCATCAGGGTTGGCAGCGGCCGTCACCTGGCGGTCATCGGCCGTGACGGTATCCCCCTGCATATAGGCGCGCGCCACATCCTGAATATACTCGCCGCGGTAGCCATCGGCCGGCCAGGCCGGGTCGTTGGGCTCGATGCCCTTGATGCGGGCCGCCACCGACAGGGCCAGATTATCAATCTGGGCACCGGCGTCGTTGTAGTAGAACTCGCGGGTGACCTCAAAGCCATTGGCTTCGAGCAGGCGGCACAGGCTGTCGCCGACCGCCGCGCCGCGGCCGTGACCCACGTGCAGCGGGCCGGTCGGGTTGGCCGAAACGAACTCGACCTGCACCTTCTGTCCGGCCCCGTCGCGGTTGCGGCCGAACTCATCACCGGCGTCGAGAATGTCGAAGAGCACTTCGCCGGCGGCGCTGGTGTTGACGAAAAAATTGATAAAGCCGGGGCCTGCAATCTCGACGCTCGAGATGGCGTCGGAGGTCGGCATGGCGGCAATCAGACGCTCGGCGAGATCGCGCGGCTTCATGCCGGCGGGTTTGGCCAGCATCATGGCCAGATTGCTGGCGTAGTCGCCGTGGGCCCGGTCACGCGCAGCATCGACACGAATGTCGGGCTGGGTGCCAACGGGCAGGGCGCCTTCGGCCTTGAGTGCCTCGAGCGCCGTATTGAGCAGTAGGGTGATCGTCTCTTTCATGCTGGCATCTATGGTCGTGGATGGCTGGCCCGACGCATTCGGCCAGGTCTTGAATTGCGCGCCCCGTAACAAAACGTCCGCGCTGACGCTGTCGATGAATCCGCTGTCGATGAATCAACGGGGCAGGCGCTTTGGCGCCCGCCATTATCGTTCAACCGTGGACAGTGTCAAAACCGGTATTGTGTCCGGGATGTATCAGGCCCTCTCCAGCGCAGACATCGTTCTAATACATCTCCTGCGGATCGATGTCGATGCTGTAGCGCAGGCGTCTTGCATCGGCCTGCTGGGTCATCCACTCATCCAGCCAGGCGCTGGCCTCATGCAGTGCGCTGCGCCGGTCGGCGCTGAGCAGCAATTGGGCATGATAGCGGTTCTGACGCCGCTCCATCGGTGCCGGGACCGGCCCGAGGCAGTGAACCACCAGCCCCCGCTCGTCGAGCCAGGCTCGCATGGCCTCTCCGGCTCGGGTGAACAGCTCGATCACGGCCTCCATGCGCGCGCTTTCACCCCGCATGAGCGCCATGAAACGAAAGGGCGGCAGACCGGCCAGCCGGCGCTCGGTCAAAAGCTCCTCGGCCAGGGCGTCGTAGCCTTCTTCCACCAGCAGTCTCAGACTCGGGTCCTCCGGATGCAGGGTCTGAATCAGCACCCGCCCGGGGTGCTGGGCGC
Organism: uncultured Kushneria sp.; assembly: GCF_947497025.1. GTDB lineage: Bacteria > Pseudomonadota > Gammaproteobacteria > Pseudomonadales > Halomonadaceae > Kushneria. The sequence goes on from NZ_CANMFC010000001.1 coordinate 252,475, forward strand.
GTCCAGCTCGGCCCGCCACCTGGGTCAGCAGCTGTGCCGAGTGCTCGAGTGCGCGAAAGTCGGCGCTGTAAAGTCCGCCGTCGGCGTTGACCACGACCACTAACGTGACATGAGGGAAGTGGTGGCCCTTGGCCAGTATCTGGGTGCCGACCAGCAGGCATGAGCCGCCCTGACGAATTTCGGTCAGCGTCTGTTCGAGAGCATCGCGCCTGCGGGTGCTGTCGCGGTCGATTCGCATGATACGGGTATCGCTGAAGGCTTCCTGCAGGGCCTCTTCGGTGCGTTCGGTGCCGGCGCCCTGAGGCCTGAGATCGGCACTGCCGCACTTCGGGCAGGCATCCGGAACGTCGCGCTGCTGTTCGCAGTGGTGGCAGATCAGCCGATGCGGGTCACGGTGAAGGGTCATTCGGGCGTCGCACTGCGGGCATTCGGCCAGCCAGCCGCACTGATGACAGGTCAGCGTGGGCGCAAATCCGCGGCGGTTGACGAACACCAAAACCTGGCGCTCGGCCTGAAGATGCTCTCTGATGGCCGTCAGTGCCTGCGGCCCCAGACCACCGCGCTGGGGTTTGCCGCGCAGATCTACCAGCGACAGGGCGGCCGGGGCGGCGTTGCCGGCACGGGTATTGAGCCGCAGATGGCGATAATGGCCGTCACGCGCCCGCGAAAGACTCTCAAGCGAAGGGGTGGCGCTGCCCAGAACGACAGGGATGCCCTCGTGCTGGGCGCGAACGACGGCCAGATCGCGGGCGTGGTAGCGCAGACTGTCCTGCTGCTTGAAGGAGCCGTCATGCTCCTCATCCACGATGATGACGCCCGGGTGCGCCATCGGGGTAAAGACCGCCGAGCGTGTACCGATCAGTACAGCGGCGCGTCCCGAGCGCGCCGCTTCCCAGCTGTCGAGACGCTCGTTGTCGTTGAGCCCGGAGTGCAGGGCGATGACCGGCGCATTAAAGCGTTTTCGAAAGCGCGACAGGGTCTGCGGGGTCAGGCCGATCTCGGGCACCAGCACCAGCGCCTGACGCCCGCGATCCAGCACCGCTTCGATCAGCTGTAAATAGACCTCGGTCTTGCCGCTGCCGGTGACGCCGTGCAACAGCGATACCCGAAACCGGTCCAGATCCTGATGCAGCTCGGCCAGCACGCTCGCCTGTTCACGATTAAGCGGCAGCGTGGGCTCGGCCAGTGTCTTGGGCACTCGCTCGCTCGCGGGGGCTGCCACGCTTTCCTCGCGACAGTCGATAAGCCCCTTGTCACGCAGGGCGTTCAGCTGTGTTCGGTTGAACCCCAGAGCCGAGATGGCCGGCGCCACCAGACCGCGCGGATGCTGGGCGATGGCGGCCAGCAGTTCGGCCTGACGAGGCGCCCGCGCGAGCGCCTCGCCGGGGGTGCGACCCGATTCTGTCATGAACCAGCGCGCCTGCGAGCGTGCAGCCAGCGGGCGTCCCTGGCGCAGAAGAGCCGGCATGGCATTGCTGATGGTGTCTCCCAGCGAGTGCTGGTAATAGCGTGCGGCAAATCGGCACAGCCACAGCCAGTCTGCTGGCAGGGGGGTGCGGTCGATCAGGGCTTCGATACAGCGCAGGCGATCCAACGGGACGTCACTTTGGTGGCGAATCTCGATCACCACCCCGATCACCGAGCGCCGTCCAAAGGGCACACGCACACGCACGCCGGCCACCCAGCCCTCCTCGGGCGCCTCATGGCCGGGCAGGTAGTCGAACACTCGCTTGAGCGGTGAGGGCACGGCCACCGCCAGAATCACGCGGTCAGGCCCGGACGTGGACACGATCGGCTTGCTCCAGAATTGAAAAGAGGGTGATTCAGCCCGTATTTCGAGGGTGCACCCACGGGCCGCGGCAGGGTAGCACGTTCTATATCGGTCGTGATGACCATGCATGGATGCACTAATGTAGTGCTCTTGTATCCCCTGTGTGAATCGACTCTGCCAGCTTGTGGGGTGGGGGCTTTTTCGTTACGCTCCGCCGGATTGATCGTTGATTTTCAATCGGATAAAAAAACATGTCCCAGGACAAGAGACAGGCAGCACTGGATTATCATGCTCACCCGATTCCGGGAAAGCTGAGCATCGAAGTCACCAAGCCCACGACCTCCTCAAAACATCTCGCCATGGCCTATAGCCCGGGCGTGGCCGAGCCGGTCCGTGAAATCGCCCGCGATCCCGAAACCGCCTATCGCTATACCGGCAAGGGCAATCTGGTCGCCGTGATCTCCAATGGTAGCGCTATCCTCGGACTGGGCAATCTGGGGGCGCTTGCCAGCAAGCCGGTCATGGAAGGCAAGGGCGTTCTTTTCAAGCGCTTTGCCGGGATCAATGCCATCGACATCGAGGTGGACAACGCGGATCCCAACGCCTTTATCGAGACCGTGGCCAATATCGCCTGCAGCTGGGGCGGCATCAATCTGGAAGACATCAAGGCGCCCGAGTGTTTCCAGATCGAGCGCGAACTCAAGGCGCGTTGTGATATCCCGGTCTTTCATGATGACCAGCACGGGACGGCCATCGTGACCGCCGCCGGGCTGCTCAATGCGCTCGACATTGCCGGCAAGACACTGACGGACGCCCGCATCGTCTGCCTTGGCGCCGGTTCTGCCGCCATTGCCTGCATGGATCTGCTGATTGCCTGCGGTGCGACACGTGACAACATCCGTATGCTCGACAGCAAGGGCGTCATTCACAATGGCCGTAAAGACCTCAATGAGTTCAAGGCGCGCTACGCAGCCACTACCGACCAGCGCAGCCTGGATGATGTCATTGAAGGCGCCGATGTCTTTATCGGCCTGTCCGGTCCCGATCTGTTCACTGCCGAGCAGCTGAAAAAAATGGCGGCCAATCCCGTTGTTTTTGCCTGCTCCAATCCGGATCCGGAAATTCATCCCGACACGGCGCACGCGACCCGTGATGACGTGATCATGGCGACCGGTCGGTCGGACTATCCCAATCAGGTCAATAACGTGCTGGGCTTTCCCTTCATCTTCCGCGGCGCGCTGGACGTGCGGGCACGCGAAATCAATGAAGAGATGAAGGTCGCCGCCGTCCACGCCCTCAAGGACCTTGCTCGCGAGCCGGTCACGCAGGAGGTGCTGAGTGCCTATGAGCTTGAATCGCTCGAGTTCGGTCGTGGCTACATCATCCCCACGCCACTGGATTCGCGCCTGCTGGATCGCGTCTCCTCCGCGGTGGCCCGCGCTGCGGTAGACTCGGGTGTGGCCACCAAGGCCTACCCGTCCCATTATCCGCTGACCAGCATTGAGGATGTCTACGGCGGCTGATCGCGTGCCTCGTTGAGCAATACGCAACACGAAAAACCCCGCGACCGAAAGGTGGCGGGGTTTTTTACGCCGGGCAGAAACGTCTAAAAGTCGTAGACCACCGAGACGGCCGTGGTGGTATCGGTCTTGTGTTCGGCGTCCTCGGGCGGATCATCATTGAAGTCGACATCGTAGGACAGGCGCATCGCCAGGGCGTCATTGATCGCCACGGTCATCGAGGTCCGGGAGCGCATGATGAGATTGAGCCCGGTGGCTTCCACTACCAGATCCTGGCCGAAGGTGGCGGTATCCGAGACCTGCCAGCGATAGTTCAGGCCGCCATAGGCCAGCGCCCGATACTTCTTGTCGCCACCGGTATAGCTGTCGCGGCGCACGCCGGGGCCGGCTTCCACCGAGAGTGACTGCGGCGGCCCGCTGAACAGCTGGCGGCCATAACCGCCGGCCAGCGTGCTCTGGGAGTTGTAACCGGCGAAACGATCCTTGCGCCAGCGCGCCAGACCAAAGAGGTAATTATCGTCGCTCAGGTTATAGCGCGTGCGCCCGCCGAGATTGTAGTTCTCGGCCGAGGTGTCGTCCTCATCGCTGGCGCTGTTAATGCCGGCATAGAGATTCCACGACCAGGGGCCGCTGTACCAGGTGAGGTCGGCATTGGTGCGCAGACTGGCGCTGTTGCTGTTGCCGGAGAGTTTTGTATAGCCCAGCGCATATTCGCCATCGAAGTCTTCTTCGGCCTGACTGGCGCTTTCAAGCGTTGAATAGCCGGCAAAGTTTTCGTTATCGGCGGCCAGACTCTGTCCGGTCGACAGTGCAGTGATCAAAAGCGGTAGAACAGGAACAAGAAAACGTGTGTAGCGTGAACCCATGATGATGGAAATCTCTTGAATACCGAGGCACTGCGGTCGCAGCTGTTGTGGTTTTGGCCCATGGGGCGGTATCGCAGCGAGCCCTGATGCTGGGCATGGCGCTGCGCAACAGCAGTGTGCCCTGAAGGCTCAAGGGCAACACGGGGTTTGGGGTCACGTTTTGTGAAACCTGATGTTTTCGTGGGCCGAAACGTTGAATGGCGTTAGAAGTTGTAAACCACCGAAGCCGCCGTGGTGCGATCAGTGTGGGCGTCTGCCTCGCGGGGGGGATTGGAATTGCTCTTGATGTCGTGGGACACCCGAAGCGCAAGGCTTGAATTGATCGCCACTGAAATGGCCGAGTAGGAGCGAAGGGTCACGTTGTCCTCGGCGCCTTCGACCGAAAACTGCTGAATGAAGCTTGCCGTATCGGACAGCGACAGCGAATAGTCGGCAGCCAGATAGCCCAGCAGCATGTGTCGGCTGCCGGCATTTTCGTAGTCATCAAAGCGGTAACCGGGACCGGCTTCCAGCGACAGGGCCTGCAGGTCGGTATCAAAGAGCTGGCGGCCGTAGCCGAGGATGGTCGTGAACTGATTGTCGTAGCCCGAGAAGCGCTCCTTTTCATAGCGCGCCAGCCCGAAGAGATAGTTGGAGGACTCTCCGAGCGAATAGCGTTCGCGCTGACTGAACAGATACTGCTCGGCGGTGGTGTTTTCGCTGTCACTGACGCTTTTGACCTCGGCGCGGGTGGTGTGCGTCCAGGCCTGGTCATACCAGGTGATACGGCCCTTGCCCAGCAGTGTTTCGGTATTGGTATTGCCGGAAAGCGCCGTATAGCCAAGCTCGATGGCGCCCGAAAAGGGCACTGAGTCATCGCTGGGCGGCGGCGGCGCATAGAACAGTGAATCGGCAGCCCGGGCACTGCCATGCCAGCAGACCACCATGACGGTCAGCACGAATACTCCGAGCCCCCGGCGAAGGACCAAAGGCGTGCGGGACGTGACCATCGGCGCGGGCGCGGTCGTGACATCGGTGTTGGCGTAAACGGATGGGTGCATGGTCATGAGGTTTCATTGCGGTTTGAATGCCTGTCCGGACAGGACGCCCGGACAGACAGATAAGCACGATCAGAAAATGGCGTCGTAACTGCCGGTGCCCTGAGAGCCGCTTTCCGATTCAAGCTCAGGACGAATCGAGCGTGGCTGATAAGGCGGCAGGTTGTCCTTCCGAAAGATTTCGGTGATGCCACCGCTGTCTTCATCATGCAGGCGCTTGCCGGTATCCGGATCAATTCGCACCGTCACGATATCGTCAGGGGCACTCGGTGCCGCTTCCGGCGTCCCCTTGAGTACCGCGCCCATGTAATCCTTCCAGATGGGCAGCGCAGCCTGAGCCCCATATTCGGCAATGGTCTCGTTGGTATCCTTGCCGACCCAGACGCTGGTGGCCACGTTGTTGTTGAATCCCGAGAACCAGGCATCGCGCTGATCGTTGGTGGTACCGGTCTTGCCGGCAATATCACCGCGATTGAGTGACAGTGCCGCACGACCGGTACCACGCTCGATGACATCGCGCATCATGGTGCGCAGCATATACACCGATTCGGGCGAGGCCACGCGCTCGGCAATCGGATAGGTGCGCCCGTCAATGGTGACGGTAGCCTCCATCGGATCACAGTCGCGACACGCTGCCGGCGGATTGGTTTCTTCCAGCAGGTTGGGACCGTCTTCGCCCTGGGTCACGCGCTCGATGAACCACGGTTTGATGCGGAAACCGCCATTGGCAATCTCGGCGTAGCCACGGGCAATCTCCAGCGGTGTCAATTCGGCCGTGCCGAGTGCCAGCGACAGGCCATGCGGCAGACGCTTGCGCTCAAAACCCATGTTGACCAGGAAGTCGATGGTGTTGTCCAGACCCACCGACTGCAGGGTGCGGATGGTCACCAGATTGAGCGAGCGATAAAGGCCCACGCGCAGCCGGGTCGGGCCGCCAAAGCTGCGCTCGGAGTTTTCGGGGCGCCAGGCGTCCTGATTGCCGATGCCGGCCTGTACGATCGGCGCATCGTTGACGATGGTGGCCGGTGTCATACCGTTTTCAAGCGCGGCCAGGTAGATGAACGGCTTGAAGTTGGAGCCGGGCTGACGGCGTGCCTGAGTCACCCGGTTGAACTTGCTGCTGGCGAAACTGAAGCCGCCCTGCAGTGCCCTCAGGGCACCGGTCTGCGGGTCCAGCGATACCAGCGCGCCTTCGGCCTGCGGCATCTGCGCCAGGCGCCAGCCGTCGCCACGGGTGCGTTCCATGATGCGGACCAGATCGCCGCGTTTGGCGATCTGACCGGCACTGCTCGGTGCTGCCGCCCGACCACGCGGGCTCAGGTAGCGCGCAGCCCATTCAAGCCCCGGCCACTCAATGGTGATGACCTCATCGTTATCGTTGAGTACCCGCATGGTGCGGCCACTGGTGTCGATTACGATGGCCGGCTGCAGCGGCCCCAGACGCGGGGTGGCATCCAGCACGCGCTGCCAGTTGCTGACATCGCCGTCGATACCCGGAACGGAAGCCTTGCTGCGTGCGGCGGCCTCGCGGGCGGTACTTTCGACTTCCGGCGACTCGGAGAGCTCTTCTTCAAGGCCTGCGCGGTCGGTGCGGTCCTGAGCTTCTGACAGGCTGGCCGGGATATCGCTTTCTTCCGCGCCGCGCCAGCCATGGCGGGTGTCGTAATCCACCAGGCCGTTGATGAGTGCATCACGCGCGGCTTCCTGCATCCTGCTGTCAAGCGTTGTCACGATGCGGTAGTTGCCGGTATAGGCCTCATCGCCAAAGCGCTCAATGGCGTACTGGCGTGCCATCTCGGCCACCCAGGGGGCCTGAACATCAGGCTGGGCGTGATGGCGTCTGGTTTCGATCGGTGCCTGAACGGCGTCCTGATAGGCGCTCTGGTCGATCATTCCCAATTGATGCATGCGCAGCAGTACCCAATTGCGTCGAATCAACGAACGCTGAGGGTTGCTGATCGGGTTCAGACTCGACGGCGCCTTGGGCAGGCCGGCGATGGTGGCCAGCTCCGGCAGGCTCAGCTCGTTGAGCGGCTTGTCAAAATAGGCCTCGGCCGCCGCCCCCACGCCATAGGCGCCCTGGCCCAGATAGATCTTGTTGACGTAAAGCTCGAGGATCTGCTGCTTGGACAGAATCTGCTCCATCTGCAGCGACAGCAGGATCTCGCGAATCTTGCGGGTAAAGGTCTGATCAAGGGTGAGCAGATAGTTACGCGCGACCTGCATGGTGATGGTGCTGCCACCGGAACGGATACGACCGCTGGTGCCCAGCTCGAGCGCGGCCCGCATCAGACCGCGAGGGTCTACACCCGGGTGCTGATAGAAACCGGCATCTTCGGCGGCCAGCAGGGCATTGATAAAGTTCTGCGGAATCTCGTCACCCTTGACCAGCTGGCGGCGCTGGGCACCGAACTCACCGATGAGCTTGTCATCATGGGTATAGACCCGCAGCGGCATTTCGAGCTGGTAGTCCTGTAGCTGGTGAACGTCGGGCAGGCTGGGAGCGAAGTAGAGCGCAGCGCCAGCTACAGAAAGTGCGATGCCGGCCGTTATGGCAAGCAGCAGGAAAAAGAGGTGGAAAACCAGGCGCTTGATGAACGTCATGTAACACGTGTTCCGTCAATGAGGCGGGCTTGGGTGCGCAGGACATCGGTGACCGTCTGGCGTCGTCGTCGAAGGCCGCGCGGGAATATGACACTAGCAAGCCGGGCATTATAAGTAGCCGGTGCCAGGGCGACCAGCGTTAATGGGTAGTCGAGCACAGAGTACGTGCTTTTAAAACCGTTTAAAGCGCGAGTAAACCCCGTTATTTGCGCCATCAGGGTGGTTCGGGACACGTTATAAACAAGGTTCGTAAAAGACGAGCCACTGGCCGGAGAGCTCAAGTGCTGGGTTTTGGACATGCGACACAGGGTTTGATCGGCGTGGATATTACCTCCGCCACCGTCAAGCTGCTCGAGCTTGAGCGTCACAGTGATCATTGGCGGGTGGCCTCCTGGGCCGTACGTCCGCTGGTGGATCGCGCCGTGGTCGAGCGACGCATTCGTGACATCGACCAGGTGGTCATGGCCCTGTCCCGTGCCATTGACCATGCCGGCCCGCGTGCGCGCCGTGCCGTGGTGGCCGTGCCCACCGGCGCCGTGATTACCAAGGTGCTGAGCATGCCGGTGTCATTTGATGATAATGACATTGCCCAGCGTATTGCCATGGAATCGGACAAGCACATTCCGTTTCCGTTCAATGAAGTGACGCTCGATTTTCAGCGTCTGGGCGTCAATGCCCGCTATGACGATCAGCAGGATATCCTGCTGGTGGCCTGCCGACGGCAGGACATGCAGCAGCTGACCGACGTACTGGAACAGGTCGGACTCGAGCCTGCAGTGGTAGATGTCGAAATGTTCGCCATGGAGCGTGCCACCCGCTATCTGCTGTCCCGAACCCCCCATCACCCCGACCGGGGTAGTGCCCTGATCGACATCGGTGCCAGCATGACCGCCTTTCACATCGTGCATCGCGGTCGCATCGTGCATACCCGTGACAACGTCATGGGCGGGCGCCAGCTGACCGACGAAATTCGTCAGCACTATCGTCTGACCTTTGATGATGCCGGGCGTGCCAAGAAAACCGGTGATCTGCCGGGTTACCGTCAGCGCATTCTCCACCCCTTTCGGGAATCGCTGGTGCAGCAGATCATGCGCTCGCTGAAGCTTTACTACACCACGGCCGGTGCCTGCGAAATCGAGCGGCTGATTCTGGCCGGCGGCTCCAGCGTCATTGAGGGGCTGGCCGAGCGCCTGGCCGAGGAGAGCCGACTTGAGGTCGTGCCTGCCAATCCGTTTGCCACCATGCGTATTGGCAGCGGCATCGACAATGCCAGTCTCGCCCTGGATGCCCCGGCCATGATGACCGCCTGCGGGCTGGCCATGAGATCGCTGTCATGAGCACGGTGATCGAAACACCGGGCGATGTCCCGATCGATATCAACCTGCTGCCCTGGCGGGAGCAGGCGCGCGAGCGGCGCACCCGACGCTTTCACCTCTGGCTGTTGCTTGCCGTGCTTGTCGGGCTGGGTATCGGGTTTTTGTGCCAGTACTACCAGCAGTACCAGCTGGGTCGCGTCAATGCCGACATCGCTTATATCCAGCAGCGCACCGAAAGCCTTGAACACGACATCACTCAGGGGCATGCCCTGGAGGATCGGCGCCGCCAGATGCAGGAACGTATCGAGCTGATCCGGCAGTTGCAGTTCTCGCGCTCCCAGACCGTGGCGCTTTTTCAGGCGCTGACCGATACCCTGGTCGACGGTGCGGTCTACGACCGGGTGGCGCGCCATGACGGTCAGCTCGAAATCAGTGGGCTGGCGACCACCAACCGTCAGGTCTCCGATCAGATGCGCGCGCTTTCGAATGCGCCGGTACTGGGGGAGCCTCTGCTGCTGGACGTGCGTGCTGAAAACGAGCGTTCAAACCGTCGGCGCTTCAATCTGCAGGTGCCGGAGCACCCTTTGCATGAAATGCCGTCAGCTGCGACGACGACAGCGGAGGCCTCGCCATGACCCGCATCGACTGGCGTCTTGAATGGCAGCGGCTGCGTCAGGTTCGCCTGAGCGAACTGAGTCTTGAAGATGGCGGCAGCTGGCCCTGGCTTTTACGGGTACTTTTTTGCGCGCTGGTGGTGCTGGTGGTGGCGTTCGGGGCGCAGTGGTATCTGGCCGCCCCCGTCGCGCGTGATGTCAGTGATGCCCGTGCGCAGGTGGAAACGATGAAATCGCAGTACGCCACGCGCGCCTTTCAGGCGGCCAATCTGCCGCTGCTGGAAAGGCGTATGCAGGAACTGGATGCGCGCATGGGCGCGCTGTTGAGCATGCTGCCCACGGACAGCGAAGTCCCGGCGCTGCTCGATGACATCAGCGACGCCGCGCGCCAGCAGCAGCTCGACATCGACTTCATCCGGCTGGCCTCGACCGAGGCGCACCCTTTCTATATGACCCAGCCGCTGGATATTCAGGTGCGTGGCGATTACCACCACCTGGCGGCCTTTATTTCACGGGTGGCAGAACTGCCACGCATCGTGACGCTGCATGATTTCACCCTGGCGCCTGCGGACAGCGAGTCCCTGGCGCCCACGGACAGCGAGGCCAATGATGCGCTGGTGTTGTCGCTGCAGGCCGAGACCTATCGCTATGAGCCCGAACAGGCAGAAGCCGGCTCAGGCGCGGCGGTGACGCCATGAGGGCCTCTGCGTTGGTCATGCTGGCACTGTGCCTGGGGCTCTGGGGCTGTGAGCGCGACAGCAGTGCACAGCTGGATGCCGAGCTCGAGACACTGCGTCATCGTCCGGTCGGCCATCTGGATGCGCTGCCCGAGCAGCCGGTGTATCACCCTCTGCACTATGACGCCCATGAGCAGCGCAGCCCCTTCGCCGCCGCGCCTGGCATGGTGATGACCGCTCCCGTGGAGGCGACGCCCTCGGATGGCGTCAGACCCGACGCCGGCCGCGCTCGCGAGCCGCTGGAAAGCTACGCGCTCGCGACCTTGCGGCTGGTGGGCACCCTGAGTGTGGGGGGACGCACGATTGCGTTGATACGCACACCCGATGGACGGGTCGTACGCCTTGAGCCGCGACAGCACATTGGTGAAAACAGTGGACGGGTCACACGCATCGGCAGTGACCATATCGAGATTACGGAGCTGGCGCCGGATGGCCGCGGCGGTTTCAGCGAAGTCAGCCGCACGCTGACGCTGGGAGCAACCTCATGATACCCAAGGGTCACCCTTTTTACTGCGATCGGCCGTCGACCGGGCTGCACCTTCTGACGAAAGTGATGGGTCGCCGCCGATTCAGGCGTCGTGTCGTCACGCTTCTGACGGGGCTTTTACTGCTTCTGACGGGCGCGCTGGCGAGTGCTGCCTCGTTGACCGATATCTCGCTGCGCCCGGCAGGCCCGGGGCAGGAGCTCGTTCGACTGACCTTTGATGGCGCCGTCAGCGTGCCGCAGTCCACTCTGCTGAGTGCTCCGCAGCGGCTGGTGCTGGATTTCAACGGCGCCGGTAGTCGGTTGTCGTCATCGCGTGTACCGCTGGCCGGCGCCAGTGTCGATGAGGCCGAGGCACACGTTTCGGGCGATCGGTTGCGCGTCATTCTGGCCATGGCCCACCCGGTGGGCTGGCAGCTGTCTGCAGTGGGCAATGTGCTGGAGGTCAGACTCGGCGAGCGCGCGTCGGGCAGCGGTGCGGGCCGGGGTGGCGATCTTTTGCAGCGTATTGCCGCCGTTCAGGCGGGCGGTGCGGCCACACAAGCCCCTGATGACAGCGGGGCCTCGGCGGTCAGCGACGCCCGCGCCCGAATCGACAATATCGACTATCGCGTCGCCGGGCAGGGTGCCGGGGAGCTGATCGTGTCCCTGGATCGGCAGGGCATCTCGCCCCAGCTGGATGTGCAGGGCGGGCAGGCGCGGGTGCGTCTGAGCGGCGTGCGGCTGACACCACAGTGGCAGCGCATCATGGATGTCAGTGATTTTGCAACGCCGGTATCGCGTATTACGCCCTCACAGTCGGGCGAGGATGTCGTGCTCACGCTGGCCATGGCCCCGGGGGCTGTCGCGATGGCGACCCAGCGCGGTCGCGAGGCAGTGATTCGGGTGTCGTCGGCGGACTCGGCGGCCGCCAGTCAACAGCAATCGCAGTTTCCCTTTGACGGCAAGCGCATCTCGCTGAATTTCGAGGACATTGACGTGCGCACGGTGCTGTCGATTCTGGCCGATGAAGTCGGGCTCAATCTGGTGGTCAGCGACACCGTCAGCGGTAACGTGACGATCAACCTGCGTCAGGTGCCGTGGGATCAGGCACTTGATCTGATTCTGCAGACCCGCGGGCTTGCCAGTCGCCGCAGCGGCGACGTGCTGTTGGTGGCGCCCGGTGAAGAGCTGGCCGGCATGGCGCAGCGTGTTGCCCAGGCCGATCAGAGTCTCTCCGCCAACGAGGCGTTGACCACCGACTATCTACAGATGCGCTATGCCAGAGCGATCAATATGGCCGCGCTGCTGCGCGGAGAGCAGGGGCTGGGGCTGTTGTCCGAGCGCGGACACGTGTCGGTGGATGAGCGCACCAATACGCTGCTGGTGCAGGATACCCGCGAGCGCATCGAGGAGATCCGTCGCACCATCGATCATCTGGATGTCCCCGTGCGCCAGGTCCAGATCGAGGCGCGTATCGTGATTGCCCGTGATCGAGTGGTCAATCAGCTGGGTGTGCGCTGGGGCGTATCTCGTCCGGGAACCCCTTCCAGTGGCATCAATCTGGCCGGCGCCTCCAGTGGCGTGGCGGCCAATGGCGGGCTGAGCGTGGATCTGGGTAACAGCGTGGCGCCTACCACCGGTTTCAGCTTTGGCTATCTCTCCGGCGATGTATTGCTGGACCTGGAGCTCAATGCGCTGGAGTCCGAGGGCAAGAGCCAGACCATTTCCCAGCCCAAGGTGATCACGGCCAATCAGCATCCGGCCCTGATCAAGCAGGGGCAGGAAATCCCCTACCAGCAGGGCGGTGACAGTACGCTGACCGGCACGACCGTACAGTTCAAGGAGGCCGTGCTGTCACTGGAGGTCACGCCCCAGATCACGCCGGACAATCGCATTATCATGGATCTGATCGTCAACAATGACGACGTCTCCAGCAATCAGTACAACGGTGTTCCGGCCATTGATACCAATCAAATTCAGACCCAGGTGCTGGTCAATGATGGTGAAACGGTCGTACTTGGCGGTATCCTCTCTACCGAGCAGGTCAACAATTTGTACAAGACCCCTTTTCTGGGTGATCTGCCGGGCCTTGGTCGACTGTTTCGCTATACCGAACAGTCCAATGAAAAGGTAGAATTGCTGGTGTTCATTACGCCAAGGATCCTTGAGGACACCCTGACGGTGCGCTAATGCAGGCATTACCCAATCTGTTTCTGGTCGGCCCCATGGGGACCGGCAAAAGCACCATCGGCCGCACACTTGCGGCCGAGCTGCAGCGTGACTTCTTCGATAGCGACCACGTTATCGAGCAGCGCTGTGGCTGTAATATTCCCTGGATATTTGATGTCGAGGGTGAGGCCGGCTTTCGCCTTCGCGAAGCTCAGGTCATCGATGAAATTACCCGCTACCAGGGGATCGTGCTGGCCACCGGCGGTGGTGCGGTCATGCATCCGACCAACCGGCGCCTGCTGCGTGAGCGGGGCGTGGTCATCTATCTCTCCACCACCGTTGAGCAGCAGCTCAAGCGCACGTCGCGGGATCGCAACCGGCCGCTTTTACAGTGCGCCGACCCGGAGCAGCGCCTGCGCGAACTGCTGGAAGTGCGTGATCCGCTCTATCGTGACACCGCAACCCTGATTGTCAGCACCGACCGCCGCAGTCCGCGCTCGGTGGTGGCCGAAATTCGACGACGTACTCGCCGCTATGCGGGCTGCGTCTCGCGCGACTGTTGCGCCGATCTGTCGGGCTACTCGCTTTAGAGGCTGCCCGTCAGCGGCGGTGCCGGATGCCCCCATTTCCCCTTTACTGATCCAACGGATATCGCAGATGCAGACCCTCACGGTGGAATTGCCGGATCGTCACTACCCCATTCATGTCGGGCCCGGTCTTCTGGATGATGCCTCGCTTTTGACGCCGCATCTTGGCGGCCGTCAGGTCATGATCGTGACCAACGAGACGGTGGCACCGCTGTATCTCGAACGCTTGAAGGCGACCCTGACCGGTTTTGAGGTCCACGAGGTGATTTTGCCCGACGGCGAGGCGACCAAGAATCTCGAGCACGTCGAGCGCATCTGGGATGGTCTGCTGGCCGCCGGTTTTAATCGCCGCGCCACCCTGATCGCGCTGGGCGGGGGGGTGACCGGCGACATGACCGGTTTCGCGGCGGCCAGCTATCAGCGCGGCATTGCCTTTATCCAGATCCCCACCACGCTCCTGGCACAAGTAGACTCTTCGGTGGGTGGCAAGACCGGCGTCAACCATCCGCGTGGCAAGAACATGATCGGCGCCTTTCATCAGCCACGTGCGGTGATTGTGGATACCGACACCCTCAGGACGCTGCCGGCCCGTGAACTGACGGCCGGGCTTGCCGAGGTCATCAAGTACGGCCTGATCCGTGATGAGGCCTTCCTGACATGGCTTGAGAACAACATGGCCGGTCTGCGCGCGCTGGACGCCTCGCTTCTGACCGAAGCGATTTTGAAAAGCTGCGCCGTCAAGGCCGAGATCGTGGTGGAAGACGAGACCGAGCAGGGGGTGCGGGCCCATCTCAATCTGGGACACACCTTCGGCCATGCGATAGAGACGGCCATGGGCTACGGAAACTGGCTGCATGGCGAGGCCGTTGGTGCCGGCATGATGATGGCCACGGCCCTGTCGCATCGTCTTGGCTGGCTGGATGTGGCCGCCGTCAACCGGGTGGCGTCCCTGCTCGAGGATGCCGGCCTGCCGCGTCACGCGCCGGCGAAGGTCAGCGCCGAGCGTTTTCTGGAGCTGATGCATCTGGACAAGAAGGTGACGGATGCGCGTCTGCGGCTGGTGCTGTTAAAGGCGCTGGGTGAGGCCTGTATCACCGACGAGATCGATGAAGCACAGGTCCATGAGCTTCTGGAACACTGGGAAAGGCAGTAGTTTTATTCGTTTATTCTGATATGGTGTGATGTCTCTGATGGATGGCCGGTGCAACGACGCATCGGCCATTTTTTTAACTCAACTTTAGTAGTATCACTACATTGGCCGAGGCTTTCATTTATGAAAGTTTCAAGGGCCAAACGTCGCTTCAAATAATAATGATTCCTGTTGAGCGTCTTATTCCTGAGACCAAGGTCTTATTGTGAGATCAGACCGGTACTAAAAATTCCTTTCCTTTCAATTGTGTAAGTTTTGCCTTGCAGCAGCCGGGCCCTCTAGTCTCGCCCGATGGTTTCCAGCCGACACTTTGCCGGCAGGCCCCTTCATGACAACACACACGGGAGAGGAAAGGTGCTGACCCTCATAGGCCTTGCCATCATTATCACCATCGTGACCCTTTTGCTGTTTGAGAAGGTCATCCCGGTTATCGCGCTCAGCGCCATTCCCTTCGTTGGCGCGCTGCTGGCCGGTTTTGGCATCAGTGAGATATCGGAATTTTTTCAGCAGGGCGTGACCAAGGTGGCCGGCGTTGCCTTCATGTTCATGTTCGCCATCCTTTTCTTTTCGGTCATGAAAGAGCGCGGGCTTTTTGATCCGCTGATTACCGGCATGGTGAAGTTGACCCGTGGCAACGTGGTGGCCGTGGCGGTCATGACGGCGCTGGTGGCTGCCTGTGTGCATCTGGACGGGGCCGGTGCAGCCACCTTCCTGATCGTGTTGCCGGCGCTGATCCCGCTCTATCGTCGACTGGGCATGAACCCCTATCTAATGCTGACCCTGATGGCGACCAGCATGGGTCTTTTGAACATGGTGCCCTGGGGTGGCCCGATTGGACGGGCTGCCGCCGTCACCAATATCTCTCCCGACGAGCTCTGGCACGGGCTGATTCCGGTACAGCTGATCGGTGTAGGGCTGGCCGTGACTGGCGCGGCGCTGCTGGGGCTGCGTGAAAAGCGTCAAATCCAGGCCGCCGGCGGGGTAGAAGCCGCCATCGCACGTCACTATCCACCGGGCAGCAGCACGGATATTGCTTCCAATGGCACGGCCGCCGCCAATGAGACTTCCCACGACAGCGACCATGAACAAGAACCTGATACGCGTCACGGCATGCCGCGCTTTTACTGGATCAACGCGGCGCTGACGCTGGTCACGGTCGTGTCGCTGGCGCTGGGGCTGATGGCACCGGCCTATATCTTCATGCTGTCGCTGTCGGTGGCACTGCTGCTCAACTATCCGAGCCTGTCGGCGCAGTCACGCGTCATCACGCGCTACGCGCCGCAGGCGTTCAACATGGGGGCGATCATTGCTGCAGCCGGGGCCTTTCTGGGCATTCTCAACGGCACGGGCATGCTGGAGTCGATCGCGCTGGATGTGACGCACGTGCTGCCGGGCCAGGCCGTGGGCGTGCTGCATATTCTCGTGGGCATCATGGGGGTACCGCTGGAGCTTCTGACCAGTACCGATGCCTACTACTTCGCGCTGCTGCCGGTCATTCAGCAGATTACGGCCAGTGCCGGGGTAGATCCGATCTCGGTGGCCCACGCCATGTCGATCGGTAGCATCGTGGGCACCTTTATCAGCCCGTTCTCACCGGCGCTGTGGCTGGCGCTGGGGCTGGCCGGTCTCGAGATGGGACGCTATATCCGCTATGCCTTCCTCTATCTATGGGGATTCAGCCTGATCATGATGGTGGTGGGCTACCTGTTTGGTCTGTATTGAAACCGCGCTGCCGGCCATCCTGACGCTGGTGGTTGCATGGCAATGTCTGTTCTGGCCCGGAAGTTGTTTTCCGGGCCTTTTACGTCAGGGAGGGAGGTCGCGTGACGGCAGGGTGAAAACCAAAAAAGGCATGGGTCATGCACAAACGGCATGGGGTTGGTCGCCCTTTTATAGGGCGTTGAACGACTTTCGGCATCATTGAGGTGCAGGCCTAACGTCTTGAGAAGACAGTCTTTTTTATCAGATGGGGAACGTAACTCTTCGAAATGGAGCCGTTTTTTCCAAAACTCGGAGGGCGGCAGGGGGTTTGCCTCACGGGCCGTCTATCGTATGCTCGAAGCAGCTCTTTTCCCACCTCGGGCGCTCAAGAGGCGCTGTTTGAAATAAAAATAACCGATTAGAGTATCCTTCTTTTAGACCCATTACAACCGTGTCAATTTCTTGATGCTTCGCTTTTTAGCGTTTACGGAGAGGCATGTTCATGACAAGAGGTCTTCATCGGCCCGACGAGTTCCGAGACAACTGCGGTTTCGGCCTGATCGCTCACATGGAAGGGCAGTCAAGCCACGACCTGCTGGCCACCGCCATTGAATCCCTGACCTGCATGACGCACCGCGGTGGTATCAACGCCGATGGCAGGACCGGTGACGGCTGTGGCCTGCTGCTGGGCATGCCGACAGGATTCATGCGCGACATTGCCCGGGAGTCACTGCAGGCAGAATTGGGCGACAATTTCGCCGTGGGCGTGGTGTTCTTCCCCGACGACGACGACCGTGAAATGAAAGCGCGGGGCGTTGTCGAGGAAGAACTCGCCGCCCGCGGCCTTGCGTTTCACGGCTGGCGCGATGTGCCGGTAGACGACAGCGTCTGCGGGCCGCTGGCGCAGTCGTGCATGCCGCGCATTCGCCAGATGTTCGTGTCACCGGCCAGCGGTCGTGACAGCGACCTCGACTTCAATGTCGATCTGTACATGGCGCGCCGGTTTGCCGAGCAAAAGCTCAAGCGCGAGGAAGAGTTCTACGTCTGCTCGCTCTCCTCGAAGGTCGTCTCCTACAAGGGTCTGATGATGCCGGCGGATCTGCCGACCTTCTATCACGACCTGGGCGATGAGCGCATGGAGACCTCGATCTGCGTCTTCCACCAGCGCTTTTCGACCAATACGGCACCGCGCTGGCCGCTGGCCCAGCCGTTTCGCTTTCTCGCCCACAATGGTGAAATCAACACCATCGAGGCCAACCGCAGCTGGGCCAATTCCCGCAAGGAGAGCTTTACCACCGAGCGCCTCAAGGAGATTGCCGGCCTGGATGAGGTGGTCAATACCACCGGTTCCGACTCCTCCAGCATGGACAACATGCTCGAGCTGCTGCTGACCGGCGGCATGGAGCTTTACCGCGCCGTACGCCTGATGGTGCCGCCGGCGTGGCAGAACGTCGAGACCATGGACAGCGAGCTGCGTGCCTTTTACGAATACAACTCCATGCATATGGAGGCCTGGGACGGCCCGGCCGGTATCGTGCTGACCGACGGTCGCCACGCCGTGTGCATGCTCGACCGTAACGGCCTGCGCCCGGCCCGCTGGGTGATCACCGACAACGGCTACATCACGCTCGCCTCCGAAATCGGCGTGTGGAACTATCCCAGCGGGTCGGTCGTGGCCAAGGGGCGCGTGGGTCCGGGGCAGATCCTGTCGGTGGATACCCATACCGGCGAGGTGCTGCATACCCGCGATGTCGATGACAAGCTCAAGCGCGCTTATCCCTACAAGCGCTGGTTGAAGGAAAATGCCCACTATCTGGAGTCGGCGCTGACCGAGCTGGCGCAGTTCCAGCCGGTGGACGAAGGTCAGCTTCTGGCGATGGAGAAGATGTTTCTCGTCACCAACGAGGAGCGTGATCAGGTGCTGCGGCCGCTGGCCGAGACCGGCCAGGAAGCAGTCGGCTCGATGGGCGATGACACACCCATGGCCGTGCTGTCGCGTCAGCCGCGGCTTTTGAGCGACTTTTTCCGTCAGAAGTTTGCCCAGGTGACCAACCCGCCGATCGACCCGCTGCGTGAAGCGATCGTGATGTCGCTGGAGACCTGTCTGGGTGCCGAGCGCAGCGTGTTTGAAGCCACGCCCGAGCATGCCCATCGACTGATTCTGACCACGCCGGTGCTGTCACCGCGCAAGTTCACGGCGCTGACCGAACATGACGATCCGGTCTTTGCCAGCTGTCGCCTGCCGATGATGTATGACGGTGAGTCGATGAGCCTGAAAGAGGCCATCGTGCATCTGCGTCAGCAGGCCGAAGAGCGGGCGCGCGCCGGTTGCGTGGTGCTGGTGCTTTCCGACAACGGTCTTGAGAAGGGTCAGCTGCCGATCCATCCGGCACTGGCCGTAGGCGCCGTGCACCAGCATCTGGGTCGTCTGGCCCTGCGGCCGCGCGTCAACCTCGTGGTCGAGACCGGCTATGCCCGGGACGCCCACCAGATGGCGGTGCTCTTTGGCGTTGGCGCCACGGCGGTCTATCCGTGGCTGGCCTATCAGACCATGGCGGACATGTACCGCACCGGCGAGCTGACCGGTAATCCGGCGGATGGTCGCGAGAACTATCGTCGCGGCCTGCAAAAGGGGCTGTTCAAGATCCTCTCCAAGATGGGGATCTCTCACATCGCCTCCTACCGCGGCTCGCAGCAGTTCGAAGCCGTGGGGCTGTCTTCCGAGATCATGGATCTGTGCTTTCATGGCATGGCCTCGCGCATTGAAGGCACCGGCTTTGCCGAGCTGCAGCTTCAGCAGGAGCTGCTGGCCCGGGATGCGTGGACGGCGCGCAAGCCGATCCGACAGGGCGGTATCTATCGCTATGTCCACGGCCACGAGTATCACGCCTACAACCCGGACGTGGTCAAAAAGCTGCAGGAAGCCGTGCAGGAAGGCAGCTTCGAGAAGTGGAAGGTGTTCGCGGCACTGGTCAACGAGCGCCCGGTGGCGACCATCCGCGACATGCTCAGGCTCAAGGCCAGTGCCGAGCCGGTTGATTTGAGCGAGGTCGAGCCGGTGGAAAACCTGCTGCCGCGCTTTGACAGTGCCGGCATGTCGCTTGGTGCGCTCTCGCCCGAGGCGCACGAGTCGCTGGCTCAGGCCATGAACGAGGCGGGGGGACGCTCCAACTCCGGTGAAGGCGGGGAGGATCCCGCACGTTACGGCACGATTCGCTCGTCCAAGATCAAGCAGATCGCCTCCGGGCGCTTTGGCGTGACGCCGGCCTATCTGGTCAACGCCGAAGTCATGCAGATCAAGGTCGCCCAGGGCGCCAAGCCCGGTGAGGGCGGGCAGCTGCCAGGGGGCAAGGTCAACGCGCTGATTGCCAGGCTGCGCTACGCCGTGCCCGGTGTGACGCTGATCTCGCCGCCGCCGCATCATGACATCTATTCGATCGAGGATCTGGCCCAGCTGATCTTTGACCTGAAGCAGGTCAATCCGGCCGGGCAGGTCTCGGTCAAACTGGTGTCCGAGCCCGGCATCGGCACCATTGCCACCGGCGTAGCCAAGGCCTACGCCGACCTGATCACGGTGTCGGGTTATGACGGCGGCACCGCGGCCAGCCCGCTGACCTCGATCAAGCATGCCGGCTCGCCCTGGGAGCTGGGTCTGCCCGAGGTGCATCAGGCCCTGCGCATCAACGGCATGCGTGGTCGGATTCGCCTGCAGACCGACGGCGGCCTGAAAACCGGGCTGGACGTCATCAAGGCCGCGATTCTGGGGGCCGAAAGCTTCGGCTTTGGCACCGCGCCGATGGTGGCACTCGGGTGCAAGTACCTGCGGATCTGCCACCTCAACAACTGTGCTACCGGTGTCGCCACCCAGCATCAGGGCCTGCGTGACGAGCATTTCCGAGGCACGGTGGACATGGTCAGGAACTACTTCCGCTTCATCGCCGAGGAAGTACGCGAGCTGATGGCCATGCTGGGCGTACGCCAGTTGACCGATCTGATCGGGCGGGTGGATCTGCTCGAAAAGATCGAGGGCGAGACCCGCTCCCAGCGCGCGCTCGAGTTCGAATCGCTTCTTTATAACGATTTCGTCCCGGACGATGCGCCGCAGTTCTGCCAGGTAGAGCGCAACGTGCCTCACGATGGCGGTGAGAAGAACCTCGAGATCATGGCGCTCACGCGTGAGGCGCTCGAGGCGCAAAGCGGCGGCGAGTTCCATCTCACCACCACCAACTGCGACCGCTCGATTGGCGCCACGCTCTCGGGCGCCATCGCCAAGCGCTACGGCGAGGCAGGCCTTGAAGATGCGCCGATCACGCTGCGTCTCAAGGGCGTGGCCGGCCAGAGCTTTGGCGTGTGGAACGCCCGCGGGCTCAACATGTATCTCGAAGGGGATGCCAACGACTACGTCGGCAAGGGCATGAACGGCGGCAGACTGATCATCACCCCGCCGAAGGACAGCCGTTTCGAAAGCCGCCATACGGCGATCATCGGCAACACCTGTCTGTATGGTGCGACCGGCGGCACACTTTATGCGGCGGGCACGGCCGGCGAGCGCTTTGCGGTCCGTAACTCCGGGGCCTTTGCGGTGATTGAAGGTGCCGGCGATCACTGCTGTGAGTACATGACCGGTGGCGTGGTCACGGTGCTGGGCAGGACCGGGCTCAATTTCGGGGCCGGCATGACCGGCGGCTTTGCCTTTGTCCTCGATCTGGATCGCGAGTTCGTGGACAGCTACAACCATGAGCTGGTCGAGATTCAGCGCGTCAACACCGAGTACATGGAAGCCTATCGGCGCTATCTGCGTGAAACGCTTGAGGCGTATGTTGCTGAAACCGGGTCCGCCTGGGGGCAGGAGATCCTTGAGGATTTCACCGAATTTGTCCGCTATTTCTGGCTGGTGAAGCCCAAGGCCGCAAGCCTTGGAACCCTTCTGGCCGAATCCCGCCGCCGGCCCGAGTGAGGAGTGAATCCCAATGGCAGAACAGCTCTCCAACGATTTTCAGTTTATCGATGTGGGTCGCCAGGACCCGAAGAAAAAGGAAGCGCACCTGCGCGTGCAGGGGTTCGGCGAGATCTATGAAGAGTATCGCCCGCGCGACGCTGCAAGCCAGGCGCATCGCTGCCTGCACTGCGGCAATCCGTACTGCGAGTGGAAATGCCCGGTACACAACTATATTCCCAACTGGCTGAAACTGGTCACCGAAGGGAATATTCTGGAAGCCGCCGAACTTTCCCATCGCACCAACTCACTGCCGGAAGTGTGCGGGCGAGTCTGCCCGCAGGACCGCCTGTGCGAAGGCGACTGCACGCTCAACGACGGCTTTGGCGCGGTCACCATCGGCTCGATCGAGAAATACATCACCGACACCGCCTTCGCGATGGGCTGGCGTCCGGACATGTCAGGCGTTGAGTGGACCGACAAGCGCGTGGCGGTCATCGGTGCAGGACCTGCGGGTCTGGGCTGCGCCGATGTGCTGGTGCGCAACGGCGTCAGGCCCGTGGTCTATGACCGCTATCCGGAAATCGGCGGGCTTTTGACCTTCGGCATCCCCGAATTCAAGCTCGAAAAGCACGTCATGCAGCGCCGTCGCAAGGTGTTCGAGGAGATGGGCGTCGAGTTCCGTCTTGGCGTCAACATCGGCACCGACGTGGCGATCACCGAGCTTTTGTCAGAGTTTGACGCCGTGTTCATGGGCATGGGCACCTACAAGTACATGGAAGGGGGCTTCCCCGGCGAGCAGCTCGACGGCGTCTACAAGGCGCTGGACTATCTGATCGGCAACGTGAACCACAATCTGGGCTTTGCCAACACTGATACCGATTTTGTCTCGCTCAAGGGCAAGCGGGTCGTGGTGCTGGGCGGCGGCGATACGGCGATGGACTGCAACCGTACCGCGCTGCGTCAGGGCGCCGATGAGGTGACCTGCGTCTATCGTCGCGATGAGGCCAATATGCCCGGCTCGCGTCGTGAGGTGAAAAATGCCCGCGAGGAGGGCGTCGAGTTCCTCTTCAATCGTCAGCCCATCGCGGTGGTCGGCGAAGAGGGGCGGGTCGAAGGCATCAAGGTCGTGCGCACCCGCATGGGGGACCCGGACGAGAACGGCCGCCAGCGTGCCGAGGTGGTGCCGGATTCCGAAGAGATCATCGAGTGCGAAGCGGTGGTAGTGGCCTTTGGCTTCCAGCCTCACGAGGTAGACTGGTACAGCGACCATCGCGTCGAGATCGACGACCGCGGACGTGTCCTGGCGCCCGAGCAGGGTGATATGGAAATGAAGCGCTTTGCCTATCAGACCGGCAACGAGAAAATCTTTGCCGGCGGCGATATGGTGCGCGGGTCGGATCTGGTGGTGACCGCTGTTTTTGAGGGTCGCCAGGCCGCCGAAGGCATTCTGGACTACCTGCAGGTCTGAACACGACCGGGCAACCTTTCAAGGGCGTCGGCAGTCATGTCGACGCCCTTTTTTGGCTTGAATCCGGACGCGTTTGTGCCCATGTCGGTGGTATGTGCGCCCTTGAGTCTATACAGTGGCGCCCTCGCGAGACACTGCAACGAACGAACAAGGGTAACGAACATGATCAGGCTGGAACGCAACATTCTGGATCAGGCCAATCATCATATGCGTGAACTGGAAGATCATGTCATGGGCAACAATGACGGTGACCAGACAAAGGCGCTGGACACCTGCAGCCGGCTCAAGGCACTGCTGGCGCTGGCCGAGATCCGCGACAGTGGCATGTCCGATGAGTGTGCCGGCATGCTCGAGGAGATCGAGCGCCGCTCAAAGCTGGTAATTTCAAAGCTCGATGACAGCCGCCTGAGCATCTAAAGATTTTGATCGGTTTTTAAAAACGGGCGCCCTGATGATAGGGCGTCTGTTTCTTCTGAGATATGTGCTTGTGTAAGGATTATTGAGATCCCGTAGCATTGTCTGAAGCCTTTTTTAATACTTCTTCAGGATAAAGCGTCCCGTTTCCATCCTTATAGGAACTATGGAACTCCTCAGCGCATATTTTAATGCACCAACCAAATATTTTTTGCTGAGTACTTTGATCAGTAATGGGGGTGTTTGTTTGAGGCAATAACTTTCTACGCTTAAATAGCCCCTCGGGCTGGTTGTATATCCCGCCTCTGATATTTTAGAGTCAAGCTCTTGAAGCTTTTTTTCGTTTTCTATAAATCTCCTGTTAGTTTCTTGTTCTAGCCTTTCTCTCTCGTTTATTTCTCCTAGCAAAAGCTCAACGGCTCTTTTTAGTTCGTTACTATCTTCCTTTAAAGGCGGAGGATAAGTTCCATATTTTTGTATTGAGGGTAAAACATCATGTAATACCCATCGTTGGAATTTTTTGCAAGCGGGGCTCTTGTCAGCAAGTATGATTCTGAATAACCCTGGTTGAGTTACATACTGAACGGGATCTTTTTGGCTGTCATCACGTATGAATGCCCGCTCATCATCTTCGAGTGAATGTATTATTGCTTTAGTTAGGCCAGGCCAGTAAGTCCCGATTTTTCACCATCTTTAGCTATTTGGGTATTGCGGGCAGCAAGTAATTTGACGATATCTGCCAGGCAGAATAATATCTCCTCTTTTTGATAAATTGTTCTTATATGCTCTCCACCATCCGGGTATGCCAGTATAAGGCTAGATTGTTCCACAGTGACCTCAATAACCGAAAGCGTTGAATGATAATCTACTTATTATATCAGCAAAAATGCACAACATGCTGAACATGTTGTGCACTGTATATGGTGTAGCTCTGCCTATTGGGACTTGCTATGCAATCTCGATGCGACCCTTGAGCGTTTCTTCGCTCTGCTCCGAGGGGGCGGCCAGAACCTGCCGCGCCTCATCGAGCTTGTCCGGGTCCATGTTGAGCTGCAGCACGCCCTTGACCTTTCCGCCCTTCAGGTAATACACCACGCCCTGCTGCTGCGGGCTGGCCCACGCCTCGATGGTCTCAAGCGAGCTGTCGAGCGTGCCGACGGCCTTGTAGGCCATGTCGAAAACCGTGGAGTAGAAATACGGCGTGTGGTCGTAGGTCTCGCCGCTTCCGGCCATGATGTGGCCCACGGTGACGCCGGACTGATTGGCGTGATCGACATGCTCGATGCGTTGACGGCCCAGAATCCGGTCCGGATAGCGGGCGATGTCGCCGGCGGCGAAGATGTGCTCATCGGCGGTCTGCAGCCGCTCGTTGACGACCACGCCGTCATCGACCTCAAGGCCGGCGTTTTCTGCAAGTTCCACGTTGGGGGTCACCCCCAGCCCGAAGACCACCGCATCGGCTTCCAGCGTGCTGCCGTCATCGAGTGACAGGGTCACGCGGTCGCCGTGTACCCGGCCGGTGTCGACGCGGCGGCCACCCTGTAGCGTCACGCCCTGATCCAGATAGGTCTGATGAAAGCGGCTGGCCAGCGAGAGCGGAAACATCCTGCTGCCGAGCACTTCCTCGGGGGAGACCAGTGTGACTCGGGTGTCGTTTTGCACCAGCGCTGCAGCAATTTCGGTGCCGATATAGCTGCCGCCCACGACCACGATATGACGCTGGCCGCTTGAAAGTTCGCGCAGGCGGTCGTAGTCGCGCACGGTGCGAAAATAGAGCACGCGCTCGCCGGCCGGCAGAGCATCCAGCGTCACGGGGGTGCCGCCGGTGGCCAGCAGCAGTTTGCCGTAGCCGTACACCTCACCCGAGACCGTCATCACGGTCTTCTCGTCGCGATCAATGCTCTGGACGCGCGTGTCGGTGTACAGCGTGGTGTGGTCATCCTGCTCCGGCTGCATCCAGATCTTGTCATAAGTGAAGTCGGGATCGGTCCAGAGCTTTTTGGAAAGGGCGGGACGGGTGACCGGGCCGTCGGGCTCGGCGCCCAGAATGGCGATGCTGCCGTGCCTGTCGTGTTCGCGAATGCCGTTGACGGCGTTGGCGGCCACCATGCCGCCCCCGATAATCAGATAATCATGGCGTTGCATATCGACTCCCTGTCGTGAAAGGCGTTGAGTGCAGTTCCGGCCTCCGGCCTGATGGTTCAAGCGTAGTTCAGGACAGGCGAGCGTGTCGGGCCGCGATCAGGGGTGGCGAGGGATCAGTCCGTCCATGATCATCGTTTGAAGATTGCTGATTGCCGTCTCCAGAAACTCGGGGTCTGCCAGCGTCTTTCCCGAAATGGCCTTGATCTGGACGGCGAAGTCGGCGTAGTGCTGCGTGGTGGCCCACAGCAAATAGAACAGGTGCCATGCATCGGTCGTGGCGATGTCCCCCCGCTCGATCCAGTGCTCGATCACACTTGCCTTGTCATCGACCAGCTCACGCAGGCTGCCCTCCAGCATGGCGCCCAGATGCGGCGCCCCCTGCACCATCTCCAGACAGAAAAGTCGCGAGGCCTCGGCGTGATCGCGCGAGAGCTCGAGCTTGAGGCGGATGTAGTGGCGGATGGCGAGCAGGGCATCGGCCTCAGGCTGTAGCGCCTGAAAGGGTGCGATCCAGAGTTCGAGCATCTCGCTGAGCACCGCGGTATAAAGTGCTTCCTTGGTGGGGTAGTGATAGATCAGGTTGGTCTTGGAAACACCGGCACGTTCGGCCACCTGATCGAGGCTGGTGCCGTGCAGGCCAAAGCGCGAGAAAAAGTGCAGGGCCGCCTGGCGCATGCCGGCGCGACGTTTCTCGATGGCGCTGCGGCGTTTATCCGGAGCAGGTCGGGTGTTCTGGCGTGGCAGATCATCGTTCATCGGGACGTTATTCACCATCGTCTGTAGGGGTCTTACGATATCAGACGTCGGCGTAAAGACTCCCGGGTCAATTGTCACGTTTATGTGTCCCGACATATACCGTTAAAGGACAAGAGGCCATGGGTTGTGAAGTAGATACTTCACCGTTACGCGCAGCGACAGGCGATCCTGCCATGCCAGTCTTATAGAGTTCCTGGTGTGCTGCCTGAAAAATCGTCGGCGTCCAGTTCTGTCTTCTATCACAAGGAAGCATCAGGGCGTCCGGGACGATAGAATGCGCCACGGATGGCATTCGATGACAAGGCTGGAGTAGACAAGAGATGGCACAATCCTGGTTTCCACGCTGGCAGCTGGCCGACGCTGGCGAGGGCGGACTGGTCGCGCCCGATGAGCGACTGAGCGCCGGTCAGACGCTGGTCATGGGCATTCAGCATGCGGTGGCGATGTTCGGCTCGACCGTGCTGGCGCCGCTGTTGATGGGATTTGATCCCAATCTGGCCATTTTGATGTCCGGCATCGGCACACTGCTGTTTTTTTTGATCGTGGGCGGACGCGTGCCGAGCTATCTGGGTTCGAGCTTTGCCTTTATCGGCGTGGTCATTGCCGCGACCGGCTACGCCGGCAGTGGTGGCAACCCCAATATGGGTCTGGCGCTGGGCGGCATTATTGCCTGCGGGGCCATCTATGCGCTGGTCGGGCTGATCGTGATGGGGCTGGGCACGCAGTGGATTGAAGTGCTGCTGCCGCCGGTGGTGACCGGCGCGATCGTCATGACCATCGGACTCAATCTGGCGCCGGTGGCGGTCTCAAGCGTTTCAGGCTCAGGCTTTGACAGCATCATGGCGCTGGTCACGGTGCTTTGTGTGGGGCTGGCGGCAGTCTTTACCCGGGGCATGCTGCAACGGCTTCTGATTCTGGTCGGGCTGGTGGCGGCCTACATCATCTATGCCGTGGTCACCAACGGTCTGGGCTGGGGCACGCCGATCGACTTTTCGCTGATTTCACAGGCCGCCTGGTTCGGGCTGCCGACGTTGACTGCGCCCACATTCAGTGCTCATGCGATCGTGTTGATCGCGCCGGTGGCCGTGATTCTGGTCGCCGAGAATCTGGGCCATATCAAGGCGGTCGGGGCGATGACCCGGCGCAACCTGGACCCGTATATCGGCCGCGCCTTTCTGGGTGATGGCCTGGCGACCATGCTCTCCGGCTCGGCCGGTGGTACCGGGGTGACGACCTATGCCGAAAATATCGGCGTGATGGCGGTCACCCGAGTCTATTCAACGCTGATTTTTGTCGCTGCGGCCGGTTTTGCGATCCTGCTGGGCTTTTCGCCCCGTTTTGGTGCGGTGATTCACACCATCCCCGGGCCGGTGCTGGCCGGCACCTCGATCGTCGTCTTTGGCCTGATTGCCGTGGCCGGTGCGCGTATCTGGATCGAAAACAACGTGGATCTGGGAGACAACGCCAATCTGATCGTGGTCGCCGTCACGCTGGTACTGGGCGCCGGCAACTTCTCGCTGAGCCTTGGGCAGTTCACGCTGGATGGCATCGGCACCGCCACCTTCGGGGCGGTCATTTTGCATGCCATTCTGCGTCGTGGTACGGCGCGCAGGACGCTGGAAGGTGATCGCTGATCCCGTGCTCGAGGGCGGTATTTCGAGGTCTTTCATGCTGTCGGCATGGGCGATGCCGGTGTTATCACGCGGGGTGCTTTCGTTTTCAGGGCCCGGTCGCGTTAGGCTTGTACACCATGATGGTCATGAACGAGGGCGCCTTATGAACGAACAGCCTGATGAGGAACGACCGCTGGCCATGACGCGTGAGGCGCTCGAGGCCGACCGTCTGCGCGCCCACTACGAGAAATGCCACCCGCAGGAGACTCTGGTCTCCAACGATACCTTTCGCGAGTCGATCAACGAGATGCTTTCGCACCGCCCGCCCTGTGCCGAGCAGATCGATGGCTTGTATCTGTTCGCCTATGGCTCACTGGTATGGAATCCGTGCATCGAGATCGAGGAGCGCCGGCGCGTGCGTCTTGAGGGCTATCATCGTGACTTCTGTTTGAACCTGGAGCACGGTCGTGGCACGCCCGAATGCCCGGGGCTCATGCTGGCGCTGGTGCCCGGCGGTGACAGTGAGGGCATGGCGCTGCGGGTCAGTGAACAGCATCTGGCGCATGAGCTTTTGCTGGTGTGGCGCCGTGAGATGATTACCGGCGCCTATGTGCCGCGCTGGGTCACGCTGGCTACCGAGGAGGGCGAGCTGCCGGGCATTGCCTTTATCGCCAATCCCGAACATTCGCGCTATTTGCCGGGGCTTTCGGACGGCGATATTGTTCATCGTCTGGCCAGGGCCAGCGGTGTGCTGGGCAGCTGTCTCGAGTATCTCGACAACACGGTGGCAGGACTGCGTGACCTGGGGATCGAGGATCGCTATCTGGCGCGACTTCAGCGCGCCGTGCATGCCTATAATCGTACCGGGCGCACCCGTTAGGCCTGTGCATGTTTATCGCAGCCGGATTGATTTCCTGCTGTACTTGCCAGTCATGGCCATGGATACCTGACCCCGGAGTTTGAATGAAAAAGCCGCAGACCCTTTTGTTTCAGGATGATGGCAATATTCCCAATAGCCGCTATCCCGCGTTGCTCTATCGCGGTCTGACTGCAGAAAACGGCTGTTCGCTGGTAGACACTTTCGAGGCACTGTTCGATCGCAACGACTGGCCGGCGCAATGGCGCGGCGGTGTGTTTGATTACCACCATTTTCACAGCACTGCTCACGAGGTGCTGGGGGTATATGACGGCGCCGCCACGCTGCGGCTGGGCGGTGAGCAGGGTGAGGACATCGAGGTCAGCGTCGGTAACGTGATCGTTTTACCGGCGGGCACCGGGCATTGTCGCATCAGTGCCAGCAATGACTTTGCCGTGACGGCCGGCTACCCGCGCGGGCAGGGCGACTGGGATATCTGTCGCAGCGGTGACGACACCTCCGCCGTACGCCAGCGCATCGAGTCGCTGCCGCGGCCTGCGCTTGATCCGGTGGCGGGCGAGGCGGGCGGCGTGGCCAGCGACTGGGTTTGATGCCCATTGATAGCGCGCTGCCGACCCGGGGCAGCGTTTGTTCACTCCAGGAGGATACGCCGTTGACGAATGATCATCGCCAACGCGTCAGCGCGGAAGATCGTGATACCCACGACAGTAGCGCTATCGTGTTTGAAGGGGTCACCAAGCGCTACGACGACGGCACGGTGGCGGTCGAGTCACTGGATTTGACCCTGCCGGCCGGCGAGCTGACCGCACTGGTCGGCCCCTCTGGCTGTGGCAAGACCACCACGCTTCGCATGATCAACCGGCTGGAGACGTTGAGTGACGGGCGGCTTCTGATCGGCGATCGGGACGTCATGTCGGTGGACGCCACCCGGCTGCGCCGCCAGATTGGCTATGTCATGCAGCATTCGGGGCTCTTTCCCCACAAGACGATTGCCGACAATATCGCCGTTGTGCCGCGCCTGTTGGGCTGGGACAAACAGCGCATTCGCGAACGCGTCGCCGAACTGGTCGAACTGGTGGGCCTTGATGACACGCTGGCCCAGCGCTATCCGCATCAGCTTTCCGGCGGGCAGCAGCAGCGCGTGGGGCTGGCACGGGCCCTGGCCGCCGACCCGCCGATCCTTTTGATGGACGAACCCTTTGCCGCGGTCGATCCCATCGTGCGCGCCCACCTGCAGGAAGAGTTCCTGAACCTGCAGCGGCGGGTGCAAAAGACCATCGTCATGGTGACCCACGACATCGATGAGGCGATGAAACTCGGTGACCGGGTGGCCATTTTTGCGCAGGGTGGAAAGCTTGCCCAGTTTGATACCCCGACATGCCTTCTGGCCGCGCCGGCCAGCGAGTTTGTGGTCGATTTCATCGGGGCCGACCGCGAGCTGCGGCGTCTGGCACTGGAGCGCCTCGACAGCCTGGAGCTGGATGCGGGTCTGACCGCGCCGCGGGACGAGATCGTGGCGCGGGCGCGCAGCTATCTCCAGCAGGCTGGCAGCAGTGGCATCGTGGTACTTGATGAGGCGCGTGCGCCGCTGGGCTGGCTGGACTGGGATACCCTCAAGCAGGCGGACGATCGGGCAAGAATCGATTCCCTGCCTCTCAAGCCATGGCGTCATCGTCTTTATGTCCATGACAACCTGCGCAGCGCGCTCAATGCCCTGATCAGTGCACCGGGAGAGGTCATGCCGGTACTCAACGCCCAGGGACGCTACCTGGGCGTGATCGATCAGCTGCAGCTGACAAGGCGATTGTCATGAACCGGGACTGGATCGCTGCCAACAGCCATCAGATCACGGCGGCGCTTTTGCAGCATATACAGCTGGTGGGGCTGTCACTTCTGTTCGGTTTCCTGATCGCCTTTCCGCTGGCGCTTCTGGCAGTACGCTGGCCGCGACTTTATGGTCCGTCGCTGGCCGTCACCGGGGTCATGTTTACCATTCCCTCTCTGGCGCTGTTCATTTTGTTGATGCCCTTCACCGGGCTTTCGATGGCGACCTCGCTGATCGGGCTGACGCTCTATACGCTGCTGATCCTGTTTCGCAACATCGTTCAGGGGCTGCGCGGGGTGTCACCCATTGTTCGTGAAGCGGCACGGGCGCTCGGCTATACGCCGGCCCGGCGGCTGTTTACCGTTGAACTGCCCATTGCCCTGCCGGTGATCGTGGCGGGCATTCGCATCGCGGCGGTGACCATCATCGGCATGGTGACGGTGACGGCGCTGATCGGCCAGGGCGGGCTGGGGCAGCTTTTCATTACCGGCTTTACCCTGAGTTTTGCCACCCCGCTGATCATCGGTTTTGTGCTGTCGGTGGCGCTGGCGGTCATGGTAGATCTGGCGCTGGTCGGTATTCTGTACTGCCTGACGCCCTGGCAGCGGGGAGTGCGCTGATGAACAGTGATGTCATGACGCTCATGACCGGGGTGACCGACTGGTTCTCCCAGCCGATGAACTGGCAGGGCCCCGGCAGTATCCCCGAGCACATCCTTGAACATGTCACCTACGTGCTGATCTCGACACTGATCGGGGCGGCCATTGCGCTGCCGATCGGCATCGGCCTTGGGCATGGCGGGCGGGGCGGGCTGCTGGCCATCAACCTCTCCAACATCGGGCGTGCCATTCCGGCCTTTGGTGTCATTATCCTGGTCTTTTTGCTGGTGGGTTATGGCGTAATTCCGGTGATTGTGGCGCTGGTGGCGCTGGCCATTCCGCCGATGGTCACCAACAGCTTTGTGGGCATGCGCGAGATCGACCCGGCGGTGCGTCAGGCCGCCGTGGCGCTGGGCATGACCGGCTGGCAGCGCCTGTGGCAGGTAGAGCTGCCGATCGCCATGCCGCTGATCATGGCCGGGGTGCGGACCTCTGCCGTACAGGTCATGTCGACGGCAACACTGGCCGCCTATGTGGGGCTGGGAGGGCTTGGGCGCTATCTGATCGACGGGCTTGCCGTGCGTGATCTCGCCCAGGTGCTGGTCGGCGCCATCCTGGTGGCCGTGCTGGCCATCGTCACCGAGCTTCTGTTTGCGGGTCTTCAGAAGCTGATCACGGCCAAAGGGCTGCAGCAGCAGGGATGATGACAATAGCAGGGACGATGGCCGTAGCAGGATGCACGCAGCGCCACTCTGGGCCAGAATCGACAGACCAATGACGAACACAAGGGAATGCATCTCATGACAAAAGGGATCGGGACCATGAGCATGGGCCGTGGATGGAAGCTGGGCCTGGGAGCGCTGGCACTGGTCGCGCTGGCCGGCTGCTCCGGCGGGGACGATGACAGCACCGACAAGGACACCACACAAAATGGCGACAACGACCAGGCGAGCCTCACCATCGGGTCGACCAACTTTCCCGAACAGCTGATTCTGGCCAATATCTACGCTGATGTGCTCAGAAATGACGGCGTCAATGTCTCCACTCGCCTCAATCTGGGTTCGCGCGAAGTCGTGTTTCCGGCGCTGACCAACGGTGAGATCGATCTGCTGCCGGAATACTCCGGGGCACTGATGACGTATCTGGATCAGGACGAGGCTCATGTTGACGCCCGCAACAGTGAGGACGTCATGACGGCGCTGCGCAGTGTTCTGCCTGACGGGCTCGAGGCGCTGGACGCCTCGCCGGCCGAGGACCGTGATGCGCTGGTGGTCACCTCCGAGACCGCCGAGAAGTATGGCCTTGAAACCTTTTCCGACCTGGCGCCGGTTTCCGGTGAGCTGACCCTGGGCGGACCGCCGGAAACCCGCACGCGCGATGTCGGCATTCCCGGGCTCAAGCGGGTTTATAACATCGAGTTTGCCGGGTTCCGCTCGCTCGATGCCGGCGGGCCGCTGACCCGCGGGGCGTTGTCCAACGGCGATATCGACGTGGCACGCATGTTCTCCTCCCAGGGCGCCATTGCCGAAAACAACTGGGTAGCGCTCAAGGACGACAAGGATCTGGAGCCGGCCCAGAATATCGTGCCGATCGGTCGTAGCGAGGCGCTGACCGACGAGATGCGCGACAGCCTCAACCGCGTGTCAGAAACCCTGACCACGGAAGATCTGCAGGACATGAACCACCGTGTCGAGATCGACAAGGCCGATCCGGCGCAGGTGGCCAGTCAGTGGGTCGATGAGCACATGGCAGGCAGCCCATAGAGCGCGAATTAAGCGCCGTGCCATTACCCTGCCTGATTACGCCGCCCTTCGGGGCGGCGTTTTTGTGTCCGTATTGTCCTCTCCCGCCAGAGCCTGCACCGGCACTGACCAAAAAAACACCAGGTTGCACCACCCACAAGGAAAAAAATCCACGACGGCAGACACGCGGACAGAAAAAACATTCCGGTCGTCTCTGTCACGCTGGAAGGCAGGTAGCGACGGCATCTTTATTGACTGCCGGACCATTTCTCCCACAACGTGCATCCATGACGCGCCTGCGTCCAGGAGGTGACATGCAGCTCAACGACCCACGCCTTTTTCGCCAGCTGGCCTATGTCGATGGCCAATGGACGGCCGGCCGCAGCAATCACGACGAGCCCGTGCTGGATCCCGCCAACGGCGAAACCCTGGGACACTGCGCGCTGCTGGACGCCGAGCAGATTACCAATGCCGTGACGGCGGCCGAGCGCGCTTTTGCCGGCTGGCGGGCGCTGTCGGTGGATGAGCGGGGCCGGCATCTCCACCGCTGGCATCAGCTGTTACTGGAGCATCGTGAGGATCTGGCCCATCTGATGACCCTGGAGCAGGGCAAGCCGCTGCGCGATGCCCGTGGCGAGGTCGATTACGGTGCCAGTTTCATCCAATGGTTTGCCGAAGAGGCACGCCGCGCCTATGGCATGACGATTCCGAGCCATATTCCCAATGCCATGCTGGGCACCCTCAAGGAGCCGGTGGGGGTATCGGTGATGATCACGCCCTGGAACTTTCCGCTGGCCATGATCACACGCAAGGCCGGTGCGGCGCTGGCCGCCGGCTGTCCGGTGATCGTCAAGCCGGCCAACGAGACGCCGTTTACGGCGCTGGCACTGGCGGAGCTTGCCGAGCGCGCCGGCATTCCGGCGGGCGTATTTAACGTGGTCACCGGCGAGCCTGCCACGGTCTCCGAGGTGCTCTGCACCGACAGTCGGGTGCGCTCGGTGTCGTTTACCGGCTCCACGCGTGTCGGCAAGCTTTTGATCCGCCAGAGCGCCGGCAGCGTCAAGCGCATGTCGCTGGAGCTGGGCGGCAATGCGCCCTTTATTGTCTGTGAGGATGTGGATATCGATGAGGCGGCTCGTGAGGCGGTGGCGGCGAAGTTTCAGACCGCCGGGCAGGACTGTCTGGCAGCCAATCGCATTTTCGTACATCGGCGTATCCACGACCGTTTTCTGGAGCGCTTTGCCGTGCACATGAAAGCGCTGAGGGTTGGCAATGGCATGATGGAGGTCGATATCGGCCCGCTGATTCATCGTCGCGCGGTCGAGGCGGCGCAGGCCATTGTCGATGATGCCCTCGCCCAGGGGGCCCGGCTGGTGGCCGGGAACCAGTCGATGGCACCGGGCGCCAACTTCTTCATTCCAACGCTGCTGGCCGATATCACCCCGAACATGCGTGTCTTTCGCGAGGAGACCTTCTCGCCGGTAGCAGGCGTGTGCGCCTTCGATGATGACGAGGCGGTCGTGGCGGCGGCCAATGATACCGAATATGGGCTGGCGGCCTATGTCTACAGCAACGACGTCAAACGCATCTGGAAGATGATGCGCGGGCTCGAATACGGCATGGTCAGCGTCAATACGCTGAAGATGACCGGTGCGCCAATCCCCTTCGGCGGGGTCAAGCAGTCGGGGCTCGGCCGCGAGGGTGGCGCCCAGGGGCTGGAGGAGTATCTGGATACCAAGTACTTCTGTCTGGGCAATATGCCGGGCCCTTCGGGAAGCTGAACCTCCTTTAAAGAGCTGAGCCAGGCGTCTTGAAGCGTTCAGCTACATG
The DNA here is from genome assembly GCF_947497025.1 of uncultured Kushneria sp. Lineage (GTDB taxonomy): Bacteria > Pseudomonadota > Gammaproteobacteria > Pseudomonadales > Halomonadaceae > Kushneria. The sequence continues at coordinate 287,221 of NZ_CANMFC010000001.1, forward strand.
CGCCAGGGTGGAACGGTTTTAGAGTGAAACACCCTGGCGCATTCGCCCTCCATCGACCGAGAACGTCATGAGCAGCTGTCCCGTTACCCTGCACGATATCTATCTCGCTCGCGCCCGGATTGCGGGGCAGGCGGCCAGAACGCCGCTGGTGAAATCCATCTCGCTGTCCGAATGCTTTGAAGCCGAGGTCCATCTCAAGCTCGAGACCCTGCAGCCCAGCGGCGCCTTCAAGCTCAGAGGGGCGCTGAACGCCATCGCTGCGCTGGATGAAGCAACGCTGGCCCGCGGAGTGACCACGGCCTCGACCGGCAACCATGGCCGGGCGGTGGCCTGGGCGGCGTCCCGGCTGGGGGCGCGCGCCATCATCTGCGTCTCCGGGCTGGTGCCGGCCAACAAGGTCGCTGCCATCGAGGCGCTGGGCGCCGAGGTGCGCACGGTGGGGCGCAGTCAGGATGACGCCTTCGTGGAAGCGCGCCGATTGGTCAATGAGGAGGGCATGACGCTGATCGAACCCTTCGATGACCCACTGATCGTGGCCGGGCAGGGCACCATCGGCCTTGAGCTGATGGAAGATCTCCCCGAGCTCGATCGGGTACTGGTCGGTCTTTCCGGCGGTGGGCTGCTGGGCGGGATTGGCCGCGCCGTGCGCGCGATCAACCCACACGTGCAGGTCACCGGCGTGAGCATGATGAAAGGCGCGGCCATGATCGAAAGCCTGGCGGCCGGCCGTCCCGTTGCGATCGATGAGGTCGAGACCCTGGCAGACTCGCTCGGCGGGGGTATCGGCCTTGAAAACCGCTGCACCTGGGCACTGGTACGCGAGGTGATGAGTGATCATTGTCAGGTCAGCGAGCACGCCATTGCCGCCGCCATGGTGCACTTTCTGGAAGTCGAAAAGATGCTGGTGGAAGGGGCCGCAGTCGTCGGACTCGCAGCGCTCGAGGAGCACGCCCTCGATATTCGCGGCGAGCATGTGGCACTGATCGTCTCGGGCAACGGGGTGGATATGGCCACCTGGCAGCGGGCCAGAGCCATGATCGATAATTGAACCCATAGACAGGACACGGGGAGCAGGGATGAAGCTTTACAACCGCACGCAGATTCAGGATGTCGTGCAGCTTGATCACGACGCGCTCGAGGCCGTGGAAGCCGGCTTTCGGGCGCTGGGCGAGGGGCAGGTGGTGCAGCCGCCGATTCTCTCCATGGCGATCGAGGAGTCCAACGGCGAGGTCGACGTCAAGACCGCCCACATTCGCGGCAATGACCGCTTTGCGATCAAGGTCAGTCCCGGGTTTTTTGATAATCCCTCACTGGGCCTGCCGAGCCTCAACGGACTGATGATTGTCTTCTCGGCCAGAACCGGACTGGTCGAGGCGGTGCTCTTTGACGAGGGGTATCTCACCGATATTCGCACAGCGCTGGCGGGCGCCATCGCGGCGAAGCATCTCTCGCGTCAGGACAGCTGTCGTGCGACCGTGATTGGGGCCGGCGTTCAGGCCGAGTTGCAGATCGCCGCCCTCAAACTGGTGCGCGATATCGACACCGTTGATGTCTGGGCGCGCGATACCGATCGCGCCAACGCGTACGCCGAGCGCATGCGGGCACGCTTTGACGGTCTCACCGTCAACGTCCATGGCGAAATCGACAGCGCCTGCCGTGAGGCAGATGTGATCATCACCACCACGCCGTCGAAATCCCCGCTGCTGGACGCCGCCCATCTGCCTGTCGGGGTGCACGTCACTGCCATGGGCTCGGACAGCCCCGAGAAGCGCGAGCTGGACGCGTCGGTAATGACGCGCGCCGATGTCTTCGTGGCCGATACCCGTGCCCAGAGTGAGACCAACGGCGAACTCAAGGCCTGGGCCGGCAAGGCGCCCCCCTTTGAGGTCCACGAGCTCGGGCATGTGATCGCCTCCGGCCAGTCGCCGCGCACAGGGCAGGATCAGATCACGGTATGCGATCTGACCGGCACCGGCGTGCAGGATACCGCGATTGCCGGCTTTGCCCTGTCACGTCTGACCTCCGGGCATTAATCTCGAAAGCCGCCCCGCATTGCATGGCGTAGCAGCGGGGCGAGCGACTGGGCGGGTCAGGTAATGATGCGCGGCTCGCCGGGCTGATAGCGCGGCATGGGCAGCGCGGCACGCATGTCCACAGGCGTCTCGAAATCCTTTGCGATACCGCGCATCTGCGCGATCGGTTTTGGAAAACCGGAGCGGCGGCTGTAGTCGGGTGTGATGCCCCCCATGTAGTCATGGCGGCGGTGCAGTTTCCCGGCGCACCAGACTTCCAGCGCCGTGACGGCCCCCACGGCCAGCATCGTGCGATCAATATTGCGCCGGTCGGCGTTCGGGTCGCGGCGTACCCAGGCCAGCGCGGCCAGATCCAGCGCGTCGCCGGCGACCCGGAGCTTGAGCGCGGGGGCGGGGTTATCGCTCAGGGCCCCCAGTCCGGTCATGATCTGGCGCACGCCGCAGGCACGCACCCAGTTCTCATGACCTTCGATACCCAGCGAACGCGTCATGCGTCCCGGCATGAAAAGCTCGGCAAGCCCCAGACCTACGCCGGCCCAGCCAATGACACGGGCCAGCCGGTCGCTGCCCTCCATCGAGCGTGGGCCGCCATGGTTGCCCGGGTTGGCGGACAGGTGATGCGATGTCGTCATTCAAGCGTCTCCTCTGCCTTTTGACGGGTATGTCCTTTATAAAAGCGTCAGGGTCACGGCTTGAGCACCACCTTGATGCAGCCATCCTGCTTTTCCCGGAAGGTCTTGTACATGTCCGGCCCCTGGTCGAGCCCCATCGTATGAGTAATGACAAATGACGGATCAATCTGGCCGTCATCAATGCGTGCCAGCAGGTCGTCGGCCCAGCGTTTCACATGGGTCTGGCCGGTGCGCACCGTCAGGCCCTTGTTCATCAGCGCGCCCACCGGGATCTTGTCGACCAGCCCGCCATAAACGCCGGGAATCGAGATCACCCCGGCAGGACGGCAGACGTAGATCATCTCGCGCAGCACGTGGGCGCGATCACTTTCCAGCATCACGGCCTGCTTGACCCGGTCATAGACGCTGTCCAGCGAGCGGGTGGCATGGGCCTCAAGGCCGACGGCGTCGATGCACTTCTCCGGCCCCTTGCCGCGGGTCAGTTCATTGAGCCGCTCCAGTACGCTCTCCTCGTCAAAGTTGATGGTGGTGGCACCGCCGGCACGGGCCATGGCCAGCCGCTCGGGGACGTTATCGATCATGATGATCTGCTCGGCACCCAGCATCAGCGCACTGCGTACGCAGAACTGACCCACCGGGCCGGCGCCCCAGATGGCCACGGTATCGGTGGGCTGGACGTCACACTGGACAACCGCCTGCCAGCCGGTGGGAAAGATATCGCCCAGAAACAGCACCTGCTCATCGGTGAGGGTATCGGGCACCTTGATGTGGGTGTGATCGGCAAAGGGCACGCGCACATATTCGGCCTGGCCACCGGCATAGCCGCCGGTGAGATGCGAGTAGCCAAACAGGCCGGCGCCGGCGTGACCAAAGGCGGCATCGGCCAGGGCTCGGTTGCGATTGGAGCGTTCGCAGACCGAGAAGTTGCCACGACGGCACTGCTCGCACTCGCCGCAGGTAATGGTAAAGGGCACCACAATGCGGTCGCCCACCTTGAGATGGCGCGTCTCGCTGCCGACTTCCATCACCTCGCCCATGAACTCATGGCCCAGCACATCGCCGGATTCCATGGCCGGAATGAAGTGGTCGTAAAGGTGCATGTCCGAGCCGCAGATGGCGCAGCTGCTGACATTGACGATGGCGTCGCGCGCATCCTCGATAGTGGGGTCGGGCACCGTGTCGTAGCGAACATCGTTCTTGCCGTGCCAGCAAAGCGCCTTCATGGCGTGGCCTCCCTGTCAAAACGAGCCGGAGAATCGGCGGCGTCATGGCGTCGCCGAACCATAAATAAGGGTACCTTTCCAATCTGGTTCAGTACGGCATAGGGCACAAGGCAAAGCGCAGGAGAAGGTGTTAACGCCGGATAAGAAAGGGACAAAAGAATGACGGGCTGGTGAGTTGTCGTCATCGTCACCGGCAGAACACGGCCGGGTCAGGCGGCCGCCGCGTCAGGCGAACGCTCTGTCGTTGGCCGGATAACGGCGTGCCGGGCAGGTCGCAGGGCGCATTGGCGCAACCGGTCGTTCCTTGCCAGGGTGTCATGATCGTTTTATCCATCGGGAGGACTTCATGCGCATTCTGTTTACCGGGGGCAGCGGCAAGGCCGGCCGCCATGCGAGCGCTTATCTTCGCGACCAGGGTCACCGGGTCACCAATCTGGACTGGGCGCCGTCCGACACGCCCGGCATCGCGCACCTGACCACCGATCTGACCGACGCAGGCCAGGTCTTCAATGCCTGCCGGGCCTACGCCAGCCTTGATGAACTGGCGCCGGGCACCGGTGTGCCAGATTACGATGCCATTGTGCACTTTGCGGCCATACCGGCCATTTTGCACCGGCCGGACAACGAGACGTATCGCATCAATACGTTGAGCACCTACAACGTGCTCGATGCGGCGACCAAACTGGGCATCCCCAAGGTGATTTTCGCCTCCAGCGAAACCACCTACGGCATCTGCTTTGCCGATGGCGAGAAGCAACCGGAATATCTGCCCGTGGACGAAGAGCACCCCACCGTTCCGCAGGACAGCTACGCCATGAGCAAGGTGGTCAACGAGGTCACCGCGCGCTCGTTTCAGGCGCGCTCGGGGATCGATATCTACGGCCTGCGCATCAACAACGTGATCGAACCCCACGAGTATCGCGAGAAGTTTCCAGCGTTCATGGACGACCCTGCCCTGCGCCGTCGCAACATCTTTGCCTACATTGATGCCCGCGACCTGGGTCGGATGGTCGATTGCTGTCTGAAAACGGATGGGCTGGGCTATCAGGTGTTCAATGTGGCCAACGATGATCTCTCGGTGGGTCTGACCACGGCCGAGGTGATCGAGCGCTTCTACCCGGAAGTACCGCTCGAGCGCGAGATGGGTGAGTTCGAAACCTTTTACAGCAACGACAAGGCGCGTCGTCTGGTCGGGTTTGCACCGGTGCATTCCTGGCGGGACGAACTGGCGCAGTAGCGCAAGCGTCAAGGCTCGGGCAGCGATCAATATAACGAGAACGCCAAACAGGGCGAAGGCGCCGGACGCCTTCGCCATACGGTCTAGTCTGTCTGGCGACGTGAGCCACCGGGTACCGGCGCCACGCCCGGGCCCGTGACCTCGCCGATCTTGTGCCACTGACGCCCATCGCGTTCGAGCAGGTCGTGTGCGCTCTGTGGTCCTTCGGAGCCGGCCTCATAGTCTTCGACGCTGTCATCCTCGGCCCAGGCATCAAGGAAGGGTTGAACGGCGCGCCAGCTGTTTTCGATCGTATCCACGCGCTGAAACAGCATCTGATCGCCGGTCAGACAGTCATAGATCAGGGTTTCATAGCCGGTGGCGGCGGGCAAATCGAAGAAGTCCTTGTAGGCAAAGCCCATCTTGACCGTATCCATTTCAAGCTCCGGTCCCGGACGCTTGGCCTGAAAGTCGAACCACATGCCTTCGTTGGGCTGCAGCTGGATGATCAGCCAGTTGGAGATCGTGCGATCCACGTCGGTGCCGCGAAACTGGGCGTAGGGCGCCGGCTTGAAGCAGATGGCGATCTCGGTGTCGCGTGCGCTCAGGCGCTTGCCGGTACGCAGATAGAAGGGCACGTTCACCCAACGCCAGTTGTCGACCATCATCTTCATGGCGACATAGGTCTCGGTATTGCTGTCCTCTTCGACGTCGGGTTCGTCGCGATAACCGGGAACATCCTCGTCCTGAAGCCGGCCGGCGCGATACTGGCCGCGCACCGAATTCTCGCGTACCTCTTCTCTGGGCCAGGGGCGCAGGGCACCCAGCACCTTGGCCTTTTCACTGCGCAGGGCATCGGCACCGAAGGCCGCCGGCGGCTCGATGGCCACCATGGCGAGCAGCTGAAAGAGGTGGTTGGGCACCATATCGCGCATGGCGCCGCTTTTTTCATAGAAGCTGCCCCGGGTTTCCACGCCGACGGTTTCGGCGGCGGTAATCTGGATATGATCGATATAGTGATTGTTCCAGAAGGGTTCGAACAATATGTTGGCAAAGCGGGCGACCAGAATGTTCTGCACGGTCTCCTTGCCCAGGAAGTGGTCGATCCGGTAGATCTGCTCTTCCTTCATGACCTCCAGCAGCTGCGCATTAAGCGCGCGGGCCGATTCAAGATCGTGACCGAAGGGCTTCTCCACCACCATACGGCGATAACGGCTTTCTCCTTCCTGCATCAGACCGGCCTTTCCAAGCTGCGTGGCGATCTCGCCGAAAAAGCGTGGGGCCGTGGCGCAGTAGAAGATGGCGTTGTCACTGGTGGCCTTTTCCAGGTGCTCACCAATCCGGGCATAAATGTCCGATTCGGTAAAATCGCCCTGGAGATAGTGAAGGCGCTGGGCAAAATCCTGCCAGTGCGCTTCATCGAGTTCCTGACCGCCGCCTTCGGCATGCCTGTCGGCGGCCTTGTCGGCGATAAAGTCCTTGAGATGACCTCTAAAACTGTCGTCATCGTGCTCGGCAATGTCGACGCCGACGATATTCATGCCGCGGTCAAGCAGACCGTCGCGGTCCAGGTTGTAAAGCGAGGGCACGAGCAGGCGTTTGACCAGGTCGCCGCTGGCGCCAAAGATGAACATGGTGGTGTCGTCGGCCGGTGGGGCAGCCTTTTGGTGCTGCCTGTCCTTTTGATGCTGCCCGTCCTTTTGATGCTGATGGTCGGTCTGGGTCATGTCATCGCCTTGTGCGTGGGGGCATGTGAACCGGGAGCGGCGCACCGTTCCCTTTTCATAAAGCGTAATGCAATTGCGACGTTATGCCCCATCCTTCCTTTAAGGCTCGGGTCATGAAGGTGGATCAGGGCGATGGTCGTTATCGGCAGGCAGGGAAGAGGCATCGGCGTTATCGTGCATCCGGTCCAGCCGGTCGCGTAGTTCACGCACTTCGCTGGTCAGCTCGATGATCTGATGATGAAGCGCGCGGGTCATGTCGCGCTGGGCGCGCGCCTCGCGGGATTCCCGCTCACTGTCATCGGCGATGAAGATCGAGCTGATATAGGCGGCAAAGCTGCCAAAAAGCCCCACGCCGCCGATCATCAGCAGCACGGCGACCACGCGGCCCAGCGTCGTCACGGGGTAGTAATCGCCGTAGCCCACGGTCGTGACGGTCACGATCGCCCACCAGAGCGCTTCTTCTGCCGTGTTGATCGGGCTTTCCGGGTTGGGGCTTTCCACCATCAGCATGGTAATGGCGCCAAAGGCGACCAGCAGCACCGTGGCGGTCGCGGCCGAGGCGAAGACGCCCTCGGCGCGGTTACGAAACAACAGCTGCCAGATCATTTCCATCGACTTGATCGCACGCAGCAGCCTGAGCACCTGCACCACGCGAAACATGCGGGCGCCCTGGAAAAACCCCGCCGGAATACAGGCCAGCAGATCGATCCATCCCCAGCGCATGTAAGCCAGCTTGCTCTCGGCACGCAGAAAACGCTGACAAAAGTCGATGAAAAAGAACAGGCAGACGATGTAGTCCATGTACTGGAACAGGCGGGAAAGCTCCGGGGGAAGCGTCACCAGCATGTTGATGGCCATGGCGGTGATGACGTAGATCGACAGCACCAGAATGAACAGCTGAAAGGGGGTGACGCGCTCTTTCATCGATAGTGTCCGCACGGCTGGGCCACGAATGGCCTCCTGACGCACCGGTGGCGCGTCAGGAGTCAGGGATTAATCGAGCCGACAGGTCAGGCCGGTGGTCTCTTCAAGCCCCAGGTGGATGTTCATGTTTTGTACGGCAGCGCCGGCAGCGCCCTTGCCCAGATTGTCCATGCGGGCCACCAGCGCGAGTCTTTCGTCGTTGCCAAAGACGCACAGGTCGACACGGTTGGTGTCGTTGCAGGCCGTGACATCGAAAAAGCCGTTATCCAGGGCGTCGCTGTCCTGTGCTGACAGGACATTCACAAAAGGGGCGCCCTCATAGTGCGTCTGCCAGACGCGGGTGATGCGCTCGGCGCTGGTGCCCTCGGGCAGGTGTGAACGCTGAAGCGGAATGTTGACCGACAGCCCCTTCAGGAAGTTGCCCACAATCGGGGTGAACACCGGCGAGCGCTCAAGGCCGCCGTGAAGGCGCATTTCCGGAAGATGCTTGTGGGCAAGCGTCAGGGCGTAGGGGCGCGGCGCGTCCAGCGAGCCGTCGCGCGCGGCTTCATAATCGGCAATCATTTTCTTGCCACCACCGCTGTAGCCGGTCAGCGAAAAGGCCGAAAAGGGATAGTCCGGCGGCAGCAGACCGGCATCGATCAGGGGGCGAACCAGCATGATGAAGGCGCTGGCATGGCAGCCCACGTTGGCAATGCGCTTGCTGTCGCGAATGCGCGCGCGCTGACCCGGCGTCAGCTCCGGCAGGCCGTAGGTCCACTCGGGATCGGTACGAAAGGCAGTGCTGGCATCGATCAGACAGGTATCGGGATTGTCGACCAGCGAGGCTGCCTCCCGGGAGGCTTCATCCGGCAGGCAGAGGAAGACGACATCGGCCTGATTGATCAGGCGCGCCCGCTCATCAAGATCCTTGCGGCGAGTGCTATCGATGCGCAGCAGCTCGATATCGTCGCGTGCCTGTAGATAGTCAAAAATTCTCAGGCCGGTCGTGCCTTCCTGCCCATCCACGAATACCCTGGACGTCATGGTCTACCTCGCATGGGAGTAATGAGTCGAATCTGTTGGCTGGAGTCATTGTACGCCTTCAATGCCTGCATGCATCCGGGACGGTGGTTAAATCAAATGATGACCCGAGACGAGCCGCCGATCATGGGCGCAAAGGCCTCTGGCAAAATGCATGGGGTGGCTTATATTTTATTTCTGAAATAGAGCCTGCCTTGACCACCATCGACATGACTGCCAGGAAGGGATCGCGATGTCTTTCAGCTATCTGGTAAGAAAACAGAAAGGGCGCTGGCTGGTGTGCGGTGAACATGATCAGATCATCAAGCGTTTTTATACCAAGCGCACGGCGGTTCAATGGGCCGAAAAAAGGGCACTTGAGCACCATGGCAGTGTCAGGGTATGCAAGACGGATGGTCGTCAGGACTATATCTTTAACCAGCATCACGACGAACACGTTGCCTCTCGCCTATAGCCGTGCCTTCAGAGGCGGATTGAAAAGTCTCGTTGTTCACTGTTTTGACTGACAAACAAGCACTGTCGGCGGCCTTCTCAAGTCGTGTTTTTGTTCAGCATCCTTTATTCCTCTCTACTTCTCGGGTTCCTGTGGCCTGTGCCATTTCTACCCTTTGCAATGCATTTTTGCGTTGAAAATGATGAATGCGTTAATCAGACAGGAAGCGCCAGAAACGGATGTTCATAATGTGTTTGTGAGTAATTTTTATGTAATTGAAGGTAATCATCACAAGATGAGTCACTGTCTGCCGTCCGCCGATGACTGCCCGTCCATCGAGGCACTCGACAAGCTGAACATCGCAGCACTGGTCTACCGGTGTGGCGAGCGCATCACGCTGGAAGGCGCCAATTATTCTGCCCGAACCCTCCTGAACTATTTTGATCCACTCGATGAGGAGGAGCCCTGGCAGTGGTATCCCGATAAAAAGGGAGCCCATCCTGCTCATGACTGGTGCCTTGATGATAAGGCCACCGAGTATGGGCAGTGCCCGCGCGTGCGCTGGCTCGGCTTCAAGGAGGGCCATCGACGCATGGCGTTGAGCCTCACCGGTTGTCGACTGGCTGGTGATGGAGAGACCGCTCGAGTCATGCTGGTACTGCAGGACTGTACCCGACAGATCGTTCAGCACGAAGAGCTCAGGCGCAGTCAGGAATGCATCTCGAGCATTATCAATGCGACACCCATGGGCATCTGCGTGCTGACCGAAGACGGCCGCTTTGAAATGGTCAATCCGGCCTACTGTCGCTTTCATGGCTACGAGGAACACGAACTGATCGGCCGGCCCTTTTCGATGGTCGTGCCCTATAGCAGTCATCAATATCTGCAGCGTCAGCAGCGCGGCGCCATGGGCAGCCATCATGGTCATACCCAGCAGTTTGGTGAGTGCGAGCTGGTGGCGCGCCACGGCGAGCGTCATACGGTGATTGTCGAAAGTGTGCGCATTGAGGGCGAGGATGGTCGGCCGCGTGATGTGGTCTTTCTTGTCGACATCAGCGATCGCAAAAAGCTCGAAATGGCACTGGAAGAAAAAAATGTACGCCTTGAGTATCTCGCCACGCATGATGAGCTGACCGGCATTCGCAATCGTCGGTTTGGTATCAGCAGCCTCGAGGCAGCACTTGAGCAGGCCGAGCGCCAGGGGATGGAGATCAGCGTTGCCCTGCTGGATATCGACCACTTCAAGCGCGTCAATGATGACTACGGGCATACCGTCGGTGATCAGGTGCTTCAGCAGTTTGCCGAAGTGCTGTCCCGTCAGCTGCGCGCCAGCGATATTCTGGTGCGCTGGGGCGGAGAAGAGTTCCTGCTGATTTTGCCGGGAATCGATGTCAGTGGCGCCCTTCAGGCCCTTGAGCGCCTGCGCCATTCCCTGGCACTCGAGTATCTGAGTCCGCGCGGGCTGCAGGTCACCTTCTCGGCCGGCATCATCAATGCGCGTGGCATGAGCTGCAACGATCTGGTGGAAGGCGTGGATCAAAAGCTTTATCAGGCCAAGGGGCGCGGGCGCGATCGAATCGTTTACTGAAGGCCACGACAGTTTGGTGCGACTCGACTACGTTTGCTTATAAGTCATACAGGGACAGGACCTTATAACCAGCGGTCAGGGCAGTTAACGGCAAACAGGGGCGCGTCATGAAAAAAGCTTTTTCCAGCGGCATCATGCTGGCAGCAGCAGGTCTGGCACTCGGGGGCTGCAGTCAGCAGCCGGAAGTGTCATCGTCACCGCAGGTCATGTCCGTGGCAGAAAGCTGGCAGGGCGTGCTGCCGTGTGCTGACTGCGAGGGGATCGATACCGAGCTGACACTGGTGTCTTCCGGCATGACCGGATTTGCGTCGACCTATACGCTCAAACAGCGCTATCTGGGCAACGGCCACGAGCAGGACGTGCAAACGCGCTCGGGTGACTGGGTCGTGACACGCGGCAATCAGGTGGACCCGCAGGCGGTAATCTATCGACTCGACCCCGAAAGCGCCGACAGCTGCATGAGTTTTCAGGTCATCGGCAATGACCGGCTACGCCAGCTGAACTGCAACGGCCAGCCCATCAATACCACGCACAATATAGAACTGCGCCATGTGGCCGAACCGGTACAAAAGGCGTCGGGAACGGCGGCGCAGTCGATGCCCTATCAGAGGTAGGTGCTCGAGCAGATCCAGACAATCTTGCACAAAAAACCGGCCACTGGGCCGGTTTTTTCATATATGGCGGAGAGGGAGGGATGGGCCTCGCTGCGCTCCGCCTGTCGGCGCTGCGCACCTCGATACGAACCCGAGGGTTCTCATCCTCTCCCTTGAAACGCAGCTGTCCGTCATGCGGACACAAAAAACCGGCCACTGGGGCCGGTTTTTCATATCTGGCGGAGAGGGAGGGATTCGAACCCTCGGTGGGCGCGAACCCACTCCGGTTTTCGAGACCGGCGCCTTCGACCACTCGACCACCTCTCCGAAGGCGCCATATATTACGGATGCCGGGATAAAATGTCCATGCCCGGAAGCCATCCGGGTGGTCGATCGGGTTCATGACCTGATACCCGGTCAGTGGCGTCTAGATCTCGTCAAAGTCGTCAAACCCGCCGGCATCACCGCCAAAAAAGGAACTGTCGTCCTGAAAACCGCCGTCATCAGGGGGCGCATCAGTCTGGGGATCGTAGTCGCTCGGCATAAAACCGCCCTGATCGGTGCTGCTATCCCCGCCGTCCATGGTGCCACCCTGATCCCCCTGGCCATCCGTGCCGACCGGGTCTTCGATGACATCGACGATCTCTTCGCTGTTGTGATGACCGAACATGCCCATCAGCATGTTGCCCAGCATCATGCCGCCGGCCACACCGGCGGCCGTTTGCAGGGCGCCGCCCAGAAAGCCGCCACCGCCGCGCATGGCACTGCCGGGAGCGCTTGAGGCCGGACCGTTGGTTTGCCAGTTCTGCCCCGGGCCGCTGGCGCCCGCGCGTCTTGACGCATCCATGCTTCGACTGCGTGTGGCAGACCCTTCCTCGCGCTGGTCGGCGCCAAAAATGCCGGCCAGAAAACCGCCGCTGCTGCGTTTCTCGCTCTTTTGTTTTTCCAGTGCCTCGATGCGGGCATTGAGCCGCTTGATCGCGGCTTCCTGCACCAGAATGGTCTGTGCCATGTAGTAGGGTGCGGCGGGCTGATCGCGCATGTGGTCATCGATGCGCTTCTGGGCCTGTTCATCGCGTTCGCCGCCGGTTTGCGCCTCGGCTTCCTTGAGGCGTGAAAACAGATCGTCGATCACTTCCTGTTCACTGCGTGCCATGGTGTTCTCCCTGATTCGACAATACATGGGCCCGGCAAGACATGGGGTCAATAATGGCTTTGACCACCATCGCTTGCCATGGTGCCTGACTCAGGCCTGATTCAGGGTTCGCACCAGTGCCGGCAGATCCTTCATGTGAAGCAGCTCATGCGCCCGTTCCGGCGTCTGCTCCTCATTGGGGAAATGATTGATGTGGGCCACCTGCATACCGGCATCCAGCGCGGCGGTGACGCCGACCGGAGCGTCATCGATCACCAGACACTCTTCGGGCGCCACGCCCATGGCTTGCGCGGCATGCAGGAAAAGCCCCGGGTCCGGCTTGAAGTGACCCACTTCATAGGCCGAAAAGAGGTGCTCACCGAAAAAGCGGCCCAGCCCGGAGACCTCCATGGATTGGCGAATCTTGTTGAGCGGCCCGTTGGAGGCCACACAGCAGAGATAATCGGGTGACAGGATATCCATGGACGCCTCAATGCCCTCGATCACGAGCAGGCTATCCTTGAGCCCTGCCATCAGGCGCGAGCGCATGCGCGCTTCGGCTTCCCTTTTCACTGTCTCGTCAACGGCGCCATGACGCTTTTCGAGTTCCGCCACGATATGGGCATAGACCACGCCGCGAAATTCGTTCATATAGTCGCTGGCACGAAAGGGCAGGCCGGCCTCGGGCAGGGTCTGTGCCAGTACGTCGGCGAGCAGGGGTTCGCTGTCGACCAGCGTACCGTCGCAGTCGAAAATCAGACATTTGATGCGTGCCATGGGGGCTCCTGAAGCTGTTCCCGCGGGAACGTTGTGACGTTTGAAAGTATCGTTTGGAAAGTATCGGTGCTGCTTGAGTCATACCAGCTTCGGGTGCATCGTCGCAAAACACAATGCAAAGGGAGAACCATCTTGCCATCCACCATCGCGCTTATGGGCGAGTGCATGATCGAAATGCATGGCCGGCCGGGACAGTCCGTTCACCAGACCTTCGGGGGCGACAGCTTCAACACGGCGGCCTATCTGGCACGCCTGGCAGGCGATGCTCTGAAAGTGGAGTACGTGACGGCGCTGGGCAGTGACGGTTTCAGTCAGGCCATGCGTGAGCGCTTTACACAGGAAGGGGTCGGCACCGACAACGTCAGAACCTTCGAGGCGCGCCTGCCAGGGCTTTATTTCATCGAGACCGACGAGGCGGGGGAGCGACGCTTTCACTACTGGCGAAGCGAAGCCGCCGCGCGCTTCATGTTTGATGGCGAGAAAGGCGAGCAGCTGCTGGAAGGGCTGGCCCACAGCGAGACGCTCTATTTGAGTGGCATCAGTCTGGCCATTTTAACGCCCGAGGGTCGGGAACGGCTGCTGGCGGGGCTCCCCGGTCTGCGCGAGCGCGGGGTCAGGGTGGTGTTTGACAACAACTACCGTCCCCGACTCTGGTCGAGTGTCGACACGGCCCGGCAGGCGCATCAATCGCTGCTGGATCAGGTGGATCTGGCGATTGTCACCTTCGAGGATGACCAGGCGCTTTTTGGCTTTGACACTCCCGAGGCGCTGTTTGCATTTTATCGCGACCGGGGCGTGGACGAGATCGTGATCAAGCGCGGTGCCGAGAGCTGCCTGATCGAGCATGCGGGCGTGCGTTACGAGGTGGCCGGTGAGCGGGTTGAAAAGGTGGTGGACACCACGGCGGCAGGGGACTCCTTCAGCGCCGGCTATCTGGCCTGTCGCCTGACCGGTGGCGATGTTGAAAAGGCGGCGCGCTGGGGTCATCGACTGGCGGCGACCGTGATCGGCCATCGCGGCGCCATCATCGATGTCGAGCATATGCCGGAGATGCCCTGAAGGCTGTGCTCATGCCCATGAAAACGGGAGCGCCCCGATGGAGCGCTCCCGTTGTTATTTTACGGTCTCCGGCGATGCGGCCGGCGACGTGATGACTGCAGGGTTCAGGCGCCTTCCTGCATGTGGGCTTCGATGAACCACAGGTTGCTGTCAAGGGTGCGCGACACGCCGGTCAGAATATCGGAGGAGTCGGCATCACCGAGTTCGTCGGTTTCATCGATGGATTTGCGCACGGTGGCACCCACGCCGGCATAGTGATCGGCCAGCGCCTTGAGGTGATCCTCGATGCGATGAATATCGGCCGGATAGCTTTCAAGGCTGGTGTTCTGAGAGACCTGCTGCACGGTACCCAGTGCCGTGCCACCCAGCTGTACCAACCGCTCGGCCACTTCGTCGACGTGAGCATCGATGCCGCTTCTGAACCCGTCGAGCATCTCATGTACCGCAATGAACTGCGGTCCCTTGAGGTTCCAGTGCGCCTGCTTGATGACCAGCGCCAGGTCGATCAGTTCGGCCAGGCGGGCATTCATGACCGCCACGACTTTCTGACGTTCGCCTTCAGGAATATCGTTGCGCGTCGGATAGAGCTTCTTCGCGGTTTTCTGATTGGCTTCCTTGATATTGCGTGTTGTAGCACTGCTCATGAGTCACATCCTTTTGTCGAGATCAGTGAAAACGGCCATATCCTGCCGCCGGCATGACGTGTCTGCATGGCACGCCATCACCTTCTGCTCATCATGGATTTTGGTACGTTCTGCCCCGATATCAAGGCCGGGTTCAGAAACCACTGCGTGGCGCTCAGGTTAACAACGTCGGCAGCCATACGCTGAACAACACGATAACCACGAAGAAAACGCCCAGCGCCGCGATGGTAGGCACATGAGCATCCAGTACCGGTCGTGGCATGACATCGCTGTGCGTGCGGCGATGCGTCACGGCACTTGTGATCAGGGCGACCATCAGCATGGTGATGGCCCCGGTCACGTTCCACCAGAACCAGAAAAGCTCCGGCACGAACAGCCACAAAAAGGCGTTGAGCCCGACGCCGGCGACCAGCCCGCAGTTGGCACCAATGCCGTTGATGGGACGTATCAGAATGGCGGCCAGAAAGGTGGCGAGCATCGGGCCGAAAAACAGCGAACCTACCTTGTTGATCGCCTCGATGATGGTTGTGGCGATGTTGCCGGTAAAAAAGGCCAGTGTGATGCAGACCACGCCCCAGAAAAGGGAGGTGAGTCGGGACAGGCGCATATAGCGCTTTTCATCGATCCTTCGACCACGCACGAAGAGGTCCTCCACGCTGGCCGCCGACAGTGAATTGATCGCCGAGCTGACCGAGGACATGGCCGCTGAGAAGATCGCCACGATCAGGATGCCGGTCAGCCCTGCAGGCAGGTAGTCGCGCATGAACAGCGGCACCATCAAATCCGGTTCGTCAGCAGGGATCAGCGCGCGAAACTCCGGATGCGTGACGGCAAGCGTGCCCATCACCAGCCCGAGCAGGCAGTAGCACAGGGTGACCGGAAAGCGCAGCAGCCCGTTGGCCAGCAGGGTATGGCGCACGGTGCGCGCGTCACGGGCAGACAGCAGCCGCTGTGCCTGGCTCTGATCGGCGCCGTAGTAGGCGGCGTAGAGAAAAAGCCCGCCAATCACCATGGGCCAGAAACCGAAGCCGCTGCTGTCCTGGCCGATGCCAACATCATCAAAGCGGACGGTTTCAAGACGCGCCGGGTCCACGTTGGCCATAAAGACTTCCCACCCGCCGAGCAGCGACAGGGCATACACCAGACAGACCACCAGCCCGATCACCAGCAATATCATCTGAATGACGTCGCCATAGACCACGGCCTTCATGCCGCCCTGACACGAATAGACCAGCGTGACCACCCCGATCACGACAATGGTGGCCCACAGGGGCAGGCCGATGGCGTGGGTAAGAATCAGGGCAATGGCATACACCATGACACTGGTGGCGAAGGCGCGTGACAGCTGGAACACCAGACTCAGCAGAATGCGGGTGCCGCGGCCGAAGCGTTTTTCCAGATAGCCGTAGATACTGACCACGCCGGCCGCGTAGAGGGTCGGGAAGAAGAGCACGACAAGCACGATCATCGCCAGCGGCACGGCGAATTCGTAGGTCAGCCATATCAGCCCGCCGCCTTCCTTCATGCCCACAAAGGCGGGTGCCGAGATGAAGCTGACGGCCGAAAGCTGCGTGGCCGCCGCCGACAGGGACAGCGGGAACCAGCCAAAGCCACGGCTGCCCAGAAAATAGTCCTCGCCTGAGTGCTGCTGCCTGAAAAGTTGCCCTAGCAGCAAAAAGCCGCCCAGATATGCCACGATCACTGCGTAATCCAGCCAGGCCATATCACCCTCCCGTTTTCGGTCAGCCCTGTTGCGCTGCCGCTCATCCGTATTGGTATTGTTCTCTGAGGCGCTGCCTGCCGACATTGGATGCGGTCATTGGCACGCTGCATCTACCTACATTAGGTCAGATGCATGAGGGTGGCGAGACGGACTGGGGGCACATGATCGATAAGGGCCAGCAAACTCAGGAGGACGAACGCTCGAGGCCGCGGGTGAAGAGATAGCCGTCAAAGCTCGGGTCATCGGTATCGGAATGGGTGAACAGCGTATGCATGACATGCTCGATGTGGTCCCACATCGCCTTGTGCGCCCCCGTGCTGTCGCGCTTTTTGAGAGAGGCAAGAATACGGTCGTGGTCATCGAGCCAGCTGCGACGATAGGAGAAGTCCATGATGCGCCCGTGCAGGCGTCGCCACATGGGGCTGCGGTCACGCTGCTCCCAGAGCCGATTGACGGCGTCCTCCAGCAGAGTGTTCTGACTGGCCCGCGCAATCAGCAGATGAAAGGCCCGGTCGGCCTGATCGGGGGCGTTGGTCAGTTCCTGCCCGCCGATGGAGGTCTCGATCGCCCGGCGCTCCTCGGCCAGCAGCGTTGACAGGGCACGAATGTCGCCCGGCGTCACCAGTTCGGCCGCGGCCGCGGCCACGGCACTTTCCACTATCTGACGTGCCCTCAAAAGCTCGAAGGGGCCAATATCCTCGGCAGGGGCGGGTATTGCCTGTGCTGCTGCAGGCGTGGGCCCGCGGTGATCGCCGGGGGGACAGACATAGGTCCCTGACCCCTTGCGTACCTCCACGCGTCCGGCCAGCTCCAGCATGATAAAGGCCTCGCGTACTACCGTGCGGCTCACGTCAAAGCGTTCGGCGTATTCACGCTCGGTGGGCAGTCGGTCGCCGGGACGATAGCCGTCGCGGTCGATCTGCTGACCGATCTGTTCGCCAATGGTCTGATACTGTCGGCGCATTCCGACCTCCCTGATGGCTCCAACCCGTGAGCGGCTACGCTCCGTTTGTTTTTTGACGGCTTATTGTGGCATGCCAGTTTCACCACGATGTGCTGATACAGCCTATCTGACAACACTTTAAAGCGCATTGCGAAGCTTTGTGACGCTGGTGTATACCAATGTCTATTTGGTATGCCAATCGCAATAGGGGTAGCCTGGCGTCGTTGATGGACACAGCCAGAGAGCCCTTATGAAGATTGTGGATGCACGCGTCATCGTGACCTGCCCGGGTCGAAATCTGGTCACCCTGAAGATCGATACCGATGAGGGGATCTACGGCATCGGCGATGCCACCCTCAACGGTCGTGAACTGGCGGTGGTGGCCTATCTCGAGGAACACGTGGCGCCGGCGCTGATCGGACGCGATCCTTCCAGCATCGAAGACATCTGGCAGTTCTTCTATCGCGGGGCCTACTGGCGCCGCGGGCCGGTCACCATGTCGGCGATCGGCGCCGTGGACATGGCGCTGTGGGACATCATGGGCAAGGCCGCCGGCATGCCGCTCTACAAGCTGCTGGGCGGCAAGAGCCGCGAGCGCGTCATGGTTTACGGCCACGCCACCGGCCATGACATCGAGGGCTGCCTGGAAGAAGTCGCCCGCCACGTCGAGCAGGGCTATCGCGCCGTGCGCGTGCAGTGCGGCATCCCCGGCATCGCCTCCACCTACGGCGTCGCCAAGAAGGCCGGCGAGCGCTATGAGCCGGCCGATTCAAGCCTGCCCAGCGAAAACGTCTGGAGCACGTCTAAATATCTCAATCATGTGCCGAAGCTTTTCCAGGCCGTACGCGAGCGCTTTGGCGATGACCTGCACGTGCTGCACGACGTGCATCACCGCCTGACGCCCATCGAGGCGGCGCGACTGGGCAAGGAAGTCGAGCCCTGGCATCTGTTCTGGCTCGAGGACTGCGTGCCGGCCGAGAATCAGGGCGCGTTTCGCCTGATTCGCCAGCACACCACCACGCCGCTGGCGGTGGGGGAAGTCTTCAACTCGATCCATGACTGTCGTGAGCTGATCGAGTCGCAGTCGATCGACTATATCCGCGCCACGCTGACCCACGCCGGCGGCATTACCCATGTGCGTCGTATCGCGGCGCTGGCCGAGCTTTACCATGTGCGCACCGGCTTTCACGGGCCGACCGATCTTTCCCCGGTCTGCATGGGCGCGGCGCTGCACTTTGATACCTGGGTGCCCAACTTCGGCATTCAGGAGCACATGCCCCACAGCGAGGAAATCGAAGAAGTCTTCCCGCACGCCTATCGCTTCGAGGATGGCCACTTCACGCCGGGCGAGACCCCCGGTCACGGTGTGGACATCGACGAGACGCTGGCCGCGAAGTACCCCTACAAACGCGCCAGCCTGCCGGTCAATCGACTCGAGGATGGCACGCTCTGGCACTGGTAGGCCGATAACGTCCTGCCTGAAAGCGGGCAGGGCGAGAGATACGGGCTGCCGGGCAGCCGATGATCCCACCGCTGGATTTGATCAGGGCCTGGGCCCTGAAGGAGCAAGGTATGTCGATGCATCAATTGTCACGTCTGCGTCTGTCACAGCTGATCGGTGCCGGTATGCTGGTCGCCGGTGTTCTGGCGATGGCCACCCCTGTACAGGCAGCGGATTACACGCTGAAATTCGGCCATCTGGCCAATGAGCAGAACGTCTGGAACAAGGCCGCCATGCACTTCAAGGAGGAAGTCGAGAAGAACTCCGACGGCCGTATCGAAGTGCAGGTCTACCCCAATGAACAGCTGGGCAACGAGATGGACATGATCAACTCCATCCAGCTGGGCACCGCCGACATGACCATTACCGGGGAGAGCCTGCAGAACTGGGCGCCCAGGGCCGCCATGATGGCTGTTCCTTATGCCTTTCGTGACAGCGAGCAGCTCAAAAAGGCCGTTGACGGCGATATCGGCAGCGAGATCGAGGCCCAGATCACCGAGCGTACCGGCTTGGTCCCGCTGACCTGGTTTGAGCGCGGCGCCCGTGAGCTGACCGCCAACCGCGAAATCAGGACACCGGATGATCTGGATGGACTGCGTCTGCGGGTGCCCAACGTGCCGCTGTTTGTGGATACCTGGCAGGCGCTGGGGGCACGGCCCACGCCCATGGCCTTCAGTGAAGTGTTCACGTCGCTGCAGCAGGGCACCATCGATGCCCAGGAAAATCCGCTGTCGCTGATCGAAAGCGCGAGCCTCTCCGAGGTGCAGAAGTTCGTCAACATGACCGATCACGTTCGAAGCTGGATCTATGTGGTGATCGGCAAGCGCCAGCTCGAGGGCATGCCCGACGATCTACAGCAGGTGGTGCGTGACGCCGCCGGCGACATGCAGAGCTACGAACGTGAGCTTTTTGCCGAGGATCAGACCCGTCTGGAGCAGGCGCTCAGGGACAAGGGCATGACCTTTGTCGAGGTCAACACCCAGGCCTTCGCCGACAAGGCCATGCCGGCCATCAAAAAGGCCCTTGATCCCGAGCAGACCGAGCTTCTCGAGCGCATCGAAAAGCTCTGATCGCTGCCGGCTCGTCTTCGAGTCATGGGTAAATCGCTGATCTTCATACCCCTTGAGCACCGCGCTCAAGGGGCGTGACAGCAGGGAGAAACAACGTGAGTAACACTGAAAAGCGGGCCAGCGATGCACTGGAAGCGCTCGACGTTCTGGGGCGCGTACCGCGCCTGGGCGGCGTGTTCGGCGCGCTGGTCAATGTGCTTGATCGATTGCTCGCCACCATTGCCGGTCTGATGCTGATCACGATCGCCGGGGTGGTGATCCTGCAGATACTGGGGCGTTTGATTCTTCCAGCGGCCCCGGTATGGACCGAGGAACTGTCGCGCTATCTCTTTATCATGATGATTGCCGTCAGTGCAGGCCTTGTCATGCGCCGCGGCAAACACATCAGTCTGGAGCTTTTTCATCACCGCTTCGGCGTCAGGGGCGCCTGCCTCTATCAGCTGCTGATCAGCGTGGTGCTGGTCGGTTTTGCGTGGCTGATCGTGCCCTATGCCTGGCAGTACGCCAGCATCGGTGCCTTCCAGACCTCGCCGGCGCTCAAGGTGTCAATGCAGTGGGTCTTCGGCGCTACCGTGGTGCTGTTTGCCATGGTCATCCTGTACGGCGTGATCGGTGCCATCGAAGCCGTGGCCGGGCTTGTGGGCCTGTCTCGTCGCGACAAAGCAACGCCTGCCGGCGAGCGGAGGTAGCACCATGGACGTCCTGATGCTGTTTGCGGTGTTTTTTGTGCTGCTGTTTGCCGGTATTCCGATCGCCTTTGCGCTCGGCATCTCCTCGGCGGCCTACCTGTTCACCGCCGGAATCCCGCTGACCATCGTGCCCCAGCGCATGTTTGCCGGCATGGATTCATTTGTCCTGCTGTGTATTCCCGGCTTCATTCTGGCCGGCAACCTGATGAACGTGGGCAACATCACCGAACATATCGTGCGCTTTTCCAACGCCGTGGTGGGTCATATCCGGGGTGGTCTGGGACTGGCCAACGTGGGCGGCTCGATGATCTTTGGCGGCATCTCCGGCACTGCCGTGGCCGATGCGGCCAGCGTCGGCGCGGTCATGATTCCCGGCATGGCGAAATCCGGCTACGACAAGCCCTTCGCGGCTGCCGTGACGGCGGCGTCCTCAACGATTGGCCCGATCATTCCCCCCAGTGTGCCGATGATCATCGTGGGCTCGCTGTCCGGCATTTCGGTTGGGCGCATGTTCATGGCAGGTGTCGTGCCGGGCATTCTGCTGGCGCTGGGCATGATGATCACCGTCTACGTGCTGGCGGTCAAAAGGGGCTACCCGAAGGAGAAGCGTGCCACGCTCAGGGAAATCCTGAGCGAAGGCAAAAGCGCGTTCTGGGCCCTGTTGATGACCTTCATCATTCTCTACGGGATTATCGGCGGGTTCTTTACGCCCACTGAGGCCTCGATCGTGGCCTGTCTCTATGCCCTGGTGGTGGGGATGTTCGTCTACAAGGGACTGAACTGGCGCAATCTGCCGGGGCTGTTTGTGGATGCCGCCCTGACCTCGGCGGCACTGATGTTGCTGGTGGGGCTGGCCAATCTGTTTGGCTGGATTCTGACCAGCGAGCGCATTCCGCAGATGATCGCCGACGGCATCCTGGGCATCAGCGATAACCCGCTGATGGTGATTTTGATCCTCAACCTGATCCTGCTGTTTGTGGGCACCTTCATGGAAACCATCGCAGCGCTGATCATCCTTTTCCCGGCCCTTCTGGGGGTGGCGACCGGCGTCGGCGTTGATCCGGTGCACTTTGGCATCATGGCGGTTTTGAACCTGATGATCGGTCTGACCACGCCGCCGGTAGGCATCTGCCTGTTTGTGGTCTCTGGAATAGGCGAGATCCGCATGAGTCAGGTAGCGCGCGCGATCATTCCGTTTTTGCTCTGCAATCTAATGGTACTGGGACTGGTGATGTACATCCCGGCCATTTCGCTGTGGCTGCCCAATCTGGTCATGGGGCCGGCAGGCTAGCCTGGTCGTCGGTGCCACAAGGGAGATAGTGATGAATCCATCCGACACCCACGAAACGCCCGATGTCGTACGTATTGCATCGCACGACGCCCCCGAGCGCATCGGCATCGTGCATCTGGGGCTGGGCGCCTTTCACCGGGCGCATCAGGCGCAGGTGGTGGCGCAGTGCATTGCCCGCGGCGAGCGGGCGTGGGGGATCTGCAGCGTCAATATCCGCGGCAATCGCGCGCTGGTGGACATCCTGCGCAACCAGGGGTTTCGCTACTACCTGGCCGAATATACCGACCGCGCCCATGTCACCCTGCGCGAGATTCGGGCCATCAGCGAGACGCTGTTTACCGGTACCGATCCGCAGGGGCAGCGGGGCGAGGATCTTCCGGCGCTGCTGGCTCGTCTGAGCCATGTCGATACCCGCATCGTCACGCTCACCGTGACCGAAAAGGGTTATTACCTGAGCTCCAGCGAGGGGGCACTGTTGGTCGATGATCCGGCCATTGCTGCCGACATCGCCCATTTTGAGGCACCTCGCACGGCGCCGGGCATTCTGGTCGAGGCGCTGGCGCGGCGGCGGCAGGCAGGCCTTCCACCTTTCACGGTGCTCTCCTGTGACAACATGCCGGACAACGGCGAGCGCACCCGCCGCGCCGTGGTGGCCCTGGCCGAGCGGCGCGATGCCGCGCTGGCCGAGTGGATCGACACCGAGGTGGCCTTTCCCTCCAGCATGGTGGATCGCATCGTACCGGCCATGGACGAGGAGGCCTTCGCTCGTCTGCAGGCCATCGGCTGTGACGATCCGGCGGCCGTGGTCAGCGAGGCTTTTCTACAATGGGTGATCGAGGATCACTTTCCGCAGGGACGGCCCGACTGGGGACAACACGGCGTCGAAATGGTCGAGGATGTCGCGCCCTTTGAGACCATGAAGCTTCGCATGCTCAACGGGGCGCATTCGCTGCTGGCCTATACCGGCCCGCTGATGGGACTGGAGACGGTGGCCGAGGCGGTCACCGATCCGCTGCTGCAAAGGCTCTTGCGCCGTTACATGCTGGAAGAAGCGGCGCCGACCCTGTCCATGCCGGAGAGTATCTCGCTTGACAACTACGCCGATGCGCTGATGTCACGCTTTGCCAATGACAGCCTGCGCCACCGGCTGCACCAGATCGCGATGGACGGCTCGCAGAAGCTGCCTCAGCGCTGGCTGCGCGGCGGCGAAGAGCGTCTGGCCGCAAGCCATGATGAGCAGGCACTGAGTGCCACCGTCTTCGGTGTGGCCGCCTGGATTCGCTATACCCGTGGTGTGGACGAGCAGGGCCGGGCCTACCCGGTCAGCGACCCGATGGCGGATCGGCTGGCGCAGTGTCATGACCATGCGCGCAGCGTTGATCGAGCGGCGGCCATCATGGGGATCGAGGCGATTTTCTCTCCGTCACTGGTCAGCGCGCCACGCTTTGGGGAACAGGTACAGCAGGCCCTGGCATCGATCGAACAACTTGGTATGCGCGCGGCGCTTGAACAGCATCTGGCCAGCGTTTGACAGAATTTCAGAGTTCACGACAGGAGAGAAGCATGGAACATACCTGGCGCTGGTTCGGCCCCGATGATCCGGTCACGCTATCCGAGATTCGCCAGGCCGGAGCCACCGGCATTGTCACCGCCCTGCACGGACACGCCCCGACCGTGCCCTGGTCAATCGAGGAGATCACCGAGCGCAAGGCGCTGCTCGAGGCGGCGGGACTGTCATGGTCGGTGGTGGAAAGTGTGCCGGTGCCGGAGGCGATCAAGCAGGCGCTGGATATTCCGGCCCGCGACCGTGCCATCGAGGTGTTCTGTTCAACGCTGGAAAATCTGGCCGCCTGTGGGATCGATACGGTGTGCTACAACTTCATGCCGATTCTGGACTGGACGCGCACCGAGCTTGAATGGCCCACCGAGACCGGTGGGCGAGCGCTGCGCTTTGATCAGACCAGCTTTGCGGCCTTTGAGCTGTTCATTCTCGAGCGCCCCGGAGCGCAGGCGCTCTACAGCGAGGCCGAAATCGAGGCGGCGCGTCGATGCTTTGAAGGCATGGATGAGCTGGCCCGTCAGCGGCTGGTCACCACCCTGATTGCCGGGCTGCCGGGGTCGGACCAGCACTACACGCTGGCGCAGTTTCTCGAGCATCTAAAGGCCTACGAGGCCATCGATGAAGATCGGTTGCGGGACAATTATCAATATTTCCTGCAAAAGGTGGTGCCGGTGGCCGAGCGAGTGGGCATGCGTCTGGCCGTGCATCCGGATGATCCACCGCGCCCCCTGCTGGGGCTGCCGCGCATTGTCTCGACGGCGGCCGATGCCCGCTGGGTGATTGATCAGGTGCAAAGTCCGGCCAACGGCCTGACGTTTTGTACCGGCTCCTGGGGCGTGCGCAAGGACAATGATCTTGTCGCGATGGCGCGCGAGTTTGGCCCGCACATTCATTTTGTGCACCTGCGCGCCACGCGACGTGATCTGGAGGATCCGCAAAGTTTTATCGAGGCGGATCATCTGGAGGGTGATGTCGACATGGTCGGCGTAATCCGCGAACTGATTGGCGAGGAGCGTCGCCGCGCAGGGGAAGGCGGTGCCCGACTGCCGATGCGTCCGGACCACGGCCACAAACTCTGTGACGACAATGCGCGTCAGACCAACCCCGGCTATCCACTGATCGGGCGTCTCAAGGGGCTGGCCGAACTGCGCGGCGTGGAGTGCGCCGTTCGTCGGTTGTGCTGACCGGCCTTTCCCTGAACCTGACCTTTCTGCGCCGGGCGCTGCCCGGTTCTGGGTCGCCTCGTCCTTTCCAGTGATTCATTCAGACAGGGTGCAGTCTGCGGGTGTACCCTGTTAATGATGGGTACCTGATGCAGCGCGCCTGCCGGGAGGTCTGATGAAATCTTCATCCCGCATTCTGATATTTCTTTCGCTCTCACTGGTGGCATTGCCTGCCTGGGCGGCGACGCCGCTGGCCGTCGAAGATGGGGTCCTGATCCTGCTGCTGGGGCTTTTATTGATCGGCATCGAGGCCGTGACGCCGACCTTCGGGGTGGTGGGGCTGCTGGGCCTTCTGGTCTTTGTCGTCGGCGCCTCGATGATGGTCAACGCAGGTTTGCTGCCGGGGGGAGATAGCGCCATGGGGATGGGACTGGTCATTGCCACGGCGCTGCTGATCGGCGCCTTTTTGCTGTGGGTCGTCATGCGTTTTTTGCGCTTTCGACGTATCACGCCAATGGGCGGACGTGAGGAGGTCATCGGCGCGGTGGCCGAAGCCACGCGTCATTTTACCGAACATCATCAGAATGAGTATCACGGCTATGTTCGCGTGCAGGGCGAGCGGTGGCAGGCGCACAGCGCCACACCCATGGCAGAAGGGGAGCGCCGCCTCGTCAACGACGTACACGGCCTCGTGCTGATACTGGAACACGAGGCGGTTTCCACCATGGATGGCGCACCCTCAACGCACAAATAATCCTACCAGGCCCTGTCAGGAGATCTCGCATGCTGACCTATCTGATTCCCATTGTTGTCATTGTTTTTATTCTTGCCGCTTCGGTAAAGGTGCTCCCCGAATACAAGCGCGGGGTGGTGTTTTTTCTGGGGCGCTTTCAGGGTGTGAAAGGGCCGGGGCTCTTTTTCATCATTCCCGTCATTCAGAAGATGGACATCGTGGATCTGCGCACCGTGACCCTTGATGTGCCGGGCCAGGACGTGATCTCCCGGGATAACGTGACGGTACGGGTCAACGCGGTGGTTTATTTCAAGGTGGTGGACCCCGAGCGCGCCATTATCCAGATCGAAAATTACGGCATGGCCACCAGCCAGATTGCGCAGACCACGCTGCGCTCGGTGCTGGGCAAGCATGACCTTGATGAGATGCTCTCCGAGCGTGACCGCCTCAACGATGACATCCAGGTGATTCTCGATCAGCAGACCGAGGCCTGGGGCATCAAGGTCTCCAATGTCGAGATCAAACAGGTCGATATCAGCGAGGACATGGTGCGGGCCATTGCCCGCCAGGCGGAGGCCGAACGTGAGCGCCGGGCCAAGATCATCGCTGCCGAAGGGGAGATGCAGGCTTCGGAGAAACTGGTGGAAGCCGCCGACATCATGTCGAGAAATCCGGCTGCCTTGCAGCTTCGCTATCTGCAGACCATGAGCGACATGAGCAACAAGAATGCCTCGACCATCGTGTTTCCGCTGCCCCTGGAGATCACCAAAATCTTTGAACAGATGCGCGGTCATTCCGGGGATTGAAGCGTGACGTCGGGTAAGACATGGTTAAGCAGATGGCGGTGATTTAATCTATGCTAAACATGCTATAGCAAGAATCATAATGGAGAGTGCCACGTGCAAAAAAAGACCGCATTGAGTGCTGCCGTACTGGCGGGAATGCTGAGCATCGCACCGGCCATGGCCGGTCAGCAGCAGCCCGAGACCGACAACATCAACGATGTACCGGCCGGCAATTACACGATTGATCCGCTGCATTCCAAGATCACATGGGGCGTGGATCATTACGGCTTTTCAAACTATGAAGGCCAGTTTGTCGATCTGTCCGGCTCGCTCAGACTGGGTGAAGACCCCGCCGACAGCAATCTGAAAATCGAGATTCCGCTGAACAAGGTGCTGACCGGCAGCGATCTGAGTGAGCATTTGCAGGGCGAAAATTTCTTCAACAGCGCCGAGCATGCCACGGCCACCTTTACCTCCACCAGCATCGAGATTGATGGTGATGACGAGGCCACGATCACCGGTAATCTGGCCCTCAACGGTCAGACCCATCCGGTCGAGATTGAAGCCGAGTTCAATCGTGGTGCGGTCTATCCCTTCGACGAGAAATATCATATCGGTTTCAACGGCGAAGCCACGATCAAGCGCAGCGACTTCGCCATCAACTATCTGATGCCCGAAGATAACAAGCAGGGCATCAGCGATGAAGTCACGCTTCAGATCGAGGCCGAGTTCGTGCCCGAGAAGAGTCAGTAACTGCTGCACTGACAGGGCGTGATATACGCTGCGCCCTGGCCTCAAGAGCCGTGATCCCTGCCGATCACGGCTCTTTTTTTAACCATGTTTTGCAGGCCTGAAGGCGGCCATTTCAGATATAGGCCTGCGGGATGAAAATTCGACATGAGGTGAGGGTGCAGGTCAAAGTCCGGATTGCTGGACTATGTTGTATCAACGAACCTGGATTCCGTTTGATCCCATGATCTCGATGCCTGTCACGACTTTCTGGCGCATGCCGCCGCCCTGAGCCTTCAGGGTTACACCGCTCCCATTGAGTGGCGCACTCGCCCGAGTGCCTTTGTCGTGACGTTTCCGGCGTCAAATCCTCCGAGTAAAAAAGTACATATATATGCTGTCGAGCAGGGTTCGACACTATTTTCGACCGTCACAAGGTGTATTGACTGCGCTGAATAGGAGAGTGGCCATGATGGACCATGTCGATCAGTTAACCATCGAGATTGATGACGGTTCTCGTGCCCTTGAAAAGGATTGTGACGCGAATGTTGTACCGGCCACCGCGCAACCAGGGTGTTGTCCTGGAATGCAGAGTGGGTCGCTGTCTGCTAGAATTCGCTCCATTAAATCATCAGACCTTTGGTCAAGATAATGATCTCGATGCCTGTCACGACTATCTGGCGTATTACGCCGCCCTGAGCCTTTCAGGGTTATACCGCTCCCACTGAGCGGCGCACTCGCACGAGTGTCTGTGTCGTGACGTCTCCGGCGTCAATTTTCCGTCAATTGTTGTAACGCGTGATCAAGCTGACCTCAGCTGCCATGGCCCTTGTGTCGTGTCTGCTTTCAGCCATGAATGGATTAAAAGCCCGGTGTCCTGCACCTCAACGGCAAGGGAGCCGAAGAGTATGGCACCCATGACATGCTGCACCTGAACTCGGCAGCTTTATCGAGCTCTTTCGGTGCGGCGGTGTCATGCCTGCTGTGCAGTGACGTCTGTGGCTCTCTGAATTTTTCAACCGTAAAAAGGAAAGGAGCGCATGATAGGTTCAATAAGGGAAACCTGGTTTTCCAATGTCAAAAACGATGGCCTGGCCGGGATCGTTGTCGCCCTGGCGTTGATTCCGGAGGCGATTGCCTTCTCGATCATTGCAGGGGTGGATCCAAAGGTCGGGCTGTATGCCTCCTTTTGTATTGCCGTAGTGTCAGCCTTTGCCGGTGGGCGACCGGGCATGATTTCAGCCGCCACGGGTGCCACGGCACTATTGATGGTGACGCTGGTCCGTGAACATGGCCTTGAATATCTGCTGGCAGCGACCATTCTGACCGGTGTGTTTCAGATTATTGCCGGCTATCTGAAGCTGGGCGAGCTGATGCGCTTTGTCGCGCGCCCGGTGGTCACGGGCTTCGTCAACGCACTTGCCATTTTGATCTTCATGGCGCAATTACCGGAATTGACCGGCGATAATGCGCGCCCACTGGTCTTTGCGCTCACGGCCGCGGGTCTGGGGATCATTTACCTGTTTCCCTATATTCCGGTCATTGGTAAATCCATTCCTTCCCCCATGGTCTGTATTGTCGTGCTGACGGCGGCGTCCATGATCATTGGCTTTGATGTGCGCACCGTGGGTGATATGGGCGAGCTGCCTGACAGCCTGCCGGTCTTTTTGATTCCCGATATTCCGCTGAATTTCGAAACCCTGGCGATCATCTTTCCCTATGCCCTGATGGTCATGCTGGTAGGCCTGCTGGAATCGATGATGACGGCCACCATCGTGGACGATCTGACCGATACGCCCAGCGACAAGAACCGTGAATGCCGCGGCCAGGGCTACTCCAATATCGTGGCCGGTTTCTTTGGCGGCATGGCGGGCTGCGCGATGATTGGTCAGACCGTGATCAATACCAAATCCGGCGGCCGTACCCGTCTCTCCACGCTGATCGCCGGTGTGGGCTGCTGATCATGGTGGTCTTTCTGGGTCCCTGGGTGGCACAGATTCCCATGGCCGCGCTGGTCGCCGTCATGATCATGGTGTCCATCGGCACCTTTAGCTGGGAGTCGATCAAAACGCTCAAGACGCTGCCGGTCAGTACCAACATTGTCATGATCGCCACCGTAGTCATTGTGGTCGCGACCCATAATCTGGCCATTGGGGTGATTGCCGGCGTGCTGCTGAGTGCGCTGTTCTTTGCCAACAAGGCCGGTCAGCTGCTGCATATTGATCGTCGCGTGCTCAACGATGGCGATATCCATGAGTATCACGTCATTGGCCAGCTGTTTTTTGCCTCGACCACCCGGTTTTCCAACGCCTTCGATTTTCGTGAAGCGCCCTCTATCGTGCGTATCGACCTGCATCGGGCGCATCTGTGGGGCACCACGGCGGTGGAAGCGCTTGATCGCGTGATTATCAAGCTGCGCCGCGAAGGGACCGAGGTATCGCTTGAGGGGCTCAATGAAGCCAGTGCTACGCTGGTAGACCGTTTTGCGGTGCATGACGACCCGGTAGCGGCAGAAAAACTGATGGGCGGACACTAAGGAGCGTCATCATGACAAATCAGATCATGGCCTGTATTGACGGGTCACGGCTATCGCACGCCGTTTGTGACTACGCGACATGGGCGGCCAGAGAAATGGCCGCGCCTATCACTCTGGTACACATGCTCAGCAAAAAGGGGGCTTCTCAGGCCGACGCTGATTACAGTGGTCGACTCAGCCTGGGAGGGCGAGAAGCCCTGATGGAGGAGCTGACGTCACTGGATGAAAAGCGCAGCCGGCTGGCCCTCGAGCACGGCAAAATGCTGCTTGAAGAGTACCGGGAGCGTGCTCAGACGCACGGGGCCACGGATGTTCACACCCGGCAGCGTCATGGCCGCCTGGTGGGGGCGTTGAGCGAGATCGAAGACGATATCGGGCTGCTGGTGCTGGGCAAGCAGGGCCGGGCCTCCGAGCAGGACAATGACAAGGAACACCTGGGCAGTAATCTGGAGCGGGTGGTCAGAACGCTGCACAAACCTGTACTGGTGACCGTGGGTCCTGAATTTGTCGAGCCCCGGCGCCTGATGATGGCGTTTGATAACAGTGATGTGGCGCGCCGGGGGATTGAGACGCTGGCCAATAGCAAGCTGGTCTCACGGCTTGAGTGCCATGTGGTGATGGTCGGTGATGATCAGCAGGAGGCCGAGCAGGCACTTCAGTGGGCGGAGGAGATTCTGAAGGCCGCCAGCGTATCGGTCGTCACGGCCGTGCGTCATGGCGAGGTCGCTCGGACGCTTGAGGATTACGCCGATGACAATGATATCGACATGATTGCCATGGGCGCCTATGGCCACTCCAGAATCCACTATCTCTTCTCCGGCAGTACCACGACGAAAATGATGCAGACCACCCATCTGCCGCTGTTGCTGCTGCGCTGAAACCATCGCGCTAAACCGGCCCTGCGGGAGGGGGTATCAGACCCTCTCGCAGGCGCCCTGTCAGAGGCCTTTCAGGAACAAGGAATCAAGCAGTGAAATCTCTGGTGAATTCGCAAAGCCGTTCAAGGGACAACGGGATGGAAAGCTGTGCCCGAAATTTACTGGCACAGGCCGATATTCAGATCAATGGCAGTCGTGAATGGGATATGCAGGTTCACGACAATGACGTCTTCAAGCGGGTATTTGCCGAAGGCAATCTGGGCCTTGGCGAAACCTACATGGAGGGGTTGTGGGACGTGCCCGCACTGGATGTGTTTTTCGACAGGCTGTTGAGTGCGCATCTTGATGAGAAGGTAAGGCCCGGCAAGCTCATGATACATGCCCTGCGGGCCAGAATGACCAACCTGCAGAGTGTGCGCCGGGCCTGGCAGGTGGGTGAGTCCCATTATGATCTGGGCAATGACTTTTATGCGGCCATGCTGGATCGCCGCATGACCTATACCTGTGGCTACTGGAAAGAGGCCGCAACACTGGATGAGGCGCAGGAGGCCAAGCTTGATCTGGTCTGTCGCAAGCTGAACCTCAAGTCGGGTATGCGCGTACTGGATATTGGCTGCGGATGGGGAAGTTTCATGGCCTATGCCGCCGAGCACTATGGCGTGGAGTGCGTTGGTCTGACGATTTCAAAAGAGCAGGCGGATTATGGTCGCACGCTCATGGCCGCAGCGTTGCCCATCGAGTTTCGGCTGCAGGACTATCGCGAGATTCATGAGCGCTTTGATGCGGTGGTCAGTATTGGCATGTTTGAACACGTCGGACGCAAGAACCATCGTGAGTTCATGGAAGTCGCCCATCGCTGTCTGAAGGACGATGGGCTTTTTCTACTGCATACCATTGGTAAAAATGTGCGTGAAAGTACGCCTGATCCGTGGATCGATCGCTACATTTTTCCCAATGGTGATCTGCCTGCCATTGGCCAGATCGGCGATGCAGCCGAAGAGCTTTTCGTGACCGAAGATCTGCATAATTTCGGTGCGGATTACGATAAAACGCTGATGGCCTGGCACAACAACTTCGAAGCTTCATGGCCGCTTTTCAAGGATCGCTTTGATACCCGATTCTATCGTATGTGACGATACTACCTGCTCTCCTGCGCCGCCGCCTTTCGGGTACGCGATATTCAGCTCTGGCAGTGGGTGTTTTCGAAAGAGGGGGTCAGGGATGGCTATCGTCGTATTACCTGATGCCCATGAAACATGACAGGAAAAGACCGTGAGCTATCCTCAGCTGCTCAAGCAGCATGCCGGACTACTGTTATTGGGGTTTCTGGCACTGTTTTCCGGCAATCTGGGACAGACCTTCTTTATTGGTCTGTTTCAGGCCCCCTTTGCCGAGCACTACCAGCTGACCTCGGGTCAGTTTGGCCTCTGGTATTCAGTGGTCACCTTGGCGGCCGGTTTTTTGATCTACTTCGCCGGCCCGGCACTTGACTGGGTCGCGCCACGCTTTTTTGGCGCGCTGGTAGTGGCAGGCATGAGTCTGGGGATCGTGCTGATGACGCTATCGCCCTGGGCGGCGCTGGGGATTATCGGGCTGGGGCTGGTGCGACTGTGTGGTCAGGGGCTGTTTACTCATCTGGGCACCACCGTAACAGGCAAGGCCTTCAGTCACGCCAGAGGCAAGGCGCTGGGACTGGTCACGCTGGGCATTCCAGTGGGGGAAGCCATCCTGCCTTCGGCGGCCGCTGCCCTGCTGGTGATCGTCACCTGGCGCGAACTCTAGTGGGGGTTGCTTGCAGGGCTTTTAATACTGTGGCTGCCGCTATTGCTGCGTTCGCCACACTGGCCGGCAGCAGACAGGGCAGCGCGCGACGCCAAAGGCAATGCAAATGCCAGGGGTCCGAGTCCACTGCGGGAGCGTCGTTTCTGGCAGCTCAGTCTATTGATGCTGTCCATCTCTATCATTAATACCGGTGTTTTTGTCTACCAGGCACAGATGACCAGTGAGTTTGGCGCCAGTACGGCGACCTACGCCCTGGGGTTGATCGGGGCGGCGGCGGCGCGCTTCCCGGGCGCGTTATTGGGCGGGCGCTGGGTCGACCGATTTGGTGCCGGGGGCATGGGGCGTCCTTATCTGCTGCCGCTGGGTCTGGGGCTCATTCTGGCCGTCTGGTGGCAGGGCAACGCCGGTATTGTGGCCTACATGGTGTGCGCCGGGCTGGTCGTGGGCATGCAGGAGCCGGTCAATACCAGTCTGCTGGTGCGGCTCTGGGGTGCCGAGCATCTGGCCCGGGTGCGCTCCACCCTGGTGGCGGCCATGGTATTTGCTTCAGGCATTGCCCCGGCGCTTTTTGGGGCGTTGATCGGCCTGCAAATACCCTTTTTTGTCATCATGCTGATGATGGTTGGACTGGTGGTTCTGGCATGGTTATTGGCGCTGGCGCCCCTGCGTGAAGTGCGACGACGGGAAGCCGGCCGGGAGGCCAAATGAACCATGACCAATGATAAAAGGGAAGCATAACGGCCCTGTTTCCCTGATAATCACGCCCGAAAATATAGACGTGGCATACGCGCTCTATGGCCATATTGTTTTACAACAGGAAGTCGCATGCGAGGTTCAATCAAGGAAAACTGGTTTTCCAATATCCGTCCTGACGTGTTGTCAGGACTGGTGGTGGCGCTGGCACTGATTCCGGAGGCGATTGCCTTTTCGATCATCGCAGGCGTTGATCCCCAGGTCGGGCTTTATGCGTCATTTTCGATGGCAGTCGTCATCTCGATTACCGGCGGGCGGCCAGCGATGATTTCGGCCGCGACCGGGGCCATGGCACTGTTGATGGTGACGCTGGTGCGCGATCACGGCCTTGAGTATCTTTTTGCCGCGACCATTCTGACCGGGCTTTTGCAGATTCTCTGGGGCGTGTTGAAACTCGGCAGCCTGATGCGCTTCGTGTCTCGCTCGGTCGTGACCGGGTTTGTCAACGCACTGGCCATTTTGATTTTCATGGCGCAGCTGCCGGAAATCACCGGTGCCAATGCCACGCTGACAGTCTACGCCATCATGCTGGGCGGGCTGGCCATCATTTATCTCTTCCCATATGTGCCGAAGATCGGCAAGGTCATTCCTTCGCCAATGGTCTGCATCGTGCTGATGACGGCTGTGGGGATGATCTTCGGGCTTGATGTGCGCACCGTGGGTGACATGGGCAGCCTGCCCGACAGTCTGCCGGTGTTTCTGATTCCCGACATCCCGCTCAATCTCGAGACGCTTTTGATCATCTTTCCCTATGCACTGACGCTTTCTGTCGTCGGGCTGCTGGAGTCAATGATGACCGCCACGATCGTGGATGATCTGACCGACACGCCCAGTGACAAGAATCGTGAGTGCCGCGGGCAGGGCATTGCCAACGTGGCGACCGGTTTTCTGGGCGGCATGGCCGGTTGCGGCATGATCGGCCAGACGGTCATCAACGTGAAGTCCGGCGGTCGGACCCGGCTTTCCACCATGACGGCCGGCGTCGGCCTTCTGATCATGGTGGTCTTTCTGGGGCCCTGGGTGGCACAGATCCCGATGGCGGCGCTGGTCGCGGTCATGGTCATGGTTTCGATCGGCACCTTTGACTGGGGCTCGATTCGTGATCTGCCCAAAAAGCCGTTGACGACCAATATCGTCATGCTGGCCACCGTGGCCGTCACCGTGTCGACCCATAACCTGGCGATGGGCGTACTGGTGGGCGTACTGCTGGCAGCGCTTTTCTTTGCCAACAAGATCGGCCGTATCCTGCAGATCGATAGTGTGCTTGCCGAGCAGGACGGCGTGCAGCAGCGTGACTATCATGTGCGCGGGCAGGTCTTTTTCGCCTCGACCACCCGCTTTGCCGATGCCTTTGACGTCAAGGAAGGTGTGGATCGGGTCTGCATCAATGTGACGCATGCCCATTTCTGGGATATCACGGCGGTCGAGGTGCTGGACCGGATTGTCATGAAGTTTCGTCGAGAGGGGATCGATGTCGAGGTGATCGGTCTCAATGAGGCCAGTCAGACCATGGTCGACCGCTTTGGGGTACATGACAAGACCGATGGCATTATAGAGCCGGGCGGTCACTGAGCGTCATCGTCATGCTCCCGGGCGGCGACATCTGCGTCCGGGACAAGCCACACTCGAACAACGAGACGTGTTTTCGGAGATTCTCATGAGCAGAACCATCATTGCCTGCTTCGATGACCAGGCGCGCGCTGACAGCGCCATCGGGGACTATGCGGCCTGGGCGGCGCGACAGATCAAGGCGCCCCTGTGTCTTTTGCATGTATTGGAACAAAAGACCATCACACACGAGGATTATTCAGGCCAGATCGGGCTGGGTACCCGTGAGCGACTGCTGGAAGAGATAACCGAAGAAGAAGGACGAATCATTCGTCAGGCGCGTGAAGAAGGGCGCCAGATGCTGGAGACGCTCAGAGCGCGTCTGACGGACGAGATGTTGACGCCGCAGGTTCAGCAGCGCCACGGTGCGCTGGCACCCACCCTGCGCGAACAGTGCAACAGCGAAGACCTGCTGGTGCTGGGACGTTGTGGCCATCAGCACAGCCAGAATCATCACCATCAGGGCGACGAGGATATGTCGCTGGGTGCGCATCTGGAGGATCTGGCGCAGCACCTGGACGTTCCCATGTTGATCGCCCCGGCACGCTTTCAGGTGCCGGCCCGTGCCATGGTCGCCTTTGATGGCAGCGATCGCGGCCTCGAACAGCTCTCGCGGCTGGTGAAATGGGGCTGGCTTGAAGGGCTTGAAACGCACGTGGTGCATGTCAGTGAACCCGCCAATTCGCAGCCTGCCGAGCGCGGTGCCGAACTGCTCGGCGCGGCCGGCCTTGATGTGAAGCCCGTGACGCTTGAGGGCGATGCCGGACGCAAGCTGCCGGCCTATGCCCGCGAGCAGGAAGTCGACCTTGTGGCCATGGGCGCCTACGGTCACAGCTCGCTGCGCCGCTTTTTGATGGGCAGCACCACCCACAAGCTGCTGGAAGCCATGCCGAGTGCCATTCTCCTGATGCGTTGATCAGGCAATGACCACCAGCAAAAAGGGGAACCCTCTCGGGTTCCCCTTTTTTGATCACATCACTATCACTGTGCGGACTTACTGCTCCAGCGTGACCATATCGCCCTTGAAGGCGGCTTCCGTCACGACATTACCGGCATGGCACTCATAGCGCTGGCTGTCCGGATTGGCACGCTGCTCGTAATAGCTGGTGATATTAACGATGGCATTGGCACCGACCTGCCGGGCGCGATCCTGCAGTGCCAGAAGCGACTGAAGTGCGGCCAGACGGCAGGATTCGGCATCGGTGCGCAGGGCAGCACGCACCTTATTGGCACTATAGAAGCCGCCGCGGCGTGTCTGAATGGCTGGGTGCTGCTGGTCGGCAAAATAGAGCCGGATCGAGGGATCGAGCTTTTCCTGCGCTTCGGGCTGAGTCATGACCTCGGCCAGTGGCTGCATCAGAAAGGTGTTACGTGCCTGTGCAGGGCCTGCCGTGGCCAGCATGATCAGGGCGCCCGTCATGGCGGCGGCCATGGAGACTTTAAAGGGCAGGTGGAAGGTCATCGAACGTCCTCCGGGAGGTATCAAAAAGGCAGGGTGCACAATGTAGCCTTTCACACACGTTTGCGAAAGACCGCAGCGCGGGCCTCAACCTGAAAGTGGTTTGCGAAAGGCCTGAAAACAGTGCTGGTTTCGCGGCAGCGCCACGACCCGGTGTGCGTCAAGTCCTGGCACCCTGACAGGCTCAAGCTGTGCAAGCGCCGGGATATCCTCGGGGCCGACCCGGTTATAGGGCGGCTGATCGTTCCACCCCAGAAGCAGCAGCCCTCCCGGGCGCAGACAGTCTACGCAGGCGGCAAAGGCCTGCTCGACGTCGGCCTGTTCATTGAGGCCCCAGCCCAGTACCCCATTGCACAAAATGGCGTCGAGACCCTCATGAGGGATATGATCATTCAGCGTTGTCAGATTGCCCACGATATGGCTGTCACCGCCAAAGGGGCGTTTGGCGGCGTCCAGATCGATGGTCGTGACCTCGGCGTCGCCCAGCAGTGACGGATAGTGATGGGTATACCAGCCGCAACCCACCATCAGAACGCGCCGAATGCTCCTGTCACTGGCGATGGCCGGCAGGATGCGGTTCTCAAACATGATGCGATCACGGTAAGGATAGCGCAGCCGCACACCGTAGTGATCCAGCGTGCGAAGGGTCGTGGCGGTCCAGCCATACAGCGCTGCCTTGAACGTCATGCGTCATCCTTTTCGTTATTGTCGTTATCCTTTACAAAACACGTGACGGCGTCGATCTGCCTGATGCCGGCCTGAAAAAGCGCAATCAGAACAGTCCGCCGTTGACAGCAATCACCTGGCGGGTCACGTAGCTGCTGTCGTCGGAGCATAAGAAGCTGATGACACCCGCGACCTCCTCGGCTTCCCCCATGCGCTGCATGGGCACGACCTTTTTGATGTCCACATCGATATTGTCGGTCATGTCGGTATTGACCCATCCGGGGGCAATACAGTTCACCGTGATGTTTCGTTTGGCCAGTTCCAGCGCCAGTGACTTGCTGGCCGCAATCAGTCCACCCTTGGCAGCGCCATAGTTGACCTGCCCACGATTGCCGATCACGCCGGCGGCGGAGGAGAGCACCACGATGCGTCCGGGCTTTCGACGCTGAATCATGGGCATGACCAGCGGCCTGAGCACGTTATAGAACCCGCCCAGATCGACATTGAGCACGCTGTCCCACTGTTCATCAGACATGCCGGGAAAGGGGGCGTCCTGATGAAAACCGGCATTGAGCACCACGCCATGGTAGGCCCCGTGCTCGGCGATATCGGCCTCAAGGCATGCGCGGGCCTCGTCGCGTGCGCCGACATCGAACTGCAATAGCCGCGCCTTTTGACCCATGAAGGTAATCTCGTCCGCCACGGCGCGTGCCTGCGCCTCGCTGTGGCGGTAGTGCACGACGATATCAAAGCCGTCGCGGGCCAGTCGCAGGGCGGCCGCCCGGCCGATGCCGCGACTGGCGCCGGTAATCAGGATGGTCTGTGACATGTCATTTTCCGATCGCGTGGTAGGGAATCGTCATTGGGCGTAGTGGTTGAGAATGATCGTGGGCAACAGGTTGCAGGCCCCGGGGAATCGCCGGCATTACCCGGCGGTCGTCTGCAAAACGCTCAGCGTCGCCCTGGCCAGCCAGCCATGCTCGGGATTTTCGCCGGGTCGGTAGAGCACACCATCAAAGGTGCCCAGACCGCTGTCGGCGAGGGTGTCCACGCTGACCCTGACTTCCAGCGGCTGATCAAATGTCAGGTGGTCAACCCGGGCCTCGAAGCGTCGAGCGCCCAGCAACATGCCTTGGCGGGGCGTACCGCCTTCGCGGGGCTGCAGGGTCGACCAGGCCGCCGAGGCCTGCGCCATCCACTCCAGCGCCACCTGCACCGGAATGCCCCGGGTGTCGGCAAAAAGATCCTCGGGTGACGGGGTCACGGCCACCACGATGTGTCGGTCATTGGCATCGATCACGTGATCGAGCAGACACATCGGCCCCTGGTGCGGGACCAGGGAGGCCACGGGAGGCCACGTTGACGGTCCGGAATATGCGTCATGCATCGCTGCGCTCCAGCACCAGCACGGCATTGTTGCCGCCAAAGGCAAAGGCGTTGGAGAGCGCCACGCGCGGCTGTCCGGCGCTGTCTTCGCTCACCAGCGACAGCGGCATCAGTGTCTCGTCAAGCGGCTGGTCATGAACATGGCGCGGCAGAAAACCGTGTTCCAGCGCCAGCCAGCAAAAGGCGGCTTCAAGCGCGCCGGCGGCACCCAGCGTGTGGCCGGTCAGCGCCTTGGTCGAGCTGGCCGGGGGCTGGCGATCGCCAAACACGTCATGAAGGGCCAGCGCCTCCATTGCATCGTTGTGCGTGGTCGCGGTGCCATGCAGGTTGAGGTAGTCGATATCATTGGGCGCTCGACCGGCCATGTCGAGCGCCTGGCGGATGGCCGTGATGGCGCCCTGACCGTCCGGCGCCGGGGCCGAAATGTGATAGGCGTCCGAGCTTTCTCCGTAGCCGGTCAGCTGAATGCCGCCGGCCTCGCGGGTCACGATAAACAGGGCGGCGGCTTCACCGATGTTGATACCACGCCGCTCGGCAGTAAACGGCTGACACGGCGTATCGCTGATCGCTCCCAACGCGTCAAAGCCATGCGCGGTCAGGTGGCACAGGGTGTCGGCGCCGCCGGCAATCACGGCATCTGCCTGCCCGGAGAGCAAAAGGCGCCGTGCCGCACTCAGCGCTCGGGCACCGGAGCTGCAGGCCGTGGAAATGGTCCATGCCGGCCCCGACAGCCCCAGATGGGCGCGAATGAAATGGGCCGGCGCGCCGAGTTCCTGATGGGCGTAGCGATAGTGCTCGTCAAACTCGTTGCCGGGCCCGGTGCGGGCAATGGCCGCCTCGGTTTCCGAGATGCCCGAGGTGCTGGTACCCATGACCACGGCGATGCGATGCGGCGCATGATGTGCCAGCGTCTCCTCCAGCTGCGGCCCCAGTGCCTCCAGTGCCGTGGCGATGAGCCGGTTGTTGCGACTGGCATGCTCGAAAGGCCAGGCATCAGACGAGACCAGCGGGACCGTGACATCCCCCAGCGCCAGCATTCGTCCGGGCGTATAGCGCTCGCTGCCGGTCAGCCCGCGCTGCCCTTTGGCGAGCGCGTCAATGATGGTGCCGTGGTTGTCCCCGAGACTGCAGATCACGGCAGGCGCGGAGAGTCGACAGTAAGCGGGCGTCATGGGGTCTCTCCGGCGCTATTGTCATGACCAAAGGGGGTGATGACCATGCGATAGCCGATCTGGAAATCGGTCAGCACGTCATGGGCCTGCTCAAGAGGATGATCGATGGTGTCGATGCGGGCGACCAGCGTGTCACCGTCGAGAATCTCGCGCACTCGACCATGCTCAAAACGCTGGTCCTGCACCTGCCATGTACTGCCCTGGAAGGCCGCCTGCAGGTCGGTTTCGGGGCGCAGACTCCACTCCAGGCGCTGGGCAAACCATTGGGCCGGGAAGGGGGGCCTGTCCATGATCGACTGGGTGTAGCGGGCGCCCTGGTCGTCGCGTACCAGGGTGAAAAGCCGCTGGCCGGTGGGGGTGGCGATGACCACGCGCAGCCCTTCATCGGAGAGACGAATCACCGACAGCAGTGTCTGCTCGGGGCGTGTCTCGTCAAAGGGGGTGATGGTCAGCCTGCGCTTGAGCGTCTGTGCCTCGCCCTGCCAGCCGGGCGCCGCCTGGGGGGCCATGGCCGGCACGCTACAGCCGGTCATCAGGGTCAGCATCAACAAAAGCGCGCACGGCCACAGGTGCCGGGTCAGAAGAGGCAGTGGCAGAAAGGGCAGTGCTGTCATGCGGCGTGTCCACACAGTTGGGCCAGCGTGTCGAGGTATCGACGCGGCTGGCTGACAAAGGGGTTGTCGTTATCCCAGGCGTAGCCTGCCAGGACGGCGCTGATCATGCGCCTTAAATAGGCCGGTGGCTCGGGATGAAAGATGATGGCCGGCAGTCGGCCATCGTACCAGGCCTCCACGAAGGCGCGAAAGGTATCGATGCCGTGGCGCAGCGGGCGTTCAAAATCCCCCTGCCAGTCCACGTCACGGCCTTCAAGCTGTGCCCTGACCAGCGGCGCGGCCAGACAGGCCGAACGTACCGCAATGGTCACACCCGAAGAAAAGATAGGGTCGAGAAACTCGCCGGCATTGCCAAGAATGGCGTAGCCCGGGCCGGTGAGGGTGGTGACGTTGCGGCTGTAGCCACCAAGTGCCGCGATGGGGCGGTGAGGCGTTTCGGCATCGAGCCAGCCGTCCAGCTCGTTAAAGGCCGTGAAGCAGGCCTGAAAGCCCTGCGCCTCATCCGTGGCCGGGCCGGTCAGGCGCGCCAGCTCATCAGGTGCGCCGACAAAGCCGGTCGAGGCGCGATCGTTGGCAAAGGGAATGACCCAGTACCAGACACTGGCCTGCGGATGCAGCCCGATCTGAATCTTGGTGCGATCAAAGTCATGCGACCGGCAGGCGTCCGGCTTGAGTGACAGATGGGTGAACAGCGCCTGGCGCTGTGTCAGATGGGTCTCTTCCAGCGTGCCCTCCAGGCGGGCCAGCACCTGGGCCAGACCGCTGGCATCCAGCACGAAGCGGGCCTTGAGTCGCCAGTGGGAGCCCTGCTCGTTCCGGATGGTCAATACCGGCGTTATAGGGTGGCGCTCGAAGGCCGTGACCCGCTGACCAAAATGCACCTCGGCACCGCGATCGCAGGCGGCCTCGATCAGGCGCTGATCAAAGTCGGCACGCTCGACCTGCCATGCCTGTCCCGTGCCTTCGCTCGACTTGTCCTGAAAGTCGATATCCACCCGCTGATCGCCACGGACAAAACGGGCGCCGTTTTTCATCTGATAGCCGGCCCTGTCGATCACGTCGGCCAGCCCTGCGTGCTTAAGGTCCATCAGGCACTGTGGCAAAAGACTCTCGCCGATGGAGAAGCGCGGAAAATGCGCCGCCTCGAGCACAAGGACGCGATGGCCGGCCTCGGCCAGCAGGGCGGCCGCCACGGCGCCGGCGGGCCCGGCGCCGATAATGGCCACATCGGTTTCCCTTTCAGGCATGTCGGCCTCAGGGGCGCGGGACATGGAAGTTGTCATGGCGTTATCCGTGGTCATGGGTATTGTCATGATGTGCCGGCTGATCCTTTGGAACGCGCCGCTGCACCAGCGCCGTGAGCAGCCAGACGCTGGCCAGCCCGATCAGGGTGGTCATGCCGATATGATGCAACACCGGCGTGGCACTGAAGGCCAGCAGGCCAAAGGCCAGAAGGCTTGAGATGATCGACAGTGTGATCGCAAGCCAGGCATGATGCGCTCTGGGATGTTCCTGCATGAAGATGCCGGCGTCCAGCCCGATGCCCAGCACCAGCAACAGCGCCAGCTGATGAAACAGATTCAGCGGTACGCCCAGCAGGGCGTACAGCGTGAGTACGGTCAAAATGGCGCCGCCGGCCGGGGCGATGACGCGCCAGGTGCGCCACCGGTAGCGCAGGGCCAGCATCAGGGTCAGCACGACAAGTGCGCCTGCCACCCATTGTGCGATCTGGCGGCGCAGCTTGCCCAGCACATTGCTGATCTGCTCGACGCGGTCGACCAGTTCGATGTGTTCATCGCTGCGCGCCAGGCTTTCCAGCTGCTGATGCGCGTGGTCATCGATGCCGCCGTTGAGGGTGACCATGCCGGCCACCTGACCCTTGTCGATGTTGCCAAGCCACAGGCGTTGATCACTTTCGCCAAGCGGGCTTGTCAGCCAGTGATCCAGCGTCAGCGGCGGGGATTGTGTCAGCGTCTCCAGCGCGCGCTCGTAAAGCGCCGGCGGTAGCCCTGCCGAGGCATACATCTGATCGAGCTGCTGCTGATACAGTCGGCGGGTCCGTTCAAGATTGGCACGCTGCCGGGCACTGGAGGGGACGTGATCGGCCAGACTGGTGTGACCACCCAGATGACCGTCCTTCACCAGCCCATCCAGCATGGGGTCGAGTGATTCGACCCGACCGAGAAAGCCTTCGTTGTCATGAGCGGTGATCAGTAGATAAACGGTACCGGTATCCCGCCCGAGCTCACGCTGGATCAGCGCCTCATCGCCCAGAAGCTGCTGTGACGAGGTATTGAGCAGCCGCAGACTGTCATCGCCTTGCAGACGCACACCGGCAATGGCAACGGCGATCAGAGCCAGCACCAGCGCCAGGCGCGGCCCGAGCCGGCCGCGAAGGCGGTCGAGCACCCGCCAGAGGCGTTCGGCCAGTTGCCGGGTGCTGGGCGTGGTGCGCACGCGCGTCATGGGTAGCCACAGCACGACCGTCAGCCAGGCCCCAAGCAGGCCGCAGCCAGCAAATATCGCCATCTGACGAAGTCCCGGCATGGGCGTGAAGGCCTGGACAACGTAGGCCATGACGCTGGTCACCAGCCCGAGCGCCAGACCCGGCAGCATGTGGCGCAGTCGAAAATTCCGGCCGGCAAGGGCGCGGGCGCACTGAAGATGCAGGGCATAATCGATGGCCACCCCGATCAGGCTGCTGCCAAAGGCAATGGTCAGCAGATGAATGCCCTCAAACCACCAGAGCGTGATGGCCAGGGCAAACACCCCCCCCGTGACCAGCGGCAGCAGCAGGGTGGCGATCGTGACCGGTGAGCGAAACACCACCAGCAGGATGAGCAGGACGCCGATCAACGAGCCCAGCCCGATGGTGCTGATCTCGCTTCGGGCCTGATGCGCGCCATCGGCGGCGTGAAAGACCATGCCGGAGCGCCATAGATGTGCTTTGGGGTGCGCCTTCTGAAACTGTGCAATGGCTCCGGTCAGACGGTCCTGCAGCCCCGTATCCCAGGCACTGCCTGCAAGCTCCCCGGTCATGACGACCAGTGCCTTGCCATCCACCTCGAGAGTGACCAGATCCCCCCGGGTATCAAAACGGGTAGAGAGCTGACTGTCGAGCCAGCGGTTGAGCAGTCCGAAAGGGTCGCGTACCGGGTGCTGGTCGATACCGGTGGGCATGACCAGAGACGCCAGCGCCTGACGGCGTAGCTCGCTGATATCCCCTCCGTCGATGGTGGCGCGCAGATGGTCATCCAGCAGGCGATAGCGCGACGGCCCCAGCACTTCCAGCAGACTGTCGAGCTGGTAGTCGCCCGGACGATAGCGCACCTCGCTGACCGCCCCGGCACGCTGTAGCGCCTGTGCCAGTTCCGCCGCGGCCTCGCCGGGTTGTTCGGCGTCCAGCAGCAGTACGAAGCGGTGGGTAAAAGGGGCGCCGAGCTGCTCGTTGGCGCGATCGACACCGGGAGACTGGTGCGTGTCGGGCAGCAGCGCCGTAATGCGCGTATCAAGGCTTGTGCCACGCAGCAGCTGCCAGCCACTGAATATCAGACAGGCCGTCAGTACCAGACCCCATAAAAGCGCCGGCAGGCGAGAGGTGCGCGTCATGGTCAGGGGGCCTGTTGCGAGGAAGCCGCGGCGGTGCCGGCGCCTTCTTCGGGGGGCAGCAGATGAATGTTGAGCCGGTCGCCATCGGCCATGGCCATGTTGATCCGCTCAAGGCGTGCATCGCCCCGCATATCGATATTGTGAAGATAGTTCGCCAGCCCCTGCTGGCGCGGGACCAGCGTGGCATGCCATGCCTTTTCATCGCCCTCGAGGGTGATATCAAAGCGATCGGCCAGCGCCGAGAACCGGCCGTTGAGCAGTTGCATG
This sequence comes from uncultured Kushneria sp., assembly GCF_947497025.1. GTDB lineage: Bacteria > Pseudomonadota > Gammaproteobacteria > Pseudomonadales > Halomonadaceae > Kushneria. The sequence continues at coordinate 331,146 of NZ_CANMFC010000001.1, forward strand.
ATCAGGGTCGCCACGCCTGCCGGATCATCGTCGATGCGCTCGCCGTTGCGCTGAATGCCCGCATCGGAAAGCTCCATGGTCTCTTCGACCGGTGATTCCAGCGCCCAGATCACACGATCGCCCTGCTCGAAGCGGTAGTGACCGCGACCGTCAATGCGGGTGTCCAGGTCGGCCAGATATCGAGTCTGCTCAAAGCGCCCGGCCACGTCGCCCTGGGCGGTCAGATGGTCTGCCAGGGTCTCAAGGCTCATGGCGTGCGCCGGCAGGGCCATGAGCCACAGGGGAAGGGTCACCATGAGAAGGGGCAGTGATCGTAAACGCGTGCGACAAGACATGTAATGTCAGCTCCTGGGCCGGCAGGACAGCGGGTGTCCATGGTTTAACGGGGTGGGCGTGCGTTTTGCTTTTCGGACTGCCAGAACGGGTAAAAGTTGAACCACTGTAGCGGATAACGGCAGCAGAAATGCTCCAGGCGCGTGACAAAGTGCGCCATGGTGTTGTCCATCCACACACTGCGCTCCCGGCGCGAGAGCCCGGTGGCATCGCCCAGGGATTCAAAGTGCACATGGTGTGTCTGCCCCTGGCGGGCGCAGACCAGCAGATACAGCGGGCAGTGCAACAGCATGGCAAGCCAGAAGGCGCCCTCGGGGAAGGGCGCCGGGCGGCCGAGAAAATCGATCCAGCGGCGTCGGGCGCCGGCCTCGATGGGCTCGCGATCGGCGGCGATGACCACAAAGCCACCCTCGGCCACGCGAGCCTGAAGGCGCTGGGCCGTGGCGGGTCCCATGTCGCTGACCTCGATGATCTCCACTGACAGGGGGCGGTCGATATCATTGAACAGGGAGTTGAATCGCTGGGCGTGATGGGTGTGCATGACCACGCTCATTTTCAGGTCGCGCCGCAGCCGCCCCAGCGCCTGACAGATCTCGTGGCTGCCCAGATGCGTGACCACGATGATGCCACCCTGGCCGGCATCGATGGCGGCCCTCAGGGTCTCGCGCTGCTCGATCTGGATGGACTCGGGGGCAATACGACCGTAAAGCGCCAGCACCTTGTCCAGAATGGCCGTACCAAAGGTCGTGAAGTGACGCACGGTGGTCAGGCGCGGCAGGAAGACCGAGGGGCAAAAGGCCTTCAGTTGCTTCTGGTACTCCTTTGAGGCGCGTCGGGCAATCGGGCGGCGCCACCAGTAGTAGAGTCCGACCAGAAACAGGACGCCCTGATAGGCGCGCGCCCCGAAACGGTCATAAATGGCCAGCATCAATTGAATGCCCCTGAGTGAGCCGGACTCACTGATGGCCGACCAGTGGCGCGGCGCGCGCTTGCGTTGCGGTGATGTCATGAAGGGCTCTTGTGTCGTTCGTCGCGGCGGTGCCGAGCACGTCCGAGTATCAGCTTCGGCAGGCGTATCAGCATGCCCAGCGTCAGACGCAGGTGCATGCGTGCCATCAGGACATTGTCCCGAAACAGGCGAAAGTGAGAGACGCCGTCGGTGGGATAGGTGACCCGCACCGGCAGATTGTCGACCGGGTGACCGGCCCAGAACCAGCGCACCAGCACCTCGGTATCAAACTCCATGCGGTTGCCACAGCCATGACGCGTCAGCAGGGCATTGACCGTGTCCAGCGGATAAAGACGCACGCCACACATGGTATCGCGCAGCGTGGTGGACAGCGTATTGCACCAGACCCAGACGTGCGTGATGTAGCGGCTGATAAAGCGGTGCAGCGGTACGCTGTGATCAAAGCGCGGATAGCCGATCAAAAGCCGCTCGGGGGTTTGCCTTGCCGCCTCGATAAAGGGCGGCAGGCTTGATTGATCATGCTGGCCATCGGCGTCGACCTGAAGCGCATGGGTAAACCCGAGCGTTTGAGCATGGGCAAGGCCGTGACGAACGGCGTAGCCCTTGCCGCGGTTGCGCGGCAGGCGCAGCAGGTGCACATCACTGGCCTGTGCCAGGTGATCGAGCACACTGGCGCAGCCCGCATCGCTGCCGTCATCGACGAGCACGATGGGCAGGTTCAGGGCGCTGAGGCCCTCACAGGTCGCCACGATGGCGTGTTCGTGGTTATACACCGGCACCAGCACGCAGGGCGAAAACGCTGCGCTGTTCTGGACGTGATTCATGAAGACTCCCCGTGGTCGGGCATCGGGTCGACACCGAGCAGGCGCATTTGCAGATGCTGGCCCCGATGGGAGGCCACGGTGATGTTCAGATCGCCACGCTGTCGGCTCAGCGTCATGACCGCGCGATCCCCGGGCAACAGCGGTGCGGGAAAGCGTAACCGGCGCATGTCGCGCCATTGATCCTGCTCGCCAAAAAGACGCTCGGCCTGCTGACGTGCCCAGTGGATCAGGGCAATGCCCGGCACGATCGGTCGTCCGGGGAAGTGACCCTCAAGTGCTGCCAGACGCTCCGGGATTTCCAGTGCGATCCGGTGTTGATCGGGCGTTGCGGACTCAAGATCCAGCCAGCGCGGCTGGCGCCGGTCATCCAGGTCATCAAAGAGATGACGCGCCATGGCACGGGTCAGCTTGCCCTGAGCGTTGACCGGGAAGCGGTGCACAAAACGCCAGAAACGCGGCAGCACCACCGGCTCAAAGGCGCGGGCCAGATGCTGCCGCAAATCGCTGATGAGTGCTCTTCGCGTGTCATGATCATGGGCAATGCTGTCGGATGCCATGGCCACGACGGCCCCGATGCGCCCACCCGAGTGATCGATGGTCAGACAGCGGGCGTCCAGGACGCCGGGGAAGTCCTTGATATGATGGGCCAGACCTTCCAGCGAGACGCGCTTGCCGGCCACCTTGACGATGCGGTCCGCACGTCCGTGCAGGGTGAAACGCACAGGATGATCACTGACAAGGCGAATGTGATCGGCCTGCTCGTGCCACTGTTCGGGCTCGGGCAGGCGCCTTGATCGAAGCAGCGTGCGCTCGCCGTCACAGTGCAGCATGACGTCGTCAAGCGCCTGCCAGGCGGTATCCTGACAGGGCCGTCGCCAGGCAATGGCGCCGCTTTCCGAGCTGCCATAGATCTCGATGAGCTCGCTGCCCATTAGCGCCTCGGCCTGCACGGCGGCTTCATGGGGCAGTGGCGCGGCGGCACTGAAAATGCGACCGGGCGCACGGTTCGGCATGCCAGTCGTGCTCTCGGGTAGTCGGGAAAGCTGAGGCGGCGAGCTGATCAGGGCGCTGACCGGCACGTTCATGAGCCACTCGGCCAGCGTTTCGGGCCAGGTCACGATCTCGAGCCCGAAGGGGTGAGAGGTCGCCAGCGCGCGCAACAGTCCGGCGGTCAGTCCCCAGGTGTGCTGATGGCTGACCTGGCTGATGACGACCCCTCCCGTGAGCGGCCAGTGTCGCTCGAAGGCGGCCACTTCGGCCTCGAGCTGGCCCAGGGTGCGAAAGATGGGGGCCGGCTCCCCGCTGGAACCGGAGGTGAAAAGCACCACGGCCTCCTGTTCAGGGGGCAGGTCGGGCTCGGGCATCACGTCCGAGACGGGCGGCGGTGGCGCCCAGGCTTGCGGAAATTCGCCCAGCAGGACCAGATCACGCTGGCGCAGATGATTAACGGTTTCGGGCAGATTGTCACCCGGCAGCCACACCCGATGGCCGGCATGCCAGAGGCCCAGCAGGGCCGCCGTAAACCGCCACGGATCGCTGTCATAAAGCGCCACGTCCCGACCGGTCGGCAGGCGTGTATTGGCCCAGCCCCTGATGGCCCTGATCAGCTCGCTGCGGGTGCGCCTCTTCTGTCCCGAAAGGGCCACGATGTCGCCGGCCTCTCCTGAAAGCCAGGGGCAGCGGGTCAGCGACGGTTCGCCATATCGAGGCTGATTCATGCGTGCACCACCCTGCGTCGAACGCGCCGGCGCACCAGCCACTCACCCATCATCAAAAGCGCCGCCAGCAGGTAGCTGATGGCGCCGGTCCAGGTCTGCCATACATGTAGCGGCGCCCATAGCGCCAGTGCCAGCGCAACGACGGCATTGAGGCTCATGAAAATGCCCCACACCCAGGTGACCCTGCGGGTATAGCGCACGCCCTCGGGAGGGAGATCGGGCTCTGACAGGCGCGCAAAACGCTCGATCAGGGGGGTGGCGCGCAGGCTGCCCAGAAAGATCAGTGCCAGCGAGGCATTGATCATGACCGGGTAAAGTCGGATGCCCAGTTCAGCCTGCCCCCCGAACAACAGCGCCAGCAGTACCAGCAGCACCATGGCCCAGCGGGTACGATGTTCGCCGGCCAGCCACTGGGCGCCTGCCAGAAGCACAAAAGTGATCAACAGGGCATGGATGCCCCAGAGGGGGAGAACGATCCACAGGGCCGCTGGAAACAGCACCATCGAGAGGGGTGACGACCAGTGACGTGTTCCGGGGCGACCGGCTGGCATGGCTTCCATTACAAACCTCAGTCGCTGCGGCGCTCGGCCACCAGGGCGCTGAGCTGCCTTAAACTTGCAAAATGTTCGCGGTTTTCCTCGGCGTCGCTGTCAAGGCGAATGCCGTAACGCTTTTGCAGCGCCAGTCCCAGCTCCAGCGCATCAATGGAATCCAGACCCAGCCCGTCACCAAACAAGGGCGCTTCGGGTTCGATGTCGTCGGCCGTAATATCTTCAAGCTCCAGCGCTTCGATGATCATGTTGGCGACATCGCGTTCGAGTTCGGTCAATGAGGTATTGGCCATATGGTGTTCTCCGGAATCCTTGTTGTCGTCTCCGGGCAGACGAGTACGCCGCTGGAGCGCCGTCTGCCCGCCTGTTCGGGCGGCATATGATGCCAGAACCGGATATCCTTTGGGGCGCTATCCGGTATGTGGTGTTGCCATTTCCGTGGTGGCCTGCCAGCAAAGAGCTGGGGTGCGCGTGATCAGATCCCTCCGCCCCATCAGCCAGTCGGCCAGCAGCGGCGGTGTCACGGTTTGCCCCCTGCTCTCGGCGTTATCGACCGATCGAGCCTGTAAACGCACGGCATCCAGCGCCGGTGTCAGCGACAGCTCCATCAGCATGGCGGAAGGAGCCTGTGGGGCCTGAGTCTGGATGCGATAGCGGTCGGGGACCGGTGAGTCGGTCAGGATCAACATGATGCTTTCATGTCCCTCGGCCAGATAGCCCCGGGCTTCGCTTAAAAGCGCCTCGAACTCTTCTCCGGCGGCAGCCAGCGCGGCCATCGAAGCGTGATTGCCAAAGGCGATCGAGTAGACACCCAGCACGGCATTATGCACCGACAGACCGAATCGGGCGGGCGAGAGCGGCTCACCCTCGAACAGCGTGTCGAGCATGTCCAGCGGTCGGTGGCCGTCACCGTGGCGCGAGGCATGGAGTACGGGCATGGCTGCCCGCTCATGGGCGCCCATGTCGCCGAGCAGCGTACAAACGGCGCGGCCCAGCGGCGTCAGGCGGCGTCGCAGCAGGGCCGGTACACTCGACGCTGCCGGCTTTTCATCGGTGATGACACACGCAGACGTGCCTTCGCCGGCGCGCTCGGGAAGCCAGGCACGCCAGCGGTGGAGGTAGAGCGTAGGTAGTGCTGTGTCAGCATGGGATAAGCAGTCCATGCGAGCCTCCCTAAAAGTGACATCTGATTGTAAGCGGCAGGCGTGGTTTCATAAACCACGAGTATGACAAACGTGACAGACGCACGTGGTGAGGGCTTCCGGATGGTGATCGCCACAATGGCATGGCAGCGTCTGTTCAAAACAGGTGTGATGGCACCCTGATTCAGGCCTTGTAAGGCTTTATACGGAGTTTTGAATGGCGCTTTCTACAGACGATCGCAATCGCCGACGCTTCATGCGTCGTGCACTGGCCCTGCTGCCTGTTGCCGGCATGGCGGGGGCATTGGCAACCCCGGAGCGTGCGCAGGCCAGCGAGTCACGAGAGCGATCCGAAGCGCTCGACATGACCGCCCGCAATAATGTTATTTACTGGGGTGCCGATCCGACAGGCAAGCGCGACAGCTCGGCGGCATTCGTGCGCGCGGCGCGCTCCAGCGTCGTTAACAGTCTTTATGTGCCACCCGGGCGCTACGCGATCGGTCAAACGGTCGATCTCAAGGGCAAGAATCTCATCGGGCCCGGTCGGCAGCGTTTCAGAAACGAGGGCAATGCCCTGTTGATGCCGTTTCACTCGCTGGGCGATGGCGTCATGTTCACCGGTCACGGCCCGGTCGTGCGGGATCTCAACTTTTCCAGCGGACACAAGGGCCGCTGGAAAGGCACCTTTATCGACAGCACCGGTTACAACACGGTGATTGAAAACGTCCATTTCTCTTCTGCCGACATCGCCATCCGGGTGCGAGAGATCATGGTCAACTATAGCCTGCTGCGCTGCACCTTTATCGGTGTGAGCGTCGGCGTGCAGGTGGATGATGAAAAGGGCAGCAATTCCACCACGGCGCGTTTTATCGGCAACGAGTTCAACTACGCCGATAACGGCATCATCTTCAAAAAGAATGTCTATGGTGCGACCTTTCAGGACAATATCTTCGAGGCCCTGAAAGGCGATGCCATTCGCGCCCGCCTGATCTATCGCTCGAGTTTTATCGGCAACTGGTGGGAGGGCCGCAACGGCGGCGAAGCGCCCTGGCCCTGCGTGCGCACCACTGAAAGCCAGCAGTTCATGAACTGTTTTGCTTCGTCCAATACCTGTGTTTACGGCTGGACCAACGTCTTCAAGGACGGCTCGCACAGCGGCAGCATGGGCGGTGTATCGCTGGATGGTGGTGAGATCGTCATTCGCAATTCAACCGGCAACGCGCTGCGTCTGTCGCCGGACTCAATGCGCGCCGAGGCGGACGCATGGAAACCGGCCACACCGCTGGTGATTCAGTCGAGTCACTCCGCCAGGACCCGCCAGACCAACCCGATCGTCTTTCGCCATAGCGGCCCCGAGGGCGCGGTAGTGTTTGACACCGACCGTGAGACCGGCAGCAAGGGTGTATGGGATGGCAGTCTGCGCTTCGCCTCGCAGGTCGATGGTGACGATAATGTGTTGTACGACGACTACCGTGTGAACCGTGGTCGCCCCGGCATGATTGGCAAGACGTCACTGGTGGACAAAAAGGGGAAGGTGCGTCATGCCCTGACCGGCATTCCCCAGTTCGTCAAATGGCGCAAGGGCGGTGACGGGCCGGGCTGCGATTTCTTCAGTCGCTGCGAGGCCGTCGACAAGGGGCAGGTCGAATTTTCCTTCCCCGATGGCGAAGTGGAACTGCGTGACCCGATCATAACCGTCACGGTAGATGATGCCGGCATTGTCCATGACGGCATCGAGTACCTGTCGGCCTATTCGGGTTCGGTAAAGTATCAGGCCTGGAAGGGTTTTCGGATCCGCTTTGTCGATCGCGAGAGCGGGCAGCCGGCCCTGCCTGAAAGCTTTAACCTCTCGATCTTCTACCCCGGCTGAGTGTGAGGCCTGGCCGGCGACATTAAACGCTTTCACCCACCGGTGCCGGTCGGGGCTGGTCGCGGCGCTCGGGCAGGGCGTTCGGGCGCAGGCGTCGCGACAGCACATCCACTGCCATGTTGATCACGGCCGTTACCATCAACAGGGCAACGGCCTGATCAAACATCAGGTACTCAAAGCTTGAGTCGATGTGAAAGCCCAGCGTGACCACCCCCAGCATTCCCAAAAGCGCTGTCTCGCGCATGATGACCTCGGCGCGATAGAACAACAGCGCCAGAATGCCAGGGTAGATGCGGGGCAGCAGCTCGTGGCTATAAAGATTGACCCCCCGAATGCCGGGAAGTCCCGGTATTACCTCATCGGCATGACGCGCCGCCAGAAAGGCAATCAGGGCACCATTGTGCAGCGAAAGCGCTATCCACGCCGGCAGCAATGACGGGCCGGTCAGCAGCAGCAGAATAAAGGCCAGCAGCAATTCCGGTGTTGAGCGCATGACAATCAGTGCGCCGCGCCCCAGAGTGCGCGTACCGCGGTTGCCGAAATGGCGACTGACCAGCGGCCATGCCAGCAGACAGACCAGCAGGGAGCCCACGGTACTCATCAGGCCCAGCAAAAGGGTATTGCCAATGGCGGGCAGCAGGTCCGGTAACTGTCCGAACCACTGCGGCAGTGCGGCAAAATCGCCTTCCAGCAGCGGCTGCGGCCAGATGTCATGGCTCACGAACTGCCATAAAAGCGTCGGATTAACGCTGGGCCAGGGCCCCAGCAAAAACGCCGTGCCCACCAGCCAGGGCACCAGCAGGCGACGATGGGCCCACCAGGGCAGCAGAGCGATCAGCAGATAAAAGGCCCACAGAAGAGCACCGCCTTCGTGATAACGTCCCTGACGAAAGGCACTTTCCAGGTAGTACCCAAGCGTTGGAAGCCCCACAAAGCCCAGCAGCACGCTGGCGCGCAGGGCGCATTCAAAACGATAGCGGGTGTAACCGGATAGTCGCTGCCAGGCCAGCGGCAGTTCGGTATAGACAAAGCGTGACAACCGATCGGTTCCGGGCGACAACGTTCGTGCCGGGCTGCGATCGATCTGGGTCAGAATTTCGGCGTAGACCTTGGCAAACGTCGCGGCATAGGGCAGGGCGATGGCGGCCAGCGCCGTTATGGCGGAGAGCCCGAAGACCTGGAGAAACAGCAGCGCCCAGAAAAGTTCATGGATGGCACGCACAAAGGCGCACAGGGTGCGTACCAGCCGGGAGCGCATGAAGATCAGCGCCAGCGGAAACCCGAGCACGATGCCCAGCATCACGCCCCACAGGGCAAAGGCAATGGTCAACAGCAACGCCCGCAGAGGCGATTCGGTGGCCGTGATATCCGGCAGGATCATCCCCTGAAGCATGCGCCCCAGTTCCTTCCACGGATAACGGGTCGTGATCGATAGATCCGCCAGCGGCAGCAGTATCAGGGTGATGGCCAGCATGATCAGGGTCAGGCGCAAAAGCCTTGCGCCGACATTGTCGCCACGCAGCCAGCTGAACCAGCCGGGGCGCGCGTCAGTCCGTGACATAGAGCACGTCAAGGTCGTCGGAAGTCAGCTCATTGGCAGGCGCATCGATGATGATGCGTCCCTCGTCCAGCCCAATGATGCGATCAAAGTGCGCCAGTGCCAGTTCACGCTGATGCAGGGCCACCACATAGGTCTGGTGGCGTGCGTTGATCAGCTCAAGCAGTCGAACGCCCTGGCGCGGGTCGACGCTGGCAACCGGTTCATCCCCGATAAAGACCGGGCGGTCCTGATACAGCGCCCGTGCAATGGCGACACGCTGTTGCTGGCCGCCGGAAAGCTGGTCGACCTGACGTCGCAACAGCCCGTCCAGCCCCAGTGTATCGGCAAGCGCACTGATCTCCCGCCAGCAGGTCCGGTCGGGGCGCAGCAGATTGAGCAAATTTTGCCAGCGCGAAAAATGGGCCAGGCGCCCCATGTAGATGTTGTGATAGGCCGAAAGCGTGGGCACCAGCGCATTGGCCTGTGGACACCAGGCGCCCTGGTCACCGAGTCGAATGCGCAGGGCATCGAGCAGGGTCGATTTACCCACGCCGCTGCGTCCCAGCAGGGCGATGCGATCGCCCTGCAAGATACGCAGTGTCAGGTCGGGAAAGACAACGTGATCGTCATGGCTCAGACAGGCATGATCAAACCCTGCAATCACGCCAGAGGCGTCTGGTCCGACAGTGGCGGTTTCCAGCATGGGCTTATCGCAGCAGTCCCAGCGCCTGACCGACCTTCTCGATGGGCGCATAGTCCTCATTGGAGGCCGGGATGAATCCTTCACGCGGAAAGCTTGCCAGCAGGTCGGGGTCGGTCATGTCCAGCAGGGCCTTTTGAACGTGCTGTGTCGTATCGGCACCGTAGTGATCATCGACATCGCCGCGAATGGTCCACTGATAATCCGGATAGGCCGGCGTTGACCAGATGACGTGCACCTTGTCGGTATCCACTCGGCCATCGGCCACGGCGGCGTCCCAGACGGTGTAATTGAGCGCGCCAATGTCAAAGGCCCCTGACTCGACCAGCGCCATGGTGCGGGTATGATCGCCCGAGTACCCGACGCGGGAGAACACCTTCTCCGGAGCCTCGTCAAAACGCTCGCGCAGATAGTAGTCGGGCATCAGACGGCCGGATGTGGAGGTCTTGGCGCCAAAGGTAAAGGTCTTGCCCTTGACCGCCTCCGACAGCTCGGACTGATCGGCCTTTAGGTCCGTATCGGCATTGGCAATGAAATAGGTCTTGAAGTCGGCGTCTTCCTTGCCCTGAGCTATCGCTTTCGAACCGGGCACGATCTGGCGCGCCTGAACGCCGGTCAGTCCGCCAAACCAGGCCAGCTGGACCTGATCGTTACGAAAGGCGCTGACAGCGGCGGCGTAGGATTTGACCGGCACGTACTCGACATCCAGCCCCGTTTTTTCGGACAGATAATCCGCCACCTTGTCAAAACGCTCCACCAGCCTTGCTTCATCCTCGTCGGGAATGGCCGTAAAGCGGAAGGTATCGGCGAATGCCGTGGTGCTGAGCATGACAAGCGAAAGGGCAACGAGCCTGCGCATCGGGGAAACTCCTCAGAAGCGTCGAGTGGGGTTGGGCGTGCATGCTAGCATGCTCTGATGCCTATATACGTTGTCGCTGATGTTTTTATGGGTTCCTTCCAATGCCCCACTGATCAACGACAGGCATAAAAAAACCCCCTCTCACGAGAAAGGGGGGGAACACGCAAGCACCGAAGTATCAGTTACCGATGTCTTTCAGCGGCTTGCCACTCATCAGGTTCTTTTCGATCTTTTCAAGCGAGATGCCCTTGGTTTCCGGGATCAGCAGCAGGGTGAAGATGATAAAGACCACGTTGAGAACCGACAGGATGCCAAACGTCATGGCGCCTCCAATGGCGGCAATCATGACCGGGAAGAACTGACCAATGGCAAAGTTGCCGACCCAGTTGGCCACCGTTGAGCAGCTCAGGCCAAAATCACGACCGTTGAGCGGCTGGATTTCGGCACACAGGGTCCAGATCAGCGGGCCGGCCGACATGGCAAAACCGGCCACGAAGATCAAAAGCGACGCCATGCCGGTGTACTGCAGGAAGGTCGTGGTCGGGCCGATGACCAGAATCGAGGCCAGAACGGCCATGCTGGCGGCCATGACGGCAAACCCGGCATAAAGGATGGGCTTGCGACCCAGACGGTCAACAAAGCCGATGGCAATGAAGGTGGCCAGCACGTTGACCAGACCGGTGGCAACCGTACTCCAGAGCTGAGCGGCCGTACCCTCAAAGCCCGACATCTGGAAGATCTGCGGGGCGAAATACATGATGGCGTTCATGCCGGTGAACTGCTGTACCAGCTGCAGGCAGATGCCCAGCATGACCGAGCGGCGGAAGTTGGGGTTCTCCTTGAACATCTGGAAGCCGCGGCTTTTCTGTTCGGCATTGATGCTCTCCTCGATTTCGCCCATCTCGTAATCGATTTCGGTCTTGCTGCTGCGCAGCTTGGTCAGGACTCCCCTGGCCTCTTCAAACCGGTCTTGCGAGGCCAGCCAGCGCGGACTGTTGGGGACCATGAGCACGCCGATGAACAGCATTGCGGCCGGAATCATCAAAACGCCGAACATCCAGCGCCAGCTTTCGATATAGCTGAAGGCCAGATTCGACATGAAGGCGGCCAGAATACCGACCGTGACCATCAGCTGATAAAAGGAGATGGTGGTGCCGCGGATGCGCTCGGGGGCTACCTCGGAAAGATACAGCGGTGCCGTAAAAGAGGCCACGCCTACGGCCAGTCCCAGCAGGATACGGGCAATGATCAGAACGTTCGGGCTGGTGGACATGACCGCGACCAGTGCGCCGATAAAAAACAAAAGCGAGCTGTACATCAATGCCTTTTTACGACCAAAGCGCTGTGATATAGCGCCGGCACCCAGGGCACCCAGCGCGGCACCGACCATCATGGAGCTAACGATCCAGCCTTCCATCAGGGTGGAGACATGAAACTCCTTGACGATAAAGGGCAGGGCGCCGGAGATGACACCAATGTCCATACCGAACAGCAGACCGGCAAGGGCGGCCAGACCGCAACTCAGCCATACCATGGGCACAATATCGGCGTTTTTGACGGCGTCCGGTTTCGCCTGATCATAATTTGCAGCGCTTGAGCTGCTCCCTGAGTGACCTACCATGTCATTTTTCCTTGTACCGCCAGGTTGAAAGGGCGTTGCTTAATCGTGTCAGCCATAAACTACCAGCGCCGCTGCCTGTGTACTGCGCCATTATGGGCATTTTCTGTTACGTGCAGAGAACGGAGGACAATGAAAGAAATGCCTTTCATGAGCCCGTGAGAAATGGTCAGCGATCGACAGTTGATGGCATCTTGAATCATGCGCACCATAATAAAGTTGTTAAGGTACGATAAGGCCAGCGATTATCGTTGTTTGTTAGACCAAAGGCTTATGACTCGTCCGCGAGCGGCATGGTCTTCACGATCAATGCGTTCCAAAAATGTCATCCCCAAGGTAAAAGAGTGCTGATATCATTGGATCTTCATGCAGCCTCGATGCCGCCGAACTATCCTGCCAAATGATGCATGGCCAGGGTTTTGCGCAACCGCGTCCGTGCAAACGGTCTGCCAGCCATGTCAGATGTACTGGTTCGACAGTGTCTACACCCTCAAGGGCAGACGAAGGGGCTGCTACCTGCTGCCCTGATGGAAGCGAAGCCATGTGTTGCGAGGATGATGTCCTGATGTCTAACGTTGTCGGAAATCTACCAAACCGGGAAGGGAGCACGGCATGAGTGTGAATGACGACAACAGTACTGCTGTCGATCTGGCGCTTTTCGGCGCGCTGGGTGATCTGGCCCTGCGCAAGCTGTACGTTGCGCTCTATCATCTGGATCGCGAATCGTTGATGGCGCCCGAGACCCGAATTTTGGGTCTGGCCCGTCAGGAATACGATAATGATGCCTTTCGTGCGCGCGTGCGCGACGCACTGGAAACGCGTGTGCGCGCCGATGAGCGCACCGAGGAGAGCATGAATCGGTTTCTGGCGCGGCTGGACTATATCGAAATCGAGTTTGCTTCTCCCGAGAGCTACAACCAGATTGCCCAGTGGCACGGCAACAGTCCGCGACCGCTGACCATCTATCTGTCGGTGCCGGCCCGTCTGTATGGCGAGATCTGCGCCAACCTGTCGACGAGTGGCTGCCTGGACGACGAGTCTCGTGTGGTGGTCGAAAAGCCGATCGGCTACTCGCTTCAAAGCTCCGAGGAAATCAACGACGCCATCGGCGCCGTCTTCGATGAGAGCCGGATCTATCGCATCGACCACTACCTGGGCAAGGAAACGGTCCAGAATCTGCTGGCCCTGCGCTTTGCCAACCCGCTGTTTGGCAGTCAGTGGAACCAGAGCCATATCTCGCACGTCGAGATCACCGTGGCAGAAACGGTCGGCATCGAGGGGCGCTGGGGCTATTTCGATCAGGCCGGTCAGCTGCGTGACATGGTCCAGAACCATTTGATGCAGCTTTTGTGCATGATCGCCATGGATCCGCCTTCCAATCTGGATGCCGACAGCATTCGCGATGAGAAGGTCAAGGTGCTCAAGGCCCTTCGCCCGTTTGAAGGCGAGCGGCTGGATACCGATGTGGTGAGAGGGCAATACATTGCCGGTACCATTGCCGGCAAATCGGTGCCGGGCTATCTCGAGGAAGAGGGCGCCAATGTTGATTCGCGCACCGAAACCTTTGTGGCCTTCAAGACCGAGATCCAGAACTGGCGCTGGGCGGGCGTGCCCTTCTATCTGCGCACCGGCAAGCGCATGCCGGAAAAACTCTCGCAGATCGTGATTCACTTTCGTCCGCAGTCGCATTATATCTTTGATAACGATCAGCGCAGCATGGCGGCCAACAAGCTCATCATTCGGCTGCAGCCCGATGAGGGCATTGCCCTGCAGGTGCTGACCAAGGACAGCGGGCTGGACAAGGGCATGCGCCTGCGTACCGGGCCATTGCATCTGGATTTCCATCAGGCCTTCCCTTCGGCGCGTATTCCCGATGCCTATGAACGCCTGCTGCTGGAAGTCATGAAGGGTCAGCAGTATCTCTTTGTGCGTCGTGACGAGATCGAGTACTCCTGGCGCTGGATTGATCAGTTGATCAAGGGCTGGGAAGCGCGTGACATCATGCCCAAGCGCTATCCGGCAGGTTCGTGGGGGCCGGTTTCCTCCATCGGAATGATCACTCAGGACGGACGTAGCTGGTATGAAGACTATTGATTATGAAAACGACTGACGCAGACGCACGCACTCGAGTGGCCCATGACCTGGCGGTCAGTGTGGCCGGTGCCCTCGGGGAAGATCTCGAGCAGCAGGAGCGGGTAACGCTGGTGCTTTCCGGGGGGAGTACGCCCAGGCCGTTCATGCAGGCGCTGAGCCGGATGCCGCTGCCATGGTCCAGAGTGGATATCACCCTGGCCGATGAGCGCTGGGTGGCGACCGATCACGAGGACAGCAATGATCGCTTCGTGCGGACGCACATGTTGATCAATGCTGCCGCCGAGGCGCGTTTTCATCCGCTCGTTAACGATGCGCCAACGCCTGAAGAGGGGGCGGAAGAGGTCGGTCAGCGCCTCACCGCGCTGACCTGGCCTGCCAGTGTCGTGGTGCTGGGCATGGGAGGCGATGGCCATACAGCATCGCTGTTCCCGGACAGCGCAGAACTTGGTAACGGGCTCGAAAGTGAGGCGCTGGTCATCGCGGCTCATGCGCCAAGCGTTGAACAACCCCGCATCTCCCTGACACGCGATCGCCTCATGCGCTCGCATCGTCGCTATCTGCATCTCGGCGGTGCCGATAAAAAAGCCGTGCTGGCGCGTGCCATGGCAGGCAGCGATCAACATGAATTGCCGATCCGGGCTTTTCTTGATGCGCCGCTGGCACTTTACTGGGCACCGTGACACGATAAAGATCAAGACACGACAAAGCATGTCCCGGTGCGTCAGGCGTTGCCGGGAAAGGAACAAGTTGGGTCGAGGATGTCTGTTTTCGATCTGTTTAGCGCGGCGCATACCGCCGGGGTGATGATCAGGAGGCTTCATGTCATCGGACAAGCAGTTACCGTCCACACGTACGACCGAAATTGACAGTATCTGTCAGCGGACCACGGTCATCCCGGTGTTGACCATTCATCGCATCGAAGACGCCGTACCGCTGTGCCGGGCGCTTTACGAAGGCGGGCTTACCGTACTGGAAGTGACCCTGCGCACCGACTGTGCCATGGAAGCGCTTTATCGCCTGCGTGACGAGTTGCCCGAAGCCAGCATCGGTGCCGGCACGGTACTCACACCCGCGCAGTATCGGCGTGCAGAAGATGCCGGTGTGGACTTTGTGGTCACCCCCGGTACTACCGATCGCCTCTACGAGTATGGTATTCAAAGCCCGGTGCCCCTGCTGCCGGGGATTGCAACGGCAACGGAACTCCTGACCGGCTGGCAGTACGGCTATCGTCGCTTCAAGTTCTTCCCGGCCGAGGCCAGTGGCGGTGTTGGCGCACTCAAGGCGCTTGCAGGCCCCCTGGGAGATGTCCAGTTTTGCCCTACCGGGGGCATTACGCCCGACAATGCAGCCAACTATTTAAGGCTTCGCAACGTCATGTGTGTCGGCGGTACCTGGGTGACTCCAAAGGAACTGATTGAAAATGAGGACTGGGACGGCATTCGCGCCATTGCGCGTGAGACCGTGGCCACCATCAAGCACTGAGCACGTTGAATTGGTATCTTGAGTTACCAGACGGCAGGGCATGCATGATCCTGTCGCTACCGGCTCTCTCGGCAGCCTCGGCTGTTGTTTTGCCCGTCTCGTTTGAGGCGGGCTTTTTTTGCGCTGATGGTTGAGAGGTTGCCTTGGCTCCTCCATCAATCATCGGGCGTGCGCAGACAGCTTGTCGTCCTGATCCTGCACCTGGCGTATCTGTCACGCCGGCAGTGCTGCCATTTTTGGCCACCTGCAGGGATGGGGTGAATGACGCATAAAAAAGGCTGCCCCTTCGAAAACGGGCAGCCTCCGATGCGCATGACCAAGGGAGATCAGGGCACGCGATAGGCGCGCACGGCTTCCAGCAGGGCGAACCACTCTGGTCGGCTCAGCGTCAGGCCGGCATCGTGTGCCAGTGCCTGCAGCCGGGCAGGGCGAAGCGTTCCCACCACGGCTCTGGGCTGCCCCGGGATGGTGTGAAGCCAGGCCAGCGCGATACCGGCAGGGCTGACCTGATGGGTGTCGGCCATGGCCTTGAGCATCTGACCCAGCTGGTTTTCAAAAATGCGCCCACCCCATAGTGGCGAACCGGCAAGGCCCGACATGTTGTCGCGGCGCATGCTGTCCCACATGCCATCAAAGAGCATCTGGCTGCGGGCGATCGACATCTCCATCTGCTGACAGGCCAGCGGTGTCTGCATGGCAGCCTGAAGATGCCGCCACTGAGCAGGCAGGAAGTTGGCCACACCAATGCATCCTGCTCGACCGCTCTCGACAATGGCATCCAGCGCCCGTCCGGTAGCCTCAACGTCCATCAGAGGATCAGGGCGCATGAGCATGAGGGTGTTGATCTGCTCTATGCCCAGCTGCTTCAGCGCACGATTGACGACCTCATCGAGATACTCGGGGCGGGTGTCGTAATACTTGGCGCCAAAGCGGTCTTCATTGCGCTGTGCCGGGACCACGCCAACACTCATGTCAAACTGAAGCTGTCGGGCCTGACTTTTCGGGAGCTGCCGGATCGCCTGCCCCAGCAGGCCTTCCTGTCCCTTTTCGAGATCACTGTGGTCGAACTCGCAAAGCCCCTCTTCGAGGCGCTGCTGAAACCAGCTCGCCAGTGCTTCGGGCGTTTGCAGGCTGTCGTAGTACGGTAGCTGGCGCAGACCGATCACAAAGGGCGCGGCTGTCATGCTCATCAGGGTTATTCCCGAGCAGAGGTTTCAGGACTTATGTGCATCGACAGGACGTGCTGTGCCCCGGGAGCAAGCCAGACCGGATCCAGCCGGGTACAGGCCGGTTCGATACAGATGAAGTTCAGGCGTTCACGGTCGGGGATATCGGTCGGCAGCTTGTCGCCCGGATGCCAGACAACGGTTGAGTCGCTGCCCTGCTTGGCGATTCTCAGGCGTCTGTGCCCATCATCAAGCACCAGCGGTCGGCTGGAGTGATGGATGCGATCCAGCGCGCCACGAATTCCCAGTACGCCGGTCTGTTCTGCCTCGGCGTAGTCGGCCAGCTTGTCCAGATAGCGCGCGCCGCCCAGCCCCTCGATACGACACTGGTGGGTGTCCGGAACTGCAAAATAGGCGTGCAGCGCCTGGGTCAGGCGTATCGGTGTTTCGCCGATGTGTTCGGTCACAAGCTCCATGGCCAGACGCTGGGCATTGGCATGAATGATCAAACGAGGCGCCAGGGTGTCATGCAACTGCTCTTCGGGCGAAAGATGAATTTCAACGCCACCTTCCACCCCTTCATCAACGGCGTCGATACGCCAGTTGGCGGTACGAGCAAGGCCGTGCATCGGGCCATTGCCATCTTCGGGCTCGCCAAACCAGGGCCAGCACAGCGGCACACCGCCACGTAAAGCCTCCGGCGATGCCTTGGGCGTGGAGGTGGTCCAGAGCCAGCCGCGATCTCCGACCGGCGCGTAATGCAGCAGATGGCCACCATGGCGGGACAGGACAAGCTGCCCCCAGTCATCGTTGATGACCAGCAGCGAGCGGCCCTGCCAGGTGGCATCACGTTGCCCCTGTGTGGACGACAAAAGCTCGCTCAATGCATCCGGGATCATGTCACCTCCTCGTTGTGCAGTGCTTCGGCGGCGCCCAGCAGTCCGGTCCATTTGGCGGTCACTACCCAGGTCGCAATATCGGCATTGTAGGGGCTCATGCGCCCCTTGTCGGCAAAGGCCTTGCGAAAATCGCTGATCCGAAGCGTATCAAGAATACGAGGCAGAATCCCCCCGCACAGATAAACGCCGCCGCGGGCACCCAGGGTCAGTGCCGCATCGCCGGTGGCATCGCCGAGTATCTTGCAAAACCGCAGGACAGCCTGACGGGCCACCGGGTCTTCTTCACTGCGGGCGGCTTCGCTGACGCAGGCCGGTGTGCTGAGGGCGCAGTCATGGCCTTCGAACTCGCACATGGCAGTGTAGATATCCAGCAGCCCCTGGCCGCACAAAACGCGCTCGATCGAGACGCGGCCATAGCGGCCTCGAAACCACTGTAGCAGGCGAATTTCGAAGTCATCGACCGGTGCGAAGCTGGCATGGCCGCCTTCAGCCGATAGTGGAATCCAGAAGCGCTGGCTGGGCGCCAGGCCTGCCAGCCCAAGGCCGGTGCCCGGACCAATGACCAGACGTGCACGACCGGGCTCGCTGTGGCCGTCGCCCAGGTTGACCAGGTCTTCATCGGGAATATGGGGCAGGCCCAGCGCCATGGCGGTAAAGTCGTTGATGACCTTGAAGTTATCCAGCCCAAGACGTTGTTTCATGTCGCTTTTTGAAAAGCGCCATGGATTGTTGGTCATCTTGATTTCATCATCGTGTACCGGGCAGGCAAAGGCCAGACAGGCTTCGATCGGTCGCTCACCATTAATGCTGGCAAGATAGGCGTTGACCGCATCATCGAGGTTGGCATGATCGGCGCAGGCCAGCGTCTGAATATCGTGCAGATCGAAAGCGCCGGGGGTCACCAGGGCGAAGCGGGCATTGGTGCCACCGATGTCGCCGACCAGGGCGGGGCGTGTCATGGCGGATGGTACTCCTGAAGTTCTATAAGTCTTTGAAACAATTCCTGCTCATCGATGCCGCCAGAATATCAGTCATTAGGGCAACACGCTGACGCGAGGTGGCCACACAGAATAAAACATGTCCTATCGTCAGGACTTTACCGGGTTGCGCCTTGTTTGACACGATTCACCTCTTTTGTAGAAACCATCAGGATGGATCCTCAGTCATGATCGGTCCTGTGATTTATGCGTCTCTTCTCTCAATGAGGACAGGCTCTGGCGTAATCGGTCGTCCCGGGCCAGACTTGTCCGGGCATCACATGACGCCGAATGGAAAAAACAGGGGGTTCGCCCGGGCCATCGCGGACACCTGAATGGGCAGGGCTTTACAACAGGACCATTGAGGTCAGAAAAAATGACCCCACGTTAGACATTCAGGGGCCGAAAACCGAGAGAATTGCGGCTCATTAATCTGTCGGTGATGAGCTTTATCCAAATCGCAGGAGGAGAAAACATGACGCTTCGTGTCGCAATCAACGGGTTCGGACGTATCGGACGTAACACCTTTCGCGCACTTTATGAAAGTGGTTATCGTGACCGTATCGAAGTCGTGGCCATCAATGATCTGGGCGACCCGGCGCTGAACGCGCTGCTGCTTGAAAACGATAGTACGCACGGCCATTTCAATGCCGATATTACCCATGATGATGAAAGTTTTACCGTCAACGGTGACCGTGTTCGCATTCTCTCCGAGCGTGATCCAGCCAAACTTCCGTGGGGCGATCTGAATGTGGATCTGGTCATGGAATGCACGGGTATCTTCACCAAGCGCGAGGCCGCGGCCAAGCATATCGAAGCCGGTGCCAAGCGGGTTCTGATCTCCGGTCCGAGCGGTGATGCCGATGCCACCATCGTCTTCGGTGTCAACGAGCAGGTGCTGGAAGCCGGCCATACGGTGGTTTCCAATGCTTCATGCACTACCAACTGCCTGGCGCCGGTAGCCAAGGCCCTCAACGATACCGTGGGTATCGAGACCGGTCTGATGAATACCATCCACGCCTACACCAACGATCAGAACCTGTCGGACGTTTATCACTCCGACCCGTTCCGCGCCCGCAGCGCGACCCAGTCGATGATTCCGACCAAGACCGGTGCGGCCTCGGCCGTGGCCAAGGTGCTGCCCGAGCTTGATGGCAAGCTGGATGGCTTTGCCATTCGCGTGCCGGTTATCAACGTCTCGGTCGTGGATCTGACCTTTACGGCTTCTCGCGATACCAGCCGTGACGAGATCAATCAAATCATGCGCGATGCTGCCGCGAAGTCGGGTGTTTTGAACATCAACGAGAAGCCGCTGGTCTCGATCGATTTCAACCACAACCCCAGCTCTTCGACCTTTGACACCAACCACACACGTGTCAACGGCCGGCTGGTCAAGGTCATGTCCTGGTACGACAACGAGTGGGGCTTCTCCAACCGTATGCTCGATACGGCACTGGCCATGGGCAAAACCCTCTAATCCGTTTCTCGCAGTACTATTGCAGTACCATTATGGTATCGCGATATCAAAGGACGCCTTCGGGCGTCCTTTTTTGACCCATCATCGTTTTCAAGGAGGAGACATGACACAAACACTATTGGCCTTTGATGTGTACGGCACATTGATCAATCCGAATGCCATGGCTGAGGTGCTGCGGCCCACGCTGGGCGAACAGGCAGAGAGCGTGGCAGCCCAGTGGCGTGCCAGTCAGTTGCAGCTTTCCTTTCGTCGCGGGCTCATGGGACGCTACGTTGAATTCTCGGTTTGTACGCGCGATGCCCTTGACGTAGCCATTGCCGCGCAAGAGGTCAATGTGGACTCAAGTACCCGTGATGACTGGATGGCGGCCTATTCACGCCTGCCCGCCTTTGAAGAAGTCGATGGCGCGCTGGCATCGCTGGTATCTGCCGGCTATCGCTGTGTAGCCTTCTCCAATGGCACTGAAAAGGCCATGCAGGAGGTGCTTCAAAATGCAGGGCTGGCCCATCATTTTGAAGCGCTGGTCAGTGTCGATGACATCAAGCGCTTCAAGCCTGACCCGGTGGTTTATCACCACCTGTCACGCCGCATGAAGGTGGCTCATGACAATGCCTGGCTGGTCTCGAGCAATAACTGGGATATTCAGGGCGCGCGCCATGCCGGTTTGAAGGCCGCCTGGATTCATCGTGACCGAACGGCCCTGATAGAAGACCCGTCCCTGGCCCCCAATCTTGAAGTCGACAAACTGGATGAGCTGACCGATAAGCTTGCGGGCATGCGTTGATATCGGGTAATGATCAGGGCGTTTATCGGCCCTGATTTTCGATGTTGACTGCCCCGGGGAAGACACGGGTGTCGCAGTATGGCGACAATTTAATTGACAAATAACCTGTGTTCTGATCAGTTGGTTATGTTAAGGTTGCGCTCTAAATCACATAAATTGTCAACCTTGAATTAATTATCTGTCCGCGTGCAGCAATGCATCCGAAATGACTGCCGTTCAATGGCAGCAACAGGTCAGCCAGCCATGCCATATGTATCCAGGAAACAATGTGTCAGCGGTGTGCATCAGCTTTTGGGGTCAACACTGAGAGATGCACGTCGGGAACGGCAGGGGCGTATCGTTGGTATTGATCAGACGCGGGAGCATCCGGTCATCGATGTGATCTGGCAGGGACAGCCCCGCGCCGAGCGCATCATCATTACCTGCGATCAGCTTCGCGATCTGGTCAAGGCAAGTCTGGCGCGCGCTGCAACAGATCTGCAAAAGACCACTTCGACAGACATCACAGGCGAGCCGTCACACGATAAAAGCCTGATTCTTCTGACCGAGCAGCGGCGCGCCTGAGTCACCCCAGAAATTTCTGTTCCTGAAAAGGGGCTTCGCCAGTCATGGTGAGGCCCCTTTTCTCATGATGACCATCAACACAATAATATCAGCATGCGTTATGTCTTCTTATACTGATAACAACAATGAGGTCACATAACGCGTTTATAACAGCACAGGGGAATTTCATGAGAACCATGTTTCTGGGACTCGGCATGGGATTGATGCTGGCCAGCGTCAATACCTGGGGGGATGAGGGCACTCCGGGGCGAATGGGCCCGAAGGTTGAAACGCAGACGCTGACCTATAGCGTGGACGGCGAGCAGTACACCGGTTATCTGGCCCGTGATACCGAGAAGGAGGGCAAGCGCCCGCTGGTACTGGTGGTCCACGAGTGGTGGGGGCTGAGCGACTACATTCGACATCGTACCGAGCAGCTGGCTGCGCTGGGCTATGTGGCCTTTGCCGTCGACATGTATGGCAGTGGCAAAACGGCCACGCATCCTGATGAGGCCGGCAGCTTTTCAAAGGCGGTCATGAGTGACTGGCCCGGTGCTCGCCACAATCTCGAAACGGCTATCGACGCCCTCAGGGACCAGCAGGGAGTGGATGCCTCGCGGATGGCCATCATCGGCTACTGTTTCGGCGGCGGTATCGCCCTCAATGCCGCGCTTGATGGCATGCCGTTCAAGGCAGCGGTCAGCTTTCACGGCAGTCCGGGGCAGGTGGTGGAAACCCCCAGCCATTTTGATGGGCGGGTCATCATTCAGAATGGCCTGAATGATCAGATGGTGGCGCAGTCGGCGCTCAAGTCACTGCTGGAGACCTTTGAGAGTGTGGAGACCGATGCCACGCTGATTCAGTACCCCGATGCCATGCACGCCTTTGCCAATCCGTATGCCGATGCAAAGGCTCGGGAGTTCGATTTGCCGCTGGCCTACAATGCTGCAGCCGATGCTGCCAGCTGGCAGGTCATGCTCAACGTGTTCAACAAGGTGTTTGCCGCGCCGCAGGCCAGCGCCAAGTAGATCAGCGCCACTCGTTAAAAGGGGCCGGCACGGTGCATACCGTGCCGGCCCCTTTTTCTGATCGCCTTGCGGACTACTGAGGCAGTGACAGAATGCGGCGTGCGAGATGAATCATGCTCGGATCGCCGGTGTTCTTGGCGCGAATATCGGAGAGCTTGACGACCGGCAGCCACTGATCCCCTTCGGGGCGGGTTTCGGTCATCTTGACCACCATGTTCATCGGCTTGAGGCCGACATCATTGGTGAAATTGGTACCGATACCGAACGACATGCCGATGCGGCCTTCACAAAAGCGGGTGATTTTCTCGACCTTGTGGGTGTCGAGAGCGTCGGAAAAGATGATGGTCTTGCTGCGCGGGTCGATGCCGTAGTGCTCGTAGTGATCGATGGTGGCCTTGGCGAATTCGATGGGGTCACCGCTGTCATGACGAATCCCGTCAAACAGCTTGGCAAACATCTTGTCGAAGCCTTCAAAAAAGACCTGCGTGGTGAAGGTGTCCGACAGCGCGATGCCCAGGTCGCCACGATAGACCTCGACCCAGTTCTCCAGTGCCAGGGTATTGGCCATCTTGAAGCCAAAACGGGCGGCGTGGAACATGAACCACTCGTGAGCATGCGTGCCCAGCGGCTTGACCCCGTGGCGATGGGCCATGTGCACGTTGCTGGTGCCGGTAAAGGTGCTGCCGCCGTAGCGCTTGAGGGTGCTGACCACCAGGTCGTGCACCTCGTAGGAGTGACGCCTGCGGGTGCCGAACTCGGCAATGCGCACGCCCAGTTCGCCGTAGTGCTCGATCTTTTCGCGCGTGCGCTGGGCGACCAGCTCATCGCTGTCGCGCTGTTCTTCGAGCATCTCGTACCAGATCTGACTGATCAGCGTCATCAGCGGCACTTCCCAGAGAATGGTGCGATACCACAGTCCCTCGATGGTGACGCTGAGCACTTCGCCCTGCTGATCGATGGTGACCTCATGGGGCTTGTAACGAAAGCCCTCCAGAAAATCATGATAGGTCGGGTCGAGATAGGGGCAGGTGATCTCCAGAAAATGGCGTTCCTCGCTGGTCAGCCGCAGTGCGGCCATGGCATCTACCTGCTCCCTGAGCCGTTCGCCAAAGCCGGGCGGGAAGGCATGCTCGCCACGATTGATAAAGCTGTAGCGTGCATGAGCGTTGGGAAACAGTTTCACCACGGCGTTTTGCATGGTGAACTTGTAGAAGTCATTATCAAGGATCGAATGCAGCATTGAGCGAGTCGGCATCTCTGTTGATGACCATTTAAACGATAGCTTGACAGCATAGCGCAGCCGCTACGCTGACTCCATCCCGAAGCGTTGACACAAGGCCTGACCCTGGCGCGTCAGGACCTTCTATTCTTTACCCCTGTCACTATCCTGTACCGCTATCACTATCCTGTACCCCTATCATGCATCTGGCTGGAGAAGCGCCATGAGTCTCGATATTCGCGATATCGGTGCAATGGCCGATATCGATGCGCAGCAATGGAATGCGCTGGCAGGTTCGGATTATCCCTTCATCCGTCATGAATTTCTCAACGCTCTGGAAGTGACCGGGGCTGTCTGTGCGCGCACCGGCTGGACCCCGCATCATCTGACGATCTGGCAGGGCGATCGGCTGGTCGGCGCCATGCCGCGTTATCTCAAGGATCACTCCTGGGGCGAGTATGTCTTTGACTGGCAGTGGGCCGATGCCTGGGAGCGGGCCGGCGGCGAGTACTATCCAAAGCAGTTGAGCGCCATTCCCTTTACACCGGCCACCGGTCCACGCCTGCTGCTCGCCGACAACATCGATACCGATGATGCCCTGATCATGATGGCCGAGCATCTTGAAAGTACGGGGCTGTTGTCATGGCATCTGCTGTTTCCGGAAGCGGCGCTGGCGCATCAATGGCGCCAGCACTGGCCCGAGCTGCTCGAGCGCAGCGGCATGCAGTATCACTGGTTTGATCGTGACTATGGCGATTTCGAGGGGTTTCTGGGGGCCATGACCTCGAAACGGCGCAAGGAAGTGCGCCGGGAGCGGCGCCGCGTGGCCGAGCAGGGACTGAGCATGCGACGTCTGGTGGGGCGAGACATCGACCGGACTGCCATCAAGCACTTTTATCGCTGTTATCAGATTACTTATATGGAGCATGGCCAGCGCGGCTATCTGGACATCAATTTCTTCTACCGTTTGCTGCAGGACATGCCCGATGCCCTGGTACTGATTCAGGCGCTGGATGAAACATCGCGACCCGTGGCCGCAGCGCTGTGTCTGCGCGGGTCGACTACGCTCTATGGACGCTACTGGGGCAGCGAGGTCGAGGCCAGCTGCCTGCATTTCGAAGCCTGCTACTATCAGGGTATCGAGCACTGTCTGGCCGCCGGGCTGTCACGTTTTGATCCGGGCACCCAGGGAGAGCACAAGATTGCCCGGGGTTTTGAGCCGATTGCCATCCGCTCACTGCACTGGCTGGCCCATGACGGGTTTCGCGATGCCGTGGCGGAGTTTCTGGGGCGAGAAGACACCGCCATGCAACAGATGCGCCTCGAAGCAGCTGCCATGCTGCCCTTTCGACGCGAGCGCTGATCGTTTGACATGCAAGCCACTGATCCTCGGTGGTGACCGATTTCCTGTATTCATGTCGTGGAGAAATAATGAAAATCTTGTATCGCAGTATGTGGATGGCAGCCTGTCTGGCGCTGGCGGGCGGGGGTATGGCGCCGATGGTGCAGGCTCAGTCAGGGGGTCAGAACGCGCCTCAGCAGCAACCGGGCGACATTACCGACCACGAAGATCAGACGCTTCTGGAAACGCTCAAGGCCAACGGCGATTTCACTACGCTGGTGAAGGCCCTCAATGAAGCCGGCATGAGTGACATGCTTGACGACAACGGTCCCTACACCATCTTTGCACCGACCGATGAAGCCTTCGCGCGGCTGCCTCAGAGCGAACGTCAGGCGCTGCTTGGCGGGGAACACGAGGAGTGGCTTGAAAAGGTGTTGAAGTATCACATGCTGCCGGGCACGGTGCCGGCCAGTGAGTTCAGGGTGTTGGGCCGCCCCCAGGCCCTGGTGGGACAGCTCGGTCTGGACGTGCAGGACGGCCAGTACCGGGTCAACGATATTCCCGTCGATCGACAGGAAATTCGCGCGCACAATGGCATTATTCATCCCATCAAGGGCGTGCTGACCCCCTGGGATGCCACCGGTCTGCGGCCGGATTCCTGAGCCTCGGGACCTCTAGCCCAGCGGCCCCTGCATCAGCGGTGACAGTGCCGTATCAGGGGCACTGATCAAAAGAGCGATGCCCAAAAGCGTGATCAGCGCACCGCCCAGCAGGGCGAGAAGATACCCCAGCCCCAGAGGGCGTCGCTGATCGGTTCGCTGAAAAAGATGGGTCATTAGTCTGCGGGCCATTACCGTCAGGGCGGCCAGAACGGAGGTCGACAGCGCCGTGCCCACTGACATGGCCAGTACCGCCAGCACCCCGGCCCACCAGAAGCCCAGCATGGCCGCGACGCCAAGCACCATGACTGCGCCACTGCATGGGCGCAGGCTGATTGAAAGGATGGCCGCTGTCATCTCGCGCCAGCGTCGGCCGCTGGTCATGGGGTCAATGTGGTAGGTTCGCCCGCAGTGACAGGGGCCATTGCCGACGTGGTTCAACGGCGTCACAACGCTGGTTCCGGCAGGCTGTGTCGGGGTCAGCCGCAGGATGCCGGGCTGAACGGTATCCTCGGATGATGCCGACAGGGGCGCCTTGCTCTGAAGGCCGCGACCGGCGCGCACCATGAGCCAGAGCCCCAGTGCCGTGACAGCGGCAAAGCTTGCCTTCTCGATCCAGACGGTGCCGGCCATCGCCTCCCGGGTCAGCCAGCCAAATCCCAGTACCAGAATCGTGACCATGACAATGGCTACCACGCCCTGAAGCAGGGCAGCGCTGGCGGTCATGATCAGCCCCCGCAGCAGGGCCGCGCGCTGGGTCAGCAGATAGGTCGCCACGACCGCCTTGCCATGACCGGGTCCGAGGGCGTGAAAAACGCCATAGCCCAGGCTCAGCACGATCAGATCCAGCCAGTCCCCTGCGCCTTCACGCCGGGAGAGCGCCATCATGGCGCTGGCCAGCCCCCGATGCAGCGTACGCTGCTGTGTGATGATCTCACCGACCAGCGGTTGCCAGAGTCCCTGACCGATCGTCGACAGCAGCAGCCCCGCCAGTACGATGACAGCAAGCGTTATCCACACCGGTTTCAAATATCCTGACACTTGATCACTCCGGTGTCGGCAAAAAGCCGGCCAATGCCCTCGGGCGTCTCTCCGGTCACATCAATGGCGGATACGTCGGCCACGACGGCAGGGTCCGGGTCGGCGTGTATCACCTCGCCATGACACTGCGAGGGGCATTGACCAGTTCAATGGGCCGCTCGGTCTGATCGTCATACAAAAACTCGATGAAATAGGTGTCATCGTAGACTTTCCAGCGAAGCGCATCGCTCAGCGGCTGCGGCTCGGCCAGCGTCACAATGAAGGAAAACTCGACCCGATTGTCGTTCAGGCGGGTGGTGTAGTCCTCGATGCCTCTCAGGGGTATTTCCTGCTCTCCATCGTACACATGGGTCAGGTAATGCTGGGTGGCCAGATTGACCGCGATCTCGTGGCCGAGCGCATCCAAACGCTGTGCCATGCTCTCGTCACCTGCCACGCCTTCCAGACCCTCCACCATGGTCAGGCTCTGAAACGGGTCCATCTTCCATGACTGCTCAAGCGCCGTGACCCGTTGCTGATCATCGACCATGACCGTGACGCGGTAATCGATCCAGCCGTGAGGGTGCGCCATGGCCGAGGCTGCTACCAACAAGATGACACCCCCTGTCAGCAGGACAGATACTCGCCTGAAACGCCGGGAATTCATGAGCACGCTTTTGCCTCTTCCAGTAACCGAAATGGCATGTTGCCCCAGCTCTGCGGGGGTTGCGAGAGATAACATCTACAGCCGGGCGTGGTTCATCAGGATGGATTAAGCAACCAGGGGTTTCTTTTTTAACCGTGGTTAAATAGGATTTCATGACGATACCGCCAGGGGAGATTCGTCATGATAAAAGAGATAAACGCGGCCACGATGATGGCGGCGCGCCGCCGGTTGTCAGCGGCTCGGGCCGTGGCGGTCTGGGTGGTGCCGGCGCTGATGCTGATGTCCGGTGCAACGCTGGCCCACGAGCGCAGGACGGTAGTGGCAAGCTTCACGATCATGGCGGACATGGCCCGTCAGGTGGCCGGCGACGAGCTGGAAGTGATTTCCATTGTGCCGCCTGGCGCCGAAATTCATGAATATGCGCCCACCCCGCGCGATATCCTCAAGGCCCGACGGGCCGATCTCATCCTCTACAACGGCATGGGGCTCGAGCGCTGGTTTCAGCGTTTTTATCAGGGCATGGACAATGTGCCTGTCGCCGTACTGACCGAGGGTATCGAACCGATTGGTCTGGGCGAAGGGCCTTACAGCGGCCATCCCAATCCTCACGCCTGGATGACCCCGCAAAACGGCCTGATCTACGTCGAGAACATTCGCCGGGCGCTGGTCGCGCTGGACCCGGCTCGGGTGGCGACTTACAACCGCAACGCCAAAGCCTACAGCGACCGGCTTGCAGCGCTGGACCAGGCGCTCAGGGACGCCTTTGCACGCATTCCCGACGCGCAGCGCACGCTGGCGACCTGTGAAGGTGCCTTTTCCTACCTGACCCGGGAATATGACTTTCGGGAACGTTTCCTCTGGTCGGTCAACGCAGAGCAGGAGGGAACACCGCAACAGGTGCGTCGCTTGATCGATGACCTCAACGCCGATGATGTACCGGTGACCTTTTGTGAAAGCACGGTCAATGACCGGGCGATGAAGCAGGTGACCTCTGAAACCGGCGCGCGCTACGGCGGTACGTTGTATGTCGACTCACTGACCCGTGACGACGGTCCGGTCCCCGATTACGAAACACTTTTGCGTTACAACGCAGAGCAGATACAAAAGGGGTTTGGCCTTGAGTAACCTGACTCAATATGACGGTGCCGCTATCGAGGTGTCGCGTACCAGTGTGCGCTATCCCGATGGGCATCTGGGGATCCAGGAGATTTCTCTGGCCCTGCCGGGTGCCAGTATCTGTGCCCTGATCGGTCCCAACGGCAGCGGCAAGTCCACCCTGTGTCGAACCATTTTAGGGTTTACGCGCCCGACCAGTGGCCGGGTGCGGCTTCTGCGGATGACCGTGCGCCAGGCCCAGAGGCGCAATCTGGTCGCCTATGTGCCCCAGGCCGAGGAGGTGGACTGGCAGTTTCCGGTGTCGGTGCGCGATGTGGTCATGATGGGACGCCAGGGTCAGATGAACTGGCTGCGTATTCCGTCGGCGACTGACCGGCGCTGCGTGGAAGAGGCGATGGCCCGCATGGAAATTACCGATCTGGCGCAGCGCCAGATCGGCATGCTCTCGGGAGGGCAGAAAAAACGCGTATTTCTGGCTCGGGCGCTGGCTCAGGGGAGCCGTATTCTGGTGCTCGATGAGCCCTTTACCGGCGTGGATGCCCATACCGAGCAGGGCATCATGGCGCTGATCCGCGGGCTGCGCGATGAAGGCGTGACCGTGTTGATCGTGACGCATGCACTGTCCAGCGTGCCGCAGTACTGCGATCACGTCGCCATGGTCTCAAGACGGCTCGTCGCTTTCGGGCCGGTATCCACGACCTTTACCCAGCGCCACCTGGCAGCCACCTTCGGCGACGTCATGGCCGAGACGGTGTTGTCGGCTACCGATACCAAGGCCAGCGTGCGCGCTGCGTCATGGAGTCTGTCATGAGCAGTGATCCGATCGCCTGGCTGCTGGCGCCGTTTGATTATCAGTTCATGACGCGCGGCATTCTGGTTGGCACGCTGATCGGGGCGGTCTGCGGCTGGCTTTCCTGCTATGTGGTGCTCAAGGGCTGGTCACTTCTGGGGGACGCCCTTTCTCATGCCGTGGTACCGGGTATTGCGATTGCCTATGCGCTGGGCCTGCCGTTTGCGCCGGCGGCCTTTATCAGCGCCTTGCTGGCGGTTGGCGGCATCGGGCTGATCAAGGGGCAGGGTGCCCTGAAAAGTGATGCTGCCATTGGCGTGGTCTTCTCTGCCTTTCTGGCGCTGGGGCTGGTACTGATCTCGCTCAATCCCGGGGGTGTGCAGCTCACCACAATTCTTTTCGGTAACCTGCTGGGCATCGGGGACAGTGAGACCGTTCAACTGATCATCATCTCGCTGGTCTGCATCGTGGCGCTGTCACTGCGCTGGAAGGATCTGATGCTGTACTGCTTCGATGAAGGTCACGCCCGGGTGATGGGCCTGAATACCGTCTGGCTCAATGTTCTGTTGCTGTCGATGCTCTCGCTGATGACGGTAGGGGCATTACAGGCCGTGGGCGCGCTGCTGGTGGTAGCGATGCTGATTACGCCCGGTGCCTGTGCCTGGCTGCTCACGGATCGTTTCGGCCACATGCTGTGGCTGGCGCCGCTGATCGGGGCGCTGTGCGCCTTTACGGGCAGCTGGGCGAGCTATTTCATGGACAGCTCGGTAGGTGGTGCCATCGTGCTGCTGCAGACGCTGTGCTTTTTGATCATTCTGGTGCTGGCGCCGCGTCATGGGCTGCTGGCCCGGCGACGTCGTCCGGCACCGGATGCCGCCAGTGAGGAGTGGCCATGAGTTCATTCAACGAGACGCTGACACTGCTGTTGCTGCCACTGACACTGGATTTCATGCGCCAGGCGCTGTGGATGGGACTGCTGGTGGGGACGGTCTGTGCCGTGCTGTCGTGTCTGATCGTGTTGAAGGGCTGGTCGCTGGTCGGAGATGCGGCCTCCCATGCGGTGGTGCCCGGCATTGTGCTGGCCTGGCTGGCCGGGATTCCCATGGTGATCGGCGCGCTGGCCAGCGCCCTGTGCTGTCTGCTGGGCGCCGGTCTGATTGAGCGACACTGCCGCATCCGCCCTGATGCGGTGCTGGGCATTGCCTTTACCGGTTTTCTGGCGCTGGGCATGGTACTGGTCGCCATGGTGCCCTCGGAGGTGCATTTCGTGCACATTCTGCTGGGCAACCTGCTGGGGATCGAGGCCTCGACGCGCTATCAGCTCATCGCTACCGGCATTGTCGTACTGGCCGTTGTGGCGCTTAAATTCAGCGATCTTCGGCTCTATTGCTTTGACCCGCAGCAGGCGCAGGTGGTGGGGCTTGATACTCGCCGCCTGCAGTTGCTGCTGACGGTTTTGCTGACACTGGCCACCGTCATGGCGCTTCAGGCCGTGGGCGTTGTATTGGTCATTGCCATGCTGGTCACGCCAGGCTGCACGGCCTTTTTGCTGACCCGCCGACTTGCCGCGATGATGATGGTGGCCTCGGCAAGCACCTGGCTTTCGGTGTTTGCAGGCGTGATGGTGAGCTTTCATGTAGACGTCGAAACGGGCGGTGTCATCGTGCTCATCCAGGCGTTTTTGTTCCTGCTGGCCTTCCTTTTTGCCCCCGGCCGCGGCGTGCTCTTTCAGAAGATACGCGTCCGGCGCGCCATTCGCGCCGACAGGGTGGCCGCTCGAAAACAGGAGGAGGTGGCCTCGTCACATCCCGTCTAGACTGTCAGCCACATGTTCTGCGCTGTACAAGGAGAGTGGCATGCGCTGGTATCCCCTGAAGCTGACGTCCTTTTATGCGCCCCATGTCTTTGGGGGACGGCAGATAGAGCAGGTGCTGGGCCGTCAGGGGCTGCCGGAGGGCCGGGTTGCTGAAAGCTGGGAAAGCAGCGATATCGAGGGCAAGGGCGCGCGGGTCACCAACGGTGAAC
Source organism: uncultured Kushneria sp. (assembly GCF_947497025.1). Lineage (GTDB taxonomy): Bacteria > Pseudomonadota > Gammaproteobacteria > Pseudomonadales > Halomonadaceae > Kushneria. The sequence goes on from NZ_CANMFC010000001.1 coordinate 362,559, forward strand.
TGGCCGGACAGTCCCTGCACGCCCTGGTCGAGCAGTACCCCGAGGCACTGGTAGGCGAGGACTTTGACGGGCCGCATTTCCCGGTACTGGCCAAGTTCATTGATGCCACCGGCATGCTGCCGGTTCATCTGCACGCCAACGGTCCCACTGCCCGGCGCAAGGGCACCTGGTCACACGGCAAGACCGAGGCCTGGCACATCCTGCATGCCGCACCGGGTGCCACGCTGCTGGCCGGCGTCAAGGAGGGTGTGGATCGTGACACGCTGCGCACGGCACTCCTGGAAGATCGCTTTGATGACGTGATGCATCGCATCGAGATTCGTCCCGGCGATACGCTTTACGTGCAGGCAGGGCTTTTGCACAGCTTTGGCCCGGAGACGTTGCTCTATGAAGTGCAGCAGCAGGCCGATCATCAGCAGCACGCCATGTCCTGGCAGATGGAAGATGGCAGCGAGATCAGCCATGCGCAGCGCCAGGCCAATATCGAGGCCCTGCTCGAGGAGATCGATCTCTCACTGCAGACCACCCCTTCAACGCCTCTGAGCGTACATGAAGCCGCCGGGGTGGAGCGGCGTTTTTGCTGCGCGGGTCCCTTCTTTGCACTCGAGCGCGTGTTGATCGATACCGTCTATATCCGGTCGATTGATCGCGCCACGCTGGTGTCCAATTTAGGCGCCCCCTTTACCCTGCATGCCAATGGTGAGGCCGTCCTCCTTGAGCGCGGCGAGTCCGTGCTGTTGCCGGCGGCGCTGGGCGAGGCCACACTTGAAGGTCGCGCCGATGTCCTGATGAGTTACGTCCCCGATCTTCAGGCACTGAAGGCTCTGCTTGAGGACGCGGGAGCGACGGCCGATGAGCTTGAGCGCCTTGGTGATATCGACGGAACCGAACCGCTTTGACCGGTAGCAAGAGGAGCATTCGATTGTCCAAAAAGAGACCGGGATTGCTCACCAATATGCCGCAAACAGCGTTTCTTTTGCCTGGATTTTTAATCCAGATCAACTTGTTTACAAAGATTACAAAATTGGTAACAGCGCCCTTAAAAGGGCTTTGACGCTGCTCTCGGTTCACGCTATATCTGGCTCATGGTTCCGACATGGTCGTGATGCTCGGGCACCATTTTTCTGATGGATTTATCAGGTAGCGGTGGTGCCGGATGCACAGCCGACCATAAGCGATCGTTTGTCGACAGGGAATGTCGATAGAGACGATGTCTGTACAGCGTCCGTGTGGTGCCGTCCAAAAGCGTCGGCGCTCTACAGGTCTGTCGACTGTACCGCTTAATGGCTCGAGACATTTCGGCGTCAGCGCACTTCGCGAGGAGGTCGCGCATGTCTCATTCAGCCGTTGATGCCACTTTGGCACACGCCACTCACGCTACAAAAACGACAACATCCATTACACCTGTATCTGACACCCTCGCACGTCATAGTATTTCTGCCGGGCAGAGCGAGCCGGCTGATCCTGTTTTATTCGTGACCTCGGAGCTTGCCGATTTCGTCAAGGTTGGCGGGCTCGGCGATGTCTCGGCCGCCCTGCCGCGCGCGTTGCTCAATCATTACGATGTGCGTGTTTTGATGCCGGCCTATCGCGAAGTCCTTGAAAGCATCTGGCCAATTCATGTTGTTGAATATCTGCCCGGGCTTGCTGATATTCCCGGCTGTGATCTGGGGCGTATCGAGCTACCTGAAGGGTTGACCGTCTATGTGCTGATCTGCCCCGAGCTTTATGACCGTCCCGGCAGCCCCTATCTGGATGAAAGCGGGCAGGAGTGGGAAGACAACGCCCTCCGCTTTGCGCGTCTGTCGCTGGCGGCGGCACAGATGGCGATGGATACTTCCGAAACCCGCTTCGAGGATCAGGGCTGGCACCCTGATCTTTTGCATCTGCATGACTGGCAGACCGGTCTGGCTGCGGGTTACCTGCGCTGGAACGGCGATAATACGCCCTGCGTCTATACCATTCATAATCTGGCCTATCAGGGGCTTTACGGTCCGGAATATCTGTCCCGACTGGGCGTTCCCGAGAGCGCCTTCACCCCGCAGGGGCTCGAGTTTTATGACCGGCTTTCCTTCATGAAGGCCGGCATCATCTACAGCAATCACATTACGACGGTCAGTGAGACCTACGCCCGGGAAATCACCACGCCGGCCTTTGGCTGCGGGCTGGAAGGGCTTTTGTCGGACTGTGCCCGCGACAAACGGCTCAGCGGTATCGCCAACGGCATCGATGACAGCTGGGATCCACAGACGGATGCCTATCTGGCCTGCGCCTTTGCCACCAATGACTGGGCCGGCAAGCGCGCCAACACCGATCATGTCCGTCGCATGTTCCGGCTGGCCGTCAGTCATGGACCGCTGTTTGCCGTGGTCTCCCGGCTGGTGCATCAAAAGGGGCTGGACCTCACCATTGCGGCGGCTGAATCGATCGTGCGCGCCGGTGGTCAGCTGGTCGTGATCGGCTGCGGTGAGCCGGGCATCGAAAACGCCCTGCGCAATCTTGAAGCGCGCTTTCCGGGGGCCATCGGCGTTCACATCGGCTTCAGCGAGCGCGAAGCGCGCTGCATCTTTGCCGGCAGCGATTTTCTGTTGATGCCGTCGCGCTTTGAGCCCTGTGGCCTGTCGCAGATGTATGCCCAGCGCTTCGGTTCACTGCCCATTGCCCACCGCACCGGTGGACTGGCCGATACGATCGAGGATGGCATCACCGGATTCCTGTTTGATGAGCTCTCGCAGCAGGATTTCCAGAAAGCCATTGAGCGCGCCTTTCGGATTTTCGGCTGCACCGAGCTTTTCTACGCCATGCGCCGTGCCGCCATGGCGATCCACTACCAGTGGCGACTGTCCGTCACCCCCTATCGACGCCTCTATCATCAGCTGATGGTTCCTGCAGGGGTAACGGCCCATTCGTTAAGACATGTGAGCATATAATGGCAACAGCATTTTCCAGCGCTTGCCAGGGCGAGCGTGACGCCCTGTCGCGCCTTGCGCAGGCACGACACGATGAGCCGTTTCGCTGGCTGGGCCCGCATGAGCAGGGCGATCAAACGCTGGTTCGCCTGCTGTTGCCGGGTGCCGAAGCCGTAGAGCTGATTGATGCCGCGCATCAGTTACTGGCTGTGGCCGAGCCCCTGGAGGGTGGTCTCTATCGAGCGCACCTGCCACTGGCGTCGCGCTATCGCCTTCGCATTACCTGGCCCGAAGGCGTTATCCAGATTACGGAAGATGCCTACCGGTTTGCGCCGCTGCCGGGAGAGCTGGATCTTCATCTTTTCAGTGAAGGACGTCACCGTGAGCTGGCCCGTGTATTCGGCGCCTGCCCGACGGCAATTGATGGGGTCGATGGCGTGCGGTTTACGCTCTGGGCGCCCAACGCACAGCGGGTGTCGGTCGTGGGCGACTTCAACGTCTGGGACGGGCGCCGGCACGCCATGCAGCGCCACGATAGCAGTGGCATATGGGCCATCTTTGTGCCGCACCTCAGGGCTGGCGAGCGCTATCGCTTTGAACTTGTCGATCGCGACGGACAGCTTCGCCACAAGGTGGATCCGCTGGCGCGTCGGACGGAGGCAGCAATACCGGATGTCTCCGTGGTGGCCGGCAATCGTCCCTTCAACTGGCACGACCATGCCTGGCTCAGGCGCCGCGATGCCAGCAATATTCGCACGGCGCCGCTGTCCATCTATGAGCTTCATGTGCTCTCCTGGCAGCACGATCATGACGGCAATACGCTGGAGTGGGACGCCCTGGCCTCCCGGCTGATTCCCTGGGTGGCCGATATGGGCTTTACCCATATCGAACTGATGCCCATCAATGAGCATCCCTTTGTAGGCTCCTGGGGCTATCAGCCCATCGGCCTGTTTGCGCCCACCTCCCGCATGGGTTCGCCCGAAGCCTTTGCCCGTTTCGTCAATGCCTGCCATGGCGCCGGCATTGGCGTCATTCTGGACTGGGTGCCGGCGCATTTTCCGGCCGATGAGCACGGGCTGGCGCGCTTTGATGGTACCTCGCTCTATGAGCATCACGACCCGCGTGAAGGTTTTCATCCCGAGTGGAACACGTTGATCTATAACGTGGGGCGTAATGAGGTCCGGGGGTTTCTGATTGCCAGCGCGCTGGAGTGGCTCGAGCACTTCCATATCGACGGGCTTCGCGTGGACGCTGTGGCCTCGATGCTCTATCGGGACTACAGCCGCCCCGATGATGACTGGCTGCCCAATATCCACGGCGGGCGCGAGAATCTGGAAGTTGTCGACTTCCTGCGCGAGCTCAATGCCACGGTTGCCGAGCGCTGCCCGGGGGTCATGATGATCGCCGAGGAGTCTACCGCCTGGCCGGGCGTCACGGCGCCGATCGCCACAGGTGGCCTCGGGTTTACCTTCAAGTGGAACATGGGCTGGATGCACGACACGCTGTCCTACATGTCCCGCGATCCGCTCTATCGTGCCTGGCACCATAATGACCTGACCTTTGGGCTGCAGTATGCCTTCACCGAGCATTTCGTGCTGCCGCTTTCCCATGACGAGGTGGTGCACGGCAAGGGGTCACTGCTGTCCAGAATGCCCGGTGATGAAGCGCAAAAGCTGGCCGGGCTGCGGGCCTATCTGGCGTTCATGTGGGCTCATCCCGGCAAGAAGCTTCTGTTCATGGGGACCGAACTGGGGCAGTGGCGCGAGTGGGATCATGACCGCGAGCTGGACTGGGAGCGTCTGGATGAGGCCGGCCCTCGCGGACTGTCTCGCGCCATTGCCGATCTCAATCGGATCTATGTCGAGGACCCGGCGATGCACGTTTGCGACGGTGAGTCGGCTGGTTTTTCCTGGGTGGTCGGCGATGACAGCACCAATAGCGTGATTGCCTTTTTACGCCATGCCGAGACCGGCAAGGCGCCCCTGCTGGTGGTCTGCAACCTGACCCCGGTGGTTCACCATCACTACCGCATCGGTGTGCCGGTCATGAGTGTCTGGCGCGAGATATTTAATAGCGACAGTGTGTTCTACGCTGGAAGTAACCAGGGCAACGGGAGTGCCTTGCATGCACACCCCGACCCCAGCCATGGCCATCCTGCGTCACTGCTTTTGACGCTTCCACCATTAAGTACGCTTTATCTGCGTCAGGGAGACTGGCCAACATGAGTGCTTCCGTATCCGAATCCACTGGTGATCGGTTTTCTTATCGCTGCCATTACGGTGCCATCGTACTGGACGATCACCGCACTCGCTTTACCCTCTGGGCACCCGATGCCGAGGCAGTCAGGCTGGAGCTGTCACGCACGCCCGGCGGTGAACCCGAAGTTCTCTCCATGGATAAGGGGCAGAACGGCCATTTTACGCTTGAGCTCGAGTGCCCACCGGGGGCGCACTATCGCTATCGCATCAGCGATGATCTGGTCGTGCCTGACCCGGCGGCACGTGCCCAGCATGAAGACATCACCGGGCCCAGTGTGGTCATTGACCCCCAGGGCCATGGCTGGAAAAACAGTCACTGGCAGGGACGGCCCTGGCATGAAACCGTCATTCTGGAAGTGCATGTCGGTGTGCTGGGCGGATTTGATGGCGTTCGAAAGCGTCTGCAGGACTGGGCCGGCATGGGCATTACCGCCATCGAGCTGATGCCCGTCAACGAATTCCCCGGGGCACGCAACTGGGGCTATGACGGGGTGTTGCCCTACGCCGTCGAAGCTTCCTACGGCACGCCGGACCAGCTCAAGGCCATGATTGATGAGGCTCATGGCCTGGGCCTGATGGTCTTTCTGGATGTGGTCTATAACCACTTCGGCCCGGACGGGAACTATCTGCCGCACTACGCCGGCGATTTCTTTACCGGTGAGCGAACGCCTTGGGGCGATGAGATCGATTTCGAACGCCCTCAGGTCCGGGACTTCTTCATTGATAACGCTCTGATGTGGGTTGAGGAATACCGCTTCGACGGCCTGCGCTTTGATGCCGTCCATGCCATCAATAATGACGGCTTCCTGCGCGAAATGAGCGAGCGGATCAAAGCGCAGGTCAACGACACGCGTCATATCCATCTGATGCTTGAAAACGAGCGCAACAGCGCCTCACTGCTGGAAAGCACCTACACCGCACAGTGGAACGATGACATCCACAACGTGCTCCATGCCCTGCTGACCGGTGAGCATGAGGGGTACTACGCCGACTACTGCGATCATGCTACCGACAAGCTGGCCAGTGCCCTTCACGGCGGCTTTATCTTTCAGGGCCAGAACGACCGTCGCGGCCATGCACGTGGCGAGCCCAGTGGCCACCTGCCGACCACGGCCTTTATCGCCTTTTTGCAAAATCATGATCAGGTGGGCAATCGGGCGATGGGCGAGCGCCTCATTTCGCTGGTCGACCAAAAGCGTCTTGAGGCGGCCACGGCCCTGCTGCTGCTGTGCCCGATGATCCCGATGCTGTTCATGGGGGAGGAGCTGGGCGAGCGCAATCCGTTTCTCTTTTTTACCGATCACCGCGATGAGCTGGCCGACGCCGTGCGTGAAGGCCGCCGCAGCGAATTTGCCGACTTCTCGCACTTCAAGGACGAAAAGACCCGCGCGCAGATTCCCGACCCCAATGCGGTATCGACATTCGAGCAGTCCTGCCTGAAAAGTGAGTCAATGGATGACCCTGAAGCCGCCATGTGGCGTACCCGTTACATGACGCTGCTGGATATTCGCCACGCTGAAATCATTCCGCGCCTGCCCGGTACACGTCCCATGGGCGCCGTGCCGCTGGGCGAGGGCGCGATCCTTGCACACTGGCGCATGGGCGATGGCACCGTGCTGGCCATTGCGGTCAATCTGGGCAAGCAGCGCGTCAGTATCGACGCTCCGGAAGGGCAGCGACTCTATGAACTTGGCGAATCGGACGATGCCACCACGCTGGCACCGGGGGCAATTCGCGCCTGTCTGAGCAGCCATTTATGAACCATGTACTGAAGTCACTGGCCGAAGCCGCCGGCATCGTGATCGTCTGGCAGGACAGCCAGGACCGTCCACAACAGCTGGATGAGGCCACCATCAAGGGGGTGCTGGAAGGGCTTGGCTACGCCACTGAATCGCCCGCCGACATCAAGGCGAGCCTGGCCGCCATCGAGCGCCTGCATTCACCGGCCACCGTGGCCGACTGGCCGCCGCTGATCGTCGGCGAGATCGAGCAGGGCATCGAGCTGCCCGGCACGGTGCCGGCCGGCACCGATTACACCCTCATCGATGAACAGGGGAGGAGCCTGAGCGGGCAGGTCGATGCCCAGGGCAGGCTGGAAGCCATCACCGAGCCCGGCTATTACCAGCTGCAGATCGAGGGGCAAAGGCGACGTCTGGCGGTCGCGCCGCATCGCTGTATGGACGTGGCCACGCTGGCCGGAGACGACTCGCCCTCGATGGCAGGCCTTGGCGTGCAGCTCTACGGCCTGCGCCGCCAGGGGGATGCGGGCATCGGTGACTGTGAAGCGCTGGGGCGTCTTGCCGAGCGCGCCGGACAGGAAGGCCTCGATGCGCTGGCGATCAGCCCGGTGCATGCGCTGTTCCCGCATCAGCCCGAGCGCTTTTCACCTTATTCACCTTCAACGCGACTGGCCTACAACCCGCTTTACAGTGCTCTGAGCCATCCGGCGGACGACCGTACGGTCGATGACAGTGACGATGCGGCACTGGTGGATTACGAGCGCGTTAGCCGGAGGCGCTGGCAGGCGCTCGAGCACGATTTCGCGGCGCTGTCCGAGGCCGATCGCCAGGCCCTGAACGCTTTTCGCAGGGAGAGCGGTGAGACACTTGAAAACCACTGTCGCTTTGAGGCCATCAGCGAAGCGCTGGGGCCCATGCACGAGTGGCCGGGTGATATGCAGGATGTCAAAAGCGAGGCGGTCGCGAATTTCAGTCAGGAACATGGCGAGCGCGTGGCTTTTTATGCCTTTGCGCAGTGGCAGATTGCCCTTGAACTGGCCTCCGTACAGCAGCGCGCCATCGGCGCCGGCCAGCGCATCGGACTGATCGCCGATATCGCGGTGGGCGTGGACCCCCACGGCAGCCAGGCCTGGAGTCGCCCGGAAGAGATGCTGGGCGGGCTTCGTATCGGTTCACCGCCGGATGATTTCAACGCCAACGGTCAGGAGTGGGGCGTCACGGGTTTCTCGCCACAGGGGCTGATCGAGTATGGCTTCGATGGCTTTATCGCCACCCTCAGGGCCTGCCTACACGGCGCCGGTGGCCTGCGTATCGATCACATCATGGGACTTTCCCGCCTGTGGCTGATTCCCGAAGGCGCCCCGCCCACCGAAGGGGCCTATGTTCGCTATCCCGAGCAGTCGCTGCTGCGTCTGATTGCGCTGGAATCATGGCGCCATCGCGCCGTGATCATCGGCGAGGATCTGGGCACCGTGGAGCCCGCCTTTCGTGAACGGCTGGAGCAGTTCGGGATTCTGGGCATGGGCGTGCTGTGGTTCGAGCGTGAGGAAACGACCTTCACACCTGCCAGGGACTATCCGGCGCGGGCCGTGGCGATGACCAGCACTCACGACCTGCCCACGGTGGCCGGCTGGCGGCTTGGGCGCGATCTGGACTGGCGTATCGAGCTCGACATGCTGGGTGAGGGGGAGACGCCCGACCAGCAGCGCGAGATGCGACAGCAGGACATCGTCGCGCTGGCCGAGACCTTCGGGATCAAGCCGGATGCCGACCGCGATACCTGGCTTGAAGCCGCGGCGCGCCATATCGGGGCGACGCCTTCGCCACTGGTGCTGCTGCAGCTCGAGGATCTGCTGGGGCTTGAAGAGCAGCCCAATCTGCCGGGCACACTTGATGAACACCCCAACTGGCGCCGTCGTTTGCCTTTGGCGGTTGACGAGATGTTTGAAACCTCCGGCGTCATGGCGAGACTCCGGGCAATGACCACCGCACGCGCAGGAGCAGGGCCGCATGAGTGAAGCATCCATGGAGGCAGCATCATCGAACACGCCGGATTTAAAGCCGCTGCTGTCGTGTCTGCGTCTGCAGTTTCACAAGGATTTCACCCTCAAGGATGCCGAGGCGCTGGTCGAATACTTTGCCGGACTGGGCATCACTCATCTCTATGCCTCTCCGCTGTGGGACGCGCGTAGCGGCTCGACCCACGGCTATGACGGCGTCGACCCCACTCGACTCAATCCCGAGATCGGGGATGAGGCCGCGTTGACGCATCTGGTTGAGCGGCTCAGATCCTTTGGTATGGGGCTGATCGTCGATTTTGTCCCCAACCATCTGGCGGTCGGGGGGCGCGAAAACCCCTGGTGGCTGGACGTGCTGCGCTGGGGGCCGTCCGGTCGCTTTGCCGACATGTTCGACATCAACTGGCGCGATAACGGCGACCCGACCCTGGATGGCCGGCTGCTGGTGCCGTTTCTTGGCGAGCCCTATGGTCAGGCGCTGGTGTCCGGCGACATGAAGCTCACCCTCGATGAGAGCACCGGCCTTTTCCAGGTCGATTATTTCGAGCACTGTTTTCCCATCGACCCGCGCTGCCACGCGCTGATGCTGCTGGAAGGCGGCATGGGCGAACAGGCTCGACTGTTTGAGCAGATCGAAGAGGCCGTCTCGCTGGAGGAGGGGGCCGAGCGGGCAGGTCTGGCCCTTGCCGAACATGTGCGCACCGGGGAGGGCCGCGCCGCGCTCGACACGTTGCTGGCGCGCTATAACCCGGAAACGCCGGAAGGTGCCGAGCGGCTGCACGTACTGCTGGAGCGCCAGCACTATCGGCTGGCCTGGTGGCGCACGGCCAATGACAGCCTCAACTGGCGGCGTTTTTTTGACATTACCGAACTCGGCGCCCTGCGGGTGGATGATCCGGCCGTGTTTGCCCAGACCCACGTCTATCTGCTGGAACTGATCGAGCGCGGACTGGTCGATGGCGTGCGCCTGGATCACGTCGATGGGCTGGCCGACCCGGCAGGCTATTGCCGCCTGTTGCGTGCTCGTGTCGATGAGGCGGCCACGCGCCGTCCCGGTGGAGCGCCGGAGACGCCGCTGCCGATCTTTGTGGAAAAGATTCTGGAGGGTAATGAGTCACTGCCGCTGGGCTGGGGCGTGACCGGTACCACCGGCTATGAATTCATGAACGTCGTCTCGAAGCTTCAGCATGACGCGGAAGGCGAGGCGCCGCTCAAGGCGCTGTGGCAGTCGCTGTCAGGTCGCGAGCACAGCTTTGAAAAAGAGGTCATTCGCGCCCGCCGCGAGATCATCGATACCGCTCTGGTCACCGAGTTCGAGCGCGCCGTTCGAGCGCTGTCCGATGTGGCGCGCCATGACCCCATGACCCGGGACACGACGCCTGCCATGATTCGACGCGTTCTGCGCGAGCTGGCCGTGCAGTTCCCCATCTACCGCACCTACGCCGATGATCAGGGCCTGGCGCCGCGCGACGAGAACTTCTTTGCGCACGCCGTGGCCGCAGCCAGAGAGTCGCTCACACCGCCGGATCAGGCAGTGCTTGATCAGATTTATGACTGGCTGGGCGGTGACGCCCCGGCCAACGATGACGAGCCGGGCTGTCGGCAAAAGCGCAACGCCATCGTGCGCTTTGCCCAGCTGACCTCGCCGCTGGCGGCGAAAGCCGTGGAGGATACGGCCGGCTATCGCAGCGCCGTGCTGATCTCGCGCAACGATGTCGGCTTTGACGGGGCACACTTTGCCTGCTCGACCGAGGATTTCCACCGCTTCAACGCTTGGCAGGCCCGTCACTTCCCCGGCACGATGGTGACCACGGCCACGCACGATCACAAGCGCGGCGAAGACGTTCGCGCACGCCTTGCGGCACTGTCGGAGTGGGGCGATCGCTGGGCGGAGCAGGTGCGGGGATGGCTGACCGCGTCCTCATCACTGCGTCAGTCCTGCGATGACGCCAGCACGCCTGCCGGTCCCTCGGCTGCTGAAGAGATGATGGTGTATCAGCTCATTGTCGGTGCCTGGCCGCTGACCCTGTCGCCTGACGATGGCCAGGGCCTTGAGCAGTTTGCCACGCGTATTGCTGACTGGCAGGAAAAGGCGCTGCGCGAGGCCAAGCTGAACTCGCACTGGCTTTACCCGGACGAGGCGCATGAGCGCCAGTGTCGCGAGTTCGTCATGACACTGCTTACCGATGATCGGGGCGCCGCCCTGCGTCAGTCGATTTACGACGTTGTGACCGCTGTCAGTCCGACCGGCGCTCTCAACGCTCTGGTGCAGACCCTGCTACGCATGACGGTGCCGGGTGTCCCGGATTGCTATCAGGGCACCGAGCGCTGGGACTTTTCACTGGTCGACCCCGACAACCGTCGCCCGGTCGATTTCAACGAACGCCGCGAGCAGCTGACGCAAAACCGGCCCATGACCGAGTTGATCGATCATTGGCGCGATGGCTGCATCAAGCAGGCGCTGATCACGCAGGTGCTGGGACTCAGACAGCGCCTGCCGACACCCTTTTTACACGGCGACTACCAGCCGCTGAACTTTGAAGGCGAGCGTGCCGGGCAGCTGATCGGCTTTACGCGCGAGCATGAAGGCCAGGCCGTGATGGTCATTGCCACACGCCACGGCGGCTCGCTGCTGGAAGGCGACACACTGCAGATTGACGCGTCACGCTGGGGCAATACCCGCGTGAAGTGTTCGGAAGATGACGCCCGGGGCTGGCAGTCGCTGGTGACCGGACAGGCCGTCAACCTGCAGGCCCCGGTGTCTGATCTCATGTCATCACTGCCGTTTTGTGTCCTGTTCCGGGATGCCGCCTCCGTGACCTCAAACGCTGAACACGCCCAACAGGCCGAAACCATTCATGCCGAGAGCACGCAGGCCAGCGTGACGCCGGGCGATCAGATGCAGTCGGTGTAACCATCGCCACTGGCGCCGGCCCGGGTCGGCGTCTTTCAGATAATACGGGTCTGCCGGACAGCAGCGGCATGACCCATGAAGGAGAATGGATCACATGGCAGACGATCAGCTTCGTATTCGCTTGCTGGCCTACCGGATCTGGGAAGCCGAGGGGTGCCCTGACGGACAGGCCGAGCGTCACTGGCACATGGCCTGTCGCATGGTGGCCGCAGAGCGGATTACCGATGTGCCTCAGGACGCCCAGCCGAAACCGGCTGTGCGCAGCACAAGGACATCCGAGCCGGTCGCGGTTGCGGCTACACAGGCAGCCGCTGACGCCACCACCGAGCCTGCGACCAAAAGGAAGGCGCCGACCAAGCGTGCCAGTACGGCGAAACGGCGCAGTGCCGCCAGTAGTGACGACAAGGCCACGGCATCCAAAACCGCGGCCGGCAAGACAGCGACAGGCGCTCGTAAAACGACCGCCACGAAAACGACTGCTGCGAAGAAAAAGACGACCGCCGCCAAGGAAACGCCGGCCAAACGCAGGAACAGTGACAGCAGCAACGATGACAAGTCAGACCAGTAGCCGTGCCTTTGCATGGCCGGAATTTTTGTATTTCCCTTTCGGGAGTAATGTATGACCACAACACCGATCCATCCCGGCGCACCGACACCCGGGATTACTTCGGGCGGGCGCGAAGCGCCCTTGAATTCCTCCGCCCAGCAGCGCAGCCGGGTTCGTGAAGGCCTGCCCTATCCGCTGGGCGCCAACTGGGACGGCCTGGGCGTCAACTTTGCGATCTTCTCGGCGCACGCCACTAAAGTGGAGCTTTGTCTTTTCAGCGAAGATGGTGAAGAAGAGCTTGAACGTATCGAGCTGCCGGAATTTACCGATGAGGTCTGGCACGGTTATCTGCCCGATGCCCGGCCGGGCCAGCTCTATGGTTACCGGGTACACGGTCCCTACGAGCCGGAAAACGGCCACCGCTTCAATGCCAACAAGCTGCTGATCGATCCCTGTGCGCGCCAGCTGGTCGGTGAGCTCAAGTGGGATGACGCCCTCTATGGCTACACCATCGGCCATGAAGACGGTGACCTGAGCTTTGACGAGCGTGACAGCGCGCCGTTTATTCCCAAGTGCCGGGTCATCGACCCTGCATTCACCTGGGGTCGTTCGCGCGAGATCCATGTGCCCTGGGATCGCACTATCTTCTATGAAGCCCACGTTCGCGGCATGACCATGCTGAACCCGAAGGTCAACGAGGCGATGCGTGGCACCTTCTCAGGTCTCAGCGACCCGGCCGTGCTCGATCACCTGCGCAATCTGGGCGTGAGCTCGCTGGAACTGATGCCGATCCACGCCTTTGCCGATGACCGTCATCTGCAGGAGAAGGGGCTGCACAATTACTGGGGTTATAACACCCTGTGCTTCTTTGCTCCGCACCCGGCCTACATGGCGACCAACACCATCAGCGAGTTCAAGCAGATGGTGGCCTGCTGCCACGCGGTCGGCATCGAGGTCATCCTGGATGTGGTCTACAACCACACCGCTGAAGGCAATGAGATGGGACCGACGCTCTCCTGGAAGGGGATCGACAACGCCAGCTACTACCGCCTGATGCCGGAGGAGAAGCGCTACTACATCAACGACACCGGCACCGGCAACACGGTCAATCTTTCTCATCCACGCGTGTTGCAGATGGTGACCGACTCGCTGCGCTATTGGGCTGACGAGATGCGGGTCGATGGTTTCCGCTTCGACCTGGCGACCATTCTCGGTCGTGAGCCCCACGGCTTTGACGAAGGGGGCGGCTTCCTCGACTCCTGTCGTCAGGACCCGCTGCTGTCGCAGTGCAAGCTGATTGCCGAGCCGTGGGACTGTGGCCCCGGCGGTTATCAGGTCGGTGGCTTTCCGCCGGGCTGGGCGGAGTGGAACGACAAGTTCCGCGACAACATGCGGGCCTTCTGGAAGGGCGATGAGGGCCAGCTGGCCGAATTTGCGACGCGCCTGACCGGCTCTGCGGATCTGTTCAATCATCGTGGGCGCAAGCCGTACTCGTCGGTCAACTTCATTACCGCGCACGATGGTTTCACCCTGCGCGATCTTGTGACCTACAGTGAAAAGCACAACGAGGCGAACGGTGAGGACAACAACGACGGTCACGACGATAACCACTCCTGGAACCACGGGGTGGAAGGCGAGACCGACGATCCGGAAATCCGCGAACTGCGCATGCGTCAGATACGCAATATGCTCGCGACCCTGATGTTCTCGCAGGGGACCCCGATGCTGCTGGCCGGTGACGAGTTTGGTCGTACCCAGGGTGGCAACAACAACGCCTACTGTCAGGACAGCGAAATCGGCTGGGTCAACTGGGAGCTTGATCAGGAAGGGCGCGATCTGCTGGCCTTTACCCGTCACATCATTGCCCTGCGTCGTCGCTATCCGATGCTTCATCGCAGTCGTTTCCTTACCGGCGACTGGAACGATGAGCTGGAAGTCCGCGATGTGACCTGGCTGACCCCGGATGCCGAGGAAATGGATGTCGGCACCTGGGAAGCAGATCATTCCCGTGCCATTGGTGTGCTGCTGGATGGTCGTGCCCAGCCAACCGGCATTCGTCGGGCCGGCTCACACAGTACGCTGTTGATGATCGTTAATGCCCATCATGAGCCGATCACCTGGACGTTGCCGGAAGTCTCCTCCGGCCGACACTGGGTCTTCCGGCTCAACACGGCCGCCCCTGCCAGCAGGGAGGGAGAGCACTTTGATTTCGGCAGCACCTATGAGGTCGAAGGCCGCTCGATGGTGATGCTGGAACTGGTGCGCGATGACAACGGTGCCATCCGTAACGGGTAGTCAAACCACGCCGCCGATGACCTCGGGTCATCGGCGGATTGCCGACAGCCCTGTCTGTGTCGAGCGAAGACAAGGGGCTGCGCCCAGGGAAAGGAGCGAGCAGCAATGTCGATGGTGCAACGCAATACATCCCGAAACGAGGCGCAACAGGATGCGCCGGTAATGCAGGCCGCCATGGCCGACCGCATTGCCATCGAACAGATTGAACCCAGCGTTGAGCAGGGGCGTTTTGCCGCCAAGGCCATCGTTGGGCAACCGGTCAATGTCACGGCGGTCATCTTCGCCGATGGCCACGATGTGCTTGCCGCACGTGTCCGCTGGCGCTGCACGCAGGGAGAGGCGCAAAAGGCCTCGGCGCTGACGGATCAATGGCACAGCGAGACACTGACGCTGGTTAAACCGCTGGGTAACGATCTGTGGGAAGGCGTCTTTACCCCCTCCGTCACCGGTACTCACGAATTCGTGATTGAGGCCTGGTGGGACCTTTACGGTACCTATCACTACGAGCTGAGCAAAAAGCACGCTGCCGGTGTGCCGATTGCCCTTGAACTTCAGGAAGGGCATGCGCATGTCTCCCGCGCGCTGGAACGCGCCGCTTCCAATGGGGGGCCGTCAGAAGCGCTTGAGGCGCTGCTGGCGCAACTCGAGGCCGCCGACAGTGAAAGCGAACAGATGGCGCTGTTGCTCTCGCGGGACACCCTGGCGTTGATGCAGCAGTGCGACCCACAGCATCACCTGAGCCGCAGTGAGGCCATGCCGCTGGAGGTTGATCGCGAGCTGGCAGGCTTTGCCAGCTGGTATGAGCTTTTCCCGCGTTCGGAAAGTTTGATACCCGGCCAGCACGGCACGTTCAATGATGTGCACGCCCGACTGCCGATGATTCGTGACATGGGCTTTGACGTGCTCTATTTCCCGCCCATCCATCCCATCGGCCATACGCATCGCAAGGGGCCCAACAATACCCTGACCCCCGGCCCTGATGATCCGGGCAGCCCCTATGCCATCGGCAACGAGCATGGCGGGCACGAGGCCATTCATCCGCAGCTCGGCACGCGTGAGGATTTTCGCGCGCTGGTCACGGCCGCTCGTGAGCATGATCTCGAAATTGCGCTGGATTTCGCCATCCAGTGCTCGCCGGATCACCCCTGGCTTGATGAACATCCCGGCTGGTTTGCCTGGCGTCCGGATGGCACGATCCGCTACGCCGAAAACCCGCCCAAGAAGTATGAAGACATCGTCAACGTCGACTTCTACGCCGAGGATGCCGTCCCCGGACTCTGGCTGGCATTGCGTGATGTCGTGCAGGGCTGGGTGGATGAAGGCGTGAAGATCTTTCGCGTCGATAATCCGCACACCAAGCCCTTTCCGTTCTGGGAGTGGCTGATCGCCGATATTCGTGGCCGCGATCCGGATGTTCTCTTTTTTGCCGAGGCCTTTACGCGTCCGGCCATCATGGCGCGGTTGGGCAAGGTCGGCTTTACCATGAGCTATACCTACTTTACCTGGCGCAATACCAAATCCGAGCTGACCGAGTATCTGACCCAGCTCAACGAGTCACCGCTGCGCGAGTGCTACCGGCCCAACTTTTTCGTCAATACGCCGGATATCAACCCGACCTTTTTGCAGGGCTCGGGCCGACCGGGTTTCTTGATCCGGGCCGCACTGGCGACCATGGGCTCGGGTCTCTGGGGCATGTATTCGGGCTTCGAGCTTTGTGAGGCAGCGCCGGTGCCGGGCAAGGAGGAGTATCTCGATTCCGAGAAGTATCAGCTCAAGGCGCGTGACTACTTCGCCCCTGGCAATATCAGTGCCGAGATCGCCCGACTCAACTGGATTCGGCGGCATAATCCGGCGCTTCAGACCCATCTGGGCATTCGTTTTGGCACCATCGACAACGAACGCATCCTGTATTTCATCAAGTCAACGCCGGACATGAGCAATGTGGTGCTGGTGGCCGTCAGCCTTGATCCCTTCCATGACCAGTCCGGGCATTTCGAGCTGCCGCTCTGGGAATTCGGTCTGGAAGACCACGCCGATGTGCACGGCGAAGACTTGATGACCGGTCACCGGTGGACCTGGCATGGCAAGTGGCAGACCACGCACCTGACACCGCAAATGCCCTTTGGCATCTGGCGCCTGCACTCGGCGCAGTAGTTCAGTCAACACGTTCAGCGGACGGGATGGTTTGTACGCCGCGGGCCGGCGCCCGCGGTTCACGCCTTTCTTCAGGCATGACGCAACACGATCGTCTCCGACCGCTGGTCGGGGCGAGGAGGACAAGGTCTCATGATGAATGCCAGTGATGTATCCGGATCATCCCAGCAGGCCATGGCGGCCGTTGAGGGAGAACCCGCCTTTATCCATGACCCGCTGTGGTACAAGGATGCGGTCATCTATCAGGTTCACGTCAAATCCTTTTATGACGCCAACAACGACGGTATCGGTGACTTTCAGGGGCTGATCGAGCGCCTTGACTACATTTCGGGCCTGGGCGTCAACACCATCTGGATTTTGCCGTTTTATCCGTCGCCGCGCCGCGACGATGGCTATGACATCTCGGAGTACTGCGCGGTCAGCCCCGATTACGGAACGCTGGAGCAGGCGCAACAGTTTATCAAGGAGGCGCATGCCCGCGGGCTGCGCGTCATTACCGAGCTGGTCATCAATCACACCTCGGATCAGCACCCCTGGTTTCAGCGTGCCCGTCATGCGCCCAAGGGCTCTCCCGAGCGCGATTTTTATGTCTGGTCGGACAGCGATACCCATTACAGCGACACCCGCATCATCTTTCTGGATACCGAGACCTCCAACTGGACGTGGGATCCGGTGGCCGGCCAGTATTTCTGGCACCGGTTCTACTCTCACCAGCCCGATCTGAACTTCGATAACCCCGTTGTTTTCGACGAGGTCATGAAGGTCATGCACTACTGGCTGGAAATGGGGGTGGACGGTCTGCGTCTGGACGCCATTCCCTATCTGGTCGAGCGTGAAGGGACCAACAACGAGAACCTGCCCGAAACCCACGATGTGCTCAAAAACATCCGGGCGGTCATCGACGAGCATTTCCCCGATCGCATGCTGCTGGCCGAGGCCAACCAGTGGCCCGAGGATACGCGTCCCTATTTCGGCGAAGGTGACGAATGCCACATGGCGTTCCACTTCCCGCTGATGCCGCGCATGTACATGTCGCTGGCTCAGGAAGACCGCTTCCCGATTACCGATATCCTGCGCCAGACCCCGGAGATCCCCGAGAACTGTCAATGGGCGATCTTTCTGCGCAACCATGACGAGCTGACGCTTGAAATGGTCACCGACCGCGAGCGCGACTATCTCTGGAACCACTACGCCTCCGACCGCCGCGCCCGGATCAATCTGGGCATTCGGCGCCGGCTGGCACCGCTGCTGGAGCGCGATCGCCGTCGTATCGAGCTGCTTAACAGTCTGCTGCTGTCGATGCCGGGCACGCCCACGGTCTATTACGGCGATGAAATCGGCATGGGGGATAACATCCACCTGGGCGACCGCGACGGTGTGCGTACCCCCATGCAGTGGACGATGGACCGCAACGGCGGCTTCTCGCGCGCCGATCCGGCTAGCATGGTGCTGCCGCCGATCATGGATGCGCTGTATGGTTTTCAGACCATCAACGTCGAGGCGCAGACCCGTGACCCGCATTCGCTGCTCAACTGGATGCGCCGTATGCTGGCCGTGCGCAGCCAGCAGAAGGCCTTCGGTCGTGGCGTGATGAAGCTGTTGTATCCGTCCAACCGCCGCATTCTGGCCTATATCCGCGAATACACCCATGAAGAGACCGGGCAGGTAGATACCATTCTCTGTGTGGCCAACGTCTCGCGCTCGGCACAGGCCGTGGAACTGGATCTTTCCCACTGGGAAGGCCATGTGCCGGTAGAGATGCTTGGCGGCAGCACGTTCCCGCCCATCGGGCAGTTAAGCTATCTGCTGACCCTGCCGCCCTATGGCTTTTACTGGTTCCTGCTGGCGCCGGCCACCACCATGCCGCACTGGCATACGCCGGCTCAGGAGATGATGCCGGAGCTTTTGACGCTGGTGGTCAAGCAGCGTCTGGACGAAATCGGCAGCGGACGGACACGTCGTTCGCTTGAAAACGAGAGCCTGCCGCAGTATCTGCCGCGAAGGCGCTGGTTTGCCGCCAAGAACAGCACCATCGACAGGGTCTCGCTTGCCTGGGCGGTGGGGCTGGACAGCGCTGCCGTCGATGATCGTGCCTCTGCTTCGCCGACGATCCTGCTCGGTGAAATCGAAGTGCAGGCTCATCAGCAGGGCGCGGAAGGATCATCTTCCGAGCGTTATGTACTGCCGCTGGGTCTGATCAGCGAGGATGAAACGGCGCTACTACCCCAGCAGCTGGCCATGGCCCGTATTCGGCGTGGCCGTGACGTCGGTCTTCTGACCGATGCCTTTGCGATGCCGGGCTTCCCGATGGCGGTGGTTCAGGCGCTGCGTATGGGCATGGTGCTGGATCTGACCCATAACGCCGTGGAAACGGACGCTGATGCACCACGTCCGGGCGAGCTGCACTTCAGATCCACATCGCTTTTGAGCGAGATGGAAATGTCGGCGCAGGACGTCGAAATGCGCTATCTGAGCGCCGAGCAGTCCAACAGTTCCGTGATCATCGATGACCGGATGGTGCTCAAGCTGATTCGACGCATTGAAAGCGGCATCCATCCCGAAGCGGAGATGGGGCGCTACCTGACCGAGCGCGGCTTTGGCCATATCGCGCCCATGCTGGGCGAAGTGACCCGCATTGATGACCAGGGCGTGCCGCATGTGCTGATGGTCCTGCAGGGCTACATCGACAACCAGGGCGATGCCTGGGAGTGGACGCTTAACACGCTCGAGCGCGCCATTCGCGATGTCAGCGAGATGGTGCAGGCCGAGCAGGATGGTGCCTATGATCCGCTGGCGACCCTGACCGGCTTTGCCGGGCTTCTGGGTCAGCGGCTGGGCGAGATGCATACCCTGCTGGCCATGGAGACGCCGGAGGCCGACTTTGCCCCTGAGATCGCCGACGACGCTCGGACGCAGGCATGGGCCGAGAGTGTGCGTGCTCAGCTGGCCCGTGCCATGGAGATTCTCGAAAGCCACAAGGGCAGCGCCAGCGAAGAGGATCAGCAGCTGGCCGACTGGCTCCTTGAGCGACGCGAAGCGCTCGCCGAGATGGCGGATTCGTTCGCCCATCACGCCCGCGGCAGCCTCTGCACGCGTACCCACGGGGATCTGCACCTGGGGCAGGTGCTGGTATCGCATGACGACGCCTACATCATCGACTTTGAAGGCGAACCTGCCCGATCGCTTGATGAGCGTCGCATGAAAAGCAGCCCGCTGCGCGATGTGGCAGGCGTGGTGCGCTCCTTTGACTATGCCTCGGCCATGGCGCTGGATAACGCCTACCGGGCTGATGTGGCCCACGACCGGGAGGCGGTCAGTCAGGAGGTCATCATCGACTACCGTCACCGGGTCACGCAGGCGTTTTTGCTGGCCTATCGCCAGGCCACCCATCAGGTAGGGCATGACTGGCAGTTCGAGGATGGCGCCAGCGCAGCGCTGTCGCTGTTCACGCTGGAAAAGGCCGCCTACGAGATTGCCTATGAGGCCGCCAATCGACCCGCCTGGCTGAGCGTGCCCATGCGGGGCCTGGTCGCACTCTTTGACGAACTGAGCGCACGCTCGGGCAATGACATGTCCCAATCAGGGGAGGGTCACCATGACGACTCGCAATAAAATGAACGTTCGCAGTGCGTCAACCGACATCACTCACCTGCACCCTGACGCCGCACAGGCGCTGGTCGAGGGCACCCATGGCGATCCCTTCGCCGTGCTGGGGCCGCATGAGGTAGATCATGAGATGGTGGTGCGGGCCTTTTTGCCGCGCGCCATCGGGGTAGAGCTGCTTGAGCGCGACAGCGACCGCGTTCTGACGCGGCTGCAGCCCGGGCAGGTGCCGGATCTCTTTGTCGGTCGACTTGATCGGCTGGTGCCCTACCGGCTGCGCATTCGCTGGCCGCATGGTGAGGAGATCGTCGAGGATCCCTACGCCTTCGGGCCGCTGCTGGGGGAGCTGGATCTCTATCTGATCGGCGAAGGCAATCATCGCGAGCTGGGCACCTGTCTCGGCGCACAGATGATGACGGTGGATGGTGTGGCCGGCGTGCGCTTTGCCGTCTGGGCGCCCAACGCCCGGCGTGTTTCGGTGGTGGGCGAGTTCTGCGGCTGGGATGGTCGGCGCTATCCGATGCGACTGCGCCAGCCCACCGGCGTCTGGGAGATTTTCATTCCCGGCCTTGCTGAAGGCAGCGTCTATAAATACGAAATCGTGGGGCAGCAGGGGCTTTTGCCGCTCAAGGCCGACCCGGTGGCGCGGGCGACCCAGTCGCCGCCCGAAACCGGCTCGGTGGTCGCCGCACCGCTGGCCCATGACTGGCAGGACCAGACGTGGATGGATGGACGGGCCGAGCGTCACGGCGCAGATGCCCCCATCTCGGTGTATGAGGTGCACGCCGCCTCCTGGCGGCGTCACGGCGGCGATGAAGGTGAGCTCTATAGCTGGAACGATCTGGCGCGCTGGCTGATCCCCTACGTCAAGGAGATGGGCTTCACCCATATCGAGCTGCTGCCGATCATGGAGCATCCCTTTGGCGGTTCCTGGGGCTATCAGCCGCTGTCGCAGTTCGCGCCCAGCGGTCGGTTCGGCAAGCCGCAGGAATTCGCTGCCTTTGTGGATGCCTGCCACCAGGCCGATATCGGCGTCATTCTTGACTGGGTGCCGGCGCACTTTCCGACCGACCCGCACGGGCTGGCCCGCTTTGACGGTACGGCGCTGTATGAATACCAGGACCCTCGAGAAGGGTTCCATCAGGACTGGAACACCTATATCTACAACCTGGGGCGCCACGAGGTTCACGGCTTCATGCTGGCCTCGGCGCTGTACTGGCTCAAGCACTTCCATGTGGACGCCCTGCGTGTGGATGCGGTGGCCTCGATGCTTTATCGCAACTACTCGCGCCAGGAAGGGGAGTGGATTCCCAACCGTCATGGCGGGCAGGAGAATCTGGAGGCGATCGACTTTCTCACTCATCTCAATGAGGTGGTCGGTGAAGAGGCGCCCGGTGCCATCATGATTGCCGAGGAGTCCACCGCCTGGCCCGGTGTGAGCCGCCCCGTGTCGGAAGGCGGGCTCGGGTTCAACTACAAGTGGAACATGGGCTGGATGCACGACACCCTCACTTACATGAGCGAGGATCCGCTGTATCGCAGCTACCATCACGGCGAGCTGACCTTCTCATTGGTGTATGCGTTTTCCGAGCGCTTCATGCTGCCGATCTCTCACGATGAGGTGGTGCACGGCAAGGGCTCGTTGATCAACAAGATGCCCGGCGATCGCTGGCAGCAGTTTGCCAATCTGCGTGCGTGTCTTGCGCTGATGTGGACCCATCCGGGCAAGAAGCTGCTGTTCATGGGCTGTGAGCTGGCCCAGTTTCGCGAGTGGAGTCATGACCGCGAGCTGGACTGGTTTTTGCTGGCAGACAGCCAGCATCAGGGGATTTCGGATCTGGTGCGTGATCTTAACGCGCTCTACACTCGTGAACCGGCTCTGCATGAGCAGGACTGTGTCCCCGAAGGGTTTGAGTGGGTGGTCGGTGATGATGCACAGAACAGCGTTCTGGCGTGGCTGAGATGGAGTCGCGACGGCGAGCCGGTGCTGGTGGTGATCAATCTCACCCCGCAGTCGCTGTCCGACTACGGCGTCGGCGTGCCTACGGCAGGCTACTGGCAGGAGTGCTTTAACAGCAATGCGCAGGTCTATGGCGGCACGGGTACCGGCAATGATGGCGGGCGCGAGAGTGAAGCACGTGAAAGTCATGGCCATCCGTTTACGCTGTCACTGCATCTACCACCACTGGGCGCCGTAATTTTAAAACCCGGCAAGCCCGCACTGGAGTAATTCGGTAGTGGAGAAGGTCGGTAGCAGGGTAAGTCGATAGTAGGGTAAGTCGATAGTGGGGTACATGGCGTAGCAGCACTACGCTATGTGCGACAAAACGTGCATCGCGGCGATTCGTTAAAGCTTCTTTAATATATGAGAGTGCTTATGAAGTCAGGGTCAGCCGCCTTGTATCGTCAGCCGCTGGTGGCTGTTCCCGGTTGAGAAAACGGGAGGTCGCCATGCGCCATCATCGACACTATCCCCTTGGTGATATCGCCATTTTTCTTGCAGTGATTCTGCTTGCCCTTCTTTTGCTGATGGGTGGCGACACCCTGACGCCTGACCGGGGCAATAATATGCCCGCCTGGTGTGAACACCATGACGGGCATTGTCCCGACGTTTCAGGCGACCCGGTGCGCAGCCTGAAAGGCTAGGCGCAGTGGTTAATTTTCGATCGCTTCACCAGCACGCTGCAGCAGGCTGGACGTGGCCTGGCGGGTATCCTGCCAGGCGCTGTTGGCAGCGTCGCTGGTCTTTTGCCATGTCTGCGAGGCCTGCTGGCGCGCGTTCTGCCACCAGTCGTTGCTCCAGGTGGGCTGCTGCTTGAGCGCGTCGCGGTCCAGATCGACGATAACGTTGTACTCCAGATTGTCCAGATCGGTATCGTTACTGGTTTCAACCGTGAAATCACCGCGCTGAATGACATAGCCATGATCCTGCGGATCAAAACTGTCGTCGTCGGTTTCAATCACGATGGCCTGAAGGGTCATGTCATCGCCGAACAGCAGGTCTTCCACTTCCCCGATGTCCTTATCTTCGTTTTGAAGATGGACATGAGCATCCATCAGTTTGTCGGCAGAGTAGAGGCCATCGGTCGCGGGCTGGCTGGCCTGGGCGATGGTCGCCGCGCTCATCATGACGGCGCCTGCGAGTAGTGAACGATACATCATTAGGGGTCATCCTTTTGTCATGTTTCCGGAAAATCATGGCACTCGACAGGTCACCCTGCCTGGCGTTGTCGTTGATCGACAGTTTCACTTAAGCGTTTGCAACCAGTTGGTTACGAGGATTTCAGTGGGTCGTGACCCCAGTTCATCAGGGAGTAACGCCATCGCGAGGTCCTTTTGTCCTCCTTTTGGGGCGGCTGCTTGAGATGGCGTGCCACATACTGGTTAACCTTTTTCATGTGGCTGTAATCGTCGTCATCCAGTTCTGCCTTGCGCTTTTTCCTGATCTCGACAATGCGGCGCCCCGATTGATGCCCGGTGGATTCGCCGTCGCTGCTGTCGCCCACCGATCTTGACTCGTCACTTTCCAGCCACTGTTCAAGCTCTTTCGGCGCCATGTTGACGCTGTCCCTGAAGTCCTGATAGATCGCTTCGTTGTCATCGCTCATGGTGTCCTCCCTGACACACGGTGTAATGAAAAACCTGTCCCGCCATGACGGCTCAGGCCTTGCGCAGTTCCTTGTGGAGCTTGAGGACGCGGTCGCCGTCATCCTGCTTGATCATGTAGGCCGGCTCATCGTCTGTGGCGTTGCGGGTGACATCGCTGCCCTTGATGCGGCGGGTGACCTTTTCGGTGTACTTGCGGGTGACCCTGCCTTCTGCCCAGTGATCGCCCCATTTCCATTTTACCCGCTGACGCTGGCGGTAGTGCTCACTCATCTCGACGCTCCCTGTCTGCGGTCTCTTACCAGCAATAGCCTGGCTCGCGTCAGGAGTTTGTACAAGAAAAACAAGCACGCCGCCCATTTTGTACAACAATGGGCGGCGCACTTGTACAGCTTATGGTGTGGTAAGCGGCGTCACTCCCGACGGACGTCCTCTTCCGGCGACTGGCCGGCATCAGTAAAGGCGTTCTGGCCGATATCCTTGTCATCGCGTGCCACGGTATCCGCCGCCCAGGCGCCACGCTTGCCCATCGGTCGCGGTTTGCCGGTGGTGGTGTCCTCGCCGGTCTGTCGTTCCAGCTCACAGTTCAGTGCCGCCCCCAGAAGCACGATAAAGGCCGACAGCCAGAACCACAGCAGCAGCACCATGACCGCGCCGATGGTGCCGTAGGTCTGGTTGTAGCTGCTGAAGTTGCGCACATAGATGGAAAAGCCGATCGACCCCAGCGCCCACAGCAGGGTGGCGGTAACGGAGCCGACGCTGAGCCAGCCCACACGCGAAGGCGCCCGGTCAGGCCCGTAGCGGTAAAGAATGGTGATGGCGCTGATCACCAGCAAAAGCAGGATGGGCCAGCGAATATAGGTCAGAAGGGTGGTGAGCGTGTCGCCAAAGGGAAGCCAGGCAATCAGGGGTGGGAGCAGCGCGATGGTGCCCAGCGTCACGATCGTCATCACCATCATGGCGCCGGTGAGTACCCAGGTCATCAGGGTAAGCTTGATCAGGCCGCGCTCTTCCTTCTCGCCGTAGACAATGTTCAGACCGGCCATCAGGCCACGCATGCCCTTCGAGGCGCTGTAGACCGTGAAGACAAGGCCTGCCACGGCGGTAATGCTCATGCCGGTGCCGGCACTGCTGTTGACCGACAGCGCCTGCTGTCGAATGATGCTGGCGGCATCTTCAGGCAGCACGCTGCTGAGCATTTCGATCTGGCCCTGAACCTGCTGCGGGTCAAAGGCCAGACCCCAGATCGAAATGAAGGCAGCGATGGCCGGGAAAATCCCCAGAAAGGCATAAAAGGCGATGCTGGCCGCAATCAGGGTGGCGTGATTGGCCTCTACCTGGCGCTTGACGCGAAAGAGCGTGTCCTTCCAGCCGCGTCCCGGCATGGCAAACGGCGACGTGGTGTGATGTCCCCGATCCCTGCCATGGTGCTTGTCGGTGGTGTCCTGCATGGTTTGGTTACCCCGGTTGAATGGTTCAGGCAGGTGCGTCATGCCTTCGGGTGCCTGGCGTGTAAATGAAATACCCTGTAGGGGCGTCTCCCAGTGTAGCGACAATAATGCCATCATTGAGATTCGAACCAGGTCACGACGTGAGTGTTCATGCGTTAAAGGCGGCAGTGCTCGGGTCACGTCATGCTTGAAGGGTTACGTTCTTGGTCAGTGTAGAGCGCAGGGAAGGTTTCAACATCAAGATCTCACGAGTGCTCAGGGAAGCCACCGAGCACGGGCTGGATCTGTATCTGTTTGTGCCCGCAGAGATCGATCTTCATCGCAATGTTGTCTCCGAGGGGAGTTTTTATCACAACGCCATTCACTTAAAGCGCACCTACTACAGCAACCAGCGCCACTTGCCGCTGGCCCATAGCCGTCTGGCGCGCCGCGATCGACAATCCCCTGAGCGTTATCGCCTGAGCCTGAGTCTTTATGCCTATCAATATGTGGTCGCGCTTGAGCGCCTGATCGCCCCGCTGGAGGGCGATGCTGACCGGATGAGCGTGGAGGCCCTTGAAGAAATCATTGAGCTGGCGCGTAACGTGCCCAGACGCATGCGGCGCAATCGACCCGGTGATGACAGTCAGCTCAAGTATTTCATCAATATCGACAACTATCTGTCCTGGATCACCGAACAGCGGCTTTTGAAGCTGGTCGCCGGGCTGCCCGAGGGCAATGACTCACAGACGCCGGCGCGCGAATCCCTGCTGGAAATCTGTCAGTTCGAAAACCGCTATCGCGAGGAGCATCAGTACAATTCAAGCCGCGCCGCCCAGAGTCCGTCGCGCATTTCCAACAAGATGCGCCTGCTGCGCCGGTTGATCGAATACCCGGTCACGCTCAAGCAGCGAACGCGCGAGCTGGGTGCGTGGGAAGAGCGCGGCGTCAAGGCACTGGCGACCGGCGTGGTAATGCTGGTGATCTCGGTACTGGTACTTGAAGCGCGCAATCTGGTCGGGGATCTGACCCTGCGCTTTGTGTTGATACTGGCGCTTTTGTACGCCATGCGTGAGGTCTTCAAGGAGGATCTGCGTAATACGCTGTGGCGCTGGCTGCGGCGGGGCAGGCCCAAGTGGATGCGTCAGTACTTTGATGTGCACAGCAACGAGATGGTCGGTCAGCAGCGCGAATGGCTCGACTATGTCCGGTTCAAGCGGCTCGATGACGAGATTCGCGCCACCCGCGGCGGCGGCGTGACCCAGCGTGAAGAGGTCATCCTGCAGTATCGAAGCCGCTCGAAAATGCTGCCGACCCGGTTTCTCAGCGGCTATGAAGAAACCCGCGAGATCATGATGCTCGATCTTTCAATGATCGCGAATCTGCTGGAAGACAGCCATCATCATGTCTATCAGCTATGCGATGGTGAGGTGAGTCGCGAAGTGGTCGAGCGACGCTATCAGATCAATCTGGTGGCACGCAGCATTCGCGGTTCCCAGAAAACGACCCTGCAGCGCTGGAAAATCAACATGAGCCGTTCGGGCATCGTGGATATCGAGGAATCCACGCCATGAAGGTAATGCTCAACCCATGCAAGGAGAGATCAATGCAGGACAATTTCGACGAAATGGTTCGTACGCCCGAAAAGCAGGCGGAAGTGGATCAGCAGTGCCGGTCTCTGGCCCTTTACGAATATGAAAGCTGCCCCTTTTGCCGACGTGTGTTGCATGAAATCGAGCGGTTGTCGCTCAATATTGAACTTCGCAACACGCGTGAGGATCCGGCCGCTCGTGAAGAGCTGCGTGAAGGTGGTGGTCGCACCATGGTTCCCTGTCTGCGCATCACTCAGGCCACGGGGGAGACGCACTGGATGTATGAGTCTGGCGATATTGTGGCCTGGCTGCGCCAGCAGTTCGCCTGATATACCGTTATCAAGGGCGCCGGCATGCTGCGGACCGACCATTCACAATCATTCACAAAATGTTGGCTGACGACCCGCCAGCACCGTCTATGCTGTGAAAAGGCACCGACACATGTGCAGTGCAGCAGAATCCGTCGGCGTCATCACGCAGAACAGGAGGTCGGCATGTCAGAGTCGAAAGGCGGCAAGGCAGAAGGAATGATCGACAAGCTTGGCGGCAAGATCCAGAAGGAAACCGGCAAGGCCGCAGGCGACAAGGACCAGATCGAAAAGGGTGAAAAGGATCTGGCCAAGGGCGAACGCAAGGCCAACTCCGATAAGCACAAGGATTGACCGGCGTTCACCATGTTTGTTTTGGCAATGTCTTTTGTGCCGATACAGCGATGACATTGGCAACGCGGCATAACCGTCTACACTGAGAAGGCGTATCACGGATACGCAGATACCTCCCAGAGGGTCAGGTATCACATTTTCTACATGGAGGTAACTGTCATGGCTACAGATTCCAAGTCCGACAAGGCTACTGGTGCACTCGACAAGGCAAAGGGCAAGGTCAAGGAAGCCGTAGGCAAGGCAACCGACAAGCCCGGTACTGAATCCGAAGGCAAGGCCCAGCAGTCCAAGGGACATGCCGAAAGCGCCAAAGGCAATGTCAAGGACGCTTTCAAAAAGTAAGGCTTTTGATGTTGAAGAGTTCTTTCAATGTAAAGAGTTAATAAAAGAGCCGCTCATCGAGCGGCTCTTTCCGTTGGTCGGTCATTTTTTGTATTTGAAGCACCCTGAGTGCTATGGCTGGTTTCTACCGCATCGTACAATCAGGGTTTTAACGGCAGGAGGCTCTTTCATGGCCCAGGCAAGTGCACGACATATTCTGGTCAACAGCGAAGCCGAGTGCGAAGCACTCAAAAGCGAGATCGAGCAGGGCAGGGACTTTGCCGACGTGGCGCGCGAGCACTCAAAGTGCCCCAGCGGTAAGCAGGGTGGCGATCTGGGCACCTTCGGGCGCGGGCAGATGGTGCGCGAATTTGATGAAGTCGTCTTTACCGGTGATCTCAACAAGGTGCACGGCCCGGTCAAGACCCAGTTCGGCTATCACCTGCTGGAAGTGACCAGCCGCAGCTGATGACGGCCTGTGCGCCATCCGACGGTGCCCCGGGGCTGCCTGCCATGGCAGCCCCTTTTTTGTGAACCCGGACCGCCCGGACTCGTCGCGGGCGCGACACTACGGGCCTGCTGGTTTATCCTGCCCGCTGTGAAACGACCCGGGTCGTTAATTTGATGAACCATCCGGCACTTCGGTGCTGATGGACGGCAGGACTGTGAGGAAGTGCTCATGAAAGACTGGCTACAAACGCTGCCCAAGGCGGAACTGCACCTGCACATCGAGGGCACGCTGGAACCCGAGCTCATGTTCGAGCTGGCCGCCAGAAACGATGTTGCGCTCCCCTATGGCTCCATTGAAGAGGTCCGCACGGCCTACAACTTCACCAACCTGCAATCCTTTCTCGATCTCTACTATCAGGGCATGAACGTCCTGCATACCGAGCAGGATTTCTTTGATCTGGCGATGGCCTATTTCGAGCGCGCCCATGAAGACGGCGTGGTCCACATCGAGCTGTCGTTTGATCCGCAGCCGCACCTCGCACGCGGTGTGGCCATGCGTACGCTCTTTGCCGGTCTGGGGCAGGCCCGGGAAGAAGCTGCGCGCCGCTTTGGCATGTCCACGGCCCTGATCATGAGCTTTCTGCGCGATCGCAGCGCAGACGAGGCCATGGACGTGCTTGAGCAGGCCGCGCCCTGGTATGACCAGATCGATGCGATCGGACTGGACAGCGCCGAACTGGGCAACCCGCCGGAGAAGTTTACGGCGGTGTTCGAGCGCGCCCGCACGCTGGGCATTGCACGGATTGCCCATGCCGGCGAAGAAGGCCCGGCGACCTATATCAGCGGGGCGCTGGATGCGCTGGATGTCTGTCGTATCGATCATGGCGTGCGCTGTCTGGAAGACGAGGCGCTGGTGGCCCGGCTTGCCAACGAACAGATTCCGCTCACGGTCTGTCCGCTCTCCAACGTCTATCTAAAGGTCTTTGAGCGTCTGGAAGACCACACGCTGCCCGGTCTGCTCGACCACGGACTGTGTGTCACGCTCAACTCCGACGATCCGGCCTATTTCGGCGGTGGCATGCTCAACAATTTCGTGGCCTGTCACGAGGCCTTTGGCTGGGATGAAGACGCCTTCCGTGTGCTGGCCCGTAACGCCATTGAAGCCGCCTTCATGGACGAGACCCGTCGTGACACGCTGTTGAAGGCCCTTGCCGAGTGCTGATCACCACCCGGTCTGGTGAATGAGCCAGAGCGCCGTGCTGATGGTGAAAAAGGCACCGGTCGTGGCGGCCAGCAGGGCCGCCGCGCAGAGACCGTCCATCGAAAATCGCGTCCCGAAGATGGGGTAGACGCTCAGCATGGGGGCGCTGGCAATCAGCAGTGCCCCGATCATCAGCTCGGTATTGTCGATGGGGAATATCTGAAAGCCCAGCAGCACCAGCAGCGGATGCACCACCAGCTTGGCCAGCGTGATCTGGGCCACATCACGATACATGCCCCGTACCCTGAGCCCGTAAAGCGTCCCGCCAATCACGAACAGGGCGGCCGGTGCCGAGGCGTTGGCCAGCATGTCGAGCGCCTTGTAAAGCGGTGTTGGCACGTCGATGCCGGTCAGCGAGATCGTGGCGCCGGTCACGATCGCAATGATGATCGGATTGCGGATCAGCTGCTGTAGCGTGGTCCCCAGCATGCGAAAAATCGACACGCCCTGCTGGCGGCCCGCCTCGGCAAGCGCCAGACTCAATGGAATCATCAGCATGTTCTCGACCAGCATGCACAGCGCCAGGGCCACCCCGGCGGCGGGGCCGATGACCATGACCGCAATCGGATAGCCGATAAAACCGCTATTGGCCGTCCCCATGCCCATGGCCATGATGGCGCCGTGGTCGAGCCGCTGGCCCTGCAGTCGCGTCAGCCCCAGCCCCAGCAGCAGAATCGCAAGCGACCCCAGCCCATAGGCCAGCAGGTAGTGGGCGTTGAAGACATCCGTCAGCGCGTGCTGGCTCAGCGCACGTACGATAAGCGCAGGCAGGGCAAGCGTGACCACAAAACGTCCTACGCCCTGGACATGCTCCCGGGTGACCACGCCGCCCATGACAGCAAGATACCCCAGCGCGATCAGCATGAAGATGGGGGCGGTAATGGCGAGTACTTCCAAGCACGGGTCTCCGGGACAGCGGCGTCATGGTCAGGAATCCCTGACATTCAGACCACGGATTGAACGGCGAATAATGGTTTGAAAGGTTGTATTTGCCGGCTTCTGGCGCCAGACAATGGTGATCCTTTTTAAACCGCTTTTTCAAAAGGTCATACCATGCAGGCACGTCTGTTATATCACAATACACTGCACTGTTTTCCGGCCGGGCTTGCCGATGAGCGCCAACAGCTGGTCCATGCTGAAGTCTCCGCCGTGGTGTATGACGGCGAGCGCCTGATTCTGGGCAGTGACAAGCCGATACCCGGCGCTGAACGCTCTTCGGTTTTTGCCGTCGATATCGATGACCAGGGGCATCCACAGGAAGAAACGCTGTCCTACTACACCCAGCCCCTGATTCGTCAGGCGATCAAGTATGAGGATTTTGCGCTGACCGTGGATGGCCGCCATGTGCTGGCCACTACCGGCTTTGATCGCATCCACCCCGAGGACCACTCCCTCAACGATTATAACCATCTGCTGATCTGGCCGCTTGGCGACCCTGATCGGGTACAGGTCGTGGACCCGGACCCGCGTGATGGCGTCGAGGGCTCGCTGGAGCTGCGCCAGCGCCTGACGGCCGCCATCGGCATGCCCTATTACAAGATCGAAGGGCTGGCGGCCATTCCATCTGATGAAGGCGATGGTCTGCTGTTGTTTGGCGTGCGTGAACAGGGCCAGCATTTTGATGATTTCCACTATGTCTGCCGCGTGGTCGGCGCCCACTATCGGATCAACGAGCAGGGGCAGTTGATATTTGTTGATGAGATGCGCGAGCACTACGCCTTTGATCCCGGCCGGTTCGAGGCCGTGGAACATCGCTGTGGCCTGTCGAGCCTTGAGTATGACCCGTATAACCACCGGC
Source organism: uncultured Kushneria sp. (assembly GCF_947497025.1). GTDB lineage: Bacteria > Pseudomonadota > Gammaproteobacteria > Pseudomonadales > Halomonadaceae > Kushneria. The sequence goes on from NZ_CANMFC010000001.1 coordinate 394,116, forward strand.
TTTATCTGATGACCAGCTTTGAAAACGAGCAGGGCGGTATCGACAGCATCGGCGGCTATCTATGGGTGATCGACATGGCAGATTTTGACCGGGGCAGGGCGCCGGCGCTGGTGGAAAACGAAGCGGGTGGCCCGCTGATCTTCAAGCACAAGGCGGAAGGGCTGGCGGTGCTGGATCATGAGCGTCTGTTTGTCGCCTACGACAATGATCGGGAGCTGGCGCTGGGCGACCATGATCCCGAGCGCGAACAAAAATATGCCTGTGAGGCGCCCTGGACGCTGTTACAGATGATCCCGTAGCCCCCCGGGGTCAACCGCGACGCCCGGGACTGATACCATGAGCGCGGTTTTTCCTGTTTTATCTGCTTACGGTGTCATCATGAAAATCGTCATGCGCTACTTTTTCAAAACCGTGCGGCTGGTGCTGGCGCCTGTCATGATCGCCCGTGACCGCTTCGGTCGTCCCGAGCCGGTCACGCGTGCCCCTCAGACGCAGGCCGAGGTCGATCGTGCCTGCCAGACGCTGACGCTTTACCAGTTTCGCACCTGCCCCTTCTGCGTGAAGGTGCGTCATGAAATGCACCGGCTGGCGCTGCCGATCGCCCTGCGCGATACCCAGCACGATAACGATGCCAGACAGGCGCTGAAAGCCGGCGGCGGGCGCGTCAAGGTGCCGTGTCTGGCCATCGAGGGTGACGATGGGCAGACCGAGTGGATGTATGAGTCCGACGCCATCAAGAATTATCTGCAAAAGCGTTTCGAGCCGCAGACCGCCGCGGCCTAGTCCGCGGGCGTTGCCTCATGAAAGGCCCCGGCAAGCCGGGACCTTTTTGCGTTGACGGGGACGGGTTAAACCTCCCTGTAGAGTTCGCTGCCACTCTCGCGAAATTTCTCCGCCTGTTCGGCCATGCCGCGGCGCCGGGTCTCTTCATCCGCTTCAGCGCCCCTGTCCTGTGTGCCGTGGTAAAAACGGTCACGCACTTCCTGGCTGATCTTCATCGAGCAGAACTTCGGGCCGCACATGGAGCAGAAGTGCGCCACCTTGGCCGAGTCCTTGGGCAGGGTCTCGTCGTGATATTCGCGTGCGGTGTCCGGGTCGAGCCCCAGATTGAACTGGTCTTCCCAGCGAAACTCGAAGCGCGCCTTTGAGAGCGCATTGTCGCGGCGCTGCGAGGCGGGGTGGCCCTTGGCCAGATCCGCGGCGTGGGCGGCAATTTTATAGGTGATGATGCCCGTCTTGACGTCATCCCGGTTGGGCAGCCCCAGATGCTCCTTGGGGGTGACGTAGCAGAGCATGGCACAGCCGTACCAGCCGATCATCGCCGCCCCGATGCCGGAGGTGATGTGGTCATAGCCCGGGGCGATGTCGGTGGTCAGCGGCCCCAGCGTGTAGAAGGGCGCCTCGTCACAGCACTCGAGCTGCTTGTCCATGTTCTCCTTGATCAGGTGCATCGGCACATGGCCCGGCCCCTCGATCATCACCTGCACATCGTGACGCCAGGCGATCTGTGTCAGCTCACCCAGGGTTTCCAGCTCGGCGAACTGGGCGGCGTCGTTGGCATCGGCGATTGAGCCCGGGCGCAAGCCGTCCCCCAGCGAAAAGGCCACGTCGTACTGCTTGCAGATCTCGCAGATCTCTTCAAAGCGGGTGTAGAGAAAGCTCTCCTCGTGATGGGCCAGACACCACTTGGCCATGATCGACCCGCCGCGCGAGACGATGCCGGTGGTGCGTTCGGCGGTCATCGGCACATGGTGCAGCCTGACGCCGGCATGGATGGTGAAATAATCCACCCCCTGTTCGGCCTGCTCGATGAGCGTGTCGCGAAAGATCTCCCAGGTGAGGTTTTCGGCCACACCATTGACCTTCTCGAGCGCCTGATACAGCGGCACCGTGCCGATCGGCACCGGCGAGTTGCGGATGATCCACTCGCGGGTCTCGTGAATATTCTGGCCCGTCGACAGATCCATGATGGTATCGGCGCCCCAGCGGATGCCCCAGGTCATCTTGTCGACCTCTTCCTCGATCGAGGAGGTCACCGCCGAATTGCCCAGATTGCCATTGATCTTCACCAGGAAATTGCGCCCGATGATCATCGGCTCGCTTTCGGGGTGGTTGATGTTATTGGGGATGATCGCCCGCCCGCGGGCCACTTCTTCACGCACAAACTCCGGCGTGATCTCCTCTGGCAGACGGGCACCGAAACTTTCGCCCGGGTGCTGATGGCCCAGAATGCGCTCCACCTCGGCACTGCCCGAGTATTGTGAAGAAAGCACCTGGCGGCGCTGGTTTTCCCGCAGGGCGATAAATTCCATTTCCGGCGTCACGATATTCTTTCGGGCGTAGTGCAGCTGAGTCACGTTGCAGCCCGCTTTCGCGCGGCGCGGCGTGCGTTTCAGCTCAAAGCGCAGGGTCGCCAGGCGCGGGTCTTCGGCACGGCGCTGGCCATATTCGGAAGTGGGGCCATCCAGCCACTCGGTGTCCCCCCGCTCATCGATCCAGCTGCGGCGCAGGTCCACAAGGCCGCGGCGGATATCGATGTCGGCGTCCGGGTCGGTGTAGGGGCCGGAGGTGTCATAGACCAGCAGTGGCGGGTTTTCTTCAATGCCGTCACGGGTCGTGGTGGGCGAGAGACTGATTTCGCGCATCGGCACGCGAATGTCCGGGCGCGAGCCTTCGATAAAGACCTTGCGAGAAGCGGGCAGTGGCGAGACGGAGGCGCTGTCGACGCGGGCACTGTCGGCCAGAAAGGTGGGGTGTTTCTTGCCGCGATGCGGTGATGATGCAGGTGTTGAGGCAGTGCGTTCAGTCATGGTGTGCTCCAGAGCGTGACATCAGTCAGGCGGCGCACAGCGTAGGCAGGAAGGGGCGGCGTGGCGAGATGCCAGGATGGCAGCGTGGACCCTTCGCTTGATCCCTACGCCGGTATTAGCCGGATCAGGTTCATCGGGATCCACCGTGGTATCGCAGAGCGATACAGGGTGATCTCAGCCGGTTCCACCGGCACCCCGTCAAGCAGACGATGGCTTTACCATCGCCGGATCAGTCTGTGCCGTTCAGCGCCGGGCGGTCAAGCCCTGTCCGGCGCCTTGCCTCGCAAAAGATGCATCGAGCCTGAAAGATGCCCGAAAACGCCCATGATCTCTTGATAGGAAAGTACGACGGGTAAACGTTGCGGGCACTTGGTACGACAAAAAATGCCCATATCGCCTAAAGGTTGCGCCAGCAAATGGCGATAGAAAAAATGATCGTGTTCAATGTTTGATGCTTTGCGACTGCTGGCGCATGCTTTTTATTGCCGGAGGCTCTAGAAACTGCTCTAACTCTACCTTGCATAATGGCGAGATGCTGCATGGCATGAAAGCGAAGGAAGGATCGAATCAAATAGCAATACCCCTAACGAATACATAGGTGCGTTCATTAGGGATATAAAGTTGAGCGTATAATTACTGTAAGAAATTCCGACAGTACGGATTTTTTCCGAGTAAACGTAGCTCTATCGCATGTCATTGCTTCAGTTATGTTGAAGAGCCAAACGCTTTGATTATCGTATTCTAAGAATAATCGCTTCAGACAAGGGGCGAGGCTGATGCTATTCTTTCCGCTTTTATTAGTTTTTACGATATTTATTGGCTTTTGGGTCAATCAGGAAGCGGTAATTGGTCGATGCCTCAGGTGATGGTGGCTGGTATGACTATGAATGCAATAGCTGTATGCGGGGCGATACCCTGCTTTCGAAATATCGCCTGGCTTTTTAACAAACCAGTGTCGCCGAATTAAAAGCGCCGTGAATATAAGCGTCAGGAAATTGAGGATCATTCGTGGGAAAAGAGCTTAAGCGACTGAGGAGAAGGAAAAGCAGCCAAGCTAAATTGGAGGACATTTGGGAGCATTCAAACTCCAGCTTGATCGTACACTATTCATGCGAGAGCTTTTATGACAGGGATGATGGCAAGACTCCAAGGGTTACTTCCATTGCTGCTCGAAATCTTGCATCTGGTCAAACAGAGTCCTTTTCTATCCACAAAATTGCTGAGCAGCGTAAGCTCCCATTTGATGAGATTGACGAGAACTATGACGAGCTAGAGAAAGAAATGCTTGGTGAGTATTTCGACTTTGTGAGGTCGCATCAGCATTTCAACTGGGTTCATTGGAATATGAGGGACATAAATTATGGATTTGCAGCATTGGAGCATCGATTCAGAGTGCTTGGCAGAGAACCAATAATCATTACAGAAGATAGGAAGTTTGATCTAGCGCGGGCCATGGTAAGTATTTATGGTCTCGGATATATCGAGCACCCAAGGCTTCAAAAGCTTATTGAAAAGAACCTTATTACGGATAAAGGCTTTCTCTCTGGTAAAAAAGAGGCCGATGCCTTCGAGCAGAAAGATTATATCAAGCTCCACCAGTCCACTCTTCGAAAAGCAGACATACTTGCAAATATCTTTGAGCGGACTGCCGATGGCTCTATAAAAACAAACTCAAGCTGGTTCGAGCAATGCGGTGTTCATCCCAAGGTATTAGTCGAGATCGTTCAAGATCATTGGCTTTGGACCTTGGTCGTGATAGTGGCGATTATAATCGGTCTAATATCTAGTGCTGCGGCCCTTTTTTAACCAGTATTTGTTGTCGGACATACCTGTGTTGTTGCTCTGGTACACCGCAATGCTAAGCGTTAACTATTCTTTGGAATAGAGTGGTAGAGTTTTGCTCATCCGCTTCATCGGAAGCCATCGTGATATCGCCTCGCGATACCACGATAATCTCCGCCGGTGCCACCGGCACTCCATCAAGCGCTCAGCGCGTGGCATCCAGCCCCATCTGCCAGAAGGCGCTTTCAAGACGAGTGGCATCACGAAAGGTCGTGGTCAGCTGCTCGAAGCGGCTCGGTGAGACTTCGGCCAGTCGGGCATCCAGCCACAGACGCTCCTGATGTGCCGCCTGCTGGTATTCGGCACCGCGGTACATGTCGATCCATGCCTGATAGGGGTTATCAGTGGTGACGGTCTGTGATCGCGTGCCGATCCAGTCGGCCACCTCGGCGTAGCCGATCAGGCACGGCGCCAGCGCCACATGCAGGTCCAGCAGATCGCCCCGGTGGCCGCAGTCCAGTACGAAGCGGGTGTAGGCCAGCGTCTCGGGCGCCTCTTCCAGATTGTGAAGGCTTGCCGCATCAATGCCCCACTCCCGGCAATAGGTGACGTGCAGCCCCATTTCGGTATCCACGATGGTCTTTAAATTGTCCAGCGAGTGACGAAGCTCGTTCATGTCGCGGCTTTTGTAGACGGCCAGCCCCCAGGCGCGGGCGAAATGGATTAGAAACAGATAGTCCTGCTGCAGGTAATGACGAAAGGCAGCAGCAGGCAGTGTGGCCTCGCTGACGCCGGTCACGAAAGCGTGCTGGATATAGGCCTGCCACTGGTCGCTGCAGACATTTTTGATCGTATCGAAACTCTGAGGCATATCGGGCTCCGCATTGGCGCTTGTTCGGGTCGCTCAGAGTAAACCATTGCCCGGTGCGCCCGGGATGTTATGGCAGGCATGCAATGCCATGAAATTTGCAAAGACGTCTTATAATATGAGGCTTAACGATTCATCCCCTGACGCCATCGTCTTTTTCCAGGGGCTACAGGGAGACAATATGGCCCGCACAAGTCATTCGGGCGGTGAAGCACCGGGTTCATCCGAGCAGGCAACACCCTTTATCGAACGCGGAGGCCCGGACTATCGACCCACCATGCTGGCGCTGTTTCTGGGCGCCTTTTCTACCTTCGCGTTGCTGTACTGCGTCCAGCCCATGCTGCCAATTTTGTCCGAGGCCTTCGGGATCGATCCGGCCAGCACCAGCCTGGTGTTGTCGGTGTCGACCGGCATGCTGGCAGTGGGGCTTTTGATCACCGGGCCGCTGTCGGACGCCATCGGGCGCAAGAAGATGATGTCGCTGGCGCTGTTGAGCGCCTCCGCGCTGACCATTGGTGCGGCGTTCATGCAGCACTGGGGCATGATTCTGGTCATGCGGGCACTGGCGGGGCTTTCGATGGCAGGGCTTTGCGGCGTGGCGATGGCCTATCTCAATGAGGAGATTCATCCGAGCTTTATTGGCGTCTCGATGGGGCTTTATATCGGCGGCAATGCCATCGGCGGCATGAGCGGGCGATTGATCAGCGGCGTGATGGTGGATTTCGTCCACTGGCGGGTGACGCTGGCCACCATGGGCATCATTTCGCTCATCAGCGCGCTTGCCTTCATGAAGATGCTGCCACCTTCGCGCCACTTCGAGCCCAGGAAACTGAGCGTGGCCAATCTGGCCGGCGCCTTTCGGCTGCACTTTCGCGATGCCGGGCTGCCGTGGCTGTTTCTGGAAGCCTTTTTATTGATGGGCAGCTTCGTGACGCTGTTCAACTACATCGTCTATCGTCTGCTGGAGGCGCCGTATCACTTCAGCCAGACCACGATCGGACTGTTGTCGATTGTCTATCTCTCGGGCATCTACAGCTCGGCCTGGGCGGGCGGCCTGGCCGACCGGCTGGGGCGCTCGCGCGTTTTCTGGGTCTTTGTGGTCGTGATGCTGGCAGGTCTTGCCCTGACGCTGGCCTCGCCCGTGGTACTGATCATGGTCGGCATGCTGATCTTTACCTTCGGCTTTTTTGCCGCCCACTCGATTGCCAGCGGCTGGGTCGGTCAGCGCGCCACCCAGGCCCGCGGTCAGGCCTCGTCGCTTTATCTGTTCAGCTACTATCTGGGCTCGAGCCTGGCCGGCACGCTGGGCGGCACCTTCTGGGCCATGGGTGGCTGGAACGGGGTGAGTGCGTTTATCGCTGCGCTACTGCTGCTGGCGCTGCTGGCAGGGCTGCGACTGCGCCGGTTGACCGCCAGCTCCTCATGACATCCGGGCAGGGGTTGATGTGATCCGCTCTCTTCACAACAGATCGCGGCACAACAGGTGGATGTGTCTTACACTTGACGCTATCAATGTTTCATTTAAATACAGGACTAGACACCGATGACCGCTCGAAAAGTACGGCATCTGCATACCGCCATTCGTGATGACATCGGCGATCTGATCACGCATCGGCCGTTGCCCGGCCCCTCGATCGACTATCTCGATCCTTATCTGTTTCTCAATCATCACGGCCCGCAGACTTACGCACGCGATAACCAGGGTCTGCCGTTCGGGCCGCACCCGCACCGCGGCTTTGAAACCGTGACCTTCATTCTTGACGGCTCGCTGGCCCACGCCGACAGCGGTGATCATGAAAGCATCATCAACGCTGGCGGCGTGCAGTGGATGACCGCCGGGCGCGGGCTGGTGCACTCGGAAATTTCCCCCGAGGCTTTTCGCCGCGAAGGTGGGCGCATGGAGATTCTCCAGCTCTGGATCAATCTGCCTGCCGAACTCAAGATGACCGAGCCGCGCTATACCGGGCTTCAGGCCGATGAACTGGTGCAGGTCGAGCTCGATGAAGGACGTGGGCATCTGACGCTGGTGGCCGGTGAATTCGACCAGCAGGGCAGTACCTTCCGCGGTCCCATCGAGACGCTGACGCCCACCTTCATGTCGATCATGACCATCAGGGAAGGTTCGCTCATTCAGCTGCCGGTGCCCGAGGATCACGAGATATTCTGCTATGTGGTGCGCGGCAATATCATGATTTCCGAGCAGGCCATTCGCCCCTGTCATTTGATCGAATTCGAGACAGAAGGCGATTATGTCGAGATTCGCGGCTCTGGCGATGCCACGCTGATTTTTGGTCACGCGCCGCGGCTGAAGGAACCCATGGTCTCTCATGGTCCGTTCGTGATGAACACGCGTGAAGAGATCGAGCAGGCCGTTGATGATTATCGCAACGGTCGCTTTGGTGGATTAAACACCGCGTAGTGAACGCGCCCTGAGAAAACAAAAAAACGCCCGCAGCCACTGCTGCGGGCGTTTTTCATGGGCGAAGGCTTGTATATGTGAAGAAAGGACCAACCAGAAAACGCGACTACCAGGCCCAGTTCAACAGGGGGGACGGGATGCGCCGACGCTCGAGCTCCCGCCAGCCGCGTACGCAGCGTACGATAAGCCACACCGTAATCAGCGGAAACAGCAACAGGCCGACGCCCAGAAACGACAGGATCGAGGCCAGTACCATATACAAAAGGCCGATCCAGAAGGTGCGAATCAAGAAGGTGTAGTGATCCGCCAGCCAGCCCGATGAGCGGCCGCGGTAGATATAGGCAATGACCAGCCCGGCCAGCGCCGTGATGCCGGTCAGAATGCTGATCAGATAGAGCACGTAGCCGATGCGGACCATCATCGGGTCGTCATCGGCGGCGGGGTGTTCATGAAGTATCGGGTCCCTGTCGGTCACGAAACGCTCCTCGGGGTAATGAGAGGGCATCATTATAACCCGACAGGGAAAGGGCTGCCTGCGCGTGCCGGTTCGACTCAAAAGGCCAGCGGCGAGGGCCTCACGCCCTGAGGAATGGGGCAGACGTAGGGGGCGCGTTCGTTGGCCTCGAACAGTTCCCGGCGCGCCTGGCGCACGCGCTCGGGCTCTTCCAGCAGCCGAACGGCCGTGCTGCCCAGAATCTCTGCGGCTTTCAACATGCCCTTGTGACCCAGCGCGCTGCGTCCCTGGGCCACCACCTGCCAGGTGTGCAGGGCGGTGCCGATGGCAAAGCAGCTCACGTAGCACTGCGCCGTCGGTACCACCCGGCTGACATCGCCGACATCGGTGGAGCCCTTCATGATCTCTCGGCCATCTCCCGGGGCGAGTACGCTGTCCGCCAGGGGCTGTCGTTCGAAGGCCTCGATATGGCCCTGGGTGTCATGGCCGGTCATCCGGCGCATGCTGTCAAGATCGGCCGCTCTGCCGGTGGGCGTGATGGTGTCGGCGATGGTGCGGGCATAGCGTTGATCACCCTCGTCAAAGGCAGGGGCGCCCAGCGCCTGCATCTGTTCGAACATCAGTGCTTCCAGGGTGCGGTTGGGCAGATAGCTGGAGCAGGCCTTGTCGAACGTCACCTCCACACTCGTGCCGGTCATCAGCGCCGCGCCGCGGGCCACATCCTGCAGGCGAGCGTAGATCTCTTCGGTCTCCGTCATGGCGGGGGCGCGCACCAGATGATGGTGTCGGCGATGGTGCGGGCATAGCGTTGATCACCCTCGTCAAAGGCAGGGGCGCCCAGCGCCTGCATCTGTTCGAACATCAGTGCTTCCAGGGTGCGGTTGGGCAGATAGCTGGAGCAGGCCTTGTCGAACGTCACCTCCACACTCGTGCCGGTCATCAGCGCCGCGCCGCGGGCCACATCCTGCAGGCGAGCGTAGATCTCTTCGGTCTCCGACATGGTCGGCGCGCGCACCAGATAAAGAACCTCGGCGCTGGATTGCACCACGTTGGGCGAGGCGCCGCCGCTGTCGGTCATGGCGTAGTGCAGGCGGGCCTGATCCGGCACATGCTCGCGCAGATAGTTGGCGCCCACGTTCATCAACTCCACCGCATCCAGCGCGCTGCGTCCCAGATGCGGCGAGTTGGCGGCGTGGGCGGCCGTGCCGTGAAAGCGAAAATAGGCCTGAATGTTGGCAAGCGTCGGGGTGGAAAAAAGCCCGGTGAAGGTCATCGGGTGCCAGGTCAGGGCGGCGTCAACGTCATCGAACAGACCTTCGCGGACCATGAAGGTCTTGCCGGAGCCGCCTTCCTCGCCCGGACAGCCGTAAAAGCGCAGGGTGCCGGCACCCTCGAGCCTGCCGCGCGAGCGCAGATCATCCCGCGCGGCCACGGCGGCGGCCAGCGCCGCCGTGCCCAGCAGGTTGTGGCCGCAGCCGTGACCGTTGCCGCCGGGCTCGAGCGGCTCATGGGCGCTGGCACCGCCGCGCTGGCTGAGCCCGGTCAGCGCATCGAACTCACCGAGCAGGGCAATCACCGGCGCGCCGCTGCCGATGCTGGCCACGAACGCCGTCTCCATGCCGGCCACGCCGCGCTCGACGTGAAAGCCCTCGGCTTCCAGCGCATCGGCCAGCAGGCGACTGGAAACATGCTCCTCAAAGCGGGTTTCGGGATGATCCCAGACGGCATCGGCCAGCGCGATGAACCGGTCGCGGCGCGCTTCGATCCGCGCGCTGATGCGCGCGGCCGGGGTCTCTTCAAGGGGCGCTTCAGCGGTCATGGCGGGCTCCCGGCAGGTCCATGTCAAAGGCGAGATGCGCCAGCGTACGCACCGCCAGCGGCAGCACGTCTTCATTGAAATCGAAGCACTGATGGTGGTGGCCGGCGGCCAGTTCGGTGCCAAAGATCATATAGGTGGCCAGCCCCCCACGGGACTGCACCTGCTTCATCATGCAGGTGGCATCCTCGGAGCCCGATGGCTCGCTGATGCGTGGCGTGACCACCTCGACACCCGGCAACCCCTTAATGCGGCTCTGAATGTAGTCGACCAGCTCGGGGCTTGCGGTACAGGTGTCGGCCTCGCCGGCGAGATGGTACTCGACGCTGACCCCCTGCATCTGCGCGGCCCCTTCGATCACATCGATGGCACGCCGGCGCATCTCCTCATTGATGGCCGTGTTTTCGCCGCGGGTTTCAATCTTCATCGTGGCCGTGGCAGGGACGACATTGCGACCGCTGCCGGCGTTGAGCACGCCCACGTTGATGCGCGAGGCCCCGGCGCTGTGGCGGGGGATGGCATGCAGCCCGACGGCGGCCTGGGCGGCAGCCAACAGGGCATTGCGGCCCGCTTCGGGCCGGCCGCCGGCATGGGCAGGCACACCGGTGTAGCGCACGTCGAGCTTGGTGGTGGCCAGGTAGCCATCCTGAGCGCAGACGATTTCACCCAGGGGAATGTCCAGACCGATGTGGGTGGCCATAAAGACGTCAACGTCATCAAGTACGCCGGCGGTGACCATGGAACGCGCCCCGCGCACACCTTCTTCGGCCGGTTGAAAGATCAGCTTGATGCGCCCGGAAAGGTCAGCCTCGAACGCCTTGAAAAGCCGCGCCAGTCCCAGCCCGATGGTGGTATGCCCATCGTGTCCGCAGGCATGCATCATGCCGGCATTTTGTGAGCCAAACCCCTGCTGGGCGGGGCGATGCGACGACTCGCGGGACTCGTCGAGATCCAGCGCGTCCATATCGATGCGATAACCGATGGTCGGCCCCGGACGGCCGGTGTCGAGCACACCGACCACGCCGGTAAATCCGCCGGAAAGCTGCGGCAACCACTTCTCGATGGCGCCCTGCGCTCTGGCGCGGGCTTCCTCGCGGGCCAGGGTATCGGCGTCCGGCACGCCCATGCGGGCGTTTTCCGCCACGACGTCACGGCCCAGCGTGACCGTGTAGCCCAGCTGATCGAGTTCCTCGGCCACGATCGAGGCGGTGCGAAACTCGACCCAGCCGGATTCGGCGTGCTGATGAAAATCACGCCGCCAAGCGGTCAGCTGCGGGGTCAGAGCGTCAAGATGGGGTTCAAGCGTACGGGCAAGGGTCTGTGACATGACAACATTCCTTTTAGGCAGCGGGCAGGCCGTAACCTGCCCGGAACAGGCGACTCAGGGGTTACATCAGGCCAGGGTTACATCAAGCCATAAACGCCCGGGCCGAAGGGCAGTCCCAGCAGGTAGAAGGCCACCAGCATGATGATCCAGAGCCCCAGAAAGGCCAGTGTGTAGGGCAGCATTAATGAGATCAGCGTGCCCAGCCCTGCCTCGCGGTCGTATTTTCGGATAAAGGTCAGCACCACCACCATGTAGGGATTGAGCGGCGAGATGATGTTGGTCGAGGAATCCGCGACGCGATAGGCCATCTGAATAAAGGCCGGATGGTAGCCCAGCTGCATGAACAGTGGCACGAAAATGGGGGCTTCCAGCGCCCACTTGGCCGAGCCCGAGAAGATCAAAAGATTCATGAAGCCGGTAAACAGGATGTAGCAGATAATGACCGGCAATCCGGTGAAGTTGATCGAGGTCAGAAGCTCGGCGCCGTTGACCGCCAGCCAGCTGCCGATATGGGTCCAGCCAAACCAGGCAATGAACTGCGAGGCGGCAAAGATCAGCACGATATAGCCGCCCAGATCCCGCATGGCGTCTGCCATGCGTTCCGAAACATCCCGGGAGTTTTTGATTTTGCCGGTGGTCACGCCATAGGCGACGCTGATGGTGATGAAAAAGAGCAGAATGATGGGGATGATGCCGGACAGAAACGGCGAGGGGATCAGTCCGCCGTCATCGTTTTTCAGCGGTGAATCGGGCCAGAGTACCAGCATGGCCAGTCCGCCCAGATAGAGCAGTGCTGCGATACCGGCATTGCGAAGGCCCCGTCCGGCGTTGTCCGGCTCATCGCTTTCGACCCTTTCGACATCGCCCTGGTAGGTGCCCAGGCGTGGCTCGGTAATCCGCTCGCTGATCTGGGCGGCCACCACGGTCAGCACCACCACCGACAGGCAGTTGAAGTACCAGTTGTCGACCGGCGTCACCACCATGGTGGGGTCGATCAGCCGGGCGGCTTCCGTCGAAATACCGGAAAGCAGCGCATCGGTGCCCACAATCAGAAGATTCGCCGTGAAACCGGCCCCGGCGCTGGCAAATCCCAGGGCCAGCCCCGCCACCGGGTGGCGTCCCAGACCGTGATAGACCATCGCTGCCAAGGGCGGCAGCAGAATCAGCGAGGCATCGGAGGCCACGTTCATCATGATGCCGGTGAAGGCGACCGTATAGGTGACCAGCTGGCGGGGCGCCGACATCACCGTGCGCCGGATCAACACATCCAGCAGCCCGATCTTTTCGGCAAGGCCGATGCCCAGCATCATCGAGAGCACCAGGCCGAGCGGGGCAAAGCCCGTGAAGTTGGTCAGCATCGACTCAAGGATGAAGCGAATGCCCTCACCGGATACCAGGCTGCGAATCGGCTGCGCTTCACCGGTGGCCGGCAGGACAACGCTGGCATCAAGGGCGGCGAAGATGACGGAGGCGATCAGAACGACCATGGCCAGCGCGACAAACAGCATAAAAGGGTCGGGCAGACGATTGCCCAGGCGTTCAATGGCGTTGAGCCAGCGCGTCGAGAGACGCTGGTCATGCGCCGATTGTTGCGTGGTAGCAGCCATGGCGGGGACTCCCGAGTAACGTATTATTGTTTGCCGTTCGATACCGGCGATTGTTATCGGTGACCTGATGCTGATGTGCGAGTGTTTATCGAAATGATCGACAACGTCGGTACAGGCAGGCCATGACACTGTAAGGGAAAGCAGCATTTGATCAATAGCCATCGCTGCGCTGTGGCGGATAATCGGTCCTGGGCCCTGCAGGGAATGACCTGCGCACATGAAGGCGGTCCGGGAATGGGCCTTGCCCGTGGAGTCGGCTAGAATCAGCCCTTTTGGTGTATTCAGGAGACCATGCCATGCCTTCTTTCGATATCGTGTCCGAATTCGACAAGCACGAAGCGACCAACGCCGTTGATCAGGCCAACCGGGAAGTGCAGACGCGCTTTGACTTTCGCGGCGTGGACGCCAGCTTCACCCTGGAAGGGGAAAAGGTATTGCTGGAAGCCGATGCCGATTTCCAGCTCAAGCAGATGCTCGATATCCTGCGCGCCAAACTGATCGCCCGAGGCATCGATGCGCGCTGCATGGATGAGCAGGAGCCCGTGCTGTCAGGCGTCAAGGCGCGCCAAGAGGTCCAGCTCAAGCAGGGACTGGAACAGCCTGACTGCAAGGCGATCGTCAAGCAGCTCAAGGAGTCGAAGCTCAAGGTGCAAAGCGCCATTCAGGGCGACAAGGTGCGGGTGACCGGCAAAAAGCGCGACGACCTGCAGCAGGCCATTGCGCTGTTGAAAAGCGAGGAAGGGCCGGACCTGCCGCTGCAGTTTGACAACTTCCGCGACTGATCCAAAGGCGGGTGGCGGCCCCGGTGTCAGAGCTTGCGGCCACCGCGCCCCTGTTTGTAAAAGCGCCGATCGCGCCAGCCGGGCGCGTTTTCACGCTGTCCGGGCGTGCGCCGGTAGCGCTTGTACTCCCACTGATACTGCATGGGGTCCAGCGCAATGGCGGCCTCGACGCTGGCGTTGACGCCTCTGGCCGACAACGCCTCGTCCTGCTGGGCATAGACCCGCTCATCGGCCTTGAGAAAGTGGATGTCAAAGCCCTGTCGGTCCTCGCGCCGTCGGGCCACGCCCGTGACCACCCGAGCATTGGTGCGTGAGACCAGCCGTGGCAGCAGGGTCGCGGTATAGGCCGGATAGCCAAAAAAGTCGGCAAACTCGCCGCTGCCCCAGTCCGGCACCTGATCGGGCAGAATGCCGATCGCCTCGCTGCGCTTGAGCGCCTTCAAAAGTGCCGCTACACCGCGGGACGTCGTGGGGACGAGCTGTGCCCCCATGCGCTCGCGCCCGTGTCGAATGACCGGGTCCAGTGCACTGATCTTGGGCGGCTCGTACATGGCCGTGAACGGAAAGTGGCTGGAAAGCCAGAAATTGAGGATCTCCCAGTTGCCAAAGTGGGGGGCCAGCACGATCACCCCGCGGCCTTCGGCGCGCGCCTCATCCAGCAGCTCGCGCCCGTGCACCCGGACAATCGATTGCTCCACGGCCTCGGGGTCTCCCTGCCAGGCAAATCCCAGCTCCATCATGGTGGCAATCGAGTGGCGCAGGCTGTCATGAATCTGCTGTCGACGGGCCTCTTCGCTTTTTTCCGGAAAGGCCTGACGCAGGTTCATGCGCGTAATACGTCTTTCGCGTACACCAATCAGGCTGTAAACAGGTTCAAATCGTGAGGCCAGACGCCACAGGGTGTGTGGCGTGCGCTGCGAGAGCAGGCGCCAGAGTGAAGAGATAATGCGGGCTTCCAGAGCATGCTTGGACATTGAAGCATCAAAATGCAGTGAACGGACCCTGAGTATAATCCAGGTCGCTGCCCCGGGTCAGTCCATGCGTTTCGGGGCAACGGGCTCAACGTTGCGAGGCAAATGCCTGCGATGACGACAGCGGCACGGCGGCATCGAACCACTGCGTCGCGACCATGGCGCCATGCGTGGTCAGATGCTGATAGTCGACATAGAAAATATGTCCCTGCCCCGTAATCTGACACCCCTGATCCCGGCAGAGATAGTGTTCGGGATCCACGACCTTCAGGTGAGGTTGGCTGGCGGCCACCCTGTCGATGACCGTATTGGCCTTTTGAGCTGGCTGCCACGCGTCAGGTTCGACCCGGTCACAGTGCTGCGTGGTTTGAACGTGCGGGTTGAGCAGCGTGCGAACGGCATTGGAGCAGGTCGCCAGACGCTTGACCGGCGAGAAGTCCATGAGGGGGACATCCCGTACCAGAACGACCTGTTTGCCGGCCTGATTCAATCGGTGAATGGCACGCTCAAGGCCCTGTTGCAGATACTCCTGCGCAGACAGCGGCAACGGGCCTTCGGCATCGGGCCGGTAGCTGGCCCGGGGATCTTCAAGGCCGGCCTGCCAGTAGCCTGTCATGACCACGGTCTTGATGTGCGGGGCGTTGATCAGGTAGTCAAGGACCTGGTCGTTGAAACGCCGGCACTCTGAAAAGTGGTCGGGGTGGTCCGTCTGAGGGCGACTGATATCGCTTAAAAAGGCGCATGAGGATTTGGTCATGACCACAAGGTCTTCCTCCCGTGTGGCCATGCGTTGACGAATGCCCTGCGCCATGGCGGCGGCATGGCTGTCACCGATCAGGGCCACGGCACCTGATGCCTCCCCGATGTCGGGCATGCACTGCGGCGAGTCATCGAGTCGGGTATCGCCATAGCCGGCCAGACAGCTGGGGTCGTAGGTTGAGGCCTCATGATCCATTTGTACAAAATCGGCCGGCCAGCGCTGTGGAAAGCCATGGCCTGCCACGGCCGCGCCGGTCATCAGCGTCACCACACCCATAATGGCAGCGTAGCGAACCAGCGAGCGGGTCTCGCTTGAGCGACTGCGCCGAAAGGGCGTTTCGATGAGTCGATAGCTCAGCCAGGCCAGAACAATGGAGATCACCATCAGTACCACGTGCAGGAAAAGCCCGGGCGGCTTTTCAAGCACCATGTGCGTCATGCTGATCAAGGGCCAGTGCCAGAGATAGAGCGAATAGGAGATCAGTCCAAAAAATCGCATGGGCCTGCAGGAGAGCAGGCGGCGATTGATCCAGGAAAGTTCGGTGTTGAGCAGCAGTACGGTCCCCAGTACCGGCGGCAGCGCCGCAAGCCCCGGAAAGGGAGTCTCGCGGGTATAAAGCATAATGGGCGCGATAATCAGCAAAAGCCCCAGCAGCGCACGTAGTTCAATGCCCAGCGAGGTGTGCAGAAAACGCAAATGGATCGGCGAGCGATGCGCCGTTAATATGGCCAGCAACACGCCGGCACCCAGTTCCCAGGCGCGGGTAGGCAACAGGTAAAAGGTCGGTGATGGCTTGTGATAGACCCCCCAGGCGGCCAGCATCAGTGAAAGGCCGATCAATATTGCCAGGGCCATGACACGATGGCGCACGCGTATCCGCGGCAGCAGCATGATGAGAAAGGGCGCAATAATATAAAACTGCTCTTCTACTGCCAGTGACCAGGTCATCAGCAGCGGATTGAGATCCGCGGTCGGATTGAAGTAGTCGATGGAGCGCCAAAGGGTAATATTGGATATCGATAATAGGGTAGCGACACCATCGCGCCCGAAAGTGCGCAGTTCGCTGGGCGTGGCCAGCAACAGCATGGCCATGTAGCTGACCAGCAGTACCGCGATCAGGGCCGGCATGATGCGACGGGCACGTTTGGCGTAGAAGCTCTTCCAGGAAAACGTGCCCTGTAACGCCGAGCGATAGATCTGACTACCGATCAGGTAACCGGACAGTACAAAGAAAACATCGACGCCAATAAATCCGCCGGGCATCGATAGATCAAAATGGAAGGCGACAACCGCCAGTACGGCGATGGCGCGCAGACCGTCAATGTCGCTGCGATACCCTTTGATGGCAGACAAGGTTCACGTCCTGTTGGCAATATGACGTGAAGCTACACTGCAGCTGAAGAACCCGATTGTGCTGAATAAGACATTCTTTTAATAAGCATCGCATAATTACAAAATTAATTATTATTTATCCTGATGTTACCTTGTTGACAGTCTATAGACTGGTTTCCGGCAGCTGCTCACCATGCCGAAAAGGTATTTTCTAAAAAAGAGAGGGTCATCCTGAACACGCTTTATCGACAGGCGTGAGGAGACCCTGCCTGACAACCGTTTTACAACCCGAGGTCATGCATGGCTCGTCCACTTCTGACCCTGATACTGCCGCCGCTATTGGGGCTTTTCATTCTGGCCCTGGGCAACGGGTTTCTCTCCACGCTTGTGACGCTGCGGCTGGACAACGCCGGCGCTTCGGTGGAGACCATCGGCTGGGTCTCATCGGCCTACTATGTGGGGCTGGCGCTGGGGGCGGTGTTCAACGATCGTTTGCTGCTGCGTATCGGCCACATTCGGGCCTATGCCTGTTTCGCTTCACTGGTGGCCGCTGCGGCGCTTGCCCAGGCACTGTGGCTGGATGCCGGCTGGTGGTTCGCCATGCGTCTGGTGGGCGGCTGGGCCACGGTGGGGGTTTATCTGGTGATCGAAAGCTGGCTTTTAACCAGCAGCGATTCGGCGCGTCGCGGCCAGATACTGGCCTTTTACATGATCTCGCTCTACGCCGCGCTGGCGCTCGGCCAGCTGTTGCTGGGGCTTTTCGAGGCGCCCTTTGATGCCACACCTTATGTGTTGATCGGCATGCTGGCCACGCTGTCGGTGTTACCGCTGTGCATTATCCCACGCGTGTCGCCACTGATGGAGCAGGCCGTGCCGCTGCCGCCCTGGCGGCTGGTGCGGGTCACACCGACCGGGGTCATGGGCGTCTTTGGCTCGGGACTGATCGTGGCGGCGCTGTATTCGCTGCTGCCTCTTTATCTGCAGCAGACGGGGTTGTCGGTGGAGCGGCTGGGACAGTTCATGGCGGTGGTCATCGTTGGCGGTATGGCCCTGCAATACCCCATGGGGCGCTGGTCGGATCGCCATGACCGCCAGATTGTGCTGATCATTCTGGGCATGACGCTGATTGCATTATCGCTGGCGCTGCCTCTGGCGGCTGCCGTCAGCGAACTGGCGCTGGGCGTTGTGCTCTTTTTATTCGGGGGGATGGCGTTTTCACTGTATCCAGTGGCCATGAGTCACGCCGCCGACCGGGCGCCACCTCAGGCGCTGGTAGGCATGAGCCAGGGGCTTTTGCTGATCAATGCCGTGGGCTGCACGCTCAGCGCGCCCATTCTCACCGGGATCATGGGACACACGGGCGGGAATGGTCTTTTCTATGGCTTTGCCATTATTTCGGCCCTCATGGCGCTTTTTTTCATGTGGCGACGCAGCGTCCGTCCGGCGCCTCAGCCGGTGGCGCCCTTTGCGGCGCATCCGGTGCAGTCGGTGGTCGGTGCCGAGCTTGATGTGACCGAGGAGATGGTGACTGGCGCCGAAATCCAGGCTGAAAAGGATGAGGCCGAGGAGGCTGCGTATCAGGACAATGCGCGTTATGACAGGGACACTCACCCTGATGAAGCAACGCGCTCATCGTCGTGAGGGTCGGCATCGATCAGATATCGAAGGTGATGTTTCGATCATGAAAACGCCAGGTATTACGGCCTTCACGCTTGGCCCGATACATCGCCTGATCGGCCAGCTGCACCAGGGCCTGTACCTCACGGGTGTCACTGCCCAGCACTGCGATGCCAATGCTGACGCCCAGTCGTACCTGCTGGCCGCTTGACAGTATCAGCGGCTGATTGATGCTGTCGATCAGCCGCTGTGCCATGCCGGCCAGGTCGTCCCGAGGTGTTCTGTGATCGAGCAGCAGCACGAATTCGTCACCGCCCAGGCGAGCGGGATAGTCATGCTGGCGTGATATGGCGCGCAACATGCCGGCAATCTGTTTGAGCACTTCATCGCCGGCATGATGGCCATAGACATCGTTGACCTGCTTGAAATGGTCGAAATCAAGCATCATCAGCGCATGCTGGTACTCCGGATGAAGACGCTGGTATCTGTCGATGACCCCGAGCCGGCGTTCGAAGCCCAATCGATTGCCGAGCCCGGTCAGGGGATCGGTCACGGCGAGCTTTTCGGCTGCCTCGGCGGCGCGACGACGCTCGGTAATATCGTGTGCCACGCCCTGTAGGCGTCCCTCTTCCAGACGACTGACCATGACATTGACCCAGCGTCTTCGATCACCTTCGCCCACGGCCATTTCCCATTCGCGGGTGCCGTCTCGTCGTGCCCGGCGCGTGGTGAGTTCCTGTAGCGTTGGTCCGCCTTCGCTGGCCAGTGTCGTAAAGGCGATCAGTGGCGCGTCGAGATCAAGTGCCCGGCCTTCCAGAAACAGACGACAGAAGGCCGGATTGGCCGATAGCAGCTGACCCTGATCGTCCAGCTCAAAGATGCCGGCCTCGACATTATCAAATAGGGTGCGATAGCGCCGCTCCTCGATTTCACGCGCCAGGCGCTGTCGGCGCTCCTCGCTCAGGCTGCTGACCAGGCGGTCAATCATGGCGTTAACGCTGTGCACCAGGGTGCCGATCTCGTCCTTGTGGTGACCACCGGGGGGCGGGAGCTTCTGACCTGTTTCCGCCTCGAGGGCATGCAGTTTTTGCGAGATATCACTGATGGGGCGGGTCACAAAATAAAACACCACCAGAATGACGCTCAGGCCGATGCCTGACAGCTGCAGCACCAGGGCAACGGACAAAAACCGCGTGGCGTTGTTGACCATGCTGTCGATCCAGTCCTGATCCGGTACCAGCATCAGCCTGCAGACTTGCCGCCCGGGTTCGAAAGGCGAGTTGATGGCCCGGGTAATCGGGGTGCCGCTGCTATGCTCATTGGCGTTTACATGGTCGGCCAGCGCGCTGCCATCGCCACGAATCAGTCGCGCTTCACGTACGATCCGATTGCTCAACAGTCCCTGAGTCACCTCGTCGGCCAGCTGGTGGTCTTCCAGAAAGCAGGCAATCTGGGCAGTGCGCTCGACCGTGGAAATCAGGCCTTCAAGGCGCGTCTGCTGGATCTTCTTTTCGGACTCGGCGCGCAGGTGCACGGCTGACAACAAAAAGGCGATGCCCAGCACGCCCACGATGGCCACAATGCTGGCGGCAGCCCGCAGCGCCAGGCGACTGCGAAAAAGCCTCAGGATGTTTGTCATGGTGATTCGCTGAGCGTCAGCAAAACGCGCATGTGAGGCGGCATGTGAGCGGCGTCTACATAGCCCAGCGCATTGTTGTTATGCGTCACGATATCAACGAGATCCTTCAGCGTGTCAGTCTGCTGCGGAGGCGAGGCCCGCCCCGAGAAGACCAGTCTCGCCCAGTAGGAGTTGATTTCGGCCATGTCCTTTTGCACTAGCGCCCTGTAAAAGCGTGCCTTTAGGGGGGCCTGATCGATCGGCAGAGCCACACTGTCGTTGGGCAGTCGCCGGTAGCGGCCCATGAAAATATTGACCGCTTCGCTATGACTGATCTGGCGTACCGCACTGGCCTCGTTAATGACGATGACAATATCAGCTCGGGCCGTGGTGGTACTGATGATGAGCAGGACCATTGTGGTGACGCGTGCCAGATGCATGAACCGGGGCATGGAAGTCTCCTTAAAAGATGAAATCCAGCCCGAGGCTGACAAGATTTGATTGATCGTCCTTCCAGTTGCCATCGGTGCCGCGCCAAAGAAGTCCCGGCACTCGCGTGTGGATGCGGTCAAGCTGCACCTTGAGTGCCATGTTGGTAATAACGTCATATCGAACTCCCAGCGACCAGGTATGCTGACCGACATTGGAGCCGATCGGATCCTCACGGCTGTCATGTGTTCTCACGCCTGACAGCATGGCGTAGGGCGTCCAACGGGTCATGCGCCACGCCGCCGAGACGAATCCGGTATCCAGCCAGGTGTCGCCATCGGCCAGAATGTCGCGATTCCAGATCGCCTGCAGTTGCAGGGGGCCTGCGCTGTAGGCCGCGCCCAGCGAATAGATTTGCAGTTCATCAAAGCCGATCAGATAGTTGAGATAGTGATTGGCATCGACGCTATAAAGCTGGCCAATCAGATCCGCATCAGTACCGCTGAAGCTGACCTCCGAGCGAACCCTGGTGTAGCCGGCGCGAAACCAACCGCCACGAACCGGTTTCATAGTTGAGGTGCCCGCCAAGCACATGATGGGCATCGAAATCGGCCTCCAGCGCGTCCGTCATGAAAAAACGGCTGTCGGAGCTGCCGGCAAAAAATCGTGCCCAGATCAGGTCATCGCCAAGCGGTCGGGTAAAGGTGACATCGGCGCCATCGATATAGGTCAGCTGCAGCACGCCAAAATGATCCACCGGTGGGCGAATCCAGGGGTAGGCGTAGCCGATATAGCGCGACTCCGAGAGCAGATCGACATCCCAGCCCAGGCGGCCGGCACGAAGTTGAAGACCCGGGTCGGGTGCATAGCGTACAAAGGCCAGCATCAGCTCGGGACTGAAGTCGCCCGAGCTGTGATACTGGCTCATGCCCTGCACCACACCATCCAGCTCGTCGGTCAGGCGCAGACTGGCCTGTAGCCCCAGGCGGGTATCGGCTCGAGCACTCCAGCCCTGTTCGGCGCCCTTTGGCTGGCCAACATCACGTACGAAGTCGGCCTCTTTCTGATCGTTGTGGATGAGCCCCAGCGTGCCGAAACCGCTTAGTGTCACCCGATCATCTACAAGGCGGGTCTGTGCTTGTACGCCAGCACTGCACGTCAACAGTAACGCTGTCAGCACAATGGGCAGGAATTTCATCGGAGCGGAATCTCACGGGGAAATGGGTCTGACAATCGCTCGGGCTCTGGCCTTTCGGATTGCAATTACCCCATGATGTCGGCCGCGCCGCGCAGGACTTTAATGAAGAGGGAGGCAAGGGCACGCCCCACGCCAGGCCTGCGGCGTGAACGGAAGCCATCGATCGATGAGTATCGGTGGCTCAGCGAGCGGGGTCGACCACGCCATTGACCGAGGCGTTGCGTCGAAACCAGCCCGCGATGCTGGCGCGTGGCAGTCGGGTGGGCAGCACCTCATGAGGCACGGACTCCGATAAAAAGCAGGCCAGCGTGCCGGCTTCAGGAAGTACCCGGACCATTTCCCGGATCGGGGCATCGGGGGCAGGCCCGTTCGGACCCTGCTGCTGGTTTTCAAACAGCACCATCTCGCCACCGCCGTCAACGGGCCAGTCGCGATTAAGATAGGTCACTGTGGAGATCACCCGGTTGGCACGGCCCTGAAAACTGTCCACGTGACGCTTGTAAAAGGCGCCCGGCGGGTAGCGGGCAAAATGGGCCTCGAACTCGAACAGACCGATAAAAAGCGCCCGGTTGATCTGCTCACGAAGTTCCTCCAGGCGCTGGAGATACACCTGCTGTGCCGGGCTTTCCCGATTCAGCCAGCGAATGGCGTCGCCACGAATGCTGGTGGCCAGCTGGTGCTCCTTGAGTCGACCGATGCCGGCACTTGTCAGGGCATCATGAGCCTCAAGACGTTCAAGATCGGCCAGCAAGGCATCAATTAACAGCGGGGAAAAGAAATCGCGCTGATGACTGAACCCCTGCTGGATCAAATCCTCGATGAGGGCATCGATACGCTCGGGAATCAGGGGAGAGGCTGCCAGCAGGGTGTGAACCTCGCGATCGAAATCATCGGTAACGGTGCTCATGACGGGCGCCTGCGTGAAGGTCGGGGCGGAAGATGGCGCAGTGTCGAGGTTTCAGGATAGCGATCAAGCCCGATATCCACATGAAAGGCCACGTTTAAAAGCTCGACGACCATCATCGCCGACAGCCCCCAGAGCGTGTGCTCGAAAATCGTGTAGCTGGGCACGTACCAGCAGGTCTCGTCATCGTGAATCACATCGGTGTGTTGACGCGGGTCGGTCATCAAGCGTGCCAGCTCGACTTCGAAAATGGTATCGATCTCGTCGGGATTGGGCGTAAAGCGCACATCAGGCTCGATCAGCCCCACAAAGGGCGTCACGATCATGCCGTTGGCCGAAAAACGATCGGAAAGCCGACCCAGCAGGCGAACCTTTCCGGGGGGCAGGCCGATTTCCTCGAAGCTTTCACGCAGGGCGCAGGCCTGAAGATTGGCATCCTCGGGGTCAAGCTTGCCGCCGGGAAAGGCGACCTGACCGGCATGAGAGCTCAGGCGCGCATTACGCCGGGTCAGCAACAGGGTTGGGGCATCATGGTTGACGATCGGCATCAGCACGGCAGCGCGCGGGTAGCGGCCGTCGAGCTGCGCCGGCCGGTAGTCCTTGAGTCGATGTTGTGCCGTTAGCAGCATAAGGACACTTTCCAGCAGAAAGACCAGTGTTTCATGGCAAAATCGCCAATCGACACGTGAGGTGATCAAACGTAGTGTAAAGCGTTCGGTCACGCGCCGTAAGCGACGAGGAACACATGAATTTTTGCAGCCATTGCGGCGCGCCGGTGCGCTTTGCCATTCCATCGGACGATGATCGTCCACGCTATCTGTGTGATAACTGCGGCACCATCCACTATCAGAATCCACGGATCGTGGCCGGCAGTCTACCCATTATTGATGACCGGGTGTTGCTGTGCCGGCGCGCCATCGCCCCACGGAAAGGATTCTGGACCCTGCCTGCCGGGTTCATGGAAAACGGCGAGACCACCCCCGAAGCCGCCATTCGTGAAACCCGTGAAGAGGCCTGTGCCGAGGTCGAACTGGGCGGGCTCTATACCATGGTCGATCTGCCTCACATCAATCAGGTCTACATGATCTATCTGGCCCGACTGCGTAACGACCTGACACCGGCTTTCTCTGCGGGGCCTGAAAGTCTTGAGGTGCGTCTTTTCCGGGAAGAGGACATCCCCTGGTCGGAACTGGCCTTCTCGACCATCACGAAAACCCTGGAATACTATTTCAGGGATCGAGCACGCCTTGAGCGCGAGGCTCTTGATGTTCAAACCCTGACACTTTATTCCCTGCACGCCGATGTGATTCGCCGCTGGTAGCCCGGCGGCGGGGCAGGTCATGCCCCGCCTGCCCTGGCAGCCGGGGTCGCTCACTGCGTTTCGATATGGTGCTCGCTGGACGATCCACCGCTGGATAATGGCATAATTGCGGCTTTCCCCAGGGCCGGTTCGGCCGACAACGATATAGATCACGATGCTCAAATGGATTTCAATCGCGCTGGTCGTCGCGCTGGCCGCGTTGCAGTATCAGCTCTGGCTGGGAGATGGCGGCCTTCTGGAGCACAGCCGGGTCAAGGCGCGCGCCGACGAGCTGCACGAGAGCAATCAGCTGCTGACCGACCGCAACGACCGTCTTGCCGCCGAGGTGGTGGATTTGAAAAACGGCCTTGATGCGATCGAGGAGCGCGGGCGCAACGACCTGGGCATGATCCGCGATGATGAGCAGTTTTTCTGGGTGCCCAGTGAAAAGGCCAGCCACAATCCCACGCCTGTGGCGCCGCCCGGAGCCGATCAAAGCGCCGATGAAGCCCGCGACCAGTTTGCCGGACGGGAGCAATGAGTGCGCCCCAGTGGCTGATCGTGCCGGCCGCCGGGCGCGGTACGCGCATGCGTGCCGAGTGCCCCAAGCAATATCTGCTGCTCGATGACGCCACCGTACTGGCGTGTACGCTGGCGCGATTGCACGACGCCTTCCCCGAGGCCACCCTGCTGCTGTGTCTGGATGCCGAGGATCAGTGGTTTCATGAATCCATGGTGCCCTTCGCGCGCTGGCAGCGTCTGGACGGTGGCGATGAGCGGGCGGACTCGGTCCGCGCCGGTATCGACTGGCTTGCCGATCACGCCCATGTTAATGACTGGGTGCTGGTTCATGATGTGGCGCGCCCGTGTGTCACCGTGGCGGATCTGCACCAACTGATGGACGCCATCCGACATGACCCGGTAGGTGGACTGCTGGCGGCGCCGGTCACCGACACCCTCAAGCGTCAGGATAGTGATCAGCGCGTCGAGGCGACCGTGCCGCGTCAGGGGCTCTGGCGTGCCCTGACACCACAGGGTTTTCGCTACGGCGTGCTGCGCGATGCCTTCATGACCGCCCTTGAGGCGCGCTTTCTGATGACCGATGAGGCTTCGGGCGTCGAGCAGCTGGGACATGCGCCCCTGCTGGTCACCGGGCGCAGCGACAATCTGAAAATCACCCATCCCGAAGACCTGGCGCTGGCCGGGAAGATCCTGTCTGCCCAGCGGGCCAGCGTTCATTTATCCCTGTCCGACAAGGAGTCCGGCCATGAGCCTGTCTGATCCTTCCCTGCTCGCCCGGCTGCGTATCGGTCATGGCTTTGACGTCCATCGCTTTGGCGAGGGCGATCATTTGATGCTGGGCGGCGTGCGCGTCGATTTTGATTACGGTTTTGTGGCGCACTCCGATGGTGATGTGGTGCTGCATGCGTTAAGCGATGCCCTGCTTGGGGCCGCCGCGCTGGGCGATATCGGCCAGCATTTTCCCGATACCGATGAACAGTGGCGCGGCGCCGACAGCCGCGCGCTGCTGCGTCACGTGGTGGCACTGGTCAACCGGAAGGGATTTGGGCTGATCAACGTCGATGTCACCATTCTGGCGCAGGCCCCCAAAATGGCGCCGCACATTGGCGCCATGCGCGAAGTGATCGCCAACGATATCGCGCTTGAAATGTCGAGTGTCAACGTCAAGGCCACCACCACCGAAAAGCTTGGCTTTACCGGTCGCGGCGAGGGCATTGCCGTGGAAGCCGTGGCGCTTTTAATGCGTCATGACGAGGCATCATGACCCGAGACATGAGCGAGGCCCCGGTTTCACCGCTGCCCGACTGGGCCAGAAGTCTGGGCCAGCCGCCCCATTCAGGGCGATTTCGTGAATTTCCCGAAGCCTTTCAGGTCGAAGAACAGATGTCCTTTACGCCCGAAGGCGAAGGGGAGCATCTGTGGCTGCACTGTGAAAAGCGCAATCTGTCCACCGCGCAGTTGGTTCGACACCTGTCGCACACGCTTGAAGTGGCCCCGCGCGATATTGGGGTCAGCGGTCTCAAGGATCACACCGCCCTGACGCGTCAGTGGATATCGGTTGCCCTGACAGGGCGGCCAACGCCCTCGGGGCTGGCCGAACAGGTCGAGATGGATGGAGTTCGGCTTCTGGATTTCGGTCGCCACCCGCGCAAGCTGCGCCGCGGCGTGCATCGCGCCAATCGATTTGCCCTGTATGTGACCGGCGAGGCTGTTGCGGAAGGCTCGCTCGAGGCGCGCTGGCATGAACTGGTAGTACACGGTGTACCGAACTACTTCGGGCCCCAGCGCTTTGGCCATCAGGGCAGCAATCTCACCCGTGCCCGAGCGCTGATGGCGCGTGGCTGGAAAAAGAAGCAGGATCGCGACGGGTTTCTGCTGTCGAGCGCGCGCAGTTTTTTGTTCAATCAGGTGCTGAGCGCGCGCATCGAACAGGGCAACTGGGCCAGCGGTCTGGCGGGTGATGTTTTCAATCTGGAGGGCAGCGCCAGTCAATTTAACGGTGAAGCACTCGATGATGATCTGAGGTCACGACTGGCCGCGCTGGATATTCATCCTACCGGCCCGCTCTGGGGGCGTGGCGACAGCGGCGTCAGTGGTGAAGCTCTCGCCCTTGAGCGTGCCGTTGCCGAGCGCGAGTCATCGCTTGCCGAAGGTATCGAAAAGGCGGGCGCCGCCCCCATGCGACGGCCCTTGCGACTTTGTCTTCAATCGCCCGGGCTTGAGTATGAGGGTGAAGGGCTCTGGCTTCGTTTTTCGCTGGCGCGCGGCGGATTTGCCACGGCCGTGCTGCGTGAGCTCTTTGCGCACCCGGCCCTTTAGGAAAGCGATGCCTTGAGCGGACAGACAGCCGTGTGCCCGGGTGGTCTTATTCATTTTTGAACCGACATGAACAGGGAAGTCCAATGCGCAGACTGCTTTTATCCAATGATGACGGGGTTCATGCCCCGGGACTCAGGGCGCTGCATGACGCCCTGGTCGATCAGGCAAGACTTCGGGTCATTGCGCCTGATCGCGACCGCAGCGGGGCCAGCAATTCGCTGACGCTGTCCTATCCGCTGTCGCTGACGCCGCTGGACAGCGGGTTTTACAGCGTGGACGGCACGCCTGCGGACTGCGTTTATCTGGGCGTGAGTGATATCTTCGATGAAACGGTCGACATGGTGATCTCCGGCATCAACCACGGTGCCAATCTGGGCGATGATGTGCTCTATTCCGGCACCGTGGCAGCGGCCATGGAAGGTCGCTCGCTGGGTCTTTCAGCGATTGCCATGTCGCTGGCGGGGCATCAGCATTTCGAAACGGCCGGCCGGGTGGCCGCCACCCTGGTCAGCGCCGTCGAGCAGCTGGCACTGCCGCCCCGAAGCCTTTTGAACGTCAACGTGCCCGATGTGCCCTGGGAAGCGCTCAAGGGATTTCGGGTGACCCGGCAGGGCCATCGTGGTCAGGGTAGCCAGCCCATACGGCTGCAGGACCCGCGAGGTCGCACCCGTTACTGGATCGCGGCCTCGGGGGCCAGCGCCGATATGAGTGAAGATACCGATTTTGCCGCCATTGAGGCCGGCTTTGTTTCAATCACACCGCTGCAGACCGATCTGACCCGTCACGCCTCGATTGCAGACGTCAGTGGCTGGCTTGAGGCATTGACCGGTCAGCGCCAGCAAGGCGGGGATCTGACCTGATAAAGCATGTCTGAACACCTCGGGGCAGACAGCCGTCAGGGGCGATGAGATACTCGCGCCCCTCGAGCCGACGGGTGCGTAACAAGCGCTGCACGTGTGTTGCGCCGATGCGCTCTTTTACAGGTTTTCCCGAGTCGGTCTTTGTGCCGCCCATCTATCTGGAGTAGAACAAGTGAAAAGGCATGTGACGCTTTTTCTGAAAGGCATGGGCATGGGGGCGGCGGATTCCGTGCCTGGCGTGTCCGGCGGTACCATCGCATTCGTGACAGGCATCTATCAGGAGCTGATCGAGACCATTCGGCGCTTTGGTCCGAGCGCGATCGGCGCGCTGCGTGAACACGGCCTGAAAGGTCTGATCGTTCATCTCAATCTCGGCTTTTTGATACCGCTGCTGGCCGGCGTGGCGGCCAGCGTATTGAGTCTTGCGCACCTGGTGAGCTACCTGCTGGAACACCAGACCCTGCTGCTCAATGCCTTCTTTTTCGGGCTGGTAGTCGCCTCGGCGATCGTGGTGGCACGCCGGCTGGATCGCTGGCGTCTCGTCTTTCTTCTGCCCCTGGCGCTCGGGGCGCTGCTGGCACACTTTCTGCCGGCCATCCTGCCCAGTGGCGGTGGGGCGCTGATGCTGTTCGTGGCAGGCGCCATCGCCATCAGTGCGATGCTGCTGCCCGGCGTGTCCGGCAGCTTTTTATTGTTGACCATGGGCATGTATCACACCGTGATCGACGCCATCAAGACCTTCGATGTCGTGGTCATGGGGCAATTTGCGCTGGGCTGTCTGCTGGGGCTTTTCACCTTTTCGCGCGTGCTGTCGTGGCTTTTCAAACATCACTATTCCACCACGCTCTATCTGTTGATCGGCTTTATTCTGGGATCGCTTCCGGTACTCTGGCCCTGGCGTTCGCTGGAAAGCTACACGATGTCCCCGGGTGGCGAAGTGGTACCACTGAAGTACAAATTGCTGTCGCCGGAGGCCTATACGGCCGTGACCGGTGAGCCGGCACACCTGTGGATCGCGCTGGCGCTGGCGCTGGTCGGTTTTATCGTGGTAGTCGCCGTGGGAGAGCGCTCCGGTGCTGATTCGTCACGGGTCTCCACGGACCGTCAATCAATGTCAAAGGAGTAGAGCAAAGACATGGTTCGATTTCATATGCGCATGCGGCAGGCCACTCTGGGCAGCAGCGTTGTCCTGATGGCGGTGCTGGGAGGCTGTGCCCAAATCAGCAACGCACCTGCAGTAGAAGAGGCCTCGTTCAATCAGAACTCCATGGCCAGCGGCATCTACCACGTCCAGCGTGGCGATACGATCTACTCGATCGGCTGGAAAACCGGCATCGATTTCCGGCGGCTGGCTTCACTGAACAATCTGGAACCTCCTTACGCCATCGAGCCCGGTCAGGCGCTGCGGCTCAACGACAATGTCAGCGCCCCATCAATGGCTTCTGCGTCGTCGGCATCGTCTTCGGGGACCAGTGGCACGCACGCCACGGCGCTCAGTGGTGCTCAGGGCACCGACAGCAGCGGAGGTGATGACAGCTGGCTGTCACCGGACGAGGACTCCATTAATCGCAATCGCAGCACCGGTGGCAATGCCGACTCACAAACACAGCTTTCCCAGGGGGCCATTGGTGCGGCCGCTGGTGTGGGCGCAGCCGCAGGCAGTGCAGCCAGCAGTGGCTCCGGAGGCAGTCAGGACAGTTCGCAGGGTTCGGCGCCAACACAGGACAACAGTGCCTCGTCCGGCAGCAGCAGTGCCGACAAGGAAGACACCGGCGGTGCTGCCGTGGCGGGTAAAACCACCAGTGAAGACCGTTCCGATCGCACCTATACCCCCACCAGCGATATCCAGTGGCAGTGGCCGACGCAGGGCAAAATTGTGGGTGATTTTGGTGACAAGACAAATCTCACGGCCGGGATTGATATTGCTGGTCAAAAGGGGCAACCTGTCAAGGCAGCCGGCCCCGGTATTGTCGTCTACGCCGGTGATGGCGTTCGCGGCTATGGCAATCTCATCATCCTCAAGCACAACGATCACTTCCTCAGCGCCTACGCGCATAATGACGCCTTGAACGTCAAGGAAAACGATGTCGTGCGTCAGGGGGAAACGATTGCCACCATGGGGTCCACTGACGCAGATGGCGTCAAGCTGCATTTTGAAATACGCCAGGATGGCCAACCGAAGGATCCGATGCAGTATCTGCCGGATCGCTAAGGCACCAGGGAGACCGCTCATCCCTATCGAGATGAGCGGTGTATGAGACCCGAAGGGTTGTCGATACGGTCGATGACACGGGGACCTCAAACGAAAAGGGGAAGTCGATATGAGCGTGGTTGAACAGGGATTGCACGACGACGTTGAAGTGGAAGAGAACGAAAAAGAGCTGACGCTCGATGATAATAATGACAAGGAAGTGGATAACGAAGACGCGTTCGAAAAAGCCCTGAACAGGGAAGAACGCCAGCAGCATCAAAGTCTTGATGCCACCCAGATTTATCTCAACGAGATTGGATTTTCCCCGCTTCTGACACCGGAAGAGGAAGTCCATTACGGCCGTCTGGCGCGCAAGGGTGACCCTGCCGGGCGCCAGCGCATGATCGAATCCAACCTGCGCCTGGTCGTCAAGATCGCACGGCGCTACCTCAATCGTGGTCTGACCCTGCTGGACCTGATCGAGGAAGGCAACCTGGGTCTGATTCGTGCGGTAGAGAAATTCGATCCCGAGCGCGGTTTTCGCTTCTCGACCTATGCCACCTGGTGGATTCGCCAGACCATCGAGCGGGCGCTGATGAATCAGACCCGGACCATTCGTTTGCCCATCCACGTGGTCAAGGAACTCAATGTCTACCTGCGCGCGTCGCGCGAGCTGACCCAGAAGCTCGACCATGAGCCCACGGCAGATGATATCGCCACGCATCTGGACCGTCCGGTAGAATCGGTCAAGCGGATGATGGGGCTTAACGAGCGTGTCTCTTCGGTCGACTATCCGGTCGGCAGCGAAAACGACAAGCCACTGCTGGATACGCTGGCCGATGAAAACGAGGCCGGGCCGGAGTCCGAGCTGGTCGATTTTGACGTCAAGGCGCATGTCGATGAGTGGCTTGGCGAGCTGACCGAAAAGCAGATGGAAGTGGTGGTGCGCCGCTTCGGGCTGCGCGGCCATGAAGCGGCCACACTTGAAGAAGTGGGTGAAGAAATTGGCCTGACGCGCGAGCGCGTTCGCCAGATCCAGGTGGAGGCGCTCAAGAAACTGCGTCGCATGCTGGAAAAGCAGGGTCTGTCTCTGGACGCCATCTTTGAGTAAGCCGCTTGTGGCCTGACACCGTCAGGCAAGCCATGAGCTGCCCCGGGCAGATGACCAAAAACGGCGCCAATCTGGCGCTGTTTTTTTAATAACTCCTCTGCCATGGCGAATCGGTAGGCATTCTCCGCCTTTAAACATTCAGGAATGTATGTAAAATCCTGCAATGTGCTAAGCTCGCCACCCCACAAGGTAGCTGCATTGTCATGACAGTGCGCTTGAGAGTGCCACAAGGTTGCCAGCCGGTCACAGAATACTGACCAGAGACGGCCATAACCGTTTTAGACAGGGAATCATTCGATGCGTAAGTTCAGAGTACTGCCACTGGTGCTTGCCGTCTCGCTCGCGGGCCAGGCCCAGGCGGCTGACCTGATGTCCATTGCACGCGATGCGCTGGTCAATAATGCCGATCTCGCCGCTTCAAGGTCCAGCTATAGCAGCGTGCAGGCCGGTGAGGACATCGAGCGTGGCGATCTGCTGCCTCAGGTCAGCGCTACCGGCAGCGTCACTCGCTACAACATTACCTCCTCCCAGAGCAGCACTCTCGCCGGGACAGGTACGAACAATGATACTGGCAGCGGTGGCGAACACTACACCGGTACCACGGTGCAGGTGCAGGCCACCCAGGCCCTGTTTGATGCCACCAACTGGTATCAGCTGGAAGCCTCGAAGCGCCAGACCGCTCAGGAAGCCCTGAACCTGCGCGTTGATCGCCAGCAGCTTCTCTACAACGTCGCTCAGGCCTATTTCGAGGTACTGCGGGCCAAGGAGCAGCTCGATACCCTGCGTGCCGAAGAGCAGGCCGTCTCACGGCAGCTTGAGCAGGTGCGCCAGCAGTTTGATGTCGGCATCGTGGCGGCGACCGATGTCTATGAAGCCCAGGCATCCTATGATCTGACCCGCTCGCAGCGCATCTCTCAGGAGAGCACTCTTCAGGTCAATTTCGAAGCGCTCGAGCAGCTGACCGGCAAGCAGTATTCCAGTATCGATGGTCTGGCCGATGACAT
This sequence comes from uncultured Kushneria sp., assembly GCF_947497025.1. Taxonomy (GTDB): domain Bacteria; phylum Pseudomonadota; class Gammaproteobacteria; order Pseudomonadales; family Halomonadaceae; genus Kushneria. The sequence goes on from NZ_CANMFC010000001.1 coordinate 426,117, forward strand.
GCCCATTGAGCGTCCGACGCCTGCCAGCCAGCAGGCATGGGTCGAAATGGCCTCCAGCCAGAATCTGGATCTGTTGGCCGCGCGTGCCGCCGTGGAGGTGGCGCGTGCCAATCTCGATACCTCGCGTGCCGGGCATCTGCCGACCCTGTCCGCCTTTGCCAACTATCAGTATGGCGATAGCAGCCAGGACAATCTGCGCGGGAACAACGAGCAGAATCAGATCGGGCTGGAAGCCACTCTCCCCATCTACACCGGGGGCTCGACCAGCGCCCAGGTACGCCAGAGCACCTTTTCGCTGGAGCAGACCCAGTATCAGCAGGAGTCGCAGCTACGCACGGCCGTCCAGCAGGTACGTTCCTACTACGCCCAGACGCTCAACAATGTCCTGAGCGTACAGGCACAGAAACGCTCCATCGAGTCCAATCGCAGCGCGCTGGAAGCCACCCGCAACGGCTATGAAGTCGGTACGCGTAATATTGTCGATGTCCTGCAGGCCCAGCAGAACCTCTTTACCGCGATCTCCAACTACGCCGATGCGCGTTACGATTACGTGCTCAACCTGTTGAGCCTGCGCCAGGAAGCCGGCATTCTGGATGTCGATACGCTGGAGGTGCTCAATGGCTGGCTGCGCGCCGACAAGGCGGTCCTGCTGAACTTTGGCTCGCAGGGGACAACGGGGCTTGGCATTGGCGATGATCAGCCTGACCCCGGCATGAATGGCCCCAGTCCGCTGGAAGGCAGTCAGGGGCGTACCGGACAGCGTCAGCTGCCACCGCCCAATCGTACCGCCCTGCCGGATGACAACGGTCTCAACGGTCTGGGGCGTGGCATGCCCGGCGATACCGGCTACTGATACCCATCCTTTTGCACGGGGTTTGACCACATGAGGCCGCTGACGGCGCATATTGATCTGGATGCGCTGCGTCACAACTACCTGCAGGCGCGCCAGTATGCGTTCGAGGCCCGCGCCATGGCCGTACTCAAGGCCAATGCCTACGGCCATGGCGCCACGGCCTGTGCTCGAGCGCTGCGTGATCTGGCACCGGCCATGGCGGTGGCCTGCCTGGAAGAGGGGCGGGCGCTGCGTGCCAGTGGCATTGAATGTCCCATCGTGCTGCTGGAAGGCTTTTTTGATGCCGGCGAGCTCGACGAAGTCATCACCGGCGGCTACTGGAGCGTGCTGCACACGCACTGGCAGGTGGATGCCCTGCTGGAGCGCCTTGAATGCTGGCCGCAGCATCGGATTACCGCGCTGGTCAAATGCGACAGCGGCATGCACCGGCTGGGGTTTGCGCCCGAAAGGGTCGGTGAGATCTGCCAGCGCCTGCGCTCGCACAAGGGAATCGAGCAGATACTACTGATGACCCATTTTGCGACCGCCGATGCCCCCGGTAGCCCGCTTTTGACCGCGCAGCTCGAGACGATCAATACCCTGCGTCGCCGGCTTGATCTGCCCGGCTGTTTTGCCAATTCCCCAGCCACCCTGGGCGTGCCGGCAGCCCGCCATGACTGGGTACGCCCCGGCGTCATGCTCTATGGCGTCAATCCGCTTGAGTCTCGACACACGCTGCATGACGAGGTTGATCAGGTACTTCGTCCTGTCATGACGCTGGAAAGCCGGATTATCGCCGTACGCGAACTGCCAACCGGTGAACCCATCGGCTATGGGGCGCGTCACGTCACTCGACGACCCACGCGGGTCGGCGTGGTAGCCTGCGGCTACGGCGATGGTTATGATCGTCATGCCAGAGAGGGCACCCCCGTACTGGTGGAGGGTCAGCGCGCGGCCATTGCCGGGCGCGTGTCCATGGACATGCTCACCGTGGACATCACCGAGCTGCCGGAAGCCGACATCGGGTCCCGCGTGACCCTGTGGGGGCGCGACACCAGCGGCGCCATACTCAGTGTCAGCGAGGTGGCGAGCTGGTGCGATACCATCGCCTACACGCTGCTGACCGGTATACTGCCGCGCGTCCCGCGTTGTTATCACGGTGGCGTCAGTGATCATTCGTCGGATACCGGCACTTCCTCCTGAACAGGCATTGCTCTTGATGACAAATGACTCAACGGCCAATATCTTGCGCCGCGATCCCTTAAAGTGTCTGCAGGGTGGTGTTCAAGCGCCATCGCGTCTGCCCGCAGGAAGTTACACAGGCTGATTGATGAGTAAACGCAAACGTCACGAATACCCCGAATCCTTTGCGCATCCGCGCTACTGGTCGACCTGGTGTGCGATCGGTCTGATGCGCGTGGGCGCTTTTCTGCCCTGGCGGCTCAAGCTGTGGGTCGGTACGGCCATCGGCGAGCTGGTGTGGCGCTTCGTCAAGCGTCGCCGCCATATCACCGAGACCAATCTGCGCCTGTGTTTCCCCGAGCTTGATGAGTGCGAGCTTGGAAAACTGGTGCGGCGAACCTTTCATGCCAACGGTATCGGTATTCTGGAAACCGCCACCGGCTGGTGTCGCGACCCGGAGCACCTGCGCCATCGGGTCAGCTTCAAGGGCACCGAGCATATGGAAGCCGCGAAGGCCCGCGGCAAGGGCGTATTGATCATTGGTATTCACTTCTCGACGCTGGATCTGGGCGGAGCGCTGCACTCGCTCTTTTTTGATGCCGACGTGGTGTATCGCCCGCACAATAACCCGCTGTTCGAGCGCTTCATGACCAAGGCGCGCCGCGGCATTTTCGGCGCCGCCATCGATCGGCATGATCTGCGTGGCGTGGTTCGGCGTATCAAGGGCGGTCATGCGGTCTGGTACTCGCCGGATCAGGATTTTGGTCGCGAAGCGAGCGTCTTCGCGCCGTTTTTCGGTATCGATGCCGCCTCGATCCGGTTGACCTCCAAGATTGCGCGCATGACCGGCGCCCCGGTCATGCCGCTGATGTTTCATCGCAACCCGGACAACCGGACCTATACGCTTGAGTACCTGCCGGCGCTGGAAAACTTCCCCAGCGGCGATGAGGTGGCCGATGCCGCCCAGGTCAACGCCTTTATCGAGATGGCCATTCGCAAGCACCCCGAGCAGTATCTCTGGCTGCATCGCCGCTTCAAGACCCGCCCGGAAGGGGAGGCGTCCTTCTACGACTAGCGTTGTCGTTGAGGCCGTGACAGAAGGGGCATGATGAAAGGGTCGTAAGGAAATGGGTGTAAGGAAAGGAATGTCATGAAAAAAGGGCCATCCCGACAGGGTGGCCCTTTTTGATGTACCGGATATCAAACCCGATCAGGCGTCGATACGCTTGTACTTCATGCGTTTGGGCGTGTCGCTGCCCACGCGCTTGTGGTAGTCCGCTTCATAGTCGGTGTAGTTGCCCTCGAAGAACTCGACGTGGGAGTCGCCTTCATAGGCCAGGATGTGGGTGGCCACACGGTCCAGGAACCAGCGGTCGTGGCTGATGACCATCGCACAGCCCGGGAAGGCCAGCAGGGCCTCTTCCAGCGCGCGCAGGGTCTCGATGTCCAGGTCGTTGGAGGGTTCATCGAGCAGCAGCACGTTGGCGCCCTGCTTGAGGGTCTGCGCCAGCTGCAGGCGACCACGCTCCCCGCCGGAGAGATCCTTCAGATACTTCTGCTGGTCGTTGCCCTTGAAGTTGAAGCGCCCGACATAGGCTCTCGAGGAGACCTCGTAGCCGTTGATGTTGAGCATGTCCTGGCCGCCGGAGACGGCTTCCCAGACGGTCTGGCGATCATCCATCGCATCGCGCAGCTGCTCGACGTAGGCGATATCGACGGTGTCGCCGACCACGACCTCGCCGCTGTCGGGCTGCTCCTGGCCGGTGATCATGCGAAACAGGGTCGACTTGCCCGCGCCGTTGCCGCCCACGATGCCCACGATCGCGCCCGGGGGTACGGACATCGACAGGTCCTCGATCAGCACCTTGTCGCCAAAGCGCTTGGTGACGTTGTGCAGCTCGATGACCTTGTCGCCCAGACGCGGTCCCGGCGGAATGTAGATCTCGTTGGTTTCGTTGCGCTTCTGGAAGTCGCCGGACTGCAGCTCATCAAAGCGATTGAGACGCGCCTTGCTCTTGGCCTGACGCCCCTTGGGATTCTGGCGAACCCACTCAAGCTCCTGCTTGATCGCCTTTTGGCGCGAGGCTTCCTGCTTGGCTTCCTGCTCAAGGCGCTTCTCCTTGGCTTCAAGCCAGGTGGAGTAGTTGCCTTCCCAGGGAATGCCGCGACCGCGGTCCAGCTCGAGAATCCAGCCAGCGGCGTTGTCCAGGAAATAGCGGTCGTGCGTCACGGCCACGACCGTGCCGCTGAACTCGGTCAGAAAGCGCTCCAGCCAGCCCACGGACTCGGCGTCCAGGTGGTTGGTCGGCTCATCGAGCAGCAGCATGTCGGGGCCTGACAGCAGCAGCCGGCACAGGGCGACACGGCGGCGCTCACCCCCCGAGAGATGCTCGACACGGGCATCCCATGGCGGCAGGCGCAGCGCCTCGGCGGCCACTTCCAGCTTGCGCTCGAGATTGTGGGCGTCGCTGGCCTCGATCATGTTCTCGAGGCGGGCCTGCTCGGCGGCCAGGGCGTCAAAATCGGCGTCCGGCTCGGCATAGGCGGCGTAGACGGCATCGAGTTTCGCCTGCGCCTCGGTAATCTCGGACAGGGCTTCCTCGACGGTTTCGCGAACCGTCTTGCTGTCATCGAGCTCCGGCTCCTGCGGCAGGTAACCCACGTTGAGATTGGGCATGGGTCGGGCTTCGCCGTGATAGTCCTGATCGACGCCCGCCATGATTCTCAGAAGGGAGGACTTGCCCGAACCGTTCAGCCCGAGAACGCCGATCTTGGCGCCGGGGAAAAACGACAGGGAAATATCCTTGAGGATGTCACGCTTGGGGGGCACGGTCTTGCCCACCCGATTCATGGTATAGACGTATTGCGCCATGGAGTGGATTCAGCCTCGTAGTCAATGGTGATAGGCAGGGTATCAGAGGCAGTCGTCTGCCAGTACCGTGATGATAGAGATCAGGGGCCATCACGGCCAGCGCAAAGCGGCAGGCAATACTGTCTTCACAGGATATTGTTCTTCAAAACGGAAAGGGCGCCGCGCGGGCGCCCTGCAAGAGGCAAAACGGGTCGACGGGCAGGCTATTCCTCCTCGTCCCATTCATCCCAGCCATCGATCAGATCACGCTCGAGTCGACGCTCTTCCAGCAGCGTTTCAACACGCCGGCGCGCGCAGATCTCGCCCTTTTTGGGACGTGCATTGGGTGTCCAGGTATCATCGTTGACGGCTTCAAGCTCATCGGGTGCTTCATCAAACAGCTCGGTACTCATGGTGGCTGCCCTCAGCTGCAAAAAAGGCTATATAGCGCCCTTTAAGACCTCAGGCAAGCGGTTTTTGTGTACTCGGGGCATCGACGATCAGCGATGGGATCAACGGGGAAGAAAGGCAGTCGAGCCCGCCGGTGGCGGGCTTCTGGTCAGGTCACTGACAGGGAGTAGCAAGATAGCTCAAGACATCTCTTCGACGCGGGCGCGCAGACGCTCAAGCTCCTGCTGTGATTCTACCAGGCTGGTCACATCCTTCTGGACCCCGATAAAGTACAGCAGCTGATCTTCTTCATCATGCACGGGCGTGATGGAAAGTTCGTTCCAGAACAGCGAGCTGTCCTTTTTATAGTTGCGAATGATTTCACGACAGGCCTGGCCTTCCTTGAGGGCATCACGAATGCGGTCAAGACCGGGCTGCTGGTTATCGCCATTTTGCAAAAAGCGGCAGTCGCGATAGAGAATCTCATCAGCGCTGTAGCCTGTCAGCCCTTCGAACCCGCTGTTGACGTAGATCAGGATATTTTCGTTGCCTTCCTGTTCCGCCACGACAATGCCGTCTCCCGAGGCATTGACGACTCGTTCGAGCAGCTCGGGGCTGATCATCCGCGGTGTTTGCATGATCGATGCTTCCTCAAATGAAAATGCTGCCCTGACATGCAGGTAGCCGTTTTTCGGTCATGAAAGATAGGCTTGCATGATATGAAGTCCAGCGGATGCGATGCCAGCATAATGAGTAGTAAAAACGCATTGCCCCCATGCCTTCATTAAATTATCTAATGGGTGGCCGGTTTTTTAAGTACCTCTGTTGCATGATGTAACCTCATGGTCCTGACCGGAAAGCCGGTATCGGCCCGGCGCCTCTTCTCAAGGAGTTGTTCATGAAAGTCACCATCCATTACTGCACCCAGTGTCAGTGGCTGCTGCGCGCCGGATGGTACGCGCAGGAGCTGTTGTCCACCTTTGGCGAGAGTCTCGAACAGGTCGCGCTGGCCCCCGGCCATGGCGGCCATTTCGAGATCGTGATTACCTCGGGAGAGCAGGGCACAGCCGAAGTGCTCTGGGAGCGCAAGCGCGACGGCGGTTTTCCCGACATCAAGGAGCTCAAGCGGCGCGTGCGCGACCGGCTCGATCCCGAGCGCGATCTGGGCCATATCGATCGCTGAGCCGATCAGGCGCCACCGCTCAGGGGACTGCCACCAAAAGGACTACCACCAGCGCCATTTTTTCAAAAGGCCCATGACACCGGCGCCGACCAGCATCGACAGCACCACGACCACGGCAAAGCCGGCCGGACTGTCGGCGCCGGGAATACCGCCAACGTTGATGCCCAAAAGGCCGGTCAAAAAGGTCAGAGGCAGGAACACGGCCGTAATGATGGACAGCAGGTACATGCGCTCGTTGAGCCGCTCGTTATGCGAGTTCCAGATCTGCTCCTGCAGAATCAGGGCGCGCTCCTGCATGGCGCGAAAGTCCTCGACATAGCGAAAGAGCTGGTTGGCGGCCTCCCGCAGCCACAGTCGCGCGGTCTCATCGAAGATCTTGTCCTCGGCCAGGCGCGTCAGACAGTGGTACTGAGGTTCCATGAAACGGCGCAGCGTGATCAGGGGCTGGCGGATATCGGTCAGATCCTCGTTGGTAATGGCAGCGGCTTCCCTGAGGGTCTGACGCTCTTCCAGCTCGCCCAGGGCATCATCAAGCTGATGGGTCAGGTCGCCGACGCGGTCGACCAGCGTATCGGCCATGCCGGCCATCAGTTCGCCCACATTGCGAGCGCCTTCGCCGGCGTCAAGATAGGCGCGTACCCGCGTAATCGACTGCAGCGGTCGCCGGCGCACGGTGATCAATCGATTCTCGGTCAGCCAGACCCGCAGCGAAATCAGATCATCCGGATCAGCGCCCGGGTTCAGGTTAATCCCCCGCAGGGTGGTGATCCTTCCGCCCTTGAACACTGCCACGCGCGGGCGGGTATCTTCTTCCGTCAGCGCCTCGATGATGTCGTCATCAAGCTCGGCGATGGTGCCGAGAAAGTGGTCGACATCCTTGTGGGTAAAGTCCAGATGCATCCAGAGCTGTGCCTCGTCGTGGTGCCAGGCACGAGAGAGTGCCTCCGGATCCAGCGGCGTACCGCTGCCCTGGCCATCCAGACGATAGGCCACCACAAAGGAGGAAGGAGAAGCAGAGGACATGTCAGGGGTTCCACCGTGCGTCGAAGAAAAGGGATATGGCGGCCGGGCCGCCGTGTTTGAATCCGTACCGGTTATTGAATCAGTACTTAAGGGCGGCTGGCCTGCTTGGTATCGCCTGGCGATGCTTCATCGAGCATCGATGCCACGGTCGGCCAGATATTATCGAGCATGAGGGGCTGACCCTTCGCGTTGGGATGAATGCGATCGTCCTGCATCAGCTCATCGTTGAGCGCCACGCCATCAAGGATAAAGGGCACCAGCGGCACATCGTAACGCCCGGCAAGCGTTGGGAAAACGTTGGCAAAGGCCTTCGTGTAGGTCTGTCCATAGTTGGGGGGAATCAGAATGCCCAGCAGGGCAACGCGAGCGCCACTGGCCTGGCTCTTCTCGATCATTTGCGCCAGGTTGTCCTGCATGCGCTCGGGTGGCAGTCCCTGTAGGCCATCATTGCCCCCCAGTTCCAGCAGCACGATATCGGGATGGTGTGTCTCGAGTGCCTCCGGCAGCCGCTCAAGGCCGGCCGCCGTCGTGTCACCGCTGATACTGGCGTTGATCACCGTATGCTGTCCCGGGGCCTCGGCTTCCAGCCGGTTTTGCAGCAGATTGACCCAGCCCTCGTCACGATCGATACCGCGGGCGGCACTGAGACTGTCGCCGACCACCAGCAGCGTTTCGGCATGAACCGGCTGCAGCGCCGCTGTCAGCACAACCGCCAGCATCATCAGCATGCGCCGGGCACGCGAGCCCGCGCGGCGTGAAACATTCATCCAATTCAGGTAGCGCAAGATGTCGACTCCAGAAACCAGAAAACAGGACGTTGAGCACCCCGGTCAGGATGATAGCCAGCGGGATGAACAGGAGGGTCATGCACGAAGCGCACGCCCACAGGATAGAACAACGATCCTGATGGCGCGCCAGCTTGAAAAGACCGTCGGCAGCGGATCAAGCGCCATCACCATCCTCAAGGCGCTGGATCTGGAGATCCACGCCGGTGAAAGCGTGGCGATCGTGGGCAGCTCGGGGTCGGGAAAATCCACGCTGCTGGCCTTGCTGGCCGGGCTGGATACGCTCACTCACGGCGAGCTTGCCCTGTTTGGCGAGCCGCTGTCCTCGCTGGATGAAGACGGCCGCGCGCGTCTGCGGGCCGGGCAGGTCGGATTCGTGTTTCAGAACTTTCAGCTGCTGCCGACGCTGACGGCGCTGGAAAACGTGCTGCTGCCGCTGGAGTTGAGTGAGAGCAGCGTCGATGCCCGTCAGGCACAGCAGTGGCTGGCGCGGGTGGGGCTTGAGGCACGCGTGCAACATCTGCCCAAACAGCTCTCGGGTGGGGAGCAGCAGCGGGTCGCGATTGCCCGCGCCTTTGTCACCCGTCCGGCGCTGGTATTTGCCGATGAGCCGACCGGCAATCTTGATCGTGCCACGGGCGACCGAATAGCGGATCTGCTCTTTACGCTCAACCGTGAATCCGGCACGACCCTGGTGCTGGTCACCCATGATCCACAGCTGGCGGCGCGCTGTGATCGTACCCTGATCCTTGATGAAGGGCGGTTGCACGCGCATGGCGATAGCACTGCTGCATCACACCATGAACCTGACGGAGTCGATCACCGATGACTGCCCGCTCGACCCCTGATGCGAGACCCTCGACACGCCACCCATCATCCGGGGTTGCCCATACACTGCAGCTGGGGTGGGCGGGGCTCAGGCGTGACCTGCGCGCCGCGGATGTCCGCGCGCTCTTTCTGGCACTGGTGCTGGCGGTGGCAGCCACCACCATGATCGGCTTTTTTTTGGATCGCATCGGCAGCGCGCTGGAGCGTCAATCCGGCCAGCTGCTGGGGGGTGATCTGGTCCTGGTGCAGGGCAACCCATTCGATACGCAGGTGCTTGATACGCTGGAAGACGCCGGGATGACCACGGCGCGACAGGTCAATACGGTCTCGATGGCCGGGTTTGATGACCGTTTTCAGCTGGCAAGCCTCAAGGGCGTGGCACCGGCCTACCCGCTGTACGGCAGCTTTCAGGTCGACTTTGGCGATGGGGCCGAGACCACCACCCAATTGCCCGAGCGACACACTATCTGGGTCGAGCCGCGGCTGGGCACGGCGCTCGGCCTGACGCTGGGAGATTCCATCACGCTGGGAGACGAGCCGTTTCGGGTCAGCGGCTGGATACTGGAGGAGCCGGATCATGATGTGGGCCTTGCCAGCTTCAACCCGCGCATCATGATCAATCTGCCTGATCTCGAGCGTTCGGGACTCATTGCGCCCGGCGCTCGCCTGACCTGGCGGCTGCTGGCGGCCGGCCCACCGGAGGCCGTACGTTCGCTGGATGACCAGCTCGAGACCTGGCAGGACCGCGGCATTCGCGTGATCGATGTGCGCAAGGACAGCCCGCGCATCGGTCGGGCGCTGGAACGCTCCCAGCAGTATCTGAGCCTTTCGGGGCTGGCGGCCGTATTGCTGGCAGGGGTCGCGGTGGCCATGGCTACTCGTCGCTACGTTGAGCGCCATCTGGATACGGCGGCCCTGATGCGCTGCTTCGGCGCCAGTCAGCGACAGCTTTCACGCATCTTTGCCGCGCAACTGGCCATGCTGGCCCTGACCGCTGCTGCGGCAGGCGCCGTGCTGGGGCTGATCGGCCAGTGGGCGCTATTGAGCCTGCTGGTGCAGTTTCTGCCGCTGGAGCTGCCGCCACCGGGGCCGCTGCCATTACTGCTGGGCATGCTCACGGCCGTGGCCATTCTGATTGGATTTGCCGGGCCGACGCTGTTGCGCCTCAAACAGGTCAGCGCTCTCAAGGTGCTGCGTCGGGAGCTGGCGCCGCTGCCGGCGTCCGGCTGGGTGGTCATCATTTGTGCCAGCCTCATGTTCGGTGCGTTGCTGTGGCTCTACAGCGGCGATCTCGTGCTGTCAGCCGGACTGTTGATCGGCGGGCTGGTAACGCTGGTCGTGCTGTGGGGGGTGGCGCAGGTGATGCTGTCGCTGCTGCTGCGCGGGGCCGCGCTGTTGCCACGGCACTGGCGCCAGGGCAGTCGACAGCTGGCACGGCGGCGACAGTCCAGCATCGGCCAGATTCTGGCCTTTGCCGTTACCTTCGCCCTGATGGCGCTGATCGCGCTGGTGCGAACCGACCTGATCGATGACTGGCAGTCGAAGTTGCCCGACGATGCCCCCAATCAGTTTGCGATCAACATTCAGCCCAGCCAGCGAGACGGCTTTATCAGCGCGCTGGATGAGATTACCGATAGCCGCTCGGAGGTCTATCCGATCGTGCGCGGGCGACTGGTCGAGATCAACGGCGTGACCGCGCGGGATGCGGTCCCGGAAAAGGCCCGTCACGATGGTAACCTGCGTCGCGAGATCAATCTGACCTGGGCGGCCACCATGCCCGACAACAATACGCTCACTGAAGGAGCATGGTTTTCGGACGAAGACGCGCGAGAGAAGCAGGCAGCGACGCGCGAGGCGCCGGTGGGCGTGTCAGTGGCAAAAAGCATGGCGGAGGATCTTTCCCTCGGGATCGGTGACCGGCTGACCTTCGATATTGGCGGGCGTGAAATTACCGCAGAGATTACCAGCCTGCGCAATGTCGACTGGGAGTCGTTTCAGCCCAACTTTTTCGTGATTTTCCCGCCCGGGCCGCTGGAGCGCTTCAGCCACAGTTTCATTACCGCCTTTCACCTGCCGCTGGATGAGCAGCAGGCACTGGGGCCGCTGGTGCAGCAATATCCTTCGGTCTCGCTGCTGGATATCGACGCCATCCTGCAGCAGGTGCGTGACCTGCTGCGTCAGGTCTCCCGAGCCGTGGAACTGGTGCTGCTGTTCGTCCTGCTGGCCGGTGTGGCCGTGCTGTATGCCGCGCTGACGGCGTCCCGACCGGCACGTAGCCATGAATGGGCGCTGCTCAGGGTGTTTGGTGCCGGCGATCGCCGGCTGGTGCGTACGCAGCTGGCGGAGTTTGGCTGGCTCGGCTTTTGCAGCGGTCTGCTCGGGGCCATGCTGGCGGAAGGCGTCAGCGCGCTGCTGTATGGCGTCTGGCTGGATCTCGACGTGCGCGTGCACCCGAGTGTATGGCTTTTGATGCCGCTGGGCGGGGCGCTTTTGATCGGCGGTATCGGCTATCTGCTCAGTACGCCGCTGCGGCGTCAGGCACCGATGGAGAGCCTGCGGTTGCTGGGAGAAGGGTAGGCAAGATCCTTTCGGAAGCCAGCGTCATTCAATGAAATGTCCGGTCAGAGATGGCCGGACATTTTAGCATTTAAAAGAGGGATGACGACAATTAAAGAGGGGTAACGACAAGGGGAAAGATGAACCTGTGGCGCTATCGCTTTATGCAGAGGAAAGAACGGCATTTAATGATTTATTGGTCATTAATTGTGATTGCTGGCCACCCTTATAAAAGCTTAATCCTTTTAAATAGAGACAATTAAAAGGAGGAGTTTAATGCCGCCAGGCTGTATCAGCCCTGCATCTTTTGTGAAAGATTAATATGTAGCAAAAATTCAACGCGCACTACTTTAGTGCGGAAATGCCCTCTTTTGGTGCTGAAAGCCCGCTTCTGCACAGTCGGTCCCGCCGCGCCTCTATACATTCTCCCCGTTCTGCACGCCTTTCTCATAACATCGTCGCTTTTCCAATCAACAGGGCTCGGAGAAGCCGTTGAATACCGACTGGCGATTGTAGATCGGTGAACAAGGGTGGAGGTGACAACCTGCCATGACTCATGAGCGGGTTTTCGCCATTGGTGTCAATACCATCAAGGGGCATGAACACATGAGAAAGCTGCGAAGCTTGATCTATCGGTTATTCAAGAAATCACCGGATATCATCTATTTTAACCTGACTTACCTGCGCCTTCATGGCCGCTTTTGTAATTTCAGATCGCCGAAAAGCGTCAGTGAAAAGATCTTTCATCGGATGCGTTATCCGCATCCCAGCTTTTCGACCCTGGCCGATAAAGTCGCGGTGCGCAGCTATATCAGTGAGCGCGCCGGCGCACAGTATCTGGTGCCCTTTATCGGTATTTATGACACGATTACCGAACGGGAACTGAGCCGGATTCAGGAGCCGTTTGTCATCAAGGCCAACCACAGTGCCGGCCAGGTGGCCGTGGTGAAAAAGCCCTGGCATACGGACATGTTTGCGCTGGCCTGTGAAGCCAACCAGTGGCTGCATTATGACTACGCAGGCCTGCATCGTGAGAAGCATTACCGCGCCATCAAACCGCAGCTGGTGATCGAAAAGGCGCTGCTCATTGATGGAGAAGTCCCGGCGGATTACAAGGTGCTGGTGCTGAACAACGGTGATGAGCAGGAAATCTATATTCAGCTGATTGCCGGGCGCTTTACTGATATTCGCTGTCAGTTCTTTACCGAAGACTGGCAGATTGCGCCGTTCAATCGCCGTGGCTACAAGCCCCTGCAGGGGGAAGAACTCAAGGCCCCAGCGTGTCTTGATGAAATGATTCAGGTCGCAAAGGCGCTCTCCGAACCTTTCGGCTTTTGCCGAGTGGACTTCTTCGTGGTGGGCGAGCGCTGCTATGTGGGAGAGCTGACCTTTACGCCCGTGGCCGGGGAGTTCGTGCTTGACCCGGTCAGCGCTGATATCGAGCTTGGGCGCAAAATCGGCTTCCCGGAAAACATTGATTTAACCAGGCCGGCCGAAAGCGCCATCAGGGTGCCTGCGCCGACGGCTACCGCAGTTGTGCCCGAAAGCGAACCGGCGTAACCCCGGGGCACTCGATGTTGAAAACGGGGCACTCGATGTTGAAAAACGGCAGCCCGTGGGCTGCCGTTTTTGTATGGCGGATATTATCGCGCAACATGAATCGCCCGGCGGTTACCGATTCTTGATGTCCATTTTTCTGGATGTCGCTCACGCATTCGAGATGGCCGCGTTTCAAGTGAAAGGCCCAAAAGCGTTGTGTATCATGACAGCCAACGTCTTTCCCCCACGCGCCTGTCCAGCCCGTCCGGTGCGTTTTCAACCTTCTGGTATCGAGGAAGTTCATGTTCACACGCGATATGACCATTGCCGGCTATGACGACGTACTCTGGCAGGCCATGCAGCAGGAAAACGGCCGTCAGGAAGATCACATCGAGCTGATCGCCTCGGAAAACTACACCAGCCCGCGCGTGCTGATCGCTCAGGGTTCGCAGCTGACCAACAAGTACGCTGAAGGCTATCCCGGCAAGCGCTACTACGGCGGCTGCGAGTTTGTTGACAAGGTCGAGGAACTGGCCATTTCCCGCGCCTGTGAACTGTTTGGCTGTGATTACGCCAACGTGCAGCCGCATGCCGGTTCTCAGGCCAACAGTGCCGTGTTTCAGGCACTGGTCAAGCCGGGTGACACCGTTCTGGGCATGAGCCTGGATGCCGGTGGTCACCTGACCCACGGTGCCAAACCCAACTTCTCCGGCAAGCACTACAACGCCGTACAGTACGGGCTCAACGACCAGGGCCTGATCGACTACGACGAAGTCGCGCGTCTGGCTCGTGAGCACCAGCCGAAAATGATCATCGCCGGTTTCTCGGCCTATTCACAGATCATCGACTGGGCGCGGTTCCGTGAGATTGCCGATGAGGTGGGCGCGTGGTTCTTCGTCGACATGGCCCACATTGCCGGTCTGGTCGCGGCAGGTGTGTACCCCAGCCCGCTCAAGCATGCTCATGTCGTCACCACGACGACCCACAAGACCCTGCGTGGCCCGCGTAGCGGCCTGATTCTCTCTGCCGCGGGCGATGCCGATCTCTACAAGAAGCTCAACTCCGCCGTGTTCCCGGGCGGACAGGGTGGCCCGTTGATGCATGCCATCGCTGCCAAGGCTGTCTGCTTCAAGGAAGCGCTGGAACCCGAGTTCAAGACCTATCAGCAACAGGTCGTCAAGAACGCTAAAGTCATGGCCGGTGTCTTCATGGAGCGCGGCTTTGACGTGGTCTCCGGTGGTACGGAAGATCACCTGTTCCTGCTCTCGCTGGTCAAGCAGGGCCTGACCGGCAAGGACGCGGACGCCGCTCTGGGTCGTGCCCACATCACGGTGAACAAGAACGCTGTACCGGGCGATCCGCAAAGCCCGTTCGTGACTTCCGGCCTGCGTATCGGCACCCCCGCTGTCACCACCCGCGGCTTCAAGGAAGACGAATGTCGCGAGCTGGCCGGCTGGATCTGCGATATCCTCGATGCCATGCAAAAGGGTGACAGCGCAGGTGCTGAAGAAGAAGTGAAGGGCAAGGTCGCCAAAGTCTGCGAAAGGCTGCCGGTCTATTCGTAAGTAAAGCTGTTTTGATTATGGCCGTGCTCATTTGGGCACGGCCTTTTCTTTACGTCTGTCTGACCGCCTGCCAGAACCATTTCAGAAGGCAACACGACCTTTTTTAACCCTGCCTCGGTAACGCTTGAGCCGCAGCCGATGGTGGATATCTGGTTGACGATATAGCTCAGCATGCAAGCGCTGATCACCGTTATGCTCCATCCGGCAATGGGCCTCCAGAAGGGTGTCATCCAGCCTGCATACACCTGACGGCATCTTTCTCTACCCCGGACCTTTGCTTCATGCAGGGTCTTTTTTCGAAAGCATGTTTAGACCCCTTCGTCGCTACTTCTGATTTTTTGCGTAAATCAGGTTCTGGCACCTCTAATGAGTAGTGTTTACCGAGAGACGTAGCTCCCAAAAGCTGTGGCTATGGGTACCATGCGTGATCTGTCTGTACCAGGCCAGCCCGGGAAGTACTTCAAACCATGGGTGCGCAGCGTGTGAACGGGGTGCCCAATATGGTGGGCATGGCAATTTTGGATCCTGCATCAGGGTGCACGAAGTATTTATCGTCATGAGCGAGCAGGGATCTCCTGGCTTGCTACAGGGCAAAACCAATTCCTTGAGGTTGCCAGACGCGGTTGCTTTGATTTTTTCGAATTAATAATGGATCTTCTTTATAATGCCGCGCGCTTAATTACTGTGCACTTTGATCTGTCATCCATATTTGCCTGAACAGTACTGACCCAACACCGTTACCCAGCTGTATGCCCGTGACCTGGAGCAGGCAGTATTTCCATAAGAGCTTTGAAACCAATGAAATTAGATATGACGACCTTTTGGCAAAAGCCTGCTCCATGGCACTGTCCTGCCTGGTTATGGTGGTCGGGAGTCATCGGCCTTGTTTTCTATGCAACCTTCCAGGTGCTTTGGCAGGATGTTGGCAAAATTGGAGAGTCTCTAACCGCCTTTCTAGGGCTGGTTGTCGTACTGCGCTATGGCCATGGCCTGCGTAACTCTACCGCTTTCTGGTTGTTGCTGGCGGCCCTGGTCGTACAGGTCATCTCCTGGGGGTTGGGTTACCTCCACCATCCCCAATGGGTGCCCGGCGACCCAAAACCTGATCGTCTTGCCAAACTGTTCATTTTTATCGGTGTGGCCTGGTGGCTGGGTGGCAGCACTCGCAATACGCTGGTGATCTGGTCGCTGGCACTTGTGGCTTTCATTATTGCCACCTTTGTTCATGGAGGCATCGATGACTGGATACAGGGGCTGCAGGGCACGCGTGTGGGGTTTGGTATCCGCAACAACCAGCATGCCTCCATGCTCTATGGCGTGGCACTGCTGGGCATTGTGATATTTGGCCGGCGCTTCGTGCATCCGGGAAGATTGATCATCTGGCGTCTCGTGCTCTGGCTGGCATTGCTACTACTGTGCTTAACGGCGCTGATGATTGGTCAGACTAGAGCAGTATGGGGAGGCGTAACCCTTGCGTTGCTTATCGCTGCTATTGGGTGGGGCGGCTGGAAAGTGTCACATTCCGGCGGTAAAGCCATCATCAAGCCGTTGATGATCGGCTTGATGGCCCTCGTTATCGTTGGTGCCATTGCTTCTGCCGTTTTCGGTAAAACGCTGCTGCAAAGGGCGACAGCTGAACACCAGGTGATCGAGCAGGTACTGGAAGGCAATCTTGATAGTGTTCCCTACAGCAGCGTTGGCATTCGAATCCACTCTTGGGTAGCGGCGAGCCAATGGATCAGTGAGCGTCCCCTGGTCGGGTGGGGTCCGGATGCGCGAGGACTGGTCATTGACCACACGCCCTGGTTGCCGGCCATGGTCAAGGATAACTTCGGCCATCTGCATAATTTCTTTATCGAGATATGGGTGGCCTATGGTCTGCTGGGTGTTGCACTGATTGCGGCGCTGGCCTTCTGGGTTGGGCGCTGTGCCTGGCTGGCATGGCGGGGCGGCATACTACCTGGCGATATGGCATTGTTTGCCGGATCATTCTTTATCTACTGGATGCTGGTCAACCAGGTCGAGTCCTATCTGTCATTCTGGACCGGTGTGTATGTGCACAATCTTGTCATTGGTGGGCTTGTCACGCATTACTGGCGCTGGAAACTGAGCTCTTTTCGCTCTCAGGCATATAAATGAACACTTTTAATATGCGAATAAATCTATGTTTACACTTTGGGTGTGCGAACTTAAAATTTTTCAAGGATTGATAGATGGAAATAACCATAAACACTATAGCTTTATTATCTTATATGTTTTATGCATACAGCTTGCTTAGATGTAAAGAAATAAGCTTGAACATGACGACAGGGGTTTTCTTATGTATTAGTCTTTTTTATGGTCCGCACACTGTAATGTTTGAACAGTTTTATCGTGAATCAAGCTTAAGTGTGTTAGATGAAAAAGTGGGGATGCATTATGCAGCATTAATGATTTTAACGTACATCGTTTTTGGGGCTGTTAATTTTTCCACAAACCATAAACTACTTACAGTTGGTAGCTGGCAAGGAGCGTTTAAAAAAAAATCAGGTGGTGGGATAGCTAACTTAATTGTTTTAATAGTAAGCGCTCTTTTCATAGCGATAAGTATTTTGCTTCAATCTGGCTGGACGATAACCGCTGAGCATCTCAAATACCTCATCGGTTTATCAGATTACTCTTATAATGAAATAAGAAGAGAATTATATGATGGGTCTGTTTGGGGAAAATATGCGGCGCAAATAAGGTTTAGCATTATCCCTATCCTGTATGGATACATGCTGACCCTGTCGATGTTAGAGAAAAGTAGATATAGAGTGTTTTACATTTTGATAGCCATAAGCTTGCCCATTATAACGTCAATTCAATTGAACAAGTTTTTCTATATATACTATTTGTTTTTAACAGCGTCAATACTGTATATGTGTTTGAGTAAAAAAAGCCTTGTGTTCAATGTTAGTATTAAAAATTTAAAATTTTACGCTGGATCATTTTTTGTTTTTGGTGTTGTCATAATTATGCTGTATTTAATGCAATACAGTTCAGCGTTGAGTGGCGGTTCTTTGTCTTTGGCACAAATGATTGATACTATTATTTACAGAGCTTTTTTTGCAAGTGCCGATGCACTTAGGTTGTGGATCGATTATTTTTATTATCAATACCATCCTGCAGGGCTGCAGTCAGTTGGAAAAGTTTGTGAATTATTTTTTGACGAATGCGTTAACGTTAATACGTTGATCCCCTATCATTATGCTGAAGCTATTAATACATCAATGCAAAGTGGCTTTTTAGGTAGTATTTATTCAGTTTGGGGCGTCTTTTCTGGCCCTTTGATAATTACCTTTGTTGCTTTAATGACAGTTGCTAATAATTTTCTCCTTTCAAAGGTTAATTATAGTTTGCTAGGTCTGGTTGCTGCTCCAGTGATGTTTATGTCTGCCTATTTTATAACTACATCAGAGTTAAATACGGCGATATTGTCAGGTGGGGGAGTTTTTAATGCGGTGTGCATATATATACTACATTTATTTATAAACAAAGAAAAAAGCGATGAAATTGATAGTATTAGCTAAACGTTTTTCTTGGGCTCTTTTAGGAAGAGTTTTTGGTGCTGTGGTTCAAGCATTAATGCTACTGTTGTATGCGAGGTGGTCAACTGTTGAAGAGTTTGGGACTACTATCTCATTAATGACAATATCTGTAGTTGCTTATGTTATAACGGATGTTGGGTTTTCACCATTTACAATTGTCGCATACGCAAAAAATGAAAATAAAAAAGTAGAATCCATATTTTGCTATGAGAAATGGGTGTTAATATTAACGGTTGTTGTTCTTGAAATAGTTTTTTTTACTGTTGGTCATCTTATGATGATGCTAATACCAATTTGGGCAGCTTTTGAAAAAAGAGCAGATTTGTGGTTGTGCTTAGCGCAAGCAGAAGGGGATAATAAAAAAATCTCTTATGAGATAATAAAAAGAAGGATGTTGTCATTGGTTGTTTATATTTCGTTAGTGGGGATGAGTATAAATAATATCTACGCTTTTACGGGGGCACTGTTGGCAGGAGGGGTATATTCATTGTGGTCGGTTTCAAAAAACAATGAAGTTTTTTTAAAAAGTAATGACGTTTCAGCGATATGTGTTTTAAAAGAGTCAGTGTTTTATTATATTAATTCAATAGCTGCACAAATGAGGAATTTAGATGTTCCTTTGGTGAACCTTTTTGGTGGAAATGTTCAGGGGGGGATGTTTGCGATAGTTAACAGGATTATATCGCCTATGACAATGGTTGCAACTTCTGTAAGCATGGTCATCATGCCAGCCATAACAAAAAAAGAAATAAAAGGAGAGAAGGTGGTAAGTCTTCTTTTTTTAACAATAGTGTTGTCTAGTATACCAATAGTTGTGCTCTATTTTTTTGCGCCGTATATTACATTGGTTGTAGGAAGTAAATATCAACATGCTGTTAAGCTTATTGAGCTAACTTGTTTGGGGCTCTTTTTTTATAGCGCTGCCAATATGTTTATTTCAGTACTTCAAGGAATGAGTAAAGCTAAAGTGACAGCAAGAGTTAATATAGCCTCAAGCTGCTTGTATATAATATTAATCCCCATGGTTGCGTTGAAATTCGGTGCCATAGGAAGTGTGTGGCTTTTAAATGCCTATTTCTTTATTTTGTTTTTAGGAAACGGTCTATTTGTTTTTCGTGAGATTGGAAAGGATTAGCATATGACTAAGCAGCGGCTATTGATAATACAACCAGCTATACCTCTATATAGAGTGCCTTTTTTTGAGCGTTTAAGAGAAAGCACTGTATTTAAAATAATCGCCTCCAACATGGATGAGAACGATGTTGTGAGCCGAACTGATAATACCAGTTTTGAGAGCGTCATATTAGATGATGTAAAAAAAATAAAAGGAGTTGTTTTTCAAAGAGGGGTCCTGAAATATATTCTTCAACTTCAAAGAGGAGATGTATTGGTTATAAATGGGAATCCTAGATATATTGTTAATGTGCTAGCTGCGATGCTAGTAAAGTTAAAGGGTGTGAAAATAATATGGTGGGGGCAAGTATGGTCTGCGAATACAACCAACAATAGTTTTAGAGTAAAAAGATGGGTTATGAGATTTTTTAACGCAGTTTTGGTTTATAATGACCAAGAAGCCAGTCTCTTAAAAAAATATTTAGGAGATAAAGTGTTTTCTATAAATAACGGAATTAATAATAAAGATATTTCTATTCTTAGAAAAGAATATGATGTTTCAGCTAGGGCAGGGAATGTATTGTATATAGGGAGGCTAACTGAAAAATCAAATTTTAGTTTTTTAATCGAAGCTCTAGACAGGGTAAGCAATATCACTTTACATGTAATAGGCAATTCTACAAACAGAGAAGATATTTATAAGCCCGATAGCAACGTGAAAGTGATTTTTCATGGAGAGCTTAATGATGAAAATAAAATATCAAATGTTGCTAATAAGTGTCTCTTCTTTATATACCCAGGGGCTGTAGGGCTTAGCTTGCTCCACGCTTTTAATTATGGGTTACCAGCTTTGATACATAACAAAAAGCATAAACATATGCCCGAAGCTAATTTGTTCGAAGAAAGAGTTAACGGGGTAAGTTTTCAATGTGATGATATAAGCGATTTGGCTAGTAAGATAATGTCATTAAATAATCATGAGTACGATTTGGGGAGAATGTCTATTAACGCAATTTCGGCATGTGAGAATGATTATAATACTGAGGCTATGGTTGGCCGGTTTTTGGGTGCGATCAACAGCGTATAATATAAAGCCAACAATTGGCTTTTTCTATTCAGGTGACGCTAGACTTACAAGAGTTTTTCATCGAGTACTTTTGTGACATGATTTATGTTGTGCATATCATTGCATTAGCAATTAAGTCGATGCGGTGCAGACAAATTAAGGGCTATTAGTTATGAAATATGATGTGATAATGGTAGGTCCTTTTCCTCCGCCCGTACATGGTATGGCCTCCATAAATTTATGCGTTTACAATGATTTGACTCAGAAAGGAAAGCAGGTCAAATGTTTAAACACCTCTGCGAGGGATTTGAAGAGAAACTATTTTTCAAGGCTGGCAAGGTTGCCAAGAGTAATTGCTACTTTTTTTCTTTTCATAATCAATGTCGGGCAGTGTAAGAACCTTTATTCAAGCGTTTCTGGTGGAAAAGGACAGGTTTATGAGGTTTTATTTATAGCTGTAGCCCGGGCTTTTAAAAAGAGAATCTATTTGCATCATCATACTTTTTCATATCTCGATAACTATAGCCGGCTCACGATGCTTATGACCAAGGTGGCTGGTCCGGAAGCAAGGCATATTGTCTTGTCCGAAGAAATGGCTCAAAAAATGAGAGATAAGTATGGTGCAAAAAGAGTAATAGCCGTTTCAAACAGTGCCTTTCTTGTCAACAATGAAAGTGCCACCATCAAAAAAGAGCCCAATAGTGACTTAATGTCAATTGGCTTTATGAGCAATATTGCCAAGGAAAAAGGTATTTTTGAGTTTCTGGATTTTTTTATCGAAGCCAATAAAAAAGGATTGCCTATAAAAGGGGAGATCGCTGGCCCCTTTCAGGATGATGAGGTTAAAAGCGTAGTTCTTGAGAGGCTGAAGAAGCTTCCTAACGTTGAGTATTTGGGGCCAAGGTATGGTGCGGAAAAGGAGCTTTTTTATAATGGAATTGATGTTCTTCTATTTCCGACTATTTATGCGAATGAAGCCGAGCCATTGACGATTCATGAGGCGATGAGTCATGGACTTCCGGTTATCGCTTATGGTCGAGGCGCCATACCCGAAATACTTGGTAAAGAAAGCGGTGTTGTCATTGATGTCCATCAGCCGTTTGTTAGCATTGCGTTGACACATATAGAAGAGTGGACAAAAACCCCTGTTCTTTTTAACAGGTTGTCTTGCAATGCTAGAGACACTTTTGGCAGATGCAGAAGTAGCAATATATCGATTTGGAATGAAATTAGTTCGCAGGATTTTGCTTAAACCTTATCTATGATTGCAGGCTGAAAATAGTATGGCTATGAAAAAAGCGTTGATAACCGGTGTGACAGGACAGGACGGTTCCTATCTGGCCGAATTTCTTCTGGAAAAAGGCTATGAGGTCCATGGCATCAAGCGTCGTGCGTCTTCGTTCAATACACAACGAGTGGATCACATCTATCAAGATCCCCATGTCGAACATCAGAATTTTATTCTTCACTATGGTGATCTGACCGACTCTTCCAATCTCACCCGCATTCTTCAGCAGGTGCAGCCGGATGAGGTTTATAACCTGGGGGCACAGTCGCATGTGGCCGTCAGCTTCGAGTCGCCTGAGTACACTGCCGATGTCGATGCCATGGGCACGTTGCGTCTTCTCGAGGCGATACGACTGCTTGGGCTGGAAAAGAAAACGCGATTTTATCAGGCCTCTACTTCCGAGCTGTACGGCTTGGTTCAGGAAACCCCGCAAAAGGAAACAACGCCTTTTCATCCGCGCTCTCCCTATGCCGTGGCAAAACTCTACGCGTACTGGATCACGGTCAACTATCGGGAAGCCTACGGTATGTATGCCTGCAATGGCATACTCTTTAATCACGAATCTCCGCGCCGGGGGGAAACCTTTGTAACGCGAAAGATCACTCGTGGGCTGGCCAATATTTCTCAGGGGCTGGAGCAATGCCTCTATATGGGCAATATGGATGCGCTTCGTGACTGGGGCCATGCAAAGGACTACGTGCGCATGCAGTGGATGATGCTGCAGCAGGAACAGCCTGAAGACTTCGTGATTGCAACGGGCAAGCAGATTTCCGTCCGTGATTTTATTGCCATGAGCGCGAAAAACCTCGGCATTACCCTGCGTTTTGAGGGAAGCGGTGTCGAGGAAGTGGGTATCGTTGAAGCGGTGGATGCGGAGTTGGCCCCGGGGCTTGAGTGTGGCAGTACCGTTGTGCGCGTTGATCCCCGTTATTTCCGTCCTGCCGAAGTGGAAACCCTTTTGGGTGATCCGGCGTACGCCAAAGCCAGGCTGGGTTGGGAACCTGAAATAAGTGTCGAGAGCATGTGCGCCGAAATGGTTCAGGAAGACCTGAAGGTCGCACAGCGCCATGCCCTGCTCAAGGAGTTTGGACACACGGTCACGATATCGGTGGAGAATTGATCATGCCGGAAAATCTGGATCGACCTGTATTCGTCGCAGGCCATCGCGGGATGGTCGGCGCGGCTATCGTTCGCCGTCTGCAGGCACTGGGCTATAGCAACATTCTGACGGCGAGCCGCAGGGAGCTGGATTTGCTGGACCAGCGAGCGGTGCTGGATTTTTTTGAAACCCATAAGATCGCAGAAGTGTATCTGGCGGCGGCTAAAGTGGGCGGGATTCATGCGAACAATACTTATCCTGCAGATTTCATTCATGAAAATCTGGTGATCGAAACCAACCTGATTCATGCCGCGAATCAAGGCAATGTACAGAAGCTTCTTTTTCTCGGTTCTTCCTGCATTTATCCAAAGCAGGCCGAACAGCCCATGCGTGAGAGTGCGCTATTGACCGGGCCGCTGGAGCCGACCAACGAACCCTATGCACTTGCAAAGATTGCCGGGATAAAGCTGTGTGAAAGCTTTAATCGGCAATATGGGCGCGATTATCGCAGTGTCATGCCCACCAATCTTTATGGCCCGTTTGACAACTTTCACCCGGAAAACTCTCATGTTGTTCCTGCCCTGATACGCCGCATTCATGAGGCCAAACAGCTCGGGTCTGAACAGGTCACTATCTGGGGCAGCGGCAAACCGATGCGTGAGTTCCTGCATGTCGATGATATGGCTGATGCCTGTATCCACGTCATGCAACTCGATCAAGAGGTTTACGCTGAAGCGACGGAGCCGATGCTTTCACATATCAATGTCGGTACGGGGGTTGATTGCAGCATCAGAGAACTGGCTGAAACGCTCAAAGAGGTTATCGGCTTCCAGGGGGAGCTGGTCTTTGATACCAGCAAACCTGATGGCACGTCTCGAAAACTGCTTGATGTTTCCCGGCTCAATGCACTGGGATGGAGTGCAGGGATCGGTCTGCATGAAGGGTTGCAGAATGCCTATCAGTGGTATTTGGAAAACATGGATCATGCAAGAACATAAAAATGGAATCTTGATGAAGATACTGCTTTATGGGATCAACTATAAGCCTGAGCTCACGGGTATCGGTAAGTACTCGGGAGAGCTTTGCGAGTGGTTATCAAATCAGGGGCATGATGTCCGTGTTGTTACTGCACCGCCTTACTATCCTGCCTGGCAGGTAGATCCTGGCTATTCACGATGGTGGTTCAAAAAGGAAAGGGTGGAAGGCATCAGTGTATTACGGTGCCCGTTATACGTGCCCAGGTCTCCGACCACCATTAAGCGTCTTTTTCACCTGTCTTCCTTTGCACTGACGTCCTTTTTTGGTCTGTTTTCCAATTTACGGTGGAAGCCCGATCTGGTTGTCTTGGTAGCGCCGACGCTTTTCTGCGCCCCGGCGGCTATTTCCTTTTCCAGATTGGTTGGGGCGAAAAGCGTTATTCACGTGCAGGATTATGAAGTCGATGCCATGTTTGGTCTCGGTCTTGCCCAAAAGGGTGGGGTCGAGAAAATTGCATACAAGGTAGAACGTTATCTGCTTGATGGCTTTGATTATGTGTCCACCATTTCAAAAGCCATGTTGAAAAAAGCAGTAAACAAGGGGGTCGAGGAGAAAAAGACGGTATTTTTCCCGAACTGGTCAGAAGTATCTCGATTTAGCGATGCCATCAAAAACAATGACTTTCTGTCTGAACTTGGCATCGACAGTCAAAAAAGAATAGTACTTTATTCGGGAAATATGGGAGAAAAGCAGGGTCTTGAATCGGTAATTGCAACTGCAGATATTCTGCGGGATCGATCGGACATACAGTTTGTCATGGTCGGAGAGGGCGGTGGAAAAAGCAAGCTTATCGAACTTGCTGAAAAACAAAAGCTGGAAAATATCATTTTCCTGCCCCTGCAACCCTATGACAAACTGCCGACTTTACTCGCCTCTGTTGATTGCCATCTGGTTGTTCAGCGTCGCGGTGCCGCTGATGTTGTTTTACCTTCCAAGCTGACGAACATTCTGGCTGTCGGTGGCAACGCGGTGATTACGGCGGACCCGGAAACGGAGCTGGGCATATTATGTCGGGACTACCCGGGCATTGCCGAGTGTGTCGAGCCTGAATCCACTCGTGCGCTGGCCGAGGGAATTCTGAGCGCTTTGGAGAAGTCTCAACCCAATGTTGTGGCTTCAGAGTATGCGGCCAGAAATCTTGACAAGGCTCAGGTGATTCAGACCTTCTTAAACTCGATTTGAGCACCCTAATCATGTTTTTACCTGTGATCATGGCCGGTGGCTCCGGCTCACGTCTCTGGCCGCTTTCTCGCCCCCTGTATCCCAAACAATTCCTGCCGCTTGAAAATAACGGTCATACCCTGCTTCAGCAGACCGTACAGCGGCTCGAGAAGCTTGAGTATTTACCTCCCCTTTTGATCTGCAATGAGGAACACCGATTCCTTGCCGCTGAGCAGATGCGCGTCAAGGGGACTGGTCATGGTGGTATCCTGCTTGAGCCCTTCGGGCGTAACACGGCGCCAGCGATCGCCCTTGCCGCCTTGAGAAGTATGGCCAATGGTGAGGATCCCGTTTTACTGGTACTGGCAGCAGATCACTACATGGATGATGTGGCTGCTTTTCAGGAGGCCGTGCTCAAGGCTCAAATGGCGGCTGAAGAAGGGTTCCTGGTCACTTTCGGCATTCAGCCAACGCATGCTGAAACCGGCTATGGGTATGTCAAGGCTGGTAAAACGGGGGCGCAGGGTTATGCCCACATACAGTCCTTCGTTGAAAAGCCCGATGAGGTGACGGCACAGCGCTATCTGGCGGAGGGGGGATACTACTGGAACAGCGGCATGTTCATGTTCAAGGCCAGCCGTTACCTAGAAGAACTGGGCAGGTATCGGCCGGATATTCTTGAAGCCTGTCAGCGCAGCATGGCGCATGTCAGCGTTGATATGGATTTTCTTCGTATTGACGCCGCTGCTTTTGAAGGCTGTCCATCGGAGTCCATCGATTATGCCGTCATGGAGCATACCGACAGGGCTGTCGTGGTTCCCATGGAGGCCGGCTGGAGTGATGTAGGCAGCTGGTCAGCCGTTTGGGAGGTCAATGACAAGGATGACGCGGGCAATGTCAGCCATGGCGATGTGGCCCTCCATCAGAGCAGCAACTGTCTGGCGTATTCACAAAGCCGCCTTGTGAGCCTGGTTGGGCTGGATAACATCATGGTGGTAGAAACCAAGGATGCTGTACTGGTGGCAAGCCGTGATAACGCTCAGGAGGTCAAAACGCTGGTAGAGAGGCTAAAGGCCGAGGGTCGCAAGGAAGTATTGCAACACCGTGAGGTGTACCGGCCTTGGGGGAAATATGATGCGATCGATTGCGAAGCTCGCTATCAGGTCAAGCGTATTACGGTGAATCCGGGGCAGAAGCTTTCGGTGCAAATGCATCATCACCGCTCGGAGCACTGGGTAGTCGTTTCTGGCACTGCCCTAGTAGGTATTAACGGTGAAGAGCAGCTGGTTGCCGAAAATCAATCTGTTTACATTCCTTTGGGCGCTACACATTTCATGGCGAACCCGGGCAAGATCCCTCTGGAGCTGATCGAAGTCCAGTCAGGCGCCTACCTGGGTGAAGATGATATTGTGCGCTTTGAGGATATATACGGACGTCAGTAGTTTCACGAGGTAACCGGGGTTGTGGCTAACAAGGGCGTATTATTAATTGAACGAGCACCACTGCCACTGCTCGCAATGGTGCTGGATGCTATCGCTATTCTTACTGGCGGTATGGCCGCTTATTTTTATCGCTTTGGTCATTGGGATGTTGAAGAGCGTTACTTCTGGGCGCTGACTGTCATTACCTTGCTGTTGTTGATGCTCAATAGTTCAGCGGACGCGTACCGGCGTTGGCGTACCCGCAGATTTTACGAAATTCTGTTCAAGCTATTGCTGGTGTGGGGTGGCGTGACCGTGTTTGCCACTTCCATCATCTACTTCGTTCATGTGGCTGAACGATACTCACGCCTGTGGCTGGTGCTGACAATGGCGCTTTCCCTTGGCATTGCGGTCTCTGTACGCTGGGCGGCCAGAGCCGTTCTGGCGCGCTATCGGTTACGTGGGCGCCACCGGCGCCATGTTTTCATGATTGGCCCCGGCGCTACTTTATTGAGTATTAGTCGTCATATACGAGTTCAGCAGGTCGCAGGATATTCCGTGGCTGGCGTACATCGTTTAAGCGGTGATATCGATCCAGAAAGTCTGGCCTGTATATCGCGCCGCGTTGCGAAATCCGGTTGCAGTGAAGTCTGGATATGCATGCCATTAAGCATGGGAAGCGTGGTGCAGAGTCTGATGTATGCCTTGCGCTATCAAACGGTAGAGATTCGCTTTTTTCCAGAGCTTTCTGACCTGCCACTGCTCAATCATCGGATCAGCGAAATCGTAGGGCTTTATAGCATCGACTTGAGCGTAAGCCCCATGGCCGGTGGGGCACGCCTGATCAAGCGACTGGAAGATATTGTTCTCGGCACGATTCTGTCCATTCTGGCATTACCAGTGTGCATCATCATTGCAATCGCCATTAAATGCTCGTCTCCGGGCCCCATACTTTTCAAGCAGCATCGTACCGGGTTCAATGGAAAGCGCTTCAAGGTCTACAAGTTCCGCTCGATGAAAGTCCACAAGGAAAATGGTGGGCAGGTAACTCAGGCGAGAAAGGGGGATAGTCGTCTTACTCCGATAGGCGCCTTCCTGCGCCGCACTTCGCTGGACGAGCTACCGCAATTTTATAATGTTCTACAGGGCCGAATGTCGATTGTCGGCCCAAGGCCTCATGCCCTGGCACACAACGAGCATTACAAGGAGCTGGTGCAATCCTATATGCAGCGCCACAAGGTAAAGCCCGGTATTACGGGTTGGGCACAGGTCAGCGGCCTGCGTGGCGAAACAGATACGCTGGAGAAAATGCAAAAGCGCGTTCAGCATGATCTCTGGTATATCGATAACTGGTCACTGAGGCTCGATTTAAAAATCATTATCCTGACCTTTGTGAAAGGGTTTATCGGCCAAAACGCCTATTAGCCGGTAGGACCGGTGTCAGGCATCAGGATGTTCGGCACCAAACTTTTAAAGGCGGAGCCCGATAGCATGCAAGTTGATTTGATTCTGAAACATTCAAACGTTGCCTTCGGCACCAGCGGCGCGCGCGGCCTTGTAGAACATTTCACTGACGATGTCTGTGCGGCATTCACAGTTGCATTCCTGAGTCTGATGCGTGACCAGGAAGGCGCTTCAAGCGTTGCTATCGGGTTTGACCGTCGGCCGAGCAGCCCGGCCATGGCAGCCGCCTGTACCGCTGCGGCGCGCGGTATAGGCTTTGAGGTTACCGATTACGGGGTTTTGCCGACGCCAGCCCTGGCGCTACAGGCAATGATCGATGGCGTGCCCGCTATCATGATCACTGGCAGCCATATTCCCTTTGATCGTAACGGCATCAAGTTTTACCGACCTCAGGGGGAAATTACCAAGCAGGATGAGCAGGCTATTCTTGAAGTCTCAGCGCCGCTGCCCGAGCTGAATAGCGTTGCCCGTGGGCCGGAAAGCGATGAGGCACGCACCCGCTATATCGCACGCTATGTTGAATGGTTTGAGGGAAAACCGCTTGCCGGCAAGCGAGTTGGGCTTTACCAGCACTCGGCTGCCGGTCGTGATCTTAATGCACAGGTACTTGAAGCGCTGGGCGCTGATGTGATCGTGCTGGGTCGCAGCGAGCAGTTTGTGCCGGTGGATACGGAAGCCGTCAGTGAAGAAGATCGCCTGCAGGCACGCCAGTGGGCGCGTGATCACAATCTGGATGCACTGCTGACCACGGATGGCGATGGTGATCGCCCGCTATTGGCCGATGAGCGGGGAGAGTGGCTGCGTGGCGACATTCTGGGGCTTCTGTGTGCTCGTGAACTGCAGATACAGGCTCTGGCTGTCCCCGTCAGCTGCAATACTGCCATCGAAGTCAGTGGTGTCTTTAACAAGGTCATGCGCACCCGTATTGGCTCTCCTTATGTGCTTGAGGACATGGCGCTGCTGTCTGATCAATACGATCGGGTAGCCGGTTTTGAGGCCAACGGTGGTTTTCTGCTGAACACGACCCTTGAAAAGGGAGATCGTCGGATGACGGCACTGCCGACGCGAGATGCGCTTTTGCCTGCCCTGTCCCTGATGGTGGCCGCCTCGCATCGCCAGCAGCCACTGTCAGCGCTTGTTGCCGACCTGCCGGAGCGCTATACCGCCAGTGACCGGTTGAAAGCGTTTCCTGTTGAGCACAGTCAATCGCTGCTTGCCGAGTGGTCAGCTCACCCCCGGAAAATGTGTCATACCTTGGGGTTGAAAGACGCCCTCCATGAAACGGATATGACGGATGGTTTACGTGTGACGCTGGAAAATGGCGACATTATCCATTTGCGCCCCTCTGGTAACGCCCCTGAATTGCGCTGCTATGTCGAGTCGGCAAGTTGGGAAAAAGCGCAGGATCAGGTGGCCCATGTATTGAGTCGTCTAAGAGAAATATCCGGGATTTAAAAACCTTGTTGTCGGCGGCCTGATAACCCATGACTGGCGCTGGCAGCTACAGGTGAAACATGAAAATACTCCGGAATCGCCTTCTATAAACGTCATCAAAGAGAGTACGGCACTTTAATCATGCGCACCCTGATTGTGGTAAGAAGCCTGAAAATGGGAGGCATGGAGAGAGTCGCTGTCAATCTGGCCGATGCCTTTGCCGATGAAGGCCATGACAGTCATCTTCTGGTCTTTCGCAGGCGCAAACAGGGGCTTTCCCCTTCCAGTCCGGCAGTTAAAACCCATCACTTTCCACTGCGCTGGTGGTTGCGCCTGACCGGTGTTGGGTTGCTTATCGAGTTCATCTCACGGCTGTTGCTGAATCCATTGATCCGGCGGTCCCATTTTGTCTGGACCGGCTATCTGGGCGGGTACCTTTTCAAGGCGTGGCTTAAATACTTTGAACGCCGGCACGGTCGGCTGGATCGCATCATCTTTCGAGGGATCGGCTCCTTTGAAATGGTCTGGACCTTTCGTGATGAGCGCGCCAGATTCGTGCTGGAGAATACGCTGCCTCAGGATGTGAATGCTCGTCAGTACCAGCTGTTTTCGCGCTGTCTATTTCACGACAAGCATCTGGTCGCGGTCTCGGGAGGGGTGAAGGCGTCGATCGAGGAGTCGCAGGCGATCTGGAAGTTCAAACCGGCCGCCATTTCCGTCATCGTGAACCCCTGCCCGATACGTCAGATTCGTCAGCTCATGGAGGAAGACATTCCGGATATTCCCGACGAGCGATTTATCGTCAATGTGGCACGTCTTGTACCGCAAAAGGATCAGGCGCTATTGCTGCGTGCCTATGCCATGTCCGGTCTGCAGGAAAGGCTGGTCATGGTCGGTTCCGGGCCGCTGGAACATGATTTGAAGCGGCTCTCCCGGGAGTTCGGGATAGAAGACCGGGTGATGTTTGCCGGCAACAGGAACAACCCCTATCCCTTCATGAAGCATGCTCGCCTGCTGGTTCTGAGCTCGCGTGTTGAAGGCATGGGCATCGTTTTGTTTGAAGCGCTGGCCTGTGGAACACCCGTGGTGTCGGTTGATTGCAGGGGCGGTATACGCGAAATTCTCAAGGGTGAACTTGAGGATTCGATCGCGGCCAGAAATGAACAAGCGCTGGCAGAAAAGCTGAAGGAAAAAGTGGCAGGCGATAAACCGGTGATCAAGGAAGCCTGGTTAAAGGACTTTCTACCAGGTCAGGTGGTGCGTCGGTTTTTGGAAATCTAGGAACGAACCCGTTCTGTTCCACAAAAAACGGCACCCCGCGGGGCGCCGTTTTTTTACGTCAACTTAAAAGCCGTTTAGACGTTTTCAACCGTCTCGGTCGCTTCTTCGCTGTCAGCATCGTCGGCCTGCTCGCTGCCGGGTTCCTGACCGCGGGCGCGGGCCTTGAAGGTTTCAAGGCGCCCGACGTTGCCAGCCGTGGGCTGCGTGTCATCGAGCTCCAGAACGCTGCTGGTGTAGGCACGTACCGCGTTGATCATTTCCGGGTTGCCATTCAGCGTCTGGCCGTAGGACGGAATGATGCGGCTGAGCTTTGACTTCCATGCGTTGGACTCAAGCTCTTCCGGGAAGATCTTCGCCATTAGACCCAGCATGATGGTCGGTGACGTGGAAGCCCCCGGTGAGGCGCCCAGCAGGGCAGACATGGTACCGTCTTCAGAAGCGACGACTTCGGTGCCAAACTGCAGCACGCCGCCTTCGTTATCCTTGTCCTTGATGATCTGGACGCGCTGGCCGGCGGTGATCAGTTCCCAGTCATCGCGCTTGGCTTCGGGGAAGTAGGCCTTGAGGGCTTCAAAGCGATCTTCCTCGGACTGCATCACCTGGCCGACCAGATACTGCACCAGATTAAAGTTATCCATTCCGACCTGCATCATGGGCACGGTGTTGTGCGTCGTCAGCGAGCCGAACAGATCCGTCCAGGAGCCTTCCTTCAGGAATTTGGTCGAGAAGGTGGCAAAGGGACCAAACAGCAGGCGCGGCTTACCATCCAGCATGCGGCGGTCCAGATGCGGGACCGACATCGGGGGGGAGCCTTCCGCGGCCAGGCCGTAGGCCTTGACGTCATGACGGGCGACCACCTCGGGGTTGCTGGTCACCAGGAACTGCCCGCCCACCGGGAAGCCGGCATACTGTTCGGCCTCGGGAATACCGGATGCCTGCAGCAGCGGCAGGGCGGCGCCACCGGCGCCGATAAAGACGTGGCGTGCATTGACGCTGTGCTCGCTGCCGTTGTCGAGATCGGCAATGGTGACTTTCCAGGTGCCGTCATCGTTGCGATCGAGGCCGCGGACTTCACTGCCGGTGCTCAGAGTGAAGTTCTCGTGCTTCTGGTCCAGCGCGCTGATGAGCTGACGCGTGACTTCGCCCCAGTTGGCATCGGTCCCGGCCTTCATATAGGTGGCCGCCACATGCTGGGAATCGTCACGGCCGGCCATCATGGCCGGGACCCATTGACGCAGCACTTCAGGGTCTTCCGTGTACTCCATGGCGTCATAGAAGGCGTTTTGATGCATGCCTTCATAGCGCTTGCGGAGAAAATCGACGTTGTCATCCCCCCACACAAAACTGACGTGCGGTGTGTTGTTGATAAAGGAGGAGGGGTCGTGCATGACGCCATTGAGAATCTGATAGGACAGAAACTGGCGAGTAATTTCAAAGGCTTCAGTAATTTTCGGCGGCCGCGAAACATCCACGCTGCCATCTTCAAGCTGCGGGGTATAGTTCATTTCGCAAAAGGCGGAGTGTCCGGTGCCGGCATTGTTCCAGCCGTTGGAGCTTTCCTCGGCGACATTGTCCAGGCGCTCGTACAGATTGACCTTCCAGTCGGGCTGAAGCTCTTCCAGATAAGTGCCCAGTACGGCGCTCATGATACCGCCGCCGACCATGACAACGTCTACGGTGTCGTCACTGCTGGTCGTGGTACTGCTTTCAGAGGCCAGAGTATAGCCTGAGACCATGCACAGGTTCATGCATAGCGCTGCTGTTAAATGTTTTTTCATGATTTGGAAATATCTCGACTTGCCAGTCTATGGCTCTACCCGGGGCCGGATAGAAGTCGCCTGTAGCAAACGGACAGGCAGGAATTAAGGAATACTCAAGAGTAAGTGCGTCACTTTAACGCAGTTTTGCTTATGGAAGTGATTATGTATTTATAAAAAACGCATGGCTGTTTTTTTAGTTCAAAAAGAAAGGGGATGGGTAGGGCGGCCATGACTGGTAGAGGCAGCAGGTCGGATCCGGATCCAGACAGAAAAAATCCGCAGCGGGCGGACTTCGAAAGGAGGGTCTGTACCAAAGCCAGCAGGCCGATGTTTTTTACAGAAAATGACCGTGTTGTTGCAGCCTGCAGGATTGAACACCTGCTGGCTGGAGGTCTCTTTTAAAAGACGAATCGAGAGTGTCAGGCGCGGCCTGATGCCGAGGCGTCATATTCATCATCGTTGGCACTGTCATCATGGGCGCGCGGTTTTGCAGCGCCCATGATAATCAGGGCATGTTCATCGCCCACGTGACGCGTTTGAGCGGCGCGTCCGAAACTGCTGGCAAGCCACACACTGATACCGCACCACGTGATCATTGCCACTGCCATCATCATCAACAAGGAAGCCATGAGCATTCTCCTGCGTGGGGTGTTGATGCTCATGGTGACGACATGACATGACGCCAGGACGTCAGGGAGATGACGCTTTGATGAATCCCGGGTCGAAAGGCGCATGGCCGCTTTTTTTGAAGTCGTCGCCAATTTGATACCGATTGAGCCCGTGCACTGAAGTACCACGACCTGACATACCCGATGGGGTAATGATCAGGCCTGGCGGAAACAGTCATTCGCATCAATAGGTTAGTCAGAGAGTTAATGTTTGAAGGGGTTGAAGAGTCATTCTTTTTGACATAAAGGCATTCGTTGGTATTGGTCGTCCAGAGAAAGCCTCATGCTCTGGTTCAGCAAGGCGTATGAGATCCCCACCTTTCTTTTGGCACAAACTGGTTAAAGGATCTGATAAGTACCTTGATACTGCTGGCTTATTTTGACGTTTAGGCCGCAAATCTGCACATATTGTTACTTCATGTTGCGTCATCTTTCCCTCGTTCACATTTACCGCATCAGACGGTGGAGACAGGGAAAAATGAGTCAGGCAACCATTGCACTTCTTATCATATTGTTTCTTGGCAGCGGCGTTGCCTGGTGGAACGGCAACCGTCACGACAGCAATCATGGTGGCCATGCCGGTTATCATGAAGGTGGCCATGGCGGCGGTAACGGCAGCGGCGGTGGCGGTATCCATTTCCCTGATCCGCAGCAGTGTTCCTGAGCCGGAACGGCTTGAAAGAATTTGATCGTGATTGAGGCCGTGGCAGCCGCCATGGCATCAGTCATGGTAAAGGGCCCATCGCACGCACTGCGATGGGC
Organism: uncultured Kushneria sp.; assembly: GCF_947497025.1. Classification (GTDB taxonomy): domain Bacteria; phylum Pseudomonadota; class Gammaproteobacteria; order Pseudomonadales; family Halomonadaceae; genus Kushneria. Next base: position 459,975 of record NZ_CANMFC010000001.1, read on the forward strand.
CCTTTGCGTATGCGGGGCATGGCCCCTGCAGGGCATATACCACGTGCCCTCTGCCAACCGGGCTGGTGTGGCTTTCATGACACGATATGGTGTGTTCGGGGCCAAAGAGGCTATTCTGATGCCCTTGTCGCCAATAATGGCCTTTTCTTATAGAGCGGACACCATGACATCAACGCCACAACAGCCGCTACTGGTGTTTACGGATCTGGATGGCTCCTTGCTGGACCATGCCACCTATGACTATACGCCGGCCATGACCTGGCTTGAGCGTCTTAGAGAAGGGGCGGTGCCGCTGATCATCAATACCAGCAAGACCGCGGCAGAGGTCATGGTACTGCATCAGGCGTTAGGGCTTGATGCGCCCTTTATTACTGAAAATGGGGCTTCGATTCATCTGCCGGCCTCCTGGTGTCTGGATGAAACGCCTGATGAGCGCGGCTGGGCCGATATTGTGCTTGGCGAATCCTACCGCCGGATTCGCGATGTTCTGGAGGCGATCAGGGCCACCGAAGGCTTCCAGTTCAGAGGTTTTGGCGATTTCGGTATCGAAGAGGTGGCCGAGCATACCGGGCTTGATATCCACGATGCCGAGCTTGCCCATCTGCGGGAAGCCTCGGAACCCCTGATCTGGGAAGACACGGAGGAGGCGCTCGAGCGCTTTCGCCTGTTGTTGATTGGTGCCGGCCTGAGCCTGACCCAGGGGGGGCGTTTCTATCACGTTCTGGGGGATAACAGCGGCAAGGGGCGCGCGATGGCCTGGCTGGTGGATCGCTATCACCTGCTCAAGGGGCAGCGTCCTCTGACCGTGGGTCTGGGAGATGGCCCCAACGATATACCGATGCTGGAAAGCGTCGACCGGGCGGTGCTGATTCGCGGTGAGCATGACACCCCGATCCGTATCGTCGAGACTATCCAACTTTATACAACAACACAAAAGGGCCCGGCAGGATGGTCGGAAGGTCTTGATCACTGGCTGGGTTGACCGCGACAGGGAAAAGACGCCATGAGCGATTTTTATCAAAACGGCATTATTACCAACTTCCATAATCTCACGCGGCGCCCGCTGGAAGCTCTGGAAAGTGACCTGCTGGGGTTTTCAAAACGCCGTCCGATGGGGCTGATTCTGCCTTCGCTCTATTCCGAGCTCGAAGGTCCGGCGCTCACCCGTATTATCGACCAGCTCTCGCAGGTTGAATATCTAAGCGAGATCATCATCGGGCTGGATCGCGCCGATCGGGATCAGTTTCTTCACGCCCGCGACTTCTTTTCCCGCCTGCCCCAGCGCCATCGCATTCTCTGGAACGATGGCCCGCGCCTGAAGGCACTGGATGCCGAGCTTGCCGCCGAGTCGCTCTCGCCGCAGGCGCCGGGCAAGGGGCGTAACGTCTGGTTCTGCTCGGGGTATGCCATTGCCTCCAGTCGCACTGAAGCGATCGCGCTGCATGACTGCGATATCACCACCTATGACCGCTCGATGCTGGCGCGTCTGCTCTATCCGGTGGCCAATCCGCACTTCAACTACGAGTTCTGCAAGGGCTATTACGCTCGCATTGCCGATGGCAAGCTCAACGGACGCGTCGGGCGGCTGATGGTGACCCCGCTTCTGCGGGCGCTGAAAAGGATTCACGGACCGCTGGACTATCTGAACTATCTCGACAGCTATCGCTATCCGCTCTCGGGCGAGTTCGCCATGCGCGCCGATGTGTTAAACGATATCCGCATTCCCAGTGACTGGGGACTTGAGATCGGCGTGCTTTCCGAAGTGCACCGCAATTACTCCACCAAGCGGCTGTGCCAGGTCGATATTGCCGACAACTACGATCACAAGCACCAGCCGCTCTCGCCGGAAGACGCCTCCACCGGGCTTTACCGCATGAGCACCGACATCGCCAAGGCGCTCTATCGCAAGCTGGCCACGCTGGGTGTCACCATGAGCGAGGCGCACTTTCGAACGCTCAAGGCCACCTACTACCGCACCGCGCTCGATATCATCGAAAACTACTACCATGATGCCATGATGAACGGCCTCAAGGTCGATCGTCACAGCGAAGAGCAGGCCGTGGAGCTGTTCGCCCAGAGCATCATGGAGGCCGGTGTCGCCTTTCTGGAAAGTCCGCGCGACAAGCCCTTCATCCCGAGCTGGAGCCGGGTACAGTCGGCCTTCCCCGATATGCTTGAACGCATGTATGACGCCGTGGAAGCCGATAACCGCGGCGACGTGTAAACCTGTCTCCCTTTTAGTCCCTGTCACCGCTATCAGGCCTGTGGTCCGGCAACGACACCCATGGGCGTCGGAGCCGGCGCTGGTGCCGGCCTTTCTGGATGCCACGAAATCCATTCTGGATGGCTGGCTACAGTCAGGCGCTGGGCCAGCTGAGCGAAGCCTTTCGCGATGTGCTGGCCGGTCAGGACGAGCAGCCGGGCCAGTCGCCCGATATGCCAGAAGAACTTCACCGCCATCCATGAGCAGATGCACAAGGAGGCCAGCGATCGCATCGAAACAGCCGGCCTGAGCAATGATGATGCTGGTGCTGCCTGGATCATGCAGACGCAGGCCTTGCGGCTCTGACGCAGACACTCAACGAATATGGCGGTATCAGCTTCAGCTCCGGCAACCACACGGCCGAAAACGTGCCGCTGTACGCCTCCGGTCCGGGTTCCGACATCTTTGCCGGCCTTCTGGACAACACCGAAGTGGGTCAGGGTCTGGCCACGGCCATGGGTCTTGAGTTCTCCGATCTGCCCGCAGCCGAGGTCATGGGCGTCGACACCATGGCGCAGAACGAGCTGGCGGTCGCCTGAGGCGCGGGCCACTTTCAGCGCCTCTGACGGTACCTTCTGAGGCCTGAAGGGGGCCTTGAGTATCAGAACGCTGGTCGTCGCCGGGGAAGGCGATACCAGAAGAAGAGCACGAAGAAGGGCGCCATGAAGGCGCCCTTTGTTATATCGGTACTTTTTTCTGATTTTCTGATTTCCAGTTCCGGCAACCTGTCGCTGCCGGAACCCGGCGGCCCTTTCTAGAAGCCCGCCGCCTGTTGATTATCGCTGCCCGGATCAATGCCGATAATGATGGGATCATGGTCCGAGGCGCGCCAGACATCATCACTGTAGAGCGTATCGATCTGGGCGTCCGATTTGTACTCGGTGTTGTAGTCCAGCACGGTGGGTTCGTCGGCGTTGATATGCCAGGTCGTGGTGCCGGTGACCTGATCATTCATCGAAGCACTCGCCAGAGCGTGGTCCAGCGAGCCCCACTGGCCATCAAAGCTGTAGGAGTAGTCGTCATCCAGCAGCGTGTAGCCCTCATCGCGCAGTGCCGTGATGGGGTCTTCCATGGCGTAGCTGTTGAGATCCCCCACAATCAGTACATCGCTGTCACCGCTGTCGGTAGGATCGGTCTCGATCCAGGCGGCGAGCTGCTCGGCGGCGTCAACCCGGGTCGGGTTATTGTTGCCCTGACCGTCACCGATTGCCTCTTCACCATCGATCACACTGCCCTTGGACTTGAAGTGATTGACCGCGACCGAGAAGGTTTCCTGGCTGTCGTTGTCCTGGAAGGTCTGCAGCATGGGGGCACGGTTGCCGGTGGCAAAGGCACCGCTGGTATTGATGGCGGCTTCCCCCGCGGGCGTGACGCTGTCAGCGCGGTAGATCATGCCGACGGCGATGGCATCGGTCCCGGGGGCCACGACGTCGCCGTTGTCATCGCGCGGCGTGATCCATGCCCAGTCACCGCCGTTGCTGCCATTGTCGGTCTCATAAGTATTGAGAGCCGAGACCAGCGTGGCGATGGCGCTATCTTCTGCGTAGCCATCATTGGCCACTTCCATCAGGCCGACCACATCGGCATCGGAAGCGCTGATGGCGCTGACCAGCTTGTCCTGCTGGCGGTCAAGTTCTACCTCGCTGTTGGCACCGCGCGGGGTATGCTCGATGCCGCCGGGCGTGGTGATCTCGTTGCCATTGGCATCCAGGGTGTTGAAGTAGTTCAGCACGTTGAAGGAGGCGACTTTCAGTGAAGCGTCACCGAGTGCCTGGGCATCCGGGGCCTCGGTGCGTTCATTGGTGGCCTGGAAATTCTGGCCATCGGTACTCTGCACGCGCCACTGCTGATGGCTGAAATCCAGTACGCCGTTGAGCTGATCCAGCGTATCGCCACCGCGCAGCGTATTGTCCGCCGACAGCGGCGCGCCGTTCCGCCCGAAAATAATCTCTTCGGGGTTCTGCGCACTGCTGGCGTCATCGAGCACGATCGAGCGGCTTTCGATCTGCTCCAGCCACTGCTGATGGCCCGCCTGGTCCGGCGTGTGCTGCTCGGTGTACTGCGCCAGCCGGCCGCCGGAAGAGAGCGTCACGCTGCCGTAGCGCCCCAGTTCATGGGTGTCGGTGACGGTCAGCGGCGTGCTGTCTTCGCCTTCGATGCTCACCCGCATGCTTTCAAGGGCGGCCAGATCCGACTTGTCTGCCATGGGCAAAGTCAGCGCCGTGGCGTCAGGCAGGGCCTGATCGGTGCCGGTGACTTCCAGCGCGGTCAGATCCGTCAGTTCGGTCTTGCCTTCATACTCCTTAACCGTGCCACTCAGGCGGACCCGGTCGCCGACGCTGATATCATCAAACTGCGCGTCCTGACCGTCCTGCAGATAGACAAAAATGCCTTCGGAGGTGGCGACATTGCCATCCTGGTCGGTCGCTTCTTCCTGGACGAAAAAGCCGCTCAGGCCGTCGCGGGCATCCAGCGTCACGATGGCCTCGACGCTGACCCGCTGGCCGGCCATCGCACTTTGCATACCGCTGCCCTGAATGGTGGAGATCATCTCCACGGGAGGTGCTTCCATGTTATCTCCTGGGTCATTGTCCCCGTCATCCTGCTCGCCAGTGTTTTGGTCATCACCGCCCTGATCGTTGTCACCGGCCTGACCGTTAACGGTGTCGTCGGCATTCTGAATCATCAGACCCGCGTCCGGTGATACTGTCAGCGGGGCACTGAACCAGGACGCGTGTGAAATGGGCGTCATGCCTGACTCAGGCCTCGCTGACCAGCCAGCAGCTGCGATAGGGCTTGAGCACGGGGAGCTCGCTGTCCGGATCGATGCGCTCCAGCAGATCGCGCCAGTGATGGCTGGCCCAGGCCTCGGGCAGATTCAGGGGATGGGACTGGTCGGTCACGTTGTGTACGGCCAGAAGCCGCCGACCATCGGGCAGCGGGCCGCGCAGGAAAGCGAAAAAGTGCGGGCCCAGATCGATGATCTTCTGCGGCACGTCGGGGTGAAAGCAGGGCTCCTGACGGCGGGTTTTCAGTCGCGTTGTCAGCGCCTCGAACACAATGTGCGTGGGCGTGCTGTAGGCCTCCAGCAGGGGCTCCAGTGCCTCGCGCTGCCAGCGCTTGCGGTTAATCGCCCGCAGTCGGCCGGTACGGGTCACGCCTTCATGATCGTTGAGCGTGGCGACCAGGCTATGAAAATAGACGGCCGGAATGCCCTGAAGACCCAGCATGATGGTCTGGGAGCAGATAAAGCGGGCAATCTGCCATGGATCGGCGCCGCGTCTTGTCCCCTTGAGCGCATCGAAATAGGTGATATTGATCTCGTAGGGTGAGTCCTGACCATCGGGGTCGGTCTTCATGCTGGTGAAGCCGCCAAAGCGCTGCATCAGTTCCAGCAGGGCATCGATGTCATGGCGGGGCAAAAGACCTTCAAGCGCGCGGACACCGACGCCGTCGTGGCTGGCGGTAAAGTTGAGATAGGTGCAGCCGACCGGCAGCGAGGGCAGGGTGGCGGCCCATTCGGTCAGGGCCCGGGCATCGCCGGTCGTCAGGGTATGCAGCAACAGCGGCGGCAGAGTGAACTGATAGATGATGTGCGCTTCATCACCGTTGCCGAAATAGCTCAGATTTTCATGATGGGGAACGTTGGTTTCGGTCAACAGCAGCGCCCCGGGGGCCACGCGTTCCATGATGGCGCGCAGCAGCCGTACGATGGCATGGGTCTGTGGCAGGTGAATGCAGCTTGTGCCCAGCTCCTTCCATAGATAGGCGATGGCATCGAGTCGAATCAGACGCGCGCCCTGGTTCAGGTAATAAAGCAGCACACCGACCATCTCGATGAGCACATCGGGATTGGCAAAGTTGAGATCGATCTGGTCTTCGGAGAAGGTCGCCCAGACATGTTGCATGCCCCGCCGGGTGGAAACCGGTGCCAGCAGCGGCGTATTGCGCGGTCGGGTCACGGATCTGACATCGGTCTGTTCGGGCAGTTCGATGAAGTAGTCACGCCCGGGCAGCGTGTCCGAGAGGTAGTCAATAAACCACAGCGATTCCCTCGAGACGTGGTTGATGACCAGATCAAACATCAGGTTGAAGCGTCCGGCGAGATGGCGTATCTGGGGCCAGTCCCCCACGGCGGGGCTGACCTTGCGATAGTGAATGACCGAAAAGCCGTCATCACTGCTCCAGGTGAAAAAGGGCAAAATATGCACGGCACTGAAGGTGTCCTCAAGGTGCTCGCGCATGAAGCGCTCCAGCACTTCCAGCGGGACGCTTCCCTCGCCTTCAATGATGCTGTCTCCGTAGGTAATCATCATCTGGGTCTGCTCGCTCCAGAGCGGGCGCGGCTCACGGGTGATGTCCTTTTGATGATGGGCGATCAGCTGTTCCAGGCGCCGCAGAATGTCAGGGGCCTGTTCCTTATAGACAAACGTCAGTTCGGCACCGGCACGGGCGTGAAAATCATCGCGGGAAAGCGCGGCGACTGTGGGGGCGGCAGACATGGCAGGACTCCGGTATCTATTATTGTATGACTTTAATCAAAGCCCTTGATGGCTGGAAATTCAAACTGTGTCCGGTCTGAAAAAACATTAAGGCTTAATTATTGGCTTGCGCCAATGTAAAAGCTGATCGACACTTGCCGCTGTTGAAGGAGGGGAGTATTCCCTGCAGGGCGCGGCGCCTGTTATCAGGCCTGCGTTTTTCTACAGCGGTGTCGTCATCACGGTGAATTGTCGCTTGAGGAGTGTCCCTTGAGACAGTCACCCGGTGCCGCTGGTCAGGGGTGTTGCCACGCAGGGATGTGGCACGCCTTTGGCGGAAGAGACCTCCGGTAAATCACCTTTGCCGGAGAACCAGGGCATGCATGTTCCTTTCTGGGTATGGGGAGCCACCATTGCGGGCTTCGCTGCCATGTTTTTGTTTGATTTCTTCTCGCACGTGCGCAAGCCGCACGCCCCGACCATGCGCGAGTCAGCGCTGTGGTCCGTGTTCTATGTCAGCCTTGCGGCCATTTTTGGGGCCGGTCTCTGGATGGTGTGGGGCCATGATCATGGGGTGGAGTATTTCGCCGGCTTTATTACCGAGAAGAGTCTGTCGGTCGATAACCTGTTTGTCTTTGCCATCATCATGGCCAAATTTGCCGTCCCACCTATCTATCAGCAGAAAGCACTGCTGATCGGCATCATTATGGCGCTGATCATGCGCGGCATTTTCATCGCCGTGGGCGCTGCCGCCATCAATCAGTTCAGCTGGGTCTTTTATATCTTCGGGCTTTTTCTGCTCTATACCGCTTTCAAGCTCGCCGTGGAAAGTGCGCAGGGCAAGGAAGGCGGCGAAGAGGATTTTGAGCCCAATGCGCTGGTAAAGTTTGCCGAGCGCCATCTTCCGGTGACCGATCAGTTCCATGAACAGAAGCTGATCGCTCGCGAAAATGGCAAGCGTGTCCTCACGCCGCTGTTTCTGGTGGTACTGACGCTGGGTGTCACCGATTTGCTCTTCGCGCTGGATTCGATTCCGGCCATCTACGGGCTGACGCAGGAACCCTATATTGTCTTCACGACCAACGCCTTTGCGCTGCTGGGGCTTTTGCAGCTCTATTTCCTGCTGGGCGGGCTGCTGGATCGACTGGTCTATCTGGGCTTTGGTCTGTCGCTGATTCTGGCTTTTATTGGCGTCAAGCTGGTGATGCATGCCATGGTCGAGAACACGCTGCCCTTTATCAATGACGGTCAGCCGCTTGAGTGGGTGCCGCATATTTCGACGGTGCTGTCCCTGTCCGTCATTGTCGGCATTCTGGTGGTGACGACCGTGGCCAGTCTTCTGAAAAGCCGACACAGCAGTAAAACGGCGTTGGATCAGAATCAGGGCTAAAGGCAGCCTGCGATGTCCTGATGTCCCAAAGCGTCAACAGAACGTCACCTGACGTCAGTTGATCATCCCGGGACACGCCGATACTGGGTCTTTCATCCTTGACCCGGGGCCGTCCCATGAACCATAACGTCATTCTCACCTGCGCTGTAACCGGCGCAGGTGATACCCCCCAACGCAATCCCGCTGTTCCCGTGACTCCCGAAGAGATTGCCCGTGCTGCCATCGATGCCGCGAAGGCAGGGGCCAGTATTGCCCATATTCACGTGCGTGATCCGGTCACCGGTGGCATCAGCCATGACAGCGATCATTTCCGCGAGGTGGTGGAGCGGGTGCGCTCGGCCGATACCGATATCGTGCTTAACCTCACGGCCGGTGGCGGCGGCGATCTGTTCCCCGAAATTGACAACGGGGTACTGCACGCCGGAGCCGGCAGCGATCTGCAGACGCCGGCCGAGCGTCATGCGCCGGTAGGCGAACTGCTGCCCGAAATCTGCACCCTGGACTGCGGCAGTCTCAACTTTGGCGACATGGTGTATCTCAATAGCGCCGACTGGCTGCGCGAGCATGCTGCGCTGGTCAGGGCCGCCGGCGTCAAGCCCGAGCTTGAATGCTTTGATACCGGGCACATACGGTTTGCCAAACAGCTCATTGATGAAGGGCTGATCGATGGGGACCCTCTCTTTCAGCTTTGTCTGGGCATTCCCTGGGGTGCCGAGGCGCAGACACAGACCATGCTGACCATGCGCGATCTGCTGCCGGAGAATGCCCGCTGGGCAGCGTTTGGCATCGGACGAATGCAGATGCCGATGGTGGCGCAGGCGATGTTGTTGGGCGGCCACGTACGGGTAGGCCTTGAAGACAACCTTTATCTCTCAAAAGGGGTCAAGGCAGATAATGCCGGACTGGTCGACAAGGCTGTCGGTATCGTCGAATCGCTGGGCGGGCGGGTCATGAGCCCGGTTGAAACACGCCAGCATCTTGGACTGCGTATGCCGGGGGGTGAAGCATGAGCGCCATACACACTCAGGCACCCGGAGTCATGGCCGTAGCAGGCTGTGGCGTCATTGGCAGCGGCTGGATTGCCCGCGCGCTGGCGGCTGGCATGCAGGTGCAGGCCTGGGACCCGGATCCCGATGCGATCAGAAGGCTCAGGGTCAATATCGATACCGCCTGGCCGTCGCTTGAGCGGCGGGGGCTCGCTGAAGGCGCCTCGCGCGATAACCTGAGCTTTACGACCGAGCTCGCCGACGCGCTTGATGGGGCTGATCTGGTGCAGGAGAACGCCCCGGAGCGTCTGGAAATCAAGCAGTCGCTGCTGGCGCAAATCGATGCGCTGACACCGGCGTCGGTGCTGATTGGTTCCTCGACATCGGGCATCAAGCCCAGCGAACTTCAGGCACAGTGTCAAAAGGCGCCGGGCCGTGTGATCGTGGCGCATCCTTTCAACCCGGTCTATCTGTTGCCGCTGGTCGAGCTGGTGGGCGGTGAGCACACTGAGGCGGCACAGCTTGAAAAGGCCAGCGAGCAGTACCGCGCGCTGGGCATGCGCCCGCTGATCGTGCAGCGCGAAATCGAGGGGCACATTGCCGATCGATTGATGGAAGCGCTGTGGCGCGAGGCGCTGTACCTGGTCAATGACGGGGTGGCTACTACCGAGGAAATTGACGCGGCGGTGGTCTACGGCGCGGGGCTGCGCTGGTCATTGATGGGCACCTTCATGACCTTTCATCTGGCCGGTGGCGAGGGCGGCATGCGTCATATGCTGGAACAGTTCGGTCCGGCACTGAAACTGCCCTGGACGCGACTTGAAGCGCCGGAGCTTACCGATACGTTGATTAACCGTGTAGCCGAAGGCAGCGAGTATCAGGCGGCCGGTCGCTCGGTAGCCGAGCTGGAAGCGCGCCGCGACCAATTCCTGACCGAGCTGCTGGCAGTGGTCGAGCGCTACTGGCCGGAAGCCGAAGGTCTGGGAGGACGCATCTAATGCCGCTACAACTGTTTACCCGCCATGTGCCGCATGATTGGGTTGATTACAATGGCCACATGAATGACGCCGCCTATGCGCTGGTATTTTCCCACGGTGTCGATGCACTGATGGATCATATTGGTCTTGATGAGACCGGGCGCGCCGCGCATGGCTATACCGTTTTCACCCTGGAAACCCATCTGTGCTATCTACAGCAGGTGCACGAAGACGCGCTGGTGGTCTGTGATGTCGTCTTGCTGGCATCCGATGCCAAACGCCTGCACCTCTTTTTCACCCTGAAAGACGAGGCGGGAACCATCCTGTCGACCAGTGAACAGATGTTGATGGGTATCGGTCTGCAGAGCGGACGTTCGCAGGCCTTTCCGGAGGCAGTGAGTACATGCGTCACGTCCCTGCCGAGGCTGGAGTCCACACACTGGCCCGAGCAGGCCGGGCGGCGCATCGGCCTTCGCTAGGCCTTTGGGTGGTTGTCAGCCATCTCCCCTTGAGCGCGAAACCGGCCGGGTGGGCAACCGTAATGGCGGCGAAAGGCATGAGCCAGGCCGGAAGAGGAGGTGAATCCACAGGCCTGGGCGACAGCGGTAATGCTCATTTCTCCTTCCTCAAGCAGCGTTCGGGCGCGTGTCAGCCGAAGCTTCAGGTACCACGCACCGGGCGAACTCTCCAGCTGCTCGACAAACAGTCGCTGCAGCTGTCGGCGCGAAACGCTGGCCTTGTCGGCCAGTGCCTGAATGGACAGGGGGTCCTCTATATGCTGCTCCATCAGGGCGATGGCTTCGATCAGCGGGCGTTGATGCAGGTCCAGGCGGCGGGCGATGGAAAGACGCTGCTGGTCTTCGCGCCCACGCAGACGATCATGAATCAACTGCTCTGCCACGGCATGCGCCAGCGCGTCACCATGATGTCTGGCAATCACGGCCAGACTCATATCCATTGCTGCTGCCCCGCCTGCGCAGAAAAAACGTCGATGTCCCAACTCGAAAAGCGTTTCGCTGGTCTTCAGATGTGGCCATCGTTCCTGAAAGGCAGGCAGGCTTTCCCAGTGCAGCGAAACGCGATCTGTTGGAGAAATCAGGGAAGCCTCGGCCAGTATAAAGGCACCGGTATCGATGCCTCCCAGCCGGCACCCTGCCTGATCAAGACGTTGCAGCCATTTTCGAAGTGTTCGGCCGGGGGAGGGCAATGGCGTAAAGCCCGAGCAGATGGCAAGCGCAAATGGCGAACCAGCATCGTCGGGGCAGCCATCGACCATTAAACGCATGTCGTTGGAGGCGCTTACCGGATGACCATCAAGGCTGAGCGTGAGCCAGGAGTAGAGTGTACGCTCGGCAATACGGTTGGCGATACGCAGGGGTTCGACGGCCGAGAAAAAGGCCATCATTGAAAATCGCTCGATAAGCAGAAAAGCAATCTCGCGATGGGGGGCGGACTCGAAGGTGTTTGAAGAGAGCATGAGAGGAATATCAGCGACTGTCCGGTAAGGGACAGCCGCAAAAGGTCAGGCGTTACTTTCTGACCACGCGATAGAGAAACAGCAGCACAATCGCACCTATCACGGCTACGACAAAACTGCCGAAATTGAAACCGTCAACGCTGCCAAAGCCCAGTGCCGTACCGATCCATCCGCCGACGACGGCACCCAGAATACCGATGATGATCGTGACGATGAAGCCACCCGGATCCTTGCCAGGCATCAGAAGCTTGGCGATGGCGCCTGCAATCAGGCCAAAGATGATCCACGCAATAATACCCATAGTCAGCTGCTCCTTGCTGTTACCGTGTGTCTGTCAGTTTTCAGTATGAAAAAGCCCGGGAAAAACATTTTTCCTTAATATTTTTACCCGGCTGCACTCAAGACTAGATGGACAGGCATGAGCTGGCAAGCAGACCGTGTTGTAGTATGTCACTGATTGCAAGGTATTATTTGAAAGGTACATCGTGACGAACCATCGCGGCTTATCCCTTGTTGTAGCGTACCATCCAGATCGTCATGACGGCGATGCCGCCCAGGGCCCCGACCACGGCAGCGGCAAGGCTTCGAACATCGAATTCAAGCTCGGCGGCAAAACCGAACACCGTGACGATAAAGCCCAGTACCACGCCGCCCAGCACGCCCATGCCGGCCGTACCAAGAAAACCGACACTCAGGCGCCGGGGAATGATCAGGTTGACCAGCATGCCCACGGCGATGCTTGCGAAAATCCAGGAGATAATGTTCATGTGGCTTCTCTGTCGGTAGACATTGTCGACTTCAAAATAGCGCTGTGGGCGATGGCGCTCAACTGCACGATGACGGCCGGGGGCGTGTCGCAGCCGTGAAGGGATGAGGAAGTTTCATCGCGTTTTCGCGGGAAACCGTGCATGTTCGCGCCCCGGGAGCGGGGATGCGTTTCAGAACACAGGGTAAAACGTTACAATATTATCCCCGAGTATGCGTCGACATGTCGCAACGCCAGACCGCACCGCCGAGTGCGTCATGCCCAGAAGGCCGCCGCCCTGATTGCGGTGTATTATGGTCCTGTCATTCACAGGGCCTGAAAGGCTCGGGGCATCGATTATCGGGTTTTTCATCGACGGAACAGAGAACATTCATGCATTGCCCCTTTTGCGGTGCGCAGGATACGCGAGTCACTGACTCCCGGCTGGTGGCCGATGGCGATCAGGTACGCCGGCGTCGCCAGTGTCTGGCCTGTGGCGAGCGTTTTACAACGCATGAAGCTGCTGAACTGGTCATGCCGCGGGTCGTCAAGGCCGACGGTTCGCGGGAAAGCTTTGATCCTGCCAAGTTGCGTGCCGGCATGCTGCGGGCACTGGAAAAGCGCCCGGTGTCCAGTGAGCATATCGAGGCGGCCATCGAGCGTATTCGACAGCGTCTTCGGGCGCGCGGTGAGCGCGAAATCAATGCACTTGCCATCGGCGAAGAGGTCATGGGCCAGCTCAGAGCGCTGGACCAGATCGCCTATATCCGCTTTGCTTCGGTATACCGGCGCTTTCAGGACATTGATGAATTCCGCGCCGAAATCGAACGCCTTTCCAGTGAGTCCGCATCGTCATCCAGCGCAGACAGTACCGGCAGGGATCAGGAGTCTCATGAGCATTGAGGATGCCGCAGAAGGGGCGCTGGCGCCCTTTTGTCGCATGGAGGGAAGCTCAAGCGTGACACGGCAACCCGAGGATTACATGGCTCGTGCGTTGCATCTGGCGCGTCGCGGGCTCTATACGACCGATCCCAACCCGCGGGTAGGCTGCGTGCTGGTGCGCGGCAATCAGGTCGTGGGAGAAGGCTGGCACGAGCTGACCGGTGAGCCTCACGCCGAGATACATGCCCTGCGCGCCGCCGGTGAGGCGGCGCGCGGGGCCACGGCCTATGTCACCCTGGAGCCCTGTTCACATTATGGTCGCACCGGGCCCTGTGCCAAGGCGCTGGCGGAGGCGGGCGTGGATGTGGTCGTCGCGGCCATGCTCGATCCCAACCCTCAGGTCTCCGGACGGGGTATCGCGATACTGGAAGCCGCCGGCGTTGGCACGCGCGTCGGCATGCTGGAGGCGGATGCCCGCGAGCTTAACGTGGGATTTATCTCGCGCATGTCGCGCTCGCTGCCCCACGTTCGGCTCAAGATGGCGATGAGCCTGGATGGTCGTACTGCCATGGCCAGCGGCGAATCGAAATGGATTACCGGGGAGCGCGCGCGTCGTGATGTGCAGCATCTGCGCGCGCGCTCGAGTGCCATTCTCAGCGGCGTCGCCTCGGTGATTCGCGATGACAGCCGATTGACCGTGCGCGTTGATCAGCTCAGCCGGCCGGAATCGCATGCCGTTCAGGTCTCGCATGAACGAGGGGTACGTCAGCCGCTGCGCGTGATTGTCGATTCGACCCTGTCCCTGCCGGCCTCGGCGCGCTGTCTGACAGAGCCGGGCCGCACGCTGGTGGCCACGGTATCGCCGACAGGCCCTGGTGCACTGGATAACCGGGATCACTTTCGTCGGCGGGAAGCGCTGGTGGCCGCGGGGGCCGAGGTGGTCACGCTGGCGTCAAGCCCGGGTGGCCAGGTCGATCTGGAAGCGCTGATGCACTATCTCGCTGATGTAGAACAGTGCAACGAAGTACTGCTCGAGAGCGGCTCGCGGCTCAGCGGTGCCATGCTGGATGCGGGGCTGGTCAACGAGCTGATCATCTATATGGCGCCGATTCTGATGGGCGATGAAGCGCGCGGGCTTTTGACCCTGCCGGGGCTTGAGAAACTGTCCCAGCGGCGACAGCTTTCCATCGTGGATGTTCGCGCCTTTGGGCCTGATTGGCGTATTATCGCGCGCCCCGTCAACGATCATGAAACCTCCTGATCAGGACAGGTTCAACGCCCTGATCATCAGGGAGGCACTCATTCAGGCAACCCTGCATCGAAAGGAGCGGCTCAGCCGGCAAGCGTTATGAGTCAGTCAACGGGCAACTTCGCTTCCATGGAAGCGCTGATCGAAGATATCCGCCAGGGCAGGATGGTCATCCTCATGGATGACGAAGACCGTGAAAATGAAGGTGACCTGATCATGGCTGCCGAGTGCGTGGAAGCTTCGCACATCAATTTCATGGCGCGCTACGCCTGTGGCCTGATCTGTCAGCCCATGCTGCGCGCACGCTGCGAGCAGCTTGGCCTGTCACTGATGGTCAATGACAACGGCTCCGGCTTCGGTACCCGCTTTACCGTCTCCATCGAGGCGGCCACTGGCGTCAGTACCGGCATCTCGGCCGCTGACCGGGCGCGAACGGTGCAGGCCGCGGCTTCCCGCGATGCCAGACCCGGTGATGTTGTCCAGCCCGGCCATATCTTTCCGCTGATGGCGGAAGCCGGCGGGGTTCTGCGGCGTGCAGGACATACCGAGGCGGCCTGTGACCTGGCCGCCATGGCGGGTTTCGAGCCAACCGGGGTGATCTGCGAGATCATGAACGAGGACGGCACCATGGCGCGGCGGCCGGAGCTTGAACGCTTTGCAGCCCGCCATGACATCAAAATCGGCACCATTTCCGATCTGATTCACTACCGCATTCACAATGAGCAGACCGTTGAACATGTGGAGTCACATCCAGTAGAAACGGACGCCGGCCCCTTTCAGCTGCACTGCTTTCGCGACCGGATCCAGGGCTCTCATCATTTGGCGCTGGTCAAGGGCTCTCCGGAAAGCGATCAGGCCACGACCGTTCGCGTTCATGTCGCCGATGCCCTGCGTGATCTGTTGGGGCTGCGCCGTGATGGCCAGCAGAGCTGGTCCTCGCGTGATGCACTCGAAGAGATCGCGGCCAGCGAGACCGGCGTGCTGGTACTGCTCGCCGACCAGCGGGGCATGGCGGATTTTCGTGATCAGCTCGATCTTTTTCTGGAGCGACGTCCGCGAGCCCAGGACCCGCAGACAGATGGTGCCGGCAACTATTTGAGTATTGGCACCGGGGCGCAGATCCTGCGCAGCCTGGGGGTCGGACGAATGCGTCTTTTAAGCTCGCCCTGGCGTTTTTCAGCGCTGGCGGGCTTTGGCCTTGAAGTCATCGAACAGGTCAGTAGCGTTGATGACAGCCGCCCGGCGCGGCACTGACAATAGCAATCAATGGCAACGACAGTTTCCGGAAGGGCCCGAAAATGACGGGTCCAATGGCTTATATTACACGCTGATGCGTTTTATCAGAGACAACAGGATTTCAAGACATGCAACCGATTGCACAACTGGAAGGGCGTTTCAACGAGATCGATGGCCGTTATGTCATCGTGGTCGGACGCTTTAACCATCACGTGGTCGACTCTCTGGTAGAGGGCGCCGTGGACGCGCTGGTGCGTCACGGCGTCGACGATGCCAATATCGATATTCTTCATGTGCCCGGCGCGTGGGAGCTGCCACTGGCGGTCAAGCGTGCGCTGATCCGTATCCAGCCGGATGCCATTATTGCCCTGGGCGCGGTCATTCGCGGCGGTACACCGCATTTCGAGCATGTGGCAGGCCAGTGCAACGCGGCGCTCAACCGTCTGCAGCTTGATTTTGATACCCCCATTGCCAATGGAGTGCTGACGGTCAATTCGATCGAGCAGGCCATCGAGCGTGCCGGTACCAAGGCGGGCAACAAGGGCTTTGAGGCGGCCATGGCGGCCATGGAAATGGTCTCCCTGTTGCGTCAGCTGGGCGGCAACGATGGTCTTGATGACGATGCCGATCATGGAGGTGTGGCGTGACCCAGCCCAAACGTGCCCCTTCAAAGCAGCAGCAGGCCCGAAGGGCAGCGCGCGAGCTGACGGTACAGGCGCTGTATCAATGGGAAATGACGGGCACGTCGATTTCCCAGGTTGAAACCGAGTTTCGCTCACAGATCGCCGATGACGATCTGGAACCGCACGAGAACTGGGTTCAGGTCATGAAAATCGCTGATCTGGGGCTTTTCCATCAGCTGCTTCATGGCGTGGCCAGACACTGTGGTGAGATGGATAATCTGATTGCGCCGGCGCTGGATCGCAAACTGGAAGAACTTGATCGCATCGAGCTTTCCATCCTGCGCCTTGGAACCTATGAGCTGGCGCACCGGCCAGAGGTGCCCTATATCTCGGTCATCAATGAAGGCATTGAGCTGGCGCGCTCGTTTGGCGCCACCGAAGGGCATAAATATATCAACTCCATTCTTGATCGATTAGCCAGGAAACTGCGTGAAGCCGAAGTTCAGGCACGCAGGCGCCGTGACTGAGCATGGCCCATCCGGAGCATGGCCTGTGCATGATGGTCACTGATCAGCGCTTTCCTTCACCTGTCAGGGAGATGTCCGGGCGATGAGCGATGCAGCCACTCCTGGCGAGTTTGAACTCATCAGGCGTTATTTCATGCAGGACGTTGAACCCGCCTGCCGCTCGGATCAGGTCTCGCCGCATCAGGCTCGCGCCGGGGTCGTGCTGGGGCAGGGCGATGACTGTGCGCTGCTGGCGCCGTCTCCCGGCTGCCGGCTGGCAGTCAGTGTGGATACGTCGCTGGCTGATGTGCATTTTCCGCGTGATGCCTCGGCAGAAGCGATCGGCCATCGTGCGCTGGCGGTCAATCTCAGCGATCTGGCCGCCATGGGGGCCAGACCGCGCTGGTTTGTGCTGGCCCTGACGCTGCCCGACGTCGACGAGCAGTGGCTGGAAGGCTTCGCGCGCGGGCTCTATGGCCTTGCGCGCGAGCATGACATTGCCCTGGTCGGGGGAGACATTACCCGTGGCCGGGAGCTCTCCATTACCATTACCGTGCATGGCGATGTGCCCGATGACAGCGCCATTACACGTCACGGTGCCCGTCCTGGCGATCTGCTGGCGGTGACCGGCGTATTGGGCAGTGCCCATGGTGGCCTGCGCGCCTGGTTTGACGGGCAACGCGATGAGCACCATCCGCTGGTGAAGGCGTATTTGCGCCCCGCCCCCCGCGTGGGTGAAGCCATGAGCATTCGTCATCTGGTCTCGGGCGGTCTTGATATCTCTGATGGTCTTCTGGCGGATCTGGGCCATCTTTGCGCCCGCTCCGGAGTCGGTGCCTGCCTTGAAGCGGGGGCCATTCCGCTGGATCAGGCACTGGTTGAATTGCTGGGGGCGCAGGAGGCGCTTGAGGCCGCACTTAACGGCGGGGATGACTACGAGCTTTTGCTGGCACTGGCCCCGGTGCAGGAAGACGCGGTGCGCCGGGCGCTTGAAACGCTGGGCGGCGAACTGCACGTCATCGGTCGGGTCACCGCAGAGCCCGGTATCACCGGCATCGTGTCTACCGGTCGGGGCTGGCAGCACTTTCACGCACAAGACCATCACGATGCAGAAGAACATCACGGCACGGGAGCTTCGCCATGAACCGTGCGCCTGCAAGCGTCTGGCGGCGCCCCGTACACTTTCTGGCCTTCGGGCTGGGCAGCGGCGCGGCGCCCTTTGCCCCGGGGACCTTCGGGACCCTGGCGGCCATTCCCTTTTACTGGCTGATGTCGACGCTGCCGCTGGGCATCTACCTGGCGATTCTGGCCGTGGCCACCATCATTGGTATCTATCTTTGTGATCGCACCTCGAAGGATCTGGGCGTACATGATCATTCGGGGATCGTCTGGGACGAGTTTGTCGGCTACTGGTTAACCATGGCTGCGGTGCCGTTTTCCTGGCAGTCCGCGCTGTGGGGCTTTGTTATCTTTCGGGTCTTTGATGTCATCAAGCCCTGGCCGGTGCGCACGGTGGATCGCCGTGTGGCAGGCGGTTTCGGCATCATGGCCGATGATGTTCTGGCCGGGGTCTATGCCTGGAGTGTGATGCACGTGTGGCTTTGGCTACATTGATAGGACGTAAAGCGTGAGTATCACTCTTGCAGAGGTCATCCGTGCCAGCGATTCCGGCACGATCGTGATCTTTTGTATCGACCCGGGGAGCGTTGATGAAAAGGAAAGTGACCACTGCACTGGTAGCCCTTGTCGTTCTGGCATTGACGCTCTGGCTGGGCGCCCTGGCCTGGAGTCGTCATGAAGTGCAGGCCCGTATGGCCGGAAAGGTCGCCGACATCAATGCGCTGGCCGGGGTTCGCGCCATCAATACCATCGACAACGATGGCTTTTTTTCCTCTAGTGGGACGCTCCGGGTCATCATGTCCGACAGCGACGCCGACGCTGATGCCCCTGCCGGGATGATCGACTGGCGTGTTGCCTATGGCGTTTTGAGTACACGGTTTTCGGGGCATGGCGATATCATGAGTCGGGACGGCAAGGCCCTGCTGGCCGATGAGCTCTCCGAGGGTGAAAGGCTCGATTTCGATGCCCATATTCAGCATCTAGGCCATGACCTGACGCTCAACGCCAGATTTCCCGACACGATGCGCTATCATGGCCAAAACGGACAGGGGCAGGGCCCGCAGACACAGGGCATGACCCTGAGGCTGTCCGGGGCTCGGTTGGGCCTTGCTGAGAATGAGCAGGGGCTGCGTCTTGATGGCCAGTGGTCAGAGCTGGCGCAGCAAGGTTCTCGGCGTCAGGTGCATTTTGGGGAAACACACTGGTCGATGCTGTTTCCAGCCGACGACGCTGACCAGACAGGCGATGCGCCAGAGGGCCGGCCCGGCCGGCTGGACAGTCTGGATATTAGCGATGCCCGTCTGCAACGACAGGGCGGACTCCCCCTGACACTGAACAATCTTCATCTCGAAGGCAGCACCCATCATGATCGCCAGGAGTTCAGCTATCTGTTGAAAGCCCAGCTGGGTAATGCTGCGTTTTCCGAGCAGCAGCTGGGCAGTGCCTCGCTGGATGCGGTGGTGCGGCGGATCAACGAGCCGGCAGCGCGCGCACTGCTACAGACCATGGGTCGTGATATCCGTCAGCGCTGGCAGAATGCTCGACAACAGGAGCCCCGGGACAATGCCGGATTGCAGGGCATGGCCGCCGATGACGGCGAATATCCGAATAACGTGCATGACCTTGCCTCGCTGATGGCGCTCTGGCAGGAAGCCTTTTTTGCCGTGATGAGCGACTCCCCACAGGTGGTGGTCCATCAGCTACAGCTGGAAAGCCCGATGCTGGATCAACACATGCATCTGGATGGCGAGCTGACGCTGGATGGTACAAACATCAAGACGACCCGTGTCGAGCAGTTGCAAACCTCATGGGGGCGGGCGGCGTTCAAGCGTCGACTTGACGGTCAATTCACGCTCCACAATGCACCACCGCTGCTGGCGCTGGTGGCCGGGCAGGCCCCTGATCAGGACACGCTTGAACTTGTCATTCGAAAAGGGGTCTTTTTGGTCAATGATGAGCCCTGGTTCCTGCTGAACTAGACTTTTGATCAGAACAGGGATTTGTCGGAAATGAATTACGCGGCTGCCTCTGGCAGCCGCTGTCGTTTTGAACCGGCAAACGTTTTAGTGTGCCTCCGGACTTGATAACGGCGTCCGGTGCCCGCATTGCCACAGACAACAGGTAACGCCGGCCACGTGTTGCTGCCCCAGGCATCACCGCCGGCGCACGGTTTCGATACGGGAGAGCAGGGTAGCCCATGAGTGAAGAAGATCAGTCCGACTACACCATCGAGTCCGGTGATGACAACGACAGTGCCATGACGCAGGCCGTAGTGCCTGCCAGTGAGTATCTGCCCGAAAGGCTCTATCTGCTGCCGGTGCACAATCGCCCTTTCTTCCCGGCACAGGTTCAGCCGCTGGTACTTAATCGCAAGCGCTGGAGTGATACGCTCGAGCAGGTCGGCAATACGTCGCACCATATTGTCGGGTTGACCTTTATCGGCGATACGGGTGCTGACCCATCGCCGGAAGAGTTCCCTGTCTATGGCACGGCCGTGCGCGTCCACCGTGCCGAGAACAATCAGGAGCAGCTGCAGTTCATCGCTCAGGGGCTGCGTCGTTTCAGGATTACCCGCTGGCTGTCACAGGAGCCGCCCTACCTTGTCGAGGTTCACTATCCCAAAGAGCCGGTCGAGAAGCAGAGCGATGAAACGCGGGCCTATGCGATGGCCATCATCAATGGCATCAAGGAGCTCCTGCCCATCAATCCGCTCTATGGGGAGGAGCTCAAGCACTACCTCAACCGTTTCAGCCCCAACGAGCCCGGCCCGCTGACCGATTTTGCCGCAGCCATCACGTCGGCGCGTGGCCCCGAGCTTCAGTCGGTGCTGGAGACCCTGCCGGTGCTGGAGCGCATGCAGGTGGTACTGCCACTACTGCGCAAGGAAATCGAGGTCGCGCAGCTGCAAAGCGAGATCTCCGAGCAGGTCAATGCCCAGATGCAGGAGCGTCAGCGCGAGTTCTTTCTGCGCGAGCAGCTCAAGGTCATCCAGAAGGAGCTGGGTATTTCCAAGGATGACCGGGAAAACGATGTCGATACCTTCCGCGCGCGTCTGGAAGACAAGGTTGTCCCGGAGCGCGTGCAGGCCCGTATTGATGACGAGCTTGGCAAGCTTTCAGTGCTGGAAACCGGCTCGCCTGAATATGGCACCACACGTAACTACCTTGACTGGCTGACCGCGCTGCCCTGGGGGATCACCTCCGAGGACCAGATGGATCTACCGCATGCGCGCCAGGTGCTCGATCGTGATCATGACGGCCTGCAGGATGTTAAAAATCGCATCATCGAATTCCTTGCCGAAGGCACCTTCAAGGGCGATGTCGGTGGATCGATTCTGCTGCTGGTTGGCCCACCCGGGGTTGGCAAGACATCAGTGGGCCGCTCGATTGCCGAAGCGCTGGGACGCAGGTTCTACCGCTTCTCGGTCGGCGGTATGCGGGATGAGGCCGAGATCAAGGGCCACCGCCGCACCTACATTGGCGCCATGCCTGGCAAGCTGGTGCAGGCGATAAAGGAGGTCGATGTCGAGAACCCGGTCATCATGCTTGATGAGATCGACAAGCTGGGCCAGTCCTTTCAGGGTGATCCGGCCTCGGCGCTGCTGGAGGTGCTCGATCCGGAGCAGAACGTCGATTTCCTCGATCATTATCTCGACGTGCGCATGGACCTCTCCAAGGTATTGTTTGTCTGCACGGCCAACCAGCTCGATACGATTCCCGCGGCGCTTCTGGACCGCATGGAGCAGATTCGACTGGCCGGCTACATTGCCGAGGAGAAGGTGGCGATTGCCAAAAACCATCTCTGGCCGAAGCTTTTGGAGCGTGACCGCATTCCCAAAAAGCGCATCAATCTGACCGATGCCGCGCTCAAGCATGTGATCGAGGGCTATGCGCGTGAATCCGGCGTACGCCAGCTTGAAAAGCAGCTGCATCGCATCGTGCGCAAGGCCGCCGTCAAGCTGCTGGAAGAGGAGCTCGACACGGTCAAGGTGTCGGTCAATAACCTTGAGGAGTTTCTGGGCGCACCGATGTTCCGCAAGGAAAAGGTGCTCAAGGGCGTGGGCGTGGTGACAGGCCTTGCCTGGACGGCCATGGGTGGGGCCACCCTGCCGATCGAGGCCACGCGGGTGCACGGTCTGCAGCGCGGCATCAAGCTGACCGGCAAGCTGGGCGATGTCATGCAGGAATCCGCCAATCTGGCCTACAGCTTCGTGCTCGGCCATCTGCAGGAGTTTGGCGCGCAGCCGGGCTACTTTGACCAGGCCTTTATTCACCTGCACGTGCCGGAAGGGGCCACACCCAAGGATGGCCCGTCAGCGGGGGTCACCATGACCACGGCGCTGCTGTCGCTGGCGCGCGGGCAGGACATCAACCGTCCGCTGGCCATGACGGGTGAAATTACGCTGACCGGACAGGTGCTGCCGGTGGGCGGCATTCGTGAAAAGGTGATCGCTGCCCGGCGCAGTGCCATCTTCGAGTTGATCCTGCCGCAGGCCAACCAGCGTGACTTCGATGAGCTGCCGGATTTCCTGAAAGAGGGCATGACCGTGAATTTTGCCCGCACCTATCAGGATGTGGCCAAAGTGGTGT
This sequence comes from uncultured Kushneria sp., assembly GCF_947497025.1. Classification (GTDB taxonomy): domain Bacteria; phylum Pseudomonadota; class Gammaproteobacteria; order Pseudomonadales; family Halomonadaceae; genus Kushneria. The sequence goes on from NZ_CANMFC010000001.1 coordinate 482,498, forward strand.
TTGATTGATCAGGCACCTGACCCTGAACGCAAAAGCCGCCCTGACCGGGCGGCTTTTTTAATGTCGTCTGCGACCATTCAGCGGTGACCGGCACGCCCAGCCATCGCTTCAAACAGCCGGGCCACGGCTTCAGCGCCCGGATCGACCACTCCCTCAAGGGCCTGCTCCGGCACCAGCGAAGAGCGACCGGCGCCGGCCTTGCGCATGCCGGCGGTCTCGTCGGCACCCGAGCGGGCCGATTGGGCCGCCGCTTCAAGGCTCTGGCCATCAGCCAGCGTCTCGATGGCAGGGATCAGTGCGTCCAGCATGGTACGATCACCCTGCTGCGCACCGCCGTAATGCTGCATCCGCTCAATGCCTGCCTGCAGGGCTTTTGGCCAGCTGCCCTCTTCTTCCAGCTGCTGTGCGGCGCTGGTCATCAGAATCGACAGCAGTACGCCACTTGAGCCGCCCATGGCGGTGGCAAACAGGTGCCCCAGCTCGCTGGCCAGGCGCGCGTTTTCTCCGGTGGAGAGCCGGCCTTCATTCAGAGCGTTCAGTACGGCTCTTGCCCCTGCGGCAAAGGTGGCACCGGCGTCACCATCGCCGACTCTGGCATCGAGCTCGTCCAGCGCCTTCTCACTGTCCTTGAGCGTGGTCGCAAGGTGGGCGATCAGATGGCCGCGCGTCTCATCATGACGGCCTTCACCTGGCGAGGGCCGCTGACTGAAGCGTGGCGAAAAGGTTTCGATATCATGCACTGTCTGCGGTGTTGGCCAGGCCGGCGCCTGAACCGGTGCGTTCAGCGCCTCAAGGATTGTCTTGTCTGCCGGCGCCAGCGTGACGGAAAAACCGTGCATGTCCAGCGAGGTCATCAGCGGTGCGGGGCCCAGCAGTAGCGCCACATTGGCGCGACCGAGCTGGTCAAGGCAGGCGCGCTTGAGTACCTGCATCTCCTGCGGGGCGCAGCTGCCCAGATTGTTGAGCAGGACCACCCAGGGCCCGTTATCGGGACGGCCCAGCGCCTCAAGCACCTGTGTCACGGCGTCATCGGCGCTATCGGGCGTAACCTGACGGACACCGGGCTCGTTATGGATGCCCAGCCCCAGCTCGGATGTCTTGCGTGAAGACGCTTCCTGCCCGGGCAGGGTAGCACTGGATAGTGCCATGCCCATGGAGCGTACACGTGTGGCCATATCATGGGCTGCCTGGTGGACCGTTGCGAGATCATCGCCCCGTTCGGCGCAGTAGCCGGCCATCTTGTGGACCAGCAGGGTGCCGGCCAGCCCGCGCGGCTGAGGAGCGTCCGGCAGGGCCACGTCATCGGCCACGATCACCGTTTCTACCTGAAAGCCTTCTTCGCGGGCGCGTTCGGCGGCAAGTCCAAAATTGAGCCGGTCACCGGTATAGTTCTTGATGATCAAAAGACAGCCGGCGTCTCCACAGCAGGCGCGAATGCCGGCGAGGATGGCTTCTACGCCCGGTGAAGCGAAAACATCCCCGGCCACGGCCGCTGTCAGCATGCCCTGGCCCACAAAGCCCGCATGTGCCGGCTCGTGCCCAGAGCCACCGCCTGAAATCAGGGCGACCTGCTGGCGGCCTTCACGGTCCGGCTGCCAGTCCGAGCGCATGACGATGCGCGCATCCTGGTGATCGGAAAGGGTAACGCGGGTCGACATGGCCAGACCTTCAAGCAGTTCGCTGACCAGATGTGCCGATTGATTATAGAAATGATGCATAAAAGGCTCCTTTAAGAGGGCGCTTTCAGCGTAGAGGGTTCCGGGCGGAAACAGGAGTCCCTTGTGTCATGCAGAGCTCAGCCGGCGTTCGTTGGCGCTGGCCGACGGGGCGCTGGCCATTCGATCGGCCCCCGGTCGATCCCCGGATCCAGACGCCCCGGTTGCATTTCGGGCGTGCAATCCTTGAGGGCGTTGGCCAGCCGATTCAGAGCGGCCTGTCCGCTGGTGCCGGCAGTCACTTTTTCCCACCACTGTCGATGTACGGCACGCACGGTGACCGGAACGGTGGTCAGACCCAGGCGCTGTGCCATCGCCAGACGGTGCAGACCGCGATTAACCTTGAGCAGATGGCCTTCACGCGTCACGACCACGCCAAGCGTATCCTTGCCGCGAGTAGTGTCAAACCCGTGACAGGCCATGTCATCAAGAAAACCCAGATAGATATTCAGGTAAGCCAGAATTTTCGCTTCACTGTCCAGCACAATGCCTTCATGAGCCGACACCCAGGGGGAGCCCGCTTTCAGGCGCGCGGCATGTTCCTGAAAGCGTTGCGTCAGGGTGAGATCGTCACGGTGCTCGTCCAGATCGGTGATGAATTGATAGCGAGAGCCATGACGCAGATCGCCACGGCTTTGATCCCATTCGCCGTCCCAGAGAAAGGCGGAAGAGGAGGGACGTTTGCCGCCAACGCCCTTGAAGTTGACATCACGAATCATGTCTCGCGGATTGATATACACCACCAGTCGATCGCCCAGGCGTTTTTCAATGGAGCGTCGGGGGAGTCCCGCCCTTTCAAGGTGTGCACCGCCAGGCTTGCCCTTTAGCCAGCGCTGAAACCAGAATTCTTCAAAAGGTATACCCACGCGTTGCTGAAACGACGACTTGAACCACTCCTGAAGGTGGACACGCCGCATCGACCAGCGGAGACGATCGCTGCCCAAGCAGGCAAAGGCATTCTCATCCTGCGGGAGAGGGGAGTTGTGAAAAAACCTTGAAGACATGAAATGAACCGATAACTCGAGACTGGGTACGTATACGATAAGTTTATCATGTCGGACAGGGAATGCTGGAAAAGGCCGCACCAGGGGGGCAAATTCAGACATCGCAGGGCAGTTTATTTCTTGACCCAGGCTTTATCTCTCTTTGTACAGCACTTTGACAGACTGCGTTTTGTACCCTAATTTTACGCTTACTTACTCAGCGGTATCCTGCAGAGTGCCGCTGTGACTGTCTTGCATGCCATGAAAGGCAGACTGCAATACTGCTTGAGGTTTGTTGCAGGAAGTATCTGTGTACCCGGTCCCGGTACTGTGGCCTGAACGTGCTTGTGTACCGGAACGAAAATCAGAGTCACGGAGGAAGTATCCATGAAGAAAATTATTGCTGCCGCTTTTTGTGCCGCTTTTGTACTGCCTGCCATGTCTGTCATGGCCTCGAGTGAAGCTACTCAAACCGCTGCTGGCAGTGAGGGTCAGGAAATGACCGGTACAGCGACCACAGAGTCCTCCAGTGCCATGGATAACAGTGCCACCAGCACTGATGCCACGCCTACCGGTCAGGGCGGAAATGGAAGCTCGGCACAAATGAACGACATGGAAGGCATGAGTGATTCCAGCAGCGGCTCAATGGGCAACACTGGTACCAGTGCCGAAAATGCCGATGAGACCATGACCGGTCGACAGGGGCATTCCGCGCAGATGGAGTCCACTGATCCCATGGATGATGGTGATAGCACCGAACATGGCGACAGCCCGTCCAACTGATCCTGTCTTCGATGTAATAACTGCATTGAACGCGATTTGAAGAGGTCCGGCAGCCAACGCTGTCGGGCCTCTTGCTTTATCAGTGTTCATGGCGGGTCGGGCACGCGATCTGTATCGAGGGCTGGTTACCAGAACATGGGATCGGGCGTTTCCTGTCTGTCGCGAAGTCGCTCCCTGGCAATGAAGAGTGCTGCGATGGCACGTCCTTCGTGGAAATCGCCTCGGGTCAGCAGGGCCGCGATGTCTTCGATGGCATGTTTTTCGACGATCAGGGGCTCGGGTTCGTCGCCTGGTAGTTGTTCCTTGTAGAGCTGGGTGGCCATGACCACATGAATGCGGTGGGTCATGTAATTGGGCGCCAGCGTCAGTTCGATCAGGGGTTCGATCACGTGTGCGCCATAGCCACACTCTTCGCGAAGTTCCCGGTTGGCCGCCGTGACAATGTCTTCGCCCGGATCAATCACCCCCTTGGGGAGCGTCAGGGCATAGTCTTCGATACCGACCGCATACTCCTGAATCAACAGCACATGATCCGGGTCCGGCATCGCCACAATCATGACAGCCCCTGCACCATTTCCGTTGCTGGTCAGACGCTCGAAAGTACGCTGTTCGCCGTTGGAAAATTCGAGCTCCAGCGCTTCAATTGCAAAAAGCCGGCTCTGGGCGATGCTGCGCCGCCGTCCGATTTCGGGCTTTCCTGATGGGGACATGTTTCTACCTCCGGATGCTTCAAAAGACGGGAGCGGCGGATACAACGTGATCTCGATGCCTGAGCCACAGGTTATCGCATTGTGTTGTGGACAGCATCTGTTTGACCCTGCAATGACAGGGGCTTGAGAGCATGGCTTTTGCCCCCATATTGGCATTCAGAAACGGTGTGGAGACATGGCATGAGCGAACAGGTTCGACTCGATAAATGGCTCTGGGCAGCCCGATTTTTCAAGACCCGCGGGCTGGCGCAGAAGGCCATTGACGGTGGTAAGGTTCACTACAATGGTGCGCGCACCAAGGTGAGCAAGATCGTGGAGCCCGGCGCGCTGCTGACACTGCCCCAGGGGTGGGATCGAATCGAGGTGGAGATCATCGACGTCAGCGACAAGCGGCGCGGTGCCTCCGAGGCTCAGACGCTTTACCGTGAAACACCGGCAAGCATTGAGCGTCGTACCCGTGAAGCCGAGATTCGCCGCATGGACAAGAGCATGCAGCCCCCGAAGGGGCGCCCGGACCGTCGAGCCCGTCGCGATATCCAGAATTTTCAGCGTCACAAGCATGACGACTCCTAGCGCCTGCGCAGTGCTTTGATAACCGGGTTTTTCATGTTCATGCCTGCCGTGCCGATTACCCTTTTCCTTATCGAGCGACCCATGGATCATATTCAACGCTTTATCTTTGACGACACCAATGTTCGCGGCGAGCTGGTCAAGGCGGATGACACCTGCCTGAACATCATCAATCGCCACGGCTACCCCGATGTGGTCAACCGCCAGCTCAGTGAAATGCTGGCGGCGGTGGCGCTTTTGACCGCAACCATCAAACTCGATGGCGTACTGACCCTGGAGGTCAAGGGAAATGGCCCGGTCAGCCTCCTGATGGCAGAGTCCAATCCTGGCCATGATGAAAATGGTCAGCGACTGCGAGCGATCGCCCGCCTTTCCGAGGATCAGCCGCTGCCGGAAGATGGCGCGACGCTTCAGGCGCTGGCCGGGGAGGGGCATATTGTCATGACGCTGGATCCGCATGAAGGTCAGCGCTATCAGGGCATTGTCGCGCTGGAGGCGGACACGCTGGCGCAGTGCCTTGAGAGCTATTTCGAGCGTTCCGAGCAGTTGCCCAGCCGGCTGTGGCTGTCTGCTTCAAAAGAGCATGCCGCCGGACTGATGCTTCAGACGCTTCCCGAAGGTGACCGTCTCAAGGACACGGATGCCTGGCCGCGGCTCAATATGCTGGCCGATACCCTCAAGTCCGAGGAGCTTCTGGAGCTGCCGGCGCACGATATTCTGGTGCGTCTGTTTCATGAAGAGCAGATCAGGGTATTTGAGCCGGACCCCATCGGGTTTGGCTGCACCTGTTCACGCGAGCGTTTTGCCAGCGCTCTGCACCAGCTGGGCGCAGAAGAGTTGCGTTCGGTGGTTGAAGAACAGGGTGAATTGAGTACGACCTGCCATTTCTGCAACACGGATTACGTGTTCAGCGCCGCTGATATCGAGGCACTGATCGAGTCGCCCGATGCGCCCTCGCCAACGCTGCATTGAAAAATGTTTATTCCGGGCTGGCGCATCCTGCTTGTTGTAAAGGTGTGGTGCGCTGTGCCTTTGTGCGTCACGCTACCGTGATACATTCTCCCCTTGAAGCGATTTGATCATAATACGCTTTACCGCCTGGCCCGGGGCCGCTTCGTGCAGCGCCAGATCAGGCGGGAATATAACGCGAGAGGCAGATAACAAGTGCCCATCCGCTTAACGAGAGAGAACGGCTTATGCCCGGAATAGACATGACAACGAATATGAGTACGCCCCGTATCAATGCCAGTGCCGCCGAGCTGGTGGAATATGCCGTCTCAAGGGGTGAGGCAAGGCTTGCCGCCAATGGAGCGCTGGTGGCAGAAACCGGACGCCGTACCGGCCGCTCGCCCGTTGATCGTTACATTGTTGATGAACCTTCCACCAGTCACGAGATCGACTGGGGGAGGGTCAACCGCCCCTTTTCGGGAGAGCATTTCGATGCGCTATGGGAGCGGGTCGAGGAATTTCTGGCCGACAAGGGCGCTTTTGAAACCGAGTTGCACGTCGGGGCGGATCCCGAGCATTATCTGCCGATTCGTGTCATGGCCCAGTATGCCTGGCATACGCTTTTTGCTCGCAATCTCTTTGTGCGGGCACATCCCTTCAATCCGCGCGACAAGCATGAATGGCAGATCATGAGTGCGCCAGAGTTTGTCTGTCAGCCCGAGCGTGATCACACTCACTCCGACGGTACGGTGATCATCAATTTCGCCCGCCGCCGCGTATTGATTGCCGGCATGCATTACGCCGGAGAGATGAAAAAGGCCATGTTTACGGTGCAGAACTTTCTGCTGCCGGAAAAGGATGTGCTGCCCATGCACTGCAGCGCCAACGTGGGTGACAATGGTGAGACAACGCTCTTTTTTGGACTTTCCGGCACCGGCAAGACCACGCTTTCCGCGGACCCCTCGCGCTATCTGATCGGTGATGACGAGCATGGCTGGGGCGAGGGGACCGTCTTCAATCTCGAGGGGGGCTGTTACGCCAAGACCGTCGATCTGAGCGAAAAAAACGAGCCCATCATCTATCGGGCCATTCGCTTTCCGGCCGTGCTTGAAAATGTCGTGCTGGATGACGCCCGACAGCCCGTTTATGAAGATGCTTCGCTGACGCAAAACGCCCGGGCAGCCTACCCGCTGGAGCACGTCGACAAGCGGACAGCGGACAATCGGGCCGGTGAGCCGAGTGCCATTGTCTTTTTGACCTGTGACATGAGCGGCGTACTGCCACCGGTCTCGATCCTGTCACGCGAAGCGGCCGCCTATCATTTTCTCTCCGGCTATACTGCACGGGTCGGGTCGACCGAGATTGGCGCCGGCAGTGCTCTGGAAGCTACCTTCTCTACCTGCTTTGGCGCCCCGTTTTTCCCCCGTCCGGCCCATGAGTATGCCGAGCTCTTGATCAAGCGCATCGAGGCTTTCGACTCCCGGGTCTATCTGGTCAACACGGGCTGGACTGGCGGTGCCTACGGACAGGGCGGAGAGCGTTTCAGTATTCCCACTACCCGCGCCATTATCAGTGCCATTCAGAGTGGCGCGCTCAAGAATACTGAAACGGTCACGCTGCCCGGGCTCAATCTGTCGGTGCCTGTTGCTGTGGAGGGGGTGGATTCGACGCTGCTGGATCCGCGCAAGGCCTGGCAGGATCAGGCGGCCTTCGAGGAGCAATCACGGCTTCTGATCGAGCAATTTATCGATAATTTCAGTCGTTTTGACGGGGTGGATGACGCCATTACCCGCGCCGGGCCGAGTCTGGTTCAGCAATAGATCCGACCTGTTGCGATCTGCTTGCATCAAAGGCGCAGATCATCATGGCGATGGCCTTCGGGCTGTCGCCATTTTTTTATAGCGCTCTGCCCGGTGCCGACGTTATCCCGTCCACGGATGGTTTGTGATACCCTGGCGCCCTGTTTGGAAGGGGATGCGTTTTCATGACACAGATTTCTTCGATGGCAGAACGTCTGGCGGCAGAGCTTGGTGATGCTGCCGGTGCGACTGCCGTTCGTCCTGCCCAGATTGAGGCCACCATCGCCCTGCTGGACGAAGGGGCAACCGTGCCGTTCATCTCCCGCTATCGCAAGGAAGCCACTGGTGGCCTTGATGATAGCCAGCTACGCCTTCTTGAAACCCGGCTGCGCTACCTGCGCGAGCTTGATGAGCGCCGAGCAACGGTGCTGGCTTCGATCGAGGAGCAGGGCAAGCTCGATGACGCGCTGCGCGCCAGTATTCTGGCCGCCGATACCAAGCAGCGGCTGGAAGACCTTTATCTGCCGTACCGCAAGAAGCGGCGCACCAAAGCACAGATTGCTCGAGAGGCGGGGCTTGAACCGCTGGCCGATGCGCTGTTGAACGATCCCTCGCTGGAACCCGAGTCGCTGGCCGTCGATTATCTCAATGCCGAGCACGGTATTACGGATGCCCGCACCGCACTGGATGGTGCCCGGCAGATCCTGATGGAGCGTTTTGCCGAGTCCCCGGCCCTGGTCGGGCGGCTGCGGGACCGCCTGTGGCAGGAAGCCGAGCTGGTGTCCACGATGCTCGCCGGTCAGGAGAGCAGTGGCGCCAAGTTTTCGGACTATTTTGATCATCGTGAAAGGCTTTCCAGAACGCCTTCGCACCGGGCGCTGGCCATGTTTCGTGGTCGCCAGGAGGGGGTGCTGGGTCTGTCCCTCAAGCTGCCCGATGAAGAGGAAGCGTCCGTTCATCCCTGCGAGGTCGAGATCGCGCGCGAGTTTGGCATCCGTGATCATGCCCGGCCTGCGGATCGCTGGCTGAAGGAGGTGGTGCGCTGGACCTGGCGGGTCAAGCTCTATACGCATCTGGAAACCGAGCTGCTGGGCCAGCTGCGTGAACAGGCAGAAGCTACAGCCATTGGCGTGTTTGCCGATAATCTGAAGGATCTGCTGCTGGCAGCGCCTGCCGGCGCGCGTGCCACGCTGGGGCTTGATCCGGGCCTTCGTACCGGCGTCAAGGTGGCCGTGGTGGATGCCACCGGCAAGGTGGTGGATCATACGGCCATTTATCCCCACGCACCGCGCCATCAGTGGGAAGCCTCGCTGGTCACGCTGACCGAGCTGTGTCAAAAGCATGATGTCGGGCTGGTGGCCATCGGGAACGGCACCGCCAGTCGTGAAACCGATCGGCTGGCTGCCGACCTGCTGGATCGACTCAAGGGGCAGGACATTGCCAAAGTCATGGTCAGCGAGGCCGGCGCCTCGGTGTATTCCGCCTCCGAGTTTGCCTCGCGTGAGCTGCCGGAGCTGGACGTCACCATTCGAGGAGCCGTATCGATCGCCCGACGGCTGCAGGACCCGCTGGCCGAGCTGGTCAAGATCGATCCGAAATCGATCGGAGTAGGGCAGTATCAGCATGATGTGTCACAGCTGATGCTGGCGCGCTCGCTGGACGCCGTGGTTGAGGACTGCGTCAACGCCGTGGGGGTGGATCTCAATACGGCCTCCTCGGCGCTGCTGGCGCGTGTGTCGGGGCTCAACAACACCCTGGCCGACAATATTGTGGCCTGGCGTGATCGTCATGGTGCCTTTGACAATCGTCGTCAGATTCTTGAGGTCACCCGTCTGGGGCCAAAGACCTTTGAGCAGTGCGCGGGTTTTTTGCGCATCAACGGTGGCAGCAATGCGCTGGACGCTTCGGCCGTCCACCCCGAGGCTTATCCGCTGGCAGAACGGATCGCAAGGGCCGGGCGCCGTAATCTGCAGGCGCTGATCGGCGATAGTGATTTTCTACGCGGTGTTCGCGCGGCAGATTATGTCGATGAGCGCTTCGGGCTGCCGACGGTGAGCGATCTTCTAAAGGAGCTGCAAAAGCCCGGCCGTGACCCGCGCCCCGAGTTTCGTGCCGCGCAGTTTCAGGAAGGGGTCGAGAAGGTCAGCGATCTGGTCGCCGGGATGGTGCTGGAAGGCGTCATCACCAATGTGACGCATTTTGGCGCCTTTGTGGATGTCGGCGTTCACCAGGATGGTCTGGTGCATATTTCGGCGCTGTCGCATCAGTTCGTGCAGGACCCGCGCTCGGTGGTCAAGGCCGGTGACGTGGTCAGGGTCAAGGTCATGAGCGTCGACCTGGCGCGCCAGCGTATTGCGTTGTCCATGCGCCTTGATGATACCCCGGAGGCCGAGCAGGGCAGCAGGACAGAAGGGGCAGGGCGCCGCGATCGAAGCAAACCTCAAAAGCGCAGCAGTGAAGCTACCTCTTCATCGGAGCCGGTCGGTGCGCTGGGGGCAGCACTGCTCAAGGCAGGCGCCGGCAAGTCACGCGATCGAAAGCGTTGACATGATAAACTCGTTAGCATGCACACTTTGGCGCTTGAAAGGGCCGAGTCGCGCTTCATAATGAGCACACTATTGGCAGATGCCGACGCCTGACTGATGCAGTGTCATCAGGTGCCGGTCGACGAAAACAGTTCCGGAGCCTGTCCCGGCCACCTGCCGGCATGCGCGCGATAAAGCCACTGCGCGCGGGCTCCCGCAAGAGAAGGTGTTCAACCTTGTCCGAGCAATTCACTCGCCGCATCGATGGATTGAGCGCACCGGCGCAGCAGGGCCTTTTTGGCCGCATTCGCCGAGGCATTGAAAAGGAAGGTCTGCGCGTGGATTCTCGGGGGCATATCGTGTCAACGCCCCATCCGCATGCTCTGGGCTCGAAGCTGACCCATCCCTACATCACGACCGATTATTCCGAGTCGCTGCTGGAGTACATCACGCCGGTATTTTCCCGGCCATCGGATGCGCTTGCCTTTCTGGGAGATTTGCATCGCTACAGCTATCGCTATCTGGGACAGGAGCTCATCTGGCCCTCGAGCATGCCTGCAGAACTCGATGGCAACGATAGCGTGCCGATTGCCGATTACGGCAGTTCCAATGTAGGTACCATGAAGCGGGTCTACCGTAACGGTCTGGATATGCGCTACGGGCGCATCATGCAGTCGATCGCGGGTATTCACTACAACTTTTCGCTGCCCGATGAGCTCTGGACGCATCTACAGGACATTGACGGTCAGCAGGCAGTTTCGGCCCAGGCGTTTCGCTCGCGCGGCTATTTTGACCTGATTCGCAACTTCCGCCGTAACAGTTGGGTGCTGATGTATCTGTTTGGTGCCTCGCCCGCCGTGGATCGCAGCTTTCTGGAAGGACGCGATGCCGGGCTGCTGCCTCATGGCGGGCAAACGGAGCTTTCGGATACGGCGTCCACGCTTCGCATGAGCGATCTGGGCTATCAAAACAAGGTGCAGTCTCAGCTGCGCATCTGTTTCAACTCGCTTGAAAACTATATCGGTACCCTGCGCCATGCCATTGTCACGCCGTGGCCCGCTTATGAGCGTGAAGGCGTCGAAGTCGATGGGCAGTGGCGTCAGCTCAATGCCAACATGCTGCAGATCGAAAACGAGTACTACAGCGATATTCGTCCCAAGCGTGTGGCACGCCATGATGAAACGCCGACTCAGGCCATGGAGTCGCGCGGCGTGGAATATATCGAGGTGCGCTGTCTGGATCTCAATCCGTTTACGCCGCTGGGCATCGATGAGCAGCAGATTCACTTTATCGACACGTTCCTCGTCTGGTGCCTTTTGTCGCCCAGTCCCTGGATCAATGATGAAGAGTGTGACCGCCTCGATGACAATCGGGCACACGTGGTTCGTGGAGGGCGTGACGCGTCACTGATGCTGTCCTTTGCCCACGGTGATCGCCCTCTGCACGAGTGCCTGGAAGAGATTTTTGATGCCATGGTCCCCATCGCCGAACTGATGGACAGCGCTGATGAGCGCGCCTCCCATCAAAAGGCCCTGACCGAGCTGCGTAAGCTGATTCATCACCCCGAGAAGACCCCGGCCGGGCGCATGCACCAGCAAATGCAGGACAGTGGCAGCGATTTCGTGACCTGGTCGCTGGAACGTGCCCGTGAACATGCACAGTGGTTTGCCGATACGCCGATGGATCCGGCGCGTGACACGCTGCTTGATCAGCTGGTGGAAACCTCCCATCAGCAGCAGCGTGAAACGGAAGAGGGCGACGATGTTGATTTTTCGACCTTTATGCGGCGTTATTTCGAACATGCGCGTCAATTGAAGGTCAATAATGGCGCTCAATAACGAAATGACAACGTAAAATCGGTGGGAATCACGCATGACGAATCTGTTGAATCGGTCGGCACGCCAATGGTGTCTTGTTGGCAGCGTCTTTTGTATTGCCATGCTGGCCTTCGCGCTGGTGTTGCAGTATGGCTTCGGGCTTGAACCCTGTCCGCTGTGTACCTTTCAGCGGGTGGCCGTGCTGGCGGCGCTGGTGCCGCTGATCATCGGAGCGCTGCATAACCCCCGGGGATGGGGCGGCAGCCTCTATGGTGTGCTGGCACTGATCGGTGCCGGCGCCGGCATCTTTCTGGCCGGTCGTCATGTCTGGCTGCAGCATCTTCCCGCGGATCAGGTGCCCAGCTGTGGACCGGGACTGGATTACATGATGGAAGTGCTGCCGCTGAAAAGCGTGATTGCCACCGTGTTAAGCTCTTCGGGAGAGTGTGCCGATATCGAAGGCAGCTTTCTGGGCGTTTCCCTGCCCGGATGGACGCTGGTCGGATTCGTTGTGCTGACCCTGATCACGATGGGTCTGATCTCGAGTGCCATCAAGCGCCAGCGTTTGAATGCCAGCGCCTGATCACGCCGTATCGACAAGCATTGTGGTTAACATGAAAAAGGCACCTCAGGGTGCCTTTTTTTATGCCAGCAATTGCTTGCCGACCATCAGACGCCGGGGCCGACGCTTTTGTCTTCTTTTTCCTTTTCCTGCTCGGCATCAAGATCTTCGCCATGAGATGACTTCTCGGGCGACATCTGCGGTGCCTCATCAAGCCCTCGAAGTTCGACTTCACCCATCAGCAAATCGCGCTCGAAGGCTTCCTTGTCGATGTTAAAGCCCAGGAATTTCTGCGCCAGATACAGATCCTTCTCGGCGTTGCCCAGACAGCTGGTGCCACCGGGCGAGGGTGTCATGTTGAACACGATGCCTGTACCCGGGTCGATCTTGGCCTCGCCCATGACCAGCTTTTTGGCCGTCTTGTCGATCAGCTGGGGACGTACCCCACCAAAGCCCTTGGCAAACTCAACATCTTCGGCGCGCAGGCTTGGTACGATGCTCTTGATGCTCTGGTGGAAGAGCCTCTCGCGCAGCACCGGCACTTCATACATGAAGTTCTTGAACACGTAGTTGCGAATATCGCGAACCTTGAGCAGATCCCAGAAGACCTTCGCCACGCTGCCGTCGAAGCGGAAAACGCGCAGAAATTCCGTAAAGGTCTTGCTGTTATAGCGCTCAAGCAACGGCAGCATCAGGGCTGTGGGGCCAAAGCGGGTCTTGCCCTCGACCAGTACGTCCGGGTCACCGTGTACGGCCGCAAAGGGCAGGTTCTCGTTCTGGATGGTGTAGACCTTGCCGTTGAGTACCCTGGGCGTGAAATAAAACGACCCGGCCATCGGCAGGCAGGACTTGTCCAGACCATAGCCCATCTGGTGGGCAAACAGCAGCGAGTGACCGCCGGCGGCAACAACGACATAGCGTGCCTGCAGGGTACCCTTGTTGGGCGTAGTGACCTTGAAAAGGTCGCCTTCCTTTTCGATCCTGTGAACCGGCGTGGAAAGATGCAGATCGCAGGTCATGCCCTTTTTCTCGGCATCCTGCTCGGCATATTTTACAAAGGCTTCGGACAGCGTGGTGTAGTTGACGGCCGTATATTCGTTGGCAGAGCCCAGCGCCAGAATCTTCTCTGCAGGGTCTCGGCCTTCCACCACTTTCGGCTCCTGGGCGGCGATATCGTCGCGCTCCAGAAGACGCATGTTCGGGAAGAGTTCACGGAAGGTGTCAAAGCGCTTGCGCAAAAAATCACACTGCTTGTCGCCAACACCCAGCACCATCTTGGGGTAGCGATAGATGATGTGGTCGCGCTCTTCGGCGGCCAGCTTGGTGCCGAAATTGATGACCATGCCGGCGGTGCGCTTGGTCGTGCGCGCCTTGTCCAGCGTGTAGTTGGTCTCGATATCGCCGCAGTGAATGGTCTGGCTGTTGTTGCGACCATGCGAATTGACGATGGCAACCTTGTCATACTTCTCGATCAGACCGATGGCATTGACATCGGTATATCGAGCCAGTTCATACAAAAGGGCAGTGCCTGATACGCCGCCACCCACGATAAGGACATCATACGTCGTTGCTGCCATGGCTTCTCACGCTCGGTTTGATGCGAGATTTGCGTCCTGATCTGTCATCCTGACATGACACGGGGCATTACACACCGAGGAGTCATCGTCATGGATGGGTAGATGACAAACAGGACGCGCTGGGTCGAACGGCACTTCCATGGTCTGGCCGGAGGGCGGGCCCCGATCGGGGAGGGCGCTTGTCAATGCCTGTCCGGTTCAACCAATGGTGTCAAAGTGACACACTCCGCGATGGATATGTCGATTATAGGGAATCACGCCGTTCGTCGCGATCCCGCAGGGTAATGATTTGCCAGTGCCGCTGTCGGGCAACGTCAGCCAGTACCGGGTCCGGATCGACTGCCACGGGGTTGTCGACCCGTTCAAGCAACGGCAGATCATTTTGAGAGTCACTGTAGAAAAAGGCGCCCTCAAGCGAAATGTCGTGCGCCTCGATCCACTGTTCCAGACGGGTGATCTTGCCCTCGCGAAAGCTTGGAATGCCCGTTACGCGTCCGGTGTAGCGATCAGCTTCCATCTCGGGCTCCACGGCGATCAGGTGCTCAACGCCCAGCCTTTTTGCGATGGGGCCGGTGACAAAGCGATTGGTGGCCGTGATGATCAGGATCCGGTCACCGCGGCTACGGTGCTCCTCCAGCAGCGCCTCGCCACGAGGCAGGATGATGGGGTCGATGCGATCCTTCATGAAGTGCCGGTGCAGTTCATCAAGCTCTGTTAGGCTGTGGCGGGCCAGTGGCTCAAGTGCAAAGGCCAGATATTCATGGATATCCAGCGTGCCGGCATCGTAGGCACGATGGAAACGATCATTTTCACGACGAAAATGGTCACGATCGACAATGCCCTGTTCCACCAGAAAATCGTTCCAGGCGTGATCGCTGTCGCCGCCAAGCAGTGTGTTGTCGAGATCGAAAATGGCCAGCGTCAAGGGGAAGGCTCCCATCAAAGGCAAGGGTCGGTTTGTTTAATTTCATTATTACAAAGATGATCGCGCTTTAATATGCGCAACAACTCGCGCCTGCCTGCGCGCAGCATATTGATGCGCTTTCGCGCTTTGTGGAAGAATGCCTGTAATCTATTTTCAAAAGGTGGCAAGTCGTGATCGATCCCGACGGTTTCCGGCCCAACGTTGGCATCATTATTGCCAACTGCGGTGGTCAGGTGCTGTGGGCACGACGGGTAGGACAGAATGCATGGCAATTTCCACAGGGTGGGATCAAGGAAGATGAGACACCTCATGACGCCTTGTATCGAGAACTGAAAGAGGAGATCGGCCTGCATCCCGATGACGTCGATATACTGGCCTGTACGCGTGGCTGGCTTAGATATCGACTGCCAAAGGGACTGATTCGTACCCATTCGCGCCCGCTTTGCATCGGCCAGAAGCAGAAGTGGTTCCTGTTGCGCATGCGATGTCAGGAATCAAGCATTTGTGTGGATACCACGCCCAAGCCCGAGTTTGACGGCTGGCGATGGGTCAGTTACTGGTATCCTCTGGGTCAGGTAGTGTCTTTCAAGCGTGACGTCTATCGGCGCGCCCTGCGAGAGCTGGCGCCGCGTCTACCGGGAGAGGGTTCGGTGGATGCGGCCGGCCAATAGCGGCCATTGACGTGTCCGTTCGTCTGCCTTGTACAGGCGAGCGGACATGGCAGATATACAGGGATGAAAATATAACGCCATGCTCGAAATTCTTCGCCGCATCGTTCAGGAGGTTAATGGCGCTCGCAGCCTGGATGCGGCGCTGTCGATCATTGTGCGGCGCATACGCAAGGCAATGCAGACCGACGTCTGCTCGGTGTATCTGCGCGATGACGAGCGTGACTGCTTCATTTTGATGGATACCATCGGCCTGAATGCTTCGGCCATCGGTCAGGTCACCCTGAAACCGGGGGAGGGGCTGGTGGGTCTGGTCGGTCAGCGCGAAGAGCCTCTCAACATCGAGGAGGCCCCGTCGCATTCCCATTTCCGCTACTTCGCCGAAACCGGCGAGGAGCGCTATTCAAGCTTTCTTGGCGTCCCCATCATTCATCAGCGGCGCGTGCTGGGCGTACTGGTCGTACAGCAGCGCGAGAAACGCCAGTTCGGTGAGGGTGAAGAAGCCTTTTTGATCACCATGGCTGCCCAGCTGGCCGGTGTGCTGGTGCATGCCCTGTCGACCGGGGCGCTGGCGCGATTGAGCGACCCGGGCACTCAGGCGCTTCTCAACGGCATTGCGGCGGCACCCGGTATGGCCATCGGGGAAGCCTTTGTGGTGGTGCCATCGGCCAATCTCGAGGCAGTGCCCGAGCGTGTGCCCGACGATATCGAAGCCGAGGTCATGCGTCTGCGCGAGGCCATCGACTGCGTTCGTCACGATATCCGTCAGGCGGCGGAGCGGCTGGCCAGTCGTATTTCGGCACAGGAGCAGGCGCTTTTTGATGTCTACCAGCAGATGCTGGGGGACGCCGCGCTGGGCAATGAGGTCGAAAAGCGTATCCGGGAGGGGCAGTGGGCACCCTATGCGCTGTCGCGGGTGGTACAACGCCATGTCAACTATCTCGAGCGCGTGGATGACAACTATCTACGTGAGCGCGCCGCAGACATTCGTGATCTGGGACGTCGTGTTCTGGCTCATCTGCAAAAGGACAGCAGCGCCCGCAAGCCCGTCTATCCCGAGCGCACCATCCTGGTCGGTGACGAGATCAGCGCTGCACAGCTCGGTGAAATTCCGCGCGAAAAGCTGGCAGGTCTGGTAGCGCTGCGTGGCTCAAGCACTTCTCACGTGGCGATTCTGGCCCGGGCCATGGGGATCCCGGCCGTGATGGGCATGAACGATCTGCCCATTTCCCGGCTGGCTGGCACGCCCATGATCGTTGATGGCTATCGCGGTCGGTTGATCCTGCGCCCGCAGCCGGATCTGTTGGTGCGCTACGAGAGCATGATCGAGGAAGAAAAAGCGCTCACCTCGATGCTCGAAAGCGAGCAGTCCCTGCCCAGTGAAACCAGCGACGGGTTTCGTATCCGGCTGATGATCAACACCGGTTTGGCCGTGGAAATGAGTGGCTCGCCTGCGGCGCGAATCGACGGGGTAGGGCTCTATCGCACCGAAGTGCCCTTCATGATGCATCAGCGCTTTCCCAGCGAGAAAGAGCAGACGCGCATTTATCGCGAGCAGCTTCAGGGATTTTCCCCACTGCCCGTGGTCATGCGTACGCTGGATATCGGCGGCGACAAGTCGTTGCCCTATTTTCCCATCGAAGAAGACAATCCGTTTCTGGGCTGGCGCGGTATCCGGGTGACGCTGGATCACCCTGAAGTACTGATGGTGCAGCTGCGCGCCATGCTCAGAGCCGCCGAGGGGCTGGATAACCTTCGTATCCTGCTGCCGATGGTCACAAGCGTCGAAGAGGTCGATACGGTATGTCGTCTACTGGATCGCGCGATACAGGAACTGCGTGATGACGGCGTTCAGATCGAGCGCCCGCTGCTGGGTGTAATGCTTGAAGTGCCCGCGGTGATCTATCAGCTGGAGGCGCTTGCCTCGCGCGTTGATTTTTTCTCGGTGGGCAGCAACGATCTGATTCAGTACCTGCTGGCAGTCGATCGTAACAATGCGCGCGTCTCGGGGCTCTATGATGCCTGCCAGCCGGCAGTGCTCAGGGCGCTGGATTACATTGCCCGGGAAAGCCGGCGCTTGAACGTTTCTACCTCGGTGTGTGGCGAGCTGGCGGGGGACCCGATCGGCGCGCTGTTGTTAATGGGTATGGGGTATCAAGTACTCTCAATGAATGCCCCCAATCTTTCGCGGGTGCGTGCCGCGATACGACGTGTCTCGATGGAGGGGGCGCAGAATCTGGTCAACGACGTACTGGCCCTGCATTCGCTGACCGAGACGCGCGAGCTGGTTTATCAGCGCATGAAAGAGTGGGAACTGGCGCATCTGCTCCCCCCCCGGGACTGATTATGATATTGGTGCGTGTCGTTTTGACCCATGGCGATCGTGTGTCGTGACGACCCATGTGTCGTCGTGACACACGCAATGTGATTGTCCGGAACCCTGCCAGCACGATTTCCCCCATTAAAAATCTTTCAAAAACAATTGCTTGAAAATTTCCTTCATGGTCAGTCATGTTGGCATGGTCGTTGCTCCTCTCTGAAGCAACGACGTCAACGGATAGTGGCTGCCCATGGCTAAAAAACTTGAATGGATCAATATTCTGAAAGGACTTGGCATCATGATGGTGGTGTACGCCCACATGACGTCCGGGTTTGTGCGGGATTTCTTCTTTTTATTTCACATGCCGCTGTTTTTCATCATTGCCGGCTACCTCTTTAGACCGAATGCCGACCTCAGGGCGTATCTGGGCCGCAAAAGCCTGCATCTGCTGGTGCCCTACGGTTTTTTCATGGCCCTTTTGTATATGCCCGTACTCTATCAGTCGCTGGATGGCGATCAGACATTGTCACAGGCGCTGCTGAATATGGTGTTGGGCGGACGTGCCCTGATCTCGGGGCTGGCCGCCTTCTGGTTCGTGACCTGTTTCTGGGCGACGCAGCAGCTGATCAATGTGTTGCTGACGCGTCTGTCATTGCGCACTACCGGCATTATCATGCTGGCCATGCTCGGGCTTGCCACGGTCAACCAGTGGTTTTTCAGAGAGCTCTGGCTGATAGGCAATTTCAACGTGGTTCTGATGGCCGCGCCCTGTTTTTATCTGGGGCATCTGGTGGCGCATTACCGGATTGATGTCGAAAGGCCGCGTGTGCTGCTGCTGACCGCAGGTATTGGCGTACTGTCGATGTGGTGCGTTCACGCCGATCCACATTTTACGATGGACATGAAGTATGCCGATTACGGGATGCCGGTATTGAGCCTTCTGGGCGCTTTTGCCATAACCCTTGTGTTGATGGCGCTGTCGCGACAGCTCGCACGCGTGCCGGTGGTCTCCAGGGTCGTGGGCCTGATAGGGAAAGCCTCCATGGTGATCATGTTCCTGCACCTGAGCATTCAGGTCACGCTTGATCACCATGGCCTGGTAGAGGCGCTGGCGCCGCGCTGGCTCTTGATGCTGCTGCTGCCGGTACTGCTGTATCTGCTGGTACGCCAAAATGGCTGGGCACGACTGCTGTGCCTGGGAGACTCCACCGTGCTGACCGAGCGACGTGCCCGTCGACATGAGCAGCGCCAGAAGGGGATCACACTGGTTTCCAGTTAATGTCGCAGGGTTATGACCTGAATGTCGGATCGGAAGGGCAGGCCAGGGCTACTCCCGCTCTTCCAGACGGCGATAGAGCGTCTTGCGGCCGATACCCAGAATATCGGCAGCACGGCGCTTGTTGCCATCAACGGCGTCAAGCACGCGCTGAATGTAGCGCTGCTCCATCTGCTCAAGACTGAGCCACTCCTGAGTTTGAGCGTCATGGCCTTCGCGAGTGGTTGCTGCCTGGCGAAAGCGTTCGGGAAAATCATCGGGTTCAAGGATATTCGTTTGGGCCAGGGTGACGGCGCGTAAAATGGCGTTGTCCAGCTCCCTGACGTTACCGGGAAAGGGATAGGCCCATAGCAGCGATAGTGCCGAGGGCGACAGCGTCATGGGGTGTCGTCCCTGTTCCCGGCTGTAACGCTCGATGAAGTGCTCGGCCAGCAGGGCAATGTCATCGGGGCGCTCACGCAGGGGCGGCAGGGTCAGACTGAAGGTTTCAAGTCGATAAAACAGGTCCTCGCGAAAGTGCCCTGTCTCGATGCGCTCCGCGAGTGAGCGGTTGGTGGCCGCCACGATGCGAATATCGATCTGCTGTTCCTCTTCGCTGCCCACGGGCCTGACGCAATGGGTTTGCAGAACGCGCAGCAGTTTGACCTGCAGGGCAGGCGGCATATCGCCGACTTCATCAAGAAACAGCGTTCCACCATGGGCCTGTTGAAACAGGCCACGGCGGTGGGCAATGGCACCTGTAAAGGCGCCCTTGACGTGGCCAAAGCACTCACTTTCCATGACATCCGGAGCGATGCTGGCACAGTTGACGGCCACAAAGGGACCCTCTCTGCGAGGGCTCTCCCGATGCAGGGCATGCGCCAGCAGTTCCTTGCCGGTACCGCTTTCTCCCAGAATCAGGACGGCGGCCTGCTGCGCAGCAAGCCGGCGGGCCTGCTCGAAAAGGGCTGACATGGCCGGCGTGCAGCTGGAGAGCTCGTCCAGGTGAAAGATCTCGCGATTTTCACTGGCCTGCTGGCGGATTTTCAGGACGCGCCGTTGGCTCAGCCGGGCGACGCTGGCGCGCACCTGATCAAGATCCAGCGGCTTGGTCAGAAAGTCATCGGCGCCCCGTTGCAGGGCATCCACGGCCTGTTCGATGCTGCCAAAGGCGGTAATGATGATGACGGCGGGCCGGTCGGGCTGCTGTGCCAGTGACGCCAATAGCGTCATGCCATCCATGCCCGGCAGTCGGATATCGCTGATGATGACGTCAAACCCTGTTGTTTCAGACAGCGTCATGGCCTGCTCAGCGCTGTCGACACCGGTGACGATATGGCCGGCCTCCTCGAGCTCCTCGGTAAGGAGTTCGAGAATGGCCGCATCATCTTCGACAATCAGGATCTGATCAGTCATGGCCGTGGTTCCGTGGCATGGCATCCTCGGTGTGGTCCGTGTTTTCCATTTTGTTGCCGTCGGGCGTTGCGTCCTCGGCTGCGAGGGCCTCAGGCGGCAACAGGGTCTCGGCGGGCAGGGTGATCACGAAGGCAGCACCGCCCATTGGGCTCTCTTCCAGCGTGATGTGGCCGCCGTGATCTTCTACTACACGGTGCACGATCGTCAGGCCCATACCGCTTCCCTTGCCGGTTCCGCGAGTGGTGTAGAAGGGGTCAAAGATCTGACTGCGGTGCTTCGCTTCAATGCCCGGTCCGTTATCCTCAAGTCGCAGAACCACGCCTGTGGCTGAATAGTGCGCTGAAATAACGACGTCATCACCGCCGGCCTGGAAGGCATTCTTGATCAGATTATCCAGCAGTTGCTGAAAGCGCTGTCGATCCACGGTAATGGCATCTCTTGTCGGGAGATGTACCACAAGTCGTGGATGAGTCTTTTCAAGATGCAGGGCGTCGCGGGCCAGCCGCTCGGCCTCATGGATCATGTGCCCCAGAGAGCATTGCTCCGGATGCAGTGTATGACGACGGCCCATGTCCATCAGTTGGCGGATGGTGGCCTCCATGCGCCGGGTTTCGTGGCGGATTCGCGTCAGCCGCTGGCGGGCGTCATCGGGCAGGTCATCGCGGCGCTGCAAACGTTGAACCTGTCCATCAATGACCGTTAGCGGCGAGCCAAGTTCATGGGCCACACCTGCGGCCAGTACGCCAATTTCTGCCAGCCGTCGGGATTTCTTGAGGCTTCGCTCCAGTGCAAGCTGTTGCTGCTGCTGCGCGCGGACCTCCTGTTCCTTGTGGGCCACGGCATCGAGCATGGCATTGAACGCCTCACCCAGTTCGCGAAACTCTCTGGCGCCCCCGGGCGTCATGCGGTGCAGCCGATTGCCGCCCTGAACGGCCTTCATGCTGCGATAGAAGCTGTTGACCGGACGGTTCACATAGCGGCGAAAGCCCCACCACACCATCAGCACGACCAGAATGCCCACAACCGCGGCCAGCAACAGTGCCACGATGGTCATGAGGCTCATGTAGCGCTCGATGCCGGTGGCCAGACGATTGATCTGCAAAACGCCCAGCACGTCACCCTGAGCGTTCGTCATCGGCAGCAGATAGATGTAGAAGTTCTGCCCGCTCTGCTGCGAATAGCCTTCTGCTTCCCTGGCTGTACTGATCGCCTTTTGCAGCATGGCCTCATCCTGCAGACCACCGGCGAGGCCGACACCGGCAATCTGCTGACCTGAAGGCGACAGGACAAAGGCACCATAGAGTCTTGAGAGTGAAAAGGTGGTGCTCAACCCTTCCTGCAGGGCCTGCGGCTCGTGGCGAGCCAGTGCCCGGGTCAGCGGCAGGCGGATGCCGTGGGCAATCAGCCGTACCTCTTCCTGCTGACGCTGCTGCATGTTGTCTTCCAGTACCCAGAGCGCCACGGCGCTGAAGGTCGCAAGCGTTAACAGCAGAGGACAGATGATGGTCAACAGTATGGTATTGCGCAGTCTCATGGCGGCCCTTTTGATCAACGTCTGGCTACCTTAACGCGCCGTGCAGGAGCAGACGAGCGCTGGTGTAAGGGCGAAAAGGCCTGATGGTCATGGTAGACTCGCCGCTGTCGTTGGCATTACCCCGACAGGGGCGATGTTGTCGGGTCTGATAGGGCTCTTCTGCAGGGGAGGTTGCATGTTTCATCATCCGCAGTTTGATCCGGTAGCGGTCTCGCTTGGACCGCTGGCCATTCACTGGTATGGCCTGATGTATGTGGTGGGCTTTGTCGGCGCCTGGTGGCTGGCCCGCGTGCGCGCCGAGCGACTTGGGCTGACAAGGGACCAGGTCGGTGACATCATTTTTTACGGCGCCCTTGGGGTAGTGCTGGGTGGGCGTATAGGTTACGCCATCTTTTACGGCTGGGAGCAGTTTCTGGCCAACCCGCTCTGGCTTTTCAAGGTCTGGGAAGGCGGCATGAGCTTTCACGGCGGGCTTATCGGCGTGCTCATTGCGTCACTGCTTTATGCGCGTCGTCATCAGTTGACCTTTTTTCAGCTCACTGACTTTATTGCGCCGATGGTGCCCATCGGTCTGGGCGCCGGTCGACTAGGTAACTTCATCAATCAGGAACTGCCCGGACGCGTGACGGATGTGGCCTGGGGCATGGTGTACCCTCTCTATGGCCCCGAGCCGCGTCACCCTTCCGAGCTTTACGAGTTTGCCCTTGAGGGCGTGGTGCTATTTTGCATTCTCTGGAGCGTCTCGCAGACGCCGCGTCGGCGTGGGCTGATCTCGGGACTGTTTCTGATCTGCTATGGCGCCTTTCGCTTTTTTGTCGAGTTCTTCCGCCGGCCCGACCCGCAGCTTGGCTTTATCGCTTTCGACTGGCTGACCATGGGTCAGCTGCTGTGCATTCCCATGTTGCTTTTGGGAGTGGTGCTGGTCATCTGGTCGCGTCGTCAAAACGTTGACGACGCGCGTTCTTCTTCACGGATATAAACGGTTCAAGTACATGCAGCCCTATCTCGAACTCATGCAGCAGGTGCTCGATCATGGCGTGGAAAAGCATGATCGTACGGGCGTGGGGACGCGCGCCATTTTTGGTCATCAGATGCGTTTTGATCTCTCGCAGGGCTTTCCGCTGCTGACCACCAAGAAGCTGCATCTGCGCTCGATCATTCACGAGCTTCTCTGGTTTTTAAGCGGCGATACCAATATTGGTTATCTCAAGGACAATGGTGTTTCGATCTGGGATGCCTGGGCCGATGATGACGGCGAGCTGGGTCCGGTCTATGGCTATCAGTGGCGCAGCTGGCCCTCGCCCAAAGGCGGGGAAGTGGATCAGATCAGCCGGGTCATCGAGCAGATCAGGACCCACCCCGATTCCCGGCGCCTGATTGTCTCGGCCTGGAATCCGGCGCTGGTCGATGAGATGGCGTTGCCGCCCTGTCATGCGCTTTTTCAGTTCTTTGTGGCGGAGGGCAAACTCTCCTGCCAGCTTTATCAGCGCAGTGGCGATATCTTTCTGGGGGTACCGTTTAACATTGCAAGCTATGCGCTGTTGACCCACATGGTGGCTCAGGTGTGTGATCTGGCACCGGGGGAATTCATTCATACGCTGGGTGATGCGCATCTCTACAGCAATCACATGGAGCAGGCGCGCCTTCAGTTAACGCGTGCCACAAGGCCGCGGCCCACACTCAGGCTCAATCCTGACGTGAAGGACATTTTTGCCTTCCGCTTTGAAGACATCGCCATCGACGACTATGACCCCCACCCGCACATTCGCGCCCAGGTGGCCGTCTAATGCGACCGGAGAGCGAGATCATGCAGGAAACACTGGTCCCCATTGCCATGATTGCGGCGGTTTCACGCAATCGTGTGATCGGCGTCGAGGGCAAGCTGCCCTGGTATTTGCCCGAGGATCTGAAGTTTTTCAAGGCAGTCACATTGCACAAGCCGGTGGTGATGGGACGCGCTACCTTTGCCTCCATTGGCAAGGCGCTGCCCAACCGTCTCAATATTGTGGTCACACGCGATACGAGCTTTGAGCATCCCGGCGTGCGGGTATGCCATGATCTGGAAAGCGCGCTGGCGCTGGCAGACGATCAGGCCATGATCGAGGGCAATGAGGAGATCATGGTCATCGGGGGGGGCGAGATTTATCAGCAGGCACTGTCTTGCGCTTCCCGACTTTATCTGACAGAAATTGATGTCGAGGTGGAAGGGGATACCCATTTCCCTTCGCTGGATGAGCACTGGCAGGAAGTGGAGCGGGTAGCAGGCTCGCCCACTGAGGGGCAGCCCGGCTACGACTTTGTGCGCTATGAAAGAAACGACGCTGCACAGGCCTGATACTGGCTTGCCGGATGCTGGCTGCAGGTCCCATAAAATAATGTATGGTTCGATGGTGTCGAAGACAGACACCATCATGAAAAGGCTTGGGAGATGGGCGTGAGCGATCGTTTAGATGAAGTGTTCAGCACGCTTGAGCAGCAGGCAGGCGATCTGAAAGCACGTCTGGAGAGTGCAAGAACCCGCATTCGGGAGCTTGAAAACACCAATCGGGAGCTGATGGCTCGCCTGACACGCATTCAACAGATGTCGGGTGCTGACAATGAGACCTCGTCTGCACAGCCTGTACCGCCAGACAGCCTTTCAGAGAGCGTTGTCGTGACCGCTGAGGGGGCAGAAACCGGCAGTACGGAAGCGCCCGACAGTGACGTCTCTCGTTCGCCCATCTCCGAGGTGACAGTAGAACCCGACGCCTTGCCGCCGGCGCCAGACGAATCATCCACGCCTACAGAGCAGAACATGTCCGAAGTTGTTGAAACAGCACCGCTTGAGCCTGCCCGGGAAGACATCTCTCCTCAGGCGCTTCTCAAGCAGTGGTATCGTCGCTACCCCAAGACCTTTTTCGAGCGTCATACCCGGCCGCTGGCCATTGGGATCCATGAGTCGCTTTCGGCTCGCGAGCCCTACAGCGAAAAGCTGATTCGTCGGGCGCTGGCGGGCTACGTCAATTTGCCCCGCTATCTCAAGTCGGTACGGGTCAACGCAGCGCGTATCGATCTGGAAGGTCAGGAGGCCGGCAAAGTCGAGGAAGAAGATGCCCGGCATGCCAAGGAGCAGCTCAAGCGCCTACAGGATCGTCAGCAGGAGCGAGAGGCCGAAAAGCAAAAGCGCAGATTGGCACAAAAGATGTCCGAGTTGGCACATCGTCATCAGCGTTAAATAGAAAAAATGGAAGGCATTAATCGTTAAGCTGCAAACTAAATGGCACGCGTTTTGCCAGCATATATTTGTATGATGTAACGCTTTGATGTTTTTTGTTTTTACCAAAAAGGGCGCCCGATAAGGGCGCTTTTTTTTTGGTTATACAAAAGAGTTTGTCATATAAAAGTAACGATTTTATCCCAGAATACCGGCTTAGGAGCGGCGTTCTAGTCCAATAGTAAAAAGAACGAAAACGCTGTTTTTTTCTTGTTGCGTTAGTGAAAACGCCGTTATAAGGTAGCTCGGCGAGCAACAAACAATAACAGCTCGAACGTTACCGGCGTCGGGCATCTGCTACGGCAGACAATCGAACAGTTAGCCAGTTAAGGAAAAACCAAGATGAAAAAGACGCTCTTAGCGACTGCGATTGCCGGTGCGCTCGGCACGATGGCGGCTGGTGCCCAGGCGGCCACGGTTTACAATCAGGACGGTTCCAAGCTGGACGTTTACGGTAACGTTCAGTTGGGCTGGAAAAGCACTAAAGAAGCTCAAGAAGATGCTGATGGTAACTTTACAGGTCAATCTTCAACAGAAGATGATCTTTTTGACAACAGGTCGACCATCGGGTTCCGTGGCGAACATATTATCAACCCGAACCTGACGGGTTATTTCCGTGCCGAATTCGAGTTCAACGCCGATCGGCAGAAAGGTTATTACGATCAAGGTGGTTCCAATTCGAATGGTTCAGGTCTTTCCAAGGGTGACCAGGCCTACCTGGGTCTGACCGGCAACTTCGGTGATGTGCGTATTGGTTCCTGGGATAACCTGATCGATGATTGGGTTCAGGATCCCGTCTCCAACAATGAATATTTCAATAACACCGACAGCAGCGGTGATATCGGTGGCAGCACCTGGCAGGAAGCCAACAAGGTCACCTATACCTCACCGGTGACCGCTGGATTCCAGTTCGCTATTGGTACCCGTTATTATGGCGACGCTGAAGATACTCAAGCCTTCCAGGATGCTTATCTCAACGGCACTGTTGATCTGAATGACGATGGTGAGCCGGTCAATGGTCTTCAGAATGGTAGTTTTGCTGTTGATGATGACGGCAGTGCTTCCCTGTTCGGTGGCCTGCGTTACATGGTCGGTGACTGGACGCTGGCAGCAGTCTATGATGACCTGAAAAACTTCAAATATATCGAAACTGATGGTGATGAGCATGACTATGGTCAGCAGTTCGGTTTGAACGCGACCTGGCAGATGAACGATGATCTGCGCGTGTCTGCCAAGTGGGAGCAGTTGCACGGCCAGTGGGCTGACGATGCCGATGCCAACCGCTACGGTCTTGGTGCGCGTTACAGCTATGGCATGGGCGACCTTTACGGCTCTTACCAGTATGTTGATGCCGATCGCAACGCGGTTGCATTGATTGACCCCAGCAATTTCGCTGGAGTCGATCAGGGTGATGACGAGAGCTATAATGAATTCATTCTCGGCGCGACCTACAACCTGAGCAGCCAGATGTATGTATGGCTGGAAGGCGCCAAGTATGATCGTGAAGAAGATACAGGTGATGGTTTTGCAACCGGTATCGCCTACAGCTTCTAAGTGCCTGTCCTGATCGTCCCTATGACGTTCAAGACATATAATGAACCGGCTTCCAGAAGGAAGCCGGTTTTTTTATGCCGGTTACCATGCGCTGTACGATCCATATGAATGAGCGAGCTTGAACAAGCGTGCCTTTTCCTGCGATGCCTTCACGGAGCATGACGCGTACAATATCTCGGTTGCTGACCGGCTTATTCGACAGGAACAGGGTTTTTAACAGCGCCGGGTCGGCGGCACTGCACTATGCTTTGGGCACTTCATTACCGGTGAGTCCGCCATCATGAGCACTGCTTTCATGACTGATGACCTTGATGGAACAGAAACAGGAGAAGGGCGTGTTACTGCGTGAACTTTCCATTGGCGGTGTCTTCATCAGTCCGATGCTGCTGTTTGCGCTGGTGTCTCTGGCGATTTCGGCGTTGCTGCGAACCCTGATGCACAAGGCGGGTCTGACACGCTGGGTATGGCAGGAGGCGTGGTTTGACGTCAGTCTGTTCGTGATTGTGCTGGCCGTGGTGACCTACCTTTCAAGTCATGTGTTGTAGAAGCGAAACCTGAATGCGCACGATTATTAGAGTCTTCATTACGCTGGTGCTGGCCGCCATTGCCATCGCGCTGGGTGTCTGGCTGTGGCAGTACTACATGTATACGCCGTGGACGCGCGATGCTCGCGTTCGCGCTGATATCGTCACCATCGCCCCTGACGTCTCGGGCTGGGTCATGGATCTTGATGCCCATGACAATCAGCAGGTGAAGGTTGGTGATGTGCTCTTTACCGTCAATCACAAGCGCTACGAGGCGGCCGTGCGTCAGGCCGAGGCCACGCTTGCCAACCGGGAGTATTCCTGGCAGCTCAGCGAACATGAGTATGAGCGCCGCCGCAACCTGGGCAGCAACGCCATCAGTACCGAGGATCGCGAGACCGCACGGCTCAATGCGCAGATTGCCAGGGCGCAGCGTGATCTGGCACAGGCGCAGCTCGACAGTGCCCGCATCGACCTTGAGCGCAGCGTGGTGAAAGCACCGGTGGATGGCTCGGTGATCAATCTGCATCTGCGCCAGGGCAACTATGTCAGCCAGGGCAATGCGCAGATGTCGATCGTGCGCAACGGCTCCTTCTACATCACGGCCTATTTCGAGGAGACCAAGATCCCCTCGATCGATATCGGTGATGATGCCAGTGTCTGGCTGATGGGGGGAGACCAAAAGATGCACGGTCACGTCGTCAGCATCGGCCGCGGGATCGCCAATACCAATACAACACCCGATGGGCAGCTTTTGCCTCAGGTGCAGCAGACCTTTACCTGGGTGCGCCTGTCCCAGCGAATTCCCGTGGATATCGCCATCGATCATATCCCTGACGGCGTCTACCTGAGCTCGGGCATGACGGCCAGTGTGCGCATTGATGACCAGCATCAGGAAGATGACGGTGTGGATGGCGTGCGTCCGCAGGGCATGGGCAACGCCGGTGAGCAGGCTCGTGATCCGGATATCCCGCCGGCGGTAACCAGTAACGCCGAGCAGCGGGATCCCTGATCATGGCTCTTGGCCCCTGGGCGCGCGTTTACCTGACGCCGGACATCAACACCCTCAAGTTTGCGACCAAGGGTCTGGTGGCCATGACCCTGTCGCTTTATCTCGCCATGGAAATGCAGCTGGACCGGCCCTACTGGGCGCTGATCTCGGCGGTGTTTCTACAGATTCGCCCCCAGAGTGGGCTGGTCATTGAAAAGGGCTTTTGTCAGATTGGCGGCACCGTTATTGGCGGCGGCGTCGGTATTTTGATCATGGCGCTGAGCATGCAGATGCCGGCCATGGCGCTGATGCTCCTGATGATCTGGATCTTTATCTGCGCCACGTCATCGGCGCTGACGCGTAATTTCAACCTGACCTATGGTTTCGCGATGGGGGCCGCTACGGCCATCCTTGTCGTGGTGCTGACCATCGTGAACAACAATTCGAGTCAGGGCGTTTTTGATATTGCCGTCGCGCGCGTCAGCGAGATCGTGCTGGGAGCGACCTGCGCTACGCTGGTCAGCATGCTGCTCTGGCCCGAGCGGGTCAGATATATTATCCACAGCCACGCCAATACGGTGATCGATCAGACCTTCAAGGCGCTCGTCATGCATCTTGATGCCAGCGTCTCGATGAACGACGCGCGTCAGCAGATCATGGCGGCGCTGGAGCAGGCGTTGACGCTCAACAATGACAGTAGTGCGGTCGTCTATGAAGGTCCGCACGGTCCCGGACGTGCCCGGGCGGCTTATCTTTTATCCCAGCGGGCGCTGTCCATGATGGCTGAAATGCAGACCTATGCGCGCCTGGTCCGCGAACACCCGACGCTGGCAAGCGAAGCGTTTGAAAATGCGCTCAAGGATATCCGCGATACCATGGAGCGGGTCCGTTCGCGCCAGACCTATAGCGAGCGCAAACGTGAGATCAACGGCCTTCGACAGCGTATTCAGAAGGCCGAACTGCATCGTCATGGCACGCCGCTGGCCAGGCGAATGGCGCAGGGGCTGATGATGTTGCTGGGTTATGCCAGCGTCATGGTCGAGGCGCATCACGCCATCAACGATGCCGAGAACACCCGACTCAAGGCGCCGCGGCTGTCACGTCATCGTGACTATATGCCGGCGTTGACCATCGGCATTCGATCCAGTCTGTTGTTTGCCATCGGCTCAGTGATCTATGTCTCGACCCAGTGGGGGTCCGGCGTGCTGATGATGGTCTTGCCCGTGATTTTCGGCACCATGTTTGCCTCTTTTCCTTCCCCGACGGTCATGTTGAAAAACGTCATGAAAGGGGGCGCTGTCGGCGCCATCGCCGCGTTGGTGTTTGGTAACATTCTGCTGGCACAGGCGCCTCATGAATACCTTATGCTGATCATGGTCTTCGGGGCACCGCTCTTTCTGGGCTTGATGGCGCTCAATAATCGTCCGGTTCTGGCCAATGGGCTGGGCTTTTGCATCATCTACACCATCCTGACCATGCCCAGTAACAACATGACCTTCGACATCAGCAGTTTCATGGATCGCACGCTGGCCATCGCCCTGGGCCTGATCATTCTCTATACCGTCTTTCGGATCGTGCCTTCTCCCAACGCTCTGGTGCTGCGCCGTCGTGTCATCCGGGCCATTACCGATGACATGGAACAGCTGTGGGCACGCTCCTGCCGGAATTCGCGGGAAGGAGCGGCTGACTGGTTCAACGGTCGCATGGTGGAGCGCGTGCAGCGCCTGGCCAACTTTGACAGTCAGCTGCCGGAAGATCAGCGCTATCTGCTGGATCTGGGCATGACCGGCCTGAATCTGGGGCACGTGATTCTGGCCAACTATCGACGAGTTATCAGCCTGGATGATACGTCACCGACCCGGGAAGCCCTGAGACAGTGGCAGACGGCGCTGGCTCATGCCTATCAGGCCTGCGCCTGGGGAGATTTTGATGAACGCTTTACCGACGCCAGTCAGGCGCTTTTAAAGCAGTTGCGCGTCGCCGGTGAGATGGAGGAAGAGCAGATCGAGCTGGTCGAGGGCATGATCAAGCGTCTGGATATCACGCTGCATCGCTTTGCCAAAATGAGCAGCAGTCGTGATCAGCGCGATATTGACAGCGTGCTGCAGCAACCGTCGTAAAACCCACGTTGATCCAGTGCTGTCCCGGGCGGTGCGCGAAAGCGTACCGCCTTTTTTAATGCGTGACCTTTAATGTGTGATAGCGCCAGGACAAGCCTCACGTCCCGCGCTTTGACCCTATCGCCTTCATGCACTAATCCTTTAGGGGGCCAGAATGGTCCCGTGCTGACAGGGGTAACATCCATCGCATTCAGACAGGGCAGAACACCATGGCAAAAGAGACCGTGCCAGTCGTTATCGTGGTCAATGCAGGCTCTTCCAGTCTCAAGCTTTCGGTGTATTTTCTGGAAGATGACGACGCCCTGCGTCTGGCGGCTCACGGAGCCATCGAGGAGATCGGTGCCGAGTCCCCCCATCTTCAGGCGGATATGGCGGACGGCACCAACATTGCCGATAAAAATCTCTCGGCCCAACAGGTGGGCGACCATGGTGATGCCTACCAGATATTGCGCGAGTGCGTGACCAATGCCCTGGATCAGGTCCATCCAGTGGCTGTCGGCCATCGGGTACTGCATGGTGGGCGCGATTTCAGCGCCCCGGTGATTATCGACGAGCAGGTTCGCCGGCGCCTTGATGACTTCATCCCGCTGGCGCCCCTGCATCAACCGCATAACCTGACCGGTATTGATGCGGTCTCGCGCTACGCACCTGACGTGCTGCAGGTGGCCTGTTTTGATACCGCCTTTCATCACCAGCGCCCCGAAGTCTCCATGATGACCGGGTTGCCGTGGTCATGGTTTGAAAAGGGGCTTCAGCGCTACGGCTTTCACGGCCTCTCCTATGAATATATTGCCCATCGTCTGCCCGAGCTGGACCCGGCGCTGGCAAAAGGACACGTCATCGTGGCGCATCTGGGCAACGGTGCCAGCCTGTGTGCCATGAGTGACTGTCAAAGCATGGAAACCACCATGAGCTTTACGGCGCTGGACGGTCTGCCCATGGGCACCCGCTGTGGTGCGCTGGATCCGGGCACCGTACTGTATCTCCAGCAGCAGCACGGGCTCGATCATGATGCCCTGCAGGACATGCTTTACAAGGAGTCGGGGCTCAAGGGCATCTCGGGCATCAGCAGCAATATGCAGATCCTGCTGGAAGACGACTCACCGGAGGCTCGACGCGCCATCGATTTTTTCGTCTATCGCACCGCGCAGGAAGTCGGACGCATGGCGGTGGCGCTGGGCGGGTTTGACGGTCTTGTCTTTACCGGGGGCATCGGTGAACACGCCGCCCCCATTCGACAAATGATCGTTGAGAAACTCGCTGCAATCTTTCCCATGGTGCTGGATCAAAAGGCCAACATGTGTGAGGCCCCCGACCTCATTTCGACTCAGGAAAGCGCCATTACGGTCAGGGTGGTTCCGACTGATGAAGAGGGCATGCTGGCGCGTCATACCGTCAGTCTACTGCGCCGCCATACCACTCAAAACGGCTAAAACCGTCAATCGCTTAAACGGGAGGAGATCATGTCAGCTACCACACAGGCAGCCACGGACAGACGTACGCTGGATCACCAGACGCTGGAACATCTGGATGCCTGGTGGCGCGCTGCCAACTATCTCGCGGTCGGCCAGATTTATCTCAGGGATAACCCTCTGATGCGCGAGCCGCTCAAGATCGAGCACATCAAGCCGCGGCTGCTGGGGCACTGGGGCACGTCTCCCGGGCTGAATCTGATCTACACCCATCTCAATTATCAGATCAAAACGCGCGACCTCAACATGATTTATCTGGCCGGGCCCGGACATGGCGGTCCGGCCATTCTGGCCAATGTCTGGCTGGAAGGCAGTTACAGCGAGCATTTTCCGGAAGTCAGTCGGGATGAAGCCGGCATGCGCGCGCTCTTTCGCCGTTTTTCGACGCCCGGCGGCATTCCGAGCCACGTCAGCGTGCCCACGCCGGGGTCCATTCACGAAGGCGGTGAGCTGGGCTATGTGCTGACGCATGCCTTTGGCGCAGTATTTGATAATCCGGATTTGATCGCGGCTGCCGTGGTCGGCGATGGGGAGGCGGAAACCGGCCCGCTGGAAGGCTCATGGAAAGGCATTCGCTTTCTCAACCCGAAGCGTGACGGCGCGGTGCTACCGATCTTTCACCTCAATGGCTACAAGATTGCCAGTGCTTCGGTGATGGCGCGTCAGAGTGACGAGACCCTGACGCACTATTTCAAGGGGCATGGCTACTCACCGCGCTTCGTGGAAGGCGACGATCCGATGCAGGTCCATCGCGATATGCATGCTGTCCTGTCACAGGCGCTGGAAGATATTCGCGAGATTCAGCATCGGGCGCGCGAGCAGGACAGCCAGGAGATGCCCGAATGGCCCATGATTGTCATGCGCACCCCAAAGGGCTGGACCGGGCCGGATCGCGTGGATGGGGTGCCGATCGCCGGCAGCTACCGTTCCCATCAGGTGCCGCTGGGCGGCCTGAAGGATAACTCTGAACATTTGAAACTGCTGGAAGAATGGTTCAAGAGCTACCGCCCTGAAGCGCTTTTCGATGAGCAGGGGCGCCCGAACGCTGCGCTTGTTGATCAGGCGCCACAGGGCGAGCGTCGCATGGGCTCCAATCCGAATGCCAACGGCGGGCGGCTGCGAAAGCCCCTGACACTGCGCGACTGGGGTGATTATGGCGTCTCAATAGATGACGACAATCGCGGGCGCGAGATGACCAGCTCTACCGAGCGGCTGGGGCAGCTCATGCGCGATATCTATCGCGACAACCCGCACAATTTTCGCCTTTTCTGCCCGGATGAGACCAACTCCAATAAGCTCGGTGCGGTTTTCGAGGCTTCAGACCGCTGTCTGATGAGCCCGGTCAACGAGGACGACGAGCATATCTCGCCCGATGGTCGGGTGATGGAAGTACTCAGCGAGCACAACTGCCACGGCTGGCTGGAAGGTTACCTCCTGACCGGCCGGCACGGGATGTTTGCCAGCTACGAGGCGTTTGCCACCATTGTGGATTCAATGGCCATGCAGCACGCCAAATGGCTTGAGCATGCGCGCGATGTCGCCTGGCGCGAACCGATCCCCTCCATGAACTATCTGTTGACCTCGACCTGCTGGCGCAACGACCACAACGGGTTCAGCCATCAGGGGCCGGGCTTTATCGATAATCTCCTGAACAAGCAGCCGGAAGTCGTACGCATCTACATGCCGCCGGATGCCAACTGCCTGCTGTCGGTGGCCGATCACTGCTTCCAGAGCACCGACTACCTCAACGCCATCGTGATCGACAAGCACCCGCAACTGCAGTATTTGAGTGTTGATGAAGCACGTAAGCACTGCGCGCACGGCGCCAGTACCTGGCACTGGGCCAGCAACGAGCGTGACGATCAGGAAGACCCCGATATCGTTATGGCCTGTGCCGGTGACATCGCTACCCAGGAGATGCTGGCGGCCGTCGACCTGCTGCGTCACTACATGCCCAGGCTCAGCGTGCGCATGGTCAATGTGGTGGATCTGATGAGTCTGCCGCCGCGGGAGACCCATTCCCACGGCATGAGCCAGCAGCATTTCGTGGAGCTGTTCACGGTCGGCAAGCCCGTACTGTTTGCCTTTCACGGCTATCCGGGTGTGGTCCATCAACTGCTTCACGGCCGCTCCAGCAGTGAGCGTTTTCACGTGCGAGGGTATCGGGAGGAGGGAACGACCACGACGCCCTTTGACATGTTGGTGCTCAATGGCATGAGTCGTATCCATCTGGCGCTCGATGCGCTGCGCTACGCACCGGGGCATCTCAAAAATGCCGTACGTATCATTGATGAGCTCGAGGGGCTGCTGGAGCGCCACCATGCCTATATCCGCGAGCATTTCGAAGATATGCCGGAAATTACCCAATGGCGCTGGAATGCCGGACAGGCGCCGCTGAAAAATTAGTAACCCTTGAAAAAGGCGTAACCCTGTAGAACGCTGGAACGTCAAAAGGGGCCGATCGCGATCGGCCCCTTTTGTATGCTTGCTGATCCGAACGGGCCAGCGTTTGTCAGTGTTTAAAGATCATCCGGATCACGGCTTTCCATGTCCGGGCGGGTGCGCTGTGGGTCAACGTGGTCGCCGCCGTCGGACTCCTCAAAATCAAGCGACTTGATGTTGGCCTCGATGCCTTCTTCATCGGCTTCGGTGACTTCCAGCTCGTTTTCAAGCTCGGCCTCCTTTGCATCAAGGAGACACTCATCGTCATCCAGTGCGCCGGTCTCTACCAGGTCGGCGTATTCATCGTTTTCATCAGGCAGGACGGAGGCATTCTCCGTGGAGCCCGTGCCGTCGTTGATGTCTTCCAGATCATTGGTCCATGCAGCCGTTTCCGGCGTGGCGGCGGTCACATCCCGGCCGTCGCGTGCCGGGCGTTGATCGCTGGGACCCTTCTTTTCCTCGTCCATGAGTACGCTCCATCGTTATCAGGGAAATTGAATGACGTTGCCTTGAGTCTAGAACATTACGAGCCATTACCTGCAGGGAAGTGGTGATCCTGAGGCGTTTCTTCAACGTGGCGGGTCATGCGCTCACGCCGGAAATGCCAGTACACCATGACGCTGATCAGCGCAGCGTAAAAGCACCATACCGAGGTAAAGGCCCAGGTGCGAAAGAGCGCCACGACCGTCAGCCCGACCAGATTGGCCAACCCCATGATCATGAGCCAGCGCCGACGCGAGGCCAGCAGGGCGCCGCAGGTCGCGATCACGTAGACGATGGCGACCAGCATCTCGCGTGTGCGCGGATTGTGATAGGTAATGCTGTGCCCGCACTGACCAATCTCGGTAGGCAGGGTAGCGAGAAACCAGAGGTTGTAGGCCGAAAGCGCCGTGCCCAACAGCAAAAAGGGCACAATACGCCGACGCTCGCCGGAGGGCAGCAGCAGCCAGATGGCCATGGGCATGACCACAGGCAGCAGTCCCTGGGCATAAAAGACATAGAGCTCACCGGCAAGCCCCGGCCAGGGCGGCGCCAGCCTGCCGTCCATGCCCAGCCAGACGATGCCTTCCAGCAGCTGATGCAGGGCAAACAGGATCGGTATGGCAGCAAACAGCAGCGTCCGGGGCGTTCTGACCTGCATCAGTGTGGCCACACCCACCAGGGCGATGCCGGCACTGCCGGCAAAACTTGCAGAGGCGGAAAAACACATATTGATGTCCGAAGGCCGGCAGCGTTTCGGACGAACCCAAAGCGCTGCCGGTGAAATGGGAGAGTAAAGAGATAGCCCTCAAGAATAACTGAAAGATGATGATTCTGCCCCGGGCGTTTAGAATGGCCGCTCTTGATCATCACTCGAGGAAATGAACCGATGGACGACCTTTCTACTGCAGGCGTGGTTGTTGCTGGCGTCGTTGTGCTCGAAGGTGAACATATTGTGGCTGCTGGTTCGAGCGAGCAGGACGCCATGGCCAGCGTGCCTTCGGCCTGGCAGGCCAGTCCGGCGTTGAAGTGCGTCCCTGCTTCCATGAAGCTGGTACGCCAGGTCCAGAAGCACGGCAGCGTGCCCTTTGTTGTGGTGGAAGGCGTGCTGTGCACGATCGATGATGCCGATGCCCTGCTCGATGCCGATGAGGTGGTCGAGGAGCCCGGCAGCCCCGAGGTTGAGAACCTGTTGCGTCGTAGCGACGCGCTGGTGGCCGACAATGATGAAACGGATGCCGAAGACGTCGGCTGAACCGCTTGATGCTTTCCATCTCTTATTGATGCCGCAGGACAGTATGTCGCATGACCCGGAATGAGGCCTCACTTCGCCACGGCGAATCCCTTGAAAGCGATCAGCCGATCTGGCTGTTCGGCTATGGTTCGCTGATCTACAAGGTCGGCTTTGACTATCAGGAGCGCCGACCGGCCAGTATTCGCGGTTGGACGCGTCGTTTCTGGCAGGGCTCCCACGATCATCGCGGTACGCTCGAGTCGCCGGGAAGAGTGGCGACCCTGGTCGTCAGTGAAGGTGCCGTATGCCACGGCATGGCCTATCGCATCGCGCCCGAGGTGCTCAAGGCGCTCGATATCCGTGAGAAAAACGGCTACGTGCGCGTCATCACTGATCTCTATTTCGAGGATGGCACCCGCGACGAGGCGCTGGTCTATATGGCCACCCAGGGTAATGAAGCCTGGCTGGGGGAAGCCACGGCGTTCGAGATCGCTCAACAGATTTCAACCGCCGCGGGCCCCAGCGGTCCCAATCGGGACTATCTGCTGCTGCTGGCCGATTCCCTGCGCGACATGGGCCACGATGATCCCCATGTCTACGCCCTGGAGGAGGCCCTGCTGGCGCTGGAGGCCGGTACGCTCTGAGGCGTTATCTTCATGCGCAGGAGTCAAAAAAGGGGCCACTGATGCGGCCCCTTTTTTATGACAGATTTGTTTTATGGACGATCCATTTTACGGCTGATCCGTGGCAAATCGTCTGACCTTCAGAACGTCTCCCACTCATCCTCATCGCTTGTCACGCGACTGCTCCTGGCCGCAGGTGCAGAGTGCCCGGCTCTGGCAGCAGTCGTTGCCGAGGCGTCGTTCAAGGCGTTTGACCCTGCGGTTTTGATGGTTTCGTTACGATCATGGGACGCCGCCGCGGGCCGCGTCGATTGATGGGGGCCGGTTGAGGCTGTGGTGGCACGAGTATGGGCATCGTTGCCATGCGCGGCGGATTTGGCAGTCCCTGCGGCTCGAGCCTCGTGATGACCTGTTGCCGACGTATCACTGCCTTTTGAGGCCGCGCTGTCCTCGTCTGTCAGGGTGAACAGATCGACCGAATCGCGCAGGGCATGAGCCTGCCGTTCGAGCTCACTGGCGGCGCGGGCGGCGTTTTGTACCAGCTCGGCATTTTGCTGGGTGACCTGATCAATCTGGGAGATCGCCTGATTGACCTGGCCGATGCCGCTGCTCTGTTCCTGCGAGGCCGAGGCGATTTCGGCGATGATTTCAGTGGCGCGCTGAACGGATTCCACGATCACCTGCATGGTGCTGCTGGCCTGTTCGACCAGTTCAGAGCCGTCGCCCACCCGCTTCAGCGAGTTATCGATCAGCTCGCGAATGTCGCCGGCGGCGCTGGCCGAACGTCCTGCCAGCGCGCGGACTTCGCCGGCAACGACTGCAAATCCCTTGCCCTGTTCGCCGGCACGCGCAGCCTCGACCGAGGCGTTGAGGGCGAGAATGTTGGTCTGAAAGGCAATGGAGTCGATCAGGGCAATGATATCGCCCATCTGCTGAGAGCTCTGATTGATCCCCTGCATGGTCTGCTGAACTTCTACAATGACCTCACCGCCGCGCTGGGCCTGACGGGAAGCCTCCTGGGCCAGCTGACTGGCCTGACGCGAATTTTCGGCGTTTTGTGACACCGTGGCCGTCAGCTCTTCCATGCTGGCTGCCGTCTGTTCGAGAGACGCGGCCTGCTGCTCGGTGCGGGCCGACAGATCCATGTTGTCGCGGGCAATCAGGCGCGCATCGTCATTGATGCGATGACTGCCCAGGCGAACGGTGCTGACCGTATGTGACAGGCTCTGCTGGGTGGCCGATAGCGCCTTGAAGAGGCGGCCGATCTCGTTGTCGCCGCGCTGCTCGGCGCTCTGCGACAGATCGCCCTCGGCCATGCGCTCGAAATGGGTCACCAGCCGCTTGAGCGGATTGATGACGTTGACCGTCACGCCCCACATGACCACGGCACTGACCGCAACCGCCATTACCATGGAAAGCCCCATGATCGTGCGAAGCAGGGTAGCGGTCGTATCAAAGCCTGCCTGCAGCCGCGCGGCGTCATCGATCGCAAGGCGAGAGACGATGCCTTCACTGTAATGAAGACCGTAAAGTCCGAGGGCACCAACGCCCATGATCAGTGCCAGAAACACTACGATAACCAGTGTCCAGCTTGTTCTGACGGTCATGTCGTCAATCAGCTTCATGTCGGCTCTGCACCCTTTCAGGAGTCACGGGGAGGTATCTGATAATGCAGTGTTATCGGCGGTACACGGCAGATCTGAAGCTGTCATCGTCCGTATGAGGCGTGAGGGTGTGAAATACACTTTAGAAAAGTGCATCGAGGCCGTTATTCACGAAGCAGGCTCAAAAGAGACGATTGATTCGCCATGACCGTATTCTACGACCACAAGGGTGTTCCGGTACTTCAGCAGCTGTTGCGTAGCGCTGCGCATGCTGCCGACTGCACGTGCAGCGTTTTCTACGGCACCCGTGGCGATATTGTGGCCGGTTATGGCAGTGGTCTCTCCGCGGGTATGTCATCCGAAATGGTCGCCATGCTCGGTCAGCTGATCGACAGCAGTGGCGAAGGGCATCTGTGCATCGAAGATGTGCGCTGCACTCAGCCACCGCTGGCGGACATCGTCTGGCCCGAGGGCACCGCTTTCGCAGCACTGTTTCTGGTGCGATCAAGCAGTGCAGCGCTTCTGGGGGTGCTGGTGGTCGGCGATGACCGGCCGCGTTCGGGACTGAGCACGGCGCAGCGCTATGTGCTGCATACCCATGCCGCCCAGATTGCCCACTATGATGACTGCCAGCAGATACGCGAATCGATCGAGATCGCCAATACCACCACCAGCGAGCGCCTCAGGCTGCTGGAGTCGGTGGCGGTACATGCCAACGATGCGATCCTGATCACCGAGGCCGAGCCGATCGGTCTGCCGGGACCGCGCATTGTCTATTGCAACGCCGCCTTTACCCGCACTACCGGCTACACCGAAGCCGAAGTGCTGGGCAAAACACCGCGCATCCTGCAAAACCAGCGCACTGACCGCAGGGCACTGGATCGATTGAGAGCCGCGCTGGAAAAGTGGCAGCCCGTGGAACTCGAACTATTGAATGAACGCCGTGACGGCAGTGAGTTCTGGGTAGAGCTCAGTATCGTCCCGGTGGCCAATGAACGGGGCTGGTTTACCCATTGGGTGTCGGTCCAGCGCGATATCAGCGAGCGCAAACGGGCCGAGGCCGTCGAGCTTCAGGCGCGCCGAGCGCAGGCGGAAAACGTGGCGCTGGAAGCGCGGCTGCTGGAGCGCCAGCGCATCGAGCAGGAGCTCTCCTGGGCGGCGACCCACGATAATCTGACCGAGCTCTACAACCGGGCCTGGATCATGGGGCGCCTGCGTGAACTGCTTTCAAGAACGCCGCCGTCGCAGCCTGAAGCCGCCGTACTGTTCATGGATCTGGATCGCTTCAAACTCGTTAATGACAGTCTCGGTCATCGCGCCGGTGATCAGCTGTTGACGGACATGGCACGCCGGCTCGAATCCTGTCTGCGCAGCGTCGACACCCTGGCCCGAGTCGGCGGCGATGAATTCGTGGTGTTGATTGAGGATGTCTCGCCGAAGCGAGCGGCCGGTGAGGTCGCCCATCGCATTGCCCAGTGCCTGCAAAAGCCCTTCAGAATTCAGGGGCAGAATATCTTTTCTTCCAGCAGCATTGGCATCGTGCTGCTGGAGGCGCATTACCATACGCCCGAAGAATTGTTGCGTGATGCCGATACCGCCATGTATGTCGCCAAGGAGGAGGGTGTTGGGCGCTACGTCTTCTTTACGCCCTCGATGCGTGAAAGCGTGGTCGAGGCACTGGCGCTGCAAAATGACCTGCGCCATGCCATGAAGCGTGACGAGTTTACGCTGTGCTATCAGCCCATCCATGAACCGCATTCAAGGGCGATCAGGGGCATTGAGGCCCTGTTGACCTGGCAGCACCCTCAGCGTGGCAGAGTGGCACCGGAAGTCTTTATCGGCATGGCCGAAGAACTTGGCATTCTGCGAGACATCGGCCGCTGGGTTGTGCGTGAGGCCTGTCAGCAGCTGGCGGTCTGGCGCCGGGCGCATCCCGAGGTCTGTGACCAGCTGACGCTGAACATCAATGTCTCGGCCCAGGAGCTCAAGCATCATGGTTTCAAGAGTGATCTCGTCTCGGCGCTGGAAAGCAGCGGGGTGCCCGCGCATCTATTGCAGCTTGAAATCAACGAAGGCGTTTTTCGCCATCACCCCGAGGTTATCGGTCAGATCCTGCACGATATCCGCGCACTGGGCGTGAGCATCGTGCTGGATGATTTCGGCACCGGCTATTCGGCGCTGAGCTATATCGATCAGTACGAGATTGATGCCATCAAGGTGGATCGTGCCTTTGTGCTGCGCATGGTCCTTCACAAGCGCTCCATGGCGATCATGCAGAGTCTGTTGTGGCTGGGCAGGACCCTTGAGCTGGACATCGTGGCAGAAGGTGTGGAAACCCTGGAGCAGTTACAGATGCTGCAGCGTCTCGGATGTCCGCTGGCGCAGGGATATTTTCTTTCCCGACCGATGGCCCCCGATCAGATCGATCTGTTGTTGGCAAAACGTGAAAAGACGCCGTCCGGTGCTCGTTCGGCGTTACCGCGGCTGACGCCCTAGTCTGTGCCCGACGCTGATGAGGGCAGCTGCGCCTGATCAACGACCCATACGCACGAATGATCGTTGTCAGCGGTGAACGGGACGCCGAGCAGTCATGACCCGTTGATGCAACAGTGGGTCATGCACAAAAGGGGCGGGACAGCATCTTCGCTGTCCCGCCCCTTTATGATTGGCAGTGACGCTTGCGCACTGGTGCTCGATCAGTAGTGAATGACCGTACGGATCGACTTGCCTTCATGCATTAGCTCAAAGGCTTCGTTGATCTGCTCCAGCGGCATGGTATGAGTGACGAAAGGATCAAGGTCAATCTTGCCGCCCAGATAGTCGTTGACCATGCCCGGCAGTTGCGAGCGACCCTTGACGCCGCCAAACGCGGAGCCTTTCCAGACGCGGCCGGTGACCAGCTGGAAGGGGCGGGTGCGGATTTCCTGCCCGGCGCCTGCCACACCAATGATGATGCTCTCGCCCCAGCCCTTGTGACAGCACTCCAGCGCCGAGCGCATGACGTCGACATTGCCGATGCACTCAAAGCTGAACTCGACGCCGCCGTCGGTCATTTCGACAATCACTTCCTGGATCGGACGGTCATGATCCTTCGGATTGACGCAATCAGTGGCCCCCATGGAACGGGCCAGCTCGAACTTGTTCGGGTTGGTGTCGATGGCAATGATGCGCGAGGCTTTCGCCTGCACGGCGCCCTGAATGGCGGCAAGGCCAATGCCGCCCAGACCGAAGATGGCGACGGTATCCCCTTCCTTGACCTTGGCAGTATTGTGTACCGCACCGATGCCGGTGGTTACACCACAGCCCAGCAGGCACACCTTTTCCAGCGGCGCCTCTTCGTTGACCACGGCCAGCGATACCTCGGCGACCACAGTGTATTCACTGAAGGTGCTGGTGCCCATGTAGTGATAGATCGGCTCACCGTTATAGGAGAAGCGAGTGGTGCCATCCGGCATCAGACCCTTGCCCTGGGTGGTGCGAACCGCCGAGCACAGGTTGGTCTTGCCCGAACGGCAGAACTTGCACTCGCCGCATTCGGCCGTGTAGAGCGGAATAACGTGATCACCCGGCTTGACGCTGGTCACGCCTTCGCCCACGGCCTCAACAATACCGCCACCCTCATGGCCCAGCACGGCAGGGAAGATGCCTTCCGGGTCGTCGCCGGAGAGCGTGAAGGCATCCGTGTGGCACACGCCGGTATGCGTAATGCGCACCAGTACCTCGCCCTTGCGGGGCGGTTCAACGTCAATTTCCACGATTTCGAGCGGTTTGCCTGGTCCAAAGGCGACAGCAGCACGTGATTTCAAGTGACTCTCCTTAGAGGTTGTGAAGGGCCCGCCTACCGGGCCACAGGCTATTTCAGATAGGAACGGATCAGTGAGGCCGTCTCATCCACGCGATCAGTACGCTCCTCATCGCTGGCGGCAGCGTCGCCAAAGGTCTCACGGATGTGCGTTTCCATCATCTCCGACATCAGGCCGTTGATGGCGCCGCGCATGGCCGCGATCTGTTGCAGAATCGGGGCGCACTCGGCGCCGGCTTCCAGCTGACGCTCCAGTGCCTCGCACTGACCTCGAATGCGACGCACCCGGGTAAGAACACGCTTTTTTGCAGCGGGAGAATGCGGCATGAGGACATCTCTATATACTATACCCCAGTATGATAAAGACATTTTGACCGGGATGCATCCCTTCATTGGTTGGGCCGAAAACCCCACCACTCAATGTCAAAACATTCCCTTCAATGCATGTCTGCCATCACATATTAATGTAAAAACACTTGAGACCGACGGCCGGCAAGGCCATCATCGGCGGCCTTCTTGCCGCAATGCCCCAGCAGGGCAGGCGAGACCACGACCGGGGTGGCATCGGGTCGGGGTGTGCTGAATCTTTCCTGGTGAAAAGTTGGTTGCCCACTACCGATAAGACCCTTACCACTGTTGACTTTCCCGATCTGGAATTGACTCCATGAACAAGGTTCTGATTATTGGCGCCGGTGGCGTCGGTGGCGTTGTAACCCACAAGTGTGCGCAACACCCTGAAGTGTTTGGCGAGATCTGTCTGGCCAGCCGCAACGAAGCAAAGTGCAAGGTGATCGCCGATCAGCTGTCGCGCCCCATTCAGACCGCACAGGTCGACGCCGATGACGTTGACGCCCTGGTGGCGCTGATTGAATCCTTCAAGCCGGATGTTCTGATCCATGTGGCACTGCCCTATCAGGATCTGACCATCATGGAAGCCTGCCTGCGCACCAATGTGCCCTATCTGGACACGGCCAACTACGAGCATCCCGACGAGGCGAAGTTCGAGTACAAGGAGCAGTGGGCCTTCCAGGACCGCTATGTGAAAGCGGGCAACATGGCCACGCTCGGCTGCGGCTTTGATCCGGGCATGACCAACATCTACTGCGCCTATGGCCAGAAGAACCTGTTTGACGAAATCCACCGCATCGACATTCTCGATGCCAACGGTGGCGATCACGGCTACCCGTTTGCCACCAACTTCAACCCGGAGATCAACATTCGCGAAATCACCGCGAATGGGCGCTACTGGGAGAAGGGCGAGTGGGTTGAAACCGCGCCGCTGTCGGAAAAGCGCACCTTTGATTTCGACGGCATCGGCGAAAAGGATCTTTACCTGCTCTATCACGAAGAGCTGGAATCGCTGGCGCTGAACATCAAAGGCATCGAGCGCATTCGCTTCTGGATGACCTTTTCTGAAAAGTACCTGACGCATCTGAAGGTGCTGGAAAACGTCGGCATGACCAGCATTGAGCCGATCAATGTCAACGGCTGCGAGATCTCGCCGCTGCAGTTTCTGAAGTCGGTGCTGCCTGACCCGGCCTCGCTCGGACCGCGCACGAAAGGCAAGACCAACATCGGCGTCATCCTCGACGGCATCAAGGATGGCAAGCGTCGCAAGGTGTATATCTACAACATCTGCGACCACGAGAAGTGCTACGCCGAAGTGCAGTCCCAGGCGATCTCGTTCACCACCGGCGTGCCGGCCGTCACTGGCGCCATGCTGATGCTCGAAGGCCTCTGGAAGGGCGAAGGCGTGTTCAACGTCGAGCAGCTCGACCCGAACCCCTTCATGGAGCGTATCGGCGACATGGGCCTGCCCTGGCAGATGGTCGAGCTCGACCCCGACCATGACCCGCTGGGCTGAGCCTTGATGAGCGATACCGGAATCGACTTTGACCTCCACGCCTGTCCGTCACCGGCCTACGTGGTCGATGACGCGCTGCTGCGGCGCAATCTGGAGCGGCTGGGGCGGGTGCAGGAAGAGAGTGGCGCAAAGATCCTGCTGGCGCTGAAGGGCTTTGCCCTGTGGGACAGCTTTCCGCTGGTGCGCCAGTATCTGGTCGGCACCACCGCCAGCGGTCAGGATGAGGCGCGGCTGGGGGCCGAAACCTTCGGTGGCGAGGTGCATGTCTACTCGCCGGCCTTTACCGAGGCCGAGATGGCGGAAGTGCTGCGCTACGCCGATCACCTGAGCTTCAACTCACCCAACCAGTGGCGGCGTCATCGCGACACCGTCATGGCAGCGCCGCGGCGTCCCTCCTGTGGCCTGCGGGTGAACCCCGAGCACTCCACCGGGGCCGTGGCACTCTATGACCCCTGCGCGGCGGGCTCCCGGCTGGGTACCCGGGCGAGT
This sequence comes from uncultured Kushneria sp., assembly GCF_947497025.1. Classification (GTDB taxonomy): domain Bacteria; phylum Pseudomonadota; class Gammaproteobacteria; order Pseudomonadales; family Halomonadaceae; genus Kushneria. Next base: position 527,057 of record NZ_CANMFC010000001.1, read on the forward strand.
GATATCGCGCCAGGGGATCTCGACGGTCTGGAAGGGCTTCACTTTCACACCCTGTGTGAGCAGAACAGTGATGCACTGGAAGAGACGCTGGCGGCGTTCGAGGTGAAGTTCGGTCAGTATCTGGGTGATATGCGCTGGGTCAACTTCGGCGGTGGGCACCACATCACGCGGGAGGATTACGACGTGGCGCGGCTGGTGCGCGTCATTCGTGACTTCCGGGCGCGCTATCCGCATCTCAAGGTCTATCTGGAACCGGGTGAGGCCATTGCGCTTAATACCGGCTACCTGGTGGCGACCGTGCTGGATATCGTCGATAACCACGGGCCGATTGCGATTCTGGATACCTCCGCCACGGCGCACATGCCGGACGTGCTGGAGATGCCGTATCGGCCCGAAATCATTGGCGCCGGCCATCCGGGAGAGAAGGTCCATACCTATCGCCTCGGCGGCATGACCTGCCTGGCCGGTGACGTGATCGGTGACTACGCCTTTGACGCACCGCTTGAAATCGGCGACCGGCTGGTCTTTACCGACATGGCGCACTACACCATGGTCAAGACCACCACCTTCAACGGCATTCGTCTGCCCTCGATCTGCCGGATTGATGAAAAAAGTCGCGAGATTCGAACGGTTCGAACCTTTGGCTACGTCGACTACATGCAGCGTTTGAGCTGATTAGAGCGCTGTCATGGCATGACCCAACGCCCCGCACCCGCGGGGCGTTTTTTTAAAGATATGTCGAGCAGACGCAACAGGTGTCAAGGCGCTTTATCAGTACTGGTGCCACACTGGCTCATGGACTCTCCATGACACAGGGAATGTGGCATCTCATGACAAGACCCATCAGTTTTTTCGTACACCACCAGGGGCGTGGCCACGCCCGCCGCACCATGGCGATCATTCGCGAGTTTTCCCCCGAACGCCCGGTCAGCGTGATGACCGCTGACCCGTCGCTGTTTGATGGCTTTGAGCGGGACATCGAATTGATCGCGCTGCCCAACATGATCGGCGCCGATGTGCCGACTCAGGCCCTTTTTGATCAGCCCACGCCGTCGGTCATGCACTGCGTGCCGATGGGGGTGGTCGAGATGCGCCAGACCATGCGCCGCATTCTGGATCATCTGGACGATATCGAGGCCGGGCTTTTCGTGATCGATGTGTCAGCCGAGCTGGCGCTGCTGTCGCGGGTGGCCAGCGTCCCGGCGGTCAAGATCCGCATGCACGGTGATCGTAATGACCCGGGGCATCTGGGCGCCTACGAGGCGTGCGTTGGCATGCTGGCCCCTTATGACGCGCGCCTGGAACAGGACGACTACCCGGATCATCTGCGGGCTAAGACCTTCTATAGCGGTGGGCTGTGTACCACCACGCCCGATGTGCCCACGCGTGAGGCGGCGCGCGCGCGGCTGGGGCTCGATCCGGATCGCGAGATCGTGGTGGCCCTGACCGGCGGTGGCGGGGCGGGCACACCCTGTGCGCCGCTGACCGTGGCCGCACGTGCCGCGCCCCGGACCCTTTTTCTGACCATTGGACCGCTGCACCTGGAAGGCCATGAGACCGATTTTGCCAATCTCATCAACTGTGGCTGGGTCGATAACGTGGTCGACTACATCGCGGCCAGCGACATGATCATTGCCTCGGCCGGGGACAACACGGTGCATGAAGTGGCCATGCTGGAGCGGCCCTACATCTGCGCGCCGGAGTGGCGCTACTTTGGCGAGCAGACCCGCAAGGCCGAATGCCTGGCCGGGCTGGGTGCAGCGGTCAACATGACCCACTGGCCGTCCGATTTCGCCGGCTGGCAGGATGTGCTGTCCCGGGCGCGCGACCTTGATGTTGAGCGGCTGGCCGAGCTGTATGCGCCTGACGCGGCGCGACGGGCCGCGCAGTGGCTGGAAGCCTGTGTGGATCGTCTCTGGGAGGGCGCACCGGCAGGATCTGTCGAGCACGTGCCGTCCGAGACAGCCGCCAGCACCGTGCCGAATGCGCCGCACCCGGCGGTGGCCAACGATCTGTATCAGCAGTAGCGGGCACTCGAGGGCAGTTGCGCCTCATCGATCTCCTGGTCGGTCGGTGTGCGTACCACTCGGATGTCATCGGCCTCGGGTGACCAGTCGATCACGCCGACATCACGGAACTGCCCCAGCCAGTAGTCCATGCACCAGCGCCCCCAGCGCGCATGAAAGCGCCGGGCATTGGCGACGATGGCCTCCAGATAGGGGTAGGGCGGGGCATGCAGCGGGTGGTGCTGATGCCAGGCCAGCGCCCCGCCCAGCCAGTACAGTGGAATCCCGGCGGCGGCCAGCCGCCAGGCGTAGTCGGTCTCCTCCCCGCCATAGCCCACGTAGGCTTCATCCATGCCGCCGGCACGCCAGTGATCGGCGCGCATCAGTGCAAAGCTGAGCCCCCACAGCTGACCGTGATCGGGCTCAGGACGAACTTCCCTTGAAGAGAGGGCCGGACGCGCCGGATGGCGCTCCCCCTGCTCACTCAGACGGTCAATATCCATGTCTCCGCGGTCGTGATAGCGCACGGCATCGGCCGGCAGATAATGCACCTCGCCGATGTAGAGGGCGGGGCGGGTCTGTAACGCCTCATGGTAGCGGGCGATCAGCTCGGGGGAGGCGATGCAGTCCACATCGAGAAAGACCAGCGCTTCGAAACTTGCCGCCTCGACGGCGGCATTGCGGGCGCGTGCCAGCGGCAGGGCATCGCCTTCCACCATGACGTGATGGACAGGAAAGGAATTCTCGGGGAGATCGCACTCCCGCGTGGGCTGCATCCAGGCAATCACCAGCTCATCAGGGCGCTGCTGCTGCATCTCAAGGCTTCGCATCAGGTTGACGAGGTGCTCGCGCCGGTGCCGCACCAGGGTCAGGACGCTGAGTTTCATGAGGCAAGCTCCCGGTGCTGATGCTGCTGCTGGAAGTGTTTGACGCCCTCGATGATGCCCAGGGCGTGGGCGGCGCTGGCGGCATAGACATGGCGCATGCCAGGGGCGTCAAGCAGACCATCGCTGTAGTTGGCCACCACGATCGAGCAGGGCATTGATCGCAGCATGTCGAGATCGTTGCCCGAGTCACCGGCCACGTAAAGCTGCCTTTCGGAGATATTGAAGCGCTGTCTGACGTGCTCGACGGCCAGCCCCTTGGAGGCATTGATGGGCAGGATGTCGAAGTAGCGCCCGTGGCTGTGGATCACCGTACAGGCCAGCCCCCGATCCTGGAGATAGCGCTGCACGCGGCCGACCAGCGCCGTATCGCCATCGCTGAAATAGCTCAGCTTGTGACGGCGCTGCTCCAGTGGGCCCTGCGGCGTCAGGCCGGGAAAGTCCTCAAGGGCGTGCGCGATGGCCCCACGCTGCCAGCGTTCATCAATCAGGGACGACCAGCGCTCATCCTGCTGGTAGCGCACCCCGCTGTCATCGAGGTAGTGGATCTCGGAACCCACCGAGGAGATGATCAGCTGCGGGTAGACGATACCGGCCTGCTCCAGAATGGACAGGGCACTGTGGAAGCTGCGCCCGGTGGCCACGCCAAAACCAAGCCGAGGCTGGGCCTGATACCAGGCATTGAAGGCCTGGATGCCGACCGGCGAGCCGGTGAGGGTGTTATCGATATCGCAGATCAACAGTGCCGGTGGCGACGTTCGGTGCGGGTGGGGATGACACAGGCGCGTCAGCAGGTCGTGGTAGCGCGCCACGTGGCGCTGCCAGTCAAAGGCCAGCACTGCCTGATGACCATTGTTGGCCATGCGTTGCCAGCGGGTTGGATCATTGAGCAGCGCCAGCATCTCGCCGGCCATGCGCTCGGTGTGGCGTGGGTTGATCAGGATGCCGTTGCCGCACTGCTCGATGATGTCGTTGGGGCCGCCACTGTCGGTGGCCACCAGCGGCAGTCCGGCGGCGGACGCTTCTAGCAGCGTCAGCCCGAAGGGCTCGTTGAATGCCGGATTGATGAAGATGCCGCCGCGCTCGCGCGCCCAGGCATAGAGCGCCGGAATATCCTCCTCTCGGTGATGGCGCGGATAGGCCACCTGCCCGTAGAGATCGTAATCGTCGATCAGCTCCAGCAGCTCGCGCAGGTTGTCGGCAAACTCGGGCTCCAGATGATCGATGCGCTCACGTACGCCGGCCACAATCACCAGATTGGCCTTGTCCCTCAGCGCCGGGCTGTTGCCAAAGGCGCGTACCAGCGCGGCCAGGTTCTTGCGTGTCACCGGGCGGGCAATGGCCAGCAGCGCCGGCTTGTTCGGATCGGTGAGAAAGCGTCCCAGCATGGCCTCCACACAGGGGGTGGAGGCCGCCTCGGTGAAGGCGCTCAGGTGACTGCCGGGGGGAATGACCCGAATGCGCCCGGCATCATACCCGGGGTAGTCGGCATACTGGATTTCGGCTTCATCGCGGGAGCTGGCAATGATCAGCCCGGCCTCGCGAATGGCGCGCGCTTCGAAGGCGATGCGCCGCGTCAGGGCCTGACGCATGGAAGGCGGCAGTGGCGTCCCACTCTGTTGCAGACATGCCAGCTTGCTGCGCCCCAGCGAATGACCGGTAAACACGAAGGGAATGCCAAGGCGCGCCTGCATCTCGGCGGCGACCTCACCGGCATCGGCGTAGTGGGCGTGCAGGGCATTCGGCAATTGCGGCTGCCTCTTCAGCCACTGCTCGAAAGCGTCCATAAAGGCGGGCAGCTCCTGATAAAGCTGCTCCTTGGGCAGATAGTCCGGGTTGTCAGTGGCCAGACGGACCAGCGTGACCTTCTCGCTCAGCACTTCCCGCGCCCAGGTGTAGTCGACCTGGCTGAAATCGCTGTCGAAGGCGCGCGTGACCAGCGTGATGCGCTTGATGGCCGGGTCCTGCTCGCTGGCCTCTACCAGTTCCAGCAGATATCGAATATGGCCTCCTGTGTCGGCGGTGATGCCATACTCGATATCGCTGCCGCGCAGGCAGCCCTGTAACGCCACATGTACGATATGCATGGTGTGAAAAATCCCTTTCACTGATATGGAACGTCCCTTTCATGCCCAACAAGGATCGTTTGCGCATTGCCCAGATCGCCCCGGTCATCTTTCCGGTACCGCCGGCGGATCATGGCGGCACCGAGCGTATCGTGTCGGATCTGACCGAAGCGCTCGTGGCAATGGGGCACGATGTGACCCTCATTGCTCCCGGTGACAGCCGGACCAGCGCCCGCCATATTGCGGCCTCGCCCAGCCTGAGCCTTTTACAGCAGCGCCATGACAACGTGCCGCCGGGCGTGCCCGGGGTGCTGGAAGCGCTGGCACTTGAGCAACTGCGCCAGCACCTGGACGACTTTGATGTCATCCACTGCCATGGCGAGTTCTGTCACGCCGCCCTGCTGGGCGAGCGACGCCGGCATAGCCTGACCACCATCCACTGGCGGGTTGATGAGCTGGATCGCCAGCTGTTCTTTGCGGGCTTCCCCGATCTGCCGGTGGCGGCCATCTCCCACGCTCAGGGCGCAGGAATTCCGACATCCAACCGACTTGGAACGGTCTATCACGGGCTGGACGCTGATCGCTTTAACCCAGGTAACGGCAAGGGCGACTATCTCGCCTTCATTGGTCGCATGACCGATCAGAAACGCCCTGATCGTGCCATCGATATCGCGCGCGCCACCGGCCATGAACTGCGTCTGGCCGGCACGGTGGATGTGGGCAACCCTGACTGGTTTGATCAGCATGTTCGCCCCGAGCTCGATGAACACATTCGCTACGTGGGCCCCATCAATGATAGTCAGAAACAGACACTGCTCGGCGCTGCCAGGGCACTTCTTTTTCCCATCGACTGGCCGGAGCCCTTTGGGCTGGTCATGATCGAGGCGATGGCCTGTGGCACACCGGTCATTGCCTGGCGTAATGGGGCGGTCGAGGAGATTGTCGAGGAGGGCGTGACCGGCTTTATTGTCGATTCACATGATGACGCCGTGGCGGCGATCGCCCGGCTTGATGAGATCGATCGCAATCGGGTGCGGGCGGTCTTTCTTGAGCGTTTCAGCGCTGCACGCATGGCGCAGGACTACGTGACGCTCTATCGCCGGTTGCTCGCCTGAGTACACGGGTGCAGCAGGCTGCTGTACCCGTGGGAAAATCTCGGGGGAATTCGGACAACGCCCCAGGGAATGAAGGGAAAATCAGTCACATCAGTCGTGCGGCCTGACCAGACGATCCCGCCCGGCGCCCAGCGCCACGATCATGGCGCCCAGGCCGATCAGGCCCAGCAGGATGCCTACCACGTCCCAGCCACCCGACCAGTCATGCAGCAGCCCGACCAGCAGCGGGCCGAAGGCCGCCAGCACGTAGCCAAACCCCTGGGCCATGCCGGAGAGTTCGGCGGCGGTGTCGGCATCCGGTGCACGCAGGGCCAGCAGCGTCAGCGCCATGCTGAAGGTGCCGCCCTGGCCCAGCCCCAGAATCACGATCCAGAGCCACAGGCTGTCGGTCGGCGCATACAGACAGCCCGCCAGACCGCACAGGGTGAGCATCATGACGGCAATCAGTACCGCGCGCTGATCCTTCATGCGGCTGCCGATCAATGGCGCCACAATGGCGGTGATCACCTGACACAGGATCGACACCGACAGGGCCAGCCCCGCCGTGACCGGGGCCACGCCGCGATCCTGCAAAATGGTCGGCAGCCAGCCAAACACCGTATAGGCCAGCGACGACTGCAGCCCCATGAACAGCGTGACCTGCCAGGCCAGACCGCTGCGATACAGGGAGTGACCGCCCCGGGGGCGCATGCGAGCGGTATGTTTGATCCGAAGCTGGGGAATCCAGACCAGTGCGGCAATCACCGCCGGCACCAGCCAGAAGGCCAGCGAGGGCTGCCACTGATCACCAAAGGCCTGACGCAGCGGTTCGGTGGCGCCGGCCGCCAGCGAGGCCCCCAGATTGAGCGCCACGGTATATAGCCCGGTCATCAGGCTGACCCGGGTCGGGAAGTCGCGCTTGACGATGCCCGGCAGCAGCACATTCATGATGCCGATGCAGGCACCGGCCAGCGCCGTGAACACGAAAAGCCCCGGCATGCCGGTGACGGGGCGCGCCAGCAAAGTCACGGCCAGCAGGATCAAAATGATGAAGATGGTCCGTTCGGGCCCAAGGCGTCTTGAAAGTCTGGGTGCCAGCGGCGCTGCCAGCCCGAGGCAAACGACCGGCAGCGTGGTCAGCACGCCCTGAGCGGCCGGCGACAGCGATAGCCCGGCGGCGATGTTCTTGAGCACCGGGGACACGCTGGTCAGCGCCGGTCGCAGGTTGATGGCCACCAGCAACAGCCCGACCAGCGCCAGTGCCCCCTGATACCCCTTTTTTGTATAGCTCACCGATGTCATGCCACGACATTCCCTTGGAACAAAAAAGTGCCCCATTTTGGGGCAGAACGTTGCATCAGGATAGCGATTGTGCGACCGGCAGTCGCAGAGAAAAGCAGACCCCGCCGCCGTGATTGTCCGCCGACGCTGTGCCGCCATGAAGCCCGGCGATGGCGCGCACAATGGCAAGCCCCAGCCCGCCGGAATCATCCGGTGTCTGGCGCGACGCATCGATGCGATAAAACCGCTCGAACACCAGCGGCAGATGTTGCGGTTCGATCCGGGGGCCGTCGTTGCACACGTAGAGTTCGACGGCGCCATCATGACCACGCGTGCCGATGGTCACGGTGGTGTTGGTGTAGGCGTAGCGCAGGGCATTGGCGATCAGATTGGCCAGCGCCCGGCGCAGCAGGTCGACATCGCCATGGACCTGCCCGTGAGCGCAGGGCGCCAGCGTCAGCCCCCGCTCCTCGGCCATGCCTTCAAAGTAGTCACACAGCTGAACGGCCAGCGCGTTCAAATCGACCGGTTGGTGATCAAGCGCTGTATCGGCCTGCTCGGCGCGGGCCAGAAACAGCATGCTGTCGATCATGCGCGAGAGCCGCTCATACTCCTCCAGATGCGAGCCCAAAAGCGTCTGATACGCCTCGATGCTTCTATCCCGCTGCATGGCCTGCTGGGTCTGACCCATCAGGTTGCTCAGGGGCGTGCGCATCTCATGGGCCAGATCTTCCGAGAAGCGTGAGAGCTGCATGAAGCCTTGCTCGAGTCTTTCCAGCATGACGTTGAGAACACGCCCCAGCACGCGCAGCTCGCTGACCTCGCCCGTGTGCGGCAGGCGATGATGCAGATGGCGGGTATCGATGGCATTGATGCGCCCGGCCAGTCGCCGAACCGGCGCCAGCCCGCGCAGCGCGATCCAGTAACCCAGCATCAGCGCCAGCAGGGCGCCGCCCAGCAGGGAAGCCAGCAGCCGGTGGCGATAGTCACCCAGCATGCGGGTGCGCTCATCGAGCACGCGCCCCGCGACCAGCGTGACCGGCTGGTTCTGAAAGCGCACCGTCACCCAGGCCAGACGCGCCGGTGAGGGGGTCTCCAGCGTCGCCAGTTGCACACCGTCGCCTTGCGGCAGCTCGGGCACGGCGCGATGCACGGGGTTGACCTCCAGCAGCGCCCGGCCGCGGTCGTCCAGCAGCCACAGCAGGCTTTCGCGGTTATCCAGCATGTTGGCGTACAGTCCGGGGCGCTGGCGCAGTACCGCAAGGCTGTCGCTGTCCTCGAGCAGTGCCGTCATCCGCTCGAGTCGACCCTTGAGCGCCTGATCATCGCGCCAGACGATTTCCCGTTCCAGCGCGTGATAGAGATACACCCCAATGCCGCCCAGCAGCAGCACGGTGGCCAGCGCAAACATCAGTGCCAGCCGCCAGGCCAGCGAGCGGGGTACAAGCTTCATGGTGCTGCGCTTGTCGTGTCAGGCCCGAGACAATAGCCCATGCCGCGTACCGTATGAATCAAACGGGTGTCGAAGGGCTCATCGATCTTGCTGCGCAGGCGGCGGATGGCGACATCCACCACGTTGGTGTCGCTGTCAAAGTTCATGTTCCAGACCTGGGAGGCGATATGCGTGCGCGAGAGCACCTCGCCCTCATGGCTGATCAGCAGATGCAGCAGGGCGAACTCTCGATTGGTCAGGTGGATGGCCTGTCCCTGACGCACCACCCGGCGCTGCAGCACATCCAGCTCGAGGTTGGAGACACGAAAAAGATGGATCTCGCGCGGCGGCCCCCGGCGCAACAGCGTGCGCACTCGCGCCAGTAGCTCCACAAACGAGAACGGCTTGATCAGATAGTCATCGGCGCCCAGCTCCAGTCCGCGCACCCGATAGGCCACTGCATCGCGCGCGGTGAGAAACAGCACCGGCGTCTGCCAGCGACTGCGGATGAACTGCAGCAGCTGCCAGCCATCCATGTTGGGGACCATCACATCCAGAATGAACAGATCAAAATGGGCATGGAGAATGCGCTCACGGGCCAGCAGGCCGTCATGGACCACCTCCACGGTATAGCCCGACTCGCTCAGTCCCTTGTGCAGGTAGTCGGCCGTCTTGATTTCGTCCTCGACGATCAGAATGCGCACGTCTTTCTCCTCAACGTCTTTCTCCCCGCCTTGCTCCCGACGAGAGCGTGCCTCCGGCAAGGGCGTGATCCTGAGCCATTTCAGCGCGCGGCACCATTACAACATTGTCATGTGGGCGTAATGGTGACGGCGCCCGCGCCGGGGCAAGCTTGCCCTCGCTGATACGCACTCCTGCCTCGCGCTCGGGCCAGGGGATCGATGGATTCCATCGGAGCCAGAAAAAGGCTCTGCCACGGAGATGATCATGATGAAATGGATGACCGGTGCCGCGCTGCTGCTGTGCGCCGTACCCGCGCTGTCACAGGCCGCAGACAATACAAGTGCCGACAGAAATCCGCTGAGCGTGCATGTGCTCAACACGCAGACGGGCATGCCCTCGTCCGGCGTTGAGGTCATGCTCGAGCAAAGGACCGACAGCGGCTGGAAAACACTGGCCACGCAGACCACCAATACCGATGGCCGCATCCCGGCGCTCTATCCGCAGGGCGAGACCATGGCTGCCGGCGTGTACCGCGTGGTGTTTGAAACCGGCGACTGGTATGACCAGCAGGGCACCGAGACCTTCTTCCCCGAGATCCCGGTGCCGTTTCGGGTCGAGCCGGGTGTGGCGCACTACCACATTCCGCTGTTGTTGAGCCCGTATGCCTACTCCACCTATCGCGGCAGCTGATCCGGGGCGTTCGCTCGTGCTGCACCGGTCATGCAGTAGTGTCATGACCGGTGCAGCGCCGCCATCAACGCATGACAGTCGGCCAGGTGATGGTCGGTGGCTTCGGGGCAGGCGTTCTCTGGTGCATTGACCAGCACGGTGCGGGTGCCCGCCGCGCGCCCGCACTGCATATCCAGCGGGCTGTCACCCACCATCACCACGCTTGAGGGCGCCACGCCCCAGTGGCTGATAAAGTGTTCCAGCCCACCCGGGTGTGGTTTGGGGGACGCATCCTCCCGGCCCAGCACATCAGCACGATCAAATCACTGCGCAAGCCCGATGACCTCCAGCGTAATATGCGCCAGCTCGCGGGCATTGCGGGTCAGGATGCCCAGCCGAACATCCCGTTCGCAGAGTTCCCGTATCAGGGCCACCGCACCTTCCGCCGGGGTCGAGCGTGCGGCCAGTTCGCGTTCGTGTTCCATCAGCCAGGCGTGGCTGGCCCGGCGCTGCGCCTCGGGCAGTGACTCGAGATGCTCGAGGATGTCGCTGTCATCCGGTACCTCAAGCTCGCGACGAATGAACTGAAAGTCATGAATGCCCACGGTCAGCGTGCCATCCATGTCGAATACCCAGTGCCGGCAGTCGTTGAGAGAAGCAATCGTCATGAAACACCGATAGTCAGGGGGAGATTGTTATGGTGGCACGCCGGGGCGAGGTTGGCAGGGCCGTCTTGCAGATTTCTTGCGTCAAAGAGATGATCGAACGCCGGATTAAACCCGAGGCAAGCGTGGCGACGGAAAGGATGGCCGTGATGGGGCCGATGGACAGGATGGATAAGATGAGGCCACCTGACCGGATGAGGGTCATGTCAGAACCGATATTCCATGCAGGTGGCTGATAATAAAGGCTCTGTCGTAAATTCTGGTATCGTTGGATGCCGTCAGCGCCACCTGACACCTTCTTCGGGCCGAGGCACAAGGAGCCCCATGACCTCTGATCGTCCCAACATCAGCCTCCAGACCTACGAGGAAAGGCACGCGCCAGCGCTACGCGCGTTTTCACTGCCGCGTGAGCAGGAGCGCTATACCGACCTGCCGGCCACGCTTCTGGACAACATGGCAGAGCATCATCAGGACCACTTCATGGTGATTCTGAAAGAGGAACAGCCGGTCGGTTTTTTTGCCCTCAAGCACGACCCCACCCACCTGAGCCCGTACAGGAAACATGAGGCGATCGTATTGTCGGCGCTCTCCGTTAATGCTTCCGAGCAGGGCAAGGGGTATGCCAGCCAAGGGCTGATCCTGTTGAAACGCTACGTCGAAAGGGAGTGGCCGGAGATCAAAAGCATTGTGCTCGGGGTCAATGTCAAAAATAGAGCGGCCCAGGCCCTGTACGAGAAAACAGGATTTGAAGATACGGGCAGAACCATCATGGGAGAGATGGGGCAGCAGAAGGTGTTTGAATTGTGGTGCGGGGAGGAGTGAGTTAGAGATCGAGGCTGGTTTCATTGTCTGGCCATGATCGCCGTCGATCGCTTTGCTCTGGCAGGCGAAAGCTTTTTGGACGTGGGTACCACAAAAACAGCCCCGCACATGGCGGGGCTGTTTTGTAGGGTGACTCACCTCAGGGGCCGGAAAAAACAAGAGCATCCAGCAGGCCTGAAGGATAGTGAAGCGACAGAAGCGATTGCATGCCGAGCAAAAAGGCCACAATTCCCAGCGTAATCAATACAATGGTCAGCCAGCGCGCCTTTGCCACAAATGTCAGGAAAAGGAGACTGCCCAGGGCGGCAGTGCTGACAAAGCCCAGCACCGATGCCACCACAATGACCATCAAAAGACCGGCCAACCAGCACAGTTCCTGAAGTGCCGGCTGTTCGACACGGATGGCGCCTTCCGTTCGAATCTGGAGGGCGACGGCCAGCGCGCCACCGCCCAGAAAGACAATGGAAAGCATCGGGAAGACATGCGCGATGAAGGAAATATCGCGGACGTCATACCAGGACAGGGCCGCGATCAGCAGCATGCCTACCACCAGTATCACATCCACTACGCCCCATGTGGCCTGCGTCCTTTCAACGACGGAGGTCGTCTCTACCTTTTCAGACGCCGTGTCTCGGCGACGCGCCAGCAGTTTTTTGCCCAGCGGGTACAGCAGCGCCAGCGCGGTGATCAACAGGATAATCAGAACGCCCGGGCGCATGAACCCTGCCAGACCATTGAACTGAATGCTCTGATAGAAATACGTTTCAGCGCCGGGAGCCAGTACAAAACCGATCAAAAAGGCCGGCCTGGACCAGCCTGCCTGTTTGAACAGCAGACCAATGGCGCCTATGGCGATCAGGGAATACCAGTCTCCCAGCGAGCGCGTGGCCTGATAGGCGGCAAACAGCACCAGCATCGTGATGACAGGCGCGATCAGGGCAAAGGGGACGCGTGTCAGCTGTGCCACGGGTCTGGCCAGGATCAGACAAAAGGCGGCCCCCAGGATGTTGGCCAGCGCCAGCGACCAGATAATGTTGTAGGTCAGATCCAGGTGCGTGGTAATCATGCTGACACCGGGCTCAAGCCCCAGCAACAAAAGGCCACCGAGGAAAATGGCGGCTGTGCCCGAGCCGGGGACGCCAAACAGTAGCGTCGGCACCATGGCACCGCAGGCACAGGCGTTATTGGCCGATTCAGGCGCGATGACGCCGCGAATATCGCCCTGCCCGAAATGTTTTTCACCCTTGACCGTTCGGCTGGCGTAGCCATAGGTCAGCCAGTCGACTACCGAGCCGGCAAGGCCGGGGATGGTGCCGATGATACTGCCGATCCCGGCGCAGCGAGCGACCAGGCCACGATTTTGCCAGACATCCTGAACGCCACGTTTCCAGCCCTTGCCCAGTCCGGCCTGTTCCCGTGCGATGCTGCTTTTCTGAATCATCAGTTCGATGATTTCCGGGATGGCGAAAATGCCCAGACCCAGCACCACCAGCGGAATACCGTCAAACAGGTATTCGACGCCCAGGTTGAGACGAAACTCGCCCGTGGCCGGTGCGGTGCCCATGGCGCCGACCAGAAGCCCCAGCCCACAGGCGGCAATGCCCTTGAAGAGCTGGCCACCTGAGAGCACAGCGACCATGGCTAGGCCCAGCATGGTCAGCACAAACAGCTCGGAGGAGGAAAAGCCCAGAACCAGTGGCCGGGCCATTAAAATGAACACGGTCAAAATCAGGGCCCCGATGACCCCGCCACACAGGGAGGAAAGAAATGCGCTGGAGAGGGCCCGTGCGGCCTGCCCCTGTTTGGCCAGCGGGAAACCGTCCATGACGGTGGCCTGAGAGGAGCTCGAGCCGGGGATGCCCATCAGGACCGAAGCGAAGGTATCCCCGGTGGGGATGACGGCCACCATGCCCATCAGCATGCCCAGTGCCAGTCCCGGCTCCATGCCATAGAGAAAGGGCAGTAACAGGGCCATGCCGGCAATCCCGCCCAGGCCCGGAATAATACCTACCAGCAGTCCTACCGAGACGCCGAGGCACATATACAGGATGTGGGAGACCGTCAGGATCTGGCCAACCCCGGAGAGCATGGATTCAAGCATGATGACTGTCCTCGATTGCCCGATGCGGTGTCATTGTTCTGGAGAGGTTCAGGCTCATTGCGTCACCACACGGATGCCGTGCTTCTGCTTGAGCCAGTCGACGATCCACTGGCGGCGTGTCTGACTCATCTGCATGGCCGCTTCAAGCTGACGAGCGGCGACATCGCCGGTGACCGGGTCATAGGGCCCGATGCGCTGACGTGCGGCTTCCAGAAACTCGGGATTTTCGGCCAGTTTTTTGGCCGCATCGCGATAGGTCGCCAGCAGCGAGGCATCGATATCCTTCGGAACCAGCAGCAGCTTCTGGAGGGCATAGCCTGACGCGAAAAACTTGTGATACACCTGATAGGCCATGTCGTCACGGCGGGTGCCCGGCTGGGCGAGATAGAGCTCGCTGAAGGTCGGCAGGTCAGGAAAGGCAGGGTCACGCACGATGACGTTGTCATCGTTCATGACGCCCAGTGAAAACAGGGGAACGGCCTGCCCCGATTTGACCAGTGGGGTCACGCTGCTGAAATAGGCTGAAGTTGTCTGAAAATCGATGCCGGCTTCGCCGCGCTCAAAGGCCAGCCGGCCCTCCCCACGGCTGCGCATGCCGAAAACCGGGTCCACCTGCAGGCCCAGCATGTCGAAGGCCAGCAGGATCGGCAATTCCAGTCCGGTCGGGGTCTGGGCGCCGAACTTGGACTCATGCTGGCGCAGATGTTCAAGCACCTCTTTGAGATCACCTCCCATGCTGGACTGCGCATACACCACCCCACCGGTAGGCGCAGCAATAATGGGCGTCCAGCGGCTGTAATCGAAACGGACCCTGGGGTCTTTCAGCATGGCCGGGTACTGGGTCGAGGCTGAGGTGACGATCATCTCGGCACCATTGCTGCGGGCGCGGCTATAGAAAAGATTCGCGCCGGTAATCGAGCCACCCCCCGGGACATTGTTGATGACAATGGCTGGACGGTTCTCAAGAGACTCGCCCACCCAGTGAGACATGAAGCGTGCCCATACATCGGTACCGCCGCCTACCCCGAAAGGCACCGTCCAGGTCAGTGTGTCAGGCACTGGCGTCGTGACACTGTCTGCAGCCTGCGAAGACTGAAATGTCATTGCAGTTACCAGGGCCAGCATCAGCACTCGTATGTATGGCGGCCGGTGCCGTTTTTTGCGATCAGACATCGCTCACCTCATGCACTGTTTTAATGAGTTCTGCGCTGACGCATGCCCGGCGCAGTGGTTAGGCGACAAGCTTGCATAGTTGCCATCAATCGTGCCAATGCATTCAATTGGCGCGTTTGATGTCTTTATTGCATTAATAGGTGGCAGGTTTTCATCGGCCCCGTCAGGGCAGGGCCTGGCGCGAAGGGGGTGGAATTCGGGATTCCCAATTTTCAGGCCGGCTATATACCAATGTTTAAGAGGCCATCGGGGATATTTGCCCTGATCAGAGCGGGGCGGGGCCTGAAAACCTTGAGGGCCGACATGAAAAAGCGCCCTTGAAAGGGCGCTTGAAGGCGACACGACTAGAGATGTCGTTAATCGTTGGCGTCAGGAACAAACACATCGCCACTAAACAGGCGTCTGGCCGTACGAAGCAGCGAACAGATCGGCGCCTGCCCGGAGGCATCAGGTGTCATGGCCACGCTCAGTCGACCGCTGGGGTGGGCAATATCCATCTCTCCCTTGAGCGTCTCTGGATCAATCAGATCACGAATCAGACTGTCGCCATTGCTGCAGGCGATGGCCAGCCCCACGGCACCGGTAATGGCGAGTGCCTTGTGGCAGCGATGTGGCATGAAATAACGCACGGTCAGCGGGGCATGAGGATCGCCGTTGCTGATCAGGACCGGTTTGGGAATTACCTTGTCGCTGACATCCCCGAATCCCATTGCCAGCCCGGCCTGGCGTCGAATGCGCTCCAGCCGTGTCATGAAGGCCTTGTCATCATCGAACTCGCCCGGGGCTTCATCGCCTCGCTTGCCCAGTGACGAGGCATGGATCAGGACCATGGGCATGGCCGCATCCACGCAGCTCACTTCAACACCGTCAAACGTATCCCGGCTCTGACCGGTCGGATACAGCTTGCCGGTACGCGCACCGACGGCATTCAGAAACGTCAGATGAATGGGGGCAGCCGTGCCCGGTACGCCATCAATGGCGGCGTCGCCATCGTAGCGAACCTGACCGTTGGGGGTCTGAACGGTCGCGTCTATCAGCGTATTGGTGTTGACGTTACGAATACGGATACAGGTGGTATCGCCTGAGGGCGTTACCAGCCCCTTCTCGATGGCAAACGGCCCCACGGCGCTGAGCATGTTGCCGCAGTTGGGGGAAACATCCACGCAGCGCTGTTCGACCATGACCTGCACAAACAGATAGTCAACATCGACGCCCTCTGTCGATGACGGCCCGACAATGGCGACCTTGCTGGTTTGAGGGTACCCGCCACCAATGCCATCTATTTCAAGCTCATTGCCAGAGCCCATCAACTGCAACAGCAGCTCATTGCGAGCGTCTTCATTGTCAGGAAGGTCGCCGGCAAGAAAAAAGGGGCCCTTCGAGGTCCCGCCACGCATCAAAACACAGGGAATGGCATGCATCGGTAGATTCCTGGCAGCAAGCGTTCAGCTTCGGATGGAGGTGAAAATCGCATGCTTGTTTTCATTGTTCCAATGCAACTGTTTGCTTTATTGATGCGTGGAGAGAATTAAAACGATAAGGTCGCCATGGGATGAGGGATAAGCTCATCCTCCAACCCTGAGCTTTTTTGGAGAGGACAGAGGAATGCATTACGAGCTGCAACACATCCTGGCCTTTTTGAAGGTGGTGGAACTGGAAAGCTTTCACGCCGCGGCCGAAGCGCTCAACGTGTCGCAACCGGCGCTGAGCCGGCGTATTCAGAAGCTTGAGCAGGCACTGGGGACATCGCTGCTTTCAAGAACCACCCGACATGTCGGCATGACCGCGGTAGGCAGGGATTTTTATCCTCAGGCACGCCGCCTGATCGACGATTTCGATCACGCCGTCTTTAATATCAAGGCCCTGGCGGAACACCGGATCGGGCAGATCACGCTGGCCTGTATCCCGACGGCGGCCTTCTATTTTCTGCCCTCGGTCATCCGCGACTTCAATACGCAGTACCCCAACATTCGTATCCGCCTGCTGGATTCAAGCGCCAATGAGGGGTTGGAAGCCGTGCTCAGCGGTGAAGCCGATGTCGGCATCAACATGCTGAGCGGACAGCACCCGGACATCGAGTTCACGCCGCTGGTCGTGGAGCCCTTTGTGCTGGCCTGCCGATCCGATCATGAGTTCGCCTCGCGCAAGCAGGTGCGCTGGAGTGAACTGAGCCGGCACCGGATGATTGGGGTCGGGCGCGCCAGTGGCAACCGAACGCTGATTGACCACGAGCTGGCTTCTCTGGAAAACAGGCCGACCTGGTTTTTCGAGGTGCAGCATCTGTCGACGTCGCTGGGCATGGTCGAGGCCGGGCTGGGCGTCGCCGCCGTGCCGCGTCTGGCCATGCCGCGACAGGAGCATGCAACGCTCATACAGCGTCCCCTGATTGACCCTGTGATTCGCCGAACGCTGGGTCTGGTGCGTCATCGCAACAGCCACCTGTCCCCGGCGGCAGAACGTTTTGTCGACACCCTGTTGTCGCAGTGGCGAACCCCGGACGGCGGCGCATCCGAACCTTCCATCTCTGAATGATTGTGCGAGTGTAAATGCAGTGAGAACCCGGTGTGGTGTCTGGTTGGCATTGATGAAAAGAGCGGGTGATTGCTTCCACCATGGTGGGGTTTAGCAGCCACCGTGACTGGCTCTATTACCTGACGGTGGATCACAACAGGCGGCGATGCGGTCATGGCTGTGTTTTGGTTGGCAAGCGGAAAATCATGCTGATGGTGCGCTGTGGTCAGCCGGTGCTGGAGGCGTATTACCGTGCACCGGGCTTTGAGGAAAACGGGGTCGTGATGATGGGAAAACGAATGATCGAGGACGATCAGGTTTGAAGCATGAGGGAAGGGCTGGCGCCCAGCAGGATTCGATTTTTGGTATAAGCTACTGTTTTTTTTAGAATAATTGTTTTGTGTTAATAATGGTTATACCAAGAGATATACCATTAAGCTGCATTGATTGCTTATTGGGGGGGGGATCCGAATCATGCCAGCGCGAGCAGGGCTGGCCGCTTACGGCCAGGGAAGGCATGACGCTAGAATAGATATAACGGCCGTCTCAAGCGCCGATTGGAGCCGCATAGCGGCGAAAAATTGGTCACTGCACAGAGGGTTTTAGGGTTTTTTTATAATTAACGATGGAACAACTGGCAGGCCGCACCACTCAGCTATTTTATTATATTTGGCGGCTATTTCACTAAAAATTTCCCAGCCAGATTCTACTTTATTTATGGCGTTGTGAATCTCGCTACCATCATCAACAACTTTATCAATTAGCCGCTTAAATTTACTCATGGCAGGCGATTTTCGGACAGATGCAGGGTCGTTATCAGCTTCAACAGTCGCTAATGAACCCTCGAGCTCACTCAGTGCGAAATATGCATCATTCGATCTTGGTAGTTCTTCCATAAGCTCATTTATACTTCCCAAAGCCGATGCTATATCATGATTTATTGCAACATTACTTGACAATGTTATTTCAGGTTTAAAGTCAATTGAAACCTGATGCTTTTGTGATAATCCATTACCTACAATGCTAAGCAGTTGATCTATACGATTGTTCTGCATTCCAATTAAATCTTGCTGTGACTCAAGCCTAAATTGTGCAATTCTTAGCTCGTTCTTGAGTTCAAGAATAAGCTTATCACTCTTAGCGAACTTTTCAGGTGGTTCAACTCCAGAAACAATCAGTTCGTATTCATGTAATGCCTTTTCAACTGTTTCTGAATGACCGCTCTCAGTCTCTATGATCATTCTTACATTTAAACCATTTTGTTCAATTTTTACTGAGGCGCTTTCTTCAGGATATTGCTCTCTAAGATAAGTCCCAAAGAAATTTAGAATATCTAAGCCAGCCTGATGATATTCTGGAGGGAATACAATGCATCTATCCACAACCGAACTGTTTTGCTCGACATAAGCATCTGCCTCAAGTTCAATGATTTCAGGATCTTCAATCATTATATGATCTGAATATCCAATTATTAAGAAGGGGTATTGATGACTTAGAGGCGACAAAAGCTCAAGCTGCCCCAAATTCATCTCAAATGTTTCCCTTCTCATCCAAGGGGAATTTGCATTTCGTGCAAAATCACGAATTGGTATTAACATGATTGGAAGTTTTATAAGTCCGTGCTTCACAGCTACAGCACTCTGCTGGAAAAGCCATCGGCTTAGGTGATCAAAACTACCAAACGGAAATGAAACGCTGAGGCCTTTTTTTGTCGGACCAAGCCTTCCAATATTTATTCGTCTGCCATCTGACGAATAATGTGTTCTATCAATAAGCTCCCATCCCCTGTCATATAGCGATTTCTCCCATTCTTCGCGCGGGTTCTTCCTGCCAGATTCAGTCTCAATTTCAACTCTGCCAGCAATAAAATCATCAAGTGCATCCATGATTTCAGATAATTCGGAAGGGTTTTTTTCGCATGTGCTATTCCATGAATTTTTGAAACTGATGACTTTATGAATGAACATGATTTCTCTCTGTTTACTTTGAGTATAAAATCAAGGCTCAAGCCGCGATTTATGGGGGTTCAGTAGTGGCTTGTTAGCCATTGCTCTCTTCTGGTTTTTTCGTAAAAACTGTTTCAATTGCAGATTTAGCCATGGGGTCAATGACATAAGTGTAGTTTCTTTGAGGTTGAGCAAATATTATGCTTTTTGAATAGCTCGAAAATATCCGCTCATTGTCATAGTATTGACTGCCAGTCGATGTGCGATTTAATCTCTTTGTTTTTATAGAGCTTCTAGAGAGAAACTCTTGGAAGTACCGTGCATCTTCTGCCTGGATACCTTCAAAGAATCTAACTAATGAATTGAACTTAATTTCGTCAAATTTACGCCATAGCTCATTATCCAAAATATCCTTTGCTATAGTAGTTAGTGATGCGGATTCATAATGTTCTCCAATAGCTGGTGTGTAAATAATTTTAAGGCTTTTTAATGTGAATAAAGGTGCTCCTTTTTTGATTTGAACATGATTTTGCCTTTTTAGTTCTTGGATTATATAAAGCTGGAATATGTCCAGTGTTTTAAATGCACTGCGTATGTTTTCTCGATTTTTTAAGCTCTCGGATTCTGCGTTTCTGGCATTTTCGGCAGCCTTTTCCAATTTTACTTTTTCTTTTTGGCGGTTCTGGAAAGAAGAGTATATGAGCCCTATTAAACTGTAGACCAATCGAACCAAGGTAATAAACACCAATCCTCTTAAGAATTTTTTAGTCACAGGGTCAATTTCGACTAAATCTTTAGAGGTACAAGCTAGAATCGCTAACGAAACAACAAATATGGCTATATTTAGTCTTATGTCCTTCGCTTTTGTAAGCAGATCCAAAATTTCTTTAAAACCCTGCACTAATATTTGCTCCAAATAGATAGGTAACAGGTAATTAGACTGAGTGCTCGTTTATTGATTTGAACGTGCATGCGCCCTTCCTCAGACTATGTGCGCTTGGTTGCAAGTGGTCAGCTTTTTAAAAGCCTGCCGAAAAATTTTCTACATCAGCTGGCCGCACCCCACTCGTTGCTCTATTCAAACCCACCGCCCCCCTTGTGTCGGGCGTCAGTAAGCGCATTATTTTTTAGGCCCTCTAGTCGCCCTCGCAGCCCGGTAAAGGCGAGCCTTGGCATCCTATGTGACGTAGCATCAAAGCACATCCATTTAGTGCGCTGGCAGATTACGGCTCGATAAATCCCGATGGTTATATCAGTGAACAATTACGTCTGTTGCTCGCCAAAGCGTGGATAAAAACAGGACCAGCACCAGAGTATGCGACGAGCTTAAACGCTGGTCGGCCATAATTCTTTTCACTCGCCCGGCGCGCTGTCGACTCCCCGCCCCGCCTGCGCGCTAAATGGGTCGGTTTTATTGCACCCTTGCAAACGGCACCGATCCGCGCCAGTACTGGGCCGCGCGGCGGTTTTATGGTCCCAAAAAGCCTTGCGTTTCCTTGCATCTCACACCTGCCACATAAGGCGGTACGGGGTGAAAAGCCGGCTTTCCTGCGCACGTTGCCGTTGTGATCAGAAAACGGGTGGCCCTAGCGGTCCTCGGCAAGCTCTAAAAGTCTTTTCAGCACAATATTCGAGCGCACTGATTAAGTAAAGTTGTGTAACGGGTGGATGAGACAAAAGGAGCACCCATTACGAACCCCCTCGCTCGCCAGAGTGGAATGATTACGTCCTGATTTGGCCTGTTTCGGGCGCCACGTTATGTGGGGTAATGGCTCGGTCACCAGAACGTTTGATTCGTGAGATGGGGAAGTGATGGGAGGGGCAGGGTTAATCTCTATTCCTTGAAAAACCTGAGCAGGGCATTTGCCAGTGCTTCTGGTGCTTCCTCGGCCATATGGTGGCCGCAGTCGATACCTCGACCCGTGAGCGTGGTCGTCCATGGCCGCCACACTTCCAGCACATCGCCATAAAGTCGCTCCAGATCATCACGCAGTGACCACAGCACCAAGGTAGGGCACTGGAGTCGCCGGCCTTGCTCTCGATCCTCTCTGTCATGCAGGTGATCAATGCTCATCCCTGCGCGGTAATCTTCGATCATGCCGTGCACAACATCCGGATCGTGGATGGCTTTTCGAAAGTCGGCGTAGGATTCAACTCCCATGGCTTTTTCGCTGCCGCCATACCATGCATCGGGATCGGCAAGAATGGCTCGTTCCGGTTTCTCTGGCTGGGCGAAGAAGAACCAGTGCCACCACTCGGTGGCAAAGCGGTCATCACAGCGCTCCAGGGCTTCCAGAATCGGGACGCCATCCAATATGGCGGCGCGCTCGATGGCGTCTGGATAATCCATGGCAGTGCGAAAGGCGGTATAGCTGCCACGGTCGTGCCCTACAATCGTGAAGCGATCAAACCCAAGATGATGCATCAGCTCGATACAGTCGCGTGCCTTGGCGCGTTTTGACGAATTTGCATGATCCGGCGTATCTGCCGGCTGGGATGATTGGCCGAAACCTCTAAGGTCCGGGCAGATCACGGTGTAGTAGGGGGCCAGTAGCGATGCGACTCGGTGCCAGGTGGCATGTGTACGTGGATGACCGTGTAGCAACAGCACCGGAGGGCCGGAGCCGCCGTATCTGACGCGCAGGGTCGCTTCAGACAACTCAACAATTTCAAGCTGGAATCCTTCGAACATCATTCTCTCCCTTAAATGACTTGAGCCCGGTCAATAGAGAGTAGTGTCAATCGCTAATCCTTTTCGCTCGCTAGAACGAAATGATCATGCCTCAACCCAGCCGTTTCTTGACTCTCTCTTGTTGAGACTGATTCCCATTCCCCTGATACGTTTTCACATCTGTGATTTTGGGGTGGCAACACTGGCAACAGTGGCAACAAGGCTCAACCATGCGGGTTCCAGAGCGGCAACACTGTTGCCAGTCAAAAAGTCACTGGCAACAGAATGAGGGTGAAAAGCCCCCTTATGGTGTGGTGTTGCCAGTTGTTGCC
Organism: uncultured Kushneria sp.; assembly: GCF_947497025.1. Lineage (GTDB taxonomy): Bacteria > Pseudomonadota > Gammaproteobacteria > Pseudomonadales > Halomonadaceae > Kushneria. The sequence continues at coordinate 549,394 of NZ_CANMFC010000001.1, forward strand.
ACTCTTTAGTGTTTTACTGGCAACGCGGGAACCCGCCTGTGGCGCGGCTTTCAGCGATGTGTTGCCTTGTTGCCAGTGTTGCCACTCGATTCAGGTTCCTGTGGCGATTCTTCCTCACCGTTCCGGCGCTCGATAAGGATCGTCTGGCCATCTTTACCGCCGGTTTTGGCGATCCTTTCCCTTGGCGAGCGAAGGGGTTTAGGGGTTCCCTGCCAAAACGCAAAAGGGCCGCCCGAAGGCAGCTCCTGTTGGCATGACTCGTTTTCAGTGGGTCTGCTGATGCAGCGCCCGCTGCTGAAGGCTGTTTTTTGGGCCGCTGTATTGCTGCTCGCAGGCCAGTAGTGGCACGACACGCAGCACGGTCAGGCTTTCCGGTGCTGCCGGCGTCTCCTGTTCCGGATCGATCCGGCGGGTGAGCCCCATCAGGCGTTCGGCCAGCTTCTGCTGGAAGCGCTTCGCCAGCTCCTCATCGATCCGTGCGCGGTGATCAGCGGGACCGTCATTCTGATGGTTCGGCTCGCTCATCACATCATGATCGGTCTTGCGCTTGACCTCCGGCAGCAGGGACAGCAGATGGCGCCCCTCGGGCAGATCCAGCAGCGCGGCGGTGGCCTTCTCGAAGGCCTGCTCAACCTCCAGCCCCCAGGCTTGCTGCCGGGCAACCTCATACTTGCGGCGGGCATCGATCACGGCGATGTGCTGCTCGATCAGCGGCGCCTGCAATTCGCCGGACATGGATTCCAGCTCTTCGGCGGTCTCGCGGCTTTCACTGACCGAGCGTTTGATCTGCCGAATCTCCTTGGTCAGCTCACCGTTGCTCTCGCGCAGCAGGTCGCGCCAGCGGCGATCGTTGCTATCGGCTTCTTCCCGGGCCGCCGCTGCGCCCTTGCTGAAGCGCTCGACGCGCTGTTGCAGGTCGGTCAGCGTCTCGCGTTGGCTCAGGTACTCGTTTCGGGTCTGTTCGTGTCGGGTCATGTGGCTGGCCATGGGGGCAGCTCCTTCCTGTGGGGTGGCTTTGGTCGTGGTCCGGGCGTTGGCAGCAGTCATGGGGCGTCTCCATGTGGTGGATGAGGGGACAGCCCTGGGGCCGCCCCGGTTTGCGGGGGTGAAGGTGAGCCGGTTCACTGGACGCCGCCCACGGGTTCCAGTTTGTCGGGATCGATGACAAAGAAGCGGGCACTGCCGCCGCCGGGCAGGCGGTAGTTCTTCTGTTTGCGCCCTTCATCCATGCGAGCCAGCACGTCATGTATGCCCAGGGTGCGAAGGATGCGGTCGCGGCTGTAGCCCGGAACGGCTTCAACCAGTGCGGCGCGGTTGAACAGGTAGAGCCGCTGGCCGTTGTCGATCTCGTAATAGCCGGCGCGGCTATTCACATGGGCGGCCATCTGGGCGTTGACGTCCGAGAAGCGGCTGTCGCCATGCAGGGCAATGAAGTCGGCCAGCGCGGTGAGGATTTGCCGATCTTCGGCGTTGCCGTCGCCGATGGTGGCCAGCCATTCCATGAACAGCAGCCGGCAGGCCTGAATGGCGGTTTCCGGTGGCCACGGCAGGATTCCCCATTCACTGGCCAGCTCCCCGGCCAGTGCCATGACCGCAAAGCGATCCGCGACGCGCCCGGCCTGCGAGCTGGTGACGTTGAAGCGTTTGCGGATCTCACCAAAGCGCCACGGCAGGCCGTTGGCGGTTTCCTCATCGATCAGGTGTTCCACCAGTGCCGGCCCGGCATGGCCGTAGTGTTTGGCCACGGCGCCGGTGAGGGTGCGGTGGAAGGTTTCGCCATCCATACCGTGCACATCATCAAAGGCGCGGTATTTCCGGGTGCCGGCGTTGATGTCCACCATGCGCAGTTCGGCGCCGGCGTGTGCCGTGCTGCCGCCCATGGCCGCGTGATCGGAGAGCGAACGTTCGCCGCTGGAAAGGGCCAGCAGACGCCAGTAGTTTTTCGGGCGTCCCTCGCGCTCGCGGGTCATGGTGCCCTTGCCGGTGCCGTTGGCAATCGCGTAGGCGTGGCCCTGTATCTGCTTCGGGCTGGCCCGGCTCATCTCGTCGTTGATCATCACCGTGTCATTGCGCGAGGACGCCTCGATCTCGACGCCCCCGCCGGACATGTCCCACGACACCTTGAAGCGATCCGGTGGCCCCCAGACAGTCGCGGCCACGTCCTGTGCCAGTGACTTGCCGCTGGAGGAATCACCCACCAGATGAATGCCGCCGCCGTTGACGCCTACCTTTTTCAAAAGCGGGCCGGCCAGTGCGCAGCAGACCGACAGGATCAGCACCGGGTTGCCCAGGCATGGGGTGGCCACGTCCGTCTGCCACTCGACAAGCGTGCCTTTCGTGTCGAAGATCTTCGCCTCGCGCCCCGAACTCTGGAACCGTACCCGGGTGCTGCCGATGATCCGCTCGGGCAGCACGAAGGCGCCGCTGCGCTCATGCCAGCCGGGCCGCGTGGTGGTTTCGAGCACCACATCGGGGGTGTGGTGGCTGGCCACGAACGCCGGAATGTACTTGCGGTGGTGGTAATCGACGATCAGCCCCTGTCGCATCAGCGGCTTCAATACGTCGTCACCCTTGCCGGCCAGTGCCTCCATGGGGATGACGTATTCCAGTTCGCGGCCCCGGTGATAAAAGCGCACCAGCCGCCCGATGCTGCCGTCGTCGCTGTCGATGGTCTCGGCCTCGATATACAGCGGCGAGCAGATCCACAGGTCGAACGGCTGGCCGGGTTCGTCCGGCGAGGTCTGCTTGATGCCGTGATACCAGGTGCCGGCACGGTAGAGTCGCCCGTCGATGTTCACCGGGCCGTCGTAGGTGGCAAAGCCGGGCCGGGTGATGCCTTCGCGCTCGGGCACGTTGGGGTTGCCCACCAGTGAGAGGTGCGGTTCCTGTTGGCTCATTGGGCACCCCCTGTCTGGCTGGTGCTTTTGCCCTTGCCGGTGTCTTTCTTCTGGCGAGCGTGGGGTTTACCGGCCTGCGCCCGATCACGTTTGCTTTCGGCCTCGATGCGCTGACGGTGCCAGCAGTACAGGTCGTTGAAGTCGGTAGCATCTTCCGGGGCGCCTTCCGGCCACTTGGGGTACAGCACCAGCGCGCCAGCGGCGACCGCGGCGTCATTCGCCATCTTTTTGCCCGGGTTGCCTTCGGTGTGCCGGTCGTCGCCGGCGATTACCAGTTCCAGCGAGCCGTTGAGCGCCCTTTTCATATAGAGCGCCACGGCTTCCAGATTGCCGGCGTTCATGGCGCACGCCACGGGGTCACCGGTCAGACGGTGCAGGGTGGCGCCGGTGGCCCAGCCCTCGCAGACGAACAGCCGCCCGCCGGGGATCAGGTCGCCGATCAGCGAGTAGGCGCCGGTCACCCGACCGCCTTTCAGGAAGCGCTTGCGCCCGTTGGGCATGATCCATTGCAGATTGACCAGCTCGCCATCAGCGTACAGCGGCACCATCAGCCAGCCACGCCCGGACTGGCGCAGGTTATAAACCGGCAGCCGTTTGGCGATCAGGTAGGGATGGTGGGCACTGGCGCGCTTGGCGCTGTCCCAGTAGCGCTTGGCGCGTTCGGCGGCGGCCTCGCGGTTGCGGGCCTGCTCCTGTTCCATGGCCTTTTGGCGGGTATCAAACGCCTCGATGGCCGCTTGATCCAGTACCGGCGAGGACGCGAGGGGAACGCCATTTCTTGCAGTGCGAAAGACGCCCAATCCCAGCCGCGCATCGATCTCCATGGCAGCATCGACCTGCCGGCAGCCGCGCAGGTAACTCAGAAGGGACACCAGATCACTGCCCCGGGCGTCACGGTCGGCAAAGTCGTTCCACTTGCCGCTGGTCAGCGATACCCCAAAGGAGCCGGCGTGGCGATCACCCCGGACGGTATTGCGGGCCTGCCACTCGCTGCCCTGTCGCTTGCCTTCCGGCAGCCACTCGGAGAGCAGCAGCTCGGCGTATTCCAGCGCCGCCGCGCTGACACGGCGAATCTTCGAAAAGGTCTCGTGCTCAGCCATGGGCCACCTCCCGGCTGTGCGCGTGACCCACGGCATTCATCAGGTCGTCGGCGTCGTTGAGCAGCAGATAGGCGGCGTGAGCGATGCTGGACAGGTCGCGGCCATCGACGGCACCGCCCTTGCTTTCACTGCCCAGGGTGGTAACGGTGAACAGCATGTCGCGGGCCGCAGAGAGTCGCAGGCCGGCGCAGTCGTACAGCTCTTCAAAGCTCGCCTTGCTGTCGATCAGCATGGCCGGGCGCTTGTGGGTCGGGTGAGCGGTCAGGGGGACGTATTGATCAGCCACGGGCCACCCCCTCACTGATCAGGTCATTCAGATCCGAGAGCAGGTCGGTGTAGTCGGCGGCAGAAATAACGCCCAGCGTGTGGGCCATGCGGGCCATGCCCACCAGTTCGGCAAACTGATCCAGACGGCGGTTCACACGCAGCTCGATCAGACGCGAGCCGATCAGGGCAATGGCTTTCTGGGAAGCGGGAATTTCAGTATGGGAATTTTGCGGACGTGCGGACGCACTAGAGGCATGAATAGCCATGGGACGGACTCCTTTGTGTGATTCGGAGTCGTCGCCAAACGTTCTCACGCGCTTGGAGACGACTGTGCACGGGGTGAGAAACCGGCCACAAAGGAAACCGGCCAGACCGAAGTCTGCCCATGCACAGCCGCCATAACAGCAGGTTGCGGGCACAAAAAAAGCGCCTGCAATGCTATTGGGGGCGCTACTGCGCCTTTGTGAACTCGGGTTCTCACGCCCGGTCGCAGATTTTGCTGCGACCCTTTCATCATAATCAGACCGGCCAGGACGTGGCAAGCCATGGCGGGACGATTTTGTCCCGGTGGCCGGTGCCGGATCTCGAAAAAAGTGCCCGGCAGCCCGTCGTGTCTCGATTTTTTCGCGTGTTGTGGGCACAAAGTCTCCCCAACCCCACCCGGTGACTACCGGGCAGCGGTGATATTCATTGGTTCAGAGGGTCAGGCGGTGGCGCGGCCTAGCAATCGGTCTCGATGCTGGGGCCCCGGTGCAGGTCGGTCAGCAGGTGACGATTCGCGGGGTGTTCGGCGTGATGGCCGGGTGTGGTGCTCGTCTTGTGCTGCGTGACCGACACAAAGCGCTCGCTGCCGCCGCGCACGATCTCGCGGCCAGGCAGGTTGACGGCGCCGGTCAGGGCCGAATCCATCGACTCCATGTCAGCCTCGGTAAAGTCGATGCTCTGATTGCCGATTTTCATGGTGAAGCGTTTCATGCGCGGGCCTCCGGTCGGGCAGTCATTTTCAGGGCGGTGTTGCGCTGGGCCAGTCGCTCGGCGATCCAGCCGTCGATCTCTTCTTCCAGCCAGGCGACGCTGTTGTCGCCAATCGGTACGGGTGCCGGAAAGGTGCCGTCGCTCACGCTCTTGTAAATCGATGAACGGCTTTTGCCGGTCTTGAGTTCCACTTCACGGCGGCGCAGCAGGCGGTTGCCCAGCTGGATGCGCTCGACGTGCCGGCAGGCGCTGGTGGTGGATGGTGTTGATGCCGTCATGGGCGTTTCCTGTCGTGGTTGATTCGAGCGGCGCAGGTGCCGCCGGGGACAGGATTAGCTTGCCAAGGGATGGCGGGGACTTCGAGCGGCGCCAGTTGTAAAACCCGAGTTTTACAACGAAATACAACATTCGTTGCCATCAGCGTATAAAAAAGCCGCTGCGGTCTGTCGACGGCAGCGGCCTGGATCAGTTCAGAACTAAAGCGTGGCCATGTCGCACGCTATGAGTTCCACTTGATGATGTTCTTTTGAGCCTGGAGTTAAAGATCAATGCCTAGCGATAGAATCGGTTTTTACCAGGAGGTCGAAATCTGCGCCGATGGCCAGTATCGAGGTTTGAAAGGAGCTGTCTTGGGGATCAGTGAGGAGGACGGAGTAATTTATGGCTATGCAGTGTCGATCCACGGGAAGAGTCATCTCGTATCTTTTGACAAGGATGACCTGAGACCCACCGGGGTTTATTTCACCCGGGATGACTTTTACTGATTAGTGAGGCGAAAGCCAGGTTCTGTCTGAAAAGTCGTGGCTGCTGCGCTATCTATAGTTTGCGGCGAAGGAGAAATAGTATCCGCGATCATGTGCCAGCACTGATATGAAGGCTCGTAACGGCCTGCCCTGGTGGTTTCCTATTTAGTGAACCATGCACGGATAAAATAACACCAACCGAGGATCAGTGTTTAAAAGAGCCAACGATGCACGTTGTAAAGAACTACGATTTTAAACCCTTTAGATGATTGAAGGGTCCCTCTTTCAAGTCAAATCCCATATCCAAGGCCAGTTGAATTGCCTCGCGATATTCCTCGTCGGTAATAGATACATCATATTCGCAAATATGGTCACACAGAATCTCAAAAGCCAGACTTTCTTCATTATATTCAACATAATCCAGCGCCCCTTGGAGTATCGTAAACTCAAGCCTTCCCCAGAATTTCTCTCCAAATTTGACAATGCGTTCAGCGTACATAAAGACCTATTTAACGGGGCTTACAAGGAGGGACAGGTGCACCGATCAGAAAGCTTGCAACAGCCTGCCATGATAGTCTTTTGTCCAAGGAACAGGGGCAGCTTAGCAGTCATGACTTTTCAGACAGAACCTAGAAAATCCCCGGGCGGTACCATCGGCTTGCATACCCGTAGAACGTCAGGTGATACGCGAGCGGAGGCAGGGCGGTGATTCGAACATCAGTGCTAAAGCGCTGGCCACAGTCAGGATTGAGGCAATCGAGATAGATTGTTTTGCGGTTTTTTAAAATGCGGCGGCTGGAGCGAATCCGTAGATCGCTATCACATTTCAAACAGGAGATACCCAACCCTTTAGGTTTTGGGTCCGGATGGTAACCATAGTTGCCTATCATGCGTCTGGGCCCAGAGCGTCGTCTCTCGTAATCGTCATGTGTTGACTGAGTACGAGGCGTCTTTAGGCTTCGATAGGTGCGGACCGGCTTTGTTTGCAATTCAGCTTTGACGCGTGCCCGGCAGTCCAGGCAATACATGAAAGCAACATCATGGCCGTGAGCAATCCAGCCTCGATATTTTATTAACATTATGCCGCTGCAGTTAGGGCATTTCTCGCCAAAGCTAAACATATTCAGAAAAACTATTTATTTGGGAAGACATGGGCAGCCCACGCCTGCATCATGGCCGGCCTTTGCTCGGCGGCCATGTGCTCAGCATGGGTATAGACGCCCTCGATGCCCGGCAGCTTGTGCGAGAGTTGCATCTCGATCCATTCACGCGGATAGCCCATCTCTTTTAGGCCAGTGGCCACTACATGGCGTGTACCATGCGGCACATGCCGGCCATCAAAGCCCATACGCTTTAGAGCCATGCCGAATGCGGCATCAGAAATAGGTTTCGTCGAATCGTTGCGCCCCGGGAACAGCAGCTTATACCGCCCGGTCAGCGCGTATAGTTCGTGCAGGATGGCGACAGCCTGAGAGGGGAGTGGGACCTGGTGGGGGCGATCCATCTTCATGCGCTCGGCGGGAATCTTCCAGACCTTGCCGACCAGATTGAACTCTTCCCAGCGGGCGTTGCGTAGCTCTCCAGGGCGTACTGCGGTCAGCAGCAATAACTGAAGTCCACAGCGTATCAGCGTGCTTTTGTCGTAAGCGTTGACCGCCTGCACCAGCTCTGGCAGCTCATGCTGTGAGATATGAGCAAAGCTCTGCTTCTTGTGGCGCAGTAGTGCACTGTTCAATTCGGCCAGAGGGTTGTAGGTGGCTCGTCCGGTAATGATGGCGTAGCGGTAGATCTCGCGGCAGAAGGTCAGGATCTTGCGGCGCTGTTCAAATTTACCGGCGGCTTCAAGCCGCTTGAGCAGATCGAGCCATTCAAGGGGTTTGATATCGTCGATGGCGCGCTGACCCACATAGGGAAAGACATGGGTTTCAAGCGCCGCCCAGCTTTGTGGGCCTCGTTTGGAGGTCGATTTCCAGCGGGGCAACATGGTGGTGTGCCACTCGCCGGCCAGCACGCGAAAGGTGTTTTCAGTGGCGTAGAGCTGTTCCCGTTTTTCCTGTTTACGCTGCTCAACGGGGTCGATGCCCTGAGCCACCAGGCGTCGTGCATCGGTGCGCTTTTCTCGTGCTTCGGCCAGAGAGACTTCGGGGTAATTGCCCAGGCTCATCATGTTGCGCTTGCCGTTTGGGCGTACATAGCGAAAGCGCCAGCCCTTGCTGCCGTTGGGTGAAATCCTGAGTTCGAGTCCCAATCCGTCCGAAAGCGCTATCGGTTTCTCACCCGGCTTGGTTTTTTCGATCTTTCTGACAGTTAGCGACATCGTGGTATATCGAGCATCTTCGAATCTGGAATATGCCTAGCTGTATACCATTTTTATACCGGATTCGGGAAGAACGCCTAGGACTGTCTGAGAGCGTGAAGCCGCTTAAATCAAGGCTTTGGGGCGGTTTTGAAGGCTTGGGGAGGACTGCTTGGGAAGGTGCGGTGGCGCCCCCAGCACGATTCGAACGTGCGACCTTCCCCTTAGGAGGGGGACGCTCTATCCAGCTGAGCTATGGGGGCGAAGCGGGCGCCATTATAGGGATTTCAAGCGTATAGTGAAACCCTGACGCATCAACGCCGCCAATCGAGCCCGCATGAAAGAACGCATTACCACGGATCGCCACTTCAACGGCATGGCCGAGAAGTTCGAACACGCCTTATACAATCACTCTCGCGGCCGGCTGCGCCTGGCGCTGTTGACCCGCGCCATTGAGGCCTCCATCCCGCTGACCGGACAGCCGCTGGTCGATGTCGGCGCCGGGCTGGGGCAGATGGCGCACTGGGCGGCAGAAAAGGGCCATCCGGTCACACTGCTGGAGCCGGCCGAGGAGATGCTCGCCGCCGCGCGCGCGCGTCTGGCAGGTCATGATGTCCGCTTTTATCAGCGCGATCTGCAAGGGCTGTGTGATGTGGCGCCCGGCCCGTGGTCGCTGATGTTCTGTCACGCGGTGCTCGAGTGGTTGATCGATCCCGAAGCGGCGGTTCATCGGCTGGCCGAGAAGCTGGCACCAGGCGGGTGGCTGTCACTGATGGTGTTCAATGAGGATGCGCTGCGCTTTTCCAATGTGGTGAAGGGCAACCTGCAAAAGGTGCTCGATGATCAGCTGGCCGGCTTTGGCAAGCGCAAGCGCCTGACGCCGATTTCCCCGCTACGCCATGACGAGGTGGTGCGCTGGCTGAATGAAGCCGGGCTGGAGGTTCGGGCCGTGACCGGCATCCGCGTGTTCCATGATTATCTGCGCGAGCGTGACCCGGATGAGGCCACGCTGGAAAGGCTTTTTGAGCTCGAGCATCGCTATTGCCGGCAGGAACCCTACTGGCGGCTGGGCCGCTATCTTCATTACAGCGTTTATCGTCCGAGCTGATATTCTTCACCTCATCGCAGGAGTGTTTCCGGGCTTGCTCGGGGATATACCGTTATCTTTACGGCCGTGTCACGGGACAGGCCAGCCATTATTTGAGTAGAGCAGGGGATTCATGAGTTTTTCCACGCCCATGGGGCAGTTACTGGACCGACAGTCACCCGCTATCAGGGAAGGTGAGTGGCTGATCGCCCCGCCGCTGGATGAAGGGCTTTTAAACGGCGCGAAACATCGGATCTGGAGTCTGGATCATCTGATTGCTGAGGTCTGGCGCAAGCATGGTCATGAGGTGGTCGAAGGGCTGACACCGCCGGAGGGGATGACGGCGGCGCTGCTGTTCTGGCCCAAGACGATGGATTTGGGTCGCTGGTGGCTGGATCAGCTCAATGCCCACTGCGATGTGGGCAGTACGCTGCGCATCGTCGGGGAGCATCATGGCGGCGGCAAGCGAGTGCCGGGCGAGCTGAAGGCGCGCGGCATGTCGCATCAGCGTCTCGATAATGCGCGGCGCTGCTCGCTGTATGAGGCCGCCACCATTCCCGGGGAGGCGGGTGATCACTGGTCCACGTTCGAAGCGCTGGATCTCACCCTGGTCAGCCATCCGGGCATCTTCGGGCACGGCCGTCTGGATGACGGCACCCGCATGCTGCTGGAGGTTCTGCCGGCTCAGGAAGGGCGCGTGCTGGATGCCGGCTGCGGTGATGGTGTCATCAGTGCCTGGCTGGCGCGGCAGGGCGCTGACGTGACGGCCGTGGACATCAACCATCTGGCGCTGGAAGCAACCCGGCGCACGCTTGACGCCAATGATTTAAAGGGCGAGGTGCTGCCCAGCAATATGCTGGAAGCCGTCGAAGGGCCCTTTGAGGCCATCATCAGCAACCCGGCCTTTCATCAGGAGCGCCACGTCTCGATCGACCCGGCCCGCAAGCTGATCGAGCAGGCCAGCAAGAAGCTCACGCCCAGGGGGGCGCTGTATATCGTGGCCAACAGCTTTTTGCCCTACATGTCCCTGATGAAAAAGCACTTCGGCCGGGTCGATGTGCTGAATGAGAGCAGCCGCTTCCGGGTTTATCGCTGTAGCCGGCGTTAAAGGTCGTGCTCCGGGCGCCGGGTGTTCTGGATCAGCATCAGCGCTCGGCGTAGGCGATGTCGGTAATGATATAGGTGGTTTCCCCACCCGGGGCGTCGACGGTGACTTCGGCGTCCAGCGGTTTGCCCAGCAGGGCACGCGCCAGCGGGGCGTCCACGCTGATCCAGTGTTTTTTGTTGTCGGTCTCGTCGGGACCAACAATGCGGATGCGCATCTCTTTGCCGTCATCATCTTCCAGCGTCACCCAGGCGCTGAAAAAGACCCGGTCGCGGTCGTCCGGCAGGCGGTCGACCACGGTCAGGGCGTCCAGCCGCTTTTGTAGATAGGCGATACGAGCGATGGTGCCGTTCAGCGCCTTCTTGTTGTAGGTATAGTCGGCGTTTTCACTGCGATCGCCCTGGGCGGCGGCTTCGCCGGTCTTGCGGGACTGCTCCGGTCGACGCACGCGCACCAGGTGATCCAGCAGGCTCTGCATCGAGGCATAGCCTTCCGGGGTGATCAGGTCGGTCTTTTTCTCCTGACGTGGATCCTTGGCGGGATCGCGCCAGCGAGTCATGTTGCGTCCTTTCATGCAGGCGATGGCCGTATGACAGTGGGGCAATTACCATAATCGTCTCGTATTGTGCTGCCAAGGCCGGCCGTCGGTGTGCGCTTGAAAGTTTCTGGCGCAGCGCCCATAAACATGCCAACACTGCCTTTATGGCCCGGCGCATTCCGTCTTCCCGTCACCCGAAGCTGTCTGCCATTTTTGTCCGGCGGCAGGGTTCATGTATTGCAAGGATAAGCCGATGACTTCTCAGGAGAGGGCGCCCCTGCCGCGCTTTGATGGCGCTGACGTCGAGCACATCGAAGACACGCCGCTGCATCGCGGGTTTTTCAACCTTGATCGGGTCGATGTGCGCTATCGCCAGTATCAGGGCGGCTGGAGCGAGACTGTCTCGCGCGAGGTGTTTCGTCATCATGACGCCGTGGGCGTGCTGTTGTATGACGTGGAACGGGACGCCGTCGTGCTGGTCGAACAGTTTCGCGCCGGCGCCATGGGGCGCGCATTCAGCCCCTGGCTGCTGGAGCCGGCCGCCGGCCTGATCGACTCGAGCGAGTCACCGGAGGAGGTGGCCCGCCGCGAGGTACACGAAGAAACCGGATGCCAGACCGAACAGCTGATGGAGATTCACCGCTATTTTCCCAGTCCCGGCGCCTGTGACGAGTACATCACGCTGTTCTGCGCACTGGTGGATTCGAGCAATGTGGGTGGCGTGCACGGGCTTGAAGAGGAGCACGAGGACATCATGGTGCGTGTGCTACCCTTCCGTGACGCCTGGGGAATGCTGGAAAACGGTACCATCAACAATGCCATGTTACTGATTGCGCTGTACTGGCTGGCTCGTGAGCGCCCGGCCCTCAGAGCAAGGAGTTAATCATTTGAGTAGACGAACCGCTTACGTTACCGATCTCAGGACGCTACAGGCCGAGTGTACGGCCAATTTCGTGCGTCTTGATCGGCTGCTGGGCGATACCGCCGCCGGCGAGCGGGTAGAGCTGCCGCTGGCAAGCCATACCGCGCGTTTTGGCACCCTGCATCTCGAGGTTGTCGAGCGTGCGCCCTACACCACGGTTGTGCGCGTTTTTCAAAGCGGCGTACTGGATGACATGATCGATGCGCCGCGCATGATGGTGCATCTGTATCACGACGTGCAGATGGCCGAGGTGACCGATTTTCAGCGCAAGCGTCACTTCGAGGGGCGCTACCGCTACCCCAACGCCCATATGCATCAGCCCGATGAGAAGCTGCAGCTCAACCGCTTTCTGGGCGAATGGCTGGAGCATGGTCTGGCCCACGGCCACGATACCCGCATTTTTGAAACGCCCTGAGTTCCACAGCGCCTGCTGAGGCAACCTCGTGTAAATCCTCGCCCTGCTGCGCCATCGTGTTGCGCTGATAACGTCGCCGGGAATACCCCTGTCAGGAGAAGGCCATGCTGATCATTCAGCTGTCGGACAGCCATTTAAAGGCAGACCCCGCCGGGGTATATCGAGACGTTGATGTGGAGGCGCGGCTGACGTCGATGCTGGCCGTGGTGGCCCGTCATCAGCCGGATCTGATCGTGGTCAGCGGTGATGTCAGTGATGACGGTTCATTGGCCTCCTATCAGCGCGCTGCCGGGCATCTCGATGCACTGGGCTGTCGCTGGGTGTGGTTACCCGGCAATCATGATCATCCGGCGACCATGGCCGAAGTGCGCGCGCTGGAGGCCGTCATTCATCTGGCGGGCTGGCAGATTCTTTTGCTCAACAGCTGGATCGACGGCGAAGAGGGCGGACGGCTGGGTGATGAACAGCTGGCGCGTCTCGAGGCGCAGCTGACCGGTGACGCGTCACCGGCGCTGATGGTGCTGCATCATCCACCGGTGAGCGTGGAAGCCGCCTGGATGAACGAGATTGGCCTGGAAGATCGCGAGGCCTTCTGGGCCGGACCTGGCCGATTTGATCATCTGCAGGCCGTGCTGTGTGGCCACATTCACCATGAGATGACCTGCCTGCATCATGGCGTGCCGGTCATGTCGGTGCCGGCCATGGCCGCGCAGTTTGTGCCCGATAGCCCCGATTTTGCCGTCGATAGCCACGCCCCGGGCGGCTTTCGTCTGATACATCTGGAAGTCGATGACGCCGGGCGGCCTCGTTTATCGACGCGGGTTGAATACGTTCCGGTTTGATAATCAGGGTGGCAGGAAGCATTTTCGACAGCTTTTATAGCTTAAACGTCTAAAGGAAGAAACGTTGATTCTTTGACGTTATGAAGGCGGCTCGCTAACGTGAGCGCATCTTTATTTGCTCGTGACGTTTTTATCGCGAGAACCCCCGTTTACAGCGTCATTGTCATCCGGCGATGGCGTTTGGTCATGAGAGGTTGTGATACGCATGCTTTCTCCCGAGCGGCAAACACATCTGAAACAGCTCGAAGCCGAGTCGATTCATATTATTCGCGAGGTAGCGGCCGAGTTTCGCAACCCCGTCATGCTCTATTCGATCGGCAAGGACTCCTCGGTCATGCTGCATCTGGCCCGCAAGGCGTTCTACCCCGGTACACCGCCGTTTCCGCTGATGCACGTCAATACGACGTGGAAGTTCAAGGAAATGATCGAGTTTCGTGATCGCATGGCGGCCGAAACCGGTATGGAGCTGATCGAGCACATCAACGAGGAAGGACGTGAGGCGGGCATCAATCCGTTCGATCACGGCAGCTCCAAGTACACCGACATCATGAAGACCCAGTCGCTCAAGCAGGCGCTGGACAAGTATGGCTTCGATGCCGCCTTTGGCGGGGCTCGTCGTGATGAAGAGGCCTCGCGTGCCAAGGAGCGTGTCTACTCGTTTCGCGATCAGTACCACCGCTGGGACCCGAAAAATCAGCGCCCGGAGCTGTGGAGCCTGTACAACGGCCACATCAACAAGGGTGAGTCGATTCGCGTCTTCCCGCTGTCCAACTGGACCGAGCTGGATATCTGGCAGTACATCTATCTCGAATCGATTCCGATCGTGCCGCTGTATTACGCAGCCCCGCGTCCGGTGGTCGAGCGTGACGGCACGCTGATCATGGTCGATGACGAGCGCATGCCGCTGAACGAGGGCGAGGTGCCCGAGATGAAGTCCGTGCGTTTCAGGACGCTGGGCTGCTATCCGCTGACCGGCGCCGTAGAGTCCGAGGCGGCAACGCTCCCCGACATCATTCAGGAAATGCTCCTGACCCGTACCAGTGAACGTTCCGGGCGCGCCATTGATCACGATCAGGCCGGTTCCATGGAACGCAAGAAACGCGAAGGTTACTTCTGAGGCGCATATGGCACACCAATCATCCCTGATAGCCGAAAACATCGAGGCGTATCTCAAGGAGCATGAAGCCAAGGATCTGCTGCGCTTCATCACCTGCGGGAGCGTCGATGACGGCAAGTCGACCCTGATCGGGCGACTGCTGCACGACTCGAAAATGATCTATGAAGATCAGCTGGCGGCCCTGACGCGGGATTCAAAGACCCGCGGCACCACCGGCGAGCGCGTGGATCTGGCGCTGCTGGTCGACGGGCTTCAGTCCGAACGCGAGCAGGGCATCACCATCGATGTGGCCTATCGCTTTTTCTCGACCGACAAGCGCAAGTTCATCATCGCCGACACGCCCGGGCATGAGCAGTACACCCGCAACATGGCCACCGGCGCCTCGACGGCAAGCCTGGCGGTCATCCTGATCGATGCGCGCTACGGCGTGCAGGTGCAGACGCGTCGCCACAGCTTCATCGCCGATCTTTTGGGCATTCAGCATCTGGTGATCGCGGTCAACAAGATGGACCTGGTCGATTACTCGCAGGATCGTTTTGAAGAGATCAAGCGCGACTACCTGGGCTTTGCCGAGAACCTCAAGGCACGCGATATCAGTTTTGTGCCCATGTCGGCGCTGGAAGGCGACAACGTCGTCAACAAGAGCGCCAACATGCCCTGGCATGACGGCGTGCCGCTGCTGGAGCAGTTGGAAAACGTCGAGATTTCACGCGACCAGAACCTGACGGATCTGCGCTTTCCGGTGCAGTACGTCAATCGGCCCAACCTGGATTTCCGCGGCTATGCCGGCACGTTGCAGGCGGGTGTTCTGCGCCCGGGCCAACAGGTCAAGGTGCTGCCTTCCGGCAAGGTGTCCACGGTCGAGCGGCTCGTGACCTTTGATGGCGATCTCGCGGAAGCCTGGCCCGGTCAGGCCATTACCGTCACACTCGCCGATGAGGTCGATATCTCGCGCGGTGACTGGCTGGTGGCTGCCGACACCGAACTGCCGATGTCCAACGCCTTTGTCGCCGACATCGTCTGGATGAACGAGCGCGAGCTGACGTCCGGTCGCGGTTATGACTTCAAGCTGGCCACGCGGGATGTCAGCGGCCAGATCAGCGCCATCGAGTACAGTATCGACGTCAACACGC
Source organism: uncultured Kushneria sp. (assembly GCF_947497025.1). GTDB lineage: Bacteria > Pseudomonadota > Gammaproteobacteria > Pseudomonadales > Halomonadaceae > Kushneria. Next base: position 564,831 of record NZ_CANMFC010000001.1, read on the forward strand.
TGGAGCATCACGATGCCGAGCGTCTGGCGCTCAACGAAATCGGCCGCTGTCAGGTCACGCTGACCCAGCCCGTGCCGGTAGACGCCTACGACACCAGCCCCGGAACCGGCAGCTTTATCGTCATCGACCGCCTGACCAATCTGACGGTCGGCGCCGGCATGATTCGCAAGGCGGCTGATAACGCCGAAGGCAGTGGCGCCGTCGACTGGCAGGCCTTTGAGGTCGAGCTCAACGACCTGATCCGTCGTCACTTCCCGCACTGGGAAGCGAAGGACGTGCGCGACATCTTTAAGCGCTGACGCTGTAGCTGTAGATGTCGACCTATCCACGCCCGGCCCTGTGCCGGGCGTTTTTGCAGGTGCCTTTCCGCCATAGCAAGGTCACTGGTGGTCAATCCGTTGTCTGGCCTGGTTTCAAATCGTTGCGTTGTCTCATTATACTGCCACCGCTTCTCAAGCCGTCAGACAGCGTGCGCCCTGTCCTGCTCGGCGTTTTTTATCGTGATGATCGAGACTTGCCATGAATATCGGGAAAGGGCGGGGGATACTGCTGGGCCTGACGGGCGGTCTGGTACTGGTGCAGGCGGGCGCTGCCCGGGCTGAAGTCGCGCTGTTGTCACCCGCCGAGCAGCCGCGCACCCGACTTGATCGTGTCGAGGTCAAGGTCGGCGGCAGCATCCGGGCGCAGTATTTCAATGAGATGGGCGGGCGGATGACGGCAGCTACAAGCATCGCGGCTATGACGGCGGCACGCGCTTTCGGCTGCACGTCAACTATCACGTCAGTGATGATCTAACGCTTTTGAGCTATGGCGAGCTGGGCGTGAACACGGGCCGCGCCATGGGCTGGAATGACCACTATGATCGGGACAGTGACGATAGTGCGACGACCCGCCGACAGGTCTATTTCGGGTTTGAAAGCGACCGCTACGGTCGTTTGACGGCCGGCAAGCAGAACAGCGTCTACTACGACACCGTCGGGGTCAGCACGGATGTCTGGGATTACAATCAGTTCGCTCAGGCGCCGGGTGTGGGCATCGATGGCAGCTACGATGGCTCCTATCGCGCGCGCAAGAGCCTGCGCTATTCCAACGGCACTGAAGACTTCACGGTCTTTGCGGGCTGGCTGTTTCCCGATGATGACCTGCATCTGGACGGACCGCTTGATTATCGCCGTCGCAATGGGGGCTCCATCGGCTTCAGATGGCATTTGACCGATGATCTGACGCTGGGGGCGGCCTATGCCAATACCTCCGCCGAGATCAAGGGCAGCGGCGATCAGCAGTCCTTTCGTCAGCAGCTCACCGGCAGTTCCCTGACCTGGACGGGCGGTGACTGGTATCTCGCCGTAGGTGCGGGTTATTACGACGATTTCGTGCCCGACCCTGGCGCCGACGGGCTCAATGACTACCTTGCCAGCGACGCCTACGGGGTAGAGTACATCGCGCGCTACAGTTTCCAGCTCGACAACGACTGGGTGCAGAGCATCAAGCCCTTTGTGGCCGGCGATCGCCTGAAGCGGCTGGGCAGTGCTGATGCCCAGAGCAACCATCAGGTGCTGGGGGTGACCACCCAGTTCAACCACGGCTTCCGCCTGGATCTTGAGCGCATCTTTGCCAACACCTCGGACAGTGAGCCCGACTCGGTACTGGCCAGACTGCGCTACGACTTCTGAGCACCGCCGCACGTCGCCAATCACATGTCCGTAAACGGCCAATGCCTGAGCATCAGACGCGATATATTGGGGGCATGAACCTTGCTCCCGATGTCTGCTATCAGGCTCTGGCCTCCCGCGACCGCCGCTTTGACGGCCAGTTTGTCGTCGGTGTGACGTCGACCGGCATCTACTGCCGGCCGATCTGTCGTGTGCGCTGCCCGAAACCTGATCACTGCCGTTTTTTTACCCACCCGGCCGCCGCCGAGCAGGCCGGGTTTCGCCCATGCCTGCGCTGCCGCCCGGAACTGGCGCCAGGGCTTGCGATGATGGATGCCCGTGATCAGCTGGCCCGTGCCGCCATGGTCATGATCGACAACGGCTTTCTGGATCACGACAGCAGTGATGCGCTGGCGCGCCGGATCGGGGTCAGCGAGCGTCATCTGCGGCGTCTGTTCAGGGCCACGTTCGGTGTGACCATGTTCGATGTGGCCAGAACCCGGCGCCTGTTGCTGGCCAAACGGCTGCTGACCGATACCGCACTGCCGGTCAGCGAGATTGCCCATGCCGCGGGGTTTGGCAGTCAGCGTCGGCTGAATGCGCTTTTCCAGACACACTATCGCATGTCGCCCGGTCGTCTTCGTCGTGGAGGGCGCGCCGGGGCTTCCGGCGCATCGATCACGCTGTCGATGGCCTATCAGCCGCCACTGGACTGGGCGGCCATGCTCGACTTTCTGTCGATCCGACAGGTCGAGGGACTTGAGCAGGTCGAGACAGGGTGCTGGCAGCGCAGTCTACTGATCGAAAAGGATTACGGCGGTGAGCGCACGACACATGCCGGCTGGATCAGCGTTGAGCACGTCGGCCCTGAGCAGCTGGCGCTGACCCTGCCGGTATCACTGGTGCCGGTCATGGGCGATGTGCTGAAAACCGTGCGTGATGTGTTCGATCTGGACGCGCCCATGGCGCTGATCGAGTCGCATCTCGAGGGGCTGGAGAGCACTGGCCTTCGAGTGCCCGGCGCCGTCACCGGTTTTGAAATGGCGGTGCGCGCCATTGTCGGCCAGCAGATCACGACCATCCGGGCGCGTCGGGTGCTGGCCGAGCTGGTGGCCCGATTTGGTGAGCCGCTCGCCGGCCATCCCGGGCGTTATAGCTTCCCGACGCCTGCGGTCATGGCCGAACAGCCGCCTGAGGCCCTGATCTCGCTGGGGCTGTTGCGCATTCGGGCCGAGGCGATCATCGCCGTGGCAGGCGCTGTGGACTGCGGGGCACTGAGGTTGTGTCCGGGAGCGCCTGCGGCAGAGACGATAACAAGGCTTTGCGACATTCGCGGCATCGGTGACTGGACCGCGCAGTATATCGCCATGCGGGCGCTGGCCTGGCCGGACGCTTTTCCAGCCGGTGATCTGGTGCTCAAGCGGGTGCTGGGTTGTGACAACGCCCGCGAGGTGGTGCAGCGGGCGAGCCGCTGGTCGCCCTGGCGTGCCTATGCCGCCATTCGGCTCTGGCAGCAGGCCTCCGGTGCGCCCACTTCATGCCCTGCCATTACTTCACAGGGTGCCCTGACACGATCAGGCGCCTCTGCGTCATCGAGTGAGGAGTCGTCATGATGGAATATGCCGTTATGTCCTCTGTGCTGGGAGATATCGTCCTGCGCGCCGAGTCGGATCATCTGACCGGTGCGTTTTTCCACGACCAGAGGCATTTTCCACCCTCGATCAAGGGGCCATTTATACCGGTCGAGCAGAGCCGCTCAGACGTCATTCGTCAGGCCTGCGAGCAGATCGAGGCGTACCTTGCCGGTGAGCGTCAGCGTTTCGAGCTGGCGCTGTCACTGACGGGCAGCCCTTTCCAGCAGCGCGTCTGGCAGCGCCTTGAGGAGATCGGTTTTGGTGAGGTCATGAGCTATGGCGCGCTGGCGAGAGCGCTTGGCCTCTCACGTGGGCATGCTCGCGCGGTAGGGAGTGCGGTCGGGCGCAATCCGGTCTCGATGATCGTGCCCTGTCATCGTGTGCTGGCCGGCGGTGGTGCGCTCACCGGTTACGCCGGCGGGCTGGCGCGCAAGGCGCATCTGCTGGCGCTGGAAGGGCGCCCGGAAGGGTCAGCCGCGCTCCGCCAGGTCGAGGGCGAGCATCATCTCGCCGCTGGCGTCGAACGCCTCCAGTGAGGTGGCAAGCCCTTCGGGGCCGGGCCGCACAACCTGCCAGGCCTCATGCAGGGCGCTGCTGTCGAGAGACAGGGTCAGGTGATCGCTTTCAAGGCGGAGCGTGTCGCTTCTGCCCTGATGAAAGTGTTTGAAACGGGCGCGATGATGATGGCCGCCGCCGGCGTGGATCAGACTGGCGCGGGTGGGCTGCGTGCGCCGACAGGCGCCGGCCAGCGCCATGATAAAGCGCTCGGGCGCCACGGGGGTGCTGAAATGCCCTGCGACGGCGCGGTTGGCCTCCACGCGTCGCAGCCGGTGATGCGACAGCAGTCGCGAGAAATCCGCTGCGCCGCGCATGGCACGCCATGACGTGAGCAGTGCCGGGCGATGCGCCTCGGGACAGTCGTGGGCAATATCGATACAGCGGGTAAAACCGGGGCGTTTGAGGGTGGAGAAGTACTCAAGCAGGGTCCAGCCGGAGGCTTCGGGCGTCAGGCTGTACAGCTGGTGCAGCACGTGACCGAAGCGGTCGAACACCTGCAGGCAGGGCACCTCTGCAGCCGTTGGCGAGGGCCGTTCATGGGACAGGCTGACCCAGTACCAGCAGGGCAGCAGAAGCTGCATGGCCAGTGCCTGGTCGCCCCAGAGGCTGGCGCGGCGCTGATTGGCGTCGGTGTGGCAGCCCTCCAGCCGGCTGGACAGTGCCGCATGCGAGGTCCGGGTCACCATCTGCACCTGGCCCAGCTGCGGCAGCATCATGACCAGATCGCAGGGCGTCAAAGCCAGTGAATGTACGCCACGCCCCAGCCGTGAGGCCTGAATCTCGCCTTCACTGCAGTCCAGCAGCGCTGCCAGTGTGCGACATTCCAGATGCGGAGCCCGCAGACGGGCCTCCTCGAACGCTTCAAACAGGATGTTGGCCTGGTGCATGCGGCAGCCCTCGCGACGTGACCATCAATGGATAGTATATATCGCTAATGATAACCATTTGCAACAATGTGGCAGGATAAAACATGTCCGTCCCTCGACGGGGCAGGGCATGAGGCTTGATACCAAAGCGCCCTGGGCGCTGTCAGGGCCTTGTCGCGATCACGACGGCCCGCCTGGGGGCGGGATAGCCTTCGATCGTGCGGCTTGGGTCCTCGGGGTCGAGAAAATCCGCCAGCGACTGGAAGGTCATCCACTCGGTGGCGCGCTGCTCCTCCAGCGTGGTATCGGCTTCATCGACCACCCGCGGGTCCTGAAAGCCCACCCGCCCGAGCCAGTGCACAAGTGCTTTGGAAGAGGGCAGAAACCAGACGTTGGGCATCTGCGCGTAGCGCTCGCCCGGCACCAGCACCTGATGCTCATCGCCTTCCACCACCAGCGTTTCAAGCACCAGCTCACCGCCGGGGCGCAGCGTGTCATACAGTTCGCGCAGATGATCGATGGGGGAAGGGCGGTGATAGAGCACCCCCATGGAGAAGACCGTATCGAAGGCAGCCAGCCGCGGGGGCACTTCTTCGATGCCGACCGGAAGGAAATGCACATTGCGTCCGGCTTTTCCCATGAAATGGCGAATGGCATGAAACTGCCAGTAAAAGCGCGGTGACGGGTCAATCACGAGCACGAAGTCAGCGCCGGCCCCCGCCATGCGCCAGCCGTGATAGCCATTGCCGCCGCCGACATCGAGCACGCGCCGACCCTTGAGATCACTCAGGTGAGGCGCCAGACGCTGCCACTTCCAGTCCGAGCGCCATTCGGTATCAATGGTGATCTCACCGATCCGGTAGGGACCCTTGCGCCAGGGAGAGAGAATCTTGAGAAGGTTGTCGCACTGTCGGCGGCTGGAGGCATCCATCGCCACCTCCACGCTCACCGTATCCTGCGTCAGATGCACCTGTTTCACTTCCAGCGCGGGCAGGCGGTTGACCGCGCGCTCCCAGGCGGGCAGATCGCCAAAGCGCTGGCGATCCAGGCCGCGAGCCAGCTGCTCGGGCAGACGGGCCAGCCAGCTTTCCAGGCCCTGTTCGAGAAAGGCGTGATAAAGGGGAAGATGACGCGCATCGATCGACATGCAGAGGTCCGGACGGATGAAGATAAAAGGAGATGGCTTGTTTAAGGGCTTATTTAAAGGCCAGTATCGAGGCGAAGTTGAGATACTGAAACCAGGTGTCATGACGCGTGAAGCCCGTTTTGGCCAGTCGCTCATGATGGGTGGAAAGCCGGTCCGGAATCATGACCTCTTCAAGCGCCGTGCGCTTCTGGCTGATCTCGAGATCCGAATAGCCGTTGGCGCGCTTGAAGTCATGGTGCAGGTCGATCAAAAGCGATTCCTGGCCTGGCTCGCCCAGAATCTTTTCCGACAGCAGCAGTACGCCACCCGGGAGAAGGGCGTTATACAGGCGTTGAATGACCTGGTCACGCTCGCTCGGGTCAAGAAACTGTAACGTAAAATTGACCATGATCATGCCGGCCCGGGGCAGCGGACAGTCACGAATATCGCCCTGCAGCACTTCGACATGATGATCGGGGGCCTGCTGCGCCAGAAGGCCACGGGCCTTGTCGACCATGGGCTGGGAGAGATCGATGGCCTGCAGGGTGAAGGCCTCGGGGCTCAGGCGCTGACAGATGGACAGGGTCGAGGCGCCCAGCGAGCAGCCCAGGTCCAGAATATGGGCGCCGGGGCTCAGGTGGCGTGCGGCGATGACACCGGCCATGCTGGTGATCTGGGCATAGCCTGGCACCGAACGGCGGATCATGTCGGGGAAGCAGTCGACCACGCGTTCGTCAAAGGAGAAGTCGGTCACCTGATCCAGCGGTGTCGAAAAAAGGGCGTCGCGTCGGGAGACGTCGGTCATCGGGGTACCCACGATCTATCAGACTCTGAGAGAAGGTTGTTCGGTCATGCAGACAGTGGTCTGATAGAGACCCGCTGCGTGTCGGACGCGCCGTCTGTCAGAATGAACATCAAACAGGGGCGGTCTTCATGGCCGACCATGTTACGCTTTGAGCATGAAAGCTGCACCTATCACGGAGGAAGAGCAAGGATGTCAATTCGTCAAAACACGGCCTGGAAAGCGCTGGAAAGTCATCGCGATACCATGCGCGATGTGCACCTGAGCACCCTGTTTGAACAGGATGGGCGCTTTGACGCCTTCTCCCGTCAAGCCGCCGGACTTACGCTTGATTTCTCCAAGCAGCGCATTCGTCAGGAGACCCTGGATCTGCTGCTGGACCTGGCCCGTGAGGCCGGGGTGGAAGCCGCCGTTGAGCGCCTGCTTTCCGGTCGTCGTGTCAATCTGACCGAAGATCGGCCGGCACTGCATACGGCGCTGCGTCTGCCGCAGGGCGGCGAGTTTCACGTTGAAGGGGAAGACGTTCAGGCCGATGTGCATGACAGTCTCGACCGCATGCAACAGATGGTCGAAAAGCTCCAGGCCGGTCAGTGGCGGGGCGCGAATGGCCATGCCATCAAACAGGTCATCAATCTGGGCGTCGGCGGTTCCGATCTGGGGCCGCTGATGGTCGTCAAGGCGCTGGAAGATGCGTTTGTGGCGCCCAATGCGCTGGACGTGCATTTTGCGTCCACCATCGACGGTACCCAGCTGGCCGAGCTGCTGCCGACGCTGGATGCCGACGAGACGCTGTTCATCTACTCCTCCAAGTCGTTTGGCACCATCGACACCTCGGCCAATGCCGATACCGCTCTGGCCTGGCTTGCCGAGCAGACCGGCAGCGACATCGAGCGCCTCAAGCGCCATCACTTCATTGGTGTCTCTACCAAACCCGAGAAGATGACCGAGTGGGGCATCGCACCCGACCATCAGCTGCTGTTCTGGGACTGGGTTGGCGGTCGCTACTCCTTCTGGAGCGCCATCGGTCTGCCCATTGCCATTCGTCTGGGCATGGACAACTTCCGTCGTCTGCTGGCCGGTGGTCATGCCATGGATCAACACTTTGCCTCGGCGCCGCTGGAAGAGAATCTGCCGGTGCTGTTTGGCCTGCTGGGCATCTGGAACACCAACTTCCTCGATATCGAATCGCTGGCAGTATTGCCCTACGACGGTCGTCTCAAGCATCTGCCGGGCTATCTCCAGCAGCTCGAGATGGAATCCAACGGCAAGTCATCGACCAATGAAGGTGAGAAGGTCGACTACAACACCTGTCCGGTTCTGTGGGGCGAAATCGGGCCCAACGGCCAGCATGCCTTCTATCAGCTGCTGCACCAGGGCACGCGAGCGGTGGCGTGTGACTTCATCGCACCCATCAAGCGTTATGATCACGTGGAAAGCGCAACGGTGCGGGAAAGCCTCGAGCGTCAGCATCGCCTGTCGCTGGCCAACTGCTTTGCTCAGTCCCGTGTGCTGATGCTGGGTGATGACGCCATCAAGAGCAGTGAAACGCCGCCGGCCCACAAGCGCTATGCCGGCAACCAGCCGTCATCCACCATTTTGTTCGAGTCGCTGTCGCCTGAATCACTCGGTGCCCTGATCGCGCTCTACGAGCACAAGGTGTATGTCCAGGGCGCCATCTGGGACATCGATTCGTTCGATCAGTGGGGCGTGGAGCTTGGCAAGAAGATCGCCAATGAAACGGCGGATATCCTGGAGAGCGGGCAGGGCGCGGATCAGCTGGACGACTCAAGCCGCCATCTGATCGAGACCGTGCTGGGTCAGCGCGGCAGCGCTTAAAAATGGCTGTTTATTTATACAGTAACTGCGTTATGCTGATGTCATGAATGATCATGCCAATGCCGTCGACAACGTGCTTTATCTGCACGGTTTCAACAGCCACCCCGGTTCGGCCAAGGCCGAGCTGACCCGTCGGGCCTGCGAGCAGGCCCGGCCGCGTCCGCGCTTTATTGCCCCGGCCCTGTCGCATCATCCCGGCCCTGCCTGGCAGACGGCGCAGGAGGCGATGGGTACGCTCCAGGGGCGTACCATGGTGATCGGCAGTTCCATGGGCGGTTTTCTCGCCATGGGACTTGCCCGCACCCATGAGGTGGCGCGGGTGGTGCTCATCAATCCGGCCGTTGATCCATTGAAGATCGCGCTGGAGCGCATGGGCAGCGAGATCGAACACGTCGAAACCGGCGAGATGTTCGTGATCGATGAAAGCTATGCCGATGCCCTTCGCGAGCAGCAGGCTGAGGTGGTCAACACCGACCGGTTTCTGGTCCTTCTGGGTACCGAGGATGAGATCCTCGATTACCGGCAGGCACTGGAGATGCTGGAAGGCAGCCGGTTTGTCATCAATGAAGGTGATGATCACGGCCTGAGTCGGTATCCTGAGCTGTTGCCGACAGTGCTGGCCCACGGAGGCCTGACGCTGCCGGAAGATTTCAATCCCGTACCGTAGCCTTCGAGGCGATAGCGCTATGCCATTGATGTGACAGGCCGGCGTACGAGTCCGGCCTGTTTCAGCAGTGCTGATTGTTCCAGAGAGCCCCTTCGGCGCTTGACGATGAGCGCTTCTCGTTCATTTCTGACGCGATTTCACGTATGACCCAGTACAGTGCCAGTTCCATCGAGGTGCTTTCCGGTCTTGAGCCGGTGAGAAAGCGCCCCGGTATGTATACCGATACCACCCGACCCAATCACCTCGTACAGGAGGTGGTGGACAACAGCGTTGATGAAGCGCTGGCCGGGCATGCCCGCAAAATCAGCGTGCACCTTCGTGAGGATGGTGCCATTGAAGTGGTCGATGATGGCCGCGGGATGCCCATCGATATTCACCCTGAACACGGGGTCTCCGGGATCGAGCTGATCCTGACGCGCCTGCATGCGGGCGGCAAGTTTTCCCAGTCCAGCTATCGCTTCTCGGGCGGCCTTCACGGCGTCGGGGTGTCGGTGGTCAATGCGCTCTCCGAGCGTCTGGAAGTGGAAGTCTGCAAGGGCGGCAAGCGTTATCGCACCGCCTTTGCCTTTGGCGAAAAGGTGGAGGAGCTTGCCGTCATCGGTGACTGCCCCAAAAAGGCTACCGGTACCACGGTGCGCTTCTGGCCCGAAGTCGCCTATTTTGACAGCCCCAATGTGTCCGTGGCGCGGCTCTCGCACCTGCTGCGCGCCAAGGCCGTGCTCTGCCCGGGGCTTGAGGTCAAGCTGGTCGAAAGCAACGGCAACGTCAGCACCTGGTATTATGAGGATGGGCTGCGCGACTATCTGGCCCAGTCCACGGATGGTTTCGAGCCGCTGCCGGCGTCACCCTTTGTCGGCGCCTTTGAAGACGACGAACACAGCGTTGACTGGGCCATCCAGTGGCTGCCCGAAGGCGGCGAGGCGCTGGTCGAGTCCTACGTGAACCTGATTCCCACGACCCTGGGCGGCACTCACGTCAACGGCTTTCGTACCGGGCTGCTGGAGGCGCTGCGCGAGTTCTGTGACTACCGCAGCCTGCTGCCGCGTAACGTCAAGCTCTCGGGCGAGGACCTGTGGGAGCGGGTGGCCTTCGTGCTCTCGATCAAGATGTTCGAGCCGCAGTTTGCCGGCCAGACCAAGGAGCGCCTCTCCTCGCGTGCCGTGGCAGGGTTTGTCTCGGCGGTTGTCAAGGACGCCTTCTCGCTGTGGCTCAACGAGCATACCGCGCAGGCCGAACAGTTGGCGGAGCTGGTCATCAGCGCTGCCCAGCGTCGCCAGCGCTCCTCGAAAAAGGTCGCGCGTAAAAAGGTGACTCAGGGGCCGGCACTGCCCGGCAAGCTGGCGGACTGCTCCAGTCAGGACCCGACCGTCGGCGAGCTGTTTCTGGTCGAGGGTGACTCGGCCGGCGGCAGCGCCAAGCAGGCGCGCAACCGGGAAACCCAGGCGATCCTGCCGCTCAAGGGCAAGATCATGAACACCTGGGAAGTCGATTCCCAGGAAGTGCTGGGCTCTCAGGAGATCCATGATATTGCCGTGGCACTGGGCATGGACCCGGGCAGCGACAATCTGGAACGCCTGCGCTATCACAAGATCTGCATTCTGGCCGATGCCGACTCCGATGGCCTGCACATCGCCACGCTGCTGTGCGCGCTGTTTGTGCGTCATTTCCCGTCACTGGTAGACGCAGGCCACGTGTTCGTGGCCATGCCGCCGCTGTATCGCATCGACCTGGGCAAGGAAGTGCATTACGCCCTGGATGAGAGCGAAAAGGCCGCCGTGCTCAAGAAGCTGGCCAGTCGTCGGGGCACCCCCAACGTCCAGCGCTTCAAGGGGCTGGGGGAAATGAGCCCGGTACAGCTTCGCGAGACCACCATGGCGCCGGACACGCGTCGACTGGTGCAGCTGACCCGCGAGGCCGGGGACGACACCCTGGAGCTGATGGACATGCTGCTGGCCAAGAAGCGTGCCGGTGATCGGCGCGGCTGGCTGGAACGTTACGGCAATATGGCTGAGGTAGACGTCTGAAATGACCATGGATATTCACGTGCGCGAAGGCGATGTCGAGCGTCTGGCGCTTCGAAGCTACACCGAAAAGGCGTACCTCGACTATTCGATGTACGTCATTCTGGATCGCGCCCTGCCCAACATCGGCGATGGCCTGAAGCCGGTACAGCGCCGCATTGTCTATGCCATGCGCGAGCTGTCGCTGACGGCCAGTGCCAAGTACAAGAAGTCGGCGCGTACCGTCGGCGACGTGCTGGGCAAGTTTCACCCTCACGGCGACAGCGCCTGCTATGAAGCCATGGTGCTGATGGCGCAGCCCTTCAGCTACCGCTACCCGCTGGTGGATGGCCAGGGCAACTGGGGCAGTCCCGATGACCCCAAGTCGTTCGCGGCGATGCGCTATACCGAATCGCGTCTGACGCGCTTTTCCGAAGTGCTGCTGGCCGAGCTGGGTCAGGGCACCGTGGACTGGATTCCCAACTTCGACGGCACCATGAACGAGCCGGCGGTACTGCCGTCGCGCCTGCCACATGTGCTGCTCAACGGTGGGTCCGGCATTGCGGTCGGCATGGCCACCGATATTCCGCCCCATAACGTGACGGAGGTGGTCGAGGCCACCGTTCATCGCCTGCGCCACCCGGACTGCAGCATCGACACCCTGTGCGAGCTGCTGCCGGCCCCGGACTTTCCGACCGCCCCCGAGATCGTGACGCCGCGCGCCGACCTGCAAAAGCTCTATACCACCGGGCGCGGGTCGGTGCGCATGCGCGCCCGCTATTATCAGGACGGCAGCGATATCATCATCAATGCGCTGCCCTGGCAGGTCAGTGGGGCGCGTGTGCTGGAGCAAATGGCCGCGCAGATGCAGGCCAAAAAGCTGCCCATGGTGGCGGACCTGCGCGATGAGTCCACTCATGAAGAGCCGACGCGGCTGGTGATCGTGCCGCGTTCCAATCGCGTTGATGTCCAGGCGCTGATGGACCATCTCTTTGCCACCACCGATCTGGAAAAGAGCACGCGGGTCAACATGAACCTGATCGGGCTCGATGGTCGCCCACAGGTCATGTCGCTGGACCGCCTGCTCGATGAGTGGCTGGCGTTTCGTCGCCATACCGTGCGCCGGCGTCTGGAGCATCGTCTGGGCAAGGTCGAGGACCGCCTTCACATTCTTGAAGGCCTGCTGATTGCCTATCTCGATCTCGATGAGGTGATTCGCATCATCCGGGAAGAGGATGAGCCGAAGCCTGCCCTGATCGCCCATTTCGGCCTCAGCGAGCGTCAGGCTGATGCCATCCTCGAGCTGCGTCTGCGTCATCTGGCAAAGCTTGAAGAGATGAAGCTCAAGGGCGAGCGCGATGAGCTCGAGCGCGAGCGCAAGCAGCTCGAAAAGCTTTTGGGCAGCGAGCGGGCCATGACCAATCTGATCGAGCGCGAACTGCGCGCCGATGCGAAAGCCTATGGCGATGAGCGCCGCAGCCCGCTCATCGAGCGTCAGGAAGCGCGAGCGCTCTCCGAAGTCGATCTGCTCGGGGCTGACCCGGTTACCGTGGTGGTCTCCGAGAAGGGCTGGATTCGGGCGGCCAAGGGCCACGACATCGACCCGAAGAGTCTTTCCTACAAGGCCGGCGACAGCTTTGCCTTTGCCGCCCACGGCAAGACCAATCAGCCGCTGGTGCTGCTGGAGGACAGCGGGCGCGCCTATACGCTGGCCGCCCATCAGCTGCCTTCGGCCCGCGGCCAGGGAGAGCCGGTCTCCGGCCGGGTCAATCTGGCGGCGGGTTCAAGGCTGCGCGCTGCCATGATCGGGGCGCCGACGCAGCGCTATCTGCTGGGCAGCGACGGCGGTTACGCCTTCAGCGTGGCGCTTGAGGAGATGATCGGTCGCAGCAAGTCCGGCAAGGCAGTAGTGAGCATTCCAAAGGGGTGCGACGTGCTGATGCCGCTGGCAGTCTCGGACGAGGCGCAAAAAGTCGCCGTGGTCTCCAATGAAGGGCGTCTGCTGGTCTTCGAGGCGAGCGAGCTGCCGGCGATGAGCAAGGGCAAGGGGTCGCGCATGATGGACATTACCGGTGCGCGGGCGGCCAACCGTGAGGAGTTCGTGCGCGACTGGATCGTGCTGGATGCAGGCCAGGCGCTGGTGGTGCATGCCGGCAAGCGCAAGAAGCGGCTGGCCGGCGAAGAGCTTGCCGGCTACGCAGGCAGCGCCGGCAAGCGCGGCCTGAAACTCCCGCAGGGGTTCCAGAAGGTGGATCGCCTGGACGTCGAATAGCGTTGTCAGACGCCGTCGACTTTCATTGGCAGGGCCGGGGGCAGCCCCCGGCCCTGGGCTTTTTTTCCATGGTGTGTGAGAGAACAACATGAACCAAAGGCTGCTGGTACGTGCCACCGGTCAGGTCAGACCCCATCAGCTGGCCATGTTGAACCAGGTGCTGAGCGAGTGCGGTGTTCAGCTGCTGGACATCGATCAACGGGTCACTCTGGGCCAGGCGGTACTTGAAGCGCTGATCCTGTGTGACGAGAAGGTCTCGACCATGGCGCCGCGTCTTCATGCGGCCTGGCAGGCGGTGGAGCAGGAGACCGGCCTTGTGCTGTCGGTACACGAGATCGAGCAGAACCCGCATGAACACGGTCAGGCGTCTGATCTGGTGATGACGCTCATGGCCCCGCATCTGCCGGTGGAGCTGCTGGCGCAGCTGGACCGCAGGATCAGCGAGTGGGGCCTTGTCGTCGAGCGGATGCAGCGGCTGTCCGGCCCCTCGTCACTGATCGAACCGGCGCCTGCCGAAGGCGTCTGTCTTGAGTATCACCTGCGTGGTGAGGCGGTCGATGTCGACGCGCTGAGACAGGGGCTGCTGACGTTTGGCGCCGAGCAGGGTATCGATATTGCCCTGCAGGAGGAGAGTCTCTGGCGCCATCAGCGCCGTCTGATCTGCTTTGACATGGATTCGACCCTGATCAAGGCCGAAGTCATCGATGAGCTGGCGCGCCGCCATGGCGTCTTTGAGGCGGTCGCGGCGATTACCGAGCGGGCCATGCGCGGTGAGATCGACTTTCAGCAGAGCTTTCGCGAGCGCATGAGCATGCTCGAAGGGCTGAGCGAGTCCGTGCTAGAAGAGGTCGCCGAGGGACTTGAGCTGATGGACGGTCTTGAGCGCCTGATGGTCAATCTCCGGCGGCTGGGCTATCGCACGGCCATCCTGTCGGGCGGTTTTACCTATTTCGCCCGCTATCTACAAAAGCGACTCGGTTTTGATGAGGTTCATGCCAACGAACTGGTGATCGAGGCGGGCGTGGTTACCGGCGAGGTGCAGCTACCGATCGTGGATGCCGAGCGCAAGGCGGTGCTGTTAAGAGAGATTGCCGAGCGTCACGGCATCGCCCCGGAGCAGACCGTGGCGGTGGGCGATGGCGCCAATGACCTGAAAATGCTGGCGGCCGCCGGACTGGGCATCGCCTTTCACGCCAAGCCGCTGGTGCGCGAGAAGGCGCGCATTTCGCTGTCCATTCTGGGGCTGGATGCCATCCTGTATCTACTGGGCCACGACGAGCGCACTCTGTACTCGCAGTAACACGCAGGCCTTGGACTCTGTGCTCAAGAAAGACCCCGTCATGCCGATATCCTCCGCATTCAGGTGCTCAAGCCTGCCCGGTGGATAATCTCATGTTTCCAGATTCCAATCTTAATGCAAGCAAGGCGCGTCATCTGGACATCGGCGCGCCGGATCAAATTGTCGACACCTTCGCCGATCTGATCAGCAGTGACGCCAGATTATCGATACGTTTTGAAGGCCTTGAGGTGCAATATCCCGTGACCCTGGGCCTGCTGGACCGTGACCTGCATCAGTGTGTGCTCAGGGCCAGTGCTCTCGAGGATCTCGAGTCGCTGCTGACTCAGCGCCTTCCTTTCTATCTGGACATTCAGTACACCTCGATGACGATGACCAGCGCCATGATGCGCCCGCTCAAGATTGGCGGGCAGGGTGACTGGATCGATGTTCGCTCGGCACTGCCCGTATCGCTCAAGCTGACCCGACAGCGCAATCTGTTTCGGGCCACGCTTGAACGCGGCATGAAGGTCAATATGCTCATGACCGCCCAGCGTGGCGGCAGCGAGGTCGAAGGGCGGCTGGTGGATCTTTCCATTGGCGGTTGTCTGATTGCGGTATCGGTCAACGATGCCATCAATTTTCAGATCGGCATGCCGCTGCATCAGCTACGGGCTGTCTTCCCCAATTCAGAAGCCTTTGATGCCGCCGGCTGTGTGCGACACATGCGCTGCAGCGATGACAGCAAGGATGTGCTGGTCGGGGTGGTGTTTGATGCCAGCCTGGCCGATTTTGAACGCAAGGTATGGTTTTACGTGCGCGAAATCGAGCGCGAAGCCGTGCGTCTGGATGCCCCGGTCGAACGGTCAGTGGCGCCCTCGAGGCTTTTTAATGAAGGCGGTGCCGCCCTTGAGCTGGAGGCGATTGCCACTCCTCAGGAAGAAGCGCTGGCGGCACTGCCCCTGTTTGATAACGTCAAAAATATTGCCCGTGCGCTGGGCGTTCAGCTGATCAATCTGCAGGCCGGCATGAGTCTGGAAGCGTCGGTGCTGTGTGAGCAGGCGCGTATGCTGCTGTCGCTGCTGCAGGAGGATCGTCAGGCGCTTTTGTATGCGCTGGCCTGCGTCGAGTCACATTCCACACCGCTGGTATGCCACGGCATGTCCGTGGCCGCGCGACTGGCCGATCTGGAAAGCGGCGATCGCACCACGGAACAGGTCGTGCAGATGATGGCCTGTGCGCTGGTGCATGACTTCGGCAAGATACTGCTGCCCGAAAACGTGCGCCTGCACCAGGGCAGCATGGACGATTCGATGCTGTCGCATCTGCACGCCCACGTGGAGCTGCTGCGCTTTCGTATCGAGCGGGACGGGCTCTCCTCCGACATGCGTCGTGACGTGCTGCTCAGCATCAATGAGCGACTCGACGGCAGCGGTTATCCGCGTGCACTGGGCGGGCACTCCCTGAATCGCCTGGCCCGCATGGCCGCCGTGGTGGATGCGGTGGATGCCATGGGCAGATTGCGCTCCGATCGTCCGGCATGGCTGTCGCTGGACATCTACCGCCACATCTTTAATGCCGGCAGCCAGTTTGATACCGCCTGCGTTAATCGCTATGTCAAACGCTATGGGTTTACGCCAATCGGTTCTCTGGTGGCGTTTTCAAGCGGGTTTCAGGCCTGGGTCATGCGTCTTGATGCCAAAGGACAGCCGTGGCGGGTGCGGGTCGTGCGCGAATTGACCCATAACAACAGCATGAATCAGGTGCTTGAAGGAGCCGATCTGGTACAGCTGGGAACGCTTGAAGGCTGTGTCGGGCGTCATGACGGTGCCATGATGCCCTGGTGAGTCGCTAGCGCGAGAAGGTGTCGCGGTCGGTTTCCACCATCTCCACAGTGGCGCTCATGCGCTCGGCCAGGTGTTCGTTGAGGGTAGCCAGCAGCGCATTGGACAACGCCAGACGCTGCGCCTGCGTTCGTCCGGCAAACAGGCGTACCTGCAGCATGGCAAAGGGTTTTTTCTCACCGGCCTGACGGGGGTGGGACAAGGGCAGCGTGGCGACCTTGATTGCGCGCGCTTCAAAAAGCCCGGACGCCAGAGCACAGTGGTGCAGGGCATCCACGAGGGGGTCGAGCGTATCATCACCGAGCTCCCGGGGATGGTGGAAAAGCAGTGTCGGCATATCAATGTTCCGTGGTGAAGGCCTTTTGGCCGAGGGCCATTTCAGCTGTGGTGTTTCAACCGTAGGCGCGCTGATGGGCCTTCTTGCGTTTCAGGTAGTCCTCGTCTTCGCGTACCTGGATCCAGACCTTTTCAAAAATGGCCGCTGACTCGGCCTTTTCCTCATCGATTTGGCGCTTGCGAATCTCGCCATTTTTATCGTATTTGCGCCCGCCGGGATAGTTGGCATAGCGCCGGGCGCGGGTATGGCCCATCTGGATAAACTTGCGCGCCATGTCCATGCCGACAAAATCATCGCGGGCGCGGTAGTCTTCAAACATCGCCAGCAGCTTCTGCGATGAGGCGCGGGCATCGTCCGGCGTCTTGAATCGCCAGTGGGGCAGGAGCTCCCCCTTGTAGGGTTCCACGGTCAGCACGCCCTGTTCGCCGCGGCCCACGCGGTAGTGCTCCGGATGCTTTCGACAGTCCGTCTTGTCGCCATCCTCCTGGTGTGGCTGACCGGTCAGGGCGTCCTTTGACTGGCTCATGTCCTTCTCCTGTCATCCTTGCGTGTGGCCCGTCAGCCTGTCCATGAAGTCATGCTGAAATACCGGCACGTCACCTGCCCCGAGAGTGGTCAATGTCAGGCATTATCAGCCATGATAGTTCAGCTCATCAGACAGGAAAGCGGTAATGCCATCACGAGTTCAGGAAAAAGGATTGCCATATCGAGTCGCCGGAATGTCGGTGACGCGTGCCCGTATGCTGATGCTGACGCTGTTGCTTGGCAGTGGCGTCATGCAGGGCTGTCAGGCCGGCGCATCACCGTCTTCACAGACGTCTTCATCGACGACGCCGGCCACGACGCAAGAGACGGATAAAAACGAGGCCCAAAACACCACGAAGACTGCCGAGACGCCGGCAGCTGAAAGCGATGATCAAACGCCTGCCGAGCGGGAATCCTTTGAGCAATGGGTCAGCGAGTTTCGAGAAAGGGCGCGGGCGCAGGGCATTACCGCCGCCACGCTGGACGAGGCGCTGGCAGGGGTACGCTATCAGCCGCGCATCATCGAACTGGACCGCTCGCAGCCGGAGTTTACCCGGGCCATCTGGGAGTATCTCGACAGCGCCGTATCCTCGAGCCGGGTCGATAATGGCCGCCGGAAGCTGGCCGAGCATCGTGATGCCGCCGATCAGGCACAGCATCGCTATGGCGTGCCGGGTTCGGTCATTACGGCCATCTGGGGCATCGAAAGCAACTATGGCAGCAACTTCGGCAGTTTCTCGACCATCGATGCCTTTGCCACGCTGGGCTATGAGGGGCGACGTCACGCCTTCGCCCAGGAGCAGCTGATCGCGGCGCTGCGCATCATTCAGGAGGGTGACATTGATCGTGAGCACATGCTGGGGTCCTGGGCCGGCGCCATGGGGCACACCCAGTTCATTCCCACCAGTTTTCTCGCCTATGCCGTGGATGGCGATAACGACGGGCGGCGCGATATCTGGGGCAGCATTCCGGACGTGATGTCCTCCACCGCCCATTATCTGGCCAAAAACGGCTGGCAGCGCGGTCAGCCCTGGGGCGTTGAAGTGACCCTGCCTGAAGGCTTTGACTACACCCGTACCGAACTGTCCACGCGTCAGCCCACCTCGGCCTGGCAGGCACAGGGCGTTCGCGCGGTGCAGGGCCAGTCGCTGCCGGCATTTGATCAGGCCTCCATCATTGCCCCGGCAGGCGCTCAGGGACCTGCCTTTCTGGTCGGTCCCAACTTCCGTGTCATCATGCGTTATAACAACGCGACCAGCTATGCCCTCGCCGTGGCGCTGCTGTCGCAGCGCATTGATGGCGGGCCGGGCGTGCAGGGGGACTGGCCGCGCGGTCTGAAACCGCTGACGCGCTCGCAGACCAAAGAGATGCAGAGGCTTTTGAATCAGAAGGGCTTTGGCACCGGTACACCGGACGGCATCATGGGTCCCAACACCCGGGAAGGGCTGCGGGCGTGGCAACGCAGCGTCGGGGAAACGCCGGATGGCTTCCCCAGCAGCAGTGTGCTTGAAGAATTGCGCCAGCCGTAACCTTCTCGGGTAGTTTTGGATGGTCGGGTGGTTTTAGACAGTCAGGCGGGGTTAGACAAAAGTCGATGTGACGATTCATCACACGTAAAAGAGCCCCCCGCCCATGATCGACTAGGCTTGTTAATGGAAAGGATTCAATTACAGACAGTGACGGCCACATCACAGTGTTGTGCTGTCATTGTGGCGGGCAGTCGGACAGCCGGAGAGTCAACATGAAGGCGACGCGCAACAACCCTTACGGGGTCATTCCTCCTCATCTACTCAATTACCTGATCGAAAACGGTAACGACCGCCATCGCCGTTGTGCGTTAAACACGCTCTCGCTTGATTCGCGTTTCAGAGCCCGCACCGAACGTCATACGGCGCCTACCGATGCTCGCCGCGGTGCCCGGGGCGAGCCGCTGCGCTATATCTTTGATGCCGGCAATGCCATGGAGCTGCCGGGACGTCAGGTGCGACATGAAGGCCAGCACAGCACCGGTGATGCCGCCGTGGACGAGGCCTACAGGGATCTGGGCGCCACCTATCGCTTTTTCTGGGAAATCTTTGAACGTAATGCCATCGATGACGAAGGCGGCGCGCTGCTGGGCACCGTGCATTACGGTGAGGATTACCAGAATGCTTTCTGGAACGGCTATCAGATGGTTTTCGGCGATGGTGACGGCGAAATTTTTCTCTCCTTCACGAAAGCACTCGATGTGGTGGCGCACGTGCTGACCCACGGCATTACCGAGCGCGAGGCGGGGCTGGTGTACTACAACCAGTCCGGCGCGCTGAACGAGTCCGTCTCGGATGTCTTTGGCGTCATGGTGGCTCAGTACGATGCCAGCCAGAGCGTGGATGAGGCCGACTGGTCGATCGGCCGGGCGCTGCTGGCACCAGGGATCAACGGCACGGGGCTTCGCTCGATGTCCGAGCCGGGTACCGCCTACGATGATCCGTTGCTGGGCCGTGATCCTCAGCCGGCGCACATGCGCGATTTCGTGGAAACCAACGAGGACAATGGCGGCGTTCACATCAACTCCGGCATTCCCAATCGCGCCTTCTACCTGATGGCCATGGCCCTGGGCGGCTACAGCTGGGAGCGCGCCGGGCGGGTCTGGTATGCCACACTGACGGATGACCGGCTGGCCAATGACGCCGAGTTCGTGGACTTTGCCCGTCTGACGCTGGATAACGCCGAGCGCCTGTTTGAAGGCAGCGAGGTTCGCGATGCCGTCCGTGACGGCTGGCAGGGCGTGGGAGTCGACGTGTGAGCTATCAACACTCTCTGAACGAGCGCACACGCGTTCGTCTGGCGCGAGAGGGTGGCGTGGCCTACATGCCGGCGCTGGCCCGCCCTCGCGAGATCGCCTTTCATGACTGCTCGCTGTCACAGCGTAAAAAGGTCTGCCGGCTTCTGGATGAAGTCGAACAGCTCAAGTGCCCGGGCGATCAGGCCGGGCAGGGCGATCAGCGCTATTTTCGCATCGTTATCATGCCGGTGGGCAGCGATAGTGAGGCAATTACCCTGCATGTGCCCGAGCATCGGGCTCCGGAGTCGCTGGTCGCGCTGTGGAAAAACGGCCCCGGCGACTGAGGGGCCCGTCGATCAAAACGATGCTTGAGAAGTAGGGTAGACCTGAACCGACGTCTTGGCTTTTTCGCCCGGTACTTCCCGCACCAGGCGCGGCAGCAGAAACCCCGGCAGCCGGTCTCGAAGCGCCTCATGAAGTTGTTGGGCTTCGTGGTCCGGCACATCGAAGTGCGCCGCGCCCGCCACGGGGTCCAGCACGTGCAGGTAGTAGGGCAAGATGCCGGCTTCAAAAAGGCGCTCCGACAGCGCCCTGAGTATGTCTACGCTATCGTTGACGCCGCGCAGCAGCACGCTCTGATTGAGCAGCGTCACCCCTGCGCTTTTAAGCTTTTCACAGGCCCTGATCACGCTGTCATCGATTTCGTGGGCATGATTGATATGCAGCACCATGACTTTTTGAAGGCGCGTATTTGAAAGCCAGGCCAGCATGGTGTCATCGACCCGGTCCGGGATGACCACCGGCAGCCGCGTGTGCAGCCGAAGTCGCTTGAGATGGGGGATGGCGTCAAGCTCGCCGACCAGCCAGGCCAGTCGGGCATCGCTTGAAACCAGCGGGTCCCCGCCGGAGAGAATGGCCTCGATCAGCGAATCATCATCACGCAGGTAATCCAGCGTTTTGCTCCACTGCGCGCGCGAGGCGGCGTGATCCTCATAGGGAAAATGGCGGCGGAAGCAGTAGCGGCAGTTGATGGCGCAGGCACCGCTGGTGATCATTAAAACGCGGGTGGCGTATTTATGGATCAGTCCGGCCGCCGGAATATGATCGGCCTCTTCCAGCGGATCGTTTACGTAGCCTGCCACCGTCTGTGTTTCAGCCTCCAGTGGCAGCACCTGGCGCAGCAGCGGATCGGCAGGGTCGCCCTTCTGGATGCGAGACAGGTAGGCCTGTGGCACCCGCACCTCAAAGGATTGATGGCCGCCTTCAGCGCCCGTCAGCCAGCGCTCGTCGAGGCCGACAGCGGCCAGCAGCGCCTTCGGATCCCGAATGGCGCCGGAAAGCTGCGACTGCCAGCTCTGTTCGGAGACGCTGCCATCATCGGCGGCGGATAAGGAGATAGTCTGCACAGGCTGCATGGTTCGCGTTATCATCGCACACATTGTCATGCTCCGACGTCGATGAGCCCTGCAGGCCGGGGCGTCGAAGCTTTCTGGTGATTCACTGTCCCCGCAGTTCCCCTGGTGTCCAGGCGGCTGCGAATACAACGAGGCGTTATGGCAAGCTATTCTACCAACGAATTCAAGGGCGGTCTGAAAGTGATGCTCGACGGCGATCCCTGCAACATCGTCGAAAACGAGTTCGTCAAACCCGGCAAGGGCCAGGCCTTCAACCGCGTCAAGCTGCGCAACCTGATGACCGGCCGTACCTGGGAGCGGACCTTCAAGTCCGGCGAATCGCTGGAAGGTGCGGATGTGCTCGACATCGACATGGAGTATCTCTACAACGATGGCGAGATGTGGCACTTCATGAGAACCGATGGTTCCTTCGAGCAGTTCGCCGCCGACAAGAAGGCCGTGGGCGACACCGCCAAATGGCTCAAGGAGCAGGTGGTCTATACCATCACGCTGTGGAACGACAATCCCATCTCGGTGACGCCGCCCAACTTCATCGAACTCGAAGTGGTCGAAACCGATCCCGGCCTCAAGGGCGATACTGCCCAGGGCGGCTCCAAGCCGGCAACCCTGTCGACCGGCGCCACGGTGCGCGTTCCGCTTTTCATCAATCAGGGCGAGACGCTCAGGATTGATACCCGCAGCGGTGAGTACGTCAGCCGCGCGTAGGTCGCGTCCTGACCTGATGTGTGGCAAGCGCCGGGCCCTGTTGTGGCCCGGCGCTTGCGTCTGGCCTTCCCTGATCGATGGATAACCTGCCATGAGTGCTGATGACTGGCGCCCCGGCGCCACCATGGAAGTCCTGCGCGCGCGCGCAGGTCTAATGCGCCGCATCCGTGACTTCTTTGAGACCCGGAATGTGCTGGAAGTGGAGACCCCTGTGCTGGGGCACGCCGGCAGCAGCGACGTGCATCTGGATTCGCTCTCGCTGATGGCTCGCACGATGAAAGGTGACGAGCGGCTCTGGCTACAGACGTCGCCTGAATATCACATGAAGCGCCTGCTGGCCGCCGGCAGTGGCCCCATCTTTCAACTTTCGCGCGTGTTTCGTGACGGCGAGACAGGTCGTCGTCACAACATCGAATTTACCATGCTGGAATGGTATCGCCCCGGGTTTGCACTCGAGGCGCTGATCGAGGAAGTGGCCAGGCTGATCGAGACCGTGCTGGGCTGCCCGTTTCCAGCCGTTCGGCGGCGCGCCTATCGCGAGCTTTTCATGACGTATCTGTCGGTAGATCCGCTGCTGGAAACCGCTGACACGCTGACCATGCTGCGCCATCAGGCCGCGCGCTATGCCGGCGCTGATACGGCCGAGTGGTCACGCGATGACTGCTGTGACCTTCTGATGTCGATGGCCATTGAGCCCTGCCTTGGGCGGGACGGTCTTGATGTGGTTGTCGATTACCCGGCATCACAGGCGGCACTGGCGCGAAGGCGACAGGATCAGGACGGTGCGCTGGTGGCGTCACGCTTTGAGGTCTACCTGGAGGGCATTGAGCTGGCCAACGGTTTTGATGAACTGACCGACGCCGATGAACAGCAGGCGCGCTTTGAGGCAGACAACCAGCAGCGTCTTGCGCTGGGTAAACCACTGGTCGATGCCGATCAAACACTGATTGCGGCGCTGCGTGCCGGGATGCCTGAGGGCTGCGGTGTGGCGCTGGGCGTTGATCGTCTGATCATGCTGGCGCTGGAACTTGAGCAGATCGACAGCGCCATGGCCTTTGCCACCGCCAGATGCTGATCATGACCTCATCGATTTGTAGCCTTCGATCCCCTCAATAACTTTTGTGCCCCGCGGCAGAGCGGCTCGGAGGGGCGGAAAATCAGGCGTTCGGGTCCAGCAGTTTGATCTCGCGGATGTCGATATGCTCCCACACCCTGTCCCTGACGTAGGGCTCCGTCTCGAGCCAGGCGTCCATGGCAGCCCGGTCTTCAAACTGGAAGTGGGCATTGGAACCGATCATTTTGCCGTCATCATCCAGGATGACGCCGCCGCTGATGAAGTGCCCCTGGTGATAAAGTTCGCGCAGGGCCTTCAAGTGCTCCTCTCGGCAACCCATGCGACGCTCAAGAGCACCGTCATCGGTGTAATCCCATGCCAGCAGGGTGAATTGCGTCATGTGGTGTTCCTCTCAGAAGCCGTCGTTTCGGGCGGCGTCGGCTGAAGTGCAGCAACGGCCACCTTGTAACAGGAGCGAGACTCAGGCCAGTTCTTCCGGCGTCAGCGTATCCGTTGGAATGTTGGGATCGGGGGCCAGCTGCTGACCCAGACGAATCTTCATGCCTGGCGTGAGTGTGTTGTTAAAGGTGTAGGCCTTTGGCAGACACATGACCACGGAGGAGCCGAGATGAAAACGGCCCATTTCATCGCCCTTGCCAAGGGTAATGTCGCCTCTGGCCCAGTCATTGCTGTGCGGCTGACGCGACAGCGGGGTGACCTGGCCGGACCAGACGGTCTCGATGCCGGCGACAATCATTGCGCCCACCAGCACCAGCGCCATGGGGCCCAGCTCGGTTTCGAACAGGCACACCAGCCGCTCGTTGCGGGCAAAAAGTCCGGGGACTTCGCGGGCCGTGGCCTGATTGACCGAGAAGAGGCGACCGGGCACGTAGATGGTGCGGATCAGGCGCCCTTCAAGGGGCATATGCACGCGGTGATAATCGCGCGGCGAGAGGTAGACGGTCGCAAAACTGCCTTCACGAAGATCGGCGGCAGCCGTTTCATCGCCACCGAGCAGGGCGGTCAGCGAGTAGGCGTGGCCCTTGGCCTGCATGAGCGTGCCGTGATCGATGCGTCCGAACTGGGAGAGCACACCATCGGCCGGGGAGACGATACCCGACTCGATGGGGCGTGCGTCGGGTTTGAGCGGGCGGGTAAAGAAATCGTTGAAGCTCTTATAGCTGCCCAGGTCGGGATTGAGGGCCTCGCTCATGTCGACGTTGTAATGGCTGACAAAGCGCTGGATGAACGTGTCCCGGATCCAGGGCGTGCGCGCATCGGCAAGCTGTCCCGCCAGTCGGGAGATGGCGTGCTGAGGCAGCGGATATTGCAGCAGGGCAAACAGACGATCACGATTCAAAGGAGGCACCTGGAAACAGTAGTGAATGAAGGCAATGTTACATACCCCGGCCAGCCGCTCAAGCCTGTTGCCGGCAGGGGCGAGTGGTCAGGTTTCGATGGGAGTATCGTCGCGGTTGCCCCACTCCTGCCATGAACCGGGGTAGGCACGAATGTTGTAGCCCAGCAGGTATCCGATCATCCAGGTCAGACCGCTGCGGTGATGGCTCTGACAGTGGGTGGCGATCTCGCCTTCGGCATTAATGCCCATGGCGGCCAGGGTGGCCACCAGTTCCGACAAATCGCGCAGGCGCAGCTGACGTCCCTTGTCCATGGTGTCGGTCCATTCAAGATTGACCGCGCCCGGGATGTGGCCCAGATGCTGATTCTGACCCTTGAGACCGTCATACTCCTGGGGGCTGCGCGCATCCCAGATTGCAAGTGAGGGGTCTTCAAGCCTTTCGATCAGCTCTTCGTGACGAATGATCAGCTCCGGGCGCTCGATACGGGCATCATAATGCGATGGCGTGGGTGCTGTTTCATCAACCGTGACGGGCAGGTCTTCTCCCTTCCAGGCATGAATGCCGCCGTTGAGATAGGACCACCGATCATGACCCAGCAGAGTCAGCGTCCAGGCCAGCCGGCCCGCCCAGCCACCGCCTTCGTCGTCATAAAGGATGACGTGGGTCTGCGGCGTCAGGCCAAGCTCGGAAAAAAGGGTCGACAAAGCCGCTTCATCGGGGACGTCGTTGGCGACCGGCGGCTGGCCCGACAGCAGGCGGCGGTAATCGAGAAAAATCGCGCCCGGGACATGCCCGTCACGATAGCTCTGGGCGCTGGCGGGGACATCGATAATCAGAAGATCGGGCGCCTCGAGATGCGCTGACAACGCCTGTGGCTCGATGATGCGAGGGAACCTTGCCTCATCCTGTGACATCCTCACTCTCCTTTTGGTGACGCGAGCGGGTTAACATGGCCCCAAGCATTGCACACTCGATGGCCGCTCGCGAACGGTGGCAGTGCCGGTCTTCAGGAATCGCGGTGTTTCAACGACACCCCCTGCAATGACCTATCGACAATCAATCAGGTATCAGGACGGACCAACAGTGCAAGTGGAGAGTCAGCGTGCTCGAATCGTATTTTAAAATAACAAGCCAGGGCAGCAGCGTGCGTCGCGATATCCTGGCCGGGATCGCCACCTTTCTGGCGGCCATGTACATCATTGTGGTCAATCCGACCATCATGAGTGCCGCGGGTATTCCCTTTGCCAGTGCCCTGACGGCGACCGTGCTGGTCAGTTTTTTTGGCAGCCTGATGATGGGGCTTTATGCGCGCAACCCGATCCTGGTGGCACCGGGCATGGGCATCAATGCACTCTTTACCTACACGATGGTCGTTGGGGCGGGCATCCCCTGGCAGACAGCGCTGGGGTGTGTGTTCTGGGCCGGGATTCTCTTTGCCGTGCTGGCAGTGCTTAACGTGCGCCGCTATATCATTGACGCCATCCCGGCGCAGCTGCGCTATGCCATCTCCTGTGGCATCGGGCTTTTCATCACGGTCATCGGACTGGTCAATGCAGGCTTTCTGGTCAGCAACCCGGCCACCGTGGTGGGGCTGGGCGAGATGACCCCGACGCTGGTGACCTTTCTGATCGGTCTGGCCATCACGGCCGTTCTGGTGGCGCGCAACATGCCGGGGGCGCTGATCATCGGTATCGTGACGACCACGCTGATGGCCACGGCCATCGGCCGGCTCTGGGGCGATGCCAGCGCGTTCTCTCCCACGGGCAGCGTGACACTGGTCAATTTCAACGGCATTTTTGCCCTGCCGGATTTCAGCGCCGTGGGGCAGCTGGATCTGATCGGGGCGCTCAACATCGCCTACTGGCCGTTCATCTTCGTGGTGCTGTTCACCACGTTTTTTGATGCGCTCTCCACCTTTATGGGCGTGTGCCAGGCCGGCAAGCTGCTCGACCGCAACGGCGAACCGCGCAACATTCGCCAGTCCATGATGGTGGATGCCATGTCGGCCGTGATTTCGGCCCCATTGGGGACCAGCCCGGCCAATGCCTACGTCGAGTCGGCGGCCGGCATCAGTCAGGGCGGGCGTTCGGGGCTGGTAGCAGTGACGGCAGCACTGCTCTTTCTGCCGTTTCTCTTTTTGTCGCCGTTGTTGTCGCTGGTGCCTTCCATCGCCACGGCACCGGCGCTGATCATGGTCGGCGTGTTCATGCTCGACCCGATTCGCCACATCCACTGGTATGAGTTTGATGACGCGATTCCGGCCTTTATCGCCATGATCCTGATTCCGCTGACCTACTCGATCACTCACGGCGTGGTCTTCGGCTTTCTGGCGTTTGTGGTGGTCAAGGCAGGCGTTGGCAAGCGCCACGAGATTCACCCGACCATGTGGATTCTGGCCGCGTTGTCACTGTTGTTGCTGTTTCAGGAATAGGGTGCTTGCGCGTGCGCATTGCACGTCGTCAAGGGCCGCCTTCGGGCGGCCCTTTTTGTATGGTCGATGATGGGAGCAGTAGGCTATCGGGGCGGGGCGTTGAGTTCGTGCACGATGCGTCGGAAACTCTCCAGACGCTCGGGAAGGATCTCACCATTTTCGGCCGCGGCCAGGATGGCGCAGCCCGGTTCATGGCGATGGCGGCAGTCGCGAAAGCGGCAGTGGCCCAGATACGGGCGAAACTCGATAAAGCCGTTTTCAACCTGCTGCTCGTCGAGATGGCCCAGACCGAACTCGCGGATGCCGGGGGAGTCTATCAGGGCGCCGCTGCCCTGACTGAAGTGATAAAGGCGGGCCGTCGTGGTGGTATGACGGCCCTTGCGGCTGTCCACGGAGAGCTCGCCCACGGCCAGTGATTCATCGGGCAGCAGGGCGTCAATCAGGGAGGACTTGCCCACACCGCTCTGGCCCACGAAGACGGCCGTGGTATCGTCCATGGCGGCGATCAGATCCTCAAGGCCGCCGTCCCGCCGGGTCGAAGCGCCAATGACCGGATATCCCAGGGCGCGGTAGCGACTGGCCAGCGTGTGCAGGGCATGGTGCTCATCAAGCAGGTCCATCTTGTTGAGCACCAGCGCCGGCGCAATGCCGGTGGCCTCGGCCGCGACCAGATAACGATCAATCAGAAAGGGGTGGGGCTCGGGTTCCACGGCAAACACGATCATGATGCGATCGATGTTGGCGGCCACGCTCTTGAGCCGGCCGCGGGCATCCGGACGTTCCAGCGTCGAGTAACGCTCAAGGCGTGCCTCGACCACGCCACTGCCATCGCTGGCCTCGCGCCAGCTGACCCGGTCACCGGTGACCAGGGTGTCGAGATTGGCGCGCAAATGGCACAGGTGACGTACCCCGTCGGTGCCTTCCACTTCCATGTTGCGGCCGAAGTGGGCCACCACGCGGCCGAGCTGCTCGGGGCCGTATTCGCCCTCGGCCAGTTGGCGCTGATCGGTCTGCTCGCGCTTTTCGGCGCGTTTGACACGCTCGGCCTGGACCTTCTCGACACGCCAGCGCTGCTGGCGGGATAGCTTGCGTTGACTCATGAAACTCCCGGACTTCCGTGGACTTGCGCACCGGAGCCGATCCCGGCTGGTGGAAAGCGTCGCGCAATTGTACGCTTTAGGGCATTCGTGTTTCATCCCGGCCCCTTAAGGTGTGCCGGGAAGGATCTCCCTTCAAGTCTATCCGGAAAGTGTCATGAGTACTCAAAACGAACGTCTGATCTGGATCGATCTCGAAATGACCGGTCTGGATCCGGCACGGGATCGCATTATCGAAATCGCCACCATCGTGACCGACAGCCAGTTGAACGTGATTGCCGAAGGGCCGGTGATGGCCATCCACCAAAGCGATGAGCAGCTGGCGCTGATGGATGACTGGAACACGCGTACCCATGGCAATACGGGGCTGACTGATCGGGTGAGACAGAGCCGGGTGACCACGCAGGAAGCCGAGGAGGTCACGCTGCGCTTTCTGGAGCAGCACATCGACAAGGGCGCCTCGCCGATGTGCGGCAACAGTGTCCATCAGGATCGGCGGTTCATGCAGCACGAGATGCAGGCGCTGGAAGCCTTTTTTCACTACCGCAATCTGGATGTCTCGACGCTCAAGGAGCTGGCGCGACGCTGGAAGCCTTCCATTCTGTCCGGCCTCAGTAAAAAGGGGACGCATCTGGCACTCGATGATATCCGCGACTCCATTGAGGAGCTTCGCTACTACCGCGAACACCTGCTGGCGCTGTAGTTCTGTTTCGATCCCCGGTTTTCCCGATCAGGCCGGCTGGCGGGCGATGATGTCCTCAAAGCCTGCCTCGATCAGCGGCGCCGAAACCGCCTGCCGATTTTCGTCGCGCTTTCGATACTGCTCTGCCAGCGCCCAGCGTATGTGTTCACGCACCATGTCGCTGGGCCAGGCCAGACGCGCGCGCAGCGCCGTGATGATCTCTTCACTGAAGGGCGCGTTGCCCAGCCCCACGGCCAGATTGCGCAGCCAGCGCTCATAGCCCAGTCGGCGGATGGCGCTGCCCTGGGTGTGCTCGAGAAACTCCGGCTCGCTCCAGTTGAACAGGTCCACCAGCCGCACGCGGTCCAGGGCATGGCGCGGGGCAAAATCCTGCTCGCGGGTGGCGCGGGTAAAGCGTGTGAAGGGGCAGACAAGCTGGCAGTCATCACAGCCGAAAACGCGATTGCCCATGGCATGACGGTATTCGAGCGGAATGGGACCGTGCTTTTCGATGGTGAGGTAGGAGATGCAGCGCCGGGCATCGATGATCTTGTCGTCCACGATGGCGCCGGTGGGGCACCAGGTCTGACATCGCGTACATTTGCCACAGTGATCGCGCTCAAAGGGTTGATCCACCGGCAGGGGCAGATCGGTATAGAGCTCGCCCAGAAAGAACAGCGACCCGGCCTTCGGGTTGAGAATCATCGCATTCTTGCCAAACCAGCCGATGCCGGCCTTTTGGGCCAGCGCGCGCTCCATGACCGGTGCCGAGTCCACGAAGGCGCGAAAGCCGAAGTCACCGATCTCCTTTTGCAGCTTTTGGGCCAGCTGGGTCAGGCGTTTGCGGATCAGCTTGTGATAGTCACGCCCCAGCGCGTAACGTGCCACGTAGGCACGCTCGGGCTGAGCCAGCACGCGGGTGGTTTCGATCTCGGGCGGCAGGTAATCCATGCGCACGCTGATAATGCGCAACGTACCGGGCTCCAGTTCAGCCGGGCGGGTCCGTTTGGTACCGTGGCGCGTCATGTAGTCCATTTCGCCGTGATAGCCGGCCTCCAGCCATCGATTCAACCAGGCTTCATGGGCGTCGAGGTCGGTATCGGTGATCCCCAGCTGCTGAAAGCCCAGCTCGCGTGCCCAGAGCTTCAGCTTCTCTGCCATTTCGGCAGGATCAAGCGTCCGGCAGGCATCAGACGCTGGCGGCCCGGCGTCATCGGGTCGGGCAGTATTTGAAGCCGCAGTGTTTGAAGCAGCGGTATCTGAAGAAACAGTATCTGAAAAAACAGGGGTCATGGCATTCGAGCCTCGAGGCTCGGTATTACAGGGCACGATAAGCGCCCGTTTAATGAAAACGACAGTATGACAGTGCAGACGCCTTTGGCCAAAGAAGCGGCCTGACGCATGAGCCCATGATCGGAACCTGTCCGCGGCAGCAGGGTCACAACACTGCCTGTCTGCCCGCAGTAGACGATATATTCAGATAGCTGGCTCGATAACGCCACCATCAATGACACGGATGGTCAAGGAGAACGCCATGGCGGTGAACGCAAGACTCTACAGCGCCCAACAGGTACAGGCACTGGATCAACGCACCATCGCACAGGGCGTGCCGGGCTTTGCCCTGATGATGCAGGCCGGGCAGGCGGCTCTTGATGAGCTCATCAAACGCTGGCCCGAGGCACGGCGTCTGTGCATTCTTTGCGGCAGCGGCAACAACGCTGGAGACGGGTATGTGATGGCGGCACTGGCGCGTCAAAAGGGGCTGGCGGTGCAGGTTTTAGCGCTGCGCGCTCCGGATGAGTTGCAGGGCGAGGCGGGCGACGCCGTACGGCTGGCGCGCGAAAGCGGCGTGAGCATCAATGACTGGCACCCTGGCTTCGAGATCCCGTTTGAAACCGACGTGATCATTGATGCCCTGCTGGGCACCGGGACCCGCGGTGAGATCCGCCCGCCGTTTGATGGTGCCATTGCGCGAATCAACGCCGCCCCGCAGCCGGTGGTGGCGCTGGATATCCCATCCGGGCTGCATGCCGATACGGGGGCGCTGCTGGGCGAGACGGTCGGGGCCGATCTGACGGTGACGTTTATCGCCCGCAAGTTCGGTCTGTATACCGGTCAGGCCCCCGATGTGACCGGCGAGATCGTGCTGGCGCCCTTGAGCGTCGCCGGGGCAACGCTTTCGGAAAGTGACCATACCGGTGAGCTACTGGTGCCCGAGCGGCTTCAGATCACGCTGCTCAGGCGGCGTCCCACCACGCACAAGGGCCACTGCGGCCATCTGCTGGTGGTCGGTGGTCAGCCCGGTTTTGGTGGCTCGACCATCATGAGTGCCGAAACCGCGGCACGTCTGGGTGCCGGCCTGGTGAGTCTGGCCACGGCGAGTGTGCATATTCCGCCGGCGCTGACACGCTGCCCGGAAATGATGGTCCATGAGGCCCGCAACGGTCTGGATATCGAGGCGCTGATTGACAAGGCCACGGCCGTATTGATCGGCCCGGGGCTGGGGCAGGGCGCCTGGGGGCAGGGACTGATGCAGGCCGTCATGAACGCTTCCGGCCCTCGGCTGGTAGATGCCGACGGCCTTCATCTGCTGGCTGCAGGCTACGCCGGTGAGCGACGTGACAACTGGATACTGACGCCGCATCCGGGAGAGGCGGCGATGCTGCTGGGATGCAGTGTTGCCGAGGTGCAGGCCGATCGTTATCAGGCGGCACTGGCGCTGCAGCGTCGCTATGGCGGCGTGATTGTGCTCAAGGGCGCCGGTACCCTGGTGGTCGGCGGCGAGGGGGCTGATGCATGTTTTATCAGCCCCTTCGGCAATCCGGGCATGGCCTCCGGCGGCATGGGTGATGTGCTGGGTGGCATGATTGCCTCGCTGCTGGTACAGGGGCTCTCGCCGCTGGAAGCAGCGGCCAGCGGCGTTCTGATCCATGGACTGGCCGCCGATGATGCGGCACGTGACCAGGGGGAGCGTGGCCTGCTGGCAAGCGATCTGGCATGCTACGCGCGCCGTCGCGCTAATCCCGACAGGCGATAGAATGTCATCGGCATGACGACCTGCCGATATCGTGGCAGGTCGCTGATCAGTTTAAAGTGGGACAACGTGAGCAAGACAACCATCATCCTTGAACCCGGCGATGAAGCCGCACAGGTGGCCATCGGCCGCCAGCTGGCCGAGGCGCTGGCGTATCGCGGCATCGTGTATCTCAATGGAGAGCTGGGTGCCGGCAAGACCACCCTGGCCCGCGGCGTGCTCCGCGCGCTGGGTCATGACGGTGCGGTCAAAAGCCCGACCTACACGCTGGTGGAACCCTATGACCTGGAGACCGGTCGGGTGTATCACTTTGACCTTTATCGCCTGGGCGATCCCGAGGAGCTCGAGTTCCTGGGGGCTCGTGACATGCTGGCTGACAAGGTGCTGACGCTTGTGGAGTGGCCGGTGCGGGGTGAAGGCTGGCTGCCGGCTGCCGATGTTGTCATTACGCTGTCGCTGATGAGTCAGGGACGACGTCTGGTGCTCGAGGCCGGCAGCGACCATGGGGTACAGGCCCTGCAACGACTGGCGGTATCGACACGGGACATTTCATGATGGCTTTTAACCCCGTGTCGGAGATGTTCGCCATGAACACCAATACAGTGATAAGGCAGTGATGAAGTTTCCGGCCGCTTTTTTGACCCTTTTTGCCATGATCATGTTGAGTTTCATGGCCACCGCTGCTCAGGCCGCCCAGCTTGAGGGGCTTCGGCAGTGGACCGACAGTGACGGAACGCGTCTGGTCTTTGATCTTTCAAGCGAAGCCAAAGCCGATGTGTTCACCCTGGACAACCCGGCCCGTCTGGTCATCGATCTGACCAACACCACCCTGAACACGAATCTTGGCAACGCCGTTGACGGGCGCGGGTTGGTCAAGGACGTTCGCTCCGGCGTGCGCGATGGTTCAGACCTTCGCGTGGTCGTGGAACTGGAGCATCAGGCCACGCCCAATGCCTTCAAGCTCCCCCCGGGGGGCGGACACGGCCATCGGCTGGTGGTCGACCTGGCACCCGGGAAGGGCGGCAGCGCCTCGAAGGAATCAGGCGACGATGACGATCCCATCACGGCCATGATTCAAAGGCAGGAGCAGGCAGCACGCAGCAAGCTCGCCAGCAGTCGTCCCACGGAAAACCCGAAGGTGGCAGAGCAGGTCAGCAATGAGCCGACGGCCGAGTCACGCCAGCAGGCCAAACCGCATCCACGGCGCGATATTATCGTGGTGGTCGACCCCGGTCACGGCGGCAAGGACCCCGGTGCCTCCGGGCCCGGCGGCACCCATGAAAAGAATGTGGTGCTGCAGATTGGACGGCGGGTCAAGGCCAGGCTTGATGCCATGCCCGGATTCAAGGCCTACATGACCCGCAGCGACGATACCTTTATTCCACTGCGTGGCCGCACACGCATTGCTCGTCAGCATCACGCCGACTTTTTTGTGTCGGTGCATGCCGATGCCGGTGGTTCCAGCTCGCCGCGCGGCACGTCGGTCTATGCCCTTTCCCAGCACGGCGCGACGTCCGAGCGTGCCCGCTGGCTGGCACAGAGTGAAAACCGCTCCGATCTGATCGGGGGCGTGGATGGCGACCTGAATCTTGATGACAAGGATCAGGTGCTGCGTGGCGTGTTGCTGGATCTGAGCATGACCGCTACCGTCAATGATTCGCTGTCTGCCGGTACGGATGTGCTCAGTCGGGTGTCCAGCTTCAACAAGCTGTTCCATTCGCGTGTCGAACAGGCCGGGTTTGTGGTGCTCAAGTCGCCGGATATTCCGTCGCTGCTGGTCGAGACCGGCTTTTTGACCAATCCTTCCGAGGAGCGTTTGCTCAAGTCTCCGGCGCACCAGGAAAAGCTGGCCGATGCCATCGCCCAGGGGATTCGACAGCACTTCCTGCGCAGCCCGCCCCCTGACAGTCTGCTGGCGTGGCAGCGCGATCAGAATCGCGGTGGTGCCTCTGATGAGTATCGCGTTCAGGCCGGCGATACGCTGTCGGGGATCGCGGCACGCCAGAATGTATCACTGGCGGCGCTTCGTCGGGCTAACGGTCTGGATACCGATGTGTTGCGCCTGGGACAGGTGCTGACCATTCCCTGATGAGCACGTTCATGCCTGCGTTCACAACACCGGAGAGCGGCAATGAGTGACCTCACGACAACCGGAAGCCGTCGCATACAGGCGCTGGCCCCGCGTCTGGCCAACCAGATTGCGGCCGGCGAGGTGGTCGAGCGTCCGTCGTCGGTTGTCAAGGAACTGGTCGAAAATGCCATCGATGCGGGCAGTTCGCGTATCGAAATCGAGCTCGAGTCCGGTGGCAGTCGGCTGATTCGAGTGCGCGATAACGGCTGCGGGATCGAACACGATGATCTGGGACTGGCATTGTCTCGCCACGCCACCAGCAAGATTACGTCGCTGGATGACCTTGAGGGCGTGGCCAGTCTCGGGTTTCGCGGTGAGGCGCTGGCGGCCACCAGTGCCGTATCAAGGCTCGAGCTCTACTCCAATACCAGTGATGACCCGGTCAATGGCTGGCGTGTGGTCGCGGAAGGCCGCGAGATGGCGCCGCGCCTGTCCCCGGCGCCGCATCCGCGGGGCACCACCGTGGCAGTGCGCGATCTCTTTTTCAATACGCCGGCACGGCGCAAGTTTCTGCGTACCGAGAAGACCGAGTTCAACCACGTTGAAGAAGCCTTTCGCCGGCTGGCCCTGTCGCGTCAGGACGTGGATCTGGTCCTGCGGCACAATCAGAAAACCGTGCATCAATTGATGGGCGGTAACAGTCAGGTTGCCATGGAAAAGCGCATTGCCCAGCTTCTGGGGCGTGGCTTTCTGGACAATGCCATCCATATCGATATGGCGGCGACCGGCCTGACGCTGAAGGGGTGGGTGGGGCTGCCGTCCCATACGCGCAGTCAGGCCGATCAGCAGTATTTTTTCGTCAATGGTCGAGTGATTCGCGATCGATTGGTCGCCCACGCCGTACGCCAGGCCTATCGCGATGTGCTCTTTCACGGTCGCCATCCGGTATTTGTGCTTTATCTGGATCTGGATGCCCACGGGGTGGACGTCAATGTGCACCCCACCAAGCACGAAGTCCGCTTTCGCGATGGGCGGCTGGTACATGACTTTCTGTTTTCGAGTCTGCATCGCGCGCTGGCGGAAGTCAGGCCGCAGGGGCAGAGTATTCCGGCGCCCGAGGCCTCTTCCGCACCGCCCGCGCCTGAGCCCCGCTTTGATCAGCAGCGCATGGCGCTCAACAATGTTTCCGGCGGACAGGATGCCGCTCACACGAGTGGTGATCGCTTGCAGTCGGGGCAATATCACGGCGCAGGACGGCCGGGCGAGCAGCAGGTTCGGGAGTTCATGGCCGGCTATCGTGCGCTTCATCCGGACCACGAATCGCGGTTGTTGACGTCCCGAGCGCCGACAGAAGATAACAGTGCCGCTCAATTGTCGCCTGCGAGCACGTCATCTCACCGGGCTGGTCCGGCGCATTTCGAAGAGACGACGCTTTCGTCATCGGTCGATGCCACTCGCGCACCGCCGCTGGGCTATGCCGTGGCGCAGCTGCACGGGGTCTATATTCTGTCGCAGACCGAGCGCGGCATGGTGGTGGTGGATATGCACGCCGCACACGAGCGCATCACCTATGAGCGCATGAAGGCGCAGTATCTGGGCGGGGGCATCGATACCCAGCCGCTGCTGGTGCCGGTGTCCATGTCGGTCAGCGAGGCGCAGGTCGAGCTTGCCGAGCGCGAGCAGGCAACGATTGAGGCGATGGGGGTCACGCTGGAAGCCGCAGGGCCCGAGACGCTATTGATCCGGGAAGTACCGGCGCTTTTGAAAAATGGCAGCGTCGAGGTATTGGTGCGCGAAATGCTCGAAGAGCTCGAGCGTTACGGCCGCAGCCAGGTCGTCAAGGATCATTTGTTTGATCTGCTCTCTACCATGGCCTGTCATGGCAGCGTGCGTGCCAACCGGCGTCTGGAAATCGAGGAAATGAATGCTCTGCTGCGTGATATGGAGCGCACCGAGCGCAGCGGTCAGTGCAATCATGGCCGACCGACCTGGACGGAGATGTCGATGCGCGACCTTGATCGTCTTTTCCTGCGCGGCCAGTAGGATGACCATTTCATGAACATCACTGCACCGCGACCGCCGGTCATCATGCTGATGGGCCCCACGGCGGTCGGCAAGACCGATCTTGCCATCGAGCTGCATGAGCAGCTGGGAGTCGAGCTGGTCAGCGTCGATTCGGCCCTCGTTTACAGAGGCATGGATATCGGGACGGCCAAGCCCTCGGCACAGGAGCTTTCCCGGGCACCACATCGACTGATCGATATTCGTGACCCTTCAGAACCCTACTCGGGCATGGCCTTTCGTGACGATGCGCTCCAGTGCATCGCGGAGATTACCGCTCGGGGCCGGGTGCCGCTGCTGGTGGGCGGGACCATGCTCTATTTTCGTCTGCTGACGGAAGGGGCGGCCGACATGCCTCAGGCAGATCCCGCCATCCGTCAGGCGCTGGGGGAACTGCTCGAAAAGGGCGGCCCCCGGGCTCTGCATGATGAACTGGCCCGAGTGGATCCTGAAGCTGCCGCTCGGCTTCATCCCAACGACCCACAGCGCCTCATGCGTGCCCTGGAGGTCTATCGTGCCAGCGGGGAAACCCTGAGTGCACACTGGGCACGCCAGTCACCTGTGACGCTGCCATTTACGCCGCACCCGATTGCACTGTTGCCGGGCAACCGGAAACAGCTGCATGAGCGGATTGGTCAGCGTCTTGACAAAATGTTTGCTGATGGCTTCGTTGAAGAAGTGGAAAGGCTTCGCGCACGCGGCGATTTAAGCCCCGATTTACCTTCGATGAAAAGCGTGGGCTATCGTCAGGTGTGGGAAGGACTTGATCGCTTTGAGGATCGCCCCCAAATGGCGTTCAGGGCGCTGACGGCGACCCGGCAACTGGCCAAGCGTCAGATGACCTGGTTGCGGCGCTGGCCGGACGCCCTTCAGCTTGACCCGCAGGATGCCGGGATTGTGCAACGAGTGCTGAAAATCGTGCGCGACATCGGCACTTAGCGTAATATGATCGGTCACCAGTGAGCCTCACATGAGCCTCCGGGACGTGGATCTTTCTTGCGCTTGCAGCAAGTTAAAAACCGATAAACATACAGCAATTAATATTTGGGAGAGCCACATGTCCAAAGGACAATCCCTTCAGGATCCGTATCTTAATGTCCTGCGTAAGGAGCGTATCCCCGTCTCCATCTTTCTGGTCAACGGTATCAAGCTTCAGGGCCAGATCGAGTCCTTCGATCAATTTGTCATTTTGCTGCGCAATACCGTCAGTCAGATGGTGTACAAGCACGCCATCTCTACTGTGGTGCCTGCGCGTAACGTCCGTTTACCGGCACAGGATACTGCTGTTCCCGGTCAGGAAAGCCAATAGAGAGGCGCTGATTGTTTTTTGAACGCCCCGATTCGGGAGAAACGGCTGTCCTGGTGCATATCGATTTCCAGGACAGCACCGAGCGAGAAGACACTTCAGAATTCATGGAGCTGGTCCGCAGCGCCGGTGCCGTGCCGGCAGCGCTGCTGACAGGCAGTCGACGCTCTCCCAGCCCCAAGCTCATGATTGGTGAAGGCAAGCTCGAAGAGCTGCGTGAGATGATGACGACGCATCACGCCGAGCTTGTCATTTTCAACCACTCCCTCTCGCCCTCTCAGGAACGAAACCTTGAGCGGGCGCTGCAATGTCGCGTACTGGATCGTACCGGTCTGATTCTTGATATTTTCGCACAGCGCGCACGGACACATGAAGGCAAGCTACAGGTAGAACTCGCTCAGCTTGAGTACATGTCGACCCGTCTTGTTCGAGGCTGGACACACCTTGAGCGCCAAAAGGGCGGGATCGGTCTGCGCGGTCCGGGGGAAACCCAGCTTGAAACCGATCGACGACTGCTGCGCGGGCGTATCAAGGCGATCCACAAGCGTCTGGATCGGGTTCGCAGTCAGCGCGACCAGAACCGCCGCTCGCGTACCCGGGCAGAAATCCCCTCGGTCTCGCTGGTGGGCTACACCAATGCAGGCAAGTCAACGCTGTTCAACGCGCTGACCAACGCCGAGGTGTACGCGGCCGATCAGCTCTTTGCCACGCTGGATCCCACGCTCAGGCGTCTTGAAGTCAGTGACGTCGGCCCGATTGTCATGGCCGATACGGTAGGGTTCATTCGTCACCTGCCGCACAAGCTGGTCGAGGCCTTTCGCGCCACGCTTCAGGAAGCTGCCGAGGCCACCCTGCTGGTCCATGTCATTGATGCTGCCGATCCGCAGCGCGAGGCGCACATCGAGCAGGTCAATGCCGTTCTTGACGAGATCGGCGCCGGTGAAGTGCCAAGACTTCTTGTCATGAACAAGATCGATATGCTCGGCATGTCGCCGCGACTGGAGCGCAGTGGCGATAATGACGTGTCCACCGTCTGGCTCTCGGCGCGCGACGCAACAGGCTTTGATCTGCTGGAGCAGGCCCTTTCCGAGCGTCTTGCCACGGATCTTGTTGAAACCACGGTCATGCTGGAGCCCTCGCAGGGCTGGCTGCGTGCTCAGCTCTTTTCCCACGATGCCGTCCAGGAAGAGAGTTTTGATGACGAGGGCAGAACGCATTTGAGGATTCGACTGCCGCGTCGTGATCTGCTTCGCCTTCTTTCTCATGCCGACGAAAATCCGGATGACTATCTCTCCCGGGCAGAGCAGGGCCGGGAACAGTGGCAGGAATAATGGCCACCTTGTCATGCCAGGAAGAATTTCAGGTCTTCGGCATGACGACATGTTACAAATAGGGACGCTTCCGGCATTATCAGGATGATCGGATATTCAAGGCGCTACCGTAAGAATGGCGCGCAATGACGTTATGAGACTGGCGTTTCGCAACTCTTGCCCAGTGGAGAAGATGTATGGCCTGGAATGAGCCTGGTGGTGGCGGCAATAATAACCAGCAGGACCCCTGGAGTGGTGGTGATCGCCGCGGTGGTAATGGCGGTGGCAATAAAAACCAGGGTGGTGGACCTCCTGATATCGATGAAGTGATCAGGAAACTGCGCAACAAGCTTAATGGGTTGCTGGGTCGTCGACAGCTTCGTTCTGTCAACAACGGTGATGATAATGGCAGCAATCAGGGCGGCGGCGGTGGTCGCAGTGCTCTGTTGCTGCCCATTATTGTTCTGATTGTGGGTGTTGTGGTCTGGGCGGGATCAGGATTTCATCTGATCGACCAGTCCGAGCGAGGCGTCGTATTCCGCTTCGGCAAGTATACCAATACCATCGGACCGGGCCTGCACTGGAACCCGCCGCTGATCGATCGGGTGGAAAGCGTCAACGTGACTCGAATCCGCTCTGCCAGTCAGACAGACTCGATGCTTACACGTGATGAAAATATCGTGCGTGTCAGCATCTCGTCCCAGTATGTGGTCTCGGACCCGCATGCGTTTCTGGTCAACGTTCGCGGCCCCGAAATGACGCTGCAGAACGCCATGGACAGCGCCCTTCGTCAGGAAGTGGGTAACATGGAGCTGCAGCAGATTCTGACCACCGGTCGTGAAGAGCTGGCCGGCGATATCTACGATCGTCTGACCTCCTATCTGGAAGCTTATGGCACCGGTATTCGATTGCAAACGGTCAACATGGAGTCCACCGCACCGCCGGATCAGGTGCAGGACGCCTTTGATGATGTTATCCGTGCCCGTGAAGAGCAGCAGCGCACCATTAACCGCGCCAACGCCTATCGCGATGCCATTCTGCCGGAAGCCGAGGGTCAGCGTCAGCGCATGATCGAGGAAGCCCAGGGGTACAAGGCGGCGGTCGTTGCTGATGCACAGGGTGATGCCAACCGTTTCATCTCGCTACTGGGTGAATACGAGAAAGCGCCGGATGTCACGCGTCAGCGTCTGTATCTGGACACCATGACCGAGATTCTGTCGAATACGCCCAAGGCGCTGGTCGATCTGGGTGAAGGCAATGATGCCGTCACGGTCCTGCCGCTCAATCAGATGGGACGTGGTGACAACAGCGGCAAAAGTGACAACAGCCAGAGCAATGATGTGGATGCGCGTCAGCTTGAGCAGCTCTCTCAGCAGGTCGTCGAGCACATGAGAAGCAATCAGAAGCAAAACAACGGTCGCAGCAGCCTGCGGGAGGGACGCTAATGTTCAATAATCGCGCCCTTGTCATCGTCATCGTACTGGGCATTCTTGCCTGGGTGGGCAGTGCCAGCCTTTATACGGTCAACGAAACCGAACGAGGCATCAAGCTGCGTTTCGGTGAAATCGTGGAAAACGATATTCAGCCGGGACTTCATTTCAAGTGGCCCGTGCTCAATACGGTCCGGCTGTTTGATACCCGTGTTCTGTCAGTCGATGCCAGTGCCACACGCTATCTCACCAGCGATTCCAAGGCGGTCATCGTGGATTCGTTCGTGAAGTGGCAGATCATCAATCCGGCGCAATACTACGAAGCCACGCGCGGCAGCGAACAGGCGGCCGAGCGCCTGATTGCACCACGGACCGATGAGGCCCTGCGTAACAAGTTCGGCCAGACGACACTGACGCAGATCGTGCGCGAGCGTCCCGCGACGCAAAGCGACAATCAGGAAGTGGTCAAGAAGGTGCAACAGGAAGACAGCGATGTGGCTACCGAACGGGATGAGTTGATGGTGGATCCCATCTCTCAGCTTGATCAGGCCATGCGTCGTGAGCTTGGTGTGCGCATTCTCGATATTCGTGTCAAGCGGATCGAGCTGCCCGGTGAAGTCACCCAGGCAGTGTATGAGCGCATGAACTCGCAGCGTGAGCAGGCGGCTCGAGGCTATCGTGCCGAGGGTACACGTCAGGCAGAAGAGATTCGGGCCGATGCTGATCGCCAGCGTGAAGAGACGCTCGCCAGCGGTCGTCAGATCGCCGAGACTACCCGCGGTGAGGGCGATGCGGCAGCGGCAGCCATCTATTCGGCGGCCTATCAGCAAAATGCCGGATTCTTTGATTTCTATCGCACACTGCAGGCCTATCGTGAAAGCTTCAAGGGTCAAAATGATCTGATGGTGCTGAGCCCGTCGAGCAACCAGTTCCTGCAGCTTTTCAAGCAGGGGAATGGTGACGCTTCTTCAGCGGCGACGCCCTGACATCAGGGAAGATACCCGAGCGGGATTTCTCCGCTGACAAGTTGTGATAGTATTCTTCAACCGGGGGGCTACCCCCGGTTTTTTTGTGGCTGTCGATAGTCGTGATGTGGTGCCTGTTCCGGTGCTGTTCGGGTCACCTTTTTTACTTTTGCCAGGGCATGTTCAATGACCATTGCGGATCGCTGGCTGCTGCCGGACGGTATGGATGAAGTGCTGCCACCTCAGGCGCTGCGCATGGAGTCGCTGCGCCGTGGCCTGATGGATCTCTACTATCGCTGGGGGTATGACCTGGTCATGCCGCCGCCGGTAGAATTTCTGGACTCGCTTCTGACCGGCGCCGGCACTGACCTTGATTTACAGACGTTCAAGCTGACCGATCAGCTGACCGGTCGCCTGATGGGCGCCAGTGCTGACGTCACGCCCCAGGTGGCCCGAATGGATGCTCATTCCCTGCGGCGTCAGGGGCCGGTGCGGCTGTGCTACTGCGCTCATGTACTGCGTGCCAGAGCCGATGAGCATCAGGGTGGGCGCAGTCCCGTTCAGGCAGGTCTTGAGCTTTTTGGTCATGCCGGCATCGAGGCTGATATCG
Source organism: uncultured Kushneria sp. (assembly GCF_947497025.1). GTDB lineage: Bacteria > Pseudomonadota > Gammaproteobacteria > Pseudomonadales > Halomonadaceae > Kushneria. Next base: position 606,522 of record NZ_CANMFC010000001.1, read on the forward strand.
AGATCGTGAAGCTGGCCCTCGCCAGCCTGTCCTTTGCCGGGGCCCGCGATGTCCATCTGGCCATCGGGCATATCGGCATCTATCGTGCACTTGCTGAAGAGGCGCAGCTGGAAGACGACGTCGAGTCGCTGATTTTTGAGGCGCTGGAGCGCAAGGCGGTCTCGGAAGTTGATCAACTGATCGAGCAACACATCGGGGATGCCGAGCTTGCCGCCATGTTCAAGCAGCTGCCGCGTCTGCACGGCAGCGCTGACGTGCTAAAGCGCGCCCGGGACATCTTTGCCAATGGTTCGCAGGCCATTATCGAGGCGCTGGATCAGCTGACCTCGCTACATGAGGTTCTGCGCGAGGCACATAAGGAAGTCACGCTCTATTTTGATCTGGCAGAACTGCGTGGCTATCAGTATCACACGGGGCTGGTGTTTGCCGCTTACGTACCCGGCTACGGTCAGGCGCTGGTCAAGGGCGGTCGCTATGACGATACCGGTCGTGCGTTCGGGCGACCCCGTCCGGCGACTGGTTGTTCCATGGATCTCAAGCAGCTGGCGACGCTTTGCCAGCGCGCGCCGTCCCACGACGGTATCTGGGCGCCCGAGGAACAGGATGAAGCTCTGAGCCGACGCATCCATGAGCTACGTGATGCCGGTGAGCGGGTCGTTCAGCAGTTGCCGGGGCAGTCTACGGATGCACTGGCTCACTTCTGTGATCGTCAGCTCATCCGGCGGGGTGGCGCCTGGCAGCTCGAGTCGCTCGCCAACTGAATTTGACATCCGGTGTCTGCCCCTTCCGGGCAGGCCTTTGAATCAGAGATGAAACAATGGGCAAGAATGTCGTAGTACTGGGCACGCAGTGGGGTGATGAAGGCAAGGGCAAGGTCGTCGATCTGCTCACGGAATCAGCCTCTGCCGTGGTTCGCTTTCAGGGCGGCCACAACGCCGGTCATACGCTGGTCATTGATGGCAAGAAGACCATCCTGCGCCTGATTCCCTCGGGTATCCTGCGTCCGGAGGTCACCTGTGTCATCGGTAATGGCGTGGTGCTGTCGCCGGAAGCTCTGCTCAGCGAGATGGCCGAGCTCGAAGACAGCGGTGTGCCCGTGCGCGAAAGGCTGAGGCTGTCGCCTGCCTGCCCGCTGATTCTGCCCTATCACGTGGCCCTCGATGTGGCCCGTGAAAAGGCGCGTGGCGTGGCCAAGATCGGTACGACCGGCCGTGGTATCGGGCCGGCCTACGAAGACAAGGTCGCCCGTCGTGGGCTGCGACTCGGGGATATCCTCCATCGCGAGCGTTTTGCCAGCAAGCTGGGAGAAGTGCTCGACTATCACAACTTCGTGCTGACCCGCTATCACGGCGAGCCTGCCGTGGACTTCCAGGAAGTGCTGGATCATGCCATGGCCATGGCCGAAGAGCTGCGGCCGATGATCTGTGACACGGTCTCCTTCGTGCACAACCTGCGCAAGCAGGACAGGAACATCATGTTCGAAGGTGCCCAGGGGTCGCTTCTGGATATCGACCACGGTACCTATCCGTACGTGACCAGCTCCAACACCACGGCCGGCGGTACCGCTACCGGTTCTGGTGTCGGCCCGCTCTATCTTGATTATGTGCTGGGGATTACCAAGGCCTACACCACCCGTGTCGGCTCCGGGCCGTTCCCCACCGAGCTTTTCGACGAGTTCGGCCGCCATCTGGCCGAGCACGGCCATGAATTTGGCTCCAACACCGGACGCGCCCGTCGCTGTGGCTGGTTTGACGCTGTGGCGCTGCGCCATGCCGTGCAGATCAACTCGATCTCCGGCATCTGTCTGACCAAGCTCGACGTGCTGGATGGTCTGGAAAATATTCGTGTCTGCGTCGGTTATCGCACCAAGGATGGTGAGCTGATCGACAACCTGGTAGACAGTGAGGGCTATGAAGCAATCAGCCCGGAATATCACGATCTGCCGGGCTGGCGTGAATCCACGGTCGGGGCGCGCTCGCTTGATGATCTGCCTGCCAATGCCCGGGCCTACATCAGTTTTCTGGAAGAACAGATCGGTACGCCCATCGATATTATTTCGACCGGGCCGGACCGTGTTGAAACCATCGTGTTGCGCAATCCTTTCGACAGCTGAGTCGTGATGGGTGCTGACTTCCAATCCCTGATGATTCATCAGGGATTTTTAGTGTCCGGGCATGGTGCCGGGGCTTTAGAGCCTGAAGCTATCATGCTGATTGGCAAGGAAGTGGGTTCACACCGTCTGTAATGAGGACTAAAATAGTACGCAATAAGTCAGGCAAGAGGCCGACATGCTGAAGCTGTCGAAAATGAGCGATTACGGAGCGGTGGTGATGGCGCAGATTTCGCGTCATCCGGACTGCTCGCATGCGGCTGCCGATATTGCCGATCGCGTCGGACTGCCTCGACCCACCGTCAGCAAGACACTCAAGCTTTTATTGCGTGCCGGGCTTTTGACATCGCAGCGGGGTGTCAACGGCGGCTATCGGCTGGCCCGCTCGGCCAGCGCCATCACGGTGCGCGATATCATCACCGCCATTGATGGTCCGGTGGCCATGACCGAATGTAGTCACGGCCACGGAGATTGTGACCTGATGGCCAGCTGTGGCGTGGCCAGTAACTGGCAGCGCGTGTCGCTGGCCGTCCGGCAGCTGCTGGACAGTGTCACGCTGGCTGACCTGGCGCATGATGCGCCAATCAAATTGCCCGTACAGCTGCCCATACAGAGTGTGGCACTCGGTGAGGCGCGCAGGCTCTGACGGACCGCAGACGATATAACACGACGGTTCCGACCAACGACCGATGAGACGAACAGTACCCGTTTGAGGGGAGAGGATCATGGCTACCGAAGCAATGGAGCAGCTTGCTCGTCGCGAGTACAAGCAGGGGTTTGTGACCGATATCGAAAGCGATACGGTTCCCCCCGGGCTCGACGAAAGCGTTATCGCCTTTATCTCGCAGAAAAAGGGCGAGCCGCAGTGGATGCTGGACTGGCGTCTTGAGGCCTATCATCAGTGGCTCAAGATGACGTCACCTTCCTGGGCGCATCTTGATTATCCGCCGATCGATTATCAGGCAATTTCGTATTTCAGTGCGCCCAAAAAGCCGGAAGACCGTCCCCAGAGTCTGGATGAGGTCGATCCCAAACTGCTGGAAACCTACGAGAAGCTGGGTATCCCGCTGCATGAGCGAGCCGCTCTGGCCGGTGTGGCCGTGGATGCCGTCTTTGACTCGGTGTCCGTGACCACCACCTTCAGAGAAAAGCTGGCCGAGGCCGGCGTCATCTTCTGCTCGATCTCGGAAGCCATTCGTGAGTATCCCGAACTGGTGCGCCAGCATCTGGGCACGGTCGTCCCTCAGGGGGACAACTACTTTGCCGCGCTCAACTCGGCGGTCTTTACCGATGGGTCGTTTGTCTACATCCCTGAAGGCGTTACCTGCCCGATGGAGCTGTCGACCTATTTCCGCATCAATGCCGCCAATACCGGCCAGTTCGAGCGGACGCTGATTGTCTGCGACAAGCGCGCTCAGGTGTCCTACCTGGAAGGTTGCACGGCGCCGCAGCGTGACGAGAATCAGCTGCACGCCGCGGTCGTCGAGCTGGTGGCGCTGGAAGATGCCTATATCAAGTATTCCACCGTCCAGAACTGGTATCCGGGTGATGAAGACGGCAAGGGTGGCATCTATAACTTCGTGACCAAGCGTGGCGACTGCCGCGGTGACCGTTCCCGCATCAGCTGGACACAGGTCGAGACCGGTTCTGCCATCACCTGGAAGTATCCGTCCTGCCTGCTGCGCGGCAACGAGAGCAAGGGTGAGTTCTACTCGGTGGCGGTCACCAACGGTCGTCAGCAGGCCGATACCGGCACCAAGATGATCCATATCGGCAAGGACACCTCCTCGACGATCGTCTCGAAGGGGATTGCCGCCGGTAAAAGCAACCAGTCCTATCGAGGTCTGGTCAAGGTGTCGCCACGAGCCACCGGCAGCCGTAACTTTACCCAGTGCGACTCGCTGTTGATTGGCGACAAGTGCGGCGCCCATACCTTTCCCTATCAGGAAATCGGTAACAGCCGCTCTACCATCGAGCACGAGGCGACCACCTCGAAAATCGGTGACGACCAGCTCTTTTACTGCAAGAGCCGCGGTATTTCGGAAGAAGACGCGGTCAGCATGATCGTCAACGGCTTTTGCAAGGACGTCTTCCAGGAACTGCCGATGGAGTTTGCGGTAGAGGCCGAGGCGCTGCTGAGCGTTACGCTTGAAGGTTCAGTCGGCTAATAACAGTTGAGGCGGGCAGCCCCGGTGGCTGCCCGCGCTGGCAATTTCGTGTAGCCGCCCGGCGGCGCAATCATTACAGAATCAGGGTTACAACATGCTCGAGATCAAGGATCTTCACGCGACGGTGGAAGGCAACGAAATCCTCAAGGGAATCACGTTGTCCATCAAGCCCGGTGAAGTACACGCCATCATGGGCCCCAACGGTGCCGGCAAGTCGACACTGTCGGCTGTACTGGCCGGTCGTGATGGCTATGAGGTCACTCAGGGCACCATCACGTTTGATGGCAAGGATCTCATGGAAATGGAAGTGGAAGAGCGTGCGCAGGCAGGCCTTCTGATGGGCTTTCAGTATCCGGTCGAGATCCCGGGGGTCAAGAACATCTATCTGCTCAAGTCAGCGCTCAATGCACAGCGCGCAGCGCGCGGGCTTGACGAGATGCCGGCACCCGAGTTCATGAAGCTGATCAAGGAAAAGATCGCGTTCATGAAGATGGATTCAAGTTTTTTGCATCGCGCCGTCAACGAAGGGTTTTCGGGCGGCGAGAAAAAGCGTAACGAAATTCTGCAGATGCTGGTGTTGCAGCCGAAGCTGGCCCTGCTTGACGAAATTGACTCCGGCCTTGATATCGACGCCATGAAGGTCGTGGCCGAAGGTGTCAATTCTCTGCGTGACGAAAATCGCGCCATTTTGATGGTAACGCACTATCAGCGCTTGCTTGATCACATCACGCCTGATCAGGTTCACGTGCTGATTGACGGCCGTATCGCCAAATCCGGCGATCGTCATCTGGCCGAAGAGCTTGAAGCGCGCGGTTATGAATGGGTTATCGAGGAGCCGGCCGCATGAGTCTGCCTGACACACTCGTGAAGCGCCTGCATGAAGCCCCTGTCGGTGAGCCCGAGTGGCTTGCCGAAAAGCGTCGTGCCGGAGCTTTACACCTGGAAACGGTCGGCTTTCCCACCCGTCGTGATGAGGCGTGGAAGTACACTGACATGTCCCGGTTCTCCAGTCTTGAATTTGGTCAGGCTGACAGTGCAGAGCTCGATCAGGCCCGCCTTGATGCGCTCAAGCTGGATATCGATGCCTGTCGGCTGGTCTTTGTTGACGGTCTTTTCAATGCCGAGCTGTCCGACCCTGCGCCGAGCGCCGGGGTCACCGTGATGCCCTTGTCTCAGGCACTGGAAGGTGATCAGCATGCCATCAGTGAACAGCTGGGACAGCTCACCGGCATCGATTTCTCGGCCTTTACAGCACTGAATACTGCGCTGACCGGTGAAGGTGTGGTCGTGAACATCGGCAAGGGGCAGGCGATAGAAAAGCCGATTTATCTGTTGTTCATCTCGCGCAACAATTCAGCCCCTGTCATGAGCCACCCGCGTATTCTGGTGCGCTGTGGCGGTGAGAGTGAAGCCACGTTGATTGAGCATTACGTGGGCGAGCAGGACGCTGCCAACCTGACCAATGTCGTTACCGAGATCGAGATGTCACCGGCCTCCCGGCTTTCGCACTACAAGCTCCAGGAGGCGAGCCAGAGTGAATATCACGTGGCCAGCATTCAGGTGGATCAAAAGCGTGACACGAATTTCACCTCTCACAACCTGAATCTGGGTGGTGCCGTGGTGCGTAACGATATCGTGACCGATCTCAACGATGAAAATGCCACGGTGGATTTGCTGGGGCTTTTCTTCGGTCAGGATCGTCAGCACATCGATAACCACACCAAGGTCAATCACAACGCGCCGCGCACCTACTCCAACGAGAACTACAAGGGTATTCTCGATGGCCGTGCTCGGGGTGTCTTCAATGGCCGGGTGTATATCAAGCGGGATGCCCAGCAGGTGCTGGGGTATCAGAGCAACGCCAACCTGTTGCTCTCCGATCGTGCCGAGATTGATACCAAGCCCGAACTCGAGATTTACGCAGACGATGTGCAGTGCTCTCACGGCACGACCACCGGTCAGCTCGATGAGAACGCCATCTTTGCCCTGCGCGCCCGAGGCATTGATGAGCAGATGGCCCGCGGGCTTTTGACGCTGGCCTTTGCCAACGAAGTCATGCAGCGTATTCGCCATGGTGCGCTGACCGATCGTGTCGAACGTGCGGTAGCGGGCAAGCTGCCTGACCGCTTCAACCTCGAAAGTCTGGTAGAAGATACTTCGCTATGAGCATGACCGACGAACTCACGCTGGATGTTCAGGCCCTGCGCGCGGAATTTCCCGTGCTGGGCCGCAAGGTTCATGGGGACAAGGCGCTGGTCTATTTTGACAACGCTGCCACGACCCAGACCCCGAAAGCCGTGCTGGATACCTGGGTGGATTATTTTGAGCGCTACAACGCCAATATCCATCGCGGGCTGCATCGTCTGGCCGATGAAGCCACACAGGCCTATGAGCACAGCCGTGACACCGTGCGTGAGTTCGTCAATGCCGAAGATGTCCGCGAGATCATCTTTACGCGCGGTACCACCGAGGCCATCAACCTGGTGGCCCAGAGCTGGGGCCGCAGCCAGCTTGTCGAAGGCGACGAGATTCTGATCTCACGGCTGGAGCACCACTCCAACATTGTGCCGTGGCAGATGCTGGCGCAGGAGAAGGGACTCACCATCCGGGTCATTCCGGTGGATGAGCGCGGTGAGCTGAACATGGCGGCCTACCGTGCGCTTTTCACGCCGAAAACCCGTCTGGTCTGTGTGGCGCACGTCTCCAATGCGCTGGGAACGGTCAATCCTGTTGCCGAGATGGCGCGCATTGCGCATGAGCATGACGCCCGCATTCTGGTGGATGGGGCGCAGGCGGTGGCGCATACGCGTGTCGATGTGCAGGCACTGGACGCTGATTTCTACGCCTTTTCGGGGCACAAGCTCTACGGGCCGACCGGGGTTGGCGTGCTGTATGGCCGTTTGTCCCTGCTCGAAGAGATGCCGCCCTGGCAGGGCGGTGGCGAGATGATCAAGACCGTCAGTCTCGAAGAAGGTACCCGTTTTGCCGAACCGCCTCACCGGTTCGAGGCGGGTACGCCCGCGATCGCCGAAGTGATCGCGCTGGAACGGGCCATTCGCTGGGTCACCAATCTTCATTTTGAGCTTCTGGAAGACTGGGAGCAGCGCCTTTTGAAGCATGCCACCGAGCGCATGAAAGGCATTGACGGCATGCGCATCATTGGCGAGGCGCCGCACAAGGCGGCCGTGATCTCCTTTGTCGTCGAGGGGGCTCATTCCCAGGATATCGGCCTGCTGGTCGATCAGTTCGGGGTGGCCATACGCACCGGACACCACTGCGCACAGCCCTTGATGCATCACTACGGGCTCGATGCCACCTGTCGAGCGTCGTTTGCTGCCTACAATACGCTCGAAGAAGTGGACTACTTCGTCGATGCCCTGCAGCGTGTCGTGACCATGGTGCGGGATTGAGCATGTTCAGAGAGGGTTATTGATGAGTGCGATTGCATCCCTGCAAAAGGGGCACCAGCTACCGCTTCAGCGCAGTGTCGAGGCCATCTCGATCCCCTTTGGCAAGCCGGTCTGGCTTGATGAGGACGAGACGGTTCAGGTCATGCAGGCGCTTGGGACATCGGTGTCGGTGCTTTTTAGAGGCAACATGTATCTGATCGAAGGCTTTAACCTGGATGCTTTCGGCATGGAGCCCATGGAAAGGCCCCATCTACCCGATGGCGCTACCGACCAGGAGCTTGAAGACTTTGTCTGGCAACAGCTTCGTACCTGTTTTGACCCCGAGATACCGGTCGATATCGTTGAACTGGGCCTGGTCTATGGCTGTAAAATCACGACGCTGATCGATGGGCAAAAGATGGCCCAGGTCAAAATGACACTGACGGCACCCGGTTGTGGCATGGGTGAAGTTATTGCTGAAGATGCCAAACACAAGATTCTGGGTGCCGAGCAGATCAATCGGGTCAACGTTGAACTGGTTTTTGATCCCCCCTGGTCACGCGACATGATGAGTGATGAGGCAAAACTGGCACTTAACATGTTTTGACGGTTTGAAAGCTTCATGTTCAACGCCCCGAGCGCTCAGGCTTCGGGGCGTTTTCACATGGGGATTGCTCGCTCGGAGGTGGTCGCTTAAGCTGGCTGACGGTCTGTTTCGGTGATCTTCTGGCGAATGAATAGATACATGGCAGGATTGCTCAAGGGCACGGCAATCGTGGGTGCCATGGCATTGGTGCTGGTCGTTGTTGTGACGGCGAGTGCCAATTACTGGGTATGGCGAAAAACCCATGCCAGCATCACGCTTGATAGTAGTCAGTGTGTGCATGAGCCGGTGGGGCTGGTTTTTGGCACGTCCTACGGATTACGCGGCGGGGGAGAAAACCCGTGGTATCGGGCGAGGCTGGATCTTGCCGCGAGTCTCTGGAAGTCAGGGCAGGTCGATCATCTGCTGATTTCGGGGGATAACCACACGCGCTATTACAACGAACCCATCCGAATGTGGCGCGACCTTCGTCGAGAGCAGATACCGGATGCTGCCATGACGCTGGATTACGCCGGCTTCAGTACCTTTGATACCCTGGCGCGCAGCCGGGATGTTTTTGGCGTGTCACGCGTCACGCTCATTTCACAGCGCTGGCACCTGCCGCGGGCGCTTTTCATTGCTCAATATCTGGGGCTTGAGGCCACAGGGTGCGCCACCCGTGAGCGCTCCGTTTTCGATGATCGCTGGATGTGGGCGAGAGAGGTGCTGGCGCGGGCGCAGGTGATTGCCGATCTTTATCTGTTTGATCGCCACCCCTACTTTCTGGGTCCGAGCATTGTATTGCCTACTGCTGCAGAAGCACCCGGCAATATTATTCCGGTTTACCGGCGCGTACCCATGCCCATGCCTGTAGAACATGCCTTGAACGATCTGCGTATCCGCCTTGAAGCCCCTCGAGATGAGGGCTTGAAAAAGGTGCCCTGACGCGTCCTTTAGTCGGTCAGCGTTTTTTCTGGTGCTGATACTGATGCAGTACACGGATAGTGGCGCGGCAATTCTTCCATAGCCGCTCCATGACGGGCTCGATCTCTTCCGGCAGAGCATGGGTCATCATGGTGGAAAGTGCCTGCATGATGATGCGTTCCTGCTCCAGCAGTTCGTTGATCAACACATGTTCATTGTTGACCACAAAACTCTTGAGCCGGCTCCAGAGCCAGAGATAATCATCGCGTTCTACATCGGCATCGCGGGGTAGAAGGTCAAGATGTCGCCGTGCCTGTTGCTGCAATAGACGCATATCCTGGCGACGCTCTTCAAAACAGGGGTTGAGTGCCTCACGCATGTCATTACGCAGGCGGGCGACATTATCCTGATAGTAGTCAAGGCTATCGGCCAGAGCCTCGAGCAGGCCATCCATCGCCGCCTGGCGATTGTCGAGAAACATGAGGGACTATCTCCACTGATGCCAGAAGAATTGGGGAAGGAGTTGAAATTCTAACGCGCCCGGGAAATTTGTAACATCCATCAGCAGGGATTTATTAAAGAAAATGCCTGCCGATGGCTTCGCGTGGTTTCGTGAGCTTCTGAGATGAGTCACAAGCCTTTTGACTCGTCAGCCCTTCGGTCTTGGTGGTGCCTTTTTGACCGGTGCAGCATTGCGGGAAATGTGCTCGATGATCATGCCTGCGACATCCTTGCCGGTGCTGGTTTCGATGCCCTGAAGCCCGGGAGAGGAGTTGACCTCCATGATCACCGGCCCGTGATTGGAGCGCAAAAGATCAACGCCTGCTATCTGAAGCCCCATGGCCTTTGCGGCGCGAATGGCAGTAGAGCGCTCCTCAGGGGTAATTCGGATGCTGCTGGCGCTGCCCCCACGATGCAGATTGGAGCGAAATTCCCCTTCAGCCGCCTGACGCTTCATGGCCGCGACCACCTTGTCGCCGACCACGAAGCAGCGCAGATCCGCACCGCGCGCTTCCTTGATGTATTCCTGCACCATGATATTGGCATTGAGGCCCATAAAGGCCTGGATGACGCTTTCGGCTGCCTGCTGGGTTTCTGCCAGTACAACGCCGATGCCCTGGGTGCCTTCCAGCAGCTTGATGACCAGCGGAGCGCCCTTGACCATCTTGATCAGATCGGGAATATCGTCGGGTGAGTGGGCAAAGCCGGTAATCGGTAGTCCCAGACCCTTGCGCGACAGAAGCTGCAGCGAGCGCAGCTTGTCCCTTGAGCGGGTAATGCCCACCGAGTCGTTGAGCACATAGGTGCCCATCATTTCGAACTGGCGCAATACCGCTGTACCATAAAAGGTAACCGAAGCACCAATGCGCGGGATGACAGCGTCAAAGGGCTCAAGCTGTTCCCCTCGATAGTGAATCGTTGGGTGATGAGAGGCGATGTTCATGTAGCAACGCAGGGTGTCGATAACGCGCACCGTATGCCCACGTTGCTCGGCGGCCTCGATCAGTCGCCTTGTGGAATAAAGATTACGATTGCGGGACAACAGGGCGATATGCATGAAGCGGTCCTTTTGAGCTGGGCTCAGGGTGTGCCATGCAGGAAGGCGGTGCCCGGGGCGACCAGCACCCTTTTCATGGCACGACGCCCCAGCAGCATGGGATGTTTCATGGCCGCGCGATCGACCAGGGTCAGATCCAGCTCCTGGGTCAATTCTCCCAGTTGCATGGTAGTGCGAATCACATATCGCCAGCTGGCATGGCCATTGGAGCTTCTGACCTTGCGCCGATCACTGAGTGGCAGGGTAAATCGACTGTCGCCCTGCGTGTCTTCACCGCTCCAGGTGTCAAAGCTGATCCACCACTGACCCTGCTGCTCGAAGGCATGAATGTTACGGGCGTGCAGGGCAGATGTTCTGGCGCCGGTATCGATCTTGCAGGCCAAACGCAGATCAAGCTCGGGCAGGGCTACCATCTCTCGACGACCCACGATGGCTCTTGGTTTATAGGGTAGCTCATCCATGCTGTTCTCTCTGTATCGCGTCGATCTGCTGCCACAGGGCGGAGCCGGGGCTTGCCTGCTTCATGGCCATGATCATGGGCAGGCGAAGGCGCGGAATACGGGTCAGATCCTGTACCAGCACTTTGAAATCATGCGCCTCAAGCTGCGAGATACTGACAAGATAGTCGATGCTGCGTTGTTCATGCTCAAGATGGTGCCAGCCACGTGCGGCAATGGTGGCCAGTGCCGTTGTATCGAGTGAGTGCTGTAACAGGGTGCCCAGCCAGGTGCCGGCCTGATCGAGTGGGCTGGACAGTATGGCGCCCATGATCGACTGATAACGTGGATGATCTGTTGTCACGGCTTCATATTGCGCCATCATGGCATCGAGCAGCGCTTCCTGTTGTATGGGCGCATGAACAAGGCAGTCACACAGGGCCACCAGGGCCTGGTCGGACAATTGTTCCAGTCGCCGGGCCAGACGCTTTTCGTCATCATTCGTTCTGCGTACGACCAGATCGGCGATGCCCTGAAGCCCCAGTGCCTGCCATGCCTGTGGGCTGCCATCATTTAAATAATAGGATCGGGCATCGTCGTAATAGTGACTGGGCGGCAGCTCAAGATCATGAGCAATGCGCGCATGCAGCAGCGCCCTGGTGAGGTCGTTGGGCTGTAGGGCAATGGCCACGTCCTTGAGCGTTTCTGCAGCACTGTCGAGTGCCAGATTGCCATCAGGCGCGCGCTGAAAGGTGCTCATCAGCTGTTCAAGAAAGCCGTCGCGCAGTGCCGGGACCAGCATGGACTGCTCATCCAGAGGCAGCGCCAGACACCAGATGATGGGTTCGCCGCCGGGAGTGGGCGTAAAGACCAGAGCCACCTGAGCCTGTGATTGCCAGGGCTGGGGCCATGCCACCTGCTGTGTTTCAAAGGCCCTGAAGTGCTCAATGGAGCAGGGCACTACCCGACGCCCGAGATGATAGATTCGGGGCGTGATGTCGGCGTGGGTAAAAAGATCGACAAGTGTGGGCGTTAACATCAGGGCGTTTCCAGAAGGGTTCATATCAGCGCGGCCGCGCAATGTAGCGTGTTGATGGTCAGGGCGCCAGCCCAGGGCTGTGCAAAAAATAAACAATCTTCCGCAGCCTGCGAATCAACAGGGTCAGGCAAAACTATCCCGATCTTATCCACACGTTCATTCAACCTATCTGTGCAAAACACGATTGCCGGCCGATGGCAGAGCGGCATCAGGCTTCCATCATTTTATTCACTGCTCAGGGCACGCATAATGGCTGACATCATATCCTTTTAACCAGGAATCCCCATGACGCAATATGAATCGCTGAATGTTGCACTGACACGCCTTGAGGCCGCCATGCGCGCAGGTGATCTCTGGCAGAGTCAGACTCGGCCAGAGCCTGCTGCCTTTGACAGCGAGCAGCCCTTTAATGCCGATACGATGTCACTGGGCCAATGGCTGCGCTATGTTTTGATTCCTCGGCTGCAAAGCCTGATGGACGGCGAACATCCGCTGCCGTCCGATGCCAGTATTGCCCCGGCCGCTGAAGTCTATCTGCAGGCAAACCAGGCCAGCGTCCGGCTGCCCATTCTGGAAGCGCTACGCGATGTGGATAACGTGCTCGTCAACGGGGAGCTGCGTCCACAGGAGGGGCAATGAGCGATCGTGGTACCTGCTCAAGTGACGTTGAGGTACGTTACTACTTTGCCTATGGCAGCAATATGAATGCGGCCAGAATGCAGGCACGCGTCGGAGATACCCGGCGCATGCTGTCGGCACGTCTTGCAGGCTGGCAGCTGTCCTTTGACAAGGCTTCCCGTGTAGAGGGGGTAGCCCATGCCAATGTCAAAAGAGAGGAAGGGGAGCATGTTGAAGGCGTGCTTTATGAGTTGACCCATCCGACGCAAATTCAGGATATGGACCCCTTTGAAAGCCATCCTGATGAATACTGTCGTCAGGTCGAAATGGTCGATACCGCCGATGGGCCTCTGGCGGCCTGGGTCTATGTGGCCCTGCCTGAAAAAACGGGATCGGAGCGACTGCCGGCACGGGAATATCTGGGGCATCTTCTGGCGGGCAGTGCCTTTCTCAGTCATGCCTATCTCGAGCGATTAAGTGCTCAACGCTGTATAGACAGTCTCGGAGATGAGGCACTGCGATCCCTGGGGATCTCACGCACCACGCCGGGATAAGCGCTACAGACATGAAAAAGGCCACCCATCAGGGTGGCCTTTTGTATTCTGCAGCAACTCATGCAGAACCTGTTATATCCAGCTTTTAGAAGCGGAAGGAAACACCGCCACCGACAGTCAGCGGATCGATATCGCGATCGCCACCACCGTTATAATCGGCTTTCAGGTCAGTGTACTGAACAAAACCGTTAAGCGCCCAGTTGTCAGTGATCAGCAGATCGGTACCTACCTGAGCAGTCGGTGCCCACTGACGCTTTTCAAAGCTGTCAGCGCCGCCGTTGAGGCTCGAGTCATTGAAAGTCACATAGCTGGCGCCCAGACCGGCATAAGGCTGAACACGTGAATCAGTGCCGCCCAGCGGGTAGTACTGCGCCATGATGTTGTACTGCTTCATCTTGAAGCTGTCACCATTGCTGCCGTCGTAGTCATTGCTGTTGCTGCCGCTGAGTTCAACGCCCAGCTTGTCAAACGGCATGACTCCGATTGCGCCATTCCAGGTGTTTTCATCGTTGAAGCCACCGCTGGCAGTAATGTCGGATTTGACAACATCGGCACGGGCATAGACGTCACCCTGGCCATAGGCCATGGCAGACTGAGCGGCGAAAACGCTGGTGCCTACCAGAACAGTAGCTGCGAAGAGTTTGTTCAAAGTCATGATCTTCTCCTTGCTCGAAATGAAGGTATTCATATCGATGGTATTTTGTTTAAAAACGCTGTTTCCTAACTCTTGGGATCAATATAGTGAACACTGTTTTGTTTGTCACGTTATTTTTTTACAGTGTTTCTTATTGTTTTGATAATTCAAGACTATCGAAAAGGGTGACGGTTACGCGCGGTTAAAAACCACGTAATCTTTCATTGATAGAGTTATAGCCAGGTGGACAGGGTCACCACACCAAAGTAGTCATCATCGTCCTGCTGCTCGAATTCGCGCGTGCGCTTCAACGTGGTCAGGCTCAAATTGTAGCGATCCCATGAAACGGCGCCGCCAAGCTCCAGATCGCCAACCCACTGCTTTTTGTCGACACTATGGCTGTCTTCAAACGTATTGCCATCCAGCAGCATGTTACGGGCCACAAAACGTCCCTGCGCATTGCCGAAGACATACCAGTTAAAACTGCGATCACGAGAAAACATGACGTTTGATGAAGAGTAGGGCGCTGTACCGGGCGTGGTGTACTGGTTATCCAGCTGTCGACCTACACGAATGCCCAGTCCTGCCGAGGCATAATCATAAAGATTACCCAGAGCAAAGCCGGCATTGGGGCCATACTCCATGGCCAGACTCCCGAGGCTGTCGCGATATAGCCAGCTGCGCTGCATGGCCAGAGTGACAGTAGGTTCGTTGTTGAGCTGGTTATGCCATCCTTCCGGATCATCACTATCAACCAGACTATGAAAATTCTTTTGTACGTCCTTGGCGCCAGAGCCCGGACCTACAATGCCGATATCCAGCGAGACGGCATCACTGATGCGCCACTGTGGTGTCAGGTCCTGTCGATATACGGACAGGCCGCCATAGAGATAGCCGGCATAGGGGCGGTCATCCTCGATCAGATCGCTGCGATCAATATCTTCAGGCGTGTACATTTGCTGGCCGAAGCGGTAAGACGCGGCATCAACGTCATCAGCAGTCCAGCCTGGAATCCAGTCGGCCACCGAGCGCGTCCAGTGATCGCCTTGAGGCTCAAAGGTCCAGCTACCTTCAAGTCCATTGGTGTAGTAACCATCGCTGCTTCGAGCAGCGAAAAAGTCGTTGGAGAGCTTGAAGGTCAAAACGCCATCTGCCATGGCAGAAGCGGAAAAGAGCAGGCCACTGCCTACCAGTATCGCGCGACAGATCATGAATAAGGTTCCCGTTTTAATGATGCTGTTTTAATTAACAGGCTTACTTTAGACGATGATAACGAATAGTGCTCTCTCCGTGATGAATGCATCAAAAAACCGCCATCAGGGCGGTTTGCAAAATGTAGGAAGAGTAGGGTGCTGGTGCACTTATTCTGGCGCGATGCTCATGCTATTGCCGGAGCCAATGAGCCTGACGCGTTGACCGGGTTGATAGGGTGTGTCCGCCTTTTGCACGACGACCATGTCCTGACCGCTGTCAGTACGTACCTGAATTTCATAGGCGCTGACCTGGTTGGCACGGTCTTCGACCTTGCTGCCGGCAATGGCACCACCGATACCCCCTACCGCAGTAGTCAGTACACGCCCTGAACCACCCCCAAACTGGTTGCCCAGCAGGCCGCCCAAAACAGCGCCGCCGATACCACCGAGTCCCGAGTCATTCTCGTTGCCGGCCTGAATGGTGACAGGACGCACGCCAGTGACCGTGCCATAAGTCACATTGCGTGCCGTCTTGGCCTGGTTACCTGTATAGGTATTACCGGAATAGATATCGCTATTGGCGCACCCGCCAAGGGTCAGGGCGCCAAGGGCTGCAACAACAAGATAACGCTTCATGGGGAGCTCCTGCGCCGGCCTGTTACACCGACGGACTGTTTGTTCTGGAACACTGTTTGACAACCGAAAACGGGGCAGGTTTCAACTGTTCCGGCAGTAATATCATGATCCCTGTCAGGGTGAATGCCAAAAGGCATGCCTGCAACACTGTAGTCTGCATACATGCCGGCTGCCAGCGGCGCCCGGCCTGTTCAGACAAGATCCAGCATCATGTCACGATGCGGAATTCCTGCATCCATGTAAATCTCGCCTTGTGGCACAAACCCCAGTTGCTCATAAAACCCCATGGCATGGGTCTGGGCACTGAGCTCGCAATGCGTGAACCGTTGCGATCGAGCGTAGGCAATGACGTGGTACATCAGTCGTGCCCCCAGGCCAAGACCGCGATGGGTCTCAAGAATGGCAACGCGCCCGATATGGCCATCAGGGAGCAATCTTGCGGTACCGCAGGGTATCTGGCCATCACGTATCAGAAAATGCGTGCAAGCCGGATCAAGGGCGTCCAGTTCCTCGCTTTCATCCACACCCTGTTCCTGAATAAAGACGACACGCCGGATATGGCTACAGATGTCACTCAGCGTGGCCCAGTCGCCTGTTTCGATGGCAATGTCATCGTGGTGCATGGTCAGTCGTCCGTGATGTCGTTGTCATCATCAAGGTCATCGTCTTCTTCCACCCAGCGCAGACTGCCGCGATTGATCAGCGTGGCGAGCAGGGCGCCGGCGCCTTCCAGCGCCAGGATTTCCTGATCGATGATCCGGGTACTGGAGAGCCGCTTTGCCAGTGCGGTACTGCAGGAGTAGCCGTCACCATCCATAAAGAGCGTGGCCTGTTTGCCCTCTGGATGCCAGGCCAGACGCGAGCCGGGCGCCGGTTCCAGTAGATCGCCTTCTTCAAGCGCGCTACGCAGCGTTTCTTCGCTGGCCGGTGTCATGGGCGGCATCAGCTGGTCGGGGTATTTTACCTGCGTCATGGTGCGCCCGAACCACTGTGCCATCTGTTCGGGATTGTCCAGAGCAGCGAGCATCTGCTGGCGGACGCGGGCCAGTGTGACATCATCGATCAGGGCGCTGTCACCCGACGCTTCCAGATCCGGGTCGTGATAGCGCGATGATTCTTCAAGCTGTTCTCCGAGGTAATCCGCCCAGGAGGTCACCATTTCATCCATGGAAGGCGCACGAAAGCCGACCGAAAAGGTCATGCAGTCTTCACTCTGGCTGACGCCATGGTGCGCTACCCGCGGCGGCAGATACAGCATGTCGCCGGGCTCGAGCACCCAGTCCTGATCGTTGGAGACCTGAAAGTCGGCAAGAATGCGCAGGTCAATGCCATCAATGATGGACGCATCCTCGGGCATGACATCCCCCAGCTGCCAGCGGCGCTGGCCACTGGCCTGCAGGAGAAACACATCGTAATTGTCGACGTGAGCGCCGACATTGCCGCCCGGTGGGGCGAAGCTGACCATGATGTCATCCAGGCGCCAGCGCGGAATGAAGGTGAAGTGTTCCAGCAGCTCGGCCACATCCGGAACGTAGTGATCGACGGCCTGGACCAGCAGCGACCAGTCCTTGCGGCCAAGGCGGGCAAAGGTCTCGTCATCGAACGGGCCGTGAGAGACCTGCCAGGCCTTGTCCGGACCTTCCAGTTCGACCAGACGTGCCTCGACATTCTCTTCACAGGCCAGCCCTGCCAGCTCATCGGGCTCCAGCGGCGACTGAAAATCCGGGAAGGCGCCCCGAATCAGCAGCGGTTTTTTCTGCCAGTAGTCACGCAGGAAGGTTTCGGCCGACATGCCCCCCAGCGGGAGGCGCGTATGTTCTGTCATGATGGATTCCTGCCCTCGGGCGCGCTTTCAGGTGCGTGTGATGTCGTGTGCCTGCTCGGCGGCGTTACCGGTATAGCTCGCCGGTGTCATGGCCTTGAGCCTCGTCTTGACGTCTTCCGGCAATGCCAGGGTGTCGATAAATTCGGCGAAGCCTTGCTGGTCGATCTGGCGTCCACGAGTCAGGGCCTTGAGCTTTTCGTAGGGCTTTTCGATGCCATAACGGCGCATCACGGTCTGCACCGGCTCTGCCAGCACTTCCCAGCTCTGATCAAGATCGCCGTTCAGTCGTGCCGGATTGCTTTCCAGCTTGCTGATGCCCTTGAGCGTGGCCTGATAGGCGATCAGGCCATGGGCCAGGCCCACGCCCAGGTTGCGCAGGACGGTCGAATCGGTCAGGTCGCGCTGCCAGCGGGAAATCGGCAGCTTCTGGGCCAGATGCCCCAGAATGGCATTGGCCAGCCCCAGGTTGCCTTCGGAGTTTTCAAAGTCGATCGGGTTGACCTTGTGCGGCATGGTCGAGGAGCCGATTTCCCCTTCCACGGTGCGCTGCTTGAAATAGCCCAGCGAAATGTAGCCCCAGACATCACGGTCAAAGTCGATCAGGATCGTGTTGAAGCGACAGACGCTGTCAAAGAACTCGGCAATGTAGTCATGCGGCTCGATCTGGGTGGTATAGGGGTTGAAGCTCAAGCCCAGACGCTCGATGAACACGCGCGCGTTCTCTGCCCAGTCAATTTCGGGATAGGCGGCCAGGTGCGCGTTATAGTTGCCGACTGCGCCGTTGATCTTGCCCAGCATCTCGATGGACTCGATCTGTTTGAGCTGGCGGCGCAGGCGATACACCACGTTGGCCATCTCCTTGCCCAGTGTGGTGGGGCTGGCGGTCTGGCCATGGGTGCGGGACAGCATGGGCTGCTCGGCATGGGCCTGTGACAGCGTCGTGACGGCCTCGACGATCTCGCGCATGGCGGGCAACAATACGTTATCGAGACCGGCGCGCAGCATCAGGGCGTGAGACAGATTATTGATGTCTTCACTGGTGCAGGCAAAGTGCACAAACTCACTGATGGCTTCCAGTTCTGCATGGCCTTCAAACGCTTCCTTGAGGAAGTATTCAATGGCCTTGACGTCATGATTGGTGGTGCGCTCGATGGTCTTGACCCGCTCGGCCTGCTCAACGGAAAAATCGTTGATCAGCTGATCCAGAAACTGTCGCGCCGCACTCGACAGCGGCGGGACTTCCTCGATCTGCTCGTGTTCGGCCAGACGTTCCAGCCAGCGCACCTCGACAATGACACGTGCGCGAATAAGGCCGTATTCACTGAAGTGTTCACGCAGGGCCATTGTCTTGCTGCCATAGCGGCCGTCGACAGGAGAAAGAGCGGTCAGTGCAGAAAGTTCCATCGTGATTCCCGGGTCTGTGCCCAATCGTTGTGAAATTAAAGGACAGCCCGGCGAGGCACTGCCCGAAAAGCCGTTACTCGTCGAGTGACTTCAGCGCGCGTCGGATGCCGCTGCGACCGGCCACCAGTTTCCAGCGCCGCCCACCCTGTTGATGCCAGAGCAGGGCAAAGCGCACACCGGACAGCAGTATCGCTCGAACCCGTTCGGGCATCTGCCGGCTCTGCAGCAGGGAGGGATCACCCTGTACCACGATGCGGTAGCGAAAGGTGGACAGGGTGTCCTGATAGATTTCGCCAAGGCTTGCAATCACGTTCTCATGCAGCTCACCGAAATGTTCGGCCTGCGCCTGAACCCTGCCCAGGCGCTGGCCCAGCGTATTCATCATCTCGGTGTTCTTGCGCAGGCGATGCATGAGCAGGATCAGCGAAAAGCCGTAACGCATGACATTGGGAGAGACCTGCTGACGCGTCAGCACCCCATCCAGCGTCTCAATCCCCGGACGCAGGTTATTGATCTGGCCGCCGTAGATGTCCTCGAACGACGCGGGGTCGGTATCCAGCGTGGCCTTGATCAGCGTCGACCATGCACGCTCGTTGGTATGACCTGTGCGCGCAAGCTCATCGACCACACTCGCGGCCTGAAAAACGCCGGCCAGCGCCAGTGCCTGACGCGCCTCACTGTTCATGCTGCACTCTCCAGCGCCTGGCGATACGTCGTGGCAATCACCGCGCCGCCCAGACAGACATGGCCGTCATAAATGACCGCGGACTGCCCCGGGGTGACGGCGCGCTGCGGCTCATCAAAGATCAGGGTGACACTTTGATCTTCGTTGACAATGACCCGGCAGGGCTGGTCGCTCTGGCGATAGCGGATCTTGGCACTGGCGCGAAAGTCACGCTCGGCCGGTGGCTCACCGATCCAGTGCATGGCTTCGGTGGTCAGCGACTGTCGATAAAGCAGGTCGTGATGCTTGCCCTGTACCGCAATCAGCACATTGCGTTCCAGGTCCTTGTCCGCCACATACCAGGGCGCTTCAGGATAGCCGTTGATGCCGCCGATCCCCAAGCCCTGACGCTGCCCCAGGGTGTAATACATCAACCCCATGTGCTCGCCGATCTCTTCACCTTCGGGCGTCTGAATACGACCGGACTGCGCCGGCAGATACTGACGCAAAAAATCGGCAAAGCGGCGCTCGCCGATAAAGCAGATGCCGGTGGAATCCTTCTTGCGCGCCGTGGCCAGACCATGCTGCTCGGCCAGCGCCCGAACCTCGGACTTTTCCATCTCACCGATCGGGAACAGGGTGCGGCTCAGGGCCTGCTCGCTGACAGCATGAAGGAAGTAGCTCTGATCCTTGTTGCCATCAAGGCCCTTGCACAGCAGGGTGCGCCCGCCGTGATCCTCGCGGCGGACATAGTGGCCGGTCGCGATCAGTTCGGCGCCCAGCATTTCTGCGTAGTCGAGAAAGACCTTGAACTTGATTTCGCGATTGCAAAGGATGTCCGGATTGGGCGTTCGACCGGCGCGATACTCTTCAAGGAAATGCTCGAAAACGTTGTCCCAGTATTCAGCGGCAAAGTTGGCCGTGTGCAGGCGGATGCCCAGCCGATCACAAACGGCCTGGGCATCGGCCAGATCGGCCTTTGCGGTGCAGTATTCGGTGCCGTCGTCTTCATCCCAGTTCTTCATGAAAAGACCTTCCACGTGGTAGCCCTGCTCAAGCAGCAAAAGCGCCGTTACGGAAGAGTCCACACCGCCGGACATGCCGACGATGACCCTGGAAGGGGTTGCGGAAGAGGCTGTGTTGTTGACAGGAGGAGTCATGGCGTACCCGTCGTCAGAAATCATTTGGCCGACATTATACGCCAGCCGCCCCCTGCCTTGACAGGCGGGAACCAATGATCCTGACACTGCAGCCATGCTGGAGGCTCATGACGTCGTATCAGGGTGGTCAAGATCGCGGATCAGGGTCAGCGGATAGGCGTGTCCCGCAAGCGTATCCTGAATGCGTTGTGCTACCAGGGGGCTTCTAAGCCGGCCGGCCTGTTCCAGCGCCCTGATCTGCGCAGTGTCGTACCAGTCAGCCCCGGTGATGCCTTCATCGAGCGTCTCGCTGACGCGTCCTGTTGGGCGCGCCAGAAAGGTATGGCTGTGATAGACCACGCCGTTGGGGGCTGTGTTGATGTAAAGGCCCAGGTAGCCTTCCAGCGTCATTTCCCAGCCACTCTCTTCGAGCGTTTCCCGATGTGCGGCCTCGATCAGCGATTCTCCGGCTTCCAGATGGCCGGCCGGCTGGTTGAAGACCGTGGCTGTGGCGACCGGGTTGAGGCGATCGCGCTCTTCGACCAGCAAAAATCGGTCGCCGTCCATCACGACGGCGGCCACCGTCACGTGAGGTAAAAATCGGGTCATCGTGGTTTCCTGCGCGGCCTTTCGCGTGACGGGCGAGTATTTTTCGATTGGGGCGCACGCGGCATGTGAATGGTTTCCCGCCGCCATTCACCGGGCGAGAGCGAGCCCAGCGTCCATTGCCCGATGGCGGTTCGGATCAGTCTTAAGGTGGGGTGGCCCACGTGGGCGGTCATTCGACGCACCTGGCGATTGCGCCCTTCAGTGATCGATATCTCGAGCCATGTGTCAACAATGTTGGCACGCCGGCGTACCGGTGGCGTTCGTTCGGGGACTTGTGGTGAGGCTACTCGCCGGACTCTGGCTGGTCGCGTCAGGCCGTCCTTGAGGGTAATTCCCTTTGAAAGCGCCGTCAGGGCATTGTCATCAGGCTGACCTTCTACCAGCACAAGATAGGTCTTGGGCTGCTTGTGATCAGGATGCGTAATCCGATGAGCCAACATGCCGTCATCGGTGAGCAGCAGCAGTCCTTCACTATCATAATCCAGCCGGCCGGCCGGGTAGATGTCCGGGATATCGAGCCATTGGGCCAGCGTGTCACGACCCTGTGAGTCCGTGAACTGGGTAAGCACCTGAAAGGGCTTGTGAAAGAGATAAAGTAAGCTCATAAGCACGACTTGATTGTCGACAACCTCTACGCAGTGACAGGCCCTTGATGCTACATTAGGGCTCTCATTTCAGGACAGTACCTTTCGTCCTTATTACGTCGGAGTCTTCTCATGTCCAGCGGCAACATCATCATTCCCGACAGTGGCCAGATGATTACGGTCAACGACGATCTTGCGCTGTCGGTCCCGGAGCGGCCGATTATCCCCTTTATTGAGGGTGACGGGATCGGGGCAGACATTACACCGGCCATGCAGAGGGTGGTCGATGCCGCCGTGGCGAAAGCCTATGACGGGCGTCGCGAAATCCAGTGGATGGAAGTGTATGCCGGTGAGAAGGCAACGCGTGTCTATGGTGAGGACACCTGGCTGCCGCAGGAGACCCTTGATGCCGTCAGGGATTATGTGGTCTCCATCAAGGGGCCGCTGACCACGCCGGTCGGGGGCGGCATGCGTTCGCTGAACGTGACGCTTCGCCAGGCGCTGGACCTTTATGTCTGTGAGCGCCCGGTACGCTGGTTCAAGGGCGTGCCCAGTCCGGTACGTCAGCCCCAGAATGTCGACATGGTCATCTTCAGGGAAAACGCAGAAGACATTTATGCCGGTATCGAATGGCAGGCCGGGACCCCGGAAAACCAAAAGCTGATCCGATTTCTCCAGGAAGAGATGCAGGTCGACAACATTCGCTTTACCGAGCAGTGCGGGATCGGCATCAAGCCGGTCTCGGAAGAGGGCAGCAAGCGGCTGGTCCGAAAGGCGCTTCATTACGCCATTGATAATGCTCGGGCATCAGTAACACTGGTGCATAAGGGCAATATCATGAAGTTCACCGAAGGGGCCTTCAAGCAGTGGGGCTATGAGGTAGCTCGTGATGAATTCGGTGCGCAGCCGCTGGACGGCGGACCCTGGCTTTCCATGGAAAACCCGCGCGATGGCAGTACCATCATTATCAAGGATGTCATCGCTGATGCCATGCTGCAGGAAGTCCTGATTCACCCCGAGCAGTTCGATGTCATCGCCACGCTCAATCTCAACGGTGACTTTCTGTCCGATGCGCTGGCCGCCCAGGTCGGTGGCATCGGGATTGCGCCCGGCGCCAACCGCGGCGATGCCGTGGCCATGTTCGAGGCCACCCATGGAACTGCGCCGAAACTGGCTGGCCAAAACAGTGCCAACCCTGGATCACTGATCCTCTCGGCGGAAATGATGCTGCGCTATCTCGGCTGGAATGAGGCAGCTGCACTGATCGTCAGTGCCATGGAAGCCACGATCCAGCGTGGTGAGGTGACCGGTGACTTCCATCAGGTCATGTCAGAGGCGACGCTGCTAAGTACCTCGGACTTTGCTGACGCCGTGGTGCGCAGCATGTCGGCCTGAAAAGCCTTCCAACAGGACGTCCAGTGTCATGCAGGGCTGTGATCAAGCGGGATGACAGCCTGCATGACATGATGGATAACGCTCGACTCCCGTGTCACCGTGATGGCATGAGATACTGTTTTTATCGCCGCACGCTTGCATCGGCGGCAGGGCAGCACCATCTTTAAGGGGAACACTGAGGCTTGTTAGCGCTCAAACTGTTAGCTCGATGAGTGCATTCAATCATCTTTCCGCTTGTTTTCATCGATCCGGGCACATATGTTCAAGATAGATAGTGAAGCACTTCACTACGATTTTCGTAATACGGTTACTCATGCAGGCATGACACCTCCCGATTCCGATCCTGATCATCAGGAGCAGGGCGATGTGGCCGAGCAGACGAGCGATCCAGAGCTTGAAGAACCGCCACTTTACAAGGTGGTGCTTCACAATGACGACTACACGCCCATGGAGTTTGTCGTCGAAGTACTTCAAACCTTTTTTGCCATGGATCACGAGAAGGCGGTACAGATCATGCTGGCCGTTCATACTCAGGGTAAGGCGACCTGTGGCATCTATACCCGTGATATCGCGGAAACCAGGAGCCAGCAGGTCAATCAATACGCTCGAGAATGCCAGCATCCACTGCTGTGCGATATCGACCGGGCAGACTGAGCTGTCTGCAGCGGCCAAGAGGGGACTGCCATGTTGAGCAAAGAACTTGAATTGACCCTGAACACCGCATTTACCGTGGCGCGTTCAAAACGCCATGAGTTCATGACTGTGGAGCATCTTCTGCTGGCGTTGCTGGATAATGCCTCGGCAGCAGACGTTCTGCGTGCCTGCGGGGCAAATCTTGACAAGCTTCGCACCGATTTGCAGGATTTTATCAATACCACCACGCCACTGATCCCCGAAGATCAGGATGACCGTGAAACCCAGCCAACCCTGGGCTTTCAGCGTGTGCTTCAGCGCGCGGTCTTTCACGTTCAGTCTTCCGGCAAGTCGGAAGTCACTGGCGCCAATGTGCTCGTCGCCATTTTCTCCGAGCAGGAAAGCCAGGCGGTCTATTTCCTCAAACAGCAGAACGTGGCGCGTGTTGACGCGGTCAACTACATCGCCCACGGCATTGCCAAGGTGGCCGGGCACAATCAACAGCAGGGCCAGCATAACAGCGGTGGAGAATCGGAGGATGGTGATGAGGCATCGGGTGATGCCAGCTCACATCCGCTGACCGGCTATGCGACCAACCTGAACGAGCAGGCACGCATCGGCCGTATCGACCCGCTTGTTGGTCGTGATCAGGAGCTGGAACGTGTGGTACAGATTCTCGCGCGTCGGCGCAAGAACAACCCGCTGCTGGTGGGCGAGGCCGGTGTCGGCAAGACCGCCATTGCCGAGGGGCTTGCCAAGCGCATCGTGGAAGAAGATGTCCCGGATGTCATCAGTGACGCCGTTGTATATTCGCTCGATATGGGCGCCCTGTTGGCAGGGACCAAGTATCGGGGCGATTTTGAAAAGCGCCTGAAGGGGCTTCTCGCCGAGCTCAAGAAAGAGCCCAACTCGATCCTGTTCATCGATGAAATTCATACCATCATCGGCGCCGGTGCTGCGTCCGGTGGCGTCATGGACGCTTCCAACCTGCTCAAACCCATGCTGTCCTCGGGTGAGCTGCGCTGTATCGGGTCGACAACCTTCCAGGAATTCCGTGGCATCTTTGAAAAGGATCGGGCGCTGGCCCGTCGTTTCCAGAAGGTGGATGTACTGGAACCGACGGTCGATGATGCCATCCGTATCCTGAAAGGGCTGCGCGGTCGCTTCGAAGAGCACCATCAGCTCAAGTATACCGATGCGGCCATGGAAGCCGCCGTGCGGCTGGCATCACGCTACATCAATGACCGCTATCTCCCCGACAAGGCGATCGATGTCATTGATGAAGCCGGCGCGCATCAGCGCCTGTTGCCGGTCGAGGCTCGTCTCTCGCAGATCGACGTTGAGCAAATTGAGTCGATCGTTGCTTCTATCGCCCGCATTCCGCCCAAGAGTGTCTCCAGCTCGGACCGCAAGCTGCTGGCTGATCTGGATCGCAATCTCAAGATGCTGGTCTTCGGCCAGGATGAGGCCATCGACAGCCTGTCATCGGCCATCAAGCTGTCACGTGCCGGGCTCGGTTCACCCGACAAGCCTGTGGGCAATTTCCTGTTTGCCGGCCCGACCGGGGTGGGCAAGACCGAGGTGGCCCGACAGCTGGCCCAGATCATGGGCATCGAGCTGGTCCGCTTTGACATGTCCGAATACATGGAGCGTCACACCGTATCGCGGCTGATCGGTGCGCCTCCGGGCTATGTCGGCTATGACCAGGGAGGCCTTCTGACCGAGGCGGTCACCAAGAACCCGCACTGCGTGCTGCTGCTCGACGAGATTGAAAAGGCGCATCCGGATGTCTTCAACCTGCTGTTGCAGGTGATGGATCACGGCAAGCTGACCGATAACAACGGTCGCGAAGCGGATTTCCGCAACGTGATTCTGGTCATGACGTCCAATGCCGGGGCAGAGCTGGCCTCACGTCGCTCCATTGGCTTTCAGACTCAGGACCACTCCACCGACGCCATGGAAACCATTCGTCGTACGTTCACGCCCGAGTTCCGTAACCGACTGGACAGCATCATTCAGTTCCGTCATCTGGACATGGACATCGTGCGTAGTGTCGTTGACAAGTTCCTGGTGGAGCTGCAGGCGCAGCTGGACGAAAAGCGTGTCCAGCTTGACGTTGACGAGGATGCTCGTGGCTGGCTCGCCGAGCATGGCTATGATCCGCAGATGGGGGCGCGTCCCATGGCACGCCTGATTCAGGAGAAACTCAAGAAGCCTCTGGCCGAGATGATCCTGTTCGGCGATCTGGCGGACCATGGTGGCACGGTGCATGTCACACTGGAGGATGGAGAGCTTCAGCTGTCAGCGGCTGCCGAACAGGTCGCCTGATCGGCATGCCATGCCAGTCGTTACTGACGCCCTGTCTTCGGACGGGGCGTTTTTTCAGGCGCGAAATGGATGGCGGTTCAAGGGCTATCCATTGGATAACAGACTGTTAGTCGGCCTGAAACAGCCAGGGCGTCATGAAATGCCGAGAGACGCAAGGAGGGGGCGTGCAAAATAAGGACGCATGGCGTCCTTAGCGGGAGCGATAAACGATGCGGCCCTTGGACAGGTCGTAAGGCGTCAGTTCTACCTTGACCTTGTCGCCGGTCAGGATACGGATGTAGTTCTTGCGCATCTTGCCGGAAATATGCGCGGTCACGACGTGGCCGTTTTCAAGCTCGACGCGAAACATGGTGTTGGGAAGCGTATCGACAATCACGCCTTCCATTTCAATATGATCTTCTCTTGCCATATGATGTAGTCCCCGATAATCGTAATATGAGCACGCCATCTGAGCAGTCTTGCTGACCCAATGATCAAGCAAGGCGAATGATGGCGGACTGAACGTGCGATATTTTGCCTGATACCTGCCTGAAGCGCAAAGCCGCTGGACGTTCCCGGCACGTTAATGATGCGTCTGGGTCACCGGAATGCCTCGGCGCCAGCGATGCCCCTGCAGATACTCCAGCGGTTTGAAGCGCTGCTTGTAATCCATTTTCTGACTCTTGTGGATCCAGTAACCGAGATAAACGTGCTCGAGTCCCAGCGCCTGCGCGCGACGGATCTGCCAGATGACGGCCCAGCTCCCCAGGGATCTCGATCGAAAGACGTTATCGGGTTCAAAGAAGGTGTAGATAGCGGAAAGCCCGTGGGTCAGAAAGTCCACGGCAGCCACGGCCAGAAGACGGCCCTCCTGGCGAAACTCGACCAGGCGTGAAAAATCGTGCGCGGTGCTTAAAAAGGCCCGGTACTGCTCAATGGCCGGAGGATACATCTCACCATCGCTGTGGCGTGTCCTGATGTAGCGCTCGTAAAGCGCATAGTGCTCTTCATCAAACAGAGCCGGTCGTTCAATGACCGTCAGGTCCTGATTGTTGCGCTCGGTACGCTTGAGAGAACGATCGGGCGCGAAATCGTTGACGGGCACGCGTACGGACACACAGGCATTGCACTCCTGACAATGCGGGCGATAGAGATGCGCGCCACTGCGTCTGAAGCCCATCAGAGTCAGTGCACTGTACATGTCATGGTCCACAGGCGTATGCGGGTCCATGAACAGCGTTGTGGCCTCATGAGATCCCAGATAACTGCAATCATGTGGCTTGGTCAGGAAAAACCGTAAATCCTGAAGGGGTGAATGCATGCTTGAGTTGTTCAACGGGGGCAACATCCAAAAGGGCGAGTCATGGCTTGTGACATGAATGGTTTGATGATGTTTATCGGCGTGGTATCACGGTTTCTTGAAAGTCAGCAGGTATATAGCGCTTGAGCAGGGCATTGAACTGATCACGCGATATATCACAAGCTCCCATGCTGGCCAGATGCGATGTATGCATCTGACAGTCCACCAGTGCCAGATCGTGATGCCTGGACAACCACTCTACCAATCGAACCAGTGCAATCTTGGAGCTGTCGGGGCGTATGGAGAACATTGATTCGCCGAAAAACACTCGTCCCAGCATGATGCCGTAAAGGCCTCCTACCAGCATGTCACCTTCCCATACTTCAACACTATGTCCATGGCCCAGCTGATGCATGGTCACATAGGCGTTGATAATGTCGGACGAAATCCATGTGCCTTCCTGAGCCTGTCGCTGAGCAGCGCACTGGGTGATCACGGCCTCGAAAGCCTGATCAAACGTCGCTGTCATGCCCGAATTGCGAAGCCGTTTGGCCAGGCTGCGGCGCACGCGAAGCGACTCCGGGAACAGCACCATCCTGGGGTCGGGTGACCACCAGAGTATGGGATCGTCCTCATTGAACCACGGGAAAATACCGCGTTGATAGGCTGCTAGAAGCCACTCCGGGGTGAGATCGCCACCCGCTGCCAGCAGGCCATTGGGTGTTTCAAGCGCGTTTTCCAATGGCGGAAAATCAACGGGCCATGGGGCCAGCCATTCAATCATGGCCGCACCCTGATGTTGTACAGCCTGACCCTTCATTTCCGGATGCCCGGTAAAACATTCAAGACCTCTTAAGTTTTGCCTGCCATGGCCGACATTGATTTTCAGGAAGGTTTGCCAGGTACTGGCCGCCAGAAAAAACGACACATTACCGGATATCTACCATGGGAAACTATTTTCGGCGGATGAGCATTGGTTCGCGTCTGGCGCTGATCATCGGTCTGGTGGCCATTACTGCATTTGTTGCCCTGAGCTGGGGGCTGTCGGCATCAAGCGCCCGGGCGCTTCGCGAGCAGGCAACGAACAGCATGCAACAGCAGACGCAGCAGTTCACCGATTCGGTCGCGCTTTTCGATGAAAGTCTACAGCAGCAGAGCGCGCGTTTTTTAAAGCTGTTTCAGACCGAGGGTCTGGTCCCGCCCTTTGCGCTGGATACCAACCAGACCATGGAGATTAATGCTCGTCAGACGCCGTTGCTGATGGATCAGCGCGGTGCGCTGAATATGGATACTCAGCGAGTGGACAACTTTACGCAGCGTACCGGAACACCGGTGACCATTTTTGCCCGTACCGGTGACGACTTTGTCCGTATCAATACGTCGCTCAAGGATGGTCAGGGCGAGCGCGCTGTGGGCACCCTGCTGGATCGCAACGGTGCAAGCTACCGCGCCCTGATGGAAGATCGTGTCTACTCTGGACTGGCCACGCTGTTTGGTACGCCTTATATCACTCGCTACGAGCCCATTCATGACGCTCAGGGGCGCGTTATCGGTGCAAGCTTCATCGGGGTGGATATTACGGCAGATCTGAAAAACTTTGAGGCTCGCGTCCGTTCACTGACTATTGGAAACAGCGGCTATTTCATGATCGTGGATGCCGATAATGGCAAGGTACTGGCTGGTGGCGAGAACGAAGGGGCTTCCCTGCGCGAGCTGGCCGATGTCGAGGGCAATCCTGCCTTTGCGCCCATTTTTGAGAGTCAGCGCGGGCTTTTCGAGTATCAGCTGCCCGATACCGAGCAAGCTCATCGTACGACCTATTTCATGCAGTATCCCGACTGGCACTGGGTCGTGACTGCCACAGCCGTCAACGCCGATATTGATGACCAAATTGCCGCGGCACGTAACCGGTTTTTGCTGATTGCGCTGGGGCTGGCACTGGCGGCGGCACTGGGGGTTTATTTCATGATGCGTCGCAGCCTGAGCAGCCCTCTGGCCCGTGTGCAGGGAATGGCCGGTCATCTGGCCAGCGGTGACCTCAGGCAACGTCTTGACAGCCATCGTCAGGATGAAATCGGCTCGCTGGTAGGGGCCATGAACGGGATCAGTGACGGTCTGCGCGATATCGTCAGCCGCGTTCGCCAGTCGGTGGAAAGTATCGGCCATGCCTCGGGTGAAATTGCCAGTGGCAATATGGATCTGTCACGTCGGACCGAAAGCCAGGCCGCAAGCCTTGAGCAAACGGCGGCCAGTATTGAAGAGCTCACGGCCACCGTGCGCCAGAACACAGAGCGTGCCCGTCAGGGCGACACCATGGCAGGAGAAGTGGTGGCCTCTGCCCGGGAAGGGCAGCAGCGCCTGGGTCGTGCCATGACCACGTTGAAAGACCTTGATGCCACCGCCTCGAAAATGTCCGACATTATCGCCACCATTGACGGTATCGCCTTTCAGACCAACCTGTTGGCCCTTAACGCCTCGGTCGAGGCGGCACGTGCTGGCGTGCACGGTCGCGGCTTTACCGTTGTAGCCGACGAGGTCCGGCGTCTGGCCGTTCGCTGCAGCGAGGCGTCCGCTGACATCGGTCAACTGATTCGACATACCATCGTGGAAGTAACAACCGGAAACGCCCATATCCAGCAAAGCGGTGAGCAGATCGAAGAGATCACCACGCGAATGGAAAGTCTGAGCGTCATTGTGACCGAGATCAGCCGCGCCAGCGAAGAACAGCTCGAAGGCATCGAGCAGGTCAGCAGTGCACTGGCGTCGCTGGATGAGACAACGCAGCACAATGCCGCTCTGGTCGAACAGTCGGCTGCTGCATCAGGGCATCTGGACGAGCAGGCTCGCAAGCTCAGCGAAGTCGTGAGAGTCTTTCATCTGCCCGCCTGATATTTCTCCAATTTCCCGGCTGCAATTGCCGGGTCTGTGCCGTACCATCATCTCCAGGTATGATACCTGCCTCTGGCAGGGTGTGACCCGATGTCATTACCCTGCCAATATGCCTTTATCAGGCCTTCGAATGCTTCATCAGAGTACAGCCATAACACTCGCATGAGTGCAGGGGGGATGGCCGTTGAGCGCCAGCAAGACCAGACAATCGCAGTCGCAGTCACAGGCCCGTCGCAGCAAAAGCGGCGCCAGCCCGCGAACAACGCGTAAAAGCGCCACCATGCAGCGCTCTCGACAGCGTGTGACCAAAGCCCGGGACAACGCCCGCCACTTCAGTGCCAGACTTCAGGGTGCCGCCAAGGAAGGGGTTGCCATCATCATGCTGGCGCTTTGCGCCTTCCTGCTGCTGGCCCTTTTCAGCTATATGCCGGCAGATCCCAGCTGGTCGCATAGCGGCCCGGATCAGGAGGTCACCAACTGGATGGGGCCTGTTGGTGCGTGGCTTTCCGACGTTCTCTATTCTCTCTTCGGTGCCAGCGCGCTCTGGGCACCCGGCATGCTGGGCCTTGGCGCCTGGCGTCTAATGCGCGCCAAAGAAGCCCATGTGGTCTGGGACCCCATGGCGCTGGCCGTGCGCGGTGGCGGGCTTTTGCTGGTTATGGTGGCGACCTGCAATGTAGGGGCGCTGCACTTTCACGATGCCAGCAATGATCTGCCCTATGGTTCGGGCGGCATTGTGGGAGAAGGCGTTTCAGCGGCGCTTGCATCACTGGTTGGCAAGCACGGCACCACGTTACTGTCGCTGGCAGCCTTCCTTTGCGGCATGCCACTGCTCACCGGCATGTCCTGGTTTTCCATCATTGACGAAGTGGGCAACGGCATCTGGCGTGGTGTGCGCTGGTGCGCCCGTCGTGTGGGCATGGCAGGTGCGAGCATTGGCAGCGCCGGCTCAAGGCTTCAGGAGCGTCGTCGTGAAATGGCGCAGGAGCGCCGTGAGGCGTATCTCGCTGCCCAGTCGGAAGATGAATTCGATTTTGGCCATGACGACGATGATGAGGCCGATACCGGCCTGCGCGCGGAGGCCGAGGACGCACGTCCCCGTCGCGAGCGCAGCAGCCTGTTGGCACGGCTGGTGCCCGGCCGCCGGCGGGAAGACCATGGCGACGAAGCGTTCCTTGATGATGCCAATGAGCCGGTAGGCTCAATGCGCCATCCGCACGAAAGTGAGGCCGACGAGACACGTGAGTCAGTATCCGGTATGCGCACAGGCGATGACGATATTCCCTGGGAGCGACCCTACGAGGCACCGTCTTCGGCGCGTGATACACGTCATGACGATCGCGTGCCTGTCGAGCCTGCTCTTTCCACGGCCGGGACAGAGCGCGCTCATGATGTGAGCGTTCGCGATGCCGATACGCCGGCGGCATCTGAGCGACAGGCTGCAGGCCTCGAGCGTCGTGAATCCCATGCTGGTGCAGATGTCGCAGCAGCGTCTGCGGCAGTCTCTGTCAGGGTAGCGTCACCGCAAACACCGCCAGTTGACGAGCCGCTGGTCCGACCGGCGGAAAATAGCGGGGATGTTTCCAGCGCCGCAGAAGAGGCTACTGCCAGTGAGGCGCGTGCAGACGATGTTCCGTCACCGGCGCAGCCTTCTCAAAAGCCGGTGGAAACATCACGGACTGCCGAAACATCCTCAAGCAATGTGACGCGTCGACGGATTCCTGAAGTCATTCCCGAGCCACGGTTGGCCGAAGATGATGAGGACAGCTTCGAGACACCGGCTGCGCCAGCGTTTGAGCGTGCCGAACCGGTACGCTCTGCACCGTCTTCCGATGCGCCGCGCGAGCATGACGTGCCTTCGTCGGCACCGGCTGCCTCCATGGCATCGACTCCGGACGATATCGGCCAGCCCGAGCGGGAGGAGCCTCTCCATGAGCGTACGACACCGCTGGTAGATGACCTTCAGGACAGCGATCGCCCGGTGTTGAGCTGGGAAGACGATGAACCCGAATTCTCGACGCCCTTGAGTGCGCGGGATGAGGCAGAGCCGCCCGGGCGTGCTCCCTCGGCCACCGCGCTGACGTTCGAGGAAGACGAGGAGATGTCGGGCGCGGTCCCGGAGGCACCTGTGCCTTCAACGCCCCCGTCAGCTCGGCCGCCCCATGAGGCGCCTGCCTCGACCGCCTCCCCGACGGCAGAAGAGCGGGCACAAGAGGCGCCGCCTGCCGAGCGCATCGACCCGGTGCCGACCGAGCGTGCTGAAACGCCAGCGCCGCGCCCTGAACCCGAGGTCGATCCGGAAGACAACAGCAGTCCTACCGTCTGGACCGTGCAGCAGATGCAGACCCAGCGTCCGGTGCACGAGTCCGACGGTGAGCCGCTGGGTAAACTGCCTTCTCTGTCGCTTCTGACGCCACCGTCGTCTCACGAGCCGACCTATACGCCCGAACAGCTTCAGGACATGGCAGAACTGCTGGAAGTGCGTCTGCGGGAGTATGGCGTCAAGGCCGAGGTGGTCGACACCTGGCCCGGACCTGTCATCACGCGTTTCGAAATCAAGCCGGCGCCTGGTGTGAAGGTCTCCAAGATCAGCAATCTGGCCAAGGATCTGGCGCGCTCGCTGATGGTCAAGAGCGTTCGCGTAGTCGAGATCATTCCCGGTCGTCCGACGGTGGGCATCGAGATTCCCAACCCCAACCGGGCCATGATCCGACTGCGGGAAGTCTTTGACTCCGATGTCTATCAGGATGCCCGTTCCCCGGTGACGGTTGCTCTGGGTCAGGATATTGGTGGCAATCCGGTGGTGGCCAATCTCAACAAGATGCCGCATCTGCTGGTAGCCGGTACCACCGGCTCGGGCAAGTCGGTCGGCGTCAACGCCATGCTGATCTCGATGCTTTTGAAGGCCACGCCCGATGAAGTGCGCATGATCATGGTGGATCCCAAGATGCTGGAGCTGTCGGTGTATGACGGCATTCCACATTTGCTGGCGCCGGTTGTTACCGACATGAAGGAGGCCGCCAATGCCCTGCGCTGGTGCGTGGCCGAAATGGAGCGTCGTTACAAGCTGATGGCGGCCATGGGGGTACGTAACCTCGCCGGTTTCAATGCGCGTATCGATGAGGCCTCCGAGGCCGGTGCCCAGATTGCCGATCCGCTATGGGAACCGCAGCCCTGGGAGATGCACGAACAGCCCCCGGTGCTCGAAAAGCTGCCCTATATCGTGGTGGTGATCGACGAGTTTGCCGACATGTTCATGATTGTGGGCAAAAAGGTTGAAGAGCTGATTGCCCGTATTGCCCAGAAGGCACGTGCGGCCGGCATTCATCTGATTCTGGCCACGCAGCGTCCGTCCGTGGATGTGGTGACCGGTCTGATCAAGGCCAACATTCCCACGCGCATGGCCTTCCAGGTCTCTTCGCGAATCGATTCGCGCACGATTCTGGATCAGGGCGGCGCCGAGCATCTTCTCGGCCACGGCGACATGCTGTATCTGCCGGCCGGGGCCGGCATCCCCATGCGTGTGCATGGTGCCTTTGTCGATGATGATGAGGTGCATCGCGTGGTCGATGACTGGAAGCGCCGCGGAGAACCCGAATACATCGATGAGATCCTCTCCGGTGGGGTGTCTGCCGATGCGCTGACAGGGCTTGAGGCCGAAGGCGAAGGCAGCGACGACCCGGAACAGGACGCGCTCTACGATGAGGCCGTGGCCTATGTGACCGAATCACGCCGGGCATCGATCTCCTCTGTCCAGCGTCGCTTCAAGATTGGCTACAATCGCGCCGCACGACTGGTCGAGGCGATGGAAATGGCCGGCGTGGTCTCTTCCATGGGCAGCAATGGTGCAAGAGAGGTGCTGGCGTCGCCGCCGGCACACTGATCGGAATTCGGGGCAATGCCCTGATATCGCTCGACAAGTCTTAAGTTTCAGCTGGGGCTTGTACCGAACCTGCCACCCGGTGGCAGGTCAAAGGGACACCACGGCATGCTCTCTGCCGACAAGGACAGGATGTTTTTGATGACAATGATGACCAGGAGTCGCAAGAGCCTGACCCGTACGCTGGGACTGGCCGGCGCAACGTTGATGGCGGCCTGCATGGCCCTGCCGGCACAGGCCGCGTCCGAAGATGCCGAGCGACTGACGTCACTGCTTGAACCGCTTAAAACCTACTCTGCCGATTTCAATCAGCAGGTCGCCAGCGGCGGTGGCAGTCTGCAAAATGCCAGCGGTCACATGTGGCTTTCGCGCCCCGGTCGCTTTAACTGGGAAGTTTCCGATCCCTATCGCCAGACCGTGGTCTCCGATGGGCAGAAGGTCTACCTCTATGATCCCGATCTCGAGCAGGTCAGCATTCGCCCGCTCGATCAGCGGGTGACTCATACGCCGGCGCTGTTGCTTTCCGGCCAGGCCAGTGAGCTGACCGAGAACTACAACGTGTCGCGACGCCAGCAGGGAACCACCGAGTTTTTTGCGCTCTCGCCGCGCTCCAACGATTCCCTGTTTGAATCCCTGGAGCTGGTGTTCAACAACGAGCGCCTTTCAGGGATCGATCTGACCGATGGCACCGGCCAGAGTACGGAAATCTCGTTTCGCAACATTGAGGTCAATCCTGACATCAGTGCCTCTCACTTTCAGTTCAAGATCCCCGACGGGGCGGATGTGATGCGCGAAGGTAACTGATAGCGACCGCGTAATCTGCCATGATGAAGGCATCATCTGCACAAGGGTGCCTTTCTCATGAGTGACCTGTTTGATCGTGACGCGCCGCCCGGACAACCGCTGGCGGCGCGTCTGCGTCCTGCCCGACTTGAAGACTATATCGGGCAGTCACACCTGCTGGGGCCGGATCGTCCGCTGACTCGGGCGCTGGCGCGCGATCAACTCTACTCGATGATCCTCTGGGGGCCACCTGGTGTCGGCAAGACCACCCTGGCTCGCCTGATTGCCGGCTATACCCGTTCGCATTTCGCCACGCTGTCGGCCGTCTCGGCGGGCGTCAAGGAGATCCGTGCCGCTGCCTTTGAAGCGCAGCAGCGCGGCCAGAGTGGTCAGCGCACACTCCTGTTTGTCGATGAGGTGCACCGCTTTAACAAGGCGCAGCAGGATGCCTTTCTGCCCTGGGTCGAAGAGGGCGTGTTCACCTTTGTCGGCGCCACCACCGAAAATCCTTCCTTTGAGCTCAATAACGCCCTGCTGTCACGGGCGCGCGTGCATGTGCTTAAACCGTTGAGCGTGGAAGAACTGCGTCAGGTGATCGACCGGGCACTGATCGAGCCGGCAGGGCTTGGCGAGGCCGGCATTGAAGCACCTGACAGCGTGCGCGACCTGCTGGCACAGGCCGCCGACGGCGACGCACGCCGGGCGCTCAACCTGCTGGAAATTGCCGCTGATATGGCCGAAGCCGGCGGGGATGGCAAGGCGCCCACCCTGTCTGAAGCAGTGATCGAGGAAGTGCTGGGTGAAAGCACGCGCCGGCTCGACCGCGGTGGCGATCTTTTTTACGACCAGATTTCGGCGCTGCACAAGTCGGTTCGCGGCAGCGCCCCGGATGCCGCACTCTATTGGTACTGTCGCATGCTCGATGGCGGGGCGGATCCGCTCTACATCGCCCGCCGCGTGGTGCGCATGGCAAGTGAAGAGGTTGGCAACGCAGACCCTCGTGCCCTGCGTCTGGCGCTCGATGGCTGGGAGGTTCAGGAGCGTCTGGGCAGCCCGGAAGGCGAGCTTGCCGTCGCCCAGGCCATTCTCTATCTCGCCAGTGCGCCAAAAAGCAATGCTGCCTATGTGGCCTACAATCAGGCTCGCGCGCATGTGGCCTCGACCTCCGGGCATGATGTGCCGGTGCATCTGCGCAATGCGCCAACGTCTCTGATGAAATCTCTGGGGCACGGACACGAATATCGCTATGCCCACGATGAACCGCACGCCTACGCCGCCGGTGAAACCTATTTTCCCGATCCGCTGGTCGGGACCCGCTACTATCTGCCGGTCGACCGCGGTCTCGAAAAGCGCATCGCCGAAAAGCTTGAATGGCTGGAGGGGCTTGATCGGGCTGCGACGCATCGACGCAGCCCTGAATCGTCATGAGAAAGGATGAGCAGGGCGGCCCTGTCATCTCATGCCCGCCATGCCGGGACTGCGGCTGCAATGGGCTCTGGCGCGCGTGCTCAGGCTGTGGCGGGTATTAATTTTAGTGAGCCCGGCATGCGACCAAAGTAAGTGGCGATCGACAGCGAAAAGCACAAGACTGGTAGCTCGTCAAATTTGCCGGAGACGCCGCCATGCTCAAGTTGACTCAGCTTCGTCAGGATCATGCGCACATGGCCCGACTGCTTCATGTGCTATCGCTACAGCATCGTCACCTTGTGACCGGAGAGCGCCCCAGCTTTCGTCTCATGCGGGAAGCCTGTGATTACATCATGGACTACATGGATGACTATATCGTGCCGCTGGAAACGCTCTGCGGCAATCGTCTGACCGAGCGCGGTGCGCATACCGGGCAGGAGATCTGTGAGCTGGCCGGTGAGTATCGTGAGCTCAGGCAGCGTCTCAGGCACCTGGAAGACGATCTCGATAACATCCTGATGGACGCCATCATGCCCATGACGCTTTTCGGCGAGCGCCTCAAGGCCTATCTGGATGCGCATCGCCACGTACTGCGCATGGAACGTGAACACCTGTTCCCGCTGCTTGATGCCAGCATGGACGAAGCAGAATACGTCGAGCTGCGTGATACCCTGCCGCTCAAGGCCCGCACACAGCTGGCACGTCTGCAGCAGGAGTATCCCGACCTCTATGCCGAGTTCCGCGACATCCGCCCGGCGGTGGCCTGAGTGCCCGCAGCCCGGGTGCTTCCCCGGCATCCCGAGCAGACGATCGTGCAAACATGAGCGGGGAGGCATTCACATGCCGCCCCGCCTTTTGGTGCCGGGACTCTTGGGTGCCGGGACTCGATAAGCCTACAGTCGCTCGTAGGCGTACCCCTGGTTGCCGTAGATCGCCAGGGTACTCAGTGCCGAGGGCGTAATGTCAATCTCGTCGTTGACCTCGGAATCCGCAATCTTCCAGTGGTTGAGCACCTGTCCACACACGCGTACATGAACCCCGGCTTGTGTCAGGGCATGGACCAGCGGCTCGTTGGGATTGTCGACCCCGAACCATTGGTCATAAACGCTGGAGTTCACGACGCTGCGCGTGGCATCCCCATGAATGATGGCCACAAAGTCCAGGTTTTCCAGCGGGACGCCGGCCGCGGCAAAGACATTGACGGCACGAGCCACGCGCATCAGTCCGGGATTGATGGAGCGCGGGTCGTCGCCTCCCCTGACCACATCAAAGATGACCTTATAATGCTTGTCGGGGTCGGGCACATCCACCGTGTCATGGCGCTCGGCAATGCCGCCGAAGTTCTCTATCGCCGG
The DNA here is from genome assembly GCF_947497025.1 of uncultured Kushneria sp. Taxonomy (GTDB): domain Bacteria; phylum Pseudomonadota; class Gammaproteobacteria; order Pseudomonadales; family Halomonadaceae; genus Kushneria. The sequence continues at coordinate 644,539 of NZ_CANMFC010000001.1, forward strand.
ATAAAGTGCATGGTCGATGCCCGCTGCCGGTTTGCGGGGAATAACCGCGGCAAAAAGCACCATGAGCACTGCAGCGAATACAAGTGCCGCCAGCATCCAGTGCCGCTTGAGAAGAGTCAGCATATCGAGTCCCTGAAAGCCAAAGAAGTTTGGGTTGTCGTAAGTCGTGGTAGTTGTGGCATGGCGCTCCCCGGTGGGGTGTTGACCGAGGTATAGCCAATGAGGTGGCAGGAGTCTACAGATTTTGCAGGAGGTTCACAGTGCCATAGTGACACGACATGATTGTGAGAGCGGCATCAATACTTGAGCTGCGATGGGTAAACGCTACACTGGCGGCCTCTTTTATCATGACCGTTATCATGACGGCCGGACCAGGTATTTTACATTGAGCGTACCCGTCGTTGACCCCGACCAGTACTTCACACAGCTTGACGCCAAGCGTCAGCGCATCGTTGATCAGTTTGCCCATTTTGGTCCGCCGGCCCTTGAGGTATTTGCCTCTCCGGCGAGCCACTACCGCATGCGCTGCGAGTTTCGCCTCTGGCATGAGGGCGATGATCTCTTTCACGCCATGTTCGAGACTGATGCCGGCGGTGTTAAACACACCGTGCGAATGGATCAGTATCCGGTGGCGAGCCGACGCATCAATGCGCTGATGACACAGCTGGTGGACGCCATTCGTGACCGTCCCGAACTACGTCATCGTCTGTTTCAGGTGGAGTATTTAACGACCCGGCAGGGCGAGGCGCTGGTCACGCTGGTCTATCATCGAAAGCTTGATGACGAATGGGAACAGGCCGCCCGCAAGCTCGAAAAAATACTGGATGCCGCCATTATTGGTCGGGCGCGCAAGCAGCGTTTGGTGCTGACGCGCGAGTCGGTCACCGAGCATCTCAATGTGGCCGGGCGCGTGTTCAGCTATCAGCAGGTCGAAAACAGCTTCACCCAGCCCAATGCCGATATTGCCGAAAGCATGCTCAACTGGGCCAGGGAGGTGACGCAGGGGGAGGATGGCCTGCGCCGTTCGACCGATCTGGTGGAGCTTTACTGCGGCAATGGCAACTTCACGATTGCGCTGGCAGACAATTTTCGGCGTGTGGTGGCCACCGAGATTTCGCGCACCTCCGTGGCCTCGGCCCAGCACAATCTGGCCTTGAATGGCATCGACAACGTGCACGTGGCCCGCATGTCGAGCGAGGAGTTTGCCCAGGCGCTATCGGGAGAGAAAACGGGACGCCGTGTCAGCGAGATGCAGCTTGAAACGCATGACTTTTCGACCGTACTGGTGGACCCGCCGCGAGCAGGGCTTGATGCCGAAAGCTGTGAACAGATCGCTCGCTTTGACGACATTGTCTATATCTCCTGTAACCCCGATACCCTTGAAGCCAACCTGGAGCAGCTCGGGCGCACCCACGAGATTCATCGCTTCGCTCTTTTTGACCAGTTTCCCTATACCGATCACTGTGAGTGTGGCGTTTTGCTCAAACGCCGGCGCTAGCCAACCGGTGTGAGACCTTTCCGGCCCTGCCATGGCAGGGTCGGCGTATTTTGAGCGCAGCCATGCCGATGGCGTCATGATCGGGGCCGGCCCATGCCGCCTTGTCATGGGGCATGATAAAAATGCGCATACAGTAGGGATAAAGCGTTGGCTGAACTAGGATGTCAGGGTGGTCATCCCATCAGGATGCATAGGCATTTGCGGTACGCGAGGAGAATCGATGCAGAGTACAGTGCCGGACAACAAGGAAGATTTTTTCAAAGCGCTCGAGACACTGCTTGAAGAGCGCCTGGCGCCCGAGCAGGCGCGCAACATCAGCGCCTTTGCTCGCCACTATTACGCCGGTGCCAGCCACGAGGACCTGCGAGAGCGTCATTTCGAGGACCTCTATGGGGCCACGCTCTCGACCTGGTTTTTCCTGCAACAGCGTGAGCCGGACAATCGGCCAAAGGTACGTGTTTTCAATCCCGAATATGAAGAGCATGGCTGGCAGTCGACCCACACGGTGGTGGAAGTCGTCAGCCCGGACATGTCCTTTCTGGTTGATTCGGTACGCATTGAGCTCAATCGCTGCGGCTTTACCGTCCACTCCATCCTCAACACGGTCATCGCCAGCGAACGCGACGAGCAGCAGCGGCTGATACGCTTTACGCCGCCACGCGCTGAAAATGCGCCCTCGACGCGTGAGTCGATCATCTATATCGAGGTGGATCGTCACTCCGACCCGGCCATGCTCGAGGAACTCAGGGTCAACATCCTGGATGTGTTGACCGATGTCCGCTCGGCCGTTTCCGACTTTGACGCCATGCGTGCCCAGGCCCATGCCGCGCTGCAAGAGATGAAAACGCATCCGCCGCGGGTCGTGGAACAGCGTGATGTTGAAGAGGCGCGCGATTTTCTGGCGTGGCTGCTGGACGATCACTTCACATTTCTGGGCTTTGAAGAGTATGAGCTTCAAACCCGGGATGGCCATTCTCAGCTGGTACGCTCAAGCGGCAGCGAGCTTGGGGTACTGACCCTGAACAGCCCGCGCTACAGCGAGGAACCCCAGCGGTTCAGCGACAGCGGCGAAGAGCAGGGGGAGTATGTTCTGGTCCCCGAACTGATCTCCTTTGCCAAGAGTGCCTGGCCGTCGCGTATTCACCGCCCGAGCTATCCGGACTACATCATTGTCGAGCGCCACAACGAGCAGGGCGAGGTCATCGGCGAGCGTCATTTCCTCGGGCTTTATACGCTGTCTGTTTACAATGAGCGTCCGGTCAATATCCCCGTGCTGCGCCGCAAGATCGATACCGTGCTCAGCGCATCGAACATCGACCCGACCGGGCATAACGGCAAGCAGCTCCAGCAGATTCTGGAAGTTTATCCCCGTGACGAGCTGTTCCAGATGGGGACAGAAGACCTTTGCCGTACGGCAATGGGTATCCTGAGCATTCGCGAGCGTCGCCGCGTGCGTCTCTTTATTCGCGAGGATCGCTCCGGTCGCTTCTACTCCTGCCTGGTCTATGTCCCGCGTGACGTGTTTTCGACCGATCTGCGGATGCGCATCCAGAACATGCTCTGTGAGGAGCTCGATGCCAGCTTTGGCGATTTCAATACCTACCTTTCCGAGTCGGTACTGGCCCGAATTCAGCTGATCCTGCGCTTTAACCACGACACGCCTGTTGACTACGACGATCGTGCGCTGGAGCAGAAGGTCATTGCCATTGCACGTGGCTGGCGCGACGATCTGCACGAGGCGCTGGTAGAAGGCTACGGCGAGGAGCCGGCCAATCGCCTGATGGAGCGTTACCGTGACGCCTTCCCGAGCAGCTATCGGGAAGATTTCACGTCGCGCACGGCCATCTACGATATCGGCCACATGGAAGGCCTCGATAACGAACGCTCGATCGGCCTGAGCCTGTATCGTCAGCTCGAGCATGAGAACGACGTCAATCTCAAGCTCTTTCATCGCGATCAGCCGGTACCCCTGTCCGACGTACTGCCCATGCTGGAACACATGGGACTGCGGGTGATCAGTGAGCGACCCTATGAGATCGAGCGCACCGACAATGTGGTCTGGATTCACGACTTCAATCTGGAAACCTCGAGTCGTGAGCATGTCGACCTTCACGGCATGCGCCACAACTTTATTGATGCTTTCACGCGTATCTGGTCAGGCGCCGCCGAGAGTGACAGCTTCAATCGCCTGATCATTTCAGCCAGGCTCGACTGGCGTGAAGTGGCGATGCTGCGGGCCTATGCGCGCTATCTCAAGCAGATTCGTTTCGGTCTTTCCCAGGACTATATCGCCACGGCATTGACCCAGCATGCCGGGATCACGCGTGAACTGGTGGCCTTGTTCAACTCGCGGTTTGACCCACAGGCCGCGCGTGATGAAGACGAACTCCAAAAGGTTCGTGAGCGCATCGAGGCCTATCTGGAAGAGGTCACCAGTCTCAACGATGACCGGCTGATCCGCCTTTATATGGAGCTGATTGGCGCCACGCTGCGCACCAACTATTTCCAGCCCGGAGAGGACGGCGAACCCAAGTCCTATATCTCCTTCAAGCTTGCCTCGCGTCAGATCAATGATGTGCCGCGTCCGCGCCCGCTGTATGAAATCTTTGTCTATTCACCGCGCATGGAAGGGGTGCACCTTCGTACCAGCAATATTGCCCGTGGCGGTATGCGCTGGTCGGACCGTTTCGAGGACTTCCGCACCGAAATCCTCGGGCTGGTCAAGGCGCAGCATGTCAAGAACTCGGTCATTGTACCCAGCGGTGCCAAGGGCGGCTTTATCTGCAAGCAGATGCCGATCGGCGGCAGTCGCGATGAGATTCAAAAAGAGGGCATCGCCTGCTATCAGACCCTGATACGCGGCATGCTGGATATTACCGATAACTTGATCGACAAGCAGGTCGTACCGCCCGAGCAGGTCGTGCGCCATGACGGCGATGATCCCTATCTGGTCGTGGCGGCTGACAAAGGCACGGCGACCTTCTCCGATATTGCCAACGCGCTGGCCCGGGAATACAACTTCTGGATGGGCGATGCCTTCGCCTCCGGTGGCAAAAACGGCTATGACCACAAGGCGATGGCGATTACGGCCCGCGGTGCCTGGGAGGCCGTCAAGCGCCACTTCCGCGAGCTGGGTCTCAATACGCAGGAAGATCCCTTTACCGTCATCGGGGTCGGCGACATGGCCGGCGACGTGTTCGGTAACGGCATGCTGCTGTCTGAAAAGATTCAGCTGGTGGCGGCCTTCAACCATCGACATATTTTCATTGACCCTGATCCCGATTGCGCGGCTTCCTTCAAGGAGCGCCAGCGTCTGTTCGGACTGGCGACGTCAAGCTGGGCGGATTACGACACCTCGCTGATCAGCGAAGGGGGCGGGGTATTTTCGCGCGATGCCAAGTCGATCGAGATCACCGACGCCATGAAGTCACGCTTTGGCCTCACGGCTTCGCGTCTATCGCCTGCCGAGCTGATCAATGCGCTTTTGAAGTCGAAGGTCGATCTGCTCTGGAACGGGGGTATCGGCACCTACGTCAAGTCGAGCGAAGAGAGTCACGCCGATGTGGGTGACAAGGCCAACGATACGCTGCGTGTCAACGGCTGCGAACTGGGCTGTCGCGTGGTCGGTGAAGGCGGCAATCTGGGCGTGACCCAGCTGGGTCGTCGCGAGGCGGCTCAGCATGGCGTGCGTCTCAATACCGACTTCATCGATAACGCAGGCGGCGTGAACTGCTCGGACCATGAGGTCAACATCAAGATCCTGCTGGATGAGGTGGTCGCGCGTGGTGACATGACCGGCAAGCAGCGCAACGATCTGTTGGCGCAGATGACCGATGAGGTCGCGGATCTGGTGGTGGATGATAACTACCGCCAGACCCAGGCGCTGTCCTTGTCACGGTTGCTGTCGGCAGAAAATCTGGGCCCCTACCGGCGCTTCATTTTTGACCTGGAAGCGACCGGCCAGCTTGATCGGGAGCTGGAAGCCCTGCCGGATGATGCCACCCTGGCCACGCGAGCCGAACGCGGTGAAGGTCTGACCCATCCGGAGCTCTCGTCGCTGATCTCGCATGCCAAGATCGACCTCAAGGGCATGCTGGTAGAGTCCGATGTGCCCAACGAGCCGGGTATCGTCAATCACGCCGAGCGTGCCTTTCCTGCCACGCTGGTGGAGCGCTATGGGAAGGAGATTGCCAATCACCGGCTGCGCCATCAGATCGTGGCGACCAAGGTTGCCGGAGATGTGGTCGATCACATGGGCATTCCGTTCGTGCGGCGGCTGATGGACATCACTGGAACCAGTGCCGGTGAGGTGGTGCGCGCCTATGTCATGGCCCGCGACAGCTTTGGACTGGCGTCCCTGTGGCAGGAGATCGAGGCGCTGGATTCACGGGTTGATACCGACATTCAGTACGACATGATGCTCTCGCTGGTGCGTCTGCTGCGTCGTGCCACGCGCTATTTCCTGCGCTATCACATGCAAAGTGATGCCGAAAGGGTGGTCGGACAGTACGCACCGGACCTTGAGCGCCTGCGGGACAACATCGGTGAGCGGCTTCGAGGCGAGGCGCAGCGTCAGTGTCTGGCGCTGCGAGACCGCTATATCGAGGCCGGGGCGCCCGAGGCGCTCGCCGAGCGGGTGGCGTCTACCGAAAGCCTTTATGCCGGGCTTGGCATTATCGATACGGCGGAACTGACTGGCGTATCGCTGGAGCGGGTGGCCGATACCTACTACCTCATCGGGGAGCAGCTCTCACTGCCCTGGATGCTGGAGCAGGTCAATCGCCTCGAAGTGAATGACAGCTGGCAGACGATCGCGCGTGAAACACTTCGTGATGATCTTGATCGCCAGCAGCTGATGCTGACGGCCAGCGTGCTGCGTGGCGAAGAGGGCCAGGACGTCGACAGCTGCGTCGAGCGATGGATGAAACAGCACAAGGCACCTGTTGAGCGCTGGTGTGCACTGCTCAAGGAGGTCCACTCCACCGACGAGCTGGGCTATGCACTCTTCACGGTTGCCGTGCGGGCACTTGGAGAGCTCTCCGAGCGCTCACCATCCGGTAGCTGATCAGGTCGATCATCGCTCAATCCTGTATGGTAAAAACGACCGGACGCCGCCCCATGGGGCGGCGTTTTTTTATGTTACATTGACTTCATTCGCTTCGAAGACTGGATGGCTTCTCATGCCTGCCTGCATCAGCTCATTGCATATTTACCCGGTCAAATCGCTGGCCGGCATCGACGTGCATCAGTCAGTACTGACTGCCGAAGGGTTGAGTCATGACCGTCGCTGGGTCATCACCGATGAGCAGGGCGAGTTCATCACTCAACGAAGCTGCGCGCGCATGGCCACCCTGGTGCCTGTGATCGATGAACATCATCTGATTCTTCAATCGCCCGACCGGCGTCATCTGTTCATTGCACTTACACTGCCGGAGGTGGCGCCCTCACGCGTGCGCATCTTCGGTAACGAGTGCCAGGGACTTGATGAAGGCGACGAAGCTGCCCGGTGGCTGAGCGCCTTTCTTGAACGCCCCGTCAGGCTCAAGCGCGTACCGCGGGACAATCAGCGCCGCGTCAGTCCGGAGCGACTGGGTGAGTATGTGGCCCATACCGGATTTGCCGATGGCTATCCATTGCTGGTGGCTTCCACATCGTCGCTGGCTGCACTCAATGTCCGTCTGGTGGCGCGTTCGCTGCCGGCTCTGCCCATGTCGCGTTTTCGTCCCAACATTGTCATTGAGGGGGCCGCCCCCTTTGCCGAACATGGCAGTACAACGCTTGAAGGGGAGAACCTGTCACTATGGCTTTGCAAGCCCTGCGAGCGTTGTCGTATTACCACCATCAATCAGTGTAGTGGCGATATCGCCGTGCCGGGTGAACCCCTGAAAACGTTGATGACGATGGATCATGTGGCATCCGGCGAGGCCTTTTTTGGTGAAAATGCGATCGTGATGCAGGGCGACGGCCAGCAGCTGCATACGGGAATGCCGATACGAATGGGCTAGTCAAAAGCATCGCCAAATACGCAGGCTTTGTTATGCTGTGGCCGTTTTGCCGACCGACCGAGATCACACCTGTTGTCCGTATCGGCATCAATGGATTCCTTCCAACGAGAGACATCATGAAAAATACAATCTTGTATCTGGCACTGGGTATGGGCGTCGGGTTGGGCACTCTCTCGGGGCAGGTACTTGCCGACAAGAGCCCGGCGCTTCAGCGTGCCGAGCAGGCCGCAAGTCAGGTCGATCTTTCCGATGCCATACAACGTGATACGGATTCCATGAGCCGTTCCATGTATCTGGGCTCGAAACCGGTATCACATGATTTCGACGTCAGGCAGGGCGGTGAGTACATTATCGAGGCGCGTGCCTTTCATGGCACCTCCGGGCGCTATGAGGTCAATGCCGAACTGCGTGATGATGCGGGACAGACGCTGGCGACAGCCAGCGGTAACAACCAGACCAACGGCCTGATGCTTCGCCATCAGCTTGAGCCGGGCACCTATCATGTCGTGATTACCGGCCAGAGCCGCAGCCCCGCACGTGATCAGACCCAGTCCGTGACCGTTTCCGTGCAGCAGGCTGATGCCAGCGTGCGCGGCGAGGGACTGGCCGATGCCAGCCGCATCGAGCGGCTGGGAAGCGCCAGTGCGGTTGCGGCCGGTAACAACGCCAGTGCTCCGGCACGACTCGGCCGCGAGGGGGCCATTCAGGGCGATGCGACGCTGGCCGGCGTTGGCGCCTCCCAGCGCAGTGCCAGCAAGACGGCAGCACCCGATGCCTCGACGCCTGCGCCCGGTCCTTCCGGCAGGGCGCTGGAGCGTGCCGCCGAGTCGGGTACTGTTGAAAATGGTGAGGGGCTGGCGGCGAATCAGGGCAGCGTCAATACCGATCAGGAACGCGGGCAGGTGTCCACGACCAGCGGAAATGACGCGTCACCGGCTCAGGTGGAGGGCAATGCCTCGCCCATTCGCGAGCGGATCCTGCGTGATGTGCCCATACGTACCGATGGGGAAGTGCTCAAGTTTGAGGTGGTCTCTGCCGGCACCGTGACCGTTGACAGCTTCACGATGGATTCCAGCGGTAACTACCGCATCTCCGGTGAGCTTGTTGACAGCAATGGCAACGTGGTGGCCAGCGACAGCGGCAGCGGTTTCCAGGGCGATTTCCACCTGCGTGAATCCCTTGAGCCCGGCATTTACAGCGTCCGTGTGCGTGGGCAGAAGTTCGGCGGCGTGCGGGGTGGGGCCAACAACTTTACGCTGCGTATCGAGCAGCCCGGCGACTGATCCTTTCTGCCCGGCCCGGGGCATGCCCCGGGCCTGATTCACCTGTTTTCAAGGACATGTTTTCATGTACAAGGCCGCTCGTGCGCTGCTGTTTCGTCTCGACCCTGAAACGGCCCATGGCCTGACGCTGTCATCGCTGGATCTGGCGCATCGTCTTCACCTGCAGCGGGCGCTGGCGTCCACTCCGGTCGAGGATCCGGTCACGCTGATGGGGCTTCGCTTTGCCAATCGGGTCGGGCTTGCGGCGGGGCTGGACAAGAACGCCGAGCATCTTGATGCACTGGGCGCGCTGGGCTTTGGTTTCGTGGAAGTGGGAACAGTGACGCCCAGGGCGCAGTCCGGTAACCCCAGACCGCGCCTTTTTCGTCTTCCCGAAAGCGGGGCGATCATCAACCGCATGGGGTTCAACAATCAGGGGGTGGATCAGCTGATTGCCAACGTGGCTCGCAGCCGTTATGACGGTGTGATCGGGATCAATATTGGCAAGAATCTGACCACGCCGGTCGAGCAGGCCGTGGATGATTACATGACCTGTCTGCGCGCAGTGCATAATCATGCTCATTATGTGACCGTCAATATCTCCTCGCCCAATACGCCCGGGCTTCGCAGTCTGCAGTTTGGTGAGCAGCTCAACGCACTTTTATCGGCACTGCAGCAGGAAAACCGGGCGCTCAATCAGCGCCATGGTCGCCGGGTCCCGCTGGCCGTCAAGATTGCGCCTGACATGAGCGAAGCAGAAACCGATCTGGTGGCCGAGTGTCTGAAAGCCTGCGAGATTGAGGCGGTAATCGGCACCAACACGACCATCAGCCGTGACGGCATCGCGGGCAGTCCTCATGCCGAGGAGGCCGGCGGACTCTCGGGGCGGCCGGTGAGAAAGGCGTCAACGACAGTGGTCAGACGCTTGCGCGAGAAGCTGCCTGACATCACCATCATTGGCGTTGGCGGTATCGACAGCGGCGAGGCGGCACTGGAAAAACAGCAGGCCGGTGCTGATCTGGTTCAGCTTTACAGCGGTTTGATTTATGAAGGGCCGGCGCTGGTCGAACAGTGCGCCCGGGCGTTGAGAGACCATGCTTCAAAAGAAAGAGAGGCAGCCCTGTAGAAGACCGGGCACGTACGTCACGTACCCGGATATCATGTCATGCGATGGGTTCAATGGTTCCGAAGCGGCTCAGGTGGTCGCCATCGGATTGACGTGCAGACCCGAGACCCCTGTCATACCGGACCATTGTGCTTCACGGCCTTCACGCCAGCCACTCATCCAGGACTCGCGCATTTCGATGCCCTGACTGGGACAGTCATCTCTGGAGCGTCCGGTGACACCGGCCTTATAACCACTGACATAGGCTTTCTGGAAGGGATCACGTTTCTGTCTTTTCATTGGATAACCTCGCTTCACACAAAAAAGTGTTTCGGCCCGTGATAGTGGCAATGTCACTACCTCAGGGGTCGTAGGTTGACAGCGATCGTGCGATCTTTCGTAGCTACCCCTATACCTTTACAGCAGCATCAAGACGCTGTCGAAAATCATTTTCATCTAAGCAAATCGCTCATTAATCTTTTCAGGAATATGACACCGCATGATGCCCTCCAGCACTGAACACCTACCGGATACGGCTCATGAGGAGCTCTCCTTTCTCGCCACCTGTCCGCGCAGCATGGAAACCCTGCTGGCCGAGGAACTGACCGGCCTTGGCGCCAGTGTGGCACGCACCAGTGTGTCCAGCGTGCATGGCAGCGCCTCTCGTGAGGTGCTCTATCGTCTGTGTCTCTGGTCGCGTCTGGCCAATCGCATCATTCTGGTCGCCGGTCGTTTCGAGGACGTGGAAGATGGCCCGGCCCTGGTGGCCGCTTCCCATGGCATCGAATGGGAGACCCTGATCACTCCCGGTGCCAGCCTGCGGGTCGATTTCCACGGCGAAAGCGCTCAGATTCGTCATACCCGCTTTGGCGCACAATGCGTCAAGGATGGCGTGGTGGACCGTTTTCAGGATCACGGGCTGGCACGGCCGGTGATCGATCCGAAAGCGGCAGATCTGCGTCTTTATTCGCATCTGCATCGTGGCCGACTGGTGCTGGGGATCGATCTTTCCGGCGACAGCCTGCATCTGCGGGGCTATCGCCTGGAGGGCGCCAATGCACCGCTCAAGGAGAATCTGGCGGCGGCGCTGCTGGTTCGTGCCGACTGGCCCGCGCGCGCCGAACGAGGCGAAAGTCTGTATGACCCGATGTGCGGCTCGGGCACGCTGCTGATCGAGGCGGCACTGATGGCCTGTGATGTGGCCCCCAACCTGCAGCGCCGGCGCTTTGGTTTTCACGGCTGGGCCGGGCATGACGAGACGCAGTGGCAGGAAGTTCACGGGGAAGCGGCGCATCGTGCGCGCGTTGGCCAGCGCGAGTGCCCAGTCACCTTTTGTGGTCGCGATCACAACATGCGAGCCGTGGAAGCGTCGCGCGCCAATGCCGAACGGGCCGGCGTTGCGTCATTAACTCGCATCGAGCATGGTGATGCGCTCTCAGCGCCTCCGGAGATGACGCCCGGACTGGTGGTCACCAATCCACCCTATGGCGAGCGCCTGGGCGAACTGCCGGCGCTGATCAGCCTGTATCAGGGGCTGGGGGCGCTGCTGCGCGAGCACTTCACGGGCTGGTCGGTCGCGCTTTTGACCGGGGATCCAAGGCTCGGCCACCGGCTGGGCATGAAGGCCCATCGTCAGTACGCCTTCAAAAATGGCAGTCTGGATACCAAACTCCTGCTGCTTGATGTGCATGAGCGGGCGAAACCGGAAGCGGATGAGCCGACGCAGGACACCCCAAAGACGGCGGACACTGCCAGCGCCGTGACCCATTCGGCCGGGGCACAGATGTTTGCCAACCGTCTCCGGAAAAACCAGAAGCGTCTGTCGAAATGGCTCAAGCGCTCGGGCGTGGAATGCTACCGGCTCTATGACGCGGACATGCCCGAATACGCGCTGGCCATCGATATTTATGGGGCCTGGATCCATGTGCAGGAATATGCGGCCCCGCGCTCGATCGATGCCGGCCAGGCCGAGCGACGTCTATTGGAAGCGGTGGGGGTGCTGCCGGAAGTGCTGGGTGTGGCGGCGGATTACATCTTCCTGAAGCGCCGCGAGCGTCAGTCGGGGCGCGCCCAGTACGAACGTCGCGACAGCACCGGTCAGCGCTTTCAGGTCAGTGAGGGTAACGCCAAACTCTGGGTCAATCTGCGCGACTATCTCGATACCGGGCTTTTTCTGGACCACCGGCCCGTGCGCCGCTGGTTGTTTGAAAACGCCGCCGGCAAGCGCGTGCTCAACCTGTTTTGTTATACCGCCACGGCCAGCGTGCAGGCGGTGCTGGGTGGGGCAAGCGAGAGTCTGAGCATCGACATGTCCAATACCTATCTTGGCTGGGCCGAGGACAACTTCCGCCTCAATCGGCTCGACATGTCACGCCATCGACTGGTGCGCGAAGACTGCATGGCCTGGCTTGAAAGATCAGGGCCGCAGTTTGATCTTATCTTCATGGATCCGCCGACGTTCTCCAACTCCAAGAAGATGGACAACGTGCTGGATATTCAGCGGGATCATGCCCACATGATCGAACGCGCCATGGCGCATCTGGCACCCACGGGTACGCTATTGTTTTCCAACAATCTGCGTCGTTTCAAAATGGATGAGAGTGTTGAGTCACGCTTTGAAGTGAAGGCGCTGTCAAAACAGATGCTGGATCCGGATTTCGAGCGGCGCCCGGACATTCATCACGTCTACGAGATTCGTCACCGCATGGCCTAGTAGCTATCCAGCAGTGAGAGCTGGCGTACGGCATCCCGGGCCTCCGGGGTGTCGTCGCTGGTTTCGAGTACCCTGGTAAATCCGCGCAGCCCCTGAATATGATCCACGTCACTGACCCAGGTCATTGCCTGGGTATAGTCTTCGGCCAGCGCGTGCTGAATGCCCCCATAGGCGGTACCGATCTGCCCCCAGGCGCGGACAAAGATCCAGTCACCGAACATGTCCTGATGGACGTGCACGAGTACATAGTCATGTTCGCTCTCCCAGCGGATGATCAAGGCAGCGCTCCTGTGTAGTATTGAAAAGGAAAATGAGGGCAGTGCTGACAGTAATGCCGACAGGGTGCCGATTGTAACGGGCGCGGGCGTTTCGACAAAGCAGAGCACACCGGCGGTCGTCTACAGCTCGGTGTGTTATTCATTCACGGCAGTGCAGGTATCGATTGAATCATGCGTATTGTGGCAGATGAGAACATTCCGCTGGCCGAGGCCTTTTTCGCCGATCACGGCGAACTGGTGCGGCTGCCCGGGCGAGAAATGAGTCGCGAGCAGGTGCGTGATGCCGACATTCTGCTGGTGCGTTCGGTAACACGCGTCAATGCCGAGCTGCTGGAAGGATCACGCGTGAAATTTGTGGGCACGGCGACCATCGGGCGTGACCATGTGGATCAGGACTGGCTGGCGGCACAGGGCATTGGCTTTGCCAGTGCGCCGGGATGTAACGCCGATTCGGTCGGTGACTACGTGATCTCGACGCTGCTGCTGTTCGGTGAGCAGGACGGCGTGGCGCTGACGGATCGGGTGGTCGGCGTTGTGGGTGCCGGCAACGTTGGTGGAAGACTGGTCGAGCGGCTTCGTGCGCTGGGCATCCGCTGTCTGATCTGTGATCCGCCGCGCGCCGAGCAGGAGGGCAGTGAGGGCTTCACAAGTCTTGATGCCCTGATCGAACAGGCCGATGTCATCTCCGTACATACGCCGCTGGTTCGAGGCGGAGACCACCCTACGTACCATCTTTTGTCCGGGTCACATATCGAGGCGCTGCGTACCGATCAGATCCTGATCAGTGCCGGGCGTGGTGACTGTGTGGATGGCCGGGCGCTGAGCGCACGTCTTGAGCGCGACCCTGATCTGCGCGTGGCGATCGATGTGTGGGAAAGCGAGCCTGATATCGATGAGGGGCTGTATCGCAGGGCCGCCATTGCCACACCTCACATTGCCGGCTACAGCTTGGATGGCAAGCTGCGGGGCACCGAGATGCTCTATCAGGCCATGAGTCGTCATTTCGGTCTGCCGGTACGCAAGCGGCTGGGGCAGCTCAAGCCCGAGAACTGGCTGCGCCGTATCGCCATCTCTCGTCGCGCGCCGCCGCAGGAAGCGCTGCTGCTGTGTACGCGCACCTGCTACGACGTGCGCCGCGATACGCTGCTGTTCGAGCGCTATCGACGTCAGTACGGCATGGCGAAAGGGTTTGACCTGATGCGCCGCGAGTATCCCACACGCCGTGAGTTCTCGACGCTGCGGGTGGAGCTCAAGCACAGTGCCGGGGCAGTGCGTGAGGTGCTGGAAAGCGCAGGCTTTGCCATACGCGCGCCGCGAAAATAGTTCTGATCATGATCCGAGAGCATGAAAAGGGGCCCGCCAAATGGCGGGCCCCTTTGATGTCAGTTGCAGCGGGTGACCGGCGATGTATTACTGCTGATAGGCGGCCTTTTTCAGGGCGGCGATACGGTCATCCAGCGGCGGGTGGCTGGCAAAAAGCTTTTCCATGAGCTTGCGGGTCTGACCGGTGGTAATGGCAAAGGCGGTCAGGGAATCCGGCATCTGATCCGGCATGTTCTGCTGCGCCTTGAGCCGTGCCAGCGCGTTGATCATGGCGCCGCTGCCGGCCAGTCTTGCTCCGGCTTCATCAGCGCGATATTCACGGTAGCGTGAAAACCAGGCAACGATGATGGAGGCGACCAGACCGAACACGATCTCCAGCACCATCACTACTGCAAAATAGCCCATGAAGCCCAGCCCGCCGCCATTGTCGTCACGGCGCAGGAAACCATCGAGTACCTGGGCCACCACACGGGCGAAGAACATGACGAAGGTATTCAAAACGCCCTGAATCAGGGACAGGGTCACCATGTCGCCGTTGGCCACGTGGCCGATTTCATGGCCCAGTACCGCGCGAACCTCTTCGGGGCGCATCTGATTGAGCAGGCCGGCCGAGACGCATACCAGCGCATCGTTCTTGTTCCAGCCGGTGGCAAAGGCGTTGGCCTGCTGTGCCGGAAAGATGCCCACTTCAGGCATCTTGATGCCGGCATCGCGCGCGAGCTCGGCCACGGTGTCGTAAAGCCACTGCTCGTTGGCATTGCTCGGGCGGTCGATGATCTGGGCCCGGGTGCTCATCTTCGCCATCTTCTTGGACAGCAGCAGCGACACCAGTGAGCCGACCATGCCGAAGACAAAGCAGAAGATCAGCAGTGAGGTCAGGTTGAGCCCGCTGCCGGCAAGGTAGCTCTCCACGCCCAGAAGGCGCAGCGTAATGCTGGCCACCAGCACTACTGCCAGGTTGGTGGCAAGAAAGAGGACAATCCTCATCATGACCGGTGGTCTCCATTGGGTAATGCGTCGATCGGTAGTCCGTCGGGACCGCGAGGGTCACCAGCGACAGACTTTAGATAAGTTCTGTCGCTGGGAGTTTCAATCACACCTTAAGGATCGTTTAGGCGATCATGCCTGACGGCGGCGGGCGAGGAACCGCCCAAGGCGCTCGATGGCGTCTTCAAGCTGCTCGGCCCAGGGCAGGGTCACGATGCGCAGATGGTCGGGCGTCGGCCAGTTGAAGGCGGTGCCCTGTACCAGCAGCATCTTCTCTTCAAGCAGTAGATCGAGCACCAGCTGCTGGTCGTCCCTGATGTCATACATGGCCGGGTCAAGCCGCGGGAACATGTAGAGTGCACCGCGTGGTTTCACGCAGCTGACACCGGGGATCTCGTTGAGCTTTTCCCACGCCGCATCGCGCTGGGCCAGCAGGCGCCCGCCCGGCAGGACCAGATCATTGATCGACTGATAACCGCCAAGCGCTGTCTGGATGGCGTGCTGTGCCGGCACGTTGGCACAAAGGCGCATGGAGGCGAGCATGTCCAGCCCCTGAATATAGTCACGGGCATGGCGCTTTTCGCCGGAGACGATCATCCAGCCGGAGCGAAAGCCGGCGCAGCGATAGCTCTTGGAAAGGCCGTTCATGGTGATGATCAAAAGATCATCGGCCAGTGACGCCGTTGGGGTATGGACCGCGCCGTCGTAGAGGATCTTGTCGTAGATCTCGTCGGAAAAGACGATCAGGCCGTGCTCGCGGGCGACCTGCAGCACGTTTTCGATCACCTGCCTTGAATAGACCGCACCGGTCGGGTTGTTGGGATTGATCAATACGATCGCTTTCGTGCGGGCCGTCACCTTTTGCCGTATATCCTCGATATCCGGCTCCCAGTCCTGCTCCTCATCACACAGGTAATGCACGGCCTGACCGCTGGCGAGATTGACTGCCGCCGTCCAGAGCGGATAGTCCGGAGCGGGCACCAGCACTTCATCACTGTCATCGAGCAGCGCCTGCATGGCCATCACGATCAGCTCGGAGACGCCGTTGCCGACATAGATATCCTCGATGCCCACGCCTTCCACACGGTTGCGCTGGCACTCCTGCATGATCGCCTTGCGCGCCGAGTAAAGGCCCTTGGAGTCACAATAGCCCTGCGCGGTCGGCAGATTGCGCATGACATCCTGCAGGATCTCTTCGGGGGCTTCGAAACCAAAGGGTGCCGGGTTGCCGATATTAAGCTTCAGGATGCGATGCCCCTCATCCTCGAGCCGTTTGGCGTGCTCAAGTACCGGACCGCGAATGTCATAGGAGACGTGGTCGAGCTTGTGGGATTTTCTGATCGGCGTGGTCATGCTGCTCAATGGGTCCGCTGAAATGAAAGGGGGCAGTCAACGGCCGGGCAAGTGGTGTCCGGTGGATCTGCCATAACCAAAAAAATAACAGACATCGTGGGATGCCTGTCATTTCAGCATACCGCGGCCTCTGCCCATGATGCCATCGCTGTCTTGCGGCGTTGAAATCACTGCTCGGGCGGGGTGTCATCGTCGGGCGAGGCGCCATTGTCGAGAAAGGTCTCGCCGCGATTGAAGCGCTCCCGCTCGGCACGCATGGCCTCGATGCCTGCCTCATCGGGAATGTCGGCCGGTGTTTCAAGCGACATGAGTCCCAGTTTGCCGCCGCGCAGATCCATCAGCAGTACTTCGGCCCCGCGGTGCATGTCGACTTCACCGCCGGCGCGCAGACCGCCGCGACGGGTGGCAATCTCGCGCACGATGGATTCACCGGTGTCACCCAGCGTCTCCAGCCTGTAACGTGATTTGAGCGCTTCGGGATAGCGTTCGGCCAGTGCCAGGGCGGCCACCGACGCAACATCGACATATTCCAGTGCGGTGTCGCGAATGGCGCCGCTGGCGGCCAGCCGGTAGGCACTGTTTTGATCCTCGATGCGCGGCCAGAGCACGCCGGGCGTGTCGGTAAGGGCAATGCGCTGACCGATTCGGATCTTTTGCTGACGCTTGGTGACGGCCGGCTCGTTGCCCGTTTTGGCAATTTTCTTGCCGGCCAGTGTGTTGATCAGTGTGGATTTTCCCACGTTGGGAATGCCCATCACCATGACGCGCACATCACGATCTTCACGAATATGGCCCGCCAGTTCATGGCAGAGCTTATAGAGCGGCTTGAGCTGGCGCGTGTCGGTGGTGACCACGGCCATGGCGCGCACGTCAGGCAGGGCGTCAAAGTGCTCGATCCATTGCTGGGTAATGGCGGGGTCGGCCAGGTCGGCGCGCGAAAGCAGTTTCAGTGACGGCTTGTGGCGGATCAGATCGGCCAGCATGGGATTGGCGCTGGAGTAGGGCAGGCGCGCATCCAGTACTTCGATGACCACATCAATTTCGGGCAGGGCTTCGCTGATCTGGCGTCTGGCCTTGTTCATATGCCCCGGGAACCAGCCCAGCATATGTCTCTCCTGTTGCTATATAATTTGGCGGGTACACCGCGCGCCCCGCGATCGTGGCCGCGCAGTGTACCCTGTCAGACGTCGATGCCGAAGCGCTCTACGCGTGAGGCGATGGGTTACTCGCCCTGATGAAAGGTCATGGCGACCGAGTTGATGCAGTAGCGAAGCCCTGTGGTGTCTCTCGGGCCATCCGGGAAAACGTGGCCCAGATGAGCATCACAGCGCCGGCAGGTGACCTCGATGCGCCTCATGCCATGGGTTTCATCAACGTGCTCTTCAAGCGCGGCATCGGCCAGCGGACGATCAAAGCTCGGCCAGCCGCAATGCGACTCGAACTTGTGCTCGTTTTCAAACAGCGGCGCATTGCAACAGATACAGTGATAAATGCCCTGTACGGGCTCGACCTGATAGTCGCCGGTATAAGGGCGTTCGGTACCTGCCTGACGCGTGACGCGATACTGCTCATCGGTGAGTTGTTCGCGCCACTCGCTGTCGCTCTTTTGTACCTTTTCCATGAAGTCCTCCTCGGTGCCTGTTCATGCCAGTCAGTCATGTCAGCCAGACGGCTGCCCGGACAGACCGGCATCCTGACAGGATAGAACGGTACGCGCTTGAGCGCGGTCGTGACATGAAAAAGGCTATCATTTCGCGTGGCGCCGAGTGGCAAAAAAACAACCTGTAGACCTGCAAACGATCTAGAGGCTCGCAGCGCCGCCATCGCTTCGCGGGTCGTGCGCGCTTTCGATCAGACCGTCAGGATGGTGCACGATAGCGCCAGCATGCCCCATGGTGTCCGTAAAGGTTTCTGGCAGCACTTCTACATCGTGGCCGGCCTTTTGAAGTTCATCCACGAGGGGAGGATGGACGCGTGACTCCAGCTTCAGATTGGTGCTGTTGTCACCCCAGGTGCGCCCCAGCAGCCAGCGGGGCGCCGCAATCGCCTGCTGAAGCGGCATGCCGTGCAGGGCGTAGCGTGAGAAAACGGCCGCCTGGGTCTGCGGCTGGCCTTCCCCTCCCATGGTGCCATAGACCATGGTGCGCCCGTCCCTGAAGCGTGCCAGGGCAGGGTTGAGGGTGTGAAAGGGCTTGCGACCCGGGGCAAGGCTTCGCGGATGGTCAGGGGTAAGGCTTCGCGGGTGATCAGGGGCAAGCGAAAAGCTGATGCCACGGTTTTGCCACAAAACGCCGCTTTCAATCCTGAGGCGATCATGGATCCCCAGAATCATGAGTGACGCCATGCCCTGGGTGGGGGCGGGCAGGTTATAAAGCGTGGCGTCCTTCAGCGCCACTTACAGCGGCGTCACGATCTGTGCCTGATAGTCATGGAAATCCTTCAGGCGCAGGGGGGGGCTGCCCAGCGCTTCGAGATCCATCGCCATGCTTTGGGCCAGTTCGCCTCGATAGAAATCATCAAGTCCTGCGCTGGCAAGACGCCTCGGCGTGGCGGCTAGACGTGGCTGACGCAGCCGCTGGCCTTCAAGAGGAATCTCGCCGTCAATCAGAAAGGATTCATTGAACCCGGGGCTTTGAGACAGGCGCTCGACATGCTTGCGTGTCAGGGCTGCCTGACTTCTTGAAACAGCGATGCCCTGTTCGGCATAACGGATGGCGTCACGCAGAATGGTGCCCAGGGGCAGGGGCGTCCCCCAGTCTGCACCAATGTCGAGCGCTTTCTGCCAGCCACTGAAAGTGGCTGCCATGGTGAGAGTGGCTTCGGCACCGCGTTCCGGAGTGTCCCGTTTGCCGGCATAAAAGTCGGGAGTGGCCAGCTGCGCTGCGCCACCGCAGGTATCGATGGCAACCGGCGCCTTGCCCGGCTCGTTGATCAGCCAGAAGCCGTCACCGCCCAGTGCATTCATGTGCGGGTAGGCCGCCGCGGCCGCCACGATGGCCTCGACCGCATTGCCGCCCTGCTTAAGAACATCCCGCCTGGCATTGACTGCCAGGTGATGAGGGGCGACACAGCTGCCGCCCCCATAACTCCGCTGGGTGTTGAAGGCAGCATCGACCTGAAAGTTTGTAGTGGCCGGACTTGTCGAATGTGCCAGAGCACCGACCCTGTTTGCAGGTATGCGGGCCGAGCCGGCGGTGGACAGATCGGCCGTCAGGGGCGCTGCTTCAGCGCTTGACGCTTCGGGACGCATAAGGACATCAGACACCCGCCATTTGGAAATGAGTATCACTGGATACAAGAAACGCGCCGGATATCAGGCGGGTAGGGCTGGGCACCGCTCGGGCGGGATTTGTTGCGTTGCTTTTATCGTGCCATGGAAAAAATCAAAAAATGATTTTGATGTGAGTCACATGCTTGACACGTCTGTCGTGCGTGGGTAATATGCGCGCCACTCGGTGAGGCGAACTGGATACGTCCCATTCGTCTAGTGGTCCAGGACACCGCCCTTTCACGGCGGTAACAGGGGTTCGAACCCCCTATGGGACGCCACTCGCTTCATTGATGACCGGTGCGGGAATAGCTCAGTGGTAGAGCATCGCCTTGCCAAGGCGAGGGTCGGGAGTTCGAATCTCCTTTCCCGCTCCAATGCGTCCCATTCGTCTAGTGGTCCAGGACACCGCCCTTTCACGGCGGTAACAGGGGTTCGAACCCCCTATGGGACGCCACTCGCTTCATTGATGACCGGTGCGGGAATAGCTCAGTGGTAGAGCATCGCCTTGCCAAGGCGAGGGTCGGGAGTTCGAATCTCCTTTCCCGCTCCAACTTTTGGTAGCGCAAGTCAGGCAGCATGGGTCGTGAGCTGGAACGCCAGCCCGGTCGATCTCCTTTCCCGCTCCAATTTCGATATCCAGAACGGATCCTCCGAATCGTTGCCTGACAGGCAAACCCGATCGGTTTTTCTGCTCGTATTGATACGTCCCATTCGTCTAGTGGTCCAGGACACCGCCCTTTCACGGCGGTAACAGGGGTTCGAACCCCCTATGGGACGCCACTTTCTCTCTGAATCCTGCGCCCTGCATACCACGGGCGTGATGTGACAGCCTCCTGTTTAACCCTGGCTCATGACGACGCTTGATATCAGCCAGACGGTATAGGCGATATAGATCAGCAGCAGCACACCACCCTCCAGTCGGTTGATACGACCCCGGCGTTTTGATCCAAGGCCGAACAACCACAGAAGTAGTGTTAACGCCGCCATGGTCGGCCAGTCGCGTATTAACGCATCGGGTTCCACGGCAATGGGATGAATGACACCGGCGAGACCGACCACGGCCAGGGTGTTGAAAAAGTTTGAACCCACCATATTGCCCAGCACCATATCGTGCTGTCCCTTGCGTATTGCACTGAATGATGACGCCAGTTCCGGCAGGGAAGTGCCGACAGCGACAACTGTAAGGCCAATCACCAGATCGCTGACGCCAAAGGCACTGGCGATGTGTGCGGCGCCCCAGACCAGTAGTCGAGAGCTTGCCAGCAGCACCACCAGGCCAGCGAGCGTCCAGAGCAGCCCGCGTCGGAGCGACATCTGATGGGCCGCTTCATCAGCCTCGGGAGCCTGTTTCGAGCGCAATAGGCTCCACGCCAGCGAGACGATCAGCAGTCCCAGCAGCAGTAAAGCCTCCGGGCGGGAGATTCGGCCGTCCCACAGGGACCAGAGAGAAACCAGTGTGGCCAGACACAGCAGCGGCAGCTCGCGCCTGACGATCTGCGGGCGCATCACCAGTGGGCTGACAAGGGCCACTGTACCGACCACAAGCGCAATATTGGCAATATTCGAGCCGTAGGCGTTACCCAGGGCCAGCCTTGGCGTGCCCGCGGCCGCCGAGAACGCCGAGACCATCAGCTCCGGTGCCGAGGTGCCAAAGCCGATCACCAGGATGCCCACCGAAAGGGGCGATAACCCTAGGTGTCGAGCACTGGCGGCAGCGCCATCCACAAAGCGGTCTGCACTCCAGGCGAGAACGATCAGCCCCGCCAATACTGCGCCTGTTGCCATCAGCACGTTATCTGCCTCCTTTCTCCAGTGCGGCGTGACACGCGCCGATCGATGTGGCGCGCAAAGCATAGACAATGCTGGAAGCAGAACGTGGATAGCGGGTCGATGACCGAGGGGCAGGCGGCTGCCCAAAGAGCCATGGAGATGCCCTGAGCGTACGAATGGCGGGGCGTCCGGAATTCTTTTTTATGACTGAATAGTGCTTGAAATCATGGGTTCAGCTATCCTTTTGACGCCAGCATGCGGACTCGTTTCCGCCGCACTCATTTTCCGCATCTTCTAACAGATGCTTCGCTGGTCATCGTCCTTTTCCCCGTTCTTTCCTGGCGCGCGGTCTCCCTATGTGAAGAGGCGATTGTCCGCTGGTGATACCCCGACTGACCATGGAGTTTCAAACGTGCACGCTGCCCTCTCCATAAGAGGCCTGACCAAGGTTTACGACAACCGTTTTCACGCCCTCAAGGGGATCGACCTGGAAGTGCCGCAGGGCGATTTCTTTGCACTGCTGGGTCCCAACGGGGCCGGCAAGTCCACCACGCTGGGTGTGGTCAGCTCGCTGGTCCGCAAGACAGCCGGCGAGGTGTCGATTTACGGCATTGATGTTGATCGCGACTTTGCCCGTGCTCGCTACCATCTGGGCGTCGTGCCCCAGGAGTTCAACTTCAACCAGTTTGAAAAGGTTGAAGACATCATACTGACCCAGGCTGGCTATTACGGCATTCCCCGTCGCCAGGCCGAAGACCGTGCCCGCCAGTTGCTGGAAGACCTCGGGCTCTGGGACAAGCGTCATGACGCGGCACGCATGCTTTCCGGCGGCATGAAGCGACGCCTGATGATTGCGCGTGCCCTGATTCACCGCCCAAGGCTTCTGATTCTTGATGAGCCCACGGCCGGCGTGGATATCGAACTGCGCCGCAGCATGTGGGAATACATGAAGCGCATCAACGAGCAGGAAGGCACCACCATCATCCTCACCACACACTATCTGGAAGAGGCAGAAAGCCTGTGCCGCAATATCGCCATCATCAATCATGGCGAAATTGTGCATAACACCAGCATGCGCGAGCTGCTGGGCCAGCTCAGTCGCGAGACCTTCGTGCTGGACCTGGCCTCCCCGGTAGCGCAGTGTCCTGTTATTGAAGGGTTTGATGTGGAAAGACTTGATGATGCTCAGCTGACCTTGTCGATCGACAAGGGTCAGCGTATCAATGACGCCTTTGCACGCCTGAGTGAGCAAAATATCGAGGTGGTCTCGATGCGCAATCGAGCCAACCGGCTCGAGGAGCTTTTTGTGCGCATGGTGGAAGGCAGCAACAAGACAGAAGGGCCGCAGGGGGGCATTCGCTGATGAACACTCGACAGATGATGGTGGCGCTCTGGACCATCGTGCGCAGCGAAATTCGCCGCTTCATGCGCATCTGGCCGCAGACGCTGCTGCCGCCTTCCATCACGATGACGATGTATTTCATTATCTTCGGCAATCTGATCGGTTCGCGTATCGGGAAGATGGATGGCGTGGATTACATGGACTATATCGTGCCCGGCCTGATCATGATGTCGGTCATCACCAACAGCTACTCCAATGTGGCGTCCTCGTTTTTTGGCAGCAAGTTTCAGCGCAGCGTGGAGGAGATGATTATCTCGCCCATGCCCAACTGGCTGGTGCTGTCGGGCTTTGTCATCGGTGGCTCGGCGCGCGGGCTGGCGGTGGGCATTATCGTAACCGCCGTGTCGCTCTTTTTTACCGACCTGGACATCCAGCACCCGATTCTGACCACACTGGTCGTGATCATGACCGCGCTGCTCTTTTCAATCGGTGGCTTTATCAATGCCCTGCTGGGCAAGAAGTTCGATGACATCTCGATTGTGCCCATTTTTGTGCTGACTCCCCTGACCTATCTGGGCGGCGTGTTCTATTCGATTCACACGCTACCGGAGTTCTGGCAGAACGTTTCCCTGATCAATCCGATTCTGTATATGGTCAATACTTTCCGATACGGTATCCTTGGCGTTTCCGATATCAATGTTGGCGCAGCTGTCGGAGCCATTGCGGTGTTTATCGTGATTTTCTTCTCCGCGGCCATGTGGCTGCTGCGCCGTGGCAAGGGGCTGCGTAGCTGATCATGAGCGACGACCTGAAGGATGCACCACTGGGACAGACCAGTGCCTACATCACCGAGTACGACCCGTCACTGCTTTTTCCCATCGCGCGCAGTGTCAACCGGGCGTCGCTGGATCTTGACGAGGATGATCTCCCCTTTGAGGGCGAGGATGAATGGCAGGCCTTTGAACTTTCCTGGCTGACGCCGACCGGCAAGCCGGTCGTGGCCATTGCGCGCTTTCGCGTGCCTGCCAGCTCGACGTATCTGATCGAGTCCAAGTCCTGGAAGCTCTATCTCAACAGCTTCAATCAGACCCGGTTTGCCTCCTCCGTTGAGGTGCGCCGGGTGCTCAGGCAGGATCTGTCACGCGTGGTGGATGCCGAGGTGGAAGTCACGCTGTTTGGCGTGGATGACATGGCGCTGGCTCCCGGGCGCTTGCCTGGTCTCTGTCTGGATGATCTCGAGGTCGAGGTGGATACCTATCAGCCCGACCCCGAGCTGATCATCACCGACAATGAAATCGTTGAAGAGACCGTGCACTCGCACCTCTTGAAGTCCAATTGCCCGGTCACGGGGCAGCCCGACTGGGGCAGCGTGCTGATTCGCTATCGCGGCCCGGCGCTCGATCATCATGCGCTGCTGGCCTATATCATCTCCTTTCGCGAGCATCAGGAGTTTCACGAGCACTGCGTCGAGCGCATGTTCATGGATATTCTGCGTGAGGCCGAGCCGGATCAGCTGCTGGTCATGGCACGTTATGTGCGCCGGGGCGGGCTGGACATCAGCCCATGGCGAGCGCTGCCGGGTGAGACACCCCTCAAGACACTGCGCCTGATGCGCCAGTAGGGCAGGAGAGCATTATGGACGCCATGGCACTACTGCTGGATCGTGAGTCGCACGGCAAGCTGGAAGGACCGGCCCCCACGGACGAGCAGATGGAGCTGATCTATCGCGCCGCCCTGCGCGCACCTGATCACGGTGAGCTGCGGCCCTGGCGCTTTATCGAGTACACCGGCGCCGGGCGAGAGACCCTCGGGGCGCTGTTTGCGCGCGCCGAGCAGGCCGATAATCCGGAGGTCAGTGATAAAACGCTTGAGAAGGCGTGTGGCAAGCCCCTGCGTGCCCCCGTGGTGATTGCTGTCATCGCGGCGGTAAGGCCGGATCACAAGGTGCCGCGTATCGAGCAGGTCATCTCGGCCGGCTGTGCAGCCCACGCCATGCTTTACGCAGCGCATGCCCAGGGGCTTGGCGCCATGTGGCGTACCGGCGGTTTCGCGCACCATCACATTGTGCACAAGGCAATGGGGCTTGAGCGCGAGGATGAGCTCGTGGGCTTTCTCTATCTGGGGCATTGCGCCATGGGAGACCGGGTACCAAAACCGCTCGACCCTCGCGATTTTGTCGAGCGTATTGACGGCTGAGACTTGCAATTATCGGGCCGTCATGTCAGGATATGCGCCGTTCTCGCAGACAAGTCTGCGCGGACGACAATGCGGAGAGGTGTCCGAGTGGTCGAAGGAGCACGCCTGGAAAGTGTGTAAGCCGCAAGGCTTCGAGGGTTCGAATCCCTCCCTCTCCGCCACGCATTCAGAATCAGCCGGCTCTTGTAGCCGGCTTTTTCGTGTCTAAAAAATGGCATGAGGCAACAAGCATTGTCTGGGTCATGCTGAAGGGCAGGGCGCCCGGGTCAGCAGGCTTTCGATACCATCGCTTCAAAACATCAAAGGGGAATCAGGCCAAAGTCTGGTTTCCCTTTTCGTTTTTGGTAGGCAGTCACTCGATATCGATGATGCAGAAAATCGACCTGTCCGGCAGCGCGTTTCCGGTCCATCCTTGAAACAGCAAACAACTCAGGAGAGACCATGCGCTATTTTTTCAATTACCAGTACCTTCCCATGGGTGCCGAGCAGCCGATAGATACTGGCGACGCCGTTCAGATTACTGATGAACAGACCGCCAAGCCGCCGACCCTGCCGGCCGTGGGCGATTACGTGCGCATCAACCATGTCGGCGTAGAGGAAAAGAGCTTTGCCGGTCGGGTAAAAAGCCGCCTGTTTGAATATCAGGTGAGTGATGAGCAATCGGATCTTCATCGCTGCATGATCAATATCGTTGTGGAAGAGACCGACGAAGACTGGGGAAAGCTGATCAAGCAATAGGGGCAGGGCTCAAGGGCGCTTGGTAATTCGCTGAGCGCCCTTGTATGAGTTGATGTCTACTTCGTTTCTCGCGCTCTAGCGATTGACGTCGACCACCAGCCGCCCGCGAATTCTGCCGGACAGAAGATCTTCAGCGGCGTCGATGGTCTTTGAAAGGCTGATCTCCCTGATGGCCGTTTCCAGCATGTCGGTATCGAGGTCGCTGGCAAGTCGCGACCAGGTAATGTCACGTTCGGCTTGTGGCCTCGTGACGCTGTTGATGCCCAAAAGCGTGACGCCTCTCAGGATGAACGGCGCCACGGTGGCCGGAAAATCCATTCCCTGAGCCAGGCCGCAGGCCGCGACCAGTCCGTCTTCATGGGTATGGGCACAGGCGTTGGCCAGCGTATGGCTGCCGACCGAGTCGATCACGCCTGCCCAGCGCGATTTTCCCAGCGGCTTGCCCGGTGCGGAGAGTTCGTCGCGATGAATAATCCTTGATGCGCCCAATGCCTTGAGATAGTCCTGCTCTTCGGTGCGGCCGGTGGCAGCAATCACGCGATAGCCTCGCTGCGCCAGCAGCATGACGGAGAAGGTGCCCACGCCGCCGCTGGCACCGGTGACGAGCACGTCACCCTGGTCAGGTGTCAGACCGTGACGCTCTAGTGCCATGAGACTCAGCATGGCGGTATACCCCGCGGTGCCGATTGACATGGCCTGTCTTGATGCCAGATTGTCGGGAAGACGCGTCAGCCAGGAGGATTGTACGCGTGCCTTTTGCGCCAGCCCGCCCCAGTGCTTTTCGCCAATGCCCCATCCATTGATCAGCACATGATCACCGGGAGACCAGTCAGCGCTGTCGCTGTGTTCGACGACGCCGGCAAGGTCAATGCCCGGCACCATCGGGAATTGACGGACGACCATCCCCTTGCCCGTGATGGCCAGTGCATCCTTGTAGTTGAGCGTGCTCCAGTCAACACGCACCTGCACGTCACCTTCGGGAAGTGCCTCGGAGGCGAGCTCGGTCACCGTTGCGCTGGTGGATTGATCTTCTGTCCTTTGAATCACAATGGCACGAAACATGGCGCGCTCCCTGGTCGTGAATATGGATTGGCCTGGGCATTGGCTATACATGCCCGGGTTGCGGGCATCGAGCCACGCACCCGTCATTAATCAAGCCCTCAAGCGTATCATTGAAGTCGTTTCAACAGGCGAGACGCGTTATGACCCGGGCAGGGGCATCACCATGTCTGGCAGCTCAAGAGCGATAGAAATGGTCAGCAGGGTGTGTTCTGAAAATGCCCTGGATAGTAACGCTTTGTGTCATCTTGACGTGTATCAAATATAGCTAAAGCAAATACTGGATACTGCAAATGGGCAGGATGCCTGGACGGTCACGGAATACCTTCTGCACAGGGATGTGCCTGTTTTCGTGCCGGTTTGTCCAGGTCTTGAGGCGAGGCCCTTTCGATTTCCTGCGGGCATAAAAAAAGGCCGGTTGCGAGGGTGCGTGACCGGCCTGAAAATGTCGTCGTGGTTGTTCACCCGCAACGTTGCTCTATTGCTACACAAAATGTGTTTTTTGGTAACAAAAGTTTAGTTCGCGATCCTTGCTTTCCGCGTGCCCGGCATGTTGCAGTTTCTTGTGACGTGCATGCCTCAGGCATGCCCGTGAAACATATCGGAACGGGCGCGCTTTTGCCTGTTCAAGAGCCTTTCCTGAATGGCCATGCGCATTCGGTTCACCAGCTGCTCCTGAAACAGCAGGCATACCGCCACAACCCCTGCCAGAAAAAACGGGTACATCCAGAGTTCCCGCGTTTGCTCTCCTGCCAGCTGGATCAGTGACGATACGGAAATGGGCGCCTGGGTGGTGAACATCTCGATGGTGCCCTGCATCAGTTTTTCGATTTTCGAAGAGACCATGTTAAGCGGCGTATGCAGGGCAAAAATGGACAGCGAGGCCACGCCCAGACGTGCTGCCAGTCTTGCCTGCGCCGTATTGCTGTCGGGTTGAAACCAGGCGCACATCAACACCAGCAGCAGTTGGGAAGGCAGCAGCAGCCCGTTATGCAGCAGGTAATACCAGCTGCCCCGAACTTCAGCATGAATCCAGGCGCTGAATGCAAAACATCCCAGGATAAAGGCGAGACAGGCCATTGTGCCGCGCGCGCTGAAAAGCGTCGCCATCAGCAGTTTGTGGCGCAAATAAATCTGATGCAAAACGACGCCGGCAAGAAACTCCGGCAGGCGGAAAAGAGGGTTACGGTGCATAAGACCGTGCGCAATGACGTTGTCATTGGTGCCTGTCAAAAACATGTATAGCGCCGGCAGGGCGTAGATCAGACCAATGGCAGCAAGGGCCAGCAGGGGGCGATGAATGCGTGCCAGCGCAGGGCCAATAAAGGGAAACACCAGATAAAAGAAGAACAGGGCCGACAGGGACCAGGTCGCAAAGTTGAAGGTGGTGTAAAAGGGGTTCCAGGCATGCAACAGACTGACATGCAGCAAAAGGTTGCTCATAAAGCCGCCCATACCCAGCACATGGGACGCCATGCTGCCGCCTTCCGCCCAGTCGTTGGTATTGGGAGTGACCGTGATCTGGGCAATGCCGCCTGCATTGATGACCACCAGCGGCAGCACAATGATCAGGGCAAGGATATGTATGGGGTAAAGTGAGGCAAAGCGCTTGATCCAGAAACGCTTGTAATCAAGATGGCGCCCCTGATCCCTGCCGATATAGACATGTGCCAGCAAAAAACCGGACAGGATAAAAAAGGTACTTGTGGAGTAAAAGCCCAGACTCATGCTGCTGTATATCCACTGTACTGCCTTGATATCGCCATACTCCTTAAGGGTATGGAAAAGCACCAGGTATATCGCCAGTGCGAAACGCAGCCAGTCCAGAGCAACAAATTTTTCCCGGTGCATGGAATAATACTCCCTGTTGGGCTTGTAATGACAGGCATGTCAGCAAAATGTTACTTAATGATTTTTTAGGTCATTACACGTAAGCTTGGGGGTTCACAGTAATGGATAGACTGCGCTATATAAATGTTTGCTCTGTGCCATATTGAGCGCCCATGAGTCCGCCTTAAGGCTGATGTAAAAGCCTGAGCACATCGGCATAACGAAGGATTAAAAATATAGTTTTTAGCTATCAGGGTTTGGCTGATATAAGCCTGTGGCAAGAGGCAGAAAACAGACTCCTTTGTTAAACTCGTGATCACGATATTGATGTTGTCGGGCTTGGCGGCCTGACTGGCAACGAGACAGGAGCGCGATAGTGAAACTAGGAATTGTTGGTCTTGGCAGAATGGGCGGCAATATTACGCGCCGCCTGATGGACGCCGGTCACGAATGCGCCGTGTTCGATACCAGTAATGAGACAAGAGAAGCCCTTCAAAAGGATGGCGCCGACAGCGCAGATTCCCTGAAGGCTTTAGTGGAAAGGCTCCCCGCACCGCGCAATATCTGGCTGATGCTGCCGGCAGGCGAGATTACTGAATCCACCATCAGCAAGCTGTCGGAACTGCTTGAGCCGGGCGATACGTTGATCGAAGGTGGCAATGCCTTTTTCAAGGACGATGTCCGTCGCGCTCGCGAGCTTGGTGAAAAGGGCCTGCATTACGTTGATGTCGGCGTATCCGGCGGCGTATGGGGTCGTGAACGTGGCTATTGCCTGATGATTGGTGGCGAGAAGGACATTGTCGAGCGTCTGGACCCCATTTTCGATACGCTTGCGCCCGGCTCCGGCGATATTGAAAAGACGCCCGGTCGTGAAGATGAGCGTTTTGATGGCCGCGCCGAACAGGGCTATCTCCACTGCGGTCCTGTCGGTGCCGGTCACTTCGTCAAGATGGTTCACAACGGCATTGAGTACGGCATGATGCAGGCCTATGCCGAAGGTTTTGACATTCTCAAGAATCGTAACCTTGAGACGCTGCCCGAAGGCGAACGCTATGAGCTTGATCTGGCAGACATTGCCGAGCTCTGGCGTCGCGGCAGTGTGATCTCCTCCTGGCTTCTGGATCTCACTTCGATCGCCCTGTCCGAAGATCATGATCTCGAGCAGTATAGCGGCCAGGTCAACGATTCCGGTGAAGGACGCTGGACGATCGAGGCGGCCATTGAAGAGGCCGTGCCCGCCAACGTGTTGACCAGTGCGCTCTTTACGCGCTTTCGTTCGCGCAGCGATAATACCTACGGCGAAAAACTGCTGTCTGCCATGCGTCAGCAGTTTGGCGGTCATGTGGAAACACCCATGTCGCCCACCGAATGAGTTTTCAACGTATTCGATGAGCAGGGGCCGCTTTTGCGGCCCTTTCTCTTTTTCGGAAAGGCCCATATGGCAACTGATGGAGATACGAAAAGCGAATGAATCACTGGGATGTCGTGATCATTGGTGCCGGTGCCGCAGGCATGATGTGCGCTTTACAGGCCGGCTATCGCGGCAGACGCGTTCTGCTGCTGGATCACGTTAAACGCCCCGGCAAGAAAATCCTGATGTCGGGTGGCGGGCGATGCAACTTTACCAATATGGCAACGGCCCCCGGTCATTTTTTCTCGCGTAATCCGCACTTCACCATTTCTGCCCTCAGGCGCTATACGCCAAACGACTTTGTAGAGATGGTCGAACGCCATGGTATTGAACCGGTCGAAAAGGCACCGGGACAGCTTTTTTGTGCCGATTCCAGTCAGCCGATCGTGGATATGCTGTTGACCGAATGCCAGTGGGCCGGTGTAGAGCTCAGGCTGTCGACGTCGATCGAGCACGTGGATGTCCAGGGCGAGGGCGTTGTGCTATCGACCTCAACCGGGCAGGTACTGGCGGACAAGCTGGTTATCGCGACCGGTGGGCTCTCGATTCCAACGCTTGGTGCGACCGGTTTTGCCTACGACATCGCCCGTCAATACGGCCTTGAGGTCATCAAGCCTCGTCCGGCGCTGGTGCCACTGACGCTTGATATGCCATGGAAAGAGCGCATGGCGGCGCTGTCGGGTGTGTCTGCCCCAACCATCGTACGATGCGGTGAGGGGAGCTATCGGGACGCGACGCTCCTGACCCATCGTGGACTTTCAGGCCCGGCCATTTTGCAGGCGTCGAGTCACTGGCAGGGCGGTCACGAGCTTTACATCAACTGGCTGCCGGACGTGGATGATCTTTCTGCCACGCTTAAAGGCGTACGTCAGGACGCGCCCAGAAAAACGCCTGGCGGCTGGTTGAGTGAGCATCTGCCCAGGAGACTGGCGCAGGCGCTGGAAGAGTGGCTGGGACTTTCCGGCGTCATGGCAGACTACAGCAATCAGAAGCTTGAAACGCTTGCCCGACAGATCACGGACTTCACGATCAAGCCGGCAGGAACGGAAGGGTGGCGCACGGCCGAGGTGACCATTGGCGGCATCGACACCCGTGCCATTTCATCAAAGAGTTTCGCCGTTCATGGCAAACCCGGGCTGCATTTTATCGGAGAAGCCCTTGATGTGACGGGCCAGCTGGGCGGGTTCAACTTTCAGTGGGCATGGGCTTCGGGGTATGCCTGCGCGCAGGCGCTTTAGTGCCTGTGCGCAGGGAAAAACGGCTGCGACTTCATGGCCATGACTAGCGCCCAATCATTTTTTTGGCACGGCGCGCCATCGTGTAGACAACGATGGAGCGCTTGAACAGCCTGCCGACTCGGCCCTTGTTGCGTGACAGCATGGTTACCAGAAGTCCAGAGCCCAACAGGATTGGCCCCTTGTAGCGAGAAACCTGCTGCCACCCATGGTCAATCGGGGCAGTGGCCTCATTCCAGTCACGAACCGCACTCGTAATCTGGAGACGCTCCTGCATGATGCGCTGTTCGAAGCGATGGCGCCGGGCAGCCAGTTCATCTTTCTTCATGGCGTTCTCCCACACGGGTGTGGTCGATGCGCGTTTGATCCAGCAATTCCTTGTCTTCACTAAAGCGGGCAAGCGTTGAGCGCAAAAGGCTTGGCTCGCGCGAAATGGAACGCACACGCAGCGCCACCAGAAGCCCCGAGACGATCAGTACGCCGGCAGCAATGCCAATGGCCAGCAGACGGTGATCCTGCCAAAAGGCCACGATGATCAAAAGCATCAGCATGCCGATGCCAAAGGCAAAAAGCATTAGCGCAATGCCCGAGAGCAACAGCAGAGAAAAAAGTCTTGCGCGTTCTTCCTGAAGCTCGATAACAGCAAGACGCAAACGTGTCTCGCCGGTATCCAGAAGGTTTCTTAGAAGACGTCGCGCGGCCAGAATAACGCGTTCGGCCGGGCCGCTACCGGAAGACATTAGCTGCGACCGAGAATCAGACCTACGACAACACCAAGGGCCGCACCGTAGCCGACACTCTTCCATGGATTGCTGCGTACGTACTGGTCGGCACATTCCATGCTGTCCTGTGCCTGATGTCGAACGCGTTCGCCACTGGTCGACAGGCGCTGACGGGTTTCTGTCAGCCTGGCTTGTGCACGTTCACGAAGGCGAGCCACGTTTTCACGAGAGTCATCAGCAGTGGCATGCATCAACTCCTCGATCGTGCTGGATAACTGACGCAAATCCTCGCGCAGCTGATCCTGAGTGTCGTTTTCATTACCTCTAATCGGCTTCATGGCCATGCTATGTCCCTCCGTTGACAATAAAATTGCATACTCATCATAGCAGCATGGCCGAAGGCATCAATGTAAAGAGATCATGCGTTCCGCAAGAGACCTAAATGGTATTCGGAATCCCCAGAAATGACGTGTTCAGCGAAAAGCCGAGGCCGATACGGCGAGTGTAGTGATCATAATCGATCAGGCTTTCCCCGTAGCCCTCGTAGTACTGTACAAAACCGCGGATCTTGCCGTGCAGCGGGAAGGAATAATCAATCTGATTGCCGAAATTGCCCTTGCCCGGATTGCCACGTGCAAGCCAGGTAATCTCGTGCTGGTTGCTGAAAAGATAGCTTGTCGTGATATCGGCATAGCCCACGTAATTTTCGATATCCGGGTTGTCATCGTCCTTTTCGGATTCAGGGATACGCCAGAAGGGCGCCACTGAGACAGTCCAGTTGCCCTTTTGCCAAATACTGTCGAGATAAATGCGATTCCAGCTGCGTGACAGCGGATCGGAGCGACCATTGGACTGATGCACCAGGCCCACGCGATTGGCCGTGTTGGTCCAGCCCCCGAGAACGGTACTGTTATCGAAACTCATGAACAGTTCCGGCTCATAATTGGTCTCGCGAAATGGCGAAGAAGCGTCACTGTTGTAGGCCTGCCACCAGGAGCGCTGGGTATAGGCAAAGTACAGATCACCATTGTCGCCAAACACGTCATCAATCAGCCCGACCTTGACGCTGAACTGAAACTTTACCTCGCCGCGATCAATATCGCTGTCTTCACTGATTTCTCTGAAGGCCTCGCCATTGGGACGTGCATTATAGGTATAGGGCATTAGATAATTGCGCTTGTATACGGTAATGGCTACCGGGTTAAGCGTCGCCTGCCGCTCAAGTGCTTCCCTGCCACGATCCCGTTGCATGGCGAGGGTATCGGTATCGTTTTCCGCGGCACCGGCCAGCGTGCTGCCTGTCATGAGACCCAGTAGAAGGGACTTCACTACCAGACGTTGAATACGATGAGTCATAAAGATCCATTCCAGAGATGACAGACGTCACGATGAGCTTATCATGGCGCCCTGAATTCGACATGCCCAGGGGTGGGGCAGGCGCTATCGGGATGACTGTCATTATCGGCAATCCCGGGCGACGTTTTAGTTATTACCTGGTAGATCGATATTATGTCTGCGCAGGAAGTTCTAATCCAGAGATGTTCGTTCATGTGAGGTAGGGTCAGCGTGGGAAAACCTGTCAGGGGGTCAGCATGCCGGGTCATGTTGTTGGTAATGATACTGATGTTGTGGTTGATGCCTCTGTGGGCACTGGCCAGCGATCAGGAGATGCCGACTCGTCAGTCCATCGACGAACAAATACAGACGCTTGAGGGCAATGACCCCAAAAGCGCGGTCGAACAGCGGACGCTCGAAACGCTGAAAAAGACCCGCGAGGCGCTTGAGGCACTTGATAAAACGCAGCAGGAACAGGCCTCGCTCGAAGAGAGAGTCAATCAGGCCGGCCGACAGCGGCGTCAGTATCAAAGTCAGCTACAGGGGCTGGAAAGTGATCGAGCGCTGGACAGTGAGGCACTGGGCAGGAGTTCTGTCGAACAGCTGGAGCAGCGGTTGGGCACCACTCTTGAGGACCTCAAGCGTCAGCAGGAGCAGCTCAGCGAAGTCTCTCGTGCCCTGATCAGCGCACAGACCCTGCCTGAGCGGGTGCAGGCCACCATCAGCGATGCACGTCGTGAGCAACAGCAGCTCAGCGATTCACTGGAATCCGGCGACGGCAATGCGCCCAGCAGCGAACAACGACAGCTGGTCGACGTGCGCATGGCTCTGCTGGATGCCCGAATCGAGCTGGGTCAGCGTCAGCTGGCCAACAGTACGGTACTGCGCGACGTCAATCAGGTGCATCGAGAGCTTCTGGCGCGCCAGATTGATATCAATCAGAACACGCTGCTGGTGCTGCAGGAAGCGATTAACCAGAAGCGACGGGACGCCTCCGAACAGGCCATCGCCGAGGCCGCTCACATCGGGGACAACGATCGGATCAGCAATCCGGTCGTAGATGAAGCGCGTGCCGAAAATCAGGCGCTGGCCCAGGAGCTTTTGCGCACGACCGATCGCGCCAACACGATGATTCGTGCCGGGATCAATACCCGTGCCCGGCTTGAGCAGGTGCGCCAGGTCGAGCGCACGCTCAACGAGCAGATCGAGGCGCTTCGAGGCAGCCTTTTGCTGTCGCGCGTGCTGCGTCAGCAGCGTGGATCGCTACCCGATGTTCAGAATCAGAACAGCCTTCAGGAAGAGATTGGCGACCTTCGCCTGCGTCAGTTTGATATCGGCCAGTTGCGCCAGGCGCTGGCCAACCCTGAAAGCTACATTGATACCCAAGTGGAAAGCGATGAACCCTTGACGCCTCAGGCACGTCAGGTACTGCTACAAACGCTCGAGATGCGGCGTGACCTGCTGGATCAGCTGGATCGCGAGTACGGCAGTCTACTGAGCCGGGCCATCGATGTTCAGCTTAACCAGCAACAGCTGGTCGACATCAGCCGCTCGGTGCGTGACACCATTGAAGAGCAGCTGTTCTGGGTTGCCAACGGACAGCCGCTGGGCCTGTCATGGCTCAGGGAGCTTCCGGAGCGCCTCGGGCAGCAGCTGCTGGGTGGACAATGGTTTCAGACGCTGGGGTCGCTCTGGGCCATCCCTTCCCCGCGAGCCCTGTTGGCCGTACCGCTTTTGATCGTGGCCGGACTGGTGGCCTTTTTTCGTCGTCGCATCAAGGCCTATCTGCTGGAGCTGCATGACCAGATCGGTCGTCTCAAGCGGGATACTCAGCTGCATACCCCCCGTGCCATCCTGCTCAATCTGGTCCTGTCCTCGACACTGCCGCTGACCCTCCTGACTGCCGGGATAGCCCTGTGGCTGGGCGGCGAAGGGTTTGCCGTCTCGCTGGGACGAGCGCTTTTGCAGCTGGCGCTTGCCGTACAGGTGTTCGGGTTGATTCGACGTCTGCTGGTGCCCGACGGGGTGGCGATACGCCATTTTCACTGGCCTTCTTCCTATGTCGAACAGTTGCGTCGCAATATCTTCTGGCTGGGGTGCAGCGTGAGCCCGGTGGTCGTGGTGGCCAGTATTGCCGAACAGGCCGATAGCCGACTGGCCGAGCAGCCGCTGGCGCTTTTGATCATGCTGGCGGGGCTGGTCGGCATGAGCGTTTTCATGCTGCGCCTGATTCTGGCGCATGTGCCCTGGATGGGGGTACGTCTTTTCCGTCTGCTATTGGGCGTTACGCTTTCCATGGTGCCGCTGGCACTGATCGGCATGATTCTGTTTGGCTATGAATACACGGCGCTGCGGCTGTGTAGCCGCTTTATTCTGACGCTTTATATTCTGGCATTGTGGCTTCTGGTTGAGGCCAGCGTGGTCAGGGGACTGGCCGTAGCGGCCCGGCGGCTGGCGTACCGACGTGCGGTGGCCCGTCGCCGCGCACAGGGGCGTGACAGTGCCGCCGAAAGCGGTGTTGAGCTTGTCGAGGAACCGCCGCTGGATATGGAACAGGTCAATCAGCAGTCACTGCGTCTGTCCAAATTGATCCTGTTTCTGATCTTTATCAGCGTGCTGTATCTGGTCTGGGCTGACCTTCTGGGCGTGCTGTCGTATCTGGATAACGTCAGCATCGGTCAGATCAGCGAAAGCGATGCCGCTGGTGGCGACGTCAACGTGGTGACGCTGGCCGATGTGATGACGGCATTGATCATTGTCGGACTGATGGTGGTCATGGCACGCAACCTGCCGGGGCTTCTGGAGGTCATGGTGCTGTCCCGGCTCAATCTCAAGCAGGGCAGTGCCTACGCGGTTACCTCGCTTTTGTCCTACACCATTGTCGGCAGCGGTATCGTGGCAGCGCTGGGCACGCTGGGCGTGACCTGGGACAAGCTGCAGTGGCTGGTGGCCGCCCTGTCGGTCGGGCTGGGTTTTGGTCTGCAGGAGATCTTTGCCAATTTCATTTCAGGTCTGATCATATTGTTCGAGCGACCGATTCGTATCGGCGACACCATTACGCTGGGTAATTTGCACGGCACGGTCAGCCGGATTCGTATCCGAGCCACCACGGTGACGGATTTTGATCGCAAGGAGATCATCATCCCTAACAAGACGTTCGTGACGGATCAGCTGATCAACTGGTCATTGACCGACAACATCACGCGCGTGGTGTTGACCTTTGGGGTGGCGCACGGCACCGATCTCGATCTGGCCCATCGCATTCTTCGACGCATTGCCGATGAGCACCCCAAGGTGCTTGCCGATCCCGAGCCGCAGGTGTTTTGCATGGCCTACAGCCAGAGCGCCTTCAATTTCGAGCTGAGGGTGTTCGTCAACGAACTGGTCGATCGTCTGGTGGTCACCGATGAGATCAATCGCCGGGTCGATGCCGAATTCAAGACCAGCGGTCTACGTGTGGCCTTTCAGCAGATGGACGTCTGGCTGCACAACGAAAAGGGCGAAAAGCGTCTGGTTCAGCAGCGGGCGACGCGGGATGGACGCCCGAGCCCTCATTCCAGAAGCGCCCATGACGGTGATCCGGGCGATGTCTCGCCCGGCGAGCTGACCTGATTCCGGTCAGCCGAGATCGCGGGTGGCATGCATCACGAACTCCCGGTTGCCGTCTGTGCCGGTGATCGGGCTGTCACCCCAGTAGTGCAAAGTGAATCCGGTCTGCTTACAGCACTGTCGCAGACGGGTTTCCACCTGCGCGTAGTGCCGTGCATCGCGCACGATGCCGCCGCTGCCGATCTGCTCGGGGGAGAGCTCAAACTGTGGCTTGACCAGACTGAGCAGATGCGCGCCGGCCGGTAACAGACGCGAAAGCTCCGGCAGAATCAGCGTCTGGGAAATGAACGACACATCCATCACGGCACCGGCCAGCCCGTCAGGGGTCAGCATCATGATCTGCTCGTCCGGCAGGTGGCGCGCATTGATGCCTTCCAGACAGTGCACCCGGTGATCGTCGCGCAGCAGCGCATCGAGCTGGTCATGGCCGACTTCGATGC
Source organism: uncultured Kushneria sp. (assembly GCF_947497025.1). Classification (GTDB taxonomy): domain Bacteria; phylum Pseudomonadota; class Gammaproteobacteria; order Pseudomonadales; family Halomonadaceae; genus Kushneria. Next base: position 682,021 of record NZ_CANMFC010000001.1, read on the forward strand.
CGATCACTCGTGCCGCCCCATGCTGGAGCAGACAATCGGTGAACCCGCCGGTCGACTGACCTACATCCAGCAGCGTCAGCCCCTTGGGCGTCATTTTGGTGGCGGCCAGCAGTGCTTCGAGCTTGAGCCCGGCTCGTGAGACGTAGCGCTCCTCCGGGTCCTCAATGACATGAAACTCACTCTCTTCGGGCAGCTTTTCGCCTGGGCGGGTCAGGGTGCGTGGCTGCCCCTGCTGGATCAGCTGTACCCGGCCGTGACGAATCAGGCGCTGGGCACGTGTGCGTGAACGTACCAGTGCCTGGGCGACCAGAAGCTGATCGACACGTACCATCCTGCTCATGTTCATGTCCTGCGGTGCAAAAAAGGGGCCCGATGCCAGGCATTCGGGATCTTCTATAGGGCTATTCTACCTCGCCTTCAACGGTGTACGAGACGAAGTGCCGGTCACTTTTAAAAATCGTCTGCCAACGGTGGAGCAGAGCCTGCCGCTTGAGCGGGTCGATCAGCGCCAGCAATCCCGGTGTCAGTCGAATGGGCTCCAGTGATGTTTCGCCTCCAGTAGCGTCATGAACGGCCAGCGGGCTGCCCAGCGGTGTCCGGGATGTCATGACGGCCTGCCCCTCGTTTGAGGTGATAAAGGCCAGAAAGCGTCTGGCCGTGTTCGGGTGCTGGGCAGTCCCGGGAATCAGCGCCAGCCTCTGCAGGGCCAGCGCATAATCATCGGGGGCCTGCATCACCAGTTCGGGATGATGTTGAACCGCGCGTCGCGCGTAGGAGCCGATCAGGTTGTAGCCGATCAGATAGCGTCCCTCGATCAGCCCCTGAAGCATCGCAGCGGTAGAGTCCACCAGTTGTGTGTCGGCCTGACCCATGGCCTCGAAAAGTGTCCATGCCTCCGTAGAGCGCGCGACATCCTGGGCTACGGCCATGAAACCAGTCGGGCTTCGGGCGGGGTCATAGGTCACGACGCGACCGGTCAGCGCATCACGGTGATGGTTTAAAAGGGCCAGCAGACTGGCATGATCCGTTGGCGGCTGGGCGCGATCGGCCAGCTCCCGACGGTAGACCATGACCAGGGGTTCCTGGGTCAGGCCAATAAGCTCATCACGCCAGCGGGCGTCCTGCGGCCAGGCCGGGTTGATCACTCCCTCGCCCAGTGGCTGTGCCAGACCCGCGTTGGCCAGACGGTACTGCTGTGCCATGGCCGAGGACATCAATAGATCGACATCGGAGGGTATGGTGGTGAAGGGGTGGGGCTCGCCACGTGAGGCGTCGCGATAGTCCAGCGTGATGCCCGGGTAGCGCTGATGAAAGGCTTCAAGTACGGGGCGCAGAACGTCGACTTCCACCACCCCCTGAATATTGAGACGCTCAACGCCATGTCCCTCAAAGTGCAGATGGCCCGGTGAGGTTGTTCCGGTGCCTTCAGCACCAGAGGCTGCGGTTGCAAGGATCAGCAGCATGATCAACACCGTGCGGCACAGGGCCTTGAAGGAAGCTGGCATCAGCATCAATCGGGTAGCCATAGACCGATCCTGAAATCACCGCTGTCCGTGTGGTCCATGACCACGTGCCCACCATGGGCTCGGGCCACGCCATCGACAATCGCCAGCCCAAGACCGCTACCGGGCCCCTGCTCCTGACAGCGATGAAACGGACGCAACACGTCCGCCTGCTCGGCGGCGCTAATGCCTGGGCCATCGTCTGCGACATAAAGCACTCTGGTGTGGGCATCGATGCCAACGGTCACTTGGGTGCGGGCGTAGCGCAGGGCGTTATCGATCAGGTTGCTCAGCGCTTCTTCGAGCTGCCAGCCATCGCCCTCTACGGCCAGCGCCGGACAGGGCTCGGCAAGTCCGAGATCGATGCCGGCGCGGTCGGCAGCCGGTAGCAGGCGAAGCAGCGTGTCGCGAGCCAGCGTCTTGAGCGCTATCGGTTGTCGATTTACCGGCACTTGTGGAGCGTCAAGACGCGTCAATGACAGCAGCTGTTCGGCCAGGCGAGTCGCGCGGCGAGTGCCGCCCTGTACTTCCTGCAGGGCCTGCTGCCAGCAATGCGGGTCATGGCTTCTAAGTGCCAGTTCTGCGCTGGCGGCAATTCCGGCCAGTGGCGTCCGCAGTTGATGGGAGGCGTCACCGATAAAGCGCTGTTCATGAGTGCGCACCTGTTGCTGGCGGGCCAGCAGCGCGTTGAGAGCTGCAAGCAGTTCTTCTAGCTCGCGTGGCACGCGGGCATTGATGGGGGAGAGGTCATGCGCCGAGCGGGCCTTTAAGCGCGTGCGCAGATGTTCCAGTGGTCGCAGGGCCAGACGCAGGGTCATCAAAAGCCCTGTCAGCGCCAGCACCACGATACCGGCCAGTCGCAGGCTGCTGTCGCGAAAGAGCGCTATCGTCATCGCGCGTCGTGCCTCCAGTGTGTGGCCCACGAGCAGTGTATAGGGTTCGCGGTGTTGCCAGGCGGTCAGACGCGCCCCCAATGCGCCAATACGCAATGACAGACCATTCAGATGAGCCGAATCGGCCTGGAAGGTGCCGGTGGCTGGCAGTGGCGTGACCAGATTTTCAAGATCGGCGTTGCCGCTGACCGTCTGCCCCCTGTGATCGACCAGCGTATAAAAGACGCGTTCATCACCGTTTGGCGCCAGCATGTTCAGTGCCGAGGCCGGCACATCAAACCAGAGTCTACCGTCGCGCCAGCCGACCTGATCGCTCATGACCTGGGCGGCGGATGCCAGCAGGCGATCATGGACACGATCGGCGCTGCGCTGCGCGCTGTACCAAGACTGCAGCAGCAGCAGCACACAGGTCAGCAGCAACAGCACGGTGAGCCCGCCCAGCAGGCGCCGATGAAGACTGGCGGCAGGTGCCACGGCCTAGTTCAACTCCAGACGATAACCCAGGCCGCGGACAGTACGAATGCGCACATCACTGCCTTCAAGGCGTCGGCGCAGACGGTGCACATAGACCTCGAGCGCGTTGTCCCCCGGTGGGGCATCGCCGCCAAAGGCCTCACGCATGAGATCGGCACGGCTGATGACCTGTTCGCCATGACGCAGCAAACAGGCCAGCAGACGCTGTTCGCGGCCCGGAAGCGACAGCGGCGTCTGATTGAGCTCGAGTCGCTGGGTCGGGACATGCAGCATCAACTGGCCCAGAGTGAGGGTGTCATTGGCGACTGGTCGCGCGCGGCGCAAGAGCGCACGTACTCGGGCTTCGAATTCGTCGAGCGAGAAGGGCTTGGTCAGGTAGTCATCGGCGCCCAGATCAAGACCGGCCACGCGGTCCTCGATTGAGGCGCGGGCGGTTAGAATCAGCACGGGTGTCTGATGGTCGTGCCGACGCAGCGTGGTAAGTACTTCAAGGCCGCTGCGATGTGGCAGATTGAGATCCAGAATCACCAGGTCGAGTTGGCGAGGCGTGGCAAGATAATCACAGGCATGATCGCCGCGTGTCATGATCTCCAGCCGGTCATCATGATCACGCAGCAGGGTTTCAAGAATCTGTGCCAGCAGCACGTCATCCTCGATGAGCAGTAGTGCCATGAAGGCTCCGCAGCGACCGTACGCAAAAGAGGGGCAGTCTACCCTGGACGGCCGGCGCATCAAGACTGTTGTGATCGTTTGTCGGCATCGCTTGCGATTCCGGGAGTCGTGCTGCTAAGATGCGCGCTCGGTTGATTGGGGGCTGGCCAGCGGCCGGCACATATCATGCCCTGATCTCCGGTGATGGTGACCCTCGATGGTCCTCTCGCAACGCGATATCGCGAACCCCGCCAGGCCCGGAAGGGAGCAACGGTAGTGATGGATGCGTGTGCCGGGATGTGGCTGTCGAGGGTCGCCACCCTCTCTTCGAAGTATCCTCTCCATACTGATCTGATCATGCCGACCCTTCCGGTTATGTTGTGCTGTCCGTCATAACGCTATTTCCCTTGAAAGACTGTCCCCGGTGATCATGACAAGAGTCGTTGTCATGGATTGATTGGCGCATCTACGCCCAGCCGATAGAATGGTCGGCCTATCCATCGGTCGACGATCTTTCTCATGCGTCGACACTTCACCGCTTTGAATACAGGCTATCGCGCTGCATGAGCTATCAGGTACTGGCCCGCAAATGGCGGCCGCGCACATTTCATGAGCTGATAGGGCAGGAGCATGTCAGTCGTGCGCTGGTCAACGCGCTTGATCAGGGGCGGCTGCATCACGCCTACCTGTTTACCGGCACGCGAGGGGTGGGCAAGACCACGCTGGCACGCATTCTGGCCAAGTGCCTGAACTGTGAAACCGGCGTGACGTCGCGCCCGTGCGGGCAGTGCCGGACCTGTCAGTACATCGATCAGGGGCGTTTCGTCGACCTGATCGAGGTGGACGCTGCCTCGCGAACTCGGGTTGAAGATACCCGTGAGCTGCTTGATAACGTGCAGTACGCGCCGACTCAGGGCCGTTACAAGGTGTACCTCATTGATGAGGTGCACATGCTGTCGACCCACAGTTTCAATGCGCTGCTCAAGACGCTGGAAGAACCGCCGCCGCACGTGCGTTTTTTGCTGGCCACTACCGACCCGCAAAAGCTTCCCATTACGGTGCTGTCGCGCTGCTTGCAGTTTGCGCTTAAGCGTATGACCCCCGAGCGGATCGTTGATCACCTGGGACATGTGCTGACTCAGGAGCAGACGGCCTTCGATACTGCCGCGCTCTGGCTGCTGGGCCGTGCCGCCGATGGTTCCATGCGCGATGCCATGTCGTTGACCGACCAGGCCATCGCCTTTGGTCACGGAGAAGTGCGCGAGCAGGATGTCATTGCGATGCTCGGTACACTCGATCATCGACAGATTCTGGCGCTGGCTGAATCACTGGCCGGCGGTGACGCTGCCGATGTGCTGGCAAGAGTGGCGCAGCTGGCCGAACAGGGCCCTGACTTTGCCGGCGTACTGGATGCCCTGTGTGGCGTCTTTCATCGTCTGGCGATTGCGCAGATGGTGCCGGCGGCACTGGATAATGCCCAGGGCGACCGCGAGGCGCTGGTCGCGCTGGCCGCGCACTTCACGCCCGAGGACGTGCAGCTTTACTATCAGATTGCGCTGAACGGCCGCGGTGACATGGACAATGCTCCGGAGCAGCGAACGGCGCTGGAGATGACGCTGCTGCGCATGCTGGCCTTCCGCCCGCAGGGCGCCCCTGCTCCGGATCACAAGCCGCTGCCGATACGCGGTAATGTGTCGCCGACACCCCCTTCGACGGATACCGCCGCGGCCCCGCAGGAGGCCCCCGCCGATGCTGCGTCTGAACCGGACAGCCCGGAGGCGCAAGCGCTCGAACCCGAGCCTCCGGTGGTGATGACGCTCCCGACCGCGCCGGTTGAAGCGACAGGGCCCGAGACCTCTCCGGCTGAATTTCCCGCCTCGGCTTCCGCACCGGCTCCCGCACCGCCCTGGAATGATGATGACGCGGCGGCCTCGCTGGCGGACGCTGCAGAAAGTGCTGCCTATGGTGAGGCGCTGCATGAAGAAGTGGGAGAGCGCGCGCCTGCTGATGTCGTACAGCCGGCGGTGACGCCGGATGCCCCGGCAGTCGCCGATACACGTCAGGCGTTCTCCGATGACGCATCTGACAACGCAGCGTCGTCGCCGGTGCTGGATGAGTCTGCAGCAGATGATGACGAGCAGGACGACCCACTTGACGAGTACATGAACGAAGCGGTGGGCGATCATGCTGCCGGCCAGGCTCAGGCACTGGCGGCGATGGTTGAAGGGCTTTCCGATGAACCCTCCCGCGATGAGCCGCAGGCGCCGAGAGACGATGAAACGTCAGACGCCGAGGCCGGTCACCGTGCCCTGCCGGTCAAGGCAGATCATACGCCGATCGACAACGCGGGATGGCTCGATCTCTTTCCCGGACTCGGGCTTTCGGGCATGACCGCCAATCTGGTGGCCAACTGCATTGTGCGCCATGATGATGGCCAGCATCTCGGGATGTGGTTGCACCACTCCCAGAGCGCCATGAATGCCGAAGTGCATCGGGAGCGTCTTGAAAAGGCCCTGGCCGCCCGCGGTCTGTCGCGCCGGGTCAGCATTGAGGTGGGGGAGATCGATGAACAGATCGAAACGCCTGCCCGCCGCCGCGCAAGGCTTGAAAAGGCGCGATTGCAGCGTGCCATTGAAGCCTTGCGTGATGACCCGCATATTCAGTCCCTACAGGAAGTATTCGGTGCCCGTCTGCTGGAGCGCAGCGTGACCTCGTTCGAGCAGGATGATGCTGGCAATAGCTGACCATTGCGATCGACAATGGTTTGATTTAACGACTCTTGAGGGAAGCAATCATGATGAAGGGTGGCATGGGCAACCTGATGAAGCAGGCTCAGGAAATGCAGGACAGGATGCAGAAGGTGCAGGAAGAAATTGCTGACACCGAAGTGCATGGCGAATCCGGTGCCGGCATGGTCAAGGTGACCATGAACGGTCGGCATGATGTTACCTCGATCGAACTCGATCCGGCCATAATGCAGGAAGAGAAGGAATTTCTGGAAGACCTGCTCGCCGCGGCAGTCAACGACGCCGTGCGCAAGGTGGAAGTCAACTCGCGCACCAAAATGGAAGAAGCCACTCAGGGGCTCAATCTGCCGCCTGGCTTCAAGATGCCGTTCTAGGATACGCGGACTTCATGGCGACATTTTCACCGCTGATTGACCGTTTGCTTGAAACGCTGCGCGTGCTGCCGGGCGTTGGCCCTCGCACGGCGCAGCGCATGGCCTTTCACCTGCTGGAGCGTGACCGCGAAGGCGGGCGTCGACTGGCACAGGTGCTGGGCGAGGCTCTCGAGAAAGTGGGTTACTGCGAGCAATGCCGTAATCTGACAGAAAGCCGGCTGTGCAGTATCTGCGAGGATACGCGTCGCGACGATCATGCCCTGTGTGTGGTGGAGTCTCCGGCGGATCTGCTGGCCATCGAGGAGGCCGGCGGCTTTCGAGGACGCTACTTTGTGCTGCATGGCCATCTCTCGCCCATCGATGGCGTCGGCCCTGGCGATCTGGGGCTGGACCAGCTGGAAGCGCTGGTACACCAGCAGCAGATCGAGGAGCTGATTCTCGCCACCAACCCCACCGTGGAAGGTGAAGCGACCGCGCACTACATTGCCGAGCAGCTTCGAGCGCTGGGCGTACGCTGCTCGCGTCTGGCCTATGGCGTGCCCATGGGCGGTGAGCTCGAGTATGTCGATGGCGGGACGCTGTCGCGTGCGTTCATGGGGCGTCAGCCCTTTGGCGAGCCGGGGCAGTAGACCAGTGCCGTGACGGGTGGCCGCTGAAGGCTGAGCGTTACGGATGCGACAGGCCGCCCTGCGGCCTGTTTTATTTTATTCCCTGCCGGCTCCAGAGTCGGCAGGCGGCTGTAGACAAAATGACCATGCCCACTGATGTAACCTGGCACTTTATCGATACCGAAGAGGCGCTCGAGCGCGCCTGCACCGATCTTGCGACCCGCGAGGTGATCGGGGTAGATACCGAGTTCATGCGCGAAACCACCTTCTATCCGGTGCCTGCACTGATTCAGCTGGGTGATGCCGATGTCGTCTATCTGATCGACCCCACCGTGGTGGCGCCCACCGAGTCGCTGCGCGCGCTGCTGGGAAACGAAGGGCCGTTAAAGATACTGCACGCCTGCAGTGAAGACATGGAGATCTTCACGCTCTGGATCGGTGATGTGCCGTCGCCGCTGGTGGACACCCAGATGGCCCATGCCCTGCTGGGTGCGGAGAATTCCATCAGCTATCAACGGCTGGTAGATCACTGGGAACAACAACATGTGCCCAAGGGGGAAACCCGCTCCAACTGGCTGCAGCGTCCGCTGAGTGAAGAGCAGTGTCGCTATGCGGCGCTGGATGTGGTCTGGCTGTCATCGATCTGGCAGCGCCAGCAGGCACGCCTTCGCGAGCACGACCGCCTTGAATGGCTGCTTGAGGATTGTCATGCATTGGTTGAGGCTGCAAGAGGCCCGCGCGATGATGCGCGCTGGTATCTGCGTCATCGCAACGCCTGGCGACTGGAGCCGCGACAGCTGGCGGCCTTTCAGCGCCTGTGCGTCTGGCGCGAACGTGCCGTGCGCGAGCGCAACCTGCCGCGCAACTGGCTGGCCAGTGATGCCATGCTCATGGAAATGGCGGCGGCGCTGCCGAGCAATCGCTACGAGCTTTCCCGGGTCGATGGCATCAAGCCCGCCCTGATCAAGCGCGAAGGCGATACGCTTCTGTCACTGATCGAAGAGGCGGTACGACTGGAAGCTTCCGATCTGCCCACGACCCTGCCTTCGCCCGTCAGCGATGCGTATAAAAAGCGCATGAAGGCGTTAAAGGCTGCAGTCAATGAGCGTGCTGCGGCGCTGTCACTGCCTTCGGAGGTCCTCGTAACGCGTCGTGAGCTCGAGCGCTGGATCAGTGCCGATCTTCAACGCACCGATTGGCCTTTCCTGAGCGGCTGGCGCGGCGATGTTCTTAACGATGCCCTGGTGTCGGCCCTGTCAGGGGATGCTCGTTCCCGCGCTTCGGCCCCTGATGCGCACTGAAGCGCCTTTGTGTTTGCGGAGATCCTCATGACCCCGACACCGTTACTGTGTCAGATTTATAAAAGTCCGCGTCAGGAAGAGATGTTTCTGTACGTGGATCGCACGCGTGGACTGGACGTGGTACCTCAAACTCTGCTGGAAGGCTTTGGCACCCCGCAATCCATCATGATGATGATCATGACGCCGGAGCGAACGCTGGCGCGGGTCAATACTGCTCGGGTGATCGAGGCGCTGAAGGAGAAGGGGTATTACCTGCAGATGCCACCCGGTGGCGATGCACGAATGCGTGATCAGGCCTTTGACGTTAGCGGCAGTGCTGATGACCAAGGATCTTGAAAGACGTGTCGGGAGACAACATGCGTGAGCGTTTTTGGGAACGATTTCCGCTGGAAGCGCTGACGCCCGGCGAATGGGAAGCCATCTGTGATGGTTGCGGTCAGTGCTGCCTGGTTCGGCTCGAGGACGAGGAAAACCAGGAAATCGTGACGCTGTCGGTGGCCTGTCGACTCTTTGATACTACCGCCTGTCGCTGCAGTGATTACGAGCATCGATTTGCAAAGGTGCCTGATTGTCTTCAGCTGACACCGGAGCGCGCTCGCGCGTTTCACTGGCTGCCCGACACCTGCGGCTATCGACGTCTGGCGCAGTCAAAGCCGCTACCTGAATGGCATCCACTGCGCAGTGGTGATCCCGCCGGTGCGCGACGCGCCGGTGTCAGCATGCATGGCATGGCGGTAAGTGAAGCGACGGTGCCTGAACGGGACTATGAGGATTACATCATTGCCGTGATGCCCTGCCAGTCGTGATGGCGCCTGGCGGATCACAGATCTGATATCAATAAAAGGGGCGCATTTCGCTTGTGAGGTGCGCCCCTTTTATGGGTATGGGCAGGACCATTTTCCAGCCCGGGCCATCTCGGGATAACTAGCCCCTTTCAGAATCGGCGCCTTTGAGGCGCCGATCGCAGTCAGTCGTTTGGCGACACTGTTCCGGCCGTCGGCTCGACCTGTGAGAGCCCCAGTGCCCACAGTATAAAGGCGTCCTGACGGGCCACATCGCGCCAGGCATGAAAGCGCCCGGAGGCGCCGCCGTGACCGGCGCTCATGTCAGTGCGCAGCATAACCGGTCCGCGGGCGCTGTCGAGCTCGATCAGGCGGGCATAAAGCTTGGCCGGCTCCCAGTAGGGTACCCGCGAGTCATGCCAACTGCCCTGGAGGTAGACGGCCGGCCAGGGGGCCGGCACCAGATTATTCAACGGTGAATAACCCTTGATGCGTCGGTGGGCTTCCGGTTCTTCAGGATTGCCCCATTCGGTATATTCCGCCGTTGTCAGCGGCAGGTCCGGATTCTCCATGGTGCGCAGCACATCGACAAAGGGGACGTCCAGCACCGCCGCGCAGAAGGCGTGAGGGTCAAGATTCACACTGGCCGCCACCAGCAGCCCGCCGGCACTGGCACCGTAGGCGGCAATGTGGCGTTCTTCGGCAAGGCCGTGCTCGACCAGCACATTGCGCGCCGCCAGGAAATCCTGAAAGCTGTTTTCCTTGTGCTCCAGCTTGCCGCCCAGATACCAGGGCTCGCCCCGATCCCCGCCGCCGCGGACGTGGGCCACGGCAAAGGCGCCGCCACGGGCCAGAAGTTCAAGACGCGAGATGGAAAACCAGGGATCAAGTGTCTGACCATAGGCGCCGTAGCCATACAGCAGGGTGGGGAGCGGCCCGCGGTCGATCAGATCCGCACGTGCGACCACGGATACCGGCACCCGTTCGCCATCAAAGGAGGTGGCCCAGAGCCGGCGACAGGCCAGATGCCCGGGCTGAATATCACCGTAAACGGGCTGCTGGCGCAGCAGTCGTCGCTCGCCGCTGTCGATATCGAACTCGACCCAGCGTGGTGGGGTCGTAAAGGATTCTTCGTGCAGGCGAAGATGGCGCGTATCAAAATGAGGCGTATCGGCAAGCCCGAGACTGCAGGGCATTTCCGCAATGGGCAGCCATTCATCGCGGGTCACGTCATGGTGCTCATTGATCTGCATCAGGCGCAGATGAACCTGAGCGCTGTCATGGTCCCGCTCGGTCAGCACCAGTCCCCATGAGAAGGCATCCACATCCTCAAGCGTTGTGCCGTCGCGATGTTCGATCATCGGTAGCCACTGCCCAAACGCGTGCTCTTCGGCCCGATCAAGACAAAAGTGCACGGCATTTCTATTGTGAAGCACATAGAACATGCCCGGGCGATGATCGATGCCATACTCCACGCCGGACTCGCGCGGATGAAAGCATTTTGGCGCGCTTTCCGGGGTGGCCGCGGGAACCAGATGGGTTTCACTGGTGTCCTTTGAGGCACTGTGGATGACCAGCCATTCCCGTGAGCGGGTCTTGTCCAGGCCGACCCAGAACTCGACGTCATCTTCTTCAAAGATGCAGACGGCGTTATCCTGGTCGCGATGACGACGCCAGACCGTGGCCGGGCGCTGAGTCGTGTCGTAACGCGTAAAGAGCAGCGTGGCGTTGTCTTCGGCCCAGCACAGATCCGGTCCAATGCCGCGCTCAAGGCGAACCGTCTCGCCATCCGGTAGATGGCGCAGATAGAGATCGAAGTACTCGTTGCCCTGAGTATCCAGTGTCCAGGCCATCCACTGCTCGTCTTCGGACAGGGCAAGATCCCCCAGTTCGAGAAAGCTGTTGTGTCTGGAAAGTTCCTGTAGATCGATCAGGCATTCGTGACCGCGGCGCTCGATATCAAGATGATCGAAATCATTCCCGATGGGATGGCGCCAGAAAACCGGATAATCGGCATCAGATGCCGTTTCGCTCCAGTACACGAAATGATCAAAGGGGGTGGCAAGGCCCGTGACGGCCAGCTCGCGGCGGGCAAGGTGGCTGTCAAACAGGGTTTTGGTGAGTGATTCAAGCGGTTCAAACCACTGATCACACTCAAGGTTGACGGCTTCGAGAAACTCGGCCACCTCTGGCGCATCACGGTTTTCAAGCCAGTGCCAGTGGGGATCTTCGACTTTCCTGAAGCGCGCAACCGGCGCGGGGGATGGGTGTTCTTTCATAATGTGCAGTGTAACATTGGTCGCTGTATTTAACCCGGAGGTATCAAGGGCGTGCTGATTTCAGACTCGATCCCACTATTGTGGCTATGCTGGTTCGTATTATCCGTTGCGGTGCTGGTCTTCGGCTACTTCGCCATTTCATTTCTGCCGCGCCTGCCTCGCTGGCTGATCACTGGCGGCGTGGCGGGGCTCCTCTGGATGCCGGCGTTTTTTTCGGTTCCCGGCCCGCAGTCGGAACTTGGATATTCAGGCTGGGCGCCTTCGCTGGTCGTGACAGCTGTCGGCTTTTTGCAGCATAACGGCGGTCAGATCTTCCTTGGCGGTATCCTGATGGCCATTGGCGCTGTACTGGGCATGCTGGTGACCTTTTTTATCGGTCGGCGCGGTCGCCATGACAAGGACGACGATGACCGTTCCGGCAGTGCCCGAAAAAGGGGCAACAGTGATGATCGTGATTCCGCCCGTCGACGTCGTGAAAGTGCGCCAGCACGTCGGGAGCCTTCGCTCGGGAGATAGGCCCTATGCTGTATCGGTGGCTGATGACAGGTGCATGGTTGCTGCTGGCCCTGATGGCACTGCCCGCTCAGGCATCGCCACAGGGCTCGCCTGAACAGGGTGATGTTCGTCTGTCAGATGTTCGTCTGGCAATTGACGTCTCCGGCAGCATGAAGGACAACGATCCCGACAACCTGCGCGCCAGCGGGGTTCGCTTGCTGGTGGATCTGCTGCCCGACAATGTTCGTGCCGGGCTCTGGACCTTTGGTCAGCAGGTGGCCAATCCACTGGCGATGGGGACCGTCAACGCCCAGTGGCGCCAGCGCGCACTGTCCGTTTTGCCTCAGCTGACCCGATACGAGCAGTTTACCGATCTCGAATCGGCGCTGAACCTCGCCACTCAGGGGGCACAAGCAGAGGGCAAGACACATCTGATCGTGCTGACCGATGGCATGGTGGATATTCCTGCCATCAGCGACAAGCCCGCTCGGGATCGCGCCTCGCGCGAGCGCATTATCAAAACGCTCGCACCGGCTCTTGCCGAGCGCAACGTCGTCATTCATACCATTGCGCTGTCTCGCAATGCCGATACCGATCTGATGCGCGCCATCTCACAGCAGACCGGCGGGCTGGCCTCGGTGGCAGAAGATTCCCGCGCGCTATTGCGCTCCTTCCTTGATGTTCTCAACCAGGTGGCTCCGCGCCAGCAGCTGCCGCTGGAAGATGGCCGATTCAGGGTCGACGACCAGGTGCAGGAATTTACGGCGTTGATCTTCCATGATCAGGACGCAGGCCCCGTCACACTGGTCAGTCCGAGTGGTGACCGCCTGAGTATCGAGTCGCCCGGCGTGGCGAGTCGCTGGCGCCATGATGATCGCTACGAGTTGATCACCGTTCCCGAGCCCGCCGCCGGGCAGTGGCAGATCGAAGGGCCGGTGGGTGCCGGTTCGCGCATTCTGATCGACTCCAGCCTGCAGCTGCGCAGCGCTACCATCCCGGCCACGCTCTATGCCCATATTGATCAGCCTCTTGAAGTCTGGCTGGAGGGCATGAATGATCAGAGAGGTGACCCGTCGCAGCAGCCTTCCGTCAGTGCAGTGCTGCGCGGCGCGCAGGGCGAGATCGCCAGCACCCGTTTACAGCGTGAATCGGATGGACACTATCGCGGGCGGCTCGAGCGCATCGATCAGACCGGCAATGCCGAGCTGGCACTGCAGGCGCGTACCGAGTCGTTTGCACGACTGCTGACCCGTAGCGTCAACGTGGTGCCGGTCATCGATGCCGCGCTCTCCGGTGATCAGTCCCGCATTACGCTGAGCGCGGCCTGGCCTCGTTTGACACGTGACAACACGCGTATCCACGCAGACCTTCTGGGGGAAACCCTGGACGTCAAACCGCTGGCAGATGATCGCTGGCAGGTGACGCTGCCGGATGATCTGCCCGATGAATCCGTCCCGGTCGATCTTGCGGCAACAGTGGCGCTGGATAATCGAATACTTGAAATTCCTCTGCCCCCGGTAATGCTCAACAGCGATGCAGCCACCCGTCTGTCCGGTGCACGTCTTGACCGGGATGCGGTCAGCAGCGAGCGAATGGCACCTCCGGATGAGCAGGCAGAGGATCAGCAATGGTCGCTGCAGCGCTTGTGGCATCTGGCGCAGGAGAACTGGCCCGCAGCCAGAGCACAAATCATGCACTGGGCGCAGAACCCCAAAGCGTGGTGGGTTGCTGCCGCGCTGATCGTGTTCTGTTTGTTGCTTGTCTTCAGACGGCGTCGCCTGCGACGCCAGCGTCCCCGACACAGGAGAGACCCGAGTGTGTGAGCTACTGGGCATGAGCGCCAGTCAACCGGTCAGTATCGGTTTCAGCTGGCGTGGATTCAGGCAGCGCGGGGGCGCCAACGGCCCTCATTGTGACGGCTTCGGTGTCGGCTTTTACCGTCGTGATGGCTACCACGATTTTCATGATCTACGCCCGGCCGTGGCGTCACCGCTGGCAGAGCTGCTGGGTGATGACGAGATCCCAGCGCTCATCATGATGGGGCATCTGCGTCAGGCCAATGAAGGCAGCGTCGATATCCGCAATACCTATCCTTTCACACGTGAAGTCAAAGGGCACCGCTGGTGCTATATCATGCAGGGTCAGCTGCAGGGATTTGAAGTGCTCAAGCTATCCGGTCGGTTTACGCCGCTGGGCACCACCGATGGCGAGCATGCTTTTTGCTGGTTGCTGGACCAGCTTGCGCAGGAAGACTGCGATGATGTCTCCGCGGTATGTGAGCGGCTGCGTCAGTGTGGTGACCGGCTGGCACGGATGGGTGTTTTCAACATGATGCTCAGTGATGGCCGAGTGCTTTATACCTACTGCAGCAAGAAAATGTGCTGGCTGACCCGACGCGCCCCTTTTGGCACTGTGACCTCGCTGGACAGTGGTGAACATATCGACCTTGCCAATCACTGCGACAGCACTACGGTCTACACCCTTCTGGCCACGACACCGTTGACCAGTGAGTCGGGCTGGCAGGATATGCACCCCGGTGAAGCCATGGTCTTTCGCGACGGTGAGCGGTGTAATGTCGGCACGCCGGAAGCCGTGACAGTCTGATGCCGGGTGACTGCCAACAACACTGCACAGTTGGCTGAAAAACGACGCCGCAGACACATCACGTGTCTGCGGCGTTTTTTTATCCTGCAACTCGAACCTTTTTTAGCTCAGTTCTTCTTCGGTAAACATGCCTTCAAACAGCGCGGTTGAGAGGTAGCGTTCGCCGCTGTCGGGCAGGATGACGGCGATGGCCTTGTCTTTATATGCCGGGTCTTCGGCCAGACGCAGGGCGGCGACCATGGCAGCGCCGCAGGAAATACCCACCAGCATGCCTTCTTCCCTCATCAGACGTCGCGCCATGGCCATGGCCTCTTCGCTGGTGACGGCTTCTACTTGATCGACATGGTCCAGATCCAGGTTGGCCGGAATGAAATTGGCACCGATGCCCTGGATCTTGTGGCCGGCCGGCGTGAGATCTTCTCCGCGCAGGCGCTGCCCGATGATGGGCGACTCGGCGGGTTCCACGGCCACGCTGTGAAGCGCCTTGCCCCTGATCTTCTCGAAATAGCGGGAAATGCCGGTAATGGTACCGCCGGTGCCGACCCCGGCCACCAGAACATCCAGATCACCGTCGGTGGCGTCCCAGAGCTCCGGGCCGGTGGTTTTTTCATGAATTTCGGGGTTGGCCGGGTTTTCAAACTGGGCCGGCATGAAGTAACGCTCGGGTTCGGCATCACGCAGTTCGGTGGCGCGCTCCACGGCGCCTTTCATGCCTTTTGACGGCTCGGTCAGCACCAGTTCGGCACCCAGCGCCTTGAGCACCTTGCGGCGCTCAATGCTCATCGAGGCCGGCATGGTCAGCTTGACCTTATAGCCGCGCGCCGCGCCCACAAAGGCCAGCGCAATGCCGGTGTTGCCTGACGTGGGCTCTATGATCTCCATCCCCGGTTTCAGAGCGCCGCGTTTTTCGGCATCCCAGATCATGTTGGCCCCGATTCGGCACTTGACCGACAGCGCCGGATTACGCGACTCGAGCTTGGCATACACGCGAGGATGATCCGTCAGGTGCCTGACCCTGACCAGCGGCGTTTGTCCGATTGCCTGGGAGTTGTCTTCCAGAATGTTGCTCATCGCGTGCTCCATGTCAGTAGACTGTCTGATAAGGACAAAGGAAAGGACCTGTGCCATTGTGCCGAGAGGGTGCGAACTTCGTCGAGCCCCTGGCGTCCGGCCCTGGTATCAGGCTTTCATGCTATTTTAGGGGTTTTCCATGAAACGGTATTTGGCCGCAAGCGGCATGATGATCGGGAGATGGCATGAGCGAGATGAAGACGGTACCTGCGCTGCTTGAAGGGCCCGCGCTCGAGAAGGATGACGGTTACCGATCGATTCTCGACGTGTTTGAAAAAGCCTGTTCGCAATACGCTGATCGCCCCGCCTTTACCTGTATGGGCAGTACGCTGACCTACGCAGGTATGAAGGATCTGGTGGACCGGTTTGCCCACTGGATTGTCACGCAGACCTCCATGTCGCCCGGGGACCGTCTGGGCATTGTGCTGCCCAATCTGCTGCAGTACCCGGTGGCCGTGTTTGGTGCCCTGAAGGCCGGTCTGGTCATTGTCAATACCAATCCGCTCTATACTGCTGAAGAGATGTACCATCAGTTCGCGGATGCCGGGGTGAGCGGGGTGGTGGTGTTTGCGCACATGGCCCACAAGCTGGAAGCCGTGCTCAAGCGCCTGCCGATGGCCCATGTGGTGGTCACCGAGGTGGCCGACCTTCACCCTTGGCCATCGCGTTTTAAATACAATCTTGGGGCGCGCTATATTGCCCGCCAGGTACCGCGCTACCATCTGCCCGATGCCGTGACGATGCGCCAGGTCCTGAAGCAAAAGGGCCGGGTCGATGACAGCCGCTGGGGCTTTGATGAGGATCTGGCCATCCTTCAATACACCGGCGGCACGACCGGTACACCCAAGGGCGCGATGCTCTCCCATGCCAACCTGGTCGCCAACATGCGCCAGACCGGGGAGGTGCTGGGCAGCGCCGTGACCCGCGGGCAGGAAACCATCATTGCACCCCTGCCGGTCTATCATATCTATACCTTCACCGTGAACTGCATGTTCGGCTGTGAAACCGGCAGTCACAGCGTCCTGATTCCCAACCCGAAGGATCTGGACAGCTTTGTCAAAACGCTTGCTCAGCAGCCCTTTTCTGCCTTTATCGGGCTCAACACGCTGTTTGCCGCCCTGTGCCGGCGATCGGATTTCCAGAAGCTGGATTTCAGCCATCTAAAGCTCAGCGTCTCCGGTGGTATGGCCCTCAATACGGCCACGGCCAACCGCTGGTACGAGGTGACCGGTTCTGCCGTGCTGGAAGGGTATGGCATGACCGAGACCTCGCCGGTGGTATGCGTCAATCCACCCGACAGGATACAGCCGGGCGCCATTGGCCGGCCGGTTGCCGGTACCCGCCTTCAGGTGCTGGATGACAACGATCAACCGCTGGGTTACGACACGCCCGGCGAGCTTTGCGTGCAGGGGCCGCAGGTCATGAAGGGCTACTGGAATCTGCCCGAAGAAACGGCCAAAACGCTCTCTGACGATGGCTGGGTCAGGTCAGGCGATATTGCGGTGCTGCAGCGCGACGGGTTTGTGCGCATCGTGGATCGCAAAAAGGACATGATCGTCAGCTCCGGCTTCAATATCTACCCCAACGAAGTCGAGGATGTTCTCTTGAGACACGAGGACATTCATGAGGCCGCGGTGATCGGCTTGCCCGATGAGGACAGCGGGGAGAGCGTGGTGGCGTTCATTGTGCCGCGAAACGGGGCCAGTCTTGATGCTGCCGCCCTCAAGCAGTGGTGCCGGCAGGAGTTGACCGGCTACAAGGTGCCAAGGCGCTTTGAGTTTCGCGATCAGCTACCGCGCAGCAGTGTCGGCAAGGTACTGCGTCGTGTCCTGCGTGATGAACTATCCGACACCACGCGTCAGGACGCCTCCTGATCCGCCGGGTGGTTGGCTGCCAGGGCCTTATTGGCGCTACAATCATCTTCCTGTAACCATTGGTAGAACACCTTTCCATTGAACGGTCATGGCGCTGCCATGACCGTTGTCACTACCGCTTCGGCGGTTTCAAAAGTCCAGAGGGTACCTTGAGCGATAACGTGACTGACTCCGGTGAGTCGGCGCAGCAGGCGCACGCATCACTGCGTCGCCGCCTTGATGATGCGCTGATCAGCGATGCCGTGACGCAGGGGCGGCGTCTGGACCGTCTGACCGGGCGTATTCGCCGCGGTCAGCCCGTGGATAAGGCCCTGAAGGATATCGAGGCCCGCCTGACGCGCTCCATGGCACTGGCGCAGGGGCGTCGCAACCAGCCCGTGACGCTTGAATATCCACCAGAGCTGCCGGTGGCCGAACGACGTGACGATATTCTGGAAGCCATCCGGGATCATCAGGTCGTGGTAGTGGCAGGCGAGACCGGTTCCGGCAAGACCACCCAGCTGCCCAAGATGTGCCTGGAGCTGGGGCTGGGCGTGCGTGGCCTGATCGGCCATACCCAGCCACGCCGTCTGGCGGCGCGCAGCGTGGCGCAGCGACTGGCGCAGGAGACCAGTACCTCGCTGGGTGGCGTGATCGGTTATCAGGTGCGCTTTACCGATCAGACCGACCCGACCACCCGGGTCAAGCTGATGACCGACGGTATCCTGCTGGCCGAGACCCAGCATGATCCGCAGCTTTTGCGCTACGACGCGATCATCATCGATGAGGCGCACGAGCGCAGTCTCAATATCGATTTTCTGATGGGCTATCTCAAGCGTCTGCTGGCAGAGCGCTCCGACCTCAAGGTCATCATCACGTCGGCCACCATCGATGTGGAGCGCTTTTCGCGTCACTTTGGTGAACATCACGACGATGGCACCGTCACACCGGCACCGGTGATCGAGGTTTCCGGGCGAACGTATCCCGTGGAAACACACTACCGCCCGCTGGTGCGTGATGAGCGTGAGGAGGAAGACCAGACGCTGCAGGAAGGTATCGTGAGTGCGGTTGAAGAGATCGGACGTATCGAGCGTGAAAAGCGCTGGTATACCGGCCCGCGCGATATCCTGATCTTTCTGCCGGGCGAGCGCGAAATCCGCGAGACGGCCGACACGCTGCGCCGGCTGGAGCTGCGTGATACGGAAGTGCTGCCGCTGTATGCCCGACTGTCCAACAGCGAGCAGAATCGGGTATTTGCCCCGCACACGGGCCGTCGCATCGTGCTGTCCACCAACGTGGCGGAAACCTCGCTGACCGTGCCCGGCATTCGCTATGTGATCGACCCCGGGCTGGTGCGCATCAGTCGCTACAGCTATCGGGCCAAGATACAGCGTCTGCCGATCGAGCCGATCAGCCAGGCCAGTGCCGATCAGCGTCGCGGGCGCTGCGGACGTATCGCCGAAGGTGTATGTATTCGGCTGTATAGCGAAGAGGACTACCTGTCGCGTTCGGCCTATACCGAACCCGAGATCCAGCGCACCAACCTGGCCTCGGTCATTCTCTCCATGCTGTCACTGGGGCTGGGAGACATTGGCCGGTTCCCCTTTGTGGATGTGCCCGACAGCCGCTTTATCAAGGATGGTTTCCGGCTGCTCTTTGAGCTGGGGGCTGTCGATGAGCGTCAGCATCTGACCAGAACCGGTCGCCAGCTGGCCCGGCTGCCGATTGACCCGCGACTGGCGCGCATGGTGCTGGCGGCCAGCGAGTTTGGCAGCCTGCGCGAGACGCTGATCGTGGTCAGTGCACTCTCCATTCAGGACCCGCGGGAGCGCCCCGCCGACAAGCGCGAGGCTGCGGATCAGAAACATCGTCAGTGGCTGGACAAGGATTCCGATTTCACCGCCTGGATCAACCTGTGGCAGGGCTTTGAGGCCAGTCGCGCCGAGCTCTCGGCCAACCAGCTGCGGCGCTGGTGTCGTGACAACTATCTGAGCTATCTGCGCCTGCGCGAATGGCATGACACCTATCGGCAGCTCAAGCAGCTGACCCGCGAACTGGCGCTGGTCGACAACGAGGGCGAGCCCGACATCGCTCGTCTCCATCAGGCGCTTCTGACCGGGCTCTTGTCCAACCTGGGGTTGCATGCCGGCTCCGACAAGGACCCACGGGAGTATCTGGGCGCGCGCAATCGCAAGTTCATGATCCACCCGGGGTCCGGGCTTGCCAAGCGTACGCCCAAATGGATCATGGCAGGCGAGATGGTAGAAACGACACGGCTGTTCGCCCGCCAGGTGGCTGCCATTCGCCCGGAGTGGATCGAGCCGCTTGCAGAGCATCTGACCAAACGAAGCTACAGCGAACCGCACTGGGAGATGAAGCGTGCCCAGGTCGTGGCCTATGAGCAGGTGACCCTGTTTGGCCTGCCGATCGTGGCGCGCCGCAAGGTGCACTACGGCCCCATTGCGCCGGAGGAGTCCCGGGAGCTCTTTATCCGCCATGCGCTGGTGGAAGGGCAGTTCCAGACAAAGGGCGCCTTTTTCGAGCATAACCGGGCGCTGATCGAGGAGGTCGAGGATCTCGAGGATCGCGCCCGCCGCCGCGACATTCTGGTCGATGAGCAGACGCTGTTCGAGTTTTATGATGCGCGCCTGCCGGCCGATATCTATAACGGCAAGAGTTTCGAGCACTGGCGGCGGCACAGCGAACAGCACGACCCCAATATCCTGTTTCTCGACATGGAGACCCTGCTGGCGCGTGAAGCCAGTGAGGTGACGGTCGAGCAGTATCCCGATACGCTCGAACTGAGCTATCAGGGCGGCGGGATTCGCTATCCGCTGTCCTATCACTTTGCGCCCAACGAGCCGGATGACGGCGTCACCATCACGGTACCGGCGTCCATGCTCTCCACCCTGCCGGGTGAGCGGCTGGAATGGCTGGTGCCAGGCCTTCGTCGTGACAAGGTCATTGCGCTGATGAAGTCGCTGCCCAAGCAGTATCGTCGCCAGGTGGTGCCGATTCCGGACTGGGCCGATGCCGCGCTGTCGGCATTGACGCCCGGCAACGTCTCGTTGACCTCGGCGCTGGCGGAGTTTCTACGTCAGAAAACGGGCATCCGACTGTCGGCCGATGAGTGGCGTCCGGAGCAGCTGCCGGCGCACCTGATCATGAACATCCGCGTGGTCAATCATGAAGGGCAGGTGCTGGGAGAGGGACGTGACCTGAATGCCCTGATCGAGCGTTTCGAGCAGGAGGCCGTGGCAGGGACGAAGGCCATGGCGGGGGATGCCCTGTCGCAGCAGGGACTGACGCAGTTCCCGTCCGGGGCGCTGCCGCAGTCTCATGTGCGTGACCAGGCCGGCATTCGTGTCGAGGCCTGGCCGGCGCTGGTGGACGAGGGGGGCACGCTGGGGGTGACGCTGTTTGATCATCCCGACAAGGCGTACGCGCAGCATCGCCACGGCATCAAGCGTCTGGCCATGCGCCGTCTGCCGGATCAGGTTCGTTTTCTGGCTCGCGATCTGCCCGGACTTGAGCGTTGTGTGCTGCTTTATGCCAATGTCGGCACCCGGCGGGATCTGGTGGATGATTTTATTGAGGCCGTGTTCCTGAAAGTATTTGCCTTCGATCCGTTACCGCGTGATCAGGCGGCCTTTGAAGCGCGCCTTGAAAGCGAGCGTTCGCAACTGCACGAGACGGCCGAGTCGCTGGTGGCGCTGCTGGAGCGCATTCTCAAGCGTCACCTTGAAGTCAGCAAGGCCCTCAAGGGCAGGGTGGCCTTTAACCTGGCGCTCAGCTTTAGTGATGTTCGTGCCCAGATGCAGCGGCTGGTTTATCCGGGCTTTATCAGCGCCGCGGGAGAGTGGCTGGTCCAGTATCCACGCTATATGGAGGCAGCGCAGATCCGGCTTGAAAAGGCGCCGCGCGAAGTACGGCGCGATCAGCTGGCCATGGAGGAGGTCAACGACTTCCAGCGCCGGCTCGAGGAAAGGCGCCGCAGGCAGGGGAGCAACGCGCTTCAGGAGCGGGCACTGGAAGATTTTGGATGGTGGCTGGAAGAGCTACGGGTCTCGCTTTTCGCCCAGCAGCTGGGGACGCTGGCGCCAGTGTCCACCAAGCGTCTGGAGCGTCAGTGGCAGGAGCTTGTGGCTTCCTGACTCGTGACTGATGGCCGCTGGACTGTACAGTGGCCTGAAATCGGCTGACAATGCGGCGCTTGACTCCTTTGCGCGCTATTGAAAGGGCCGTGCAGGACGGAGGCCATCATGCAGGCGGTTGCCGCAGTAGAATGGAATGCAGTCGCGTCAGGCACTGCAGATAACAAGGGACAGGGTGAACGAATGAAAACATGGTCGAACATTGCCGCGGCAACCTTTACCTGTGTCACGCTGGCAGGGTGTGCCGGTGCGCAAACGCAGGACAGCAACCCCCAGGATCCCTGGGAAGGCTTTAACCGGGGCGTGTACTCCTTTAACGACACGCTGGATCGCTATGCGCTCAAGCCGGTCGCGCAGGGGTATGACTACATTACACCGACACCCGTGCAGGAGGGGGTGGGCAACTTCTTCTCCAACCTGGGGGAAGTCGGCAACTCCTTCAATAGCCTGCTGCAGTGGAAGTTGACCAACGCCGGCACTTCGATCGGACGGCTTTTGATCAATACCACCCTGGGTCTGGGCGGCTTCCTTGATCCGGCAACCCGTATGGGAATCGATCAGCACGACGAAGACTTCGGTCAGACGCTGGCCACCTGGGGAGTCGGTTCAGGGCCCTACCTGGTGCTGCCGTTCCTCGGGCCGAGCACCGTACGCGATACGGCCGGTATGCCGGTAGACTGGTATACCGATCCGGTCACCTATATTGATGATGACGTGACACGCTGGAGCGTGCGGTTTATCGATCTGGTGCAGACGCGAGCCTCATTGCTGGATCAGGAGAAGCTGATTCAGGGGGATCGCTACTCGTTCATTCGTGATGCCTACCTGCAGCGCCGGGCGTTTTTGATCAATGACGGTCGGTCCGGCAAGGATCCCTTCGCCAGTGACGATCTTGAGTTCGATGACAGCGACTTTGCAGAATAAATTCTTCGAACGACCATGGCGGAAAAGCGTTCATGCCTGTCAATACGAATAGGGTAGCGCTTGTCGATCAGCCTGGAGCGCGTCGTGACGCGCTCTATCAGGCGTTGTCAGCGTGTGGCCGGTTTACGTTGCTGGCGGCTGACAACATCGATGCGCTGCCCGAAGGGCTTGATGGTCTGATCGTGCACGCTGATATCGTGCCGGCATCACAGTGGGCGTCGCTGGTGCAGCGCCTGCCCATTGTGGTCATCAGTCAGGAGCGCAACAGTCGAGCGCTGCTGGCGGCAGTCGAGGCCGGCGTTCTCGATTATGTGGTTGATCCGGTAGGACATGGGTTGCTTTTAACCCAGCTCATGCTCAGAGCGCTGGACTGTCGCCGTGTTCATGCCTCGGCGTTGCGTGATCGGGATCGTCTGGAACAGCTCAATGAACAGCTTCAGACGCATCTGAGCACGCTGCGTACCGATCTTCAGGCCGGCGGACAGATTCAGCGTCGGTTGCAGCCCATGCCGTGTGCCAGACTCAACGGCATCGAGGGCGATTACTGGATGGCGCCATCGCTCTATTTGTCGGGAGATTTTCTCGACTATCAGGCCCACGGTGATCGTTATGTCCTGTTCTGCTTTGCGGATGTGGCCGGACATGGTGCCTCGTCTGCCTTTGTCACGGTGCTGTTGAAGGCACTTTTTCAGCGCTGGCTATCGCGCTGGAATGCACGTCTGCCGGAAAATCTGCCGGCCAGATGGCTTGCTCGACTCAATCGGGAGCTTCTGGATACTGGTGTCGGCAAGCATGCGGCCATCGTGGTTGGTGTGATCGACTGCCAGACACGTACGCTGCACTATTCCCTGGGCGCGCAGATGCCCATGCCGATTCTGGCCACGAAAGGCAGCGTGCGTCAGCTCAAGGGGGAGGGGCCTGCTGTCGGACTGTTTCCCGACGTCGAGTATCCGACCTATCATTGTGAGCTGCCGGAGCATTTCAGACTCTGGCTCTGTTCGGATGGCGTTTTTGACTGTCTGGCAGGAAACAACCTTGAAGAGCGCCTTTCTGCACTGTGCGAGCATATCGGCAATGCAGAGAGCATCAGTGATCTGAAATCATCGCTGGCCCTGTCCGATGCGTTACCGGATGACATTACCTTTCTCACCCTGAGCGGTTTCAATGATGGATGAAGGACGACTCCAGGCGGCTTTTGAAAAGGGCACCTTTGTGCTCAGACTGGCCGGAGATGTGCGCCTGACACTCTGTGCCACCCTGGACCAGCAGGTACAGCCCCTGGCGGAGCTGCCGGGCCTTGAACGCGTCGTCATTGATCTGCGTCAGGTGATCAACATGGATTCCACTGCGCTCGGGTTTCTGGCCAAGATTGCACTGGCTGTACGCCAGCGCATTCCCGATCAGCCGCTGGTGGCGGTCGATCATCCCGATGTCAGGCGCATGCTGGACGTCATGGGGTTTCAGAAGTATGTCACCATCATCGACATGCCATGGTCGGAGCCTGCCGGTTTCAGCGATCTCCCTGTTCTGGAAACCAGCGAGGAAGAACTGCGCGAACGGATTCTCGAAGCCCACCATACGCTGGCGGCCATGAGCGAACAAAATCGCATCGAGTTTCAGCCGCTTATCGACCTGCTGGAGTCGCAGCGAGAGCACTGACTGCAATGGTTGTATTTCCCAAGGGAAATTGCACGGTATCCGTGGTCTGACCTGGAGAATGACTTGCCTATTATCGGCGCCAGACGCCTGGCCTTGCTGGTGGCGGCCAATACGGCCCTGGCGCCCTTTGCCATTGATGCCTACCTGCCTGCCATTCCCGTCCTTGCCTTGCACATTGATGCCAACATCCATTTGACCGAGCTGTCGATCAGTGTCTTTTTGCTGGGAATGGCGCTGGGCCAGCTGATTTTTGGCCCCCTTTCGGATCGGGTGGGGCGCAAGCCGGTACTGCTTGGCGGCATCATTACCTTTACGCTGTCCAGTCTGCTGGTGACCCGGATTGATACGTTCTGGGCACTCATGATACTGCGGTTTTTGCAGGCATTGGGCGGCGGCGCCTGCGTGGTCAACTCACCGGCCATCGTGCGTGACTGCTTTTCAGGACGGGAAGCAGCTCGTGTCCTTTCAACGATGGTCATGATCCTGATGCTGGCACCGCTGGTCGCGCCGACTGTCGGGAGTGTTCTGCTAACGCTTGTCGACTGGTGGGCCATATTTCTGTTTTTGGCACTCTATGGCGCCGCATTGCTGTATCTGATCATCACCTATCTGCCTGAAACGCGCGCTCCTGAACAGCGTTCATCCGGTGGGGCAGGGCAGGTCCTGCGCAACTATGCGCTGGTACTCAAACACCGCGAAGCCATGGGCTATATCGCCGCCGTATCCCTGTCCTTTGCCGGCATGTTCTGCTTTATTAACAGTTCTCCATATGTCTATATGGAGTATTACGGTGTCTCCAGTCAGCTCTACCCATTCATTTTCGGTGCCAATATCGTTGTCATGGCACTGTCCAATCGGTTGAACATACGGCTTCTGGGACGTTATTCGCCTCAGCAGCTGCTGAGGCTGGGGCTTGGTATCCAGCTCGCTGCCGGTACACTGATTGTCGTGTCGGTGCTTGTGGGGTTGGATGCGTTATGGTTGATGGTGCTGCTGATCATGTTTTTCGTCGGCGTGAACGGGCTGATTTCACCCAATGCCGTCTCCTCCATGCTGGATCATTTTCCCCACATGAGTGCGACCGCCAATGCCGTACTGGGTAGTCTGCAGTTTACGGCCGGCGGTCTGGCAGGCGCGCTGGTCAGCGGGCTCCAGATAGAGAGTATCTGGCCGATGGTATTGGGTATGGTGAGTGCAAGCCTTTGCGCCAATACGCTTTTGCGTGTCCTGACGCCGTCTGTTCGTGCAAGGGAAAAGACATTGTGAAACACGCGCCGCGTGGCGGGTGCATGTCGTTGCAGTGTCTGACATTGATATTCAAGAGGCTGACATGAAAAGCGACCCTGAGCAGGATCAGCACCATTTTCCCTACCACCTGATACTCACCTTTGCCTCGCTGGTCATCATCGTGACTGGTCTGAAGCTGGGGGCGGGCCTGTTCATTCCGGTGCTGCTATCCCTGTTTATTGCCATCCTGTGCTCTCGCCCGATTAAATGGCTCCACGGGCGAGGTGTGAGCGTCAACCTGTCGATCCTTTGTGTGCTGTTTGTCGTGACGCTGGCAGGTGGTCTGTTGATCTGGCTGGTGATGGCGCGTCTGGGAGATCTGGTCGATCAGCTGCCGGCGCTTGAGGAGTCGCTGAGTGAACACTATGCAGGGCTGCTGCGGTGGTTTGATGCTTTGGGGCTGCCGTTTGATGCGAAAGCGCTACAGGATACTCTGGACCCCGGCATGCTCATGGATTCCCTGCCGTCGCTTTTGGGGGGAATCGGCAACTTTATTACTCAGCTTGGCATCATCGGCATTCTGATTATTTTTATCCTTTATGAGACGCTGGATTTTCCCTACAAGCTTTCTCAGGCCATTAAACAGCCTCATGGGAGCCTTGCGCGCTTTACCCATTTTTCCAGAACGCTACAGCGCTACTTGCTGGTGAAGACGGTGATCAGTGCCATTACCGGCGCGCTCATTGCCGCCTGCTGCCTGATCCTTCAGGTCGACTTTGCGTTGTTGTGGGGGGTGCTGGGGTTTTTCCTCAATTTTATTCCCAATATTGGTTCGATCATCGCAGCGGTGCCGGCAGTGCTTCTGACCTTGATCATGCCGGAAGGCGGTGTCGTCAAGGCAGCCATTCTCAGCGGTGCCTATATCACGATCAATTTTGTGCTGGGCAATCTCATCGAGCCTCGCATCATGGGGCAGACGCTGGGAATGTCTACACTGGCGGCTTTCATGTCGCTGGTATTCTGGGGCTGGCTTTTCGGGCCGGTAGGGCTTTTTTTGTCGGTCCCCCTGACCATGTCACTCAAGATCCTGCTCGATAGCCATCCTGATACGCGCTGGATTTCGATATTGATGGGTCCCAACCGGGAGCGGCGGCGACGAGCAAGGGAAGGGATGCCTACAGAGGATTGAGGGACGCCATCGCCAGGTAATTGGCATAAAAAAACGCTCCCCGCCGGGGAGCGTTTTTAACTGATCAGGCATTTGATCAGGCGTTTTGATCGATGAATTGCACCAGCTGTGTCTTGGACTGTGCGCCCACCAGCGAGGCCACCTTGGCGCCGTCCTTGAACATCATGACGGTTGGGACACCACGAACGCCCTGTTCCGCGGCAATATCCTGAGCATCGTCAACATTGATGCTGACCACCTTGAGCTCGCCCGACTTCTCTTCTGCAACTTCGTCGACCACCGGGGCCATCATCTTGCAGGGGCCGCACCACGGGGCCCAGAACTTCAGCAGTACAGGCTTGTCAGCCTGCATGACTTCCTGGTCGAAATTGGCGCTGGTAACGTCAACATTGTTAGCCATGATTTACTCCAGTGATTGCATGTACAGGCTGTATACAAGGGATGGTAGCGGGTCGCGGTGAGCGAGGCAAATGTGTCTCTGCGATGGTACTCATTGAACAAAGCGATTAATGCCGCTTTCCTGTTCAAAAAAACGCATACCGAATGCCCATGCTCAGCAGCAGCAGTGTCAGCATGCCCCGCAGCAGATTGTCCGGCAGGTATTTTGAAAGCCATGCGCCCACATGGATGGCAGGTATGGAACCGACCAGCAGCGCCAGCAGAAGGGCAAAATCCACGTTGCCCAGCAGCAGATGCCCGCCCCCGGCCACCAGCGTCAGAGGCACGGCGTGGGCGATATCGGTACCCACAATGCGACCCGAAGAGAAGAAGGGATAAAGCAGCATCAATACCGCCGTGCCAAATACGCCGGCGCCCACCGATGACAGCGTAACGCACACGCCCAGTACAATTCCCGCGGCCACGGTCAGGGGCGCCACGTGTCGATTGACCCAGCGATCCCCCTGGCCGGTCCAGCGCTGAAGTGGTGTCTTGAAGATCAGTACGGCGGCCGTCAGGATCAACATGATGCCCAGGGTAGTGGTAATCAGTCCGCTGTAGTCATGCGCGCCAGTAAAAAAACGGTTAAGTAAAAAGACGGTCAGAATCGCAGCAGGAACACTGCCCATGGACAGTCGCAACATGACTTTCCAGTCGATATGCCCCTGCCTCTGATGACTGAAGATACCGCTGATCTTGGTAAAGGCGGCGTATAAAAGATCCGTGCCCACGGCGATATGGGGAGGAAATCCGAAAGTCAGCAGAATGGGCGTCATCAGTGAGCCGCCGCCGATGCCAGAGAGCCCCACCGCGATACCGACACCTGCGCCGGCAAGTACATAAAGCAGAAAATCGATAAATGACATTCTAAATCCCGTGGCGTTGGCAAGAGCATTGCGCAGCAGGAATCTAGGGATAATTCTTTATTCTGAAAAGGAATGATTGTTCATTATTTTAGACCCTGATAGCATTAGCAGTCGATTTTAAGCCTACCCTTATCCGGTTTTCAGGCCCGCTTTTCAGGAGGTTAATGCCTTGAAACTTCAGCAGCTTCGCTATATCTGGGAAGTTTCCCGGCATAATCTGAATGTGTCTGCCACGGCACAGAGCCTTTTTACGTCTCAGCCCGGTATTTC
Source organism: uncultured Kushneria sp. (assembly GCF_947497025.1). Lineage (GTDB taxonomy): Bacteria > Pseudomonadota > Gammaproteobacteria > Pseudomonadales > Halomonadaceae > Kushneria. The sequence goes on from NZ_CANMFC010000001.1 coordinate 710,382, forward strand.
CAAACAGATACGGTTGCTGGAAGATGAGTTGGGCGTCGAAATTTTTGCACGAAGCGGCAAACATCTGACAAGAATCACCCCTGCCGGCAAGCCCATCGTTGAGCTTGCCGGTGAGGTGCTTCGCAAGGTGGATGATATCCGCCATGTGGCGCAGGAGTTCAGTGACGATCGCCGCGGCAGTCTCTCCATCGCCACTACCCACACTCAGGCGCGATATGCCCTGCCTGCTGTCATCAGTGGTTTTACTCGGCGCTATCCGGATGTTGCCCTGCATATGCAGCAGGGCACGCCGCGCCAGATTGCCCAGATGGTCTGTGAAGGTATGGCGGACTTTGCCATCTGCACTGAATCTCTGGATCTGTTCAACGATTTGATTCTGTTGCCCTGTTATCGCTGGAACCGCTGTGTTCTGGTGCCCAGGGGGCATCCGCTGGAAGGAATACGCAACCTGACGCTTGAGGCGCTCGGTGATCATCCGCTGGTGACCTACACCTTTGGCTTTACGGGGCGCTCGCAGCTCGATGATGCCTTCAAGTCACACGGCATTACGCCCAATGTGGTACTGACAGCGGCAGATTCCGATGTCATCAAGACCTATGTTCGACTGGGGCTTGGGGTGGGAATCGTTGCTCATATGGCGATTGACCCGGTGGCAGACCATGACCTGGTCGCCATCGATGCCAGCCATCTGTTCGAAAGCTCGGTGACTCGAATCGGTATTCGTCGCGGTACCTTCATGCGCAATTACATGTTCGATTTTATCCACGAGTTTGCCGCCCATCTTGATCGTGACACGGTCGAGGCCGCACTTGAGTCGGGACCGCACGCTGAAAACGCCCTCTTTGAACACATTGAGCTGCCTGTCAGGTAATCGGGCTTACGAATCAACAAAAAAGGCTCGCCAATATATGGCGAGCCTTTTTTGTTGATGCCTCTGACGGCCTGTCATTCAAGGTGCGTCAGTGCTGCAGGTGCAGCCCGCACTCACGGGTTTCTTCACCCTTGGTCGGATCAAAGTAGTCAAAGTTGTTGGGCAGGTCGTGCTTGACCAGATAGTCATGCATGTCCTTGCTGCTCCAGTGCAGCACCGGCGCCACCTTGATCAGACCGTCCTGGTTGATGCTGACCGGCTGCATCTGAGCGCGGGTAGCCGTGTCGGAAGCACGCAGGGCCGTAAACCAGACGCCCGGGTTGGTTTCACGCAGGGCGCGCTCAAAGGGCTCGAGCTTGACTTCTTTGGTGAAGGCTTCATGGCGCGGATCATCCAGAGAGGGCGTCGGCCCTTCCACGGCTTCGCGATGGGCGCGTGATCGCAGGGGCAGATAGAGAATGCGGTTAAGGCCGAGCTTCTGGCTCACCTCGTCGGCAAACTGATAGGTGGCAGGCGTGTTATAGCCTGAATCCATCCAGACAATCGGAATGTCAGGACGAGCCTGCGTCACCATATGAAGAATGACGGCTTCAAAGGGGCGAAAATTGGTGGTGCAGATGGGGCGCTTGTCGAGAGACAGTGCCCACTCCACCAGTGCCTGAGGATCATTGCCCAGCCTTTCATTGATTTCATCAATATTCAGCGACATTCGGTGACTCCGTCATCAATGGCAGATGGCCCTTGCAGGACCGTTTGGCAGGCACGATAGCAAACCATTCAGTGCTCTCCCCAATATCATTTGGTTCGAAGTTTAGAAGTCCTGTCCGCGCTCCTGCATGCCCAGCTGGCGTGTAGCAGCCAGTGGCGTCACGCGCGGTGGCTCCCCTTCGGGCCATTCAACATGGGCCCTGATGGCGTAGACCTCTCGCAGGCGCTCTTCGGTCAGCACCTGCTCGGGCGCGCCAATGGCGCACACCTTTCCCCCTGTGCCCATGAGCCACATGTGGCGGGAAAAGCGCGCTGCCAGGCTCAGGTCATGGATGGCGATGACAATGATCATCTGCTGCTCCCGGGCCAGGGCCACCAGCCATTCGAGTACCTGTAGTTGATGGTGCAGATCCAGTGCACTGGTCGGCTCATCGAGCATCAGTACCCTGGGTTCCCGGACCACGGCCTGAGCAATGGCGACCCGCTGACGCTGTCCGCCGGAGAGTTGACCAAGGTCGCGCTCGGCATACTGCTCGAGTTCCAGCGTCTGCAGGGTATGCTGCACTCGCGTCAGATCCTGCTGGCGATCGGTTTGGTGCGTGGTGCGTCGCGCCAGCAGGACGGCTTCAAACACGCTAAGGGCTGCACGTGACGTAATATCCTGCGGCAGGTAATAGATCCGTCCGGCACGCTGAGCAATGTCCAGCGTATCCAGCGCCATGTCATCGAGGCTGATATGGCCGGTGGACCGCTCAATGCCGGCAATGGATTTCAATAGCGTGGACTTGCCGGCGCCGTTGGGCCCGATCAGGGCTGTCAGCTCTCCCGGGCGTGCCTCCAGGCCACTGACGTTATCCAGAATTTGGGTACGCCCGAAACGTACTGACAGTGATTCAACCCTGAGGCTCATCCCCACACCTCGCGCCGGCTCTTCAAAATCAGGGAGACAAAAAACGGCAGGCCGATCAGTGCCGTGATAATGCCCACAGGCAGCAGGACGCCTGGAATCAGCGTCTTGGAAACGATCGAGGTCAATGACATTAAAAGGGCCCCTGTCAGCGCCGACATGGGCAGAAACACGCGTTGATCTTCACCGACCAGCATGCGGGCAATATGCGGTCCTACCAGTCCAATAAATCCAATGATGCCGACAAAGGCCACGGCCGTGGCCGCCAGCAGCGAACTGCAAAGCAGTACGGTCAGACGCAGACGACCCACATTGACGCCCAGTGCACGGGCCTGAAGATCGCCCATGCGAAGGGCCGTCAGGCGCCAGCCGGCGACAAAGAAGATGGGCAGCGTGATCACAAGTGCCGCCGTCACGATACCGATCTTGGACCAGCTGGCACGCGACAGTGACCCCAGCGACCAGAACACCAGCTGCTGGAGGGATTCAGCCGACGCCACGTACTGGAGAATGCCAAGTGTGGCGTTGAAAAAGAACATCAAGGCGATCCCCATCAACACCATGGTCTGTACGCTGACGCCGCGCAAACGGCTGACCAGCCAGATCAGGAGCGAGGCCACCATGGCCATGATAAAGGCGTTGAGTGTGGTCAGCAGTTCGCTGGCAGCGGGGAAAAGCGATACGCCCAGTACAATGGCGAGCGCTGCACCAAAGCTTGCCGCTGCCGAAATGCCCAGTGTAAAGGGGTCGGCCAGCGGGTTGTTGAGGATGGTCTGCATCTCGGCGCCGGCACTGGCCAGTGACATGCCGACCATGATGGCCATCAATGCCACCGGCAAACGGATTTCCCACACGATGATCGCGATGGCCCGGGGGGCATCATCCGGTGACACGATGGCACGCACAATATCGCCAAGTCCGTATTGCCCCGGACCGGTCGCCACATCAACAATCAATGAGCACAGCGTCAGCACTGCCGTGATGGCCAGTAGCCAGTAGTGTCGTCGTCGCCGTTGAAGATACTTGTCGATACTGGTGTCTGTAGTAGGGGCGGTGACTGTCATGTGGGGCTACCAGCGCTCATCGGCATTCTCGTGCAGCGGGCAGGGGGGCGCCCGTGGTGATTGGAATGGTTATCAATCATAAACATCGCTCGCCTGAGCGTACAGGCGCGTTTATGTCAGCGCCTGCATGAGGTGGCGAATCTTGTCGATCGTCTCGATGAATTCACTTTCTTCATCGGAGTCAGCGACCAGCCCACCGCCGCCCCACACATAAAGGGTATTGTCTTCTCTATAGAGTGTGCGAATGGCAATCGACGTATGCATGTCGCCGCGCTGATCGATATAGCCGATGCTGCCGCAATAGGGGCCGCGACGAGTGGCCTCCAGTTCATCGATGATATCCATGGCCCGAATACGGGGGGCACCGGTGATGGAACCACCGGGAAACGCGGCGGCCAGTGCGTCGATGGCATCAAGTGACGGGCCCAGCTCGCCCGTAATGGTGCTGACCAGATGATGAACGTTGCGATAGCTTTCAAGGGCAGCCAGTGCCGGTACGCGTACCGTACCGGCCCGGCAGACCCGCCCAAGGTCGTTGCGCAACAGGTCCACGATCATGACGTTCTCGGTACGATCCTTGAGACTGGCGAGCAGTTCATCGGCCAGCTGCTGATCCTCTTCGGCTGTCTGGCCTCTAGGTCGCGTGCCCTTGATGGGGCTGGTGGTCAGCTTTCGATCCTGTAGATGCAGGAAGCGTTCGGGCGAGAGTGACATGATGCTGCGCTCGCGCCCGTCTTCACCCTGCCATGAAAGCCAGGCCCCAAATGGGGCAGGCGTAGCCTGGCGTAACCGGCGCCAGGCTTCCCAGCTGTCTCCCTGACACTGCGCCTGAAAACGCTGGGCCAGATTAACCTGATAGCAGTCTCCGGCATGTAGATAGTTACTGACTCTTCGAAAGCGTTCGCCGTAAGTTGCTCGATTGATGTCGGCCGTAAAGGGAGAGGTCAGGGAAAAGGTGGTATCTTTTTGATCGATTGCCGCTTCCAGCCATGCCAGCACCTGATCACGACGTTCAGCCGTTGCAACCAGATAGCTGCACTGGCGTTGATGGTCCTGAATCAGGGCCCAATCATAAAGCCCGAGTCTGGCCAGGGGGAGATCAATGTCTGCAATGGCATGACTTTCGAGTCTCTCGAGCAGGCGTCCAAAGTCATAACTCCAGTAACCCATGAGCCCCCCGATAAAGGGGACATCCTCGGCTGTCTCCGGGGGCGTTGTCTCGAGATGCTTCAAAAGCTCGCGTTGAGCCTCCAGTGACGTGGCAGCAAAAAGTGCTTCCGTGCAGTGGTACTGGCCCCTGGCGTCCACCTCAAGCACGGCGGTCGGGTCACTGCTCATGATGTCAAAGCGCCCGGTCTGCGTATAAGGGCGGCCATTATCCAGCAGTATCGCCCCACGGCGATGGCGAAGCCTTTCAAACCAGGCGGCCGGGTCCGCATGGTAGGGGAGGGGGTGAAGCAGCAATTGATAGGAAGACATGATCATGTATCGCAGGCTTTAACGGGGCGGAAAGTCTAACAGTCCATGATAGGAACCGGCGCTATCTGTTTGAGCCGTGTTGACGAAGTGATGCTGGAACTTTGGTCTTTGCGTGCCGTATGTCGTACTGTGATGGCATTTCCCTGATTGTTGACAATAACCATGACTTCAACGACTTCTTCCGGCGAGATTCCTCTCGAGGCGCGAACGCTTGCTGAGCGAGTCTTTCAACAGCTTCAGGATGCCATTGTTCGTGGTGAGCTGCCGGCAGGCAGCAAAATTACCGAGCCTGGCCTTGCCCAGACTTATGGTATTTCACGTGGCCCGTTGCGTGAGGCCATGCGCCGACTGGAAGCGCACCGCCTGATCGAACGTGAACCTCATGTAGGTGCCAGAGTCGTCAAGCTGTCGATGCGCGAACTCCTTGAGCTTTTTGACATGCGTGAGGCGCTGGAGAGCATGGCAGCCAGGCTGGCGGCGCGACACATGACCACCGATGAAGTCCAGGCGCTGCGTGATGTACTGGTGGCTCATGAAGAGCAGGGCGATCTGGATCAGGCTGAAGCCTACTATCAGCGCGAGGGTGATCTCGATTTCCATTACCTGATTGTGCGCGGTAGCCACAATCGAATGCTCATGACCACCCTGTGTGATGATCTCTACTATCTGGTAAGGCTTTATCGTACTCAATACAGTGCCAGAGGCGGGCGACCGCAGCGTGCCTTTATAGAGCATCACCGGATTGTGGATGCCATTGCTTCCGGCGATGAGGAGCTGGCCGAGCAATTGATGCGCCGACACGTGATTGCGGCCAGGCAGACGGTGGCCGAACGCTATGCCATGTCCTTGGACGACGATCGAGACCTGTCAAAAAGCAATGGAAGGGCGCTGTCGCGTCGTACACCATCTGCCTGAATTGCTGATTGCGCTTCGTCCGCCTGCTGTCGTGACAGAAAAGTGAATCTTTTTCCCGAAAGGGGTTGCGCGATCCCGGGGTGATCTATAAAGTACGCATCCGCTGCCACGGAGCACACGGCGACGAGGCGGCGGGGAAGTCTGGCAGGTGATTGTTT
>NZ_CANMFC010000002.1 GCF_947497025.1 uncultured Kushneria sp.
TCGTACCTCCTGTCCATGTGGAGGTCATATCCTGGCCCAGCTCAGGGGGCGAATTCCACACCCAGCGACGAAGAGCCAAAAAAATCGCCCCGGACCGGGGCGATTTTCAGGCAGGGCCGGCATGAACACCCGACATTAAAGGCATCTTTCAGCGCCGACGGGCGTAATGGTTTTCCTGCTGTTCCTGGCGCTGCTTGGCCTCAATGGTAAGCGTGGCGGTCGGACGCAGCAGCAGACGCTTGAGCCCGATGGGTTCGCCGGTCTCTTCGCAGAAGCCGTAGTCGCCCTCATCGATGCGGTCGAGCGTGGCGTTGATCTTGCGCCACAGACGCGTTTCGCGATCGGCCTGTCGCAGGGTATAGCGCAGTTCCTCTTCACTGGCGGCGCGGTCGCTGTCATCACCGCTGCTTTCAGCCATGCCGATACTGCCGCGCATTTCTTCAAGCGTCTCTTCGACTTCCTTGCGCTCCTTGAGCAGCAGCTGGCGAAAATATTCCAGCTGCGCTTCGTTCATGTAGTCCTCAGCCGGCATGGCGAGAAGCTCTTGTTCGTTGGCAGGGATAGTGACTGTCATGATGCTTCGCCTCACTGAGTCCATTCAAAAAAGCGTTCTAACATAGCAGAAAACCGACATGACAGGGCAAGTATGGCCGGTAGTTCAAATTCAGCCCAGCCGACTGTGTTCGGATATCCTGTCCGTGACCGCACCTGAACAGGAGAGAACATGAACACCATGGATGACCTGGGGACTGCGCCGAACGATCCTCGAAAGTCGAGTCCGGCCGCGCAACGCAACAAGGCGCCACTGCTGGACGTTCTCCGAGCGCGCCTCGGGAAAGGATCGCGCATACTGGAAATTGCCAGTGGCAGTGGCGAACACATCGTGCACTTTGCCCGGGAGATGCCGGAGCACGAATTCATTCCCAGCGACGCCCATCCCGCAGCGCTGGCCTCGATTGCTGCCTGGCGTGAGGTGCTGCGTCGTGAAGTGCCCGATGTCCGGCTGCATTCACCACTGGCACTGGAGGTGGCTCAACGCCCGTGGCCGCTGAAGGCAGGAAGTATCGATGCCATGCTGTGCTTCAACATGATCCACATCTCGCCGTGGCAGGCCACGCTGGATCTGCTGGAAGGGGCTGCACGGTATCTGACACCGGAGGGTTGGCTGCTGCTATACGGCCCGTTCAGCCGCCACGGGGTCCATCAGGCCGAAAGCAACGCCGCCTTTCATCAGAGCCTTCAGGCACGCGATCGTCGCTGGGGCGTGCGGGATCTGGAACAGGAGGTCCTGCCGGCAGCACATGACGCTGGTCTGACACTGGCCGAGATCATCGGGATGCCGGCCAATAACCTTTGTCTTCGACTGTCGCGCAAAAACTGACGCCGGGCATTACTGGGATTCGCGCACGCGTTCAAGCGCGTCACTCGAAATATAGCCCTGGCCGTGGGCGTGTTCGGCCATGGTCAGGCTGTCAGAGGCCAGTACCAGCGAGCAGTCGTTGTTCTGCTCCTTGTTGATCTGGGCAGAGAGCGCTTCGATGGCCTGCTGACGATCGGCATCGTTGCTGACATCACGGATATAGACCGTTCGAATGCGGCCGGGGTAGTCCCGCACGATGTCGGTGTAGATCTCGGGATCATGCTGGCCACTGTCGCCGATCAACACGAAGGGCAGCGGGTCATAGAGCTTGAGCATGGTTTCGATCAGCGCTCGCTTGTGGTCTTCTGCCTTGCGCGGCAGCGGATGCTGCAGCGTCAGCCCCCACTCGCGCAGAAACAGGATCGGCCCGACCGGAATGCGATTGAGTCGGAAAAACGCCTCCAGCATCTCATAGATGCTCCAGGGCGCCCGCGAGACATAAAGAAGCGGGCGCTGACAGTGCTGATCGCCATCGCCAACGTGAAATCCGCGATAAAGCGCTGCCACGCCGGGAAAGGCCATGCGCTGCTCGGCGCGGGCAATGAAGAGGTGATACATCATCTTCAGCTTGTTGGCCACGCCGGTATACATCACCGTATCGTCGATATCGCTGATCACCGCAAAGTCGATATCGGCCGGTGGAATATAGATATCGGCCACGGCCTCGCCGCCGGCACCATCATTGGCGCGGGCACTCTTTTGATCCTTGCTTGGCGACAGGATGCGAAGATGCGCTTCATGCCAGATGCGGTCACCGGGCAAGGGCGTGCCGAGCTGGATATGGGCATTGAAATAACCATCCCGGTCGGTGGTGACCGTGACCGTTTCTCCCCCCAGCTGGATCTGAACATCAATATGCTTGATGCCCCAGCGCACGGTACGCCGCATGATATCGGCCAGGTCACGGCGCCATGAGCCCTCAGGCAGATTCAGATTGAAGCCCGGCTGGCGAAAGACCCGTCCCATCATGAACACTTCACGGTGCGTGCCGTAACCCCGGTAGGTATGAATCAGCCTGCCGCCATGGACCTTTTCTGACTTGGCGGGACGCGCCACCACGTGAAGCAGTTTCTTGAGGCCCTTGATCAGGGTGGCGGTGGAGCGACGTGGCATTGAGCTTAACCCGGTAAAAGACATCGATTCCCAGAAATGGCGACATGAAAGGGCCGTCCTGTGGCGTCACACTCAAGCGTAGTCGCACCACGCGGCCCTGTCGCCCGTCATGCCGGGCGGGCCGTCAATCAGCACGGGGGCGCTGAATGCTCATCACGCCCAGTGCCGAAAGCCCACAGCCCACGGCCAGATAGAGCGCCACCGGCAGCCAGCTGCCGCCGGCCATGCTCACAAGTGCTGCGGCAATGAACGGCGTAAACCCGCCGCCCACCACACTGGCCACCTGATAGCCTACCCCCGCGCCGCTATAGCGATAAGCCGTCCCGAAAAGCTCGGCAAACATCGGCTGCTGCACGCTGACCACCATGTCGTGGGCCAGATTGGCCAGCATGACGGCAAAAAAGACAATCCAGACAATCGAGCGCGCCTCCAGCGCCATGAAAAAGGGAAAGGCACACAGCACGCCGACCGCGGCACCGACCACATAGATGCGCCGCCGGCCAAAACGGTCGGCCAAAAGCGCAAACAGCGGGATGGTCACACAGCTGATGGCCCCGACCAGCAGCCCGATATTGAGAAAGAGCTCGCGCGAGAGCCCCAGATAACTGGTGGAATAGCTCAGCGCAAAGGTGGTCACGATGTACATCGTGAAAAGCTCGGCCAAACGCAACGCAATGATCTGCAAAAAGGCCTTCGGATGACGGCTCAGCGCCTCGAGCACCGGCGGTCGAGAAGGCCTCTGGCCCCTTTCCTCAACGGTTTCCCTGAACTCGGGCGACTCCTCGAGGCCCGCGCGCACCCAAAAGGCAATCGCGACCAGCACAATCGAGAAGACAAACGGCAGTCGCCAGCCCCAGCTCTGAAAGGCCGCATCATCGAGAAAGTGACTCAACAGCGACACGCTGCCGGTGGCCAGAATCAGCCCCACGCCGTAGCCGACCTGCACGCCGCTGCTGTAAAACGCCCGCCGGTGACGCGGCGCGCTCTCGACCGCCATCAGCGCCGCACCGCCCCACTCACCACCTACGGCAAAGCCCTGCAGGGCGCGCAGCGTCACCAGCAGGATCGGTGCCCAGACCCCGATGCTGGCATAGGTGGGCAGCAGTCCGATCAGGGCCGTGGAAACGCCCATCAACATGACCGTCAGCACCAGCATGCGCTTGCGTCCGAGCCGGTCCCCGAAATGGCCGAACACGATGCCGCCCAGCGGGCGAAACAGAAATCCCACACCGAAGGTGGCCAGCGCGGCCAGCGTGCCGGCGGCCGGGCTCACGTTGGGAAAAAACTGGCCGTTGAACACCAGCGCCGCCACGATGCCGTAAAGCAAAAAGTCATACCAGTCGACCACGGCACCCACAAAACTGCCCAGCGCCGCGCGACGCGCCTGCTGCTCATGGGTCAGCACGCCCGAATGACGCTCTGCACGCATGTTCTCAAGCCTCTCTGGTTAATCCGTCAATGAAGGCCTGCGACAATGCCAGTGACGGCCCTGGGCGTCCACTGCACGAGAGGCATAAAAAAACCGCCTGCCAAAGCAGACGGTTGTGATCACATTACCTGTGCGGTTTAACGGCTTGGTCAGCGGTTGCCGCTACCGCTATTGCCTGACGAACGGGAGCTGCTGCGACGGCGACGCGCCGGGCGGGCCTGTTCATCACTGCCGGGGCTGCCACCGCCACCGCTGCGTGAGCGATTGTTTGATCCGCTGCGACCGGCACCGCCGCCGTTACGAGCGCCGCCCCCGTTGTTGCGCGCCTGGCCGCTGCCCTGACGACGCTGACCGCCGTTTGGGCGCTGCTCACGTTCATCGGGGGTTTCCGGCACGGCGCGCGTGAAGTCAAAGCCCTCGGCAGTGGCCACCGGAATGTTGCGACCAATCAGCTTCTCGATCTGCTTGAGCTGACTGCGCTCATCGGGCATCACCAGCGAGACCGCCTGGCCGCTGGCACCGGCACGACCGGTACGACCGATGCGGTGTACGTAGTCGGAGGGCGTCTTGGGCAGCTCGAAGTTCACCACGTTGGGCAGCTCGGAAATATCGATACCGCGCGCGGCCACATCGGTGGCCACCATCACCTGCACTTCGCCGTTCTTGAAGCCGGAAAGCGCGGCAGTTCGGGCATTCTGGCTCTTGTTGCCATGAATGGCCGCCGCCGTGATACCGGCCTTTTGAAGATGCTGCGTCACCCGGTTGGCCATGTGCTTGGTGGCCGTAAAGACCAGCGCCTGAGACCACTGATGATGGGTGATCAGATGGGTCAAAAGCGCCATGCGCTGGGGCTTTTCGACCATGTAGATCGACTGATCGACGCTTTCGGCCGCGGTGTTGCGCGGGGCCACATCAATGCTGACCGGGTTGTCCAGCAGTGTACCGGCCAGCTCGCGAATCTCTTTCGAGAAGGTCGCGGAGAACAGCAGGTTCTGACGCTTTCTGGGCACCAGACGCAGGATCTTCTTGATGTCGTGGATAAAGCCCATGTCCAGCATGCGGTCGGCTTCATCCAGCACCAGGGTTTCGACCTGGTCCAGACGCACGGCCTTTTGATTGACCAGGTCCAGCAGTCGACCCGGGCAGGCCACCAGAATGTCCACGCCATCACGCAGACGCGCGATCTGCGGGTTGACCTTGACGCCGCCGTAGACCACATCGCTTTTCAAACGCGGACGCAGGTGCACGCCGTATTTCTCGACCGACTCCCCGATCTGGGCCGCCAGTTCGCGGGTCGGCGTCAGAATCAGCGCCCGGACCGGACGCCTGGATTCAAAACGCTGACGCGACAGACGCTCCAGAATCGGCAGGGTAAAGCCTGCGGTCTTGCCGGTACCGGTCTGAGCCGCCGCCAGCACATCGCGACCTTCAAGGCAGGCCGGAATGGCTTTTGATTGAATAGGGGAAGGTGTCTGGTAACCAGCATCTTCGAGAGCACGCAAAAGCTCGGGCGACAGCCCAAGTTGGGAAAATGACATCGACAGGTTGTCTCATGGCGCTATCGGATGCTGGCGTCTTCTTCGCGAGAGCGACAGCGCCGTGACAGCGCAGGGGGAATTTCAATGACGGAGGCAGGCCAACGACCTGCCCGTGCGAAGAGGAGCGCCAACATAGGGGATTTGCGCCCCGATTACCAGCCTTATCGTATTGTGGCCTTGATCGTTACCGCGCCGTGACGGCCTCTTCGGCCTCATCAGGATCCTCGAAATGCAGGCCCCAGCCGGTGGCCGCGGCCAACAGCATGATCAAAAGCAGAAACCAGCCGTGGAAGACAAACGGGAAGACTTCGGTGGGGGCAACAATCGGCAGCCAGTCATACTGTCCCTGCATGGACGTGATGGTGGCCCAGCCCAGCAGTACCGGCGCGCCCCAGGGGAAAATATAGCCCAGCGCCGAGGTCACGGCATCGAGCATGTTGGCACGACGATAGCAGTGAATGCGGTACTTCCTCCCCAGCTCGCGCACGAACGGCGCCGCGGCAATCTCGGCGGCCGTGTTGATGGTGATCGCCGAGTTTAAAAGCGCCACGATCCCCCAGATGGCCAGCTCCGCGCGGCGTACGGAATCGCCGATCCAGCGCATCAGGCCCCGCGTGATGGCGCTCATGGTACCGCCCAGTCTGAGCAGATGGGCGGTGGCGACAATCAGAAGAATCAGGATCGCCATGTTGACGTAGCCGCTGACCCCATCCACCAGGGCGCCGGTGACGACGCTGTCGCTTTCGGGATCAAAGGCCATGATCTCACCGGGGGCGGCCAGGCCTGCCACCACGATCATGATGGAAGCCAGAACGATCCCCCAGGTTAATGATGTGATCAGGTGATGGCCACGCAGGGCCAGCAACAGCACCAGCGCAAAGGGGACAAGCATCAAGAGCCCGCTCGGGTCGGTCTGCGCCATCATCGCCTCAAGCGCGGCATCGTTGCCCTCGACACTGCCGCTGGCATTGCCCAGCAGCACAAACAGCACCAGCGACGGTACGGCGGCCATGATCGAATACTTGAAGCGGCTGCGCACCACGCCCGGCACATCGGCGTCCTGGGTCGTGGCGGAGACAATGGTGGTATCCGACACCGGCGCGAGGTTATCGCCAAAGATGGCACCGGCCAGAATGGCGCCGAACAGCACTACCGGATCACACCCCAGCGCCACACCGGCGGGGTACATCAGGGTACTGAAGGCCACCGTGGTGCCGTAGCCGGTGCCGACTGCGGTGGAAAATACGGCCGCCAGTACAAAGGTCAGCCCCACAAAGACACCGCCAGAGGCGCCTGAAATACCGCCCAGCCAGACCAGTCCTTCCACCAGCCCGCCGGTCTGCAGCACCTGCGCCAGCATGCCGGCATAAAACCAGGCCACCACGGCGATCACCCCGATCGGCTGGGCCATGCCGCTGAACAGGCCACTGGCATATTCCTCCCAGCGGCTTTTGCAAAAGAGCAGACCCAGCGTCAGACCGAACAGACAGCCCATGACCAGGCCAATTTCGGAAGAGAGCCCCAGTACACTGGTAATGATGGCCCAGCCGACAAAAAATATCAGCGGCACGGCAGCGCCCAGCGCGCCAAGACGAAACTTCAGGGCCGGCTCGTTTTGAGCATGTGTCGTTGTGCGGTTATCCGATGTCTCGGTCATGCCGTCTCTTCCATCGTCGTCTGAAAACGTTGGGCGCAGGGGATTCATCGTTCCCCATACCGGGTGCCTGCCGACAGCCCGAAAGCATCGGGTCATCCACGACGGCGGCGCTGTATCAGGTTTTTGTGAAGTGTGACCGGATCAAACAGGCGGGACAACCGCCCTGGACCAATGGGTAGCCGGCGTACAAGGCCTTCGTGCGCTGAGCTAAGCTCTGGGCAGCACACTTCATACAGGAGCGCTCGATTGACCCTGCCACTTCACAACCGACGCCGCATTGCCACGCTCTGTCTGCTGGGGGCGCTGGTGTTATATGTCATCAGCACCTGGTATCAGGGCCGTTTCCCGGCGCTTGAGTATGTTTCGGCCTTTGCCGAGGCGGCCATGATCGGGGGCATCGCCGACTGGTTTGCTGTCACGGCGCTGTTTCGTCATCCGCTGGGACTGAAGATCCCGCATACGGCGATCATCCCGCGCAACCGGGCGCGACTGGGGAAAAGTCTTTCCGGGTTTATCCGCGAGAACTTTCTGTCCGAAGCCTACGTGCGAGAAAGCGTTCGCCGCTTTGACGTGGCCGGCGCGCTGGTGAACTGGCTGTCACGCCCCGAGCGACGCGCCATGGTCGCCGAGCGCCTGATCCAGGCCATGAGCACATCACTGTCGGCGGTTCGCCAGAGTGCGGCGCGGGAATTTCTCACCCGGACCCTGCGCCACCATCTGGGGCGCATCAACACCGCCCGGCTGATGGGCAGCGCACTGAACGTGCTGGCTGCCGAGGGGCGCCATCAGGCCCTGCTCGATGATTCCCTGACCCGGCTCTCGCGCTGGCTTGAGGTCGAGGATAATCAGGAGCGGGTCAAGACCTTCATTACCGGCACCGTCTTCAAGCTGTTCAACCCGCGGGTAATGGGCCGTGAAATCAGCATGCACCGGCTGGCCGGCTGGCTGATCAACGAGCGCATTGTCGAGCAGAGCGCCCGGCTGATCAGTGAGGTCAGCGACGACCCCGACCACCCGCTGCGCCGCCATCTGGATCACCAGTTTGCCGAATTCATCGAGCGCATGCGCCATGACCCCGCCCTCTCCCGGCGCCTGGACCGCCTGCGCGATGACGTCCTCAACAATGATCGCCTCAGCGACTATGTCGCCGGTGTCTGGGAAGAGCTGATGGACTGGCTGGCTCGCGACCTCGAGGCCGTTGATTCGCAGTCGCGCGCCTGGCTTGAACACTTCATCGAGTATTACGCGCGCACGCTTGAGCATGACGCCCCGGCCCGCGAATGGCTCAACGACCAGGCCGTGACACTGCTGCCGGCGCTGGTCGAGCGCAACGGTCCGCGCATTGATGCCTATATCCAGCGCTACCTGGACAGCCTCGACAGCGACGAGATCGTCGACCAGATCGAGAAAAACGTCGGCAACGATCTGCAGTTCATCCGCATCAATGGCACCCTGGTCGGCGGGCTGATCGGGCTGGCCATTCATGCTCTGACCCAGCTGATGCTGACGCTTTAAGGCGTTCTGATCTTTCACTCAGGGCGGTGCCGGCATGTTGTAAACATTAATGTTTCACGTGAAACATGCCCCCGGCAGGCGACAGCACCTTTCCCCGGGGCGTCATAGCTCTGGCCTCTCCGGTGCGATAGGACTAAACCATGAAGATACCGTGATATCTTTCGCGCTCGGGACCGCTCGTGACCGGTTCCAGACACAATCCGTTCGACAGGATGTCAAAAGAGGAAAAATGGCATGTCAGATAGACATAACGAACTGACCAACCGGCAGGGTCATCCTGTCACCAACAATCAGTCCCAGCGCACGATCGGCAGCCGTGGTCCGGCGACGCTTGAAAACTATCAGTTTCTCGAAAAGATCAGTCATTTTGACCGTGAGCGTATCCCCGAGCGCGTCGTACACGCCCGCGGCTTTCTCGCCTACGGTGAGTTCGAAGCCACCGGCATGATCGGTGATGAACCGGCATCGAAGTACACACGTGCCAAACTCTTCCAGGAAGCCGGCAAGAAGACCGATCTGGCCCTGCGCTTCTCCACCGTTATCGGTGGTCGCGATTCCTCGGAAGCGGCCCGCGATCCGCGTGGCTTTGCCGTGAAGTTCTACACCGAAGACGGCAACTGGGATCTGGTCGGTAACAACCTGGCCATCTTCTTTATCCGTGACGCGATCAAGTTCCCGGACGTGATCCACTCGCTCAAGCCTGACCCGGTGACCTTCCGTCAGGAGCCCAACCGCATCTTCGACTTCATGAGCCAGACGCCTGAAGCAATGCACATGCTGACGCACCTGTTCAGCCCGCGCGGGATTCCGGCCTCCTATCGTCATCAGGAAGGCTTTGGCGTCAACACCTACAAGATGGTTAACGCTCAGGGCGACACGGTGCTGGTCAAGTACCACTTCCATCCCCATTGCGGCGTGGCAAGCCTGACCGCGGCTGAAGCCGCCAAGGTGCAGGGCCAGGATCTGGGTTCAGCCTCGAAGGATATGTATGACGCCATCGAGCGTGGCGACTATCCGAAGTGGGACGTCTTCGTTCAGATCATGGAAGACCACGATCATCCCGAGCTTGACTGGGATCCGCTGGATGACACCAAGATCTGGCCGGAAAATGATTTCCCGCTGCGCAAAATTGGTGTGATGACGCTCAATCGCAACGTGCAGAACTTCTTCGCCGAAAACGATCAGATCGCCATGGGGACCGGCGTGCTGGTCGACGGTCTGGATTTCTCCGACGACAAGATGCTGGTCGGTCGTACGTTCTCCTACTCCGACACCCAGCGCTATCGCATCGGGCCCAACTACCTGCAGCTGCCGGTCAACCAGCCGAAAAACGCGCGCGTGTCGACCAACCAGCGTGACGGGCAGATGGCCTATGACCAGAGCATGGCGCCCGGTCAGAACCCGCACATCAACTTCGAGCCGTCGATTCACAACGGACTGCAGGAATCCGGGCGCGACGAGCCCAACAATCCGCCGGAAGTCCGCGGTGCGTTGACGCGCAGCGTGCTGGAACGTCGCAACGACTACGTGCAGGCGCGCGGTCGCTACAACACCATGCAGGATTGGGAGCGTGAAGACCTGACCTTCAACATGGTGGACCTGCTGGGTCAATGCGAGCGCGACGTGCAGGAACGCATGCTGTGGCATTTCTGGATGGTGCATGACGACTACGGCAACCGCGTGGCCGATAAACTCGGCATGAGCGTGGGTGATGTGAAGCATCTTCAGCCGCTGGCCAAACAGGTCCTCACTGACGAAGACAAGAAGCGTCTTGAGAATCTGGGCAACAACGGTGACACCATCGACGCCAGCGTCTGGGGACAGTGGACCAGCTCGGTCACCAACCGTCAGGCCACGGCCGAAGAAGTGCTCGGCGGCACACTCTAAACGCCGGGATCATCTGGTCCCTGCTGGTTAACGAACCGGCGCCTTCGGGCGCCGGTTTTTTCATGAGCGGTATCGATGCTTTTGACCAGGTTCTTGTCTGAAAAGTAGCCGAGCGACGCTCAGACAAGGCAAAAAATGACGAAGGTATGGAGTTTACATGGGGTAAATGAGTAGTAGCCTGCGTCAATTTTCAACGCTGCATGAGCGAGCGCAGGCACTTTTCGGGCAGAACCTACCCGCCGTGGCACTTCTTGAACTTTTTGCCACTGCCGCAGGGGCACGGGTCATTGCGTCCGACGTCCTTCAGGGCGTTGCGTACCGGCTTTTGGGCACCATGCTGACAGTGCGGACCATGAACGTGCCCGTGCTCATGATGATGGTCGTGGTCATGCTGGCAGTTCGGGCCGTGAACGTGGGGCTGATTCATGTGATGTTTTCCGGTGATTGTGATCACGTGATTATCGACACTGCGCGCCAAAAGAGAAGCCCTACTGACAGGGTAATATCGGTGCCCGCCCTCTCTGCCTGATATTTTTCAGGATGCCCTCTTGAAAAGCCTCATGACGGCCCTATCTGCGAGATAGTGACGTCCGGCACGAAAAGAAAAGGAATTTTTTCAGGGAAGACTTGAAACGCCGAAAGACGCCACTATTTAACATAACGTCGCGACAACAGGCTCACTCAGAGCTGCTGACGCGAGCGCAGATGCCGCCCATGCGGGTCTGCGAGTACTCACCACGGTAGTGACGAACTTTGCTGTTTATTCAGGAGGTTTTATGAACACCATGACCCTTTCTCCGCTCTTTCGTCGCAGCATCGGCTTTGATCGCCTCAACGACCTGTTCGAGCAGGCCGTGCACAACGATGTGCCCAGCTATCCGCCCTACAATGTTGAAAAGCACGGCGACAATGACTACCGTATCGCGGTAGCCACGGCCGGGTTTGCCGAGGAGGAGCTCGACGTCAACGTCGAAAACCGCGTGCTGACCATCACCGGCGGGCGCACTGACAATGACGGCGATGATACAGGGGTGACCTATCTGCATCGCGGCATCGCCAAACGCGCGTTCCGGCTCTCCTTCCGCCTTGATGAAAACATCGAGATTCAGGGCGCAAGGCTGGAAAACGGCCTGTTGATGGTCGATCTGCTACGCGTGGTGCCCGAACAGCAGCGCGCTCGTCAGATCCCGATCAATGGTGGCCAGCGGGCGCTGACCGACCGTTCGGAGCACCGTTCGGAGCAGAAGACATCGTCTGAATCCCGCGAGCCCGTCAGCGCCTGAGAGGCCGGTGTCGCCCGATCAGGGCGATAAAAACGACGTAAAAAAGGCCCCGCCAGCCATGGCGGGGCCTTTTGTCTTTTAACCATTGAAGCACTCAGGAAGCGCCCTGACGCTCCCAGGCCGCCAGCACAATCCGTTCGGACTGCGCCAGATACTGCTCCAGCAGGGCCACGGCCGCTTTTGTGTCCCCCTTTTCAAAGGTCTCCAGCACCTGCTGATTCATCTCGACATAGGGCGCATGCAGCCACTCCTTGTCGGACATCAGCCCGAAGGCGAGACGCAGTTCGGCCAGCACCTGACGAAAGAAGTCGTCCAGCCGCGCACTGTCCCCCAGTGCCACGATGGCACCGTGAAAGGCCATGTTGGCCGTGCCCACCGCCAGCCAGTCCTGGCGCTCGCGATACGTCCGGGCATCCTCCACCGCCGTGCGCATCTCCTTCACCGCCGGATGACTGGGCCATGCCTCGCTCAGTGCACGACACTCGATAAAGCGCCGCAGACGGTAGATCTCGACAATGGAAGCGGCATCAGGACGGGTCACGAAAACGCCGCGATGCGGCTGATGGGTGACCAGCCCTTCATGAGCCAGCGTGCGAAAGGCTTCTCTCAGCGTATTGCGCGACACGCCCAGCCGCTCACACAGCGCGATTTCCGACAATCGCTGCCCGGGAGTGAACTCCCCTTCTACCAGCAGTCGCCGAATGCCGGCCGTCACGGTCTCTCCCAGCGATTCGCGCCTGTCTTCCAGGGACTGCTTTTTCATTAGGCGCAATTCCGATTATGACGTTTACACAGGCGTCCAGTGTTCCCGATAAAGGGGGCTGTCGACAAGCTCGCCGCGCGCACCAAAAGAGTGCCTCGAAGCGCTGCGTTGCGCCGAAATGAAACACAAGTCGAATATCCACGGGCTGCCGTCAGGGCTATTGTTGAACAATCGATACGGACAACACCTACAAAATTCGAACGATCAGCCCATTGTGGCACGCCAATTGCTGGTATGGCCTGTGCCCCTTCCTCTTTCGGAGCCTTTGACATGGCAGATACTCCTGACGTCGGGTTCGCCCGCTCCCGACGCGCTTCACTGATTGGTGCCGTATTCTTGATGGCCACCTCGGCCGTGGGCCCCGGTTTCATTACCCAGACCGCCACCTTTACCGCCACGATGGGCGCCGCCTTTGCCTTCGGTATTCTGGCCTCGATCCTGATTGACCTGGTCGTACAGCTCAACATCTGGCGCGTGGTGACCGTCACCGGCATGCGCGCCCCCGAAGTCGCCAACGCCGCGCTGCCCGGCAGCGGTTATCTACTGGCCATTTTGATCATCATTGGCGGACTGACCTTCAACGTCGGCAACATCGCCGGTGCAGGTCTGGGGCTCAATGCCCTGCTGGGGCTGGACACCACCTGGGGCGGGCTGATCAGCGCCGTGATTGCCGCCGGCATTTTCTCCTCCAGACGCGCCGGCGTGGCCATCGATCGCATCATCATTGTGCTGGGCGTGTTGATGATGGCGATGACGGTGTTCGTCGCCATCGCCTCCAACCCGCCCGTAGGCGAGGCACTGCGCCAGACCGTCATGCCCGATACCATCAACTTCGCCACCATCACCACCATCGTGGGCGGCACCGTCGGCGGTTATATCACCTACGCCGGCGCTCACCGCCTGCTGGACCGCGGCCTGGGCGGCGTCGAGAATGTCGAGACCGTCTCGAAGGCCGCGCTGCGCGGCATTCTGGTCACCGGGCTGATGCGCTACATCCTGTTTCTCGCCATTCTCGGCGTGGTGGCCAGCGGCGTGGTCATCGACGTCTCCAGCCAGAGTGCCAATCCCGCTGCCCAGGCCTTTCAGGCCGCCGCCGGCGAGCTGGGGCTGCGTGCCTTTGGCCTGATCCTCTGGGCTGCGGGCATCACCAGCATCATCGGGGCGGCCTATACCTCGATGACCTTTTTGAGTGCCTTTCGCCCCGGTATCAGCGAAGGTGTGCGTAACCGCGCCACGCTGGTGTTTATCGCCGTCTCACTGATCGCCTTCGTATCGGTGGGCACCCCGCCGGCGGCGCTGCTGGTGTTTGTCGGCGGCTTCAACGGCCTGATTTTGCCGGTGGGGCTGACACTGTTCATTTATGTCGCCTGGCAGCGTCGTGATCTCATGCACGGGCATCGCTACCCGCGCTGGCTGCTGGTTTCCGGTGCGGTGGTCTGCGCGCTCACCTGGTACATGGGCTTTAACGCCATCGGCCCGATCTTTGCCTTTCTGACACCGTCTGCCTGAACAGGAGCCTCACATGTCCTTTATCGATTTAAACAGCGATCTGGGGGAAAGCTTCGGCCAGTGGCACATGGGCGATGACGCCACCATGCTCGGTATTGTCACCAGCGCCAATGTCGCCTGCGGCTTTCATGCCGGCGACCCGGCCGGCATATTGCGCACCCTCAAGGCGGCGGCCAGCCATGGCGTCACCGTCGGTGCCCATGTCGGCTATCCGGATCTGGTGGGCTTTGGCCGACGCAACATGGATATCGCAAGCGATGAACTGCGCGCCGATGTGATCTATCAGATCGGCGCGCTCAAGGGGCTGGCCCGCGCTGCCGGCACGCAGGTGCGCTACGTCAAGCCACACGGGGCGCTCTACAACACCATTGCTCACGACCGGCGCCAGGCCGAGGCCGTAATGGCCGCCATTGATGATGTGGACGCCTCGCTGGTGCTGATGACGCTGGCAGGCTCACCGCTGGATGAGTGGGCGCGCAAGGCCGGTCTGCGCGTCGCCGCCGAGGCCTTTGCCGATCGTGCCTATCACCGTGATGGCAGCCTGGTCTCGCGCCGGGACGCAGGCGCCGTGCTGCACGATGCCGACCAGGTCGCCGAGCGGATGCAGCGGCTGGTGTGTGATGGCGTCATCGAAACCCTCGACGGCCACGACATTGCCCTTGCCGCCGACTCCATCTGCGTGCATGGCGACAGCCCCGGCGCCGTGGCGCTGGCCGAAGCCGTGCGGACGCGGCTGACCCGGGCCGGCATTGAGCTCAGGGCCTTTGCAGGAGCAACCCCATGAGCGCCATCGACCAGGCCCGCCAAGCGCGCGAGCGCTTTCGCGCCGGCGAGTGTCGCCCCACCGCCGGACTCGCCCCGGGCATGACCCAGGCCAATCTGATCGCCCTGCCACGCGACTGGGCATGGGATTTCCTGCTCTATGCCCAGCGCAATCCGCAGGCCTGCCCGGTACTGGAGGTCAGCGACCCCGGCGACTGGCGCACCGGGCTTGCCGAAGGCGCGGACCTTCGCACCGACCTGCCGCGCTATCGGCTCTGGCGCGACGGCGTGCTCATCGAGGAGCTCGATGATGCCCGGCCCAGCTGGGAAGAGCATCCGGATCTGGTCACCTTCCTGATCGGCTGCAGCTTCACCTTTGAAAGCGCCCTGATCGAGGCCGGCATCGAGGTGCGCCACATCACGGATAACACCAATGTGCCGATGTATCGCACCACCCTGCCCTGTCGTCCGGCCGGGCGACTGCAGGGCGACGTGGTGGTCTCGATGCGCCCGCTCCCGGCCGCCCATATCGCCCGGGCAAGCACCATCACCGCGCGCTACCCCGGCGTGCACGGCGCCCCGATTCACGTGGGCGACCCGGGGGCGCTGGGCATCCGGGGCATCGACCGCCCCGACTTCGGCGACCCCGTGCGCATCGAGCCCGGTGAAATCCCGGTGTTCTGGGCCTGTGGCGTGACCCCGCAGGCTGCCGTGATGGCCTCGAAGGTGCCCTTTGCCCTTACCCACGCGCCCGGGCACATGTTCATCACCGATGTGCCGGACAGCCGCTATCACATCTGACCGACACGCTACGGCACGCTTTCAGGAGTTCCCGTGAGAATACTTCCCGTCAACCTGAGCACCCTGCTGGTCGAGCTGGATGACCTGTCGCAGGCGCTGGGGCTTTTCGACCAGCTCCAGCGCGAGCCGATCAGTGGCGTTACAAACGTCATTCCGGCAGCGCGCACCCTGCTGGTGAGCTTCATCCCGTCCCGCATCAGCGCCGAACAGCTGACCCATACGCTAATGGCACGCCCCGTGAGCAGTGGAGGCAGCCATCAGCACGGCGAACTGATCGAGATACCCGTTTTTTATAACGGTGAAGACCTTGATGACGTGGCAAGGCTTTTGGGAATGAGCACCGACGAGGTAATCCGTCGGCACGGCGAGCATGAATATCAGGTCGCCTTCTGCGGGTTTGCGCCGGGCTTTGCCTATCTGGCCGGCGGCGCGGGCTTTGATGTGCCAAGGCGCGACACGCCCCGCACCCGCATTCCGGCGGGTTCCGTGGCGCTGGCCGGTACCTTCAGTGGCATCTACCCCACCGACAGCCCCGGCGGCTGGCAGCTGATCGGGACCACCCCGCTAGAGATGTGGGACCTCCACCGCGAGCCGGCCGCACTGCTCCAGCCCGGCATGCGCGTGCGTTTTGGTGCCACCGAAGACGCGCCTGAACGGGTCAGCGTCAGCGTCCCCCGCGAGGTCACCCAAACGGCGGAGAGTGCGACCACGCCGTGGCTGGAAGTCCTGCAGCCCGGGCTGCAGAGCCTTTTTCAGGACCTCGGCCGCAAAGGCCAGACCGGCCAGGGGGTCTCAAGCGCCGGGGCGATGGACAAAAGCGCCCTGCGTGCCGCCAACCGGATCGTTGGCAACCCGTCAGATGCCACGGCCCTCGAGGTTGCCCAGGGCGGGCTGTCACTGGTCTGCCATCAGCCCGCGATCGTGGCGATCACCGGTGCAGAAACCGCGGTCTCTATCACTGCCGCCGATGGCGCACGCCATGAAGCCCGCCCCTGGCAGCCCATTGAGCTGGCCGAAGGCGACACCCTGACCCTGGGGGCGACCACGGCCGGAGTGCGCAGCTATCTGGCCCTGCGCGGCGGTTTTGACGTCACGCCGGTGCTCGGCAGCTGTGCTACCGATACCCTGGCAAGGCTGGGGCCGGCGCCCTTGAAACGCGGCGACCTGCTGCACTCGGCCAATGGCCCCGTCACGGCGCTGTCACTGGGTGAGTCGCCCGAATTCGATCTGCCCCGTGCCGGTGAATGCATCACGCTCGATATCGTCATGGGTCCGCGCAGCGACTGGTTCACTGATGAGGCGCTGGCCCTTTTGTGTGAACAACACTGGCAGGTCACCCCGCACTCCGACCGGGTCGGCATTCGTCTGGAAGGTGAGCACTCACTTTCTCGCCAGCATCACGGTGAACTGCCCAGCGAGGGCACGGTCACCGGTGCCCTGCAGGTGCCGGCCAGCGGCCAGCCGGTACTGTTTCTGGCCGATCATCCGCTGACCGGCGGTTACCCGGTGATCGCCTGCGTGGCCGATCACCATCTGGACCTGGCCGGGCAGATTCCCCCCGGCACCACCGTTCGCTTCCATCCGCTTACCCGTTTCGCACCGCTTGCCGGTGACGACAGCCTGCATGAGGTCACGCCATGAACGCACCCGACGCTCCCAACGCCCTGCGCCCCCTGAAAAGAGTGCTGATTGCCAATCGCGGTGAGATCGCCGTGCGCATCATCCACGCCTGTCGCGACTACGGCGTCACTTCCGTGGCTGTCTACGCCGAAGGCGATCTCGACGCCCTGCACGTGCGCCTGGCCGATGAAGCCTACGGGCTGGGCGGTGAACGCGCCGGGGAAAGCTATCTATCGATCGAGAAGCTGCTCGACGTTGCCCGCCGTGCCAATGTTGATGCCGTGCATCCGGGCTATGGCTTTCTTTCCGAGCGCGCCGACTTTGCCCGCGCCGTACAGGACGCCGGGCTGATCTGGATCGGTCCGAACCCGGAGACCATCGATGTGCTGGGGGACAAGGTCCAGGCACGGCGGCTGGCGCTCAAGGCAGGTGCGCCGCTGGCCCGCGGCACCGAAGACCCGGTGGAAAGCGCCGAGGAGGTCGTGGCCTTTGCCGAAGAGGTGGGTCTGCCGATCGCCATCAAGGCCGCGTTTGGTGGTGGCGGGCGCGGTCTCAAGGTCGCCTGGCGCATGGATGAGGTGACCGAGTGCTACCACTCGGCGGTGCGCGAAGCCGAGGCCGCCTTCGGCCGCGGCGAATGCTTCGTCGAGCAGTATCTTGATCGCCCGCGCCACATTGAGGCCCAGATCATGGGGGACCGCCACGGCAACGTGGTGGTGGTCGGCACCCGCGACTGCTCGCTGCAGCGGCGCAATCAGAAGCTTGTCGAGGAGGCCCCGGCGCCCTTTTTAAGCGACGAGCAGCGCCAGCAGATTCATCAGGCTGCCCACGACATCTGCGCCAGAGCAGGCTATATCAGTGCCGGCACGGTCGAATTTCTGCTCGCCAGCGACAACACCCTCTCCTTTCTCGAGGTCAACACGCGGTTGCAGGTCGAACACCCGGTTACCGAGGAAACGGCCGGTGTGGATCTGGTCATCGAGCAGCTGCGCATTGCCGAAGGCCATCCGCTCTCCTTTACCGAGACGCCCACACCGCGCGGCCACAGCTTCGAATTTCGCATTAACGCCGAGGACGCCGCCAAGGGCTTTCTGCCCACACCCGGCACCGTCAAGATCTTCAGCGCTCCCACCGGCGCCGGCGTACGACTCGACAGCGGCGTTGAAAGCGGCGGCCGCGTCTCGGGACACTTCGACTCATTAATGGCCAAGCTGATCGTCACCGGCGCCACCCGCGAACAGGCCATTGCCCGGGCGCGCCGCGCGCTCGAGTACTTCGAGATCGACGGCGTGGCATCAACGTTGCCCTTTCACCGCGCGGTGATGGCGCACCCGGATTTCACCGGCGCCGACACGTTCAATGTGCATACGCGCTGGATCGAGACCGACTTTCAGGACACTCTTAAGTGGGCACCTCGCCAGCCCCCGGCCACCGAGCCCGGCATGCTGCACGCCATGATCGATATCGATGGCAAGCGCCATCGCATCGGGCTGCCTGCTGCGCTGCTGCAGCATTTTGGCTCGAGCGAGGCGGGCCTGGCCGTCGAGACGGAGCAGGCGTCGACAGAAGGCAGCGTCACGGCCCCCATCAGCGGCACGCTGCTGGCCTGGCAGGTCGAGGACGGCGCTCGGGTCAACGAAGGCGACGTCATTGCGATCATGGAGGCGATGAAAATGGAGACACAGATCACGGCCGAGACCAGCGGCCGGCTGGCCATTCGCATCGAGGCGGGTAATACGCTGGAGGCAGGGCAGGTGATGGCGGAGATCGCATCGGAAGGGCCCTGATCAACGGATCATCATGACCAGGGGCGCTGCGGCGCCCCTTCTTTATGCCTCCCGGTGGTATACACCCCATCACCCGTCGATGCGAGCGAGATTCGCTATCTGTTGGCCTGGCAGCCGCCGGAGGATATCGCCACGCGGCTGCCCCATCTTGACGTGCTCTTTGCCACCTCGGCCGGCATCGATCAGTTCGATGTTGCTGCACTGCCCGATGCGCTCCCCGTGGTGCGCATGCTCGACCCTGCCATCGAACACAGGGCATGATCGAGTACGCCACCTTCGCCACGCGCTGGCTGCATCGCCATATGGCCGACCATGTTCGCCAGCAGCGTGATCGGCACTGGCAGGCCCACATGCTGACGCCCGCCGGTGAGCGACGCATCGGCCTGCCGGGGCTGGGGCAGCTGGGCGGTGCCATGGCGCAGCATCTCGCGCAGTATGGCTTTCAGGTCAGCAGCTGGGCACGCACGCCGCGTGAGATGGCAGGTGTCACTACGTATGCCGGTAAGGCCGCACTGGACGACTTTCTGGGTCGCTGTGACATCCTGATCTGCGCACTGCCCCTGACCATTGAGACCCGCGGCGTGCTCGACCGGGCCCTGTTCGAGCGCCTGCCGTCGGGTGCGGCACTGATCAACATGGGCCGCGGCGATCATCTGGTGGAGGCCAATCTGACGGCGGCACTGGAGACGGGCCGGCTCTCGGGGGCGGTGTTGGATGTACTGCGCGAGGAACCACCGGCCTCAGGCCATCCCTTCAGGCAGGACCCGCGCATTCTCATGACCCCGCATGTGGCCGCCATGACCCAGCCTTTCCGGTGTTTCTGAAAAACCTGCGGCGCCATCAGAGCGGCGAGGCCATGGTCGGGCAGGTGGATCGCGGACGTGGCTACTGAGCCCCACGGTGGTGGCAGACATGATACCAATATGGAAACGCCCGGCCGATGGCCGGGCGCTGGTCGTGACACTGGTGCGTATCAGCAGCACTCATGGGTCAATGATCACGTCATTGCATGAACGCAGGCTCAGGCGTGGCGGCGACGGCTCATTTTACTGCCACCAAGCCCGGCAAGACTGCTGATCAACGCCGCAATCACCATGGCGATGAAGGCCATCAGCGCAGAGTTGCGCAGGCTTTCAGTCAGTGGCCTGTTCGGCCCCCTGGCGCAGGGACTGCTCGGCGCTGGCCAGCTCCTGCTGTGCCTGCTTGATGTAGCCATCCAGCCGTCGCCGCAGCGCAATCTTTGGCGTGGTCAGACAGCCCGGAGTCACCTCGGGCGCTGGCGTGGTCTGAATCGTGGGGCCCATGATGTTGGCCGAGGGCAGCTCCACGCCATGACGCCGACAAAAGCGTGAGCTCCAGGCGCCGCTGGCGCAGATCGCGCTCGAGGTGCGGATCAGCCCCCCCGCTCGGTCCACATGCCACTCACGCGCCCACCGGCAAGATCCAGCCCGCGCACCGCGCAGTTCTGGTGCACGCAGGCGCCTCGCGCCTGCGTGCCCCGGGCGATCGCGGGACAGGGCATCCCACCGGCTCTGGCTATGCATGGCCAGCGGCAGCTCATACAGGGCACGGTTCTGCTGGCGCACCCAGCCCCAGTTGCGGCTCGACTGCTCACAGCCGATCAGGCCCTTTTCCAGCAGCGCGACCGACACACCGCGGCCGGCCAGCTCATGCGCGGCACAGGTGTCCAGAATGCCGCCACTGATCACGACCACATCGACCTGCTCGGGAAAGTCAGCGCTATCGTGGACAGCATCTACATTCACAAACATGTTCGAAAACCTCTTCTCTTGTTGTGGGCCATCATACAATCGAAGCCTTCATGCGCTGCAGAACAGGATGTTTTTGCCGGCGCGTCAGGTACCGAGATCGATCAGGACGCTCTTGTGATGCAGATTGATCTTGAATGCTGCCCGTCGCAGTTGCTGCGCCAAAACCCCATCGATTCGGCCGGATCTGCCGAATTGCCTGTACGGCCCTATCCCGGCGTGGCACGCGCCGGTAGCGCATGCGACAGTAAGTGCCCCGCGCAGACACGTTCAAAAGGAGCCTGCTGTCATGTGTCACTCATCAACGACCCGCCCGGCGGATGACCTTCAGGAGGTCTTCACCTGGCGCACTCTGCAGGAAAGAGATCTTGACGCCGCCTGGGCCCTCTCTTCACGGCTTGGCTGGCCGCATCGTCATGAGGACTGGGCAACCTCGCTGGCCATTGGCGTGGGTCTGGCGATCGAGGATGCCCGGGGCCGACTGATCGGCACCGGGTTCTGTTTCAACCAGGGCCGCATCGCTACCCTGGGCCTTGTGATCATTGATGATGACTGGCAGGGACGGGGGCTGGGACGGGAGATGATGACCCGCCTGATGGGTCTGTCCGGCGAGCGCACCCAGCTGCTGGTCGCCACCGAGGCCGGTGCCCCGCTTTATATCAAGCTCGGCTTCAGCCCCTGCAACACGATTTACCAGTACCAGGGCAACGTGACGGCCACCGTGGCGGTGCCCGACATGCCGGGACTACGCGCGCTGCGTGACAGTGATCGCGACCTGATCATGGCCATGGCGCCGCTCAACCCGGTCCACGTGGATACCGTCCGTCAGGCCAAAGAGGGGGTGGTCATCGAAGAAGACGGGCGTCTGGTCGGCGTGGCGCTGCGACGCCTCTATGGTCGTGGCGACCATATCGGCCCGATCATGGCACAAACCCCCGAGCAGGCACGCGCCATGATGGCCTTTTTGCTGGCGCGCACCGTGGGGCGGTTCGTCCGTCTGGATCTGGTCGAACCGGAAGACGATCAGCTCCTGCTGGCGGCAGGCCTTGCCTGCGTGAATCGGATCGAGCGCATGCGCCACGGCCCGGAGGTCATGGAAAGCCCGCTGACCCGCTTTGGTCTGATCAATCAGGCACTGGGCTAGACCGCTTCCTGTTCTGAGCGACACGGCGATGTTTCACATGAAACATCGCCCTGAATGACCAGGGACATTACCCCGGCTGTCCTGAGCACCGAAATTCCGGCGCAGCTACTCGGGTCCCGTCTGGAAGGTCACCGGGCGACGCCCGGACAAGGCACACCCTGAACAGGGAACGGCGTTTACTGGTGTAACGCGTCTCCCGGTTCAATGGTTAACGCCGTATTGACGGGTGCGGGCACCTTACAGATCAGACCTGACCGGGCACGGGCGCATCCTGCTCGATCAACCTTTCAGATTTCAGCGCGTCCCAGAAGTCCGCCGGAATATTCGCCGTCATCGAGGCGTGATTTTCTCGGGCGTGCTCGGCTGTTCTCGCCCCCGGGATGGTCGCGGCGACCACATCCGGTGCGGCCGTGAACTGCAGCGCTGCCGTACGCAGATCCGTGCCGTGCTCACGGGCAATGGCGCTAATGCGATCGCGCTTGTCCCTGAAACCATCCGGGATATCGGTTTTATACATCCAGTACGTGCTGCCGGCGAGAAAGCCGGAGCCCAGCGGTGCGCCGATGACCAGGGGCACGTCACGCTCACGACACACCGGGAACAGACGATCCATGGCGTCGCGATGGTTGAGCAGCGTGTACTGGGTCGCCTGCAGAATCACATCGGGGCTGCCGGCCTCCATCGCCGCCAGGCTCGGCTCGATGTCGTTGACGCCCATGCCCCAGCCGCCAATGATGCCCTCGTCACGAAGCCGCTCGAGTTCGGGAATCGCACCCTTGCGGGCGATCTCGAAATACTGCTTCCACTCCTGCCCCATGTCTTCGTTGCTCGGCGCCAGATCATGGATATAGACCAGATCGATCTTGGAGACGCCCATGCGCTGCAGGCTGTCCTCGATCGAACGGCGAACCCCATCGGCGGAGTAGTCATAGCGGTAGTCGGTGCGCAGGTTGCCCTTCCACATGCCGACGCTTTCCACCGAGGCATCCGGAGTCAACAGCCGTCCGACCTTGGTGGAGAGCAGATACTCGCTCGGGTCCTTGTCAGACAAAAACCGGCCCAGGCGCCGCTCGGAAAGGCCCAGCCCATACCAGGGCGAGGTATCGAAATAGCGCGTACCACTCTCCCATGCCGCCGTTAGCATGGCCCGGGCTTCTTCATCGGAAGTCACCCGGTACATGTTGCCCATCTGCGTGCCGCCTGCCCCATAGTGCAGCTCGGGCGGAAAGAGGTCCATGGCCAGCGGTGGCTGTTTCGGCAGCGCTTCATCACGTCGCCCCTGATCGTTGTCGCCGTCCTTTTGCGCCGCCATGAGCCGCGGTGCGGCCACGCCTGCTGCCGCCGCCACGGCACTCAGGGCCAGAAACTCGCGTCGTGATGCCATGAAACTCTCCTTGTAATGGACGTATCGCTTTCAAGCCTGGCGCAGTTCCGAGGCCGGCTCCAGGGGCCATGCCCCCTTTCGACCGTCTTTCAGACACAACGCTTCCAGACATGACGCTTCCAGACATGACAAAGCGCCCGCTCGACACATCGAGCGGGCGCTTTGGGGGCGTACCGTCAGCCGGTTTATTTCATCGGCGGTGGCCCAAGCTCCTTCATCAGCTCGGAGAGCTTCACGTAGGCCCGGTTGCGCCAGGCGATCAGGTCCGGAATGCGCTCGGCCGGCACGTCGGTAAAACCGCCACCGCTCTTGGTCCCCAGCTTGCCCTGCTCGATCAGCGAACTCAGCACCTCGGGGGTGGCAAAGCGCTCGGGAAAGTCAGTCTGCAGCGACTGATAGCAGAAGTTGTAGACATCAAGGCCTGCCATGTCGGCAATCGCAAACGGCCCGAAAAACGGCAGCCGGAAGCCAAACGTGGTACGCACCAGCGTATCGATGTCCTCGGGGCTGGCCACGCCCTCTTCCAGCAGCTGGGTGGCTTCGTGAAACAGCGCATACTGCAGGCGGTTGAGTACAAAGCCGGTCACGTCCTTGACCGTGGCCGTCTCCTTGCCGGTCTCATGGACAATGGCACAGGCGCGCTCGACCACGGCCGGATCGGTGCCTTCGTGCGGGATGATCTCCACGCCCGGCACGAACGGCGACGGATTGGAGAAGTGCACGCCCAGAAACCGCTCCGGGTGGGTGACCGCTTCGGACAGCCTGGCAATCGAGATGGTCGAGGTATTGGTGGCGATGATCGCATCCGGACGCGCCGCAGCGCTGACACGTCTGAAGATGTCATGCTTGATGTCGATCTTCTCGGGCACGGCCTCTTCGATGAAATCGGCGTCGCGCACCGCGTCCTCGATGGAATCGGCGACCTTTACCTGGCGCTCGATGCGCTCGACGGCATCACTCGGGAACAGCCCGTCGGCAACGAATTTGCGGGTTTCCTCGATCAGACGCTCGCGGTTGGCCTGGGTGACCTCGAGCGAGACATCGCTGATCAAGACTTCGGCGCCGGCCAGCGCCATGACCTGGGCGATACCGCCGCCCATGTAGCCCGAGCCGACAATGGCAATTTTACGTGTCATGAAACCTTTACTCCCTATGGTCTTGGGGTCGTTACACTGTGGTCACGACCCGCTCAGCCCTGGCGCACCTGGCTCTTGCCCAGGGCATAGTCCGATGTGCGCGGCAGAATCTTTTCGCGCAGGTACTTCTGATTGGTGCTGGACACGCTCAGACCATCGCCGCCGTAGTGTTCGGTGCAGATGATCCCCTGGAAGCCGTTGGCCAATGCGATCTCGAACGCCTTGCGATAGCTGATCAGGCCCGACTCCAGCGGCGCCGGCATGGCCACGTAGTAGTCGCGCGCCACATCCTCGTCGCGGATATAGTTCTTCACGTGCCAGTAGTTGGCATACGGCAGGGTCTTTTCCATGACCTCGAGCCATGGCTCGATCGGACGGTGCAGGCGGACCAGGTTACCCACGTCCGGATTGATGCCGACGTTGTCCAGCCCGATATCCTTGACCAGCGCCACGGCGGAATCGGCCGTGCCCAGGTAGGTGTCCTCATACATCTCGAGTGACATCAAAAGGCCCAGCTCTTCGGCGTGTCGACCCAGTTCCTGCAAACGCTTGACGGCCAGATTCCACATGTCGCGGTCGGCCTTCGGGTCCTTGTGACCCTCCACCGTCCAGAACCACAGCTGTTTCTGCTGTTCGGGCGTCAGGGCCTGGTGCAGGCCGAAGGAGACCACCTGGCAGCCCAGCGCCGCGGCAGCTTCCAGCGTGCGGTGGCTGTAGGCCAGGTTCTCCTCACCGTGCTCGGCATCGATCACGCTGCGGCGAATGGCCGAGATCGACGGCAGACCAATGCTGGCCTCTTTTGCCGTGCGCAAAAGCTCTTCCAGCCGCTGGGTCGACAGATCACCGGGCTTGACCCAGCCGTCAAAGAGGTCGGCATTGGCAAAGCCTGCCTCGCGCACTTCATCAAAGACACTGCGCCAGTGCGAGGCGTCGGCATCGTTGACGGCACGCCCCTGTGCATCCACGCCGGAAAACTGCAGCAGGGCGGCCGTGATCGGCCAGTCATCAGCGGTATAAGGCATGGTGAATCTCCTTGTGAGGGCTGTAATCAGGGCCCGGCGGCAGCGGCGGCCGGGCCCATGGATAAAGGGATGACGCGTTCAGGTGATCAGGGCAAACAGCGCCCAGGCCAGACCAAAGGCCATCAGGGAAATACCGACCGACATCACGCTCCAGGTGCGGAGCATGGTTTTGGTGTCGACCTCAAGAAACCGTCCGACCAGCCAGAATCCGGAATCGTTGACGTGGGAGTAGCCAATGGCACCGGCCACGATGGCCGTGGTGATACACGCCACCGGCATGCCGGCCAGTTCCGGCTGCGCCAGTACGGCAGGTGCCATGATGCCGGCCGCCGTGGTACCGGCGACGGTGGCCGAGCCCTGGGCAATGCGGATGACCGAGGCGATCAGGTAGCCGGCCAGAATCAGCGGCATGCCGATCGCATCAAGGCTGGCCGCCAGCGCGTTGCCGATGCCGCTGGCGGTCAGCACACCGCCGAACATGCCCCCGGCGCCGGTAATCAGGATGATGGTGCATACCGGCGCCAGCGCATGCTCGATAATGTCGTTGATGGCGTCCATGGGCTCCTTGCGACCGCGCCGAAAGATCAGCAGCCACATCGCCACGCAGGTACTGATCAACAGTGCAATCGGGGTCTCGCCGATGACGACGAAGACATCGAGCAGCGCATTGTCCTCCGGCAGAGTGCCGGCCGAGATCAGCGTCGAGATACCGGTATTCATGAAGATCAGCACCAGCGGCAGCAGCAGCACCAGCAGCACGGTGTTGAAGCCCGGGGGTGGCGCGCCGTCGTTTTCCTCACTGCCCATTAAATCGGGCACCGGCTGAAACGGTGTCTTGTTGGCCAGCTTCACGGCCAGGTGATACCCCATCACATACCAGGTCGGCAGACCGACCAGCAGCCCCACGAACAGTACAAGGCCGATATCGGCGTGCAGAAAGACCGCTGCGGCCACAGGCCCGGGGTGGGGCGGCATCAGGGCATGCATGACCAGTGCGGCACCCGCCACCGGCAGCCCGTAGAGCAGCACCGATCCCTTGAGCTCGCGCGCCACCGCAAAGATGATCGGCAGCATCACCACATAGGCAGCATCGAGAAAGATCGGAAAGCAGAACAGCAGTGCGGCAATCGACAGCCCCAGCGGCGCTCTTTCGCGCCCGCAGATGCGAATCAGGGTGTCAGACAGCACCCGCGCGCCGCCGGAGACGGCCACAATCCGCCCGAGCACGGCGCCAAAGCCGATCAGCATGGCCACGTTGCCCAGCGTTTTGCCAAAGCCGCCGGTCAGGGTCGCCATCAGATCACTGACATCAATGCCGGTGGCCAGCGCCGTCCCGATGCTGACAATGACCAGGGCAAAAAAGGGATGCAGTCGTATGCGGATAATCAGCAGCAGCAAAATGGCAATCGCTACGGCCGAGATCAACAGCAGAAGAGGTGTGGATAAAGCGGCTTCGGGGGCGCTGGGCATAACCGGCTCCGGATCAGGCCATGGCGACCGGGGCAGACCGATACGCCATTGGTCGCAAAATGCCTTACATCACTGTAAGTCCAATACCGCAGACGATATCGTCCTCGGGCAATACCCGACCAATGCCGGTCATGCCGAAAGATGATGACCATTTTGATATCACTTGTATAACGAGCCACGCGTCATGGGGACTCTACCGGAAGACTGGTTTTTTAGATCACGACTAAAGTTGCGTCATCTACAGCTTTTTGTGGCCCTCGGCGAACAGGGTAATCTGCATCGCAGCGCCGAAGTGCTGGGCATCAGCCAGCCGGCGGCCTCAAGGCTTTTGATCGAGCTTGAAGAGCGCCTGGGCACAACCCTGTTCGAACGTCACGGCCGCGGGCTCTCGCCCAATCTGTATGGCGAGCTGATGATTCGCCGGGCGCGGACCATCATTGATGAGCTCGAACGCGCGGGGGAAGAATTCAACGCCATCCGCGCCGGCCACGCAGGCCTGGTCCGGGTCGGCACGGTCATGGAGCCCGCCGTGGCGCTGTTGACCCGTGCCATCGAGCAGATGCACGGCGAGCGCCCGGGACTTCGCATCAACGTGCACGTCGATGTCAGCCGCGCCCTGATCGCCGGACTGATGGATGGTCATTACAATTTTGTAATCTCTCGCATTCCGGCCGGTTTCTCCGGAGAGCACTTCGTATTCGAGGAGATCGGCGAGGAAGAAATCTGCTTTGTCTGCAGCCGGTCGCACCCGCTGGCCGAACAGCCGGTGCCGGCGCTTTCCACCATGGTCGACTATCCCTGGGCACTGCAGCCGCCCGGCACCCTGATGCGCCAGCGCGTCGACGACCTGCTGCGTCACCGCGGCCTTGAACCGCCCCACTGGATCGTGGACACCTCGGATCTGGCCACGTCGCTGGCACTGGTCAACGCCTCGTCCTTCCTGACGGTCACGACCCGGGGGGTGGCCGAGCTGCTATGTGACCCGCAGCGCTTTCGCATCATCTCCTCGTCCACGCGTCTGAGCGTACAGCCCTACGGGCTGGTCAGCCTGCGTCGCCAGCAGCTGCCGCCGGGCGTGGCCGCCATGATGCGTTTGCTGCGCCAGCTGATTCGCCAGCCTCCGCCGATCTGACGACACCCATACGCGGTGTGCGCGTGGCCGCACACGGTCAAAGCCGTTACTCTGGGCGCCTCTCCCCTGCTGATCGGAAGGTTGACCATGACCACGCTTGCCCGCCGCCTGAGCACGATAAAGCCCTCTGCCTCGATCGATATCTCGCGCCGCGCCGCCGAGATGCGCCGGGCAGGGCTGGATGTCATTACCCTGTCGCAGGGCGAGCCCGACTTCGATACGCCCGCCCATATCGCACATGCCGGCAAGCGCGCCATCGACGAGGGTCACACCCGCTATACCGATGTCGATGGCACCCCCGAGCTCAAACAGGCAGTGGTGGCCAAGTTCGAGCGGGACAACGGTCTGCACTACGCCACCGATCAGATTTCGGTGGGCACCGGTGGCAAGCAGGTCATCTTCAACGCCCTGTTTGCCCTGATCGACCCGGACGACGAGGTCATCATTCCGGCGCCGTACTGGGTCTCCTATCCGGACATGGTGCGTCTGGCCGGTGGCATGCCGGTCTGTGTCGAGTGTGATGAGACGCAGGACTTCAAGCTCACGGCCGAGCAGCTCGAGGCCGCCATCACGCCGAAGACGAAATGCCTGATTCTCAACTCCCCCGGCAACCCGACCGGCGCCGGCTATCACCGCGAGGAGCTCGCCGCCCTGGGCGAGGTATTGAAACGCCACCCCCACGTGTTCGTGATCAGCGACGACATCTATGAATATCTCGCCTACGACGGCTGGACCTTTACCACCCTGGCTGCCGTGGTGCCGGAACTTTTCGAGCGCACCCTGACCGTCAACGGCGTCTCCAAGGGATACGCCATGACCGGCTGGCGCATCGGCTTTGGCGGTGGCCCGAAGGATCTGATTCGTGCCATGGCCATGCTGCAGGGACAGATGACCACCAACCCCAGCGCCATTTCGCAGGCCGCGGCCGTGGAAGCCCTCAACGGTCCCCGCGACTTTCTGGACGAGCACCTCGAGATCTTTCGCCAGCGCCGCGACATGTGTACGGCCGCCTTCAATGCCATTGACGGGCTGTCGTGCCGCGCTCCTGAAGGCGCGTTCTATCTTTTTATCAGCTGTCAGGGATTGATCAATCGTCAAACGCCCAAAGGCGAGGTACTGACGCGGGATGTGGACGTGGCCGGTTTTCTGCTCGATGAAGCCCATGTGGCCGTGGTGCCGGGCACGGCCTTCGGCCTGGCGCCCTGGTTTCGGATCTCCTTTGCCGCCGCCACCGAGCGACTGGGTGAGGCCTGCGAGCGCATTGCCCATGCCTGCGAGACCCTGACGGCGCCTGTCGCGAACAACTGATGCCTTCCCGGTCGGTCGTGCCCTTGCCGGGGCGACCGACTGGCAGCGCGTTGATAATGCCTCTCATGTCGCCATAATGGCGGCTTCACTTCCTCGTTTGACTTCAGGCATACACCCTTCATGGCATCCAGAACCCCTTCTCATTTCTCGCTGGCCGTGGTGCTGGCACTGACGGCCGCCATCGGCCCCTTCTCGCTTGACGCCTATCTGCCCGCCTTTCCTGCCATGGCCGAATCACTGGGTGTGTCCCTGGGCGATGTGTCCCTGAGCGTGTCGGTCTATATCTTCACGATGTCGATCGGCCAGCTCGTGGGCGGGCCACTGTCCGACCAGTTCGGGCGTCAGAAAATCATGTTCTCGGGGCTGATTCTCTACAGCGTGGCCAGCCTTCTGATCTGGCAGAGCGAGCAGCTCGAAAGTGTGCTGGCCTTTCGCGCCCTGCAGGCCTTTGGCGCCGGCTGGACGCTGGTGTCGGTACCGGCGCTGGTACGCGACCGTGTGCAGGGGGTGGAAGCCGCGCGCCTTTTCAGCCTGATCGGCCTGATCATGGTGGTAGCACCGGGGATCGCACCCACCGTGGGCGGGGCGTTGCTGGCCCTGGGCGGCTGGTCGTTCATCTTCCTGTTCCTGGCGCTTTACGCTCTGCTGGTCATTCCGCTTTTGAAAATGGTGGCCTTCAAGAGCACCGGCCCGGCGCCGGCGACCGCGCCGGGCCCGAAGGTGAACATCTTCAAGCGCTACGCCCAGGTGCTCGCCACCCGTCAGGCACTGCCCTTTCTGTTCTGGCAGGCGGCCTCGTTTTCGGTGCTGATGATCTTTGTCACCCACGCCTCCTTTGTTTATCAGACCCACTTCGGTGCCAATGAG
This sequence comes from uncultured Kushneria sp., assembly GCF_947497025.1. Lineage (GTDB taxonomy): Bacteria > Pseudomonadota > Gammaproteobacteria > Pseudomonadales > Halomonadaceae > Kushneria. Next base: position 30,317 of record NZ_CANMFC010000002.1, read on the forward strand.
CACACCTTCGGACTGCTGTTCGGGGCCAACGTGATCGTCATGCTGCTGGCGAATCTGACCAATCGTTCGCTGCTGGAGCGCTTCGGTTCCAGACGCATTCTGCGCGGTGCCACCTGCATTCAGGCCACGGCGATTATCGTACTGCTGCTGGCCAGCGTCTTCGATGCGGGACTTTATGTCTTTCTGCCGGCGATGATGGTGAGCATCGGCATGGTCGGGGCGATTGCGCCCAACATCCAGGCCTCCTTTATCGAGTACTTTGGCATTAACAGCGGCACGGCAGCGGCGCTGCTGGGCGCGTCGCAGTTCGGCATCGCCGGCATTGTCAGCGCGCTGTCCTCGCGCCTGCCGGCCTCGGTGACGGCGGTAGTACTGGCGATGGCGGCCTGCTCGGCGGTGGCGCTCTGGATGCTGGTGCTGTCCCTGCGCCAGGAGCGTGCCGCAGCTGATGCGCCCGCATGAACGACACTGCATGTCCGACTGAATCCTGCTCGCTTTTGTCGGCCGGATTCGTCGGGTATGTTCATGCCTCGGCCCACCGTCCTTTCACCGGTTCCTCTGATGCCTCTTGTGCCTTCACGCCAGTCCTTTTGTGCCCTGTCTCTTCTGCTCATGCTGCCGGTCCTTCAGGCCGCGGCCGCCGATACCCATGGCCACTACCCCGTCACGCTGGACAACTGCGGCACGACGGTCACGTTTGACACCCCGCCCCGGCGGGCAGTCAGCATTGGCCAGAACACCACCGAAATCCTGCTCTCGCTGGGGCTGGCCGATCGCATGGCCGCCAGCGCCGTATGGATCGGTGACGTGCCGGAGAATCTGAAGGCGGCCAACGAGCGCGTGCCGCGTCTCTCCAGCGGTATTCCGGGTTTTGAAAGCGTGCTGGGACAGCGCCCCGATCTGGTGGCGGCGCAGTTTGAAACCGATGTCGGCGCTCAGGGGCGCGTAGCCCGCCGCGAACAGTTTGCCGCGCTCGGCGTGCCCACCTATCTCTCCCCGACCGACTGCGTGGGTCGCCTTCATGGCGGCGATACCAATAGCGACGGCGCACGCACGAAGGCATTTGACATGGCGCTGGTACACCGCGAGATCCAGGAGCTTGCCGACATCTTCAATGTCTCCGAGCGCGGCCACCGGCTGGTCGACGCGCTGCGCGCGCGCGAGTCGCATGCCGTGGCCGAAGCGGCCGGCACGCCACAGGATCTTTCCATGGTGTGGTGGTTCTCCAGCGCCGAACTGGCAGGGGATGCCTGGGTGGCCGGGCAGTTCGGGGCACCCGGCTACATCATGAAGGCGCTGGGCGCACACAACGTTATCGAAAGCCGTGAAGAATGGCCGGCGGTGAGCTGGGAGCGCATCGCCGCTTCTGACCCGGACGTGATCGTGCTGGGCCGAATGACACGGCGCAATTTCCCGGCCGACGATGTGGCCCAAAAGATCGACTTTCTCGAGCATGACCCGGTCACTCGCGAGATGAGCGCGGTGAAACATCACCGCTTTATCGTGCTGGACGCCCAGGCGATGAACCCGACCCTGCGCACCGTGGCAGGGCTTGAAACCGTGGCCGATGGCCTGAGGGCGCTGGGGCTGACCGGTCAACGTCCACCGGATGAGGCACCATGAGTTCGAGGCCATCGCACACTCGACATCGCCAGGGGCTGCATCTGGGGCTGATCGTGCTGGCGCTGGCAGTACTGACCCTTGCAATGGCACTGGCGGTCTCGATCGGCGAGATTCACATTCCGCTGGTCACGACCTTCAAGGCACTGAGCAACGCGCTCGGGGTAAGTGAGTACCCACTTGACCGCATTCATGAAAGCATCATTCGCGAATATCGCCTGAGCCGGGCACTGGTGGCCGCCTGCTGCGGCGCGGGGCTCGCCCTGTGTGGTGCCATCCTGCAGGCGCTGTTGCGCAATCCGCTGGCCGAGCCCTATGTGCTGGGCATCTCGGCGGGCGCCTCGACCGGCGCGGTCTGCATCATGGTGCTCGGTGTGGGCGGTGGCGTTGTCGGCCTGTCACTGGGCGCCTTTCTGGGCGCGCTGGGCGCCTTTGCCGTCGTGCTGGCGCTGTCGCGTGGTGCATCAACCAGTCCCAATCGCATCATTTTAGCCGGCGTTGCCGGCTCACAGCTGTTCAACGCGCTCACCGCCTGGGCGATCAGCACCTCGGCAAGCGCCGAGCAGGTGCGGGGCATCATGTTCTGGCTGTTGGGCAATCTGGGCGGGGCACGCTGGCCGGATGTCATCCTGGCACTGGCGGTAGTCATCCCGGGCTTTGTGATCTGTCTGCTCTTTGCCCGGGCACTGGACGCCTTTACCTTCGGTCAGGACGCCGCCGCCGCACTGGGCATTCCGGTCGGTGCCGTCCGACTGATTCTGTTTGCCGTGACCGCGCTCATGACCGCCACCATGGTCAGCATGGTGGGCGCCATCGGCTTTGTCGGGCTGGTGATTCCCCACGCCGCGCGCTTTATTGTCGGCACGGCCCATGTGCGCCTGCTACCGGCTTCTCTTTTGATCGGGGCCATTTTCATGGTGCTGGCCGACATTGTTTCACGGGTGATTCTGCCCCATCAGAGTCTGCCCATCGGCGTGGTCACCGCGCTGGTGGGTGCGCCGGTGTTCGCCATGATTCTCTATCGCGCCCGGCCGCCCCTGTGACGAAAGTGATCACTTACTCACCCGGAGAGGCATAGCATGTCGATACAGGCACAGGGTGTGAGCTGGTCGACGGCCGGCCGCCTGATTGTCGATAACGTCAGCCTTGCGATTACGCCCGGCGAGACCGTCGGGCTGCTGGGGCCCAACGGCTCGGGGAAGTCCTCCCTGCTGCGGCTTTTATGCGGTCTGCGCCGTGTCACCGAGGGCGTCATTACCTTTGATGACGCCCCACTTGAGCGGTTGAACCGACGTGACGTGGCCCGGCGTCTGGCGCTGGTGGAGCAAAATGCCACCACCGATGCCGACGTGACGGTGCTGGATGTGGTGCGTCTGGGCCGCACGCCATGGCGCTCGATGCTCAGCGGCTGGTGCGAAGCCGACAGTGCCGCCGTCGAACAGGCACTCGCCCAGGTCGGCATGGAAACCCGGCGCTACCAGAGCTGGCATACACTCTCCGGTGGTGAACGCCAGCGCGTTCACATCGCGCGGGCGCTGGCCCAGCAACCGCGCGAGCTGCTGCTGGACGAACCCACCAACCATCTGGACATTCAGCACCAGCTGGAGATTCTTGCACTGGTCCGGCGTCTTTCCACGACCTGCGTAATGGCCCTGCACGATCTCAATCTCGCCGCCATGTTCTGCGACCAGCTGGTGCTTTTAAAGGAAGGTCGCGTGGCAGCGGCCGGCACGCCGGAGTCAGTGCTTACTTGCGAACGCATTCGTGACGTGTACGGCGTGGAGACCGTGATCGAACGCTCGCCGCATCACGGCTGTCTGCACGTGCACTATCTGCCGCGAAGAGAGACGAGCCTGCCGCGAAAAGAGACAAGCCCGCCGGCATGACTCATACCATATGGCTGACCCGCTGCCAGGCATAGCCCAGATGCTCGCCCAGTGCGGCCACCAGCGTCTCGGCATCGCGACGCTCAAGCGCCGCCATGATCATCTCATGCTCATGCACTGCGGCGGCCCATTTCTCGGGGCCATCATGACCGATAAACCGGATACGCTTGAGTTTTGACTGCAACGAGGTGTGTACCTGCGCCAGTGGCTCGTTGTGGGCCAGCGCCACGATGGCCGTGTGGATCTGCTGGTTGGTCTTGTAATAATCGAGCCGGTTGCCCGAATGGTAGTACGCCATCATTTGATCGTGCAGCCGGCGCACTTCGATGATTTCCTCATCGCTGGCACGCTCACAGGCAATTCTTGCGGCCAGCTCCTCGAGTGAGCGAATCAACACCAGCATGTCCTCGATATCACGCGCCGAGAACTGACGCACGCGCGCCCCACGCTGGGGCACCAGCTCCACCAGCCCTTCGCTGGCCAGAAAGCGCAGCGCTTCACGCAAAGGCGTGCGCGATACGCCCAGCGTCTCGCACAGCGGCCCCTCATAAATGCGCGTGCCCTGCTCCAGCTCGCCTTCAATAATCATGTCGCGCAGGCGATTGGTAATCTCATCGTGCAGCGAATACCGGGAAATCGTACCGGCTGCGTCACGAAGGCCCTGTGTCCTTGTCATGTCATGTCCTCTCGCCCGGGGGCTGAATCAATATTGGCCCGGACCCCCTTATAGCCTGGCAGGTCATCACGGCAGCATGCCCGACCCTGTGCAAGCGTTGTGCCGCATCATTTCAGGCCGTGGCAGGAGATGCTCCAGGACTTATGGTTAAGACCATAATGCCCGTTTTGGGACCAACGTATAATGTATACATTATGCATTAAGGCGCACTCTCATCGTCAAGCCGCATTTACTGCCTGTGAACGATGAGAGACGACATGACCCACAATACCCCTTCTTCTGGAACAGACCGCCCCCTGATTGCGCTGGCCATGGGCGACCCGGCCGGCATCAGCCCGGAGCTGACCGCCCGGCTGGCCGCCGATGCGCAGGTCAATGCCGCGGCAAGACTCGTGGTCATCGGCGACCGACGCGTGTTTGATGAAGGCGCCCGCACTGCCGGCCTTTCTCCCGAGCTCATCTCCACCACCCTTGAGGCGCTCAGGAACAGCGCGCCGGATCGGGCTGCCTTTATCGACCTTGGCCACCTCTCCCCTGATGAGATCGAACGCGGCGTGCCCTCGCTGGCCGGCGGTGAGTTCTGTTCGCGCAATTTCAATGAGGCGCTGGCACTGGCCAATGACGGTCATGTAGAGGCGGTCTGCTTCACCCCGTTCAACAAGCAGGCGATGCGCTACGCCAACCCCGACTATGACGACGAGATTCGCTTCGTGGCCCGCGCCATCGGCTTCAAGGGCAAGGCGCGCGAGTTCAACATTCTGAACAACATCTGGAACGCGCGGGTGACCTCACACATTCCGCTGTCGCAGGTCGCCGCCTCGCTCAATGAAAACGCCATTCTCGAAGAGATCGCCCTGACCCGGCAGTGCCTGGCGCAGTCGGGCATCGACACCCCACGCATTGCGGTGGCCGGTCTTAACCCGCATGCCGGCGATGGTGGCAACTTCGGCCGGGAAGAGATCGAGATCATCGAACCGGCGGTGGCGCAGGCGCGTGATCGCGGCTGGGCCGTCGAAGGGCCCTTCCCGGCGGACACGGTCTTTCTGCGCGCCCCGCGTGAGGGCTATCACGCGGTACTGACCATGTACCACGACCAGGGCCAGATCGCGATGAAGCTGATGGGTTTTGACAGCGGCGTCACGATGCTGGGGGGCTTTCCGTTCCCGGTCTGCACGCCCGCCCATGGCACCGCCTATGACATCGCCGGGCGCGGTATCGCTGACATCGGCGCTTCACGCCAGGCCCTGCTGCTGGCAGCCCGCATGGCGTCTCGTCTGCAGCAAACGGCGGCCTGAGTCGTACCACCTGACATTTGAATACCGCGTCATCCTGACAAGACAGTGACCGACCAGGCGACGCGTTAAAACGCAGTGACGTTCATCGGGAGAATCACATGAAAATTTCCGTACTGGCGGCCGGCCTGGTCGCACTGGGTCTGGCCACACAGGGGCAGGCTGCAGAGTTCCCGGACAAGACCATTGAAGTGGTCACTCACTCCGGTGCCGGTGGCGGCACGGACCTGACCGCTCGCGCCATGGTCCGTGCCGTCGAACCGATCATCGGGACCGACATGATCGTGGTCAATCGTCCGGGAGGCGCCGGCGTGGTCTCGCTTAAATATCTCGAAGACCGCCCCAGTGACGGCTATACGCTGCTGACCTGGACGACCGGGCACGCCGTGCAGCAGGCCAAGAATGGGGCGACCACGGCAGAGGGGCTGATTCCCATCGCGCGTGCCACCAACGATCCGCAGGTGTTGATGACGGCCTGTGGCAAATTTGACGACGCCGAGGCCTTTATCGAGGCCCAGAAGGAAAAGCCACTGCGCTATGGCGTCACGCATGTGGCCAATATCGATGATGTCTCGGCGTTCATGTTCGGCAAGGCGGCCGGCATTCAACAGCCACAGATCGTGCCGTTTGAAGGCGGCGGGGATCTCGAAACCAACCTGATTGGCGGCAACGTTGACGTGGCGGTCCTCAACTACGGCGAAGCCGCGGCACAGATCGATGCCGGCAAGATCTGTCCGATGATCGTCATGGCCGAGTCGCGTCTTGAAAGCGCACCGGATGTGGCCACCACCGCCGATCTGGGTATCGATGCCGACTACTCCACCGTACGCGGGTTTGCCGTGGCAGAAGGGACGCCGCCCGAGGTGGTGGAAACACTGCGCACGACGGTGATGGAAGGCATGCAGGGCGAGCAGTTCGGCCACTTCCTGACCTCGGCCATGGGCCTGAGTCCGGAGACCTCCGTGGCCGATCATGAGGTCTGGGGCGAGCAGATGAATGCAGCGGTGAAGAACATGAACGCTGCGCTTGTCGAACTGGGCTATATCGAATAACCCTTTGACCCGATGCCGGCACGGCCGACCCCGTCGGCCGTGCACTGTAGCAGGTCAAAGCCCTCTTCCATCGACCGGGGCCATTTCCATGCAACGTTCTCGGCTTGTGCATCACTCGGGGCCGCTACTGGCGGTGGGACTGCTCGCCATCCTGGCCTTCGTGCAGACCTACACGTTCAAATCGGTGCCGGCCATTCTGGCGCGCGGCCTCCAGCCGGCCACCTTTCCGCGCCTGGTGACGGGACTGATTCTGATACTGGCGGTCATCGCCTTTATCCACGACCTCAGAAAGCCCCCGCCCCCCGGTGATGCCCTGCCGCGGGTGCTGTTTTCCACCACGCTGTTACTGGTGATCTTTTCGGCGCTGGTCGCTTCCAACCTGTTTTTGATCGCGCTGGTGGCGGTCACGGTGGGCACCGCCCTTTTGTGGGGGGAGCGACGCATCCTGGTACTGATCGCGCTGGCCCTTTCCCCGCTGATCGCCATCGTGCTGTTCGATATCGGCCTTGAGATCAGATTTCCGCGCAGCCCGCTTTTGAACCTCTACTACGAATGGCGCTGATACCATGACCGATCTTCTGATGTCCGGGCTGTCTGCCCTTGCCGATCCGTCGCTTCTGCTGCTGATTGTGGTCACGACCCTGGCGGGTACCATCATTGGCGTGCTGCCGGGTCTGAGTGGCACCACCGGAGCGGCACTGGCGCTGCCCTTTACGCTGACCATGGACCCGGTCTCGGCGGTCGTGGTGCTGGCCACCATCTATGGCTCTTCAACCTTTGCCGGCTGCATCACGGCGATTTTGATCAACACCCCCGGCACGTCCGCTTCTGCCACAACCTGTCTGGACGGCTACCCACTGGCCAAAAGGGGCGAGGCCGGCCGCGCCATTGGTATTGCTACCCTCTCCTCCTGCTTTGGCGGGGTCGTCAGCGTGATCTTTCTGCTCTTCGCTGCCCCCATGCTGGCCGGGATTGCCTACGAGTTCGGCCCGCCCGAATATTTCGCGCTGTCCATCTTTGGTCTATCCATGCTGGCCACCATCGGCGGCGGCTCGGCGGCCAAAAACCTGATTGCCGGGGCCTTTGGCGTGCTGCTGTCGACCGTCGGGGTCCACATGATGACCGGCACCGAGCGCTACACCTTTGGCACCAGTGCCCTGTATGACGGTATCGGTTTCGTGCCGGTCATGATTGGCCTTTTTGGCATTGCCGAGTTTCTGAGGCAGTCGACCGAGCTTGGCCTCAAGCGGGAGGTGCTGGGCATGAAGGCCGCACGCCTGCCGACATGGGCCGACATTCGCCAGATCAGAAATACCGTGCTGCGCGCCACCGGCATCGGCACCTTTATCGGGGTGCTGCCGGCCGAAGGGGCCACCATCGCCTCGATGATCAGCTACAACGAGGCGCGGCGAACCTCCAAAAACCAGGACGAGTTCGGCAAGGGGGCCATCGAGGGGATTGCGGCCTCGGAAGCCGCCAACAACTCGGCGGTCGGCGGCTCACTGGTCCCGACACTGGCACTGGGCATTCCGGGCAGCCCGACGGCGGCCATCATTCTGGCCGGGCTCCTGGCGCAGGGCGTGCAGCCGGGACCGACGCTGTTCAACGAGCAGGGCAATCTGCTGAGCGCGCTGTTTGCCGCCCTTCTGGTCGGTAACCTGCTGTTTCTGGTGATCGGGCTGGGCGGCGCCCGATTCTATGCGCGTATCACGCAGATCCCGGTGCCGATCCTCTGGCCGCTGGTGTTTCTGTTCTCGATCATCGGCGCTTATGCCATTCGACAGTCGGTGTTTGATGTCTATGTGGCGGTTGCCTTCGGCGCCATCGGCTTTTTGATGCAGCGCTATGGTTTCTCGGTCGTGTCGCTGGCCATTGGTCTGGTGCTGGGGGTCATGGTCGAGCAGCGCCTGGGACAGAGTGTGGCGATGTATAACGGCCACTGGCTTTTGATGTTTACCCGCCCCATTGCCCTTGTCTTTTTCGCTCTGACCCTGCTGTCCCTGTTCGGACCGATGGTCTCCCGCCGGCTCAAGCGTAAAAAGGCGCTGGCAAGAACGATCCGGGAACGGACCAGCCCGTAAGGGCGCTGCACAGCACTCGATGGCGCCTGTCAGGGGCGCCGACACAAAAACGCCCTGCCGAATCATCGACAGGGCGTTTTCATGGGTGGTTGGATCTCAGGCGCGCCAGGTCGCCAAAAGCCCGGCGACAAACACAAAAAGCCCACCAAACAGACGATTGAGCAGCCGCTGCTGGCGTGGGGAGCGCAGCCAGCGGGCGACCAGGGTCGCCAGGCCTGCAAAGCCGCACATGACCAGGATGTCGATGCCGATCATGGTCACGCCCATGACGGTGAACTGCGACACGCGCGACAGCGCCGGGTCAAGAAACTGCGGCAGCAGCGCGATCATGAAAATCGTGGCCTTGGGGTTGGTCACATTGACCAGCACGCTCTTCCAGAAGCGCGTGACCGCCCTCTCGCGAGGCGCCTCGTTGGATGAGGCCTCGATATCAACCGCCTTTTCCCGCCACTTGCTGATGCCCAGATAGATCAGATAGGCCACGCCCACCCACTTGATCAGCATGAAGGCAAGCTCTGAAGACGCCAGCAGCGCCCCCAGGCCTGCGCCCACGACCAGGATCTGCAGCCCCAGCCCGACCTGAAGCCCGAGGATGGCCGGCAGGGTCCGCCTGAGACCGTAGCGCATGCCGTTGGACATGGTGTTGATGGCGCCGGCCCCGGGCGTGATGCTGATCAAAAGCGAGGCAGCCAGAAAGGCCCAGAAGAGTTCGGGAGACATGATGCCGACACCGCCGGTGATGTTGAAGAAGGACTTGCAGCTCGATCATACGCGCATCAGGATGTCAAAAAAACGACGCTGAAGGTCATCAAATGCCAAGGGGGCGCATGGATCTCCCCTGCCCTGCATCGATTGGCAGGGTCGACATTCCCATCCCACGGACGAAGAAGGCCCTGACCCATATGATCACCGCCACACCCGATCTCTGCGCACCGCATGACAGCTGGCTCGACCGCCCGGCCCACCACCACTGGCTCGAAACGGAAGGCCAGCGGCTGCTGGCCTTCTACCGGGCCTCGCGTCACCCCGAGTGCGGTTTCGCCGCGCTGGATGACCGGGGCCGACTGCCTGACGATGCCCATCCCGACACCCTGGTCACCGCCCGCATGACCCACTGCTTTGCGCTGGCCGCCATGCGTGGGGAACCCGGCGCCGCTCCGTTGGTCGCCCACGGTGTGGCTGCCCTGCACGGTGCCCTCCACGATGATGAGCACGGCGGCTGGTATGGCGAGCTGCCGCGCAAAGGCAAGACGCAGACCAAGCAGGCCTATATCCACGCCTTTGTCGCACTCGCCGCTGCCAGTGCCTGGCAGGCCGGCCACGAGGACGCCGGGGCGCTGCTGGAAGACATCACCGAAGTACTCGAAACGCATTTCTGGGACGAGAATGAAGGCCGGCTGCGAGAGGGCTTTTCCCGCGATTGGAGTGAAGACGAGGCCTACCGCGGGGGCAACAGCAACATGCACGCCACCGAGGCCTTTTTGCAGCTTGCCGACGTGCTCGATGACGCCAAATGGCGTCGGCGCGCCCTCTCCATTGTCGAGAAGATCATCCACGCCCATGCCCGCCCCAACGACTATCGCGTGGTCGAGCATTTCGACAGCGACTGGCAGGCGTGGCGCGACTATAACCAGGGCAAGCCCGGCGACCCGTTTCGCCCCTATGGCGCCACCCCGGGCCACGCCTTTGAGTGGGCACGGCTGATGCTGCATCTGGAAGGCGGCCTGCTGCGCGAGGGCGAGACCGTACCCGCCTGGCTGTTCGAGGACGCCCGCGGCCTGTTCCACAGCGCCACCGAACTGGCCTGGCAGGTCGATGGCGCGCCGGGCCTGATCTACACCCATGACTGGGACAACGGGCCGGTCGTCCACGAGCGCATGCACTGGGTGGTGGCCGAGGCCGCCGCGACCGCGGCGATGCTGCTCAAGCGCACCGGACACGTCGATTACGAACGCTGGTATCGACGGTTCTGGGACTATATCGACCAATTCATGATCGACCGCGAACAGGGCAGCTGGCATCAGGAACTCGACCGCCACAATCGCCCATCAAGCACCGTGTGGGCCGGCAAGCCGGATCTCTATCACGCCTACCAGGCCACGCTTTTGCCCCGTCTTCCGCTGGCGCCGACCATGGCGCGGGCCATCGCTGACGGCCGGCTATAGCGCCTTCTGTCCGGTGTCCGGCCCCTCGGCTTGAGCCAAAGCTGAAGGCGCCGGGCATCGACACGTCCGGCATGCGAGGCTGAATCGATCCACAAGTCTCGATTCACTCTACCGGGAGAGTGCCCATGCGTGTCGTGCCGTTGCTGTCGCCCCTGCTTGCCCTGCTGATGATCCCGCCCGCCGTGGCCGAACCGGTGCCCACCGGGCCGCCCAATGTGCCCTCACAGACGCCGGCCTTTGAAGGTCAGACGCGTGCCCCGCAGCTCGATGATGGCGTCGAACTCGACACGCAGACCATCGCCGATAACCTTGAACACCCCTGGGGGCTCGCCTTTCTACCCGGCGGCGACATGCTGGTGACCGAACGCCCGGGACGGCTGCGGCGCATTACGCCGGAAGGCGAGGTGTCAGAACCGATCGAGGGCGTCCCCGAAGTCGATGCCAGGGGTCAGGGCGGGCTGCTGGATGTGAGCCTCGGCCCCGATTTCGACACCCAACGGTGGGTCTATTTAAGCTACGCCGAGCCGCGGGACGGTGATCAAAATGCCACCGCCGTGGCGCGTGGCAGACTCACCGAGGACGGCACCCGTCTGACCGATGTGGCGACCATCTTCCGCCAGCAGCCGGCCTGGGACTCCACCAAACACTTTGGCTCAAGGCTGGTGTGGGGCACGGACAACACGCTCTGGATCACGGTCGGCGAGCGCTCGCTGGTCGAGCCGCGACAGCTGGCCCAGACGCTGGACAATACGATCGGCAAGGTGGTCCGGATCAACGCCGACGGCTCGATCCCCGACGACAATCCCTTCACCCAGCGCGACGATGCACTCGACGAGATCTGGTCCCATGGCCATCGCAATATTCAGGGCGCCGCCCGGCACCCGGAGACCCATGCACTCTGGACCATCGAGCACGGCCCGAAGGGCGGCGATGAACTCAACCGCCCCGAGCCGGGGCTCAATTATGGCTGGCCGGTGATCACCTACGGGGAAGACTACTCCGGTGCCGCCATCGGTGAGGGCCTGACCCGCAAGGACGGCATGGAGCAGCCGGTCTATTACTGGGACCCGGTCATCGCCCCCGGCGACATGACCTTCTATACCGGCGAACTGTTTGACGGGTGGCACAACAGTATTCTGATCGCCTCGCTCAAGCCCGGCGGCATCGTCCGGCTCACGCTGGACGATGGCCGTGTGACCGGCGAGGCGCGCTATCTGGAAGCCCTGGGTCGGGTACGAGATGTCGATCAGGGCCCGGACGGCGCCCTGTGGCTGCTGACCGACAAGAGCGATGGCGCGCTGATCCGCGCACTGCCTCAGGAATAATCCCGGCCGCGCCACGCACAACGCCTCCGCGCCCGAACCAGGTGCGGGGGCGTTATCGCATGTCAGAGCGATGCTTGCCGTTTCCTTTATTCCAGCGCTCGGCAGTAGCGCTCGACCGAAGTCTGTACGACCGGCCCGGCGCCTTCAGAAATCTCGCTGCCCTTGAAGGCACAGTAGAGTGCGTCAAAATCCAGCGCCGCCAGGGCCTCGCTCATCGTTTTGACGGTGGTCGCCGGCAGCGGAATGTTATTGGGATACGACCACATGAACGAGGCCTTCCCGTCCGGGGTGACCAGCAGCAGCCCCCAACGCGTGGGCGCGGGGTAGCCTGTACCCCGGCGTTAATAGCCTGCATCCTCAACGACACGGCCCGAGAGCGCATTGGCCGCACAGATCTGCGCCAGGTGACTGAGCCCCTGGGGCACGTTGCCCAGATGCTCCCCGGTCGAGGGATCGACCATCTCGGTCAAAAGCCCCAGATTGCCATTGGTGGCCTCAAGCGCCTCGTCCATCAGCTTGCGGGCTTCCTCCTTCTCGCCCAGCGCTGCCAGCGCCTCGACCATCCAGAAGGAGCAGGCGACAAAGGCACCTTCTTCCTCGTGAACACCGGAGTAGCGATAGATCAGCGGCCCGCGGCCCAGCTCCTGGCGAATGGCGCGATAGGTCGAGAGCATGCGCTCGCGATTGACCTCGGCGCCAAAGCGGTGGGTCAGACACAGCGCCGCGTCCAGCCCCTCCACACCTTCATGAAAGACATAGGCCCCGCGTGCCTCGGACCAGCAGTGCGTCTCGACCCACTCGGCGATCCGGTCTTTCTCGCGCTTCCAGCGATCCTTCCAGGTGGGCTCGATATGACCCTCCTCGGCCAGCTGTACCGCGTGTGTCAGCGCCAGCCAGCAGGCCATCTTGGAGTGGGTGTAGTGCTGATAGTCGCCGGGCAGCTCCCAGATGCCGGCATCGCGAATGCGCCAGCGATCGGCGCACTGGTTGGCCAGATCGCCCAGCAGGCGGGCGGTATCGATATCGATGATGTGCCCGGCATCGATAAACAGCGTCGCCGTGGCGAGCATGTCGCCATACATGCCCAGCTGGATCTGATCGCGAGCGTTGTTGCCCACCCGCACCGGCTGCGAGTGCTTGTAGCCGGTCAACGGTGGATGGGTCTCGGCCGGGATCAGATCCCCCTTGAGCGTGTAGCACACCCGCATGTCGGGCCCGTGGCGACGAATGGTCCGGGTCAGCCACGAGAAGGCGGCCTGAGACTCCTCGATGGCGCCGGCATGCACAAACGCCTTGATCATCAGACAGGCATCGCGCACCCAGGCGTAGCGATAATCGTAGTTCTTGTCGCCGCCGAGGCGCTCCGGCAGTGACGTGGTCGCAGCGGCAGCAATCGCCCCACTGGGGGAGTAGAGCAAAAACTTGAGCGCCAGCGCCGAGCGATAGACCCACTCGGGATAGTCGCCGTCAAAATCGAGCTTTTCGACCCAGTCGCGCCAGGCAAAGTCGCTGACCTCGATACGCTCATCGATGCTGTCAATGGAGGGCACGGCCAGCGGCTGCCCCTCGGTCGCCAGCAGTGCCACCATCGAGCGCTGACCTTCACGGGCAGTGAGCGTGCCCTCGGTGTAACGATCGCAGCACGCCGTTATCTCCACATCCTCGGAGCAGCGCAGCATGGCCATCAAATGGCCCACATTGTAGACGCGCCCCATCGGCGTTGTCTGAAGCCAGGGGCTGACCGTTTCGGTACGCGTGCCGGCGTGAAAGCAGATATCGAACGTGACCTCGCCCTCAAGCCCTTCTACACGACGGGCCAGCTCGCACCAGGGCAGGCGCCCGGCGGTATTGCTGTTGATGGACTCGGTCACCCGCGCCTGCCCGCTGCGGGTGATGAAGGTGGTCTCCAGCACGTTACTGTTATTGCGATAGTGGCGCTCGACGCGGTAATCATCCCGCGGGGTGAGAGAGAAGTAACCGCCCACTTCAGGCTCGAGCAGACGATCAAACAGCGGGGGGGAATCCATGCTCGGCGCACACCACCAGTCAATGGCGCCATCCAGCGCAATCAGCGCCACCGAGCGACCCTCACCGATGGCGGCGTAATCACCCAGCGGGGCAAACCCTTCTTCTCGTCCGGGATTGGCAACCTGTCTTTTGCTCATCAACACACCTTTCCTTGATATGAAACGCCACACTCCATGTGCAGCCCCCCATGCGAACACGCAGAGCCACCGCCGTGCAGGGACGGCCGGTCTGGCGCACGCATGGAAAAAATAGATATGGATTAATCCTACTGTGGACGCGACAGCCCCATCGCGCCAATGTCGTCACACTCTCTTAAGCATAAGGAGATTCCGGCAGACGGGCAGTGGCCGCTACAGCATCGCTTCCCGAGGCACTATGCTTGTCGACATTTCCGGCCGGTTTGAAATCGACCTCCATCGCACGATGACGCTGGACTTCCAATGACCCAGGACTTCGCATGATCTTTCTTCTCTATATGGCGCTCGGCGTCGTGGCGGGCATTCTGGCCGGACTTTTCGGGGTCGGCGGGGGCCTGATCATCGTGCCGGTCCTGATCTACAGCTTTACCCTGCAGGGCGTGGACCCGGCCATCATGACTCATCTGGCGGTGGGGACGTCACTGGCCACCATCGTGTTTACCTCGCTCAATTCGATTCACGGTCATCATCAAAAGGGTGCCACACGCTGGCCGCTGGTGGGCTGGATGAGCATCGGCATCGTGGGCGGCTGCGCACTGGGGGCACTGACCGCATCGTGGATTCCCGGCAGTGATTTACAGACCGTGATCGGCCTGTTTGCCATCGCCATGGCGATCCAGATCGCCTTCAATCTGCGCCCGAAAGGGGGCGGCACGGACTATCGCCCGCCCGGCAGGCCGTGGTTGATGGGCGGCGGTTTGATCATCGGCTGGGCCTCGGCAATCTTTGGTATCGGCGGCGGCTCGCTGACCGTGCCCTTTCTGCTGTGGCGCAACCTGCCGGCCCAGCAGGCGGTGGGTACCTCGGCGGCCTGCGGTCTGCCGATCGCCATGGCAGGCGCGGCGTCGTTCATGTGGTTCGGCCACAATCATGCCAGCCTGCCGCCGTGGAGCATCGGCTATGTCTATCTGCCGGGCGTGCTGGGGATTGCCCTGACCAGCATGCTGTTTGCGCGCATTGGCGTGCGCCTGGCGCATCGGCTCTCGCCCACGCTGTTGAAGCGCCTGTTTGCTGCGCTACTGCTCATGATCGGGGTCAACTTCCTGCTGTAGACGGCACGACCGCCTATTACCCGGCCGGTGCCGACTTTCGTCTGATGACAAGTTGTGAAACTATCAGGTTTCGGGCGTCGCCCTTCGGGGCTGCCCTGATACCCAACCAAGAACAACGAGTCATTCATCATGCCACAGGATCCCTCCCGGGCTGCACCGCCTCGCCCGCCAAAGAAACGTTCGTTTCAGATTCCGCATATTTACGCCATTCTTTTCATCTTTATTCTGCTGGCGGGGCTGGCCACCTGGCTGATTCCGGCCGGGACCTATAACACCGTGCCCGGTCCCAATGGCCGCACCACCATCGATGCCGACTCCTTTCACTGGGTCACGCCCAGCCCTGCCGGACCCACCGAGCTGTTGCTGGCCATTCCACGCGGGCTGCTCAGCGCGGGCGAGGTGGTGTTTTTCACCCTGCTGATCGGCGGCATGTTCGCCGTGCTCCGCCGTACCGGCATCATCGAACTGGGGGTCGATCATCTGACCCGTCACTTTGCCGATCGCAGCCTGTGGGTCATTCCGGTGCTGATGGTGCTGTTCGGCGTGCTGGCCACCATCATCGGCACTCAGGAGCTGTCGCTGGTGTATGTCCCGGTGATCCTGCCGCTGTTGATTGCGCTGCGCTTTGACTCGATCACGGCCGCCGCCATCGCCCTGTGTGCCACCACGGCCGGCTTTGCCGCCGGGGTCATCAACCCGATCAACACGGGGCTTGCCCAGCAGCTTTCCAGCCTGCCGCTCTACTCCGGATTTGGCCTGCGTCTGGTCGCACTGGTGGCCATGCTGGCCGTCGCGATCTTCTGGGTCATTCGTTACGCAAGGGGCGTGCGTGACAACCCCGAGGCCAGCCTGGTCCACGACGAGGTTGAAGAGCAGCAAAAGCGTGCTCGCTATCAGCACGCCCTCAATGAGATCACGGCGCCGGCGACCGGGCGCCAGAAGCTCTGCACTGTAGTGACGCTCGCCCTGTTCGGGGTGCTGGTGTACGGCGTACTCGGGCGCGGCTGGTTCATGTCGGAAATGGCCGGGCTCTTTATCGTCATGGGGGTTGTGGCCGGCCTGGTGGCAGGCCTCAGGATCGACGAGATCTGCGAGGGCTTCAACGAAGGCTTTCGGGACGTGCTGATGGGCGCCATGATCGCCGGCATCGCCCGCGCCGTCGCCGTGGTGCTCGAGGATGGTCAGGTGCTTGACACCATGGTCCACGCTCTGGGCCATCTGGTCGGTGGGCTGCCTACCGCGCTGTCAGCGCTGGGCATGTATCTCGCCCAGCTCGGCTTCAACTTCGTGGTGCCCTCGGGCAGCGGTCAGGCGCTGGTCACCATGCCGATCATGGCGCCGCTGTCCGACGTGGTCGGTGTGACCCGCCAGACCGCCGTACTCGCCTACCAGCTCGGCGACGGCATCGGCAACATTCTCTATCCCACCTCGGGCTATTTCATGGCCACGCTGGCACTTGCCGGCGTGCCCTGGCAGAAGTGGGTGCGTTTTTTCCTGCCGCTGTTCGGCCTGTGGGTACTGATCGCCTTCGTGCTTTTGATCGTCGCCCAGGCCAGCGGCTGGCACGGCTGAGAGCACCTCCTTTCAGGATCTGCAGGCGATAACAGGGGCGAGCCGTCGGGCTCGCCCCTGTTGCTTTTTTAATGGGCCGATCATTCACGAGATGCAGATGCGATTGAAAGTGCTTCAGCTCCGGCGTCTGGAGCGCGCCATGCGCTGCGCCTCGGCGTGCACTTCCGAGAGCACTTCCTGAACGTAGTGGATGTGGCGTTGGGCAATCTCGCGCGCAGCTTCGGGCTGTCGATTCATGATCGACTCGAAAAGCTCACGATGCTGGCCTGTCAGGATCTCGCGAGTCTCGAGACGCTGGGCATACATGCCACCGATATTGGTGACCACGTTGCGCTTGAGCAGATCGAACAGACCTCGAATCGTATGCAGCAGTACGCCGTTATGGCTGGCCTCGGCAATCGCCAGATGAAACCCCGCATCTGCCGCCCCTTCTTCCACCTGCGTGGTGGGGCCTGCGTTGTCATAGCACTGCTGTAGCCGGTCAAAGGCCGACTGCAGCCGCTCTCGATCCGGCTCGGTGGCCCGCTGTGCGGCATAAAACGCACAGGCGCCCTCCAGCGTATGACGAAACTCGAGCAGATCGCGCTGGGCGTCGGGGCTTTCTTCCAGCAGCAACAGCATCGGGTCGCTGAAGGTGGTCCCAAGCGAGGTCGTCACGTAGGTGCCGCCCCCCTGACGACTGCTAAGCAGGCCATTGGCCGTCAGGCGCTGGATGGCCTCGCGCAGCGAGGGCCGGGACACCCCGAACTGCTCGGCCAGCACGCGCTCGGCCGGCAGCCGCTCACCCGGCTTGAGGGTGCCTTCAAGAATCATCGACTGCAGCTGCTCGACGATGGCATCTGCCAGCCGACGATGGCGAATCTGACCAACTTCCATATCCGCTTCCTTATTGGTCTTACCAATTATTCATTAGGCACGAGATGACCGTGGTTTGGCAATCACCATGAACCAAAGTAGCAGCCTCGACGCGTTGACCCTCTCATTCAAAGCCCTTACTCTCCACTGCCTGTGCATTAGCACAAATTAAATTGGTAAAACCAATTACCTGACAAGACCAATAACGCGTGGAGCCCTGCTCATGATCCGCCTGCCTGCCGCAATCGCCCTGCCCCGCCCACACGCTGCCTCTGACCACTGAGAGGGAATGAACATGACGCCCGGTCTGCTAGCCCTGCTCGCCATTGCCCCCATTATCGTTGCCGGCATACTGCTGATCGGCCTGCGCTGGCCCGCCAGCCGCGCCATGCCGGTGGTCTATCTGCTCAGCGTGCTGATTGCCCTGTTTGGCTGGAGCATGAGTTTCGAGCGCATTCTCGCCTCCACGCTGCAGGGGCTGATCATCACCATCGGCGTGCTGTGGATCATCTTTGGCGCCATCCTGCTGCTCAATACGCTGCAGCATTCCGGGGCAATCCGGGCGATTCATGCCGGCTTCACCACCATCAGCCCGGATCGGCGCGTGCAGGCCATCATCATTGTCTGGCTGTTTGGCAGCTTCATCGAGGGCGCTTCCGGCTTTGGCACCACGGCCGCGATTGCCGCCCCGCTGCTGGTCGCCGTGGGCTTTCCTGCCATGGCGGCCGTGCTGATGGGCATGCTGGTACAGAGCACGCCGGTCTCCTTTGGCGCCGTGGGCACTCCGATCGTCATCGGCGTCACCACCGGGCTGGATAAAGTGACCCTGACGGATCAGCTCGTCGCGCGCGGTTCGAGCTGGGAAATCTTTTTACAGCAGATCACCAACGGCACCGCGATCACCCATGCCATTGTCGGCACCGTCATGCCGCTGATCATGGTGCTGATGCTCACGCGCTTTTTCGGCGAGAAGAAAAGCTGGAAGGCCGGTTTCGAGATTCTGCCCTTTGCGCTGTTTGCAGGACTTGCACTGACCCTGCCCTACCTTGCCACCGGTATTTTCCTCGGACCGGAATTCCCCTCCCTGCTGGGCGGTCTGGTGGGTCTGGTCATCGTCGTGACCGCCGCCCGTCTGCGCTTTCTGACGCCTAAAACGGTCTGGGACTTTGCCGAGCCCAAAGACTGGCCGGCCGAGTGGATGGGCACGCTACAGGTCAGAATCGACGATCTCGCCGCCCGCCCCATGAGCCAGTGGCTGGCCTGGCTGCCCTACGTGCTGGTGGGCGCCTTGCTGGTCATCAGCCGCGTTTTCCCCGAGGTAACAGCGGCCCTTAAATCGCTGAGCTTCGGCATGATCAATATTCTGAATGAGGACGGCATCAGTGCCAGCGTCGAGCCGCTGTTTCTGCCCGGCGGTATCCTGGTGTTCGTGGCACTTCTGACCGTGGGGCTTCATCGCATGCGCCTGCGCGCACTTGGCGCGGCGGCCAGCGAGTCCGGTCAGGTGCTGCTCAAGGCAGGCTTCGTGCTGCTGTTTACCGTGCCCATGGTGCGCATCCTGATCAACTCAGGGATCAATGCCGCCGACCTGCCAAGCATGCCGATTGCGATGGCGCGCTACGTGGCCGACAGCGTTGGTGGTATCTACCCGCTGATGGCGCCGACCGTTGGCGCGATGGGGGCGTTTCTGGCCGGCTCCAACACCGTCAGCAACATGATGTTCAGCCAGTTCCAGTTCGGCGTGGCCGAAACGCTGGGCATCTCCGGTGCGTTCATCGTCTCCATTCAGGCCGTGGGCGCCGCGGCCGGCAACATGATTGCCATCCACAATATTGTGGCGGCCTCGGCAACGGTGGGATTGATCGGACGGGAAGGCATTACCCTTCGCAAGACGATCTGGCCCACCCTCTACTACGTGCTGTTGACCGGTGTCATCGGCCTTGTGGCCTGCTACGCGCTCGGCGTCAGGGACCCTCTCATGGGCGGTTAGCGCCTGCGATTACACCATATTCAAAGTCATCCTTGCGGATTCAGGGCCCAACATGATCATTTCAGCCTCTACCGATTACCGCGCGGCAGCGCAGCGCCGGCTGCCGCCCTTTCTGTTTCACTATCTCGACGGCGGTGCCTACGCCGAGTACACCATGCGGCGCAACGTGGAGGATCTCGGCAGTGTCGCCCTGCGCCAGCGCGTGCTGAGAAACATGTCCGAGCTGAGCCTTGAAACGGAGCTGTTCGGTGAGCGTCTGGCGATGCCGGTGGCATTGGCGCCGGTCGGGCTGTGCGGCATGTACGCCCGCCGCGGTGAAGTCCAGGCCGCTACGGCGGCGGCAGAAAAGGGCATTCCCTTTACCCTGTCGACCGTCTCGGTGTGCTCGATCGAGGAGGTCACTGCCGAGCTTTCCCGCCCCATGTGGTTTCAGCTTTATGTGCTCAAGGATCGGGGCTTCATGAAAAACGCCCTGGAGCGGGCCTGGGCGGCAGGCGTTCGCACGCTGGTCTTTACCGTCGACATGCCCACGCCCGGGGCCCGCTATCGTGACGCGCACTCCGGCATGAGCGGCAAACACGCCGATCTTCGCCGCATGTGGCAGGCCTTCACCCATCCGTTCTGGTCGTGGGATGTCGGCGTGCACGGCCGGCCGCACGATCTGGGCAACATCTCCGCCTATCGCGGTCACCCGACCGGCCTTGAGGACTACATGGGCTGGCTGGCCAAGAACTTCGATCCGTCCATTTCCTGGCAGGATCTGGAATGGATTCGCGATTTCTGGAAAGGCCCGATGATCATCAAGGGCATTCTCGATCCCGAAGATGCCCGTGACGCCGTGCGTTTTGGCGCTGACGGCATTGTGGTATCCAACCACGGCGGGCGACAGCTCGATGGTGTGCTCTCCAGTGCTCGTGCGTTGCCGGAGATCGCCAGTGCGGTCAAGGGAGAGCTTAAGATCCTTGCCGACTCGGGAATTCGCAATGGTCTTGATGTGGTCCGCATGATTGCGCTGGGCGCAGATACGGTGCTGCTGGGCCGCGCCTTTATCCATGCGCTGGCCACCCACGGCCGGGCCGGCGTGGTGAACCTGCTGGAACTGATCGAAAAGGAGATGCGTGTGGCCATGACGCTGACGGGGGCCAGCAGCATCGCCGATATCGGGGAGGAGGTGCTGGTGGCGCAGTCCGGCTCGGTCATCGACTGAACCGGCAGGCGTTCCGGCACGAAAAAGGCGACCCCGGGGGGCCGCCTTTTTTGATCACCAGCGCCGCGCTTATTCGGCGAAGCGGCGCTCGGTCTGCCACCCCTTGTTGGTCAGGATCATCATGGCGCGCTTGTGCTGAGTATCCTCAAGACCTTCGAGCCCGCCCTTGTAGGCCTTGCGCAGACTATCTTCCTCGGCCCAGCTCGGGATGTCATGAATCCTGTAGCTGTAGCGGACGTGCGACACGGTGTAGCCGCCGTCGATGGCCTGAGCCGGTGTGAAGTTATCGACGCCTTCAATACGCACCTCGCCAAAGCAGAAACCGCCCTGCTCGAGCCCCTGCTCACGAGCATAGATGTCGCGACCTTCATCGGTGAGCCTGTAACGCTGGCGCCCGTCGCTCAGGTCTTCACGCTCGAGCAGGCCGGCCTTGGCAAGCGCATTGGCGCGCTTTGCGCGGTCGGCCATCTCGGAGCTCTGACTGACGGCGCGCTGATCCATCACAAACGGCATGCGTGGTGCCGGCGCTTCCAGACAGACGGCCGGCCCCATGTTGCCGACATCATCCTGCAGCGCCGAGCGAAAGTTGCCCTCAGTGGCCTCTTTGGCATCCCCGCAGGCGCTGAGCAGGGCTGCCAGCGGTAAAAGGGCCAGCACGCGATATGACTTCATGACAATGACTCCTGATCAAACTTGAATTCGGTTTGCCTGCACGACAGCGTAGCCCCTTTATCACTGGCTTGCGGCCAGCGCGACAAGTGACCGGGCGAAAAAATGCCCGCCGGGACGGCGGGCATCATCATCACTCAGGCACTCGACAAATCAAAGCCCGGCGCGAAAGGCCGCAATCGCACGAATATCCTCGGGCGTGGTGCGACAGCAGCCGCCGATCAGACGCGCGCCGCGCGCGTACCACTGCGCGGCCTGCTCGCCAAAGCCCGCGCCGTGAAAGACACCACAGCCACCCTGCCAGGTCCTGCTGGTGGCGTCATAGGTCTCGCCCGAGTTGGGGTAGACGATCAGCGGCTTGTCGGTGGCGCCTGCCATCTGCTCGAGCAGCGAAGGAATATGCTCGAGCGCGGTGCAGTTCACCCCCAGCGCCGCCACCTGCGGTTGATCGTTGAGCCAGCGGGCGCACTCGGCGATGCGGGTGCCTTCGCTGATGTGTTCGCCATCCTGGGCGGTAAAGGTGATCCAGGCGCTCATGTCGGGGAATTCACGCAGCACCGTGACCAGCGCCTTCGCCTCGGTGAGAGACGGCAGGGTTTCACAGGCCAGCACATCGGCACCGGCAGCCGCCAGGGCCGCCATGCGGGCGCGGTGAAAATCCACCAGACCGGCCTCGTCGATATCGTAGTGGCCGCGATACTCCGAGCCGTCGGCGAGAAACGCGCCGTAGGGCCCGACCGAGGCCGCCACCAGCGGTTTTGGCCTGCCTTCGTGACTGGCTTCAAGCCAGAAGTCATCGCGCGCCCGGGCGGCCAGGGCCACCGAGCGCGTGATCAGCTCGAGTGCCTCGGTCTCGCTCATGCCACGCGCCATGTAGCCCTCGATGGTGGCCTGATAGCTTGAGGTGATGGCGATATCGGCGCCGGCCCTGAAATAATCCAGGTGCACCTGGCGAATCAGCTCGGGGCTTTCCGCCAGTACACGCGCCGACCAGAGGCTGTCGTTGAGATCACAGCCACGGGCTTCCAGCTCGGTGGCCAGCGCCCCGTCGACGATCAACAACGGATGCTCCAGAAGGGCGCGGGCAATGGGATCGACAGTCGTGGTCATGAGGTCTCCGTCACGGCAGAGGAATCGGCCCCGCCCTTGCGGCGCGGGTCGGTCAGATAAAAGGCCAGATAGCACACGGCGATAAAGGGAATGCCGCAGTAGAGTGCGATGCGCTGGGTCGGGTCAAAGGCGATCCCGACAAAGCAGAGCAGACAGGCCATAAAGGCCCCCAGCGGTACCCAGGGGTAGAACGGTGCCCGATAGCCCAGCGTGGCCGGATCACCGCCACCGCGCACGAACTGACGACGAAAGCACATCTGACTCACGGCAATGCTCATCCATACCGCCACCACGGCAAAGCCCGAGATCGAGACCAGCACCAGATAGAGCGTGTCCGGGGCGAACATGCTGGAGAGCAGCGCCAGAAGGCCACCCAGCATGCTGAACAGCAGCGCGTTGAGCGGAATGCCGCCGCGGGTCACGCGGGCAAACACGGACGGCAGGGTGCGCTGCTCGCCCAGTGACCACAGCATGCGCGAGGCGGCATACAGCCCCGAGTTGGCCGCCGACAGCAGCGCCGTGATGATCACGAAGTTCATGATGTCACCGGCGTGGGGAATGCCGGTCATGGCAAAAACCGTGACGAACGGGCTTTCGACCAGACCGGCCTGTTCACGCGGCAGCATGGCGGCAATGACCACGATGGTACCGACAAAAAAGACCACCAGCCGCCAGAGCGTGGCACGAATGGCCAGCGGCACGTTCTTTTCCGGGTTTTCGGTTTCACCGGCGGCAATGCCGATCAACTCGGTACCGGAGAAGGCGAAACTGACTGCCAGCATGGTGACCAGAATCGGCATCACCCCGGTGGGAAAGAACCCTTCCCGAGTCAGATTGTGAAACATGGGGGCCGGCTGCCCTTCCGGCCCGGCGAGACCAAAGATCGCCGCGGCGCCGACGATGATGAAGACCACCACGGTGGCGACCTTGATCAGCGAGAGCCAGAACTCGGTCTCGGCGAAGATCTTCGGCGTAAAGGCGTTGGTCAGAAAGACGATCAGCGCAAAGAGCGCACTCCAGATCCAGATCGGCACGTCAGGAAACCATTTCGCCATCAAAAGGCCCGAGGCGGTGAACTCCGAGCCCAGCGCCACCGTCCAGGTCAGCCAGTAGAGCCAGGCGACCGTATAGCCGGTGCCGGGACCGATATAGCGGGTGGCGTGGGCGCTGAAGGCGCCGGTCTCGGGCATGTGCACGGACAGCTCGCCCAGGCACATCATCACCAGATAGACGACCACGCCGCCGATCAGGTAGGCCAAAATTGCCCCCAGGGGGCCGGCCTGGTTGACGGTATAGCCCGAGCTCAGAAAAAGCCCGGTGCCGATCACGCCGCCCAGTGACAGCATCACCAGGTGGCGTGACTGCATGCTGCGCTTGAAATTGCGGGACGTGCCATGGGGCTCGGGAATCTCCGAGCCATCGGATGACGTGTTGCTCATGACGCTCTGCTACCGGTTGCCATAAAAAAACGCCTTTCAATAAATAAAAGGCATAAGAAGGCGCATTATACGGGCCATGGGCCGGACGTCATCCGTTGTGTTGCACTTCACTGCCGGTGATGTTTCACGTGAAACATTCCACGCTACAGAAACAGTGGCTACTGATATCAAGACCTTGAGATTCAGCGAGCATGGGCCAGGCTTTTTATCCGTTAAATGAAAGCCGTGCCGGACAGGAATATCCGCCATGAATTACTACTGTCACCCTAAGGGCCTTCAATGATGAATAGCCACGCCCATCCCGCTCGGGGTATCGAACATGTTGGCATGAGCGTCCCGGACCTTGCCGACGCCGAACGATTTTTCATCGACGCCTTTGACGCCAGCGTGCTGTATCGCCTGATCCCCCGGGATAACCCGAAAGCCCGACAGGACGGTGCCGACATGAGTGCCGTCAACGGTCTCGATCCCAAAGCCGATGTGGTCGGGCTTTCCATGATGCGCCTTGGGCAGGGGCCCAATATCGAGCTCTTTGAAATCGAGGGGATGCGCAGCAGGACGCCGGCAGAAGTGATGGACATGGGGCTGACCCATTTTTCACTGCTGGTCGAGGATATCAACGCTGTGGGACGGGCAATGGAAAAGGCCGGCGGAACCATGCTTGAAGGCCCCAGGGAATTTTTCGCGCAGGAAGCCGGCGAAGGCAACTGCATGTGGTTCGGCCGTACGCCCTGGGGCACCCTCATCGAGCTGGTGCAGCTTCCCGTGGCACCCGATTATGACGAGGTCGCGACCCAGCAGCGCTGGCTCCCCCAGTCACGCTGAATCGGACAGCGAACCGACCAATAAAAGGGCCGTCGATGACGGCCCTTTTGACGCTGAATGAATACCGAACGCGCGACCATCAGGCCTTTTTAACGAATTCCGATTTCAGCTTCATCGCGCCGATGCCGTCGATTTTGCAGTCAATGTCATGATCGCCATCGACCAGACGGATGTTTTTCACCCGCGTGCCGACCTTCACCACCAGCGATGAGCCCTTGACCTTCAAATCCTTGATCACCGTGATCGTGTCGCCATCGACCAGCACGTTGCCGTTGGCATCACGAATGCTTTTTTCCGCATCTATCGGCGCTTTTTCGCCGTCCCGGGCCCACTCATGGCCGCACATCGGACAGACGAACATGGCACCGTCCTCGTAGGTATAATCGGCCTCGCAGGCGGGGCAGCCGGGCATTGCAGCCATGGGTAAATCCTGTCCTTGAGAGAAAGAGCGTGACCCGATCAGCCGGGCCGTGAGCGCGCCATGTTACCCGTTTTCAAGCCTGTATGAGGGCGAAGTTATTGACCGCCGTGACGCAACAACAAACGAGGTAAATCAATTCCCTTTTTGGCAACAAGTGCACCCACGGTTTATAGATAATTGTTTTTATTGAATATTTTTTAAAGCTCCGGCACTATCCCGGCTCATTTTCGACCGCCCTGCCCGGTCGGGTCATTGCCCCATGACAAGCGGTTTTAACCGCTCTGGTTTTTCATGCGTCCTGCTGCCCTTGCCTTTCTCGCCCTTGCCATGTCCACCGATGCCTTTGCCGCCGCCCTTGGCAAGGGGGCCGGCGCCGCCCGCCCGAAACTATCAGACGCCCTTCGTACCGGCCTGCTGTTTGGCACCATCGAAGGCATTACCCCGATCATCGGCTGGGGACTTGGCCTGGCCGCCGCCCGGATAATTTCCCAGTGGGACCACTGGATCGCCTTCATACTGCTGGTGGGGCTCGGGGCGCGCATGATATACGCCGGCATGACCCAGCACGACGACCCGTCGCCGTCGACGCGCCAGCCGCTGGGCATGCTGATACTCACGGCGCTGGCCACCAGCATCGATGCTCTGGTGATCGGGATCAGTCTGGCCTTTGTCGACGTCAATATCGCCGTGGCGGCGCTGGCGATCGGCGTGACCACCACCATCATGGTGACCGCGGGCATGATGCTGGGTCGCGTGCTGGGCAGCGTGATCGGCCAGCGGGCCGAAATCGTCGGTGGCGTGCTGCTCATGGCGCTCGGGGGCGCCATTTTGTATGAGCATCTCTATGCACCGATGCCGCTTCAGGCCCTGCTGTAGCATCGCCTGAACGCCTGACCTGCGCTATAAGGTGACAGGGCGTTACGTTATATCCCGTCACAGTCCCGGCTGCAGGAGCGCTTTTTTTGTCATGATCCGTACTACGCCCCCACCCGAGCCCCATCCGCTGGTGCCGCTGGAAGACCTCGAAGTTCCTGCCTGGCCCGAACGTGCCGCGGTCAAAATGGCCGCGATGCGACTGCGCACGCTGCTGACGCGCAGTGACCAGCGTCCCTTCATTGCCGAAGACCGCCTTGACGACAGCGCCGACGTGTTCAGCGACATGGCCACGCCGCCGTTTTGTATCCCGCTGATGACAGAGCTGGATGACACGCTGATGGACTGGGCCGCTGACCCCGCCCCCGGGCAGTGGATCAAGCCGGTCGTGCTGCCACCGTGCGATGAGCAGGGCCTGCTGTCGCAGTGGGCGCGGCGACATCACCATGAAGTGCTGGCTCCGTCGGCACGCGACGCCCTGCTGATCGATACCCCCGAGCAGACACTGGATCTCTCCGGTGACGGCGTGCTGGTCATCCCGCGGCTGGAAGACTGGTTTTTGCGCCATCGCTGTGGGCTGGGTTTGATCCGGTCGCTGCTGGAATCGCTGGCCGGTCTTGAACGCCACTGCGTGATCGGTTGCAACAGCTGGGCCTGGGCGTTTTTGTGCAAGGCCGTCGATGCGCATCTGATCCTGCCCGAGCCGCTGACCTTCAAACCCTTTGACGAATCGCGCCTGCGCCGCTGGATTGCCGACATCGTCAGACAGCAGGCCGTTGAAGGCACCCGCTTTCGCCTGAACAGCAATGGCAAAAATATCTTTGCCCTCGACAGGAAGGACCGACCGCGCGAGGCGTATTTCGAAACGCTGGCCGCCCGCAGCCGCGGGATTGCCTGGGTGGCCTGGCACATCTGGCAGCGCAGTCTCAAAAAGGCCCGCGACACCGAAGACAACGACTACAGCGACGACGACCAGCAGACCCTCTGGGTGGTCGCCCTGGAGGAGTTCTCGCTGCCTGGCAGCGACGGCACCCAGGCCCTGCTGATCCTGCAGGCGCTTTTGATTCACAACAGCCTCAGCGGCCGCGAGCTTGAATGCGTGCTGCCCGACCCCGGCTTTCAGGGCATGCATCACGCGCTGCATCGCGCCGGTTTCATCACCGAACATCATGGGCGCTACTACTGCCGCCCGGCCGCCTACCCGGCCATTCGCAATGGACTGGCCACGGCCGGGTTTCCACTCGACGGCTATTAAGTCAGCCCCGTATCGCCCATGAGTCGGCCTTCGCCCGAGCCGGCGCCTCACATTTCAGGGAGTTTTCATGGCACAGCAGGAATCGGCAACCCCCGAAGCCGCCCGGATGATTCGCGACATCGGCGATATTCACTTTGGCACCATTGCCCTGATCATTCTGGGCACCTGGCTTGCCGTGGTGCTGGTCAAGCGCACCCTGCCCTGGATCGCCGAGCGCGGCCCCAATCGGCTGCGGCTCTGGCTGCTGGGCGCAGTGCCGATCTTTCGGCTGGTGGCCACGGCGCTTGCCGTGGCCTGGATCATTCCGCTGGTGTTCAAGGTCACCGTGGAGAACTTTCTGGTGATTGCCGGCGCGGTCGGCGTGGCCGTCGGTTTTGCCTTCAAGGACTACATCAGCAGCCTGATCGCCGGACTGGTGGCCCAGTTCGAGACGCCCTGGCGCGCCGGCGACTGGGTCAAGGTCGGCAGCGACTACGGTGAAGTCCGCTCGGTGGGCATGCGTGCCATCACGCTTCGCACCCTGCACGATGACATCATCACGGTGCCGAACCTCAAGCTCTGGGACAGCAACATTGCCAATGCCAACGACGGTGAGCGCACGCTGATGTGCGTGGTCGATTTCTACCTGGCGCCCCACTTCGATGCCCAGCGCATGCGCGCTGCCCTGCGCGATGTCGCCCTGACCAGCGCGTGGCTGTGCTACGACAAGCCGATCATTGTCTTTGTCGAGCAGACCGAGGTGGGCACGCATATCGAACTGCGCTGCTATCCGTTCGAAATGCGCGACCAGGGGCACTTCATCAGCGACCTGACCGTACGTGGCAAGGAAGCCATCCGGGCGCTGGGCGCCACGGAAGTGGCCGCCCCGGCCGCGGCGGGGTAACCGGAACCGGCGCCATGACGGGCAGGGCCCTGACAGGGATACCGTCCATGCCAGGCCATGAAAACCGGCTAAAAAAGGAGCCATCGTGTCGACACTGAGCTGGGATGAGTTTTCAAAAGTGGAACTGCGCGTGGGTCGCATCACGCACGCCGAAGTGTTCGAAAAGGCGCGTCGACCGGCCTATGTGCTGCAGGTGGATTTCGGCCCCGAGATCGGCGTGCGCAAGTCCAGCGCCCAGATCACCGAGCTGTATAATTCCGACACGCTCGTGGGGCGGCTGGTGGTGGCGGTGACCAACTTCCCGCCCAAACAGATCGGCCCGATCATGTCGGAGTGTCTGGTGACCGGTTTTCACAACGAGGACGGTGCCGTGGCGCTATGCGTGCCGGACCAGGACGTGCCGCTGGGCACCCGGTTGATGTAGAAATGCCCGCCATGTCTTCACTTTTCCCGGATCATCAACCGCTCGCCGATGCCCTGCTGACCCGGTTGCCTGACGCTTTTGATGGCGCCCACGATCTGGCGCATCTGGTACGCGTGTGGCGCAACGTGCAGACCATCGTCGCCGTGGAAGGCGGTGACCGCGAGCTGCTGCTGGCCGCGACCCTTTTGCATGATGGCGTACACGTGCCCAAAAACGATCCGCGCCGGGCCCGCGCCTCAAGGCTGGCCGCCGAGCAGGCCCGGGAGATTCTTGCCGCGCTTGAATGGGAGAGTGCTCGCATCGAGGCAGTGGCCCATGCCATCGAGGCGCATAGCTTCTCGGCAGGCATCGCAGCGCGCACGCTGGAAGCCAGGGTGCTACAGGACGCCGACCGACTCGACGCGCTGGGAGCGCTGGGCATCGCGCGCTGTTTCCATACGGCCGGTCAGATGGGCAGTGTGCTGTATGATCCGTTCGACCCGCAGGCCGATGATCGGGCGCTGGACGATCAGCGCTTCGCGCTGGATCACTTCGCCACCAAACTGCTGACGCTTTCAGGGAGATTCCAGACCGCCACCGGCCAGCAGATGGCCGCACGGCGCCACGCACGGCTGGTCGCCTTCCGGGAGGCGCTGCTGGAGGAGATCGGTGACGCTTAAAGCTCGATGCCGGGGTCAAAGAGCTCGGCCAGCTCAGGCGTAAAGTGCGCCACGTTGATGCGAAGGGCATCCTCGCGGCGGTTACCCACGGTGAAGACCGAACCCGGCAGCAGCAGCACATTGTGGGCCGCCAGCCGGTGGATAAAGGCGTCCATGTCGCGTATGCCAGGGTGGCGGGCCCAGAGGAACATGCCGCCCTCGGGGAGGATGTCAAATGTCCAGCCCCGGGCGCGCAGCAGCTGCTGAGTCAGCGCCTGCTGTGCCATCAGGTCGCGCTGCACCTTGCGCATGTGACGCAGATACGAGCCATCGGAGAGGATCGTATTGACAAAGCGCTCGCAAAAACCCGGCACCGACACCGAGGTCAGAAGCTTCAACTGCAGCAGCGGCTCGATCATCTCGGCGCAGCAGGCGATATAGCCGATGCGCAGCGATGAGGAGAGCGATTTCGAAAAGCTGCCGATGTAGATGACGTGATCGAGATCATCCAGATCGGCAAAGCTCTGGTGATTGCCGCTGGAGAAATCGCCGTAGACATCATCCTCGATGATCAGGAAATCATGGGCGATCGCCAGGCGCAGGATGTCAAAGGCATTGCGTGCCGACAGACTGCCGCCGGTCGGGTTATGAAAGGTGCTGTTACAGAAAAACGCGCGCACCCGGCGCCGGCTCAACAGCTCGGTGATAAAGGCCGTGTCCGGCCCGGCCGAGGTGCGCGGCACGCCGATCACTTCCCCGCCACCCAGCGCAATCAGCTTGTTGAGGTTGCCGTTGCCGGGCTCATCGACCAGTACCACATCGCCCGGTCGAATCAACAGACGAATGACAAGATCCAGCGCCTGGGTGGCGCCAAGCGTGGTGATCAACTGGGTCGGCGAGACGCTGGCGCGGGTCTTGCTCTGCAGATGGCGGGCCAGTTGCTGACGCAGCGGGCGATAGCCCTGGATATCGCCATACTCCACCAGCGCACGCTGCTCAAGGCGGGCGGTGCGACGAATGGCGCGGGCCAGCATCTCGGTATTGCGCCACTCGGTCGGCAGCCAGCCGCCGCTGAGCTTGATCGACTCGGGCCCGCTTTGCAGCAGCGCAAACAGCGAGTCCGACGGGTGCATCGGCATGACCGTATCATGGGTCTCCCGGGCCGCCAGATCGGCCAGCGTATCGGCCCGGCGCCCGGCGCTGCGCGCGGTATCCGATGAGGCCGTCACGAAGTAGCCGCGGCCCTGCTGCGCCTCGATTAGCCCTTCGGCGGCCAGGCGGTCATAGGCGCTGACGATGGCGTGATGGCTGGCGCCGCTGTCAGCGATCTGATGGCGAATGGAGGGCAGCCGCTGGCCGGCGGCCCACTCACCCGCCAGCAGCCGGGCGCGCATGTGGTGATAAAACGTGTCGCTGTTCATGTGGCCGCCTCCCTCACGCCTTTTCTGTCCTGCCCTTTCCTTCCTGATATATGCCCTGCCTGCAGAACGCTACCAGATAACGGTGTTACACCGCTTTTACCGGTTTTTCAGCACTTTATCACTGTTTGTTAAAACGAGCGCACAGTTAGCCGGAAATCTTTTTGACTGTTGGCTCACGTCTTCTCAAAACGTGTGAGCATCAGGGATCACGATCCGACCACCGGCCTTGTTCATGTCCCTGTATCAGGCGTTTATCGACAGGAAGAGAAGTCAGATGCGTACCACCGACAAGCTTTATTACCTTGATCAATATCTGTATCAGACCGAGGCGCGCATCGCGACGCTGCATGCCGAGGCCATCGAACTCGACCGGACCGTGGCCTTTCCCGAAGGCGGCGGTCAGGAAGCCGATATCGGCACCATCGACACGCCGGTGGGCACCTTTCGCTTCATATGGACCAAAAGGCTTTATGGCACGCCGCTGAGCATCGAGGGATTTACCGGGGCCAAGGTCGGCGGCGTGATCCTGCACCTGGTGCATCCCGACGATATCGACCGCCTGGGGGCGCTGGAGGTCGACATGCCGGTCACCGTCACCATCGAGGTCGAGCGCCGTGCCCGGCTCACTCTTTCCCACACGGCCAGCCATTTTCTTTATGCCGCGGCGCTGGCGCACCAATCCGAGCTCAAGCGCCTGACCATCGGCTGTCATATCAAGGAAGATGCCGCGCGCTTTGATTTCCTCGTGGAGACGCCCTTCAACGCCGAGGATGTCAGCGCCATCCAGGCCGAGGCCAATCGTCTGATGGCCGACAATCTGCCGATCATTACCGACCATCTACCAGAGCACATTGACGCGCGCTTCTGGCAGTACGGCGATCTTTACATTCCCTGCGGCGGCACCCATCTGGAAACGCCCGATGCCGTGGGCCCGCTACAGGTGCGGCGCAAGAACATCGGCAAGAGCAAGGAACGCCTGCTCTGCAGTTTTGATCAGGCTCATATCGACACGAGCGCCTATCGCGTCGACACCGAACGCCATGTCGAGACCGCCTCATGAAGACGCCTCTGCCCTTTCGCACCTGGCTTTACTTCGGCGCGCAGTCGATCAACCTGACCACCGCGGTCATGTCGGTGGCCATGGCGGCCATTGTGGGCGCCGAAATTGCCGGCAACGACACCCTGGCCACCCTGCCCTACGGCGTTCAGTTTCTGACGCTGATGCTGGCGACCTACCCGGCCTCAAGGCTGATGAGTCGCCTGGGCCGGCGCTGCGGCTTCATGATCGGCAACGCCTTTCTCGCCGCGGCCGGCGCGCTGGGCTATCTGGCGGTACAGGGCGAAAGCTTTGTGCTGCTGGCCATCGCCCATGGCGCGCTGGGCATCTACATTGCCTTCGCCAACTTCAACCGCTTTGCCGCCACCGATGGGCTGCGCAAAGGACTCAAGTCACGGGCCATGTCGCTGGTGGTGGCCGGCGGCGTGCTGGCCGCCATCATCGGGCCGCTGGCCTCGTCGGTGCTGTGGAACATTCCGGGCTATGGTCACTTTGCCCTGAGCTACAGCCTGTTCATTCCGCTGGCGATACTGGCCACCTGCATTGCCATGGCGCTGCCCAAAAGCGCTTCACAACCGCCGCGTGAGTCCGCCGACAACGATATCGCCACGCCTCATCGGCTGTTGAAACAGCGCCGGGTGCTTTTGGCCATTGCCGTCTCGGCGCTGGGCTATGGCGTGATGAATCTTCTGATGATTCAGGCCTCGCTGCACATGCACGCCCTGGACACGCCCTTTCACAGCGTCAACACCGCCATTCAGTGGCACGTGCTGGCCATGTTCCTCCCGTCCTTTTTCACCGGGCGACTGATCAACCGTTTCGGTCATCAGTTCATCGTCACCCTGGGGCTGGGCCTTCTGGTCACCACGGCGCTGCTCAACGTGGCCACCGAAGGCTGGCTGAGCATGGCACTGACCCTGATCGTGCTGGGCCTTGGCTGGAACTTCACCTACATCGGCGGCGGGGCGCTGCTGGCCCACACCATCGGAGACAGCTCCCGCGCCGTGCGACTGCAGGGCATCAACGACATGGCCATTGCGGTCATGGCGACTCTTGGGGCCTTTTTGCCGGCCGTGCTGCAGGCCACCATTGGCTGGCAGACCACCAACCTGATCACGGCGGCCCTGTGCGCCATGATGCTGCTGTGGGTCATGCTGGTGCTCTCCAGGCGTCGCCATGGCGCCCTTGTTTCGGGAGCAGCGTAAGCATGAGTCGCCTGATTACCTGTGATCCGCAGTTTTCCATCAAGCTGGAGCTGGACAACCCCGGCGGCAGCCACAAGTACCGAGCCGCCAGCCATATCGTGGCGCGCGCCATCGAGACCGGCGAGATCATCCCCGGGCGTACCACGGTGATCGAAAAGACCGGCGGCAACTTCGGCTTTGGCCTGCTGGCCGCCTGTCAGAAAAGAAACGTCGATGTCGCGCTGGCCATCGGTCTGGGGTTCAGCCAGTTCAAGCGCGACCTGCTCGAGGGGCTGGGCGCCGAGCTGATCGGCAAGGCGCAGCTGCGTGAGGGTGCCACGCCGCGTGAGGTCATCGACCATCACCTGGTCCACCAGCACGCGCTGGGGCGCCACTATTACTACACCGATCAGTTCAACAACACCGATAACGTGCAGGCGCATCGCAGCGCTACCGGCGTCGAACTGGGACGCCAGCTGTTGAGTGCCAGCGCCTCACGACGGCTGCTGTTTGTCGGCTGCGCCGGCACCGGAGCCAGCTTTACCGGCGTGGTACAGGCGCTGCGCGATCTGGATTTCGATGTGCGATCCATACTGGTCGAACCCGAAGGCTGCGACACGCTGGCCGAGCACTTTGTCGATCACCGCCTGGAGGGCATGTGCGTGGGGGTCGCCCCGCCCTTTCTGGACTGGACGCTGGTCAGTGACGTGTACCGCGCCGGTCTTGAAGACACGATCACCGCCCAGCGACGCTTTTATCGTGAGCAGGGCTTTCACGTGGGCAACACCACCGGGGCCTGTCTGGCCGTGGCCGGGCAGCTACGCGAGACGGCCGCCCTCGAGGGGCGCCATATCGTCATGCTCGGCTATGACGGCGGGCACTGGTACCCGGACCTGACCCGACAGATGCCAACCGGTGCACGTAACGCCGCCTGAATCCTGCCGCCGGCAGGTCCGTATGCCCTGATTCGGAATCCCACGGATGCGCAGACACAACATCTACTACTACACCCTGGCGCGGCTAATGCCCTTTCTGGAACCCGCCACACTTGAGCTGCTTGGCGAGCGTCATGACCCGTCGGCCATGACGCTGGCCGCCGAAGACCTGGACGCCCTGATCAAAAGCGACCCCTCTCACCGGGGCCTTGAACAGTGCTACCTGGAAAGCTGCTCGCCGTTCATTGCGGTGTCGACCTATCGGCTGGCGCATGCCTGCTGGGCGCGCGAGCCGCTGATGGCGATGAAGCTCTGCCACGCTGCGCGTGTCGCCACCGGCGTCGAGATTCACCCGGGCGCGACGATCGGCCGGCGCTTCGTGGTCGATCACGGCACCGGCACGGTGATTGGTGAAACCACCGAGATCGGTGAGGACTGCACGGTACTCAATGGCGTGATCATTGGCTCAAGGCGCATGAACGCCAATATGAACGTCAAGCGCCACCCCACCATCGGCCACCGGGTCAGCATTGGCGCCTACAGCCAGCTGCTCGGCAATATCGTCATCGGGGATGACGTACGCATTCACCCCTGGTCGGTCATCACCCGCGACCTGCACGCCCGGGCGCGCGCCTGGGCCGATCACGCTCGTCCTATCGAGCCACCCGACATGCCAGGCGCCATCCTGATCCAATAGAACCTCAGCGCTGGAGTAGAATCCGAGCGCTGGCCGGGCGCTGATACATGGTTCAGCTCCATGCGTCCAAGGCCGCATGGACAGCGCCCGTGGTTTCGCAACAGCATGGTGTGGTACGTCTCTCAAAGGATAAAGCCCATGAGTGCCCCCTTTATTACCGACAATCTGTTACTGCGCTGCCGGCGCGAGCAGCGCGTTCAGCAAGAGCGTAATCGTCAGAGCTTCGACCCGGCCGCCATCAACGACCGAAAGGAGCTCTCCCTGCTGGTCGAGCAGGCCCTGGCCGATGGCGATGACTACGCCAGCATCGTCTCGCGACATCGTGACATCGCGCTTACCGAGGCAGAGCTGATCGATCTGATCGGCCCCGAACAGGCACTGCGTGATCGTCTCGAAAGGTTCGGTCAGCTACACTGAATCGCGCCCCCTGTGTCGAAGGCCCCGTTTGCACAGCGTGCAGACGGGGCCTTTTTGTCCGGCCGTGATGCCTTTCGCCAACACTCGCCCGGGGCCCGTTTGATCACCCAGGAGAGACTCCGACATGTCACTGACCGATGCCCTCAACTGGCGCTACGCCGCCAAGCGCCTGAACGGCGAGCAGGTGCCCGAAGAGACGCTCGAGCGGATCATGGACGCCGCCCGGCTGGCGCCCTCTTCCTTTGGCCTGCACCCCTGGTCGCTGGTGCATGTCAGAAGCCAGGAACTGCGCGCACGCCTGCATGAAAACGCTGCGCCGCAGCCACAGGTCATTGAAGGCTCCGACCTGCTGGTCTTTGCCGTTCACGATCGCGACTTCAAGGCGCAGGTCGATGACCATGTGACCCACATGGCGACAACCCGCGGCCAGGATGAAAGTTCGCTCGACGGCTTTCGCAATATGGTCAAGGGCGTGATGGATCAGAAGGGCAGCCACGAGGCGTGCCTGGAATGGGCCGCACGCCAGGCCTATATCGGCATGGGCGTAGCGCTGAGCGCCGCCGCGCTGGAAAAGGTCGACGCCTCGCCGATGGAAGGCTTTTATCCGGACAGGCTGGATGAAGCGCTCGGCCTGCGGGAAAAGGGACTCAAAAGCGTGGTCATCATGGCGCTGGGCTATCGCGACCCCGAACGTGACCCGGGCGCCGGACGCGCAAGGGTGCGTCGTGACCGGGACGATTTCGTTGTCACCATCGAGTGATGGGCGGTGTTTGACAAGGCTCCGTCCGATGCGGGGCTTTTTTTGTGTGTCGTTCCCGGCAACACCGGAGACGCCATGCCTGTTCAGCGCCGGCGCAGGGTTCTCAACAGCTTGCCGACGCCATAACGCGGGCTGGGGTCAAAGAAATGCGCCAGCAGGGTGAGCCGTGGCCCCGAGGCGGCAAGACTGACTGCGCGGTTGGTATACAGCGTGGTGCGACCTGAAAACAGCATGGGGCGGCGTTCGGCAAAGTTTTCAAGGGTAAATTGCTTTTTCTCCAGTAGCCGCGTGGCACGTTCACGGTTGGCGTAGCGCTTGAACCAGACCTTGCCGGCAGTGTTTTCAAGCTCGCTGCGGGGATGACGCCGGGCGTTGGGACGATAGAGCAGCTCTCCCGCCTCGTTGCCATCGGTCGCCGTGGGAATGATCAATGGAATGACCAGCGTGAACAGGTGGGAATCAAAATGGGCACGATACTGCTCGGTGCTGTTGCCTGGTGTAACCAGGCGTGCAATGTGGTACTGATCCTCCAGGCTACCCTGATAGCCAAAGTGCTCCCGAGCCATGCCATGCAGCACAGGGGCCAGCTCATTGCGCACCTCAAGGGCATCCAGCAGTCGGGCATGTGTTGGGGAGGAAGCACAAAAGGTACGCCCCACCACCTCCTGCATGATCTCCCGGGCATAGGCATCCACATCGAGACTTTCCGATAACGCCGGAAACATCATGGCACCGCGTTCCATGAAGCCTTCCCGGGACTGCTCCAGCGCCTGCCAGTAGTGTTCCATCGTCCGTTCTTGTAGTGTGTCTGTAGCCGATAGAATTAACATGGGCCTTGTATTAGCGTCACCGAGCAGACCTCTCGAAAACTTGATCTGTAATAAGGCCGTCAGGTAGTTCCTTGTTTTCCAGAGCAATAAAAAACATCCTTTATCGTCCTGATGAGCATCTCGGCACAGCCCTGACATCATCCTGGTGGAATCGGGCAGCACGACAGGGCCTCCCCCCTCGCCAATCGGTGCTGACACCTCCGCCGACCGATCCATTTCATGCGCCGGCTCGCCCGATCCTGGTATCTGCGCCGGTGTTCGTCTCGCCCGGCAGCATCAGACAGCCTGTTCTTTTTGAAGGTGGGCGGGCTGTAGCCGGGCTGACAGGCAGGGGACGGAGCCACGCCATCAGGGGGCGTCGTGACCGTTATTCCCATCGATCTCGAATTCTTTTCGATCATATGTTTGACTCTGCCCCCGTTAGCATGCCACGATGATCTCAGTTGGTTAGCAAGTCGAATATAGTCAGTTGCACTCGAAGTCCTTCGGTAGCCTGGTTTTATCCCCCTTGTTTTACCTGCTTTATCTGGGGCAACACCCGGTCACTTTTTATAGCGCTTTATGCGCAAGGAAATTCGAATATGTCTACTGGCACAGTCAAGTGGTTCAACGACGCTAAAGGTTTCGGCTTCATCTCTCCTTCTGACGGCGGTGACGATCTGTTCGTCCACTTCTCCGAAATCAAGGCTGAAGGCTTCAAGTCACTGCAGGAAGGCCAGCAGGTCTCCTTCGAAGTGACTCAGGGCAAGAAAGGCCTTCAGGCTGCGAACGTCCAGGCAGACTAACCTTCGGGTTAAACTGTCTTTGAGCCGAAAGGCTCTGAACAACAAGGCCCGCGAAAGCGGGCCTTGTTGTTTTTGTATGTCGGATCAGTATCGGTACGTCCATCGCCATGCAGCGTGCCGGTATTTTCAATACCCGGCCGATATATCCTGAAAGGCCCCGCCATGTGCGGGGCCTTTTGATATCCGGCTTTCTGCCAGCCTGCTACCGCTCGTATCAGGCGACGGCCGTTTCCCGAACCCGAAAGGTCGCCACAAGCCTTTGCAGCTGACCGGCCTGCTCTTCCAGCTTGCCGGCCGCAGCGGTTGACTGCTCGACCATGGCCGCATTTTGCTGGGTGACCAGATCCATCTGAGCGATGGCGGTATTGACCTGATCGACGCCCCCATCCTGCTCGCGCGAGGCGGTCGCAATATCATTGATCAGCGTGGCGAGCTGCTCGATGGCGCTGCGGGTCTGCTCGATGCTGCTGCCGCTGCGCTCTGCCTGCGCCACCCCGGAAGTAATCCGCTGACTCATGGTTTCCAGAAGCTGGCGAATTTCGCCGGCCGAAGTGGCACTGCGATTGGCCAGCGCTCTGACTTCCGAGGCCACCACGGCGAACCCTCGCCCCTGCTCGCCGGCACGGGCGGCTTCCACCGATGCGTTGAGTGCCAGAATATTGGTTTGAAACGAGATCGAGTCGATGGTGACCAGGATGTCGTTGACGCGCTGGGACTGCGTGGCAATCTCCTTCATCAGTGACAGGCTCTGTACCACGTCACTGCTACTGCTGCGGGCACTGCCGGTGGCCTCGATGGTCAGCGTATTGACCTGCTGGGTCGCCTCGGTGTTGCGTTTTACCGTCGAGGATATCTCCTCCATGCTGGCCGCGGTTTCCTCCAGCGAAGCGGCCTGCTGCTCGGTACGGGTTGCCAGATCATGACTGGCGTGCGAAAGCTCGCTGGCACCGGCGTAGACACTCTGGCAGGTATCCCGAATGGAACTCACCAGCGTCAGGAGCGAGGCGTTCATTTTCTTCATCGCCATCAGCAGCTGCGCGGTTTCATCGCGCCCGGTGACGATGATCTCCTGGGTCAGATCGCCCTGAGCGACCTGCTCGGCCACATACACTGCGCGATTCAGAGGGCGCGTAATGCTGCGGGTAATCACGACGGCCAGTGCCATGGCCGCCAGCAGCGCCACACCGGCAAACATCAACAGGCTGGTCATGGTGCGCCCGTAAGCGGCTGTAATCGTCTCATCCGCATGTCCCAGGCGCTCGGCAGCGGCCGTATTGATCTGATCGGCCAGCGACTCAAGCTGATAAACCTGCTCCTTGTAACCGCCAAAGGCGGTATTGGCCTGCGTCGGGTTGACCAGCTCACCGTCAAGAATACGTTGATGAATGGCCTGGAACCCTGAGGCGTAGGCCTCCAACGCCGTACCCGCCTGCCCGTAGAGCGTTCGCAGTTCCTCGGTCGGCGCCAGCTGCTGGCCCTGCATCAGCACCTCTTTCAGCGCCTCCCGGGAACCCTCCCACTGGTCGTAGTAGTCAGCGACCCTGTCGGGCAAGGCGATATTGATAAAGCTGTCCTTCTCAAAACGCCGCGCCTGCAGGGCCAGACGCTGTACGTCGAGCGCATTCTGCGCCAGCATGGCATCCGTATTGATGGCCCTGTCAGCGGTAGATTTCATATTGCCAAGCCCCAGCAGCCCGACGACGGCACTGGCGACCAGAAGCAGGGTTAAAATACCAAACGCCATGGCCAGCCGGGGGCCAATTTTCAAACGAGTCAACATGGTCACTTGCTCATGCAAAACGGGATAGCATGCTATATCGACGCCGCCATGGCTTTCTTGATGATAGCTTCAATAAATTAAAGCCATGCCTTTGATTTAAAAAATAATTAATGCTGGCGACCATCGATCCTCCTGCCCTTAGGGCCCGGCAGGAAGGAGTGTCGCTGTACACCCGGCCCCGAACCGGTTTATATCAACACTCCCTGATGCTGATCGGCCATCCAACATGCCCATCGAGATTGTTCCCCTCCACGAACGCCCGGCATTCATCGATGCCTGTAGCGCCTGGGCCTACGGTCAGTGGGGGGTGCACAGCCCGCGCACGCTGGAGGAAACCCGACTGCTGTTTGCCAGCGCCGTCCACGGCAGCGGCCTGCCGCTGACCTGGGTGGCTCAGCACGGCGACTATCCGGTGGGCATGGCCAGCCTTTTTGAGGACGACTGCTCAAAACGTCCGGACCTGCGCCCCTGGCTGGCCGCCGTGTTCGTTCATCCTGACTATCGCGGCCGGAAGCTGGCAGCCCGTTTGATCGAGACGGTCGAGGCCGCTGCACGCGCGCGGGGTGAAAAGCGGCTCTATCTGATCACTGCCCACCAGCAGATGCTTTATGAGCGCCACGGCTGGCGCAGGACAGGCACGGTCAACTACCCCGACCGCCCCTGCACTCTGATGGAGAAGCACGTCGCCCCTGCTGACGCCCACCCATGAATTGGCAGGCCGGCGTCAGCTCGATGCCGACCGTTCAGGCAGCCGGGCGTTGATGTTCAAACAATGTAGCCCTCTGGTGAGGCGCGCCTCGATAAAGTCGATCTCCAGCGACGCGGTAAAGTGATCCGCCATGAGCTGAATCACGCGGTCGGCGTGGGCCTGAATGACTCGATGATCATCGGCCCGTGCGAAGTTGGACAGCGTCTTGAAGGCCTTCAACAGCGACAGACAGATGCTCAGATCCTGCCCGCCGTAGTGGAGGATGGGGTCGAAGACCCTGAACATCAGGCTTTCGAAATCTTCCTCGTGCCATGAGATCAGACAGCGTCCATCGTCATCCACCAGCGTGTTGGGGGGCGTCAGTGCCAGTCGTTGCGCCAGTAATTCGGTCATCTGGTGAATACACAGTCGCGCCGTGCCGGGGTCATTGATCCCGGGCGACAGCGCCTTGATGGCCACCTCCATCAGCTGCGTCAGTCCGTTGACATAGTGATCCCGCGTGGACTCCCCCTCGACGTATTCCAGACAGGCCAGTATCTGCTCTGTCAGCCCCTCGTCCGGTGCGGTATCTGCCTCGACCGTCAGAATGGGAAACTTCTTGACCACGAAATCGCCAAAACTGAACCTCAGATGGATCGCGATACCGTTATTGGTCGCCATTTTGGCCAGTCGCTCGAAATCAACGCTCTGGATATAGCCACTGTCGCGGGAATACACGGGATGACCGACGCTGGTATCGATCTCATCTTCTCGATGGACATAACGCGCGCTGTTCTGTTTTTCCCTCAACCCGTCGAGAGAACGCTGCGTGGACACGAGCAGCCCCTGAGTGATCGCATTGATCTGTACGGACTGGGAAGTGCCATGAATGAAAAAGACGAACATGGCCAGGCTATTGATCACCATGCCCGAGCCCAGATAGACCGCCAGCGAGCGCCAGGTATCCGGGGGGTTGTGAGTGGCCGGCACCAGCAGCAGGAGCAATAGATACAGGATGGTGCCGAGATAGTGCCCCAGCACCTGCTGGTGGCGCTTCTCGGTCATGATGCCGAACACCAGCTTGTTGGAGAAATTGCTGCCGGCCTGGGTCAGCACCGACATGACCGTGGAAAAGCTGAACACCAGAAGCGAGATCATGCCCGCCATCAGCGTGGCCACCAGCGTTCGGGCCGTATCGGGATGATCAAAATTCACAAAATCCAGAAATCCCGGCAGGTTTTTCACCTCAAAGGTGACGGCCAACACCGCCAGGACCCCATAAATCGTGATGATGATACTGGTCAGGTAGGCAATACTGTTGCGAAACCCCCTATAAAATCGAGCACCCGTGACGTTTTCATGGGGAGATGACAACTCCTTTTATTGATGTGTACCGGCCACCGCACGACTCGCCTTGTCTGCGCGCAGCGTATCAGAGCCCGCCGGCCACGCTTTAGGCAAAAAAGACCCGAACGCTCGCTGTTTTTTGATACCACGCTCAACCATTTCCAACCCTGTGAAACGCCATGCCATTACGAACATCGACCCGAATCAATAAATACATCAGCGAAAGCGGCCTGTGCTCTCGTCGCGAGGCAGACCGCTTTGTTGAACAGGGCAAGGTCTGGATCAACGGCCGGCGCGCCGGCACGGGAGACCAGGTGGTCGCGGGGGATCGGGTCACGGTCAACGGTCAGGAGATCGAACCCCAGGAAGAAGAGGACCTGATCCTGATTGCGCTCAACAAGCCCGTCGGGATCGTCAGCACCACCGAGTCGAGCGAGAAGGACAACATCGTCGAGTTCGTCAAGCACGGCGCGCGCATCTTCCCCATCGGCCGGCTGGACAAGGACTCCCAGGGGCTGATCTTTCTGACCAACAATGGCGATCTGGTCAACCGCATCCTGCGCGCCGACAACAACCACGAAAAGGAGTACCAGGTGACGGTCGACAAGCCGATCACCGAGGACTTCATCGAGGGCATGCAAAATGGCGTGCCGATTCTGGGTCAGATGACCCGGCGGTGTCGGGTCGAGAAGGTCTCCACGTTCGTCTTCACCATCACGCTGGTGCAGGGGCTCAACCGCCAGATTCGGCGCATGTGCGAGGTCTTCGGCTATGAAGTCACCCAGCTGATCCGCACCCGGATCATGAACGTCTCGCTCAAGGGGCTGGCCATCGGCGACTGGCGCGACCTGACCCCGAAGGAAGTCGACACGATCATCGACCTGACCGAAGGCTCAAAGGCCGGGCCGACGCCAGACAAGCCAAAGTCACCGTCGCGCGCCAGGGGGTCAAAGAGCGCACCCGGCGAGAAGCCAAAGGCCGACCCGCTGGGCATCGGCAAGCCGGCGCTGGATAAAATGTATTCAAGGGGCAAGGGCAAACCCGCCCCCGCCGGCAAGAAGCCGCCCAGTGGTGGCGGCAGAAAGGCCGGTGGAAACTGCAAGCCTGCGTCGCAGTGCAAATCGGGCGGCAAGCCCACCCCTCAGAGCAAAACGAACGGCAAACCGACCGGCAAAGGAAAGCCGGCCAGTGGCAAACCCGCTTCACGCTCTCAGGGCAGCCGCCCCGGCAAGAAGCGCTAGGCGCAACCAGATGCAGCGACAGCCTCCGGGTGAGGCTGCCGGCCTGATGACCGGCACGTATCGCTCAGGGCGCTATACAACCTCTTCCTGAATCACCACACTTGCCGTTTTTCCTCCAGAGTCATCGTCATGCCGCACCTTTTTACCGACCGCCCCCGTTCGGCCCGCCCTGGCCGAGGCAAGAGCGATCTCAAACAGGACTACCGCTGGGAAGGCATCAACGCGGTGCTCTATGAGCTGGGCGGTGTGATGTTCATCGTCGGCAGCGTGATGTTCTATCCGCGCCTTGAACACATCAGAGACATCGGCGCCTGGCTGTTCTTTGTGGGCTCGCTGGTCTACCTGGTCGTTCAGGCCCATGACGTGATCGAAGTACGCCGCTTCTGGCACAGCAGCAAAAAGACCTCGCCCTCGCAGCTGCTGGAGCTCATCTCGCTGGCGGTCTATATCATCGGTACGTTGCTCTACGCCGTGGGCAGCCTGTTTTTTCTGTCATGGTGGCACTGGATCGTGCCCGGGGCGTGGCTGTTCATCATCGGCTCGGTGCTCTTTCTGATCGGTGCCTGTCTCAACGTCATGATGGTGATTCGCGCCTCGGCGCTACTCACCCTGCAGCTGATGAACCTGACCGCCGTCACCTTCGTGGTGGGCTCGGTACTGTTCGTGGTCGCCTCCATTCCCTATCTCTGGGGCTTTGACAGCGTGGCGGATCATGACCAGCTGCATAACCTGCTGGCCTCGCTCTTTCTGGTCGGCAGCGCCTTTTTCATGATTGGCGGACTGTTTAACCACCAGCGCGCGCGCATTGTCATTCGCCACCGCTTTGATGCCACCGCCGAGGACAGCGAAGCCGACGAGCGCCTGCTCGCCTTCATGCGCGGTGAGCTTAACGATCCCGAACACAGCCTGGATGATGATTTTGAGTACGAAGACAACACCACGGTAAAGCCCGCCGCGCCTGCATGAGGTAGATGTGCGGCTGCCCTGCGCACCATCAAAAACCCCGACCAGCGTTCGCTGGTCGGGGTTTTGTCATTTGCAGCTCAGACAATGGCGGGAAAGCGCTACTGGCCGTGATCGATCCGCCGCCGGGTTTCGCCATCGACCAGCGTGCGCAGCATGGTCAGCACCGGCTCGGCATCCGTCTGGGCCCGCCCGTAGGTGAGGTTGAACGTGTAATCGAAGTCAGCCGGGTTATCGCCCTGACTGTGCTGGAGAATGGTCTCGAGCTTATCCAGGCCCTTCACCAGTCGCGCCTCGCGCGAGGCGCCCTGCTCGTAGTCCTCCCACAGCGACAGAAACTCGGCTTTCAATTTCTCATCCAGCGGCGCCATAAC
Source organism: uncultured Kushneria sp. (assembly GCF_947497025.1). GTDB lineage: Bacteria > Pseudomonadota > Gammaproteobacteria > Pseudomonadales > Halomonadaceae > Kushneria. The sequence goes on from NZ_CANMFC010000002.1 coordinate 74,331, forward strand.
GGTGAGCAGATCCAGACGCTCCTGGGTGTTCTTGTCGGCGTTTTGCGCAATGGCCGGCTGATCGCCGTGGATCGCCTCACCCAGATCGTGCAGCACGCAGATTTTGAGAACGCGCGTCATGTCCAGCGGCGCCAGCTCGCGCTCGAACGTCATCGCCATCAGACACAACCGCCACGTATGCGCCGCCGTATCCTCCTGCCGCCCGGTGGTGGTGTACGCCGTGCGCAGCACGCTCTTGAGCCGCTCGGCCTCCTTTAAAAACGCCAGCCCGTTGCCGAGTCGTTCGATGTCCATGAGATTTCCAAAATTGTTGTCAGATGAAGGTATGGGAGACAAGAGTATAAGAGGCGGAAATGACATAAAACCTGAATAATGACTGGCATTCGAGGATTTAGCTTATCAGAATAATTTAGACTTAGTTAAAGTAAACGAAAATTTCGCCGATCTAGATTGAGGTAATAGCTTTTAAGCTGGAACCGGCAGGCTGATCGGTTCCGACATAAACATCTATATTGCTGGAGCAGTTATGTTTTCAGAGAAAGTACAAAAATCTGATAGCACTGGCTTAGATGATACTTTCTTAAATTGCGATATCTGTCATGGCGCGGTTAAAAAAAAGAACTTAGAAAAACATAAAAAAAAGCACGAAAAAAAAGCTAAAAAAGAGGCTCGCTCAGGCAACAAGCACTCATTAATTCTTGAAAACAAAAATAGCGATGTCGATTATATAAACGTGACAAAAACTTATCATAAATGTGCAAAATGCAAAAAATTGATATCGAAGTCTTTGATGAAAGAGCATTTGCACAAAATGCATGGCATTGTTATCAGAAACGTAGAAAAAGATTTGTTTTGGTATTATGAAAACGTTGTAAAAACTCAGAAAAGAAAAAAAGCAGAGCCTAAAACGTCAGTAGGAAAACCAGCGTTCACAAGCCAAAAAGTTTCCAAAGAAAACGGCGATAAAACTTTTATAAAGTGTCCTGTATGTAAAACAACGTTAAATCAAAAAAATTTGCAGAAGCATTTAAAGAAAGTTCATGGCAATGCAAAAATTCCGTTAAAAGATACCCGTCATACTGAAAAATCTACATATTTAGGAAAGAAACTCGAAAGTGAGCGCCCAGAACGAGATTATTCTGAAGATATATTTGATCGTGCAATTATCTACCACGGTGGAGCTTATGGCCTAGGCAAAAATCGAAAACATTGATGGGGAACCACGTTAAAAAAATACTTTGATTTATCCAGCCCTTGTTGGGATTATAAAATATACGCAAGCGCATGATAATACTTATTTTTTTAGTAAAACTTTTCTGCCGGTATACCTTTTTGTATACCGCCTTTTTGCTCAGCTTATTAAATAAAGCTATAAACATATACCTTAGATATCTGTTTTGATCAATATCAAGACCCTTGCAACTGGCCGAAGAAAACTAACTCTGAGCCTAGAACGGCTCAATTGGTTTCATTGTCCACGAAGTAAGCACCTTTCGCTTAACATCAAAGTTTCCAAGACAGTCATAAGCATCGATGTCTTTTGGTGAATCGAAATTCAATAATTGCCATGCATCGCGATTCAATCTAACGCTATAGAGATATTCGTCTTTCTCATGACCAGTGCTACGATCGAGGCGCTGTGAGTATCCAGATAAAGTTATCTTTTGGATTGTTGGCATAATCTGAAAGCACAGCGCTGCCAGCTTCAAACCAATGCTGCTGACATGTCGAGCGTAAAGCTCACTCAGTTCCTTTGCGGCAAGCTTACGTACATTCACTTTGAAACCACGGGCAGCCAATGCCGCTCTGCGTGCTGGAAACATATCAATTTCTGGAAAATCCACGTCGATTTTAAGCTCATGGCTGGAAAGGAAATCCCAAGCTATTAAGGTTTCATAGGGCCATTCAATCTCTTCCAACGCTTCTTTTAATAGCGCCTCCATGCTCTGCAAGTCTCCTTGCTGGCCATATAAGTGCCTTAGCCTTAAAGATTCTTGGAGTACTTCGTGCTGTTTTCGGGCATTTTCCCAATCAGAAACAGCATTTTGATAATCAGAACTGATCAGCTCAATGCATTTTTGGCGCCGCTTTTCCGCTGGTGGCCAGACTAAATGCACAAGCTTTTTGGCAGGTAGATCAGGGAGTATAGGCTGTTCTCCATTAAATGATTTTGCTTTATAAGACTGAGCAATCGGCGCCTCTATATCGCCATGCAGTATAGCCAATGATTCACGCGTTTCATTAATGTTATCGACCATCACCCCCAGCCTTTCCCGGATGACATCGCCTTGTTGCTGCTTGAGGACTTTTAAGGTCGAAGAATCTAGATGTAAACCAGTACGGCTGTTTAATAACTGAACTTCACCAGTTTCATCATCGATAACAATTTGTAGCTGGATCTCGATATGCTCTTGTTGTCTGGAGTTAAGACTGGAGGAGGAAGCTCGTAACCTATTGCTAGAACCTGAACCGATTTTTTCAGACCAAGACAATCCTGTACCAGGGATACCGGCACTTACGCGTGTACCAGAGGGGGAAAAGGAGATGCCCCCACCGCGGCCACCAAGGCGAACTCCAAGGCCACGGTGAGTAGCAGAAAAGCGGATGCCCGGTGCTATTTTTATGGACTTTCTGAAACGCATCCCCATTTTGTCACCTTATTGAATGGATCACGTACCCCCGCATAATAGCGGGGGTCAATGTCAGCCTGTTTAATTCCCCTTTTTGTGTTTATGTGGCTTCAGGGATGGCGTATTGCCAGGCGTCTGCTTATTGTCACGCTGACGTTTGTCAGGCTGGCCAGTAGACTTGGCGGTCCGTTTAGGACCCGGTTTGATACTCATAATGACTCCTTACTGCTGTTGGCACGACATGAGCGGCCAGACACGTCTGCCGCTCTCCTGACGCCATGGACAACACCCTTGCATCCGCCCACGGCGAAAATCTCGGTCAACTCCCCCGGCGCGCTGTCGACTCCCCGCCCCGCCTGCGCGCTAAATAGGTCGGTTTTATTGCACCCTTGCAGAGGGCGTCGGGCCGCTCATGTACTGGGCCGGACGACGGTTTTATGGCACCAGAAAATCTTGCGTTTCCTTGCATTTCAAACCGGCCACACCGGGTGGTGTGGGGTCAAAAGCCGGCTATGTGATACACGTTGACGCCGTTATCCGAAAACGGGTGTCTCTTGCGGTACCCGGGAAGCTCTAAAGGTCTTTTCAGCACAATATTCGAGCGCGCCGATTAAGTAAAGTTGTGTAACAGGAGATGAGACAAAAGCAGCATTCATCACGAACCCCTTTCGCTCGCCAGAATGAAATGATCACGCTTCGATCCAGATTTTATAGAGTCCCTACGCGACAACTCTGCATAGCAAATTGCTATATACAGCGTTTTGTTATACCTTGTTCTCTCCAGACAAGGACCCTTTCATGCATGTCATTACGCAAAAGCGAATCTGGGAAGCCAAGGCACAACACCCGCAGACCGCAACGGCGCTGGATAGCTGGTACAGGCTTATAAGGGCAAACGATCCGTCTGATTTCGCCGCCATGAAACGCCTGTTTCCTCAAACCGACAAGGTGGGGTCACTTCATGTTTTCGACATTGGCGGCAACAAGCTCAGATTGATCGCCGTCGTTCACTACCGGACAAGAAAAGTCTTTATCCGGCACATTTTGACCCACAAGGAATATGACAAGGGCAAATGGAAGGAATGAACATGAATGCCATTAATGAATCGACCATTCAGCACTGGGCCTGCGTCGCCCATCTGCTTCAGGCCCCTCAAAATGAGGCGGAATACGACCAGAAGGTAGAAACGCTCGACAGCATCCTCGATCGCATCGGCGACGATGAAGACCATCCTCTTGCAGTGCTGGCAGACCGCCTGGGGGATCTCATCGAAGCCTACGATCAGATGCACCGGCCGATGCCGGAAGTTTCCGGGATTGAAGCACTGCGCTATCTCATGAGTGAACATGGCATCGCGCAGTCTCGGTTGCCAGAAGTTGGTGCTCAGTCTGTCGTCTCGGCCACGCTGGCTGGAAAGCGTCAACTCAACTGGCGACAGGTACGCGCCCTGTCCGACCGGTTTGGTGTGTCGACGGACACTTTCAGGTAATGATGCATTCTTGCTCACCGCTCAAGGAGCGATCCTGTGGCGCCTTGCTCCTGCTCCCGGCTTTAGAAACATCAAAGCCCAGACAACAGACGTGACAAAACCCTGAGCGGACTCAGTAGCAGCATCAAAACGAGGAAGGTATTGCAGGGAAAGGAAGTGGCGCGCTTGTTGGGATTCGAACCCAAGACCCCCGCCTTCGGAGGGCGGTACTCTATCCAGCTGAGCTACAAGCGCGCGGAGCGTCTTCACGGGGAAGACAGCGCGCTATCCTACCGCCCGCGCCTGTCTCTGTCCACTCCCCGCGCGGGCCGCAGGGCGTGGTGTCATGTCAGTCAGGCAAGTGTCCGTAACGCTTTTATACTTTTGCCCACATCATAAAAAAACACCTGACCTGACCACGCTTGAGGACAAGACCATGCACATGCGCTTTACCCGCCTGATGACCGCCGCCGCCCTGCTGGCCGGCCTTTTGGGTACGACCGCTGCCGCCAATGGCGATGAGATCGACGGCCACCGGATTTATGAGGATAACTGTGCCGGCTGTCACGACGGCGGGCGCGGGCCACAGCGGGGCTCGGATGACTGGACCCAGCGGCTGGAAGCGGGCCAGCAGACCCTGTATACCCATGCCATCGAGGGCATTGGCGGCATGCCGGCGCGCGGTGGCAACAAGTCGCTCTCGGATGATGAGGTAAAGGCGGCGGTCGATGATCTGGTCGCCCCGACCAAAGACAAGTAACGTCTATCCTGACGCGTCAGACCACCTTTTTTCTGATAACCCTGTTTTTTCATGACAGCCAAGGGAGTCCATGATGGGCATGAGCGAGCAATCGGGCGGTGAGCCCACCATCGACATGGTCGTTCAGGCGCACCAGGCGCTGAAGGCCAGAAAGCCGCTGGTGCAGTGTTTGACCAACAACGTCACGGTCAATCTGGTCGCCAATGCCCTGCTGGCTGCCGGCGCCACACCGGCCATGATCGACAACCCCGAAGAGGCCGGGCGCTTTGCCACGCAGGCCGATGCCGTACTGATCAACCTGGGTACGCCGCAGGGGGATCAGGTCAAGGCGATGCACAAGGCCGCCAGCGGTGCCCATCAGGCGGGCAAGCCCTGGGTGCTCGATCCGATCGGCGCGGGCAGCATGAAATGGCGCCATGGTCTGGCACTGGAGCTGCTGGAGCATCGTCCCACGGTGGTACGCGGCAACGCCTCCGAAGTCATGGGGCTGGCCGGCCAGGAAGGCGCCGGGCGGGGTGTGGACAGTGCCATAAGCCCGCAAAGCGCGGTCAACGCCGCACGCGAGCTGCTGACCCAGGCCTGTACGGTCTCGGCCTCGGGGCCGGTGGACATGCTGCTCGGGCCGCTGCTTGATCGTCATCACAACGGCCCGGCGCTGGTCGAAATCGGCGGCGGCAGCGAGTGGCAACCCCGCGTCTCCGGCACCGGCTGTGCGCTGGGCGCGATCGTGGCGGCCTACTGCGCCGTGGTGCGTGATCCGCTGTGCGCCGCCGTGGCCGCGCATGTTCATGTCGCCGTGGCCGCCGAGCTTGCCGAGGAGCACGCTCAGGGGCCGGGCAGCTTTGCCATGGCCTGGCTCGACGCGCTGGATCAGGTCGATGAGCACCTGCTGCGCCAGCGCGGACTCATCGCGGTGCGCTGGCTGGATGCTTAAGCCGAGCACATACGCTGCCTCACGCATCGGCATCATCGGCGCCGGCATCGCGGGGCTGGCCGCGGCCATCCGCCTGCGCCTTGAAGGCGCCCACGTCGAGGTGTTCGAGGCCGGTGCCACGGCAGGCGGCAAGCTCGGCGAGCTGGTGCTGGGCGAGTATCGCTTTGGCATTGGTCCATCGCTTCTGACCATGCCGGAGTACATCGACGAGCTGTTTGAACTCGCCGGTGAAGTGCCCTCTGATCACTTTCGCTACCGGCGGCTGGACACCGTCTGCCGCTACGTCTGGGAGGACGGCACCCGGCTGGATGCCCGCGCCGACCCGAAGGCCTTTGCCAAGGAAGTCGAGCGTGTGCTGGGTGTGCCGGCGCAGCGGGTGCTCAGAACGCTGGCCCACGGGGAGGAAAAGTATCACCTGACCGGGCGGACCTTTCTGGAAAAATCGCTGCATACGCCAAAGACCTGGCTGACGCCGGAGGTCGGCCACGCCCTGACCCGGCTGCACCGTCTGGATCTCACCCGCACCCTGCATGACGTCCACCAGCGCGACCTGGGCGAGCCGCATCTGGTGCAGCTCTTTGATCGCTTTGCCACCTACAACGGTTCCAACCCGTATCGCGCGCCAGGCCTGCTCTCGATGATTGCCCACTTCGAACACGGGGCCGGCGCCTTTGTGCCCGAAGGCGGCATGCCCGCGATCGGCCGGGCGCTGTATGGGCTGGCCGAGCGGGTGGGCGTGATCTTTCACTTCGAGACGCCCGTGGCGGAAATTCTCACCCGCCACGACAGCCACCGGCCGCGCGCGGTGGGGCTACGCCTGGCGGATGATCGGCAAGTGATGTTTGATCGCGTGGTCAGCAACATGGATGTGTTTTTCACTCATGACCGGCTGTTGCCCGATGCCCCGGCGCCCACGCAGGTGCTGGCGCGGGAAAAATCGACCTCGGCGCTGATCTTCTACTGGGGTGTGAATAAATCCTTCCCGGAACTGGATGTGCATAACATCTTTTTCAGCGACGATTACCCGGGCGAGTTTGCAGCGCTGGAGGCGGGCACGCTGTGTGATGACCCGACCGTCTATGTCAGCATCTCTGCGCGCTACGACCCAAGTGCAGCGCCAGAGGGCGGCGAGAACTGGTTCGTGATGATCAACGCCCCCTTTACCACACCCGAACAAAACTGGCCGACGCTGATCGAGCGCACCCGCGAGCGGGTCATCCGGAAACTCGAGCGGATGCTGGGCAATGGGGGTGGAAAAGCCGGGCTGCGCGAAGCGATCGTCGAGGAGTGCGTGTATGACCCCACCACCATCGAGGCGCGCACGCTCTCTCACCTGGGCGCGCTGTATGGCACCAGCTCCAACGACCGCATGGCGGCGTTCATGCGCCATCCCAATTACAGCCGCCATGTCGACGGGCTCTATTTCTGCGGCGGCAGCGTGCATCCCGGCGGCGGGCTGCCGCTGTGCCTGTTATCCGCCAAAATCATGACCGATGTCATGGCACAGCGTGAACCCTTATCAAAGCCCGCCCCTGACCTGAAGGACGATGTTTGATGGCTTCACAGATTCCTGCTCCATCCGAACGCCGCCTGCGCCCGATGCCGGTCATTATCCTGTTGAGCCTGATCTATCTGGCCGGCGTCATCGGCATTGCGCTGCCGGTGCATGATCAGTTCATTCGCCTGACCCCGCTGACACTGATCGCCTCACTGGGTCTGGTGCTGGCCTTTCATCCGGGGCCGCGCAGGCCGCTCTGGGGCTACGTGGCACTATGTTACGTGGTGGGGTTTGTCGCCGAGGCGATCGGCACCTCGACGGGGCTGTTGTTCGGCGATTACGCCTACGGCCACGTGCTGGGGCCAACGCTCTGGCATACGCCGCTGATCATCGGGGTGAACTGGGCGCTGCTGCTGTATTGTCTCAACGTGTCGATACAACGCGTGCTGCCCGAGCTGTCACGACCGCTCAAGGGCGTGATCGGCGCGGCCCTGATGGTGGCGCTCGACATGCTGATCGAACCGGTCGCCATTCATCACGAGATGTGGGCATGGGGCGACACCCTGGTGCCGCTGAGCAACTACATCGGCTGGTTCATCGTCTCGCTGCCGATTTCGATGCTCTTTCACTACCTGTTTGCGCGCACCCACAACCCGGTCGCCATCGCTGTGGCGCTTTTAATGGCGGGCTTTTTTGGCGCGCTGAATCTGCTGGGGGTTTGAGGCCCTCTTTCGGGAACATGTCATGATAACCGCACGCCACCCTCCTGATCAGGCCACGCCTGGCGCCCTTGCCCATATGGCGCTGGGCCACGTCGAGCGGGAGTATCCCAACCTGATCACTCATCTGATGCGCGACGCACAGGATATCGCTGCCCCTTCAACGCTGCATCCGATCTTCTACGGCAGTCTTGACTGGCACTCCTGCGTGCACAGCTACTGGCTGCTGGCACGCGCGGCGCGTCTTTGCCCCGAAAGCGAAAGTGCTGCACGCGGAAAGGCTCTGTTTGAGCGCAATATCACGCCCGAGAAGGTGGCCAGGGAGCTGGCCTACTTCCAGGCACCGGGGCGCGGCAGCTTTGAACGCCCTTACGGCTGGGCGTGGCTGCTGAAACTGGCCGCCGAGCTGAACACGGCATCACACCCCGCGCTGATCGAGGCGGGCCGTACACTGGCGCCACTGACCGACTTCATTGTTCAGCAGTTCATCAACTTCTGGCCGAAGCAAGGTTATCCGATTCGCACCGGCACCCACTACAACAGTGCCTTTGCCGGCATTCTGGCGCTGGACCATGTCGAATCGTGCTGTGCGGGGGTTCAGGGACATGAGCTGGGCAGGATACTGCGCCAGCGCGCCAGCGACTGGTTCCAGAGTGATCGGAGCGCCCAGGCCTGGGAGCCGGGCGGCGATGAGTTTCTCTCACCGACGCTGATCGAGGCGCTTTACATGGCCCGCGCGCTGGAGCCGCAGGCGTTTGTCGGATGGTTTGACGCCTTTTTGCCGGCACTGGCCGATGGCCAGCCGCAGACGCTTTTTACTCCGGCCGTGGTCAGCGACCGCAGCGATGGCAAGATCGCCCATCTGGACGGGCTGAACCTGAGCCGCGCCTGGTGCTTTCGTGCCCTGGCGGCACGACTGGGAGAGGGCCATCCGGCCAGTGGTCGGATGCGCGACAGCGCCACCGAACACCTGAGTGTCGCGCTGCCGCATCTGGGGGCGGATTACATGGGCGAACACTGGCTGGCCACATTCGCCCTGCTGGCGCTGGAGGCCTAGCTGACCGGCTGTACCAGTCCGGTGCGGTAGGCCACGCGCCGAAAGATGTGCGGCATGGTAAAGAGCATGCCGCCGGGGCCACCATTAAGCGCCCTGTGGGCCAGCAGGCACAGCGCGCCAATCAGCACCGTCATAACCAGCGGCGTCACGGCCAGCACGCCATTTTGCAGCGCGCCTTCGATATACAGCGTCTCGGGCATGACGGCGACCAGCGCAAATATCAACAGCTTGTGAATGACGTAGATCGGCAGGGTGCGCTGGCCGATATCGCACAGCAGCACCATTCTGAAGCGCTCGGTCAGCAGCGCGAAAAGATCGATGGTGGTCGAGACCATTAAAAGGGCGAGGACCAGCTTCACACCCGGGGCCTCCATCGCGCTCAGCTTCCAGGTAATACCCAGTGCCGCCACCGTCAACGCCCCGGTCACCAGCAATCGTTTAATGTCGCACTGCACGTAGTGGCGGGCAAGGAAGGGTTGTAGATGACACCCCAGGGCAAAGAAGAAGAAGTAGTCCAGCAATGAGGCAATGTTCCACCAGCCCGGCGGCAGCAACAGGCTTGAGGCCAGATGCAGTACCACCCCCAGCCCGATGCTGATGACCGCCGGCGACGCCGTGTGCTGGATCAGCTTGCAGGCGACGAAATAGAGCACCAGCGCGTAGAGATACCAGAGCCCGGTATCGGCGCTGATCAGCTGCATAACCATCCCCCCGAGGGTCCCCGGATGGGCGCCGGCGGCCACGACCTCGACATCCAGCGGCTCGATGACGTACTCGGTGAACAGCCAGTACAGCCCCACCCACAGCACATAGACCCACAGCAGGCTGGCCACACGGCTGGTGCGCACCTCCCCCCAGCCACGTCCGGTCACCGAGCGGCTGGCCAGAAATCCCGAGATGAGAAAGAAAAGCGGCATGCGCAGCGGCTTGAGCGCCGTGACGATCAGATTCCAGAGCGTGGGGATGGCCGTCTGACCGAAATCGATCTGCTGAAGCACCATCTGATTAAAATGATAAAGCACCACCGCAAGGATACAGACGCTCTTGGCGGCATCGATCCAGGCGATCCGGCGTGCGCTGGGCATGCAGACTCCTCGTTTTATTTAACCATTTTTAAAATAAACCAAAGGTATTATGCGCAGCTTGTAGGACTAATCCATGGAACTAAAAAAATAATACACAAATCAACGCCAACGGTTACATATCGGCATTCGCATTCCTCCTCCCTGACACCTTCGTCCAGCAGGCGCCGCCGGGGAAGACGGTTATGCTGGCAGGCTACTGACGGGCCATGTCCTGCCGGGATCAATCCGTCTTTCCTGTACCGACCGGGAGCCCCCATGGAACACGACATCACGCTTTCGCTTGACCAGGCGCAGGCACTAAGCCGGCACATTCTGCATAACGCAGGCTTTGGCCCCGGCCATGTCGAGGCCATCACCCGAAGCGTTGTCGCCGCCCAGCGTGACGAGTGTCACTCCCACGGGCTGTATCGCCTGCTGAAGATCGTGGAGACGGCGAAAATGGGCGGGCTGGACCCGCAGGCCGTACCCGAGGTGATCGATCATGCCCCCGGTATCGTGAGGATCGATGCCCGCTACGGCAGCTCGCTGCTGGCGTTCGAACAGGGGCTCGCGCCGTTAAGGGAGAAGGCCGAGCGCCACGGCATTGCGGTGCTGGCCATCAATCACTGCTTTCACTTCTCGGCGCTGTGGTCCGAGGTAGAAGCACTTTCCGGGATGGGGCTGGCGGGGCTGGCGATGAATCCAACGCATGCCTTTGTGGCACCGGCGGGCGGTGTGCGCTCGCTTCTGGGCACCAACCCGCTGGCGTTTTCCTGGCCAAGACCGGGCGGCGATCCCTACACCTTTGACTTTGCCACCAGCGTGGTGGCCCGCGGTGAAATCGAGCTGCATCGCCGCGCCGGCAAATCCATACCTGACAACTGGGCGCTGGATGATCAGGGTCAGCCGACCACGGACCCGACCGCCGCGCTGGAAGGCGCCATGCTGCCCTTTGGCGGGCACAAGGGATCGGCGCTCTCCACCATGATCGAGCTGCTGGCCGGTCCGCTGATCGGTGATGCCCTGAGTCATGAGACCCAGGCCGCCAATGAGGAAGGTACCGGCCGACCCTGTCATGGCGAGCTGGTGATCGCGCTGTCGCCCAGGGTATTTCTGGGCGAGCAGCATGAGGCCGGGATTTCACACGCAGAAAAGCTTTTCGAGGAGATGCTGGGGCAGGGCGCGCGGCTGCCGTCGCAGCGCCGCTTTGAAGCGCGAGTGCGCAGCCTGGCATCCGGCGTGTCGATTCCGGCGGCGCTCTATCGGGATCTGATGGCCCTGGCCGGTGAGGATCCGGTCGGTGAAAAGGAGGATGCGCCCTAGCCCGGCAGCCAGCTTCAGGGTCCGGCCACGCGACTGGCGCACACCTACCCCCACCCGGCAGACACCACCGAGTGGGGCGTTAAGGCCGTCAGGACACTGACAGAACCCTAACAGGGCATGGACGATGATCTGCTGCGTCCTGCATCAGGCCACGATATTGCGAAGCTCACGGCCTTCCAGCAGCCGGTTGATGTTCTCGGCCATGGCATCCTTGCGCCGCTCCAGCGTGCCCTGGGTCCAGCCGGACATGTGCGGTGTCATGACCAGGTTATCGAGGGTCTGAAAGGGCAGATGGCCGGGGTCGGACGCCGGCGTCTGTGCATCGGGATAGACGTACCAGGTATCGATGGTGGCCCGGCGGATACGTCGCGAGGAAAGCGCATCGAAGAGCGCCTTCTCCTCGATGACCCCGCCGCGACCGACATTGATCACATGAGCGTGTGCCGGCAGGGCGTCAAAGGCGTCGGTATTCATCAGTCCCCGGGTCGCCGGGGTCTCGGGCAGGGCCACCACCAGGGCATCGAGCCCCTGATAGAACCTTTCGAGCTCATCCAGGCCGAAGGCCTGCTCAAGGCCATGTGCCCGGGCATTCACCGGTGAACGATTGGCGGCGCGGACACGCAGGCCCAGCGCCCGGGCCGTGGCGGCCAGCGACTGACCGATGTGACCAAAGCCGAGAATGCCCAGCACCTGTCCATGAAGCTCCCCGTGCAGGGTACGCCCCGACTGATAGTGCCAGTCTTTCTGACGCAGGCGATGATCGGCCTCGACCAGGGGCACGCAGTCATTGAGCAGGGCGGCCATGACGTACTCGGTGATGGGAATATCGTGGCCATGACAGTTGCACAGCCGGGCCCCCTCGGGCAGACGCGTGGCATCAATGGCATCCACGCCTGCGCCGACGGCCTGAAAAAGACGAACCGCTTCGGGTCGCGGCTGCTCATCATTGAGTCGATGCCCCAGGATGATGTCTGCCCGGGCAAACTGCCGCCGCCCGGCCTCATCCAGGGTATCGGGCAGGCAGATCAGCTCGGCCTCATGATGCAGGCGGTCCCTGAAACCGTCGTGAAAGCTGGCCGCATTCCGGCCATGAAAGACAATGCGTGTACTCACGTCGCTACTCCGGGTCAAAGGGGACGATGCCGGCATCCAGCAGTGCCGGATCCAGAGACGTCTCGATGGGATCCATCATCTCTGCGGCAAAGGCCATCAGCCGCGAGAGCACGTCATCGGCCGCCGGTTTCCGACCGGCAATGACGGCTTCCAGCAGCTCCTGATGCAGACGGATGTTGGTACGAATCAACGGCTCATCGCCAAAGTGGGTCAAAAACAGATAACCCAGCCGGCGAAAAAGGGTGTGCAGCGGACGCAGGGTGCGTTCAACGAAGGGTTCACTGGCGGCCTTGAGCACCAGCCGGTCCATTCGCCGATCGATCTCGTTGAAGCGACGGATCCGCTCGTCACACAAGGGCGTGTCGTCCTCGATCAGGGCAGCCAGCGCAGAGGCGAGCTGGCGCATCTGACTGCGCTCCAGCGTACTGGCACGCTCGCAGGCCTGCTCTATGGCAAAGCGCTCCAGGTCATGGCGTACCCTCAGCAGCCGACGCTCGCGCCCCGGATCAATGGGTAACACGCGAATCCCTCGCCCGGCCCGAACCTCCAGCAGCGTGTCATCGCTCAGGCGCCGTGTGGCCTCGAGCACCGGCATGCGTCCAAGCCCGGTACGGGCCTGGAGCTCGGCCATGGTGAGAAAGGCGCCGGGCGCCAGCTCCATGTGGGCCAGCAGCGTCTCGATTCGCTCATAGGCCAGTTCCGCGCGGGACATGCCCGGGGTTTCATTGGTCCGTTCCAGGGGCTTTAACCTTCTTTCCTGCATGTTGTCCTCGCACGATGACGCAGTCAGGCGTCGCTGTGAATACACCCTATGTATCATATGATATTTCGATATACAGAAATATATTTCTCCTTCGGCAGCGCTTTTATCGATCCCCTTTTCCGGTAACGCTGCCTTACGAAGGAGCACGTCATGGCAGAACTTACCAGGCGCCGTCTGCTGTCCGGTGCAGGCGCAGGCCTGCTCGGTGCCGCAGCGCTCTCGGGTCGGGCACTGGCCGAGCCGGGCCGCCAGTATCGTCTGAGAGCGCAGACCAACAAGAGTGAAACCTCGACCCAGGGCGCCATGTACACGCGCTTTGTCGAGCTGTGCGAGTCGCTCTCCGGCGGGCGATTACTGATCGACCTGCATTATTCAAGCGCGATTGTCAACGACTTTCAGACCTTCGATGCCGCCGCCAACGGGGTGCTGGACATCGATATGACAGGGGCCAGCTATCTCACCGGCAAGGACCCCGCCTTCCAGTTCATTGGCGATGTCATGGGCGGATATGAAGATCCCGTTCAGTTGCACGCCTGGCTCGATATGCCCGAGGCGCGCGCCATCGTCGACCCGCTCTATGGGCGTTACAACATGTACTGCGTCGGCCTGCTCTGCCCGCCGCTGGAGTCGTTGAGCTCTACCGTCCCCCTGCCGGGTATCGAGGCCCTCGGGGGGTGGAAGTTTCGCTCACCGCCGGGCATGGAGAGCGAGATATTTACCCGCCTGGGGGCCGCCCCGGTCGTGATGTCCTTTGGCGAGGTCTTTACGGCCATGGAAACCGGCGTGGTCAGCGGTGCCGATGCCGGCACCCTGGCCCTCAACCGCTCGCTGGGCCTTTATGACATCTGCAAATACGCCACCTATCCGGGCTTTCACTCCATGCCTGCCGACCATGTCGCCATCAACCTGGACAGCTGGAATGCCCTGCCTGCCGAGCTTCAGCGTGTCATTGAAGTAGCCCAGCGCGCCATCGCCTTTGACGTCATCAAGGAGGTGACGGTGGATGACCACCGGGTACTGACCGATCTGTCCGACCAGGTCACCTTTCATGACTGGTCGGAAAAGGATCGGCTGGCCTTTCGCGAAGCGGCCCTGCAGGTCTGGAAGGACTGGGCGACGCGCAGTGAAGCGGCCGATGTCATGGTGAAAAGCCATCTGGCCTTCATGCGTCAAATGGGGCTTCTGGTCTGAAGCCACCGTCCTCAGGGAGGTCATGATGTCCGATCCATCTGCTGAACAACCCGCCTTTCACTGGGATGAGCTGCCCGCCTGGCTCTTCATGGTGGTCATCGTGGCCATGACCTGGGAGGTGGTGTTTCGCTATTTCTTCCTGGCGCCGACCAGCTGGGCCAACGAACTCTCCCTGTATGTCTGCGCCATTGCCTATGTCTATGCCGGCGTCTTTGTCATGCGACGCGATGCGCATCTGCGCGTCACCGTGCTTTATGACCTCGCGCCCCGGCGGTTAAAACGCATCCTTGATGTCATGCAGTGCCTGATGACCCTGTGCTTTTGTCTGATCGTGGCCGGTTTCGGGGCGCGCGAGGCCTGGGTGGCGCTGGTCGCCGGCGAGCGCTTCGGCACGGTCTGGAATGCTCCGATCCCGATGACCATCAAACCCCTGATCGTGGTCTGTGCGCTGGTCATGGCCGTGATGTCGGTCATCAATCTTTATCGCCGCTGGCACCGACAGGAGGACGTCACATGAGCATTGCGATCATGTCCCTGGTGCTGCTGGGGGGATTGATACTGGCCATGGCCATGGCTGTACCGCTCGGATTTGCAGCGGGCGGTGTGGCCTCGCTGTTGGCCCTTGTCGAGTTCGGCCCGGAGGTCCTGGGTCTGGCCATGCAGAAGATCTACGGCATGGCGACCGACATCTCCTTCGCCTCGGTGCCGCTGTTCATTCTGATGTCGTCTTTGCTTGAGCGCTCGCGGCTGGCACGCGATCTTTTTGACAGCCTGCAGTATCTGGTAGGCGGTGTTCGCGGCGGCGTCGCGCTGGTCACGCTTTTGATTGCGGTCATCATGGCGGCCATGAGCGGCATCATCGGCGGCGAGATCGTGATGCTCGGCCTGGTTGCCCTGCCGCAGATGCTGCGCCTGAACTATGACCGCAGTCTGTCCATCGGCGTCATTGTGGCGGGCGGCTCGCTGGGCACCATGATTCCCCCCAGCATTGTGCTGATCATCTTCGGGCTGGTCGGGGGCGCAAGCATTCAGGCGCTCTTTTCGGCCACGGTCATCCCCGGGCTGATACTCGCCGGCAGCTACCTGCTCTATGTGGTCATACGCTGCTGGCTCAACCCGGCGCTGGCGCCCGCCAGCCGCGATGCCGTGCCGGAGGGGATGACACTCAAAAGCGCTTTGATGGGCCTGGTCCCGCCGATGTTGCTGATCGTTTTGATCCTGGGCTGTATCTACGGGGGGGTGACCTCGATCACCGAAGCGGCCTGTGTCGGGGTCGTCGGCACCCTGGCCCTGATTGTCGTGCGGCGCGAGCTCAGCGTGTTCCTGCTGCATCAGGCGCTGGTCCAGACCCTGCGCGCCGTCGGCATTCTGCTGTGGGTGACCTTTGGCGTGGCGGTGCTGATCAGTGTCTACAACCTGATGGGCGGGCGGGCCTTCATCAATGAGCTCATTCTGGGCGCAGGCCTGACGCCGATGATGACCATCCTTTTGATGCTGCTCGTCTTTCTGGTGCTGGGCTGCTTCATGGACTGGATCGGAATCGTGCTGCTGACCATTCCGATCTTTTTGCCCATCGTGGTCGAGCTGGGCATGAGCCCCATCTGGTTCGGGGTGCTTTTTTCCATCGCCATGCAGATTGCCTTTCTTTCCCCTCCCTTCGGCTCGGCGGCCTTCTACCTGATGAGCGTGGCGCCAAAGGGCGTCACCCTCGTCGACATCTACCGTTCCGTCTGGCCGTTCATGCTGATCCAGCTTGCCGTGCTGATCCTGGTATTACTCTTTCCGCCGCTCGCGCTGTGGCTGCCCGGCCTGCTTCCATAACTGGAGTTCACTGATGAAAATCACTGCCATCGAAACCCTGCATGCCCGCGAGTTCGAAAACGTGCTCTGGGTACGCGTACACACCGATGAAGGCACCATCGGCCTTGGGGAGACGTTCTACGGCGCCGGTGCCGTGGCGGCCCACATTCATGACACCCTGGCCCCCAGGCTGATCGGGCGTGACCCGCTGGCCATCGAGGCGCTGCATCGGGAGATGACCAACCTGCCGCTGGCACACGCCTCGACCGGTGCCGAGTCGCGCGCCACCTCGGCCATCGATATTGCGCTATGGGACCTGTTCGGCAAGGTATGCCAGCAGCCGGTGCATCAGATGCTCGGCGGACTCTGTCAGCCACGGCTTCGCATCTACAACACCTGCGCCGGCTACGGCTATGTGCGAAATCGCGACATCCGAACGGTCAACAACTGGAATCTGGGCAGCAGCGAGGGCCCCTTCGAGGATCTCAATGCCTTCATGACCGATGCCGGCGTGCTGGCCGAAAACCTGCTGGAAAGCGGCATCAGCGCCATGAAGATCTGGCCCTTTGACCCCATCGCCCAGCAGACCCACGGGCTGGACATCAATGCCGAGCAGATGAAAACGGCGCTGCGCCCCTTCGAGCAGATCCGACAGCGCGTGGGGGATGCAATGGACATCATGGTCGAGTTTCACTCCCAGTGGAATCTGACCAGTGCCAAACGCATTGCCAGGGCGCTGGAGCCCTACAACCCCTACTGGTTCGAGGACCCGATCAAAATGACCTCAACCTCAGCGCTGGGAGAGTACGCACGCGCCACTTCGGTGCCGGTGTGCGGCAGTGAAACCCTGGGCTCGCGCTGGCCCTACAAGGAGATGCTCGATCAGAATGCCCTTGGCGTGGTGATGGTGGATCTGTGCTGGACCGGCGGTTTGACCGAGGGGCGCAAGATCGCCGCCCTGGCCGAGACCTTCCACAAGCCGTTCGCCCCCCACGACTGCATCGGCCCGGTGGGCTTTGCCGCCGCCGTGCACATGTCCTTCAGTCAGCCCAACACCCTGATCCAGGAGTCGGTCCGCGCCTTCTATCGCGGCTGGTATCAGGAGCTGGTCACGGCCGTACCGCGAATCGAAAACGGTTACGTCTACCCCATGGAGGGGCCGGGGCTGGGCGTCGAACTGCTGCCGGAGGTCTTTGAGCGCGCCGATCTGGTCACCCGTAAAAGCCAGTAACGGCCAAGGGCATCCATCATGAAGGGAGGCATCAACCATGCATCTGTTTGACCTGACCGGGCGTACTGCCCTGATTACGGGCTCCTCGGGCGGACTGGGGCTTGCCATGGCCCAGGCGCTCAGCGATGCCGGCGCGGCCATCGTGCTGCACGGTCGCAATGCCGACAAGCTGCACGACGCAGCCACGCACTTTGCCGCCAGGGGCATCGAGGTGGGCACCATCACCTTTGATGTGACCAGCGAGACGGACGTGCACCAGGCCTTCGAGACCCTCGATCAGCGGGGCACCACCATCGATATCCTGATCAACAATGCCGGCATGCAGCACCGCCAGCCGATGACCGAGCTGGCACTGGCGGACTGGCAGAAGGTGATCGATACCAACCTGACCGCGGCCTTTCTGGTCGGCCAGCAGGTCGCGCGTCGCCTGATTGAAAAGGGGCAGGGCGGCAAGATCATCAATGTGGGCTCGCTGACCAGCCAGGTCGCCCGGGCGACCGTCGCGCCCTATACCGCAGCCAAGGGGGGGATTCGGCTACTGACCTGCTCGATGGCCGCCGAATGGGCCGAGCACAACATCCAGGCCAACGCCATCGGCCCCGGTTACATGCTCACCGACATGACCCGGCCACTGTCGGAGGACCCGGCGTTTGACGGCTGGGTGAAGGCGCGCACCCCGTCGCGCCGCTGGGGGCTGCCGGAGGATCTGGCCAGCACGGTCATCTATCTGGCCGCGCCCGGCTCGAGCTATGTCAACGGCCAGATCATCTACGTGGATGGCGGCATGCTGGCCGTCCTGTAGCCCCTGTCAGACCGGGGCCCGGGGCAGCCACCGGGCCGGGCCCCTCTACCCGAGCAGCGAGCGCAGCCCGGCGATGGCACTCTGGCCGCGCTCACGCTTTTTCTCCGGGTCTTCCTTGTCGGCGCGGCCGTACCACTCCAGGTCCTCGGGCGGCAGCTCGTCAAGAAAGCGGCTCGGCGCACAGTTCATCATCTCGCCGAACTGCTTGCGCTGCTGGGCCAGCGACAGCGTCAGGGTCTGGCGCGCGCGGGTAATCCCCACATAGGCCAGCCGCCGCTCCTCCTCGATGGTGTCCATCTCGATCGAGTTGCGGTGCGGCAGCAGCTCCTCTTCCATGCCCATCACGTAGACGTGCGGGAACTCGAGCCCCTTGGAGGCGTGCAGGGTCAGAAGCTGCACCTTGTCGGTGTCATCCTCCTGGGCCTGCTGGTCGAGAATATCGCGCAGCACCAGCCGTGAAATCGCCGCCTCGACGTCATCGGTCTCCTCGGCCATGTCGTCGCCCTCCTCGGTATCACGATGCATCGACTTCTCGAGCTGATCGATCAGGATATACACGTTGCCCATGCGCTTTTCGGCCACGATCGGGGCGCTGGCGTTCTGATAGAGCCACGCCTCGTAATCCATCTCGGCAAACATTGCCCGGATCGCGGCGATGGCGTCGCCCTGATCCATGCGCTTGCGGATACCTTCCAGAAAGTGATTGAAACGCCCCAGCCGGTCGACGGCACGCTCGGAGAGCACGTGTGCCAGGCCCATCTCGCTGCAGGCGGCAAACAGGCTGACCTTGCGCTCCTGGGCGTAGTTGGCGAGCTTTTCCAGCGTGTTGGGGCCGATCTCGCGGCGCGGCACGTTGACGATGCGCAAAAAGGCGTTGTCATCGGCCGGATTGATCAGAAGCCGCAGGTAGGCCATGGCGTCCTTGATCTCGTTGCGGGAGAAAAAGGAGGTGCCGCCGGAGAGCTTGTAGGGGATCTGGTGGTGCTGAAGCTTCAGCTCCAAAAGCCGGGCCTGAAAGTTGCCGCGATAGAGCACGGCAAAATCGCGCCACTGGGCGCTCTCCTTGATGCGCCGGGTAAGGATCTCGGTGGCCACCCGCTCGGTCTCGGCCTCCTCGTTGCGATTGACGATGATACGAATCGGCTCGCCGCGGCCCTTGTCCGACCACAGCGTCTTCTCATAGACGTGGGGGTTGTTGGCAATCAGCGTATTGGCGGCCTTGAGGATGATCGAGGTGGAGCGGTAGTTCTGCTCCAGCTTGATCACATTGAGCGAGGGGAAATCCTCCCCCAGCTGCACCAGGTTCTCCGGCCGCGCCCCGCGCCAGGCGTAGATCGACTGATCGTCATCGCCCACCACGGTAAAGGTCTGACGCTCGGCCATCAGCATGCGCACCAGCTGATACTGGCTCGAGTTGGTGTCCTGATACTCATCCACCAGCATGTAGTGGATGCGGTGTCGCCAGCGCTGCAGCACCTCCGGATGGCGCTCGAACATTGTCGCCGGCAGCATGATCAGGTCATCGAAATCGACCGCGTTATAGGCCTTCAGGTGGCGCACGTAGTGCTCGTAGATGCGCGCGCAGTAGGCGTCATCCTCGGTCTCGGCGTGGGAGAGCGCATGTCCAGGCAAAATCAGGTCGTTTTTCCAGGTCGAGATCTGGCTCTGCACCCGGTTGATCTGATCGCCGTCGATCTGGGCGTCCTTTTGCATCAGATCGCGCAGCAGCGCCCTGGCATCCTCCGGGTCAAACAGCGAAAAGCCCGGGCGCAGGCCCAGCGTTTTCAGCTCCGAGCGGATGATGGTCAACCCCAGGGTGTGAAAGGTAGAGACCGTCAGGCCGTGGCCGCTGCGCCCGGGCAACAGCGTCTGGACGCGCTCCTTCATCTCGCGGGCGGCCTTGTTGGTAAAGGTCACCGCCGCGATGCGCCGGGCACTCATGCCGCACTCATGAACCAGATACGCAATCTTGGTGGTGATCACGCTGGTCTTGCCGGAACCGGCGCCGGCCAGCACCAGACAGGGGCCATCGATGTATTTCACGGCCTCGCGCTGGCGTGGGTTGAGGCCGGCAATGCGGTTGCGAATATCGGACATGGGAACAACCTGATGAGGGGCAGATAACGCGAGCACGTCATGATACATCCTGCGGCCCCGGGTGTGCTGTAATGACAGGCAGTGGATCTGCCGCCCACTGTCATGACCCAGAGGAAAACCATGCGTGATCAGCGCCTTGCACCGGGTATCAAAAAACCGCCCTTTCGCACCGGTATGCGCCTTGCCCTGATCGGGGCCGTGCTGGGGTGTTCAGCGCAGGCCAGCGCGGCCTGCCAGATTCAGGCCATCCAGTACGACTATCCCGAACAGCGCCTTGATCAGGCGCTTGAGCAGTTTGCCCATACCAGCGGCTGCCCGGTCGAAGTGGACAGCGCATCGCTTGGCAACCTTCAGGCGCCGGCCCTCTCCGGACGCTTCACCCCGGGTGCCGCCCTGATTCAGCTGGTGCGCGGCTCGGGCCTTGAAGTCCATCTGGACAACGGCCATTACCGAATCAATCAGAGTGACCGGGAGCACATCGAAGATCTGGTCGAGACGTTTCGCTACCGCATCGACAGCGCCCGGGACAACAATCAGCTCACCCAGGACGAGGCCCGGGACCTCGACGCTCAACTGGACGCCATCGAGGCGCAAAGCGATCAACTGATCACCGAGCAGGGCTTTTTGAGCGCCGCCGAGAAGGCCGGCCATGAGCGCTTCTTTGCCTGGCTGGAAGGGCGGCTGGCGCCGGGCGCTCTCTGAGTTCCGGGTGGATGATCGGCCCTGCCCGGCATCGCGATGGCATGAGCCGTCATCACATCACGCACCACAACATCAGTGACAACGACATCAGTGACAACAACAAGAGGCCACAAGGATGAGGATCATTCAGGACGACCTGAGCAGCGACGCGACCATCGCGCTGATCCGCGAGCATGTGACGGATCTGGCCGGCCACTCTCCCGAAGAGAGCTGTCATGCGCTGGATATCGACGCGCTGCGCGCGCCCGGGGTGACCTTCTGGAGCGCGTGGGAGGGCAACACCATTGCCGGCTGCGGGGCGCTCAAGGCGCTCGATGAAACACATGGCGAGATCAAGTCGATGCGCACCGCCGAGACGCATCTGCGCCGCGGGGTAGCCGCCAAACTGCTCGATCATATTATCCGAGAGGCGCAGTCGCGCGGGTTCAAACGGCTCAGCCTTGAAACCGGAACGCCCCCGGTATTCGCCCCGGCACGCAGCCTCTATGCGCGCTTCGGTTTCGAGACCTGCCCGCCGTTTGGCGACTACCAGGAAGACCCATACAGCGTGTTCATGACGAAGTCTCTCGACGGCCCGGATTACAGCGCCCCGTCAAAGTCCAGCTGTCGCCAGGCCTCATAGACCAGTACCGCGCAGGCGTTGGAGAGGTTGAGGCTGCGGCTGCCTTCCCGCATGGGAATGCGCAGGCGCTGCCCTTCCGGCAGGCGGTCGATCAGCGCCTGCGGCAGGCCGCGACTCTCCGGGCCAAACAGCAGCGCATCCCCCGTTTGATAGGCCACGTGATCATGACGGGTACGCCCGCGGGTGGTGACGGCCAGCATCCGCGTTGGTGCGACCGCGGTCATGAAGGCCTCCAGCGAGGCATGGACCCGGACGCGGGCCCACTCGTGGTAATCAAGCCCGGCCCGGCGCAGGCGCTTGTCATCCAGTTCAAAGCCGAGCGGCTCGATCAGGTGCAGGCGAAAGCCGGTATTGGCGCAGAGTCTGATGATGTTGCCGGTATTGGGGGCGATTTCCGGCTCGAACAGGACGATATCCAGCATGGGCGGGCGTTTTCTCTACTTTCTACGGTTAGATGCCGCATATTGACGATCAGCTTCGCGGGGACCAACGACAGCGGGCCCGGCACAAGGGCCGGACCCGCTGGTGACAGACAGGTGCCTGTCGGATCAGAAACCGACGAATTTAGAAGCCAACCGAAACGCCCAGCTCCGGACCGCTGAACAGCGTCTTGCCATCGTGGTTGTCGAAATCGGTATGGTAGTAGCGATAGCCAACATAACCATAGGTATTGGCGATCAGCGTGGCACGAGCGCGGGCGCCGTATTCATAGCTTTCGTTAACGTCGCCATGGGCCAACCCTTCCGGCGTATAAAAGCCATAGCCACCGACACTGACACGCGGAATCGGGGTGTCCACATAGGCCGAACCGCCCAGCCCCAGACCACCCCCGTCACCGTAGTCGCTGTCCAGATACTGGTAGCGTCCGCCGACCGACACATCCACACCCGGCAGATAGGGCGAGAACATCAGCTGGCCGGAATAGGCCTTGGTATTGTTGCCGCTGTCATTGGTGCTGAAATAGCCCAGTCCGGCAGAAAAGCCCGGCAGCAGCCCCTGAGTGGCCTGAAAACCGTGGGAGTCCTTGCCACCGCTGGCAGAAAGGCTCAGAGCCGAGGCGTTAAGACTTGAGAGGGCAAGGCCTGCACCCAGTACCGAGATGATGATCTTTTTCATTTTGAAATCCTTGGCTTGTTGTCCCCTTGAACGGGACATGCGCTGTCAGAAAGGAATCCGTTCGCCTGCGGAAATACAGGCCGGTGTGCACCGGCGCATTGTGCCATCATGATGATATGGATCGACATGATGTTATCTTTTTTATTAAGGCTACCTTACCACCGCCTGAAGCCGTTATCCTGAACACCGTAATGCGCGCGATACTCATGGATGGCGTGGGCATAAGGAGCCAGGGCGTCATCGCCGCGAGTCTCGAGATATTCGAGAATGCCCGCCAGCGTGACAATCGGCACGACCGGAATATCGTAACGCCGGCGAACGTCCTCGATGGCGCTGATATCACCCTGTCCGCGCTCCTGGCGATCAAGAGCGACGACCACACCGGCAGCGGTGGCACCGGCCGCCTCGATCAATGCCATGGATTCCCCGATGGCCGTGCCGGCGGTGATGACATCATCAATGATCAGCACACGGCCGGACAGCGGCGCGCCAACAATCGAGCCGCCTTCACCATGGTCCTTGGCTTCCTTTCGATTGAACGACCAGGGCAGATTGCGGTCATGATGAGTCGCCATCGCAATGGCCGTACTCGATGCCAGCGGGATGCCCTTGTAGGCAGGGCCGAACAGGAGATCGAACTCCAGCCCGGCACGCTGGATGGCACCGGCATAGCAGCGCCCCAGCATGGCCAGTGCCGCACCACTGTGAAAATGGCCGGCATTGAAGAAATAGGGACTGACGCGCCCCGACTTGAGGGTGAACTCGCCAAAGCGGAGCGCCTGCTCGGCAATAGCGAATTCGATGAATTCTCGCTGCTCGTCCAACATGTCATACCCTTATTTCTTGTACCGGCTCTTTACCCAAACCTGTCAGGCTCGGGTATCATACACGCGCGAAAAACAAGGGACCATGTATGAAAATCGCCAGTATCAACGTCAATGGCATGCGCAGAGCTGTCGAACGGGGCTTTCTCGACTGGCTCAAGGCGCAGGATGCCGACATCGTCTGCGTGCAGAACTTAAAGACCAAAAGCTTCGAGCTGGACGACTCGATCCTCTATCCCGAGGGCTATGAAGGCTATTTTCTGGATGCCGAGCAGGATGATTTTGCCGGCGTCGGCATCTACTGCCGCAAGATCCCCAAGGCGATCATGTATGGTCTGGGCTTTGAGCAGTGCGATAATGAAGGTCGTTTTCTGCAGGCCGACTACGAGCGCTTCAGCGTGGCGTCCTTTCTGATGCCGGAAGATCCGCACGCCAAGCAGCGTTTTATCGCGCAGTACAGCGACTATCTCAACAAGCTGCGCCGCAAGCGTCGCCAGTACATCATCGCCGGCAGCTGGTACATCGCCCACAAGACCGTCGACCTTGATCACTGGTCCGAACACCAGAGCACGCCCGGATTTCGCCCCGAAGAGCGCGCCTTCATGGATCAGGTCTTCGGACCGATGGACTTCGTCGACACCTTCCGGGAAGTCGAGCGCAACGCCGGCCATCACACCTGGTGGCAAAAACCCGACAGCGAAGTGCCGCGCAAGCGTCAGGATGGCTGGCGCACCGACTATCAGATCACCGGGCCGGATATCGCCCGCACGGTCAAGCGTGCCTGGATCGATCGCGACGCCGATTTCAGCGAGTTCGCGCCGCTGATCATCGAGTACGATCTGGAGCTCTGACCCCGGCTGTCGATGACGGCACGGCCGTGATCGACCGCCCTCGGCTATTGAGCTGTTAGCCACCGCTCGGTCCCTTCGCGCAACGGCGCCGGAAGCTTTTGGCTTCCGGCGCCGTGTCGTTGTGCGGCTGACGTTTCAGGCCGTGCGGATCAGCTGACCATACCCAGCACATTGCGCTGACGCGCAAAGAGCTGCTCGCAGCCGGCTTCGGCCATGTCCATCATGGCGTTGAGCTCAGTGCGCGAAAACGATGTCTTCTCGGCCGTGCCCTGTACCTCGATGATGCCGCCATCGGCGGTCATGACCACATTCATGTCGGTCTCGGCGCGCGAGTCCTCGGCATAGTCCAGATCCGTCACGGCCTGGCCCTTGTAGATGCCGACCGAGACCGCGCTGACCAGCTGCTTGAGCGGGTCAGTGGTGATCTGCTTGTTGCGCTGCAGCGACTGGATCGCATCGACCAGCGCCACACAGCCGCCGGTGATCGCGGCCGTACGGGTACCGCCATCGGCCTGGAGCACATCGCAGTCGATAGTGATGGTGAACTCACCCAGCTTTTTCAGATCGACCGCCGCACGCAGGCTGCGCCCGATCAGGCGCTGGATTTCCACCGTGCGCCCGCCCTGCTTGCCACGCGCCGCTTCCCGGCCGCTGCGGGTATGGGTCGCGCGCGGCAGCATGCCGTACTCGGCGGTGATCCAGCCCTGGCCCTTGCCGCGCAGCCAGCGCGGCACGCCGGCTTCGACGCTGGCCGTACACAGCACCTGGGTATCGCCAAAGGCGACCAGCACCGAGCCCTCGGCATGCTTTGTGTAGCCGCGGGTCAGGGTAATTTCACGGGTTGCCTCGGGGGCACGTCCACTGGGTCGCATGACACTCTCTCTACTGGTAAAAATGAAGACACCAACCAAAAGGCGGGCCGGGCATCTTACACGCCTGCCTGCGCAATGAACGAATCGTTTAAACTGATCGCTTTCACCTCTTGTCTTTCCACCTTTCACGCAAGGATGACCCATGGCTCGCAGCATGACCGCCTTCACCCGCCAGACGCTGGATGCCGACTGGGGCAGCCTTGCGCTGGAACTGCGCTCGGTGAACCAGCGCTATCTGGACCTGCACTTTCGCCTGCCTGAATCCCTGCGCGATCTTGAAGCGCCGTTTCGCGACAGCCTGCGTGGGGTGCTCTCGCGCGGCAAGATCGAGTGTTCGCTGCGCTTTGAGCGCGCCCAGGGCAGCGGTGACAACCTCGACATCAACGTCGAGCATCTGGAAGTGCTGATGGAGACCCTGACGCGCCTGCGCCGTCACGCCCCGGAAGCCTCAATGCCGACCCTGCTGGAGCTGCTGGACCACCCCGGCATCTCGCGCGGCGGCGAGATCGACATGGACGCCGTGCGCGCCACCGCCCTCAAGCTGATATCGCAGGCGCTCGAGGATCTTAACGCCGGCCGCGAGCGCGAAGGCGAACAGCTCTGCGCGCTGATTCGCGAACGCCTGATTGGCATTCGCGCTCAGGTGGAAGAGGTCCGAGCCCACCTGCCGGCCGTACTGGAGCGCCAGCGTCGTCAGATTCTGGAACGTCTGGAAACCGTGAAGGCCGAGCTTGACCCGGCCCGGCTGGAAGCGGAAATGGCGCTGATGGCACAAAAGGCCGATGTTGCCGAGGAGCTCGACCGACTGGAAACCCATGTCAATGAAGTCGAGCGCCAGCTCACACAAAAGGGCCCGATCGGACGCCGACTCGACTTTCTAATGCAGGAACTCAACCGCGAAGCCAACACGCTCTCCTCCAAGGCCGCAGTCACTGATACCACCCGCTGCGCGGTGGAACTCAAGGTGCTGATCGAGCAGATGCGCGAGCAGATTCAAAACATCGAGTAGACACTTACGAAGATTTTTGCCCTATATACAGATCCTGTTTTGTAGAATCTTCCATCAAAGCAGGGTCTGCAAAAGCCCGCAATTTCTCCCATCTAAAGCAGCACAAGTTTGGCAGAACACACCCTCTACTTGTGAACCAGTGCTTCCATCATACGATGGTCAAACAACGCATGACTCTACCGACTGCCAGCCCGGTAGGCTGAACCATGAGTTCAAGAAACACCTGCAATCAGCATGAAGAGTCATGACGGTCCTTGAAAAGCTCTTATGCCGAATATCGATACACAATGCTTGCAAACCCATATGGCTGCGAATGAATTCGTAGCGTCGTTTTTGCCCGCACCCATCCTGCGCCTTCATGAAAGAGAATTCATCGCCAGCTCATTTTCATGAGTCATTCTCGCGCTATCAGTTCAGGAGGCGGTTCATGTGGCAAGAGATAAAAGCGCAGATCATGGGTTCGAAGCCGGGATCATGTTTGGCGATACTCATGTTGCTCTGCGTAGCACCCCTGGCCGTGGCGCAGGATCCGTTCGGAAAACGGGGCGACTTCCTGCCACCGGATCAGGCCTTCGAACCGACGCTGATACAAGACGGCGACGAGATAGACATCAATTGGCAGATCGAGCCCGGTTACTATCTCTATCGCCACAGCTTCGCCGCTGAGGCCGATGAACACGAGCTATCGCTCGATATCCCCGAGGGGGAGAATATCGAGGACGAGTACTTCGGTCGCTCCGAAATCTACCGTCATGCGTTGAGCATGACCACGCAGCCCGGGGAAGCCGATACCCTCACCCTTCATTGGCAGGGTTGCGCCGATGCCGGCCTCTGCTATCCACCCCAGCAGCGGACCTTCGATCTGGAATCCGTTGCAGGTGCCTCGGGGGACGGCACCACCGACGCGAATGAGCCAGGAACGGATGCCATGGTCGATGCGCCGAATTCGTCATCCGCGACACCAGCGTCTGTCGCGTCAGGCCCCACCAATCAGTCCCGGACAGACGCGGCGATGGCGGAAGATCAGCAGCTGGCGGCGCAGCTCGCCGGTGGCAACTGGATCTGGACGCTGGCAGCGTTCTTCGGCATGGGTCTGCTGTTGACCTTCACGCCTTGCGTGCTGCCGATGATCCCCATCCTCTCCAGCCTGATCGTCGGCCAACGTCGCAGCGGGGAGAATCCGCGCGCCGCCGGCTTCGTACTCTCGCTCGCCTACGTTCTCCCCATGGCTGCAACCTACGCGATACTGGGCGTGGCGGCGGCCATGGCGGGCGCCAATCTGCAGATGCTGTTTCAGAATGTCTGGTTCATCGGCATTTTCTCGGTGCTGTTCGTGGTGCTGGCGCTCGCCATGTTCGGTGCCTTCGAGCTCGAACTGCCGCGGGTGCTGCGTCAACGCCTGGATGCGGGACTGTCGCGACAGCGCGGCGGCCGGCTCAAGGGCGTCGCCGTCATGGGGGTACTCTCCGCCCTGCTGGTCGGCCCCTGCATGACCGCTCCTCTCGCCGGCGCTCTGCTCTTCATCGCCGACACCGGTAATCCGTGGCTGGGCGGCGCGGCGCTGCTCGCGCTGGGCCTCGGCATGGGCGCTCCGCTGGTGCTGATCGGCACGCTCGGCAGCCAGTTGCTGCCCAGGCCTGGCGCCTGGATGACCCGCGTCAAGGCGCTTTTCGGCTTCGTGCTGCTGGGCATGGCGATCTGGTTCGTCGCCCGAATCCTCTCGGATGCCATCGTTCTTGGCCTGTGGGGCGCGCTGGGTCTGGGCGGAGCGATCTCTCTCGTCGCCCTGGCACGTGATAACGACCCAAATGGCGATAGGCCAGGAGGCGTCCTGCGCCAGGTTGCGACAGCCAGTGCTGCCATCATCGGTCTGTGGAGCACGTTGATCCTGATCGGTGCCGCCGGTGGCGCCAGGAATCCATGGCAACCCCTCTCAGTCTACGTCCCGAGCGGTGTGGCAACGGCCTCCAAAGACGCCAGCGAGTCCGGGCCTGTCACGTTCGACGACGTGAAGGATCTGGCCACGCTCGAACGCCGCGTCCAGGCCACCGCCAACAGCGGCCAGATGACGCTGGTCGAATTCACCGCCGACTGGTGTGTCTCCTGCGAAGTCATCGAACGGGAAGTGTTCAGCGACCCGGCCGTCAAGGAGGCGCTCCAGGACGTGCAGCGACTGAGTATCGACGTCACGGATTACGACGCCGAGGACAAGGCGATCATGCAGCACTTCGGCATCGTCGGTCCGCCGACCCTGATGTGGTTCGGCCCTGACGGTCGGGAACAGCGCAGCGCTCGCATCATCGGCGAGCTGGATGCCGTGGCCTTTCTCGACCGCTATACGCAGGCCAGACAGAACGCCAACGAGTCCACGGAGGGCTGACCATGAATCCGCTTGATCGCAGTATCGCTCTGGGGCCCCTGGGCGTGAGTCTGGGTCAGCTTTTGCTGATCGTGGCCATGATCGTCGCCCTGATCGTGGGTGCCTGGGTGGGCCGTCGTCGGCAGGTCAGCGTCGGCGATGTTCTGTTCAATGCGTTGCTGATCGGCGTGATCGGCGCACGCATCGTGTTCGTCGCCCGCTACTGGCAGAGCTACGACACCTTCTGGTCCTGGCTCGATATCCGGGATCGCGGGTTCGAGTCGCTGGCGGGGCTGGCGATCGCTTTTACCTATCTGGCCTGGCGTTTCTGGCGGCAGCCGGCCATGCGCCGCCCCCTGGGTGCAGCGGTTCTCTCGGGTGCCCTGGCATGGTCGATGACCGCTGGCGCCCTGACGCTGACGGCACCTCGCGGGGCGAGCCTGCCTGCCATCCCGCTGGCGGCTCTCGATGGGTCACCGGTAGCACTGCCCACCGTGCTGCAGGCATCTGATCGGCCCATGGTGGTCAATCTCTGGGCGAGCTGGTGTCCACCCTGTCGTCGCGAGATGCCGATGCTGGAGCAGGCCCAGCAGGCGCGGAACGACGTGTCGTTCGTGTTCGTCAATCAGGGCGAGAGCGTTGACGCCATCGAGACGTTTCTGCAACGGGAGTCCCTCTCGCTCGATCATCTCTATCGCGATCCGGATATGACCTTCGGTCGGGAGGTGGGTGCCATGGCCATGCCGACCACCCTCTACTACGACGCCGACGGCCAGCTCGTCGATACCCACTTCGGTGAGCTTTCCCGTGCCACGCTCGATCGCAGTCTCGAGCGCATTG
Organism: uncultured Kushneria sp.; assembly: GCF_947497025.1. Lineage (GTDB taxonomy): Bacteria > Pseudomonadota > Gammaproteobacteria > Pseudomonadales > Halomonadaceae > Kushneria. The sequence goes on from NZ_CANMFC010000002.1 coordinate 103,977, forward strand.
CCCCATGACGACTCGAGCGCGCTTTCAACCCAAGCGCTTCACTTGACCTTCCCGCCAGGCATTCACAAACGGAGACGACAACGATGCAACATCACACCCCCCGAATGATGTCACTACGGCTCGCGCTGCCTATGGCCGCCAGTATTGCTCTGGCGGCAAGCCTTCCCGCCGCCGCCGATGACTGGCCCGCGCCGATTCAGGCTCTCGAGCAGCAGGGCCTTACCATTCACGGTGAATTCGATGCCCCCGGTGGGCTCAAGGGCTACGGTGCCAGCATCCGAGGGCAGAGTGTGGCCGCCTATCTGACCCCGGACGGCGAACATGCCGTCGTCGGTACGCTGATCGACGCCCGGGGCCGTGACGTCTCTGCCGAGCCACTGGAAAAGCTCGTCGATGGACCCAGGAATGCCGAGCTATGGAAGACAATGGCGGATCATCACTGGGTTCGGGAGGGCGATGCCGATGCATCGCGAATGGTCTACACCTTCAGCGATCCCAACTGCCCCTACTGCCGCAAGTTCTGGCAGGACGCTCAGCCCTGGATCGAAAGCGGTGAGGTCCAGATTCGTCATCTGATGGTAGGTATTCTGAAAGCAGACAGCCCCGAGAAAGCCGCCGCAATCCTGGCCGCCGACGATCCGAGCGCCGCGATCGCCGAGCACTACCGTACCGGCGCCATGCCGGATAGCGAGGGAACCGATCAGAGCGAGCAATGGGTCAGTGACAACACGCAACTGATGCATGATGGTCAGCTTTACGCGACACCCGTGACCTTCTATCAGGACGATGATGGCACGGTGTATAAGGTCAGGGGCGCGCCCTCGCCGGACAAGCTGCGCACCATCATGGGTAGCGACTCTCCCTGAGTTTTCTCATCCACCTCTGCTCACCCGTCCCTGGCGAGTCAGGCCAGGGGCAGCGAGAGCGTCACCCGCAGCCCGATACCGTCGCCGGAGGCGAGCCGCACGCTGCCGCCGGCCCGGGTGGCGATCGCCTCGACGATGGATAATCCCAAGCCGCTGCCCTGCGGATGATTGCCGCGATGAAAGCGCTCCGTCAGGCGGGCGATCTGTTCGGGCGGGATGGTCTCGCCCTGATTGACGATGTCGATCACGGCCATGCCGTCCGCCTCGTGCGCCTCGATCTCGATCGGGGTGTCAGGTGAACCGTGACGCATGGCGTTCTCGAGCAGATTACGCAGCGCGATCACCAGCAACTCCCCGGATAGCGCGATATGAAGTTGATCGGCCAATGCGTGCCAGTGGCACCGATCACGACTCCCGGTCTCCACCATCGCGGCCTCCAGGGCTTGCTCCAGCCGCGTGGGATCGACACTCCCCCGCGCGATCTCCTCGCTCTCCATGCGTGCCAGCAACAGCAACTGGTCGAGCGTCTTCGTCAGCCGCTCGACCCCTGCCTCCGCCTGCTGCATCGCCTTCCGGCGGGGATCGCCGTTGACGCGTCGCGCAATCTGAAGATGGGTACGAATCGCGGTCAGCGGCGTACGTAGCTCATGCGCGGCATCGTCGGTAAAGCGCTGCTCCAGCGCCAGCATGCGTCGAGTACGCGCAAGCAGGGTGTTGAAACCGTCGATCAGCGGACGAATTTCCCCCGGCAAACCGCGAATCGGCAGTGCCGAGAGGTCACCATGATCGCGTGACATCAAGCGCCGCTGTAGTCTCGACAGCGGCGATAGTCCCCGAGTCACGCCCCACCACAGTGCAATCAGACTACCGATCAGTGCGAGCAGAAACGGATAAAAGGCTGCGCGGCGTACCTGAGATAACAATGATTCCCGCTCCCGCAGGCGATCGGCGACGGTGATCCGCTTGTCGTCGTCGACCAGGGTATAAACGCGCCAGCGCTGGTCGTTGTGATCGCGGTAGCTGTAGCCTTCGGCATCGACTGCGAGAACATCGTTCATTCCCGGGTGCGTACCCGCCACCACCTGCCCGCGCAGCGATGACACGCGGCAGGCGATGCCCTCAAGCGCAGGGATGACTGACGTCTCGCCAACTTCACCACTCCAGGTCGCCGCCGGCACACGATCAAGCAGACCGGCCACCATTCGGGCCGACTGGGCCAGGCGCTGATCCAGCGAACGCTCGAGCTGGCTCGAGAGATCGCGCATCGACCACGCCGCCGTCAGCCCCCACAGCAGCATCAGCGTGATCCCGAGCGTGGCGACGAGACGCAGCCGAAGGCTCATGATGGGGTGTCGCCATGACAAGGCCTGTCGGCGGAAAGCGGGCCGAGACGGTAGCCGATGCCACGGACCGTCTCGATCGCTTCGCGTCCCAGCTTGCGACGCAGCTGGTAGATGTGCACATTGAGGGCGTTGCTCTCGATCTCGTCATCAATGCCGTAGAGGCGATCCTTTAGCTGATCAGCACTCAAAATCCGCCCACGAGCCCGAATCAGCGCCTCCAGCAGCATCAGTTCGCGACGCACCAGCGCCACCGGTACGCCATCCAGCATCACACTGCGAGCGACAGGATCCAGCGCCAGGCGCCCGTGACGAAGTGAACAATCGACCTGCCCGGCGCTGCGGCGTAACAGCGCCTGCAGTCTTGCGGTCAACTCATCCAGATCGAACGGTTTGACCAGGTAGTCGTCAGCTCCGCCCTGAAGCCCTTCGACGCGACTGGCCACGGCATCTCTTGCCGTCAGCATCAGCACCGGTGTGGCAACGCCAGCACGACGCCACTGTTGCAGCAGCGTCAGACCCTCGCCATCGGGCAGACGGCGATCGAGCACCACGGCATCGTAGTCAATCGCAGACAGCGCCCCGCGTGCGCCGTCCAGCGTGATCACCGTATCGACGACGAAATCGCTCAGCGCCAGTCCCGCTTCGATGCCGGCCGCCACCGGGGCATCGTCCTCAACGAGTAGTACGCGCATGTTTCCCCCGTTTGCGATCCGATCCATTCCCGCCACAGTCTGGCGGACGGCGATGAGGTCGGAATGAGCTCGCCGATCAGTGAGCAGGAGAGAGCCGACGCGCCAGCCACCACCCCATCAGCAGGGTCATGATGAATGCCGCCAGCGGCCAGCTCGGTTCCGGCAGCGAGGCAGCCGCCGGGCCCGGGCAATAGCCGGAGAGGCCCCAGCCAATACCGAAAAGTGCGGCACCGCTCAGCAGCCGGGTATCGAGATCACGGCGGGTGGGCAGCTGGAACCGGGATTCGAACAGCGGCATCTGGCGTCGCCAGACGAGGCGATAACCGATGAAGGTAGTAATGACCGCGCCGCCCAGCACGAAAATCAGGGTCGGATCCCAGGCGCCGGCGACATCGAGAAAGCCGATGACTCGTGCCGGATCGGTCATGCCGCTGATCGCCAGGCCGAGTCCGAACAGCAGACCGGACAAATAACCTGACCGAACTTTCATGCCGAGCCCCCCAGCACATGACGCGACACGAACACGGTCAGCATGGCAGCAAGTACGAAGACGAGCGTTGCGGCCATCGACCGGGGCGACAGACGCGCCAACCCGCAGACCCCGTGTCCGCTGGTGCAGCCGCTACCCAGACCGGTGCCCAACCCGACCAGCAGGCCGGCCATCAACATTATCGCCGGTCCACTTTCCGGGACACCGACCACCGCTCCGCTGTCGCCCGACACATTGCCCCAGTCCAGGCCGGTCAATATCAGCAGGCCCGGCCCGGAGACAATGCCCAGCAGAAACGCAAGGCGCCAGGACCTGTTCCCGCCGCGTTCGAAAAGCAGTCCGGAGAGAATGCCGCTGATCCCCGCAATTCGTCCCAGCAATCCCATTAGCAGGCTGGCGGCAAGCCCGATCAGAATGCCGCCCAGTGCCCCTTGCAACCAGCTCATCGTTTCCATTTCGCACCTCATTGCCAGTGCCGTCAAACAGCAGTTGCCAAACGCTCGGCCGCGCCAACATCACATATTGATCAGTTCCCTCGAATCGCCTGGCTTGCCTGCCGTTCGAGGCGCTCACGCAGGGGTTCCAGGTCATGACCGATGGCGCCGGCGGCCTCGATAAGCTCCTGCACGGGACGATAGGCTGCCTGTGACAAGGCCCATAGATCAGTTACGCGCTTGCCCGAACGGCAAAAGCCAATAATGGGCCCTTGAGCGTTATTCAGAATGTGATCGAACGCCTCGATATCAGTCTGTGAATATTCCCCCGGCCTGACCGGAACCTGATGCCAGACCATCCCCAATGATTCTGCCTTGTCTTTCAGAGCATCAGGATCCGGCTGGTCCTCACTTTCGCCCCGTGGACGGTTGGAGAGAACCGTGCAAAACCCCTGGTCTGCCAGTTGCTCAAGCTCATCGAGCCGGGGCTGCGCAGTGACGCTCAATCGATTATCAAGTGATTTGATATCCATGATTTCCTCGTCTTGCTCGTCTGATAATAACGTTAATGCCTTCAACCGACAGTCCCCGAACACCCGGGCACCGGCGATTCGATACACGGATGACTCAGCGGTGCCGAGCCGCGGCCATGCAGCTCGCACCAGGCATCGAAGGTGCTCAGAAAGACACGGCCATTGAGTGTTTCGAGCAGTTCGGTACGACTCAATCGATCCATTACAGGCCCTTTCACTTCGGCGAAATGCAGCCCGATATGTCGATCCCGCAGGCGCCGATTAAGCGCCTCGAGACTCTCCAGCGCCGTGGCGTCAACGACGTTGACCGCCTGGCAGGCCAGCACCAGATCCCGAGGCGGCGGGTCACGATTCACCACTGCCGTGATCAGGTCTTCCAGGTGGCGAACGTTGGCGAAATAGAGACTCTCGTCGACGCGCAGAATGGCAACCCCGGCATCGGTCTCCACGGCATGACGACGAACATTGCGAAAATGTTCGGTGCCGGGAATGCGGCCGACTTCCGCACTATGCGGTCGGCTGGTGCCATAGAGATGCAGCGCCAGCGACATGGCGACACCAACCAGAATGCCTACGTCCACGCCCAGCACCAGCGTTGCCAGTGCGGTCGCCGACATGGCGACTCCCTCGCCGCGGGCGTAGCGCCAGACGCGCCTAAACGCTGCCAGATCGATCAGCGAGACAGTGGCGATGACGATGGTTGCTGCCAGCGTCGCCATCGGCAGTTCCCGCAGCCAGGGCGACAGAAACAGCATGGCCAGCGCGATACCCACGGCAGTGAACGCACTGGAGGCCGGGGTACGAGCGCCGGCATCGAAATTGACCACGGAGCGCGAGAAACCGCCCGTGACCGGCATACCACCGGTAAAAGCCGCCGCCAGATTGGCGCCACCGAGCCCGATCAGTTCCTGGTCCGGATCGACATGCTCACCACGACGCACCGCCAGCGCCTGTGCCACCGAGACCGATTCCACGTAGCCGACAATACTGATCAGCACCGCCGAACCGATCAACGATCGCCACAGCTCTGGTTCCCAGTCGGGCAGGGTCAGCGGTGGCAGCCCGGCGGGAATCTCACCAATGACGGCAACGTCGCGGCCCAGCCATCCTGCCGCGCCGGCAACCAGCGCTGCCAGTATGATGGTAGCGATCGGCGCCAGCCTGATCAGCACGCCCGCCACACGAGCCGGTACATGACAGTGTTCCAGTACGGGCTTGCCCCACCTCCGTATCAGCCACAGCAGCAGAAGCGACCCCATCCCAATGATGACAGTCGGCAGGCTGACACTCTCCAGCGCCGAGGGTAATCGGGACAACAGCGCCGGCAGCGTCGAGCCGGAGAGGTCGACACCAAGCAATTGCTCAAGCTGACTCGCTGCGATCAAAACGCCCGAAGCACTGACGAAACCGGTCATCACCGGATGACTCAGGAAATTGACCAGAAAGCCCAGCCGACAAAGCCCCATGATCAGCAGAATGGCACCGCAGAGCAGTGCCAGTACCAGGGCTGCGGCGACGTAATCCTGCGATCCCGATTCGGCAACCTGCGAAAGCGCCGAGGCGGTCATCAGGGACACCACCGCCATCGGGCCAACAGAGAGCGTCGCACTACTTCCCAGCAGGGTATAGATGACCAGTGGCACCAGGCTTGCGTACAGCCCTGCCACCGGCGGGAGCCCCGCCAGCATGGCGTAGGCCAGTGCCTGTGGAACCAGCATCAGCGCCACAATGACGGCCGCCAGCAGATCCTCGACCAGCACCCCAGCGTTGTAACGCCGCCCCCAATCAAGAATCGGAAGCCAGCGCGCCAATCCGGCTCTTTGCTGCTGACTCATGACTTGTCCGCTCCGTTATCCGAGCCATGGTGCGACCGGGTATTCATGAAAGAGGCACCTCTCAGGAGCGGGTCTGCGGCCTGGCCAGCCATTCGTGCCCCTTGAGCATCAGGTTCCAGTAAATGAATGGAAGCTGCTGCGCCTTGATGTTCCAGCCGAGTCTGGTCGGCCGTGTCGCCTGGTTGATCCAGGACGGAAAGGTCGGCTGTAACTGGCCACCGTAGCCAAACTCCGCCAGTACTACGCGCCCACGCTCTACCGTCAACGGGCAGGCGCCATATCCGAAGTAACCGGAAGGCATCGGCTTGCCGTCAAGTGCAGCCAGCAGGTTGTCCGCCACCACCGGTGCCTGCTTGCGCACGGCGGCGGCCGTCTTGGCATTGCCGGTACCACTGGCATCACCGAGACCAAAGACATTGTTGAAATGATTGTGCTGAAGGGTTTCGGCGTCGAGGTCGAGCCAGCCGCCCTCATTGGCCAGTGACGATTCTCGCACCAGCCGTGGGGCACGCTGTGGCGGCACGACGTGAAGCATGTCGAAATCGGTCTCGATCTCTTCGACACTGTCTTCATGGGTGACACGAAAGCGCGCCTTCTGGGCCGAGCCGTCCACGGCAACGAGATTCTGCTGAAACTGCTTGTGAATGCCGTAGCGTTTCACATATTCGTCCAGTGCCGGCACGAAGTCCGAAACGCCGAACATCACACCGCCGGCATTGTGGAAATGAACGTCAATATCTTTCAGGAGCCCTTGTTTCTCCCACTCGTAACAGGAGAGATACATTGCCTTCTGCGGCGCGCCGGCACACTTGATCGGCATCGGTGGCTGAGTAAATAGCGCCTTGCCTTGTTTCATGGACTGAACCAATGACCAGGTATAGGGCGCCAGATCGAAACGGTAGTTCGAGGTCACGCCATTCTTGCCCAGCGTCTCCTCGAGGCCATCGATCGCCTGCCAGTCGATCTCGAGACCCGGCGCGACCACCAATGCCCGGTAGCCAAGCGTCGAACCGTCACCGAGCTTTAACCGATGTAGTTCAGGTATCAGTTGATCGGCTGTGGTTTGATACCAGGTTGCAAAATCCGGCATTACCGAATGCATCGAACGTCGCGTCTGGTCCGCTGTAAATACGCCACCACCGACCAGCGTCCAGCCGGGCTGATAGAAATGATCCTGTGCGGGCTCGATGATGGCGATATCGAGATCTAACCGGCGCTTGTGAAGGCTCGCGGCGACCGCGATGCCGCCTGCGCCACCGCCGATGATGACGATGTCGTGCCGTTTCTCATTAACGTCTGGCGATTCGTTCAAAACTGTTGACCCGCCCATGACTGACTCCCGTTGGTTGTTTCGACACGCTGCAATATGGCCTGGCGACAATGCCCTCTCACTCCCATGCAGCACCTTCCAGAGCATCAAGCGGCAACTTCAGATAGCGTTTGCCGTTGCTCTCCGGTTCGGGGAGGCGACCGCCGAGAATGTTGACCTGCAGCGCGTGCAGGATCAGCTTCGGCATCGGCAGTTCGCGATCGCGACGGTTGCGCAGCTCGACGTACTCGGCCTCGCTGCTTTCACTCAGGCGATGCTTGTTGGTCTCACGCTGCTCGCGCACCGTGCTTTCCCATTGAGGTTCACGGCCGTCGGGCATGTAGTCGTGACCGGTGAACAGCCGCGTCTCATCGGGCAGCGCCAGGATCGCCTGAATCGAATGCCACAACTGATGAGCGCTGCCGCCGGGAAAGTCGGCGCGCGCGGTGCCGAAGTCGGGCTGGAAAAGGGTGTCGTGAACGAAGGCAGCATCACCAATCACGTAAGTGATCGAGGCCAGTGTATGCCCCGGCGAGTGCATCACGCGGCAATCAATCTCACCCAGTTTGAAGGTATCCCCTTCGTCGAACAGATAATCCCACTGGCTGCCGTCATCCTTCAGATCCGGCCAGTTGTAGATCTTTTTCCACAACGCCTGAACCCGAGTCACCGGTCGGCCAATGGCGGTCGGGGCTCCGGTTTTGTCATGGAGATAGCGCGCGGCGGAGAAGTGATCGGCGTGCGGGTGGGTATCCAGAATCCACTCGACCTCGAGCCCTTCGCGCTCGATATAGGCCAGCAATGTATCGGCCTGCAGCGTGGCGGTCGCGCCAGCCTTCTCATCAAAATCGAGCACCGGATCGATAATTGCGCAGCGGCGCGTGACGGAGTCGCTGACAACGTACTGGATACTGAAAGTGCGAGGATCGAAAAAGCCGGCGACATTGGGACAGCCGCTTTTCTGATCACCCCGGGAGAGGGCGAAGTTTTTCATGACAGCTCCTTGAAGAATCATGCCTCAAGGATAACGCACAAAAAGTTATATATTTAGATTACTTTGAAATATAAGAAAGCGATTGGATAACCATTAACGCTTTCAAGACCAGCAGCCATATGGGTAGTAAAAGGGAGGGGCAAAAAACAAAAGCGCTGAAAATATTTAATAAGTAATTGTTTTATATGTTAAAAAATTTATATTTCAGATTCAGAGTATCGAGTAGCACCTACTTGGTGGCCCAGACCTACGCCCACGCCGCCCCATCAAGGGCATCCAGCGGAATCTTCAGATAACGCCTGCCGTTGCTTTCGGGCTCGGGCAGGCGGCCGTCGGGCATGTAGTCGTGGCCGGTGAACAGGCGGGTGTCGTCGGGCAGCGCGAGGATCGCCTGGATCGAATGCCACAGCTGGTGCGCACTGCCGCCGGGGAAGTCGGCACGCGCGGTGCCAAAATCAGGCTGGAACAACGTGTCGTGAACGAAGGCAGCATCGCCGATCACATAGGTGATCGAGGCCAGCGTATGGCCCGGCGAGTGCATCACACGGACCTCAAGCTCGCCCAGCTGGAAGGTATCGCCGTCATCAAACAGCCGGTCCCACTGACTGCCGTCATCGCGCAAATCCGGCCAGTGGTAGATCTCCTTCCACAGCGTTTGCACCTGCGTTACCGGCCGGCCGATGGCGGTGGGTGCGCCGGTTTTGTCATGCAGATAGCGCGCGGCGGAGAAATGATCGGCATGCGGGTGCGTGTCCAGAATCCAGTCGACCTCAAGCCCTTCGTGCTCGATGTACTCAAGCAGCGCATCGGCCTGCAGCGTGGCGGTGGCGCCGGCCTTCTCGTCAAAATCAAGCACCGGGTCGATGATGACGCAGCGGCGCGTAGCGGGGTCGGAGACCACATACTGAATGCTGAAGGTGCGGGGATCGAAAAAGCCGGCAACCGTGGGCCGGCCTTTTTTCGAATTCCCCGGGGAGAGCGCAAAGGTGTTCATGACGGCTCCTTGAGAAGGACAGGTCTCAAGGATAACGGCAAGACGATTCCATGATCAGGTTGATTTGAAATATCGGAAGTAGTGATCAATTGTCACATCACCGACATTCAGGTGTGCCTTGCTCGAAACAGCAGGCCGGTGACCAGCGACAGGGCTGCAGCCCCCGTAAACACAACCACCAGGCTGGAAAGGCTTGCCAGATAGCCTGCCAGGACGGGGCCCACCACATTGCCCAGGGCATAGACCGTCAGCACCGCCGTAAAACTGATGCTCGAGATGTCGGGATACAGCCGCTGGCTGACAAACGAAAAAATGGCACTCAGGCTCATGAGACAAAGGCCCTGCAGGGCAGCAGAGGCAATAACACCTGCCCAGAGATTCGCTCCGAATGCGATGGCCAACAGGGAAGCCACAGAGCAGAGAAAGACCCCCTGAACCAGACGGCGCAGGTCAATGCGTCGCTCAACATCGGCCGTCCATAGACCAACGATTCCGCCGACACCAAAGGCAATGAACAGTATCGCGCCAGCACCGTCAGCCTGCAGACCGGCCAGACCTCCCGCTGAATCGATTTGATCCACTGCGAACGACAGATAGATGCCATTGGTAATACCAAACGATACGGCAATCCAGTACACGGGCCGAATCGCTTTACCCATCAACCTTTTGATTTTTTCCGGATCAAGGGACGACGCCGTCGTTTCCGGCAGCTGGCGCAATACCATCAGGTTATACAGGGCACACAGTAGTGCCATGCCGGAAAACCCGAACCAGATGGTTCGCCAGTCCCAGCCCAGCAGGGCGACGGCCAATGCCAGCATTCCCGCACCGGCCATGCCAAAGGTGGTGCCCGTACTGACCGCGGACAGTACGCGACCATGCCACTTTTCAACAATCGCACGCCCCACCGCGTCATTGAAGGGTGACCAGCACAGACCAGCGCTTGTCGCCGCCAGAACGATGCCAGCGGCAAATATCAGCTTGCTCTGCGTGGCGGCCACAAGGGCCATCCCGATCGCGGCCGCCAGCGAGCCCACAACCACCGGCACGCGCGAGCCATGGCGTACGACGAGATGGGCAGATACCAGCAATGCCAGAAAAAAGGCCGCAAAGGCACTGCTGGCGATCAGGCCGGCATGGGAAGTGCTCAACGAGAACACATCGCGAAACTCTGGCAGAAACAGCCCATAGCCCATTCGGGCCGGCCCGAATGCAATGGCGGTGCACAAGGCACCCCCCAGAGCAATGGAGGCGGTCTTTTTCATCTCGGTTCGACTTGTCTGTTGTGTCACTCTTGAGTCACTCGCTATAAACACCTGGCTTTACTGACTGCCCTTGAAAGAGCGCGTGATTCGGACCGTACCAACCCCATCCTTCAATCTGACGCATCCGTGCGCCGCTGACTCAGAACCTGAGTCGCACCCAGCGCCGTTCGTGCCAAATCAGAAAGCGTCTTTTCAGTGACGACCTCAAACCGATCGGTGGCATGGCCGTCATGTTGATCACAGGGCGGAGCGGTGGATGGTGGATGAAGCGGCGCGGGATACATTGCCAGGATACGCGTCCTCGTGTGACCATTAAATCTATATTTAAAACACTCTGTGTATAGAAAAATTAAACATGCCTGATCGAACGCTCGACATCGAATTGCTGCGCACGCTGCACATGGCGGGGTCACTGGGTACGCTGCGTGCGACGGCCACACGGCGGCATTGCACGCTCGGCGCGGTCAGCCAGCAGATCAAGCGGCTGGAGCGACAGCTGGACCGGCAGCTGCTGGTGCGTTTCAAGACGGGCGTGCAGCTCACCACGGAAGGCGAGCAGTTGATCGCGCAATCGCTTGCCCTGCTGGCCGAACACGATGCTCTTCTTGAACGTCTCTCACACCACTCGACGCAGGGTATCGTTCGAATCGGTCTGCCAGACGAATATGTGCCCCAAACGCTTGATAGCCTGCTGCCAGACCTTCGGCAAACGGTTCCGCGAGTCCGACTGCAGGTTAAAACGGCCAACAGTCTCGAACTCCGGCGGGCAGTGGCTCAGGGCGAACTTGACCTGGCAATTGCCCTGTACTCCAACGGGGAAGCGCAAATACCCGGGCTTCCTCTTTGGCGCACGCAGCCCGTCTGGGCAGGACCGACCCGCAACGCGCTTCACCTGCGGGAACCGCTGCCACTGGCGCTGCACCCATCCGACTGCACTTATCGAGCCATCGGTCTGGCAGCATTGAATGACAGTGGCCGAAGCTGGGAGACGGTATTTACCAGTACCAGTGTTGCCGCGATCGAATCGGCCGTGGCCAATGGTCTGGCGGTCAGTGTGCTCAACCGGGCACGGTTAACCGGAGACATGCAGCCGCTGGGAGGCAGAGAAGGCTTTCTACCGCTGCCGGAATGCCTCGCCTGCCTGATCGAATCACCGGAAGTCGCCACGCATGACAGGGCGGCGGTGGCGCTCGTCAAAAGCCGATTGCAATCCTCAAACCTGATTCAGAAGGTAAAACTGGCGGGTTAGCATTTCACGCGCTCGGCATCAGTGCTTCAAGCCTTCTTCCCTTACTGGAACCCCGGCCATGACCACCGCTCGTCCTTTCTGCCAACGCGCCTCGCTTCAGGTTCTATTCGGCCTTTTGATGTTTGCCGTCTACCTCGGCAGCCAGTTTTTAAGCGTATGGGTGCTGCAGCACGTCATGAGCGCTGCCGCCTTTGCCGCACTCATTCAGGGCTACGGCTTTGCGGTGCTTCTGGCGCCGTCGCTGGTGCTGATGCTCGCGGGCTTTTGGGCATGGCGGCGCTGGTTTTCACCGCAACCCACGCTTGCCGGGCACTTCACAAAGGGCGATTTCGCCCGGGGTATTGGTCTTGTGCTGCTGGTGCAGGGCCTGGCGGCGGCGATCAGCGTCTGGCTGAACATGGCACCCGAGGCGTTCATGACCTCGCTTTATGACGGCAAGAGCCTGCTCCAGAGCCTCATCATGGCATTTTGCGTGCTGGTCTGGGCGCCGATCATCGAAGAGCTGGCGTTTCGTCACTTTCTAATGTCTAGAATCGATGATCAATCGTCAGGTCTGCGAGGCGCGTTTCTGATCATATTCAGCGCGCTGTGCTTTGCCGGGCTGCACATGTTCCAGTATCACCATGTGATCACCTTCCTGGCGCTGTTGGGCTGGGGCCTGGTGCTGGGCTGCTACCGCTGGCGCACCCGCGGGCTTTTACTGCCCATGCTGCTACACGCCGTCATCTCAAGCATCGGTCTGGTCGGCGCACTGTTTTAGGCACGGTCGGCAGGCCAAAAGAAGGGCGAAAGAGAAGGGCAGACGACTGTGCCAGGCTGAAGGAAACTCCTTCAGGTGACCCCTCATGCCCATGACCCTATACGCCCATCGCCTTTCCCAGCCGTCACGCGCCGTGGAAATTCTCGCGCGCGAGCTGGGCATCGAGTACACCTTTCATGAGGTCGACTTCGCCGGCGGTGACACCCGCACCGAGTGGTTTGGCGCGATCAATCCCTTTCAGACCGTGCCGGCGCTGGTGGTCGAAAGCGATAGCGACACACTCCATCTGGCCGAAAGCCAGGCGATCATGATGACCCTGTGTCGCACTGCCGCGGATCAGGACACCGCGCAGCGCTGGTATCCGGGCGAACAGGACATCCCTCGCAGCGCCCGGATCGATCAGTGGCTCGCCTGGTATCAGGGCAACGTGCGCCGCTTCGACATGTTTCATCACATCATGAACCTGCATCTGACGCTGCCGATGCTCAAGCGCGAGATTCAGGCCATGCTCCTGCAGCCTTTGCAGGAAGGGCTCAAGCCGGGGCTCGCCACGCTGGAAGCACATCTTGCCGCTCAGCACAGCGCCGACCATTCGCCGACGCTTTTGGGCAATGAACACCCAACGATGGCCGATCTCGTCATGGGCTGCGAGCTCTATCAGATCCGCGCGGCGGGCTATCGGTTTGACGCCTGGCCACAGGTGGATGCCTGGCTTGCAGGCATGGCCATGCGGGCACACTTTCAGGCGGTGAGTGAGGAGATCAATGCGCTGGGCCACGAGATCAGAGCACAGGAAAGCGACTATCTACAGCTTGATGCCTTTGCCCGGCCCGGCGGTTAAAGCCGCTGTCGCGATGCAAAAAAGCCCGGCTGAAGCCGGGCTTTTTCATGAACGATTGGAGAGCGTTTGCGGCTTTCAACCGGGTACATCGGTATGGATCGTCGTCTCCACCGAGAGCCCCACGCGCAGCCGATCGAGCCCGGGCTGGTCGGGGTCAAGCGCGATGCGCACCGGCAGACGCTGAACGATCTTGGTGAAGTTGCCGGACGTCTCGTTGCTCGACACCGGGGAAAAGGTGACGCCCGTGGCCGGGGCGAGGCTTTTCACATGGCCGTGCAGGTCAAGCCCCGGCCAGGCATCGACCGAGATGTCCACCGGCTGGCCGGGTGCGACATGGGTGATGTCGACCTCGCGATAATGCGCGGTAATGTAGATCTTCTCCACCGGCACGATGGCCAGCTGGGCGCTGCCGGCCTCGACCCAGCCTCCCACGCGGGCGGACTGCTCGGCGATGACGCCGTCCACCGGGGCCTTGATATGCGTACGCGACAGCGCCAGCCGGGCCTTTTTCTGCTGCGCCAGAGCCTGATCCAGCGCGGCTCGAGCACTCTCCTTTTGCGCCCTGAGCACCTCCTCCTGACGGCGCACGCGCTCCAGCTCGGCCTGATCGGCCCGGCGCTTCGCCTGCAGGGCACGGGCGTTGGCATCAGCCTGCTGGGCGTTCTGATCAGAGACATTGCCGTTATGGCGCAGACGGCGGTAGCGCTCGGCGGTGGCATGGGCGTAATCGGCATTGGCGCCGTCCTGAGCGACCAGCGCCTCGGCCTGGCGAACCTGGGCCGGCTGCTGCGCCAGCTGCGCCTCGATGCGGGCAAGCTCTGCCCGGGCGGCGGCCACCTGACCCTCGGCGTCATCGACAGCGGCCTGATAGTCGCGCGGATCAATATCCATCAGCGGATCGCCGCGCGTCACGCGGTCGTGATCCTCGACATGTACCGCCACCAGATCGCCGGCCACCTGCGGCGAGATCACCACATAGTCGGCATCAAAGCGGGCATCATTGGTCCAGACCTCATCACTTCGAAGCTGATGCCACGCCAGAATCACAGCGGCAACGGTGGCGATCAACACGATCGCGACGGTCATGATCAGCGGCTTGCGCGACCGGGGGCGAGGGTCATCGGTAGGGGAGCTCATGGCACTCTCGGCGAATTACAGGGGTTTGGGGCGATTGAAACGCGGCGCAAAGGTGCGTTTGGGCAACAGACACAGGGGCAACAGCAGCAGGGAACACAGCGCCAGCGCGCGCCAGAGATCGGCATGAGCCAGCACCTGAGCCTGCACTTCCAGCTGCTCGAACAAATGGTGAAAGGCCTCACCGTGCGCCGTCAGCGCCTCGCTGTCGTGACCGCCCAGCGGCATCGAACGAGCAAGCGAGAAGCGCATGGCACCAATGCGATCAAGCAGGGCGTGAAGATGATGGTCATTGGCCACCGCCATGGCGTGGCCGATGATGCCGCTGGCCACGGGACCGGCCAGCGCGCGGGTCGTGTTGATCGTCGCCGAGGCGAATGGCCCTTCCCTGGGGTCGATTACCGCCGTGGACGTGGTCAGAAGACTCACCACCACGATCGACTGGCCGGCCGAGAAAATCATCTGCGAGAGATAGAACTGCTCACGCGTCCAGGCGATGGTGGCGTAGCTGTTCATCCAGCTGGCCAGCGCCATCAGTACCAGCCCGAGCGCTACCATCCAGCGACTGTCGATGCGCTCGAAGTTGAGCACAAACGCCGTCAGCGGCAGCATCACCAGTGACGGCAGCGCCAATGAGAGCATCACCGGCAGGCTCTGCAGCGGCCGATAGCCCTGCACCTCGGCCAGAAACTCCTCGGGCAGCGAGGCCGCCGAGGCCCCCAGCGCAATCACGCCCATCAGCATGACGATGCCGAAGCCGAAATTGACCCTTTTGACCAGCCCGGGCTGAATCAGCGGCACCGGGACCACGCAGCAGCGCAGGATAAAAAGCGGCACCAGCGCAGCGCTGGCAAGCGTGAGCCAGCAGATCAGCGGTGAATTGAACCAGTCCAGCCGCTCGCCCTGGGTAAAAAGGATAATGACGCTGGCGCACACGCCCCAGCCAAGCAGCCAGCCGGGCCAGTCGAACTGACGCCAACGCCCGGGCGGGCGCGGGTCCTGAGGCAGGCCGTAAAGCAGCAGCGCTGCGGCCAGCACACACAGCGGCACCACCGCCCAGAAGACAAAGCCCACGCCCATGCCCTGATGGGCCCAGACTACGATGGGGCTTGCGATGTTGGGGGCAAAGGTGGCCGTCAGACCGTAGGCGGCCAGCCCAAAAAGCTTGGTCGAGGGCGTCAGAAAGCGCAGCGCCACCGCCATCAGCAGCGGAATCAGAAAACCGTTGCTCAGCCCCTGCAGCCAGCGCAGGGCGAGCATCAGCGAGCGCGACTCGATCACCGTGCAGCAAAGGCCCAGCGCGCCGAGCGTGAGCACCGCCACCGCCGCAAAGCGGCGCATCGAATACGTCATGGCAAGCCAGGGCGCCACCAGCATGCCCATGGCCACCCCGGCGGAATAAAGCGTGGTGAACCAGCGGCCCTGATCTGCACTAAACCCGTAGGCGCCGCGGATATCGGCCAGGGCCAGCGAGGTAGCTTCTTCGTTGATATCGGCACCGACACAGGCCAGCAGCATACCGACCAGGCCGAGAACCAGGCGCAGGGACATGACACACTCTTTGCGATGGAAAAGGGACAGAGAAGCCGACTCGGGGCAGGCAACCTATCGCCATAAGTTGACTTTGTCAACTTTAAGTCAAATACCCATCGCTTTTATCAGTGCCCGGATCAGCGTCCGGGAGAGCCATCTCCGATGTTGTCGAGCACCCGGTCGAGCAGCGCATCGAACTGGCGTGTCTCATCAAGCGTACACCCGGCCATCATGGTCGAGGCCAGCTCGCTTCGTATACGTTCGAGTCGTTCAAACAGCTCCCGTCCTTCCTCGGTCAGCGCCGCCTCGGTGATGCGTCGGGCCGTCGAGCTGCCGCAGCGCCGTATCAGCCCCTGCTGCTCCAGCTCCCGAAAGGCCCGCGCCACCTGGCCCTTGTCCCAGCCACGGCGCTGTAGAAGGGTCTGCTGGTGCTGATCGGGAAAGCGGCCCACGATCGACAGCACCCGCAGTTGAAAGGTGGGCAGGGTGATGCCTTTACACCGGGCCATCTCGCTCAACCGCGCCCGGCTCAGAAAGCTCAGCTCTGCCAGCTTGTCGACGATCTTGCGTTCCATGGCCCCTCGCTGCGCTGAAAAACCGCCATTGTGGTGGAAATGCTGTGGTGCTGGCGAGTCCGGCGTGAACATTGCCCGGTCGTGGGGAGGGCACCAGAGCAATAACGCCAGGCGCTGGGCCGCGAGATTCAAACCCAAAGCGGTGAGTATCTGACACTGAACGTCTTCGGGTAAAAAAACCCTGTCTCGCAGTCCCGTAACTTTATTCCGTTTGTTTTTATTAGGAATATGACCAAGCTGTCATGACGAATGAGCCGTCAAGCGACAAACAAGCACGCCCGCATGGTGAAAAGAGCAAGGGAGAGCAACATGGGAACATCTTCAAAAAAATGAGCATCGGCGAGATATTGCGCTGCTGCTGGTCGGGGTGCTGGTGGCGCTGGTCGGCCTGGCACTGACGGTGGGCGGTGCCTGGCTGGCCCTCGTGGGCGGCTCCTGGTATTACCTGCTGGCCGGCATCGGCATGCTGCTGTCCGGGGGCCTGCTGGTCATGCAGCGCCGCGCCGGGGTGCTGCTCTACGCCGCGGTCTTCATCGGTTCGCTGGTCTGGGCGGCCTGGGAGTCGGGACTCGATTACTGGCGCTGGATCCCACGTATGGACGTGATCCTGATCCTCGGGATTCTGGTGGCGCTGGTGGCCTGGCGCACTGCCGAGGGTATGTCCCGCCGCGCCGCCTTCTCGACCGCCGGTGGACTGACGCTGGTACTGGCCGGTGCCGGCGCGCTCGCCTTTCTACCGCACAACTTCTCGCACCCCAATGAGGTGCCCGAGCCGCAATCGACGTCGCTGGCCACGGATACCGGCAATGCCCAGCCGGCAGATCAACCCGCGCGCGGTGACTGGACGGCCTACGGCGGCGACAACGCCGCCACCCGCTATACCTCGCTGAATCAGATCACGCCCGACAACGTTGACCAACTGGAAAAGGCGTGGACCTATCGCACCGGCGATCTGCTCGATCACCGCTGGGGCGCCGAGACCACGCCACTGAAGGTCGGCAATAGCGTCTATCTGTGCACCTCGCGCAACATCCTGATTTCGCTGGACGCTGCCACCGGCGAGGAACGCTGGCGCCATGATCCGCAGGTCTCCGAAGACGCCATTCCCTACACCGCGGCCTGTCGCGGGGTCACATACTATCAGGTGCTGGAGAACGCCCCGGTGCAGGATGATGGTGACGATACGAAGCCCACGGCAGCTCCGGTCGATGACAATGCTGCAGGTCCAGATGACAGTACCGACAGCCGCGTTGTTGCTGCCTCGAGTGACAGCGAACAGCAGTGCCGAACGCGCATCTTCTCGGGCACGCTGGATGGCCGCATCATTGCCGTGGATGCCGAGACCGGCAAGCCCTGTACCGATTTCGGCGACAACGGCCAGGTCGATATCAAGCAGAACATGGGCGAGACACCGCCGGGCTATGTCTCCATCAACTCGGCGCCGGTGATTGTCGATGGCGTGCTGGTCACCGGCCATCAGGTGCTTGACGGTCAGCGTCGCTATCCGCCCTCCGGCGTGATCAAGGGCTATGACGCCGTCACCGGCGAACTCGAATGGGCCTGGGATGCCGGCCGCCCGGATCAGAGCGAGCCGCTCAGCGGTGACGAGACCTACGTACGCGGCTCGCCCAACATGTGGACCACGGCGGTAGGCGACAACAAGCTGGGACTGGTCTATCTGCCGATGGCCAACTCGGCCGCGGACTACTGGAGCAGCTCGCGCACGCCGGCCGAGAACGAATGGGCCAGCTCGCTGGTGGCCCTTGATGTGACCACCGGACTGCCGAAGTGGAAATTTCAGACCTCACACAAGGATGTCTGGGATTACGACCCCGGTTCCCAGCCCACGCTGATCGACTTCCCCACCGACAACGGCAGGGTGCCGGCGGTCATCATGCCCACCAAGCAGGGCGGCATTTACGTCTTTGACCGTCGCAGTGGCGAACTGCTCGGCGGGGGCGCCGAGGAGCGTCCGGTGCCGCAGGGCGGTGTCGAGCCCGAGCAGCGCACGAAGACCCAGCCGTACTCGCTTTATCACACCCTGGAGCAGCCCGAGCTGACCGAGCGCGACATGTGGGGCATGTCACCCTTTGATCAGATGTTCTGTCGTATCCAGTTTCAAAACGCCAGCTACGGGGGCATGTACACGCCACCCACCGCCGATCGCCACTGGGTCGAGTACACCGGCTACAACGGCGGCTCTGACTGGGGCAGCATTGCGATCGACCCCCACCGCGGCGTGCTGATCGCCAACTACAACGACATGCCCAACTACAACATCCTCGTGCCGCGTGAGAAGGCCGACCAATACGGCTGGCGACCGCGCGAAGAACAGCAGGTGGATGAAGGAGGACCCGAAGGGGCAGGTGATCCACAGGCCGGCACGCCCTACGCCGTTGACGTCAACGCCGGCTGGCGTGTGCCCTTTACCGGCCTGCTGTGCAAGCAGCCGCCCTACGGTCATATTCGCGCCGTCGATGTGGCCTCCGGCAACACGCTGTGGGACCGCCCGCTGGGCACCGCCCGCGCCAACGGCCCCTGGGGTATCCGCTCGGGGCTGCCGATCAACATCGGTACCCCCAACAACGGCGGCTCGGCCGTCACCGCCGGCGGTCTGATCTTCATTGCCGCCGCCACCGATGACCTGATTCGGGCCATCGACATCGAAAGCGGGGAAACGCTCTGGAGCGCGCCCCTGCCGGCCGGCGGTCAGGCCAACCCGCTGGTGTATGAAGCCAACGGCCGCGAGTACCTGATGATCGTCGCCACCGGCCACCACTTCATGGAAACGCCGTCGGGGGATTACGTGCTGACCTATGCGCTGCCGGAGTAAGCTGGCCCAGCGCTTTCGTGACCCTCAAAAGCCCGGCAAATGCCGGGCTTTTTTGATCAAGTTTCCATACGGCGTCCCAAAACATGCTGGCAATGCATCGAGGTTTCGCTATTTATAGATCCTGACTAAATTCGCCTACCGGCTCCACTGATTCGACAGAAGCTCGGCCTGCCTGAGAATCAACTCGATGACTTCCGGTGATTTATCTGGCGGGTACTTGTAGCGCTGCAGCGTTCGGCGTACCAGAATCCGTAGCTTGGCACGCACGCTTTCGCGAACCTGCCAATCCACTGTCGTCGAGCCACGCAGCTTATTGGTGACCTCGACCGCCAGTGCCCTCAGCCGATCATCGCCCAGCTCGCGTACCGCGCTTTCGTTGGTAATCAAGGCGTCGTAAAAAGCGATCTCATCAGGGTTCAGGCCAAGCGCCTCGTCGCGTTCCATATCGGCCTTGAACTGCTTGGCCATGGCGATCAGCTCTTCGATCACCTGCGCCGTTTCGATGCCACGGTTGTTGTATTTATTTAATGTTTCCTGCAGCCGATCCGAGTACTTTTTCTCCTGCACGGCGTTTGTGCGCGTTTTGGCCTTGATGTCGTCCTTGAGCAGTTTTTCTAACAGTTCAACGGCCAGATTGCGATACGGCATCTGGCGCACGTCCTCAAGAAATTCATCGGAGAGCAGCCCGATGTTGGGCTTGTCGAGCCCGCAGAGTGCGAACACATCGGTCACGTCTTCCGCTTTCACAGCGTTATCAAGGATCTGCTTGAGCGCGGAGTTTTTCTGTTCCTCACTTAGCGAGCGGTTTGTACTGGTGTGCTTGACCAGCGCCGTCTTGATCGCCGAGAGAAACGCGATCTCCTCGTGCAGCGCTTTGGCTTCATCCAGCGTGCTGCACAATGAATACGCCTTGGTGAGCTGAAGCACGGTATCGAGAAAGCGCTTTTTGCCATCGTCCAGGCCCAGGATATAGTTGGCCGCTGGCGGCAACAGTTTGTGCGGAGCTTCTTCAAAACCGCTGTAGTCAAAGCCTTCGCGATTGGGGCCGCTGGCAAACATGCCGTGGATAATGTCGAGCTTCTCTTCCAGCACCGCGAAGGCTTCCTCGGCACTGTAGGTGGGCTGGCCCTTGCCACGGGAGTCGGTGTACGTCTTTAGGGCGTTTTTCAACTCGTTGGCGATGCCAATGTAGTCGACCACCAGCCCGCCGGGCTTGTCCTTGAACACCCGATTCACCCGGGCAATGGCCTGCATCAGGTTGTGCCCCCTCATGGGCTTGTCGACATACATGGTATGGCAGCACGGCGCGTCGAAACCGGTCAGCCACATATCGCGCACGATCACCAGCTTGAGCGGGTCCGCCGGATTCTTGAAGCGCTTCTCCAGCCGCTTCTTGGTGGCCTTGTTATAGATGTGGGGTGTCAGCAGCGAGCTGTCGGCGGCCGAGCCGGTCATGATGACCTTGATCGCGCCCTTTTCCGGGTCGTCGTCGTGCCAGTCCGGGCGAAGTTTGACGATTTCGTTGTAGAGCTGCGCGCAGATGCTGCGGCTCATGGCGACGATCATCGCCTTGCCCTCGATGGTCTCGTTGCGCGTCTCGAAGTGCTCGACGAGATCCGCCGCGATGCGTTGTAGCCGCGGCTCGGTCCCCATCAACTTTTCCAGACGACTCCATTCGCCCTTGGTGCGCTCCCGCGCGCCGGTATCTTCTTCATCCTCGATGACCTCGTCGACCTGCTCGGAGAGCTGATTGATTTCCTCGCGGTTGATATCGAGCCGCGCCAGCCGTGATTCGTAGAAGATCGGCACGGTGGCGCCATCGTCGACGGCGTCCTGAATATCGTAGATCGAGACGTAATCGCCGAAGACGGCGCGGGTGTCCTTGTCTTCACTGGCAATCGGCGTGCCGGTAAAGCCGATGAACGAGGCATTAGGTAGCGCATCGCGCATGTGCTTGGCAAAGCCGAACTTGTATTGACCGTCCTGCTTGAGGGTGGCTTTCAGACCGTACTGGCTGCGGTGCGCCTCGTCCGAGATCACCACGATGTTGTGGCGACCGTTGAGAATCGGGTGACCCCGCTCGTCGTCCAGCAGGGCAAACTTCTGCACCGTGGTGAAAATGATGCCGCCGGATTCACGCTCGGCGAGCTTCTGACGCAGGCTTTCGCGGTCCTCGGCCTGGATCGGGTCCTGCTTGAGCAGATCCCGCGCGCTGCTGAACGTGCCGAACAGCTGGCCATCGAGGTCGTTGCGATCCGTCACCACAATCAGCGTGGGGTTGTGCATCGCCGGTTGCTGCAACAGTTTGCCCGCATAGCAGACCATCGAGATGCTCTTGCCCGAACCCTGGGTGTGCCACACCACCCCGGCCTTCTTGCTGCCGGGCTTGACCTCATCACCGTAAGTCGCGCGTTTCTCACCCAAGCCCGCCGCAGGTTCCTCGGCAGCAATCACAGTCGCTTTCACCGCCTCACGAACGGCGTGGAACTGGTGATACCCGGCAATCTTCTTGATGACCCGCTCGGCGTCGGTTTCGAACAGCACGAAGTAGCGCAGATAATCGAGCAACATCGCCCGGTCGAAAAAACCCCGCACCAGGGTTTCGAGCTGCCACTCCAGCAGCGGCTTGTCGTCTTCATCCTTGATGGTGCGCCACGGCATGAAGCGCTCCTGATCCGCCGTCAGCGAGCCGACTCGCGCGGTGTAGCCATCGCTGATCACCAGCGCTTCATTGGTGACGAACAGGTCAGGAATTTCCGTCTTGTAGGTCTGCAGCTGATTGAAGGCACCGGTGATATCGGCGGTTTCACTGCTCGGGCTTTTCAACTCGATCACCGCCAGTGGCAGGCCGTTGATAAAACAAACGATATCCGGGCGACGGGGCTGTTTGCTGCCCTGTATGGTGAACTGATTGATGGCGCGGAAACGGTTGGCCTTCACGCGCTCGAAATCGATCAGAAAGGCGTGGTCATAAATGACCTCGTCATCGCGCTTGTACTGCACCGGCACGCCGTTGAGCAGCCACTGGTGAAAGGCGCGGTTACTGAGCACGAGATCGGGGCTTTGGGGTTTGCTGACCTGCGCCACGGCCTGCTGAACAGCGTCATCGGGCAGCTGCGGATTGAGCCGGGTGATGGCCTTCTCGAGATCGCTGTGCAGCAATACCTGCTTGTAATCTTCGCGCTCCGGCGTGGCTCCATCATGGGCGATATCCGGCCCGTGGGCGGTTTCCCAGCCGGTGTCGCCAAACCACTCCAGACACAGCTGCTCCAGTTGATCTTCGGTCATCCCCACTCCCTTGCCACCTGCTGAAATCGTCAATACTCGTTGACACGTTTTGTGTCATCGCTATACTTCGCCGTAATACGCCCGGCGCCTCTTCACAGTTCACTGTGTACGCGCCGGTTCTTTTTTATCGACCCGAAGGCGCCTGTCATAAAGTCATGGCAGTTCGGAATGCTCGAAGCTGACCTGTCTTAACTGTTGATTGATGCTTCTTAGTGGGTCACGCAGTGCATTTTCGAACCGCGTCATATGGTGCACCATCCATTCGATCATCGCGGGCCAGTTCGCCTTGTCATATCCGTCAACAGCTTTGGTGTACTGGAGACGACAGGCTTTCTTATCAGGCAGCGGCAGCCAGATCAGTGGAGCATCAAAGTTTTCCTCGATCGTATCCTTCTGTACTTCCAGCCGGTCAAATACAAAGGTATTGGCTTCAGCCTGGCCATTTTGAAGGCTCAACCCAACACGTATCTCACTTTTCCCGAAAATCAACTGATAGGGCATACCACTGATACCAGAGCCTGCGCTAAGCCAGTGATCCCTCATCGGACTGATATTGTTATATAGAGTGCAACCACTCTTGCTGAACTCTTCCAGCGCCTGTTCCCAGAATTTCAGACGCAGGGTGTGTCGATGCTTTTGCTCTGTATCGGCGCTTTTCTCCTCATCCTCCTTGGCAACCATGCCAATCATGAAGTCGGTCGATTCGGGCGTCGGGATGATCTGCTCAACGTTCAGGAAAAGCTCACGGCCG
Source organism: uncultured Kushneria sp. (assembly GCF_947497025.1). Lineage (GTDB taxonomy): Bacteria > Pseudomonadota > Gammaproteobacteria > Pseudomonadales > Halomonadaceae > Kushneria. The sequence continues at coordinate 127,696 of NZ_CANMFC010000002.1, forward strand.
GCCTTGTAAGGCGTCACCTTGAAACACTGACAGGCAATACCAAACTGGCTCAGCCATAGCACGGTATTGGTGACTTCCTTGCGATAACGCGCTGCGACAAGAATAAGACGCTGCGTTTTGATGCGATTGATCTGAGCCGCTTCCAGACCATCGACTTCCAGAAACTCGATTAGATTATCGACGGCACTAGCCGGCGGCTGATCGGTTTCCTGCGCTTTCTGATTGAGATAGCGCTGGTAGATATCCACGACCTGCGACTTGCTCAAATTGGCGCAGTAGCTGGCATATTTCAGTGCCTGCCAGATCACGTCCCGACCGCTATCGTCTAGCTTGTTTTCGATAATGACCAGGTTGCCACTCTTGTCGATGGCGAGTAGATCCAAACGCTCACGGGTATCGTCAAAGCCATCAAACTCCTTTTGAATAATAAGGAGTTCCTCACCATCTGCCTGCGCCAATGCCTGCGGGCAGTTTTCCAGCCACTCCTGCAAATGCTTGCGCTCGCCAAAGCCAAGCTCAGTAAATCTTTTTACTTCTAGAGGATTAATTCGGTTGGTAGAAGCATCGATTCTAAACATTGTTTTCTAACTCCTCATCATCCTCTTCAGTACTCACATATTGAAGAAGAGAGGCACGATATCCCTTTAGATCATGTTCAAACATCAAACGGCTATAAGAAACCTCTCCTCCAGACAACAAACTAAAACTAGAAAACTGCCCATCCAGCCAGTCATTGAACTCTTCATAGTCATCATAATAAATCCTAGCCGACAGGTTAGGATCTGATGATTCTTTGTGCCTTCTGTACAAATATGAGCAAAAAACGTCAGTTATGCCTGCAACAAAACTGGCATCAGTTGGAGTGATAGGACTCACATAATAACCATCATCTCCATGCGAGGCAGCACCGTATCTATTCCTCAACTCAGAAATATTATGAACCATCGAATTTGTTATTATTTTAATCTTATCATTAACATCAGGATTATCGTTTAATTGCAGACAATCTCGAACATTTCTGTAGAGAGGGTTCATGTCTTGGCTTAGATTTGCGTTGCCAAGCCTATCTGAAAGAATGGTTTTAAAAACCGTCTCCAGGAGTGATTTAGATGTATCGAGAACAAGAGAGCAGTCTTGAATTTCTAAAGCATTTTCCAAGCGCTCTTTTTGTTCGTTAAGATGCGTGGCATCCATCGATAAAGAAAATGCCTCGGCACAAAGAAGAGGTCGAGCAAGCGACATTGTTAGACCTCCAATTCGCCAGAAAGAAGCTTTGGCAGCAATGCGTCACGCATCTCTGAAAGATTATTAGAGCTTTTTAAATTTAACTCGACACTTGAGTATTTCTCTCTTGCAACATTGGAAAAAATCGATACTAAACTATCAACAGGTACAACAATCGGAATACCTCGGAAGCTTTTCTTGCTTATCTCCGCAAACGTACTTCCGCTAGCGAGCTGCTTGATATCATCCATAACAGATTCAGCCCATTGAAGAACAAATTCGGGCTGCAGCCTTTTTTTGCAAATCATGGCAATATAGCCTTGATTAATGGCCACAGGAATTTTTGCCAAAGCAAGGTAGCCAACCGGCGCACGGGAAGACATCAAAACCGTATCTACAGGAAGTAGACCAGAGCTTATCTTTGCTAAACCAGCCTCCGTAATTTTTCTTTCTGTCGAAATCATTACCTTACTTTGAGCACCAGAAAGATCCTTTGGGCTAGTCCAATTGATACTACCACTTTCCCAATACTCTTTATTTTTTGTGGGCGGCGTTCCACCCCCTTTGATCTCGACTTCCGTGCCAATGGTTGAACATTCCCACCCGTCCGGAATTTCCCCCAGCTCACTGTCCTGCATTGCCGAGGGAAACAGCGCGGCGGTCTCGAACAGCTCGTTGTAACGCTCGGGATCTTCCGCACGCAGCGCGTCGAGCTGCTCTGCCGTTTTGCCGGAAATAGCCTGCATCGCGGCGCGGTTCATGTAGGATTCCAGATCGCCGACCGCGGGCGGCTCATCAAACTCGGCGGCGTAGCAGACGGGCGAGGCGGTTTCATTCTCTGGCTGGAGCGCCTGCCAGCGCTCGCGCGCGGCGATCTTGGCCTTGACCGGCTCGAAATCAACGAACCAGCTTTTGAATAAAGCTTGGGCCATCTGTTCGAGGGTTTGGTTGATGCGGTGATTAAGTTGGATCTTGTCGTCGAGACTTCCGAGTATTTCAACAATGCGATTTTGTTCTGAAAGCGGCGGTAAATTTAGTTCAAATTTAGAACAATCTGGAACTCGAATATGACTGACTACAGATCCAGTGCCATCGTGCATGCGAAACTGATTTTGAAGATCCACCGACAAGAAGGTGTAAAGTAAAAACCTAGGGTGGATAACGTCTTTATCGACACGATATTGCACAATCCTTTGCCCTAAAAACACAGTATCGCTGAAATCAACCAAGCCCACCTCCCCCATAGGGGCCTCTCTGGTGAGCAAAATATCATCTGGTTCGACGGTGGCCCTTCTAGTCCATTTTTGGTAAGTGTCCTTTGTCACATATCGGCAATTCGCAAGGTCTATTCGGCCATTACGAATATTGGGAGTCCGAATCATTTTATAAGGTGTTGCGTAGTTCACCTGCGGAGCGGTTTTATTGACACAGTCAATTATTAGCTCGCATACATTGCTGATTTGAACTCGATTCCACTTAGAGCTCATAACCCAGCCCCCCAAGATTCCGCTTGATCTCTGCTTCCAGCCGGTCGCTTTCTTCGAACTGCTCTTTCAACTGCGCTGTCAGCCGCGCCATCTTGTCGGCAAAGGGTTCGTCGTCTTCTTCCTGCGCGGCGGTGCCCACATAACGCCCCGGCGTCAATACGAAGTCGTGCTTTTCGATGGCGGCGAGATCGGCGGAGGCGCAGAAGCCGGAGACGTCCTCAAATTCGTCGGTGCGCTGCCAGCTGTGGAAGGTGTCACTGATCCTGGCGATGTCCTCACCCGTAAAGTCGCGCAGCACGCGGTCGCGCATATAGCCCTGCTGGCGGGCGTCGATAAACAGAACCTCGCCCTTGCGACGACGCTTTTCGACGCCGTTGGGCGAAAGGCCGCCGGTCTTGTCGCGGGTCAGAAACCAGATGCAGGCGGGGATCTGGGTGTTGGTAAAGAGCTGCCCCGGCAGGGCGACGATGCACTCGACCAGGTCTTCTTCGACCAGGCGGCGGCGAATCTCGCCCTCGCCGCCGCTGTTGGAGCTCATCGAGCCGTTGGCCAGCAGCAGCGCCATACTGCCTACGGGGGCCAGGTGGTGAAGCATGTGCTGCAGCCAGGCGAAGTTGGCATTGCCTTTGGGCGGGGTGCCGTAGTGCCAGCGCACATCCTCGGCCAGCGACTCGTGCCACCAGTCCTTGATGTTAAATGGCGGGTTGGCCATCACGAAATCAGCGCGCAGGTCCGGGTGCTGGTCATCGAGAAAGCTGTCGGCGTTTTTCTTGCCGAAATTGAAGTCGATGCCGCGAATGGCCATGTTCATCGCGGCCAGCCGCCAGGTGGTGGGGTTGGATTCCTGCCCGTAGATGGAGACGTGCTTTTTCTGTTCGGCGGGGTCGTAGTGATGCTCGCGGGCGTGCTCTTCGACGAACTTGTCGGAAGAGACAAAGAAGCCGCCGGAGCCCATCGCCGGGTCATACACCCGGCCCTTGTAAGGCTCCAGCATTTCGACGATCAGCGAGACAATGCTCTTGGGCGTGTAGTACTGCCCGCCCTGCTTGCCTTCTGCCAGCGCAAACTGACCGAGGAAGTACTCATAGACATGGCCGAGAATGTCCTTGCTTCGCAGGTTGAGCGACTCGCCATCAAGCATCGGCTGGGTAAAAGAGGTATCCGAGAAGGAATTGATCAGCCCGATCAGCTTGTCGTTATCGACCTGAAAGCGGCTAATGCCTTCCAGCACGCCCTTGAGCTTGTCGTTGCTTTTCTCGATGGCTTCCAGGGCGTTGTCGATCAGCCAGCCTACCGAACGCAGGCGCACGTCTTCGCCTTTATTGTCTTGCCAAAGCACCGAACCGGTGGGCAGGGCGGCTTTCTCTTTCAACGTGCTCCAGCGCGCCTCTTTCGGCACCCAGAACACGTTGGCTTCGCGGTAGTAATCGAGAATTTCCAGCTCGTCTTCGAGCGCCTGCTCATACTCGGCGTCGCTGTCGTAATCGTCGCGCGGTAGGAAGTAGATGTTGTCGTCGGCCTCAAGCTTGAAAAGCGCCAGCAACTCGCGCTGGCGCTCTCCAAACGCATCGGAGACGTACTTCAGAAAGATCAGCCCCAGCACCACGTGCTTGTAGTTGGCGGCGTCGAGGTTATTGCGCAGCTTGTCGGCGGCTTTCCAGAGCTTGTCTTCAAGCGCAGTTAAAAACTGGTGTTCGGTATTATCCACTGTGACTCCTGGAAAAAGTATTCGGCTATAAGCTGGCAGAATCATGGGCTTGATTCCGGGCTTATACATTCGATGGTGTTTATTTAACGCGGTCTATTCGAGGGCCCGCAACTCGATTCAAATACGACAGGCAACGCCTGTTTCCGGGTAGCGATATTGGCGATCAAATGATTGAAAAGGACCTACACCGTGGCGACAGAGTAATGGCCGGTATTGGCAATGAGGAACAACGGCTCGGCAAGAACTCCGGTCTGACACCGCGTCGATGAACTCGACAGGTCTCCGAACCAGCGCCGCTATTTCATTTTTGGATGAAAATTAAAATAAAGCGGCACGCTATTTTAACTTCCTGCGGGTTCCACCACTGGCGTGACCCGGAACAGCCTCAGCGCTTTTCCCCTTCGCCTTCATCAGCCTCGACTTCATCATCTCCGCCACGGCCTGAAACACCGGCACGACCACCGAGTTGCCGAACTGGCGATAGGCCTGGGTATCCGACACCGGAATCACGAAGCGTCGCTCGCCCGCAGCGTCAAAGCCCATCAGCCGGGCGCATTCATGCGGCGTCAGGCGGCGCGGGCGGTTTTGCAGGTTTTCGGGGGCATCAAAGGCCAGCGCGTCGTTGAAGCCGCGGTCGACGAGGATCTCCGAGCCGTCCTTGTGATAGCGCGCCGACAGCGTGCGGGCGGTATCTTCTGCCCGGGTCAGGCCGAAGCCGAAGCCGTTGCCCTTTTCCCTGTGCTTGCGGGCGTACTGGTACAGGTAGTTCCAGAGCTTGGGTGTGAGCACATACTTCGCATCAACCTCCGAGTCCAGCAGCTCGCCGAAGGTGGGCTTTTGGGCGGGGAAGTGCGCGCTGATGTCACGCAGGGTGAAGCCGTCATGCACGTTGAGATCGCGGCGAAAGCCGACCAGCACGATGCGCTCGCGGTGCTGGGGCACAAAGTGGCGGGCGTCGATCACCTTGGGGTCGCGGCCCTTCGGGGCGTCCACATCGGCGACGTCATAACCCAGCTCATCGAGTGCTGCGCAGATCACGCGAAAGGTCTTGCCCTGGTCGTGGCTTTTGAGGTTCTTGACGTTTTCCAGCACGAAGGCGGGCGGACGGCGCGCGGCGATGATGCGGGCGACATCGAAAAAGAGCGTGCCCTGGGCGTCGCACTCAAAGCCGTGCTTGCGCCCCAGGGCGTTTTTCTTGGAGACGCCGGCCAGCGAGAAGGGCTGGCAGGGAAAACCCGCCAGCAGCACGTCGTGCTCGGGGATCTGCTCGCGAATGTGGGCGTAGGCGGTCTCTTCATCGACATCATCGCGCGCGGAGAGGGTCACATCGCGGATGTCCTCGTTGAAGCGGTGGGTCTTCGGGTCGCAGTAGTGGTTCGCCTTGTAGGTGCGCACCGCGTATTTGTTCCACTCGGAAGTGAACACACACTCACCGCCCACGGCCTCAAACCCCTGGCGAATGCCACCGATGCCGGCAAACAGATCGATGAAGGTGAAATCAGCCTGATGCTGATGGGACGGCGGCGCGGGCAAAAGCGTGATCAGTACCCGGCGCTCGGCATCGCTCAAAGGCATCTGATGGCGCACCTTGAGATGGCGAATCAGCGCCTCGCGGGTCCAGTGAGCGCTCACTTCTGATAGTTTCTCGGCGACCGCGCCGCGATCAAAGATCTCCAGCACCCGGGCCAGCAGCGCGTTGTCGTCCAGAGCGTCATAGGGGCAGGGTCCGGACGGCTGGGCGCGGTCGGCCTCGAGTTCCGGGGGCAGCAGTTCCGGTAAAAACGGTTCTGATGAAGACAGCGTCATGGGCGCTCGCGGGTCAGTCGGATCAGGCAGGGTGGCAGGCCATTGTAGGGCGAAGCGATGGCTAGTCTCCAGGGCCTCGACGGTGTTTTCTCAGACATTCATCGGTAAGACGCGGCAGCGGCTGGCGCAGGGCGCCGGCCAGAAGGTTCCGGGCCAGGGTCTCGGCCGAATCGGCCAGGTTGCCGAGCACCACGAACCGCGCGGCGGCGATGGCCTTGTGCGACTGGGCCCGGCGCCCATAGAGCGACTCCGACCGGCCGCTGGTGCCGTCCGCTTCGATACTCAGGCGCTTGAGCGCACCACGATCCAGATAGTGGCCGATCACCAGCACGCGATCCTGATGGGCGTGGTCCTGGGTGAGGTAGCCCGGACCTGCCCCCTTGTCCCACCAGGGCTTGACGAGGATGACGTGGAAGGTGTCGATGCCGCAGTCGGCCAGCGCCAGCATGGTCATCACCTGGCCCTTGTTGAGGCCAAAACACAGCCCGCCCCGGCCCTGATACGGGTACTTGTGCTTGATCTCGAGCTGTATCCGCTGCCCGTTGGGCAGTTGCAGGATCGTGTCGATGTCCCACAGCCAGTCAAGAAAGGGGGCCAGCGCGCAGTTCTTGTAGAGCCGATGAAGCACGATGTCGTGAAACATGTCGATGCCAACCCGGCACTCGGTCATGCGCCAGAAGGCCCGGGTGGTGCGCAGGGTCTCGCACACGTCCGGGTCGGGACGGCGAAACTCGAGTTCGCGTTTTTGACAGAGCTGCCCCAGAAAGGTCTGTAACGCGACGCCGTTATATCCGCCATAGCCGTCAATCAGAAAGTCTTGTAATGCCCGGTCGTAGCGACAGCGCACCACGGCGCGCGGATGACGGCCCGACAGCGCATCGAACACCGCATCGATCTCTCCTGCAGGCTGATGCGCCCAGAGCCACCAGGCGATCTGTCTGCCGCGACGGCCGGCCCGTACCAGTGACAGCGGCAGGATCATCGCCCCGTGAGCCTCAAGCCTTGCAAGAATGCCCTCGACCAGCGCCTCCACCACCAGCCCTTCCAGCAGGCGGTGCTTGTCCATCGACAGCAGCCTCATCTGCGTGTTCGGACAGTCGATGTCGATCTCGTTGAGCCGTCCCAGCGGCGTCAGCAGTGCCATGTCGATGCGCCTTATACATTATCTCTAATGTATTGACGGCAGATATCGCGCTCACTGTAATCAGCCGCTCTGCTCGGCGTCCTCGCGCTTGGCGCTCTTGTGGCGCTCCTCGTTCAGGCCCAGCTTCCAGTAGCTCGACACATAGAGATCGCCCTTGACCACCTCGCGCTCGGCCTTGAAGTAGTGGCGCAGCTTGCGCATGGCAGAGAACTCGCAGGCCGCCCAGACGGCCGGGCGGCCATCTTCCCAGTCGATCGCCCGCACCGCGTCAGGCAGTACGTCGCTGTTATCCCCCGGATGCTCGTTGATCACCCAGTGCAGTTCGATACCCTCGGGCGCGGCAAGCGGCTGAATGTCGGCCTCGCTCAACACCTCGATCACCGCGTGGCCGCGGGCGTGTGCGGGCAGGTGTTCCAGGTTGTCGCTGATGGCCGGCAGGGCGGTCATGTCACCGGCGAGCAGGAACCAGCCGGCGCTGGCATCGACGCGCTTGCGCGGACCGGGGCCGCCAATCTCGATGATGTCACCGGGGGCAGCGCGCTCAGCCCACTGCGCCGCCGGGCCGCCGTCCTCGTGGAGCACAACATCCACATCGATGGCATCGGTTCGCTGGGCGCGCACGGTGTAGGTGCGCATGAAGGGCGTGCCGTCATCGCGGGTGAACATCAGCTTGATGTAGGTGCCGGCCTGATCGTCGGGAAAGGTCGCCATACCCTCACCGCCAAGTGTGACGCGCAGCATGTGCGGGGTGATGAGGGCCTTGTCGAGTACGGTAAAACGGCGGGGGGCGGGGCGGCTCATGGGGTCTCCTGTTCGCGATCGAGCTGTTCGGTCATGGCGTTGACGGTGTCGATGAAGGCATCGGCCTGGTCAGTGCTCAAGGCGGCCACCATCTGCGCATCGCACGCTTTTTCAATGGTTTTGATCCGCTCGCGCAGCGCCCGGCCGTTCGCGCTCAAGGCCAGATGCGCAGCGCGGCTATCGGTGGGGTGTGGGTGGCGCTCGATCAGGCCCTCGCGCTCAAGCTCGCGGGTGACCCGGGTGATCAGGCCCTTGTCCTGCAACAGCGCTGCGGCAATCTCGCGGGCCATCACGCCCTCGTGGCGGCCGATCTCGCCAAGCACGCGCAGATGCGACAGCGGCAGGATAATGCCGGCTGCCATGTAGCGCTCGCGCAGGACACGTTTGTAGGCGTGCAAAAGCCCGAAGAGGGCGTTGCCGGCAGAAGACATGACGTCACGACCTGAAATGAAAATGATTCTCGATACGATCCAGCATATGGTTGATATTGTCAACCATCTAGCCAGGCATAACGCAGAACGCCCACGCCTGATCGGGGCGGGCGTTCTGAGTGAGACGGCAGAATTCGCTACCGGCTACAGCATCATCGCGGCCACCCAGGCAAACAGCAGCATGCCGAGGTTGGCGTGCAGAAAGGTCGGGATCACGCTGTCTCTGATGTGGTCATGCTGACCATCGGCATTGAGCCCGGCAGTGGCGCCCAGCGTAATGGTGGAGGCCGGTGAGCCGGCATCACCCAGTGCCGCCGAGGCGCCCAGCAGGGCGACAGTGGCCAGCGGCGAGAATCCCAGCGCCAGCGCCAGCGGAATATAGATCGGCGCCAGAATCGGCACGCTGGCAAAGGAATCGCCAAAGCCGATGGTAATGAAAAGCCCTACTACCAGCATGATCGCCGCGCCCAGCGCCATATTGCCGCCGATCAGATCCGCCGCGGCGCTCACCAGCGGGGCGATCTCGCCGGTAGCACTCAGCACGCCGGCAAAGCCCGAGGCCACGGTAATGATGACCGCGATCTGCGCCATCATGCGAAGCCCCTGGGTGAAGACATCATCCTGCTCGCGCCAGCGGAAAATGCCGGTCACGCTGATGATCATGAAGCCGATCAGGGCGCCCAGCAGCAGCGAATCAAAGGCAATCTGACACCACAGCGCCACGGCCAGCGCGATCATCGTCATCACCAGCTGGCCGATGTTGAGCGTCACCGGGGCCTGCGCTGGTGACTGGGGTGTCGCGGCACTGGAGGCCTGCAGGACGGGCGTGTCAGACGTTGAAGATGCATAGTCGCGTGGGCGGCGATAGGTGATCAGCACCGCCACCAGCATGCCGGCAATAATGCCCATGACAGGCAGAAACATCGCCCTTGGCGCCATGGCCGCCGTGGCGGTCAGCCCCAGCGGCTCGCCCACCTGGTTGACGTTGGCCAGCAAAATCTCGTTGAGATAGATCGCCCCGAAGCCAGTGGGCAGCAGCAGGTAGGTGGCACTCATGGCGCAGGCCAGAATGCAGGCGATCGCCCGTCGGTCCAGCCGCAGCCGGTTCATGAGGCCCAAAAGCGGCGGAATCAGAATCGGGATGAAGGCGATGTGCACCGGCACCAGATTCTGCGACAGCAGCGAGGCGACGATCAGGATCGCAAACAGCAGCGCCCTGATGCGGCGATCCGTGCTCTTCGTGTTGCTGTCCAGTGCGGTGGAAAGCCTCGAAGCCAGCAGTTCCAGCAGGCCGCTGCGCCCCAGCGCCACCGCCAGGGCACCGATCATGACGTAGGTCAGCCCGACCTGCGCGCCCACCAGCAGATTGTCATTGAATGCCGCCAGTGAAGCCTCCACCGACAGCCCCGCATGAAGCCCGCCGAGCAGCGCCGCCGCAATCAGGGCAATGGCCACCGGAATCTGCAAAAGACACAACGTCACCATCAACACGATCGTGAGCACCACGGCATTGATGTGATAGCCCACGGCCTGCGCGACCAGGTAGAGCACGGCCAGAAAGGCCAGCACCGGCAACACGCGACGACGGGCGAAGCGGTCCCGACCAGAGGACGCGTCGAGAGAAAGGGTTGGGGACATGATCCTGCCTTGTGAACGGTTATTGTTGTCCGCCCGATCGGGCGTGGCGCGATCATATCAATGCAGGCGTGATGACGCTGCGTTCTTCGCCCCTGTCAGCGGTTCAACAGCCGCTCACCGAGCGCGCTCAGAAAGGCCTCGGCCACGTCGTGTTCATAGCGGTAATAGGTCCACTGGCCCATGCGCTGGGACGAGACAAGGCCGGCGCGTGACAGGGTCGACAGGTATAGCGAGGTGGTCGGCTGGGAAAGTCCGGTCTTCTCGCGAATATGGCTGACGCAGATGCCCCCGGGCGGGGCCATCTCTTTCTGAGGCGGGAAATGGCGTTCCGGCTCCTTGAGCCAGCACACAATGTCCAGACGCACCGGGTTGGCCAGTGCGCTTAAAATCGTATTGATATCCATGATCAGGGCCAGGCGTTGGGAGCCGGATCAGTATACGCACTCACGGCCGGACTGCCGAGACAGCCCGGCCAATGCGCATCAGCGAACCAGAGTATCCAGTGCGCTGGTATCGAAGTCGTGTAGCTCATCGAGGCGGCCGTCACGGACCTTGTTCGCCCACTGCGGGTCGGACAGCAGGGCCCGGCCGATGGCGATCAGATCGAAATCACCGCGGCCGCGCCACATGGCCAGCTCCTCGACATTGACCCGGCTTTTGGAGGTCGGGTCTTCCTCACGGGTGAAGTGCCCGGTGCGGAAGGTCTTGTCCAGACCCACACTGCCCACGGCAATGACCGGGCAGCCGGTCAGCTCACGCGTCCAGGTCGCCAGCGTTTTGGTGCTGCCTTCAAAGCCCGGCTCCCATACGCGGCGCGTGCTGGCATGGAAGATGTCCACGCCGTCCTCGGCCAGCGGCTTGAGCAGCTCGCCCAGGGCCTCGGGGGTCTCGGCGATGATTGCCTCGTAGTCAGACAGCTTCCACTGCGAGAAGCGGAAGATGATCGGGAAGTCCGGGCCGACCGCGTCACGCACGGCGCGCACGATCAAGCGCGCAAAACGCAGCCGGTTCTCGACGCTGCCGCCGTACTCGTCAGTACGCTGATTGCTCTCGGGCCAGAAGAACTGGTCGATCAGGTAGCCGTGGGCGCCGTGCAGCTCGATACCGTCAAAGCCGATCGCTTTGGCATCGCGCGCCGCGCGGGCAAAGGAGGCCACCACGTCCTGGATATCCTGCTCGGTCATCGCCTTGACGACTTCCACGCCGTCTTCAACGATCGACATCGGACCAAAGCCCGGCACGCTGGCGTCCGGCTCAACCCCCGGGCGACGCTCGCGCCCCACGTGCCACAGCTGCGGCACGATTTTACCGCCGGCGGCGTGAACGCCCTCGACCACCTTCTGCCAGCCGGCCAGCGCCGCCTCGCCATGAAAGGCCGGCACCTGTGGGTAGCCGTTGGCGCCGGGGTGATCGATATAGGTACCTTCGGTGATGATCAGGCCCACGCCGCCTTCGGCGCGGCTCTTGTAGTAGGCCGCGACGTCATCACCCGGCACGCCGCCCGGCGACTGGTTGCGCGTCATGGGGGCCATGACAATACGGTTGGGAATGGTCACCGGGCCCAGCGAGAGGGGTTCAAACAGCGGAGCGGCCAGCGTTTGTGCAGAAGTCGTCATGTCATCCACCTATTGATATAGAAATATACCAATATATTTAAACAGAGCGACCATAGCGTGACAATCCCCTGCTCGCCTGCAGGGAGCGACACAGGGTCGCGGGGCATGTGATCGGCATGCTGTCCGCCATTGGTGCTGGTGATCGCCCCGGATGAACGCCATGCTATAAGCAACCCGTGTTACCAACGCGTCTGTCACTGCAACGGTTGAACACCCCACTGTCCCTTTACCAAGGAGCCCCGTCATGACCCTGGATCAGGCTGCCACCAAGACGCTTATCGACATTGTTCGCCACGCCGCGAAAACCGAAATTCTACCGCGCTTTCGCATGCTCGATCCCGACACCATCGACACCAAAAGCGGTCCGGATGATCTGGTCACCATTGCCGACAAGGGGGCCGAGAAGGTGATCACCCAGGGGGTCGCCAGGGCCTTTCCGGAGGCCACCATCGTGGGCGAGGAGGCCGTGGCCGAAGACGCAACGCTTCTGGACACCATTCGCGACGCCGAGATGGCGGTGATCATCGACCCGATCGATGGCACCTGGAACTTTGCCCGCAATCTCAATCAGTTCGGCGTGATTGTGGCCGTGGTCAGCCGCGGCGAGACCGTTTTCGGTCTGCTGTATGATCCACTGGTCGATGACTGGGTCATGGCCCGCAAGGGGGAGGGCGCCTGGTATGGCCGCCCGGACGGCACGCAGCGGCGCCTGCACATGTCCAGCACCTCGAAGCTTTCCAACATGACCGGCTCCACCTCCATTCGCCGCTTCCCGAAGGAGACCCAGTACGATCTGGCCGGACTTTTCCCTGACTTTGATCGCATGATGTCCTTTGGCTGCGCCTGTCACGAATACCGCACCATGGCCTTCGGCTTTGTGGACTTCATGCTCACCGCCAAGCTGATGCCCTGGGATCACGCCGCCGGCGTCATGATCGTTCAGGAAGCCGGCGGTTATGCCGCGCTGCTCGACGGCACGCCGTATAACCCCACGATCCATCAGGGCCGCATGATTGCTGCCAACTCAAAAGACAGCTGGGAAGCCCTGCGCGAAAAGTTCGACTTCCTGATCGACTGATCTGCCTCTCCTGTCCGGCGCGCCTCTGGTGACGCGCCGGCGGCCCATGACGAAACCGGGTGATTGTCCGTGATGACCTGCAGCGATCACGATGGACACTGACACGGTTTTTCCTCATATTTTCCTCATATTCATTCCAACTTTGCCGCCGGCGCTATGATACTGATAGATTTAAATGGCTGGCCATTAAATCGCGCACTATATAAGTTACAGTCATGACTGATCACAACGACAATTTCGAGCAGGACGGAGACTTGCTGGCACTGGAATCGCAGCTCTGCTTTGCGCTCTATGCCACACAGCTTTCCATGAGCAAGCTTTACCGACGGCTTCTCAAGCAGCTGGAGCTGACCTATCCCCAGTATCTGGTCATGCAGGTGCTGTGGCAAAAGGACCATCTGACCGTTTCAAGCATTGGCGAGCGACTGTCTTTGGATTCCGCCACGCTCACACCACTGCTCAAGCGCCTGGAAAGCGCCGAGCTGGTCAGGCGTCAGCGTACCCGTGAAGACGAACGCCAGGTCGAGGTGTCGCTGACCGACCGGGGCAGTGCCCTGCGTGAAAAGGCCCGCACGCTGCCCGCGGAAGTTGAACGCGCCTCGGGCTGCTCAACATCGGAAATGAAGGCGTTGCGCGATCAGCTCAACGCTTTAAAGCAAAATCTGGATCGTATCTGACCCTTTTTTATCCATTTATATCGCGCGCTATCCAATAGCGCATATTGAACACAGGAAATATCAGCATGTCGATCGAAAAGGTACTCTACCGCGCCAGCGCCCAGGTCACCGGTGGCCGTGAAGGCCGCGCCGTTTCCTCCGATGAAAGACTCGATGTCGCCTTGAGCACGCCGAAGGCGCTGGGCGGCAAGGGCGGGGATGGCACCAACCCGGAGCAGCTTTTTGCCGCCGGCTATTCGGCCTGTTTCCTGGGCGCGCTCAAGCATGTGGCCGCTCAGGAGAAGGTCAGCCTGCCGGAAAACGCCTGGGTCGGTGCCGACGTGGACATCGGGCCGATTCCGACCGGTTTTGGCATCGAGGTGGCACTCAATATTCATCTCTCGGGCATGGATGAAGCCCGGGCCAATGATCTGGTCGAAAAGGCTCATGTGGTGTGTCCCTATTCCAACGCCACCCGCGGCAACATCGACGTGACGCTTAACGTCGAAGTCTGAACAGCGTCCGCAAAAACGCCTGAACCAAAAAACGCCCGCCTGTTTCACAGGCGGGCGTTTTCATGCTGCAACACCACGTGTGATCGTCGACATGTTTCACGTGAAACATTGTCTTTTTTTGACCCTGAAGACTCCCTATTTAAGCCCCAGCCGTCGTCCGAGCCGGTGCAGGTTGGCGCTGTCCATGTCGAGCGCCCGGGCACTGGCCGCCCAGTTGTGATCGTGTGCGGCCAGCACCTGTTCGATGTGGTGGCGCTGGAAGGTGTCAGTAGCCTCACGCAGGGAAAGCATGTTATCCACAACCGGTGGCGGGCAATCGGGTGTGGATAAGCGATCCGCCGCAGGCTCGACATCGCTCGAGCCGGTTTCGACCGGCAGATCCAGATGCTTGATCCCGATACAAACCACGGCCGATCGGCGCGACTCCGGGCGCGCCTCGCCCATGGCGCGCAGGGCGGCCCGGCTCAGGGTATGTTCGAGCTCGCGCACATTACCGGGCCAGTGCCAGGCCAGCAGGGCCTGCTCGGCGCTGATGTCCAGGCGCAGGTTGGCAAGGCCGAGCCGCACCCGATTGTCCTCCAGAAAATGGCCGGCCAGCAGCAGAATGTCCTCGCGTCGCTCGCGCAGCGGCGGAATACGCAGCGGAAAGACACTCAGGCGGTGATAGAGATCCTCGCGAAAGCGCCCGGCTGCCACTTCTTCGGCAAGATCCCGGTTGGTCACGGCAATCAGGCGCACATCCACCTTGATGGGCTGATCGCTGCCCAGCGGCTGAATCTCGCCCTCCTGCAGCACCCGCAGCAGTCTCGGCTGCTGGGCAAGCGGCAGCTCACCGATTTCATCCAGCATCAGGGTGCCGCCGTCGGCCATCGCAAAATGACCGCGATGGTCGCGACTGGCGCCGGAGAAGGCGCCGCGGCGATGGCCGAACAGGGCGCTTTCGATCAGCGATTCCGGCAGCGTGGCACAGTTGACCTTCACCAGCGGGCCGTTGCTGCGCCGCGAGCGCTCGTGCAGATAGCGGGTGAGGCGCTCCTTGCCCACGCCGGTTTCACCGTGCAGCAGCACGCTCAGATCGGTGGGCGCCACCAGCGCCAGGCTTTCATACAGCCGCGCCATGGCCGCGCTGTGCCAGCCGGGCGAGTGCAGCGACGCGCTCTGCTCTGATGACAGCACCTGATTGAGCCGCGAACGGGTATCCTCGAGCTGACCGGTCAGACGCAGGCAGGTGGCCAAAAGCTCCGCGGCGGCCATCAACTCCTCATCGTCAATGCCGGCCATCTGCTCGGGAATCAGAGCATCCAGCGTCAGCATGCCCAGCAGCCGATCACCGTCGCGCAGCGCCACGCCCATGCAGTCATGCACGTGGGTCAGATCGGCATCAAGGAGGCCATCGAAAGGGTCCGGCAGGGCACAATCCCGTGGAAAACGACAGACCTGCGGGTGCGCCGCGATGGCGGCAAGCCTTGGATGAGCCGCCAGCTGAAAGCGTCGGCCACAGACTTCATGTCCCATGCCGAGCACCGCTACCGGCTGAAGTCCGCCTTCCACGCTGACCATCAGCGTACTGGCATCGGCCGGATAGTTACCGACCAGTGCGGCCAGCAGCCGCGACCACTGCGGATGCAGCTCATCAAGGCGCTTGCCGTCACTCAATGCCGCCAGCAGCTCGCGCAGCGCCCGGGAAAAGATGGTCATATCGACACTCCGTCTGCTCGATGGTCATTTTGACATGCTAAAACAGAGTCATTATGACCACGGTCGCGGCATCAATACCAGCGCGTCCTGATGGACGAGTACCCGCCACACCGCCTCCAACGGGCGCTGCGGCGGTGGTAGTGTGGCAGGCTGTCGCAGTACGCCCGGTCTGGCACGGGTCTTGCGATATCAAAAGGGTCTCTTGTTTTTCCTGTCGCCAGGAGGGCGCCATGCTTAACCAAAAGCAGCTTGAAGTCATCAATGCCACAGCCCCGGTCGTCGCCGAACACGCTGAAACCATCGCCAGCACCTTTTACCCGTTGATGTTCGAGCGCTATCCACACGTGCGTTCGATGTTCAACATGCGCCACCAGCAGACCGGCGAACAGCCCCGGGCGCTGGCTCGCTCGGTGGTCGCCTACGCCCTCAATCGCAACGACCCGGAAGCGCTGGAAAGGCTCATGCGTCCGATCGTCAACAAGCACGTGGCGATCAATCTGCAGCCCGATCAGTATCCCATCGTGGCCGAATGCCTGATGGCAGCGATCGGCGAGGTGCTGGGTGATGCCGTGACCCCCGAAGTAGCCGATGCCTGGAGCGGGCTCTACTGGGAGTTTGCCGATCGACTGATCGATGCCGAGGAAGCAACCTATCAGCAGCTGGAACAGGCACCGGGCGGCTGGCGCGGCGAGCGTGCTTTCACGCTGGTCGATCGCGTGCCGGAAAGCGAGGAGATCGTGTCGTTCTACTTCAGACCGGCCGATGACAGCCCGGTGCGCACCTTCCAGCCGGGGCAGTATCTGGGCGTGTCCCTTGAGATCGACGGCGAACAGGCGCTGCGCCAGTACAGCCTGACGTCCCTTCCGGGGGATGACTTCTATCGTATTTCGGTCAAGCGTGAGGGCCAGGGACGCGCCAGTCGCCACCTGCACGATCACATCAACGTCGGCGATCATGTGCAGCTGCTGGCGCCGGTCGGGGAAATGGTGCTCGATGATCGCGATGCACCGGTGATGCTGATCAGCGGCGGCGTCGGCCAGACCCCGATGCTGTCGCTCATGGCCCAGGCGCTTGATGCCGGCCGCCAGGTGATCTATCTGCACGCGGCGCGCAACGCAAACGTCCACGCCTTTCATGAACACCTCAAGGCCATGGTCGAGCAGTACAGCTGCCAGCTGACTTACCGCTACGTCTACAGCCATCCGGACACGCCCGACGACAAGCGTCACAAGGGCATCATCGATCGCGCCCTGCTGGCGGATTATCTGCCGCGCGAGGTAACGCCGAGCTGCTATTTCACCGGTCCCACCGGCTTCATGCGCGATGTGGACAATGCCCTGGCGGCACTGGGCATCGATACGCCCTGTCGCCATTTCGAGTACTTCGGCCCCTCCGGTCAGCTGCACTGATCGCACCAGACCGATCGACGGCGAGCGTGGTTTACAGGTGATAGACCTGACTGCGCCCGCCATCGACAAGAATGTCGGTGGCGTTGATAAAGCGCGCCTCGTCACCGGCCAGAAACAGCGCCGTTGCGGCGACCTCGTCGGCCTCGCCCAGACGACGACAGGGGATGAGTTCGGCCTGACGCGCGCGTTCAGCCGGGCGTAACCCGTCAAGCCAGGCCTGCGCGGAGGGCGTTGCAATCAGCCCAGGCGAAATCGAATTGACCCGAATGCCCCGGGCCGCGTATTCAATGCCCAGCGAACGGGTCAGCCCGATCAGGCCGTGCTTGGCCACCGGATAGGGAAAGGCCCCGGGAATGATCCGATGCCCATGGACCGAGGCGATGTTGACCACATGGCCGCGCGACTGCGCAAGCATCGACGGCAACAGCGCCTGAATGCAGTGCCAGGCGCCTTCCAGATTGATAGAAAGACAGCGCTGCCAGAGCTCGGCATCCACCGCCAGCGGGTCGGAGAAAACGTTGACGCCGGCGGCGTTGACCAGGATATCGATCTTGCCCAGAGCGTCGAGCGAAGAGGCCATGACGCCTCTGACGGCATCATGATCGGCCACGTCCACCGTCTCGACATGAACCCTGCCGGGATACGACCGCCCCAGCCGGGTGCCCTCTCGGATCAGGGCAGGCGCGTCCTGATCCAGCAGTGCCACGCTTGCCCCTTCAATGAGAAAACGCTCGACCGTGGCAAGCCCGATGCCGCTGGCAGCCCCGGTCACCACAGCCCGCTGTCCCTGAAGTCTCATGTACCGCCCTCGTGATGATTCGAGTGATCATCATCGCAGCTTCGGGGCACACCGCGTACACGCCCTTGTGATGAGCCACAAAAAACGGCCCGGAACCCCTGGGCAGGCATTCCGGGCCGTCATGTCAGTGGCACATCAATCCACCCGCTCGACCTCGAGGATGGTAATCGGCTCGCGCGGTACGTCGGCATGCGGGCCGCGGCGACCGGTGGGCGCACCGGCAATGGCATCCACCACGTCCATACCGGAGACAACGTGACCGAAAACGGTATAGCCGGGCTCGTAGAGATTGCGGTAATCCAGCGCCTGATTGTCGACCAGGTTAATGAAGAACTGGCTGGTGGCCGAATCGGGCTGCGCGGTACGCGCCATGGCGATGGTGCCCCGGGTATTCTTGAGGCCGCTCTCTTCCAGGGCGATGGGGTCACGGGTCTTTTTGGTCGACATGTCGGCGGTCATGCCGCCGCCCTGAATCATGAAACCGTCGATGACGCGGTGGAACACGGTACCCTGATAGAAATCCTCCTCGGCATAGCGCAGGAAGTTCTCCACCGTATGGGGCGCCGCCGCGGCGTCGAGTTCCAGCTCGATACTGCCCTGGGTGGTCCGGATTTCGACATGCGGGTGGTCGGCATCGGCCAGTGCCAGAGGCGAGCAAAGCGGTAGCGCCAGCAGGCACCCGCGCAGTAACGGTTTCAGCATGAAAAGCGCTCCAGTCATACGATAGGGCCAGAAAGCCTAGCCGGGTGTGCCGGGGCTGACCAGCCCCCTGCTTATTTCCATCCTTCCCGGGCGGCCCAGACTGCCGCTTCGGTACGGGTGCGCATGCCCATCTTTTTTAACAGATGCCGGACGTGGACCTTGACCGTCCCTTCGCTGATGTCGAGGCGCCGGCCGACCTCCTTGTTCGACTGACTCTGGGCGATCAGACGCAGAATGTCGCGCTCGCGTCGGGTCAGCCGGGCCACCAGCGCCTCGGGACCGGGCGCGGGTTCACGCAGGGCCCGGGTCAAAAGGCCCATGAGGCGCGGATCAAAGGCATCGCCCTGCTCATCGAGTGCCTCGATGGCCGCCAACAGCGCCTCGGGGTCGGTGTCCTTGAGCAGATAGCCGCTGGCCCCGGCGCGAATCGCGGCGAGCACGTCGTCCTGCTCTTCAGAGACGGTGAGCATCACGATCGGCACGGCCACGCCTGCTTCACGCAGCCGGGTCAGCGTCTCGATGCCGTCCATGCCCGCCATCTTCATGTCCAGCAGAATCAGATCCGGCACATGGTGCGTGCAGTACTCCAGCGCCCGGGCGCCGCTGTCGGCCTCGCCTGCCAGACTCAGCGACGTGCTCATCGCCAATAGCTGCTGCACCCCGCGTCGAAAGAGCGGGTGATCGTCCACCACCAGTACGCCGCGTGGTGGCGGCTGGTGGTTCATGTCATGAGGGCTTGTGTCATGAGAGCTCATGCTGTGGTGTCTCCCGGGATGTGGGGATCGTTGATGAAGTTCAGCGCCACCCGCGTGCCGCCCGTGTCACGGCGGACCAGTTCCAGCGTGGTGCCCAGACTGCGGGCGCGCTCGGCCATGATGATGGTGCCATAGTGATGCGTGCGCGTTGGGTGCTCGGGCAGGCCCACGCCGTCATCCTCAACGATCAGTTCAATGCTACCGGCCTGGCCGGTCAGGGTCACCGCGACCTTTTTCGCTCGAGCATGCTGTACCACGTTGGCCAGCGCCTCCCGCAGAATCTGGACCAGATGCAGCTCCTGATCGGGGGAGAGGACGTCATCGGCAAGGGCGAGCCTCATATCGATGTCGAGCCCGCCCCGCTCGGCAAACTCGCCCACCGTGGCCTGTACCGCCGCGTTGATGCCATCCTCGGTCAAACGCAGACGAAAGGTGACCAGCAGTTCACGCAGCTGTCGGTAGGCCTGATTGATGTCCTCGCGCAGCTCGGCGAGAATGGCCGGTGCGTCGCTGTCGGTGGTCTCCGGCAGGGCGCGGCCCAGTCGCAGGGCCTGAATGTTGAGATAGCTCAGCGACTGCGCCAGTGAGTCATGCAGCTCACGGGCGATCACGGCGCGCTCGTCCATCAGCGCCAGTCGCCGCTTGTGCCGTCCCTGGGCGCGCAGGGCCAGCGCCGCCCCCAGCTGGTCGGCCAGCGTCTCGCAGAGTCGACACTTCCAGGCCGGCAACGGCGCCGCGCCCGGCAGGCGGGCCGTCAATACCAGAGGCGTCTGTGCATCGCCCTTGAGAGGAATGTAGTAGGCGTCATCGTCACTGCGATCCCCGGGAGAGACCAGCCTCAGTTCGGCCGGGGCCATCAGCGTCCCGAAGGGGCGCAGCGCCTGTTCGGGGTCGATCGCCTCGGGGGCGGTCGTGGCCAGATAGCGTGCATTGTCGTATAGAAGCGTCAGCGCCAGATGACTCTGCTCCAGTCGATGACCGCGCTCTTCGACCTGATCGTTGAGATGCTGACAAAACGCGTCGAGCTGACCGGCCATGTCATCGATGGTGGCCGCCAGCAGCCCGATTTCATCGTTGCGCCAGTAGCCACTGCGCGCCTTGAGTTCGCCGGCGCGCAGGGCCTCGATCACGTTCAAAAGCCGCCCCAGCGGGCGACGCACGTGACAATGAAGCTGATATGCGCCCCAGGCGATCAGCGGCAGGGTGAGCAACAGCAACACCACCTGCAGGGTGCAAAGCCGGCTGATGCGTGCCTCGGCCAGTGTCTGAAGTGCCTTGGTCAGGTTATCCAGCGCACGGACATGATCAACGATGCGCCGGGGCTCCACGCTCACCGCCTGCGCAGGGGTACGCATGTCCGGGTGCAACGCTTCACGCCACTCAAGACGTACGTCCGCCAGCTGCGCCACAACGTCTGGCTCATACTCAAGGGCCACCGCTGTCGCCAGACGTTGCCAGGTGTCATCCACCCCCTTCAGCAACGTCTGCCAACGCTCGGCATCCGCAGTGGGCGCCTGCGCTGCCAGCCGCCAGGTCTGCATGCGCAGCGAGCCGGCCTGATTGATCATCCGGGCATCCAGCCGGGCAGTATCGGCCAGCCAGCCGCTGGCCAAGATGCCCCCCAGCGCCAGCAGGGAAACCCCCGAAAGAATCAGGGCAAGCATCAGGGAGAGCGCGTAGTGCGAGGGCACAAAGCGTTTGGCTACCCCCATGGTGTCCTCCTGCGAGGGCCAGCTACCTCCAAGGAGGTAATCAACCCCATAAAGGGCTTTGCTTTCAGCGATCTACGGGCACGCCGCTCGCTATCGCCAATGAGATAACACGCTGATTTAACGCTATTTTCAGCCGGTCTATTTTGACGACGGTCAAAAGCGCTCGCGCCATCTCGCGCACAGTAGTCCTGACGCCATCATCCCGGCTACGAGGGCACCATCATGAGCGCAGACACCGCATCCCCACCACGATCACAGCAGCGGCGTGCGCTGGGTCTCTCGACGCTGGCCTTCACGCTGTGCTTTGCGGTCTGGACGATCTTTTCGATCCTCGGGGTCCGCCTCAAGCAGGAATTCGGCCTGTCCGATACCCAGCTCGGGCTCTTGATGGCCACGCCCGTCCTCACGGGCTCCGTCAGCCGGCTGTTGCTGGGTCTCTGGACCGACCGCTTCGGCGGACGTCGGGTCTTTAGCCTGTTGATGCTGGTCAGCGCGGCCTGCGTTTACCTGCTCACCTTCGCGACAAGCTACGCCATGCTGCTGCTGGCTGCCCTGGGCGTGGGGCTGGCCGGGGGCGGATTCATCGTCGGGGTGGCCTACACCTCGACCTGGTATGGCGCCGGCCAACAGGGCACGGCACTGGGCATTTTTGGTGCCGGCAACGTGGGGGCCGCCATCACCAACTTCGCTGCCCCCTTCCTGCTGCTGGCGATGGGATGGCAGGGTACGGCGCTGGTCTATGCCACCGTGCTGGCGCTGGCCGGTATCGCGTTCTGGGTGCTGGCGAAAGAGGATCCGGCCCATGCCGAGCGTCGGGCGCCGGTGCCTCTAAAGGTGCAGCTGGCGCCGCTTTCCGAGCTGCGGGTCTGGCGCTTCTCGCTGTATTACTTCTTTGTCTTTGGCGGCTTCGTGGCACTCGCCCTGTGGCTGCCCCACTATCTGATGGAGGTCTACGGACTGGGCATTGCTGCCGCCGGCATGGTGGCGGCGCTCTATTCGGTGCCGGCCTCGCTGTTTCGCATTCTGGGCGGCGTACTTTCAGACCGCATCGGCGCCCGACGCGTCATGTACTGGACGCTGGGCATCTCGGCGCTGTGTCTGCTGGTGCTGAGCTATCCGCCGAGCCGATTCATGATCGAGAGCGTGCGCGGTGAGGTCAGCTTCTCGCTGGTCATCACACTGCCGCTGTTCATCGTGCTGATCTTTGTGCTGGGCTTTTTCATGTCGTTGGGCAAGGCCGCCGTGTTCAAGCACATTCCGGTCTATTACCCCGACCATGTGGGTGCGGTCGGCGGCGTGGTCGGCATGGTCGGCGGGCTGGGCGGCTTCCTGCTGCCACTGACGTTTGGCATGCTCAACGATGTGGTGGGCATCTGGCAGAGCTGCTTCATGCTGCTGTTTGTGGTGGTGATTGCCGCCCTTGCGTGGATGCATTACGCCATTACCCGCGCCGACAACCAGAGCTGGGGCAAGGCCCCGCGCAGCACGGACCTGCCGGAGCTTGCCGCCCCCCGTTCGCTGGTACTGACCGAGTGGCACCCCGAAGACGCCACATTCTGGCAGACCACCGGAGCGCGCATTGCCCGGCGCAACCTGTGGATCTCGATTCCCAACCTGCTGCTGGCCTTTGCGGTGTGGTCGATCTGGAGCATCCTGGTGGTGCGCCTGCCCCAGCTCGGTTTTGGCTACAGCCCCAATCAGCTCTTCTGGCTGGCCGCGCTGCCGTCCCTGTCCGGTGCCACGCTTCGCATCTTCTACAGCTTCATGGTGCCGATTTTTGGCGGCCGGCGCTGGACGGCGATTTCAACCGCCTCGCTGTTGCTGCCGTGCCTGTGGATCGGGGTGGCGGTGCAGCATCCTGATACGCCCTACAGCGTGATGCTGATTCTGGCCCTGCTGTGCGGCTTTGGCGGCGGCAACTTCGCCTCAAGCATGGCCAACATCAGCTTTTTCTATCCGCAGTCACAAAAGGGCACCGCCATGGGCCTGAACGCAGGCCTTGGCAATCTGGGCGTCTCCGCCCTGCAGCTGATCGGTCCACTGGTGATTGCCACCAGCGTGCTGGGGCCGATGGCCGGTGGCCCGCTGACCGTCACTCAGGGCGTACATGCCGGCGAGTCGGTCTGGCTGCAAAACCTTGCCTTCATCTGGGTGCCGCTGATTGTCATTGCCGCACTGGCCGCCTGGTTTGGCATGAATGACATCGCCTCGGCCAAATCCTCCTTCCGCGATCAGGCGGTGATCTTCAAGCGCCAACACAACTGGCTGATGAGCTGGCTGTATCTGGGCACCTTTGGCAGCTTCATCGGCTTTGCCGCCGGTTTCCCGCTGCTCTCCGGCATGCAGTTCCCCAGCGTTGATCCGACCCGCTACGCCTTTCTGGGGCCGCTGGTCGGCGCACTCGCCCGGCCGCTGGGCGGCTGGCTGGCCGACCGACTGGGCGGGGCACGAGTCACGCTCTGGAACTTCGCTCTGATGGTGGCAGGCGTTTTGGGGGTACTGCTCTTTCTCCCCGGCGGTTCCCTGTCTCAGGACCCGGGCCAGAGCGGCAGCTTTGTAGGCTTTTTCCTGATGTTTCTGATCCTGTTCATCGCCACCGGCATCGGCAACGGCTCTACCTATCGCATGGTGCCGGTCATCTTCTTCAACCAGCGTCGCCAGGCACTGGGTGATGACCACCTGGAGCAGGTGCGCACCGAGGCCAATCGCGAATCTGCCGCCGTTCTGGGGTTCATCTCGGCGATGGCTGCTTACGGCGGTTTCTTCATTCCCAAATCCTATGGCACCGCGATGGCGCTGTCCGGCAGCGTGGCGCCGGCCCTTTACGGTTTTATTTTCTTCTATCTCAGCTGCATGGCGCTGACCTGGTGGTTTTATGCCCGTCGTAACGCCCCGGCCCCCTGCTAGGCACGCCCAAGGAGACTGACCCATGAGCTATTTTCTCGACCGACTGCAGTACATGAAAAAGATCCGCACCTCATTTGCGGGCGGCCACGGCGAAGTGCGCGAAGAGAGCCGCGAGTGGGAGAACGGCTATCGCGCCCGCTGGCAGCATGACAAGGTGGTGCGCTCCACCCACGGGGTGAACTGCACCGGCTCGTGCAGCTGGAAGATCTACGTCAAGAACGGCCTGGTCACCTGGGAGACCCAGCAGACCGACTATCCGCGCACCCGGCCGGACCTGCCCAACCATGAACCCCGGGGCTGCCCGCGCGGGGCGAGCTACTCCTGGTATCTCTACAGCGCCAACCGGCTCAAGTATCCGCTGGTACGCAAGGCGCTGATCCGGCTGTGGCGCGAAGCGCTTGAGCAGCACCCGGACCCGGTCGATGCCTGGGCCTCGATCGTGGAGGACCCAACCAGGACCGCGCAGTACAAGCGCCTGCGCGGCATGGGCGGCTTCGTGCGCGCCGACTGGCAGGAGATGGAAACCCTGGTGGCGGCCTCCAACGTCTACACCGCCAAACAGTACGGGCCGGACCGCATCATTGGCTTCTCGCCGATCCCGGCCATGTCGATGGTCTCCTACGCCGCCGGCGCGCGCTATCTGTCGCTGATTGGCGGGGTGTGCCTGTCGTTTTATGACTGGTACTGCGACCTGCCGCCGGCCAGCCCGCAGACCTGGGGCGAGCAGACCGACGTGCCGGAATCCGCCGACTGGTACAACTCGAACTACATCATCGCCTGGGGCTCCAACGTGCCGCAGACGCGCACGCCGGATGCGCACTTTTTCACCGAAGTGCGCTACAAGGGCACCAAGACGGTCGCGATCACGCCGGACTACGCCGAAGTTGCCAAGCTGTGTGATGAGTGGATCAGCCCCACCCAGGGCACCGACTCGGCACTGGGCATGGCAATGGGCCACGTGATCCTGAAGGAGTTTTACCTCGACCGACAAAGCGAGTACTTCACCGACTACGTGCGCCGCTATACCGATATGCCGATGCTGGTCGAGCTGGAAGCGCGCGAGGATGGCAGCTTCGTGCCCGGCCGCCAGCTGCGCGCCGCCGATTTTGATGCCGCACTCGGTCAGGACAACAATCCCGAATGGAAGACAGTCGCCTGGGATGAGACGCGCGACCAGCTGGTGGTGCCGCGTGGCTCGATCGGCTTTCGCTGGGGTGAGGCAGAGGCGGGCCAGGGCCGCTGGAATCTGGAGCAGCGCGACGCGGACGGCGATGACATTCACCTGCGCCTGTCGCTGGTCCCCGCCCATGATCGGGTCGTGCGGGTCGGCTTCCCCTACTTTGGCCACATCCGCCATGACTACTTCAACCACGTCGATGGCAACGACGTGCTTTACCATCATCTGCCGGCCAAACAGCTGACCCTGGCGGACGGGCGCCAGGTGCTGGCGGTCACGGTATTTGATCTGATGGTGGCCAACTACGGCATTGACCAGGGCCTCAGACTCAGCGATGGCGAGACCGGCGAAGACGACGGCGCCACCTCACTGGATCAGATGCGCCCCTATACTCCGGTCTGGCAGGAGGCGATCACCGGCGTGCCGGCAGCGCAGATCTCCCGACTGGCGCGCGAGTTTGCCGACAACGCGGATAAAACCCGCGGTCGCTCAATGATCATCGTCGGTGCCGGGCTCAACCACTGGTACCACATGGACATGCAGTACCGCGGCCTGATCAACATGCTGATCCTGTGCGGCTGTATCGGTCAGACCGGCGGCGGCTGGGCGCACTACGTGGGCCAGGAGAAGCTGCGCCCGCAGACCGGCTGGACACCGCTGGCGTTCGGACTGGACTGGAACCGCCCGCCGCGCCACATGAACGGCACCTCGTTTTTCTACAACCACTCAAGCCAGTGGCGCTTTGAGAAGGTCGAGATCAAGGACCTGCTTTCGCCGCTGGCCCGGCGCGAGGAGTACTCCGGCAGCCTGATTGATTTCAACGTGCGCGCCGAGCGCATGGGCTGGCTGCCGTCTGCGCCACAGCTGGACACCAATCCGCTGCACCTGGCCGGTGCTGCAGAGGCCGCCGGGCAACCGCTCAACGACTATGTGATCAGCCAGCTCAAAAGCGGCGATCTGCGCTTTGCCTCGGAAGACCCGGACAACCCGCAGAACTTCCCGCGCAATCTGTTTGTGTGGCGCTCGAACCTTCTGGGCAGCTCCGGCAAGGGGCACGAGTACATGCTCAAGTACCTGCTGGGCACCACCCACGGGCTGCAGGGCAAGGACCTTGGCGAGATGGGCGGGGCGCTGCCGGAAGAAGTCGAATGGCGTGATGACGCCCCGGAGGGCAAGCTCGACCTGCTGGTGACGCTCGATTTTCGCATGTCGACCACCTGTCTCTACTCCGACGTGGTGCTGCCTACGGCCACCTGGTACGAGAAGGACGACCTCAACACCTCCGACATGCATCCCTTCATTCACCCGCTGACGGCGGCCACCGATCCGGCGTGGGAATCCCGCAGCGACTGGGAGATCTACAAGGGCATCGCAAAGGCCTTTTCAAGGGTGTGCGTGGGGCATCTGGGCGAGGAGACCGATCTGGTCACCCAGCCCATGCAGCATGACTCCCCCGGCGAGCTGGCCCAGGTCGAGGTGCGCGACTGGAAACGCGGCGAGTGCGAGCCCATTCCCGGCCACACCATGCCGCATCTGATTGCGGTCAAGCGCGACTACCCGGCCACTTATGAACGTTTCACCTCGGTCGGACCACTGCTGGACACGCTGGGCAACGGCGGCAAGGGCATCAGCTGGCCCACCGGCCCCGAGATCGAGCTTTTGGGTCAGCTCAACCGCTGCAAGGCCGAAGGCCCGGCAAAGGGGCGCCCGATCATCGACAGCGCCATTGATGCCGCCGAAATGATTCTGACCCTGGCCCCGGAAACCAACGGCAAGGTGGCGGTGCGCGCCTGGGAGGCACTCTCGAAAATCACCGGGCGTGAACACGCCCACCTGGCGCTGCCCAAGCATGAGGAGAAAATCCGCTTTCGTGATGTGGTGGCCCAGCCGCGCAAGATCATCTCGAGCCCCACCTGGTCGGGCCTTGAAGATGAGCACGTCTCCTATAACGCCGGCTACACCAACGTCCACGAACTGATCCCGTGGCGCACCCTGAGCGGTCGCCAGCAGTTCTATCAGGATCACGCCTGGATGCGTGCCTTTGGCGAGAGCCTTCTGACCTATCGCCCGCCGATCGATACCCGCGCCGCGATGGCCGGTATCAAGCGTCCCGATGGCAACCAGAACCCCGAGCGGGTGCTCAACTGGATTACCCCGCACCAGAAGTGGGGCATTCACTCCACCTATTCGGACAACCTGTTGATGCTCACGCTGTCGCGCGGCGGGCCAATCGTCTGGCTCTCCGAGGACGATGCGAAGTCGCTCGGTGTGGAGGACAATGACTGGATCGAGCTCTACAACGCCAACGGCTCGATTGCCGCGCGGGCGGTGGTCAGCCAGCGCGTCAAGCCGGGCCTTGCAATGATGTATCACGCCCAGGAGCGGATCGTGAACGTGCCGGGCTCGGAGATCAGCGGCACCCGCGGCGGCATTCACAACTCGGTCACCCGCGTGTGTCCCAAGCCCACGCACATGATCGGCGGCTACGCCCAGCTCTCGTACAGCTTCAACTACTACGGCACCGTCGGCTCCAACCGCGACGAGTTCGTGGTGGTGCGGCGCATGCACCACATCAACTGGCTGGATGGCGAAGGCACCGACAGCGTGCAGGCACCGGTAAAGGGGTAGTCGGGCAGGGTCATAAACCGGCAGCTTCCATCCCCCGGCAAAAAGGCGCCCCTCGCAGGAGGGGCGCCTTTCTTTTCAGTCTGTCTCAACCCGGGCGCTCAGCCGCGCCGCCAGAGGCTCGACAGCGACACCGCCAGAATCGACATCAGTACCAGCGCCAGTGCCGGCACCAGCACCGCCCAGGGCGCGCGCTCCAGATAGGGAATGCCTTCGGCAAGTAGTAACCCCCACTCTGGTGCCGGCGGGCGGGGGCCGAGGCCCAGAAACCCAAGCGCGGCCAGCGCCAGGGCGATGCCCGGCAGGCGCAGCATGGCGTGACGAAAGACCGGGCCGATCACCGCCGGCAGCACATAGCGGGTGAGAAGCCGCAGACGCCCCACCCCCAGCATGGGCGTGATGCGCACGTGCGCCTGGCCCTGCACTTCGCTCACCAGCGCTGCCGTGTGCGCCGCCAGCGGCGCCCAGCTCACCAGCGTGACCGCAATGATGGCGCCGCTGGTGCTGGGGCCCATCACACCGGCCACGATCAGACCGGCAATCACCGGCGGGGCGGCGTTGGTGACCTCGATGGGCCCGGCCGCCAGCCGCGGCGCCAGCCCGATCAACAGACCCAGCACAAAGGTGATGGTGACCACGACCAGCGCCATGCCCATGGTCGACAGCGCCCCGTGGCTGACGCGGGCAAGAATATCGCGCCCGGTGCCATCGGCGCCCAGCGGCAGGGCCAGACTCGGCGTCTGCAGACGCAGGTAGCTGGAGGTGAGCGGGTCGCGCCCCATGCCGGCGACAATAATGATCACCAGCGCGAGCGCCACCACCGCCGGCACCAGCCACTGCCAGCGCCCGCGGTGAGACTCATGGCGGGTCACGGGAATGGCGCCGGCGCGCAGGGTCCGCCCAAGCATCAGCGTGCGGACAAGCCCCGCCGCGCCGCCGAGCACCACGGCAATCGCCAGCAGCAGCACGATGCCGGTCTGCAGCGCCGGCATGTCCTGCGCCGAGGCGGCCCCCAGGGTGGCCCGCCCCAGACCGGGAATCGAGAACACCTGTTCAACGGCAATCGCCCCGCCGGTCAGCCCGACGACCACCAGCCCCACCTGCGGCATGAGACTGGGCAGGGTGCGCTTGAGCACAGCCAGTGCAATGCGCCGCCTGCCAAAGCCCGCCACATGCCAGGTCGCCACCCAGCGCTCGGAAAAACTCGCCGTCAGACCGTCGCTGAACAACCGCCCCAGAAGCCCGCCGGCCGGCAGCCCGAGCGCCAGCGAAGGCAGCACCATATGGCGCCACTCGCCCCAGCCATAGGGCGGCAGCCAGTTGAGCCCGGCAGCAAAGACCACCAACAGGATCGCGGCGAGCAGAAACTCCGGCAGGGCGGTGAGCGTGGCGCCCACGGCCCCGGAGGTGGGCACCGGCTCGCCGATCAGCCCGCGGCGAACGGCGCTCACGCACAGCGTCACGGTGGTCACCAGCGCCACCAGCAGGGCCCCGAGCATCAGCACCAGCGAGACCCCGGTGGCCGACAGCATGCCGGGCAGCACCGGCCCGCCCGAAATCCACGAGATCCCGGCGTCACCGTGCACAAGGCCCCAGAGCCAGTGGCCGAGCTTCTCCCACGGGCCCATATCAAGCCCCAGCTGGACACGAATGGCGTCCAGCGCTTCCGGCGTCGGATTTTGATCGCCGGCGCGGGCACGCAGGATGCTCAACGCCGGATCACGCCCGGAAAGCCAGAGCAGCAGCCCCACCAGTACCACCACGGCAGACAGCGTCACCAGCCGCGAGAGGGTAGGTACCAGGATGCGCAGGCTTGGCACCAGGGCATGGAAGGGGGCAGTAGTCACACCGGACGTGCTCATGACCGCCGCCTTAACGAGAGGCGCCATCAAGGCGCGTGTGCTCGGTGATCAGTTCGCGCTCGCGTGGGTCGCGCACAGTATTTGCCACTCGCGCGGCTTCACCCTGGATGACGCGCTCATGCAGCATTGGCACGGCGGCATCGGTTTCCAGAATGGCGGCTTCGGCGTCGATGATCGCCTGACGACGCTCGGGCCCGGTGGGCAGGTCAGCAGCGCGGGCCAGCGCCTCATCCACTTTCGGGTCACAGAGCTGGGCGATGTTGAAGGAGCCCTCACAGGCGAAGTCGCTGTACATGTAGGCGACCGGGTCGCCGGAATCGAGCATGGTCGCGCGCGACAGGATGACGGCGTCAAACGCCCCGGCCAGCATGTCCGATTCGATATGGGCGTACTGGCGCACCTCCTGATGGACCGTGAAACCGGCGGCCTTCAACTGCTGCTCCAGCAGCACCGCCACTTCCGGCAGCTCCGCGCGGTCGGTAAAGGTCCCCAGCGTGATACTGGCGCCGTTCGGGTCAGCGGCTTCGGGACGCCCTTCAATCGGCGAACGCAGGCCATCGGCCCAGGCCAGTGCTGGCCCCAGCAGCCCCTTCGCCTCATCGGCGCGCCCTTCATAGACCGTTCTGACGATCGCTGCCTGGTCGAGTGCTTCACGGGCCGCGGCGCGCATCGTCGGGTCGCTGAACACGCCGCGCTCGGTGTTGAGATAGAGCGTGTTGGTGCGCGGCATCGGCACCTCATGGACCAGCTCCGGGTCGATCAGCGCGACCTGGGAGACCGGCACGGCCTCGACCACATCGGCCGTACCGGTGCGCAGGGCCGCCGCGCGGGCGGTACCGTCGGGCACGTAGTCGGCGTCGATGCCGGCCAGTTCGGCACGCTCGCCCCAGTAGTCGTCATAACGATCGAGTCGGGCACTCTGGGTACCGTTGATCTCTTTCAATACAAACGGCCCGGTGCCGGCCTCGATCGGATTGACCCGGCCATCCTCGCCGTAGGCCTTCGCCGCCATGATCGCCAGCTGCGGGCTGGAGAGGCGATTGGGCACCAGCGGGTCGGTATGTTCGGTGCGTACCTGCACGGCGTTGTCACCATCGGCTTCAATGGTCATGTTGACGCCATCAAGAATGCGCGGGCGCGGCGCGGCGCGGCGTGGGTGGCCGCCGTCAGTGCCCTGACGACCTGTTCGGCGGTCAGGGGCGTGCCGTCATGGAAGGTGACGTTACCGCGAATCTTGAAGCGCCAGGTGCGTTCATCGAGGCGCTCCCACCCGGTGGCCAGCAACGGCTGCGGGTCATTGTCATCGTTCAGGCGAATCAGCGTCTCGGCGGTACGCCAGCGCGACAGCTTGAAGGCATCATCGGTGAGCGGATTGAGTCCGGAGCGCGGCGGCTGCAGCATGGCGACCCGCAGACGCTTGCTGTCGGCGCTGGCGGCGTCCTCTTGGGTGGATTCTTCCTGCTGACAGCCGGTAAGCAGGGCCAGCGACAGGGCCCCGAGGGATAGATAAAACGCGCGACGAAGGGTCAAGACGGATCTCCTGGGCAATCGGTATCAAGGAACAGGGTGAAGGGAAGGAGTGGCCGCTGGTGTGATCACGGCGTGCTCCAGCCGTGCGGCGCGCACCAGTGCCCGGGTATGGTCATGGGCCGGCGCCTCGAACAGGGCCTGCGTCGGACGGTCCTCGATGATCGCGCCGTTATGCAGGATGAGCGTGCGCTCACAGAGCCGGGGCATGACCGAGAGATCATGCGAGATGATCACAAAGGCGGTGCCATCGAGTCGACTCATGTCATCGAAAAGCTGCATGACCCGGGCACGCACCGGCAGATCCAGCCCGCTGAGCGGCTCATCGGCCAGCAGAAGCCGCGGACGCAGTACCACGGCTCGGGCAATGGCCACGCGCTGGGCCTGACCGCCGGACAGTGCATCAGGTCGATAGCCCAGAAACTTCTGGCCGAGCCCCACCCGATCCAGCGCCTCCTCGATGCGCCGGGTGTGGTTATCCAGCACGTTCAGACGCACCAGCGGCTCGCGGATCAGCTCGCGCACGCTCATGCGCGGGTCCAGTGACGATGCCGGGTCCTGGGGGATGTACTGCACCAGCCGTCGGTACCAGCGCAGGGCCCGCACCGAGGCCGGGCGCACGACGCGACCCTGACAGGTGATCGACCCGGCATCGGCGCCCTTCAGCGCCAGCAGCAGGTTCAAAAGCGTGGTCTTGCCGGCCCCGGAGACGCCGGCCAGACCAATGCGCTCCCCGGCGTGAATGGAAAGGTGAATGTCGCGCAGGATCGTGCGGGGTGACCGCGCCCGCCAGAACGCCGGACTCGGCTGATAAAGATGTTTATGCAGCCCCTCGGCGCACAGCAATGGCGATGACGCATCGCTGGAATCTACGCCGTGCACAGCAGACCCTCGCGCACATCAAAGTCGGCGGCATAAGGCGGCATGCCGGGGGCGCTTTCCCGCAGCGCGTGCACCAGCTGACGCGTAAAGCGATGCTGCGGATTGGCGATGATGTGGGTCAGCGTGTTGCTCTCGATCAGCCGCCCATCATCGATGATGACGGCACGCTCGCACAGCCGACAGGCCGCGCCGATATCGTGGGAGATAAACAGCAGCGCCGGGGTGTCAGAGGTGCCGGTGCACTCGCGCAGGAGCTTCAACACCTCTTCCTGGGTGAGCACATCCAGCGCCGTGGTGGGCTCGTCGGCCACGATCAGGGCCGGTTTGCAGGCCAGCGCCAGCGCCATGCAGATACGCTGGCGCTGCCCGCCGGAAAGCTCGGCCGGCGAGCGCTGCATGACCTCTTCGGCCCTTTCGATGTTCATGCCACGCAGCATCGCCATGGCCGCTCCCAGGGCGCTTTTGCGCGAGAGGCCGTGAAAGCGCATGAAGGGTTCACGCAGCTGCGCCCCGACGCTGACCAGCGGGTTGAGCGCCGAATGGGTGTCCTGAAAGACCATGCCCGAGCGTGACTGCATCGGGCGACGGGTGGCGCGAATATCGGCCACCTCCACGCCATTGATGCACACGCTGCCATCGATCTGCACCGAGTGCGGCGACAGTCCCAGAATGGCCCCGGCGGTCAGCGACTTGCCGGAGCCCGATGGCCCCAGCAGACAGACCCGTTCGCCCGCGGCGACATGAAAGCAGAGATCACTGACCACCGTCTGTCCGCCGGCACGAATGCACAGCTCGTTGACCCTTAACACCGCATTCGCCGACATCTTTCGCGCACGCTCCCGACCGTCTGAGTCCTCTTTGGCGCGCTAGGTTATATCATAACAATCGGCAACGTGTATTGTGCCTTCCTTAAGTATCCCTGAGGCCCTGCCGACCTGGCCGGGTGCGACAAAACGCAGCCTGCAGGCTGAATCCGAAACAGCTAATGTGTTATTGAACCCACGCGCACTATCGACAGGAGGCGACATGCAGATTCAGCTCAAGCGGATTTATGACAAGCGCGACAGCAGCGACGGCTACCGCGTGCTGGTCGACGGCATGTGGCCACGGGGCATGGCCAAGGAAGACGCCCATATCGACGAGTGGTATCGCGACATCGCCCCCTCGAAGGATCTGGTCAAGTGGTTCAGCCACGACCGCGAGCGCTGGAACGACTTCTATGAGGCCTACCGCCGGGAGCTGCGGGACCGGGACTCGACGCTGGCGCAGACGCTTCGCGAGCACGCCAATGAGGAAGGGCTGACCCTGCTGTTTGCCGCCCGGGATGAAGAGTGCAACAACGCCGTGGTGCTCAGGGATTTTCTCAAGCGCACTCGCTAGAGGGAGACAGTCGATCTTCCGTTCAAGATATCCGCCGTAAGGCACCCCACCAGACAGGGCGCTGTCGAGTCGCTTGCTCAATGACCCGACGCGCTCTGCTGAAAACCTGCCCCAGGATGCCGCCCCCGCGCCCGATAGGGCGTTACCGGATGCTAAACTCAGCGCCATAACCAATAACATAACGACAACACCCATGTGTCCATGGGGAACAACCGTTTCAAGGGAACAACATGACATCACGCAGAACGCTGCTGTTTGCGCTGGCGGGCGCCATGGCGGCAGGGACCGCCCATGGCGAGCAGACTCGGGCCGTGGAGACAGCGCCCAATGAGGCCGTGGAGACCATGGTCATCAGTGCCCCGCGTCTGGCCCGCGAGCTCTACGACACCCCGGCGGCCGTCTCGACCGTCGAGCGCGAGAGCATTCAGCGCGGCCAGCAGCGCGTGCGGCTGGATGAATCACTCGGGCAGGTGCCGGGCGTGTTCATCCAGAACCGCGACAACTTTGCCCAGGGCCAGCGCATCGCGATCCGCGGCTTTGGCGCCCGCGCGCCCTTTGGCGTGCGCGGCGTCACCATTTTGATGGACGGCATCCCCTATACGCTGCCCGACGGCCAGGCCCAGATCGATGCCATTGATCTCGACAGCGCCGAGAGCATTGAGGTGATTCGTGGGCCGTCGTCGGTGCTGTACGGCAACGCCGCAGGCGGGGTGATCTCGGTGACCACAGCTGACGGCCGCGAGGACCCGGGCACCCGCCTGCGTGTGGAAGGCGGCAGCGACGGCTACAAAAAGGCCTCCCTGCAGACCGGTGGCAGCGATGGCGACTGGTCGCACCACGTCAGCCTCTCGGCGTTGAACCAGGACGGCTATCGTGACCACAGCTCGGTCGAAAAGTACCTGCTCAATGCCAAACTGCGCCGCGAGCTGAGTGAGGACCGCGCGCTGACTGCCATCGTCAATCTGCTCGACAACCCGCGCTCGGAAGACCCGGGCGGCCTGACCCGTGAGCAGGTCTCCCAAAAGCGCCATCAGGCCGGTCGCTTTACCCGGGAATATGACACCGGCCAGAGCGTCGATCAGCAGGTGGTCGGGCTTCAGTATGAGGATCTTTCCGCCGGCCCCGGCGAGCTCTATGTGAAGGGCTTCTACACCTGGCGCAACTTCGAGCAGCAGCTGCCCTATCCGGGCGACAGCCTGCTGGGCTATGACCGCGACTTCTTTGGCGGCAGCGCCGAGTACCGTCAGGCGCTGAGCCTGAGTGATATGCCGCTGCGCTACGTGGTGGGTATCGATGCGGCGCACCAGAAGGATGACCGCTGGCGACGCAACGTGGCTTTCAGTGGCGAAGTCACCGATACGGCGGCCGACGAGACCCAGACCGCCACCTCGACCGGCGTCTTTGTGCAGGGCGACCTTGATCTCACCGATCAGTGGACCGCCTCGCTGGGCGCGCGCTACGACCGCGTCAGGCTCAAGGTGGATGATGATTTCACCACCAACGGCGATGACAGCGGTGATCGCGAGTTCAACGAGTGGAGCGGCTCCGCGGGCCTGAGCTATCGCTACCTGCCCGATCATCAGGCCTATGTGAATACCGGCACCTCATTCGAGACGCCGACCTTCTCCGAATTTGCCAACCCTGCCGGCGGCGGCGGCTTCAACGCCAGCGTCGAACCGCAGAAGGCGTGGAACCGCGAGATCGGTCTGCGCGGTCACTTCAATAACGGCCTGAACTACGACGTGGCGCTGTTCTCGGTGCGGGTGCGCGACGAGCTGGTGCCCTATTACCTGGACGGTGACAACGACCGGACCTTCTACCAGAACGCCGGGGACACCGACCGGGACGGTCTTGAAGTCGCACTGGGCTGGCAGATCGACGAGACCTGGCGGCTGGATAGCGCGTTGACGCTGGCCCACTACCGTTTCGACAGTTTCGAAGCCGAAGGCGAACGCTATGACAGCAACCGCATTCCCGGCCTGCCGGAGCAGACCTGGGTCAACTGGCTCACCTGGGAAGGCACTGACCAGCGCTTTGCCACGCTGGAAACCCAGTACATCGGCGACATGGTGGCCGACAACGCCAATGACGTGGACGTCGACAGCTACTGGCTGATCAACCTGCGCGCCGGCGAGGGCTGGCAGCTTGGTGGCGACACGAGCCTCAATCTCTACGCCGGCATTCGCAACCTGTTCGACCGCGAGCACTTCGCCAACACCCGCATCAACGCCAACAACACTCGCTATTTCGAGCCTGCACCGGGGCGGACCTTCTATGCCGGGCTGGAAGTCGGATTTTAACGAAAATAGATAACCGCGCCGGCGAAGCGGTTGCCCGGCGCGGGATATTCAATACTGGATGAGTCATGACAGGGAGAGTATCGATGGAATGGCATTACGATGATCGCCATGCTCGCGCCACTGACATCATCGACGCACTGCCGGAAAACAAACACAGCGATGTCATCTTCGTACTCGGGTCAGCGCACAGCCATGATGACATTGCTGACGTTGTTGCCGAACGATTCAGGGCCTCGGAAAGGGCCGTGATTATCAGCGGCCATGCGAATGAATCCGCAAATATAAAGGCACTCGCCGTCGCCCGGGGTGTGCCACCGTCTCGAATCGAATGTGAGAACAATGCCAGCAACACGCTGGAAAACTTCCTGTTTTCAGAGCCTCTCTTGCATGGAGCATCAGAGCAGAAAACCATCGAAATCATCTGCAAGGATTACTCGGCGCCAAGAGTATTTTTGACGGCGACAAAAACGCTTCCGCAGTGGACCATTGGCATCCATTCCTACCGCTTGAGTGCCGTCACGCCTGCCGCCTTTCTCGACAAGTTCGTTGCAGAAACTCAAAAGATAGAGAAATACGCCAGCAAGGGCGATATCACGAGTCCCGATACCATCGGGCTTGATCCAGACCTCTTTGTTGCGCAGAGCTGATGACTCGAACCCGATTCACCTTCACCGTAATCTCTGCCGGTTCTTTTTGAGGCTACAGTGTGAGTTACCCCTCTTTCACCTGTCAGAGCGTGCCTTTATATGAAACCCCACCTTTATCCTCTCGCCCTCGTTCTGGCACTGGCCGGCTGCAGCGGTGAGGCGCCCGACCGCTCCGATGACGGACTGGTATTCGTCTCCGGCAGCTATACGTATCCCATCAAGCAGGCGTGCGTGCACGATATCGCGCTGGATCATGACGAGGCGTCAAATCCGATCGTCACGGTCGATGTGATCGATTCTGCCGAATGCAGCGGGGAACTCCGGGAATTTACCGAGACCCACATTGGTGATCAGATGTCGCTTCGATTCAAGGATCAAGAGCTGGTAAGAGATGCCAACGTGGTCAGCCATCTCAGCGATACCTTTACCGTTTTGGTCAACAGCGACGAGCAGGGGCAGACCATCATTGACTATTACCGATAACAGCTCATGTCTGACCTCTAAAAAGCCTCGCCGATGGCGGGGCTTTTTGATGCGTTACGCCACGGCCCGCCACTACTAGCCCAAATCGACCAGCACACCATCCCGGGTGGGCACCATGTCGGGCTCGATGGTATCGGCCCCCTGTTCGATCACCAATCGATATGCCTCCAGCGTGTGTTCGGGCCGATAGCCGCTGGCGCCGCGATGGGCGACCAGCTCGAAATCATCGGCACTGAAATCGGCCAGGCGAGCGGTGTCGATATCAAAGGCATCACGGGGGGAAGTGGTGAGAAACGAACGGTTGGGCAAGGGCATGGCACGAATCCTCAACTGATCATGAGAGAAGGACCTGCCAGATGGACAGTGAGCGCGCCGGATGACCGTTGCAAGACGCTGATGTATCTACAGCGTAATAACGGGTAGGAGAAAGGTTGCGATGAGACGGGCCGATTAGCTAAAAGGAGCACCGATAACCAAAAACTATAGGAAACAAAAAACTGAACTCTTACCCTATTAAACTGGCTTGACTGCTATTGCCCTAGCCCTCAAGGAGCTTATAAAGCTAATTCCCTTTTAAATAGAAAAATGCTAATTTAAAAAATTAACAAACAACCGGTGTGCCTTTATGCCACAACAAGTTAACCTTGACGCCTTAATTCCTCGAGAAGACTTTGCTATTAACGAAG
The DNA here is from genome assembly GCF_947497025.1 of uncultured Kushneria sp. Lineage (GTDB taxonomy): Bacteria > Pseudomonadota > Gammaproteobacteria > Pseudomonadales > Halomonadaceae > Kushneria. The sequence continues at coordinate 165,351 of NZ_CANMFC010000002.1, forward strand.
GAGGCAGCACTTCTCAATTTGGACAAACTATACAAATAAGGGATTTGGAAGAAGGGTCGTTTTTTTATCCAATTTTAAGAAAACCAGATTTTCAAAGGGAAACTGCCGATTGGACCCCAGATAAAATCTCAAGCTTTATAGAGAGTTATATAAGCGGCGACCTAATACCAGCTATAATATTATGGCAATCAGGAGTTAATATTTTTGTGATCGATGGAGGCCATAGATTAAGCGCTCTAATAGCTTGGGTCAGCGACGATTATGGTGACGGAGATATATCAAGGCAGTTTTTCGAGCATCAAATTTCTGACGAGCAAAAGAAAATAGCTGAAAAAACAAGAAAGGAAGTTTCAAAGAAAATTGGCTCTTATAAAGATTTACAACATGCAGCTAGGTATCCGGACCGAGCAAACCAAGAACATGTAGAAAAAGCAAAAAAACTAGGTTTTACAGCGCTGCAACTGCAGTGGGTCACAGGTGATGCTGAAAAAGCAGAAGAATCTTTTTTCAAAATAAATCAGCATGCTGCTCCTATTGATAAAACCGAACTAAGGTTACTAAACTCGAGACAAAAGCCGAATGCCATAGCCTCTAGAGCTATAATACGAGCAGGTAAAGGGCATAAATACTGGTCTAGCTTTAGCTTAGAAGCTCAAGATACGATCGAAGAACTTTCCAATCATATAAACAATCTCCTTTTTTCGCCTACATTTCAAACCCCTATAAAAACTTTAGACTTACCAGTGGCTGGCAAGGGCTATTCTGCAGGGTCCTTAAACTTGCTGCTTGATCTTATCAATTTGGCCAACAATAAAACTGAATCTCAAGTTAGTAACGATTTAGACGGATCAGAAACAATAAATTTTTTAAAAACCACAAAAAGGATTTTATCTAGAATAACTGGGCAACACCCTTCATCCCTTGGTTTACATCCAATCGTTTACTTTTATAGCGTTTCTGGAAGATATCAACCTACCTCATTTTTAGCAGCCATTGAATTCGTTAAATGGCTTGATCAACATAAAAAACTCAAACAATTCATTTCAGCGAGAGAAGGGTTTGAGAATTTTATGCTTCAATATAAAAGCATACCCAATCAAATAACCAATAAATTTGGGAGTGGAGCTAAAAAGGGCCATAGAAGGCTATTTGAGTTCTATGTAAAACTTTTAAATCTTAAGCTAGAAGGCACTAGCGACACAGATATAGTAGAAAATATATCAAAAGACGATATTTTCGGTTTTTTACAATTTTCTCCGTCTTTCACAAAAACAAACGAGTCTTCTTTTTCAAACAACGTTAAATCTACAGCCTTTATTCAAGAAGCTCTCAAAAACCCCATCAGATGTCAAATCTGTCAAGGATTGATCCACAAAAACTCAACTTCTTTTGATCATATACAGAGAAAAGAAAATGGGGGTACTGGTAGTGCTGAAAATGCACAACTAGCTCACCCATACTGTAACAGCACATATAAAAATTAAATATTCAGTCTTTTTATTTAATACAAACAATTAAAAACCCGAACGAACGGCTGGATAGTATTATCCAGCCTTACCCCCAAAGAATCCCTACCTCCTGAGCTTCTCTCTAACAAATCCCCGATAAGCCCTCAAGCATCTGATTTTTCAGTCTTTATCCGCATTTTCGTTATCTACCTACAAAGAGGTATGCACCTTTGCACACCCCGCCCACCTTGACCTGCATCAAAACCACCAGCCCCTGCCACGCGCACGCTTGGCCCCATAACTGCGCATCCTGCCGGTGGCGGGCAGTCCATGCGCGATCGTCGTGGAGGCCGTGATTATGAGAATTCGCTCACAGGTGGGCATGGTGCTCAACCTCGATAAATGTATCGGGTGTCATACCTGTTCCGTGACCTGCAAGAACGTCTGGACCAGTCGCGAGGGCATGGAGTACGCCTGGTTCAACAACGTCGAGACCAAGCCCGGCATCGGGTACCCAAAGGAGTGGGAGAACCAGCACAAGTGGAAGGGCGGCTGGCTGCGCCGCCGGGACGGCGCGATCGAGCCCCGCATCGGCGGGCGCTTTCGCGTGCTGGCCAAGCTGTTTGCCAACCCGGAGCTGCCGGAAATCGATGACTACTACGAGCCGTTTGATTTCGACTACCAGCACCTGCACCGCGCCGGCGAGGGCAGGCATCAGCCGGTGGCACGGCCGCGCTCTTTGATCAGCGGTCAGCGCATGCAGAAGATCGAGTGGGGGCCGAACTGGGAAGAGATTCTTGGCACCGAGTTTGAAAAGCGCCGCCGCGACAAGAACTTCGATCGCATCCAGGCCGACATTTACGGCGAGTTTGAAAACACCTTCATGATGTATCTGCCCAGGCTCTGCGAGCACTGCCTGAACCCGGCGTGCGTGGCGTCGTGTCCGAGCGGGGCGATCTACAAGCGCGAGGAGGACGGCATCGTTCTGATCGATCAGGATAAGTGCCGCGGCTGGCGCATGTGCGTGTCGGGCTGCCCGTACAAGAAGATTTACTACAACTGGAAAAGCGGTAAATCCGAGAAGTGCATCTTCTGCTATCCGCGTATCGAGTCCGGTCAGCCGACCGTCTGCTCGGAGACCTGCGTGGGCCGCATCCGCTCGCTCGGCGTGCTGCTCTATGACGCCGATCGCATCGAGGAAGTCGCCGCCAGCGCCGATGAGCAGGACCTCTACCACCGCCAGTGCGAAATCTTTCTCGACCCGCATGACCCGGAGGTGATTGCCCAGGCGCGCCGCGACGGGGTGGAAGACAACGTCATCAAGGCCGCGCAGGCCTCACCCGTCTACAAGCTCGCCATCGACTGGCAGCTGGCCCTGCCGCTGCACCCGGAGTATCGCACCCTGCCGATGGTCTGGTACGTGCCGCCGCTGTCGCCAATCCAGTCCGCCTTCGATCAGGGCAACGTGCCAGGCGACGGCGTGCTGCCGGACATCGAATCGCTGCGCATCCCGGTGCGCTATCTGGCCAACCTGCTCACCGCCGGACAGGAAGGGCCTGTCATCCGCGCACTCAAGCGTCTGATGGCGATGCGTCTTTACAAGCGCGCCCAGCAGGTCGAGGGCCGCGAGGCCAGCGAGGTGCTCGAAGCCGTAGGACTGACGAAGGCACAGATCGAGGACATGTATCGCTACCTGGCGCTGGCCGATTTCGAGGACCGCTTCGTGATTCCCTCGACCCACCGCGAACAGGCCCGCGAGGCCTTCCCCGAGCGCGGCGGCTGCGGCTTCACGTTCGGGCAGGGCTGCAACGGCGGCGACAGCGCCGGCAGCCTGTTTGGCGGGCGCCGTCAGACCTCCACGCTGGTGAAACCCGTGGTCTCCCATTACGAGCCGGAAGTGGCGCCTTATGACGCCGAGGAGGATCGCCATGCGTAGTCTGATCGTACTGGCCCGGCTGCTGGATTATCCCACCCGGGACCTGCAGCAGGCCGCCCCCGAAATGACGGCAGTGATCAAGGCCGAGGACCGGCTCACGCCCCTGCGGCGGGAAACGCTGGTGGGCTGGATTCGCCGCGTGGCTCAGGCGGACCTGCTCGATCTGCAGGCCGACTATGTGGCGCTGTTTGACAAGGGCCGGGCGACCTCGCTGCTGCTGTTCGAGCACGTCCACGGCGAATCGCGCGACCGCGGTCAGGCGATGGTCGATCTGCTGGTGCAGTATCGCGAGGCGGGCTTTGAGCTCGATGCCCGGGAGCTGCCCGACTATCTGCCGCTGTTTCTGGAGTATCTCTCAACCCGAACGGAGGCCGAGATTGCCGGCCAGCTCGGCGAGATCGCCCACATTCTGGCGCGCCTGACCGCCCGGCTCGAAGAACGCGAGGCCGATCAGGCGCTGGCCACGGCCACGCTGCTGGCACTGATCGGTGCCGAGGACGAGATTACCGAGCATCAGGAGACAGTGCGCGAGGAGACGCGCGATGACACGCCGGCCGCACTTGATGCGGTGTGGGAAGAGGAAGCCGTGCGCTTCTCCGCAAGCTCGGATCAGGACTGCGCGGTGCAGTCCGCCGCCGGCCAGCGCCGCGCGCAGCAGCGACAGAGCGCGCGCGACGCGGCCCAGCCCGTCCGTATCATCGATCCTGCCTCGGGAGTCACCTCATGATGGACTATACCCATACCCTGTTGTTCGGCTTTTACCCCTATCTTGCCGGCACGGTCTTTCTGCTGGGCAGCCTGCTGCGCTTTGACCATGGCCAGTACACCTGGAAGACCGGCTCGAGCCAGATGCTGACCAAAAAACGCATGCGCGTGGGCAGCAATCTGTTTCACATCGGCATCATCGTGATCTTCTTCGGCCATCTGGTCGGGCTTTTGACCCCGCACTGGGCCTATGAGTGGGCGATCACCCCGGGCAACAAGCAGATCATGGCGATCGTGGTGGGCGGCATTGCCGGGGTGCTGTGTCTGATCGGCGGCATGATCCTGCTTCATCGGCGCCTGTTTGATCCGCGCGTGCGGGCCAGCTCCAGCACCGCCGACATCGTGATTCTAGCGCTATTGATGGTGCAGGTGACGCTGGGGCTTTTCACCATTGTGGCCGCCGTCGATCATCTCGATGGCAGCGTGATGCTGCCGCTGGCCGAGTGGGCACAGTCGATCGTGTTCTTCCGCGCCGGCGCCGCCGGCCATCTGATGGATGTCGGGCTGATCTATAAGCTGCACATTTTTGTAGGCCTGACCATCGTGCTGATTTTCCCCTTCACCCGCCTGGTCCACGCCTGGAGCGCGCCGTTTGGCTATATCGGCCGTCGCTATCAGCTGGTCCGCCGCCGCGCCTGAGGAGATACCGCCATGCAGATGATCGACACGCAAACGCTGCCGGAGGCGCCAACTCTGGCCCTGCCGCCCATCGTTGTTGGTGACACGCCGATCGACCCGACAGAAATTGCCGCCGAGATGCAGTATCACGGCGCCGATTCGCCGGAAAGCGCGCAGCTGGCGGCGGCGCGGGCGCTGGTCATTCGCGAGCTGCTGCGCCAGGAAGTCGCCATGACGCTGGGGCGCGATGTGGCCATGGATGAGCAGGATGCTATGACCACGCTGCTGGATCAGGCCCTGAACACGCCCGAGCCCGATGACGCGGCCTGCGAACGCTTCTTTCAGGCGCATCGCGACCGCTTTTGCACGCCGCCGCGCTATCGCGTGCGCCACATTCTGCTGCCGGCGGCGCCGGACGATCAGGCCGCGCGTGACGAGATGAAAACGCTGGGTGACTCTCTGCTCGGTGAGCTTGCCGAGCATCCGGAGCGCTTTGACGAGTTCGCCCTGCGCCATTCGGCCTGTCCGTCGAAGGAGAGCGGCGGGGCGCTGGGGGAACTGGCACCCGGGCAGACCGTGAAGGAGCTGGATGATGCCCTCAAACACCTGCCCGAGGGGCTGCATGAGCGGCCGCTGGCCTCGCGCTACGGCTGGCATCTGGTGCAGATCGATCAGAAGATCGAGGGCGAGGCACTGCCGCTGGAGACGGTGATCGATCGGGTGCGCCATACCCTGCGCGAGCAGGCCACCCGCCGCGCCCTGCGCCACTATCTGCTGGCACTGGCAGAGGAGATCGGCGTCACCGGTATTACGCTTGATGATGAGGCCGGCGGGGCGCTGATGCAGTAGCTGGCCCGCCGCATCCATCAACAACAGCATCCATCAACAATGCCATCAAACAACAACGCCATCGACCTGAAGGGTCGATGGCGTTGTCATGTCCGGCTCGGCAAGGCGCCTTTAGCCCGGTGTTTGCGGCGGACCGGTTTCCGGCAATGTCGTGTCACCCTCGTTGAGCGGGCGCTGCATGATCACCGCATCGACCCAGCGGCCGAACTTGAAGCCACACGCCTCGATCACGCCCTGATGGGTAAAGCCAAAGCGCCTGTGCAGGGCGATCGAGCCCTGATTGTCACTGTCACCGACCAGCGCAATCATCTGGCGCCAGGGGCCGGCTTCACAGCGCGTGAGCAGCTCGCTCAACAGCGCGCTGCCCACGCCGCGGCCGTGGGCAGCGTGGCTGACGTAGACCGAGTCCTCCAGACAGAAGCGATAGGCGCTGCGCGGATGGAAAAAACCGGCGTAGGCATAGCCCACCACGCGACCATCGAGCGTGGCGACGAAATAGGGCAGGCCCCCCTCACGAATGGCCGCGCAGCGTCGGGTCATCTCTTCAAGCGTTGGCGGCACTTCTTCAAACGAACCCAGCCCGTGGCGGACGTGGTGGTCATAGATGGCGTGGATGGCGGCAAGATCCTGATCCATCACATCGCGTACGGTCACACCACGTCCTGTTACATCGAGCTTTCCAGGCCTGTCACTCATGCGGATACTGTCCCTGCTGATCGTTGAAGGTGGGCGTCACTTTACAATGAACACAACGCAGGCGGCAGTCATCAGCCCCATGGTGACATTGAAGATTCGCCACGCCCGCGGGGTGGTCAGAAAGCGCGCGATCACCATGCCAAAGCCGGCCCACAGCGAGATGCAGGGCAGGGCGACAAGCTCCATGAAGATAGCCAGCCCGAGCGCATTGGCCCAGAGCATGCCCTGGGCGGGCAGAAAGCTGGCCATCAGGGTCAGCCCCATCACCCAGACCTTGGGGTTGACGAACTGAAAGGTGGCCGCCTGCCACAGCGTCAGGGGCCGGGCATCACCTGTCGACTTAAACTGCGGCGGTGGCGCACTGGCGATGCGCCAGGCGAGATAGAGCAGATACAGGGCGCCGGCGATCTGCAGCCACTGCTGAATCAGCGGATAGCGCTGAAAGAGCGTGCCCAGCCCCAGGGCAATCAGCGTAAAGAGCGTCAGCCCGCCCAGCAGAATGCCCATGATGTGGGGCAGGGTGCGGCGAAAGCCGTACATCGCGCCGGAGGCCGTCAGCATGACGTTGTTGGGGCCGGGCGTACCGGTCATGGTGATGGCAAACAGGGTCACGGAGACCCACCAGCTGACGGACATCATGATGGCCCCTCAATCATTGTATGAGTACAATCGTGGAAGCATTACCCGCTTATGGGTAACAATTTGAGCATACGTTTTCCAATGTCACCGTCAACGGATTTATTGTCACCATGACAATATGGATACCCGAGCTTTCTCAGGATGGACCGCGCTATCGCGCTCTGGCCCACGCCATCGAGCGTGCCATCGATGACGGCGAACTCGCCCCCGGCGCCAGGTTGCCCCCCCAACGCCGGCTGGCGGATGCCCTCGGCGTGACGGTCGGCACCGTCACCCGTGCCTATGCGCTGGTGGAGCAGAGCGGTCGGGTCAGCGCTCAGGTCGGCAGCGGCACTTACGTCAAGACTGAACAGACCGCCGAAGGATTTTCGCGGGTCATCGGTACCCCGCACGAGGGGCTGGTGGATCTGGGCATGTCCCTGCCGCCGCCGCATCCGGAGCGTCAGGCCATCCTGGGGCGCCTCCTGAGTGAGATCAGCGCGGACCCCGCCGCACTTGAGCAGGCCATCGACTATCCGCTTGATGACACCATGGCAACGCATCGCCAGCGCTACGCCGACTGGCTGGTTCATCAGGGGCTGACCGTCGACCCGGATGAGCTCCTGATTACCCAGGGCGGCATGAACGGCATTACGCTGGCGCTGTCGGCGCTGCTCTCACCCAATGATCGTCTGGCCGCCGAGGCGCTGAGCTATCCGGGCGTGATCAGTGCCGCGCGCCAGCAGTCGCTGAAAATGATCGCGGTGCCCTTTGATGACGAGGGCATCGATGTGGCGGCGCTGGCAGTGCGCCATGAGCGCACGCCCTTCAAGGCGCTCTATGTGATGCCCGAGCATCACAATCCCACCACCGTGCAGCTGTCTGAAAAGCGCCGCGGGGCGCTGGTGGCGCTGGCCCGCGAGCGCGATTTCTGGCTGATCGAGGATGCGGTCATGCACCTGCCGCAGGAGGCGCGCGGTACGCCGCTGTATCAGCTGGCCCCGGAGCGTACGATATTTGTGTTTTCGGTGGCCAAGATTCTGGGCGGCGGCCTGCGCTCGGGGGTGATGCGCGCCCCCACAGCGCTGCTGGAGCGGCTGCGCATCAGTCTGCGCAATCAGTGCTGGGCACCGCCGGCGCTGATGGCCGAGATCGCCGGGCGCTGGCTGGCCAGTGGTGAGGCCGATCGGCTACTGTCGTGGCAGTTCGAGGAGCTCAAGGTTCGCCAGGCGATGGTGAGCGAGGCGCTGGCCGGGTTTGACGTGCATATGCGCTGCGGCGGCTTTTATGCCTGGCTGGTGCTGCCCGGGGAGCACCGCGCCGCAATGCTGGTCGAAACGCTGGAACACAAGGGCGTGCGCGTGGCCCCGGCCGAGGCCTTTTGTGTCGGCAGCACCGCTGCACCGCAGGCGATACGGATCTGTCTGAGCGCGGCGCCGGATCGCTCGGCACTGGCACGGGCGCTGGAGGTCATCGTTGAGGCCCTGTCACACAACATGCCGCCGCGCTGGCAGACGGTCTGATAAAAGAGGCATCGATGCCGGTCACTATGCCGTTTGATGCCCGGCGACAAGGGGGTCTTCATCCCGGTTGCCCCGAGCTGCCAATATAAGGCACATCACGACGTCGGTACGGAGAGAACACCATGCGTTACGAGCTCTATTACTGGCCGGAGATCCCCGGCCGGGGCGAATTCATTCGTCTGGCACTGGAAGCCGGTGGGGCCGACTATATTGATGTGGGCAACAGCACCGAGCCCGGCTACGGCGTCGAGGCCGTCACTCAATGGCTTGATGGCAGCATGACCGACTATCCGCCCCTGGCGCCGCCCTTTTTAAAGGCGGGCAAGGAAGTGATCTCGCATGTGGCCAATATCCTGTTGTACCTGGCGCCACGGCTCAAGCTGATCAACGATGACAAGGTCTATCAGTACTGGGCCCACAGCCTGCAGCTGACCATCACCGACTTTGTTGCCGAGGCCCACGATGTACACCATCCGCTCGGGCCGGAGCTTTATTTCGAGGATCAGCAGGCCGAGGCCGTTCGCCGGGCGCGCAATTTCATCGACAACCGCCTGCCGAAGTTTTTCCACTATTTCGAGCGCATCATCGATAAAAATCCCGACAGCCCGGTGTATCTGGTCGGCAAACGTCTCTCCTATGTCGACCTGTCGCTCTTTCACATGGTGCAGGGTCTACGCTACGCCTTCCCGAAAACCATGGCCGCGCTGGAATCCGAAATCCCGAAGGTCATTGACCTGCACGATCATGTGCTGGAGCTGCCCCTGATCAGCGAATATCTCGCCTCCGAGCGCCGGCTGCCGTTTTCCGAACAGGGGCTTTTCCGTCACTATTCAATCCTTGATCAATAAAAGACTTGATGCTCTGGTGGCGAGGCACGCATTCCTCGCCCAGGCTTGAGAGACGACAGGGCGACGTTGGAGAACGCAAAATGAATCTTTACATCTATGATCACTGCCCGTTTTGTGTGAAGGCACGCATGATTTTTGGCCTGCGCGATGTGCCGGTCACCCTGCAGACACTGCTCAACGATGACGCCGAGACGCCCATGCGGCTGGTCGGCGACAAGAAGGTGCCGATTCTCGAATTCGAGGATGGCTATACCCTGGACGAGAGTCTGGAGATAGTGAAGTGCATCGATAACGAAGCCGAAGGCGTGAAGGTCATGGAGGGCCCGCGCAACCCGGAGGTCGAGCGCTGGGTGAAGGCAAGCAGCGAAACGGTCGGCAGGCTGTTCATCCCGCGCGCACCCCGGGCGCCGCTGGGTGAATTTGCCACGATGGATGCCGTCGAGCACTTCACGAACAACAAAAAGGCGGTATTTGGTCGCTTTGACACCCTGCTCGAGCAGACGCCCGAGCTGCTGGTGGAGGTGACGCAGTGGCTCAATGAGCTTGACGCGCTGATCCAGTCGCCGGAGGCCGTCAATGGCGTGCTGTCGATGGATGACATCGAACTCTTTCCGGTGCTGCGTCAGCTGTCACTGGTGGAAGGCGTGAAATATCCCGAGCGGGTTGAAGCCTACCGGCAGGCGATGTCACAGCTGGCCGATGTCCCCCTGCATGACGAGATTGCCGTGGCGGCCTGAGCGCGATGGCGCCGGCACAATATATAGGGGGCACAATATATAGGGTCACCGAAATCTGCAGGGCTGTGCCATAATGGCGCGCCTTGCAGCCATTCATTCGGACCGCTTTCATGTCTCAGGGCACGCTCTATATCGTTTCCGCTCCGTCGGGCGCCGGCAAGACCAGCCTGGTGCGCGAGCTCATCGCCGCCACCGACGGCATTGGCGTTTCGGTCTCTCATACGACCCGCCAGAAGCGCGCCGGCGAAACCGATGGCATCAACTACCATTTCGTGGACGAGCCCACCTTCGAGGCGATGATCCAGCGGGGTGAGTTCTTTGAGCACGCCTGGGTCTTTGATCGTCACTACGGCACCTCGCGTCTGGAAGTGGAAAAGCGCCTGTCCCGCGGCGAGGATGTCATCCTTGAGATCGACTGGCAGGGCGCTCGTCAGGTGCGCAGCCAGATGCCGCAGGCAGTGTCGATCTTCATCCTGCCGCCCTCACGCGAAGCGCTGCGCGAACGCCTTTCCAACCGCGGTCAGGATGACGCCGCCACCATCGATCGTCGCATGCGTGACGCCGTCAGCGAGATGTCGCATTTCAACGAGTATGACTATCTGATCATCAATGATGATTTCGCCACCGCCGTGAGCGAACTCAAGGGACTGATCAGTGCCGAACGTCTTCGATTGGCGCGGGTACAGGCGGCAAACCAGGCGCTGATTGGTGAGCTCTTGTCAGAAGTGGAAGGGCTCCGGTAGACTCGGTTCCCCCTTCCGAACACGATTAACGCCTGGCACATGACACGCCGGGCGCCTTCACTCAGATCACACGCATTCAGGAGCCAGCATCATGGCACGAGTAACGGTTGAAGATTGTCTCCAATTCATGGATAACCGCTTTCAGCTGGTCATGGTCGCGACCCATCGCGCCCGTCAGCTGGCCCGCGGATCGCGCAATGCCGAACTCCCCTGGGAAAATGACAAGAGCACCGTCATGGCCCTGCGCGAAATCGCGGCGCAAAAGGTCGATCGCACCGTGCTCAACGAGCCGCTGGAAGCCATGGTCCCCCAGCGCCCGCGCTACGAACCTGAAAGCGAATAAGCCCATTGCCCATACGCTGACCTGCCATGTTCACGATCGATGATCTCTCCGACCGCCTGGACGGCTACCTGACCGTCGATGAGATCGCGCAGGTCAGACGCGCCTTCTATTACGCCGAACAGGCCCACGACGGCCAGCATCGCCGCTCCGGCGAGCCCTATGTGACCCACCCGCTGGCCGTGGCCAACATCCTTGCCAACATGCACATGGACTATCAAAGCCTGATGGCGGCGATGCTTCATGACGTGATCGAGGATACCGGCATCACCAAGGAGGCACTGTCGCGCCAGTTCGGTGAAGAGGTGGCAGAGCTGGTCGACGGGGTCTCGAAGCTGACCCAGATCACCTTCGAGGACAAGGCCGTCGCCCAGGCGGAGAACTTCCAGAAGATGGTACTGGCGATGTCACGCGATATTCGCGTCATCATTGTCAAGCTGGCGGATCGTCTGCACAACATGCGCACCCTGGGTGCCCTGCGCCCGGACAAGAAGCGCCGCATTGCGCGTGAAACGCTGGAGATATACTCCCGCATTGCCGGACGCCTTGGCATCAACACCATTCGGGTCGAACTCGAGGATCTCTCCTTTCAGGCGATTCACCCGATGCGCGCCGAGCGCATTCAGCGCGCGGTGGTCAAGGCACGCGGCAACCGTCGCTCGATGGTGCGCCACGTTCAGAGCACCCTGCAGAGCACACTAGATGGCGACGAGCTGCCCGGCACGGTCATGGGGCGCCAGAAGCATCTGCTGTCGATCTATCGCAAGATGCGCGATCAGCGAAAGCCCTTCAACGAGTTGATGGACGTGTTCGGCTTTCGCATCGTCACCGACCGGGTCGATACCTGCTATCGCATCCTGGGCGCGGTGCACAATCTCTACAAGCCGGTACCGGGGCGCTTCAAGGACTACATCGCCATTCCCAAGGCCAACGGCTACCAGAGCCTGCATACCACGCTCTTTGGCCCCAACGGCATCCCCATCGAGGTGCAGATCCGCACCCGCGAGATGGAGGCGATGGCCAACAACGGCATTGCCGCCCACTGGCTCTACAAGGCCGGCCAGACCGACCGACCGATCGCCATGGGCAGCCACGCCCGCGCCCGCGAATGGGTGCGCGGCCTGCTGGAAATGCAGCGCCATGCCGGCAACTCGCTCGAGTTCATCGAACACGTCAAAAACGACCTGTTCCCTGATGATGCCTACGTGTTCACCCCCAAGGGCGACATCATGGAACTGCCGCGCGGGGCCACCGCCATCGATTTTGCCTACGCGGTGCACACCGATATCGGCAACAGCTGCATCGCCTGTCGCATCGACCGCCATCTGGCCCCGCTGTCATCGCGTCTTGAAAGCGGCCAGACCGTCGAGATCATTACCGCACCGGGGGCCCAGCCCAACCTGGCATGGCTATCGTTCACGATTACCGCCAAGGCCCGCTCGGCGGTGCGTCATGCCCTCAAGCATCAGCAGCGCAACGACTCGGTAGCGCTGGGCCGTCGTCTGCTCAATCAGGCCCTTTCCTCGTTCAACCTGACGCTGGAGACACTGTCACAGACCCCTCTTGATGCGCTGCTCGAGGCGCTGACGCTGAAGTCACTGGATGATCTGCTTGAGGAGATCGGGCTGGGCAGCCGCGTGGCCTACAGCGTGGCGCGGCGTCTGGTCGACAGCGAGCCCGAACGGATTCAGGCCCACAGCGACAACCAGCAGGGCGCCATGGCCATCAGCGGCGCCCGCAACATGGTGATCAGCTTTGCCCGCTGCTGCTATCCGCTGCCGGGCGACACCATCGTTGGCAATCTCAGTGCCGGTCGCGGCATTGTGGTGCACCGCAGCGAGTGCGGTAATCTGGAAGACTGCCGCGAGGATCCCGAGAAGTGCTTTCCGCTGCAGTGGTCCGAGACCGTGGAGGATGACTTCCCGGTGGGCCTGCGCCTTGAGATTGAAACGCGCCGAGGGCTGGTGGCCGAGCTTGCCAGTCTGATCAACGACGCCGAAGCCAATATCGAGCGCATCAATATCGAGGAACGTGATGAGCGTCTGTCGATCGTTCACCTGACCCTTGCCGTGCGTAACCGCGTCCATCTGGCGCGAATCATCAAGCGTATTCGCAATCTGGCCTATGTGGGTCGCGTCTCGCGTACCGGCAGCTGACAATCCGACGCATCATCGCCTTTTGACTTTTGAAGAGTGCTTTCAACAACAACGCAGGGAGTGTTCATGAGCAATCGTGCCGCCATTCATACCGACCGGGCCCCGAAGGCCATCGGCCCTTATTCACAGGCCGTCAAGGCCGGCAATACCGTTTACCTGTCCGGTCAGATTCCACTCGACCCGGACACCATGGAGATGGTGAGCGAGGATATCGAAGCGCAGGCACACCAGGTCTTCAGGAACATGAAAGCCGTGTGTGAAGAAGCCGCCGGCACGCTGGCCGATATCGTCAAGCTCAACCTCTACCTGACGGATCTATCGCACTTTGCGCGCGTCAACGCGGTCATGGAGCAGTATTTCCAGCCGCCCTACCCGGCTCGTGCCGCGGTGGGCGTGAAGGAGCTGCCCAAAGGCAGCCAGTTTGAAGCCGAAGGCATCATGGTGCTGGGCGACTGAAGTACCGAGGTTGTTGTCGGTGCCATCAATGAAGGGGGGCGATGATTGGTAACATCGCCCCCTTTCCTGTGATCGGTCCTGCGCCAGACAGCGCGTACGGCGTCAGGCCTGCTCGCTGACCTTGATGCCTGCCGCCTTGAGCACCTGGGCGTAGCCCTCACGAAAGGTCGGATACTGGAACTGATAACCGGCCTCGACCAGCCGACGGCTGTCGCAGCGCTTGCTGGCGCGCCGGCGCAGCGGTGACTGGATGGTGCTGCTGGGCTCGACGTTGAGTCGGGCGGCCAGCCACATCATCACATCATGCAGCGGCGTGGACTCGGTATCGCTGCCCAGATAGACCGGCTCGAGCGGTTCATTGTTCATGGCGCGCTCAATGAGAAAGTCCAGTACACCGGCACAGTCATCGCGATGGATACGGTTGGAATACATCGGCGGGCTCTTGGGTGCAATGCGGCCTTCCTGCACCTGACCGATCAGGCGCTCGCGCCCCGGACCATAGATGCCCGAAAAGCGCACGGACGTGCCCGGCAGGGCGCTGGCGGCCAGACGCTGCTCGGCTTCGACCAAAAGACGCCCGGAGAAGCTTTTGGGGTCGAGTTCGCTGTCTTCATCGACCGTTTCGCCCTCCTGCTGCCCGTAAACCGAGGTCGAGGAGACGAAGATGACGTGCTTCGGGGGCTGCGCCCGCTGCTCGAAGTCATTGAGTATTCGATCAAGCCCATCCACGTAGGCGGCCTGATAGGCACTCTCTTCGAAGCGGTCAGCGCTGAGCGCATAGACTACAATGTCGGCATCAGGCAGCGCTTCGAGCGCGGATTCATCGTTGATGTCCATCGATAATGGCTCAATGCCATACGACTGGAGTCCGGCCGCATGACGACGTACGCCGATCACACGGTACCCCTGTTCGAGCTTGCGCTGGCCCAGTGCGGTACCGACATCGCCGCACCCAAGGATGAGAATTGTTTTATTCACCCGCTAAGCTCCTTGCTTGATAGGGCCGATAAGGTTTGACTACAAGGCCCTGATTGAACGGTCGCTTCATGCGACAACTCCCTGTCCACGTGCTGGCTCGGTCTGCTACATGACTCTAACAGAACTTCGTTACATCGTAACCTTGGCCCAGGAGCGTCATTTCGGACGCGCCGCCGAGCGTTGCTTCGTCTCCCAGCCGACCCTGTCGGTGGCGGTCAAGAAACTGGAGGAAGAACTGGGCGTGGCGCTGTTCGAGCGCAGCAAGTCCACCGTCCAGGTGACCCCGCTGGGCGAAAGGATCGTCGAGCAGGCCAGTCGCGTGCTCGAACAGGCCGGCGCGATCAAGGAGCTGGCCAATGAAGGCAAGGATCAGCTCTCAAGCCCCTTGCGGGTCGGTGCCATTCATACCATCGGGCCCTATCTCTTCCCGCATCTGATCCCCAGACTCTCCGAGGAAGCGCCGCAGATGCCGCTTTACATCGAGGAGAACCTGACCGGCGAGCTGCGGCGCAAGCTGCGCTCCGGCGAGCTGGACGTGATTATCGTGGCGCTGCCCTTTGCCGAGCCCGATGTTCTGACCAAATCGCTCTATGACGAGCCCTTTGAAGTACTGCTGCCGGCCGGTCATGCCTGGCTCTCGCGCAAGGAGATCGACCGGGACGTATTGTACGACGAGAAGATGCTGATGCTGGGCGAGGGCCACTGCTTTCGTGATCAGGTCCTCGAGGCGTGTCCGACCATCAAAAATCACGTGCATCAGCCCGGCAACACCCTGATTGCCGAGGGCGGCTCGCTGGAAACCATTCGCCACATGGTCGCCTCCGGGCTCGGCATCACCGTGGTCCCCCAGTCCGCCACCGGCAGCGTGCATTATGCCAGCGGTCTGCTGGAAACGCGTCCGTTCAGGGACCCGGCGCCGTATCGCACCGTGGCGCTGGCCTGGCGGGCCAGCTTCCCGCGCCCCAAGGCGATCGACTCGATTACGCGCGCCATCAAGGCCTGCCACAAGGCGATCAATCCGGAATGAGTGCCGCCTTGCACGCCAGGGTCAGCGGCGCGACGGATCTGAACACGCTCAAGGGCGTGGGGCCGGCGATGCGCGAGCGCCTGGAACGCCTCGGGCTGCAGGTGGCAGAAGATCTGCTCTTTCATCTGCCGCTGCGCTATCAGGACCGCACTCGGGTCACCCCGATTGCAGCCCTCAAGGCCGGCAGCGAGGCGGTGGTGGAAGGCGAGGTGACGGCTTCTGACGTGATCCAGGGCCGCAAGCGCAGCCTGCTGGTCCGCCTGCGTGACGGGTCAGGGATCATGTCGCTGCGTTTTTTCCACTTCTCCCAGGCTCAGGTCGGGCAGTTTGCCCGTGGCACTCGGATACGCCTGTTTGGCGAGGCGCGCTCCGGCAGTACCGGCCTTGAGATGTATCACCCCGAGTATCGGCTTTTAAAGGACGAGCCTCAGGAGGTGGAAGAGACCCTCACGCCAATCTATCCGACCACGGAAGGACTGGCCCAGCCGCGCCTGCGCGCCCTGATTCGTCAGGCCTTTGAGCATCTTGATCAGGGCAGCCTCACGCTGGAGGAGCTGATTCCCGACGCCATCCGGACCCGCTTTCGATTGCCGGCGCTGCGCGAATCGCTGGATTACCTGCATTTTCCGCCGCCGGATGCCCCGCTGGAGACGCTGGCCGATGGCCATCATCCCACTCAGCGCCGGCTGGCGCTCGAGGAGCTGCTCGCCCACCAGCTGAGCCTGTATCGCATTCGCCTGCGCATTCAGGACGATGCTGCCCCGGCATTGCCCGCCAGCGGCGGGCTGGCCACCCGGTTTCTGACCCAGCTGCCATTTTCGCTGACCGGCGCCCAGCGCCGGGTATTAAGCGAGATCAGCGCCGATATCAGTCAGGCCACGCCCATGCTGCGGCTGGTGCAGGGCGATGTCGGCTCCGGCAAGACGGTGGTGGCTGCCATGGCGATGCTCCAGGCCGTGGCCGGCGGCTATCAGGCCGCGCTCATGGCGCCGACCGAACTGCTGGCCGAGCAGCACTACAAGAGTCTCAAGCGCTGGTTCGAGCCGCTGGGCATCGAGGTAGCGTGGCTTTCCGGCAAGCTCAAGGGCAAGGCAAGGCTGGAAGCCAAGGCGATGATCAGTGAAGGGCGTGCCCGGGTCGTGGCCGGCACCCACGCACTCTTTCAGGACGATGTGCATTTTCAACGCCTGGGCCTGGCCGTGATCGATGAGCAGCATCGCTTTGGCGTGCATCAGCGCCTCGCCCTGCGTCAAAAGGGTGAGGTCAGCACGGACGGGCGCAGCAGCGGCACCACCCCGCATCAGCTGATCATGACCGCCACGCCCATTCCCCGAACGCTGGCGATGAGCGCCTACGCCGATCTGGACGTCTCGGTGATTGATGAGCTGCCGCCCGGGCGCACGCCGGTCAGGACCGTGGCGGTATCGGACGAGCGCCGCGGCGAGGTGACCGAACGCATTCGCAACGCCTGCATGGCCGGTCGCCAGGCCTACTGGGTCTGCACCCTGATCGAGGAGTCCGAAGCGCTGACCTGTCAGGCTGCCGAGGTCACCCGCGACACCCTGACCGAAGCGCTGCCGGAGTTTCAGGTCGGCCTGGTCCACGGGCGCATGAAGGCCGCCGAGAAGGCCGAGGTGATGAACGCCTTTCGTGACGGCGAGCTGGACCTGCTGGTGGCCACCACGGTCATCGAGGTGGGGGTGGATGTCCCCAATGCCAGTCTGATGATCATCGAAAACCCCGAGCGTCTGGGGCTGGCCCAGCTGCACCAGCTCAGAGGCCGGGTCGGACGCGGCAGGGTCGAGAGCTTCTGTGTGCTGCTCTACCATCCTCCGCTGTCGGACACCTCCCGCGAGCGCCTGGCCGTGCTGCGCGAATCCAATGACGGCTTTCGCATCGCCGAACGGGATCTGGAGCTGCGCGGGCCCGGCGAGGTGCTCGGCACCCGGCAGACCGGTCTGGTCGGCATGAAGATTGCCGATCTCACCCGGGATCGTGACCTGCTGGAGCCGGTGCGCAGCCTGACCCGCGCCATGCTCGATCAGGCGCCCGAGGCGGTCGAGCCCCTGATCCGCCGCTGGCTGGGTGATGCTGTCGGCCAGTACGGTCAGGTGTAGGTCAGGCTGCCTTCTGCAACCGAGTAGCCTGTTTTCGCCAGGGCTGCCCTATCACGCCAACAGAATGAGACACTAGGAAAAATCCAACTCTGCTTTCCAGTAGGCGAATTCTGCCTGCTGGCAGTTGACGATATTCAGGTAAATGGAATGGCCCTCAAAAAATCTCAGCTCTATCGCTCCCTCTGGCAGTCCTGTGACGAGTTGCGCGGCGGTATGGACGCTTCACAGTACAAGGACTACATCCTGACCCTGCTGTTCATGAAGTACGTCTCGGACAGAAAGGACTCGTTGATCGAGGTTCCTGAAGGGGGCAGCTTCGCCGATATGCTGGCGCTCAAGGGCGACAAGGAGATCGGCGATAGGATCAACAAGATCATCGGTCGACTGGCCGAAGCAAATGACCTCAAGGGCGTCATTGATCAGGCGGATTTCAACGATGAGACGAAGCTGGGTTCGGGCAAGGACATGCAGGATCGGCTTTCAAAGCTGGTCAGTATTTTCAATCAGCTCGACCTGGGCGCCAACCGCGCCGACGGTGACGACCTGCTGGGTGATGCCTATGAATACCTGATGCGCCACTTCGCTTCCGAATCCGGCAAAAGCAAGGGGCAGTTTTATACGCCGGCGGAGGTTTCCCGCGTCATCGCCCAGATCGTGGGGATCGGTCAGAACACCCGTCAGGACGAGACGCTCTATGATCCGACCTGCGGGTCCGGCTCGCTGCTGCTGCGCGCCGCCTACGAGGCGCCACAGGGGATGAGCATCTACGGCCAGGAGAACGACAACGCCACCTGGGCGCTGGCCAGAATGAACATGATCCTGCACGACTACCCGACCGCCGAGCTGTGGCGTGGCAATACACTGTCGCAGCCCTGGTTCAAAAGTAGCGATGGCAGCCTCAAGACCTTCGATTACGCCGTGGCCAATCCCCCGTTCTCGGCAAAATCCTGGACCAACGGCCTTGACCCGGCCAACGACGAATTCGAACGTTTCGAACTTGGCACGCCACCGGCCAAAAACGGGGACTACGCTTTTCTGCTGCACCTGGTCAAGTCGCTCAAGTCCACCGGTCAGGGCGCCATTATCCTGCCCCACGGCGTGCTGTTTCGCGGTCATAAGGAGGCGGACATCCGCCGCAACCTGATCCGCCGCGGCCTGATCAAGGCCGTGATCGGGCTGCCCGCCAACCTTTTCTACGGCACCGGCATTCCCGCCTGCATCATCCTGATCGACAAGGCCGGGGCCGCTGAGCGTCGTGATCCGGACAGCGGCGGTATCTTCATGTGCGATGCCAGTCGTGAGTTCATGAAGGATGGCAACAAGAACCGCCTGCGCTCCCGCGATATCCACAGAATTGTCGATACCGTCAATCATCAGCGCAACGTGCCGGGCTACGCCCGCCGGGTACCACTAGCCGAGATTACTGGCGATAAAAACGAGTTCAACCTCAATATCCCGCGCTATATCGATGCGGCCAATAAGGAAGACGAGCACGATCTTTTTGCCCATCTGAACGGCGGCATTCCGGAGCGCGACATCGATGCGCTCCAGGAGTACTGGGAGGTGCTGCCCGGGTTGCGCGCCTCGCTATTCAAACAAAGTGAGCGCGCAGGCTACCTGGCCGCGGCGCTCGAGCCGCAGCAGGTCAAGGCCACGATACTGGCGCATCCGGAGTTTCAGTCCTTCGCCCAGCGCGTGAGTCGAATCATCAATAACTGGCAGTCGGCCCACTGGTCACTATTGAGGGAACTGGCACCCGGCGTTCAGCCTCGCCAGGTGATCCATGAAATCGCCGAAGACCTGCTGGCGCGATTCACTTCGATAGCGCTCTTGGACCGCTACGCCGTTTACCAGCGGTTGATGGATTACTGGGCCGAGGTGATGCAGGACGATGTCTACCTCGTCGCTGCCGACGGTTGGCAAGAAGCTGCCCGCCCGCGCGGCGTGATCGATGACAAGGAGCGCAAGATCAAGGAAGAGCCCGACCTGGTGGTCGGCAGCGGCAAAAAGGCGAAAAGATACAAGATGGACCTGATCCCGCCCGGATTGTTGATAAAGCGCTACTTCGCCGATGAACAGACCCGGCTTGAAGCCTTGCAGGCAGAGGCCGAGAACGCCACACGCTCTCTTGAGGAGTTCATCGAAGAGCAGGAAGGCGAAGAAGACCTGCTCAGCGAAGTCAAAAACGACAAGGGCAAGGTGACCAAAACCGAGATTCCCAAACGTCTCAAGGTGCTCAAGGGCGAAGCGGAAAGCGACGACGAAATCGCCGCACTCAGGCAGTGCCAGAAGCGTCTGAACGCTGAAGCCGCGGCCAAAAAGGCCGCCAAAGAGGCCGAAACCGCGCTGCATCATGCTGTGCTGGCGCGCTACGCGCAGCTCAGCGAGGCGGAAATCAAGCAGCTCGCCGTGGACGACAAATGGTTGACGGACATCCGCGCCGCCATCGAATCGGAAGTCGAGCGTATCACCAACCGCCTGGCATCCCGCGTGCGCGAGCTGGAAGAGCGCTATGCCCAACCGCTGCCCGGCATCGAGCGCGAAGTCGAGGCGCTGGCGGCGCGCGTCACGGGCCATCTGGATACCATGGGAGTGCGGGTAGATGTCTGAGCGCAGCGATCGCGACCGGGCCGAGGGCGTGCGGGAGGCAGCGGTGTTTTATGCAGCGGCTTCGGCTGAGAGGCAACCTGATTCGGTGCCGGCTGGGTATAAGCGCACCGAGGTGGGGGTAATTCCGGAGGATTGGGATCAGGTTCGCGTGTCTACTTTGGCCAAGGTGAGAGGGGGGAAACGCCTACCGAAAGGCTATTCACTTATAGAATCTCCGACTCCTCATCCTTATATACGAGTTGCCGATATGCAGCCGGGAAAGGTGGATGGAGCAAATGTAAAGTTTGTGCCTGAAAAAGCCTTTCATGCGATCAAAAATTATAGAATTTATAAAGACGATATATTTATCAGTGTGGCCGGAACTCTTGGCATGGTTGGAACCATCCCAAATTACCTTGACGGAGCCTGCCTCACCGAAAATGCGGATCGGATAACCGATATCAATTGTAACCGATACTATTTAATGTATTGGTTAATGTCTGAACCAATTCAGAGAGTTATTGATTCAATTCGAACAGTCGGTGCTCAACCAAAGCTAGCGCTTGGCCGAATTGCAAAATTTGATATTGCTATTCCGCCGGACCCGGAAGAACAAGCCGCTATCGCCAAAGCCCTATCTGACGCCGATGCGTTAATCGAATCGCTTGACCGCCTGATCGCCAAAAAGCGCGCTATCAAACAGGGGGCCATGCAGCAACTGCTCACTGGCCAGACTCGGTTACCGGGCTTTACCGGAGAATGGGAGGCGAAGCGGCTGGAAGAAATTGGAGTCTTTTATAAAGGTCAGGGCATTCGACGCGACGATGTAAGTGAAGAAGGTGTGCCATGCATTCGTTACGGAGAGATTTACACCCGATACGACAACTATGTTACGAATCCAGAATCTCGCATTCCAAGAAATATAGCTCTTTCTGCCTTCCCTTTGAAAACCGGCGATATTCTTTTTGCCGGATCTGGTGAAACTGCAGAGGAGATAGGAATGTGCCTAGCCTATTTGGGAGAAAGTTCAGCTTTTGCCGGCGGAGACATTGTTATATTGAGACCTCATTATGGTATCTCCGCTTATCTTGGACACTTGCTGAACCATCCCTCGATAGCCCAACAAAAAGCCCGGCTTGGACAGGGTGATGCGGTTGTTCATATAAGCGCGCGTAATCTTGCACAGATTGAATTGCGGCTACCCCGAGCAGATGAACAAACCGCTATCGCCAGCGTCCTCTCCGATATGGACGCCGAAATCGAAGCCCTGGAACACCGCCGCGACAAGGCCCGCCAGATCAAGCAGGGCATGATGCAAGCGCTCCTCACCGGTCGCACGCGACTGGTCGAGCCAGAGGCCTACCCATGAAGCCTAGCGAATTGATTCTCTACCGCAGCGACGATGGCCAAGCGCAGGTTCACCTACGCGCTGACGGCGATACGGCCTGGCTGACGCAGGCCGACATCGCCGAGCTGTTTGAAACGAGTAAACAAAACGTCAGCCTGCATGTTCGTAACATATTGAATGAAGGCGAGCTGTTGGCAGAGTCAGTCATCAAGGAATCCTTGACAACTGCTGGAGACGGTAAACGCTATCGTGTCAAGTGGTATAACCTGCCGATGATTCTGGCAGTAGGGTATCGCGTGCGCTCCCCGCGCGGTACGCAGTTTCGGCAGTGGGCGACGGCGCATCTGAACGAATACCTGGTGAAGGGCTTCGTGATGGATGATCAGCGCCTGAAGGAGCCCGGCGGCTGGGATTACTTCGACGAACTGCTGGCCCGCATTCGCGACATTCGGGCTTCGGAAAAGCGCTTTTATCAGAAAGTGCGCGATCTGTTTGCGCTGTCCAGCGACTACCAGCCGAAAGATGCGGAAGCCGCTCTTTTTTTCGCCGAGGTACAGAACAAGTTGCTCTATGCCGTGACTGAACGTACCGCGGCGGAAATCGTGGTCGAACGGGCGGATTCGTCCTCGCCGAATATGGCGTTGACAAGCTGGAAAGGGACGCGGGTTCGCAAACAGGATGTGGTGACGGCCAAGAATTATCTCGTGGCCGACGAGATCGAGACGCTGAACCGGCTGGTCACCCTGTTTATCGATCAGGCCGAGCTGCGCGCCAGGGATCGCCGGGATTTGACCCTCGATTACTGGCGCGACAATGTCGATCGTCTGCTGGCATTCAGTGAACGCCCGATTCTCGATGGCGCCGGCTCAATAAGTGCCGAACAGGCTCGACGGGTAGCGCATCAGCGATACGAAACCTTCGACGAACAGCGGAAAAAAGTGGAAGCGGAGCAGGCAGACAAGGATGATCTCGAAGCGCTTCAATCGATAGAGCACCATTTGCGGCAGAATAACAAACAGTGAATCGTCTGGCAGCGCCATTGTGCAGATGGGTCGCCTCTGGTGGCGTTTTCTTGATCGGGTCTTGAACGTGGCCTGACCGTTGCATCATGTATGCCCTTTGGGGCTAATAAAAACAGTGGGTTATCTGGTTTCGGCGGATGGTATTTTCTTGATCGGGTTTTCATCGCCGACAGATAAAGCAAAAGGTTTCACTATGGGGGCAGGGGCATGAGAAGCGATATCGGTCAGCGAGAGCGTCAGACCCAGCAGGCAGTGCTGCACTATTTTCAGGAAACGCTGAATTATCGCTACCTGGGCAACTGGAAGGATCGCGAGTCCAACCGCCCCATCGAAGAGACGCTGCTGCGTGACTGGCTCAAGCAGCAGGGCCATGACACCGGTCTGATCGGCAAGGTGGTTCGCGAGCTGGATCAGGCGGCAGCCATTAGTGGCAGTAGAACCCTCTACGATGCCAACCGGGCGGTATACAGTCTGCTTCGCTACGGCGTGAAGGTAAAACCCTCGATCGACTCGCAAACGGTCACCGTCTGGCTGATCGATTGGCATACCCCGGAAAACAACGATTTCGCTGTCGCCGAAGAGGTGTCAGTAAGCGGTCCGAGCGCCAAACGCCCGGATGTGGTGCTCTATGTTAACGGTCTGGCGCTGGGGGTACTGGAACTCAAGCGCTCGACGGTTTCGGTCACCCAGGGCATTCGTCAGAACCTCGACAACCAGAAAGCCGATTTCATCCGCCCCTTCTTTGCAACCAACCAGTTGGTGATGGCGGGCAACCCCAGCGAAGGGCTGCGCTACGCCGTGATCGATACGCCAGAGAAGTACTGGCTCGAGTGGCAGGAACAGAATCCCGAGTGGTCGCCCCGGGCACCGGTCGAACCGAAAACGCTCGCCCCCTGGGATCAGGGTCCGCTGTCGAAACTGCATGAGCAACTGGGCTGGCTGTGCAACAAACCGCGCTTTCTGGAGATTCTGCACGACTTTATCGTCTTCGATGCCGGCATCAAGAAGACCTGCCGTCATAATCAGTACTTTGGCGTACGGGCTGCACGCGATTTCGTGCGCCGGCATGAAGGCGGCATTCTCTGGCATACCCAAGGCAGCGGCAAGTCGCTGACCATGGTGTGGCTGGCCAAATGGATTCGCGAGAACGTGGCCAATGCTCGCGTGCTGATCATTACTGATCGCACCGAGCTGGATGAGCAGATAGAAAAGGTTTTCAAGGGCGTCGATGAACATATTTACCGCACCCGTAGCGGTGCCGATCTGATCAGCGTTCTCGGCCTCGATAAAGAGTGGTTGATCGGCTCGCTGATTCACAAGTTCGGTGCCTCCGAGGAAGGCGATGTGGATGCCTTTCTTCAGGAGGTGCAGGGCAATCTGCCCGATGGATTCCATGCCAGGGGCAAACTTTTTGTTTTCGTGGACGAGTGCCACCGAACCCAGTCCGGCAAGCTGCACGATGCCATGAAGGCGTTACTGCCCGATGCGATGCTGTTGGGCTTTACGGGTACGCCGCTGCTCAAGGCGGACAAGCGCAAGAGCATCGAGGTCTTTGGTCCTTACATCCATACCTACAAATACGATGAAGCCGTACAGGACGGCGTTGTGCTTGATTTGCGCTATGAGGCCCGCGACATCGATCAGCACGTAACGTCACAGGAGAAGATCGACCAGTGGTTCGAGGTCAGGACCAAGGGGCTCAACGATTACGCCCGCGCACAGCTCAAGAAACGCTGGGGTACCCTGCAGAAGGTTCTCAGCTCACGGGACCGGCTGGAAAAGATCGTCGCCGATATCCTGTGGGATATGGCGACTCGAGATCGTCTAATGAGCGGTCACGGTAACGCCATGCTGGCCGCGGGCAGCATTTACTCGGCGTGTCGGCTTTTCGAGATGTTTCAGCAGACGGAGCTGAAGGGAAAGTGCGCCATCGTGACGTCCTATGTCCCTTCCACCGCCACGATCAAGGGGGAAACCACCGGCGAAGGTGAAACGGAAAAGCTGCACCAGTACGAGATTTACCGGCGTATGCTGGCCGCTCATTTTGACGAACCCATGGAAACGGCGCAGCACAAGGTAGAGACCTTTGAAAAAGAGGTGAAAAAACGTTTCATCGACGAGCCGGCGCAGATGAAGCTGTTGATCGTGGTGGATAAACTGCTGACCGGCTTCGACGCACCGCCGGCGACCTACCTCTATATCGATAAATCGATGCGCGATCACGGCCTGTTTCAGGCCATCTGCCGCGTCAATCGGTTACACAGCGAGGACAAGGAAGTCGGTTATGTAATTGATTACAAGGATCTGTTCAGATCGCTGGAGCAGTCCATCCAGGACTATACCGGCGGTGCCTTCGATGCGTTCGACGCCGAGGATGTGCAGGGGCTACTGGAAGATCGTTTGGAAAAAGCACGAGAGCGTCTGGAAGAGACCCGCGAAGCGGTCAAGGCGGTTTGCGAGGGGGTAGAGCCGCCTGCGGACAGCGCCGCCTATCGGCGCTATTTTGTGGGGGCAAGCAACGACCCGACGCTTCAACAGGAAAACGAGCCGCGCAGGCTGGCCCTTTACAAGCATGTTGGCGCCTTGCTGCGTGCCTGGGCCAATCTGGCCAATGAGATGGAGCAGGCGGGCTACAGCGAGGCCGAAGCGGCGACCGTGCGCGAGGAGGTCACCTACTATGAAAAGGTACGCGAGGAGATCAAGCTCGCCAGCGGTGACTACATCGACATGAAGCTCTATGAGCCGGCCATGCGACATCTTCTGGATACCTATATCCGCGCTGACGAGAGTGAGAAGCTCTCAGCTTTCGATGACATGACGCTGGTGGAGCTGATTGTCGAGCGCGGGGAAGAGGCCGTTGAGGCGCTACCAGAATCGATATCAGGTAATCAGGAGGCGATGGCGGAAACCATCGAAAACAACGTTCGTCGTCTGATCATCGATGAAATGGCAGTAAACCCGAGATATTACGAAAAGATGTCCGAGCTGCTGGACGCGCTGATCGAACAGCGCCGCCAGCAGGCCATCGAATATCGGGAATATCTAAAAAGGGTTGTCGAACTGACACGCCAGACAACACAGCAGCAAGCAGACAAGCGCTACCCCGCAGGTATCGACACCCCGGCTATCAAGGCGCTGTATGACAATCTTGGCGAAAATGCGACATTGGCGATACGACTGGATGATCGTATTCGCTCGGTCAAAAGAGCGGACTGGCGTGACAACGCCTTCAAGGTGAAGGAGCTTCGTAACGCTGTCAGCAATTTCCTTGATGCCGAAGTACGCGAGCAGGGCGGCGCCGATATTGATACCGTCATGGCGCTGATAAAGGCGCAGCATGAATACTGAGATCGAGGTGAGCGGTATCCGCGTCGATATCCACCGCAAGCCAATCAAGAACCTCCATGTCGGTGTCTATCCACCGGACGGTCGCGTGCGTGTCGCGGCGCCCGAGCGCCTGGACGATGAAGCCGTGCGTTTGGCCATCGTCTCTCGCCTGAGCTGGATTCGTCGCCAGCGCCGTGGATTCATCGAGCAGACGAGAGAGTCAGCGCGCGAGATGGTGACCGGAGAGAGCCACTATTTTCGCGGCCGTCGATATCGGCTCAACGTTCTGGAACAGAGGACGCCCCCGGACGTTCGGATCGCGGGTAGACATACGCTTGAACTACGTGTGCCTCCGGATAGCGAGACCCGGTATCGCCGCAACGTTCTTGAGCGCTGGCACCGTGATCAGCTGTATCAGGCGATACCCGATTTGATAGAAACCTGGTCACCCATCGTCGGTGTCGAGGTAGCAGAATGCAGGGTCAAGCGTATGAAAACACACTGGGGCTCCTGCAATATTGCAGCCCGACGCATCTGGTTGAATCTTGAGCTGATTCGCAAGCCACCCAAATGTTTGGAATACATTTTCGTCCATGAAATGGTTCATCTGCTGGAGCGCCATCACAATGAGCGTTTTCGCCGGCTGATGGATACGTTCATGCCGGATTGGCGCCTGCGCAAGGACGAGTTGAACAAGGCGCCGCTGGCTCATGAAAAGTGGGATTACTGACTTAGGGAAAACCTCTTTGACGTCTCAACGTCACTGATCCGCCGCTGGCTGGGTGATGCTGCCGGCCAGTACGGTCAGGTATAGACGACGCGGTAGTCATCATCGCCGCGGCTGTCGTTACGGTGTCCTACACTGAAAGCGTCTGACAGCCCTTACAACGCCGGATACGCGAGCCCTGCGCCCATGACCTCGACCTTTTTGCGTGACGCCATGATCGAGCGCCTGGGGTCGGCGCGTACCGATCAAAACCCCGGCCCCTTCCCCCGTGACGGCCTGGTCAGAAACATCCACGGCGATTTCACCCCGATGATGTGCGGCGGTATCAGCGCGCTGTTGCTGCAGATGCTGCACCCGCTGGCGCTGGCCGGTATCTGGGACCATTCGCGCTTTCGCGAGGACATGATCGGGCGGCTCAGGCGCACCAGTGATTTCATTGCCACCACCAGCTTTGGCACGTTCGAGCAGGCCGAAGCCGCTATTGCCCGCGTGCGGCGGGTCCATGAGTACGTGAAGGGCCATGCTGCCGACGGTCGGCCCTACGCCGCCGATGATCCCGACCTGCTGGTGTGGGTCCATGTGGCCGAAATGAGCCGCTTTCTCACCGCGCACCTGCGCTATCGTAATCCACACCTGAGCCACACCCAGCAGGATCGCTACTTCTTCGAGACCGCCTGCATTGCCGAGGCACTGGGCGCACGCAACGTACCGGACAGTCGCGCCGCGGTAGAGGATTATTTCGCGCGGACGCGTCATGAACTGGTCTGTGATGCGCGCACCAGGGAGGTCATTGAGGTGTTGCTGGATGCCCCGCCGCGCAATCTCGTGCTGCGTCCGGCCGGGGCGCTGTTCATGCGCGCCGGCATCGATCTGTTGCCCGACTGGGCTGGTGAAATCCTGGAATTGAAGATGTCGCGCCTGCAGCGACGCATGGTGCGCACCGGTATCAAAAGCGCGATGCCGATGATCAGTCGAGCGGTCCGAAGCGGCGCCTATCAGCGCACGCTGGTGCGACTGCAAAAAAATGACGGGCAAGCGAAGGGCTAGAGAAAGGGCCAGGGCTAGCAGGGCTAGGGAAAGGGCAGAAGGGTCGGGCACCGGCTGCCCGACCCAACGGGCATTACTCGGCGGTAGACACTGGCGCCGAGGTATCGCGGCGCACCTGGTCGATCCTGAGCATGCGCGCGATGACCCTGTCGAGCTCCTCCTGCTCGAAGATCTTCTTCCAGTCATCCTTGAGGATATTTTCACGTCCGTAGTCGATGGCGATCATGCAGGCATCCGAGAACGGGTTGGTGCTGCGAAACGCCACGGCCAGTGCAATCTGGATATGGCCGTAGAGCATCGCCTCGGCCGCCTCCCGGGCCACGCCGGTGCGCGCCACCGTTTCATCCAGCGCTTCCTTCATGAAAGTGCCCACCATGCAGGCCACGGTCTCCACCAGCGTCGGCTCGAGATAGGCCAGCTGTGTGACGGTCATCCAGTGCACCTTGTCGACCGGGCCATACATCCGGCGAATCACCGTCTCAAGTGAGGCGCGCTCTGCCTCGCTGCCCTGTTCAAAGGCAGCCGCCACCGACTGTGTGGCGGCACTGCCGCCAAAGGCGTCGGCCCACTCTTCGTCGCTGCGACGCTCCAGAAACACCGACGGGTGGCAGGGGTGCGCGACGGCGTAGTGAATCTCGTCGCGCTGATGCAAAAGATTGGCATACGCCGCCGCCGGGTCCAGCGTGAGCACCGTGGCGCCGACCTTCATGCGCGGCACCAGCTGTGCGGAGACCCTGCCCAGCACGATGTCGGGTACGGCCAGAATCACCAGATCGCAGCGCTCGATGACCTGCTCGATGTCGCTGACCTCTCGCCCGAGTTCACGCATTGTCTCCTGCGCGGCGGGAGCATTTTCGCAGTAATAAATGTGGCTACTGCTGCCTTCAAGATTGGCCGAGATGCGCATGCCCATCTTGCCGCCGGCACCTACCAGCGCGATGTGCTGATACAGGTTATCCATGATGACTCCTTAAAAATGTCATGTTGTGACGGGTCCACTGCGCTTCCAGCGCACAGGTACTCGCTTCATCCTGCTGCCAGGGCAGCCAGTGTTCGATAATCTCGTTGATACCACGCGCCTCGGGGCTCACCGCCTCACGCATGGCCTTCAGCGGTAAAAGCCCGTCGCCCAGCGGGCAGCCGGTCAGCTGAAAGCCGACCCAGCCCGGCGCGCGCGAGAAGGCAAAGTCCTTGATGTGCAGATTGACCACCCGCGAAGCCGTGCGCGCGATGACCATTTCGGGCAGCTCGAGTGCCGCCACACAGTTACCCGGGTCCAGACAGACCCCGATGTGCTCATCATCGATCGTCTCGATCACCTGCATCAGCGTCTCGACGCTGACCTGCTCGTAGGTTTCGAGTGCCAGCGTGACCTGCTGCTGTCTGAGCGCCGGCAGGATCTTTTCGAGTCGCTGCAGGGCCTGCTCAAGCGTCGGGCGATCCTCCCCGGCATACAGCATGCTGCGAATCAGACGCACATCGAGCAGACGGGCCAGCGCCAGATAGCGCTCGAGATGCTCGGGCGCGATCCCGCGGGTGCCCAGCTCCAGCACGATATCCAGTGCGCGGGCCCGGTCGCGCAGCGCCGTGAGTCGCGACTCATCAAAGGTCTCGATCGCCGGGTAGTCACAGATCTGAAAGACCTTCCCACCCAGCGCGGCGGTCTCTTCCAGCATCGCCTCCAGCGTCATGGGCGTTTCGACCTGTTCTGATCCACGCCAGAAAAAGGCGTAGGTACTCAATCCAGTGGCCATGGGGTCTCGGGGGTAAAGGGGTCAGTGGGCATGGACGCCGCCAGGCATGCGCGCTCCCGAGTCGGGCCGGGGCACGCGGCTGATCGCCAGCATCAAAATCCCCGACATCAGCATCAAACCGCCAACCACGAACATCGGCACGGTGTAGCTGCCGGTCAGGTCATGGAGGGCACCGGTGAGATAGCTCGACGAGAACCCGGCCATGTTGCCCACGGTGTTGATCAGCGCCACACCGGCGGCCGCCGCGGCACCATCCAGAAAACGCGTCGGCAGGGTCCAGAAGTTGGGCAGGGCGGCAAAGATCGAGCAGGCCGTCACGGTAATCACGGCCACGGTGGCGGCCGGGGAATCCATGTAAAGCGCCAGCGGAACACTTACGGCACCGGTAAAGGCGGGCAGCGCGATATGCCAGCTGCGCACGCCGCGTCGGGTGGCATCGCGTGACCAGAGATAGAGCACGATGGCGGCCGGCAGATAGGGAATCGCAGTGATCAGGCCCTTTTGCATCAGATCGAACCGGGTGCCGAACTGCGCTTCAAAACCGCCAATGATGGTGGGCAAAAAGAAGGCGAGTGCATAAAGCCCGTAGATGAAGCCGAAATAGATCAGCGCCAGCGTCCAGACCCGGCCGTTGGTAAAGGCCAGCTTCAGCCCCTGACGGCCGTGATCACCGCCGCTTTTCTCGCGGGATTCACGGGCCAGCTCCTCGGTCAGCCAGCGTTTTTCCTCCACGCTCAGCCAGCGGGCATCGGCCGGGCGGTCCACCAGATAGAACCAGGCAACGATGCCCATGACGATCGCCGGGATGGCCACCCCGAAGAACATGAAGCGCCAGCCGGCCAGACCGAAAAAGACCCCGTCATGCTGAATGAGAGACGCCGCCAGCGGCGCGCCGATCACGGTGGTCAGCGGCTGGGCCAGGTAGAAAAGCGCCAGAATGCGACTGCGATAGCGCGCCGGCACCCAGAGACTCAGAAACAGGATCGCCCCCGGGAAAAAGCCGGCCTCGGCCACGCCGAGCGCAAAACGCAGCGCATAAAGCCCGTTAGCGCTGTCCACCCAGGTAAAGAGCAGGGCGACCACGCCCCAGCTCACCATGATGCGGGCCAGCCACTTGCGCGCGCCGAAGCGATGCAGGGCCATGTTGCTGGGCACTTCCAGCAGGATATAGCCCAGAAAGAAGATGCCGGAGGCAAAGCCGAACTGCGCCGCACTCAGGGCCAGGTCGCTGTTCATGCCATTGGGGGCGGCAAACGAGATCGCGGTACGGTCGAGATAGTTGATGAAAAACATCAGGGCCACGAAGGGCACCAGGCGAATGGCGACCTTGCGAATGGCAGAAGCTGCCACAGCGTCATTGGGCGCGTGAGACATGATCATGTCACTCCCGCTGCCGTCTCAACGGCAGTTAACCGGCATGAATGGGCAAAAGTCCTTCGCGGATGCGATCGACTTTATGAAAGCCTGGCCAGGCGAGGAGTGATCATCATCTCATCATACCACTGGCGCAATACGACTCAGGTCGCATAGCGACGCAAAGGATCACTCAAGCACCAGGCGCAACACCCCGAACGCCGGCAGCGGCATCGGTGCACCGGCAGCGGTTAAATGATCCATCCATGCCATGTCTTCCAGGTCGGTGTGCGCATCCAGCAGTGCCGCAGCACGTATGGCAACACCCTGTATCGCCAGACGGACCGGCTCGGTGGAGAGATTGGCCAGCCACAGCTCATCAAACGCCCCTTCGGGCGACTGCCAGCCCACGGCGGCCACGTTGGAAGGGGCGTCAGGGCAGACCAGCAGCGGCTGACCACCGCCGCGGATCAGTCCGCGCAGTACATGAAAAAGCGGGTACGGCACATGGCCTGCCATATCAAGGGGTGGTCCCAGCGAGGAGAGTGTCAGCGCCTTTACACCGCCTTCACCGGCGCGGGCGACCACGCCTGTCTGCCAGGCCGCACCGAACAGGGCGCGCTGGCGCGGGTCTCGATCGCCCGAGCGTGACGCGCTCATTGCCATCACTGGTCGTGAGCTGTTTGCCATAAGGGTTGGTCCACGCCCCGATCGCGCTGGTGGTCACCCGGTAGGGGCATCCCGGCGCCAGCGCCCGGGCGCTTTTGAAGATATGCGGCAGGCTTTCCAGCGTTTCCATCACCGAAACATCATCGGCGGCATGAACGATCGGTGAGAGGGCATGGGTGATGAAATCGATGTGATCCGGGTCAGGACGGCAGCGGTTGAGTTCGGTGAAATACGTTGGAAAACCACCACCCAGCGCCAGAGCCGGCCAGTACTGGCGCGCTAGCGCCCGGACCATTTCAGGACCGGCACCGTCAGGCCAGGGGCCTTCGGGCTGATGGCTCTTGAGATAGGCACGCGGCGTGACCAGCATGCCGGCCGGTGACACGCCGGCCTCTTCAAGCCAGCTGGCCAGTCGGGCCAGGCCGCTCTCGGGCCCGTCATCGTCACAGATCACATATAGCCAGGGCGCCACGTCATGTGCACCGCAAAGTGTCATGACGGCATCAAGCCGCGTGCGGGCCTCCGGCAGGGCCACATCCAGCACAATGTCCAGATGATGCGGCTGCAGGGCCTTGAGATAGTGCTCGATGCGAGAAAACTCTACCTCGCGATCCAGCCACAGTCCGCAGCCGATCAGCGGTAAGCAGCGGTCTGAAAGCAGGGCAGGCGTGCACCGATGAACGTCAGCGAGCGTCATGGTCGTTCTCCTCAAGCTGGATCGACAATTCCTGCATCACCGTCTCACCGGCTTCGATCACATAGGGCGTGGGCCAGGCCAGCGGGCGGCTGTAGATCTTGAAGGAGGCATCCGACCAGTTGCGCTGGTCCTCCATCTCGAACACCTCACCCTTGAATGACAGCCGGACGGCAGGCCCGTGCAGCGGGGTGTAGCCAAGCCTTTTGATATCCCAAAAGGGCTGGCCGGGGCTGATGCGTTCGGGAAAGCGTGACGCTCTTTCAGTGTCATCGCCGTGGGTAATCTGCACGGGGTGACCAACCACGCCGTCAAGGGGCAGCAGCACGATCAGTCCACTGCGACAGGTGGCAAGGGTTCGAGCCGCCGTCAGGGTCAGAAACATCTCGACACCGCAGGCACTGATGTGCGCTTCAAATCGGCCCGACAGTGCACGCTCGCCCGTCTCAAACTCATGGATCAGCTGCAGGCTCCCTGGATGAGAGGTGACATGCTCGGTCACGGTTACGAGGTTGTGCGTGCCCCACTGGTCGTCGCGAATGACCGGGCGGACGCCGCGCACGCATTCAATACCGCGGTAGCAAAGCGTGCGCAGGGCGCCGGCCTGACGGTGAAACGACAGCGCTCCCACGGCGTGATGCGTGATCGGTGGCTCGGCCAGCGCCGTGCCGTAATGCCGTTTCCCCCAGCAGCTATCGTCCATTTCTCTCTCCCACACAGAAGCGCTGGTATCGAGCATAGTGACAGGAGGGGCCAGCCGATATGCGACCATTGGTATGATGACATCATCACTACTACCGGCCTAAATGGACCGATAAGCGTGCCCTACCGGCCGCCGGGAACAGCGTGGGAGAGCCACATGAAGGGAGAAACAACATGAAGGGAGAAACAACATGAAAGGTGCCCTGATCGGCTGCGGCTTTTTTGCCGAAAACCAGATGAAGGCGTGGCAGTCGCTGCCGGAAGTGGACATCGTGGCGGTATGCGATCCGGACCCGGTGCGGCGTGAGTACTTTCAGACAAACTTTGACGTGGCCCGCACCTTTGCCGAGGCTCAAACCCTTTTCGAGCAGTGTCGGCTCGATTTTGTCGATATCGCCGCCCCCACACCGGCCCATGATTCGCTGGTCAGACTGGCCGCCGATCACGGCGTGGCCATCATCTGCCAGAAACCCTTTGCCGGATCCCCCGATCGGGCGAAGGCCCTGATTCAATACTGTCTGCAAAAGGGCGTTGGCCTGAGCATTCACGAGAACTTTCGCTGGCAGTACGCCGTGCGCGAGGTGATCCGACGGGTCCGTAATGATGAGATCGGCACGCCCTTTTTCGGGCGCATCAGCTATCGCAACGGCTTTGATGTCTATCAAAGCCAGCCCTACCTGGCCCACGTCGAGCGCTTTATCATCGAGGATCTGGGCATTCATGTACTCGATATTGCCCGCGCGCTCTTTGGCAATGTGCGCCGGCTGAGCTGCGAGACGAGCCGCGTGAACCCGGACATTGCCGGCGAGGACGTCGCTACCATGATGCTGCGCCACGACAGCGGCACTACCTCGGTGGTCGATTGCAGCTACGCCACGCGTCTCGTCCCTGACCCCTTCCCGCAGACGCTGATCGATATCGACGGTTCCCGCGGCTCGCTGCGTCTGATGGCAGACGCAACACTGTATATCCACACCCCTGACGGTTGTGTCGAGCATCACGTAACGCCACAGGCGCCGGACTGGAGCACGCCGCCCTGGACCATCATTCAGGACAGCGTGGTGGCCTTTCAGACCCACTGGCTTGAATGTCATCGCGCAGGCGTTGAAGCCGATACCTCGGGCAGGGACAATTACAATACGCTGGCACTGGTAGACGCCGCCTATGAGGCGGCTGCCCATCATACGGTCATGACGCCAGAACGCTGGTCATGACGTGTTCGATACAAGGAAATCGCTTCGATGCTTCCAACCTCCGACGAGCCGATTCGACGGCGCAAGCTTTCCGACGAAGTGCTGGACAGACTGCTGGAAGAGATTCGCGGCGGGGCGCTGCGCCCGGGCGATCAGCTGCCGCCCGAACGCGAGCTGATGACCCGCTTCGGCGTCGGGCGTCCGGCCGTTCGCGAAGCGATGCAGAGTCTGGCCTCACGGGGGCTGATCACCATTTCCCACGGTGAGCGTGCCCGCGTCAGCGAGTTCAGCGTCTCCTCAATGATCGATCAGTTCGATACCACCGCGCGACTGCTGCTGTCAGGCGCCGAGGAGAACATCAGCCATCTCATACAGGCACGCCTTTTTTTCGAAACCGGCATGGTGCGCATGGCCGCGGCCCGGGCCACACCCGAGGATATCGCCCACCTTGAATCACTGATCGACGAGATGGCAAAACAGCCCACCGGGGCAGCCTTTATCGATTGTGACATGGCCTTTCATCATGCGATTGCCGACATGACCGGCAATCCCATCTTCGCGGCGACCGCCCGGGGCATGCTGCACTGGCTCAAGGACTATCACGCCGCAATCGTCAGCTTTCAGGGCGCCGAGGACGTCACCCTCAGGGAGCATCGCGACATCGTGCATTATCTCGGCATCCATGATGTTGAAGGCGCCGCGCGCGCCATGGGCAATCACCTGACCCGCGCCAGCGAACTTTATCGACAGCGCCTCGATTAGCGCAGGCCAGGTATTCCCCTGGCGGACGCTTACGCCGGCGCCGTCAGTTCATGCCGCAGCCACGCCGCCAGCTGCTCGCCGCTTTGCTGGGACGTACCGCGTCCCAGCAACAGACAGAGCCTTGCATCGGTGTCGACAAACCCCCAGGGCGCCACCAGCCGGCCGCTGTGCAGATCGCCCTCGATCACCAGTCGCGGCGCGATGGCCACCCCCAGGCCCGCCAGCGCCGCCTCCAGCAGATAGTAGAGATGTTCAAAGCGCTGGCCGGTCTGGCGAGCCCTGTCCAACGCCGCCTCATCGAGCCCGCAGGCCTTTGCCCACTGTGGCCAGGCCTGAAGACGCGAGGTGGTCTCCAGAATGGTTTCCTCGAACAGCGCGTCAGGCGGGCGCTGCGTCAGTCGTGCGGCAATGCCGGGCGACGCCACCGCGCCGATACTCTCGGCGGTGATCTCGATCACCTGAATATCGGAAGGCCATGGCGGGGCAATAAAGGCCAGTGCCGCGCTGATATCGCCGCGCCTGGGGTCGGGCTCGCCGTCGCTGGCCAGCACGTTGAGTCTGAGTGTGGGCAGCTCGCGGTGCAGCCGATCCAGCCGCGGAATCAGCCAGCGCGCCAGCAGACTGCCCGGGCAGGCCAGCGTGAAGGGCGCGCCCTTGATCTCGCGGCTCAGGGCACGACAGCTCGCGCGCAGCGTGGTAAAGGCCTCGCTGACGCCGGCATGCAGCTGGCGGCCATGGCGGGTCAGGACCAGACCCCGTCCGGCGCGTTCAAACAGGGTGGCGTCAAAATGTGCTTCCAGTGCACGAATCTGACGGCTGACCGCCCCATGCGTGACGCTCAGCTCCTGGGCCGCGGCCGTGACACTGCCCAGCCGGGCGGCGGCTTCAAAGGCCTTGAGCGCATTAAGCGGCGGTAGGGATTCCGGCATAAGGTGTGAGTTTTCCTCAATGATTGAAGCGAATTAATCGATGTTATACCGCGCCCTGAACTGTCACGATAGGGCCATCATCGATGTTCGCATTGATATCCATTTCATGAGTTGGTGCGTTCATGACCAACCTTCATGACGGACAGGGAGATCACCATGTCGTCTGCTACTGATTCCACCACGCGCTTTTCAAGGGGCCCGGACGCCAACGGCTTCTACGGCGATTTCGGCGGCCGCTTTGTCGCCGAAACCCTGATGCCCCTGATTCTCGAACTCGAGGAGGCCTGGGAGTGGTCACGTACCGATGAGGCCTTTCGCCGCGAGCTTGAAGGCTATCAGCGCGACTACATCGGCCGCGCCACGCCGCTGTACTACGCGCAGCGCCTGACCGAACATCTGGGCGGGGCGAAGATCTACTTCAAGCGCGAGGATCTGAACCATACCGGCGCGCACAAGATCAACAACTGCATCGGTCAGATCCTGCTGGCCCGCAAGATGGGCAAGCGTCGCATCATCGCCGAGACCGGTGCGGGCATGCACGGCGTGGCGACCGCCACGGTGGCGGCACGCTTTGGCATGGAGTGCGTGATCTACATGGGCGCCACCGACATCGAGCGCCAGCAGCCCAATGTCTTTCGCATGAAGCTTTTGGGCGCCGAGGTCATCCCGGTCGAATCCGGCACCGGGACGCTCAAGGACGCCATGAACGAGGCGCTGCGCGACTGGGTCACCAACGTCGACTCCACCTTCTACCTGATCGGCACGGTCGCCGGTCCGCATCCCTATCCGGCGATGGTGCGCAACTTCCAGTCCGTGATCGGCCGTGAAACCCGCGAGCAGATTCTCGAGAAGGAAGGGCGCCTGCCGGACACGCTGATGGCCTGCATCGGCGGCGGCTCCAACGCCATGGGGCTCTTCCACCCGATGCTCGATGACGACAGCGTCCACATGATCGGCGTGGAAGCGGCCGGTCACGGCATCGAGACCGGCGAACACGCGGCGAGTCTCAACGGCGGAGAGCCGGGCGTGTTGCACGGCAATCGCACCTTTTTGCTGCAAAGCGTTGACGGTCAGATTACCGATGCCCACTCGGTCTCGGCGGGGCTGGACTATCCCGGCATCGGCCCCGAACACGCCTGGCTGCATACCCAGAAGCGCGTTGAATACGTCTCGATCACCGATCACGAAGCGATCGAGGCCTTCAAACTCTGCTGTGAACTCGAAGGCATCATTCCGGCGCTGGAGTCGGCGCACTCGCTGGCCCATCTCAAAAAGATTGCGCCCGGTCTGCCCGGGGATCATCTGATCGTGCTCAACATGAGCGGGCGTGGCGACAAGGACATGGCAAGCGTTGCCAACTGGCTCGAGCAGCACGGCGATACCGACAAGCTGCCGAACACCACGGTCGAGGCCGCCGAGCCCGGCCGGATTGATGACATGCAGCCGCCGCATGATGTGGCGAAAAAGACCGGGGAGACCGAATAATGGCCACACGTATTACTCGCCGCCTTGAGGCATTGAAGGCAGAAGACCGTGCGGCGCTGGTCACCTTTACCATGGCCGGTGATCCGAACTATCAGGCCTCGCTCGACACGCTCAAGGGCCTGCCCGGGGCCGGTGCCGACATCATCGAGCTGGGCATGCCGTTCACCGATCCGATGGCCGACGGCCCGGCGATTCAGAAGGCCGCCCTGCGGGCGCTGAAAGGCGAGCACACCCAGCAGAAAACGCTCGAGATGGTGCGCGAGTTTCGCCGCGAGGATCAGGACACGCCGATCGTATTGATGGGCTATTACAATCCCATCTACCGCTACGGCGTCGAGGCCTTTTTGAAGGATGCCGGTGAGGCCGGCATCGACGGGCTGATCGTGGTGGATCTGCCGCCGGAGCATGACAGCGAGCTGTGTCTGCCGGCGGCGCGGGCCGGGATCGACTTCATTCGTCTGGCCACACCGACCACCGATGACAAGCGCCTGCCGCGGGTGCTGGAAAACACCTCGGGCTTTATCTATTACGTCTCGGTGGCCGGTGTCACCGGCACTGCCGCCCCCACGCCGGAAAGCGTCGAGCGCTCGATCACGCGCATTCGCGCCCATACCGACCTGCCGATTGCCGTGGGCTTTGGCATTCGCAGCGCCGAACAGGCCGCGGCCATCGGTCGTTTTGCCGATGCCGTGGTAGTGGGATCGGCCCTGATCAGCTGCATCGAGCAGGCCGACAGCGTGGAGGCCGGCACCCGGGACGTTCATGCGCTGGTGCGTGAGCTCTCAAAAGGCGTGCGCAGCGCGCGCCTGACACCGGCCTGATAAAACAACACCGGCTGCCCTGGGGCAGCCGGTGATATCAACGCCGTAACCCTTTTGAGGGGATTACTTGGAAACGGCGTCCTTGAGACCCTTGCCGGCCTTGAACGCAACGTTCTTGCTGGCAGGAATCTGGATTTCCTTGCCGGTCTGCGGGTTCTTGCCGGTACGCGCGGCGCGCTCACGTACGGTGAAGGTACCAAACCCGATCAGGGTGACATCTTCACCCTTGGCAACACTGCGGGTAATCTCGTCGAGTACGACGTTGAGTACCTGACCTGCCTTGTCCTTTGAAAGATCCGCCTGCTCGGCAATGGCCGCGGCGAGTTCTGGTTTGCGCATAACGCCTCCTGGTTGGGCAATAACATGGCGATTTTTTGGTGCCGCCCATTGTTATATCGAATTCGCACACTGCAAGGGGGTGCGCGAAGGGTCGCTCACTGCCCTGCACCAGCGCCATGAGGCCGGCCTTGCAGGGCGAACACTGTTCGACTGGCCTAGACTAGCAACGCCGCCCCGCTTCACGCCAGCCAAAACTGCACAAAATGGCACTTTGTGGCGTATATCCCCCCTAATGGATGATATTTTTACCCTCCGGGTACAAAAAGATACCCGATGGCCCTCTTTCGGATGTTTCACTCATGCCCGAATCTTTCCGGTTTTCTCCCACTTTCGCGCACTGGCAGCCGGTGGCGCTGTCCGGTGTCCATCTTGAAGACCCGCTCAGAACCCTGATGGGCTCGCGGGATTCCCTGACAGCACGGCTGGCCCGTTGGGTCGGCGCGCCCATCACGGTTCGTCTGCATGCGCAGGGGCCGGGTCGCGGCCGTCATGACGAACTGGCCGCTCTGGGCCAGAAGGCCGGGCAGCGGGTCTGGCGACGGGAAGTCACTCTGGAAGCCAAAGGCGAAGTGCTGGTGGCCGCGCGTTCGGTCATGGCGCTCAAGGCCTGCCCGCCCTGGATGACCGGGCTGGGCACACAGGCCCTCGGGCATCAGCTTTTTGCCAGAAGCGCCCGGGCACCGCGCAAGGCCATGGTGCAGCGTTCCAGTCTCGAAATGATTCGGGCCGCGCCCGGATTTCTGGCCCTGCCCGTAACGTGGGGGCGGCGCTCCCTGTTTGCCCTGGGCACCGGGCGAGCGCCCCTGCTGGTACAGGAGTATTTCGTGCACGAGCGCTTTACCGAGTGCCAGCGGCCATCACACGTGAAGGGCTCGACGCGCCGCCATTTCGGGTAGACTCATGCTTTCACGCTGACACGCTTGTTTTTACGCTGACTGGAGCCCCGACGATGCCGTCGCCCCTCGCTCGACTCCCCGACTTCCTGCGCCTGACCCGGCTCGACCGGCCCATCGGCACCTGGCTTTTGATGTGGCCGACGCTGGCTGCGCTGTGGCTGGCCGGTGATGGCCTGCCCACGCGTCATAACCTGATCATCTTCATTGCCGGGGTCTACGTCATGCGCGCGGCAGGATGTGTGATCAATGACTACGCCGATCGTCACTTCGATGCCCACGTCAAGCGTACCCATGATCGGCCGCTGGCGACCGGGCGCATCAGCGCGCGCGAGGCGCTGATCCTCTTTGGTGTCCTGCTGGCGATCGCCTTCGTGCTGGTCTGCTTCACCAATACCTTTACCATCATGCTGTCGTTCGGGGCCGCGGCGCTGGCGGCCAGCTATCCGTTCATGAAGCGCTACACCCACCTGCCGCAGGTGGTGCTGGGGGCGGCGTTTGGCTGGAGCATTCCGATGGCCTTTGGCGCCGAGCAGGGCCATGTGCCGGCCGTGGCCTGGTGGCTCTTTTTTGCCAATATCGTCTGGACACTGGTCTATGACACCTGGTATGCGATGGTCGATCGGGACGATGATCTGAAAATCGGCATCAAGTCGACCGCCGTGCTGTTCGGCCGCATGGATCTGGTCATCCAGGGCGCGCTGCAGATATTGATGCTGCTGTTGCTGGCCGTGGTGGGCCGTCTGGCCGGGCTGGATGGCTTCTACTGGGTAGCGCTTGCCGCCATCGCCGCCGTGTTTGTCCATCAGCAGCGGCTTTGTCGCACGCGCACCCGAGAGGGCTGCTTTCAGGCCTTTTTGAACAATCACTGGGTGGGCGTGCTGCTGTTTGCCGGCATCGCGCTGGCGACCTGGCAGGCCTGATGCCCTGAAAGTGATGGCGTCAGGCCCGTCGATGGTGTCATAAAGTTGTCACATGAAGACGTTTGAATGACGATCACATGACGAAGCCGATGACGAAATTCCATCGTGTTCATCGTCCCGGCAGTCGCCATCGCTATCCGGCAGGGGAAGCCCTTCATGTCCAGAACCGTTTTAATCGTCGACGACGAAGCGCCGATTCGTGAAATGATTGCCATGGCACTCGAGATGGCGGACTTTCGCATTCTCGAGGCCGAGGATGCCATCACCGCTCATGAGCTGGTCGTCGATGAACGCCCTGATCTGATTTTACTGGACTGGATGCTGCCCGGGGTCAGCGGGATCGATCTGGCCCGCCGCCTCAAGCGCGAGCCCACCACCCGTGATATTCCAATCGTGCTGCTGACCGCGCGCAGCGAGGAAGACAACAAGGTTCAGGGGCTGGAAAGCGGCGCCGATGACTACATCACCAAGCCCTTTTCCCCGCGCGAGCTGATTGCCCGCCTCAAGGCGGTGCTGCGACGCACCACGCCGGCAGGCGTTGAAGAAACCGTTGAGGTCAATGGTCTGTTGCTCGATCCGGTCAGCCATCGCGTCAGCGTCGATGGCCGGGCACTCGAGATCGGGCCGACCGAATATCGTCTGCTGCAGTTTTTCATGACCCATCAGGAGCGCGCCTACACCCGCACTCAGCTGCTTGATCAGGTCTGGGGCGGCAATGTCTATGTCGAGGAGCGGACGGTGGATGTGCACATTCGCCGATTGCGCAAGGTGCTGGGGGACGCTCATCAGCATCTGGTGCAGACCGTCCGCGGTACCGGCTACCGCTTCTCGTCGCGGTAGTCGGACATGCATTACTGGCTCAATGAACTCTGGCGGCTGGCCTACCTGGTCATCTGCTTCGGCATTCTGGGCACCCTGCTGGGCTATCCGGGGTGGGGCATTGCCCTGGGGCTGGGCATCCATCTCGCCTTTACCCTTCGACACCTCAAGCGCCTCTACCGCTGGCTGGAAGCGCCGGTGGATCAGCGTCCGCCCGATGGCGAAGGGGTGTGGGGCGATCTTTTTGACCGGCTCTATCGCTATCAAAAGGGCCAGCAGCAGCTGCAAAACCGTCTGCGTTCGGTGTTGAAGCGCGTTCAGGAATCGGCCGAGTCGATGAGCGAAGGGGTGGTCATGCTCGATTCACGCGGCTGTCTGGACTGGTGGAACAGCGCCGCCGAGCGTCTGATCGGACTGGACAGTCGCCACGATCGCGGCCATCACCTGACCAACTATCTGCGCGATCCTGCCTTTATCCGCTATTTTCGCAAAATGGATTACAGCGAGCCGATCACGATCGGCGCACCCACCAACGAGGCACGCACCCTGTCGTGCCAGATCACCCGCTTCGGCGATGACGAACGTCTTCTGATCATTCGCGATGTCACCCGGCTACAGCGTCTGGAACAGACGCGGCGCGATTTCGTGGCCAACGTCTCGCATGAACTGCGCACGCCGCTGACGGTGCTGACCGGCTATGTCGAGACCTGGCAGGACAATGATGGCGCACTTCCTGCGTCCTATAAGCGCGGTCTGAGCCGCATGCAGGAACAGACCGTGCGCATGCAGCATCTGGTCGAGGACCTTCTGACCCTGTCGCGGCTGGAAACCAGCGAGCGCCACCACAACGAGCGCTCGATCGACATGGCCGCACTGTGTGAGCAGATCGCCGAAGACGGCCAGGAGCTGTCCGGCGGCAGCCACGAGATCACCTGCCGGCTCGAGGAAACGCGGCGGCTGTTTGGCGATGTCGAAGAGCTGCGAAGCGCCCTGACCAACCTGATCTACAATGCCGTGCGCTATACGCCGCCAGGCTGTCATATCACCCTCGTCTATCGCCGATGGGACAAGAACGGTGCCGCCGTCGAGGTCATCGATGACGGCGACGGCATTTCCCCCGAGCATCTGCCGCGGCTGACCGAACGCTTCTATCGGGTCGACAAGAGCCGCTCGGTAGCCAGTGGCGGCACTGGCCTGGGGCTGGCCATCGTCAAGCACGTGCTGTTGCGTCACGACGCCCGGCTCGATATCGAAAGCCAACCCGGCGAGGGCGCCTGCTTTCGCTGTATCTTTCCCGTCACCCGCCTGGAAACGGCGCCTGCCTGACGCGCAGGCGCGATCATCACGCTTTATTGACGCACGGCGCGGACATCAGCCAGACCGTGATAGCGCTCGAGCAGCGCCAGCAAAATGGCCTGACTTTCCACATCGACATTGCCGTGCGTATCGGCCGGTCGAAAGTGCATCTGAAAGGCGCCCAGCGCCTTGCGGGTCGGCTCGTCATACGTGCCGGTCACGCTCACCGGATACCCCCAGAGACCCAGCGCGCGCTGCAGCTGCGCCATGGACAAGGGTGAAGCACTGAGCTCGCGCTGATAGCGCGTCACGACATGGCGCTCGGGCCAGGCGCCGACACCGGCCTCATAAAGGCGCTGCCAGGGAAAGAACGGGCCCGGATCCACCTTGCGCCCCGGGGCAATGTCACTGTGACCCAGCACGTTTTCCGGAGCAATGTGGTAGCGGTCGACGATGTCGCGGGCCAGCGCCGTGACCAGCTCGATCTGGGCACGGGAATAGGGGTCCCAGACCATGCCGTCGGGCGAGGTGTAGTGGCCGCGATTGACGATCTCGATGCCAATGGAGGTATCGTTGAGATTGACACGATCTCCCCAGCTGCTCACGCCGGCATGCCAGGCCCGCTTGTTCTCGTCCACCAGCTGCATCGCGACCGGCTGATTCTGATACTCACCGGGCGAAGCCGTGACGAGATAGTGGGCGCTGACGCTGTTGCCGGTCAGCGCCCGAAAGGCGGCCGTATCATCGCCGCCGGTGTAGTGCAGCACCAGAAAACGGATGCGCTGATTCTGCCCGGGTGAGGACACCGAGTGATCTACCCGATAGCCGCTGCGGCGCTCGAGTGTGGCCCCCTGCGCCGGGGTATAACGCCGGGGCGGGGTGGTGTCCTCGATGACCGGGACATTGCTGAAAATGCGGTCGATGGCATCGGTATCGACCACGGGCGTCGGGGTCGGTGCTGGCGTACTGGCACAGCCGGCCAGCGTCATGGCCAGCGCCAGCCCCGCAAGCAGGGATTTTGACATGTTGGGTTCCGTCAGGACGGTGAGGTGATCCGGGCTTCAAAACGCCATACGACACGAGTCACTGTGCAGGCCCTGACGGGCGTTTCATGCGACATGTCACATCATGTGACGACGGCAGGGTCGCATCATAGCAGTGTTGTTCACGCCTGCCTGCATGACGCCTGCATCGAAACAGGGTCTATTGCGGCACCGGCAGCGCCATGTAATGACGCCGCCACATCATGACGCCCGCTGCCACCGCAGCCGGCATGACCAGCAGATTGACGATGGGAATCCAGATCAGGGCGGAGACCACGCCGCCAAAGGTCAGCGTCGGCCACCAGCGCGCGCTCAGGCGTTTTTTCATGTCGGGAAAGCTCACCCCGTTGTTGTCCATGGGGTAGTCCAGATACTGAATCGACATGCTCCAGATGGAAAACAGCGCCCAGCACAGCGGCGCCACCAGATGCAGCACGGGGACGAACCCGATCAGCAGCAGCAGCAATATTCGGGGGGCCATCCAGGCCAGCTTTTGAATCTCGCGCTTCAGACTGTCGATGCCCTGACGCCAGAGCGAGCGGTCATCAATGCTCTCCTGCTGACCGGACAGACGCCTTTCAACATTCTCGGCCAGAAACCCGTAAAAGGGTGAGGCGATCAGGTTGGCCACGACCGTAAAGGTAAAGGCCAGCACGATGATCAGGCACAGCACCACCAGCGGCCAGATCAACCATTCCAGCCACTCGAGCCAGCCCGGCACGCTGGCCATCCAGTAGTTGACCCAGCCGGAGAAACGCTGGATGACCAGCGTAAACATCAGCGCGTAAATGGCCAGATTGGCCAGCAGCGGGATCACGACGTAACTTCGAAGCCCGGGCGAGAGCACCATGGAAAACCCGCGCCCCAGCGCAGAGACGGCATACACCATTAAAGGATTATCCAGTCATCAAAAGGGGTGGGCAGGCAGATTAGCATACCCGCCGATCCTCGCAGAGAGGGTCGGCAGGTGTCAGGAAAGGGAAGTGCTCAGGCCGTTGGCGTGCTGCCTTGTGGCGGCTGGGTGCTGTTGGCGTGGCGAATGTCGTCACCCTCGACCAGATACACCACCGATTCCGCCAGGTTATCGGCATGATCGCCGATACGCTCCAGCGAGCGCAGAATCCACATGAC
Organism: uncultured Kushneria sp.; assembly: GCF_947497025.1. Classification (GTDB taxonomy): domain Bacteria; phylum Pseudomonadota; class Gammaproteobacteria; order Pseudomonadales; family Halomonadaceae; genus Kushneria. The sequence goes on from NZ_CANMFC010000002.1 coordinate 210,072, forward strand.
GTTGAGCACCGAGCTGATCGAGCGCGGGTCCTCCATCATGAAGGTCACCAGCGAGCGCATGGCGGTCTGGTAATCCTGATCAACGATTTCGTCCTCCCCCAGTACCTCGCGCGCCAGGGGTACATCCATGCGGGCAAAGGCGGTCAGGGCCTGACGGACCATGTCCCGTACGCGGGTGCTGATATGGCGAATTTCGGTGAAACCGCGGCTGGTCAGACCTTCCTCGATCAGACTCAGGGCGTGACGGGCGATCTTGTTGGCCTCATCCCCCATGCGCTCCAGATCGGAGGTGGCACGCGTGACGGCCAGTACCAGCCGCAGGTCGGAGGCGGTGGGCTGGCGACGGGCCAGAATATGGGCGCACTCGTCATCGATGTCGAGCTGGAAGTTGTTGACCTCACGGTCGTTGTCACGCACCCGCTCGGCCGCCTCGAAATTGCCCTCCAGAAGCGCGGCGATAACCTCGTTGATCTGGCGCTCTACCAGCCCCCCCATCGCCAGCAGCTGGGTCTTCAGTGACTCCAGCTCCTGATTGAACTGACGTGAAATATGCTGGCTGTGAGGGTCGTTGGTAATGTCCATGGTGACTCCGTACACGGATCAGGGGCGCTGCCTGGCAGCGCCATGTTGTCGCCAGCATCGCGCAGAGTCATGACAATTTAATGACAGACCGGGCTGCCTGATGTACTGGCGCCTTCAGCCCAGCGGTACCAGCTTGGCAAAGCCCAGTACCAGCCACTTGTCGCCGTCTTCCTCAAAGCTGACTTGGACCCGCGCACGCTGACCCTGACCTTCGGCATTGATCACCACCCCTTCACCAAAGACCGGATGGCTGACCCGCTGACCCAGGGACAGGCTCGGCAGCTCCTCGCCACCATCGACCTGCTCCTGGCGCACGCTGGAGGCCTTCGAAGTGACCGGGCGCGAGATCTGTCCGCGCAGGCGAACCTCCTCGACCAGATTTTCCGGCAGCTCACGCAGAAAGCGCGACGGGCGCTGGAAGGTTTCCTTGCCGTGTAGACGCCGCGACTCGGCGTGGGTCAGATAGAGCTTTTCCATCGCCCGCGTGACCCCGACATAGCAGAGCCTGCGCTCCTCCTCGAGACGGCCGGGTTCTTCCAGCGACATCTTGTGCGGAAAAAGGCCCTCTTCCATGCCGGCCACGAACACCACCGGAAACTCGAGGCCCTTGGCCGAGTGCAGGGTCATCATCTGCACCGCATCCTCGAATTCATCGGCTTCATGCTCACCGGAGTTGAGTGCGGCTTCTGCCAGGAAGGTGCCGAGCGTGTCACCCTCACGATCGCTCATCGGATCAAAGGGGTTGCTCTGGGTAGCGGCCTTCGCCGCGCTGACCAGCTCTTCCAGGTTCTCGACCCGCGCCTGGCCCTTTTCACCCTTCTCAGCGCGGTGATGTTCGATCAGGCCGGTCTGGCTGATGACGTGATCGATCATTTCGTGCAGAGCCAGGCCCGCGGTGTCGTTATCGAGCTGATCGATCAGATTGCTGAAGGTGGTCACGCTCGAGGCAGCGCGTCCTTTCAAAAGCCCTTTTGATGGCGCATCGTTGAGGGCCTGCCATAGCGAGACGCCCTCGTCGCGAGCATAGGCGCGCAGCAGCTCGACGCTGCGCGTGCCGATGCCGCGCGCCGGCACATTGATCACACGCTCAAGCGAGGCATCGTCGTCACGCGACACCATCAGGCGCAGATAGGCCAGCGCGTTCTTGATCTCGAGACGCTCGTAAAAGCGCTGACCGCCGTAGATGCGATAGGGCACCTTCTGGCGAATCAGCGCCTCCTCCAGCACCCGCGACTGGGCGTTGGAGCGGTACAGGATAGCGATATCACGACGGGCACGATCCTTCTCGCGTACCTGAGCGGCAATAGTATCGACAATGAAGCGCGCCTCGTCCAGGTCGTTGAAGCCGCCGTACAGGGAGATGCGCTCGCCTTCGGCGACATCGGTCCAGAGCTCCTTGCCCATGCGACCGGCATTGTTGCGAATCAATGCGTTGGCCGCCTCAAGGATGGCGCTGGTCGAGCGGTAGTTGCGCTCAAGGCGGACCAGGCGGGTATCGTGAAACTCATCGCGAAAGCGCGCCAGGTTCTCGACCTTCGCGCCACGCCAGCCATAGATCGACTGGTCATCGTCGCCGACCGCCGTCAGACAGGCACGATCACCGGCCAGCAGCTTGAGCCAGGCGTACTGCAACGTGTTGGTGTCCTGAAACTCGTCGACCAGCAGGTGCTGAAACCGCTCGCGGTAGTGCTGCAGAAGGCGCGCGTTATCGCGCAAAAGCTCCAGCGAACGCAGCAGCAGCTCGCCGAAATCGACCAGTCCGCCACGTTCACAGGCGAGATGATAGAGCTCATAGAGATCGACCATCTGCTGCATGTAGGCATCACCATGGGCGTCAATGTCGCCCGGGCGCAGGCCTTCTTCCTTGCAGCCGCCAATGAAGTACTGCACCTGTTTGGGCGGATAGCGCTCGTCATCAATGTTGTGATCGCGCAGCAGCCGCTTGACCAGCCGCAGCTGATCATCACTGTCAATGATCTGGAAATGCTCGGGCAGGCCGGCATCCTGCCAGTGGGTGCGCAAAAGTCGATGGGCAATCGAGTGAAAGGTGCCGACCCACATGCCGCGCGGCGAGACCTTCAAAAGCGTCTCCAGCCGCGATCGCATCTCGCGGGCGGCCTTGTTGGTGAAGGTCACGGCCAGTATCGACCAGGGCGACAGGCCATCGACCTCCATCAGCCAGGCAATGCGATGCACCAGCACCCGGGTCTTGCCGGAACCAGCGCCGGCCAGCACCAGCATGTTGCCCTGAGGGGCGCCGACCGCGTCGCGCTGATCGGAGTTGAGCGAATCGAGTAGCGCAGAGGCGTCCATGAAATCAGATACCCTGGAAATCGGCCGGAAGTGGCCTGAGAGAAGAGATCAAAAAGAAGCCTCTACCCTAGCATATCCGGCGCTGCCGGTCCCTCTCCCTGCCTTGCCCGGGGCCTATTGATCGTCGGATTTGCCGCGGGTGCGGGCGCATTCCTGACGGGCCCGGTCGAAAGGGTCGGGGCGGGCCGTACGCAGCGGGTCAAGGCTGCGCTTGACCGCTACCAGATGCTCGGCCAATTGCGGGCCGCGTGTCTTGGCCACGCCCACGGCGAGGATATCGATTACCACCAGATGCGCGATGCGCGAACTCATGGGGCGATAGACCTCGCTGTCCTCGAACACATCGATATAGAGCCCGAGCGTGCACTTTTCGGCCAGCGGTGAATCCGCCGGACACAGTCCAATGACCGTGGCGCCGTGAGACAGGGCAATGTCGACGCTTGAAAGCAGCGAGCTGGAACGCCCGGTCTGGGAAATGGCCACCACCACATCATGCTCGCCGAGAGTGACAGCCGACATGTGCTGCATGTGTGGATCGGAATAGGCCGCCGTCGAGATGCGAAGGCGAAAGAACTTGTGCTGGGCATCGATGGCCACTGCCCCGGAGGCACCGTAACCGTAGAACTCGACCCGGCTGGCATCCGACAGCGCATTGATCGCGCGGGTCATGCTGGTGGCGTCGATCCGGTCACGTACGCCCAGAAGCGTTCCCACGGTGGAATCAAAGATTCCGCGGGAGAACTCGGCGACGCTGTCGGTTTCGTTCATCGAAAATTCCGAAAACTGCTCGCCGGTCGCCAGTGTCTGCGCCAGCTTGAGCTTGAAGTCCTGATAGCCCGTGCAGTCAATGGCGCGGCAGAATCGGATGACCGTCGGCTCGCTGACGCCTACCCGGCCAGCCAGCGCGGCCAGTGGCAGATGAATGACTTCATCGGCATTGCGCAGTACAAAACGGGCCACTTTCTGCTCGGAGCGGCGAAAGGCCGGCAGCCGGGCGCGAAGGTCATCAAAAAGCGTGACACTCAAGGTGCATCCTCTGTGCTGGTTGACGCACACCCTTTGTTGCGGTACGTCATAAAATTGTCAACAGCACTATCATACGCTGAGTGCGAGCACTGATCGACGCTGACTATTACGTTCATGGTCACGTTGACACAGTGTCATGTCCCGGATCCATTTCAATGTCGAAGGGTGCATCGTTCATGCAAAAACAGACTGCTGATCAATCCAGACTCAATGCCGTTCGCAACGAAATTCTCGATATCGCCCTGCATATCGATGCGAAGGAAAACGAGAAACGCCGACAGCGCGCCGCCGAGCGTGCCCTGAAGGCCCGTCGAGGTATCGAGGATCACTTCGAATCACGACGGCTGGCCACGCAACTCAGCGAGGAGGATGAACGACGGCATCACTTCGGCTAGCCGACACCGCCAACGCCAAACCTGTGCGTGAAACGACCGCGACCGGCAGGGCCGGCCACGATCGCAAGCGGTAGAAGGGTGGCTACGGGCTGGTCGAGCGCGTCGCAGCCGGGCTCAATACCAGCTCGACCCGACGGTTCTGGGCGCGGCCTGCTTCGGTATTGTTGCCGGCCAGCGGCCGGGTTGGCCCATAGCCGATCGCCCGCAGCTGCGAGGCGCTGACACCGCCCCGGCTCAGGTAGCGCAGCACGGCCGTGGCGCGCCCAACGGAGAGCTCCCAGTTTGACGGGAATCGCTCCGTCGAGATGGTCCGACTGTCCGTGTGACCTTCCACCGAAATTTCACCATCGAAATCCCTGAGCGCCGGCAGCAGACGATCCAGCAGTACGCTGCCCTGGCCGCCGATGTCGACATCGGCGCTGGGGAAGAGCAGTCGGTCTTCGATCCGCAGGATGGTGCGCTCGCGCTCGCGGGTGACCTGAACCCCTTCGATCCCGGCCAGTCGGCGATCCATGGCCATGACCTGATCCGAGGGCGCCTCTTCTGCCGGTGACGCCCTGTTTTCCAGCGGAATCATCACCGCCAGCGCCGCCTGAACATCCACGCGCGCCGGCGTCCGGCTGTCGTTTACCGCCGTGGCTGACAGCATTTGCCAGGGCGTCTGAACAGCGGGCGAGGCCGCAAGCCATGGCAGCACGCCAGTGGTACTGACCGGCACGGCCTGCACTGGCGAGAGTCGATCCGTGGCTGCAAGCGTCAGCGGCGAGACCATCACCGCAGCACTTCCTGAAGCCAGTGGCGATGCCGTGGCCGACAGCTCCTCCTGCGGGATCACGCCACGCATCGCCAGCAACAGCACGAACAGCACCAGCAGCAGGGTCAGAAGATCCAGATAGCTGAGCATCCAGCCATCATTTTCCTCCCCGCGATCGGCACTCAGCACCAGCTCGCGGGCGGCCTGGCGGGCCTGACCCGAGGTTCCCGACGATCGGTGTTCCATCACGACGCGCTGCCTCCGCCACCTTCCGACTCGCGCGGCAGCGGTCGCTCACCCAGCTCGTCATGGGCCTCGCTGATAAAGGAGTTGAGCGTGGCCTCGATAAAGGAGGGCAGGCGACGGCGCGAGATCATGGAGACCCCCTCCAGCACCATGTTCATCGCGATCAGCCGATCTTCGGTGCGCCGCTCCAGCTTGACCGCAATCGGTCGGAACAACAGATTGGCCAGCAAAATGCCGTAGAAGGTCGACAGCAGGGCGACGCCCATGCGCGGGCCGATCACGGCCAGATCACCGTTCTGGATCACCTCCAGCATGTTGATCAGCCCGACCAGGGTGCCCAGCATGCCAAAGGCCGGCGCGTAGGTGGCCATGGTGCGAAAGATCTGTGCCTCGGCCAGCTCCCGGGCGCGCAGGCGTGTGATACGCCAGCGCAAAAGATCCAGAATCTCCTCTTCGCGCACGTTATCGATCACCAGACTGATGCCGGTACGCAGAAACGGGTTGCGGGTATTTTCCAGCGCACGCTCTACCGCACGGGCATCGCCATGCATCCATTCCCGGGCCAGGGCCACCAGCTCGTCGATATCCTCGCGAATGAAATCCGGCTCGCGGCGAAAGACGCTGCCCACCAGCGCCACCACGCGGCGGATTTCGCGCATGGGATAGCTGATCATGGTGGCGGCCAGCGTCCCGGTCAGTACGATCAAAAGACCGGGCAGGTTGAAAAAGCTCAAGGGGGACTGCGCGGTAAACAGCACCACGACCATGAGCAACAGCATGCTGACTACAATGCCGATCAGGGTCGAAGGATTGCCGGGAACGCCGGGCGGGCGGCCGGAAGAGGCCTGAGAGGAACTGTCAGTGCTGCCGGATTGACTGCTGGTCATGAAAGGAGATCCATGTGCATGCAGCGTCGTGACGCCTACGGCCGACGGGTTTTTCTTCAGCCAGCGCCACTGCTGCCGATATTGACCGGTCCATTCTGACAGAGCACTTTCTCGTCAAACGCCACGAATAGCGCCATTTTTGCCACGCATTCATTCGCTTGAACAAGAGTTGTGCACCTTTCCCACAGAGTTATCCACATTTTCCATTGACAGTGGATATCCCTGTGATCAATCGAGGAACCGCCATCCACTGTCGGCATGCACAAATAAAAGGGGCGGGCATCCAGGATGCCCGCCCCTTGCACAGCGGTTTAATGCCTTACTGCAGCAGACCGAAGACAAACACGATGGCCACGCCGATCGGCGCCACAAAGCGCGCCGAGAAGCGCCACCAGGCAAAGGCCAGGCCACTCATGTTGAGCTGGGCACGCACCTCATCACGTCCCATGAACCAGCCCACGAACACGATGGTGGCAAGACCGGTCAGCGGCAGCATGAACTTGCTGGTCACATAATCCAGCAGATCGAAGATGGTCATGCCAAAGGGCATGAACGCCGACCAGTCGTTGAACGACAGTACCGTGGCAATGCCCAGAAGCCAGGTCGCGGCACCGGCCGCCAGCGCCGACTGCAGCCGACTCATCGGAGTTTTCTCCTCGAGCCATTCGACAATCGGCTCCAGCAGCGAAATCGCCGACGTCCAGGCGGCAAAGACCAGCAGCAGGAAAAACAGCGTCCCGAAGATGACACCGCCGGACATGCTGCCAAAGGCCAGCGGCAGGGTCTGGAAAATCAGCCCGGGCCCGGCCGCCGGGTCAAGCCCATCGGCAAAGACGATCGGGAAGATGGCCATGCCGGCGGCCAGCGCGATCACCGTATCGAGAATCACCACCGTCAGGGCCGTACGGCCGATATTGACGTCATCACTGAGATAGGAGCCATAGGCCATCATGATGCCCATGCCCAGACTCAGGGTGAAAAAGGCATGTCCCATCGCCGCCAGAATCACATCGCCGGTCAGACGTGTAAAGTCAGGCCGGAAGAGGTAATCAAACCCTTCGGCAAAGCTGCCGGTGGTGGCGGCATAGCCCACCAGCACTGCCAGCAGCACCACCAGCGCCGGCATGAGGATCTTGGCGGCACGCTCGAGTCCGCCGGCTACACCGCCAGCCACAATGGCAATGGTCAGCACCATGAACAGGCTGTGCCAGGCCAGCAGCGTGCCCGGGCTTGCCAGCAGATCGGAAAACAGCGTGCCAACGCTTGTGCCATCAAGGCCGGTGAAGGTCGATGTCGCACTATAACGGACATAGGCCAGCGCCCAGCCGCCGATCACGCTGTAAAACGACAGGATCAGCCAGGCGGCCAGAATGCCGCCCACGCCAATCAGCACCCATGCCCGAGATCTTTTGAGACGCCCGGCGATGCGGTTCATGGTCGAGATGGGGTTTTTCTGTCCCAGCCGACCCAAAAGCCATTCGCTCATCAAAATGGGCAGGCCGATCAACAGGATGCAGACCAGATAAACGAGAACGAAGGCACCGCCACCGCTCTCACCGGTCATGTAGGGGAATTTCCAGATATTACCCAGCCCGACGGAAGAGCCGACCGCGGCGAGCATGAATGCAATGCGCGAGGACCACTGCGCATGTGAATGGGGCTTGTTGGTCATGAGGCTACCCTGTGGTTCCCTTTAAGTCGGCAAACCCGACCGGTTTGAAAAGGTCAAACCGCCTGTTGCCGACGCCCGTGCTTCATTGTTGATGTTTTTACGATGCCATTGTGTCAACAACGCCCATCTGAAGCGATTGATGGCGCCCATTGTACAGGCGTGGGCATCGACATCACGCGTTGTCACATTAAAAGAGTGATTCCTGCCGCTCACCGGCAAAGGCGGCCAGAGGCGGCAGGGCAATGCGCTCGGCCAGCCGGCCATGGAAAGCACGGGCCAGCAGTGGCGCTGCCCGGTTATCCGGCGTATGCACAAACAATACAGGACTTTTCCCCTGCTCTATCCACAGCGCCAGCTGCTCGATCCAGGGCGTGAAGCGCGCGTGATTGATCTCATCATCAAAATGCCCGATAAAGCGCACCACCGGCTGCGCCGCCGTGCTCAAAACGTGCAGCGGTCGACGCGGCTTCTCGCGCTGGGCCTGCTGTAGCCGGATATCGTCACCGGCCGGGGTAGCAAACAGCGCGCGCGTATCCAGCATGACACGATCGACCTCATGAGTTATCAACAGCCGGTTGAGCGACTGCTCGGCCATCCCCTTGTGGAAAAATTCACTGTGACGGACTTCCACGGCACAGGGCAGCGCCTTCGGCCAGCGTTTCAGAACGGCTTCGAGCATGGGCAACTCATCTGCGCCGAAGTCCCGGGGCAGCTGAATCATGGTCGGACCCAGCCGATCATGCAGCGGCGCCAGCCGCTCAAGGAAATGATCCATCTCGGCCTCGATGCCCACCAGCCGTTTGTCATGCGTCAGCAGGGAAGGCAGCTTGAAGCAGAAGCGAAAGTGGGCGGGCGCCTGGCGCGACCAGGTCTCGATCACATCGACCCGCGGCGCGCCGCTGTAGAAGGTGGTATTGCCCTCGACGCAGGAAAAGACGCCGGCATAGTCCGGCAGCGAGTCACTCGGCCCGGTGTAGCGGCCGTAGAGCGTGCCGCGCCAGTCGACATTGGCCCACATGGCCAGGCCCAGATGCAGTGTGCCCGCCATGGTCAGCGCACCCGTTCGGCGTCAAAGCGCTGTCTGGGCGCCACGATCTCGTTCTGGGCCTGAATCAGGGCAAGTTCGCGGGTGCCGGCCTCAAAGGTATGGGTGAAAAGGGCATGCACGGCTTCGGCCGTGCTTGCCAGCGCCCGCGCCGGGCCCTCATTGGTCATTCCGTCCTGATCACGCAGGCAGCAGGCCAGAAACACGGCGGCGGTAAAATCACCGGCGCCGTTGGGGGCCACCGGAAAATCAAAGCGGGGCGTGGCGATCCGCCAGCTGCCCACCGCGGTATCCACCAGCATCTCGATGGTGTCCGGGGTACTGTCATCAATATCCAGCGAGGTCACCAGCACCACACTCGGGCCCTGCTCGCGCAGCCGTGCTGCTGCAGTCAGCACGTCATCCAGGGACTCAATGGGCTGATCGCTCAAAAAGGCCAGTTCAAACTGATTGGGCGTAACAATATCGGCCGCCGGTACGGCGCATTCACGCATCCAGGCCGGAATGCCCTCGCGAACAAAAAAGCCGCGGCCAATGTCGCCCATGACCGGATCACAGCAGTACAGCGCGTCCGGGTTGGCCGCCCGCACGCGCGCCACGCTCTCCAGCACGGCGCGCCCGATGCCTTCATCCCCCATGTAGCCTGACAGCACGGCCTGCACATCCTTGAGCCCGGTCAGCGCCTCAACGCCATCGAGTACCTCCTTTAAATGCGCCGGCGTAAACACCTCGCCGGTAAAGGCGCCGTAGCCCGTGTGGTTGGAAAACTGCACCGTATTGATGGCGGTGACCTCGCAGCCCAGCCGCTGCAGCGGCAGAACGGCGGCGCGATTACCCACATAGCCATAGGCCACGTGACTCTGAATGGAAATGATATGGGTCATGAAGAAGACTCGATCAGCACATGAAATACCCACGAATGCGCGGGCCTGTCTATGCTTTGAAAGATAACATTCCGTTGAGGTAAACCGCTCATGCCGCGTGCAATGCGCATCATCAGTCGGACGCTGGGGGGGCTTGTGGCCCTGCTGGTACTGCTCATTGTTGTGATGACCCTGATGAGCTGGAACTGGCTCAGACCCACGATCAATGACCGCGTCTCCGACGCCCTGGGTCGACCCTTTGCCATTGAAGGCGATCTGGGGCTTTCCTGGCAGTGGGACAGCTGGCACCTTTCTCCACGCGTCACGGCCGAGGACATCGTGCTGGGCGACCCATCTGAACTCAATCAGGCGCGCAGCGTGGAGGCCGGCACCGAAGACGCACGTACGGCCCGTATCGGCCAGGTAGCGGTCAGTCTGCGCCCGGGTGCCCTGCTGCAAAAGCGCATCGCGCTGCACGATCTGGTCGTGCGCGACGCCAGCGCTACCCTGCGCCGCCTCGATGAGACCCACAACAACTGGCAGCTTGCCGACAAGGACGATGACGATGGCAATGCCGAGCAGGACCAGGGTAACGGCTGGCAGTTTGCCATCGATCAGCTCGATATTGATCGGGTACAGGTTGCCCTCAATGACCGGGTGCTGGACGTTGACGCGACCGCCACGCTTGAGACTCTGGGTGAACCGGTCCGCTGGGAAGAGGTCGCCGGAGATCAGAACGCGACCAATGAAGGGGGCAAGGCCGCATCAGGGCAGGGCGCCCCGAACGGCGAAGACCGGTTTCGCTTTGCCTGGCAGCTTGAAGGCACCTATCGCGGCAGTGCGCTGGACGGCGATGGCCGTCTGGGTGGACCGGCGGCACTTCGTGACGGCGGGCAGTTTCCGCTGGAGGTGCATCTGCGCTCCGGCAATTCCCGCCTGGATGTGATCGGCACGCTCAACGATCCGATGCAGCTTGCAGGCCTGGACCTGCAGGTCGGCGTGGCTGGTGACAATCTGGGCGATCTCTATGATCTGACCGGTGTGGTACTGCCCCAGACACCGCCCTATGCCACGCGGGGCCATCTCTTGGCCGATCTGGATACCCCCGAGGGCGGGACCTTCGAGTATCGCGACTTTGACGGCACGATCGGCGACAGCGATATCCACGGCAGCCTGCGCTATGTCAACGGCGCGCCGCGTCCGGTGCTGACCGGTGAGCTCATCTCGAAACAGCTTCGCCTTGCCGATCTTGCCCCGCTGGTGGGCGCCGACAATGAAGACACCGGTGATTCGGTCAATCCCGATCAGCCCGAAGACAAGGTGCTGCCGGTCTCCGAATTCAACACCGATCGCTGGAATACCATGGACGCCGACGTGCGCTTTCGCGCGCAGAACATCGTGCACGGCGAATCATTGCCCCTGAGCGATCTTTCCACCCATCTGGTCATGGATAACGGCGAGATTCTGATGGACCCGCTGAGCTTTGGCGTGGCCGGCGGCCACCTCAATACCACGCTGCGCCTGAGTGGGCAGGCGTCTCCCCTGCGAGCACGCATCGATATGCACGCCAGAGGGCTTCAACTGAGTCAGATCCTGCCCGACGACAGCGATCTGACCGAGGGTCTGGGCGAGATCAACGGCGATGCCACCCTGACAGGACGAGGCAACTCGGTCGCCGCGCTGCTGGGATCGAGCGATGGCGAGCTCCAGCTTCTGATCGAACAGGGCCGCATCAGTCGCAATCTGATGGAGCTTGCCGGCCTCAACGTGGGCAACTATCTCATCGGTGAGCTGTTTGGCGATGAAGAGGTCGCCATTCACTGCGCCGCCGCCGACCTCCAGTTCAATGACGGCATGGTGCGCCCACGCGTTTTTACTATTGATACCGACAACGCCATCATCAACGTTGAAGGGGCGGTTAATCTGGCCAGCGAACAGATGGATCTGACCATCAAGCCGGAGAGCAAGGGCTTTCGTATTTTCACCCTGCGCACGCCGCTTTATGTCAGCGGCACCTTCAAGAACCCGTCGCCCGGCGTGGAAGCCGCACCGCTGATCGCCCGCGGGGCAGCAGCCATTGCACTGGGCACGCTGGCGGCCCCGGCCGCAGCTCTTGGCGCGCTGATCTCGACCAGCGCCGGGGAGGAGAGTCAGTGCGGCGCGCTGATCGAGCGGATGAAAAGCGACTGACAGGCGCTGATATCGCCCCCCACGTTGCCAACCTCAAAAAACGCCGGCGCAAGCGCCGGCGTTTTTTATGAGAGGATCAACCTGCAGGGCCTGTGCCATGACATGCCATAAAAAAACGGAGCGCCCCAAAGGGACGCCCCGTCATCAACCGCGCTGGCCGGACTTTACTGCTTGTCTTCCGGCAGTGCGTAGACGGCAATCTGATCGCCGACCTGATCCTTGAGGATGGTGTTGCCCCCGGCCACAAAGGCCACGTACTGGCGACCCTTGTATTCATAAACCGAGGGGTTGGCAACGACCGGTGCCTGGGTCTGATCTTCCCAGAGCTTTTCGCCGGTCTCGAGCGAGTAGGCACGAACCTTGGCATCCATCGAGGCACCGATGAAGACCACACCGCCAGCCGTCACGGCCGGACCACCAATGGTGGGCGAGCCCCAGCGTTCCGGCATGAAGAAACCGAACTGCTGAGAGGCGCCGACCGGCTTGCGCCACTTGACGTCACCGGTGTGCATGTCAATCGCCACGATCTCGCCAAACGGCGGCTCCCAGCAGGGCATACCCAGCCAGTTGCTTGCCACGTTCAGGCGCATGCCGTAGGGCGCGCCTTCCTGCGGCGCAAAACCGCTTTCGTTGCCCGAACCGCTATCGGACTTTTCATAGTCTTCGCGGTTATAAAGCTTGACGGTCTGGACGATGTGCGAGGTGTTGACGATCGCGGTCTGGCTCACGGGATCAAAGGCGACGCCGCCCCACTGAACGCCACCGGCGCTGTCAGGATAGGCAAGCGCCCCTTCACCACGGGTCGTGGGCGGTGTGTACATGCCTTCATAGGTGAGCTCATCCCACAGGCGCGAACACTGGCCAAAACCGACGGCATCCGCCAGCCCCCAGATGTCGGGCTTTTTGGACTGATCCAGCAGCGGGGCAGGCCTGGTCGGGAAAGGCTGGGTCGGTGAATAGACCTCGCCCTCGACGCTGCCATCCCCCTGGGGTACCGGACGCTCCTCGATCGGCCAGACATCCTCACCGGTCAGACGGTTGACCACAAACAGAAAGCCCATCTTGGTGGCCTGCACCAGTGCCGGGATTTCCTTGCCATCGACGGTAATGTCCATCAGCGTGGGCGCAGCGTTGATGTCGTAGTCCCAGATATCGTGATGGACCCACTGGCGCGACCAGACCACTTTACCGGTCTCGACATCGAGCGCGGTGGTAGAGGTTCCCAGTGGAATATCTTCCTTGCGATTGCCGCCCCAGAAGTTGGGCGACGGTGAGGAGACCGGCAGATAAATCAGGCCGTTTTGCTCATCCGCCGACATGTGTGTCCAGACGTTGGCGGTACCGCTTTTCTCGCGAACATCTTCCGGCAGCGCCTCGAAGGTCCACTCACGCTCGCCGGTGCGGGCGTTGACCGAAAAGACGGTGCCGGCCGGCGCTTCCTCATAGGCCCAGTCCTTGCCGGCCCAGCCGAAGATGACGTGATCACCCACGATGGTCGGCGGCTGCAAAAGCGACAGCGGGAACTTGGGATTGATGGTGTTCCACTGATCAACATTGAGCACGCCGTTGTCAGCGAAGTTCTGACATGGCTTGCCGGTGTCAGCGTCGATGGCAAACAGCTGAGCGTCCATGGTGCCCATATAGACGATCTTCTGGCACGACTCGCCCTCAACCGGATTATCGGCTTCCCAGTAGGCCACGCCGCGATTCTTGAGCACGGGCTGGGTCAACCCTTCCCTTGAGGACTGCGTATCAAAGCGCCACTTTTCTTCGCCGGTGGCGGGATCGTAGGCAATCAGCTTATAGAAGGGGGTGCCAATATAGAGCGTGTCATTGGCAAACACCGGTGTGGCCGACCACACCGTGGCCGGCGTCTCGCCCTTGCCGTCGGAAATGTCGCCGGTATGAACTTCCCAGACCTTTTCAAGCTGGTCGACGTTATCGACGTTGATCTGATCCAGCGGACTGTATTTCTGGGCGTTGAGCTGACCGTGGAAGCTGTTCCAGGTCGGCGAGTCCGGCACCAGCGGTATGTTGGCGCGCTCGCCCGGCTGCGCGCCAGACGCTGCCGGCTGCTCGGTAGACGCTGCCGGCTGCTCGGTAGAGGCTGCCGGCTGTTCGGCAGGCTCGGACGGCTGCTGATCGGCGGCCAAAAGCATGGTGGGGAAGGCCGCCAGAGAAAACGCGGTCAGCGTACTCAGGCGCCTGAATTCTGTGCGAAGACGCGTCATGTCGGGGCTCCTCATGAAGTCGTGCGGTGAGCGGGCGAGGGGCGGAAAATATCGATCATCAATCCGACCAGTGCGACAGCCATGGCAATGGCCAGCCACCACAGATGCAGCAGCAGGGCAGCAAAGGCAGTACCGACAATAAAGGCGAAGACCACAACCCGAAGCAGGTTGTGTAAACCGCGCCCATGGCACAGGGCAAGCCCGAGCCCGAGGGCGACAAGAATGGCGCAGGTCACGATGACCACCAGTGCGCCAAGCGTACCGTTCACGCCGGTCAGCGGTGTGAGATAGGCATAAAGTGCAATGGCAATGCCCACCGCTGAAGCGATAAGCACGACCATGGCGCCTGGATTTGAGGATCGCATGGAAGACATGGCGAGTTCCCTTCCCTTGGGCAGATTTTTATGTGCCGACTCCCGGCATAACGTACACGATACCGCAATCGCGGTATCGAAAATCATGAACGGGAATGGACAGACATTGAGCGATGGCTTTTCAGAGGGCGCATCAGCAGTGTAAATGATAACGGTTATAACAAAAAAAAATACTGACTTAATTATAATTGAATCAAAAAATGACGTCCAGGCGTGCTCGGCAAGCGGTCATGACCGGCAGAACCTTAGAAGCTCTTCAAAAACAAAACCAAAAGAGCGCTTCAGAACCAGAAAGGCCCTTCCAAAAAAACGGGTATCGATCACATCATCGATACCCGAATCAGCAGGGCGCAAGACACCCTATAGGCGCAGGGGTTATTCCACCGTCACACTCTTGGCCAGGTTACGCGGCTGGTCCACATCGGTGCCCTTGAGCACGGCCACGTGATAGGAGAGCAGCTGCAGCGGCAGGGTGTAGAGAATCGGTGCGATCACGTCATCGACGGCCGGCATGCGCAACACATGGACGCCTTCGCTTTCATTGATCGAGACATGTTCGTCGGCAAAGACGAACAGCTCGCCGCCGCGGGCACGAACTTCCTGCAGGTTGGACTTGAGCTTTTCCAGCAGTTCGTCGTTGGGGGCTACCGCGATGACCGGCATGTCGCTGTCGACCAGCGCCAGCGGACCGTGCTTGAGCTCACCGGCCGGGTAGGCCTCGGCGTGGATATAGGAGATTTCCTTGAGCTTGAGCGCCCCTTCCAGCGCGATCGGGAACATGGTGCCACGGCCCAGAAACAGCGCGTGATGCTTCTCGGCAAAGGCCGCCGACATCGTCTCGATGGCACTGTCCAGCGCCAGACCACGGGTGATCAGGCGCGGCAGTTCGCGCAGGGCATTGACCAGACGGGCCTGCACCTCATCATCACCCTGACGAACGTGGCGCAGGGCCAGGGTCAGCAGCAGCAGGGCCACCAGCTGGGTGGTAAACGCCTTGGTGGAGGCCACGCCGATTTCGGGGCCGGCCTGGGTCATCAGGGTCAGATCGGATTCCCGTACCAGCGAGCTACCCGGCACGTTGCAGATCGCAAGGCTTGCCAGATAGCCACCCTTTTGAGAGGCGTAGCGCAGGGCAGCCAGCGTATCGGCCGTCTCACCGGACTGAGACAGCGTCACGAACAGCGTGCCATCGGGCACGACCACTTCGCGATAGCGATATTCGGAGGCCACTTCGACCTGAGTGGGCACGCCCGCCAGCTTTTCCAGCCAGTAACGCGCGACCATGCCGGCGTGGTAGCTGGTACCACAGGCGATGATCTGAATGTTTTTGACCCGGTCGAGCAGGTCGTCGGCTTCGGCGCCCAGAATGCGGGTGAACACATGACGATCCCCGAGGCGGCCTTCCAGGGTATTGGCAATGACCCGGGACTGCTCGTGGATTTCCTTGAGCATGAAGTGACGATAGTCACCGCGCGAGATGGCACCGTCACCGTGCTCAAAGATGGCACTGGGACGCTCGACGCTCTGACCGGCGTTGAAGATCTCGATACCGCCACCGACCGTCAGACGTGCGACATCGCCTTCCTGCAGATAGATGAAGCGGTCGGTGACCTGCAGCAGGGCCAGCGGGTCAGACGCCAGGAAGGCTTCATCGATACCCACACCCACGACCAGCGGGCTGCCCTTGCGCGCGCCCACGATCTGGTCGGGGTAGTCGGCATGGGTCACGGCCAGCGCGTAGGCGCCGTCGAGCATGTCGACCACGTGCTGAAAGGCAGACAGCAGATCGTCATGACGCGAGACTTCACGCGACATCAGATGCGCGATGACTTCAGTGTCGGTCTCTGACAGAAAAACGTAGCCCTGACCTTCCAGCTCGGCCTTGAGGGTTTCGTAGTTCTCGATGATGCCGTTGTGTACCACCGCCAGGCTGTCGCCGGACTGATGGGGGTGAGCATTGTTTTCAGTCGGACGACCGTGCGTGGCCCAGCGCGTGTGGGCAATGCCGACATGTCCGCGCAGACCGCTGGCCTGCAGCTTTTCTTCAAGGGCAGCGACCTTGCCGACCGCACGCTGGCGTGACAGTCGTGCATCGGCGGACAGCACGGCCATACCGGCGCTGTCATAGCCGCGATACTCAAGACGCTTGAGTCCCTCAAGCAGAATGTTCTGTACCTGACGGTCAGCGACCGCGCCTACAATGCCACACATGGTTTGTCTCTCCTGAAATGCCAAAAATGGGATATCACCCCGGATGCCGGATCAATCGACAACCGGCGGTGTCACGACGTCTGCGTGCTGACACAGATCAGCACGACGCCCTGGTCCTGGATCCGTTGACGGCTGGTGTCATCCAGCCCGTCATCGGTAATCAATACATCAATCTGCGCCCAGCCGAGCTCAAGATTGGGAATGCGCCGGCCAATCTTGTCGGACTCCACCATCACCACGACTTCACGCGCCACCTCGGCCATCACCCGTGACAGGCCGATCAGTTCGTTGAAGGTGGTCGTGCCGCGCGCCAGATCGATACCATCGGCACCGATAAAAAGCTGATCGAAGTCGTAGGCCCGTAGCACGGTCTCGGCCACCCGACCCTGAAACGAGGCCGAGTGCGGGTCCCATGTGCCGCCGGTCATCAAAAGGGCAGGGGGCATATCCAGCGCCTGAAGTGCCCCGGCCACCCCCAGTGAATTGGTCATGACGACCAGCCCGGTACGGTGTGCCAGCGTCGGTATCAACGCGCTGGTGGTGCTACCGCTATCGATGATCAGCCGCGCATGATCCGCAATGCGTTCGCTCGCCGCCCGTGCCAGCGCCTGCTTGATGGGTGAAACGCGGTGACGCCCCTGGTCGCCTTCACGCGGCACCAGCGTGGCGCCCCCGTGGCGTCGAATCAGATGGCCGGCCCCTTCGAGGGTGGCCAGATCCTTGCGGATGGTCACACTCGAGGTCTCGAAATGTCGCGCCAGTGTCTCGACGGCCACCTCGCCGCGCGCGGCCAGCAGATCAAGAATGGCCTCCCGGCGCTGGGGTGTCTGACGTCGACTCATGGAAGCGGGGATATCCGTGGATTGAAACCTATATCTTTCGATGCGAAAGATTTTGTGTTTCGAATGAAAAACCATAACGGTGGCGAGGTCAAGCCAATGCAGCGCTTTTGGCACAAAAATATGCGCCTTAAGTCGAATACGTTCACAAGGGCACATATCAGGGCCAAAAAAATGGCGCCACACAACAGTGCGGCGCCCGGCAGAGGCTTTCGCCCCATCACCCTTCAGGATTACTTGCGGTGCGGCGGTGTCCAGCCCTGCTTGTTGATCTGACGGGCGCGGCCGATGGCCAGCTCGCGATCATCCACCGTGTCGGTCACGGTGGAACCGGCCGCTACGGTGGCGCCATCGCCAATCACGATCGGCGCGACCAGCGCCGAGTTGGAGCCAATAAAGACGTCATGGCCGATCTCGGTGCGGTGCTTGTTGACGCCATCGTAGTTGCAGGTAATGGTGCCGGCACCAATGTTGACGCCACGGCCCAGCGTCGCGTCACCGATATAGCTCAAATGATTGATCTTGCTGCCTTCGCCCACGTGTGCCTTTTTGGTTTCGACAAAATTGCCGATGCGCGCCTTTCTTTCAAGACGCGTGCCCGGGCGCAGGCGCGCAAAGGGACCGATGGCGTTATCGCCCGCCGTTTCGCTGCCCTCGATCATGCTGTGGGCCTCGATACGAGTGGCGTTGCCGATGCTGGCATCGCGGACGATGCTGTAGGGGCCGACGTGGACACCATCGCCCAGATGCACCCGGCCTTCGAAAATGCAGCCCACGTCGATGAAGACGTCCTGGCCCACGCTCAGCTCGCCGCGCACGTCCAATCGCTTCGGGTCGGCCAGGCTTGCACCTTCGCGCATAAGCCGCTCTGCCTCGCGGGACTGATGAATACGCTCCAGCGCGGCCAGCTGCACCCGGTCATTGACGCCCTGCACTTCACTGACCAGCGCCGGCTCGGCCGTGGCCACTTCGACCCCTTCGCTCGCCGCCATGGCAATGATGTCGGTCAGGTAGTACTCGCCCTGGGCATTGTCACTGGAGAGCGCCGGCAGCCAGCGCCGCAGTTGATCGCCGGTGGCGGCCAGAATGCCGGTATTGCACTCACCGATCTCGAGCTGTTCGGAGGTAGCATCCTTTTGTTCGACAATGGCCACGGCCTGGCCCTGGCCATTGCGCACGATGCGTCCGTAGCCGTGCGGATTGGCCATGGTCACGGTCAACAGCGCCATGTGCTGCTCGTCGACCCGCTCCACCAGAGCGCTCAGCGTCTGCGCCTGAATCATCGGCACATCACCATAAAGGACCACGACCGGACCGTTGCCCAGCGACTCGAGCGTCTGCGCCACGGCGTGGCCTGTACCGCGCTGTTCGAGCTGATGGGCAAAACTGATGGGCAGATCGGACAGCGCGTTTTGTACCTGTTCGGCACCGTGTCCCACAACGACGTGCAGCCGCGGTGACGAGAAAGCCTCCATGGCTGACTCGATGACATGACGCACCATGGGTTTGCCGGCCAGTTCGTGCAGTACCTTGGGCTTTTGCGAACGCATGCGACTGCCCTGACCGGCAGCCAGAATCACGACATCAATGGACATGAAAGAAGACTCTCCCCCGCGCTGAATGAAAAATGATCACCGATCATGCACCCAACAGATGACATGCTCTGTCATGCCTGATCACTCCTGTGGCTGATAGTGTATCAGGGCATGAATTAATCGGATTGGTTCAGATGCGCATGGCAGTTACAAAAAAGGCGGCCCGAAGGCCGCCGGTAAAACGCATCCATGGCTTGTGACCATGATGCGACAATGCTGCTCGAGACGGTTTCTCCCGAGTTTACTGGTTGCCGCGACGATTGCGCAGCTGGGACAGGGTCCGCAGTCGGGCGGTGGCCGCTTCGATCTCGGCCAGCGCCTGCTGGTAATCCATCTCACCCGTTTTGCCCTGCAGGGCACGGCGCGCTTCATCGCGCGCCTTTTCGGCTTCGGCGGCATCCAGATCGCGGGCGCGGTCAGCGCTGTCGGCCAGCACGATGACCATGTTCGGCTGAACTTCCAGAAAACCACTGGAGACGTAGAAAACCTCTTCTTCGCCCCCTTCATGGACAATCCGGACCGGGCCCGGCTTCAGCTCGGTCAGCGTCGGCTCATGCCCGCGCAGAATCCCCATCTCGCCAAGCACGCTGATCGCCACAACGCGTTCTACTTCGCCGGCGAAGATATTACGCTCCGCACTGACGATACTGCATTGCATGGTCGCCATGAGCGCCCCTCCTTACATGCTGTCGGCTTTCTCGATCGCTTCGTCGATCGTGCCGACCATGTAAAACGCCTGTTCGGGCATATGGTCGTAGTCGCCGTTGAGAATGCCCTGGAAGGCGCGGATGGTTTCCTTGAGCGACACGTACTTGCCGGGTGCGCCGGTAAAGATTTCCGCCACGAAGAAGGGCTGCGACAAAAAGCGCTGGATCTTGCGCGCCCGCGATACAGTCTGCTTGTCTTCGTCGGAAAGCTCATCCATGCCCAGAATGGCAATGATGTCCTTGAGCTCCTTGTAGCGCTGCAGCACGTTCTGCACACCGCGAGCCACATTGTAGTGCTCTTCACCCACGACCAGCGGATCAAGCTGACGCGAGGTGGAGTCCAGCGGGTCGATGGCCGGGTAAATCCCGAGCTCGGCGATCGAACGCGCCAGTACGACCGTGGCATCCAGGTGCGCAAAAGTGGTGGCCGGAGACGGGTCGGTCAGGTCATCCGCAGGCACGTAGACGGCCTGGACGGAAGTAATCGAGCCGGTTTTGGTCGAGGTAATGCGCTCCTGCAGCATGCCCATCTCTTCAGCCAGTGTCGGCTGATAGCCCACGGCGGACGGCATACGACCCAGCAGTGCCGATACCTCGGTCCCTGCCAGCGTGTAGCGGTAGATGTTGTCGACAAACAGCAGAACATCACGACCTTCGTCACGGAACTGTTCGGCAATCGTCAGGCCGGTCAATGCCACGCGCAGACGGTTGCCCGGCGGCTCGTTCATCTGACCGTAGACCAGCGATACCTTGTCGAGAACGTTGGACTCCTTCATTTCGTAATAGAAGTCGTTCCCTTCACGCGTACGCTCACCCACACCGGTAAAGACCGAATAACCGGAGTGCTCGGTGGCGATGTTACGGATCAGCTCCATCATGTTGACGGTCTTGCCAACCCCGGCACCACCGAACAGACCGACCTTGCCGCCCTTGGCGAACGGGCAGATCAGGTCGATGACCTTGATGCCGGTTTCCAGCAGCTCGCTGGAAGCGGCCTGGTCTGCAAAACTCGGCGCGGCACGGTGAATCGGGCTGCGCTTGTCTTCACCGATCGGGCCGGCTTCGTCGATCGGTTCCCCCAGCACGTTCATGATACGGCCCAGGGTCTTTTCACCCACGGGGACCGAAATGGGTGCGCCGGTGCCGGCCACGGTCATGCCGCGCTTGAGCCCTTCGGTCGAGCCCATGGCGATGGCACGCACGATGCCGTCACCCAGCTGCTGCTGAACTTCGAGTACGGTGCCGGTCTCTTCCACGTTCATGGCGTCATAAACGTGAGGGACCTCGCTGCGGTCAAACTCGACGTCAATCACCGCACCGATGATTTGTACGATACGTCCGCTCATCCTGATTCCTCTTGAACCTGTAAATAACTGTCCGACGGGCCGACCTAGACCGCAGCGGCACCACCCACAATCTCGGAAATTTCCTGGGTGATGGCTGCCTGACGCGCCTTGTTGTACTGAAGCTGCAGGTCATCAATGATGTCACCGGCGTTATCAGTGGCGTTTTTCATCGCAATCATGCGAGCGGCCTGCTCGCTGGCAATGTTTTCCACCACGGCCTGGTAGACCTGCGACTCGACGTAGCGCACCAGCAGCCTGTCGAGCAGGCTTTGAGCGTCCGGCTCGTAGGTATAGCCCCAGCCGCCTTTCGAGGTGGCACTTTCCGCACCTGAAGACGAAGATTTTTGCTCCATCTCTTCAGGCAGCGGCAACAGCTGACGCACGGTCGGCTTCTGGCTCATGGTGTTGACGAACTCGTTGTACACCAGATCCAGTCGATCGATCTCGCCATTGTCGAAGGCTTCCAGCATGACATTGACGCTGCCGATCAGCTCGTTCGCTTCAGGCGCATCGCCCAGATTACGGGTGGCCGCCAGTAGATCACCGCCATATTTGCGAAAGAAGACACTGCCCTTGGTGCCCAGTGCGCAAAAGGCCACGCTGACGCCCTTGTCACGCCATTGCCTCACTTCCCGTAGTACACGCCGAAACAGGTTACTGTTCAGGCCGCCACACAGTCCGCGATCCGAGGTCACCACGATATAGCCGATACGCTTGACCTCACGCTCGATCTGGTAATCGTGGCGGTATTCCGGATTGGCCTGACTGATATGGCTGACTACCCGACGGATCTGACTGGCATAGGGCTGACTGGCTGCCATGCGCTCCTGAGCGCGGCGCATCTTGGATGCCGCCACCATCTCCATGGCGCTGGTGATCTTCTGGGTATTCTTGATGCTCCCGATCTGGGACTTGATCTCTTTTCCGGCTGCCATAGCGATATTCTCCTAAACAATCAGCGCAGGACGCCCGGACCCCGAAGGGCCCGGATCATCAATAGCTCTGCGTTGACTTGAACGATTCAACGCCGCTTTTCAGCCCCTGCTGAATGTCGTTGTCGTAGCCGCCGGTGCTGTTGATCTTCTCCATCAGCTCACCCTGTTCGGTGCGCATGTAATCGAGCAGATCACGTTCGAAATTCAGCACCTTGTCGACCGGTACGTCAGAGAGATATCCCTCGTTGGCAGCGTAGAGCGAGACAGCCATATCAGCGATCGACATCGGCGAATACTGCTTCTGCTTCATGAGTTCGGTCACACGCTGACCGTGCTCAAGCTGCTTGCGCGTGGCTTCATCCAGGTCGGAGGCAAACTGGGAAAACGCTGCCAGCTCGCGATACTGCGCCAGCGCCAGGCGCACACCGCCACCCAGTTTCTTGATGATCTTGGTCTGTGCCGCACCGCCCACACGCGAGACCGACAGGCCCGCGTTGATGGCCGGGCGGACACCGGAGTTGAACAGGCCGGTTTCCAGAAAGATCTGACCATCAGTGATCGAGATCACGTTGGTCGGAACGAACGCCGACACGTCACCGCCCTGGGTTTCGATGATCGGCAGCGCCGTCAGCGAGCCGGTCTTGCCGGTTACTTCGCCGTTGGTGAACTTTTCCACGTAATCAACGTTGACGCGCGAAGCACGCTCCAGCAGACGGGAGTGGAGATAGAACA
The DNA here is from genome assembly GCF_947497025.1 of uncultured Kushneria sp. GTDB lineage: Bacteria > Pseudomonadota > Gammaproteobacteria > Pseudomonadales > Halomonadaceae > Kushneria. The sequence continues at coordinate 233,015 of NZ_CANMFC010000002.1, forward strand.
CGTCACCGGGATAGGCTTCACGACCCGGCGGACGACGCAGCAGCAGCGAAATCTGGCGATAGGCCACGGCCTGCTTGGACAAATCGTCATACACGATCAGGGCGTCTTCACCACGGTCGCGGAAATATTCACCCATGGTGCAGCCGGAGTAGGGCGCCAGAAACTGCATGGCAGCGGGGTCGGCAGCGCCGGCCGCGACAATGATGGTATGTTCCATCGCGCCGTGCTCTTCCAGCTTTCTCACCACGTTGGCAATGGTCGACTGCTTCTGACCAACGGCCACATAAACGCAGGTGATGCCCTTGCCCTTCTGGTTGATGATCGCGTCGATGGCAATGGCCGACTTGCCGATCTGGCGGTCACCAATGATCAGCTCACGCTGACCGCGACCGATCGGCACCATGGCATCGATCGACTTGAGACCGGTCTGTACCGGCTGATCGACGCCCTGACGAGAGATAACGCCCGGCGCCACCTTTTCGACGGCGTCCATCTCGGTGGTGTTGATGTCGCCCTTGCCATCAATGGCGTTGCCCAGCGCATCAACGACACGACCGATCAGTTCACGACCGACCGGCACTTCCAGGATGCGACCGGTGCACTTGCCCGTCATGCCTTCCTGAAGCTTCTGGTAGTCGCCCAGTACCACAACACCGACGCTGTCGCGCTCCAGGTTGAGGACCATGCCGAAGACGTCGTTGGGAAATTCGATCATCTCACCGAACATGGCATCGGCCAGTCCGTGGATGCGCACGATGCCGTCAGCGACGCCGACGATGGTGCCTTCATTGCGCGCCTGTGCATCAAGGTCAAGATTCTCGATCCGGCCCTTGATGATGTCGCTGATTTCGGAAGGATTCAGTTGCTGCATGCCATGTCCCTCGACTTCAATGGTTCAAGACACTGGAAAGCCGTGCCAGTCGTCCACGCGCCGATCCATCGATAACGGTATCGCCGGCACGAATGACAACGCCGCCCAGCAGCGTCTCATCCACAGAAGTGGTGATCGTGATTTCGCGATTCAGGCGCCGCTTGAGCGCCTGTGCGAGCTTGTCTTTTTGTGCCTCGTCCAGCGGATAGGCCGAAGTGATCTCGACGCTGACACGCCTTTCAAACTCGGCGCGTTCAGCCTCGAAAAGATCGCTCAGCAATGCCAGAGCGGGCAAACGCTGCTGTCGGGCCAGCACCATCAGGAAATTGGCGCCACGCTCAGGAAGCAGCTCGTCAAGCAGCTTGACGAATACCTGCCCCTTGTCATTCGGGGAGCGCTGCGAGTCCACGAGCAGCCGTTCGATGCGCTCGTCACTGGTCAGACGTGCCGCCTCGGCCAGCATCGTTGACCAGGCGTCCAGCGCACTGTCTTCCCTGGCCAGTTCAAAAGCGGCCCTTGCATAGGGACGTGCCTGCGTGATGTGGTCTGACATGTGGCGTTTCCTCAGAGCTCTTCAGCGAGTCGATCGACCATCTCACGATGCTTCTTTTCATCGATGGAGGACTCGAGAATGCGTTCAGCGCCCTGAATGGCCAGTGCCGCCACCTGAGCACGCAGTTCACCCTTGGCCTGCTGAATTTCGCTGTCGATCTCGCTGCGGGCGTTGGCAATCATGCGCTCGCCTTCAGCGCGGGCATCGGTACGTGCTTCCTCGATCATCTGATTGGCACGAACACGTGTCTTGTCGAGAATGCGTGCAGCTTCCTCACGACTTTCACGCAGCGTTTCTTCGGCCTGTTCATTGGCCTTGTGCAGCTCGGCGCGTGCCCGGTCGGCCTCTTCAAGACCTTCCTGAATGCGCTGCTGACGCTCGGTGAGGGCCTGCGTGATCGGAGGCCACACATATTTCATGCAGAACCAGACGAAGATCGCAAAGGCGATCATCTGTCCGATAAGCGTCATATTGATATTCACGCGGATCTACCTCCTGCGGGTTCGTGGTGGCCGGAAACGGCGACACCGAGCACCAGGGGCCCGGCGCACAGCGTTTACTTAACCGGCAACAACGAAGATCAGGTACATCGCGATACCCACACCGATCATGGGCACAGCGTCAAGCAGACCGGCCATGATGAAGGTTTTGGTCTGCAGCTGGTCACCCAGTTCCGGCTGGCGCGCGGTAGAGTCGAGCAGCTTGCCACCGAGCAGGCCGAAACCGATACCGGTAGCAATGGCAGCGCAGCTCAGGATAAGGGCAGCAGAAATGTAGACGAGTTCCATGGAATGGCTCCTGTTTCAGGTTTTTTCAGACAAGGGGTAAAAGGGTTTTGAAGCTGGTTTTGTTGTTGGATTCAGTGCTCTTCGAAAGCAGCGCTCATGTACACCACACTCAGCACGGCAAAGATGAAGGCCTGCAGTGCGATAACCAGGATGTGGAAGATCGCCCACGGAACATCAAGTACCCATATGGCCCAGAAGGGCAGCAGGGAGATCATGATGAAGATGACTTCGCCGGCAAACATGTTGCCGAAAAGACGCAGCCCCAGACTGATGGGCTTGACGATCAGTACGATCAGTTCAAGGACCAGGTTGAAGGGAACCAGCGACCAGTGGTTGAAGGGGTTGAACGCCAGCTCTTTCGAGAAGCCACCAAAGCCCTTGTTGCGAATGCTGTAAAAAATGATCAGCAGGAAAACGCCAAAGCCCATGCCCAGCGTCGCATTGGGGTCACTGGTCGGGACAATACGCATGTATTCGATGCCCAGCTTGTGGGCAATCTGCGGAAACAGATCGATGGGCAGCCACTTGAGGCTGTTCATGAAGAAGATCCAGCAGAACAGCGTCAGCGCCAGCGGCCCGATCAGCTTGCTTTTGCCGTTGAAACTGGTGCGAATGATGTCGTTGGAAAACTCGAAGACCATTTCAAGCGCATTCTGCAGCCCGGTCGGTACGCCGGTGGTCACTGTTTTTGCAAGATAGCGAAACAGCCACAGAAACAGCAGACCGGTGGCGATCGACCATCCCATGGTATCCACATTGATGGCCCAGAATCCCATTTCTCGGGCTTCTTCTGCGCCATGAGCAAAGGACCAGCCATTATCGGGATGCAGGCCAAAGGTCAGGTTCTGAAGATGGTGAGTGATATACTCGGTTGAGCTTGGTGCGTCGCCTGCCATAACGTTGCCTTGAATCGTTTTTTAAAGGGAACCGGATCTGCTGATCAGCCAGGGGCTTAACCAGTAAACGCTCTGGACCAGCGCAAACGTGCCAAAAAACCATGCGGGCGCTTGCGGTGGCGACGTTATAAAAATGCCAGTAAACAGCAGGATTGTCAGAAAATGCTTGCCTGCCTGGGCTCGATATAAACTGCTTATCATCTGACGCCTGAAACGTGCTCCCCGAAACAGGAAGGCGCGCCAGGCGAAATACGCATTGGGCAGTACACCTGTCATCCCACCCATCAGCGCGGATAAGGCCGCGGCGTTATTCACCTTGAAAGCCAGCGCTGTGGTCACCGCAATGACAATTCCGAGCTGCACCAACAACAATCGGTATATACCAGGGCGTCTCGGAGCTGCCGGCACCGCCGGAGCCGTGGGCTCGTGTCGTTGCATGGTTTTATGCATTCCCGAGATATTCGGCTCTTGACGCCAGGCAGGCGGATTATAAGGAACCCCCCCGGCGGCTTCAATGTTACCGGCATCGAAAATCGCGGTCTTTAAGCTGATCTGCACCAAAAGCGGCTCGATCCTGTGTCAAAGCGTCGCAGTTTACAACATGCAATTAAGGCGCGTTTAAGCACCCGTACCTCTAGCGGATGTGCGAGAGAATGCCATCAAGCTCATCAAGACTGGTGTAACGGATTGTCAAACTGCCCTTGCCGGTCTTGCCGTGACTGATCTGAACGCGAGCTCCCAGCAATTCCGCCAGCTGATTTTCAAGACTGCCGACATCGCCTGAAGGCTGGGCCGGCGCCTTTTGGCTGCCCTGGGCTGCCTGAGCATATTTTTTGACCAGCGCTTCGGTCTGACGCACGGTCAAACCACGCTCGACCACCTCACGCGCCGCCTGACGCTGCCTTTTGCCCTTGAGCCCCAGCAGGGCGCGGGCATGCCCGACATCCATATCGCCCCGCTCCAGCAGCGTCTGCACCTCCTCTTCCAGGGCCAGCAGTCTCAGCATATTGGCGATCTGGCCCCGCGAGCGGCCCACGGCATCGGCCGTCTGCTGCTGGGTCAGGGAAAATTCATCCATCAGACGCTTGAGCGCGATGGTTTCTTCAATGGGATTGAGGTCTTCACGCTGGATGTTTTCGATCAGTGCCAGGGCCAGTGCCGTTTCATCATCCAGTTCGCGCACCACCGCCGGAATCACATCCAGCTCGGCCAGCTGCGCGGCACGCCAGCGACGTTCACCGGCAATGATCTCGTAACGGGCGGCACTGCCTTCGGGCAGGGGACGCACCACAATGGGCTGCATGACACCCCGGGTCCGGATCGAGGCGGCCAGCTCTTCAAGGCGCTCCGGCTGCATTTCCCGACGCGGCTGATAGCGCCCGCGGGTCAGCTCCGCCAGCGGCAGGCGCTCAAGACGTTCGCGGCTATCGATCAGGGGGGATGCGGTCACTGCCGCCTCGGCAGAACCACCGTCGGGGTTCTGGGTCTGTGAACGCTGCCGGGCGCCGGCGCCAATCAGTGCGTCCAGTCCTCTTCCGAGTGCGCGTTTACGCGTCATGAACAGTTTCCTCGTTCAGGCCATGCAGGAGTAACAACACACGCTGACGTCAGGGACATCAGCGTTCGAGCGTCGAATCATCGACAGTGTGTCCGAACAGGACCGGGTTACAGCGACAGCTTGCGAATCAGTTCCTTGGCCAGCACCCGATAGGCATGCGCGCCCCGGGACATACGCGCGTAGCGGTTGACCGGCAACCCGTGGCTGGGCGCTTCGGCCAGGCGAATGTTGCGGGGGATGGCCGTTTTCAGCAGATCGTCACCGAAATAGTCCGACAGCTGCTTGCTGACATCCCGGGTCAGGCTGTTGCGATTATCAAACATGGTTCTGACGATACCGTCGAGGGCCAGCGCCGGATTGACGCTGTCACGAATCTGCTCAACGGTATCCAGCAGCGCCGACAGGCCTTCGAGGGCATAGAACTCGCACTGCAGCGGGATCAACACACCATGCGCGGCGGTCAGGGCATTGACGGTCAGCATGTTAAGCGAGGGCGGACAGTCGATCAGAACCACATCGAACCGGTCGGCCACGGTCTCGATGGCACGATCCAGACAGCGCTCACGACCTTCGCGTTCGAGCAGGTCCACCTCGGCAGCGGTGAGATCACCATTGGCCGGCAGCAGCTGATAGCCGGCATTGGGGCAGTCGACCAACGCATCAGACGCTGACAGTTCCCCCAGAAGTACATCCAGCGAGCCGCCGTTGGCCAGCGCGTGCTTGTCAATACCGCTGCCCATGGTGGCATGGCCCTGCGGGTCCATATCCACCAGCAGCACCCGCTTTTTCAGCGACGCCAGGGCTGCGGCCAGGTTGACGGCGGTCGTGGTCTTGCCGACGCCACCCTTCTGGTTGGTCAGCGCAATGATCCGGGTCAAGAGAGAGTTCCTTGTATATTGATCGCTTGGCCTTGTCAGGCGATGTCCATTTTCAACAGATGACGCTGACCCTGTTCACCGGGAATGTGCAAAGGCCAGGTGTGCGCCAGCCGAATGTCGTCGGGCAGGACAATATCATCGACGCGCCCTGCCATGGCCAGCCAGTGACCGCCGTCAGCGAGCAGCGAACGGGTCAGGGCAACAAAGTCTGCCGGGGCGGCAAAGGCCCGGCTGGTGATCTGCTCAAACGTGACGCCCTTGAGTGTCTCGACCCGATCATGCACGGGGGTGACGTTCTCAAGGCCCAGCTCGAAGGCCACCTGGCGCTGAAAGCGGATTTTCTTGCCGTTGCTGTCAATCGAAGTCAGGGCAATATCGGGGCGCACGATAGCAACCACAATACCGGGCAAACCGGCACCGCTGCCCACATCCAGAAGCCTCGATCCCTCGATCCAGGGCAGGATTGCCAGACTGTCCAGCAGATGGCGCGTCACCATCAGCTCGATATCGCGTACGGCGGTGAGGTTATAGGCCCGATTCCACTTGTGCAACAGCGACACAAAGGCCAGCAGGCGGTCACGAACCTCGGGTGAAACGATCAGGTTCAAGGCCATCATGCCGTCATCGAGACGACGCTCGATACCGGTACTCATGACGTACCGGCCCTGACCTTGTGAGCACTGCCACGCTTTTTGAGATGAATCAGCAGCATTGAGATGGCCGCCGGCGTGACGCCCGGAATGCGGCCGGCCTCGGCCAGCGTTTCGGGACGAGCGACATTGAGCTTCTGACGGATCTCGCTGGAAAGCCCATCGATGCGATCATATTCAAGTGATTCCGGCAGTCGGGTAGCCTCATGTCGCTTGAGCTTGTCGATTTCCTCGCTCTGGCGATCGATGTAGCCCTGATACTTGGCCTGAATCTGTACCTGCTCGCGCACCAGCGGGTCTTCCGGCGCTCCGTCGGCCAGCGGTGCGATGTCGTCATAGACCAGCTCGGGCCGGCGCAGCAGATCGCTCAGACGATGTTCGCGGGACAGGGTACCCACTCGATCGGCAAGGCTTCTGGCCGCGTCGCTGCCAGGCTGGATCCAGATCCGATCCAGACGCTCACGCTCGGCGTCGATGGCCGTGCGCTTGCGCTCGAAGGCCTCGAAGCGGGCATCGTCCACCAACCCCAGCTGACGGCCTGTCTCGGTCAGACGCAGGTCGGCGTTATCCTCACGCAGCAGCAGGCGATATTCCGCCCGCGAGGTAAACATTCGATAGGGTTCCTGTGTGCCCATGCGGATCAGGTCATCGACCATTACGCCGATGTAGGCTTCATCACGCCGTGGCCACCAGGCGTCCAGCCCCTGGACGCGGCGGGCCGCATTGAGACCCGCCAGCAGTCCCTGGGCGGCGGCTTCCTCATAGCCGGTGGTGCCGTTGATCTGGCCGGCAAACCACAGGTTATGGATGACCTTCGTTTCCAGTGAGTGCTTCAGATCGCGTGGGTCAAAGAAGTCGTACTCAATGGCGTAGCCCGGACGCACGATATGGGTGCGCTCCAGCCCTTCGATCGAACGTACCAGCTCGAGTTGTACGTCAAAGGGCAATGACGTGGAGATCCCGTTGGGATAGAGCTCATGGGTATCAAGCCCTTCCGGTTCGATGAAGACCTGATGGCTCTGCTTGTCGGCAAAGCGATGAATCTTGTCCTCGATCGACGGGCAGTAACGCGGCCCGATCCCCTCGATGACACCCGAGTACATCGGCGAACGGTCCAGATTGGCCCGGATGATGTCATGGGTGCGCTCGTTGGTATGCGCAATGAAGCAGCTCACCTGATCGGGGTGCATGTCACGCCGTCCCATGTAGGACATCACCGGGCGTGGCGTATCGCCGGGCTGCTCGGCCAGTTTCGAAAAATCGACTGTTCTGGCATCCAGCCGCGGCGGGGTACCGGTCTTGAGACGTGCCACCCGCAGGGGCTGCTCGCGAAGCCGCGCGGCCAGGGCATTGGAGGCCGGGTCTCCAGAGCGGCCGCCACTGTGATGCTCCATGCCGATATGGATCACGCCGCCCAGGAAGGTTCCGGTACACAGCACCACGGTTTCGGCCATGAAACGGACGCCGCCCTGGGTCAGCACGCCGCGCACCGTATCGCCTTCCACGATCAGATCATCAGCCGCCTGGGCAAAAATCGACAGGTTGGGCTGATTTTCAAGGATATGGCGAACGGCTGCCTTGTAGCGAACGCGGTCGGCCTGAACACGGGTCGCACGTACGGCCGGACCCTTGCGGGAATTGAGCGTTCGAAACTGGATGCCGCCCTGATCGGTGGCCAAAGCCATGGCACCGCCGAGTGCATCGATCTCCTTGACCAGATGGCTCTTGCCGATGCCGCCGATGGCCGGATTACAGGACATCTGTCCCAGTGTTTCGATGTTATGACTGAGCAGCAGGGTCTGACAGCCCATGCGAGCGGCGGCCAGTGCGGCTTCGGTACCCGCATGACCACCACCGATGACAATGACGTCAAAGCGGTCCGGATAATCCACGTGATGAACCTCGAGGGATTGGAGATGAACGTGACACCCGACTGATCAGCGCGTGTCGATACCCACATGCCCGTGCAGGGCGTTGGGGATAAGCCGTATTGAATGGTGCGCATTATAACGTGGCTGTGAGTAAGCGTCAGGGTTTTCCACATACGGATTTTTTCAAAAGGAAAAGTCCTTAATTAATAAAATAGTCTTTTAAATAAGAAGTTCTGTTGTGGTTGTAACTACTGGGAACGCCATTTTCTGTGGAAAAGCTGCTTTTACACTTACAAAACAAAAATTTGCGATGTGATTGGAAACCCAGGCAAGCTGCTTGCTTCCCTTGTGCAGGCTCTGTACGGGGTGTGCATAAACAGGCAGGTTACCCACAACTCGATTTATCCCCGTCTCGTCAACCGGGCTCAGAGGTATTTCTCCCCATGGTCATCAAGAAAGGTATCGCTGCGGAAAAAGAGGGCAATACTGGTGTGTGTGGCGGGCTGTAGCGCAGGCGAGAGAAAAGGACGCGTTTTCTTATCCACAGGGGGCAGCGCCAAAAAAAATCGACCATGCTGATAGCAGACATAAAAAAAGCGCCTGTCAGAAGCTGACAGGCGCCTGAATATTGGCAGGCCACATCACACCGTAAAGGAGGCTCCGCAGCCACAGGTCGTGGTGGCATTGGGGTTTTTGATCAAGAAGCGGGCACCTGCCAGGCCGGCTTCGAAATCGACCGTGGAACCGACCAGATATTGATAGCTCAGCGGGTCGATTACCATGGCCACATCGCCATTTTCAATGACGGTATCGTCTTCACTGATGGTCTCTGCGACATCGAAACCGTATTGAAAGCCCGAACAACCGCCTCCCGTTACGTAGACGCGCAGTTTCAGGGCCGGGTTACGCTCTTCTTCTATCAGCGCCCTGACTCTGCCTGCAGCGGCATCGGTAAAGACAAGCGGTGTCGGAACAAAGGATTCTGCTCCGCTCATCGCGGCCTCCTTTTGAGATGACACGTCTGATGCGTGTCAGGAATGGATCAGCATAATGCTGTCATGGCACCCATTATCGACACCCCTTCAGCCGGTGGTCAACCGGCACTCGCCGGGCAGCAATCATGAAAGGCGATGACCATAAACAATGATAGGCTGAAGGACGTGTGGTCCCATGACCCCGTTACCGTGCCGCTGGGGAGAAAAAGCTTGCCGCGCCGTCTGCTGGATATGTCACGCCTGAACCTTGAAAACTTTCGACGCGAGCTGGCAAGTGTCGATGCCCTGCCGCAGCTGTGTCTGCTGGCGGTTATTTCAGGTGCCTTGACCGGCATCATCATGATCGCCTTTCGAGAGCTGATCGAACTGGGCGCGCTGGTGCTGATGCCCGACGGGCATGCCGAGGCCTTTGAAAGCCTGCCGACGATGGTGCGCATGGGTCTGCCGGTGGTTGCGGTGATTCTGATTGGACTGGGGCTTGGCTGGCAGAAAAAAAGCGCCCGGCGCCTTGGTATCACCCATGTCATCGAGCGCTTCTCCTTTCATCAGGGCGTCATGGTGCGCGACAACTGGCTCAATCAATGGTGGGTCGGTGTTGTGTCATTGCTGGGCGGGCTGTCCGCCGGCCGCGAAGGCCCGGCCATTCATCTGGGCGCCGGCGCGTCGGGCTGGATCGGTCAGTTGCTCAAACTGCCGCACAACAGTCTGCGTGTACTGGTCGGCTGCGGCGTGGCGGCCGGTATTTCGGCCTCATTCAATACGCCCATTGCCGGGGTGATCTTCGCCATGGAAGTGGTGATGATGGAGTACACCCTGACCGGCTTCATGCCCGTGATGCTGGCCTCGGCCACCGGTGCTGTCATTACGCAGCTGCATTTTGGCTCGGCGCCGGCCTTCATGATGCCGGAGCTCATCGAGCCCCGTTTACTCGACATTCCGTGGCTGCTGCTGATGGCACTGGCCATCGGTATCATGGCCGGCGGCTTTATTCGACTGACGCGTCTGGGCGATCGCCTTGCCCGCGTGCCCTGGGCCGTTCGTCTGTTGATGGCCGGGGCGCTGACCGGGACCGTGGCCTGTTTTTATCCGCAGGTACAGGGCATCGGCTATGACAGCGTCGAAACGATCCTGACCGGTCAGGCAGGCCTGGATGTGCTGCTGGCGCTGGCACTGGGCAAGCTGTTGTTGACTGCCATAACCCTGGCCTGCGGTATTCCGGTGGGCATCGTGGGGCCGACGCTGGTGATGGGGGCCGCTGCCGGGGCGCTTTTCGGGCTTGGCGCCTCGGCGGTTTTGCCTTCGATGGTGGGGGAGCCCAACCTGTATGTCATGATGGGCATGGCCGCCATGATGGGCGCCGTGCTGCAGGCACCGCTGGCGGCCATCATGGCGCTGGTGGAGCTGACGCACAGTCCTGATATCATTTTATACGGCATGCTGAGCGTACTGAGTGCGGCGCTGACTGCACGCATGGCCTGGCGCACGCAGGGATTTTTCGTCATGACCCGACAGGGTCACACGCAACATCCGCTGCAGCAACCCCTGATGCAGGCGCTCTCGAGAGTCGGGGTCGGTGCGGTCATGGACCGAAGCGTCACCGTGACCGCCGCCGTGATTACCCGGGAGCGGGCCCGGGTCATTCTGGATGCGCGGCCCACCTGGCTTTTGATCCACCGTCAGAGCGATCAGCACAAGGCCGACCGTGAGCCCGGCAAGGCGCCGCTGGCCCTGCTGGCGGCAGACATGGCACGGGCACTGGAAGAGAAGGACCAGGCCGGCGTGGAGCAGAAGGACAGTATCAATCTGCTGGAAATCCCGGGCAAGCGACTGGAGCTGGCGCCGATTGATCTCCAGGCGACGCTGTCGGAGGCCTTTGCATGTCTTGACGATCAGCGGGTGGATGCCCTCTACGTCAGACACATTACCGCGCCGATGATGCACCGGGTTTCAGGTATCATCACGCGGGAAGCCATTGAAAACTATTACCACTGATGGGCCATGCCCCCATCAGCCACGACCTGACGACCGTTATTGAGGATGTGCATATGTACCCCTGGGTTCTGGCCTTTCATATCATTTCATTTACGTGCTGGTTTGCGGCACTGTTCTACCTGCCGCGACTTTTTATCTATCACGCCCACGCCATGCGCCAGAATGACGGCCAGGGGTCGACCCGCTTTCAGATCATGGAGCGAAAGCTTTACGGCGCCATCATGACGCCGGCCATGATCCTGACGCTGGTGTTCGGCATATGGCTGCTGGCGCTTGATTTTCAGGTCTACCTCACCGCGGGCTGGTTTTACGTCAAGGCAGTGCTGGTCGTGCTTCTGATCGGCTTTCAGCACATCTGCAAGGCCCACATGAAGCGCTTTGCGTCCGGCACCAACCGTCGCGGTGGCAGCTACTATCGCGTCTTTGGTGTCATTCCGGCCGTTGTGCTGATCGCCATCGTGATTCTTTCCGTGGTCCAGCCGTTCTGATGTCCCTGCCCTGCGTTCTGGTACTGGCCGGTCACGACCCGACCGGCGGCGCCGGGCTGATCGCCGACGCCGAGGCCATTCGTGCCATGGGCGGCTGGGCGCTGACGGTACCCACGGCGCTGACGTGCCAGACGACCGTTGATGTTCGAACCGTCATGCCTCGCCCGGGCGAAGAAATACTGGCCACGGCCCGGGCGGTGCTGGAAGACTGTGATATTCACGCCATCAAGGTCGGGTTGATTGCCGATCTCTCCGCACTGGAAGCGGTCATTGCGCTGTGCACGGCGTACCCGCATCTGCCGATTGTCATTGACCCGGTGCTCAAGGCCGGCGGTGGCCGCGAGCTTTCCGGTCAGGCGCTGATGGCCGCCTTTGTCGAGCGGCTGCTGCCGCTGGCCAGCCTGATCACGCCTAACCTTGAGGAACTGGCCCGGCTGACCGGCGGTACTTTCGAGGAGGCACGGATCGCCGGTCAGGCCGAACAGATGCTGGCCGCCGGAGCGGGCGCCGTGCTGGCCACCGGCACCGATGTTGCAGACACGCAGTATCAGCCCCATGTTACCCATCGACTCTATACGCCCGGAAGCATGCAGGCGTGGTCATGGCCGCGTCTGCCGGGCCACTATCACGGTTCGGGATGCACGCTGGCCAGTGCCGCCGCCGCCCTGATGGCCCGGGGTGAAACGCTGGCGCAGGCCTGTCAAATGGCGCAGCAGTTTACCTGGCACTGCCTTGAGCGGGCGCTGACGCCCGGGCGCGGCCAGCAGATTCCCGATCGCCTGGCCGGGCGATTTCATTTACCGACTCAGGGTTTACCAAAACAGGGTTTACCGAGACAGGGGAGCGCGACATGACCCAGTGGACGCAAGGGCTTTATGCCCTGACCGATGCGCAGCTGATGCTGGATGACGCCACGCTCATCGATCGGTGCGAGGCGGCGCTGAGCGCCGGCATTGCGCTTTTGCAGTATCGTGACAAGTCCGGCGATGAAGGGCAGCGTGAGCGACAGGCGCGTGCGCTCAAGGCGCTGTGTGATCACTATGACACACCCCTGATCATCAATGATGATGCGGCGCTGGCCTGGCGGCTGGGCGTTGGCGTACATCTGGGGCGCAGCGACGGCTCGATTGCCCGTGCCCGCCAGGCGCTGGGCCCTGATGCCATCATTGGCGCCACCTGCCAGGGCAGCCTGGAGTTTGCCGAACAGGCCGCCAGCGAGGGCGCCAGCTACCTGGCCTTTGGTCGTTTCTACCCGTCACGCACCAAGCCCGATGCGCCGCCGGCGGATCTGTCGGTGCTGGCACAGGCGGCCCGTTTTGAGCTGCCGCGCGCGGCGATCGGCGGTATCGATGGCGACAATATCGAGGCGACGATCGGGGCCGGTGCCGATCTGATTGCACTGGTCCATGGCATTTTCGGTCATGATGATCCGGGCGCCGTGGTGCGCCGGCTCAATCAGGCCTTTAATCGATAAGTTTTCATGTTATCCACACCCTGATGTGAGCAGCACCTGCTGACGGGATGTGAATAACCCTGAATCTGCAGACGGTCCATTCGGACCGGCCCCTTTTCCGCACAGGAGCGCGAAGATGAATCTCATCACCTCCGAGACGCTTTTTACCCGCGCCGAACACCGCATTCCCGGTGGCGTCAATTCTCCGGTTCGTGCCTTCAAGGGCATGGGCCGTGCCCCCATGTTCGTGTCACGTGCCCGCGGCCCCTATCTCTTTGATGTCGAAGGCAAGCGCTACATCGATTATGTCGGCTCCTGGGGGCCGATGATTACCGGTCATGCCGACCCGGACGTGCTGGGTGCCGTGCGCGATCGACTGGAAGACGGTCTTTCATTTGGCACGCCCACGGCGGTCGAGACCGACATGGCAGAGCTGATCTGCGAGATCATGCCGTCCATTGACATGGTGCGCATGGTCAACTCGGGCACCGAAGCCACCATGTCGGCGGTACGTCTGGCGCGGGGCTATACCGGGCGTGACAAGATCGTCAAGTTCGAGGGCAATTACCACGGCCACGTGGATTCGCTGCTGGTCAAGGCAGGCTCCGGTGCCCTGACCCATGGTGAGCCCAGCTCACCCGGCGTGCCGGCATCGCTGGCCGAACACACCGTGACGCTCTCCTACAATGATATCGAGGGCGTGCGCGAGTGCTTCCGCGAGATCGGCGATCAGGTGGCCTGCGTGATCGTGGAGCCGGTGGCCGGCAACATGAACTGCATTCCGCCGGTGCCGGGATTTTTGAAATGTCTGCGCGAGGTGTGTGACGAGTCCGGAGCCGTTTTGATCTTTGATGAGGTCATGACCGGTTTTCGTGTGGCGCTGGGCGGCGCTCAGGCCCATTACAGCATCACCCCCGATCTGACCTGTCTGGGCAAGATTGTCGGGGGCGGCATGCCGGTGGGTGCCTTCGGTGGCAAGCGCCATATCATGGAATATCTCTCGCCAATGGGGCCGGTCTATCAGGCCGGGACGCTTTCCGGCAATCCGCTGGCCATGGCCGCGGGGATCGCGCTGTTGAGAAAGATTCGTCAGCCCGATTTTCACAAGCGTCTGAGCGAGCGTGTCAACACCCTGTGTGACGGCCTCGAGCAGCGTGCAAGGGCTGCCGGTGTGCCGCTTTTGACCCATCGCGTCGGTGGCATGTTCGGCATCTTCTTTACCGACCAGACCGAGGTCAATGATTTCGCGGCCGCGACCGGCTGTGACGTCGAGCGTTTCAGACGCTTCTTTACGGCCATGCTGGATCGCGGCGTCTACATGGCGCCGTCACCGTTCGAGGCCGGCTTCATGTCCAGCGTCCATGAGGATGAAGACATCAATGCCACGCTGGATGCCGCCGAGGCGGTGTTTGCGACCCTGACCTGATCATCGACGCCTTTCGGGGCGTCATCCCCCGTCCGCCGACGTTTCGGCGGACGAATTTCATCACTGATCCGGAGTGAGCCCCTTGAGTCAGTCACTGATCAGCGCGCTGAGAAGCGGCCGGTTTTTCAATCATGAGGTGTCCAGCCTGCAGGTGTACGAGACCCATATTTCCTGGGTCATCCTGACCGGTGATTACGCCTACAAGATCAAGAAGCCGCTGGATTTCGGCTTTCTGGATTTCTCGACGCTGGAACGTCGCAAACGCTTTTGTGAAGACGAGGTGCGGCTCAATCGCCGGCTGGCAGGCGATCTCTATGAGCGGGTGGTGCCCATCAGCGGTACGCCCGAGGCACCCGTGCTGGACGGAAAGGGCGAGCCCTTCGAGTATGCCGTGTGCATGCGCCAGTTCGATAATGCCGGTCTTTTTTCGACGCTGCAGGCCAACAACGAGCTGACCCGTACGATGATGGACGACATGGTGGATCAGCTGGTCGCCTTTCATCAGCGTGCCGAGCGTGTGTCGCCGGACAGCAGCTTTGGTTCACCCAGCGCCGTCCATGCGCCGGTGGTACAGAATTTCGATCAGATTCGACCGTTGCTGGAGGATGAAAACGATCTTCGTCGTCTGGAGGAACTGGCCACGCGCGCCGAAGAGCTTTATCACCGGCTTGAACCCCTGCTGGCAAGGCGCCAGCGCGAGGGCTTTGTGCGCGAAACGCACGGCGACGTGCATCTGGCCAACGTGGTACAGCACGAGGGGCGGGCGCTGATCTTTGACTGTATCGAGTTCAATGATGACCTGCGCTACAACGATGTCTGCTGTGAACTGGCCTTCTTGCTGATGGATCTGGAAGCGCGCGGTGAGCAGGCGCTGTCCAGCCATGTGCTCAATCGCTATCTGGAAGGCAGCGGCGATCACGAACTGGTGCGCCTGTTGCCCTGGTACAAGGCCTACCGGGCGATGGTGCGGGCCAAGGTCGCGCTCTTTCGTCTTCAGCAGCCGGATCTGCATCCGGCGGACCGCGAGGCGGCGCTGTCGGACTATCGCAGTTATATCGCGCTGGCCGAGCGATACAGCGAGACCGATATCCCCTGGCTTTTGATCAGCGTGGGCGTGTCGGGCAGCGGCAAGAGCCGCTTTACCGAGCAGGTCGTGCGGGCGCTGGGCGCCATACGTCTTCGCTCCGACGTCGAGCGCAAACGCCTTGGTGAGCTGGCGCCCGATGCCGATTCGGACTCAGGCGTGGCGCAGGGCCTCTATAGCGATGACATGACCCGCCGGACCTACGAGCGACTGGCTTCCCTGGGTGGCACGCTGATGGAGGCCGGTTATCCGGTCTGCATTGATGCCACATCGCTCAAGCGTCTGCAGCGTGACCGGCTGCGACACGAAGCCGAAAAGCGCGGACTGGCGGCGCTTTTGATCAGTTTCGAAGCCGATGACGCTACTCTGCGTGATCGACTCCAACGACGCCAAAGCCGGCGTGGTGAAGTCTCGGAGGCAGGGATCGAAGTGCTGGATCACCAGCTCGCCTCGCGTGACGCCTTCGACGAGGATGAGCTGGCCTATCTGATTCATCTGGATACCACGGCCGAGGATGCCAATCTGACGCTGGTCTCCCTGATCAGGGAACGATTGCGCCTGAACTGATGTCTCCCGGCAGATGGCCGGTCAGGCCGTGTCCCGACGTGTGCGGGGCGCGGCCACGACGGTCGTGGGCTGCTGGCGCAAAAGATTCAGCGCCTGTGCCCGGTTTCTTACCTTGAGCTTGCGGAACACGTGATACAGGTGCGATTTGACCGTGTGTTCGCTGATGGACAAGCGATCGGCGATATCCAGGTTGCTGGCACCGCTGTCCAGCAGCCCCAGTATTTCCTGTTCCCGTGGCGTCAGACTTGCCAGCGGCAGCTGCTCGTCATGCTGGCGATGCCAGTAGGCGCACAAAAGACGCTCCATCAAGGGGCGTGACAGCCACATCTCGCCTTCGAAAAGCTTGCGAATCCCCTTGCTGATCAGCTCAAGGGAATCCCCCCGATAGAAGATGCCGTGTAGCGGCATGCGCATCATCAGGGCGACCGCCCGATCTTCATTGCTCATGTTGAAGGCCGTGAAAATGGCATCGTCATACTGGCCCAGCTGCTGCGTCCAGTCGCGCAGCACGGATTCTTCTAGATGATCATCATCCAGCAGTGCCACAACGCGACAGTGCCTCAAATGCTCCGGCAATTCGGGTGGCTCGTCCGTCGGCAATTGCTGTACATGGCAATCCAGCTGCTGACGGAGGTAATCCAGAAACAGCTCATTCTGGGGGCTGCTTTTGGTCACCATGATCAGTGCAATATTTGTCACATCCATGAAAGTGGCCCTGGTAAAGAGTATGAAGGCCTTCAGACGCCCGATCGCAATCAAAACTGGGGGATGTGCCAAAATCCGGCGCGCCGGACAGGGCACCCTTTACGCTAAGTAAGATTAAGTAAAAAAATAAACAAAACAACTACTTAAAAGCACTTAAGGTTCAGAGCTGATTAAGCTCTTGCGACTAACGTTCTAGTTCGATCATTTAGAACAGGCTAGGGGTTCGAATGATCGTACCGATAGCCGACGCGACCGGGGTCCTGAAGATGCCCCCGATTATAAGGCGATCGATTTTTGAATGAGAGCGGTCAGAACGTGCATCTACACCAAATGGCGCATTGTGCACAGGAAATTGCGCTTAAGGATGTATTTGAAACGGTTTGTTAACCGTTTAGTTACAAAATAAAGGAGCGCCGGATGCGTTTTGTCGAGAGATTGCTGCTGGAAAATCAGGCCTGGGCCAGTGAAATCAAACATCGCGATCCGAACATGTTTGATCGCTTGAGTGCCGGGCAATCTCCGGAAGTGCTCTGGATCGGCTGCTCTGATAGCCGTGTTCCTGCCGAGCAGCTTTGTAATACCTCGCCGGGAGAAATGTTCATTCATCGCAATGTGGCCAACCGGGTCTGTCCCAATGAAACGGGCTTCATGAGCGTACTTGAATACGCCGTTGCTGTATTAAAGGTCCGTCATATCATCGTCTGCGGTCATCATCGTTGTGGTGGGATCAAGGCAGCAATGACAGACGAAAATACCGGACTTTCTCATCTTGATCATCACCTGGATGGCATCCGTGATGTCAGAAGAAGGCATGCCGATGAACTAGCAGAAATTACCGATGATGCCGAACGTCTTGATCGACTAGTGGCCTTCAATGTGGCCGATCAAATCAGGACGCTCAGTGAGCTGCCCCTGATTCAGAAGCACTGGTCGCTCAATCAGCTTCCCACGATTCATGGCATGGTGTATGCCCTGGAAACGGGAAGACTGCGCGAAATTCAGCGCTGGAATGGTGAAGGTTGCGAGCGTGTTCAGGCATGCGTCGTCTGAAAATTCGATCATGTCATTATTCATGAAAAGAGACGGTTAACATGAACAAAGCGCTTTCATTGAAGACGCTGCCACAGGATCTGCCTGCCGGCGTCGTGGTCTTTCTGGTCGCCATTCCCCTGTGCCTGGGGATTTCCCTGGCCTCGGGGGCACCGCCGCTCTCCGGCCTGATTGCCGGTATTATTGGTGGTCTTGTTGTATCACTTTTCAGCGGTTCGTCCCTGAGCGTATCCGGCCCGGCCGCCGGACTGACCGTGATCGTGCTGGGGGCGGTCGAACAGATTGGTCTGAGCGGGCTTTTCATGGCCACGGTGCTGGCTGGCGCCCTGCAGCTGGTATTCGGTTTCCTGCGTCTGGGCAAGATTGGTGCCTTTGTGCCCTCGGCCGTCATCAAGGGCATGCTGGCTGCCATCGGGTTGATTCTGATTCTGAACCAGATTCCGCTGGCGCTGGGGCTGTCGCAGGACAGCGATGTATCGCTTTTGAACGTGGGCGCGCTGATGGCCGGTTTGTCGCCGGTGGCGCTGGCCATTGCTGCGGTGACACTGATCATACTGGTCAGCTGGGAGAAGCCTTTCATGCCGGCGGTGATCAAGCGCTTTCCGGGGCCGCTGGTGGCGGTACTGCTGGCGATTGCGATGGATCGATTGGCCCTGTCTCTGGGCCTGCCCGGCGCGCTTGACGCCGGTCAGCGCATTTCCCTGCCCGGGCTCGGCGGGCCGGTCGATTTCCTGGGCCAGCTGCAGCTGCCGGTGGTGTCCGATCTGCTCAAGCCACAGGTCTATGTGACGGCCGTGACGCTGGCACTGGTGGCCAGCCTTGAAACCCTTTTAAGTCTCGAAGCCGTGGACAAGATCGATCCGCTCAAGCGTCATTCGCCGCCGCATCGCGAGCTCAAGGCGCAGGGCATCGGCAATATGGTCAGTGGCATGGTCGGGGGACTGCCGATTACAGCCGTGATCGTGCGCAGCTCGGCCAACGTGCAGGCGGGTGGTCGCACACGTCTGGCCAGTTTCGTGCACGGTATACTGCTGCTGTGCAGTGTGGCCTTCGTGGCCGGGGCGCTGGAGTTCATTCCGCTGGCGTGTCTGGCGGCCGTACTGGTGCATACCGGTTACAAGCTGGCCCGGCCGGCGACGATCCTTGCGCACTATCATCAGGGCTGGCAGCGCTTTGTGCCCTTTGCCGTGACGGTAGTGGCGATCATGGTCACCAATCTGCTGGAAGGCGTCATCATCGGCTTTCTATGCGGACTCTACTTTCTGGTGCGTGCCAACTATCACTCATCGGTGTCGTTTACCCATCATGACCGCTACGCCCTGCTGCGCTTTCACACCGATATCTCCTTTCTCAACCGCGACAAGGTGCGTTACTACCTTGATGAAATTGCCGACGGCAGTCATCTGATCATCGATGCGCGCGAGGCGGGGTTCATTGATCCCGATATTCAGGAGGACATCGATAACTTTGTCTACTCATCGCACGAGCGTGACATCGTGGTCGAGCTCAAGCAGGTCAACGGCCTGACGGCCAGCTATCCCGCCCTGCGCCCCTCAAGGCCGCCATCTGACAGTGACATGGCGCCCGCCGCCTAGACCATGACCGGCTCCATCCGGGCCATAATAAAGGGCGCCTCTGGCCATTACGGCCAGGGGCGCCCTGTCATGTCACTGGCAGCGAATTCTGGTCAGGCGTCGGACGAGTGGCTGCGTGACGCCGGTGGAAGAGGCGCACCCCCCAGGTTCTGGCGTACCCAGTTCATGGCCTGAATGCGATTGCGTACCTTGAGCTTGCGAAAGATGTTGTAAAGGTGCGACTTGACCGTATGTTCGCTGACAAAAAGCTGGCCTGCGATCTCGGTATTGGAAGCGCCTGTTCCCAGCAATCGCAGAATCTCGAGTTCGCGATGTGTCAGGCCGTTGGCCGGCCGGAAGGCATTGATCTGCTGGCGCCGGTAGAAACGGATCAGTCGCGTCATCAGATTGCGCGACATCCACAGCTCCTCGTTGATCAGCTTGGCAATGCCCTTGCAGATCAGGGCCAGCGAATCACGACGATAAAAAACGCCCTGAAGACGAAAGGTGGTCGCCAGATTGACGGCCTGGTTTTCATCCGCAAGGTTAAAGGCTGCCAGTGTCAGGGTGGCGCTGTCACTGGCCGCGCTTTCTTCCCAGTGATACATGTCCTTTTCATTGACGTGATCGGCATCGAGCAGCACCACACGCTGTATATCATCTTCTGCCGGTACCGCATCCCGCGGCGCCAGCGTCTCTACCTCACAGCCGATTCTGTCCCGCACGTACTGCATGAACAGCTCGCTTTGCGGGTTGATCTCTGTCACCAGTAGCAAGACTACTTTCTTTTCAATTTCCAAGTCACTATCCACGGTGCCCCCTTGATGCCCGTTCATCAGCTCATGTTGTGACAGCCAACGACGAGGCTTTGCTCAAGCTTACTCCGAAACGGGGTCTGGAGCATCGCTCGGGCAGGCGCTGTTTTGACGGCCAATTCGTTGGTTAATATCACGCTATTTGTATCACGCCAGGTATGCTTCGGTCGGTTAATCCGCAACAATATGTTCCAGTGTGATGACATGGCGCTTTAAAATGGGATCGTCAATCACACCAAGGGATCATGCCTTATGTCTGCTACACGCTCTCTCGTTGTCGCCAGCAATAATGCCGGCAAGCTGCGGGAGTTCCGCGAGCTGCTGGAACCGCTGGCATGGGAACTTACCGCTCAGGCCGATCATGGTATATCGGCCGTTGAAGAGACCGGCTTGACCTTTGTTGAAAATGCGCTGCTCAAGGCGCGCGCCGCCTGCCTTGGCAGTGGTCTGCCGGCGCTGGCCGATGACTCGGGGCTGGCCGTCTCGGCGCTGGGCGGTGCACCGGGTATCTACTCGGCGCGCTACAGCGGCGCTCAGGGTGATGACCAGGCCAATAATGACAAGCTGCTCGAGGCGCTGGCCGAGGTACCCGAGGGCCAGCGTGGCGCGCAATATCATTGCGTGCTTGTTTATATGCGCCATGCCGAGGATCCGGTGCCCATTATCGTTCAGGGCAGCTGGCCCGGGGAAATTCTTTCCCTGCCACGTGGCGAGGGCGGGTTTGGCTATGATCCCCTGTTCTGGGTGCCCGAACAGGGCATGAGCGTGGCCGAACTCTCCCCCGAGCTCAAAAACCGGATCAGCCATCGCGGTCGCGCCCTGACCGCCCTGCTCGAGCAGCTGGAGCGCTGATGCTTTCCCTGCCGCCCCTGGCGCTCTATATCCATGTCCCATGGTGCGTGCGCAAGTGTCCCTACTGCGACTTCAATTCCCATACGCTTTTGGAAGACCTGCCCGAAACGACCTATATCGATGCGCTGCTGGCCGATCTCGATGCCGAACTGGTCGATGTACAGGGACGGGTGCTGACGTCGATTTTCATCGGCGGCGGCACGCCCAGCCTGGTCAGTGGCGCCGGCTATCAAAGGCTGCTGACCGGTATTCGTGAGCGCATGACGCTGGCGCCGGACATCGAAATTACGCTGGAAGCCAACCCGGGCACCTTCGAGCGCGAGCGGTTTGCCGATTTTCGCCGCGCCGGCATCAACCGGCTCTCGGTGGGCGTGCAGAGCTTTGACAACGATGCTCTGGCCCGACTGGGGCGCATCCATGACGCCGACGAGGCCGTCAGGGCCATTTCCACGGCGCGCGAGGTCGGCTTTGACGAACTCAACATCGATCTGATGCACGGTCTGCCGGGTCAGAACATGAGCAGTGCACTGGCGGACATCGACCAGGCGCTGGCGCTGTCACCCTCGCATCTGTCCTGGTATCAGCTCACGCTCGAGCCCAACACGGCATTCTATTCGCGCCCGCCGACGCTGCCCGAAGAGGACGTGCTGGCCGATATCCAGGATGCCGGCCAGACACGCCTGGAGGCGGCCGGTTTTCAGCGCTACGAGATTTCGGCGTGGTCACGGCCGGGGCACGAGGCACGGCACAATCTGAACTACTGGCGCTTTGGGGATTACCTGGGCATCGGGGCCGGCGCGCATGGCAAGGTCTCCCGGCCGGGCGAGCATGGGCTTGTGATCGAGCGGCGCTGGAAAACACGCCAGCCCGAGACCTACCTGACCCGCCATGGTGATCCGCGCGGCTTCGTGGCCGGCCATCGTGTGCTGTCGCGCGATGAGCGCGGGCTCGAGTTTCTGATGAACGCCCTGCGTCTGAGTGACGGCGTGCCCCGCGCGCTCTGGCAGCAGCATACCGGGCTCGACGATGCGCGCCTGGACGCTCACACTAGAGCGGCCATCGCCAGCGAGTTGATGCTTGAGACACATTCACGCATTCAGGCCACGCCGCTGGGGCTTTTGTTTCTCAATGATTTGCTGGCGCTGTGCGATGATTCGGTTCTGGCCCGCTCGTGACGGGTCACATGGCAGGGCAGTGACTGCCCTGCAGATTCAGCAAGGTCGGACATGTGCCTCGATATATGTTCCGAACGGTATTCACAGGAGAGCAGGACGTGAAGAAAAGCATCTGGATGGCGGCACCGCTGGCCGTAGTCATGGCCGCCACGGGCTGTACCACTACCAATCCCTATACCAACGAGCAGCAGACCTCGAGCCTGGCCAAGGGCGCCGGCATCGGTGCACTGGTCGGTGGCGTGGCCGGGGCCACCAAAAGTGGTAACCACCGTCTCGACAAGACCCTGATTGGTGCCGCCGTGGGCGCGGCCGCCGGTGGCGGCGTTGGCTATTACATGGACGCTCAGGAAGCCAAGCTGCGCCAGGAAATGCAGGGCACGGGCGTGAGCGTCAATCGCGTGGGCGATCAGATTCAGCTCAACATGCCCAGCGCCATCACCTTCGCCAGCGATTCCAGCGAGCTTTCCTCGCAGATTCATGCGCCGCTGGATGGCGTCATCAAGGTGCTTGGCGAGTACCCTGATACCCTGGTCAATATCGCCGGCTACACTGACTCGACCGGTGCTGCGGCCTATAACCAACGCCTGTCCGAGCTGCGTGCCCAGGCCGTGGGCAACTATCTGGCCCGTGGCGGCGTCAATTTCAACCGCCTCATCATGCAGGGTTACGGCGCCAGCAACTATGTGGCCAGCAACGATACCCCCGAAGGCCGGGCGCAGAACCGTCGCGTCACGATCACGCTGGTGCCCAACGGCAACCGCTGATCATCGGATCGGCAGCCCTGACGGCCGTGTCGTCGCCGCAGTCCCATGACTGCGGCGATGTTTTTTCAAGGAGGGAGCGTGCTTTCCTATCAACATGAACATGCATGGCATGCCGGCAACTTTGCCGATGTGCACAAGCATCTTGCCCAGTTTGCGCTGATCGAGCGCCTCATGGAAAAGAACTCGGCCCTGAGCCTGATCGATACCCATGCCGGGCGAGGTCACTATCCGCTGGCGGCACCCGAGACCGCAAGGCTGGGCGAGTACCGTGACGGTGTCCTGCCACTGTGGGAGGCGCGCGATCGGCAGACAGGGCTTGTGGCGCGCTGGTGTGACGCGCTGGCCACCCTTCAGGACGATGCAGACACGCTGTCGCGCTATCCGGGCTCGCCCTGGTGGTTTGCCCGCACCATGCGTGATAACGATCGTCTGACCCTGTATGAGCTGCATCCCGGCGAGCATCGCCATCTGGAAGATGCCACGCTTGAAACGCCCCATGTACGGCGGCTCAAGCGTGATGGTCTCGGCGGTCTGGTCCACCAGCTGCCGGTGCGAACGCCCCGACTCTGCGTACTGATCGACCCGTCCTATGAAGTGAAGGACGAATATGAAACGGTCGCCTCGACGCTTGCCCAGGTCGTGCGGCAGATGCGACACGCTGTCGTGCTGATCTGGTATCCGCTGCTGGGTGACGGGCGCCACCAGCGTCTGCTGGACGGCGTTAAACGCCACAACATCGCCAAGGTGTGGCGCAGTGAGCTGACCCGGCATGACCCGGCCGGCGAACACGGCCTTTATGGTTCGGGGCTTTTGCTGCTCAACCCGCCATGGCAGCTGGAGACACAGCTTGATGAGGCGTTTGGTGCGCTGGCCGCGCTGTATGGCGACCAGGCCTTTCACACCAGTGACTGGTGGATGCCCGAGCGGCCCTGATACGGACGTCAATGATGCCAGCAAAAGGCCCGCCATGATGGCGGGCCTTTTGCTGTTTCAAAGCGCGGGTATTTCAAGCCCCGCGTACGACACGGTCCGTGAGCGGCTCAGGGGGTGGTGGCCGGCACCGAGCGCGCTGACGAGCGAGAATAGGCCCCGGTGCTCGATGCCATCTGTTCCTGACGGGTAATCTCGTGGGCAATCTGCTCACCCACGTTCTCCCAGCCCTGTGCCAGGGTGCGTACCAGCGCCGGATAGCCGTCGTCATCGAGCGGGCGTTCAATTTCGAAGGGCTGCTGATAGAGCAGGCTGCCGCCGGCGTCGCGCAGCTGATACTGCCCGGCCAGCACCGCCATGCCGTCATAGCGGCCCTGGAAACGTGACAGCGTGACCCGCACGCCGGTATCGGCGCGGTCGCCGGCCAGGGTCTCGCCCAGCACGCGATGATCCTTCAGTTGATCTCCCAGCGTGCGCTGCAGGCTGCGGGTGAGCTGGGCGCTCAGACTGTCGGCCCAAAGGTTGGCCTGCGCCTCGTTCACCTCGATATCGCTGGTCTGATAAACCACGCCCTGACCGTCGAGATAGTCCGCCAGCCGTACCGACGACACCGCCACCGTCGGCGCGCTGTCGGGCAACGACACCCCGGGTTCGGCGGTGGCAGCGCGCTGATCGGCCAGCGGCAGCGTATAGCGGTGAAACTCGGTGGACTGACCGGCGCAGCCGGCCAGTACCGCCAGTACCACAAGGGCTGCGCCGCGACCGGACGCGTTGAGAAATGGCATCATCATGGACGGGCCCTCGGTTGCGGATCCTGAATCTCGCCGCGATTGAAGATCAGCGAGTTGGGTTTCTCGCTGATGGTGCGCGCTGCCGGCTGCAGCGAGCGCATCAGCTGCTCAAGGCTTTTCAGTGTCGAGGTCAGCTCGCCATAGGCCGGTGCCTCACTCGAGTAGCTCGACAGCGTCTGCTCAATGCTGCGCAGCGTGCGCTGGACGTCACCGGGCAGGCCACGGGTACTCTCATCATTGAGCACTTCATTGAGGCTGCCGGCGGTCTCGTTGAGCTCATTGAGCAACGACTCGGAGCTGGCAAGCGTCGCATCCAGACGAGTGAGCGACGACTCCACCGGCAGATTGTTGAGCTTGTCGAGCAGACCGGTCACCTTCTGTTCGATCTGGGCAAAGCTGCCGGGCTCACTGGGGAACACGGCCACGCCGTTGTAATCCTTGAGTGTCTGTTCGGACGGCTCATCCACGAAATTGGTGTCCACAAAGAGTGCCCCGGTGAAGAGGTTGCCGGTCTTGAGCGAGGCGCGCAGACCATTGCCAAACATGGTGTTGATCCGCCTGCGCCACTCCTTGAGCGACTCCTCGTCCACCTTCGCCTGAAGGCGCTGCGGCTCGATGCGAATCAACACCGGAATGCGAAAGCCCTCGACCTGATTTTCCTGCAAAAGATCAATGCGGTAGGGCACGGTATCCACGGTGCCGATCCGTACGCCGCGATATTCGACCGGCGCCCCGCGCGAGAGCCCGCGCACGGTGTCATCGATCATCACGACATAGCGCAGATAGTGACTGAAGCTGCCCTGCAGGGCGTTTTCTTCGTCGCTGTAAAGCGAAAAGACCAGATTGCTGTCGGCACCGACCGGCTCGCCCGGCGGGATATCCTCCGGCACGCCGAAGGTAACGCCTCCGCTGACCAGCGACTCCAGCGAGCCCAGCCCCAGCGAGAAGCCCTCCGAGGTCAGATCAAAATTAATGCCCGAGGCCAGCCAGAAGCGGGTATTGCTGGTCACCAGATCTTCATAGGGCGCCTGAATGAAAAGCTGATAGTGCACCACCCGATCCTCGGTATCGAACTCCAGATTCTCGACCCGTCCGACGGTGAACCCCTGAAACAGGACCGGATCACCGACATTGAGCGAACCGGCGGCGGCGCTGGTCAGGTGCAGCCGCAGTCCCTTGGCATCCGGCGGTGCGACAGGAGGCTGTTCCAGCATTTCAAAGCTCTCCTGAGTGTTTTCCGAATGGCCCGGCTGCAGCTGGATATAGGCGCCCGACAGTACGGTGTTCAACCCGCTGATGCCTTCACGACCGATGCGAGGCTTGACGACCCAGAAGCGTGTCTCTTCGTTGAGCAGGCGGTCGGTGCCCGGGTTCATGCGTGCCTTGATCACGGCATGAGAGGTGTCTTCCGACAGCGACACCGAGGTGACCTCGCCCACATCCACATTGCGCGCCTTGATCATGGTGTTGCCGGCGTCAATGCCTTCAGCATTGTTCATGATCAGCGTGATTTCCGGCCCGCGCGAGGAGAGCGTGTGATAAAGCATCCAGCCCCCGATCAAAAGCGCGATCAGGGGGATCAGCCAGACCGGTGAGATATGTCGGTGCTTTTTTCGCTGCGCGGTGGTCTCGGTCTTGCTCATGGCCCCGTGTCCTGTGCTTTCCCTGCAACCACCGGCTGAGGGGATAATGTGGAAATATCGTTGTTTTCAAGGTCTGGATGATCGGCAGCGTCCCAGATCAGGCGCGGATCAAAGCTCATGGCGGCAATCATGGTTACGATCACCACACCGCCGAAGGCGATGATGCCGGGCTCGGCAGAGATGTGCATCAATACGCCCAGCTGCACCAGCGCGGCCAGCAGGGCCACCACGAAGACATCGATCATTGACCAGCGGCCGATGAACTCGGTCACCCGATAAAGGGTCATGCGCACCTCGGGCCGCCACGGCTGAGGCCGGGCGACCTTGAGGCACAGCCAGAAAAGCGCCAGAAGCTTGGCGACCGGAATCACCACGCTGGCCAGAAAGATGATGGCGGCGATCGGATAGTCGCCATGATCGATCAGCAGCAGAACGCCGCCGATAACCGTCTGGGTCGTCGTATCATTGAGACTCGAGACGGTCATGATCGGCAGAATCATGGCCGGGATATAGAGCAGTATCGAGACCAGCAGTAGCGCCAGGGTCTTTTGCACGCTGTGGCGGTGGCGCATGTGCAGTTTCTCGCCGCAGCGGCGGCAGTAACACGCTCGATGATGATGATAGTCGTTGACCGTACTGCAGACCGGACAGCCGACGAGTTTCTGCGCCTGTGCGGTGCGTCCGGCGCGTGCATGCGCCGGCGGCGCAGGCTCCGGTGCCATGAGACGCCAGAGCCAGTCGCGATCCACGCTGCGCGAGACCAGAAGCATCAGCACCACAAACAGGCAAAAGGCCCAGAAGGAGACGCCAAAGCCAATGCTGGCCAGCGACAGGATCTTGACCAGGCTCACCAGCACGCCGATTAAAAACACATCGGCCATCATCCAGTGCTCGATGTGGCGCAGGGTGCGCAGCATCAGCATACCGCGCGGTGGCCGCCGGCCCAGTAACAGTGCACCATGGATCACGATCACCATACCCAGATAGAGCATCGGCAACAGCAACAGCACCATCCACAGCACCACGGCCAGTACGGTGTAGCTGCCGGTCGACAGAATCGCCATGGCATCGGTCAGGCTGATGCTGCGCTCGAGACCGCGGGCAGAAAAGGAGATAAACGGAAAGGCCAGCGAGGTGACCAGCGCCACAATCGCTGCAATGGCCAGCGCCAGCGACTGCTGGGCAGGCGCTCGCTTGCGCACCATCAGCTCATGCTGACAGCGTGGGCAGCGGGCACTTTCCGAGCACGCCAGCGGCGGCACGGTACTGACCAGATCGCATTCATGACAGACCCGCAGGGGCTGTGAAGGCTCAGATAGCGTGGTGATGGTTCTCTCCGAAGTCAGCCCGGGTCGATGTCGTTTGAAACGACCGGGGGCTACCGACCAGGGCAGGCCCCGCCGGTATTAATACCTGCAGACTATAGTCCGTTCCAATGGTCAGGCACCATCGCACTCACCTGAACACGCCAGCCCCTCGATGAGGTCTGGCATATTTAAACATTCATCATGGTATGTAAATAGCATCGACGGCCATCGACGGCAAGCCGTCATGTGAACGCAACCCCTGACATCAGTCATGGAGGGGGCCGGGTTGATGCCAGAGCCGGTAATAGGCGCCATCGGAATTGTCGAGCAGACGGTCGGGGGCGCCACGCTCGATCACACGCCCGGCCTGCATCACCACGACCTCATCGGCCTCGGCAATGGTCGACAGCCGATGCGCGACTACCACCATCGTGACCCGACCCTTGAGCGCAGCCAGCGCCCGGTTAAGGCGCGACTCGGTCAGGCTGTCGACGCTGGCAGTGGCCTCATCGAGCAGCAGAATGCGCGGCTGTCGCAGCAGCGCCCGTGCCAGCGCCAGAAGCTGGCGCTCACCAGTGGAGAGCGTCAGCCCCCGCTCGCCCAGCGGTGTTTCAAGCCCGTCGGGCAGGCGATCGATCAGCTCACGCAGCTGGGCTTCATCAATGGCGCGGGCGATGGCGGCGTCATCGGCCTCGATCCCCATCAACAGATTGTCCCTGAGCGTGGTCGAGCGAATGAAGGGCTCCTGGGGAACGCTGGCCATCACCGTATTGATCACCGAGGGTGCCAGGGTGTCGATACGTCGTCCGTCCAGCAGCAGATAGCCTATGGTGACCGGCTGCAGCCCGCCCAGCAGGTCCAGCAGCGTGGACTTGCCGCTGCCGGTGTGGCCGACCAGACCGATGAAGCGACCTTCGGGGATCTCGAGGGTGACATCATCCAGCGTATTGGCCTCGGCGCCATGATGGCGAAATGTCAGCGCCTCGAGCCGGTAGTCAGCCGACCGGATCGCCCGGGTGTCGTCCCCGGCGGCCGCCTGCGGGCGATCCAGCAGGGAGAGCAGCCGCGTACCGGCCACGCCCGCCTGTTGAAAGATGTTAAAGCGCTGGGTGATCTCGATCAGAGGCTCGGACACGCGTCCCAGCCAGGTCACGAAGGCATACAGCACGCCGATTTCGGCCCCGCCCGCCAGGCTGTCGGCGCCATAACCAATCAGAAGCGCGGCCAGAATGATCACGCCCACCAGATCCAGCGCCGAGCGCAATAAAAGCGCCGAGATACGGATGGTATGCAGCCGGGCGTGATACTGCGCCACGTTAAGGTCGTGATAGCGCGTTCGAAAGCGCTCGGTCTGATTGAACGCCTGCAGCACGCTCATGCCGCCGATCGCCTCATTGATCCGCGCGTTCTGGCCGGCGCGCAGGCGACGCACCTCCATGGCGGCCGGACCACTGGCGCGCTGATAGGCCCAGATCACCACGGCCGCCACGGGGATCAGGGTCGCCGCGATCAGCATCAGCTTGAGATCCATCAGCGCCATGGCGACCAGGATGCCGATCAACAGCATCAGATTCTGCAGCACGGTGGCCAGAAACTCGACGTAGAGCTCGCGCAGGTCATCGGTGTCATTGGTCACCCGCGCCACCATTTCGCCGGTGGGGGTGGCGTCATGCACGTGCTGGGGCAGATGCATGACGTGGCGAAAGACACGCCGGCGCAGGGCATGCACGGCGTCCAGCGCAATGCGGGCAAAATAGAGCGTCTGCAGATAGCGGCCGAGGGCGGCCAGACCCTGGCTGCCGACATACAGCATCAGCAGGATGATCAGCGGCTCGGGGCGCAGATCCCGCGGAACCAGATAGCTGTCGATATAGTGCTTGGTCAGCCAGGGGCCCAGCACGTCCATGGCGGTGGCGGTCAGCAGCAGTATCAGCGCCAGCACCAGACGGCGACGGTCCTGCAACAGCGGGCGCAGCATCAGCGCGAGCAGGCGACGGTTGATCATGACGGTGTCTCCGCAATGCGGATCTGCTGCTCCTGCCACAGGCGGGCGTAGTGACCATTGCGGGTCAGCAGCGTGTCGTGTCGGCCCTGCTCGACGGCGCGGCCCTGATCCAGTACCACGATTTGGTCGGCGTGGCGCACCGCCGACAGTCGGTGACTGACGATCAGGCAGGTGCGTTCGCGCTCGGCCTCCAGGGTGGTCAAAAGCTGCTGCTCGGTGGTCTGGTCGACCGCCGAGAGCGTGTCATCGAGCAGCAGAATCGGTGCCGGGGAGAGCAGGGCACGGGCCAGTGCCACCCGCTGACGCTGGCCGCCGGACAGCGTCACGCCGCGCTCGCCGATGCGGGTGTCGAGTCCGTCAGGCAGGCGTGCCAGGTCCGGGCCGAAGGCCGCTGCCTCAAGAGCTGCCCGGATTTCGCTGTCACTGGCATCAGGAACCCCCAGCGCCACGTTCTCGCCCAGCGTGGCGGCAAAAAGATACGGGTCCTGCGGCACGTAGGCGTACATCGAGCGCAACGTTCCCAGCTGATAGTCGCCCAGCGGATGATCACCCAGGATGAGTGTGCCGTGTGTCAGCGGATACTGGCGCAGCAGCAGGCGAATCAGGGTCGACTTGCCGCTGCCGGTGGCGCCCACGATCCCCACGGTCTGGCCGGGCTTGATCTCGAGTTGAAGATCGGTGAGTGCCGGTGTGGTCGCCAGTGGGTAGGTAAAGGCGTCGATGGCGATATGCAGGGCCGGGGAGGGCACCTTGCTCCGCTCGCCCGCATCATCAATGGTTTCACGCTCGTGGAAGAACTCGGTCAGCCGTCGTGCGGCCGCCTCGCCGCGCTGAAGAATGTTGAGACACCAGCCGAGTGCAAACATCGGCCAGATCAGTTGCACCAGATACAGGGTAAAACTGGTCAGCTCGCCCAGCGTGATCGCGCCACTCAAATAACGCCAGCTGCCGGCGGCAATGGTGGCCAGTGTGGCACTGCCCAGTGCCAGGAAAACGACCGGATCGTAGCGCGCCTCCATGCGCTGCACCTGATAGTTGGCCCGGGCGTGGGCCTCGGCGCGTCGATCAAAATCGGCAATCTCGGCCTCGATCAGCGAGTGCTGGCGCAACAATCGCAGCCCGGCGATGGCTTCCTGGGTACGATCGTTTAAATCGGAAAATCGTGCCAGCGACTGGCCGAAATAGCCCTGCACCCGGCTGGCCACCCGATAAAAGCCCCAGGCCATGAAAGGGAAGGGGATCAGCGCGATCAGCGCCAGTGGCGCATCGATCACGATAATCATCATGGCGAGCACCAGAAGCAGGGTCAGTGCCCCGTCGACGCTTGAGAGCACGCCTTCACCGGCGGCCACTTCCACGGCATCAATGTCCTGGGTCGAGCGTGCCAGCAGATCGCCACTGCGCCGCTGCTGGAAAAACCCCGGATCCAGCCGGGTCAGCTTTTCATAGAAGCGGTCGCGCAGGGCCACGCCCAGCTGGTAGGAGGCGCCAAACAGCAGGATGCGCCACAGATAGCGCAGTCCATACATCGCCAGCGCCACGGCCACCAGCACCGCGGCACTGCGCCAGAGCCCAGACATGTCGATGCGCCCTTCATTGAGGGCATCGATGATGCGGCCGGCCCACCAGGGCAGGGCCATGTTGAGAAGCCCCACCGCCAGCAGCGCCATAATGGCCAGCAGATAGGCACGGCGATGAGTCGCCAGAAAATCGAGCAGCAGTCGGCGTAGCGCCATGGGCGTTGATTCAATCAAAAGGGTGGATGGGCATCAGGGCAGAGCCCTGTGCAGTGTAACAAAGGGGCATGCCCTCCGGGACCGCTTGATTCCGGATTCACGTTGTCGTTGCCGGCGGTGACGATTACGCTAGGGCGCTTCAACACGTGAGGAAATGATCGTGTCCACCACGATGAAAATTGCCTGGACCAGCCTGCTGGTAGGCTTTGCCGTGCTCGGCCTCAAGACGCTGGCCTATGCGCTGACAGGCTCGGTGGCCCTGCTCTCGGATGCACTGGAGAGCATGGTCAACGTGGTCACTGCCGTGGCAGCGTTGATCGCCATTCGGGTGGCCGCCATGCCGGCCGATGACAATCACCCCTACGGCCATCACAAGGCGGAATTTTTCAGCGCCGTGCTGGAAGGCGTGATGATCATCATCGCGGCACTTCTGATCCTGCGCGAGGCCGTGACCGGGATCATGGACCCGCAGCCGCTCGAACTGCCTGTCATGGGAATTGCCATCAGTCTGGCGGCGACCGTGATCAACGCCGTCTGGTCGCGCGTGCTGATTCGCATCGGCCGCCGAGAGCGTTCGCCGGCACTGGTCGCCGATGGCCGCCATCTCTTTACTGACGTGGTCACTTCGGCCGGCGTCATCATTGGTGTAGTGCTCGCCATGACGACCCACTGGTGGCTGCTGGACCCGCTGGTGGCGATTATCGTGGCCATCAATATCCTCTGGTCGGGCGCGCAGGTGATCCGCGAATCCCTGAGTGGGCTGATGGATGAAGCCGTCCCGCCTGATACCCTGGAGCTGATCCACCATGTCATCGCCGTGACCGGCGAAGGCGCCGTCGAGGCCCACGACGTGCGCACCCGTCATGCCGGGCGCGCCACCTTTGTCGATTTTCATCTCGTGGTCCCGGGCGAGACCACGGTGTTTCACGCTCACGAAATCTGCGATCGCATCGAGGCCGGGCTGCGTCAGGCGCTGGGCGAGGTACGTATCACCATTCACGTCGAGCCCGAGCACAAGGCCGAGCAGGTCGCCGACATCGTCTTTGATTAACGGTCTTTGACTAACACTCCCTGACTGACTCTGCATGATCTCTGGCTAATTGGCCGGCCTAGGGCACGCGGTTCAGCCAGGCGTCATCCTGAAACTTCGATTCGGCCAGCGCCTGCGCCGCGGCCAGTTCCTCAGGGCGGACATCGTCAGGGGTGAGCGTAAAGCGCGCGCCAAAGGAGGCCGCCATGCGCTCGATGATGGTCTCGCGTGACAGACCGGTCTGGCTTCTCAGCGGGTCGACCCGCTTGCCGGCGCTGGCGATGCCCTTGTCGGAGAGCTTCTCGCGGCCGATACGCAGTATCTTCGTCATGCGCTCGGCATCGATGTCATAGGCCATGGTGACGTGATGCAGCACTGCCCCGCCCAGGCGCTTTTGCGCCGCACCGGCCAGCTTGCCGCCTTCGGAGGTGATGTCATTGATGGGGACATACCAGGCGCGGATGCCCATATCACCCAGCGCCTGAATCACCCACTCATCGAGAAAGGCGTAGCTTTCGACAAACGAGAGCCCCTCGACCAGGGTCTCCGGCACGATCAGCGACCAGGTGATGGTGTTGCCCGGTTCGACAAACATCGCCCCGCCACCGCTGATGCGGCGCATGACCTCGATATCGAGCGCACGGGCGGCGTCCATGTCGACCTCGTTGGACAGCGACTGAAAGCTGCCGATGATCACGGCCGGGCGGTCCCACTCCCAGACCCGCAGCGTCGGGCCGCGCCGGCCTTCGGCGACTTCCCGGGTAAGCACTTCATCCAGGGCCATGTGCAGCGCCGGCGATTCCGGCGGGCGATGGATCAGGCCAAAGGTATGCTCGCGCCAGTCGGAGGCCCCGGCCAGTGCCCGGCGGATGACGGTGGCCACTGCCGGCGCCGACAGGCCCACCATGACGGTGCCTTCCGGCAGTGCCTGGCGCACCCGTTCGGCCAGCGCCTCGGCGCCGGTAGCCACACTTGCACCCACCAGCGCCTGATTGATGGCATCGAGTGCGTCGTCGGGCTCAAGGAAAAAATCACCCGACAGTCGCACCGAGGCCAGCCGGCCATTGTCGATGGTGATGTCGGCGACCAGCAGCTTGCCGCCGGGAACCTTGTATTCGCCGTGGCGTGATGCTTCGACCATAGTCTAAAATCCGGGTCCGGTTTGATGTCATGACAGTATAACCGGGTGCCGAGCATAAACCGCTACCGGCGCCTTCGACGTTCTGACCCCTATACTGATCTCTTGTCTTCCGCGCCTTGACCGGCGCAGTGATGAGGATCGCCTTTTTCTTTTCTGTGCGAGGCTTCATGGTTCGTCATACCCATCCCCTGCTTGTTCTTCTGGCACTGGCCACCGGTGGCTTTGCCATCGGTACGACCGAATTTGCCACCATGAGTCTGCTGCCCTTTATTCAGAATGACATGCAGATCGCCCCGTCCACGGCCAGTCACATCATCAGTGCCTACGCACTGGGCGTGGTCATCGGCGCGCCCGTCATTACGGTACTGGCGGCGCGTATCGATCGAAAATGGCTGCTTTTGATTCTCATGACCCTGTTTGCGCTTGGTAACGCTCTGAGCGCGCTGGCCTCAAGCTACGGCTCGCTGGTGCTGTTCCGCTTCCTCAGTGGCCTGCCGCACGGCGCCTACTTCGGGCTGGCGGCCCTGATGGCGGCCTCGGTCGTGACCAGCGGCAAACGCACGCGTGCGGTGGGCATGGTCATGCTGGGCCTGACGGTGGCCACCATTGTTGGTGTGCCGCTGGCGACCTGGCTGGGTAACGCCATCGGCTGGCGCTCGGGGTACTGGCTGGTCACCACTCTGGCCCTGTTGACCGTGGTCATGATCGCCCTGTTTGCGCCCAGAACGGGCGTGGCCAGCGAGCGCAGCGCCAAAGGCGAGCTGCGAGCGCTGAAAAACGGTGCCGTGCTGCTGACGCTGGCCATCGGTGCCGTAGGCTTTGGCGGCATGTTCTCGGTGTATACCTATCTGACCTCCACGCTGGACAGTGTGACGCAGATGACGTCTGCCACCATTCCACTGGTGCTGGCCGTCTTCGGCTTGGGCATGACGATCGGCAATATTGTCGTACCGCGTTTTGCCGACCGTTCACTGATGCCCACCGCCGGTGGCCTGCTGATCTGGAGCGCGGTGGCACTGGGCGCCTTCCCGTTCGTGGCAGGCAACCCCTGGCTGGTCAGCATTGATGTGTTCTGCATCGGTATCGGCGGGGCGCTGGGCACCATCCTGCAGACCCGGCTGATGGATGTGGCCGGCGAGGCGCAGAACATGGCGGCCGCGCTCAATCACGTGGCCTTCAACATGGCCAATGCCCTCGGCCCCTGGCTTGCCGGGTTGTCGCTCGCCCTGGGCTTTGGTTTTCGCTCGACCGGGGTGGTGGGCTGTCTGCTGGCGCTGGGCGGTCTTGTCATCTGGATCATGGCGCGGCGTCATGAGCGGCAGTCGCAGGCCGTCTGAGCCGGCCGCCCTGTCTAGAGACTGTCTAGAGACGAAGGCGGCCCTCGCCGATGACGACGGCCGTTCCGCCCACGTGGATGGCCGTGATGTCCCGGCCGGCCTTGTCGACCAGCACGCCGATGCGGCTGGGACGGCCCATCTCGAGGCCCTGCATGATGGTGTATTCCAGCGTGCCGGTCTCCGGTGACTGCCGGGCCAGGTAGCCGGCCAGCGGCGCAGCGGCACTGCCGGTGGCCGGGTCTTCCACCACCTGATCACTGATGCGCAGCTTGCGCGTTTGAAGGCAGCGCTCACCTTCCTCAACGTACAGATAGACATTGGCGCCATGCTCGCTCTTCAGCACATCCGGCAGCAGTGCCGGGTTGGCGCGTACCTCGCCCAGTGCTTCAACGCAGGACAGTCTGATCAGATGAAAGGGCGAGCCGCAGGTAGCGCCGACCACCGGCTCATCGATCAGTGTCTCCGAAGAGAGCCCCAGCAGGGCCGCGGCCTTTGAGCGCGACAGCGCACTCGGCTCGATGCTCAAGGGGCCGGGCGCACTCAGCCAGGCCTGCTCGCCATCAAAGCGAATGGGGACGTCACCGGCCCGTTCTCGCAGGATCAGCGGTGTGTGATCGTCATGCCAGCCGATCTCGCGCAACAGCCAGGCCGCGCCAATGGTGGGATGCCCTGCAAAGGGCAGCTCCTGATGCGGCGTAAAGATGCGCACGTCAAACACGCCCGGCATGGCGGTGGCAGTCATGAAGACCGACTCCGACAGATTGAGCTCGCGCGCCATTTGCTGCATGACGCGGGCGCTCAAGGCGCCTGCGTCAGGAAACACGGCCAGCGGGTTGCCCTGAAAGGGAGTTCCGGTAAAGACATCGAGCAACAGATAGTCGATGGAAGACGCCTGCGGGTCGATCACGTCACGAAGGGGCATGGCAGCTTTCCTTGAGCGCGGGGCAGCCGCCCCGGGCGCGATATCGTTTGACTGGCAAAACGGCGGCCGGCGAGCGCTTCGGACCGCCCTTTCTGCAGCGCCTGTGGGCCGCTACGAATTTATTTGCCGATGCAGAAACTGCCAAAGATCTCGCCCAGCAGTTCATCGGCGGTGAATTCGCCGGTGATCTCGCCAAGCGAATCCTGGGCGGCGCGCAGGTCTTCGGCCAGCAGCTCGCCGGCACTGGCGCCGGCGAGCTGATCCGCGCCATGCGTCAGCGCCTGCCCGGCACGATCGAGGGCGTCGAGATGGCGGCGGCGGGCCGAGAAGCGCCCTTCGCTGGTCGACTGATAGCCCATCACGCCCTTGAGGTGCGCTTTCAGATGTTCCACGCCGGCGCCGGTGGTGGCGGAGAGGCGAATCACCGGCGGGGTGGTGGCAAGATCCGGCTCGCTGGTCTCGCCGCTTTCATCGATCTTGTTGCGTACCAGGGTGAGTTTGGACGGGTCGGGCAGGCGCTCGACGAACTCGGGCCAGATGGCCATCGGGTCGAGTTCACCGCTTTCGCGGCTGTCGACCATCAAAAGCACCCGGTCGGCCTTTTCAATCTCCGCCCAGGCGCGCTGGACGCCGATCTTTTCCACGGCATCCGGCGTGTCGCGAAGGCCGGCAGTATCGATGATGTGCAGCGGCATGCCGTCGAGATGAATGTGCTCGCGCAGCACGTCCCGGGTGGTGCCGGCAATGTCGGTGACGATCGCAGTTTCCTGCTCGGTCAGCGCGTTCAAAAGGCTCGATTTGCCCGCGTTGGGGCGCCCGGCGATCACCACGCTCATGCCCTCACGCATCAGCGCGCCCTGGGCGGCGCTGGCGCGGACCTCGCCAAGGCTGGTGCGCACGCCGGCGAGCATTTCGGCGACGCGACCATCACCGAGAAAGTCGATCTCTTCTTCGGGGAAGTCGATGGCGGCCTCGACAAAGATGCGCAGCTCGATGAGGCGTTGCACCAGCGCCTGTACCCGGGTCGAGAACTCGCCCTGCAGCGAGTGCAGAGCGTTTTCGGCCGCCGCACGGGAGCTGGCCTCGATCAGATCGGCGATCGCCTCGGCCTGGGCCAGATCGAGCTTGTCGTTTAAAAAGGCCCGCTCCGAGAACTCACCGGGGCGGGCCAGGCGCGCGCCCAGCGCCACGGTGCGCTCCAGAAGCCAGTCCATGATGACCGGGCCGCCGTGACCCTGCAGCTCCAGCACGTCCTCGCCGGTAAACGAGTGGGGGCCCGGAAACCACAGCGCGATGCCTTCATCGAGCACCTGACCCTCATTGCCCAGGAAGGGACCGTAGTGGGCGCGCCGGGGTTCGGGGTCAAACCCGAGCATGGCGCGGGCGATGTCGGCGGTTCTGGCGCCGGACAGGCGAATGATGCCGACGCCGCCGCGCCCGGGCGGGGTGGCCAGCGCACTGATGGTGTCCTGGTCGAGCATGAGCGTTCCGAAATGGTGATAAGGCCGGCAGAGGCGGCCATGAATGGTATGGCGCCGATTGTCAGCGCTGGGACCAAACGCTGCAAGCATCGGTCGATCGGGCCGGTTAACCGGGCCGGTCGTTGCTATAGTGGAGCGCAGACCATTGATATCGCGATATCGGAGAGCGTTCATGACCGACCCGTTCCACTTCTATGAGCCGCGCAAGGGCCACGGCCTGCCGCACGATCCCTTCAAGGCGATCATTGCGCCGCGCCCCATCGGCTGGGTCTCCTCGCACAATGGCGAGGGGCGGCTGAATCTGGCGCCCTACAGTTTCTTTAACGCCTTTTGTGCCGCGCCGCCGATCATCGGCTTTGCCAGTGCCGGCTGGAAGGACAGCGTGGCCAACATCGAAGCCACCGGCGAGTTCTGCTGGCATCTGGCTACACGCACGCTGGCAGAGAAGATGAACACCTCGAGCGCCAGCGTGGGTGCCGACGTGGATGAGTTTGCGCTTGCCGGGCTGACGCCGGCCGCCTCGAACGTGGTGAAGGTGCCGCGCGTGCTGGAAGCGCCGGTGTCGTTCGAGTGCCGGCTGACCCAGTTGATTCAGCTGGAATCGGCCGACGGCGAGAAGCTCGACAACTGGCTGGTGCTGGGTGAGGTTGTGGGCGTGCACATCGATAAACACATGCTCGACGACGGCATCTATCAGACCGCGGCCGCCGAGCCGATCCTGCGCGCCGGCGGGCCGGCGACCTACTACACCATCAATGAGAGCGTGCGCTTTGAGATGGAGCGCCCGGATAACTCGGGGCAGTAGGGGCGGGCTCGTCACGCCTTTCACCCGCTTTGACACAAAAAAGGCCGGCGATTGCCGGCCCTTCTAATTTTCTCGCCCTTTTTATCCTGTCGCCAAAGGCGATCAGCCCTTGAGCACGCCGTCCACCAGTGCCTTGGCTTCTTCCTGGATGCGCTTCAAGTGATCTTCGCCTTCAAAGCTTTCGGCGTAGATCTTGTAGACGTCTTCGGTGCCCGACGGGCGTGCCGCGAACCAGCCGGCCTCGGTCTCCACCTTGAGCCCGCCGATGGCCGCACCGTTGCCGGGCGCTTCGGTGAGCTTGCGGGTGATGGCATGACCGGCCAGTTCGGAGGCCTTGACCTGCTCGGGAGAGAGCTTGCCAAGGCGGGCCTTCTGGTCGCGATCAGCCGGGGCATCGACACGGGCATAGACCGGCGCGCCGAAGCGCTCGGTCAGCGCCTGATAGCGCTCGCCCGGGTTCTTGCCGGTCACAGCGGTCATTTCCGCGGCCAGCAGGCCGAGAATGATGCCGTCCTTGTCGGTGGACCAGGGCTGGCCGTCAAAGGTCAGAAACGAGGCACCGGCGGACTCTTCGCCGCCAAAGCCCAGGCTGCCGTCCATCAGACCGTCCACGAACCACTTGAAGCCGACCGGCACCTCGACCACGGCCCTGCCGATGCCTTCGGCGACGCGGTCAATCATCGACGAGGAGACCAGTGTCTTGCCGATCGCGGCCTGATCACCCCACTGCGGACGATGCGTGAAGAGGTACTCGATCGCCACCGCCAGATAGTGGTTGGGGTTCAAAAGCCCCGTGGAGCGGGCGACGATGCCGTGACGGTCATGGTCGGTGTCGCAGGCAAAGGAGACGTCAAAGCGATCCTTGTTCTCGATCAGGCCGGCCATGGCGTGCGGCGAGGAGCAGTCCATGCGGATCCTGCCGTCCCAGTCCAGGCGCATGAAGCGGAAGGTCGGGTCGACGGTGGTGGAGATCACTTCCAGCGGCAGCTGGTAACGCTCGGCGATACGCGTCCAGTAGTGCACGCCGGCGCCACCCAGCGGATCAACACCGAATTTAAGGCCCGAGTCCCGGATCGCGGCCATGTCGATGACCTTGTCCAGGCCCGAGACGTAGCTGTCGATGAAGTCAAAGCGCTGTGTGGTGGGCGCCTTGAGGGCCTCGGCATGGCTGACGCGCTTGACGCCTTCAAGATCATTGGCCAGCAGTTCGTTGGCCCGCTCCTGAATCCATTTGGTGATGCCGGTATCGGCCGGGCCACCGTTGGTGGGGTTGTACTTGAAGCCGCCATCCACCGGCGGATTGTGCGACGGCGTGATCACGATGCCATCGGCCAGATCGCTGGTGCGATCACGGTTATGGTTGAGAATCGCATTCGACAGCGCCGGCGTGGGTGTATAGCCCGGCTCGCCGCCCGTTTCCTCACAGCCGGCATCGATGCGGGTCTCAACATGGTTGGCGGCCAGCACTTCCAGTGCCGATACAAACGCGGGCTCTGACAGCGCATGCGTGTCCATGCCGATAAACAGCGGCCCGGTGATGCCCTGCGCCTGTCGGTAGTCACAGATCGCCTGGGTGGTGGCCAGGATGTGCCACTCGTTGAAGCCGGTCTTCAGCGATGAGCCGCGATGACCGGACGTACCGAAGGCCACCTGCTGAGCGGGATCCGACACGTCGGGGCGTTCGCTGTAGTAGCGCGACACCAGACGCGGCAGATGGGCGAGGCGGTGCTCGTCGGGCAGCTGCCCTGCATTGGAATCGATGCTCATCTCTTCATCCTTTGAGAAGCGTGACAACAGAATTTACGCGTCATTCTAGCAGGCGAGGTGCGCGGGCCTCTGTGCCTTTTTGTGATCTCTCAATCCAGCGAGTCCAGCCCGATATCGAGCTGCGGCGCCGAATGGGTCAGGGCGCCAACGGCAATCAGGTCCACACCGGTATCGGCGATTTCGCGCAGGCGCCGGGCATCGATCCCGCCGGAGGCGGTCAGCAGGCAGCGGCCGCGGGTCATGGCCACGGCCCGGCGCAGGTCATCAAAAGACATGTTGTCGAGCAAAATTGCATGGGGCGGTGTGATCAGGGCCTCCTCGAGCTGTTCCTGGGTGTCGACCTCCAGCTCGATCATGCGCAGATGCCCCAGCTGCGCGCGTGCCCGCGCCAGCCCCTCGGTAATGCTGCCGACGGCGGCGATGTGGTTGTCCTTGATCAGCATGGCGTCATCCAGCCCCAGGCGATGATTGACCCCACCGCCCAGACGCACGGCGCGCTTTTCCAGCGCCCGCAGGCCGGGGGTGGTCTTGCGCGTGCAGGCCAGTCGCGCGCGGCTGCCTTCGAGCTGATCGACCATGGTGCGGGTGAGGGTGGCGATGCCGGAAAGCCGGGTCAGGAAATTGAGCGCAGTCCGCTCGGCGGCCAGAAGCGGCCGGGTCGGCCCTTCGAGGGTAGCGATGGGTTCAAGGGCCTGCAGGCGCTCGCCGTCACGGCGGTGCCCCTCGAGGTGAATACGGGGATCGACGTGATCAAGCACCCGGGCCAGCACGTCCATGCCGGCCAGCATGCCGGGTCGACGCGGCCGCAGCTGCAGGCGGCTGGTGTGATCGGCATCGATCAGCGCCTCAGAGGTGATATCGCCGCCGCGGCCCAGATCTTCTGCCAGCGCGGCAGTCACGATGGGGTCGAGGATGACAGCAGGCAGCGGTGCGATCTCGTGGCCGGGAGCATTCATGACACCACCTCGACATGGGCGTTGTGTGCGGGACGAGTGAAATCGGCCGGCGTCACGGGATCAGGGAGCGCCAGCATCGCGTCGATGGCGCGTCGGGCGCGCACGGTGATGCTCTCCTCGACGTTGATTTCATGACGGCCGTAAGCCAGCGAGGCGAGAATGCCGTCCAGGGTGATGCGCTGCATGTGG
Source organism: uncultured Kushneria sp. (assembly GCF_947497025.1). Lineage (GTDB taxonomy): Bacteria > Pseudomonadota > Gammaproteobacteria > Pseudomonadales > Halomonadaceae > Kushneria. The sequence goes on from NZ_CANMFC010000002.1 coordinate 274,060, forward strand.
GGGCAGAGATTGCAGCTGCGAACAAACTCGATCTGCGGGTGGCGGCTGATCAGGTTGTCACTCATCGAGCACTCGGTGAGCAGCAGTACCTGTTCGGGTCGGTGATCATCCACCCAGCGCTCCAGGTCGGCGGTCGAGCCGGAAAAGTCGGCGGCGTCCAGCACCTCTGTCGGGCACTCGGGGTGGGCCAGCACCCGAACGCCGGGATGACGACGGCGGATGGCGCTCACCTGGGCGGGGGTGAACTGCTCATGGACCTCGCAGCTGCCCTGCCAGACCAGAATCGACAGGGGCGTGCGCGCTGCCACGTTACGGGCCAGATGTTCATCGGGGAGCATGATGACCCGATCCACCCCCCATTCGGCGGCGATCGCCTCCACCACGTTGAGGGCGTTGGAGGAGGTGCAACAGATATCGCATTCGGCCTTCACCTCGGCGCTGGTGTTGACGTAGGTCACGATCGGCACGTTTGGATAGCGTGATTTCAGCTCGCGCACCTGCGCGCCGGTGATCGAGGCCGCCAGCGAGCAGCCGGCCTGCGTATCGGGGATCAGCACGCGCTTGTCCGGGCAGAGAATCTTCGAGGTTTCGGCCATGAAGTGCACGCCGGCCTGCACGAGGGTGCGTGCCTTGCTTTTGGCGGCCTCGCGCGCCAGTGCCAGCGAGTCACCGCAGATGTCGCCGACCAGGGCGTAGATGTCCGGCGGCATGTAGTTATGCGCCAGAATCACGGCGTCCTGTTCCTTTTGAAGCTTTTTGATGGCATGCACCCGGCGGCCCATTGCCGGCCAGTCGTGGCTACTGACATGATCTTCCACGCGTGCATAAAACGCATCGGTCTGGCGGGCTATTTCAGCATCATAAGGGGGCAGAAGTGATTCAATCTGCTGGCTCGGCGGTACTTCTGATCGGGCAAGCGTCACGGTCATGAGCAGGCTCTTGGAGGGGTTAGGCTCACAATGAGTATTTTGGAGTCTGGCACGGTGCTCCTTTTTAATCAATACGAGCAAAACAGTAGAAGCCTTGGCCGGAACTGAGGTGCTCGACGGTGCAGTTCGCACCGGCCGGGGTCGATGGCCTATAAGAGGAGCTGTCACCCTTTCCGGGAGTGCTTCATGCGATTACTGATGCCGCGCCGCCGTTTTCTCATTGGAATGGCCTCGACCGGGCTGGCAGCACGCTGGCCCGGGGTACTGGCCGACAGCGAGCCGGCGCCGATCACCCGAACGATTCCTTCGACCGGCGAGCCCCTGCCGGTGATCGGCATGGGCACCTGGCGCACCTTCAACGTCGGCACTGATCCGGTACTGCTCGATCAGCGCGAGCAGATCCTTGATCTCTTTTTCCAGCGCGGCGGCAGGGTAGTGGATGCTTCCCCCATGTATGGCTCCGCGGAAGCCGTCGTCGGCGAGCTGGTCAAGCGGTTGGGCCGGCGGGAGGCGCTCTTTGCCGCCACCAAGGTCTGGACGCGCGATGAAAGCGATACCCGCGAAGCGGTGGCCCGGTCCGAGGCGCTCTGGGGCGTGGCACGCTTTGATCTAATGCAGGTGCACAACCTGCTGGGGTGGGAGGGGCATCTGGCCACGCTTCAGGAGATGAAGGCTGAAGGCCGCCTGCGCTATATCGGTGTGACGACCTCCCACGGGCGTCGCCACGACGATCTTGAACGAATCATGAGGCGTGAGCCGCTGGATTTCGTGCAGCTGACCTACAACATGGCCGATCGCGAGGCGGAGCGCAGGCTGCTGCCGCTGGCGCGCGAGCGAGGGATCGCGGTGATCGCCAACCGGCCCTTTCAGGGCGGGCGGCTGTTCGAGCGGGTTGGCTCACGTCCGCTGCCGGCGCTGGCCGGGGCGCTGGAGATAGACAGCTGGGCCGAATTCTTTCTCAAATTCGTCGTCTCGCACCCGGCCATGACCTGCGCCATACCGGCCACTACGCAGGTGGCCCACATGCGCGAGAACATGGGCGCGCTTTACGGTCGCCTGCCCGATGAGATGCAGCGCCGGCGCATGATCGATATCGTCAGGGAGCTATAGCGCATGGATTACGCACTGGGTGATTTTTTGATGTTCACACCCGAGGTGTATCTGCGCCTTTTCGAGCGAACCAACGAGGCGCTCGGGGTGGGGCTCTGGGGAGTGGTGGCCGTGCTGGTGACGATCCCGGTATTACTGTGCCGGGCGCCGACGCTTGTCAGGCGATTGGTGGCGGTGGCAATGGCGGCCGGCTGGGGGCTGACGGCAGCACTTTTCATGATGCGGTTTTATGCCCCCATCAACTGGCCGGTGGGGCCCTTTGCCTGGGTCTTTGCGCTGGAGGCGGGGCTTTTGATGGTGGTAGCGGCACGGGTACCGCCGGCCAGGGTGAGGCTGGTCGCACTCGCCGGTGGGAGCGCGCTATTGCTGGCGCTGTCATGGGTGACGGTACGCGAGACCGACACGTGGCAGGCGATAGCGCTGCCCGGTGTGACGCCGGACATGACTGCGGCCACCACGGCAGTGCTTTTGATGGCCTGGCCGCGCCGCGCCCGGTGGGGGCTTCTGGTCATTCCGCTGCTGTGGTGCGCCTTCAGCGCGCTGGGGCACTGGGCCATGGGGCTGTGGTGGCCCATGGCCGTACCCGTCACCGGACTGGTATTCATACTGATGGCCGCACTGTGGCCGCCGCCGCGCTCACCCAGCGTCGAGTAACGCGTTTATTGATACTCGCTGTGAGCCAGCGGGGTCTGTACGCCTGGCGCCATCTGCTGGCGCCACTGCTCGCGACAGAAGCGAAAGCGCTCGGCCGGACGCCCGCCGGTGGCGGTATCCACCGCACCGGTAGGCACTACCAGGCCGGTGCGATCCAGCGAACGGCGAAAGTTCTGCTTGTGCAGGCGACAGCCAATGATTGCTTCGATGGTCAGCTGAAGCTGGGAGAGGGTAAAATGCTCGGGCAGCAAATCGAAGATCACCGGTCGATAGCGCAGCTTGCCGCGCAGGCGATCCATGGCGGTGGCGAGAATGCGGCGGTGATCGGACATCAGGGGCTCACCCGGCAGGGTCGTGATGACTTCGGCATGATCATGATGCTGCGCTTCAGGGGCGAGCCCTGCCTCATATAACAGCTCGAAGCGTTCCAGTACCCGGGTATCGACCCAGCGCGCGCCGTTCAGGCCAAAGGCCAGCTGAGTGCGCTGGCGCCTCGCCTCGCGGGTCGTCTCGTCAGGGGCGGCCATCACCCAGCGGGACAGTGCCGGAGCGATGATCATGTCGATCATCGCCGGACGACCGTGACGATAATCTTCCCACGGAAAATGGTCATACCAGCTGGCCCAGAGCGTCTGTTCGTCGCGTAGCGCCTGCTGCTGCGACACCAGCCCCAGATGGCCGATGGAAATATGGCGCGTGATTTCGCCGGTCGCGTCCGGCTCGAGACGGTCCTGGTCGCCGAAGGTGTAGAGCTGCTCGACGTAGTCCAGTGCCAGCCCGGTCTGGTGAGCGACCCGGTCACGAAGGCCCAGCTCAAAGGTGCGGTGATGGCGCGGATCGAAGTCACCTGCCGGCAGCATGGGGGCGCGACAGCGATCACTGGAGCGCGTGAGCAGGACGGTGGGGGTTGCCGACTCCATGGCAATGACGACGGCGGAGAGTTCGATGGCAATGACAGTGCTGTCTGGCATGGTGACGGCCCGGGGCATTCCGTGATCGGCAGAGGGTTACGGCGGCACTATTGTGTCACAACCGTCTCCTGCATGGCGGATAAAGAAAAACCCCTGCCGTGGCAGGGGTTTTCGGTGTGGCGAGTGCCACGTACGGCCTAGACCGTCTTTTCCTTGTCGACATCACTGTTTTCGATACGCTTGGTGATGAAGTACTGCTGCGTGATCGAGAGCAGGTTGTTGGTAATCCAGTAGATCACCAGGCCTGCCGGGAACCACAGGAAGAAGAAGGTGAAGACAATCGGCAGCATCTTCATGATCTTCGCCTGTGTGGGGTCCGGCGGTGTCGGGTTGAGCTGCTGCTGCAGGAACATGGTCAGACCCATGATGATCGGCAGGATAAAGTAGGGATCCTGCGCCGACAGATCATGAATCCACAGCATGAACGGTGCATGGCGCAGTTCGATGGACTCCATCAGCATCCAGTACAGCGCGATGAACACCGGCATCTGGATCACGATCGGCAGACAGCCGCCCAGAGGATTGATCTTCTCCTTCTGGTAGAACTTCATCATCTCCTGCGACATCTTCTGACGGTCGTCGCCGTGCAGTTCCTTGATGCGCTTCATCTCGGGGCCCATCTTGCGCATCCTGGCCATCGACTTGTAGGCAGTGGCAGAGAGCGGGAAGAGAACGGCCTTGACCAGCACGGTCAGCAGGATGATGGAGAAGCCCCAGTTGCCGATCAGCGCATGAATGTGCGTCAGCAGCCAGAACAGCGGGTTGGCGAGGAACCACAGCCAGCCGAAATCAACCGTCAGCTGCAGGTGCGGCGCCACGGCTTCAAGGCGTTCGTGCTCCTTGGGCCCCATATAAAGCGTGGCCGAGAGATCACCGTTCTGACCCGGTGCCACGGTTTCGCTGGGGCTGGCAAAGGCCGCCACGTTGCGCCCACGCTGATCGACGTCGGCATAATACAGGTTCTGCTGATCCTGATTGGGCGCCCAGGCGGTGGTGAAGTAGTGCTGAATCATCGCCACCCAGCCACCGCGGACATCGGCATTGTTGAACTTGCCGTTTTGAATGTCTTCGAAGCTGACCTTCTGATAGTGATCATCCGGCGATGAGAAGGCCGCGCCCAGGTAGGCATGCATGCCGACACCGGCGCCGCTGGTCGGGTCGTCGCTGTTGTCACGGGCCAGCTGACCGATGAAACGTGCCGAGACGGGCGTCTGCGAGGTGTTGTCGATCAGATAGTCGACCTTCACCTTGTAGCTGTCGCGCTCGAAGGTGAAGCGCTTGATGATGTTGACGCCGTTGACGGTCGCGTTCATGTCGACCTGAAGCGACTGTTGATCATCCCCCAGCTGGTAACTGGTCTGCTCGGGTCGGAAGGTGATCCGGCCCTTGTGGCCTTCCATCTGCAGTCCGGAGCGCGCGATATAGCTGCGGCGCTGATCATCGGAGAGCAGAACGAAGGGGGCGTCGCTATCAAGGCGCTGCAGATGCTTTGGCAGGGCGGCATAGACGATATCGCCACCGCGCGGATCGATGCGCAGGTCAAGAGCATCGGTACGAACGCTGATCAGGCTGGTGTTCTGGGCATCAGCGCTATCGGGGCTGTCGGTGGTGTTGCCGGGCTGCGGTGTGCTGGCCCGGTCATTACCGGTATCGGGCGCATCGAGCGACTGCTCACCGGGTTCAACGTCACTGCTTTGCTGGGACAGGGCGGGAGGCGCTTCATCCGGTCGGTCGTTTTGCCCGTGATCATTGCTCCATTGAATGATCATCAGGTAGGCAAGTACGGCCAGCGGGATGACAAAAAGAAGTCGTTTCAGATCCATTGGGATTGCCCGGTGGGAAAATGTCGACGCGGCGCAAGAAAACGACGGGTCGCACTCGACGGTTCGTCGCGCCTCGTATTATTGCTGATGCTCCGGCTGGCGTTTGACGTCCTTTTCAAGGCGTCGCCACATACCGTGAAGCTGTCTGGCCAGTGTTTCCGAGTCAATCTCGTGCACGCCCTTGCGTGACAGCACGACGATATCCACGCTCGGCAACCATTGCTGGCGCAGTCGCACCGATTCTCGAGTCAAACGCTTGAGACGGTTGCGATCCACGGCTCGGCGTACGTTCTTTTTGCTGAACACCAGCCCTACACGAACGTGACCGAGATTGTTCGGGGTCGCGAGTGCGAGAAGCCCCTTGCCGTGAATCCTGAAACTGGCATGTTCGAAAACATGACGGTATTCCCCGGCGGTCAGGATTCTGAGACCGCGGGGAAATCCCTGATTGGTCATGAGCTCGGCTGATCCGTTAAAAAGATCAGGCGCTCAGGCGCTTGCGACCCTTGGCGCGGCGACGCGAGATGACCTGACGGCCGTTCTTGGTGGCCATGCGAGCGCGAAAACCGTGGTTACGCTTGCGCTTGAGCACACTGGGCTGGAAAGTACGTTTCATGGTTGCGATTCCCGAATTGAGACTTGAATGATCGGTGACACCGATGCCCTCAAAATCGAGGCGCACGGGGGTCAAGAGCCGGGATTCTAGAGAATTCAACGAAGACGTGCAATTTTTATCCACGCATGAAAAACAAGCGGATGTGCATAACTTTGTGCACAAGCCGCGCATGTCATTTTTCCAGGGCCATCTGTACGACCCGGAGAGGCCCGGATAGTGAGGATAAGGTTATCCACAGAGGGTTTTGTTCGCCAACCCGGTGTGGATAACCTGTAGCGCGGGCGTTACACTACTGCCCCGTTTACACGACTCACCATTGATAGAGGTCGCGTGTGTCCATCGCTCTCTGGCAGCAATGTCTTGACTATTTACAGGATGAACTGAGCTCTCAGCAGTTCAATACCTGGATCCGTCCCCTGCAGGCCGAAAGCGGTTCCAGTGACCACGAACTCTCCCTGCTGGCCCCCAATCGTTTTGTGCGTGACTGGGTCAATGACAAGTATTTAAAGCGCATCAACGAGCTGATGCGCGAGCTGGCTCAGGGTCGTCCGCCGAAGGTGTCGCTGGACATCGGCAGTCGCCGCACGGTATCCAATCCCGTGTCACGGTCGGCGGATGCGCCGCAGCAAAACGGTTCTGCACCACAGGGCAGTACCGCTGCGCGCACTCAGGAGAGCTGGTCTACGGGCGTGACCCGTACGTCTTCGGCGCCCATGCCGCCTTCGCCGCCAACCTCCCCTCGTGGCGACTATCAGGACGAGCGTGAAATCCCCGCGGCGCCGCCTTCCGGCAACACCATGGGTGGACGACGCAGCGACAGTGGCGAGCGCCAGGTGCAGGTCGAAGGCAGCATCCGCCATCAAAGCGGTCTCAACCCGGGTTTTACCTTCGAAACCTTTGTCGAGGGCAAGTCCAACCAGCTGGCGCGGGCTGCATCGCGCCAGGTGGCCGAAAATCCCGGTGGCGCCTACAACCCGCTGTTCCTTTATGGCGGTGTGGGTCTGGGTAAAACGCACCTGATGCACGCCGTCGGCAACCACCTGGCCGGTCTTCGAGACAACGCCCGGGTGGTCTATCTGCATTCCGAGCGCTTCGTGGCCGACATGGTCAAGGCGCTGCAGCTCAACGCCATCAACGACTTCAAGCGCTTTTATCGCAGCGTCGATGCGCTGTTGATTGATGATATCCAGTTCTTTGCCGGCAAGGAGCGCTCTCAGGAGGAGTTCTTCCATACCTTCAACGCCCTGCTTGAAGGCGGCCAGCAGATGATTCTGACCTCGGACCGCTACCCCAAGGAGATCAGCGGTGTCGAGGAGCGCCTGAAATCGCGCTTTGGCTGGGGCCTGACGGTCGCCATCGAGCCGCCGGAGCTTGAAACACGCGTCGCGATTCTGATGAAAAAGGCCGAGCAGGCCAAGGCGGATCTGCCGCACGATGCTGCCTTTTTCATCGCCCAGAAGATCCGCTCCAACGTGCGCGAGCTGGAAGGCGCGCTCAAGAAGGTGATCGCGGACTCCCACTTCATGGGGCAGCCCATCAATCAGGAGTTCATCCGCGAATCGCTCAAGGATCTGCTGGCGCTGCAGGACAAGCAGGTGGGCGTGGACAACATCCAGCGCACCGTGGCCGAGTACTACAAGATCAAGGTGGCCGATCTGCACTCCAAGCGCCGCTCGCGCTCGGTGGCCCGCCCGCGGCAGGTCGCCATGGCGCTGGCCAAGGAGCTGACCAACCACAGTCTGCCCGAGATCGGTGATGCCTTCGGCGGTCGTGATCACACCACGGTGCTGCATGCCTGCCGCAAGGTGGTGGAGCTGCGCGAAGAGAACTCCGATATCCGCGAAGACTACAAGAACCTGCTGCGTCTTTTGACCAGCTGATGACCAGGCGTCTGGCTGATGCCACGCCCTCATCGGCGGTGACCGACATGACAACACTGTGGCCGGAACAAGAGCCTGAAAAGAGTGGAGCCCCATGAAATTTTCCATTTCGCGTGAAGCCCTGCTGCGCCCGCTATCGCTGGTAGCGGGCGTGGTTGAGCGCCGTCAGACCCTGCCGGTGCTCTCCAATGTCCTGTTAACGGTCAGCGATGACGAACTGTCGCTGACCGGTACCGATCTCGAGGTCGAGCTGATCGGTCGCGTCGCGCCCTCGAGCATCGAGGAAAGCGGCGCGGTGACCGTCCCGGCGCGCAAGCTGATGGACATCTGCAAGTCGCTGCCCGATCAGTCCGAGATTACCCTGGCCATCGAGGAGGGCCGGGCGCTGCTGCGTTCGGGGCGCTCGCGCTTTACGCTGTCGACCCTGCCGGCGGCCGAGTTCCCCAGCATCGATGAAAATCAGGGCAGTACCGAACTGACCCTGCCGCGGCGCACCCTCAAGCAGCTGATCGACGCCACCGGGTTTGCGATGGCGCAGCAGGATGTGCGCTATTACCTTAACGGCATGCTCATCGAGCTGCGCGATCATCTGGTCCGCACCGTGGCCACCGATGGCCACCGTCTGGCGGTCTGCTCACGCAGCGCCGATATCTCGCTTGAGGAACCGCAGCGTCTGATCCTGCCACGCAAGGGCGTGGTGGAGCTTTCGCGCCTGCTGGATGACAGCGACGAGCCGATCACGCTCATGCTGGGGGCCAGCCATCTGCGCGTCCGCACCGGGGCCTACACCTTTACCTCGCGGCTGGTCGACGGCAAATTCCCGGACTACGAGCGGGTGATCCCGAAAGGCGGCGACAAGCAGATTCTGGCCGAGCGTGGCGAGCTGCGTCAGGTGCTCTCACGAACCGCCATTCTTTCCAACGAGAAGTACCGTGGTGTGCGGCTCAATCTGGAAGCGGGTAATCTGCGGGTGCTTGCCAACAATCCCGAGCAGGAAGAGGCCGAAGAGAACGTGGCGATCGACTACAGCGGCAGCGCGCTGGAGATCGGCTTCAACGTCGGCTATCTGATCGATGTGCTCAGCGTGTTGGACACCGATCAGGTTCAGCTGACGCTGTCCGATCCCAACAGCAGTGCGCTGCTGGAAGCGCCTGGCGGCGGCGATGCCATGTACGTCGTCATGCCGATGCGGCTCTGACGTTTTTGCGCCATCGCCTGCCAGCTTGTCTGCCACACCAGCGCCCGGCATCGGTCGGGCGCGCGTCCCTTCGGGATCGTCATGCCGCTTGATCATCTTCATTTTCAGGGGCTGCGCAACCTGCCTGCCGTCACCTGGCAGCCGGGCGCGCATGTCAACCTGATTTTCGGCGACAACGGCAGCGGCAAGACCAGCCTGCTGGAAGGTTTGCACATCCTGGGCATGGGGCGCTCGTTTCGTACCCGTCAGCTCAAGCATGCCATTACCCACGATCAGGACGCCCTGACGCTGTTTGGCCGCCTGACCGGCGATCCGGCCCTGCCGCTGGGTGTGGAGCGACGTCGCGACAGTGACGGCCTCAACGTGCGGGTGGCCGGCGAGAAGATCGACCGCATTGCCGAGCTGGCGCGTCACCTGCCCATGCAGCTGATCAACCCGGATGCCTTTCGTCTGATCGAGGGGGCGCCTGCCGCACGGCGGGAATTTCTCGACTGGGGGGTGTTTTACGTCTACCCCGATTTTTTCGATGTCTGGCGCCGCGCAAGACGCTCGCTCAAACATCGGAATGCGCTGCTCAGACATGATAGAATTGATGAACAGTCGCTGGGCCTCTGGAGCCGCGAACTGGCGCGCTGGAGCGATCGGCTGGATGCCATGCGCAACGACTGGATGGCGCGCTTTTCAGACGTGTTCAGTGCAACGCTTGCCGAGCTGATCGAGTTGCCGGAACTGTCGCTGCGCTACTACCGCGGCTGGGACAAGAGTCGCCCGCTCGAGGAGATCCTTCTGGAGGGGGTGGCCACCGACCGGCAGATGAAGTTTACCCAGCAGGGGCCTCAGCGTGCGGATCTACGTTTGCGCATGGGTCGCTATCCGGCCGCTGAAGTACTCTCCAGAGGACAGCAGAAGCTGGTGGTCAGCGCCATGAAGCTGGCGCAGGGACGGCTTTTAGAGCAGGAAGACCGCCACCGCTGCCTTTATCTGATCGATGATCTGGCAGCCGAACTTGACGAGCAGCACCGCCGCGCCTTTTGTCGGCTGCTGGAACAGATGAATTGTCAGACCTTTCTGACCGGTATCGAGCCTGCCTCGCTTGAGGGGCACTGGCATATTGATACCGACGTTAGAAGGTTTCACGTGAAACAGGGTCGTCTGGCAGGCACTGCCGACGGCACGATGACCCGGGAGCATCAATGAGCGAACCACAGGCTTACGACTCATCGAGTATCAAGGTTCTTAAGGGACTGGACGCGGTACGCAAGCGCCCGGGCATGTACATTGGCGATACCGATGATGGCACCGGCCTGCATCACATGGTGTTTGAAATCGTCGACAACTCGATCGACGAGGCCCTGGCCGGCCACTGCAGCGAAATCCGGGTGGTCATCCATCCCGACGAATCCGTCACCGTCTCCGATGACGGCCGTGGCATTCCGACCGACATTCACTCCGAAGGGGTGTCGGCGGCGGAAGTGATCATGACCGTGCTCCACGCCGGCGGCAAGTTCGATGACAACTCCTATAAGGTGTCCGGCGGCCTGCATGGTGTGGGCGTCTCGGTGGTCAATGCGCTCTCCGAGCAGCTCAAGCTCACCATCTGGCGCAAGAATCAGGTTCACGAGCAGATCTATCATCACGGCGTGCCGCAGTCGCCGCTGGCGATCGTGGGGGATACCGAGCGCTCCGGTACCCAGATCCACTTCAAGCCTTCTGCAGAGACCTTTGCCAATATCGAGTTTCACTACGATATTCTGGCCAAGCGCCTGCGCGAGCTGTCGTTTCTGAACTCCGGTGTGGCAATTCGTCTGCTCGATGAGCGTGATGGTCGCGAGGAGCTGTTCCACTACGAGGGCGGTCTGCGTGCCTTTGTGGACCATCTCAACACCAATCGCACCACCATCAATCCGGTGTTTCACTTCAATGCCGAGCGCGAGGATGGCATTGCGGTGGAAGTGGCGATGCAGTGGAACGACAGCTACAGCGAAAACATCTTCTGCTACACCAATAACATTCCGCAGCGCGACGGCGGCACGCACATGGCCGGTTTCCGCGGCGCGCTGACCCGCAGCCTCAACAGCTACATCGAGGCCGAAGAGCTGCAGAAGAAATCCAAGGTCGCGACCTCCGGCGATGATGCCCGTGAAGGTCTGACCGCGATTATCTCGGTCAAGGTGCCCGATCCGAAGTTCTCCTCACAGACCAAGGACAAGCTGGTCTCCTCGGAGGTGAAAACGGCCGTCGAGCAGGAAATGAGCCGCCAGCTCTCCGATTATCTGCTGGAAAATCCCGCTGACGCCAAGGCGATCGTCAACAAGATGATTGACGCTGCCCGCGCCCGCGACGCCGCCCGCAAGGCCCGCGAGATGACGCGCCGCAAGGGCGCGCTCGATATTGCCGGGCTGCCCGGCAAGCTGGCCGATTGCCAGGAAAAGGACCCGACCCGTTCGGAGCTCTATCTGGTCGAGGGTGACTCCGCCGGTGGCAGTGCCAAGCAGGGGCGTGATCGTCGTACTCAAGCGATCCTGCCGCTCAAGGGCAAGATCCTCAACGTCGAGAAGGCGCGCTTTGACAAGATGCTCTCTTCGGCAGAAGTCGGCACGCTCATCACGGCACTGGGCTGCGGCATCGGCCGTGAAGAATTCAATGCTGATAAGCTGCGCTATCACTCGGTCATCATCATGACCGACGCCGATGTCGATGGCTCGCACATTCGAACCCTGCTGCTGACATTCTTCTTCCGTCAAATGCCGGAGCTGATCGAGCGCGGCCACATCTTTATCGCCCAGCCGCCGCTCTACAAGATCAAGCGCGGCAAGAACGAGATGTATCTCAAGGACGAGGCAGCACTGATCCAGCATCTGACCACGACCGCCCTTGATGGCGCGCAGCTGCACGTCAACGCCGACGCCCCGGGTATTGGCGGTGAGCATCTCGAAAAGCTGGTGCATCAGTACCGTGACGTGATGGACCGACTGGATCGTCTGGCGCGTGTCTATCCGGCTGACGTGCTCAAGCGTCTGATTTACGCCGACCCGGTCAGCGAAGAGATGCTGGCCGACAAGGACGCCATGACACGCTGGTCCGATACCCTGCAGGCGGATCTGGACGAGCGTATCGCCTATGAAGGCGGCCCGCGCTATACCTTCCGTCTGGTGCATAGTGAAGAACGCGGCCTGTACCTGCCGGCGGCGGTTCTAAGTGCTCATGGGGTAGAAACCGATTACCCACTGGGTCTGGGCTTTTTCCAGTCGGCCGATTACGCCGCCATGGTCGCGCTCAACCGGGCGCTTGACGGTCTGCTTGAAGAGGGTGCCTACATTGCCCGCGGCGAGCGGTCAAAGCCGGTCGAGAACTTCCACGACATCCTCACCTGGCTGATGGCCGAGGCCAGTCGCGGCTTCAGCATTCAGCGCTACAAGGGGCTGGGCGAGATGAATCCGGATCAGCTGTGGGAAACCACCATGGACCCGGAAAGCCGCCGCATGCTCAGGGTGACCATCGAGGACGCCATCGGCGCCGACATGATGTTCAACACGCTGATGGGTGATGAGGTCGAACCGCGTCGTGACTTCATCGAACAAAACGCCCTGGTCGCGAATCTGGATATCTGATCCGGCCATCTTTGCGTCTGATCCAACCGGAGCCCTGTGCTCCGGTTTTTTTATGCCGGGTCGATTTCGATCCACCACTTTGGCTTCATGCGGCCAAAGTCACGGCGCACGTTGTGCTTGAGTGCCGCCTTTGAGTCCAGCACCACACTCTCTCCCGCCTCGCGCACGAACACGACCCAGTGCCAGAAGGGCACCCCGTCGATGAGGCGCCACTTGATCGCCAGCAGCGCCCGATCCGGTAGATCCTCCCAGCCGGTAAAGGAACGCTCGTTCGGGGCCGTATCAATGTCCAGCGCACGCAGCAGTCTTCTCACATGGGCCGTGTTCGACCAGAGCGTGCGATCACCGGCATGAATACCCAGCTCGGCGGCGCGGCTGCGAGCGGTGTCGTACGTCAGTCCGGCCAGTGCCGCGCAGGCGGCAATGCCACAGCCGGAGGGTTCCTTTTGAATGACGGGCAATGTGGTTTGAACGGCAGCGGTCATGACGTGATCCTTTTGCTTGACCTGGAGTGCGCTCCAGGCCGTAACCTCTTCGTCATCCGTACGGGAGGGATGCATGAAAATTGGAGAACTGGCCAGACGTTCGGGGCGCTCGGCCCATACGCTGCGCTACTACGAGCGTATCGGACTGCTGCCGCCGCCCCGGCGCGATGGCTCGGGGCAGCGCGACTATGACGCCAGCGTGCTGGTATGGCTGGCCTTTCTGGAACGCCTGCGCGCCACCGGTATGCCGATTCGTGAAATGCTCGATTACGCCGCACTGCGCGCCCGCGGAGAAGACACCGCACTGGAACGCTGCGCGCTGCTCGAAGCCCATCGCGACCGGGTTCGGGCGCATGTACGTCTGCTTCAGGCATCGCTTGAGGTACTGGATACCAAGATCGAAGGCTATCACGCCGCCCATCATGAGAGGACACCTGGAACATGAACCAACCCCGTGAAAGTGATCGACTGATCCGCGGCCGTCAGGCCCTGGCGGCCATTGATGGTGACGCCGGCGAGAAGGTTATCAGCGCACTGGCTGACATCGCACCCGACTTTGCGACCTATCTGCTGGAGTTTCCCTTTGGCGATATCCATTCGCGCCCGGGGCTTGGCCTGCGCGAGCGTGAAATTGCCACCATCGCGGCGCTCACGGCGATGGGCACGGCTGCCCCTCAGTTGAAGGTGCATATCGAGGCCGGGCTCAATGTTGGAGTGAGTCAGCAGGAGATTGTCGAAATTATCATGCAGATGGCGGTCTACGCCGGCTTCCCGGCCGCCCTGAACGGGCTTTTTATCGCAAAAGAGGTGTTTGCCGATCGCGCGACCCATGCCGAGCAGGAAAGCCTCTAGAAAAGTCGTCCCTGCTCGGGGCGTGCGGTCAGGCCACGCCTGGTATATTCAGCCTCGAGCGAGGCCAGCACATCGATGCTGCCACCGCGCCAGCCGGTCAGCGCCTGGGTCAGAGCGTCATCATCGAGTGATTCGATGGTGTGTCCGCGGGCCGGACCATAGCGTAGGCGCATGCCGGGCACGGGCTGTCCGGTGGTAGCCCAGTCGAGAAAGGTGGCAAATCCGGTGAAGCCAAAGCGCGCCATCAGCGGCGTGATCAGCGCTGCGGTCATGGTCACATCAAAGAGCGCATCGTGGGCGTGGGTCGGCTCGTCACCGGTCAGTTCGCGATACATGTTGCCCAGTGACGCGCTTGCCAGACCGTCGCGCTTTTTGAGCCGATAGGCAGGAATGAACAGGTCCAGACTGCGCCTTGGACGGCAGCCCAGCCGGCGCGCGATCACGTTGTCGAAACTGGTATTGCTGTAGCCGATCACCAGCGCATCAAACCCCTGGCGAGCGGCCTTGCGGTAGACCGCGGGGATGGCGCGACGATAGTCACGACAGTGGGCGACGTCCTCGTCACTCAGGCCGTGCACCCGGGTGGTGGCCGGGTCGATCGATCCGCCCGGCTGATAGTGATCGCAGGCCTGCCACTGTAGATCGAAGGCGCCACCCTCTCCCAGTGACCCGCCCAGCACGGCCAGCTGGACCACGCCACAGTGACGTGCACTGCCGCCGGCGGTTTCGAAGTCATGAATCAGGGCGCGCATGTCACCTCATCAGACAAAAGCTTTCTGGCCAGCGGCGCCAGTATTTCCACCAGTACCGTCAAGTCTGCCGGTTCCGACTGCCCGGGCCAGTGGGATTCCAGTTCGGCAATCTCCATACCGATGACATTTTCCTCGATCAGGACGGTCATCAATGCGGCCAGCGCTTCGGGCGCAAGGCCGCCGTCAACCTGATAGTCGCTGGGCACCACGCCGGCATTGAGCACGTCGCAGTCCAAGTGAACATAGACCGGGCGGCCGTTGATGGCGTGCCGCAGCGTCTCGGCATTCAACCCGGAGGGAGGCAGATGACACACTAGTCCGTCATCGATCAGCCGTTGCTCGGTGGGGTCGAGTTGATGGGCGCCGGCCAGAATGACCTGATCCAGTGCCAGACCGCTGCCCAGGCCGCTGTCCCAGAGTCCGGCGGCCCCGGCAATCACCATGCCACCGAGATAGCCTGACCCGGAGGTCTTTGGCGTATTGAGATCACCGTGAGCGTCAAACCAGACGATGCAGGCCTGCGGGTGGTATCGGGCGACCACCGGCAGGGTGGCCAGCCCCCCGGCACAGCGACTCATGGTCAGCACCGGACGCTTGCCCGCGCTCATGATCTTTTCCAGATAGCGACCCATTGACACAAAATCGGGCGTGATGGCTTCCAGCACCTGTTGCCAGCCTCCCGGCAGTGCCTGACCCGGCGCTCCCAGGGTCTGAAGAGGAATGTCCAGATGTCGGGCAAGATGCCGGGCGAGTGCGAGCGCGCCGGTCATGCCCAGCGCATTGCGCCCGGCGCAGTTGCCCTGAAAGCAGATCAGGGGTGCCTGCGCATGAATAGGGGGCTGCTGCACCATGATGTCTCCAGGTCAGAGGAAATGGTTTGATCATGCCACGGTGTCCATGTGATCACATCCGCGCACGGCCACAAAGGCGCGAATGATCTGTCAGCGTTGTCGCGGGCAGGGCTGTTCAGGCATCCGACCCCGCAGCAGGCGCCTCGCGCCCTGCGTCGATGGTTGTATTGTGACCTGCTAATGCCTGGGTAATAGTTTGTGACAGCCCACGTCAGCGGCGGTCATCGTGGGTCCCACAAAACAACGATATCGACTCGCCTCAATAACAGAACAAGGGACGCACGCCATGACAACAACATTCAACAAGTGCCTGATGGCCGGTGCCATACCGCTGGCCATCCTGCTGTCGTCGTCGGCTTTCGCTCAGGAAGGCACCAGCAAGGGTGAGGTCGAAGTCCTCAACTGGTGGACCTCCGGCGGTGAGGCGAAGGCCCTTGGTGCGCTCAAGGACAAGCTGGCAGACGACGGTATCGGCTGGCAGAACATGCCGGTGGCCGGCGGTGCCGGCACCAATGCGATGGCCGTGCTGCGCTCGCGCATCACGTCAAACAATCCGCCGACGGCGGCGCAGGTGCTGGGCTATGACGCTCAGGACTGGGCCGACCGCGATGCGCTGAGCCCGCTGGATGATGTGGCAAAAGCCGGCAACTGGGACGAAGTCTTCCCGCAGCCGATCCAGCGCTTCGCCAAAAGCGACGGCCACTGGATCGCCGCGCCGTTCGAGATTCACTCCACCAACTGGGTATGGGCCAACAAATCGATGATGGACGAACTCGGCATCGAGCAGCCCGACACCTGGGAAGCCTTCATTGCCTCGATGAAGAAGGCGCAGGAGGCCGGCCACACCGGTCTGGCCTATGGCGGACAGCCCTGGCAGGACGCGACCGTGTTCGAAAACGTGGTGCTGGCCACCGGTGGCGCCGACTTCTATCGCCAGGCCATGATCGACCTTGATCCAAAGGCGCTCGATTCCGACACCATGGTCAGGTCGTTTGATCGCTTCCGCGAGCTTTTGCAGTACAAGGATGACAACTCCCCCGGACGTGACTGGAACCTCGCTACGGCCATGGTCATCAACGGCGACGCGCTCTATCAGATCATGGGCGACTGGGCCAAGGGCGAGTTCCTCAATGCCGGGCTCAAGCCGGAGCAGGACTTCATGTGCTTTAGAACGCCCGGCACGCAGGACGCGGTGACCTTCAACAGCGACCTGATGATCATGTTCAAAAACGACGACGAGCAGCAGCAGTCGATGCAGAACACCATGGCCGGGATCATCGGTTCGCCGGAATTCCAGGTGACCTTCAGCCAGCTCAAGGGCTCGGTGCCGGCCCGTACCGACCTGTCGTCCGACGGGCTCGACGCCTGTGCGCAGCGCGGCTACGAGCAGGCAAAGGCGGCCGCCGAGAGCGATACGCTGATGGGCAGCATGGCGCACGGCTACGCCGCGCCGGCCGGCGTGAAAAACGCGGTTTTCGATATTGTCTCCTCGTTCGTCAACGGCAACATGCCCAGTGACGTCGCCGCCGAGCAGCTGGCGATGGCGGTGCAGGGCGCGCGCTCCTGATCGAGTCGTTCTGATCAAGCAGTGATGTGACGCATCCGGCCCCGCCACCCCTGGCGGGGCCATGGTCCTGACCCGAGGTTCTCGATGTCGACACCACCCTCTTCGCGGGGCATTGGCGAGCGCCTGCAGCACTGGCTGCCCAGGCTCGTCCTCTCGCCCTCGTTCGTGCTGGTACTCTTTTTTGTTTACGGCTTCATCCTCTGGAGCACCTGGATCTCCTTTAGCAATTCGGGGATGCTGCCGGACTATACCTGGGCGGGCACCCGGCAGTGGTCGCGGCTGTGGTCTTCCTGGACCTGGGGGATCGCGCTGCACAACATCTGGGTGTTCGGGCTGCTCTATATCGTCAGCTGCACGGTGCTCGGCCTTTTGCTGGCGATCCTGCTGGACCAGCGCATCCGCGCCGAGGGCACGCTTCGAACCATCTACCTCTACCCGATGGCGCTGTCGTTTATCGTCACCGGCACGGCGTGGCAGTGGTTTCTCAATCCCGGGCTGGGGCTTGAGCGCACCATGCACTCGCTCGGCTGGGAGAGTTTCAGTTTCAACTGGCTGATCGACGCCAACATGGCGATCTACACCGTGGTGATCGCGGCCGTCTGGCAGGCGACCGGCTTCATCATGGCGATGTTTCTGGCCGGCCTGCGCGGCATCGATGGCGAGATGATCAAGGCTGCCCAGATCGATGGCGCGCCGACCTGGAAGATCTATGGCCGCATTATCATTCCCCAGCTGCGCCCGGTCTTTTTAAGCGCGATCGTGGTGCTGGCGCATCTGGCCATCAAGAGCTTCGATCTGATCGTCGCCATGACCGGCGGCGGGCCGGGCAATGCCACCGCGGTGCCGGCCACCTTCATGTACTCCTACGCCTTCTCGCGCAACGAGATGGGCATTGCCTCGGCCAGCGCCGTGTTCATGCTGGCGGTGATTGCCGCGCTGATCATTCCCTATCTTTACTCTGAACTGCGGGAGCCCCGCTCATGAGTGCCGGATCCATCGTTGCGCGCCGCAATACGCTTGCCCGAGCGCTGCTTTACGCCGTGCTCGCGGTATTTGCGATCCTCTATCTGATGCCGCTTTACGTCATGCTGGTAACCTCGTTCAAGCCGCTCGAGGAGATTCATCAGGGCAACATGCTGGCGCTGCCTGAGGAGTGGACCTTCGCACCTTGGCGCGAGGCGTGGGGGAGTGCGTGCATCGGGCTCGAATGCAGCGGCGTGCACGGCTACTTCTTCAACAGCATCAGGATCGTGGTGCCGGCGGTATTGATCTCGGGGCTGCTGGGCGCGTTCAACGGCTACGTGCTGACCAAGTGGCGCTTTCGCGGCCACAAGGTCGTCTTCGGGCTGATCCTGTTCAGCTGCTTCATTCCGTTTCAGATCGTTTTGCTGCCGATGGCGCGGGTGCTCGGCATTCTGCATATCGCCAACAGCACCACGGGGCTGGTGCTGGTGCACATTGTCTACGGTATCGGCTTTACGACGCTGTTTTTCCGCAACTTCTATGAGAGCTTCCCGGACGAGCTGGTGCGGGCGGCCAAGCTCGACGGCGCCGGCTTTTTCACGATCTTCTTTCGCATTCTGCTGCCGGCCTCGATCCCGATCATCGTGGTGACAATCATCTGGCAGTTCACCAACGTCTGGAACGACTTTCTGTTCGGGGTCTCCTTCACCTCCGGCGACAGTGCGCCGATCACGGTGGCACTCAATAACCTGGTCAACAGCTCCACGGGGGTGAAGGCGTACAACGTCAACATGGCGGCGGCGATGGTGGCGGCCGTCCCGACGCTGATCGTCTATATCCTGGCGGGCAAATACTTTCTGCGCGGTCTGATGTCGGGATCGGTCAAGGGTTGAGGCATTCATGAGCTTTTTACATATTCACAACGTCCACAAGCGCTTCGGCGAGACCCACGTGCTCAAGGGCATCGACATCGCCATTGAAAAGGGCGACTTTCTGGTGCTGGTCGGGCCGTCCGGCTGTGGCAAGTCGACCCTGTTGAACATGATCGCGGGGCTTGATGCCATCAGCGAAGGGGAGCTTCTGCTCAACGGCGAGCGGATCAATGACCTGCACCCGTCGCGTCGCGACATCGCCATGGTATTTCAGTCCTACGCGCTTTACCCGAGCATGACGGTGGCCGGTAACATCGGCTTCGGGCTCGAGATGCGCAAGGTGCCAAAGGCCAAACGACGGGAGGCGATACAGCGCGCCGCCGAGCTGTTGCAGATCGAAAACCTGCTCAACCGAAAGCCGGCCCAGCTCTCCGGCGGGCAGCGCCAGCGGGTGGCGATGGGGCGCGCACTGGTGCGCGAGCCGCAGCTCTTTTTGTTCGATGAGCCACTGTCGAATCTGGATGCCAAGCTGCGTGTCGACATGCGTACCGAGATCAAGCAGCTCCATCAGCGCCTGGGTACCACCATCGTTTACGTCACCCACGATCAGATCGAGGCGATGACGCTGGCCACCCGCATCGCCGTGATGCGCGGCGGCGAGCTTCAGCAGCTGGGGACGCCGCAGGCGGTCTACGATGATCCCAACAACCTCTTCGTGGCGGGCTTCATGGGCTCGCCATCAATGAATCTGATCACTGCTCGCATCGAGCGGCACGACGATGCGCTGGTGGCGCGCATTGAATCCCCCGCGGGCGATGTGACGCTGCCGATCGTGCGTGATCGCGCCGCGCTCGAGACATGGTGTGACCGGGACGTGATCCTCGGGCTGCGTCCGGAGGCGATCACCGACCCGGCCAGTGCCAATCGCCAGGACGGCGAGATCTTTGAGGCGACGCTCGAGGTGGCACTCGTCGAGCCCACCGGTGCCGATCTCTACGTGGTCACCCGGCTTGGTGGACGCAATATCAATGCGCGCATGCGTCCTGGCGCGTCGCTGAGCCCTGGGCAGTCGACCCGCTTTGCCTTTGACGTCTCGCGCATGGTGGGGTTTGATCCCGAGAGTGAGGCACGCATCCGTGATGATGCAGCAGCAGCGATGGGGACGGCGGCTCAAACGGAGACGCTCGGTCAGAACGCATAGCAACGGCCTGCCCCGCCATTCGATAGGCGGCGGTTTTGGGCTCGGGCGTCAAACGGCCCGCCTTGTAAGAGGCGGGCCGTTTTTATGCGGACAACGGTGTGACCGGTCAGCGCAGAAAGGCAGTCAGGGCAGAAAGGCAGTCAGGGCAGGATTTTGCTGGCTTTCAGCGCATCAAGGGCCTTGAAGAGTGAGGCCCGCGTGTCCATGCGCGGCGTGAAGCCATAGCGATAGATCTTGTTCACGTCCGAGATGACATCGGTTTCGGTATTGAAAATGAAGTCGGCAAAACCCCACTGCACGACGCGGTCCAGCTGCTGTTCCTGCAGGCCCTCACGCTCGGCGATGCGCTCCCAGACCGCCTGTTTGTCTGCCATATGGCGGGTCAGGGTGAGCGGTACAGGGCTGGCCATGGGCAGCTCGAAGTAGTCGGCAATCTCCTGCCACAGGCGCTCCCAGCGAAAGACGTCGCCGTTAGTGACATTGAATGCCTCACCGCTGACACCCTCGGCGTTGGCGGCCCAGACGCTGGCCTCGCCAAGCAGGTCGGCATCGGTGCCCTGCATCAACACACGATAGGCGGCTTCGCTGCCGGGAAAGCGCAGTGGGACGCCGAGCTCACGCGAGAGGGTCGCGAACGCACCGATCGCTGCGGCAATGTTCATCGGATTGCCGTGGATGCGACCGTTGATGATGACGTCCGGACGCAGGGCGACATAGTCCCAGCTGGCGGTTTTGGCGCGTTTGGCGAGCATCGCCTCCTGAGACTGATAGAGATTGGGCGGCATGTGGACCGGATCGCTCTCGCGCGCCGGCGTCGGCACCTTCGCGCCCAGATGGATGCCGTAGATCTTGAAACCCTGATAGATCACCACGCGCTCAAGCGGCGCCTTCGCCTGCTCGAGCGCGTCAAGCAGGTTGTCCAGCATTCGGCCGTTGCGCTCGGCCTCGATCGCGAGATCATCATCGGGGGCCAGTGCCGCGTAGAAAAGATGGGTCGTCTCGGCGG
This sequence comes from uncultured Kushneria sp., assembly GCF_947497025.1. Classification (GTDB taxonomy): domain Bacteria; phylum Pseudomonadota; class Gammaproteobacteria; order Pseudomonadales; family Halomonadaceae; genus Kushneria. The sequence goes on from NZ_CANMFC010000002.1 coordinate 295,401, forward strand.
CGCCGTCGCGAATGGCCTTCCGGGTCGATTCAGGATCCGTCAGATCGACCGTGACCGTCTCCATGCCTTCGATGGCATGGCGTCCGAGCCCCTTGACGCTGGCGCCATGCGCTTCGAGGGCGCGGTGGACGCCTTCACCGATGATGCCGCCGGCGCCTGCTATCAATGCCTTCATGATCACTTTTCCCTGTGTGGTTCGTGGAACATCCCGTGTTTGACAGGCGGAATGGATAGGCCCTTGCTGGCAAAGTTCGACTGCTGGATAACTCTAGTGAAAGGGACAGCAGTTTTCGAGGATTTCGAACGGACATCAGCGGCGCTCAATAAACCGGCGAATGCCCTCGGCCAGCTGCTGCCCCAGGCGTTCGAGCGTCTCGCCCTCGACCATGCCGATGCCCAGCACCAGTCCGCGGCGCGGGTCACCCGCGGCGCAGACGGGGCTGAGCGGCTTGACCAGCAGGCGGTAGTGGTTGAGCAGGTGACGCGACAGGCGCACGTCATCAATATCGGCGGCCAGCGTCACGCACAGGGTGATGGTGCCGGCCGGGGGTGAGATATCGATCACGCCCGGCAGATCAATCAGTAGATCATGCAGCGTCTGCTGGCGGCGCAGATATTCGCGATTGATGCGCCGACACCAGCGGTCGAGATCGCCATCGGCCATGAATTTTGCCAGCACCGCCTGATCCAGCATGCGCCCCTCGCGAAAGACTTCGCTGCGCAATCGATTAATGGCCCCGCTCAGCGAACGTGGCACGACCAGATACCCCAGCCGCAGCCCCGGAAACATCAGCTTGGAAAACGACCCGGCCAGAATGGAGTGGCCGTCATCGGGGGAGAAGAGCAACCCCCGGTGGTGGCTGTCGAAGAATTCGTAGTCGTCCTCGATGATCAGCTCTGGCGAGAGTTGCTCGGCCAGCACGCGCTTGTCCTCGATCGGCATCGGCACGCTCAAGGGGTAGTGGCGGGCACCGGTCAGGTATAAAAGGCGCGGCGAAGGCGCCGCTGACGACAGGTCGCGATAGCCTGCCCCGGGCTGCCAGCGACACTGATCGATGCCCAGCCCGGCAGCCTGAAAGACGTTGCGTGCCCCCCAGTAGCAGGGAGAGTCCATCAACACGCGGTCGCCATGGTCGGCCAGCGCCAGGGCGCAAAGCTCCAGACCGTGATGCGTGCCGTCGGTGATGATGATCTGTTCAAGGGCGCATTCGATGCCGCGCTCGCGGCGCAGAAAATCGGCGATCTCCCGTTTCAACGGTCCATACCCCCCGCTTGAATAGGACAGCAGCAGGGCATTTTGCGGCACGGTCAGGGTGGCGTAGAGCGTGCGCCAGCGTCGCATCGGAAAGCGTGCAATGTCGGGAATGCCGGGCACGAAGGCACCGCTCTGGATCGGGCTGGCCCCGCTGGTGCCGAGGATCCGCTGCGCCCGCTGTGACAGGGCGACCGGCGAGGTCTGTTCCATGGGCGGTGACACGTTTGGTCGCAGGCTCCAGCTGCCCCGGCCGTGCTGGGTGGCCAGTAGATGGCGCGACTGCAAAAGCTCGATGACGCCGGCCAGGGTGTTACGGGCGATCCCCAGGCGCTGACAGATATGGCGATGGGCCGGCAGACGCTGGCCGTCGGCCCATTGCTGTTCGATCAGCGTGGTCAGGGCCTGCTCCAGACGGACCTGCTTGTTCAGCCGGTCGGGCTGGCGCTGCCAGGCAATTTCAATATCACTCAGGGCCTCTTCGACAGATCGCTGCATGACACGGGTCCGGGCAGGGTGAGGGGGAAGAAGAACATTATGATGGTGGTCCCAGGCAGTGGTCTACCTGAACACACAAGTGGTTCACGTACCGAACCCGGGACAGTGGTAGCGTGTGAGCAGGGAGACACAACAGGTTGCGTGACCTGCCACAACATCCTCCCGGCCCTGAAAGATCACAATAATGACGGATAAATCCTATGCAGAGCACAACCAAACCACGCGAACTGGTGCGTGTCCTGGCGCGCACCGATGTTCTGGCACTTGCCTTTGGCGCCATGATCGGCTGGGGCTGGATCGTGTTGACCGGCGGGGCGATTCTCGATGCCGGCAGTGTGGGCGCCATCATCGCTTTCATCATCGGCGGCATCGCGGTCCTGCTGGTCGGGTTGACCTACGCCGAACTGGCCTCGGCCATGCCCAAGGTGGGCGGCGAGCACGTCTACAGCTATCGCGCCCTGGGTCACTTTGCCTCCTTTATCTGCACCTGGAGCATTGTGCTGGGCTATGTGAGCGTCGTGTCGTTTGAAGCCGTCGCGCTGCCCACCGTGGTCGAGCAGCTTTTCCCCGGCTATGACGTGGGCCATCTCTGGACCGTGGCCGGCTGGGACGTCAAGGCCAGCTGGGTGGCGGTCGGTGTGATCGGTTCGCTGATCATGATGGCGATCAACTATGTCGGCATCACCACCGCGGCGCTGATCCAGAAGCTGGTGACCGGCCTGATCCTGGTCGTGGGGGTGCTGTTTATTACCGGCGCACTGTTCACCGGCGAGGTGGCCAACATGACGCCGCTGTTTAACCATGAATCAAGCGGCGGCTTTGCCGGCGGCATCATGGCGGTGCTGGTCATGGTGCCTTTTCTGTTCGTGGGCTTTGACGTGATCCCGCAGGCGGCCGAGGAGATCGATCTGCCGTTTCGCGATATCGGCAAGGTGCTGATTGCCTCGGTGCTGATGGCGGTGGCCTGGTATGCGTTGATCGTGCTGGGCACCAGCCTGATGCTGAATCAGCCGGCGCTCGAGGGCAGCTCGCTGTCGGTGCCGGATGCCATGGCGGCGGTCATGGGCAGCGTCTGGGGCAGCAAGCTGATGGTCCTGGCCGGCATTGCGGGCATCATTACCAGCTGGAACGCCTTTTATATCGGCGGATCGCGCGCCATCTATGCGCTGGCCCATTCCGGCATGCTGCCGGCCTTTTTGGGCAAGCTGCATCCGAAATATAAAACGCCCACCAACGCCATCGTCATGATCGGGCTGCTCTCAACGGTGGCGCCCTTCATGGGTCGTCCGGCCATGGTGTGGCTGGTCGATGCCGGTGGTCTGGGGATCGTGATCGCCTATCTGTTCGTGGCGCTGTCGTTCATGGTGCTTCGAAAGCGCGAGCCCGACATGGACCGTCCCTTCAAGGTAGGCAATGGTCGTGTGGTGGGTACACTGGCGGTACTGCTGTCACTGGCCATGGCGTGTCTTTATCTACCGGGCAGCCCGTCAGCGTTGACCGGTATTGAATGGGGGGTGTTCGGAGGCTGGATGGCCCTGGGTCTGGCGATGTATCTCTTTGCGCTCAATCGCTACGGGCGAGCGTTCAGTGACCGGGTCATGCAGGACGTTTATCACCGCTGACATCATATCCATGAGGTAGACAATGTTTGATATCGAGTTCAAGAACCAGCGTGCCGCCGCCCTGATCGGTGATCAGTGGCAGGAAGGCAGCCAGCAGTTTGCCGTCAACAACCCGGCCACCGGGGAGCTGGTCGCCAACGTCGCCGATCTCGGCGCCGAGGAGACTCGCGCGGCGGTGGCCGCGGCCGAGACGGCGCTGGCCGACTGGCGCAAGGTGCCCGCCAAGGAGCGCTCGCGTCTGCTGCGCCGCTGGTTTGATCTGGTGATTGACAATACCGACGCTCTGGCACGTCTGATGACGCTGGAGCAGGGCAAGCCGCTGGCAGAGTCGCGTGGTGAAGTCGGCTATGGCGCCTCGTTTATCGAGTTCTACGCCGAAGAGGCCAAGCGCATCGCCGGGGAAACCCTGCCGGGTCACGGCGCGGACAAGCGCATTCTGGTCATGCGCGAGCCGATCGGTGTGGTGGCGGCCATCACGCCATGGAATTTTCCGCTGGCGATGATCACCCGCAAATGCGCCCCGGCACTGGCCGCCGGCTGCACGGTCGTGATCAAGCCGGCCGAGGCGACCCCGCTGACGGCCCTGGCGCTGGCCGCGCTGGCGCTGGAAGCCGGCATTCCGGAAGGCGCCATCAACGTGGTCACGGCCAAAAGCCCGGTCGCCGTGGGCGAAGTGCTGACCACCGACCCGCGCGTGCGCAAGGTCTCCTTTACCGGCTCGACGCCGGTGGGCAAGAAGCTGCTGGCGCAGTGTGCCTCCACCGTCAAGAAAACGGCCATGGAGCTGGGGGGCAACGCGCCCTTTATCGTGTTTGATGACGCTGATATTGACGCAGCCGTCGAGGGCGCGATCGCCTCCAAGTATCGCAATGCCGGTCAGACCTGCGTCTGTACCAACCGCTTTCTGGTGCAGTCCGGCATTTACGACGCCTTTGTTGAGAAGCTCGCCGCCCGCGTTCGGGAACTCAAGGTCGGCAACGGCATGGAAGAGGGCACGCTCATTGGACCGTTGATCAACCAGGCGGCGGTCGACAAGGTCAGTGCCCATGTCAGTGATGCGCTGGACAAGGGCGCTCGGCTGGTGGAAGGTGGAGAAGCGCACGCGCTGGGGCACTCGTTTTATGCACCGACCGTACTGGCGGACGTGACCCCCGACATGGCTGTGGCCCGCGAGGAAACCTTCGGACCATTGGCGGCGGTGTTTCGTTTCGACCATGATGATCAGGCCATTGCGATGGCCAACGATACGCCCTTTGGCCTGGCGGCCTATTTCTATGCCCGTGATTACAAGCGCATCTGGCACGTCATGGAGGCGCTGGAATACGGCATGGTGGCCGTCAACGAAGGGCTTTTATCGACCGAGCTGGCGCCCTTTGGCGGGATCAAGGAGTCAGGACTGGGTCGAGAGGGTTCGCACCACGGACTGGAGGAGTTTACCGAGCTCAAGTATGTCTGTCTTGGCGGGCTGTAATCGCTGCACATCAAAGGAGATTGCGCATGAACAATAACGAACTGAACGAGCTGAAAAAGCGCTATGTGGCCAATGGCGCGGCAAGTCCGGACGGGCATTTTGCCGACCGCGCCGAAAATGCCGAGCTGTGGGATGCCGATGGCAAGCGCTTTATCGATTTTGCCGGTGGCATCGGCGTGCTCAACATCGGTCACCGCCATCCGAAGGTGGTCGAGGCGGTCAAGGCGCAGCTCGACAAGGTCATGCATACCTGCCAGACCGTCATGCCCTATGAAGGCTACGTGAAGGTGGCCGAGAAGCTCAGCCACATCACACCGGTGCGCGGACATGCCAAGGTCATGCTGGCCAATTCCGGGGCCGAGGCGCTGGAAAATGCGGTCAAGGTCGCGCGGGCTGCCACCGGTCGCTCGGGTGTGATCTGCTTCACCGGTGGCTATCACGGCCGTACCTTCATGACCATGGCGATGAACGGCAAGGTGGCACCCTATCGCACCGATTTTGGCCCCATGCCGGGCCAGGTCTATCGCGCGCCCTATCCGGTCGAATCGATCGGCGTCAGTGAAGAAGAGGCGCTGCGCGGGCTGAAGATGACCTTCAAGACCGATGCCAACCCGAAGGATACGGCCGCGATCGTCATCGAGCCGGTGCTGGGCGAGGGGGGCTTCCACGCCGCCTCACCGGGTTTCATGAAGGCGCTGCGCGAGATCTGCGACGAGCACGGTATCCTCTTGATCGTTGACGAAGTGCAGTCCGGTTTTGGCCGTACCGGCAGGATGTTTGCCATCGAGCACACCGGCGTGGAACCGGACATCATGACCATGGCCAAGAGTATGGGTGATGGCATGCCAATTTCGGCAGTGGTCGGCACCGACAGCGTGATGGACGCCTCTGGTGGCAACTCGCTGGGCGGCACCTATACCGGCAGTCCGCTCTCCTGCGCGGCCGTGCTGGCGGTACTGGAAGTGTTCGAGGAAGAGAACATTCTCGAGAAAAGCCGGGCGCTGGGTGAGAAGCTGGGCGAACGCTTCCAGCGGTGGGAGCGCTCGTTTGACTGCGTACGCCATTCGCGTCACCTGGGCGCCATGGCAGCGTTCGATCTGGTCCGTTCCGACGGCGAACCCGATACGGAGCTGGCCGGCAAACTCTGCAGGACAGCGCGCGAGCGCGGCCTGATCCTGCTCTCCTGCGGACTCTACGGCAATACGATCCGCTTTTTGATGCCGGTCACCATCAGCGATGAGGTGCTGGGCGAAGGGATGGATCTGATCGAGTCCATGCTCAGGGAAATGAGTGCTCAGTCGTAAGCTGTCAGTGCGCTTTTGACCATCGCGCTGGAAACAGAAGGCCCCGCCAATGGCGGGGCCTTTTTTGATGTATCAAAAACATCAGGGACTGCGCCCGGGTTACTCGGGCCGGCCGGCGATCTGCAAAAAGGTCTCGACCTCGTTCACGGCAGGGATACCGGTGGCAGCGCCCGGTCGCTGTACGGCCAGTGCCGCGGCCGCGGTGGCCCGCTCCAGACAGGTCGTGGCATCACGATCGGCCTGCAGGGCCGCCATGTAGTAGCCGATGAAAGTGTCTCCGGCACCGGTGGTGTCGACGGCCTGCACCGGACGGGCCGGCTGATATAAGGTGTCGCCGCGCGTGCCGTCGATGCGCCAGGCGCCTGCAGCGCCGAGGGTCAGCACGATATCGACACCCGGCAGCGCCGTCTGCAGCGCCCTGATCAGGGTGTCGGCATCACTTTGTTCATCAAGTTCCACCAGCGCGGCGGCTTCCCCGCGGTTGACGAACAGCAGCGACAGTTCGGTCAGGGGCAGCTCGCGAATGGCGGGTGTCATCGGTGCCGGATTGAAGGCGACCTTCAGTCCTCGGTTCAGCGCCTGACGAATGACCTCTTCAATGTCATTACACTCGTTTTGCAGCAGCAGCCAGCCCTCACTGTCGGCATTGGTGAGCAGCTCATCAATGCGCTCCAACGTGAAGCGCTGGTTGGTGCCGCCAAAGAGCACGATGGCATTTTCGCCCTTGTCATCGACCTGAATCACGGTATGGCCGCTTGAGCCTTCAAGCAGCGCCACTTCATCGATGTCGGCGCCGGCGTCCCTTAAGGTCTCCAGCGCCCACTCATCGGCACGGCCGAGCTGTCCCCAGTGGGTCACCCGGCCACCGGCGCGCGCCAGCGCAATGGTCTGGTTGGCACCCTTGCCGCCCAGCACGATCTGATAGTCGGTGCTGGAGAGCGTCTCGCCCGGACGTACCAGATGCGGCACGCGGTAGACATGGTCGATATTGATCGACCCGTAGTTGTAGACGGTAGCAGCGCGGGCTGTCGGTTGATTGGAGGCTGACGGGGTTGATGCTGACATGACGCCCTCAAGGTTATGGCAATGCGGTGATCATAATGGTCTGGCGTGATCATCGAACAGATCGAGAGCGCTTGTCGATTCAGGGCAGATCAAATATCAGCGCCTCGGCGTCACGGCCATGGGCAAGTTCGATCCGTGACTCGGCTTCAAGCATCAGGGCATCGCCGCCCTCGAGCGGCTGACCGTTGACCTCGAGTGTGCCGCGGATAAGGTGGACGTAGCCACGTCGGCCCGACGTCAGCGCGTGAGTGAGTGTGGTGTCCTCGTCCAGGATCGTGGCGTAGATGAAGGCGTCCTGTTCGATGGTCAGCGAGCCGTCACGTCCGTCCGAGGAGATGATCAGACGCAGCTGGTCACGTTTTGAATCAGGCGGGAAGTCTGCCTCGCTGTAGCGCGGCGTCAGCCCCGTTTCGCGCGGGAAGAGCCAGATCTGCAGAAAGTGCACCGGCTCCCGGTCGCTGTGATTGAACTCGCTGTGTTCCACGCCGGTACCGGTGGTCATCAGCTGTACGCGCCCCGGGCCAATGCTGGAGCCGTTGCCCAGCGTGTCACGGTGGGCCAGCTCGCCGGAGAGCACGTAGGAGAAAATCTCCATATCGCGATGACCGTGCTGACCGAAGCCGCCACCCGGGGCAACGCGGTCCTCATTGATCACCCTCAGGGGGCCGAACTGGACATGGTTCGGGTCGACATAGCCGGCAAAGGAGAAGGAGTGATAGCTCTCGAGCCAGCCGTGGTTGGCGTGGCCGCGCTCACTGCCGGGGCGAAGGGTCAGCATGGAAGATTCTCCAAAAGTCAGGAATGCTCACAGCATCTGCTTCGAATTCCTGCATGGCAACTGCAGAAAATGAGCGTTGAACGCCTATAAAATCGAATGCGCCCGCCGGGGGTAACCCGGCGGGCGCATCAGGCTTGATGGCTTGTAACGATCAGGCGCCCTGTGCCACCGGGCGGTTTCGCAGCGCCGGGAAATCAAACAGCGCGCGGCCCGGACCATGGTCCAGCAGGTAGCGCACCAGCAGGCAGCCGGCACAGACGACCGTGGCAATGACGATGGGCAGGGCGACGGCGATCATTTGACCTACCGAGCCGCTGAGTTCGACATCGACCATCAAAAGCGTCAGGGGATGGACCAGCAGCATGTGAATGACATACACCGGCAGGGTCCTTTTGCCCAGTGCCTGCAAGGCCCTCATCTGCCAGAAACGAAGGATCAGCGCGAGGGTATCGATGGCAAAGGAGACCATCAGACAGGAGAGAACAAGCTGAGTGACCGGCAGGTAAAAAATACCCAGCTGGCGTGCTACAGCCATCGAAGCGAGCAGCCCTGCCCCCACCAGTACCCAGCGTTTGGCGCTGAATTCGGCATAGACGTGTGCAATCCGGTCCCGGCCAAAGCAGCCCATGGCGTAGAAGATGCCGTAGTCCAGCAGCTTCTTGAAGTTCCAGACATCAGTAATGTGCTCGGAAAAGATCTGCAGCAGGGCCAGTACGATCAAAAGCGGAATGGCGACCCGTTTAAAGGTCTTGCAGATCACGAAGTAGAGCACCAGCGCATAGAGATACCAGATGCCGCTGTCGGCCAGAAATACGCCACGCACGAATTCAATGATGTTGAGCGTGTAGGCCTCGCCCGGGATGATTTCGGCAGCACCTGGAATTTTGGTGCGCATCAGCGAAATGATGACCCAGTTGATGGCCATCCACAGTAGATAGAGCCAGAACAGGGTCGCCACGCGGGACTTGAAGGTCTCTTGCCAGCTTTTGCGGGTAATGGCCGAATGGGCAAGAAAGCCGGAGATCAAAAAGAACAGCGGCATGCGCAGCGGCTTGAAGGCCGTCAGGGCGCCAGTCCACCAGCTATCAAGTGGAAGCCCGCCAAAGTCGATCTGGGCGTAGGAAAAAATGGTGGTATGCCATAGCACGACCATGAAGATGCAGGCGCCCTTGGCCGCATCGATCCAGGCAATGCGCTGGCCACCATATATTCCGATTGTCTTGGTCATGGATATTGATCGCAGAGCAGAAATTTAGCTCCACCTTAATGCCAATGCTTGTATAAAAATATGCGGATATGGGTTTGTGATTGTTATAAAGCGTAACTAATATGTGAGAATTGTCTTTTAGTGCCTGTTTTCTTAAACAAGTGTTTGAAAATTAATTTTCATGAATTATTTTGGCCTCTCTCTCATGGTATTTGGCGCGTAATTGTCGTCCGAAATGTCATGTGAGCTTTCGGGAGCGTCCTTTTTGGACACGACGCTCCTCGAAAGCGGCGTTCGCCAGGGACGCCATCATGCTGAGGCGTCCAAACCCTTGCCCTCCTTTCTTTTCACATTCTTCGACTGCTGATCATCCTCCAGCAGATCGGCCACCGAATCAAGTATCTCCTTCGGGCGAAACGGATAGCGCTCGACGGCCGCGCGATCGGCAATACCGGTCAGCACCAGTACGGTGTGCAGCCCGGCTTCTATGCCGGCGACGACATCGGTATCCATGCGATCACCGATCATGCCCGTACGCAAAGAATGTGCGCCCAGCCTGTTGAGCGCCGAGCGAAACATCATCGGGTTGGGTTTGCCCACCACATAGGGTTCGCGTTTGGTGGCGCTGGTGATCAGGGCTGCCACGGCGCCGGTGGCCGGCAGCGGGCCTTCCCGACTGGGACTTGTGACATCGGGGTTGGTGACAATAAAGCGCGCGCCGTCATTGATCAGGCGAATGGCCCGGGTAATGGCCTCGAACGAGTAGGTGCGGGTCTCGCCCAGCACCACATAGTCCGGGTCGGTATCGGTCATCACAAAACCTGCCTCGTGCATGGCGGTGGTAATACCGGCTTCACCGATCACAAAGGCCGAGCCGCCCGGCGATTGATCCTGTAAAAAGGCTGCTGTGGCCAGTGCCGAGGTCCAGAGCAGCTCTTCAGGCACGTCGATGCCGCTGCGTGCCAGGCGTGCACTGAGATCACGTGGGGTATAGATCGAGTTGTTGGTCAGCACCAGAAAGGGCTTTTGCTTCTCCCGCCACTGATTGATCAGCTCGGCGGCGCCCGGGATGGCCTTGTTCTCGTGCACCAGCACGCCATCCATGTCGGTCAGCCAGCAATCGACGTCGCGTTCTATCTTCTTGCCTGTAGTCAAAATTCGCTCCCCCGTATGGTTGGTAATCATCAGCATAGCGTTACACAGCGAGTCGTGTCCTTTTCAACGCTGGTTTCATGATGGCGCGATACCGACATGATACGGCTGGTATCGCCAGACAATGACAGATTATTGAGTGTTTCCCATCTTTATCCTTAACAACCACCCTGATTAAAAAACGTTGTTCATTTAATGATGCAATAAGGAAAGTAAAAGGTCTTTTTAATAAAGATTTAACAGGGCTCATTTTTTAATATTATCTTCATTTTAAAGCGGTTTTTTTTCGGAAATGTCCCTTGAATACTGGAACCAGTAGCTGACATCGTGGTCTTTTAACGCCAGTAAAAGAAACTTTGATGCGTTAATAAACCATTAATGATTGCGAGATATTGTCTCGCAATGGATGCCCTGACCAGGTGATGTGATGTCTCTGAAAACAGCGATTCGCACCAACACAATGCTTAAAACACTCGCGCAGAGTATCGAAAGAAGGGCACGACGTTGCGTGACCTTTTTCATCACGAAATATCTTCAAAAAAACGAGACTGTTGACGCCGAAAATCTTCAGGGTCCTTTAAAAATACTGCTGGTGCGACCCAACTATCGCATTGGTAACGCACTGATCATGTCGCCTGTCATCGAGACCTTCCGACAGCGTTTCCCGGATGCAAGAATTGATCTTCTTGCCACGGACAGCACCCATTCTCTGTTTCGCCATCAGCGCGTGGATCGCGTTTTCACCCTGTCGCGTGATGCCATTGTGCGGCCGTGGCGCTTTCCCGCCATGATCCGGCACCTGCGCCAGGAAAAGTATGATCTGGCCGTACAGGCAGGTCCCAGCTCGCTGACCGGGCTGATCTTCGTACGCTCCATTAATAGCCGCTACACCATGGGCAAGGCCAGGCGTGGTCAGCGCTGGTTCGATATCGAGGTCAGCGGCGAGCAGGCGCATGCCTATGACATACCGCAGATGTTTGCCAGGGCCCTTGGCTCGCCCTGTCGTGACCGCCCATCGATGATATTGAGCAATGGCGAGCGCAGTATCGGGCGCGGTGAACTCGAAGAACTCGGCATCGGCTTCGATGATGATGGCCAACCGACCCCCTTTGTGGCGCTGTTTGTGGGCGGGCATCTCGACAAGCGACTGCCGCTGAGCTTCTGGCAGGAGAGTATCAAGGCGCTGGAAGCGGCCGGACAGCGTTACGTGGTGTTTATGGGCCCCGAGGAGCTGCGCCATGCCCCGACGCTCGAGCGACAGATGGCCGACGGTCAATATGGCGCGCTCTGCCGGCCCCGACCGCTGCGTATCTTTGCCGCCATGCTGCATTACGCCCGCTATCTCGTCAGCCCGGACTCCGGACCGCTGCATATCGGCGCAGCGCTGGATGTACCGGTCATGGCGCTGGTCCAAAAGCGCAAGTCACTGAAGTTTGTTCCGCGAGGTCCGCTGGATATCGTGCTCTGGCAGCCGGATGCTCGGAAACTGCTGGACGCCGTCATTACGCCCGAGCCGTTTCAGGGACGTCGTGATATCGGCGCACTGGAGGCCGATATGGCGCCAGACATGGCGTTGACGTCCTGACGGTCCGGTCATCCCGGCCACTCGCCTTTTAAAGGTCATTGACCCTGCAGGGTCATTCGGCTCGCGAGGCGGCCGCCGCCCGGCGGCCGCGGGACTTTCGCAGTCCCAGCCAGCCATTGCTCAGCAGCGTGACCAGCGTCAGCAGCCCGCCGTAGAGGGTGGCCTCCGGCGGATTCTCGCCGAGCAGCCACCAGACCCATAGCGTGCCAAGAATCGCCTCGATCAGATAGAAAAGCGCTACCTCGGCGGAGGGCAGATAACGGGTGGCATTGTTGATCAGCGCCGTGGCCAGCGGCATCTGGATCAGCCCCATGACCGCAAGTACAGCGTAGCTCTGTGTGTCCAGCGCCAACGGTGTGGCCATGGGCCAGGCCACCACGGCCGTGATCACACCGCCGCCGGCAATCAGGGGAAGGCGGTCCAGTGCCTGGTAGCGTCGCAGCAGGGTCAGATTGGCACCGACCGCCATGGCGGCGCCGAGGGCGTAGACATCTCCCAAAAGGCCGTCACCGGTCAGTGATCCCGCAAAGACGATCACCAGCCCCAGCATGGCCAGGCCGATGGCGATCCAGGTGCGCGCGGCCACCCGCTCCTTTAGGAAAAGTCGAGTGAAAAGGGCCGCAAACAGCGGCGCCGTGCTCAGAATTACCACCACGTTGGCCACGCGGGTATGCATGACTGCCATCACGAATAACAGCGAGGTCACCGCCAGCAGTCCGGCGGAGAGCAGCGATACCCTGCGATGGGCATTCAGTGTGGCCAGTCGCCGGCGCTGACAGTAGAAAAGTCCCATGACGATGGCCATGAACGCCCCGCGCCAGAAGGCAATATTCCAGCCGTCGGTGTCCGCCAGCCGTACCAGCAGGCTATCGAAACTCAGCACGACGATGCCGACGGTAGCCAGCAGCAGCCCACGCGAGTGACGGGCGGCGGCCTCATGGGGTGTGGTGATCATGGCAAGTATCTCCTTCACGACAGCGCTGGCATACGTACTGTCGTCTCTCTAATGCGTCCGAATGCACAGGGTGGGTAAACAGGGTGGGTAAAAAGCTGCGCCGGGTCTCGGGGAAGGCGCCGTGATCGTGATAGAGCACCCGGGTGCGAAATACGCCCAGCTCGATATCATTTTCGACCTTGCAGGCGACCGAGCAGGCGTGACAGCCGATACAGCGCTCAAGGTCGACGGCCATCTGCCAGTGCGGTGATGGGGTGGTCATGGGCGATGGCCTGTTGCAGAACTCGTTTGAACACTCGAAACAGAAATCTTATCTGGGGTCGGCGCTAAAAAAGCAGAATTTAATGTAAATTCTTGTATCACATGGCCTGACTGTTGTCGGCACGCGCAGGCTGCGACAATGACGGATCATCATTGTCAGGAGATCCCCATGACCGAGCTTGCGCCGCTTCCCGAAAGCCTTCGCCAACAGCTTGTCGCCGTGCGCGATAACGCCTATGCGCCCTATTCGAACCATCCGGTCGGGGCGCTTTTGATCAGTGACAGCGGCACCGTCTACACCGGCTGCAATGTCGAAAGCGCCAACTACAAGGGCCTTTGTGCCGAAGCCGGCGCGATTGCGGCCATGGTGGCTCACGGTGAGCGCGAGATAAAAAGCATTCATGTCATCGGTCCGGGAGATGGACTCTGCACTCCTTGCGGTGACTGTCGTCAGCGCATTCGCGAGTTCGCCGCCCCCGATACCGAGATCGTGGTGGTCAACGCCGAGGGTCTGCCGCTCAAGCGCTACGACATGGAAACCCTGTTGCCGGACTCCTTTGGGCCGGAAAATCTTGGTAAACCCTCCAGGATGGCGTAGTGAGCGCTGCCAGTGATGGCCAGCGCGTGCAGCGCGAGGTGGTCTGGACCGGCTGGGATCATCAGGGCAGCGAGCATCTGCAACTGCGGATCGAAGGTGACGGCGTCAGGGTTGAAAGCCGGATCGAAGGCGGCCATGACGACGCCTTTCGGCAACTGAGCTATCAGCTGTGGCTGGACCCGGAGTGGCGAGTGCGCCGGATGGCGGCCCGGCTGGACGATGGCCGTGAACGCCGTCTGGTCACCGACGGGGCTGGTCACTGGTGGTGCGACGAACACGGGCTGCTGTCATCGCTGACAGGCTGTCTCGATATCGATATTGCAGCCACACCCTTCACCAATACGCTGCCCATTCGACGGCTGGGCCTGAGCAGCGGAGAATCAGCCAGTCTGACGGTGGCGCTGCTGTCCATACCGTCACTGGCCCTTAATGCCGTTCGACAGCGCTACACGCGTCTGTCCTCACGGGGCTGGCGTTATGAGGGGCTCGATAGCGGCTTTACGGCACAGCTGGATGTCGATGATCAGGGGCTGGTGCTGGATTACCCCGAGACCTTTAGACGAAGGCGCCCGTGCTGAATCCTTTTCCTGAGTGGCCCACCGAGTAAAAAAACAGTGTTGTACAAGTTGCGGCAAACATGAACAGGATTTCAGCGCCATATCATCAATCTGTCATGCAAAAATGCTGTCCTGGCCCGGGTTTAACGGTTACAAAAAATTATAATGTACAAGCCTTGTACATCGCTCGGCGCTATGCCAGAGTGTGTCTACACGGTCAGCAGGGACGCTGACCCGGGTTGACAGGAACGTTGATCCGAGCGGCGAGGAACGCCACGGCAGGGATGCCGCAGTAGTTGGCCAGGATGGCCAGGGCAAGGATTGCAACATTTACCGGCCAGGAAGGCCGGTCACATGACCAGGGAAGGACACAAGCCATGACACATTACATCTCATGCACACGCTGTGGTCACGATCAACAGGCACCGATGGACACCTGCAATGAGTGGGATGAAATTACCTGCTCTGAATGTGGCGAGTTTCTGGATACGGTAGGTCACTGGAACGACCTTCACTCTCCGTCCTTCGCCATGCAGACGCTGAACAAGTCCAGAACGCTGACACTCATGATGGCCCGCGAGAGCCGCCCCATCAATGATCAGCAGATCGGTCACCGTGCCTCTGCCTGATAAATGGCTGACGCCACAGACATTGTGAAATGCCGCCTCTTGAGGCGGCATTTTTATGCCTGCTTCCGGGGCCGTTTTGCTTTCTGACGCTTTTTACCCGGAGATGCGGGGCTGATTCTCCGGCTGAAACGCCCGACCATGGGCCGGGCGATATCCGCTGAGGTCACCAGGGCCTGGAAGGTGGGCCTAAAAGATGATCGGCAGAATCACCAGTATGAGCCCGAGCAGGCTGACGCCCCAGACCATCGATCGCACATAGGGAATCCCCATGGCGTAGAGGGGAACGTAGGCAATACGTGCCAGGAAATAGAGCCACGCGCCCCAGGCCGTCATCGCTCCTTCCTGTCCACCCACATGCGCAATCAGGATGGCGCCGATAAACAGCGGCAGGGTTTCAAACAGGTTCTTCTGAGCCCGAAACAGCCGGCCGGTGATCACGCCCATTGGCGGGCCTTCCTTGTCGCGTGGGCCGGCGTTGTAGTCAAGGCCGGTCTCGCGATTGCGATACATCGCAGGCAGCAGGATCTGGACAATGGCAAGCACCAGTGTCCAGCCCAGCAGATAGAGTTCCATGGTCATGCGCGACTCCCGAAGCGATCTGAAGGATATCTCCCTTCCAGCGTAGCAGGCCGCCGGCATACGGGCGCCGTCGTGATAAGAAAGTGCATGACGCGTTTATCGTTTTAAACGAATATGAGACTCGCTTATTCATCATGCCTGATCTAATGGGGTTAACGTCGTGATAGGGTGCTGGACCAGCATCGTCACAAGCGTCACAACAGCAGACGCTGATGACCGACAACATCACGGGGCAATGCATTCACAGGGAGGAGAGAAATCATGACCGAGATTACGGAAAGGGCGGGGGGCTGTCTGTGTGGGCAGGTGCGCTTTACGGTTCGCCATGGCGGCGAAGTGCATGTCTGTCACTGCTCCCTGTGTCGCAAGGCCACGGGCGGGCCCATGCTGGCCGTGATCTGTGACGGGGAGCCGGTTTTTGACGACGCCTCGCCGGTCGGCATTTATCACTCCTCCGAGCAGGGCGAGCGCGGCTTTTGCCTGCGCTGCGGCAGCCAACTCTATTTTCGCCACACGCCGGACAATGCCTACGCGTTCACGGCCGGCACCTTTGATGACCAGTCACCCATGGTCATGACCGAAGAAATCTACATCAAGGACAAGCCCGGTTTTTACGATTTTGCCAACGAAACGCGGCGCTACTCGCAGGACGTGGACAGCGACCCTGTTCCACGCCAGGGCTAGCCGCACCGCTGCCTGATTACAGGCGCCTGATCGGTGTGCCCGAAAGCCAGGCCTCGATGTTTTCGATGGCCTGGCCGAACCAGGTGCGGTAGTTGGTATCGCTGACGTAGCCCAGATGCGGCGTGGCCAGAACGTTGGGCAGCCGGCGCAGAGGGTGATCAAGCGGCAGGGGTTCCTGTTCGAATACATCCAGCCCAGCGCCTTTGATCCGACCTTCCTTCAGGGCATCGATCAACGCGGTTTGATCGACAATGTCGGCGCGTGACGTGTTGATCAAAAGCGATGAGGGCGACATCCACTCAAGCGCCTGACGGTCGATCAGGTGATGGGTACGCGCACTCAGCACCAGGTGGATCGAGATGATATCGCTGGCGCCCATCAGCGCCTTTTTCGACTCGGCAAACGTGACGCCGGCCTCCTCGCAGCGTGCCGGGGTCAGGTGTTCGCTCCAGGCCATCACTTCCATATCAAACGCTTTCGCAATGCGCGCCATGCGCGTGCCGATTTTTCCAAGCCCCACGATGCCCAGCGTGCGACCGGCCAGCGTCATGCCGACCGTACTCTGCCACGGACCATTGGTGGTGAAGTGATGATGCTCGGCAGGGAGATGGCGCGCCAGCCCCAGGATCAGCGCCCAGGCGAGTTCGGCCGGCGGCGCCGGATGACTGTCGGTACCGCATACCGTGATGCCCTGCGCGTGCGCTGCCTCGAGATCGACGGCGGCGTTGCGCATCCCCGAGGTGATCAGCAGTTTCAACTGCGGCAGGCGTGACAGTAATGAGGCCGGAAAGGCCGTGCGCTCGCGCATGATGACGATGACATCGAACCCGGACAGCCGCTCGACCAGCGCGTCTTCATCATCAAGGTGGTCATGAAAGGGGGTCATCGCAACGCGCCCCTCAAGGCGCGACCAGTCGGCCATTGAAAGCGCCGCATGCTGATAGTCATCCATGATGGCGCAACGCATAGGTAACCCTCCGGTAGTGACTGCTGCTTGACGCCCGCCTACTGCCGCGCGCGGCGCATGGGCATGTTATCGATCGTATCGAACAGCTGGCGCGGGTCGACAAAACCCTCCTGCTGTACCTTTTTACCGCCATCCTTGCCGACGAGCACCGTGGTCAGTGGCCCCCGGGCGTTCAGTCCCAGCGAGGCGAGCAGGGCATCGGTTTCGGCCTCGGTCAGGGCCTGGTCTGCCTTCATGCCGCTGCCGTCTTCTACGGTATAAAGCACCATGTCGCGATCATTGAAGGCATCGCGCTGCGTCTCGACGATGCCGCGCATGCGCTCGTAATCCGGATTGTCAGCGCTCGGTGTCACCATGATCAGCGGGCGTGACTGCCACTTGTCGGCCAGCAGCGGGTTGGCGGCCGGGTTGATGTCACCGGCCTGTGCGGCCGTTCCGGTCAGCGCGGCGGCCAGCAGGGCCGGCATCATCCACTGTTTCATGTTCTGCTCCCAGGTCAGGCATTCACGTGCATGTTTTCCAGCATAGCCCTCGCCATGGTTATCATCATCCTGTCCCGCTTAATACCATAAGGCCCTTGCCATGCAGCTGCGCTTTCTGGGTACCTCGGCCGGGGTACCCACCAGAACCCGAAATGTCAGTGCGCTGGCACTCATACCCGAGCGCCAGCGGCGCTGGTATCTCATCGATTGCGGTGAGGGCATCCAGCACCAGCTGATGCACACGCCCCTGAGCCTGGCCCGGCTGGAAGCCGTGCTGATCACCCATATTCACGGCGATCACTGCTACGGCCTGCCGGGGCTTTTGGCCAGTGCCTCGATGGCCGGTCGCCGGGCCGCACTGACCGTGGTGGGGCCACGGGCGGTCAGGGACTATCTCGAGGCGTTGAAGGCCACCACCGGGCTGCATCTCGGGTTTTGAATTGATCCATATTGATGCGGCAACGCTTGTAGACGAGCCCCTCACGCTTGCCGATGTCACCGTGCGTGCCGCAAGGCTTTCCCACGGCGTCGAGTGCTATGCCTACGCTCTCGAAGAGCGCCGTGTCGAGGCCTCACTGGACGTTGATCGACTCAGGGCAGACGGCGTAGTGCCCGGCCCGCTGTGGGGGCAGCTTCAGCGCGGCGAGACGGTGATTGATGAGCAGGGGCGAGCGTTGAGTGGCGCCGACTATCGCCTGACTGCGCGCCGGGCGCGAAAGCTGGTAGTGGCCGGCGACAACGATACCCCGTCGCTTCTTGGCGAGCTCTGTCAGGACGCGGACGCCCTGGTGCATGAAGCGACCTATACCGAGGCGGTGATCGAGCAGCGGGGCCCGGACAACGGCCACAGCAGCGCTGCCCGTATTGCCGCCTTCGCAGAAAGGGCAGGGCTTGCCCATCTGGTGCTTACGCATTTCAGTCCGCGCTACGTCAGCCACCCTGACGCCACGCCTTCCATCCGCGACATCGACGCCGAAGCGCGCGAGCATTTTGGCGGTGCCCTGATGCTGGCCGAGGACCTGGCGGTCTTTGATCTGTCGCGAGACCACCGGCTATATCGGTGTGAATGAGGCCGTGCCCGGCTACAATGGGCACTCACGCGCCTTTTCCATGATGCTCAGGAGCCCGGATGCCCCGCCGTCGTTTGATCATTGCCATTACCGGTGCCACCGGCTTTGTCTACGGCGCTCGCGCCCTGGAACTGCTCAGGCCGCTGGAGATCGAGACCCATCTGGTGGTCTCCAGGTCCGCCGAGCTGACCCGGCGTTACGAAACCGGCATCAGTCGCGACGACCTTTTTGCGCTGGCCGATGAAGTCCATCAGGTGGGCGATATCGGCGCCTCACTGGCCTCGGGTTCCTTTCGCACCCTGGGCATGCTGGTCGCGCCCTGCTCGATCAAGACCATGTCGGAGATTGCCTCCGGCACGACCACCAACCTGATCTCGCGTGCCGCCGATGTGGTGCTCAAGGAGCGCCGCCGTCTGGTACTGATGCTGCGCGAAACGCCGCTGCATCTGGGGCATCTGCGCACCATGACCGCCCTGACCGAGATGGGGGCGATCATGTTTCCGCCGGTGCCGGCCTTCTACGCCCGGCCGGCCACGCTCGAGGAGATGGTCGATCACAGCGTGGCGCGTGCGCTGGATCTATTCGATATCGAGATCGACGGCATGCCGCGCTGGGGCGAAAATCTCCACCCGCCGGGCAAGGGCTGAGCACCACGGTCTACGCTTGAGACAGGCTGCCTCGTTTGATTCACGCCGCCATGACCCAACCTTCAGGGAGTTGTCCATGAAAGCTTTCCTTTTATCCGGTGTGTTGGTCGGTGCCGTACTGCTGGCGGGCTGCGCGGGCGGTGGCGATCAGAGGCCAGCCTCGGCTCGGGGCGATACCGCGGCGCCGGCCGCCGGCGATCTGGCCAGCATTCGCTACGAGGTCGGCCCCTGCCACGGCTTCTGCCCGGTCTATTCCGTCGAGGTGCGCGCCGATGGCACCACCACCTTTATCGGCCAGCAGCATACGCAGGTCTACGGCAAGCAGGCCCGCCAGAACGGTCCGCAGGCGTTCACCCGCCTTCAACGCACGCTGGCGCCCTGGCAGCCGGTGATGGACCAGCAGCGTGAATCCAGTGGTTGCGGTCCGCGCGTGACGGACATGTCGTACTACACCGTGACCTGGACCGGCCGCAACGGTCATCAGGCGAAACTTCTACACGATGGCGGCTGTCGCTCGGCCGGTGCGCTGTCGCTGACGCGCCTGCTGAGTGAGGAAATTCCTGACCGACTCGGCATTTCGGGCTGGATCGGCACGCCCTCGATGTCGGATGCGGTGGCGGCGCCCGCGAACTGATGCGAAAAAAGTCCGACCTGCCGACCAAAACCTGCCCGGTATGTGAACGCCCGTTTACCTGGCGCAGGAAATGGGCGCGCAACTGGGACAGCGTGATCTACTGCTCCGAACGCTGTCGACGCTCGAAGTCATGAGACGATGAACAAGGTCATGACACTGTTATCAATGCGTCATCACCGTGACATCCCGGCTTGCCATGCTGCGCCTGACAGATGCCATCCACGGTCACGGAGTAACGCTCATGCTGGGTCTGACATCACGGGAAATGGAACGGCTTGAACAGCGCGATATTCATCCAGTCTGCGTTGAGGGCAGCGACTGCCTGATCAGAATGCATGGCCGGGTTGTGCGCTGCACCCCCCACGATCTGCACCGCCTGGCGGCGCCTTCCCTGCGCGAGCGCATGCGCGGTCAGGTCAATCGCCTGTCGAAAGCCTGATTCCTTCTACCATCAAGCCGGCGTCAAAGCAGATCATCCCTCGATGTTTAATGTATCAGCGACGTCATGAAGCAGACGTAGTGTTATTGGAAGGTATGAACGCGGGGTTCAGAAGATTAGAGTAGCGGCCGATAGGTTAGCTCTATCATTAGTAACTGCTCAAATAAACGCTGTCAGTCAGCGGCCGCCGCTCTGGTACTTCTTCTCATGCGAACCAAGGGTTACCTCCTGCGCCAGGGGCTTGCACTCTTTGCTGCCACGCTTGTGATCCTTTTTCTGATCGCCGTGATCTGGGAATTCTGGCTGGAAACACAGGCCTTCCGGCTTCTGGGCTGGGGCATACCGCCGGATCTCGATACCGCCTCGCGCTGGCGCTTTATCCTGACCTGCACCGGATTTGCCGCCATTGCCATGGTGGTACCGTGGATTCTGTCCCTGCGACTGATCTGGCGGCTGCGTCACCGCTATCGCCAGCTGCTGGCCGCGCGGGCGCGTAGCCATCATCTGACTCGGCACGATGCCCTGACCGATCTCATGAACCGGCCCTGGTTCATGACCCGGCTTCATGCCCGGCTCAGCCCGCTGCTGGAGCAGACCGCGCTGCTGGTCATCGATCTCGACAACTTTCAGAAAGTGAATGATGCCCATGGCAGTACGGCCGGAGACTACGCCCTGCGCTGCATTGCCGACAGGCTGAATCATGTCCAGACCGTGGGCGATCCGCTGCTGGGGCGTCTGGGCGGCGACGAGTTCGTGGTCGCCCTGACCGGTGCCCTGAGCCGACGCGACCTGCTCGACCAGGCCCGGGCGCTACAGCGTCAGATACGACAGCCGCTGGTCTGCGGCAGCCGGCGCGTGTCGCTTCAGGCCACCATCGGGATTGCCATCGCGCCCCTCAATGCCACCTCGGCCGATCAATTGCTTGCCGCAGCCCATGACGCCATGCATGAGGCCAAACGTGGCGGTGAGCGAATCCGGTTGCAGAAAAACTGTCTGCCCGAAGCGCAGCAGGAAGAGGCCCATCGTGCGCAGCGCCTGCGCCAGGCGCTTGATGCCGACGAAATCGTGCCCTTTTATCAGCCTGTGGTTGCCCTTTCAAATCGTGTGACGGTGGGGGTCGAGATGCTGGCCCGCTGGCAGCATCCCGAGCGCGGGCTGGTCTCTCCCAATGAGTTTATCCCGCTGATCGAAACCCTGGGGTTGATGCCGGAAATGACCCGACATCTGCTGGATCGGGCGATGCGTGATGCCCGGCAGTGGCCCGGCGAATGCTTTCTGGCCGTCAATATCACGGCCTCGTATCTGGAAGACGAGGCGTTTGTCATGCAGATGGCAGCACTGCTGAAAGCGCACGCGTTTCCGGCCGATCGCCTCGAGGTCGAAATCACCGAAAACGTGCTGATCGAGCGGCTGGACATCGTTCAGCAGAATCTGAGTCGGCTGCATGACATGGGGGTACGCGTATCGCTGGATGATTTTGGCACCGGTTATTCGGGGCTTTATCATCTGGCCCGGCTGGATGTCGACAAGACCAAGATCGATCGCTCCTTTTTCAATGCCGAAGAAATTCGCCAGGACAATCTGGTGCGCATGATCATTGCCATGGGCCGGTCACTGGGGATGTCGGTCGTGGCCGAAAGCATCGAAGACGAGCGTCTGGCCGAACATCTGGCGCAGCAGGGCTGTCACTTCGGGCAGGGCTACCTCTTCGGTCGACCGATGCCGGCGCTGGCCCTGCGCGAGCACCTCATGTCCTGTCCTCATGAAACGGCCCGGCCCTGAAGTCATCCATGCCAGGCCTGAAGGATCACTTGCCAGGGAGATCATCATGACTGCTCTGAAAAATGGCCGCATTGGGCTTCGCGATATGCGCCGGTTGATCGAACCGCCCGCCACGGCACTGGCCGAGCCGCCTGCGGCCCGCGCCGCCACCGTATCCGAGCTGGCCGCGCGCCAGGGCTACAACCCCGACTTTCTGGCCAATATGGCGGTGGCTCTGCCGGTGCCGATGGGCGCGCTTGCCGAGGAGGTGACCCCGGTGCCCGGGCGCGACGATGGGCGGCTTGATTACACGCATTTCTCGCTGGTGATGTCGCGCAGTCGAAAACTCGCCCTGTTCACCGCGGTCAATATCGACGGCAGTTCACTGGTCAGCGTTCCCCGTGGCAGTGATCACTGGCGGTATGATCCGCGTATCGATCGCGCCCTGCAGGCCGGCCCCGATCTCTACAGCCGCAACCCGCTCGATCGTGGCCATCTGGTGCGTCGCACCGCGCCCAACTGGGGGGAGGACGCCGCGATCGCCAACGACGATACCTTCTACTTCACCAATGCCACGCCGCAGCTGGCGGGCTTCAATCAACAGACCTGGCTGGGTCTGGAAGATTATCTGCTGGACAATGCCCGCGCCGATCAACAGCGCATTACCGTTTTCTCCGGCCCCGTGTTTGCCCCGGATGATCGCGTCTATCGCGGCATCCGGATCCCCGAGGCCTACTGGAAGGTGGTGGCTTTCATGGGAGATGGCGGTCGTCCTTCTGCGACCGCCTACATGATCGAGCAGGGCGAAGGGCTCGATCAGCTCGGGTTCATGTTCGGTCAGTACCGAACGTATCAGCGCAGCGTGGCACGCATCGAGGCGCTGACCGGGCTGGATTTCGGTGATTTGAGCACCTTCGACGGGTTTTCCGGTGAGGAGCGCGAGGCCGGCGTGCGCATCGAGGCCGAAATACGCGGACCGGAAGATATTCGGGTATGACGTTCGACGCCTGCCCACGGTGATGTATTGAACAATATTGCCTGCCGGTCGAGGGGCCTACCGATGGCCGAGGCGCCACCAGGGTCTACCCGCAAAACGGAACGCTGGAAGGCCCGGTCCACACGATCAACTCGCCGGTGCCGGTCGATTTTGCCTTCAATGCTGTCAGCGGCTGATCAAAGGTCAATGACGGGTTAACGCTCAAAAGGCGCCGTTGCGGTCAACGGCGCCCCTCAGTGTCAGCCGTGACACAGCGCCAGCATCAGCGCGATTCTGGCCTTCACCGGCGAGAGATCCGTCATGATCGGGAAGGCCGCATCAGGGGTCGGCAGCAGCCGCCCTTCGTTGCAGCGTGCGGCCACGCTCACTTCGATACCGGCAGCCCGAGCCCGAAGTGCCGCCTGTTCAAGATCACGATGAAGACTGGCATTGCCCGTGGCGCCCAGCACAATGCCGGCCACTGCATCAGAGACACCGTCCTGTCGCTCACGCACGAGCGTATCGATCAGCGTGCCGCTGGCGCCGGCATGACTGAGCACGATTTCCACACGTGGCCAGTGCCCGGTGTCCGGCAGGGCCACAGGATCGTCCGAGTGCCGTCGCGGCCAGGGCCGCAGCTGCCGGACGGTGGCCTCTTCCACATAACCGATGGGGCCGCTATCGCCGGAGCCAAACGCGTTCAGGCGATAGGGGTGTGTCTTTCGCACCGCTACCGCGTCGTGAATTTCACCGGCACAGACCACCGTGACCCCTGCCGCATCAACCGTTGCTGCCACGGCCAGCGCGTCGCGCAGATTCTGTGGGCCATCCGGCATCAGGGCGGTCGACGGGCGCATCGCGCAGGCCAGCACGACGGGTTTGGCGGATGACAGCACCGAGTGCAGAAAAAACGCCGTCTCCTCGACGGTATCGGTGCCGTGCGTGATGACCACGCCCGCGACGTCATCGTGGGCCAGCCAGTGTTCGCAGCGTGCCTGCAGGGCCTGCCAGGTTGCGGTGTCCATGTCCTTGCTGTCGAGCTGGGCCACCTGCTCGGCGTGCAGGGCAAAACTGTCCGGCGCGGTAATGCCGCCCAGCAGATCCTCCACTGACACCGTGCCGGCGGTGTAGCCAAGGTTGGCACCGGCCCTTGGGGAGGAACCGGCAATGGTGCCGCCGGTGCCAAGCACGACGAGGCGGCGTGTCTTGCCGGAGTGGGATTGCGTCATGATCTCTGCTCCATAATTACCAATCATAAAAAGGTGGCCGGGTATCAATGCTGCCATCAGGCAACAGGGCCTTGTATTCGGAGTGCGGGGCAATGATGGTGTACGCACGACTAGGCAGAATGCGCCGCCGCATGCAACGTTCAAAAGGGCCTCGCCTGCAGTCGGCATCGATATTATCTTCACATCGCAGCAGCGCTGAAAGGTTTCGAAAACAGCCGCGCCCGGCGCGGATATCAACCCGTGTGGAACGGCTGACAGGCCGAGAGAGGAGCTCCATGAATCACCTTCCCACCTTTGACGATGTGATCGCTGCATCAAAACGACTCGAGGGCCACGCGCGCAGGACGCCGGTGATGACGTCGCGTACCCTGGATGACGCCATGGACGCGCAGGTGTTTTTCAAATGCGAGAACTTTCAGCGCATGGGCGCCTTCAAGTTCCGGGGCGCCTTCAATGCGCTCTCACAATTCAGTCCCGAGCAGAAGCGTGCCGGCGTGGTGGCGTTCTCTTCCGGCAATCACGCCCAGGCCATTGCCCTGTCCGCCAGAATTCTGGGGATCCCGGCGACCATCGTCATGCCCCGGGATGCCCCGAAAACCAAGGTCGACGCCACCAGGGGCTATGGCGGTCACGTGGTGATGTACGACCGCTATACCGAGGACCGGGAGCAGATTGGCCGCGACCTGGCCGAGCAGCATGGCCTGACGCTGATTCCGCCCTATGATCACCCCCATGTTCTGGCGGGCCAGGGCACGACCGCCATGGAGCTCTTCGAAGACGTTGGCGAGCTGGATGCACTGTTCGTTTGTCTGGGGGGCGGTGGCCTGCTGTCGGGTTGCGCGCTGGCGACCCGGGCCCTGTCGCCGGCCTGCAGGATCTATGGTGTCGAGCCCGAGGCGGGCAACGATGGCCAGCAATCGTTTCGCAGCGGTCAGATCGTCCATATCGACACACCCAACACCATTGCCGATGGCGCGCAGACCCAGCATCTGGGCCAGTTGACGTTTCCGATCATCCAGCGCGATGTCGATGACATCCTCACCGCCTCGGACACCGAACTTGTCGAGTGCATGTCGTTTCTGGCCGAACGCATGAAACTGGTGGTCGAGCCGACCGGCTGTCTCGGTTTCGCCGCGGCGCGGCAGATGAAAGACGAGCTCAGGGGCAAGCGTATTGGCGTCATCATCAGCGGCGGCAACGTCGACATGGCGCGCTTTGCCAGCCTTTTGATCTCTTGAGTCCCTTGACGACCTGACCTGCCGACGGCCCGCCTCCGGGCCGTCCCTTTTCGTCTGCCGCCCTCCCGGGCGGCCCACTACAACACCTCTTTTAGAACCTCCTCTCCCAGAATCCCCTTTTTTGGAAACACCTTGCTCAGAAAATACGCCGGTCGATGCCGAGCGTGTCCATCAGGCGCGTGGCAATCTCCTCGACCGAGTAGTTGGTGGTGTCCAGATAGGGGATGCGCAGTCGGCGATAGAGCGCTTCGACTTCCGAAAGCTCCAGCCGGCACTGCCGCAGCGAGGCGTAGGTGCTGGCGGTGCGGCGCTCATTGCGAATGGCGGCGAGCCGGTCGGCATTGATGGTCAGCCCGAACAGCTTGCCGCGCTGCTCCCGCAGGGCCGGCGGTAGTGCCAGGCGGTCCATGTCATCGGCAATGAAGGGGTAGTTGGCGACCCGCAAACCAAACTGCATGGCCAGATAAAGGCTCGTGGGCGTCTTGCCACAGCGCGACACGCCGATCAGGATCACCTGGGCCTGCTCGAGATGGCGCAGTGACAGGCCGTCGTCGTGGGCCAGGGCGTAATCGATTGCCGCGATACGCTCGTCATAGCGCGCCACGTTGCGCTGATTGAGTCCGTGGGTGCGGTGCAGCGTTGGATGCGGCGCCATGTTGAGCTCTTCGCTGAGCGGAGCGATGACGGATTCGATCACGTCATGGCAAAAGCCGTGACTCGAGAGAATGATCTGGCGAATGTCATCGCTGACAATCGAGTAAAAGACAATGGGGCGCTCACCGGTATCGACAAAGATCCGGTCGATGCGCTCGCGAATTTCGATGGCGCGTTCGCGGGTGTCGACAAAGGGCCAGGTGCGCTGGGTAAATTCCGTATCAAACTGGGAGAGAACGGCGTGGCCCAGCACTTCCATGGTAATGGCCGTGCCGTCGGAAATATAAAACACTGTTTTTGGCATGAGGTTCTCTCTTTCCGGCATAAAAAGACACGGTTTATCAGGTATTAAACCACGGTAATGGTCGAAATAGTGCAGCGCCATTGCGACCTTGTTTGTCAAATTTGCGCATGCACTACAAAACGTGTAGTGGTTTTTTGTGTTGCTATTTTTTCCATATATTGTTTATTTTTCAAAAACATGTCGGCAGTATTTAAGACTTTAAGCTAATAACTTGTAGTAGTCTTTCAAAATACTCCTGGTCTTAAAACTTGTCATGGAGGCTATGGAAGCCTGAAGAAAATGATTACGCTCTGCTCGACTGTCAGGTGACAGAAGAAATTGAAAAACGTCGCTTTTATTCGGTCGTGCGATGGACTGACACGCCAGAGCGACGTTTTTTTACGTTGTTGACTTTTTGGGTAGGGCACCGCCAGTAACTTCGGGTTCTGGTGGCTAAAGGATTGCCGGGAGAGACGGAAATGAGTGATCGCAAGGTGACAGACGACAATCGCCCCAACAGCGCCGAGCCGAATGTGCTCTGGTACGACCAGGTGGGCATGCACGACGTGGATCGTGTCGGTGGCAAGAATGCCTCGCTGGGCGAGATGATCAGTCATCTGAGCAGCCTGGGCGTTCAGGTCCCCAACGGCTTTGCGACCACCGCCGATGCGTGGCGGCGCTTTCTGGAGCAAAGCGGTCTGGATGCCCGTATTCATGCCCTGCTTGATGAGACCGATATCGACGATACCCAGGCGCTGGCCACAGCCGGTTCGCGCATTCGTCAGTGGGTGATCGACACCCCCTTTACCGCCGAGCTCGATAACGCCATCGCCAGGGCCTACGAGCAGCTGGCCGGCGACAACCCGAACGCTTCCTTTGCGGTTCGCTCGTCGGCCACCGCCGAGGACATGCCGGACGCCTCCTTTGCCGGTCAGCAGGAAACCTTTCTGAACGTGCAGGGGCTCCCTGCCGTGCGCGAGGCGATCCACCACGTGTTTGCGTCGCTGTTCAACGACCGTGCCATCTCCTACCGCGTCCACCAGGGCTACGACCACAAGGGCGTGGCGCTGTCTGCCGGCGTGCAGCGCATGGTGCGCTCGGATCTGGCCACCTCGGGCGTCATGTTCACCATCGACACCGAATCCGGCTTTGATCAGGTCGTGTTCATCACCGCCGCCTGGGGACTGGGCGAGATGGTGGTGCAGGGCGCCGTCAATCCGGATGAATACTACGTTCACAAGCCCACGCTTGCCGCCAACCGTCCGTCGGTCGTGCGCCGCAGCATGGGCACCAAGGCCGAGCGCATGGTGTACGCCGATGATCGCGCCCACGGCAAGCAGGTGCGCATCGAGCCGGTCGACGCCGCCGATCAGGATCGTTTCTGTCTGAGCGATGATGAGATCGAGGCGCTGGCCCGTCAGGCCATGCTGATCGAGCAGCACTACGGCCGCCCGATGGACATCGAGTGGGCCAAGGATGGTCACACCGGTGAGCTTCTGATCGTGCAGGCGCGCCCGGAAACCGTGCGCTCGCGCAAGCAGGTCATGGAGCGCTACCAGCTCAAGTCCCGCGGTCCGGTGGTCGCCGAAGGTCGTGCCATCGGCCAGCGCATCGGTGCCGGCCCCGTCAAGATCATCTCCGACATCAGCCAGATGCATGAAGTTTCCCCCGGCGATGTGCTGGTCACCGACATGACCGACCCGGACTGGGAGCCGATCATGAAGCGTGCCGCGGCGATCGTCACCAACCGCGGTGGCCGCACCTGCCATGCCGCGATCATTGCCCGTGAGCTGGGCATTCCGGCCGTGGTCGGCTGTGGCGATGCCACCGAGCGTCTGACCTCGACTTCGCATGTCACCGTCTCCTGCGCCGAGGGCGATACCGGCTACATCTACGAAGGAGAGCTGGAGTTCGAGATCAAGAGCGCTGCCATCGATGATCTGCCGGAGCTGCCGCTCAAGCTGATGATGAACGTCGGCAACCCCGATCGCGCCTTTGATTTTGCCACGCTGCCCAACGAGGGCGTGGGCCTGGCGCGGCTGGAGTTCATCATCAACCGCATGATCGGCATCCACCCGCGCGCCCTGCTGGAATTCGATCGTCAGACGCCGGCGCTGCAGGCCGAGATCAAGAGTCGTATTGCCGGCTACAGTGACCCGGTCGAGTTCTACGTGGCCCGTCTGACCGAAGGGATGGCGACGCTGGCCGCCGCGTTCTGGCCCAAGCGGGTGATCGTGCGCCTGTCGGACTTCAAGACCAATGAATACGCCAACCTGGTGGGCGGCGAGCAGTACGAACCGCATGAAGAAAACCCGATGCTGGGCTTCCGCGGCGCCGGTCGCTACGTGTCGCCCGATTTCCGTGACTGCTTCGCGCTGGAGTGTCAGGCCGTCAAGCGGGTGCGCGATGTGATGGGCCTTGAAAACGTCGAGATCATGATTCCGTTCGTGCGGACGCTCAAGGACGCCAGCGCGGTGATCGAGACGCTGGAAACCCACGGGCTCAAGCGCGGCGAAAACGGCCTCAAGGTCATCATGATGTGCGAGCTGCCCTCCAATGCGCTGCTGGCTGATCAGTTCCTCGAGTACTTCGATGGCTTCTCGATCGGCTCCAATGACATGACCCAGCTCACACTGGGGCTGGATCGCGACTCCGGTACGGTCTCCGAGCAGTTCGACGAGCGCAACGATGCGGTGCTGGCGCTGCTGTCGATGGCCATTCGGGCTGCCAAACGACAGGGCAAGTATGTGGGCATCTGCGGACAGGGACCGTCGGACCACCCCGACTTCGCTGCCTGGCTGATGAGTGAAGGCATCGACAGTCTATCGCTCAACCCGGATACCGTGATCAATACCTGGATCGCGCTGGGTGAGCAGGGCGACAATGGCGCCCCTCAGGCCGGCAGCGGCAAGCCGGCGTCACTGATCAACAAGTAAACCTTCCGTCATGTCATCGACCGTCCGGCCTGCAAGGGTCGGGCGGTTTTTTAATGCCCGAGGGGCAGGGCGCGGGGTCGATTAAAGCGGCTCATCAAGGGCGGCCAGCGCGCTGGCCATGACCAGTGCCGCTGCGCCACGGGCCGGCGGCAGGTGGCCTTGCGTCAGCACGCGCGGGGTAATCAGGGTGGCCTCCGGCAGCAGCCGGCGCTGGGTGCTGGCAAAGCGGCCCAGCGCCGGCTCCATGAACGCCGGGCCAAGGGCGGTGAGCGTGCCGCCGATCACGATCTCGGCCGGGTTGAGCGTGTGGTGCAGGTTGTGCAGCAACATGCCCAGTGCGCGACCGGCGCGCGCCAGTACCGGGCCGGTTCGATCCTCGGGCAGGGCGGCGATGGC
Source organism: uncultured Kushneria sp. (assembly GCF_947497025.1). Taxonomy (GTDB): domain Bacteria; phylum Pseudomonadota; class Gammaproteobacteria; order Pseudomonadales; family Halomonadaceae; genus Kushneria. Next base: position 325,310 of record NZ_CANMFC010000002.1, read on the forward strand.
CTCGGCCAGATCATCGTCATCATTAATGCCGAGCTGCTGGCGCAGGCGCCAGCCGCTGACCAGCGTCTCGGCGCAGCCATGGTTGCCGCAATGGCACAGCGTGCCCTCCGGGTCGAGCAGGGTATGGCCGATTTCACCGGCCAGGCCATGAACACCGCGGATGATGCGGGGCGGGGCGCCATTTTCCACCAGGCCACTGCCGATACCGGTATCGGCGCTGACAAACAGCAGCGATTCAGGCGCATTGTGGGTGGCGAAGTAAAGCTCGCCAAAGGCGGCCAGCGAGGATTCGTTGTCCATCAGCCGAATTCCTGGCAGCGCCGGTAAATGGTGCGCCAGCAGGTCGAGAAAGCGGACCTGGTGCCAGCCCAGGTTGGGGGCCAGTCCCAGCAGCGGTTCATCCGGCATCACCGGCCCCGGCAGGGCGACGCCCACGCCCAGCAGCCGACGCGCGCCCAGATTATCGTTTTCAAGCAGGGTGGTGATCTCGTGGGCCAGCTGACGGGCGGCGGCGTCAGGCGTGGTTTTTGACAGCGGTATGCAGCGCTTTGCAAGGGGGGTTCCGGACAGCGTACAGGCCAGCACCCGGAGCTCGTGGACACCGACTTCGGCCCCCAGCAGCAGATGATGGTGCTCACCAGGAAACAGCTCACGTCCCGGGCGGCCACCACGTCGGCGCTGAAGTGACCCTTCCTCGAGCCAGCCGCTCTCCAGCAGCGGCATCACGGCGCTGCCGACGGTGACCTTGGTCAATCCTGTCTTCTGTGCCAGTTCAGTGCGGGTCATGCCCGGCATGCGGCGCAGCGCATCGAGAATGGCCAGGCGATTGCGCTGCTTCAGGGAGTTGAGATCGCCGGCGGGGCGTGGATCGGACAGTCGGGTCATGGCAATAGGGCCTGGAGAACGAAAAGGGACGACGGGATGGAGGCCATCACTCGCCTGCAATCACTGCCTATCATTGGCTGCGCCCCGGCGCCTGACAAGGCGCCCCTGGACCATGGTCGCGCGTCGACCTATGTCCAATGGCTGTGCACTGTGCGCAGGAGGACACTGCCTGGTAAGAAGTTTTAATTAAATCGATGCTTATGGAAGTGATGTCATGACCCACCCGATTTATCCCGATCTGAAAGACCGCCGCGTTGTCGTGACCGGAGGCGGTTCCGGCATCGGTGAAGGCATCGTGCGCGCCTTTGCCGAGCAGGGCGCCGAGGTGCATTTTCTCGACATCATTGATGAGGCGCAGGCACTGGCCGACTCCCTGGGTGAACAGGTGCACTTTCATCGCTGTGACCTGACCGACCCCAGGGCACTGGAACAGGTGCTCGCTGATATCGGTACGGTCGATGTGCTGGTCAACAACGCGGCCAACGATGATCGCCATACGCTTGAAGATGTCACGCCCGAGTACTGGGACGATCGCATGGCAATCAATCTGCGCCATCAGGCGCTGGCGGTGCGTGGTGTTGCGGCCGGCATGCGCGAAAGGGGTCATGGTTCGATCATCAATATGGGTTCGATCAGCTGGCATCTGGGACAGCCCGGCATGGTGCTCTATGAAACCGCCAAGGCGGCCATTGAGGGCCTGACCCGGGCACTGGCCAGCGAGCTGGGCAGTGATGGCATTCGGGTCAACTGCGTGATCCCGGGCAACGTGAAAACGCCGCGCCAGTCACGCTGGCACTCCCCCGAGGATGAGGCGCGGATCGTGACCGAACAGAAGATCAAGGTACGTCTGCATCCGCATCACGTGGCGGCCATGGTGCTCTTTCTGGCTTCCGATGCCGCCGGCGGCTGTACGGCCCACAACTACTGGGTCGATGCCGGTTGGCTGTAGCGCCCACGCTGCCCTGCGGGAACGAGGCTTGGGTCACCCATCAGAGCACCACTGACGTTCGATCAACACCGGTTTCGACACAACAGGATATCAGGAGATACCGCCATGCAGTCAGACACTACGGTTCAGGACGAGGACGGCCGCAAACAACAGTTCTACGTGTTCATTATCTGCTGCGTCGCCGCGCTGGGCGGCTTTTTGTTCGGCTTTGACAGCGGCGTCATCAACGGCACCGTGGACGGCCTGCAGGCCGCCTTCAATTCCGAAGCGGCCGGCACCGGCTTCAATGTGGCCTCGATGCTGTTGGGCTGTGCCGGCGGCGCCTTCTTTGCCGGCCGGCTGGCGGACCGCTTCGGGCGTCGCATGCTGTTGATCGTCGCCGCGCTCTTTTTCATCGTCAGTGCCTGGGGCTCCGGTGTGGCGGAAGGCTCCTTCGAGTTTGTCATCTACCGCATCCTTGGCGGTATCGCGGTAGGGGCGGCCAGCGTCATGACGCCGGCCTACATCAGTGAGGTGGCACCGGCCGCCATTCGCGGACGATTGGCGACCATTCAGCAGATTGCCATCATCACGGGGCTTTTCATGGCCTTTGTCAGCAACTACCTGCTGGCGCGCGTCGCCGGTGCGTCGACCGCCGAGTTCTGGGGCGGCTTTGAAGCCTGGCGCTGGATGTTCTGGATGGAGCTGGTGCCGGCGATCATTTTCTTCCTGGCGCTGCTGGGCATTCCGGAAAGCCCGCGCTTTCTGATCAGCAAGGGCGAGGGCAAGAAGGCGCTCAAGGTGCTCAGGACGTTGATGACCAACCGCGAGGCGGAGCAGAAGGCGGGCGACATTCGCACCTCGCTGCATCGCGAGCGTACTCCCGGCCTGTCTGATCTGATCAATGGAACGACCGGGCGCGTGCATCGCATCGTCTGGGTGGGGATTGGCCTTGCCGTCTTCCAGCAGCTGGTCGGTATCAACGTGGTGTTCTACTACGGTGCGGTGCTGTGGCAGTCGGTCGGTTTTACCGAAAGCGATGCACTGTTGATCAACATCATCAGCGGTGCGGTCAGTATCGCCGCGTGTCTGATCACCATTGCCCTGATCGACAAGGTGGGGCGCAAGCCGATTCTGTGGATCGGCTCGGTCGGCATGACGGTCACGCTGGGAATTCTGGCCTATGCCTTCTCCACCGCGGCCATCGTCGATGGCTCGCTGCGTCTGTCCGACAACATGGGCATCGTGGCGCTGCTGGCGGCCAACATTTACGTCATGTTCTTCAACGCCTCCTGGGGGCCGGTCATGTGGGTCATGCTCGGCGAGATGTTCCCCAACCAGATGCGCGGTTCGGGGCTTGCCGTGGCGGGGCTTTTCCAGTGGCTGGCCAACTTCGGCATTACCATGACTTTCCCGATCATGCTGGCCGGCATCGGCCTGGGCGGGGCCTACGGCATCTACGCCTTCTTTGCCCTGATCTCGGTATTTTTCGTGTTCAAAATGGTCAAGGAGACTCGCGGTCGTGAGCTCGAAGACATGGCCTATGAGTAACGCCACCAGTCGGCATTGAGCGCTGCGTACCCTGTCGCCCGGCCGAGCGTGTCGGGCGATTTTGTCAGTCCCGATGCCTCTGATACGTGGCCGGCCGCGCTCTGGTGTGCCGCCTCGATGATGGTTTGGCAACAGCGCGTAACTTTAGTCTCAGCGCCCGGGTCAGGCGCTGTGGCGACAGGGGCCATGCCTGCTGGATTGACCTGATGCTGATAGCCATTTCGATATCACTTCAGATGACTTGACGTATTAGTCGCCGCTTAAGTCGCGCCGTATGTTGGCTTTAGTGTGTCAATGGCACGACCTGTCGGCCTTGATCACCCATGAATAACAAACTGCCCCGCGAGGGCCCGGAGTCCATGATGTCCCTGCTACCTGCCTTTACCCGTGTCCTTGCCACCACGCTCATGGCCCTGGTGCCACTGGGCATGGCGCATGCCAGCGATGACAACGTCAAGATCGGCTTTATCGTCAAAAAGCCCGAGCAGGCCTGGTTTATCAACGAACAGCGCGCGGCCAGCGAGCTGGGACAGGAGCAGGGCTTCAGCGTGGTACGTCTAGCCGGTGAAGATGGTCAGCAGGTGCTCAGCGCCATTGATAACCTTAATGCCCAGGGCGCGCAGGGCTTTGTGATCTGTCCGCCGGATGTGCGCCTTGGCATGGCGATTGCCAACCGGGCGAAGCAGTACGGCATGAAGGTCGTGACCGTCGACGATCAGTTCGTCGGCAGCGACGGCAAGCCCATGACCGAGGTGCCGCACCTGGGCATGTCGGGTTACAAGATCGGGGAGCAGGTGGGCAACGCCATTGCCGAAGAGATGAAGCGTCGCGGCTGGGACATGGCCGATACCGGCGCCCTGCGCATCTCCAACAACGAGCTGCCCACCGCTCGTGAACGCACCGATGGTGCCACCCAGGCGCTGCTGGATGCCGGTTTTGACAAGGCCAACGTCATCGATGCGCCGCAGCAGAACACCGATACCACCAGTGCCTTCTCGGCCGCCTCGCCGATGTTTTCCAAGTACGGCAAGTTCGATCACTGGGTGATCTACGCGCTTAACGAGGAGAGCGTGCTGGGCGGCGTGCGTGCCAGCGAACAGTACGGGCTGTCGCCTGATGACGTCATCGGTGTAGGCATCAACGGCTCGGGTGCGGCCTTTGCCGAGTTCTCGCGTGAAAAGCCCACCGGCTTTTACGGCACCGTGGCGGTCAGCTCGACCATGCACGGCCGCCAGAGCGCCGAGAACCTCTATGAGTGGATCGCCAACGACAAGCAGCCGCCGGCCAACACCGAAACCACCGGCACGCTGATGACCCGTGACAACTGGAAGGAAGTCCGCGAGGAACTGCAGCTATGAGCAGTGCGTCCGCTGCGACAGCCGGGGTCGTCGAGGCCGACCCCTGGCTTGTCGTGGAAAATGTCACCGTCGAGTTCCCGGGCGTACGCGCCCTCGATGGGGTGAATTTCAGCGCGCGCGCCGGCGAAGTGCATGCCCTGATGGGCGAAAACGGCGCTGGCAAGTCGACCCTGCTCAAGGTGTTGAGCGGCGTGAACCGGGTCACCGACGGGGCACTACGGGTCGGCGGTGAGCGCCATGTGTTTTCCAATGCCCGCGAGGCACTGCGACTCGGCATTGCGATCATCTATCAGGAGCTGACGCTGTCACCCAACCTGTCGGTGGCGGAAAACCTGCTGCTGGGGCAATTGCCCCAGCACTACGGCATCGTGGATCGCAAGCGGCTGCGCGAGCGGGCACTGGCCATTCTGGAGGAGCTGGGTGAGGGCAGTGTCCACCCGGCGACGAAGGTGCGCGATCTCTCGATCGGTCAGCAGCAGATGATCGAGATCGGCCGGGCGCTGCTGCGCGATGCCCGCATCATTGCCTTTGACGAGCCGACCAGTTCGCTGTCGGTACAGGAGACGCGCCAGCTCAAGCGCATTGTCCAGCGTCTGCGCGATGAAGGTCGGGTGGTGCTGTACGTGACCCACCGCATGGAGGAGGTGTTCGAGATGTGCGACGCCGTCACGGTCTTTCGGGACGGGCGCCATATCTGCACCCACGACACCATGGCAGGGCTCACCCAGGACCAGCTGGTCAGCGAGATGGTCGGGCGCGATATCGAGGATGTTTACGGCTTTCGCGCGCGCGACACCGGCGAGGTCATCCTGAAGGTAGACGCCCTTGAAGGGCACGGACTGAAGGCACCGGTGAGCTTCGAGGTTCGCCGCGGCGAGGTCTTCGGGTTTTTCGGTCTGGTCGGGGCCGGTCGCAGCGAGCTGATGCGGCTGATCTGCGGCGTCGAGCGGCCCAGAAGCGGCGAGATCCACTTCAATGGCCGCACCGGGCGCTTCAACTCGCCGGGAGAGGCGATTCGGGCCGGTATTGCCATGTGCCCGGAGGATCGCAAGTCGCAGGGCATCTTTCCGGTAGCCAGTGTCACCGACAATCTCAATATCAGCTGCCGGCGCTTTTTCAAGCGCATGGGACTTTGGCGCCATCCCAAACGCGAGCTGGATAACACCCGCGACTATATCGAGAAGCTGCGCATTCGAACGCCGGGGCCGCGTACCCGCATCAGCACCCTGTCCGGCGGCAATCAGCAAAAGGTCATCCTGGCCCGCTGGCTGTCCGAGCAGATCGAACTGTTCGTGATGGATGAGCCGACCCGCGGCATCGATGTCGGTGCGCGGCGCGATATCTACAACCTGCTTTATGACCTGGCCGACCAGGGCAAGGCCGTGGTGGTGATTTCAAGTGATCTGACCGAGGTCAGCGCGATCTGTGATCGCATCGCCGTGATGCGAAACGGGGCGCTGGTCGACATCGTCGATCGCAGCGCCGCTACACCCGAGCGGCTGCTGGGGCTGGCCCTGCCGGCCTGAGCACGACTGTCCTGGCCATAGTTGTCCTGACCACAACCGGCGCCAATAACAACATGATGTCTGGAGACACCCAATCATGAGTAGCGACAAGAGCGTTCACGCCGCCGAGCGCGGCCCGTCGGACACGGCGCGACCGGCCGGCAGGCAGGGGCTGATCAAGCCGCTGCGCACCCTGCTGGACACCTCCGGGCTGATTGCCATTTTCATTGTGCTCTTTATTGCGCTGGCAGTAGCGATCCCTGATTTTCTGACCGGTCGCAACATGGTGGGCCTGCTGCTGTCGGTGACCATTATTGGCACCATTGCCACCACCATGATGATGGTGCTGGCGCTCGGTGAAGTGGACCTGTCGGTCGCCTCGATCGTCGCCTTTGCCGGCGTCAGCGCTGCGGTCATCACCAGCGCCTCTGGGAGTGTGTTGATCGGGGCGCTGGGCGGGATCGCCGCCGGTGCACTGGTGGGCGTTTTCAACGGGTTCGTGGTGGCCCGCTTTGGCATCAATTCGCTGATTGCCACGCTGGCCGCCATGGAGTTCGTGCGCGGGCTGGCCTACATCACCTCCGGCGGGGATGCGGTCATGATCACGGTGCCGGGCTTTTTCGAGCTGGGCAGCGCTTCCTTTCTGGGCCTGACCCTGCCGGTCTGGACCATGATCATCTGCTTTGTGATCTTCGGTTTTGTACTCAACCTGACGGCGTTTGGGCGCAACGTGCTGGCCACGGGCGGCAATCCGGAGGCCGCGGCGCTGGCCGGGGTCAACGTCCGCCGGCTCAAGATCATCGTGTTCGGTCTGCAGGGGCTGGTGGCCGGCATCGCCGGGGTGCTTCTGACTTCGCGCATGGGGCTGGGGGATCCGAATACGTCCATGGGGCTGGAGCTTGCGGTCATTTCAGCCTGCGTGCTCGGCGGCGTGGCGCTTTCCGGCGGTGTGGCCTCGATCACCGGCGTGCTGGTCGGCGTACTGATCATGGGCTGTGTGCAAAACGCCATGGGGCTTTTGAACGTGCCGACCTTTTATCAGTACCTGGTGCGTGGCGCCATTTTGCTGCTGGCCGTGCTGTTCGATCGCTGGAAACAGCAAAAGCGCCAGCGGGCCTGAGCCCTGTCGGATACATCAGTACGAGCGAGTCTCTCCTTCAACGCGTCTGGAGCATGCCATGAAACAACCTTCGCTGCGGTCTCTGGTCTTTTTGAGTGCTGGCCTCCTGTCCCTCGGTGCCGCTCAGGCGATGGCGGCGTCAAAACCCGATACGCCTTCGGCAGCCATGCCGCCCGGCGTTGAGCAGTTCGTCTTTGGCACCCTGCCCGACGGGCGTACCGTTCACGGCTATCGCATCTCAAGCGGTGGGCACGTTGATATGTCGGTGATCGAGTACGGCGGCATCATCACCTCGCTCAAGGCGCCGGACCGCCACGGAGAGAAGGCCGATATCGTGCTCGGCTTCAACTCGCTGGAAGGCTATCTGTCGCCGGCCTACAAAAAGCTCAATCCCTACTTCGGCGCGCTGATCGGGCGCTACGGCAACCGCATCGCGGACGGTCGCTTTACGCTGGATGGAAAGACGTATCAGCTGGCCACCAACGACGGGCCCAACCATCTGCACGGTGGCGATGAAGGCTTTAACCGGAAGCTCTGGCAGGCCACGCCGTTTTCCTCCAGCGAAGGCAGCGGTGTGGTGATGCGCTATACCAGTGCCGATGGTGAAGAGGGCTATCCCGGGGAGCTGGCGGTCGAGGTCAAATACACCCTGACCCACGACGATACTTTGGCCATTGATTACAGCGCGCGCACCACAAAGGCCACGCCGGTCAATCTGACCCAGCACAGCTATTTCAACCTGAACGGGGAGGGCAGTGGCAGCATTCTCGATCACGTCATGACTATTGATGCCGCCACCTACACCCCGGTCAACGACACGCTGATCCCGACCGGTGAGATCGAAACGGTGGCCGGCACGCCGTTTGATTTCACCCAGCCCACCCCGATCGGGACGCGCATCGAAGCCGACAACGAGCAGCTCACGCGTGGCAAAGGCTATGACCACAATTTCGTGCTTGCACGCGAGCCCCGGCCCACGCCCGCGCATGCCGCGCGCGTGAGTTCACCGGAAAGCGGTCGGGTGCTGGACGTCTGGACCACCGAGCCGGGCCTTCAGTTCTACTCGGGCAATTTTCTGGATGGCAGCGTGACCGGCAAGAGCGGGCACGCCTACGGCCATCGTTCGGGCCTGGCGCTGGAAACCCAGCACTTCCCGGACTCCCCCAATCAGTCGGGCTTCCCTTCCACGATTCTCCAGCCCGGCGAGACGCTTGAAAGCCACACGGTCTATCGTTTTACCACCGAAGACTAATTCTTGGTTCATGCCATAAAATAGCGCCCTGCGATGTCTTCCACAGGGCGCTGTCGTATCCACAGGTATCGCAGCCGCGGCCTGGGATCAGGTTTTTTTATCGGAGAGATCGCACTGGCCGCCCTCGCAGCTCTGACAGCGCTGACGCCCGGTCAGCCAGCCCGAGAGGCGATAGCGCCTGGGGGCAAACCAGAGATAGACCCGATCGGCGACCGGACGGATCAGCGGCCAGCGCAGGGGCGCGGTGAGCCAGCCGCGGCCGACCAGCGACCAGGCGCGATGGGTCACATCCAGCCCGCGAATCCGTTGACCATGAACGTCACCCAGCAAAATGGCGCTGGCTTCCTCGCGATCCACATCGGGATAGCGGCTCGTGAAGTTCTCGGCATGAATATCTTCAAACGCAATGCGCTGGCGTTGATCAAGCCGTTTCAGGTGATTGATTTCATTGACGCACAGCGGACAGGTGCCGTCATAGAAAAGCGTCAGGTCGGCCATGGGAAGCCTCTTTGAGGATTAGGGTGTTCCCATCAGCATAGCGGATCAGCGCAGATGCTGATCAGGTGCTACCGGTCAGCTGAAGCATGACAGGCATGGTCAGCATCGCCAGCAGCGTCTGCCCGGTGATGATCGCCGCCATCAGCTCGGCGTCGCCGCCCAGCTGGCGAGCCAGAATATAGGCAGACGTCGCCGTGGGCAGTGCGGCAAACAGAAGCGCCACGTTGCGATCCACGCCGTGCAGACCGGCCAGCCAGGCCAGTGCCAGTGCCAGCAACGGGGTGATGACAAGCTTGAACAGGCTCGATACCCAGAACGCCCGACCGCTGCGCCACAGTGCGCTCAAGCGCAGGGCCACGCCCACGGCCACCAGGCCCAGCGGCAGGGCGGCCTGGCCCAGTAGATCAAGGGCGGGTGCGCTGACGCCCGGCAGTCCGATGCCGCTGACGTTGAGCAGGACGCCCGCCAGACAGGCCAGAATCAAGGGGTTGCGCGCCAGCGCCAGAACGCTTGTGCTCACACTTGCCGGCCCCTGGTCAGAAACGATAGTGCCGGAGACGATAAAGGCCAGCACGCATAAAATGTTGGCCGTGGGCACCATCAGAGCGATCGCGACCGCCGCTACGGTCAGCCCGGGTTCGCCGTACAGCGCCGCGGCGCCGGCCACGCCGACATAGGTGTTAAAGCGCACTACGCCCTGAAAGGCCGAGGTGAACACCGGCGGCGACAGCGCCAGCCATCCGCGCGCCAGCCACAGCGCGGCCCCCAGTGCGATCATGGTGCCGAGCAGGGTGGCGGCCAGCGGCAGCACCGACACCTGGCTGACATCGGCCGTGGCCAGCGTCGCCACCAGCATTGCCGGGAACAGCAGATAGTAGATGACGCGCTCAAGCTGCGGCCAGAAATCACCGCCGGGAAAGCGCGTCCAGCCAAGCGCCGCGCCCAGCGCGATCAGGGCAAAAAGCGGGGCCAGCGCACCGACGATGCTGCTCATGGAGAGTTCCTTGTATCAGGGCGTGATGGCGTCCGCCCTGCCTGCGCCTGAAAGACGCTAGCGCGCCAGAAAATCGATCGCCGCCAGATAGCCGAAGCTGCCCATGCCCGCGATTACCGCTTCGGCCCGCGCCGAAACATACGAGTGGTGGCGAAACACCTCCCGGGTATGAATATTGGACAGGTGCACCTCGATCACGCGCCCTTCAAAGGCCTTGAGCGCGTCCAGCAGCGCCACGGAGGTATGCGACCAGGCGGCCGGGTTGATGATGATGGCATCAAAGCGCCCGCGCGCCTCATGAATGCGGTCGAGCATCACGCCTTCGTGATTGGTCTGGAGAAAGTCGGTGCCCACGCCCTGATCAAAGGCGCGGTGGCGAATGGCGTTTTCGATGTCGGCAAGCGTCTCATGGCCGTAGATCTCCGGCTCGCGCTTGCCCAGCAGGTTCAGATTGGGGCCGTTGAGGATTAAAACGTTCATCGTGACTCCGGGGTATCAGTGACGGTTGTTTCGGGCATGAACCGCGGCTTGAGAACGCCTGTCAGGTCGCTGTAGGGGATGGTCAGCGTCGGCTGGCCGATCGCATAGGGCCCCAGCGTATAGACGCCATAGGTGACGGCCATGTTGTCGGCCAGCGGGGCGGCGTTGTCGCTGGGCGAGAACGGCCAGTCGTCGGGATCGAGCGTTTTGCCCGCCTCACTGTCCTCCATCCAGCGCTGCCAGGCACTTTTCAGCGCCGCCTCGAAGGCCGGCTTCTGACCTTCTTCGAGCATGTCGTCCAGCGTCAGGGTCTGGCGGGTATTTTCATCGATGACCATATAGTCGGTAGCCGGCATGCCGTGGGCACCGCCGGTCATGACGTAGCTTTGAAGCTCGAGAATCAGCAGGTCGTCGTGATGGCCGACTTCCTTGGCTTCCAGGGTCGTGTGATAGGGACGCGGGTTATCGCTGTCGGCGTTGGCTTGAGCACTTTGATCGAAAAAATCGTCTGCGTAGGCGTCCACGGTGGCGGGCAGCTTGTCCTCATCGACCATCGAGTCACTGATGGGACTGCCCATCCGGACCAGACGACGTTCCAGTTCACTGGAAAGCTCGGGGGCATTGTCGAATTCGATCATGCGCACGTCGATGCTGGCGCAGTCATCGCCCTCACAGTCCGGCGCCTTGAGGGTGCGATTGACGAAGGTCGGCGACAGGCCTTCCTGCGGTTTTTGCGCGTCCGGGGCATGGGCGGTGGCGGCGTTGTCCTGCGGGGTGGCCCGGTCATCGGGCGTCTGGTCATCGCCGGTCTGGTCGCAGGCGGTCAGGGTCAGTAGCAGGGCGGGTACTGCCAGCCAGCGATAGCGTGTCGAGAGGGTCATGTAAGGTCTCTTTCGTAACAGGGAAAAGGTCATCGAATCGGTCAGGGCGCCGGTGCCGCGGCACCCCGGTAGTGGCTGCGCCAGTAACGCTTGTCCAGGCTGGCGAGGGTCACCTGACGCCCGCTGCCCGGGGCGTGGATCATCTGGTTGTTGCCCATATAGATGCCCACATGGCTCACGTTACCTCCCGAGCCGAAAAACATCAGATCCCCCGGGCGGGCGCGCTCGATGTGCTCAAGGCCATCAAACTGCTGCTGCGAGGTGCGGGGAATCTCGATGCCGGCGGCCAGAAGGCTGGCCTGGGTCAGACCGCTGCAGTCCATGCCGGCAGGGGTCGTGCCGCCGTAGCGATAGGGCGTGCCCAGCGCGTCGCGGGCGTAATTCATGACCAGCACCCGCTCGATCGACAGATCCTGCTGCTCGGAGATCGGGCCCATCATGTCGCTGGTCTGCATCTCGGGATTGCCGGCACAGCCGGCCAGCCACAGGACAGAGACCAGTAGTGACACACCGCGCAGGCGCTGTCTCGACGGCAGGGGAAGGCGAAAGGCGGCAAGCAGTGACATGAGCAGGTTCCGATAGGCAGCGAATGCCTTGATAGTAACCGCGAGCGTGATGTGTTTTCGAGCCTTCAGCAGATATTCGGTGACACCGGCGTCTCGCCAATGCCACGGAAGGGATGGCGCACGGTTTCGGCCTGCTGACAGATATAAAAAAACCCGACGGCAGGCCGAAACCGTCGGGTCTGCGCCGAGCGAAAGGGCGGCGCGAAAAGGATGATGCTGGTTAGAAGCGGTAGCTGATGCCGCTCATGATAACGACCGGATCGATCTCCAGGTGCGTCCTGTAGGTCTCGCCGCCGGCGCTGGCGGTCACGTTGGAGTCGATGTCCAGATACCAGGCAGCGGCGTTGATGGCCCAGTGGTCGTTGATCAACAGATCCACACCGACCTGACCGGCCCAGCCCCAGGAATTGTCCATGTCCATGCTGGCGCCATCGATGTCGACGCTTTCCGCCGAGAAGCGAGTGTAGTTGATGCCGGCGCCGACATAGGGCTGTACGCGGGCATCGGTGCCGCCCAGCGGGTAATACTGCAGCGTCAGCGTCGGGGGCAGGTGCTTGACCGAGCCGCCCTTGTCACCGTCGAGATTAAAGTCATGCTTGATGCGCTGCGCCGCCAGCAGTTCCACGCCCCACTGGTCGAGAAAGCGATAGCCGAAGGTGATCGCGAACCCGCGACCGTCCTTGACGTCGACCTTGTCCACGCCCAGCGAATCATAATTGCCGTTGTCATCCTTCGGTGACACTTTGGCCAGACCGGCGCGGGTGAAGAAATCGCCCTGACCGTAGGTGGATTCAGCAGCCTGGGCAGTCGTACCCACGGTCACTCCGAGTGCCAGAGTGGCAATGGAAACAAGCGGCAACGCGCGCATGTGTCTGGTTCCCCTGAACAGTTTTTTTAACGCGGTTCGGTTACCCCTCAGGCAAGCTGCACCTGACCCGACCGCTGTGGTTTGCTTGCCGGCATTGTGCCGGGCGAACGCTGTTCATTTATTGACGCACGTCAAATCCGTTGTTTTGAAAGACAGTTTTGAAAGACATTAAGAACGCGTTCGGGCCTTTCATTTTCTGAAAGGCCCGAACGCGAGGAGGCTGATGGCGGCTTAAAAGCCGAGAAGATGGGGCAGGGTGGTGACAATGGCCGGCACAAAGGCCACCAGCAACAGCACGCCGACCTGCACGGCAAACAGCGGCAGGATACGTCGTGTCAGCCTTGCCATGCCGACATTGGCAATCGAGTCGACCACGAACAGGCAAAGACCCATCGGTGGGGTGATGAGACCGATCATCAGGTTAAAGATCACCACAATGGCGAAATGTACCGGATCGATACCGAGCTGAACGGCGATGGGGTGCAGAATCGGCACCAGCACCAGCATGGCCGCAATGCCTTCCAGAAACAGCCCGACCACCAGCAACAGCGCGATAACGGCAATCAGGAAGGTCCAGGGGGTGGAGATCAACGACAGCGTCCAGTCCGTCAGCAGATTGGGAATACGATTGAAGGTCAAAAGCCAGTTGGCGGCGGCCACTGCGCCAATGACGATCATGATGACGGCGCTATCGACCATGGTGCGCGAGAAGATACCCGGCAGATCGCGCAGGCGGATATTGCGAAAAATAAAGACGCCGACGATCAGCGCATAGGCGACAGCAAATGCCGCTGCCTCGGTCGGGGTCACCACACCCAGCAGAATCGAGCCGATGACAAACACCGGCATCAATAGCGGCACGATGCCATCAATCAGAATCGTGACCTTCTGCTCACGAGGCATCTGCGTGGGTTTTTTCTGATAATGGCTGGCAAAAAACACCACATACAGCGACAGAAAGACCGCCAGCAGCAGCCCGGGCACGATGCCCGCAATAAAGAGTGCCGGGACCGACACGCCACTGACAATCAGCGCATAGATAATGACTGGAATACTGGGCGGGATGATTGGGCCAATGACAGAGGATGCTGCCGTCAGTGCTGCGGCAAAATCGCGGGGATAGCCTTCCTTTTCCATCTCCGGGATAAAGACCCGGCCCAGCGCCGAGGTATCGGCCACGGCCGAACCGGAAAGGCCTGCGAACATGACCGAGGCCCATATGTTGACGTGGGCCAGACCGCCGCTGACCCGGCCGATCATCACTTTTGAAAAGGCAATGATCCGGGTGGTAATGCCGCTTTCATTCATCAGCTCGCCGGCCAGAATGAACAGCGGAATGGCCAGCAGGGAAAAGGAGTTGATGCCCGCAAAGAGCTGGGTCGCCACGCCCTGAATGCTATAGGGGAAATCGCCCGTACCCATGAAGTAAAAAAGGGCAGCGAGGATGGCAAACGCCACTGGTACGCCGATCAGCAGTGACACCAGCAAAATGGCAAATACCATGTCAAATGCTCCCTTCGGACGGTGTGGTCGTGGCGGTGCGATCCATGGCCAGGCGGTCGATCAGACGCAGTATCCCGGCCAGCAGCAGCAGAACACCGCCGACGACCATCGCAAACTGATAGGGCGCCAGCGTCCCCAGTCCCTTGAAAAGGGCGAGATTGGTCGAAGTGGCCAGCGAATCTGCAATGCCGGTCATGCCCGACACGCGCATGCCACCACGGCTTTCGACAAACCGCATGCCGGCCACGGCAAGCGTACTCCCCAGCATGATGACCGAGACATCGACCAGCAGGAACAGCCGTTCCCTGATCCCTGGCGACAGCGCATCGACCACAAGCCCCAGCCTGATGTGGCGGTCCTGCAGATAGGCCAGTGCGATGCCGAACATGACACCGTAGATCCCCAGGAAAATCGGCAGCTGCCCGCCCCATGCCAGCGAACTGCCCAGGAAATAGCGCATTAGTGCATTGATCAAAACGATGGCAAACAGCAGCGCCATGCATAGCCCGGCGCTAAAGGCGAGCAGGGCGACGACGCTGGCGCGCAGGCGACAGTAGAGTCGGCTCATGATGTCATCCAGGGGATAGTGGACACCGGCGGACAGTCGTCCACCGGCATGTCGGGCCAAAGGGTGTTGTCATATGCAGGTCAGCAGGTGCCGCAAGCGTTATGACGGATTCTTTTGAGCAGTACTGTCGACCGCCTGCTGGAGCCTGTCGATCCAGTTCGCTTCATCGCCGAGGTCGTTGCGCAGCAGTTTAACCACCGGTGGCTGAGCCTTGTTGCGGAACTGCTCAATTTCCTCGGGGGTAGGCGTGTAGACCTCCATGCCCGCCTTCTGAACGGCCAGAAGACCATTGGCCGCGGTGAATTCCTGAATGGAGCGGCCCATGTTGCCTGCAAGCCGGCCGGCCTCCTCGACAATGGCCTGATCCTCGGGCGAGAGCGACTGGAAATACTGCTCGTTGATCAGCAGAAAATCGGTGGCATAAATATGCCGGTCCAGTGTCATGTATTTCTGCAGCTCATGCAGGTTGTTGTTGTAGATGGTGCTGACCGGGTTCTCCTGACCGTCCACGACGCCCGTTGACAGGGCCGTGGGGGTTTCCGACCATGGAATCGGCGCCGGTTCACCGCCCAGCGACTTCACCAGC
Source organism: uncultured Kushneria sp. (assembly GCF_947497025.1). GTDB lineage: Bacteria > Pseudomonadota > Gammaproteobacteria > Pseudomonadales > Halomonadaceae > Kushneria. The sequence goes on from NZ_CANMFC010000002.1 coordinate 340,853, forward strand.
TCGACATACAGGGGGATATCCTGAACCCGGAACTTCAGCCCCTGCATGTCGGCGGGCGAGTGGATCGGATGGTCGTTGTTGGTGAAATTGCGAAAGCCTGTTTCGCCGTAGCCCAGCGTACGCAGGCCGGTCTGATCGAGGCAGTGCTGTGCCAGCGCATCGCCAAACTCGCCGTCCAGTACCTTCCAGGCCTGGGAGGCCGTATTGAACATGAAGGGGATATCAAGCACTCCGGCCGCCGGACAGACCTTGGACATCGCTCCCGAAATCATGACCACCTGGGTCATGCCGTCCATGGCCTGCTGAACGGTTTCGTCCTCTCCGCCCAGCGCGCCGGCCGGGTAAAGCTCGACCTTTAAATCATCACTTCTGGATTCCACGGCCGCCTTGAACATGGCCGCCGCAGCCCCCTTTTTCGAGCTCTGCCAGCTGTCCGGATCGACATGTGCAAATCGAATCGTGTCAGCCTGCGCCATAAGAGTGGCGCCCAACAGGCCACCGGCGACTGCCACCTTCCAGATCGAATCGACCATCGCGTTATTCTCCACAGGCTGTTTTATCGTTGTGCCGTCATGGCTGGATGCCATATGAATGTTTGCTGTACGAACATCAGTTTGTGATACGAACCAGGCTATTGGCAGACCTGATTCGAGTCAAATGGACCAAAGCAGTATCCGTTCCCGGGCCGGATGACGGTCAGCTCCGCTGCGCCCGGTGACGCGACTGAGCTGCCAGTCGGATCGGGGCATTGACAGCGCCGAACTGATGGTAGTCCCCCCGGCGTTCGACGATCTCGAAATAAAAGCGGTCAGCAAAGAAATCGGTGTAGGCATGCAGGAATTCGCCGCCCTCTTCGTTGCGATCGTAAAGAATGTTGCGCGCGCGCATCGCCTCCAGCACCGCGTCATCAAGGTCAAACCGCGCGGCCAGGTCATCGTAGTAGTTGGCGGGGATGCCCAGCAGCACCAGGCCGTTGGCGACCAACTGATCAATCGTTGCGAAAATATCGTGGGTGCCCAGCGCGATCTGCTGAATGCCGCCGCGGCCTTCACTCATGAAGCGTCCCGGCAGTGTTTCCTGGGCGCTTGAGACATTGAGCGGCAGGCGAATGGTGCCATCCCGACTGGTCATGGCCTGACTGACCACCAGTCCGTGAGGGTCGACCAGTTCATGCTCACTGCCGGCCTCAAAGTCGAACACCGTCTTGAACAGCAGCTGCCAGCCCAGTAGCTGGGTGGGGGCAACGACCGTCGAGAGATGATCGACGCCGGCAATGCCGGCCTCTGCGCCCCGAGGCGTTTCAAACAGCTCAAAGTCGGTCTGCCACTGTCTGTCACGCGCCGTTTCAGGATCGACCAGATAGATGAGGCTGTTTTCCATGCCTCTGAGCGCGGGAATCTGCAGCTCGCCCGGCCCGACCGGCCCTTCATGGCTGCGCGCCTTGAAGGCCCTGGCACGGGCCATGGTCAGCAAGGGGTCGTTGTCGCGAACCCCGATGGCGCACACCGAAATGCCGTGCACCAGCCGAAAGGTGTGGGCAAAGCTGTCGGTTTCCATGTTGAGCACCAGATGCAGATCCCCCTGGCGCCAGAGCTGGATGTTCTTGGAGCGGTGATGCCCGATGTGGCGAAAGCCCAGTGCCGCAATCATCTGCTTCAGCGGCGCGGCCCGTTCTTCATCAACGGTGAACTCCAGAAAATGGATGCCGTTGAAAACGGGTGACGGGGGCAGGGATGAAAAATAAGGGGTATTGGGTGCCATGTTCTCGACCAGAATCATCGAGCGCATGCCATCCAGGGCGGTATCCCGGGGCGGGGCGGTTCGAAAGCTGGTGTTGAAAATCTCGTGAGACAGCGGGCCGTTATAGCCGGTACGGCCCAGCGCCTTCATGAACGCTTCGATATTCAGCCGTCCCTGACCTGGGAAGCAGCGGTAATGGCGGCTCCAGTTGAGCAGATCCATATCCAGCAACGGAGCGTCCGCCAGATGGACCAGAAAGATACGGTCTCCCGGGATCTCTGCGATCGGGTCGGTGGACAGACCGGGCGCCAGCGCATGAAAGCTGTCGAGCACCAGCCCCAGAGCCGGATGATCGGCGCGCTGCACCATCTCCCAGGCGTCACGATAGTCATTGATGTGGCGTCCCCAGGCCAATGCCTCGAAGCCGATGCGCAGTCCATGGGCATGGGCGCGCTCGGCCAGTTCGCGCAGGTCTGCCACGATCTGTTCACGCTCGCCGGAGCTCTGGGGAGAGGTGTTACTGCAGACCAGCATGAAATCGGTGCCCAGTGCCTTCATCAGGTCAAACTTGCGTTCGGCCCGCTCGAAGTTGCGCCGGCGCTGCGGCTCGGGCATGCCTTCAAAGTCGCGAAAGGGCTGCAGGGCAGTGATGGAAAGCCCCTGTGAAGTGGCCATTTCGCGCACTTCCTCGGGAGTGCCCCCCCAGGAAAGCAGGTCGTTTTCGAAAATCTCGACGCCCTGGAAACCGGCACGAGCAATGGCCTCGAGCTTGTCGCTGAGATCGCCACTGATGGAAACGGTTGCGATCGAACGCATGGGATGGCTCCTGGTAGCTGAATCTTTCGCCGTCCGGAGGACTGTCCGGCCGGCATGAATGCTGTCCTGGGACGCGTGATCAGGGGGTGGTGCCGATCAGCTCACGATGATAGTGCGCTCTCAGCGTTGGGGTCTGCTGAACAATACGCGCCTCGGCCTCGCTTGAGGCGGCAAACCAGCGAAAGGCATCGACCCCCTGGAAGACAAAAAGATCAACGCCTGACAACACGGTCATGCCACGCTGACGCGCCGCCATTAAAAGCTCGGTTTCGGCCGGCACATAGACGGCGTCGAAAATCCACTGTTCACTGCGCAGCAGCGTCGTATCAAGTGGGCAGCCGGGATGGTCGAGATGTCCGATCGGCGAGCAGTTGAGCACGCCCTCCGCGCTCATTAGCCGGTCTGCCAGCCCGTCGCGGTCAATGGCGGTGGCCTCGGTGCCAAGGTGGCGCAGCTCTGCGGCCAGACGTTCGGCACGCTCGGTATCCGTATCGAAAATGGCCATCCACGGTGCCTGAAGGCCTGCCAGCGCGTGGGCGACGGCCCGGCCCACGCCACCGGCACCCAGCTGCACGACGCCACCCGGGGCGACCTCGCCGAAATTAAAGCGCCACGCACTCTGAAAACCGGTGAAGTCGGTGTTTTCCGCGCGAATGCCGTCGGCTTCAAACAGCAGCGTGTTGGTAGACCCGACGCGTCTGGCGCTTTCACCGGCATGACGGGCAAGCGTCAGCGCCTGTTCCTTGAAGGGATAGGTGATGTTGACGCCGCGGTAGCCTTCCCGCTGCAGCCGCTCAAGATGGTCCGGCAGGGAAAAATCCGACACACCGCTGACATCGAAAAGATCGTAACGAGTGTCAATGTCGGTCAACTGCCCCAGTCTGTGATGCAGATCCGGGGAGCGTGATTGCGTGATGCCAATACCGATCAGGCCCAGTTTCATGAATAGCTCTCATGTGCAGTGATTGGAAAAACATTGCCTGTCCAGCGTGCGGCCTGCTCATGAGGCCCTGCCCTGTCAGCAATGACGCTGCTGTATTCACGCTGTAAACCGTTAACCCTCGGGGTGCGATGACGCGGGCTGGTCGCCCCAGCCATGCTGTCTGGCCAGTCCAAAGGCGTGATTGGCCGCCGGCACCCCGGCATAGGTGGCCACATGCATCAGGACCTGGCGCAGCTCTGACTCGCTGACCCCGGTGCGATGGGCGGTCTTCAAATGCAGCACCAGCTCGCCATCACGCCCGAGGACGGCCAGAATCGCCAGCGTAATCAGGCTGCGCTGGGTGACAGACAGATCCTGACTGCCCCACAGCTCGCCCCACGCAAAGCGGGTGATCATCTGCTGGAACGGCTGATCCAATGTGGTGGCATTGTTTGACGCGCGCTCGACATGCTCGGCGCCGAGCACGCGCTTGCGGGTCGCAAGCCCCTCATCATGATTGACGCCGTGAAGGCCAATGTTGCCACCACGGGTACCCAGCCAGGTCATGAGGCGCTGTGCCAAGGCGTATGGCTGTTCGACCGGGGGCACGTGGCCGACACCGGGCAGAATTTCCAGTGGCGGCTCATTCAGGCAGTCCGCCAGCGCCGTGAGCGTCTCCGGCGGTGTTGAAAGGTCGTCACTGCCACCGAGCAGGTAAAGGCCGTCGCGCTCGGGTCTTTTCTCGAATGCATCACGCATGTCGAAGCCGGCCAGCATCTCGCACAGCCGCGCATAGCTCTCATCATTGGTGCGGGCGAGCTGGGCGCGCCAGCCTTCCACGAGAGCCTCGTTTTCGCGGGTGGCGGCACTGAACCAGCGCGGCGCCAGCTCAGCGGCCATCGCGGCCAGCCCTTCGCTGCGGACACGTTTTGCGCGCACATGCCAGTTGTCCGGGGTGCCGATAACGGCGCCCGTATTGGTCAGGACTACCGCGGCCAGGCGCTCGCCGTGGTGTACCAGCAGGTGCTGACCCAGTGCGCCGCCAATCGAGGTGCCCACGAAGTGAAAGCGCTCGGCGCCGGTCTGGGCCACCAGCGTGAGCAGTTCATCGGCCAGCGCCTCGATGGTCAGGGCACCAGAGGCGGCGGCACTGCCGCCGTGGCCGGGTAGATCCCACGTCAGGACGCGATAGCGGCTCAAAAGGGTGGGCAGCACCTCGTCCCAGACGCTCTGGCTCATGCCCAGTGGATGGGCGAGCACCACCAGCGGTGCCGCTTCCGGGCCCAGCAAGCGCCAGGCGATAGTGCGACCCTGATACTCCATGAACGTCATGTGTGTCTCCTGATGGTCCAGTTCCGGTATGTCGAGTGCAGGCCGTGCTGCGGCGGCTTATCCCAGCAGGGCCAGCGCGGCAAAGACGCCACCGATGGCCAGCCCCGAAATCACCAGCCAGATGATGAGATAGCCCATGATGTCGCGCGCCGAGAGCCCTGCCACACCCAGCAGCGGCAGTGCCCAGAACGGCTGAATCTGGTTGGTCCAGCCGTCTCCCCAGGTGAAGGCCATGATGGTCTGGGCCGGGTCGGCGCCAATGGCGGCGGCCGCCTCCATCATGATCGGCCCCTGAATGGCCCACTGACCGCCGCCGGAGGGAATGAAGAAGTTGACGATGCCGGCACACAAAAAGGTCAGGATGGGAAAGGTGGCAGGCGTGGCCAGTGAGATGACGGCTTGTGAAAAGTGTGTGACCAGTCCTGATCCGGTCATCATGCCCGCGATGCCGGCATATAGCGGAAACTGCACGATGATGCCGCGGGCCGCGCTCACTCCCTTTTCTGCCGCGGCCAGATAGGCCTTCGGACTGCGGTGCAGCAACAGTCCCAGCGCCAGAAAGAAAATGATCACGGTATCGAGATCGATACTCAGCCCGTCGGTTACGGCCTGAACGATCAGGTAAAGCGCCGCCATGGCCCCCAGAAACAGGGTTGGCAGGCGGCTTTGCTCGATGCGATCGGACGGCGTATCGGCGGGGGCCTCGTCATGGGTCTCGGGCGCTGCCGGGGTCCGGTCGGTCATTTGCAGGGTGACAATGTGCTCGGGCTGCTTCTGACGCGCGAAAAAGGCCAGCAGCAGGGCCAGCAGCAACAGCGTCAGGGCGATGTTCCAGCCGGAATAAAGCGTTTGCGAGACCGGCACGATGCCAATCGCGTCTTCCATGAAATGTCCGGGGGTAGCGATGACCAGAGGAATCGACGACGACGGACCGCGCACCAGTTCGCCGCCGTAGGCGGCCGCCACCAGCAGCGGGAAGTGGATACCTGCAACTCGGTGGCCCATCTCGCGGGCCAGGATGGCGCCTGCCACCATGCCGAATCCCCAGTTGAGGTAGTAGCAGACAAAGCTGAAGACGATGGTCAGTAAAATGGCCTGCCGCGGCGAGCCGGCATGTCGGGTCAGACCGGACAGCGCGGTCTGAACGACCGGCGTCAGGGCCAGTACATAGCCGGTCAGCAGCACCAGCGTCATCTGCATGCCAAACTTGAAAAGCGCCGAGAAACCATCACCCCAGTACGTCACCATATCGATGGGCGACTGCCGGGTAATGCCCATGCCAAGGGCAAGCACGATGGCGGTCAGCATCACCGCCAGCACGAAGGCACTGGGCAGATAGCGCTGAACGATGCGAACCGATACGTTGGTGATGGCTTCCATGATGCTCCCTTCTGCAGGCATGCAGATGATGGGTTCAGACCCGCTCCAGCACCGTCGCAATACCCTGACCCACGCCGATGCACATGGTACACAGCGCAAATCGTCCCCCGCGCTGTTCAAGCTCGTGCATGGCGCTGGTGATGATGCGCCCGCCCGACATGCCCAGCGGATGGCCAAGCGCAATGGCGCCGCCGTTGGGATTGACCCGTGGGTCGTCATCGGCAATGCCCAGCTCGCGCAGACACGCCAGCGCCTGGGCGGCGAAGGCCTCGTTCAGCTCGATATGATCGAGTTGATCAAGTGTCATGCCCAGCCGACCCAGCAACCTTTGGGTGGCAGGCACCGGCCCCATGCCCATGATGCGCGGCTCGACCCCGGCCGTGGCCATGCCGTGGAGGCGGGCCATCGGGGCAAGATTGAAGCGTTTTACCGCCGCCTCACTGGCGACCAGCATCGCTACTGCGCCGTCGTTGATGCCGGAGGCATTGCCGGCGGTGATGCTGCCGCCGTCACGAAAGGGCGCGGACAGGCCGGCGAGCTTTTCAAGCGTGGTGTCGCGCGGATGCTCATCGGTATCAAATATCAGTGCAGGCTGTTTGCGCCGTGCCACTTCAAACGGCTCGATCTCTCGCGCCAGCCGACCGCTGTCCTGAGCCCGCCTGGTGCGCTGCTGTGAATTCAGGGCAAAAAGATCCTGATCCTCACGCGAAATATTGAACTGTTCAGCCACATTCTCGGCCGTTTCGGGCATCGAGTGCGTGCCAAAGCGTTCTTTCATCAAACGATTGACGAAGCGCCAGCCCATGGTGGTGTCTTCCATGGTCTGGCCACGTGACCAGGCACTGTCTGCCTTGCCCATGACATAGGGCGCACGCGACATTGATTCGACCCCACCGGCGAGCATCAGCTCGGCCTCGCCGGCGCGAATGGCGCGCGCCGCGGTGCCGATGGCATCCATGCTGGAGCCGCATAGCCGATTAATGGTGGTGCCGGGCACGCTTTCCGGCAGACCGGCCAATAGTGCCGCCATGCGGGCCACGTTGCGGTTGTCCTCACCGGCCTGATTGGCGCAGCCCATGATGACGTCATCGATGGCAGCGGGGTCGAGATCCGGGGCCTGACGCAGCACGGCTTCAAACATGCGCGCGGCCATGTCGTCGGGACGCACACCGGCCAGCGCGCCGCCAAATTTACCCACGGCAGTGCGCCGGGGATGGCAGAGATAGACGTCCGTCATGCGCTTTTCTCCTCATGGTGACCGCTATGGTGTCGCTCGGTGCGCGCCTTGAGCTCGCGCAGCGTGCTGACTTCATGCTCGCTGGGCTCGGGGGTGGCCTCGGGCGACTCGACAAAGCGCACCGGCCAGCCGGTCGCATCAACAATCTGCTCACGGGTGACGCCGGGATGAATCGAAGTGACCACCAGCTCGTGGGTATCCGGGTCAGGGCGCATCAGACACAGGTCGGTGATCACCAGCGTCGGGCCACGGCCAATGTGACGGGCGGTTTCGGGATGAAGATCGTCACGGGCGCGGCCGTCGCGCCCGAAGCCGAGGCTGGTGATAAAGTCGACCTCTTCAACAAAGGCGCGCGGAGAGTGCTTGATCATCACGAACACTTCACGCGAGTTGGTGGCGATCTCCGGGGCGCCGCCACCGCCGGGCAGACGTACCTTCGGTTCACGATAGTCACCGATCAGGGTGGTATTGAGATTGGCGTAGCGATCGATCTGGGCGGTGCCGAGAAAGCCGACATCGACCCGGCCACCCTGCAGCCAGTAGCGAAACATCTCCGGCACCGACACGGTGGACAGTGCCGTATCACACAGCTCGCCGTCCCCGATGGACAGCGGCAGCACGTCAGGCCTGGTCTGCAGGGTGCCGGATTCGTAGATCAATACCGTATCGGGGGCATGGGTCAGGCGAGCCAGATTGGCGGCCTCGCTGGGCAGGCCGATGCCGACAAAGCAGGTGGTGCCATTGGTGAGCGCGCGGGAGGCCGTGACCGTCATCATTTCGGTGGCGGTGTAGTCGTGGGCCGTCGTGTTGCCATGGTCAGGGGACATATCACTCATGCAGACACTCCTTCTTCGACGGTCATGACGTTGTCTTCCATCCACTGGCGGAAGGTGTCGCGGTCGCGGGCGATGGCGTCCCACTGCTTGTAGAAGTCGTTGCGGCGGCCGTAGTAGCCGTGGGTGTAGGAAGGCGCGGCGCCGCCGGGCGCGACGGCGATGGCGCTGATGGCCCAGGCCGGCAGCACGCAGGCATTGGGATGGGCCTCCAGACTGTCAACGACCTCCTCGACGGTCACCACGCTGCGGCGAGCGGCCAGTACGGCCTCCTTCTGCACGCCGATGATGCCCTCGATCAGCACGTTACCGGCCCGATCTGCCTTCTGGGCATGGATGACGGTGACGTCGGGGCGATTGGCAGGGATGGCGGCCAGCCGCTCGCCGGTAAAGGGGCAGTCGATGTGGCGAATGTCCTGGTTGACCCGCGGCAGGTCACTGCCGAGATAGCCACGAAGCACCGCCAGCGGCAGACCGGCGGCACCGGCCTCCCAGGCGCACGCCATCGCAGCGTGGCTGTGCTCGAGGATCTCAAGCGGTGCCGGGTAGTGCTTCTCGACGGCGTCGCGCAGGCGATGCAGGGAGCCAACCCCGGGGTTGCCGCCCCAGGAAAAGATCAGCTTCGAGGCGCAGCCCATGCCGATCATCTGGTCATAAAGCAGATCAGGCGTCATGCGAATCAGCGTCAGATTCTGGCGCTTTTGGCGGATGATCTCATGGCCGGCGGCAAACGGGATGAGATGGGTAAACCCTTCCAGCGCCACGGTATCGCCATCGTGGACGTGGCGGGCGATCGCCTCGTGAAGCGAGAGAAACTCAGCCATGAGAGGGCCTCTTTTGTTCGCTATATGAACTTTATGTTTGCAATGCGAACCAGATTATGGCGAGGCCGAGCAGGCCGTCAATACACCCCGACGGATGGCGGGTAGCGTAGAGACCTCGAATAGCCGTTGGCAGGCGATTGTTTTAACAGCAAAAAATGCCGCCGAACCGTGAGGGCGACGGCAGCAAAATTGCGACCAAGGTCTACAAAACGGGAGCGGTTGAGGCAGGTGCCGTGCGCACTGACTGGCCGGTATGGCTACCGAACCAGATGCGCCAGCACCCGATCAATCTGGCAGTGGCTGCTGTCGGTATCATGGCGGGCGGCCATATTCAGGGCTGCTAGCCGCGAGGCCATCACGTCATCGTGAACTTCCAGCCCTTCCAGCAGCACGGCGAGCTGTAACAGGGCACCTTCCAGCAGCTGCTGGCTTTCGATCAGCGGCGCCCATTCGCTGTGCCATTCGCCCAGACCGCGTTCCAGTGGCTGGCTGGCGGCGTTGATCACGGTGGCCGTATGGCCGTGAACGTGGCGGGTGGCGGTGCGAATCAGCGCGCAGCGCACCGGATTGCGCTTGTGGGCCATCGACGAGGAGCCACCCACCCCTTCGCCAGCGGGTTCACTCAGCTCGCCAATCTCGCTTTGTGCCAGCAGGGCCACATCAAGGGCGATCTTGTCAGCGGCGGTGGCCAGCGCATCCAGTGCGGTGATCAGGGCGTGGATTGGCTGGCGGTTGGTATGCCAGGGCAGCAGTGGGGCGCGCAGCCCCAGCGAGGCGGCCAGTGTCGCCATGATGGCGAGCCCGTCATCAAGCCCGTTATGGATGCCTACCGGGCCGCCAAACTGCACCGGCAGACCTGTCTCGGCAATTTCAGCCAGGCGTGTTCGCGCCTCATCCAGCTGCAGTGCCCACTGGGCCGCGCGTACGCCAAAGGTGATCGGCAGGGCCTGCTGCATCAGGGTGCGCCCGATCATCGCGGTATTGCGGTGGCGATCCATCAGATCAGCCAGGGCGCTCAGGCTGCGCTGAGCCAGCGTCAGCAGGGTAGGCAGCCGCCGCTGGCTTAGAAGCATCAGGGCACTGTCGAGCACGTCCTGACTGGTGGCGCCAAAATGAAAATGAGCCCGCAGAGGCTTGGGCAGGGCAGCCTTTGCCTGGCGCACGAAGGGAATTGCCACGTTGCCGCCCAGCGCTGTGCCGTTTTCCAGATCCTCGAGATCAAACACGTGATCGGCAAGATGCTGTCGTAGTGCCTCACCGGTACCGGCGGGCAGCACGCCGTGTTGCTCTTCGCTGTCGGCCAGCGCCAGTTCAAAGTGTTTCATGGCATCGATCAGGGCGGCGTTGTCAAAATGCGCAAGCGCTGCCCGGCTCATGAATGGGTGGTGAAGAAATGCGCAGGCCATGGTGTCTCCCCGCTATTGCGCTGATGCAGATACTCTGCGACCTTTTGTACGTTGAGCGAACAACCTTATCCTGGCATGCGCTCCTGACGCTGGCGAGTGCCAGCACAGGCTGCTTTTGCCTCCTTTTTTCGAGACCCCTTCAGGAGAGCCCTTCGATGGTGAAGCCGACCGACGGCGATGAAGACGCCGCGATTACGCCGGACGATCGAGATTTCGTGACCGCGCTGGCCAGCGGGCTGGAGGTCATTTCGGCGTTTGATCAGGAGCATCGCAGCATGACGCTCAGCGAGGTGGCTGCCCGCACCGGCATGAACCGGGCCCGGGCACGCCGGTTTTTGCTGACCCTGCATGCGCTGGGCTATGTGGCGCGGCGCAAGCGTCAGTTCGAGCTTTCGCCTCGCGTGCTGTCGCTGGGCTATTCGTTTCTGTCGGCCAACAACTACCACTCGGTGGTCCAGCAGGGGCTTGAAGAGCTGACCGAACGCACGGGGGAATCGGCATCACTCGGGGTGCTCGACGGGCTCGAGGTGGTGTACGCCGCCCGTTCGGCTGCTCGCCACCGGCTGATGGCCATTACACTGTCGGTAGGCACGCGTCTGCCGGCGCTTTACACCTCGATGGGACGCACGCTGCTGGCGCAGCTGGATGAGACCACGCTTGATACCCTGCTTGAGGGCGTAACGCTTGAAGCGCATACCGGGTACACCCTGACCGACATGGCGGCCTTTCGCGGCGAACTCGCCCGGGTACGGCGCGACGGTTTTTGTGTGGTGGATCAGGAGCTTGATTCGGGCCTGCGCTCGCTGGCGGTGCCGCTGTATGCCGGCACCGGGCGGCTGCTGGGGGCGATCAACATCAGCACCAACGCCATGCGCATCTCCGATCAGCAGTTGCGAGAAGACTTCCTGCCGCTGCTGCTGGAAAAGCGCGATCAGCTGGCCCGTCACATGCAGTAAGTCATCTTCAGTAAATCTTCTGCAGCAAGTCATCTGCAGCAAGCCATCTTCAGTAACCCCTGCCGGGCAGGCCTCTCCTGCCGGCACTGTCCTTCAAACCGGTTGACCGGTCTGCGACCAAAGTGGTGATTGCCTTTTGCGGACTGGCTCCATAGTTTGGTTCGCATCACAAAGAAGTGTTCATATCGCGAACAAATCGTTGGCAAAACACTTCTCTCCTGCACCGCTGCCCGCCCGCCGAGCGCTTCATTCACCCACGAGATGCAAGTCATGTCGGATATAGAGAACAGGCGCTTTGTACCGCGCGATCGCAACTGGCACCCCGCCCCACACACGCCCGGCTACAAGACGTCGGTGGCACGCTCGCCGCGCCAGGCGCTGGTCAGTCTGCTGAAACCCACCGTGTCCGAGCTGTCCGGCCCGGACTTTCGTCACCTGCGCATGGGCCCGAACGACAACGATCTACTGCTCAACTTCCGTGAGGATCCGCAGCATTCGGGACTGCCGATCGGCGAGCGCATCATCATGCATGGTCGGGTCATCGATCAGTTCGGCAAGCCCGTGCCCCACACGCTGGTAGAAATGTGGCAGGCCAATGCCGGCGGGCGCTACCGGCACAAGAAGGATCAATATCTCGCCCCGCTCGACCCCGGCTTTGGCGGCGTGGGGCGCTGTCTGACCGATGAGCAGGGCTGGTATCGCTTTCGCACCATCAAGCCGGGCCCCTATCCCTGGCCCAACGACATCAACAGCTGGCGCCCGGCCCATATTCACGTCTCGGTGATGGGGCCTTCGATCTCGACACGCCTGATCACCCAGATGTATTTCGAGGGCGATCCGCTGATTCCGCTGTGCCCCATCGTACAAACGCTGCGCGACCCCGAGGCCGTGGCGACCATGGTCGGGCGGCTGGATATGGCGCACAGTCGCACCATGGACTGTCTGACCTATCGCTTTGATCTTGTCGTACGCGGTGAACTGCAAACCTGGTTTGAGAATCAGGGCTAAGTGAACAGGAGATCAGTCATGCAACAGCCCAATGCGCAACCGATGGCGGACGGCGTGCTGCGCGAAACCGCCTCGCAGACCGCCGGCCCCTATGTCCATATCGGACTGGCACTCGATATCGCCGGCCTGCCACCGCGGGAGCAGGAAGTCTGGAACCGACTGGCCGGCGATCAGGCCGAAGGTGAGCGTATCGAGATCGTTGGTCGTGTCATTGATGGCAACGGCGATATTGTTCGGGATGCTTTGCTGGAAGTGTGGCAGGCCAATGCCGACGGTCAGTATCAGCCCCGCTTTGACAGTGATGCCCCCTTTAACAGTTTCGGACGGACGGCCGCGACGGTGGAAAACGATGGCGAATGGCAGTTTTTCACCGTCAAACCCGGCGCCGTGGCACTGGCCAACGGTCGGCAGATGGCACCGCACATCAACCTGATGGTGTTTGCCCGCGGCATCAACATCCAGCTCAGCACAAGGCTCTACTTCGAGGATGAAACGGAGGCCAACGCGGGCTGCCCGATTTTCAATGCCATTGAATCCCCCACGCGCCGCCAGACCCTGCTGGCCCGGCGCGAATCAGACGACGGTGAATCCGGGGCGCGCTACCGCTTTGATATTCGCCTGCAGGGCGAGGGCGAGACGGCGTTTTTCGACTTTTAACCTTTTGCACCGCATCAAAAACTCATGCCCTGGCCGGGCCCTGGAACAGGCCGTGACCGCGGCGGCTTGATCCGTCACCGCGCACGTTATGTTCCCTGTTACGCGCCCGGCAGCCGCTGGCGAAAGGCGCGTGGCGTCTCACCGGTATGGCGCTTGAAAAAGCGCGTGAAATAGCCGGGCTCGGAAAAGCCGAGCTGCTCACTGACAGTGGCGATGCTGTGGCGGGTATAGGTCAGCTGGCGACGGGCCTCAAGCAGCACTCGCTCGTGCAGCAGCTGCAGCGCACTGCGCCCGGCCAGCATCCGGCAGATCTCATTGAGATGGGCGCTGCTGATGCCGATACCGGCGGCCAGCTGCGGTACGGTGGGCTGGTTACGAAAGCAGGTTTCGATCAGGGCCTGATACCGCTGCAGGTGCTGTTCGCCTCGCCGGGATGTCGGGCGATGGTGATGCGGCTGCCAGCGGGCGCGTCGCCACAGCTGCAGCACGACTGCCTCGATCAGGGCATTGAGCATGACCTCCCGTCCCTCCTGTTGACCCATCGGGGTATGGCGATATTCGGTGTGCAGCTGTTTGATCAGCGCTGTCAAAGGCGCCTGCTCGGCACGCAGGGCGAGGGCGTAATGATTGGCACGATGCAGCACCTGTGCCTGGGGGAGGCGTTGCTGGAGCTTTTCGACCAGCGGTCGGGCCAGCGTGACGATGTGGCCTTCGGTGTCCGGTGAAAAGTGAAAGTCATGAGAGACCGCGGCCGGTACGCAGATCAGTGCCGGTGGCGTCAGTCGGCAGGTCAGCTCGCCAAGGTGCGCGCTGCCGCCACCCCTTGTGAGCAGCAGCAGATGCATCAGGTCGGTATGGCGATGGGGCCTGATCTGCCAGCCGTGGGGCAGGCTGCGATCGGCAATGGTTTCGCAGTGCAACAGGTCCGGCGTGGGCCAGTCCCGGGTTTCACCGTACAGACGAAAGACAGGCACTGTCTGGGCTATCGTCATCACCAATCTTCCGGTCGGGCATGGTCTGCCAGACTAAAGTCATCGAGTAATCCGCGGATATTGTCATTTCGTCGTTCATTTGTGCCTTAAAGGCGTGCGCTGTGAAGCAGAAAATGAGATCTATCATTTCTGTAACGGAAGTTCGCGATGCGTACAAAAGTGGCCATTATCGGCGCCGGCCCGGCGGGCCTGCTGCTGGGGCAGCTGCTGCAGCGTCAGGGTATCGACAACGTCATTCTCGAGCGGCGCTCAGGAGACTACGTGCTGGGACGAATTCGCGCCGGCGTACTGGAGCAGGGCACGGTGGATCTATTGCGCGAGGCGGGTGTCGACCAGCGCATGAGTGAGGAGGGCATGCCTCATGATGGCTTTGAGCTTGCCTTTGATAACCGTCGGGTCCGTGTCGATCTTGCCGGGCTTACCGGTGGCCGATCCGTCATGGTGTACGGCCAGACCGAAGTTACCCGCGATCTGATGGAGGCCCGGGAAGCGGCCGGTGCCACGACCATCTATGAAGCCGACAACGTCGCGCTGCACGATCTTGATACCGAGCAACCTTGGGTGTCCTTTGAAAGCGAAGGGGAAACCCGTCGCCTGGAGTGTGACTATGTGGCCGGCTGTGATGGTTATCACGGCGTGTCACGTCGTTCGATTCCCGAAGATCGCCTTGAAATCTTCGAGCGGGTCTATCCGTTTGGCTGGCTGGGCATGCTCTCCGATACGCCCCCGGTGTCTGACGAGCTGATCTATTCAAGTCACACACGAGGCTTTGCCCTGTGCAGCATGCGTTCCCGGACCCGTAGCCGTTACTACCTGCAGGTACCGGCGGGTGAAAGGGTCGAGGACTGGTCCGACGAGCGCTTCTGGGAGGAGCTCAGGGCGCGCCTGCCCGAGGATATTGCCAGAACACTGGTCACCGGGCCCGCCATCGAGAAAAGCATCGCGCCACTGCGCAGTGTTGTGGTCGAGCCCATGCAGTACGGAAGGCTTTTTCTGGCCGGTGATGCCGCCCATATCGTCCCGCCCACCGGCGCCAAGGGTCTGAACCTGGCCGCCAGCGATGTGCATACCCTTTATCACCTGCTGGTCAGAATCTACCGGGAAGGCCGCGCCGATCTCATCTCTCGCTACTCCGACATATGCCTGCGGCGTGTCTGGAAGGCCGAACGCTTTTCATGGTGGATGACCACCAATCTGCACCGCTTTTCCGATAAGCAAGACTTCGAACGGCGCCTTCAGCAGGCCGAGCTGGATTACTGCACAGGTTCCCGTGCGGGGCTTGTCACCATTGCCGAAAACTATGTGGGGTTGCCCTTTGAGGCGCTGGAGTAATCGCTCATCACATGCTCCCGTATTTCAATGTGGCCGGGCTGCGCCATGTCATGTGGCCGCGTAGTGATGCAGGGCAGCGGCGCATCACCCCGCTCAACTAAAGTCGGTTTTCGCTCCAGCCACGGTTGGTTTATGTTGTTCCTCAAAGCGAACTTTTGTACTTATTGCGAACAATAAATTGATGATCGGCATGCTGCGATCGCTCAAGAGGTTACGCCCGCCCATGAAAATTCGTTCCGGGATTTGTGTATTGACAGCTGCAGCGGCCATGCTGACCGCCGGCGCCAGCCAGGCCGCGACTACGCTTCGCATGTCTCATTTTTGGCCGGGCGTTTCTGCGATCAATCAGGAGATTTTCGAGGATTGGGCGAAAAGCGTCGAGGCGGCTTCTGATGGTGAGCTGCGGGTGCAGAATTTTCCATCGCAGACGTTGAGCAAGGCCGACGATACCTATGACGCAACCGTCAAGGGGATTACCGATATCGGGATTACCGCTCAGGGCTACACGGCCGGTCGTTTCCCGCTGTCACAGATCGTCGAGCTGCCGGGCGTTGCCGAATCGGCGCCGGAAGGCGCCTGCATCATGCAGACCCTTTATGACGACGGCCGTTTTGGTGATGAGTACAAGGACAGCCATGTGCTGTTCATGTTTACCACCGGGCCGGGCTATATCCATACCCGCGAGACGGATGTCCAGACGCCGGCAGATCTACAGGGGTTGCGTATCCGACGCCCGACAGCTATCTGAGCGAGCTTGAATCACGCGGCCTTGACCAGGCGCGCGAGGTGTATCAGGCCGCGCTGGAGGCCAAAAGGAACTGCGGCGCGGGGATTTGATTCCTGACCATCTGATTTCTGACCCGGAGAGAGCGTCATGCAGCAGGGGTTCATTCGTATTGGTCGCTGGCTGGAGATCGTGAGCAGGCTGGTGGCCGGCGTGTCCCTTGCCGGCATGCTGGCGGTGACCGTAGCTGATGTCACGCTGCGCTATCTGTACCGCTTCAGTGACGGTGCCATGACACTGCGGGTCGCGGGCAGTGTTGAGCTGGTCAGTTATCTGATGCTGTTTGCCCTGCTGGCAGCCATGGCGGCCAATGTCGAGAAAGGACAGGTGGTGGTCGAGGCGTTCAGCCATCGACTCAACGACACCCTCAAGACCCGCCTCAACGGCTTTTATCTGCTGGGATTTGCAGTGCTGGGGCTGCTGGTGGCCATCGGGCTATGGGATTCGGCTGTCAGTGCCCGCGGCCACGGGGAGGTCACGCAGGATCTGCGCCTGCCGATGGGGCCGATCTACACGGTTGCGGCCGGGCTGAGTCTGCTGCTGGGTATCCGAAGTCTGGTGTTTGCGGTGCTGGGCTTTTGGTTCAACTACCGCGTGGCCTCGGTCGAGGAGATTCCGGATGGGAAGTGAAATGATCGGGGTCCTGGGCCTGGGGCTGCTGCTGGTATTGATGGTGCTGCGTGTGCCGGTTGCGCTGACCATGCTGATCGTCGGTGTGGGCGGCTTTGCCCAGGTGATCAGCTGGAGTGCGGCCCTGTCGATGGTGCGCTCTGTCCCTGTCGAGGTATTGACCAACTACAGCTTCAGCGCCGTGCCGATGTTCATTTTAATGGGGTGCTGGCGGCGCATTCGGGCATGGCCGGCAAGCTTTTCGGTTCAACGCGCGCGATCTGTGGGGGCTGGAAGGGTGGCCTGGCGATTGCGGCAGTGGGCTCCTGCGGGATCTTTTCGGCGATCTCGGGCTCCTCGCTGGCAACGGCCAGTACCATGACCCGGGTGGCCCTGCCCGAAATGGAGCGCTACGGCTATAACCGGGGCCTGGCCACCGGGGCACTGGCCGCCGGCGGAACGCTGGGCATCATGATCCCGCCCAGTATCGCCCTGCTGATTTATGCCATTCTCACCGAGCAGTCAGTGGGCGACATGTTCATGGCCGGTCTGATCCCGGGGCTGATGGGGCTTGTGTTCTATTGTTTGACCATTACCGTGGTGATGCGGCTGCGCCCGTCGCTGGCAGTGGCGGGCGAACCCACCGGCTGGGGTCAAAAATTCGCGTCGCTGACAGGGCTGGTGCCGTTTTTCGCGGTGTTCCTGCTGATCATTCTGGGCATCTATTTCGGGCTGTTCACGCCGACCGAAGGGGCCAGCGTCGGTGCCTTCGCAACCCTGCTTTACGCCGTGTTCAAGGGTATGCGCGTGGCCGGGCTATGGAGCGCGCTACAGGAAACTCTGGCGCTCTCCACGGTAGTGTTTTTCATGCTGGTCGGTGCCGAGACGCTGGGCTACTTCATCTCGGTCTCACGCATTTCGTTTTCCATTTCGGATTATCTGTACAGCCTGCAGCTGGCGCCGATCGTGGTGCTGCTGTGCATTCTGGCGATGTACTTCATTCTCGGCATGTTCATGGACTCGATCGCCATGCTGGTGATCACCGTGCCGGTGGTCTATCCGATCATTCAGGCGATGGGCATTGATCCGGTCTGGTTTGGCATCGTCACGGTCCTGACGGTCGAGCTGGGGCTGATCACGCCGCCGGTCGGCATGAATGTCTTTGTCATCAAGGCGATGGCGCCCCATGTAGGGCTGGGCGAAATCTTCAGGGGCGTGGCGCCCTTTATCGTTTCGGACTTCGTACGTCTGGCACTATTGATCCTGTTCCCGGCGCTCAGTCTGTATCTGGTTACCGGGTGACCATCGGGCTTTTGATCGACAGTTCCACTCGATTCAAGCGCTCAGAGGCAGCGCTCAGGGCTGGACGATTGATCCGATTCGCGCCATGGTCAGGGCGTACGGATCGATGGATCCCGGAATCACCGCATCAACAGGACACCCCATGAGTGATAACACCCCCCTTTTGAACGACCAGTCGATGGATTTCCTCGAGCGCTATCTCAATAACGCCTCGCCCACCGGCTATGAGTGGGAAGGCCAGAAACTGTGGATGGACTATCTGCGCCCGTGGGTCGATGAGTTCTTCACCGACACCTATGGCACGGCGGTGGGCGTGATCAATCCCGATGCCCAATACAAGGTCGTGATCGAAGGCCATGCCGACGAGATCAGCTGGTATGTGAACTACATCTCCGATGAAGGACTGCTCTATGTGATCCGCAACGGCGGCAGCGACCATCAGATCGCGCCCTCCAAGCGGGTCAACATTCATACGAAAAACGGCATCGTTGAAGGCGTGTTCGGCTGGCCGGCGATCCATACCCGCCGCAGCCCCGGCAGCGAAGAGCAGGCACCCAAGCCGGACAACATCTTTATCGACGTGGGCTGTGACAACAAGGAAGAGGTCGAAAAGCTCGGCGTGCACGTCGGCTGCGTGATCACCTATCCGGATACCTTCAGGGTGCTCAACGGCAACAAATTTGTCTGCCGCGCGCTGGATAACCGCATGGGCGGCTTCATGATTGCCGAGGTGGCGCGTCTTCTGAAGGAGAACGGCAAGACGCTCGATTTCGGCCTCTACATCGTCAATTCGGTGCAGGAAGAGGTGGGCCTGCGCGGGGCGCAGATGATCGCCGAGCGTATCCGTCCGAATGTGGCGATCGTGACGGATGTGACCCATGACACCCACACACCGATGATTGATCCCAAGAAGGAAGGCAGCAACAGGATGGGGGCCGGCCCGGTAATTGCCTGGGCACCGGCGGTGCAGAACCGTCTGCGCGAGCGCATTCTGGAAGTGGCCGAGAAGGGCGACATCCCCTTCCAGCGGGTCGCCAAGTCACGCGCCACCGGCACCGACACGGATTCGTTTGCCTACAGTAATACCGGTGTGGCCTCGGCACTGATCTCGCTGCCGCTGCGCTACATGCACACCACCGTCGAGATGGTGCAGCGCGAGGATGTCGAAAACGTCATTCGCCTGATCTACGAGACGCTTTTGAACATCAAGACAGGCGAGACGTTCAGCTATTTTGAATAATCGCCATCGTTGAGAGATTCGGCGCCTCTGGCGCCGAATCCCTTTAGCCCGGTGTCCGCGTCAGGGCCAGCCGAATGCCCAGTGCCACGAACATGACACCGACGCTGCGCTCGAGCCATGCCTTGAGTCTGGCGCCGGGGCGCAGGCGCTGTCCGCCCAGCGTGACGGCAGCGATCAAAACGGCACTCCACAGGGTGCCGACGACATCAAATATCAGCCCCAGGGTCAGAAAGGCGAGCGGCTTGAGGGTGGCGGTCGGGTCAATGAACTGCGGCATGAAGGCCATGAAAAACAGTGCCACTTTCGGATTGAGTACGTTGGTCAAAAACCCCTGACGAAACAGCGTGCGCAGACGGACAGGGCTGACACGAGCCACCGGTGTCTGCGGGGTCTGATGGCGGCGCTTGAGAAGGGCCGACAGGCCCAGCCAGATCAGATAGAGCGCCCCGACCCATTTGACCAGCGTGAAGGCCATCGCAGACGTGGCCAGAATGGCCGACAGCCCGAGTGCTGCGGCGAAAACATGCACCAGCGTGCCGGTGCTGATGCCCAGTGCCGTTACCGCGCCCTGCTGCCAGCTGCCCGCGGCGGTACGCGACACGATCAATAGCGAATCCGGGCCCGGCGTCATGTTCAGGATCAGGCCCGAAAGCATGAAAAGAGCAAGATCATGGATGCCCAGCATGAGATGCCTCCGGCTTGTTATTTGTGCTGTGCTCTTGAGGTCATGGGCACACGCTGATGGTTAACGAATTTATTATCAAGGAGAAACACATGACCACCTTTACCGAGAAGGCCCCGGGTGTGGCCGAGGAAATTCCGACCGCCGCGGCGGGCTTTACCCTCAACCACTCGATGGTGCGCATCAAGGACCCGGAGCGCGCCCTGCACTTCTATACCCACGTGTTCGGCATGCGCCTGCTGCGCAAGCTCGACTTTCCCGAGATGCAGTTCACGCTCTATTTCCTGACGCAGCTGTCTCCGGAAGACAGCGTGCCGGAAGACCCGGACGAGCGCACGATCTGGACCTTCAGCCAGCGCGGGCTGCTGGAGCTGACCCACAACTGGGGCACCGAAGAGGATCCGGAGTTTGCCTATCACAACGGCAACTCGGACCCGCAGGGCTATGGCCATATCTGTTTCAACGTGCCCAACCTGGAAAGTGCCGAGACCTGGTTTGAGGACATGGGGGTCGAGTTCATCAAGCGCGCCAATGACGGCAAAATGAAAAACGTCATCTTCGTGAAGGACCCGGACGGCTACTGGATCGAGGTGATTCAGGCCGATCTGATGGCGGGCGCCGGGTAGTAACGCCCGACGACGCACGCGTGTCCCGGCCCTACTGGCCGGGGCCTACTGGCCGGGGCCCGGGCCGTTGGGTGTCCGGTCCTCTGCCGGGGCGTCCTCCGGCGTCTGAGTCAACGATGTCTTTTCAACCGCAGCAGGGGGCTCTTTCTGTTTGCCCTCTTCCTGCTCGCCATGCAGGCTGTTGCGATCCGGCATCATCACCCGCATGCGCGGGAAGGCATCCGGATAGTCACGGGCGATAAAGCGAATCAGCCCTTCGCGCATCTCACAGCGCAGGTCAAAGGTATCGCCGCCGCCGCGAGCGCTGACCAGCACGCGCAGCTGCATGTTGTACTCGGTCATCTCCAGCAGCTGCACCTTGCATACCAAACCGCTCCACAGCGGCGAATTCTGCGCGATGCGGGTGGCTTCTTCCTGCAGCGCGTCCAGCGGCAGTGAAAAATCGGCATGCAAAAAGACGCTGCCGATCAGGTCATTGGTGCGCCTGGTCCAGTTCTCGAACGGATTGTCGAGAAACCAGTTGATCGGCAGCACCAGCCGTCGCCAGTCCCAGAGCCTGACCACCACATAGGTCAGCGTCAGCTCCTCGATCCAGCCCCATTCGCCCTGCACCACCACCGCATCATCAAGCTGGATCGGCTGGGTCATCGCGATCTGAACCCCGGCCAGCAGGTTGCCGAAAATCTTCTGCGCGGCAAAGCCCAGCACCACCCCGATGATGCCGGCCGAGGCCAGAATGCTGGTGCCGAGCTGGCGCACCTTGTCAAAGAGCATCAGCATCGAGGCCAGCGCCACCAGCACGATGATGAAGTTGATCAGCTTGCGCAGCACGGCGATCTGCGTGTGTACCTTGCGCGCGGCCAGGTTATCGGCCACATCGACGCGATAGTGCTCCCGAAGCGCGCGCTCAACGATATTGACCCCGTGCACCAGGATGCCGGCGATGCTGCCAATCAGCAGCATGCTGGTGAGGTTGTGAATGACCAGGTCAAAGCGCTCGGAGGTCACGAACAGCGGAAACAGCGAGAAGAGCAGAAATATCGGGAAAAGTGCCGCGGCGGCCCGGGCCAGAAAGGGCGCCAGAAAGCGCTCGAAGTAGCCGTGGCGCGTGTCCGACCAGCGGTCCATCACGGCAATGACGCGGCGGGAAACCCGTAAAAACAGCCAAAAGCCCAGAAAGACGCCCACCACGTTGGCCAGTGTCATGATCGAGGATTGCCAGCCCAGAACAGCAGGAATCAGATAGTAAAGGGCCACCATCACGCCATAGCACCACACCAGACACACCAGCGGTGGATGCACGGCCAGCGCCGCCACGTTGAGCAGATGCCAGCGCCCGTGCTCCAGCCGGCGCAGGCGAAGGTGCAGAACCTTGAGCCCGCCATGCAGGACCACGGCGGCGGCGATCGCCACCATGGCCAGCGCCCAGCGGGGCAGGTGCATCAACCAGATCATCAGAGTGTCATGCATGAAGCGGATCCTGTCACAGTCGGACATGAGTGCCTTTCTGACCTTAGTACAGGATCGAGACCTTCGTATCATGTCGTTACTCCCACAATGTGGGAGTCATGTCTGCATATTGGGATCGGGTCGTTTCAGGCGTAGACTGAGGCCATGACAACTTCTCTTTCTGCCTCCCTTCCCGAACGCCCTGTCGGCGCTCAGGCCCTGATGCGCGGTCTGGCGGTGCTGGATGCCGTGGCCGAAGGCCATCATGGTCTGGCCGCCATCGGCGAGCATATCGGCTGCACGCGCAGTACCACGCACCGGCTGGTGTCGGCGCTGGTCCATGCCGGCTATCTGCGCCACGGCGTGCAGGGCTATCAGCTCGGCTTGAAGCTGGCCTCGCTCGGTACTCGTGCTCGCGAGCAGATGCCGCTGGTGACGCTGGCCCGCCCGATCATCGAGACCCTGGCTCAAAACTGCGGTGACAGCGTGCATCTGGGTGTTCGCGACGGCGATGACGTGGTCTATCTCGACAAGATCCGGGGCTCGCGCGGTCTGGAAATGCGCTCACGCCCGGGGCTGCGGCTGCCGCTGGCCCTGACCGGGGTGGGGCGGGCACTGATGCTTGATCTCGACGAGGCTCAGTGGCAGCGCCTGCATGCGCTGGCATGTGATCGCCATCGCCACCAGGGTGAGGCACCCGTTGCGGGGCTTTCACCGCTGGCGCCCCCGGCCTGGCCCGAGTATCGAGCGCGGCTGCTCGATTATCAAAAGACGGGCGTGGTGCTGGATCTCGAGGACAATGAACGGGGCATTCGCTGCGTGGCGGCGCCGGTGCGTGACGAGCAGGGCATGATCGTGGCGGCCATCAGCATCGCCAGTGCCACGCCCTGGATGTCGGATGCGCGCCTGACCGAGCTGGGTCCAAAAGTGCATGACGCCGCTGCGCAGTTATCAAGCCGGATCGCCCGGCCTGACCTTTATCCTGACTCTGCCCTTTTTTCACCTGCGGGAGCCTTGCATGACTGACACCTCTGCGCGCCTGATCGCGCTCGACTGGGGCACTTCCTCACTGCGTGCCTGGCTGCTTGATGACCAGGGGCAGATCCTGGCGAGCCGCCATGAGCCCTGGGGGATTCTGCATACCCCGGAGGGTGACTTTGCCCGGGCCTATCAAGCCGTCGTCGGGGCGTGGCGCGACGCGCACCCGGACCTGCCGGCACTGGCCTGCGGCATGATCGGCAGCCGCGGCGGCTGGCAGGAAGTGCCCTATGTGGCCGCACCCGCCGATGGCAATGCCATCGCCGACGGGCTGGTCGAGATCGAGACCGGTATTGACCGGCTAGCGCTGGTGCCTGGCGTCATGCAGCACAGCAATCCCGAGACCGGTGCCCTGCCCAACGTCATGCGTGGCGAGGAGACCCAGTTGCTGGGCGTGATGGCGCGCTATCCGGCACTCGCTCAAAAGGCGCTTCTGATCATGCCCGGCACCCACAGCAAGTGGGCATGGATCGAGGCTGAACGGCTTACGGCGTTTACCACCCACATGACCGGCGAGCTGTATGCCGTGCTGCGCGAGCACTCGATTCTGGGGCGACCGGCGCTTGAAGGTGAGGAAGAGGCCGGCGAGGCGGCAAGCCTTGAGGCCTTCGATGAGGGGCTTGAAAATGCCCGGCAAAGCGGCAGCTCAGGGCTTTCGGGGCAGCTTTTCAGCGTGCGCAGCCGCGTGCTGGCGGGTGAGCTCTCGCCCGCGGCGAGCCTTGCCTATCTCTCGGGACTGTTGATCGGCGAGGAGGTGCGCAGTGCCATGGCCGCGCTGGGCGAGACGTCCTGTCCGGAGCTTGCGCTGATCGGTGATGACGTCCTGTGCCGTCGCTATGCCCGAGCGCTGTCACACTTTGAATGCCCTGATGTCGAGACCATTCATGACGCCAGCATCAGCGGACTGATGACCATCGCTCGCCATGCCGGTTTGATCACCGCCGCCGGCTGACCCTGACGCTTTAGCTCACCAAGGAGCAGACCATGTTGAACCAGTACCTGCAGACCCTGCCGTTGATCGCCATTTTGCGCGGTGTGACGCAACACGAAATCGAGCCCATCGGCCAGACCCTCTATGATGCCGGCTTTCGCATCATGGAGGTGCCGCTCAACTCGCCCGAGCCGCTGGAGAGTATCGTGCGGCTGGATCGATTGCTGGGCGACAGGTGCCTGATCGGTGCCGGGACGGTCACCCGCCTCCAGCAGGTGCGTGATGTGGCGCACGCCGGCGGCAAGCTGATCGTCTCGCCCCACGGCGATCCGCGCGTCATTCAGTCCACCAAGGCGGCCGGGCTGGTCAGTGCCCCGGGTGTGGCCACGCCGACCGAGGCCTTTGCCGCGCTCAACGCCGGCGCCGATGTGCTCAAGATGTTCCCGGCCGAGCAGCTGGGCGCGACGGTGATCAAGGCCTGGCGTGCCGTGCTGCCGCCCGAGGTGGCGCTGTTGCCGGTGGGCGGCATTACGCCCGACAACATGCAGGACTTTGTCGATGCCGGCGCCGGCGGTTTCGGGCTCGGCTCGGCGCTCTACAAGCCCGGCATGAGCGCGGAAGAGGTCGGTCGCAATGCCCGCGCCTTTGCTGAGGCCTGGCAGGCGCTCAAGCGCTGATCTGGCCCGAATGCCTTCCCTCTGATCCACTCAAGACCAGGAACTGCCGAGTACTGTCATGAAAATTACCCGACTGGAAACCTTCATCGTACCGCCGCGCTGGTGCTTTCTGAAAATCGAGACCGACGAGGGCTTTGTCGGCTGGGGCGAGCCGGTGGTGGAAGGCCGCGCCCACAGCGTGGCGGCGGCGGTGGACGAGCTCGCCGACTATCTGATCGGCAAGGACCCGCGCCACATCGAGGACCACTGGACGGTGATGTATCGCGGTGGCTTCTACCGCGGCGGCGCCATTCACATGAGCGCGCTGGCCGGTATCGATCAGGCGCTGTGGGACATCAAGGGCAAGGTACTGGGCGTGCCGGTCCATGAGCTGCTGGGCGGGGCGGTGCGCGACCGTATCCGCGTCTACTCCTGGATCGGGGGCGACCGACCGGGTGATACCGCACGCATGGCGAAGGAGCGCATGGACGGTGGCTTCACTGCGATCAAGATGAACGCCAGTGAAGAGATGCAGTTCGTGGATACCTTCGACAAGGTCGATGCGGTATTGGCCAATGTGGCAGCGATTCGTGATGCGGTGGGTCCGCACTTTGGCATCGGGGTGGATTTCCACGGCCGGGTGCACAAGCCGATGGCCAAGGTACTAATGAAAGAGCTGGAGCCCTATCGCCTGATGTTCGTCGAGGAGCCGGTGCTGAGTGAAAACGCCGAGGCGTTGAAGGAAATCGCGCCGCTGTCCAATATCCCGATCGCCCTCGGCGAGCGGCTGTTCTCGCGCTGGGACTTCAAGCAGATTCTCGCCGGCGGCTATGTCGATATCATTCAGCCCGACCCGTCCCACTCCGGTGGCATCACCGAGACCCGCAAGATCGCCAACATGGCCGAGGCCCATGATGTGGCGCTCGCCCTGCACTGCCCGCTGGGGCCGATCGCGCTGGCGGCCAACCTGCAGCTCGATGCCAACTGCTACAACGCCTTTATTCAGGAGCAGAGCCTGGGCATTCACTACAACCAGGGCAATGACCTGCTGGACTACGTCAAAAACCCGGAAGTGTTTGCCTATGAAGACGGCTACGTCAAAATCCCGCAGGGGCCGGGGCTGGGCGTTGAGGTCAACGAGGAATACGTGCGTGAACGCGCCGAGATCGGCCATCGCTGGCGCAATCCCATCTGGCGCCACGCCGATGGGAGCTTTGCCGAGTGGTAGCCAGCGTTGCACTGACAATGCGCTGAAAGCACGTCACAATGGGGCCGGCGCCTGCGTCGGCCTGTTGTTTTCCAGCGTGGTGTATTCAGCTGGCGCCTGAAAGTAGCGTTTGTGCCAAGTGCTTCCCGTGACGGGTCGCGTATGATGGTCGGTAACAGTCACGACCGCGGCCCCGGAGGGGCGCTGTCACCGAGGCGCTTTTATTGTCCGGTGACGGTCGGTAAAGCACATTTTTGACGAAAGGACGGTTCAAGTGAAAATTGCAGTTGCAGGCACAGGCTATGTGGGCCTTTCCAACGCCATGCTGCTGGCGCAGCATCATGAAGTGGTCGCGGTCGATATCGTGCCCGAGAAGGTCGAGCGTCTCAACGAAGGGATCTCGCCCATCGAGGACGTGGAAATCTCGGATTTTCTGGCCAACCGTGCGCTGAATTTCACTGCCACTCTGGACAAGGAAACGGCCTATCGCGATGCGGCGTATGTCATCATCGCCACGCCCACCGATTACGATCCCCAGACCAATTACTTCAACACCAAAAGCGTTGAATCGGTCATTGATGACGTCATGGCGATCAACCCTGATGCCGTGATGGTGATCAAATCCACCGTGCCGGTGGGCTATACCCGCGATGCGGTCGAGCGCTTCAACACGCAGAATCTGATGTTCTCGCCGGAGTTCCTGCGCGAGGGCAAGGCGCTGTACGACAACCTGCATCCGTCGCGCATCATCGTTGGCGAGCGCTCCGAGCGCGCCGAGACGTTTGCCAACATGCTGAAAGAGGGCGCGATCAAGCAGGATATCCCCACGCTTCTGGTCGACAGCACCGAAGCCGAGGCGATCAAGCTCTTCTCCAATACCTATCTCGCCATGCGCGTGGCGTATTTCAACGAGCTCGATACCTACGCCGAGACCCACGGACTCAACGCCCGTCAGATCATCGACGGTGTCGGCCTCGACCCGCGCATCGGCAATCACTACAACAACCCGAGCTTTGGCTACGGCGGCTACTGTCTGCCCAAGGATACCCGTCAGCTTTTGGCCAATTATCAGAATGTGCCCAACAATCTGATTCAGGCCATCGTCGAAGCCAATCGCACCCGCAAGGACTTCGTGGCCGAGGCGATTCTGCGCCGCCAGCCGAAGGTGGTGGGTGTCTATCGTCTGGTGATGAAAAGCGGCTCCGACAACTTCCGCGCCAGCGCCATGCAGGGTGTGATGAAGCGCATCAAGGCCAAGGGCGTTGAAGTCATCGTCTATGAGCCGAACCTGGCAGAAGAGGAGTTCTTCAGCTCCCGTGTCATCAAGGACTTCGAAGCGTTCAAGCGTGAGGCCGATGTCATCATCGCCAACCGCATGCTGCCCGAGCTCAAGGACGTGCAGGACAAGGTTTATACCCGCGACCTGTTCAATATTGACTAAGCGTCCCTGCAGCCATCGCGCCCCACTAAAACCATCCTTCGGGATGGTTTTTTTGTGTCTGCTTAAGTCAACGCCTGTTGCACTTCACATGCGAATCGTTTTCAAATGCACAAAATTCACACTGGCAGCCAGTGATGCAGGCCAATCAGGTCAAAGGATCGCCTGTGGCGCGCCTCTGCCGACACAGGACCGTGACGCGACCGGCGTCGGGCACGAATAATTCAAAGGGTTCAGGGCAATGACAAGGGAACAGGGTTACGGGCGCCGACTGGTGCAGCGCGTCGCGGGTGTTGTCGTGGGAAGTGTGGTGGCCACCGGCAGTGCATACGCTGCAGAGCAGGATGGCAGTCTCGATACCATCACGGTGACCAGTACGGCGATCGAGACCGCCGGTGACCTGCCCCCGCCGGCCTATGCCGGCGGGCAGGTTGCCACCGGCGGTCGTCTGGGCATTTTGGGTGAGCAGGACGCCATGAATGTGCCGTTCAGTGTCATCAGCTACACCGATGAGCTGATCGAGAACCAGCAGGCCGATACTGTCGGTGACGTGCTGCAAAACGATGCCTCGGTCACGGTCGGCACGGGCTTTGGCAACTATGCCGAGTCCTTCAAGATTCGCGGATTCGACCTTTATGGCGATGACATCTCCTTTGGCGGTCTTTATGGCGTGCTGCCGCGTCAGATTATTGCCAGTGACATCGCCAGTCGCGTGGAGCTTTTCAAGGGCGCCAGCGCCTTTGCCAATGGCGTACCGGCCGGCGGCACCGGTGTGGGCGGGGCGGTCAATATCGAGCCCAAACGCGCCACCGATACCCCCATCAACCGGCTCTCGACCGGCTATACCAGCGATGGTCATATTGAATCGGGTATCGATGTCGGACGCCGCTTTGGCGAGGCCAATGAGTTTGGTGCCCGACTGACACTCAAGCGCGGTCGAGGCGATACCGCGGTTGATGATGCCGAGCGTGAAAACACCCTGGCGCTGCTGGGGCTGGACTATGACGGCGGTGACGATCGGCTCTCGTTTGATCTGGGTCATCAGAAAACCGTGATCGACGGGGATCGACTCAATCTGAATCTGGGCGGCTATACCGGCAACTCGTTACCCAGCGTGCCAGACAGTGACGCCAACTATGTGCCGGGCTGGAATCGTTCAAGTCTTGAAACCACCTTCGCCATGGTGCGCGGCGAGCATGATTTCAATGACGACTGGACCGGCTATGTGGTGCTGGGCGGCAATCGAACCCATGAACGCAGCCTGGCCGGCACCGTGACGCTGAGCGATGAAGACGGCAATGGCACGGTAGGGCAGCTGGACACGGCCTATCAGTCGGAGTCGCTGGCCAGCCAGATCGGACTGCGCGGCGAGCTCGACACCGGACCGGTCTCGCATCAGCTCAATCTGGGCTATTCCAGCGTCTACTCGCGCAAGGATGTGGCCTACAGCTTTCCGGATACTCAGGCCAACCCCAATTTGGCGACCAATATCCATGACCCGGCCGATATCCCGATCAGGGGCGATCTGACCTTCAGCGGCGATTTGAGTCATCCCAACACCACCGGTCGAATTTATAACAATGGCGTTTCGCTCTCCGATACGCTGGGCTTTATCGACGACCGGCTGCTGCTGACGCTGGGGGCGCGCTATCAGGAGATTGAGGTCAACAATTACGGCGCCGCAACCGGGGCAAGCGAGCCCGGCTTTACCGAGTCGCGTGTGACGCCGGTCTACGGTCTCCTCTACAAGGCGACTGATAATATCTCGCTGTACGCCAACCATATCGAGGCGCTTCAGGCCGGCGAATCAGCACCCTTTACCAATGGTGCTGAAAACGTCACCAACGCTGGTCAGGTGCTGGGGATCGTGCGCTCCAAACAGGATGAGGTGGGTGCCAAGTTCGATTACGGTAATATTGGTGGGGCAATTGCCCTGTTTCAGATCGAGCAGCCTCAGGTCGCCATCGATAGCAACAATACTGCGGGTTATGACGGCGAGCAGCGCAATCGCGGTATCGAAACCAGTCTTTATGGTGAGCCAATGACCGGCGTACGCCTGCTGGCCAGCGCCACCTGGATGGACCCCGAGCTGCGTGATACCACCGATGGTGCCAACGACGGCAACGATGCACCGGGTGTTGCCAGCTACCGCTATGTACTGGGTGGTGAGTGGGACCTGCCGCACGTACAGAAGCTGACCGCCACCGGGCGCGTGATTCGTACCGGCTCGCAGTACGTGGACGATGCCAACAACCTGGAGGTCGATCCCTGGACGCGGCTGGATCTGGGCCTTCGCTATACCATGCCGTTCAATGACGGCAATCTGATCTGGCGCGCCAATGTTGAAAATGTCACCGACGAAGAATATTGGGCGTCAGCGGCGACGACAGGGTCACAGACCCTTTTGCAGGGTGAGCCACGCACCTTCAAGCTCTCGGCGACGCTGGATTTTTAACCCTCTTCGCACAAGCATTCCACGCTCTCCGCCGGCCCCATGGGGCCGGCGTTTTCATGTTCTGACGCCAATGGCTACAGGCGTCCGTCGAGCCGTTCGCCCAGAAAATCGAGAAAAACGCGGATGCGCCGTGAGAGCTGCGTATTGCGGTAATAGACCGCCTGAATGCTCTGGTGTCGATCCAGCCGTTTTGCGGCGAGGACTTCCACGAGACGGCCGTCCTCGAGGTCCTGACGGGTCATGAAATCCGCCAGACACACAATGCCCTGACCCTCGAGGGCCAGGGTGCGCAGGGTATCGCCACTGGAGGCTGACAGCACCGGCGTGATGTCCAGCTCCTCGCCGTGGGCATCATGCAGCGGCCAGCGATTGAGCTGCGGCAGCTGGCTGAAACCCATCATGGTGTGGTGCGACAGGTCATTCACCGTGGCAGGGCAGCCGTGTCGGGTCAGATAGTCCGGGCTGGCCACCAGGCGCAGGCGGCTGACGCCGAGGGCGCGGGCATGCAGCGAAGAGTCCTTGAGCGTTCCGATGCGGATGGCCAGATCGGTGCGATGCTCGAGCAGGTCGATGATGCGGTCGTTGGTATCGAGTTCCAGCGTGATGTCGGGCCAGGCCTTTCGAAACTCACCGATCAGTGGGGTGATGACATGGCGCATGAAGGAGGGCGCCGCGTTGATGCGAAGCCGTCCGGCCGGGCGCTGGCGGCTGAGCGCCATGGCCTCTTCGGCTTCATCGACGCAGGCGACGATGGTGCGGGCATGGTCCAGGAAGGTACGTCCCTCATCACTGAGCTCATGACGTCGGGTCGTACGGCGCAACAGCGTGGTGCCCAGCTTGTGCTCCAGTCGGTGCAGGGCGCGGCTGACGCCGGAGGTGGTCTGGCCCAGCTGCTCGGCTCCGGCAGTGATCGAGCCCGTATCGACAACCGCAATAAAGGCGGCCAGCTCTTCAAGTGTCACGTTCATGGGGGATCGGCTCGGCAGGCAGGGATGGATTATTGACTATAGCGCAAGAATGATTCCCCATTCTTCCCATTTTTCGCGCGGATGAACAGGACGATAATACCGTCATCGCACTGGATTTCATCCGAACGGAGCATGTCATGAGCAGGATTTTATTGATTAACGCAGGCAAACAGTACGCTCACTCTGATGGACGACTGAACACGACGCTGCATGAGCTGGCTGTGGGAGAGCTTTCAGAGCTGGGGCATGAGGTGAAGACCACCCCCATTGAGGCCGGCTATGACCTGCAACAGGAGGTCGAGAAGTTCCTGTGGGCCGAGGTCATCATCTATCAGATGCCGGGCTGGTGGATGGGCGCGCCCTGGACGCTCAAACGTTATATCGATGAAGTGTTCACCACCGGGCATGGGTCAATGTATGCCAGCGACGGACGCTCCAGGCATGATGCCAGCAAGCGCTATGGCAGCGGCGGGCTTTTGCAGGGGCGGCGCTACATGCTGTCGCTGACCTGGAACGCCCCGCAGGCGGCCTTTGATGACCCTGATGATTTCTTTGAAGGCCGCGGTGTGGACGCCGTCTATTTTCCCTTTCACAAGTCACAGCAGTTTGTCGGGCTTGAGGCGCTGCCGACCTTTCTGGCCACCGATGTGATCAAAAACCCCGAGATCGAGCGCTACCAGGCCGACTATCGAGCGCACCTGCGCCAGGTTTTTGGCCACGATGCATAACGCTGTCTTCCTTTCCTGCTGATCGTTATCCCAGGCGCCCCTGACCCGGGCGCCGATGTCGTCTCGATTGCCTTTCTGTTATGTTCGCGCTGTTACGGGGTGCCCGGTACGCCCCGCTGTCCTGTCACCCGTGGATGCCAGCGCCATGTTCGATCGCCTGACCCATTCACTGCGCCGTCTCTGGGCGCTGGATGCCTTTGCCTACAGCCTGCGCGTGTTTATCGCGCTGACCGGGGTCATGCTCTGGAGCTGGCTGTTGGGTCACATCGAACAGATGATTCCGCTGTTTCTGGGCGTGATTGCCAGCGCCCTGGCCGAGACCGATGACAGTTGGCAGGGCCGACTGCGGGCGCTGATCGTGACGCTGGTCTGTTTCGCCATTGCCTCGTTTGCCGTAGAGCTGACCTTTGTTCACCCGTGGCTGTTTGGCATCGGACTGGGCCTTGCCACCTTTTTGATGATCATGCTCGGCGCCATCGGCCAGCGCTACGCCACCATCACGACGGCGACGCTGATCTTGTCGGTCTACACCATGATCAATATCGAACAGCGCGGCGGCGCAACGCCGGACAACCTCTGGCACGGGCCGCTTTTACTGGTTGCCGGCGCCGCCTGGTATGGGGCGCTGTCGATTGTCTGGCAGGCACTGTTTACCCATCAGCCGGTGCGCCAGAGCCTGGCAGCGCTCATGACGGAACTGGGGGAGTATCTCGCCATCAAGGCCTCGCTGTTCGAACCGCTGCGCGAGGTGGATCGCAGCGCTCGCCGGCTGGCGCTGGCGCGTCAGAACGGCCGCGTGGTCAGCGCGCTCAACGAGGCCAAGGAGATGATCTTTTCGCGGCTTCAGGGCCAGCACAACAGTGCGCGCATTGACCGCTACCTGCGTCTGTATCTGATCGCTCAGGACATCCACGAGCGCGCCAGCTCCACCCACTACGATTACGACGCGCTGGCCGAGCACTTCTTTCACAGTGATGTGCTGTTTCGCTGTCAGCGGCTGTTGTACCAGCAGGGGCAGTCCTGCCGGGCGCTGGGCAGGGCGCTGTTGTTGCGTCAGTCGTTTGATCACGGCGAAAGCGAGCAGGCGCTGGGGGATCTGCGGGCCTCGATCGAGTACCTCAAGCGCCATACGCCCGGCGAAAACGTCCGCCAGAATCACCGGCTGCTGCGCTCGCTGACCTCGCTGGCCATCAATCTGGGCGAGCTGGAGCGCCAGCTGACCCGCGTCGACAACCCGGAAATGACGCTTGATGAACCCGACCGTAAACTGTTGGATCGTTCGCCGAGCAGCCTGCACGACGGCTGGCAGCGCCTGCGCGGGCACTTTCGGACCTCTTCACCGATCTTTCGTCACGCCCTGCGCCTCTCCACGGCGCTGGTGGCGGGTTATCTGCTGCTGCGCCTGATTCACCCCACCCAGGGCTACTGGATTCTGCTGACGACGCTGTTTGTCTGCCGGCCGAGCTTCGGCGCGACCCACCGCTTTTTGCGCCAGCGCATCATCGGTACCGTGCTGGGGCTGGTGGCCGGCTGGGCGCTGATCACGCTTTTCCCCTGGGACGCCGCCCAGGCCCTGATTGCGGTGCTGGCCGGGGTACTGTTTTTTGCCGCCCGCATTCGTCATTACATGATCGCCACTGCCGCCATCACGCTGATGGTACTGGCCTGCTTCAACCAGGTCGGCGACGGGTTTGATCTGATCTGGCCGCGGCTGTTCGACACGCTGCTCGGGGCGGGGCTTGCGGCGCTGGCGGTGCTGTTGATCCTGCCGGACTGGCAGGGGCGGCGGCTCAATCGGGAGGCGGCGTCGGTGGTTACGGCCAGCGAGGCCTACTTTGGTGAAATCGTGCGTCAGTATCGCAGCGGCAAGCGCGATGATCTGGCCTACCGGCTGGCTCGGCGCAATGCCCACAACGCCGATGCCGCGCTGTCGACGCGCCTGGCCAGCGTCATGCAGGAGCCGGGGCAGTACCGCCATGATGCCGATGAGGGGTATCGGCTGCTGGTGATCACCCACAGTATTCTTGGACATCTGTCGGCGCTGGGGGCGCACCGGCGCAGCGTCAGTGAACGACTGGATGTGCAGGAGCTGGAAGTGGTGTTCGAGGCCATCAGTGGCTATCTCTCGACCATTGCGCAGGCGCTGGCCCATCGTCAGGCGCCTGGAGCGCTGTCACCGCCGCCCGAGTCGATGGTGGCCTTTCTCGAGCAGCTGCCGGAGGAGGCCGAGGATGCCCGCCGGCTGGTGCACTCTCAGCTGGCCATGATCTGTCATCAGATGACGCCGCTGGCCGAGGTGGCCGGTCGGCTGCTGGATCAGCAGGGGCAGCGCCGCCATCTGATCAGTTCCTGGCGCGTCGCGACCCGGGCTCGATAGCGTTCGTTGACCCGGAAACAATGTCGGCGGCTGGTCCGGGGCGGCCGAGCAGAAAGCCCTGAAGGTGCGAGCAGCCTTCCTGCTGAAGCAGGGCCATCTGCTCGGGGCGTTCAACGCCTTCGGCGGTGACTTCTATCTCGAGGCTTTTGCCCATGCCGGTGACGGCGCGCACGATGGCCAGTGCCTCGCGACTGTCGCACATCTCGCGGATAAAGCTCTGACCGATCTTGATTCGGTCAAAGGGAAAAGAGCGCAGATAGTGCAGCGACGAGTAGCCGGTACCGAAGTCATCCAGCACGATGCGCACGCCCAGCTGCTTGAGCAGGTGCAGGATCTCGACATTGTAAAGGGCAAGATCGGCGCAGCGCATCAGCTGCTCGAAGCTGTCGATATCGTTCGAGGCACGCACACAGATCAGTTCAGCAGCCGTCTGACCAGTGCCTGCCACCAGACCACTCCCACCGGGGCCAGGGCGTCGTTGAAGTCATAGCCGGGATTATGCAGAGCGGCGCTGTCGCCGTTGCCCATCCAGATATAGGCGCCCGGACACTTCTCCAGCATGAAGGCAAAGTCCTCCGAGGCCATGCAGGGCGGCAGGTCGTAATGGACCCTTTGAATCTCCGTCATGCCTTCCAGCACCTCGGCGCAGCGGGCGGCGTGTTCGGCATCGTTGATGGTGGCCGGGTAACGGGACTGATAATCGAGCTCGACCGTCAGGCCGTGGAAATCGGCACAGGCCTGGATCGCTTCACGAAAGCGCTTTTCAAGATGCTCGCGAAGGGCCGGATCAAAGCAGCGCAGGGTGCCGCGCAGCTCTACCGTGGCCGGCATGACGTTGAAGGCATCGCCGCCGTGAAACTGGGTCACGCTCAGCACCGCCGGCTGATGCGCCGGGCGCTCCCGGCTGATCAACCCCTGCAGCTGCGTCACCAGCTCGCAGCCCGCCAGGATGACGTCATCGCCCATGTGCGGCATGGCCGCATGACAGCCCCGGCCGGACAGGCGTAGGGTGAAGACATCAAAGGCCGCCATGGAAGGACCACTGTGGACGGCGGCTTCGCCGACCGGCATGCCCGGCCAGTTGTGCAGGCCATAGACGGCGTCCATGGGGAAAAGATCAAAAAGCCCCTCCTCGATCATGACCCGGGCGCCACCCTCGTTTTCCTCGGCCGGCTGAAAGATGAGGTGCACGCGGCCTTCAAAGTCGGGATTGCGCGCCAGCGCCCAGGCCGCGCCCAGCAGCATGGTGGTATGACCGTCATGGCCGCAGGCGTGCATGCGACCGGGCGTGGTAGAGGCCCAGTCCAGACCGGTGGCCTCCTCGATGGCCAGCGCGTCGATATCGGCGCGCAGGCCGATGGTGCGGCCCGGACCGCGAGCGCCCTCGATCGTGCCGACCACGCCGGTACCGGCCAGCCCGGTGTGGACCTCGATACCGGCCTCGCGCAGCAGCTCGGCGACGCGCGCGCTGGTGCGCTGCTCTTCAAAGGCAATTTCGGGATGGCGATGGAAATCGTGGCGCCACTGGCGCAGTTGCTCGGCGCTGGGGTAGGACTCAAGAGCGGTCATGGGGGTTCCTGATCATAAGTGTTGTTGTCGAGGGGGGTATCCCGGGACAAAAACCTTATGCCGATCGCACCCGGGTGTCGATGCGCTCGGCCGCGTCATCAGGGAGAAGTGGTGATGAAAGCACGCATATCATCAATAAGGCCCTCGGACAGCGTGCTGTCCGGGGGTCTTATTGTGCCGGCGAGAAGAAGATCGTCGATCATGCCATACGGCCTTTAGCTCAATCCCTCCGAGAGGGTTTTCATCAGGTTAGAGCTGTCGGGCTCAGATATTGATGACCCAATGTTGAAAGTGTGCCATGGCACTTATTCAGGTCGTTGCTTTTCTGGGCAAAAAAGCCGTTATCTGAAGTCTTAGCACTCTTCCTTTTTGGTAAAAGGCGTTAAGCACCAGCGCGGAAAGAATTTCAGCCGTTAGCGTCGCCAGTGCTGCGCCGATCATTCCATACCGAGGGATCAACATATAGTTGAGGATCACATTGAGCAAACTGACAAAAAGCATTTTCTTCAATAGAAACCCGTAGCCGCCCATGACCGTAATAACACGATAGGCTGCCGTGCCATAGGCCGAGAATACTGAAGAAATGGCAGTAATGGCCAATATGCTGCCCGCCGGGGTATAACTGTCACCATAAACCAGGGCAATGATTGGGTCTCGAAAGATACCCATGACCAGGGCCGGTAACAGCGCCATAAAGAACACAACAATAAACATGTTTTTGATTCGGCGTTCAAAAAACGGAATGTTATTGTTTCTGGCGGCTTCATTGATGCCGACCATCCATGATGTCATCAAGGCAACAGGGAACATTAGCCATCCCTGAGCCAGGGTCAGTGCTGCGCTGTACCAGCCGACATGAGTTTCATCAAGCATCGCGCCCAGCATGACCTGGTCCGTACGTGTGTAGAGCGCGATGGACAGACTGGAAATGGCAAGTGGTAAACCTGCATGCAATAAATGACGTGCATGACGACGGCTGCGCTGTCGTACTGTCTGAGCCTTGAGTTTTATTTCCTTGTTAAAGAAATAGCGTTTAATGACCCATGATAGGAACCATTGAATAATATTGGCAGCGGCAAAAAAGGCAACGGTAGCCCCGGCATGTATAAAGATTAATTTCAAGACGACGGCAGCAGCCAAGGAGCCGTTTTGCGCAATGGTGTTAAATTTAGAACTTAAGGTCGCATTGAAAAAGACGCTATAAATTTCTGTCGTTATAAAATAACTGCCCCATATAATGATGGTGAAGACCAGCATTTTATGAAGAGTGTCAAAATAAAAAAAAGCGCCCGTCGTTATAATGACGTTAATAACCAGAAAATTTACAAAACGTACCCGCTTTGAAGCGCCTATCAAAAGCAGCCCGCTTTCCTGATTGTAGGCCAGTCTGTTAAAAATGACGCTTTCACTGCCAAGCTTCACCAACGGCGTGATCAGGGCCACGATCGCCAGCGCCAGACTGATCAGGCCGAACTCGCTGGGGCCCAGATAGCGAGCGACATAGACCGTGATGAAAATACCGGCCAGCGCCAACATGACCTTTTCGCCAAGAATCCAGGCGGTATTGATGAGTGCCTTGTTCATGAAGCTGCTTTTTCAGGGGGATAACGCCGAAGGATGGCCGATCGGCAAGGGAGGCCGATCATGCCACCAGAAACGGTTACCGTGTGTGCAGAGTTGTGCGATGTCTCGGGTTGTATCATGGCGCAACATCAGGTCATGACAGAAAAATCGGCCTGGGTCACCAGGTTTAAAGGCTTTCCAGCAGACGGGCGAGCGGCGTCTCCTGCAAGAGAAGACGCAGCGTGTCGGGCGTTTCCTGCCAGGCCAGACGCAAAGACTCCTCGCGTCTGATCAGACTCGTGTAGTTCTGTTCCAGCTGCTGGCAGGGAGACAGCGCGCTCATGAGGGCGTCATGCGCGGCTTCATCCTGGAGTAAAGCGTCCTGTTCGTTGGCCTGTGCGTAGAAGCGATCCAGTTTCATGATGGCGGGAATCCAGAAGATGTTCCCCGCCTTTATCGGCGACTCGGTGACCTTCTTGATTCATTTGTTACTTAAAGTTACCAAAGTCGTAGCCCCTCGCCCCTAACGTCCATGAAGGCAAAACGCGAGGCCGTCAATGATCGAGAATCGGCGTCAGGTGGCGCTCGATCAGATCCAGCCGTGCCTGCCACGGGTCCTGGCGGGCCACCGGCCCCTGATTTTGCGTGAAGTCCATCATCAGATTCGACAGCGGTGTATGCAGCGGCCAGGTGGGCGCGCCACCGCCGTTGGGATTGCCGCCCCGGGCGAAGTTGACCACGTAGCGATGGAACTGCCAGGCCATGGCCCGGTCGCTGTCATCAAGATGGTTGTAGCGCGATTCGAGCGTGCGAAAGAGATAGGGCAGCTCGCTGGCATGCACCGCCCCCGGCCAGGCATCGCGCGCCTCAAGGCCGACGTGCGAGAAGCGGTAGCGCCATACCGGCTCGCCACTGGCCGCCATCTGATCGGCAATAAAGCGCGCCGGTTCGGTCATCATGCGATCCATCCCGATGGCGCGCCCCACGCGCTGCACATCATCGCTGCCCTGGGCGTCATACAACGCGCGGGCGCGGTCGGCATCCTCACCAAAGGGGGTGAGCAGTGCGTCCATGCTGTCAGCGCCGCTAAAGCCCAGATCGGCATCGGTGGTGCCGATCAGCATCGGCACGTGCTGTTGAAGTCCGGCCTGATAGATCCCTTCGGGCTCGCCGGACACCAGTTCACCATCGCGGATCGGGCCGCCGACCCAGGTGCGCGGTCCCTGGTGTGACGCCATGAGGCTGCTCATGTTGAGCCCGTCGACAATCCGTTCGGGCGGCAGCCTTCGGAGCGCCGCGAGCGCGTCTTCCCCCCGGCCGTCGATGCCGTGCTGGCGGGCGAAATGCTCGCCGATCGTTTTGGCCGAAGGCTGATCGCCCTGATCGCCCTGATCGCCGGAAAGCGCGGGCATGGGTCCCATCAGCGCCCGGCCACCGCCGGACATCACCACGGCGCGCTGGAACAGCCCGCGGGCGGCGGGTGAACCGGTCAAATCCAGCACCGAGGCACCGCCGGCGGATTCCCCCATGATCGTGACGTTGCCGGCATCGCCACCGAAGGCGCCGATGTTGCGCTGGACCCACTCAAGTGCGGCCAGCTGATCCATGATGGCGTAGTTGCCCGGCGCCTTCCCTTGCTGTTCGCGGCTCAGGGCGGGGTGAGCAAAAAAGCCGAAACGGCCCAGCCGATAGTTGAGACTGACCAGGATCACGCCGTCGCGAGCGAAGGCGCTGCCATCGTAAATGGGCGTTGAGGTGCCGCCGTTGACGTAGCCCCCGCCGTGAATCCACACCAGGACCGGATGATTGGTCGGGGCGCGATCGGCCTTCGGATCGGGAATGGCATCCGACGGCGCCCAGACATTGAGATAAAGACAGTCCTCCGATGGCGTCACGCCCAGCGGGGCGGCGTCGCCCGGGTCGGGTCGCTGCATGCAGTCCGGGCCGAAGCCGGTGGCCTTGTGCACGCCCTGCCAGGGCGACACCGGTTGCGGTGGCCGCCAGCGATTCTCTCCCGTTGGCGGCGTTGCATAGGGGATGCCCTTGAAGGCCGTCACATCAAGCGCACTGCTGCCCTGCAGCGCGCCGGCATCAATGTCCACCCGGGTCACGGCCGGGTCGGATGGGGAGGCCTGGGCAAGGGCCCACAGGGGCGTGGCCAGCAGGCCCAGAGTCAGCAGTCCTTTCAACCAGCGTTGCATGCGACGTCCCGTTTGCGTTGGTTCAAACGCTCAGGATAGACCACGCCGGAAGGTCGGGCCTGTTACCCGTGATCGTCCGGGTCGGTGCTGGTGCCGGGGGCGGCCACCCAGCGGCCCTCGATCATGTCCAGCCGCTCCCACCAGGGATCGCGCATCACCTGCGGCCCGTCCTCCTGAGTGAAATCCACCAGCTTTTCCTGCTGCGGGTCGTGCCGTGGCCACTGTGGCAGGCCCTCGCCGTTGGGGTCGCCGGTCAGCGCGAAGTTGACCACGTAGCGATGAAAGGCGGTGGCCGTGGTGCGATCACTGTCATCAATGGCGTCGCCGTAGAGCTCATCAAGACGGTCAAAGAGATAGGGAATATCGGTGGCATGTGGCGCGCCTGCCCAGTCGGCACGGCGCGGGGCGGCGACGTGCGAGAAGCGATAGCGCCACACCGGCTGGCCGGCGGCGTACATTTCATCGGCAATAAAGCGCGCCGGTTCCGTCATGGTGCGATCGCGCCCGATCTCCTTGGTCAGCGTTTTCAGGTTGACGTTGCCACTGGGGTCATAGAGTTCGCGCATGCGATCGGCATTATCGCCAAAGGCGTCAAACAGCTCGGTTTTGGAGGCGGCATCGGCGCGCCCCAGATCCATGCTGGTCGAGCCGATCAACAGCGGTATCCTTCGCTGTTGCTGCTGTCTGAAGCGGTTCTGGGTCTCATCGACCAGAAGCCGGCCATCGCGCACCGGCCCGCCGGCATAGGTCTCGCGCTCGCGGTTGGGGGTATACATCATGCTCATGTTGAGATCCCCCGTCACCGCCTCGGCCGGCAGCGCGCGCAGCGCCTCACGCGAGGCTTCATCGTTGCCCTCGATGCCGTGGCGGTGGGCAAAGCGCGTGCCGAAGGTGTCGGCCGATGGATTGTCAGGGGTATCTTCGTGCAGCTCATGGCGCACGGCGCGCAGCCCGCGGCCGCCCCCGGACATCACCACGGCGCGCTGAAAGAGCCCTTCGGTGGCAGGGCTTGCCATCAGGTTGAGAATCGAGTTGCCGCCGGCGGATTCGCCCACCAGGGTGACCTGGTTCGGGTCGCCACCGAAGCGGTCAATGTTGCGTTTGACCCATTCAAGCGCGGCAATCTGATCCATGACGGCGTAATTGCCCGCCGGGGCATCATTGCCGTCTTCGCCGTCCAGCGCTGGATGAGAGAAAAAGCCAAAGCGCCCCAGCCGATAGTTCAGGCTGACATAGATCACGCCATCACGGGCAAAACTCTGGCCGTCATAGGCCCTTGATGACGCGCCGCCGTTGACGTAGGCCCCGCCATAGAACCAGACCACCACCGGAAGGCCCGTGTCATCCGCCTCGGCGGTTTCTTCATCAGGGGCGTCATCCCGGGCGCTGTCCGGCGCGTCCCCCCGAGCGCCATCGGGTTGCCAGACATTGAGATAGAGACAGTCTTCATCGGGGCGCTCATCATCGGGTGAGGCGCTGCTGGACAGTGGCTTTTGCATGCAGTCGCGGCCAAATCGTGTGGCCTCGCGGACGCCTTGCCAGGGCTGGACGGGCTGCGGTGGGCGCCAGCGGTTCTCTCCCACCGGAGGTGCGGCAAAGGGAATGCCGCGATAGACCGAAAAGCCCGGCGCCTGCTCACCGCGCAGCAGGCCCTTCTCCAGCCGCACAATCGGCGCGCTGTCCGCGGCGGCCTTGAGAATACCCGCCACCTCAAGCGCCATCGCCTCATCCACTGCGACAGGGGCGCGGTCATCTCCCGGTGCGTTAACCACCGCAAGGGCGGCGGTCTCATTGACCGACTCGGCCACCGGGGCAGGGGCCGTGGGCTCTTCGGCCACAGTGATCCCTGTCAACAGGCTCAATACGGCCCATGTCATCAGGATGACACCCTGTCTGCCTGTCGCCGCTGCCCGCATGTCCTCTCCCTGTCCGTCGATCCCCTGAGTGAGACTAAAGATGGACACGGTCGTTCACTCGGGCAAGGCGCCCCGGGATCAGATCAGGAACATGGCGATGCCCAGCACGACCCCGGTCACCAGCATGACCACCGAGGTATAGCCCATGATGTCGCGAATCTGCAGGCCGGCAATGGCCAGCAGTGGCAGTGTCCAGAAGGGCTGAACCATGTTGGTCCAGGCATCGCCCCAGGCCACGGCCATGGCCACATTGGCCATGTCGGCATCGAGCTGGCGGGCGGCATCAATCACGATCGGTCCCTGCATGACCCACTGGCCGCCGCCGGCCGGGATAAAGAAGTTGATCAGACCGGCGCTAATGAACGAATAAAAGGGCAGTGTTTCGCTGGAGGCGATCGAGACCAGCCCACTGCCGATATCGGTGGCCATGCCGGTGCCGCCGATCACGCCCATCATGGCGGCGTAGAAGGGAAACTGCATGATAATCCCGTAGGCCGTACGCGACCCGCCGGTACAAAAGGCGATGTATTCGCGGGTATGACGGGAAAACACCAGCCCCAGAGCAAAAAAGCCCAGAATGACCGTGTTGATGTTGACCCCGCCGCCGGTCACGAAGTGATCCAGCAGCCAGAGCAGCGCAATCACGCCCAGCGTCAGCGGGATCAGTCGCGAGTACTCAAGGCGCTGGGCCGGCGTCATGTCCGCGCGCTCAGGGTCCTGATGAGCGGTCATGTCATCGCTTTGCTCGCTGTCCGGCAGACTGGTGCGGGGCTCGTTGCCGCGCGGGCGCATTGACACCAGTACGGCCGGCACCACCAGCACCATGGCCGCCAGAATGGCCAGATTGCCGATCGAAAAGACCGTCTGAGACACCGGAATGATGCCCATCTCGGCTTCCAGAAAGTGGCCCGGATTGGCGATCACGGTCGGGATCGAGCCGCCGTAGCCGCCGTGCCAGACGATAAACCCCGAATAGGCCGCTGCCACCACCAGCGGATAGTGCACCCGGCCGCGGTGAACAATCCCCATCTCGCGGGCGATCAGGCCCCCGGCCACCAGCCCGAACCCCCAGGAAATCCAGCTGCAGAGCATGGCCACCAGCGTCGTGGCGATGATGACCTGCACCTCGGTGCGCGGCAGACGGGTAAAGGCGATCAGCGCCCGCCGTACCGGCCGGGTATGGGCCAGCGCGTAGCCACTCACCAGCACCAGAATGATCTGACAGGTGAATTCATAAATACTGAAAAACCCGTTGCCCCAGTAGTCCAGCACCTGGCGGGGAGCGTGGCCGTCGCCCCACACGATGCCCAGCCCCAGCACCAGAAGCGTGAGAAAAAACAGAAAAACAAAGGCATCCGGCAGATAACGTTCGGCGATGTGAGTAAACAGACGGCCAATGACACGCATGAAGGGTCAGGCTCCCGGGGTTGTCATGGATTGTTGTTATGGATGGTTGTGATGCGTACAGCGACAGGCACCGTCGAGTATCGACGTGGCTCGGGTCGCCTCGAACGCTAGACGTCCGGGGGGATCACTGCCCTGGCAGAAGTGCTCATGGGCGGTGTGATGCGCAAAACTTCAGCCTGAGGCGGGTTTGATGAATCCTTTGCCACGCTCTGGCATGGGGCGGTCGGCAGATGGGAGCCGAAAGGGTGTTCACCGTCAGGGCCGGTGGTTTAAGGCTTTAGCGAGATCATGAAGGAGAGGGTTCATTCATGCGTAATGGCGGATGGGTGCAGAAGGCCTCAAGCGGCAGGGAAGAGCGCTTTCAGCCCCGGGGCTTTTCCCGGGCTGCCGGTCGATAGCCTTCAACCTGCTCGATACGGGCCTGCACGCTGTCATCGATCAGGGCATCCGGCGGGTAGTGGCGATGTCGGATACCCAACAGCTGCCACGCCCCCGCGGCCTTTTGATGCAGCACGCCCGAGGGGTCCCCCTGGATACGGGACAGATCGTTCTGTTCCAGCAGCAGCCCGTGTTCGGTGGCGCGCTCCAGCATCCAGCGCAGGGTAATGTCGGCGAGTCCGCGCTCGGGGTACATGCCACCCACATCGCCGTGGCTGCCGGCGAACCAGCGCTGCTCGATGTGCTGCTCGTCACCGGCGCTGCTTTCATCCCAGGGCGTCGGCGAGAAAGGCCGGCGCTTTTCGTCCAGAGCCAGGGCATGGAAGGCGTAGCGCACGCCCGGACTCAGACGGCGGTTATGGAACTTGCGCATCGAGATCAGACAGCCCAGCGCCCCGACGGTATCCCACACGCCGACCAGCCAGGGCTTGCAGGATCGGGCAAAGGTGTCGCGAAAGGTCTTGAGGCTTGTGGCGTCATCACCCCGCAGATAGCGTCGGGTGATCTCCTGCACCATGTTGTCGTGATGCGGATAAAGAATGCCGCAGCGGTCGATCATCGAGGCCAGCGAGCGCGCCGTGAAGGCGCCACGGCTGAAGCCGAACAGAAAGACCCGGTCGCCGGGCTCGTATTCGTTCATCAAAAAGCGGTAGGCATCTTCCATGTTCTGCTGGATGCCGTAGCCGAAGGCCGCCCCCAGGGCGCGCCCCAGTGCTTGTCCCACATTGATGCCGAAAAAGGGCGCGGCAAAGGTGCCGACGCCCGGGCTGTAGAAGGCCTTTTGTTGATCGCCGTGACGTTTGATCAAGCGAAACAGGTGAACCACGTTGGTATTGACGCGACTGAACTGCTGATTGGTGCCATCGCAGCACACCACAAGATTCCTGCCCATCGATGCCGCTCCGCCCTGATATCGAAGATATGTCGGGCCCCTTAGCGTAGCGGCTGGCAGTGTCTGTGCCAGTCACATCGGACGAGCTCAACCCGGCGGGCGATAGAACCGGAACTGACCGGTTTCTGCCGTCTGCACAAAACTCGATGCCCAGTTCGGGGTGATGCCGCGGTGATGGAAAAAGAGCGCCCCGTGCGTGCGATCGCGCAGGCTGCCGTTGAGCGCGCGTCGGGCAATTTCGCGGGCGGCGGCGTACTCCTTCAGCTCATTGGCTTCATCCGGACGACCGTCGCACCACCAGGAAAACTGACAGCTGCCGGTTTCCGAGCCTTCCTGCACCACGCCGCACAGGGTCGTGGGAAAGCCGTTGCTGCCGAGACGATTCATGATCACATTGGCCACGGCCTCCATCTCCCGAGCGTTGGTGCCCTTGGCTTCCCAGTAGATGGAGCGGGCCAGACAGGTCACCGCGTCATCCAGCGGTGCCTGACCGCGCGGGTCGATTGCGCGCGTGCCGTCACGGGTCAGGCGAACGTCGGGAGGCGGGGGTTGAACGCCGCCCTCGCTGGAGGCGCGCTGCTCGAGCAGCTGCGCCTTCTGCTGCGCCATGGCGCGCTGGGTGGTCTCGGAGGCCTGAACGGAGGAAACGCCCAGACAGGCGACAAGACTGACAATAACCATCAGGGAGTAACGCATGGCCGCTCTCGTGGCGAAGGAAGCCCTATCCTACGCATCCTCACCGGCACCGGAAAACC
Source organism: uncultured Kushneria sp. (assembly GCF_947497025.1). Lineage (GTDB taxonomy): Bacteria > Pseudomonadota > Gammaproteobacteria > Pseudomonadales > Halomonadaceae > Kushneria. Next base: position 385,519 of record NZ_CANMFC010000002.1, read on the forward strand.
GTCTTTAAGGCCAGGGCGCGGGCGGCACAGATTAAAAAAGCGCCCGGGCGGGCGCTTAAAGGGGAAAGAATGAATCGACAAGGATCAACGGATCGGCAGGGATAAAAGACTCAGTCGGTTTTCCAGCCCTTTTCAAACAGCATCTTGCCGGGCCATGTGTAGGCCATCACGCCGCCGTCGGCGAGAATGGTCTCGCCGGTGACAAACGAGCTGTCGTCGCTGGCCAGAAACAGCGCCACCTTCGCCATCTCCTCGGGCCTGCCGAGTCGACCCATCGGCGTGACCCACTTCTGGGCCTCGCGGAACTGTCGACCGCTGTCGTCTTCCGGGCTGCCGGCCAGATTGCTGACCAGCGGCGTCTCGATGGTGCCGGGGGCGAGTGCGTTGACACGAATGCCACTGCGGCCGTAGTCGATCGCCATCGTCTTGGTCATGTTGGCGACACCGCCCTTGGCCGCGTTATAGCCCGAGCGATCCAGATCGCCGGCAGACGCCGACATCGAGGTGGTGTTGATGATCGAGCCGCCGTTGTCCAGCATCAGCGGGATCAGATACTTGCTGACCAGAAAGGTGCCGCGCAGGTCGGTGGCGATGATGCGGTCAAAAAGCTCGGTGGGATATTCGTGCAGCTTGCCGCCTTCCTGATCGATACCGGCGTTGTTGAACAGGATATCCAGTCGGCCATGATCGGCCCTGACCTTTTTGGCGAAGCGTTTGACGTCCTCTTCACTGGACACATCCAGGGTATGGCCCTCGGCCCGGTCGCCGGCTTCCACAATGGCGCGGACGGTGCGCGCCACGTCATCTTCGCTGATATCGGCGCAGATGACGGTGGCACCTTCCTCGGCAAAGGCTTTCGCCGTGGCGGCACCGATGCCGGTCGCGGCGCCGGTAACCACGGCAATGCGTTGATCGATTCTGCCCATGATCGACTCCCTCTGATTGGCAGGTGGCATCATGTCCATGACGCCCTGGAGGGCCTCAATAAAGCAGTTGCCCGGCCCCTGTGCCAGCTCAACGGCCGGGGCGTCGTGTCGCAGGGGCGCGCCGGGTCGACGGTGAGGCTATTCAGTGCGCCACTCGGCGCCGGTCAGCTCACAGGAGACCTGCCAGAGCCGCTCGCCTTCAGCCTGATCACGTGCCGCCTTTGAGAGTCGGGCGCGTTTGGGGGCCCCGCGTGTTTCCCCCGGGCCATCGGGACCAAAGTAATCGCCCGGGCGAATGTCGCTGGCGGTCGCGGCGTGGATCGTGGGCCGGGCACCCTCGGTGGCATTCTGGCTCAGAAGCGGCATGGCCAGACGAAAGAGCGTGCCCACCAGCGGCCGGCTTTTGACGCCGTGGTTGAACAGCGCCGTGCGCGACAGTCCCGGGTGCGCGGCCAGGCTGTCCAGTCCCCACAGCTCACTGTTGCTATGGCGCTGCAGGGTCTGGCTGAACATCAGCATGGCCAGCTTTGACTGGCGATAGGCGCGCCAGGGGTCGTAATCCCGTTCGCCCTGCAGATCATCGAAGTCGATGCGCCCGCCCCGGTGAGCAAGGCTTGATAGCTGCACTACCCGCGGGGCGGCGGCGTGCATCAGCTGTGGCAGCAAAAGGCTCGTCAGCAGAAAGTGGCTCAGGTAATTGACGCCGAACTGACGTTCGAAGCCCTCCTCGGTGAGCTCGCGCCGGGGCAGCGCCATGACACCGGCGTTGTTGATCAAAAGATCCAGCGACGGCTCGCGTGCCTGCACGCGGGCGGCAAATTCCCGCACTGACGTCAGCCGGTTGAGATCAAGCCGCTCAAGGCGCACGTCGGCCTTGGGAGCCTCGGCCCGCAGCGCTTCTACCGCGGCCTGCCCCTTTTCTTCATCACGCGCCGCCACGATGACCCGGTAGTGCTGATGCATCAGGGCACGGGCGGTTTCAAACCCCAGCCCCGTATTGGCACCGGTCACCACGGCCAGCAGCCGTCTATCGGCGTGATCATTCATGACAATGCTCCGCAGTGGACAGGCAGGCCATCACGCCTCAGGCGTGATTTTTCTCGCTGATGGTTTGGATGACCTCGAACCCTTCAAATTTCGGCGGTCCCAGATAGAGCCCTTCGCGGCGGCTCTGACCGGCATTGGCATGCGCAGCGCGAAAGGCCTCGGAGTGGGTCCAGGCGTCGAAATCCTCGCGCGAGCGCCAGATCGTGTGGGAGGCGTAGAGCACGTGATCCTCCTCGGCCGGACCGCGCAGCATATGAAACTCGACAAAGCCGGGCAGGCCCTGCAGGTGGGTTTCACGCTCCAGCCAGAGCTGCTCGAACTCCTCCACTCGTTCGGGATTGACCCGAAAACGGTTCATGGCAATAAACACCGGATACTCTCCTGTCATCTTCAATCGGGCGCACCGTGCGCCGGGTCATGTCATGACGATGGCACCTTGCCGGCGTTCGGGCAAGATGCCGATGGTGGTGCGGGTATATTAAAAAAGACTCTATTGAGAATGATTATTATTGACTTTAAGTGAACGCCTTTCCAGAATCCCTTCGCTTTTTAATATCAATAACGGGTGCGTCAAACGCATCAGCAAGGGACATCATGACAACGTCATCACGCTTTCCGGCGGCGGTTACCCTTCGACCGTCAGTTTCTCGTGCCCATCTTCTGGGCGCCGTCATGGCGGCTGCGAGTGGGCTGCTGCCGACCACCGCGGTCATGGCGCAGGATAATGGCGACGCCTCGCTTGAGACCATGACCGTCGAGGCGGCCGCCGTGCCTGACAGCGCTGCCGGGCCGGACAGTTCCATCGTGGCCCGTCGCACCCTGACCGGCTCAAAGACCGACACCGATGTGCTTGATCTCTCCAATAGCGTCTCGACGGTCACCGAGGAGGAGATGCGCACGCGCAACGTGCAGGGGCTTGAGCAGGCGATCGGCTATACGGCCGGCGTGGCGGTGGATCAGTACGGCAGCGATGATCGCTACGATTACTTCATGATTCGCGGCTTTGATAGTACTTCCATGGGGACCTACCGCGATGGGCTCTCCCGGCGCACGGTCAACTTTACCGGCGGCAAGCTCGAACCCTATGGCCTGCAGCGCATTGATGTCCTCAAGGGCTCGACATCAACGCTGTTTGGTCTCAACGCCCCGGGGGGCATGGTCAATGCGATCACCAAGCGCCCGCTCGATTACGATTTCGGCGAGGTCTACACCACGCTGGGCGATGACCACACCGAAACCGGCGCCGATTTTGGCGGGCCGATCGATCAGGCCGGAGAGTGGACCTACCGCATCACCACGAAATGGCAGGACGCCGAGCTTGACGCCGATGAGACCCGCGATGACCGCTTCTATTTTGCCCCGGCCCTGACCTGGCAGCCGGATGATGCCACCTCACTGACGTTTTTGGCCGATTACAACAAGCGTCGCGGCAATGCCTCCCATGCCACACCGCTGGGCCAGAAAATCGACCCGAAAACGTTTCTCGGCGAGCCCGACTTCAACGACATGGACCGCTTCGAGCGCAATATCGGCTACCTGTTCGAACACGACTTCGATAACGGTCTGACCTTTCGCCAGAACGCACGCTATACCCATCTGGACATGGACTACCGGCACGTCTATCTCGGTGCTGCCGACCCGGCCAATAGCCGGGATGCCTATGTGGTCGCCGGCGAGCGTGACCAGTACGCCATCGACAATCAGCTGCAGTTTGATCATGCCTTTGCGGGCGTCAAAAGCCGCACGCTGGCAGGCTTTGACTACAACAACGACGAGGTCAATGAGCGCTCACGCTTTGGCAGCGCCGGCGGAATCGATATCAACAACCCGAGCTACTGCGGCGCGGCGTGTGTCGAGCTGACCCGACAGCCCGACTTTCACCAGAAGCAGATCGCGCGCGGCACCTACCTGCAGGAAGAGCTGACCTTCGATGATCGCTGGATCGTGACGCTGGGCGGTCGCTTTGATGAGATCAAAACGGACACGGCTGATGCGTCCTACAGTGACGACGCCTTTACCAAACGGGCCGGGCTGACCTGGAAGGCGCTGGAGAACCTTTCGCTGTACACCAACTATTCGGAGTCCTTCCAGCCGCCTTCAAGCCGTAGCCTGATCGAGGGCAGCGCCGAGCCGCAGGAGGGCAAACAGTACGAGGTCGGCATGAAGTACCGTCCGGCCGACAACGCGCTGGTGACGCTGGCGGCTTTTGATCTGACCCAGGAAAACGTCGTCAAGCAGGTCAGCCAGAATCTCTATCGCCAGATCGGCGAGGTCAACGTGCGCGGGCTGGAGCTTGAGGGCAAGCTGGCCCTGAGTGATCGACTCAACATGACCGCGGCGTATTCGTACTGGGACGCTGAAATCAAGGAAGACGGCATTGGCGGCAACGAGGGTAACCGGCCCATGCTGGTACCCCGTCACATCGCCTCCGTCTGGGCGGACTATACGATTCCCGGTGACAGCGCCCGCGGTGATCTGACCCTGGGGCTGGGGACCCGTTTTGTGGGTGATTCCTACACTGATGATGCCAACAGTGGCAAGTCAGCTTCCTATACGCTGGTCGATGCCATGGCGAACTATGTGCTGACCGAGGACGTGGACCTGGCCGTCAACGTGACCAATCTGTTTGATCGGGACTATCTCACCTATGCCGATACCTACAACAATGGCTTTTACGGTGACGGCCGATCCATCCTGACCACGCTGCGCTATCACTGGTAGGGAGAACGTGGCAGGCATGTTGCAGCGGGCAGATTTGAAACCGGAGAGCCCGGCCGGGCTCTCCGTGTCAAAAGCCGGTGAGGGTGACGCTACTGCCCGGTTGCCAGGTCCAGCCCTTCGCGGGTCACTTCACCGAGAAAGTCGATCTCCTCCGGGGTGATCACATAGGGCGGCATCCAGTAGATGACGTTGCCCAGCGGGCGCAGCATCGCGCCGCGGGACATGGCGTGCTGAAACACTTTCAGGCCGCGGCGTTCGCGAAAGTCATAGGGTTCGAGCGTCGTTTTGTCCTTGACCATCTCGATGGCCACCACCATGCCGGTCTGGCGCACATCGCCCACCTGCGGATGCTCGCGAAGCGGTGCCGTGACCTGCTCGATCCGGGCCGATTTGTCGCGATTGGTCGCGATCACATCGTCGTCTTCCAGAATGTCGAGCATGGCCAGCGCCGCGGCACAGGCCAGCGGGTTGCCGGTGTAGCTGTGCGAGTGCAGAAAGGCTCGGAGCGTTGCATAGTCATCATAGAAGGCGGCGTAGATCTCATCGGTAGTCATCACCACCGACAGCGGCAGATAGCCACCGGTAATCGCCTTGGACAGACACAGGTAGTCCGGACGCACACCGGCCTGCTCGCAGGCGAACATCGTGCCGGTGCGGCCGAAACCGACGGCAATTTCATCGAAGATCAGCTGCACGTTGTGGCGGTCGCAGGCCTCGCGCAGCCAGGTCAGATACTCCGGGGGATACATGCGCATGCCGCCGGCACACTGGATCAGCGGCTCGACGATCACGGCGGCCAGCTCGTCGGCGTGACGCTCAAGCGCCGCCTCCATGTGGGCAAAGGCCGCCCGCGCCTGGTCGACCCACTGATCGCGCGGCAGGCCGAAGCCGTCCGGCGCCGGCACCTTGATGACATCCAGCAGCAGCGAGCGGTAGGTGTCGGTGAAAATCGCCACATCGCCCACCGACAGCGCCCCGAGCGTCTCGCCATGATAGCCGTTGGTGATGGTCAGAAACCGTCGCTTCTCCGGCCGCCCCTGGTTGTGCCAGTAGTGATAGCTCATCTTCAGGGCGACCTCGATCGCCGAGGAGCCGTTGTCGGCATAAAAGCAGTGGCCCAGACCTTCGGGTGCCAGCCGGCCCAGCCGCTCGGAAAGCTCGATCACCGGCTGATGGGTAAAGCCCGACAAAATGACGTGCTCGAGCGTGTCGAGCTGGGTCTTGATCCGCTCGTTGATGCGCTCGTTGGCGTGACCAAGAATATTGACCCACCAGGAGCTGATGGCGTCCAGGTAGCGCCTGCCTTCGAAATCCTCAAGCCACACCCCCTTGCCCGAGCGGATGGGGGTGACCGGCAGGGTTTCGTGGTCCTTCATCTGTGTGCAGGGGTGCCAGAGGCTGGCGAGATCGCGCTGCATCCATGTGGCGTTATCGTTCATGAGGCTCCAGTAGGGATTCGATATCAAGACAGGCGCTGACCCGTTCGGGCGTCGGGTCAGCCAGATGGGGGACCACGCCCAGGCAGGGAATGCCGCCTTGCCGGCTCAGCCAGTGCTCAAGGGTGGCCAGATTGGTCTCCAGCCGGGCGGTGTGGCCATCGATGACGTTGGCCACCCAGCCGGCCACACGCAGGCCGTCCCGCTCGATGGCCTCCAGGGTCAGTCGCGCATGATTAATGGCGCCCAGCCGCACCCCCACCACCAGAATGACCGGCAGGTTCAGCGCCATGGCCAGGTCGGAGAGGCAGGCGTCATCACGCAGAGGGACGCGCCAGCCCCCGGCGCCTTCGATCAGGGTCAGGTCGGCGTTGGCGGCCAGCAGGGTCTGCATGGGGGCCAGAAGCGATGCCACCGACAGCTCGCGCCCGGCTTCGCTGGCCGCAATATGTGGGGCGATGGCCGGTTCAAACGCCACTGGATTGACCGCGTCATAGGGCAGGGTCGGTGTGCACTGGGCCTGAAGGGCCAGTGCATCGGCGTTGCGCAGACCGTGTGATGTGCGCTCACTGCCGGAGGCGACGGGCTTGCCGGCAGCCGTTGTCAGTCCTCGGGCACGGGCGGCGTACAGCAGGCCTGAGGTCATCAGGGTCTTGCCGGCGTCGGTATCGGTACCGGTGACGAAAAAGGCCGCAGGGGGCCGGTCAGAGGGGGAATCGGTCATGGGATAGCTCGTCGGGTTTTTGCATGAGGACCTGGGCGACCCGGTAGGTGGTGGGCAGGCCTTTCGAGGTGCGAAAGCGCTCCAGTGACTGCGCGACGCCTGCCCAGTGCCGGCGGCTCATCAGGCCATGACGGACCGTTTTGTCCGGTGTGGCGGCACCCACCGCCTTCAGCGCCCGCAGGCTTGCCGCAGCGCTGTCATGAAAGACCCGGTGATCGCTGACACTGAGCGAGTGCGTGGTGAGACGGCCGGGATTGAGGTACTGATTCAGTGCCTCGAAAGTGAGAAACGTGTTGCCCTGGGGGCCGAACTCAAGCGCTTTAAAGGCGGTTTTCAACTCGTTCAGAGTGCCCTCAAGCAGGGTGGTAAAGGCGAGCCATCCGCCCGGGCGCAGCGTGCGCTCGGCTTCCCTGAGAAAACCTTCTGGTGTGGCACACCACTGAATGGCCAGGCTGGACACCACCATGTCCAGACACTCGTCTGCAAAAGGCAGCTGCTCGGCCTCACCCGACTGCCAATACAACCGACCATGGCCGTGACGGCGGGCTGCTTCCTCAAGCATGCCGGGGGCCGGGTCAATGCCGGTAATGGTGGCCTCGGGATAGCGCGCGCGCAGTCCGCGGGTGACGTAGCCGGTGCCGCAGCCGACATCTGCCAGACGCTGAGGCATGGCTCTTGTCGGCAGGGCGCGAAGCAGATCATCGGCCACCTCGCGCTGAAGACCGGCGTGGTGGTCATAGTGAGGTGCTGCCCTTGAGAAGCTCGTCGCGATGCGGTGCTTGAGGGGCAGGGTCGCCTCAGTACTCATGGGCGTCTCCTGTCCCGCTTTGCTTGATAAAGGCCACCATGTGTCGGGCGCACGCTTCCGGGTGCTCCATCACAAAGGAATGGCCGGTGTCGGCCAGCTGACGGACCGTGCTGTTATCGGGTTGCCACTCGTGAATGGCCTCACCGGCGTGTGAGGGCACCAGCGCATCAAGCTCGGCAAAAAGGTGCAGCCTCGGGCAGAGACCAGGGGCGAGCTGCGTCTGCAGATCGATGTGCGCCAGCAGCGACAGCCCGGCCAGTGCCTGCTCAATGGTGAGGGTTGCCGCATGCTGCTCAAGCTGGCGGATCATGGAGGCGTACGAGGCGCTGCCGCGGGCCACCAGCGCGAAAAAGCGTGACCGGGTCTTTTCCGGGGCGCTTGCCCAGCGGCCCTGAAAGGCCGTGAGGGTGGCCGTCGGCAGGGCGTGCCGCCAGTCATGTCGGGTCACGAAGCTCAAGTTGCTGCCCAGCGTGATAACGCCGGGGCAGTGCCCGCGGCGCCGGTCGGCCAGCGCCATGGCAAGCATGCCGCCCAGCGACCAGCCGGCCAGCCAGGCATGCTCGGGCAGGCGGGCATCAAGATCATCGAGCCAGACCTCGAGGGTGTCATCGCTGGTAGCCGGCAGGGGCGGGCAGTCGATGACCCAGCCGGGCAGCTGCGCCTTGAGTTCAGCGGCCAGTGCCATCAGCGAGGAGGGTGCCATGGCCCATCCGGGCAGCAGGATCAGGGTTGGAGAGGCGGTCATCATGAGGTCACTGCCCGGCAGCAGCGCTCGAGGGTGTCGAGCAGCCGATCCAGGTCGGCCTCCGTGTGGGCCGCCGACAGGGTGACGCGCAGCCGTGACTGCCCCGGGGGGACCGTGGGCGGGCGAATGGCGGTACATAAAATGCCGTCCTCATAAAGACGCTTGGACAGCGCCATCGCCGCCTGTTCGCTGCCGACCAGCAGAGGCTGAATGGGCGTTTCGGAAGGCATCAGCGTGATATCGGGCAGCGCCAGCGTGAGCAGTTCCCGTCGAAAGCGCTGGATCAGGTGATGCAGATGGGCACGCCGTTCCGGTTCGGTCTGAACGATATCCAGGGCAGCCAGCGTGGCCGCGGCCAGCGCCGGCGAGAGGCTTGTGGTGTAGACGAAGGGCCGGGCGAATTGGATCAGCGATTCGATCAGCGCGTGGCTGCCGGCCACAAAGGCACCCTGGGTGCCCAGCGCCTTACCCAGTGTACCGACCAGAATGGGTACGCGGTCGGCCGCCACGTTCTGCGCTTCCAGCGTGCCGGCGCCATTGGCGCCCAGCACGCCGAGGCCGTGGGCATCATCAATCATCAGCGGCGTATCAAAACGCTCGGCCAGCCTGGCCAGGGTGGCCACATCGGCGCAGTCACCATCCATGCTGAAGACGGCGTCGCTGACCAGCAGTCGATCGGCGTCCGGCGATAGCCCGGCCAGTGCCTGCGCTGCACCGGACAGATCACCATGCGCGAAGCGATGAAGCCGGGCACCGGAAAGCCGGGTGCCATCCAGCAGTGAGGCGTGGTTGAGTCGGTCATGAACAACATGCCCGCCGCGGGACATCAGCGCCGAGATGACGCCCAGGTTGGCCTGGTAGCCGCTGCCAAACAACAGCGCTCGCTCACGACCGGTCCACTGTGCCAGCTGCGTCTCCAGCCGGTCATGGATCTCCTGATGGCCGTTGACCAGGTGTGAGGCGCCGCCGCCGGCCCCGTATTGGCGCGCGCCGTCACACAGAGCCTCCACCACGTGCGGATGTGTGGCCAGCCCCAGATAGTCATTGCTGCAAAAGGTCAGCATCCCCCGGTCATTGATCCGGGTATGCACGCTGGCATCACGCTGGCTGCGCCGCCGGCGATAGCGGCCGGCGGACTTTTGCTGCTCGAGGCGATGATGCAGGGCACGCTCGAAGGCACTCATCTCGACGGTGTCCCTCTCAATGGGCGGCGGCATCGGTGGTCATAGCGGCAACCTGCGCCTTGCGGATCTGATCGTTGAGCACCGCCTCATGGGTGGCGTCATCGACATCGTGACGCGGCTCCGGATAGAGCCCCAGCCGCTTGAACAGACGCTGGTCGTGATTGGCCTGCGGGTTCTGCGCCGTCAACAGCCGCTCGCCGTAGAAGATCGAATTGGCGCCGGCGAAAAAGGCCAGCGCCTGGGTCTCATCGCTCATCAGTTCGCGCCCGGCGGCCAGTCGCACATGAGAGGCGGGCATCAGAATGCGGGCGACCGCGATGGTGCGAACGAACTCGAGCGGGTCGAGGTCCTCGATGTGCGCAAGGGGTGTGCCTTCGATGCGGATCAGCATGTTGATCGGCACGCTTTCCGGATGCACCGGCAGGTTGGCAAGCTGCTGCAGCAGACCGGCGCGATCATTGACGCTCTCGCCCATGCCGAGAATGCCGCCGGAGCAGATCTTCATACCGGCCTGGCGCACGTGATCGAGCGTCTCCAGCCGGTCGGCGTAGGTGCGGGTGGTGATGATCTCGCCGTAGTACTCCGGTGAGGTGTCCAGGTTGTGGTTGTAGTAATCAAGGCCGGCATCTTCGAGCGCTTCGGCCTGATCCCGGGTCAGCATGCCCAGCGTCATGCAGGTTTCCAGCCCCATGGCCCGCACGCCGCGCACCATCTCCAGCACGTACGGCATGTCCCTTGCTCGTGGATTCTTCCAGGCCGCGCCCATGCAGAAGCGACTGGCCCCCACGGCCAGGGCCTTGCGCGCCTCTTCCAGCACGGCCTCGACCTGCATCAGCTTTTCGCGCTCAAGACCGGTGTTGTAGTGGCCGGACTGCGGGCAGTACTTGCAGTCTTCCGGGCAGGCGCCGGTCTTGATCGACAACAGCGTCGAGATCTGCACGGCGTTGGGATCAAAGTGCCGGCGATGCACGCCCTGCGCCTGAAACAGCAGATCGTTGAAGGGCTGGGTGAGCAGCGTCTCGATCTCGTGACGCTGCCAGTCGTGGCGAAAGGGCGGGGCGGTGGCGGCATCAGGTCGAGCGGCAGACATGGCGTTGTTAACCTTTTCGATTCTAAAAGATAACGGAACTCTGCCAGCGTCTTTCGTTAACTTCAAATTTTTTAAAAGTTTACCAGTACGGGCTGCTGGCGGGTTTTAACCGCCTGAGGGTCGAGAATACGAGTATTTAACTCGTGCAAATGAGAATTAATATTAAAAGCATTGACTTTGCATTCACCGGTTCATCAGAATTCTGTCGCCATAACACTGATAACCGGCGCGCCAGACGTGCCAGCAAGGGACACCATGAAAAAGCCATTCTGCGGTCGGCGCCCACGCCGTACCGGTCCTGCCGGTCGTCACGCTCTGACATTGGTGACCACCGGCGCCTGCCTGATGACGCCCGCGATCGCTCAGGCCGATGCGGCCATCGATACCCTCACCGTCACGGCGACCAGCCTTTACGACAACGTCGGCTATACCCGGCGCACTACCGGGGCCGGCACGCGGATGAATCTGGCCCCGAAGGAGATTCCGCAAACGGTCAGCATCATGACCGAACAGCGCATCAAGGATCAGAACCTCGAGACGATCGAAGACGCCCTTGTGAATACCACCGGCGTTTCGGCCCGACGCATCGACAGCGACCGGGTCCGCTTTTCCGCCCGCGGTTTTGATATCAACAGCTATCAGTACGATGGCATCCCGACGCTCAATACCGACAGCCGCTGGTACTTCGGCGAAGGCGCGCAGAATACGGCGATCTACGACCGGATTGAGGTGGTCAAAGGCGCCAACGGACTAATGACCGGTGCCGGCAACCCGGGCGCCTCGGTCAACTTTGTACGCAAGCACGCCGACAGTCGTGAGCTGACCGGTTCTGTCTCCGGCACGCTGGGACAAAAAGCGCGGCGTGGTGGATGTCACTACCCCGCTGACCGCCTCCGGCGACGTTCGCGTCCGTTTTATCGGCGGCTATGAGGATCGTGACAGCTATCTGGACCGCTACGGCAGCCGCAAAAAGTTCGACTACGGCATCATTGATGCCGATGTCACCGACAACACCACCGTCTCGGTGGGCTATGACTATCAGAACACCCATAACAGCTCGCCCACCTGGGGCGGCTTCCCGCTGTGGTATGGCGATGGCGGGAGCACCGACTATACCCGCTCATTCAGCGTGGCGCCGGACTGGTCCTATTACGACTTTGAGTCGGAAAAGGTCCTTGCCATGCTCGAGCACCGCTTTGGCAATGACTGGCAGCTACACGGCACCGCCACGCATGAGAAAACCGAGGCCGACAGCAAGCTGGCCGCACCCTATTACGAGCCCTTTTTCTCCTCACCCAATCGCGAAACCGGGCAGGGCAGTTTCTTCTATACCGGCTGGAATCGCGGCGAGCGCAAGGTTGATTCGGTCGATGTTTACGCCAATGGCCCCTTTGAGCTGATGGGGCGAGCGCATGAGCTGGTCATCGGCGGCAGCTACGCAGACCAGAGCAACGACTACGACAATCGCTTCATCGATGCTTCGATGTCGGTGATCTCGACAACTGGAACGGCACTGCACCCAATACGGGTTGGGGCAGCTTCGCCCCGCTCGAGCGCGTCAGCACTCGGCAGAAATCCATCTACACGGCCGCCAGACTCTCTTTGAGTGACCCGCTGACGCTGATTGTCGGCGCGCGCTACACCGACTGGCGCGGCAGAACCTGGTCAGCCGGCGTGGGCAACGATTCGCAGAGCCAAAGCGATGTCACGCCCTACGGCGGGCTGATTTATGACATCAATGATGTCTGGTCGGTTTATGCCAGCTATACCGAAATCTTCCAGCCGCAGAGCTATCGCCTGGAAGGCGGCAACGGCTATCTCGATCCCCTCACGGGCAAAAACTACGAAACCGGCGTCAAGGCGGCCTGGTTTGACGGCCTGGTCAATGCTTCCTTCTCGGTCTTCCGGCTCGAGCAGGACAACGTGGCCGATATCGTCGGAATTCCCGGCTCCTTCGTCACCACAGCGACGCCGGTCAGCGACGCCGGTCAGCGATGTGGTCAGCGAAGGGTTCGAGGCCGAAATCACCGGTGCGGTGACTGAAAACCTCGACATGACGGCCGGCTTTACCCACTACACGGCGACCTCGGCCCAGGGCGATTTCAATCCGGACCGGCCGCGCACTCAGGCGAACCTGTTTGCCAGCTACCGCGTGCCGCAGCTTGAGCCGCTGACCGTGGGTGGCGGATTCAACTGGCAAAGCCATATCCTTGAGCGCGACGTGCCGGGGCCACAGGGCGATGAAAAGGTCGAGCAGGGCAGCTACACGCTGGTCAACCTGTTCGGACGCTACGCCTTCACACCGGATCTCTCCTTGCAGGTCAACGTGCGTAATCTCTTTGACAAGAAGTACTACAGCTATCTCGACGGCTACGGCGTTTACGGCGAGCCAATGAACATCACCTCTACGCTGACGTACTCGTTCTAACCCCTTCGAAATAACGAATACGGCCGACCATTCTGTCGGCCGTTTTTATTCGTGTTCGCTTAAGTGAGCGCGCTACACTGGGGCCACCGTCATGGTTGTGGAGCCCTGAAAATGCCCACCGGCCCGCTCGTTACGCTTGCCCGCTTTACCTGGCCCATGAGGCTCGGCTGTTCAAGGGGTTATTGGAATCCAGAGGCCTTACGGCCTTCATAGCGGATGAGCATCTGATCACGATGCAATGGATGTGGGAGACCGCGCTCGGAGGGGTGAAGGTGCAGGTGCCGCCGCAGGAGCTCGATGACGCTCGTGAGGTGCTTATCGATTACCGGGCACATCGACTGGCCATGCCCTCATTTGAGCCCGACGCTTCGACCCCACGCAGTGCCACACACTTTAACGGCTGGCGGGCGCTGGCGATTGCCTGCTGGGCGGCGACGGGCGTGGTGTTTCCGGTGCCCTCATCAAGGGGGAGGGCATGAAAGCGCTTGAGTGATCCATGGCGCGTTATATATCCAGGACCAACACACAAAAGGCATTCCCATGACAGGCGATGCCCTCAACGTCACCATTGCTCTGGCACAGCCGCCGGGTATGAGGCAGATGCAGCGCTGCTGGCCGGCATCGCTCAGCGTCATCAGCTCCAGGTGCTGCTTTCCAATCATGTTTCTCATACCGGCGGCTGGCAGACCTGGGGCAAAAGCGGCGGCTGGAATGCCCGCGGCGAACGCGTCATCGGCGCGCAGGGCAGTGATGCCGGTCTGGTGCTCTGCACGATCAGAGACGGGGTGCTGGCGCGTACTTCTGGGAGCGTTGTCTCGTTGGAAGGCGCTGCCTGACGCGTCGGGCCCGCGGCCGAATCTGAGTGTCAGGACGATAGCCACTTAATCAGCAAATGCTTTAAAAAGCATTGCCTTCGCTGTGCCCGGGAGGCATAGAATGCCGGGGTCATGGTTTCAAGACGGCCTTGCCGTCTTGAATGAAAAGGGAACGTGGAGCGATCAGCTATAAGCCACGGCTGCCCCCGCAACTGTAAGCGCCGAGCCTGCCTCATACGCCACTGGGATATCCGGGAAGGTGAGGCAAGGGTGATGACGCGCAAGCCAGGAGACCTGCCATGTCGACCCCAATCCATCACATCCCTGCACGGTGGGTGCAGCAAGGATCATTCCATGCATATCGAACCGGGCGTCGTCACGGGCGCTAAAATCCTCCTGAGTTATGCCACCGCCATCGGGGCCTTCGGGCTGACGGCGCATCTGGCGCGGCGCACGCTGGAAGCCAGCGGTGTCATGGCACTGGTTAGTCGCAGTCTTGTGGCGACGCTCTGTGTCTTCTGTTTTTTTGAGGTGTTGCCCCATCACGCCATCGGTGTTTCCGAAGTCCATCTGATTCTGGGCTCAACCCTGTTGCTGCTGTTTGGCGCCGGGCCCACGGCCATTGGTCTGGCGCTGGGGCTTTTGATTCAGGGGCTCTTTTTTGCGCCGTTTGATCTGCCTCAGTACGGCATGAACGTCACGACCCTGATCGTGCCGCTTTGGGGCATCAATGCTCTGGCCGGACGCCTGATTCCACACGATACCCCTTACGTCGATGTGACCTACAAACAGGCGCTGGCACTGTCGACCACCTACCAGGGCGGCATCGTGCTCTGGGTTGCCTTCTGGGCCTTTTATGGCGAAGGATTCTCCGCACAGAGCCTGACCGAGGTCAGTACGTTCGGGGTGGCCTACATGAGCGTGGTCATTCTGGAACCCCTGATCGACCTTGGCGTACTCGCACTCGCCAAAACCTTTTACGGGATCACGCGAGGGACACTGTTCAACGCCCGGCTTCATCGCACCGTGCTTTAGGAATTGTCTGCCGACAAGATGGCAAAAGCCCACCGAATGGTGGGCTTTTTATTTGGTGTGGTCCGGTGGCGACGGGAACCGTTTTCAGCGGGTGCTGCGGGTCTCATCATCGAATACGGCGGCCTCGGCCAGCAGCCAGTCCATAAAACGTGCCACGGCCGGTGGCGCCTCGCCGGTGGCCGGCGTCAACAGGTCGTAGGTCATGGGGGAGGCGAGGACATGCTGCTCGCCAAAGGGGCGCACCAGCACGCCGCTTTTCAGCCGGTCCGCCGCAACAGGGTGAGTGGCCAGCATGATGCCGCGGCCGGCGATGGCCTGGTCCATGGTCAGACCGGACACCGAATAACGACGCTGCGTCGGTGATACCCGATCGGCCACGCCGGTGGCTCTGAGCCAGGCCTGCCAGCCAGGGAAATTGATGCCCTGCGAAGGCCAGGCCACTTCCAGCAGGGTGTGATGGGCCAGGTCGGCGGGCCTCATGGGCCGGCCGTGCTGTTTGAGCAGTGAGGGGGCGCAGACGGGGAACAGCTCATCGCCTAACAGCCGGTAACTCGTCACGTCCGGCCAGGGGCCGCGGCCATAGCGTATCGCCAGACGCGCCCCGTTGCCTCGCCAGGTGGGGACGATCAGGGTGTCACTGGACTCCAGCGAAATATCGAGACCGCCAATGTGAGCCTCAAATGTGGCCAGCCGTGGCAGCAGCCACAGCTGCAGGAAGGTGGGGGGCGCTGAGCGTCAGCAGCGGAGTCTGTCGTGCACTCTCCCGCGCGGTCGCGACACCCGCCGCGATGTGCTCAAGGCCGCTGTCGATGTCCTGGGCCAGTTGCCGCCCGATCTCGTTGAGCTGTACCCCGTTGGCATGTCTCTCAAAAAACGTAACGCCGAGCCGGTCTTCGAGTTGTTTGATCTGACGGCTGACCGCACCGGGCGTCACCCCCAGCCTATTGGCAGCGTGCTTGAAGCTCTGCGTGCGGGCCGCCTCGACAAAGGCGCGCAGCGCATTCAGGGGGAGGCGTTCAATCTTCATGGGTTGAGTTTTCCTGAGCCTTGATCCCCAGATTAATCGTTTGGCGACGGCCCCGGCAAATGCTCCACTGAAGCCTGTGACTGACAGGAGGCCATATGCAGAACACCGGACAGGCAACGCCCACTCTATCGACAGACAGCAGATCGGTACGCCGGCGGCTGGACCTGCAGGCCAGCGCCCTGATGGTGCTGTTCTGCATTGTGCTGGGGGCTCAGCAGGTGGCCATCAAGATGGTGGCCGAGGACATGTCACCACTGTCACAGGTAGCGCTGCGTTCATCGCTTGCGGCCGTGCTGGTAGCGGCGCTGGCCTGGTGGCAGGGCATTCGGCTGCGCGATATGCGGGCGCATATCGGTCCGGGCGTGCTGGTGGGGGTGGGATTTGCCGCGGAGTTCTTGTTTGTCGCCTGGGGGCTCAACCATACGCTGGCCTCGCACATGTCGGTGTTTCTCTATACGGCACCCGTCTTTGCGGCCGTGGGGCTGCATTTATGGGTGCCGGGCGAGCAGCTAACGCGACGTCAGTGGATCGGGGTGGCCCTGGCCTTTGGCGGTATGGTGCTGGCCATGGCGCCGGATACTGATATTGACAACGCCGGCGACATTCTGCGGGGTGATCTACTGGGTCTGCTGGCCGGTCTTGCCTGGGCGGCCACGACGCTGGTGATCCGTCGTTCATCGCTTTCCGAGGCGCCGCCGGTCCAGACATTATGCTATCAGCTGACCGTTGCGGGTCTGCTGTTGCTGCCCGCCACGATACTGCTGGGCGATTTTGGGCGTATTCAGTTCACGGGCGCAGCGCTCGCCAGCCTGACCTTCCAGACGCTGGTCATCTCCTTTGCCGCACTGCTTTTGTGGTTCGCACTGCTCCGGCGCTACTTTGCCTCGCAACTGGGGATCTTTTCGTTTCTATCCCCGATTTTTGGCGTGCTGTTCGGGGCGTTCTTGCTCGGCGAGCCCCTGACGATCAACTTCCTGGCGGGCGGAGTGCTCTTGCTGGTCGGTCTGGTTGTCGTGACGCGATAGAGAATGGCGTGCTGTCTTCATTCAAGCTCAGGGGCACACCCAAGCTCAGGGGCACACCGAAAAGCGTTCGCGTGATCCCGGCATGGCAGCACAAAAAAGCCCACCAAAAGGTGGGCTTACAGGTCTCATGGGAAAGACCCACCCCACGCCGTTGCCATACCCCATCGCCACGCTTGCCTGCCCGCCGGTTTCCCCCCAGACGCTCTGGGGCAGGGTGTACTCCTTCAGGCCATCCAGACCGCTGGAGCGCCCAAAGCCGCTGTCGCCGAAGCCGCCAAACGGCGACATGACGTTGATCGCCTTGTAGCTGTTGATCCAGATTGTGCCGGCCCGCAGCTTGCCGGCCACGCGATGGGCGCGGGCGACATCCTGTGTCCAGACAGCACCGGCCAGCCCAAAGCGGGTGGCATTGGCAAGGCGGATGGCCTCGGCTTCGTCATCGAAGGGCATGGCGACCAGCACCGGACCGAACACCTCCTCGCAGGCAATGGCTATGTCGGGGGTCACATCGGCCAGAATGGTAGGCGCCAGATAGTAGCCGCCGGTCCCTTCGGGCAGCCCCTGTGGGCGATGGCCGCCGGTCATGAGGCGGGCGCCGGATTCGATCGCCGTATTGATCATGGCCATGACCCGTTCGAACTGCCGGGCGTTTTGAAGCGGTCCCATGCGGGTGGCATCGTCTTCCGGCAGCCCCACCGGAATCTGTGCCGCGGCGCGTCCCAGTCGTTCAACGACCTCATCGAAGATGTCGCGCTGAATCAAAAGACGTGATCCCGCCACACAGTTCTGCCCGGCAGCGGCAAAAATGGCGGCCTGAGCGCCGGCCACGGCGTCATCGAGTCTGGCGTCATTGAAAATGATGTTGGCGGATTTGCCGCCGAGCTCCAGCACGCTGGCACCAGGCGGCGCGCGCCGGCCTGCGCAATCAGGCGGCCGCTTTCCGGCGAGCCAACAAACACCAGCTTCGAGATGCCGTCATGATCGGTCAGGGCGGCACCGGTGGTCGGGCCCACGCCGTTGATGATGTTGATCAGCCCTTTGGGCAGCCCGCCGCTTTCCAAAAGCCTTGCGATCACGACCGAGGTGAAGGGCGTCAGCTCCGAGGGCTTGAGCACGGCCGCGTTACCGGCCGCCAACTGCCAGGCGCAGGTGAACATCGGCGCATTCCAGGGCGTGATCTGACCGACCACGCCATAGGGCACGTGGCGCACATAGTTAAGATGCGAGGTGGGCACCGGGATCACTTCGCCATGCTGTTTGTCACACCAGCCGGCGTAGTACTCGAACATTTCGCGCACCTTGCCGACCTCGCCTCGACAGTCGCTGATCGGCTTGCCGGCCACCACGCTTTCCAGCTGCGCCAGTGACTCTTCCTGTCCTTCCAGCGCCCGAATGGCGGCATTCATGTGTCGGCCGCGGGTGCTGGCGGTCAGGCCCATCCATTCGATCTGTGCACGCGTGCCGGCGCTGACGGCTCGTTCAACCAGGGTCTGGCCGGCATCGAAGTAGCTCACCAGTGGCTGACCGGTAACCGGGTTGTGCAGCGTGATCGATTCGCCCTGGCCGATGACGGCCTCGCCGTCGATCCAGTTGGTGGCCGGGGCCTCGTCGTGAGACAGGCCAAAGTGATCCAGCAGGGTCTCAAGGCGCGCCCTTGCGCGCTCGTTCAGTGCAGAAGGGGTCGACATGACAGCATTTCCTGTTACTTGCGGGCTGAGGCGAGAAGGGCATCGGCGATGCGGTTGAAGTCTTGCTGATCCTCGATGTCGTGCGCCTCATGCCAGCGCTCGACCACATGGTTCAGCAGGGCCCTCGGGGTGTCCAGCTGCTCGGCGGCATCACGGGCCAGGCGAAGGTCCTTGCGCATCAGGCCGGTGGTAAAGCCCGAGTCAAAACGCTCCGAGAGAATCCATTCGGGGAAGTTGACCTCGCTGACGGCGCTGCGCCCCGAGCCGCTGTTAAGCCCGGCCAGACAGGCTGCCGGGTCGACCCCGGCTCTGGCGGCCATGGCGACGGCCTCGCCGGTGGCGATCAGGTTGGCTGCACACAGGTAGTTGTTGGCCAGATTGACCATATGACCGCTGCCGGCTGGGCCAACATGGGTATGGCGAGCCGAAAGCGCCTCGAGCACCGGGGTCACCCGCTCGATGGTGGATGCCTCGCCGCCGGGCAGCATGCCTATCCTGCCGGTAGCGGCGCCCTTCGGACCGCGCTGACCGGGGCATCCAGCCATTCAAGGCCGGCGTCCGTGACCTTTTGGGCCAATTCACGACTGACCATCGGATCACCGGTTGACGTATCCATCACCACACTGCCACGCGCGGCGTGCTCGAGAAGCCCGGGGCTTGATTCGATCACCGTGCGAACATGATCGGAAGTGGGCAGTGACAGCAGATAGACCTCGGCAGAGGGCAGCGCGGCGTCGCTGGCCACATTCAGACCCTGATCGCTCAGCCGCTGTCGCGCCTGTTCGCTGGGGTCGATACCCGTGACCTCAAAGCCGGCGCGCTTGAGCGTGAGCGCCATATTGCCCCCCCCCCCCATCTGCCCCGGGCCGATGACAACGATCTTCATGGACATGCGTGTCTCCGTAATGCGAAAGGGATCAACGTGGGTGTGGCACGCCGGTAAAGGTGTGCCACACCGTTGCGGGTTAAAGCAGGATCTGGGCGACCACTGCCGAACCGAGATAGGTGCCGGTGAACACCAGCAGCGACACCAGCACCAGCTTCCAGCCGGTACGGCGGAACATGCTGAACTCCTGCTTCGACAGGACGAAGCCGGCGTAGGCGAGCACGGGCGTGACGATGGCCAGGAAGTTGACCTGCGACAGCTGCGCTACCAGCCAGGCATTACCGGGAAAAAACGGCAGGGTCATGACAATGCTGACCAGCGATATCCAGGCAATCGCCGGCAGGTAGAAGGGCATGGCCCGGGTGATGAGCAGTCCGATCAGACTCATGACGTAAAGAATGATCATGCCCGGCAGGGCGCCCCAGAGCGTGCCGGCGCTGATCACATTGGTGATCCAGCCCACCACGCAGACGGCTGCCAGCATCATCGCGGTCCGGCCGATCTGCTGCTCGGGGCGAAGTTCAGCCGCCGCCTCTGTGGCGCTGTCGGCATCGGCGGGATTGATAGAGGCAGTCGCCTGGCGTTTGGGGCTGAGCCGCTTGTAGAGCCACTCCGCGACCGGCAGGGCGATAAAGAGCGACACATAAAGGCCGGTGGCATAGGTCAGGAGATTACTGGCCCCGGCAAAGGCGAACAGCTCCTCGCGCATGGCAGGAACGGCCTCGGCCAGCGCCCCTGAACAGGCCGCCACCATGCTGCCGCTACCCACGCCACAGGCCATCGCCAGCGCGCGCGGGTCAAACCAGCCCGCCGAGCCGAGAAAACCGGCCATCAGCGCAAACCAGAGGGTGCCGAACATGGTGCCAACCACGTAGACCCCCATCACGCCGATCCCTTCCGGACCCTTCAGGCCATAGCGGTCCGAGATGATTGCGATATTGGGTTCACGCGCAATCGAATAGGTCGCCCCGATCGATTCGCGACCCATTTTCAGCACCAGCAAGGCAAACGGCAGGGCGATCAGCATGGTGCCCAGATTGCCCAGTTCCTGAAGGATCAGCGCTGGCCCGGCACTGATGATCTGATCGATCGATGGCCCGATGGTAGACCCAAAGCGGGCAATGAACGGCATGATCGCAATCAGGATCAGCGGGGAGGCTGCATCGCTCAGGCGTGGCGGCACCAGCGCATGAAACTGGCTGGAAAGATGCGGGTTAAGGGCAATGGCCAGCAAAAAGGCATAAAACAGCGGCAGCAATAACAGCGTACCAACGCCCAGCGGAATCTTGATGATGCCGATCCACTCTGCAATCAGCGAGAGGACGACGACCAGGAAATGCAGGCGCAGAAGATCGAGCGGAGACGCTCGGGTGACAGAGGTCATGGCAATGTTCCCATTGTGTTGTCTGGCGTACGGCAGGTCATGACCGGCCGGCGCTTATTGTATGGGCCTCGTGTTCATCACGAGTGCTACCATTATTAACGACCCGGGGGAATGGGGAAGCGCGGCGATGTGTCGCTGAGATATTCTTCTGCATTGGCATGATCGGACGTCATGCTTGACATACACATGACCATCTAATACTCGAACCGGGAAGCAGGCAAAACAGTCATGCAGAAGACGCGAGCCATCTGGCTGCTGGATTCCGGCATAGGCGGACTGACCATTGCGCGGGCCATTCGCCATCGTCTGCCGGGACTTTCGCAGCACTACATCGCTGACAGCGCAGCGTTCCCCTATGGCAATCTTGATGCCGAGGCGCTGATCGCTCGCGTATGCGATCTAATCACACGGGCTGTAGCGACTCGTCCGGTCGATGCGGTGGTGATCGCCTGTAATACCGCCTCGACCGTGGTGCTGCCTGCGCTGAGAGCGCGTCTGTCGATACCGGTAGTGGGCGTAGTGCCGGCGATTCGACCGGCCGCGACGGCCAGTCGCAGCGGTGTCATCGGCGTGCTAGCCACCCCGGGCACGGTGAAAAGCGCCCACGTCGCGACCCTGATCGAGCGCTTTGCCGGTCACTGCCGGGTCGTGACGGTGGGGGCCCCGAACCTGGCGACGCTGGCCGAGCAGTACTGGCGATCAAACACACTCGATGGTGACGCGCTGGCCGCCGAGCTTTCTCCCCTGCACGATCCCGAGTGGCGCTCGCTCGACCAGCTGGTGCTGGGCTGCACGCACTATCCGCTGCTTCGAGAGCCGATTCAGGCGCAGCTGGGCGGCCACGTTCAATTGATTGATTCGGGTGACGCGGTCGCTCGACGGCTGGAGGTTGTGCTGGGTGACAGCTCACTGACGCAGGGTGACAGCTCTGCTGGCCGTTTCCATGTAACTGGCGCACTGCCGGTAGAGGCCGGGTTTGAAGCGCGGGTCAGGGCCGAGGGGTTTGGCGAGATTGTGACGTGTGCCCATGATCCGGGCGTGCCTCTCTTCGTTCGTTAACGACAGATAGCGCAGGACGACAGGCCTCGATGACGGGCATATCACGAGTGCCATCTTGGTGGCCCACCCCTACTCCGAGACCGGCGTCGTGAGGTGTATCACTCAATCAAGCTGTCGAATCACGCGGGCCGGGTTGCCAACCGCCACGACGTTGGCCGGAATGTCCCGGGTCACCACGGCGCCGGCACCGATGACGCTGTTCTCACCGATGGTAACGCCGGCCAGTACGATCGCGCCGCCGCCCAGCCAGACGTTGTCACCGATGACGATGGGGGCGCCGGCTTCCAGCTTGTTCCGGCGCGCCTGGGCGTCAATCGGATGGGTCGGCGTCAGCAGCTGCACGTTGGGACCGATCTGCACGTCCCGGCCGATGGTGATGGGCGCCACGTCCAGCGCCATCAGACCGAAATTGGCAAAGGCGCCCTCGCCAAAGCTGATGTTGAAGCCGTAGTCGACATACAGCGGCGCTCGTATGTGCGCGGTATCGCCAAACTGTCTGAAAAGGCCTTTCAGAATGGTATTGGCGTCGTCGACATCGTGCTCAAAACGTCGGGCAAATTCGGCCATGGCGGCTTTGGCAACGCCTGCATCATGAGCAAGTTCGGCGTCATCGGCGAGGTAGAGCTCGCCGGCGAGCATCTTCTGCTTCTGGGATCGGTGATCGGTCGAGTGGTCATCCTTCATGGCGTTCTCCCGTGAGGTCCGTGACTTCGAAAGGGGGCAGGTCGAAAGGGGCCGGTGCCCTGCCTTTCAGGTGCCGGGGACCGGCGTCACCGGCGGCCTGCCATCACGAAAGGCTTCGAGGTTTTGGATCACCAGTTCGACGGTGGCATCCAGCGCCTCGGGGGAGAGACCAGCGGTATGGGGCGTCATGACAATGCTTGGTTCGTCCTTCAGCGCCTGCGCCACTTCGGGTTCATGCTCGAACACATCGAGGGCGGCGCCGGCCAGTCGCTTCTCCCTCACTGCCCGGGCCATCGCCTCGCTGTCCACCACGCTGCCGCGGCCGATATTGACCACGATGCTGTCAGGCTTCATGACGGCGAGCAGGGCATCATCGATGAGATGGTGGGTCTCTGGCCCGCCGGGCAGGGTGCTCACCAGCACGTCAGCCTGTTCGGCCACCCGTTTTGCGTCCGTTTCATGCGGCCAGTCGAGGTCTGCCTTCGGCTGGCGGGCGAAGTAGATAATCGGCATGTCGAAGCCGCCATGGGCGCGTCGGGCGATGGCGCGGGCCACGTTGCCCATGCCCAGCAGCCCCAGGGTTTTGCCGTGCAGCACCGGGGCGCTGCGACGAATCTCTTTCCACCGGCCCTTTCGAAGGCCGGCATCGCCCTGGGGGATGCGGCGCAGGCAGGCCAGCACCAGCCCCAGCGTGTGGTCGGCGACGGTCTCGGCATTGGTGCCGGGGCCGTGAGTCACCACGATGCCGCGTTCGCGGGCGGCTGATACGTCGATGCCTTCAAAGCCCACCCCCTGGGCGCAGATCAGGCCCAGCTTCGGCAGGGTGTCCATCTCCTCGGCACTGAACCCGATGGTGCCGATGGTCATGACCGCGCGGATATCGTCACGGTGGTGCTCAAGAATCCTGCGGCGCGTCTCGGCGTCTTCGGCCATGTGCAGCCGAATACCGGCGGCCTCGATGCGGTCCTGATGGTGGCGTGACAGGCGGGTCACGACCAGTAGATGAATCGCCATGGCGGAAAATCTCCTTGTGCCGCACGGGGGGTCGATGGCGCCACCTTACCGTGGCGAGTCATGGACAGGGTAGCGGCCGACGCGGTCCATGGGGTGAGGCATACGACCATCGAGCCCAGGGTGGGCATGGATGGAATGCTAATATAACAGGGTATGGGGCCGGCTCGGTCATGCGACGGGGTCTGTCCTGTCACTCGTTGTGCTGTCTGGCGGCCATCCCCTGGGCGCAGGGTCGTCAGCGGCCGGAGAAGGAGGTGGGTCATGTCACAAAATATTCTGGTACCCCTGGATGGTTCCCGCAGTGCCCTCAGGGCGCTGGAGCACGCCTGTCTGATGCAGCGGGCCGATGGCGGCACCCTGCATCTTCTCCATATTGTCGAGCCGCCCGTGGCGCTCGATCACATGGGGGCGCAGACCGGGTCGACACCGGTGGATTACACGCCGGCACAGGGACATGAGGAGGGCGAGTCACTGTTGAGAAAGGCCTGGGCTCAGGTGGGCTCGCCCTCGGCGGAGGTCCACTTCCACGTGGAAGACAATCCGCCGGGTCGTCCGGAACGGACCATCGTGATGCTGGCCCGCGAGCTGGATATCGATACCATTGTGATGGGCAGTCGCGGCCTCAGTGACCTGAAGGGGCTGGTCGTGGGCAGCGTGTCGCACAAGGTCTCCCATGTGGCCCACTGTACGGTGATTACGCTGCATGTTCCTGATCCGGTAGCGGATGACAGCGCCACTCCCTGAGCCTTCATCGGGCGGCATGTCGCTATCGGCCGGGTACTGACTGATGCCATGGCGGCATCTCCCGGCCCTTTCTGGGGCCGCCAGGCGCTGACCGGGCGCTATGACGCCGGTTCGTTTGATCGCAGCGGCGCGTCACTCGATTCGCCATGATCGATCACGGCTTCAAAGGCGCGCAGACGCTTGATGATCGAGAGCAGCTCGATGATGGTCGACCAGGAGTTGACCAGATACTGAAACGATTCCCGCACCTGGCCGAAGACGTTGAGAATCTGCTGCAACAGCCCCAGCGTCAGCTTGCCGGCCACGATCGACGGGGCCAGCACGATCAGCCCGAAGACCACATCGGCCTGCAGATAGAAGATGCGGGCAATGTTGAAGTAGGCGTAGTGCCAGTAAAGGCGAAAGTAGTTCTGTCGCACCCGGTTGAACAGCGTCGCGACAGTGACCGGGTCGGCGCGCTCCGAGTCATCCTCGCCGTAGACCAGCTCCTTTCGATAGGCCGCCTCGACGCGCTGGTTGCGAAACTCGAGCCCCGGCAGGCGAATGCCCACCACGGCCAGCAGCACGGTACCAAAGAGTGACCAGGCAATGGCCGACCACACCAGTGCATTGGGAATGTGCCCGATCAGCGGCAGCTCGGTAATGTTCTGCGACATCGTGACCAGCAGCGGCATGAAGGCAATCAGGGTCATCACCGACTTGAGCAGATTCACCCCCAGGCCTTCGAGCGTGGTTGAAAAGCGCATGGTGTCTTCCTGCACACGCTGGGCCGCGCCCTCGATATGGCGCAGCTGTGACCAGTGGCGCATGTAGAAGTTGTTCATCGCCCAGCGCCAGCGAAAAATGTAATGGCTGACCACGAAATAATTGAGCACACCCACTGTCACGGCGACAAAGGCAATGCCGGCAAAGCTGAACATGCCGGTATAGATATCAGTGACCGTCACGCCGCTGTCGCCGCCCAGCGCCTGCTGAATCATGTCCCAGAACGGTCCGTACCAGGCGTTGACCGCCACACTCGTCTGCACCGAAAACCAGGTCATGAAGATGATCAGCGCACTGCCCAGAATTGACCAGCGCTGCCAGCGATGGGGGTCATACAGGGCCCACGCCATGGCAAATACCGCCACACACAGCGTGTAGTAGAGATAAAACCAGAGCATTGACGGCGCCCAGAAGCGCGAGACATCCACGGGCAGCGCCTCGCCCTCGGCCAGCGGCGGTAGCCCGATCGCCGCGCCCCAGTCGCTGACGCCCATTTGCCAGAGACCGATGCAGATCAGCGCCCAGACCACAATGCTTGAGAAAAACAGGGGCGGGTTGGGGAAAAATGACCGTAACACGATAGAGTTCCTGCGGTAGCGACAACATTCAGACAGACCCGATGGGCCGCGTATCCTTCATCGACCCCGGGAGACGGGGAGTGTTCACTGCTCAGAGCGTCTGAAGCCTGTTTGCGGGTCAGAAAAAGCCGCTCAGGATATCTCGATTTGATAACGAAAGGTGGCCGCAGCGCCCATGGAACAGCGATATTCCAGTGGCGTGCGGTCATAGCCCAGTGCGGTACGCTCGATCACCACCACAGGATCACGAGGGGCAATGCCCAGCATGTCGGCCGTGGCGGCATCGGCCGAGTCAATGGTCAGCGTCTCGCGTGCCGAACCGATGCTTTGACCGAACCTTGCCTCGTAAAAGGGGTAAAGCAGGTTGTCAAACTGCTCGAGAGGGATCTCGAGAAGGCCGGAGAAACGGGAAGCCGGCAGCCATATCTTCTCCGCAAGCAGGCTCCCATCCTCCATGGCTCGCAGTCGTTCCAGGCAGATGCATGACTCATGTTCAGTCAGCTCCAGTGCTTTGGCGGCAGCTGGTGGCGGTGTCTGGAGCGAAGCAGACAGGATACGACTGGTCGGTACCCGTGACTGCCCGGCGGCGTTGACCTGACGGAAAAAGCGGAAGAAGGAGGCATCAAAATCCGGCCGGCGGACGAACGTACCACGGCCCTGGCTACGCTCCAGCAACCCCTCATTGACCAGCGTATCGATGGCCCGGCGTACCGTGCCCACCGCGATGTTGTAGCGTCGCGTCAATTCCGCTTCGGTCGGAATGGTCTCTCCGGGGGGCCATTCGCCGCTGGCAATTCTGTCCATGATCTCCTCGCGCAGCCTTTGATACAGCGGCAGACGCGCATCCGACCCTTCTTTCCATGCACTCATGAACACCTGCAATAATTTAAGTAGGTATTAATATATAACACCAATGTCGCATCGCGGACGGATTGACCATGATACCGGGCCGCTATAAGGTCAAAATTCATATAGATGAATAGATAACGATAACACTGTGCTCATGAGAAGGTGCTCAGGAGGCAGGCAACGCAGGGAATCCGAATGATCGATACACGCCGCTCCTCCCTTACCGGCGTCGATACCCACGCCCATATCTTCAGTCAGCATCTTCCCATGACGAGTCAGCGGCGCTATAGCCCTGACTACGATGCCGATGTCAGCCAGTATCTGGCGCATCTGGACCATTGCGGGCTCTCGCATGGTGTGCTGGTACAGCCCAGCTTTCTGGGCACCGACAATAGTTACATGCTCTCGGCGCTGCGCCAACATGCCGACCGCCTGCGGGGCACGGCCGTGGTCGATCCAGGGATCGATGATGCCTCGCTTGACGCCCTTGGCGACGCCGGTGTCGTCGGCATACGCCTCAATCTGGTCGGGCAGACGCTGGACGATTACCGCAAGGCGCACTGGCAGGCGTTTTTCAGTCGACTGGCCGGTCGTGGCTGGTCGGTGGAGATTCAACGCACGCTGAAGGATCTCGAGTCGGTGGTACCGGCCATCCTGGCATCAAACGTGGCGGTCGTGATCGATCACTTCGGTCTGCCGGAAGGCGGTGCGATCGACGCCTCGCGCAGCGAACACCGGTGGTTTCTGGACCGGCTGGGGGAAGGCAATCTGTGGGTCAAGCTATCGGCCACCTACCGCAGCGGGCTGAGCCTCGATCAGGCCCGTGCCAGCATGGATACCCTCTGCAACGCCCTTGGCCACGCCGAACGTCTGGTCTGGGGCAGCGACTGGCCGCATACCCGCTTTGAGGAGCAGACCGATTATGAGGCGCAGTTTGCGCTCATCGACGCCCTCATGCCCGATGCAGCACTACGCCGGAAGGTGCTGATCGATAACCCGACACGCCTTTTCATGCTGGATGCACAGGAAGCTTCGCCATGCTGAGTCTGCTGATTGTCGGGGCCATTGTGGCGGCCATTGCACTGGGATACCTGACCCGCATCAACATCGGGCTTTTTGCCATCGCTCTGGCCTACGGGATCGGCAGCTTCGTGATGGGCATGACGCCTTCCGAGGTGATCAACCTCTGGCCCCTGAAGCTCTTTTTCATCATCTTCGCGGTCTGTCTGTTCTACAGCTTTGCCATCGTCAACGGCACGCTGGAAAAGCTGGCCGAACACATGATGTATCGCTGTCGCAATGTTCCCCACCTGCTGCCCTACGCCATTTTTGGCGCCTCGACCCTGATCTCGGCACTGGGGGCGGGGTATTACACGGTACTGGCCTTCATGGCACCCATTACGATCCTGCTCTGTGCACGTACCGGGCTGAGTCTGATCGTCGGCGGCATGTCGGTGAACTATGGCGCGCTGGCCGGCGCCAACTTTGTCTCCAGCCAGAGCGGCATCATCTTCCGGGGCCTCATGACCGCCTCCGGTGTGTCGGAAGGCACGGCCTTTCTCAACGGGATCGGCATTTTCCTGTCCACGGCGGTGATCCCGCTGATCGTGATCACGGGCTTTGTCTTTCTGGCCGGCAACAAGCGCGCCATGGCCGATGCCATGACGCATGTCGAGGCGCCCAAACCGCTTGATCGCGACCAGCGCATGACACTGTTGCTGACGTTGATCATGATGGCCGTGGTGCTCGTGCCCCCCATCGCGGCCCTGATTGCGCCTGACAATGCCCTGGTGGGCTACATCAATGCCCGCGTCGATATCGGTCTGGTCGCCAGTGTCTTTGCCGTCATTGCGCTGCTGCTCAAACTGGGAGATGAACGCAGGGCAATTGCCAGCGTCCCGTGGGGCACGCTGATCATGATCTGCGGCGTGGGCATGTTGATCGCCATTGCCATGAAGGCCGGCACCATCGATCTGCTCGCGTCCTGGATCAGCGGCAGCATTCCGCCGGTGCTGGTTCCGGTCGTGTTTGGCGTGATTGCGGCGATGATGTCGCTGTTTGCCAGCACCCTGGGCGTAGTGACGCCGGCGCTGTTTCCGATTGTACTGCCGATCGCCCAGAGCCTTGCGATTGATCCGATGATCATCTTTATCAGCATCGTGGTGGGTGCTCAGGCCACTTCCATCTCGCCCTTCTCCTCGGGGGGCAGTCTGATCCTGGGCTCCTGCCCGAGCGAGGAAAGCCGCACGGCGCTTTTTCCGAAGCTGCTGTTTCGCGCCGCACCGCTGGGCTTTGTCGTGGCGCTGGCCTTCAATCTGGCGCTGGCGTTTGTCTTCTAGTCCCATCTGCACAGGAAGAAAAGAGGCTTGCGCCGTCGGGGTTCTCCCCCGGCGGCGTTGTCATGAGCGCCTACCAGTTCAGCGTCTCGAAATCCCCTTCCTTGTGGTGCTCAGGGGCCTTTTTTTGATCGGATGCGGGA
Source organism: uncultured Kushneria sp. (assembly GCF_947497025.1). Taxonomy (GTDB): domain Bacteria; phylum Pseudomonadota; class Gammaproteobacteria; order Pseudomonadales; family Halomonadaceae; genus Kushneria. The sequence goes on from NZ_CANMFC010000002.1 coordinate 414,660, forward strand.
TCATTGGTGACGCCATCGGCCGGCAGCGGGCCGGCACCGGGGTCGCGGGCGATACCGTTGGTCACGGGGTGGTCGCGGAAATATTCATCAAAGCGCATTTGGGCATCCTCGCCGAACAGCAGCTCGCACGCCTCCATGAGTCCTGCCGATTGGCGGATGGTTTCCTGGCGCGAGACAAGACTGATCTTGGAGCGGCGGCGCAGGAAGTCCTCGAGTTTGGTGATCATCTCGCGACGCGCGGCCTGGCGCACCTCGGCGCGGATGTATTCGGTCCCTTCGATGAGAATCTCCGCCTGGCGCGGGTCTTCACGAATGTACTCCAGCATGCCGATGGCGTGGGCTGCGTAGCGCCGCCACAGCCGGGTCGACAGCGGCTCGGAGGCGCTGGCATCGGTGTAGTCGTCAAGCTTCATCAGGCGCGCCTGGTGGAAGAACTCGTCGCGCACGGCGTCTACCGGCTCGCCGTACCAGCGATAATCCGGGAAGCGGATGTCGATGCCCATTGTTTTGACCAGATCAACGATCTCCTCGCCGACGTTGATGCAGTCGGTCAGCTTGCCGCCAAAGATGCTGATAAATCCCTGGTTAATGTCGGAGTCGATCTCGTGCTTGCGCGACAGTTGCAGGAAATCACGGTCCTTGCCGCTGGTGTTCTGTACCGCCAGCGGCCGCACGCCACAGCGGGTGGCAATGATATCGTCGCGGTCCAGCGGCTTGTCGAGCGACAGACGCGCGTTGATGTTATCGAGCACGAAACTGACGTCATCATCGGTGATGGCCGCGTGAGGGTCTTCGGTGCGGGTATCGGTCGTGCCGATGCAGGTCCGGGTGCCCATGGGGATGGCGAAGAAAAGCCGCCCATCCTCGTCGAAAAACGCCATCACGCGCTTGTTGGGTGTGATCCGGTCGACGATCAGGTGGATGCCCTTGGAGAGCACGTGACTGTGCTCGGTCTGCTTGCCGGCCAGCGAATTGGTGCGGTCGGCCAGCGGGCCACAGGCGTTGACCAGCGTCTTCGTTTTGACCGTCCATTCGCGCCCGCTCATGACATCCCTGAGGCCCACGTGCCAGAGTTCTCCCTGGCGCTCGAAACCGGTCGCTTCGACGTAGTTGGCCGCCACACAGCCACTGTTCATGGCGGTGCGCACGAAGTTCCACACAAAGCGGGCGTCATTGTCGTGCAGGAAAGCGTCGGAATACTCGAAACAGCCGGTCGCCGACTCGGTGTTGATCACCGGCTCCTCGCGGTTGATGGTCGCAAGGCTTGGCAGGCGCGGCACTCGGGTAAAACCGTTGCCGAACAGCCAGTAGATCCAGGTGCCCGCCCACAGCATCAGCGGATGCCAGCGAAAGCCTTTGGTGATCGTGGTGAGAAAGCGGATCTCCTGCACGGTCGAGGGGTAGTGCTTGATCAGATGGTTGCGCGAGATACAGAGTTCGCGCACCAGCTTGAAATCCCGCGATTCCATGTACTTGATGCCGCCCCAGATGAGGTTGGACGACCACATGCTGGTCATGCCGGCGAAGTCGCCCTGTTCCACAAGGCCGACCTTGACGCCGCGCCCGGCCAGCGCCGCGGCACAGACTGCACCGTTGATGCCGCCGCCGATGATCAGCGTGTCGTAGACCGCACCGTCGGCCAGCCTGTCGATATTGCTCTGCCTGAGTTGCATCGTCCTGCTCCGCGTCTCAAAAAAAGGGCGCGCCGTAACGGGAGACCCCGTAGAGGCGTTGTTGTCTCTTCAGTGTATGAACCAGTGTACTACCGCTGGCCAATGTTGCATCCGACCGGCCGTTTTGCGGCCCCCGCACGCACCATCGCCTCGGCCTGTTTGAGCGCATAGAGAAGGCTTGAGGGGTCGGCGATGCCCTGGCCTGCGATATCAAAGGCGGTGCCGTGGTCAACACTGGTGCGCACAAAGGGCAGTCCCACCGTGATGTTCACGCCGTTATCGACGCCCAGATACTTCACCGGAATCAGACCCTGATCGTGATACTGCGCCACCACCGCGTCAAACTGGCCGCGGCGGGCGTTCATGAAGACCGTATCCCCCGGCCAGGGGCCGGAGGCGTCGATGCCCTCTTCGCGGGCGCGGGCGATGGCCGGGGCAATGATGGCGTCATCCTCATCGCCGAACAGCCCACCTTCCCCGGCATGCGGATTGAGCCCGGCGACCGCAATGCGCGGGTGCTCGATGCCATAGGCGTGGCAGGCGCGCGCGGCGAGGCGAATGGCGCGCAGCTCGCGCTCGGGGGTGACCGCCTCAATCGCCTGGCGCAGCGACAGGTGAATCGACACCAGCATCACGCGCAGCTCGTCGTTGGCCAGCATCATGCCGAAATCCTGCGTGCCGGCGCGGTCGGCGAGAATCTCGGTATGGCCCGGGTAGGTGATACCCGCCGCGGCCATGGCGGCCTTGTTGAGCGGGGCGGTGACGATGGCGCTGACCGAGCCGTCGAGCGCGAAATCGATGGCGCGACTGACGTAGGCATAGGCGGCGGCGCCGGCGCGGGCATCCACCTGGCCATGGGGCAGATCAGACGGCAACGGCTCACCGGCCGGCAGCACGGCTAGCCGTCCCGGCGTGGTGTCATCCATGTCCAGTTCGCTTGGATGCTGGATGGGCACAAGGGTCAGTTCCAGTGCCAGACGCTCTGCCATGTCGCGCAGCCGCTCGATGTCGCCGATGACCAGTAGCGGCGTATCGCTGGCGCGCGGCAGGCAGGCCAGACGAGTGATGATTTCCGGGCCGACGCCGGCCGGGTCGCCCATGGTGATGGCAATGGGAGCGCGAGGAGATGCAGACATGGGGAGGCCCTTTTGTTATCAGACAGGCGCCCTGAACAGCGTGTCATGGGCGGCGGTGATCGACAGTGCCATAATAGCGCTCTGCCCCGCGCGGCGTCAGGGTTGCTCTGGCGTGTCACGCGGTGGCTCCACCTTTCTGCTTGATTCTCGGTAGTGACCCTGATGTGTGATGTGCTGACTCATGATGCGCCGCTTGAAACGCTTTCAACGTCGCTGGCCGAGCGACTTGCGCGCGACGGCTACCTGCTGGCGCCGGCCGACGAAATCACTCCGGTCTTTCGTGCCTGGTGCGCGGCCAGCGACCACCGCACGCAGGATCATGACGCGCTGGCCCGCTACTGGAACGAACTGGCCCCGGATCGCTTCATGGGCGATGGCGGGCGCTACCGGCGTCGGCGTCATGCGGTGTTCAGTGCCGCTTCTGATGCGCACGCGCTGGTCCGAAAGCCCCATCAGGCCCACTTTCAGACCACGGATTTCAATCGGCTCAACGGCGGCATCGAACGCCATTTCGAGCCGGTGGAAGAGAGGGCGCTCAAGACGCACACCTTCACCTTTCTCTGCGAGCTGACGCTGGGCGTGTTCGGCCGCTGTGCGCCTGGTGCCGACTGGCACGTCGAGATGCACCAGTTTCGAATCGAGGTGGGCGGTGACATCACCGCCGGTCTGCCCACGCCCGAAGGGCTGCACCGTGACGGCGTGGATTTCGTGGCGATGGTGATGATCCATCGGGACAACGTGTGTGAGGGCGTCTCGCACATTCACGATCTGGCTCGCTCCCCCCTGGCCGAGTTCACTCTGGCCGAGCGCCTGGACATGGCACTGGTCGATGATACGCGCGTGCTGCATGGCGTCACGCCCATTGTGGCCGCTGACCCCGGACGCGTCGGCACCCGCGATCTGCTGGTGCTGACCTTCAAGCGCCGGCCGCCGGATCATCTCTCCGGGGTGTGATGTTCCAGCGAAGCCTTGAGCTGGCGGCGGCGATGCCCCGGCGGCTTTTGATGACCGGCCAGCCAGTAGTAGGCGATCGGCACCACGCCCAGAGTCAAAAGCGTGGCGCTGGCGCAGCCGGCCAGCAGCGTAATGCCCAGCCCGAAGCGGCTGGCCGCTCCGGCGCCGGTGGCCATCACCAGCGGCAGGGCACCGGCCATGGTCGAGATTGAGGTCATCAGGATCGGGCGCAGGCGCGTTTGTGATGCCTGCAAAATGGCCTCGCGCAGCGCCACGCCCTCATCGCGCAGTTGATTGGCGAACTCGACGATCAAAATGCCGTTTTTGGCGGATAGTCCGATCAGCATTAAAAGCCCGATCTGGGCGTAGAGGTTGAGGCTTTCACCCAGCAGCCACAGCGCCATGCCGGCCCCCATCATCCCCAGCGGCACGGTCAGCATCACCACCAGCGGACTGATGAAGTTCTCGAACTGCGCTGCCAGCACCAGCCAGGTCACCGCGATCGCCACGGTAAACACCAGCAGCAGATCCCGTCCGGCCTCAAGGAAGTCCTGCGTGGCGCCCTTGTAGTCGATGCGCGCCTGTTCCGGCAGGGTGCTTTCGACCGTGGCGTTCATGTGATCGAGCACCTGCGACAGGCTATAGCCCTCGGCGACATTGGCCGAAAAGGTCACGGCGCGAATCCGGTTGTAGCGGTTGAGCGTGGGGGAGACAGCGATCTCTTCCAGATGGACGAGGTTGGCCAGACTCACCAGCGCCCCGCTGGCGGTGCGTACGCGTATCTCTTCCAGCGCCTGCGGCGTCAGGCGCTGCTCGCGCAGACCCTGCAGGATCACGTCATAGGACTGGCCGTCGCGCTCGAACGTGGTCAGGCTGCGCTCACCAAAAAATGACTCGAGCGTGCGGCCCACCGTCTCGGCGCTAACACCGAGCTGCGCGGCGTGCTCCCGGTCCAGACGTACCTGAAGCTGCGGCGTGGTCTCGATCAGGTCACTGTCGAGCGCCTCAAGGCCCGGGTAGTTCTGCCAGGCGGCCATGAGTTGATCGCGCCAGGCGCCCAGGGTGGCGTAGTCCGGCCCGCCCACCACGAACTGTACCGGTGTGGCGTTGCCTGAACTCAGCCCGCGCGGTAACAGCGTCGTGGCACTGACTTCGGAAAAGCCCGCCAGTGCCTCGTTAATGCGCGCGGCCACCTGGCGGGTGCTCTGATCGCGCGTCTGCCAGGGCGTAAAGCTGATGATCCAGCGGCCGTTGTTGACCGCGCCTTCGCTGTTGCCGGGCGAGGGCACGCGCAGCGAGGCGTTATCGACCAGCGACCGGTCCTCGAAAATGTGTGCCAGACGCTGCTCCATGACCTGCATGCGCCGGTGCATCTCCTCGAAATTGACCCCTTCCTCGGCCTGGACGTTGATGCGCAGCGCCCCGCGGTCGTCATAGGGCTCGTACTCGGTCGGCAGTGTCGTAATGACTGCCGCGGTAACGATGACCATGGCCAAAAAGCCGCCGCCGACCAGGACCGGGCGGTGAAGAACGCGGCCTAGATGGCGCTGGTAACGATCGGCTACACCGGACATGAGACGGCCTACCGGCGAGGCCTGACGGCCGTAACCCCCGTTCAGCAGCCACGAGGCCATCACCGGTGTCAGTGTCAGGGAAACAAGCGTGGAAAAGGCGATGGCGGCGGCAATGGTGACGGCGAATTCGGTAAACAGTCGCCCGGTCTGACCGCTCATTAATGTGATGGGCAGAAAGACGGCCATCAGCACCAGGCTGGTGGCAATGATGGCAAAGGCGACCTGGCGGGCACCGCGAAAGGCGGCCACCAGCGGTGCGTCGCCTTCCTCCAGATGGCGCTGGATGTTCTCGATCATGACGATGGCGTCATCCACCACCAGGCCGACCGAGAGCACCAGCGCCAGAAGGGTCAGCATGTTGAGGCTGAACCCCAGTCCCAGCAGGATCATGCCGCAGGCCAAAAGCGAGATGGGAATCACCGTGGCTGCTACCAGCGCTGCGCGCCACGAGCCCAGAAAGAAAATGATCACGGCGACCACCATGACCACCGCGATCACCAGCGTCAGCAGCACCTCCTTGAGGGCTGCCGAAATGTAGAGGGTGTCATCGGAGACGATATTGATGTGCATACCTTCGGGCAGCTCATCGCGCAGATTCTCAAGCGTTGATCGCACGTCGCGCGAGATGGACAGCGTATTGGCCGTGCTCTGGCGGCTGATGGCAATCGAGACGGTGGGTTGACCGTCGACCTGAAAGCTCTCGCGCCGAGTTTCGGGGCCCAGCGTGACGGTGGCCACATCGCCCAGCGTCACGGTGCGGGTGCCTTCGCCCTGGCGCAGCGGCAGACGGCGAAACGACTCGGCCGACTCATAGCCCGGCAGCAGGCGCACGGTGAACTCCCGGGTGGTGGATTCGATCCGCCCGCCCGGGTACTCGACGTTTTCGCTGGCCAGCGCCTCGGTAATGTCTTCGACGGTGATGTCATGGGCCGTCATGGCGTGGCGATCCAGATCCACCCGCATGGCCGGCAGTTGCGATCCCCACAGCCGCACCCGTGAAACGCCACCAATGGTCGAGAAACGGTCCAGCAGTGACCGGTCGGCATAATCCGACAGCGCCATGGCGCTCATCCGGTCGGTCTGTACCGACAAGATCATCAGGGTGTCGCTGCCGCCCTGGTCCTTGCTGATTTCGGGGGCCTCGGCGCCGGTGGGCAGGGCATCGGCGACCCGTGAGACCTGATCGCGCACGTCGTTGGCGGCAGTGTCGAGATCCACCTCGCTTGAAAAGGTCAATGTGACCTCGGATTCACCGTCATTACTTTCCGACTCGACGCTGACCACGCCTTCGATGCCGGCGACGACGTTTTCGATTGTCTGGGTCACGCGCGACTCCACCACCGCTGCCGAGGCGCCGGGCCAGGCGATCTCGACCGAGACTTCCGGCTCCTCGATGGAGGGATATTCCCGAATGGGCAGTTCCAGAAAGCCCAGCGTGCCAAAGAGCACCAGCAGCATCGAGGCGACCACGGTGCCGACCGGTCGCGTCACGGCCAGATCAGTCAGCGTCATGGGGTGGGCGTCTCCGACGTGACGGCGCGCTCATCCGCCGGGGCCGGCTTGAACAGGGCGCGGGTATCGCGCGCAGCGGCCTCATCGAGAACAAGATCCCGATCCTCGCCGATATCGCGCAGGCCGCTGATGGCCACCGAGGCGCCCTCCTGTAGCGGGCCCCTGTCATCGTTGGCTTCGATGGCGGCCCAGCCGGGGCCACGTTCAAGCACGTTGATGTCGACCCGATGGGCGCGATGATCCTCCGCACTTGAGGTGATCACGTAGATCCACTGGCGATCACGTTCGCCCATGATGGCCGTCTCGGGCACGATCAGGCGACGCTGTTCCGGCAGAAGAAGGGCGATATCGAGCAGCATGCCCGGACGCAGGGCCAGGTCGGGATTGTCAAACCGGGCGCGGACCATGACCGTGCGGGTGTCCCGGTCCAGACGCGGGTCGATGGTGGTGACCCTGCCGCGAAAGGTGCGATCGGGCCAGGCCACCGAGTGCGCCGTGACCGTCATGCCCTCACTGATGCGGCTCAGTTCGCGCTCGGGTAGCGAGAAATCAACCTGCACCCGATCGATGCTGTCCAGTGTGACCAGCGGCGTGTCGGCACTGATCTGCTCGCCGACGCTTAAATGGCTCAGCCCCATGACGCCGGCCACCGGCGCAGTAATGGTCCGGTCTTCCAGCGCGGCGGTGAGCCGGGCAAGCTCGATCCGGGCGCTTTCCAGCCGATTGCGCTGTTCGTCGGCCTGCTGGGTCGCAATCGAGCCCTGACGCACCAGTGGCTGCAGTCGGTCATATTCGCGCTGTTCCTGTTCGACGATCACGCGGGCGGCGCGCAGCCCCTGCTGCTCGGCGCGATCATCAAGCTGAATCAGTCGATCGCCCTTGTTGACCCGCTCGCCGCTGTCAAAGTGCAGCCCGGTGATGCGCTCGGTGACCAGTGAGGCAATCTCGATCGAGTCGGTGGCCTCGACATCGCCCACGGCGCCCAGCGTTGCGTTCAAGGGGCGCTCAATCACCTCGGCAAGGCCGACGGCCACGGGAGATGGGGCACTGGCCTCCTCTGGCGCCCGCTCACGCGATAGCCACCACCAGAAGATCAGGGCAAGCGCTATCGGAGTGAGCGCGACCAGCCAGATCAGCGGGCGTCGGGCATCGTGAGATTCAGGCATGGGCAGATTTCCGCAGACAAAAGGCATTCACGGCAGCAGGACGCTGCCTTCTGACAGCATACGAGTATCCGGGCTGGCCGCAATGTCATTCATTCAAGCGCGCTTAAGACAGGGGGCTCACCGGGGAGATGGCGGATGCCACGCCAGGAAAAAGCAGGCAGCAATGGTGCAGATGCACCAGGCTGACATCGTTTTATACTCGATCTGTGTCAAGCCGACATCTGCATAAGGAGACGGACCCGATGTCCCGAATACTGGTGCTGTATTACTCGATGTATGGCCATATCGAAACAATGGCGCAAGCCGTGGCCGAAGGCGCACGCTCGGTGTCCGGTGCCGAGGTCACCATCAAGCGGGTGCCCGAGACCATGGGCGAGGAAGCCTTCAAAAAGGCCGGTGGCAAGGTGGATCAGTCGGCGCCGGTTGCCGAGCCATCCGAGCTTGTCGATTATGATGCGATTATTCTGGGCACGCCGACCCGCTATGGCAACATGGCCGGCCAGATGCGCACCTTTCTGGATCAGACCGGCGGACTGTGGGCCAGGGGCGCCCTGCGCGGCAAGCTCGCCAGTGTCTTTACCTCCACCGGTACCGGCGGCGGTGAGGAGATGACAATTACCTCGAGCTGGACGACCCTGGCGCACCACGGGATGGTGATCGTGCCGATCGGTTACGGGGTCGAGGAGCAGTTTGATGTCTCCGAGGTCAGCGGCGGCACGCCTTACGGTGCCTCGACGCTGGCCGGCGGGGATGGCTCGCGCCAGCCCAGTGCGCGCGAGCTGAAAATTGCCCGCTTCCAGGGGGAGTATGTGGCAGGCTTTGCCAAAAAGCTGACCGCACAGGTGCTGTAACGCAGCGGTCTCTTTGATCAGAAAGCGTGATCAAAAAAACGCCCGGCCAGATGATGGCCGGGCGTTTTTTATGGCGTGACGCAGATGGTATCGCCTGCGATATCAGCGCCTTATTTGTTGAGTTTGGTCATGCGCAGGTAGGGCTTTTTCTCGTCCCAGCCCTGTGGGAAAAGTTTGGCGGCTTCTTCGTTGCTCAGTGACGGCACGATGATGACGTCATCGCCCTGGCGCCAGTTGACCGGCGTTGCGACCTTTTCATTGTCGGTCAGCTGCAGGCTGTCGAGCACGCGCAGGATTTCCTGGAAGTTGCGCCCGGCGCTGGCCGGATAGGTCAGGGTCAGACGAACCTTCTTTTTGGGGTCGATGACAAAGACCGAGCGGACCGTCAGGGTGTCATTGGCATTGGGATGGATCATGCCGTACTTCTCGCTGACACTGCGATCGGCATCGGCCAGCAGCGGGAAGTTGAGCCCACAGCCCTGGGTCTCCTCGATGTCACCCTTCCAGGCGTGGTGATCTTCGATCGGGTCGACCGACAGGCCAATGGCCTTCGTGTTGCGCTTGTCGAACTCGGGCTTCAGACGGGCCACTTCACCCAGCTCGGTGGTGCACACCGGGGTAAAATCCTTGGGGTGAGAGAAGAGAATCGCCCAGCTATCGCCCAGCCACTCGTGAAAATTGATCACTCCCTCGGTGCTGTCCTGAGAGAAATCCGGTGCAGTATCGCCAAGTTGCAGCGCCATTTGTCACTCCTTTGGCCATCGATAAAAACGGGTGTCGGCAGCAGGACCTGCGATCAGGGCCATATCCGACATGAACTCATGGTCAGATAATGACGACTCAAGGCCGCAGAACCAAACACCGAGTTGTCCTAACTTGATTCCATTATAGTATAAAAAGAGGCTGACAAAGCATCAATTGCTATAACGGATAAAGGCTCGATCCCTGTCCGGGACCAATACCGTCTCTCCCTTGTGCAGCCCTTCATGTTCATCAACACGCTGTTCATCTTCGACGCTGATGCCCAGGACCTCGGCCACCGAGGTATCTTCACCCTGGCGGTCCAGCACTTTCAGGCGCACATTGGCCTCCATGTAGCGTGCCGTGATGATGTCACCGGCTCCGGGTTTTTTGTGCAGGAACTGAGTCAATTCTTCATGGTCGGCGACGTGATCGACCCCTTCCTGATCCCACGTAATCGCGCGTGCGTTGCTCATGACATATCTCCTCGTGAATTCAAAAAGTTTAGCAGTTTGCGCCTGCGGCGCTGAATGCATTCGCCTTCAGAATGACGATCTCTCGTCGATAGTCATATCAGGGGTTTTTAATATTGGCGAATGAGGGTCGTATGGGATGGCAGCGGTGGGTGATGGGCGGGATAACACTGATGGGGCTGGCAATGCCTGTGATGGCGCAGGAGGGGCCCTGTCCGGCATCGGATGAGATCAGAAAGCGTGTCGAGCCTCTGGCTGCGCAGCTCAAACGCTGGGACGAGGCCTATTATCAGCGCGGCGAGCGGCTGGTAACGGATGGGGTCCATGATCAGGCGCAGGCTCGCCTGGCGCACTGGCGCTTTTGTCTGGGTCAGGATTCGCCTGCGGTTGTTCTGAGCGGCGGCGAGCAGCGCCACGTGGTTGCTCAGACAGGGCTGAACAAGCTGCCGGACCAGACCGCGGTCAATCATTGGCTCAAGGCGTTGCCACCGGGACCGCTGTGGGTGCAGCCCAAGGTGGACGGCGTGGCAGTAACGCTGGTGTATGACGAGGGTCAACTGGTGGCGGCGACCAGCCGCGGCAACGGCCTGAGCGGCCAGGACTGGCTGACCGGCGTCACCGGCATCGACGCCATTCCCGAACGACTCGATGGCCCCTCGCCCGAGCAGGTGGTGATTCAGGGCGAACTCTATTTCAAGCGCCCCGAGCACGTACAAAGCCGAGATGGCAGTGCCGGCGCGCGCGCCGATATTGCCGGTCTGATGCAGCGCCATGACCCGGGCCCACAGGCACGCGGCCAGATCGGATTCTTTGCCTGGGCGCTGCCCGATGGCCCCGAGACACTGGCCGAGCGCAATCAGCAGCTGGCCGGCTGGGGCTTCATGGACCCGCAGCGCTGGAGCCATCGGGTCAGCACCATCGAGGACGTGGCGCACTGGCGACGGTACTGGTATCGCCATGCGCTTCCCTTTGCCAGCGATGGCGTGGTGATCAAGCGCGACGTTCAGCCGCCGGGCCGTACCTGGCGCGATACGCCGCCTGCAGAGAGCGTGGCGTGGAAATATCCTGTGGTCGCCACGCTTGCCGAGGTGCGCGATGTCGAGTTTCGCATCGGTCGAACCGGCCGTATCACCCCGGTGCTGGAGCTCTTGCCGGTGACGCTGGATGACCGCACGATCCGTCGCGTCAGTGCAGGCTCTTTTGCGCTCTGGCAGGAGGCCGACATTCGCCCGGGTGATCAGGTCATGATCTCGCTGGCCGGACTGACCATTCCCCGGCTTGATGAGGTCGTGATTCGCAACGACCAGCGTGTGGCTCTGGATGTTCCGGATCCCGAGGCGTTCAACGCACTGAGCTGTCTGACACTGACGCCCGGGTGTCGCTCACAGTTTCTGGCACGCCTGACGTATCTGAGCAGCCGTCAGGGACTGGACATGCACGGGATCGGCGAGGGCACCTGGAAACGGTTAATTGACGCCGAAATGGTGACATCCCTGCTCGATTGGTACGATCTGGAGCGCGCTACATTGCGCTCGTTGAACGGCGTCGGTGAGACCCGCGCCGCACAATGGCGCACCGCATTCGATCAGGCAGGGCGAATGTCACTGCAGCAATGGCTGATCGCACTGGAGCCGGCCCACGCCCGCTTTTATGGCTCTCAACCTAAAGTCGTCTTTCGGTCAGCCGATAGTTTGAATCACATTGTCTTCATGCGCTCGCTCGAAAGTGCTGACTGGCAGGCGATGCCAGGACTGAGCAGCACGGACGCCGCCACGCTGGCGGCCTTCTGGCAGGACGAGACGGTGCAGGCGCTGCTTGATGAATGGGTCACCAAAACAGACCCTTCGAGACGGGAGGATGAGGAGGCGACATCGTGAAGCCGGGTTTTGTCATCATTCGGAACGTTGAAAAGTCGTAGATCAATAGTTCTTTTCAATTTCCATGATACTAATGACTCAGTGTACTTTGCGTTACCTTCTGATACATTAAGAACTATAGAGTTACTGATTCGACGGCTTACCCGGTAATCATCCTTTGGACAGGGAATACCGATCAGGCATGAGACATCAGCGGTTTGTTGGAGCACAGCGCCGCAGGGCAGGCGACCACCATCAGGAATATGGCTGTGCAAATTGGCTTCCATTGTAAAAACGTATCGTGATGACGACACGTTGAGAGGAGATAGGACCATGGCACTGTTAATCATTGGCGGAATGGGTTACGCCCTGCTGGTCATGTTCATGCTGGGCGCGATGATGCTTTCCGGCCGGGCTTCGGATCGTGAAGCGCGTCGACTGCAGCCGGTACAGGTCAGTACTTCAAAACCTGCTGCACGCAGCAATACGCAGCCATCTACTGACTTCTCGACCATGCCTGGCCGCAACGCTGCCTGATCTTCACGCTAATGCGTGAACGGCAAAAAAAGGCCGCTGCCCGAAAGGGCGGCGGCCTTTGCATATCTGTAGTTTAACGCCCAAGACCAATATGACCCGGTCCATTTTTTGAGGGCATGCAAGCCAGAGGCGTGAAAGCTGAAGGCATGGAACTTGCAGCCGTACCATTGTTTCGGACATGAAAAACGGCCTGCATCGCTGCAGGCCGTTTTGTTATCTACCTTACCGCTCTGGCGCGTATTTACTTCTTGTTGCGCTTGCGGTCGGTTTCCTTGAGGTGTTTCTTGCGGATGCGGATGAAGCCGGGCGTGACTTCCACCAGCTCATCGCTGTCCAGAAACTCGATGGCCTGCTCCAGCGTGAAGCGGATCGGCGGCGTCAGCACGATGTTTTCATCGTTGCCCGAGGCGCGCATGTTATCGAGCTTCTTGCCCTTGGTCGGGTTGACCACCATGTCGTCGGAACGGTTGTTGATACCGATCAGCATGCCTTCATAGACCTCGGTACCGTGATCGATGATCAGCTTGCCGCGATCCTGCAGGGCGTAGAGGGCGTAGGCCAGTGCCTTGCCATCGACCATGGAGACCAGTACGCCGTTGCGACGCTCGACGCCGGCGCCTTCCTTCAGCGGACCATAGTGGTCAAAGCGGCTGGTCAGGATGCCGGTGCCGGACGTCATGGTCAGAAACTGCGAGCGGAAGCCGATCAGACCGCGCGAGGGAATCATGAAGTCCAGACGAACACGACCCTTGCCATCCGGGTTCATGTTGGTCATCTCACCCTTGCGATAGCCCAGCTCTTCCATGACAGAGCCCTGATGCTGCTCTTCACAGTCGATGATGACTTCTTCGTAGGGCTCCTGCTTGACGCCATCGATCTCGCGGATGATGACCTCGGGGCGGCCCACGGCCAGCTCGTAGCCTTCACGACGCATGGATTCGATCAGCACCGACAGGTGGAGCTCGCCACGACCGGACACCTTGAACTTCTCGGCCGATTCCCCCTGTTCAACACGCAGGGCCACGTTGTGAATCAGTTCCTGATCCAGGCGGTCCTTGATGTTGCGGCTGGTGACGTACTTGCCGTCACGGCCGGCAAAGGGCGAATCGTTGACCTGGAAGGTCATCGAGACGGTCGGCTCATCGACGGTCAGTGCCGGCAGCGCTTCAACGCTGGACGGGTCACAGATCGTGTCGGAGATGGACAGATCATCGATGCCGGTGATGCAGACGATGTCGCCGGCACTGACTTCATCGGCCTGAACACGCTCAAGACCCAGGTGGGTCATGACCTGACCGATCTTGCCCTTGCGGGTCACACCGTGACGGGAAATGACGCTGACCTGCTGGTTGGGACGCACGCGGCCGCGCTTGACGCGACCCAGACCGATAACGCCCACATAGCTGTTGTAGTCCAGTGCCGAGATCTGCATCTGGAAGGGGCCATCGAGCTCAACGGTCGGCGGCTCGACGATGTCGACGATGGCCTGGAACATCGGGTCCATGTTGTCGGCCAGATCTTCCGGATCCATGCCGGCGATACCGTTGAGCGCCGAGCAGTAGATGATCGGAAAGTCGAGCTGCTCGTCGGTGGCGCCCAGGTTGTCGAACAGATCGAAGATCTGATCGATGACCCAGTCAGGGCGCGCGCCCGGGCGGTCGATCTTGTTGACCACCACGATCGGCTTGAGGCCCTGAGCAAACGCCTTCTGGGTCACGAAGCGGGTCTGCGGCATCGGACCGTCAACGGCATCCACCAGCAGCAGTACGGAATCCACCATCGACATGACGCGCTCGACCTCACCACCAAAGTCGGCGTGCCCGGGGGTGTCGACGATGTTGATGTGGTAGTCGTGCCAGGTAATGGCCGTGTTCTTGGCCAGGATGGTGATGCCGCGTTCCTTCTCCTGGTCGTTGGAGTCCATGATGCGTTCCTGGTTTTCCGCCTTGCGGTCCAGGGTGCCGGACTGAGCCAGCAGCTTGTCGACCAGTGTGGTCTTGCCATGGTCAACGTGCGCAATAATGGCAATGTTTCTCAGCTTCTCGATGTTGCCGGAAGTCAGCGTATCGGACATAACGCGTTTTCACCTTTGTGTACACGCGCCTGTTCAGGGTAGGAGCATGACCGTGCGTTGTTGTAACGGCCATTCAGCAGCGTGCAATAAATTTGGCCCCGCATTGTATAGGCTAAGTCGTCGGTCGAATAGCTGGAATCTTGGTACAGGCACCGTGAAGTACAATGAGACAGATCAGTTGTGACGAGATGACGACAGATCGCTTTCTGACTGCGCTCCTTTTTGGTGCATTAAAGGCGTTTTTTGATCGCTGATGGTGCAGCATGAATCGTTGGCTCGTGATTCATGTCCCTGACTTTTGATGTCAACGAGTGCCACGCCATCTGAATATGTCTTTAAACTGCTGTATCGAAAGATTTTTTAAATGGAAGCGAGGTGTTGTGCGCCATTTTGGCACGCTGCATGCATTATTTGGGTACACATCGGGACTTGCATGCACTGTGCTTGCGCGTGATACAACGGTGGCGAAGTGATGGCGTCCTGTTAACGGTTTTCAAGCAGTATCCCTTTTATTGGAGGAGTCACATGTCAGAGAAAACGCTTGCCCTGATCGAAGAGAACGACATCAAGTGGGCCGATCTGCGCTTTACCGATACCAAGGGCAAGGAGCAGCACGTCACCATTCCCGCCCGCATGGTCGATGACGAGTTCTTTGAAACCGGACAGATGTTCGATGGCTCCTCCATCGCTGGCTGGAAGGGCATCAACGAGTCCGACATGATCCTGATGCCTCAGGACGGTTCGGGCTATATTGACCCCTTCACCGAAGACCCCACGATCGTCTTGCGCTGCGACATCATCGAGCCGGCCACCATGCAGGGCTACGAACGTGATCCGCGCTCGATCGCCAAGCGTGCCGAGGCCTACCTGAGCAGCACCGGTCTGGGTGACACGGCCTTTTTCGGCCCAGAGCCCGAGTTTTTTATCTTTGATGAAGTGCATTTCAAAAACGACATGCACCACTCCTTTTTCCGTGTTTCGTCGGAAGAGGGTGCCTGGGAGACCGATGGCAAGTTCGAAGGCGGCAACATGGGGCACCGTCCGCGCGTCAAGGGCGGCTATTTCCCGGTCCCGCCGGTCGACTCCTTCCACGACATCCGCAGCGCCATGTGCTCAACGCTCGAAGCCGTGGGCCAGACCGTCGAAGTGCATCACCACGAAGTGGCCAACGCCGGTCAGAACGAAATCGGTGTGAAGTTCAACACGCTGGTGCAGAAGTGTGACGAAGTGCAGACCATGAAGTATGTGATCCACAACGTGGCACATGCCTATGGCAAGACCGCCACCTTCATGCCCAAGCCGATGGCCGGCGATAACGGCAGCGGCATGCACGTTCACCAGTCCTTCTGGAAGGACGGCGAAAACATGTTCGCCGGCGACGAGTACGCCGGTCTCTCCGAAACCGCGCTGTATTACATTGGTGGCGTGATCAAGCATGCGCGTGCGCTGAACGCCTTCACCAACCCGTCGACCAACTCCTACAAGCGTCTGGTCCCGGGTTTTGAAGCACCGGTCATGCTGGCCTACAGCGCCCGCAACCGCTCGGCCTCGATCCGTATTCCCTACACCGCAAGCCCCAAGGGCAAGCGTGTCGAGACGCGTTTCCCCGACCCGATGGCCAACCCGTACCTGGCCTTCTCCGCGCTTTTGATGGCCGGGATCGACGGTATCCGCAACAAGATCCATCCGGGCGAGGCGCTGGACAAGAACCTGTACGACCTGCCGGCCGAAGAAGCCCTCAACGTGCCCACGGTCGCCTCCAGCCTTGAAGAAGCCCTGCAGGCGCTCAAGGATGATCACGCCTTCCTGACCGAAGGTGGCGTGTTCACCGAAGAGATGATCGAAGCCTACATCGAGCTCAAGATGGAAGATGTGACCGCCGTTCGCATGGTGCCAAGCCCCATGGAATACGATCTGTACTACAGCCTCTAGGGTCCAGACCCCAAAGGTTTGAAGTGCGGCGCCCGCGTTCGGGCCTGCAACGGAAAAGCCCCGTTTTAACGGGGCTTTTTATCGTCTGGTGATTGTGGCATTCCGGCAATAATGCGCGCTCCCTTTCCTTTTTGTGGAACCTCCGCCGTGCCGGGTCGTCCTTGTCACATGATGCTGTGGATCGTCGTGTTCTGGCTGCTGCTGGCATCTGCCACGTCGCAGGCCCGGGCAGAGGTCTATCGCCATACGGACGCCCGGGGCAATGTTGTCTGGAGCGACCGCCCCGGTGGCACTCGGGCCGAGATACGCGCCCCGCGTGTGCTGTCGCCTTCCAGAGCCTCTGACAAAAGCATGGCGACGCCCGTCGCCTCCACCCGCTTTACGCCCTATCAGCGTGTTTTCTTCAAACCCCGATCGGCACCCGTGACCCTGGAGCAGGCCCGCCGTGGCATTCCCCTGCGCCTCGAGACCGTCCCGCGCCTTCGCAGCGGCGACCAGGTGCAGCTGATCATCGACGGCAAGCGTCATCAGTCTGCGCTTTTCAGTCATGTCCTGATGGCCATGGGGCTGGCAGCCGGCCGTCATGAACTGGTGGCCGAGATCCTCGACAGCACGGGGACCGTTCGACAGCAATCAAGGGTCATGACACTTGAAGTGCTGCCTACCTCGGAGGCTGGGGCGTTAACACCGTAAACTTCCAGCACGCTGGTCTTTTTGCACCACAAAGGTGCATCATGGTTTGCGATGGGTCATCGCTGGGCCACTTTCGTGCTCACGCAACAACAGCCCTTCCTCTTGTGGTGCGACACTCGTCATATATGGCGCGCTTTTTGCACTATCAAAGGGAAACCATGTTGACGAGGGCTTCATGCATCAACGCCTGCTGGAACATCTCACCACGGCCGTGGTGCTGCTGGATGCGCAGTTAAGCGTTCGCTGGCTCAATCCGGCCGCGGAAGCCCTGATGGGGCTGAGCCTTTCACGGGTACAGGGGACATCTCTGGAGTGCCTGGAAGGGGAGGAGGGCCGCATCGCTGCCATGCTGGCAGATGCTCTGCGCCGTCAGCACCCTTACACCCAGCGCGAAACGCAGCTGACCATGGCGAGCGGTGAGCGAATCACGGTGGATTACACCGCCACGCCCCTGTCGAAAACCGAACTCTTGCTGGAGTTCGAGCCGCGCGATCGTCTCATGCGCATCTCGCGCGAGGAGTCGCTGATTGCGCGCCAGGAAATGGTCAAGGTACTCACCCGGGGACTGGCCCATGAGGTCAAGAACCCGCTGGGCGGCATTCGCGGGGCGGCACAGCTGCTCGAGCGCGATCTGCCCGATGAGAGCCTGACCGAATTTACCCGCATCATCATTGAAGAAGCCGATCGCCTGCGCGATCTGGTGGATCGAATGCTGGGTCCCAATCGGCCGGTCGAACAAACACCCATCAACGTGCATGAGGTGGTCGAGCGGGTGCGTGCTCTGCTGCAGGCCGAAACCGACGCCATCACGCTGGTACGGGATTATGATCCCAGCCTGCCCTTGATCATGGGGGATTCCGGCCAGCTGATCCAGGCCGTGCTGAACGTGACCCGCAACGCCGTTCAGGCGCTCAATGAAAACGCCACCGAGCAACCAACGGTCATCCTGCGCACCCGGGCGCGGCGTCAGTTTACCCTGGGCGCCGAGCGTCACCGGCTGGTGTGCGAGGTTTGTGTGATCGATAACGGCCCGGGCGTTCCCGAGACGCTGTCCGAGTCGCTGTTTTATCCGATGATTTCCGGGCGGGCCGAAGGCAGCGGGCTGGGGCTTTCCATCGCCCAGTCGATTCTGCATCAGCATCAGGGCCTGATTGAATGTGAAAGCCGCCCCGGTCATACCGAATTTCGTCTTCTGATTCCGCTGGAAGGATTCAGCGAACCCGAACAAGACCGACAAGAGAAGGGAGGCACCCATGAGTGATACGGCCCGCGTCTATATCGTGGATGATGATCGCGCCATCCGCTGGGTACTCGAGCGCACGCTCGCTCAGCCGGATATCGAAGTCTCGAGCTTTGAGCGGGCCGATCAGGCCGAGGAGGCCATCAATCGACAGGCGCCCGACGTGCTGCTCACCGACATCCGCATGCCCGGTGTTGACGGGCTGGATCTGATGGCGCGCGTACGCGAGCGTCACGCCGACATGCCGGTGATCATCATGACGGCGCATTCGGATCTCGACAGCGCCGTGGCCTCCTATCAGGGCGGCGCCTTTGAATACCTGCCCAAGCCCTTCGATGTCGACGATGCGCTGTCGCTGGTGCGTCGCGCCGTGGCCCATGCCCGCGAGCGCCAGTCGCCGGCCCGCGTGCCCGAAGGTATTCAGGCCGAGATCATTGGCGAAGCGCCGGCCATGCAGGAGGTGTTTCGCGCCATTGGCCGGCTGTCTCATTCCCACATTACCGTGATGATCAATGGCGAGTCGGGCACCGGCAAGGAGCGGGTCGCCCGCGCCCTGCATCAGCACAGCCCGCGGGGTCATCAGCCCTTTATCGCGCTGAACATGGCCGCCATTCCGCGTGACCTGATGGAGTCGGAACTTTTCGGTCACGAAAAGGGTGCCTTTACCGGCGCCACGGCTCAGCGTCGCGGCCGATTCGAGCAGGCCGATGGCGGCACGCTCTTTCTCGATGAGATCGGCGACATGCCGGCCGAGACCCAGACGCGGTTGTTGCGCGTGCTGGCCGATGGCGAGTTTTATCGGGTCGGCGGTCATGTCCCGGTGCGGGTGGATGTGCGCATTATCGCCGCCACGCACCAGCATCTGGAAAAACTGGTCGAGGACGGTCGCTTTCGTGAGGATCTCTTTCACCGCCTCAACGTGATTCGTGTGCACCTGCCAAGGCTCTCCGAGCGGCGCGAGGATATTCCAAGGCTTGCCCGCCATTTTCTGGCCGAGGCGGCCCGTGAACTTTCCGCCGAGCCCAAGGTGCTCACCGAGGCCGCCGAGCAGCATCTCTCGCATCTGCCCTGGCCGGGCAACGTCCGCCAGCTGGAAAACACCTGCCGCTGGCTGACCGTCATGGCGTCCAGCCGTGAGGTGCTCGTTGATGATCTGCCGCCGGAGCTTCGCGATCTCGAAAGCCCCGGCGAGGGGAGCGGCGACTGGCGCAGCGCCTTTCGTGAATGGGCCGATCGGGCGCTGGCCGCCGGCCATACCCATCTGCTGGAAGAAGCCGTGCCGGATTTCGAGCGCATCCTGATCGAAACCGCGCTCAAGCACACCGGTGGCCGCAAGGGCGAGGCCGCCGAGCTGCTGGGCTGGGGACGCAATACCCTGACCCGCAAGCTCAAGGTGCTGTTGCCGGCCCTGGCCGACAGCGCCGACTAGATCGAGCGCTTCTCGTCGCCATTCAGGGTGCGCCGTGTTGGTGCGTTATGGGACAAACGTATAAAGTAGGTCGCCATCAAGGATGGGCCTTCGGGCCCATCGCCGGTTTCTGATGTCCAGGAGTTGTCATGGCTACCCCTTCCCAGCACGATCTGCGCTACCAGTTTCGCGACCTGCTTGCCCGCGAGGACTGCTACTTCACCGCTTCCACGTTTGATCCCATGTCGGCCCGAATTGCGGCGGATCTCGGCTTTGAAGTCGGCATTCTGGGCGGGTCGGTCGCCTCGCTGCAGGTGCTGGCGGCCCCCGATTTTGCCCTGATTACGCTGAGCGAATTCGTCGAGCAGGCCACCCGTATCGGTCGCGTGGCGCGTCTGCCGATCATTGCCGATGCCGACCACGGCTATGGCAACGCGCTCAACGTGATGCGCACCATTACCGAACTCGAGCGGGCCGGCGTCGCGGCGCTGACCATTGAGGATACGCTGCTGCCGGCCAAATACGGGCGCAAGTCCACCGACCTGGTGCCGCTGGAAGAGGGCGTGGGCAAGATCCGCGCGGCCCTTGAGGCGCGCATTGACCCCGCCATGTCGATATTTGCCCGCACCAACGCCGGCGTGCTCAGCGCCGAGGACGCCACCACCCGCGCCATGGCCTACGAACGTGCCGGCGCCGACGGCATCTGCATGGTCGGTATTCGTGATTTCGACCATCTGGAAAGCATCGCCAAACACCTGAGCATCCCCCTGATGCTGGTGACCTACGACAACCCCGAGCTGCGTGACCGCGAGCGTCTCGCGCGTGCCGGCGTGCGCGTGGTGGTCAATGGCCATGGCGCCTATTTTGCAGCCATCAAGGCCACCTATGACTGCCTGCGCGAGCAGCGCCAGATTGCCGATGGCAACCTGAACGCCTCTGAGCTCTCCACGCGCTACTCAACGCTTGAAGAGAACCGCGAGTGGGCGCGTCGCTATATGGACGTCAATGAATAAGCGGACGTCAACGAACAAGTGCCGGCCAGCGCCGGGTATTCATCAGTGAACGGCCGGCGCCTGTTGCGCGGGTCCCGGGGGGCGAGGCGACATGAGTCAAATGCAGTGGGAGCAGTTGCTGGCCCCCGTGCGTCTGGATGACAAGACCACCGAGCGCGAGCGTGAAATTGGCCGCAGTCCTTTCCACAAGGACTTTGATCGCATCGTCTTTTCAGGCTCCTTTCGCCGGCTGGGGCGCAAGACGCAGGTGCATCCGCTGACCGAAAACGATCATATCCACACCCGGTTGACCCACTCGCTGGAGGTCGGCTGCGTGGGGCGCAGTCTGGGCATGATCGTGGGTGAGCGCCTGAGCGATCGTCTGCCGGGCTGGATCACGCCGGCCGACATGGGCGTGATCGTGCAGGCAGCGTGTCTGAGCCACGACATCGGCAACCCGCCCTTTGGCCATGCCGGCGAGTACGCCATCCGCGACTGGTTCAAGCGCGCCGAAGCCGACGGTACCGGCTTTCTCGAGGCCTTGACCCCGACCGAGCGGGCCGACCTGCTGACCTATGAAGGCAACGCCCAGGGCTTTCGGGTGGTCACCCAGATCGAGTACAACCAGTTCAATGGTGGCATGCGCCTGACCGCGCCAACGCTCGGGGCGATGCTCAAGTACCCCTGGACGGTGGAGCGGGCGGGGCTTGCGGGCAAGTTTGGGGCCTATCAGTCGGAGAGCCGGCAGCTCGAACGCGTGGCCGGCCTGCTGGGGCTCAAGCGCTTGAGCGATCACGCCTGGTGTCGTCACCCCTTTGCCTGGCTGGTCGAGGCGGCCGATGATATCTGCTATGCCCTGCTCGATCTCGAGGACGGCCTCGAGATGGGCATTCTGCGCTTCGAGGAAGTCGCCGGCGTGCTGACCCATATCGCCGGCGGCGAGCCCGAGGACTACACCCGCATGTCATTCGAGAACGTCTCCCAGCGTCGGCGGATAGCGGCGCTGCGCGGGGCGGCCATGGAGCGGGCGGTCAATGAAGTGGCGGCCACCTTTGTCACGCATGAGCAGGCGCTACTCGACGGCAGTCTCGAAGATGACCTGCTGGATCTGTGCCATCCGGATCTGGGCTGGGGCGTGAGTGAGGCCAAAAAAATTGCCCGCGACCGCATCTTTCGCAATGCGCGCAAGGCCAAGCTCGAGATTGGCGCCTACACGACGCTGGGGATTTTGCTGGAAGCCTTCATTGGTGCCGCGCATGAGCTGCACTTCACCGGTCAGTCCAGCTTCAAGCATCAGCGCGTGCTGGCCCTGATCGGGGAAAACACGCCACAGACCCAGTGGCCGTTGTATGACAGCTATCGCCGCATGCTCGATTTCATCGGCGGCATGACAGACAACTTTGCCGTCGATCTCGCCCAGGAAATGGGTGGGCGACTGCGGGGAGAGTAACGTCAGGAGCGCTGGCGCCGGATGGGTCAGGACCAAAAAGGCGCGGGGTGCGGCATGGCCGCCTCCCGCGCCTTTCGTTTAACCCCCGCGTTTCTTTAGAACCACACCTCCATCTGGGTACCGAACGTCCACTCGCTGCCGGTAAAGCCGTCGCTGCCCAGTGCGTCATCATTCGAGAAGTTGTTGAGATCCTCGTCCCAGTCGCTCCAGGTGGCGAACAGGCGAATCTCCGGACGGTTCCAGAAATCGCCGACCTGCGGCTTGAAGGTGGGCGCGATGGTCAGGCGTGTATAGCCACCGTTGACGCTCTCAAAGACCTGGGGATTGCCGTCGCTATCCTCATAGCCATATCCCGCCGGATCAAGATCCATCCACTGGTAGCTCGCCTCGTACTGCATCTCGAAGTTCTCGTTCAGCTCGTTGGCCAGCCGCGCGCTCAGGGTGACCCAGTCATAGCGGTCGCCGTCGGCGTAGCGGTCGCGACTGGTCTGGGCCAGCAGCGCCGGTGCGATGCGCCATTTTGGTGCGAGATAGGTGGTGCCGTAGACTGCCAGTCGGGCCGTATTGGCGTCTTCGTTCAGATTGCCGTCCGAGCCCAGCGCCTTGACCTCACCGCCCAGCCCGTGACCATACATCAGAGCTGCCTTGAAGGTGCCTTCGCCCATGCCAAAGAAGCTGTCGCCATGGTAGGCCGCCATGATGTGAACGCCGTTTTCGGCGACGTTGTCACCCGGGATGCCGTTGCGTGGATCGTTGTCGCGCTCGTCGTTGTCGTTGGCCGACATGCCGCTGATCATCCACTGCCAGGGGCCGAAGCGGTTGTTGGAGGTCAGGATCAGGTTGTCGGTGTCGTCCTGCAGGCCCGGCTGCTCATCGGTGACCACGGCATAGTCACTGAAGCTGCGGCCATAGAGCGAGAAACTGGTGTCCCAGCCATCGGTCACGCTGATGTCGTAAATCCCCGCCCCGGTACCGGCCAGAAAGATGACATCGCTGTCGAGCCAGTGGATATCAAAGTTGTCGCGGTCAAAGCGCTTGCCTGCCCAGACCGAGGCATTTTCAAACGCGCCGGTAAAGCTGGGCAGGTCGCTGAACTCGACAAAGGCCTGACGTACGTTGAGATCCGACTCATCGGCGGTCCAGTCGTTGCTGGTGGTAGTGCCGTCGGCCAGCATGATGCGATACAGCGAGTGCGCGCCGTTTTCAAAGCGCTGGTTGTAGTCAAAGACCGTTTCAATGTAAGTGTCCGGCTCGTTGCCCAGTCGGCCCACGGCACCGCCCGAGCGGCCGCCCGGGGTGAGGTAGGGGCCGCCGGGTGCGCTTTTGCGATCGCTGCCAATCAGAAGCCCCGAGCGGGCATAGACACTCATGG
This sequence comes from uncultured Kushneria sp., assembly GCF_947497025.1. Classification (GTDB taxonomy): domain Bacteria; phylum Pseudomonadota; class Gammaproteobacteria; order Pseudomonadales; family Halomonadaceae; genus Kushneria. Next base: position 438,294 of record NZ_CANMFC010000002.1, read on the forward strand.
ACAGCCCTTCGCCTTCGCCCTCTTCTTCGCGCACTTGGGAGGGGATGCTGCCGGCCGAAAGTTCTTCCTCTCCAGCGCCCTGCGATGTGTTGCCCCCCTGCACCAGCTGCTGCGAGTCCTGCTGCTTTTCCAGCGCCGCTTCGGCCCGGGCGGCGCGCTGTTCTGCCTGGCTGGCCCGACGCTCGGAGGCAGCTATGCGCGCTTCCAGTTCGGCGAGTCGTTCTTCAATGGAGCTGTCAGCGGCAAGCGCGCTGGTCGGCAGTGCCAGCGCCAGCGCAACAGCAACGGCCAATGGGTGACGCGGGAAGCGGTAAGGCGAAGGCATGATGGTGTCCCTTGTTCATGATTATTGTTCTGATCCTGTTACTCGATAGCTCGCCAGTCTTGTGATGCAAGCGGTAGGCACAGGATCGTAAAAGGAACTTACAGAGCTATGGTTAAGGTTTCACTCATACATTTGCCTCTGTGACAAAAGGTTATCAATCCATTGTCCAATGTCGCTATCGTGTGGCGAAAAGTACCTTTCATGATTGTCTTAAACGATTAAGCCGAGCATCTGGCGTTTTGCTTCCTGGAGGCGTTGTCATGACATCCGGATTGATTTGTGCAGGCTGTCTGCTGGTGGCCGTCAGTGCTGTTTCACAGGCTTCGGCGGCCGATCTCACCATCTCGTGTGGCGCTGTGGGCGCCGAGCTGCAGCTCTGTCAGGCCGGTGTCGAGCGCTGGGAGGCCAAAAGCGGCCACAGCGTTGAGGTGGTCTCCACGCCCAATTCGGCGACCGAGCGACTGTCGCTTTATCAGCAGATTCTCGGCTCGCGCTCCGGTGACATCGATGTGTTTCAGATCGATGTAGTGTGGCCCGGCATGCTGGCGCCGCACCTGATCGATCTAAGGGAACATCTGCCGGAGGGGGCCACCGACGGATTTTTCGAGGCCATCGTCGACAACAACACCGTTGATGGCCGGCTGGTGGCGATGCCCTGGTTTACCGACGCTGGCGTGCTCTACTACCGCAGGGATCTGCTCGACAAATATGATCTTGAGGTGCCCGGTACCTGGGCGGCACTGACAGAGGCCGCGCACACCGTGCAGGCCGGTGAGCGCAAGGCCGGGCACGATGACTTCTGGGGCTATGTGTTTCAGGGGCGTGCCTACGAAGGGCTGACCGTCAACGCGCTGGAGTGGATGGCCAGCTATCCTGACGGTGGCACCATCGTGGACGACGACGGCGAGATCACCGTCAATAACCCGCAGGCGGTGAAGGCGTTGTCGCAGGCCGCCGGGTGGATCGAAGATATCTCGCCGCGGGGCGTGCTCAACTACACCGAAGAGGAGGCGCGCGGCGTCTTCCAGTCGGGCAATGCGCTGTTCATGCGCAACTGGCCCTACGCCTGGGATCTGGTGCAGTCCGAGCAGAGCAGCATTCGTGATCGGGTCGATGTCGCACCGCTGCCTGCCGGTGGCAGGGAGGGTCGGAGTGCCGGCGTGCTGGGCGGCTGGAATCTGGCGGTATCACGCTACAGCGATCATCCCGACATGGCCGCTGATCTGGTCGCCTTTCTCACCTCGTTTGATGAGCAGAAGCGTCGCGCCATCGAGGGCGCCTATAACCCGACGCTGCCGGCCCTCTATCAGGATGACGAAGTATTGGCTGCGGTGCCCTTTTTCGGCACGCTCTATGAGACCTTCACCCTGGCAGTGCCGCGCCCGGCGGCCGTCACCGGCGACAACTACCCCCGCGTCTCCAACGCCTTTTTCAACACCGTTCATGAAGTGCTTTCCGGCAATGTCGCCGCCGATCAGGGGCTTGGGCGTCTTGAGGGTGAGCTTGAGCGCATCAAGCGCCGTCGCTGGTAAGGCGCTTCAGGGAGCACATCATGGCCGCACGAGAGTCGCATGACGCCCTGCCTGACAATGCTCGTCATTCAAGAAGTGACGGAAGATTAAAACGATCGGCCAAGGCTTGGCATCGTGAGCGCGGCACCCGGGTACGTCGCCAGCGGGTGCGTGCCGCCTGGCTGTTTCTGACGCCCATGCTGATCGTACTGGCAGCCGTCGCCGGCTGGCCGCTGATACGCACCTTCTGGTTCAGCCTGACCGATGCCAGCCTGTCCAGTCTCGACGGGGCGCAGTTCATCGGGGTCGAAAACTACCTGGTTTTCGATGACGGCTGGTACGGCATTCTGGCCGATCCACTGTGGTGGCAGTCGGTATGGAATACCCTCTATTTCACCCTGGTGTCGGTATCGCTGGAGGCGGTGCTGGGCGTGATCGTGGCGCTGGTGCTCAATGCCCGCTTTCGCGGCCGCACCCTGGTGCGCGCGGCGATGCTGATCCCCTGGGCAATTCCCACCGTGGTGTCGGCCAGGATCTGGGCGTGGATGCTCAATGACCAGTTCGGCATCATCAACCACATGCTGCTAGGGCTTGGGCTGATTGATGCGCCGCTGTCATGGACGGCGGATGCCAGTCTCTCCATGTGGGCGGTCATCATGGTCGATGTCTGGAAGGCGACGCCCTTCGTGGCGCTGCTGGTGCTGGCGGCACTGCAGATGCTGCCCAGCGATTGTTATGAGGCCGCCAGGGTCGATGGCATCCATCCGGTTCGGGTGTTCTTCCGCGTGACCCTGCCGCTGATCACCCCGGCGCTGCTGGTGGCGGTCATCTTCCGGGCGCTGGATGCGCTGCGCGTGTTCGATGTCATCTACGTACTGACCTCCAACGCCGCCTCGACCATGACCATGTCGATCTACGCTCGCCAGCAACTGGTGGAGTTTCAGGATGTGGGTTACGGCAGTGCGGCCTCGACGCTTCTGTTCATGATCATCGCGCTGGTCACGGTGGTCTATCTCTACCTGGGTCGCCGTCAGCTGGGAGGTGGGCAATGACGCTGCGAATGCTGAAGGCGGTGGTGCTGAAAATCGGCTTCTGGGCGCTGGTGGGGGTGCTGATGCTTTATGCCATTTTCCCCTTTTACTACGCGGTGGTGACCTCACTGAAGCCGTCGAGCGAGTTGTTTGAAGTGAGCTACTGGATCGATGATCTGGACTTTTCCAACTATGTGGCGGTGCCCTCCCAGCCGGCCTTTCTGGCCGCGATTCGCAACTCGGTGATCGTGGCGGTCAGCGTGGTGATCATTGCCCTGCTGCTGGGCCTGACCGCGGCCTGGGCGCTCGGTCGGGTGCGTTTTCGCGGGCGTACCACGGTGATGATGCTGGTGCTGGGGGTGTCGATGTTTCCCCAGGTGGCGGTACTGTCGGGGCTTTTCGAAGTGATCCGTACGCTGGATCTCTACAATTCGCCCGGCGGCCTGATCCTGAGCTACACCATTTTCACCCTGCCGTTCACGGTGTGGATTCTGACCACCTTCATGCGCCAGCTGCCCGACGAGCTTGAGGAGGCCGCCATCGTCGATGGCGCCTCGCCCTGGGTGACGCTCACGAAGGTCTTCATGCCGCTGTTGTGGCCGGCGATGGCCACGACCGGGCTTCTGGCCTTCATTGCGGCGTGGAACGAGTTTTTGTTCGCCCTGACCTTCACGCTGACCGACACCCAGCGGACGGTGCCGGTCGCGATCGCCCTGATCTCCGGTGGCAGCCAGTACGAGCTGCCCTGGGGTCCCATCATGGCGGCCTCGGTGATTGTCACCGTGCCGCTGGTGGTGCTGGTGGTGATCTTCCAGCGCCGCATCGTCTCCGGTCTGACGGCCGGGGCCGTCAAGGGCTGATATCGAAACGCCTGCCACGCTGCAGCGTGGCAGGCTCTGCAGGAGGTAGACATGGCTTCCGTGACGCTTGAAAGGGTCAACAAGCGCTTTGGTTCGACCCGAGTGATCGAGGACGTCTCGCTCGATATCAGCGACGGTGAATTCGTGGTCTTTGTCGGCCCCTCGGGCTGTGGCAAGTCGACCCTTCTGCGCCTGATTGCGGGGCTTGAGTCGATCACTCATGGCGATCTGATGATTGATGGCACGCGGGTCAATCACCTGACCCCGCCGGAGCGTGGCATCGGCATGGTGTTTCAGTCCTACGCGCTTTATCCGCACATGAGCGTGTATGACAACATCGCCTTTGGCCTGAAGCTTGCAAAATCGGACCGGCAGACGGTGGATGAGCGAGTGCGCCAGACGGCGAAGATCCTGCAGCTCGATGGTTTGCTGGACCGGCTGCCAAAGGCGCTCTCCGGTGGTCAGCGCCAGCGCGTGGCGATCGGACGGGCGATGGCGCGCGAGCCCAGAATTCTGCTGTTTGACGAGCCGCTCTCCAACCTTGATGCCGCCCTGCGCGTACAGACTCGCAATGAAATTGCCCACCTGCACGCACGCCTTGGCGCTACCATGATCTATGTCACCCATGATCAGGTCGAGGCGATGACGCTGGCTGACCGTATCGTGGTGCTCAATGAAGGGCATGTCGAGCAGACCGGCTCGCCGCGTGAGCTCTACGAGCAGCCCATGTCGCGCTTTGTCGCCGGCTTTATTGGCTCGCCGAAGATGAACTTTCTCACCGCCCTGGCGCGCGCCGAGGGCGATGCGGGATGTCGAATCAGTATTCCGGGTATCGGTGAACATGTGCTGCCGCGCCGGTTACTGGCCAGCGAGCGAGAGACGCGCCTGACGCTGGGCGTGCGCCCGGAGCATCTGACGCCGACTGCCGCGGCAGGGGACGCGGGCTTCAACATTCTTAACGTCGAATATCTGGGCAGCGAAGCCTACCTTTATCTGGAAACGCCTGAGGGTGAGGCGCTGGTGTGTCGTACCGAGGCCCCGGCGCCCTTTGTGCGCGGTGATCACGTCACCCTGGATTTTGCGCCGCACAGGGCCCACCTTTTTGATCATGATGGCCGGGCGCTGCCGCCGGTGCATGACGCTGGGACCGAGCCGGCTACCGCGCCGACAACGTTTTCCTGACATTCTCACCCACATGACGGAAGGCAACATGACTCAGCAGCATTCCCGGCCACAGTGGTGGCATGACGCCGTGATTTACCAGATCTATCCGCGCAGCTTCATGGATGCCAGCGGCGATGGTATCGGTGACCTGAGCGGCGTCATACAGCGGCTCGACTACCTGGCGAATCTGGGCGTCGATGCGCTCTGGCTGTCGCCCTTTTACCGCTCACCCCAGGCGGATGCCGGTTACGACGTGGCCGACTATCGCGACGTCGATCCACTATTCGGCACGCTCGAGGATTTCGATTCGATGCTGTCGGGAGCCCACGAGCGGGCCATGAGAATCATCGTCGACATCGTGCCCAACCACACTTCCAGCGAACACGTCTGGTTTCAGCAGGCGCTGGCATCAAATTCCGGCAGCCGGGCGCGGGCGCGCTACATTTTTCGCGAGGGTCGCGGTGACAATGGCGAGCAGCCGCCCAACAACTGGCAAAGTGTCTTTGGCGGCCCGGCCTGGACGCAGGTGCCGGGTGAGCGCGAATGGTATCTACACCTGTTTGATACGCGTCAGCCCGATCTTGACTGGCGCAATCCTGAAGTGCTCGAAGAGTTCGACAACGTGCTGCGGTTCTGGCTCGAGCGCGGGGTGGATGGCTTTCGCATCGATGTCGCTCACGGCATGATCAAGGCACCGGAACTGCCGGACTGGGAAGGCAGTCAGGAAATGATCGAGGGCGGCAACCGCGGCCCCATGTGGGATCAGGAAGAGGTGCACGAGATTTATCGTCGCTGGAATCGGGTGCTGAGCGAATTCGGCCGTGACCGGATGATGGTGGCCGAAGCCTGGGTACATCCACCGGCGCGAACTGCGCGTTACGTGCGGTCTGACGAGATGCAGCAGGCGTTCAACTTTGACTATCTGCTGGCTCCCTGGGATGCCGAAAAACTCAGGGAAGTCATCGATATCTCGCTTGAAAGCTACGGTGCGGTCGGGGCCCCTACCACCTGGGTGATGTCCAACCATGACGGCGTGCGTCACGCCTCGCGGCTGGGGCTATCGCACCCGGGGGCGCGACCCAACGGTATCGATGCCGACGGCGAACAGCCTGACGAGGCGCTGGGGCTGCGTCGGGCACGGGCCCTGATCATGCTGACACTGGCCCTTCCAGGCTCGGCCTATCTCTACCAGGGCGAGGAGCTGGGGCTGCCGGATCACACCACCATGCCGGCGCGCTATCGTCAGGATCCGACCTTCCATCGCACCCACGGCGAACAGATCGGCCGTGACGGCTGCCGGGTACCGCTGCCCTGGCGCGCCAGCGCCCCGGCCTTCGGCTTCAACACTACCGGCGAGTGCTGGCTGCCGCAGCCGGAGAGCTATGCCCGCTACGCCGCGGATCGCCAGCTGGAGGATGAAAACTCGACGCTGGAACTCTATCGCCGGCTGCTGGCCATGCGCCACGAGCACGGGCTGGGCCACGGTGAGCTGATCTGGCAGGCGCATTCGCGCAGTGACGTGCTGAGCCTGACCAATGGTGGCGTGACCCTGGTGCTTAACCTGGGGGAGACACCGGTGGCGTTGCCCGAGGGGCAGGTCGCCCTGCAGAGCGTGACGGATGCCATCAGTCATGGTCAGCTGGTGGGTAATGCCGCTGTCTGGCTGACGACGTCTTGATAAATCCGTCAGGGCCGGCCATGCATCACTGCCGAGATGTTCTGGCCCGGGGCCGGGCATGAGCCGGCGGCGTCCCATGACGCTCAAGGCGGTCGCGGCGCACCTGGGCGTGTCGACAGCCACAGTCTCCAATGCCTTCAATCGGCCCGATCAACTCTCATCAAGCCGGCGTGAGGAGATCCTGACAGCGGCCCGGGCGCTGGGCTATGACGGCCCGAGCAGCCAGGGGCGGTCGCTGCGTACCGGGCGTACCCGGGTCATTGGCGTGATGCTCTCGGATGGTCTTGGCTACAGTCTCGGCGATAGTGTGGCCGGGGGCTTTCTGGCCGGCATCGCCGAGGTGCTGGATGGCCTTGGCTATCACATGCTGCTGTTGACGGATGCCGGGCGTACCGACCGGCAGAGTGTCTCGCTCAACGGTGTGGCCGACGGCTATCTGATCTATGGTTCGATCCCTGAAGAGGGCATCCTGGCGCTGCTGCGACATCAGCATCAGCCACTGGTGACCGTGGACATGCGCCTGCCGGGGCTGGCCTCCATTCAGATCGATCATCGCGACGCAGCGCTGAGTATTGCGCGTCATGCGCTGGTCGGGGGCGCGCAGCGCCCGGCCATCGTGGCACTGCGCATGACGCTGGATGCCCCGGGCGGCAGACTCGAGCGGCGCTCGCGCTGGTCCCAGCCCAATTCGGTGGCCATCGAGCGACTGGCCGGGTTTGATCAGGCGCTAATGGAAGCCGGCCATGACCCTGACCAGGTACCGCTGTGGAACGTGAATGGCAATACCTTTGAAGCCGCCGCGCCGGTGATCGAGGCACTGCTGGACGACGTCCTCCCCGATCTTTTGCTGTGCATGTCGGATCGGCTGGCGCTGACGGCACTGAGCCTGGCCGAACTGCGCGGTATCGAGGTGCCCGGTCAACTGCGGCTGACCGGTTTTGACGGTATCGCCGAAGGCCAGCGCCGTCGGCCCATGTTGACAACCGTGCATCAGGACAGCCATGCGAAGGGCGTTATGGCGGCCCGGATGGTGACCGGTGAAAGCCATGAACGCGATGTGGTTCAGCCTGTCTGGCTGATCCACGGTGACACCTGCCCCTTGATCTCCTGACGCCCGCCCGGCATTACCCTTTTGGGCCTTCATGCGCCCGCTGCCTCTCTATCCTGCCGCCTCGTGACAGTGTCGGCTCAGGGTCTTTCTGGATAACCCTGTCTTTTCAAAAATTCTCTTTCTGATAAGTTTTTTTTTGAACGGTGGTTAAACTAAGATAACGTCACCCTGAGTTACCGCTAAAAAAAACAGCATTGAACGCTGTCGAGACTCTCTTCCAATCTTCAATAATCAATCAGGAAGACACATGAGTGAAGCAACAAAGGATCAAACCCCTTCGGGGGACAGGCTCAATCCGACCGTTTTCTACGGCTCGTTCATCGGCATCGTGGCCTTTTCGCTATGGGCGATGATCGCGACCGAACAGGCCAGCGGCGTCATCAACACCATTCTGGGCTGGATCTCCAACACCTTCGGTTGGTACTACTTTTTGACCGTTGTGATCTATCTCGCCTTCGTGGTGTTCGTGGGCGTATCCCGCTTTGGCAAGATCCGGCTGGGGCCGGAGCATGCCCGGCCGGATTTCAATATCTTTTCCTGGTCGGCGATGCTGTTTTCCGCAGGCATCGGTATCGGCGTCATCTTCTTTGCGCTGGCCGAGCCGCTGACCCAGTTCTATAACGCGCCCGGGGCACCCGAGGATCAGATTGAAGCGGCGCGTTACGCCATGCAGCTGACCTTCATGCACTGGGGCCTTTCCGGCTGGGGGATCTATACGCTGGTGGGCATGTCGCTGGCGTTTTTCAGCTATCGCCATAATCTGCCGCTGACCATCTCGAGTGCGCTTTATCCCATCTTTGGTAAAAGGATCTACGGACCCATTGGCCATGCGGTGGATATCGCCGCGGTCATGGGGACCGTCTTCGGGATCGCCGCAAGTCTTGGCATCGGGGTGATTCAGCTCAACTACGGGCTGAACTTCATGTTCGGTATCGCCGAGAGCGCCTGGACCCAGACGGCTCTGGTGCTGATGATCGTGCTGTTTGCCACCATTTCGGCGGTGACCGGTGTGGAGAAGGGCATCCGCAGGCTGTCGGAGTTCAATATCCTGCTGGCCGTGGCGCTGTTGCTGTTTGTGCTTTTCGCCGGCAAGACCATCTTCCTGCTTAACGCGCTGGTAATGAACATCGGCGATTACCTCTCCTCTTTCGTGAGGATGTCGTTTGATACCTACGCCTTTGATCGCCCGACGGAGTGGCTCAATGGCTGGACGCTGTTCTTCTGGGCCTGGTGGATCGCATGGGGCCCGTTTGTCGGCCTCTTCCTGGCACGTATTTCTCGTGGCCGAACCATCCGTACCTTCGTGGCCGGCACCCTGACACTGCCGATCGCCTTCATGATGATCTGGATGTCGCTGCTGGGGAACAGTGCCATCGATATGGCAATGAATGGTGCCGCCGATTTCGGTCAGCAGGTCATGAACAACCCGCCGTCAGGTATCTATCTTTTCCTGCAGGAATATCCCTTCCCGGTGGTCACCACAATTGCCGTGAGCATCCTGGCGATCGTGTTCTTTGTCACTTCGGGGGATTCCGGCGCGCTGGTACTTTCGAACTTCACCTCGATTCTCAAGGATGTCAGCAGTGATGCGCCGATCTGGATGCGCATTTTGTGGTCGGCGGTGATCGGTATCCTGACCCTTTCGCTGCTGCTGGCCGGGGGGCTGACGACGCTGCAAAGCGCTGTGGTCATTACGGGGCTGCCGTTCTCGATCGTGCTCTTTTTCATGATGGCGGGGCTCTACAAGGCGCTCAAGGTCGAGGCCTTCAAGGAGGAGAGCTATCGGCTGAGCCTGGCCGGCTCACTCTCCGGACGCATGGGCAGCAGCCGCGGTGCTCGCGGCAACTGGGAGCACCGTCTCGATCGGGCGATGAACTTCCCGGACCGCAGCGAGGCGCAGCGCTTTCTTGAAGAGCGTGTTCGCCCGGCCATGACGGCCATCAAGGAAAGGCTCGACCACCAGGATGTGGTGGGGGTTTATGTTTGCGGCGGCGAGCAAAACGAGCATGACTATCTCTCGCTCAACGTCGACTTCGGTGACGAGCAGAACTTTACCTACCAGGTCTGGACGCGTGCCTTCGCAACGCCGGCCTTTGCCATGCGCACCAAAAAGGCCTCGCGCAATTACTATCGCCTTGAAGTGCATCTTCTGGAAGGCAGCCAGGGCTATGATCTGATGGGCTATAGCGAGCAGCAGGTGATCGACGACATTCTCGATCAGTACGAGCGTCACCTGCAGTTTCTGCACCTCAATCGCATGGAACCCGGCAGCATCAACATGCCGGATAGCCCGGAGCAGCCGCCGGTCTGAGCACATCCTGTCTTCGAAGCTCAGGGCTCGACCATTATGGTCGGGCCCTTTTTCATGGTAGGTGGCAGGTGGGGCGATCGATATGTCAGGGCACTGCCGGTTCTGGTGCGTCGCTGTTTTGGTCAAGGGCTCATCTGAAGGATCAGGCCCGGGCCGCTGGCCGTGCCAGGGCGATAGCCAGCGCTGCGGCCAGGATCAGTGCAATAAAGGCGTAGTGCAGCGTGATGGCCTCGGCCAGAAACCCCAGCATCGGCGGGCCGCCCAGCATGCTCAGGTAGCCCAGCATGGCCACCGAGGCAATCGCCCCCGAAGGGGACATGGCACGATTGCGCCCGGCCAGGCTCAACAGGCACGGGAACAGGGTCGACATGCCGATACCGGCGAGTGCAAATCCCGCCAGGGCCGCCATGGGGTCGGCCGCCACAATGGCCAGACCCAGACCGGCCAGGGCCAGTGCACTGCCGATCTCCAGCGCCCGTACTGCGCCCACCCGGTCCAGCCAGCGATCTCCCAGCAGGCGGCCGACGGCCATGGTGCCGGTAAACACGGCAAGCCCGAGGGCGGCATGGCCGCGTGAGGCGCCAAGTTCGGTGAGAAAAAGCGCCGACCAGTCCGCCATCGACCCTTCGATAAAGACCACGGCGGCTGCAATGATGCCCAGCAGCCAGACCCGCCCCTTTGGACGCACGAACAGGGCCCCGACCGGGCGCTCGGCACGCGGCGGCGGAGCCAGGAGATGACGATGGCTGATCAGAATACCCATCATCAACAGCCCCGCGACCAGCAGCAGGTGCCAGCGTGGCGTCAGCCCCAGCGTGGCCAGCGCTCCGCCAATCAGGGAGCCGGCCATGCCGCCCAGACTGAACAGGCCATGGAAGGAAGACATGATGGAGCGTCTGTAGCGCCGCTCGAGTGTGGCCGCCTGATCGTTCATGGCGATATTGAGAAGCCCCATGCCGGCGCCAAAGACCACCAGCGCCAGACCCAGCGTCAGCATTGAGACAGCGGCGCCGATCAGGACCAGCGACACCACGATGGCACAGGCGGCCACGCGCGTAATGCGCCGGCTGCCAAAGCGGGTGTTGAGATAGTTCGACAGAAGCGTCAAACACAGCGACCCGACCACAGGGCACAGCAGCACCGTCCCGAGCTGGGACTGTGATAGATCCAGCAGGGTGCGAATGTCGGGAATGCGTACCGCCCAGTTGGAAAAGGACAGTCCCGAAAGGGCAAAAAACCAGGCAATGGCGGCGCGGCTGGCGGGCGCATTGGCCTTGATGCTCTCGCTGGCGGGGTCATTCATGGAGCACTCCTTGTCAAACAGGGCACGCCCACGGCCTCCGGCAGGGAGAGCGTGCCGTCTTGTCTTTCGTGATCGGGATCATGGTTCCGGCGTCATGACGCGCGCTGAGTACCGGCGCCGTTCTATCGGCCTGTCGGGGACAGCGCATGGTGGGTTTGATGATCATCGGTCAGGCGAATCAGCGCCTTGAGCACATCGTCATACAGCGGCTGTGGCAGCACCGGTTGTTCGCTGCGCTGCATGAAATGCACCAGCTCATTGTCGCCGACCACCCGGATATCCTCGTTGTCCCGGACCCGCTCGATGCGCCAGCCCGGCATGACCAGCATGGCCTGAACGGGCACGTCCCGTTTGCAGTCTCGGCTCAGACGTTCACGCAGCCAGCGCCGGGCGCGCTGCGCTTCGCGTACCGGGCGAGTCTCTTCCCGGTCGGGAAAGAGGAGTCGCTCGCCATCGAGTCTGAGCGTTCGGGTGCTGTCCAGAGCGGCTTCAGGGCCTGCCTGGCGAGTACGAACCAGCAGCGAAAAGATACCGTGTTCGGTCACTACCACATGGTCGATGGTGAAGCCTTCGGCCGGCACATCGTGAAAGATGTAAATGCCCTGATGCTGCGTGCGTAAAAGGCCCTGCAGGTCGTGCGCCACATTCATGGCACCGGCCAGACGCAAACGCAGATTAGAAATCCGGTAGGAAAGTGCCATCATGAAAGCGCCCACAATCAGTGCCGCAATCGTGGTGATCAGGCCGTAAATGCTCCATTCGATCCAGTCCTGATAAGACGAGAACAGCATTCGCCCCATGCCATAGATCAACGGTGTGATCGCTATCACCGGCCCCAGGGCGCCGGCGAGAAAAAGTTTGACGCGTGCCTCGGCCAGGCGTTCACGAAAGCGGTTGCCGGACTGTCTGAGCCGATGGCCGGAAGGAGAGAAGCCGGGCTTATCCTGAAACAGATGGCGCAGCCCGAGCACCACCACGGCGGTGGCGAACAGGGGGGTCAGAAAAATCAGGGGAAGCAGATATTCCAGCCAGCGCATGACGTCATCCCGGTAGGTTGAGGTTTAGTCTAGCGTTCTGTCGGGTTGGCATCCATGCCCGGCAGAATTTTGTTGACCGAATTTTCGTTCGGCCGACAGGTTGCAAGGAGAGGGCATGAGTAGTGTTGTCACAGGTAGCCCGATGGGTGCCGATGAACAGGCACTGATCGATCTGGTTCGGCGCCATCCCCGCCTGTGCGTTCTGACAGGCGCCGGGGTCAGCACCGACAGCGGGATTCCCGATTATCGAAATGAAAGGGGCGAGTGGAAACGGCCACCGCCCATGACCCATCAGGTCTACATGAAAAGCCACCTCGGGCGTCAGCGCTACTGGGCACGCAGTCTGGTCGGCTTTCGCCTGCTCGCACACGCGTCGCCCGGTCGTGCGCACCGGACACTGGCAGAGCTTGAGGCACAGGGCTTTATCGAGGGCATCATCACGCAAAATGTCGATCGCCTGCATCAGAAGGCGGGCAGTCGGCGCGTGGTGGATCTGCACGGCCGCGCCGACCTGGTCCGCTGCATGCAGTGCAATCTGCTGGTGCGCCGCCATGTGCTCCATGACCATCTGGCCACGCTCAACCCGGACTGGGTGGGCATGGAAGCCGAGATCGCCCCGGACGGTGATGCCTATCTGGAGGATGTGGACTTCTCGAGCTTCAGGCTGCCGGACTGTCCGCGCTGCGGTCACGGTATCCTCAAGCCCGAGGTGGTGTTTTTCGGTGACAACGTGCCGCGCTGGCGGCTGGCGCGTGCCATGTCGATGCTCGATGGCAGTCAGGCGCTGCTGGTGGTGGGGTCATCGCTGATGGTGTTTTCAGGCTTTCGCTTCGCCCGACATGCCGCGTCGAAGGGTATGCCGCTGGTATGTATCAACCGTGGGCATACCCGCGCCGACGATCTTTTTACCTTCAAGATTGACGGCGCCATCGATCAGACCCTGACAGCACTGCTGGCAGGGCTTGAGGGATCGAACGCAAGCGTTATCGGCTGATCGGCGAGAGCGGAACACGCACCTGCTGCGAGGGCGCGCCATTGGTCAGCACCGGCAGCGGCTCCAGCGTCAGATAGCGCGTGTTGTCGCCTTCGTGCAGCGCGGCACTCAGGGCGTAGCGGCGATCACTGTCGATGTAATGACGGTCATACTGCAGCATGAAAGGCACCGGCCAGCGCCCGTGCGTCTTTTGATCCACCTGGGCGATGGTGGTACGCCCTTGGGTGAGGTCCAGCAGGCGAATTTCCAGCCGGGCATCATTGGCAATCGGTGCCTGCTCGTCGCTGACAGCCTCGCCCGAAAGCGTGGCGAAATCGGGGCCGCCTGAAAACAGCGAACAGCCGCTCAGAAGGGCTGTCAGCACCAGCGGTGCGGCGGATACCACGGGGCGGTAACCACGGATGGGCATGTTCAGCCTCCTGCCAGCTTGACGGTATGGCCGCGCTTTTCCAGCTCGGCGCGCAGCGTATCGCGATGATCGCCCTGAATCTCGATGATGCCATCCTTGAGCGTGCCGCCGCTGCCACAGCGTTTTTTCAGCACCTGCAACAGCGCCTTGAGTTCTTCGGTGCCCAGGGCGATGCCGTGCAGGGTCGTCACGCCCTTGCCCTTGCGGCCGGCTGTCTCACGCTTGATGCGTACCACGCCATCCAGGGCCGCCAGACGCGCGGCCTCCTGCGCCTTCTGGTCCTCGCTTTCATCGTGCTTGCGCATATCCCCGGTGTCGGTGGAATACACCTTGCGGCTCAACTGATCGCGCAGTGATGACATTGCTTGACTCCCGCTCGCCTCATGAAGGCTCAACAATAGCGCAACGCCTGTGTCCTTCGAAACGACAGGAGAAGGCGCCGGGTGAGAAATGCAGACCCAAACTTCCGCTTTTCTCTGAATTGATCGCCGATGCGCTGAGTAAACTCGTGGTTATTAAATGACGTCGACCTCATCGGCGCACCGCAACCTTGATCATTCCAGAGAGGCTACATCATGCGTCGTATCGCTACTGCCGTCATCACCGGCTCCCTGCTGCTGACTACCAGCGCCGCCGCCATGGCGGAAGACCACTGGTCAGTGGCCGGCAGCGCCGGTACGACCGGTCTGGGTGCCAACGTGAGCTGGCGCTTTCATGATCACTTTGCACTGACGGCCGGCTATAGCGGTTACAACTACGATGATCTGGACCACACCAACGGCGATGTCACCTACAAGGGTGAAGTCGACATGGATATCTACAGCCTCAAGCTGGATGTCTATCCGTGGGTCAACAGCGGCTTTTTCATCTCGGCAGGTGCCGTCAAGCCGGATATCCAGCTCAGGGCAGTCGGTCGCTATACCGGTGACGAAACGTTTGACGATTTAGGCGGCATCTCCATCAGCGCCGATGATGCTCGACTGGATGGTCACGGCAGGCTTTCCAATGGGGTCGAGCCCTATCTGGGCATTGGCTGGCGCAATAGTTCCAAACAGGGGCTGGGCTTCTATGCTGAAGCCGGTGCCTTCTGGATTGATCCCAGCGTATCTCTGACGCCGCGGGGCGATGCACTCAATATTCCGGGAGTGCGTCCCATTGCAGAGCAGGAAGCGCGCGATCAGGAAGATGATCTGCGTGATGATCTCAACAAATACAACGTCTATCCGGTCGCCGTCATTGGTGTCGAATACACGTTTTGATTCCGATTTCTCGTGAGGCCTGCCCCGCTTTGGCGGGGCTTTTTTGTAGCCAGGATTCGGCATTGCCCTGCTGCCTGCCCCGGCCGGACATTGGTGCCAGCCGAACCGGCTGAGAAAAGCCTGATGTCACATGAATATGGCCGCTTTACCTGACAGCATCGAAGGCTTGCGCCAAACTTGATGGGACCGTTTTCATTCACGAACACATCAGGAGTTCACATGGCACAGGGAAAGGTGCGCTACGCCGTGGTTGGCGGTGGAGAAATCTCGCAGGGCGCGTTCATGCCGGGTATTACTGCCAGCGATAATTCGGAGATGACGGCGCTGGTCACCGGCGACCTGAAAAAGGCCGAGGTGCTGGGCAAGCGCTACAACCTCAAGGTCCATGGCTACGACGAATACGAGACGCTTCTAAAGTCCGGCGAAATCGACGCCGTCTATGTTGCTACCCCCAATTTTCGTCATCGTCAGGACACCGTGCCGGCGTTGGAAGCGGGTATCCACGTGCTGCTGGAAAAGCCGATGGCGACCAGCATCGAGGACTGCCAGGCGATGATCGAGGCCGCCGAGCGCGGCAATGCGAAACTGATGATCGCCTACCGGCTGCACCACGAGCCGGGTACGCTGGAAATGATTCAGCACATGCGCGAGGGCACCATCGGCGCGCCTCGCACGTTCTCCTCCCAGCTGACCCAGGATCTCAATCCGAAAAACCACCGCGCCCTGCACGGCTACTGGGCCGGACCCGTGCCCGACATGGGCACCTACCCGATCAACGCGGTGCGCCATCTGTTTGGTGCCGAGCCGATCGAGGTCAGCGCCATGAGCGATAACACGCCGGGGCGCGACTACACCTGCGATGACAGCGTGACCGTCAGCCTGCGTTTCCCCGAAGGGCGGCTGGCCCAGTTCTTCGTCAGCTATGCCACCAGTGGGCACAATTACTTTTCGTTGGTCGGCGAGCGCGGCGCGCTGTTGGCACGGCCCAGCTATATGTTCGGCCCCGGTGTGTCGATCGACTATGACCTGAGCGTTAACGGCGAGACCACGGCGCACTCGCCCGGCGCGGTCGAGCAGTTTGGCGGGCAGACCGACTACTTCTCGCACTGCATTCTCAATGACATCGCGCCCGAGGCCGACGGCATGGAAGGGCTGCGCGATGTGCGCATTCTGGACGCCATCGAGCGCGCGCTGACCACCGGCCAGCCGCAGTCGCTCGAACCGCTTGAGTATCGCAGCCGGATTCGCCCGGACCAGGTGCGTCGCCTGACGCCGGCCGAGCCGCCGGAAGTGGTCAGCGTCGAGACCATCAGCGGTAGCTGAGTGATCTGCCACACTGCGTAATGGCAAAAGGGCCGCCTGACAGGGCGGTCCTTTTTCATGCCGGTCTTTTTATGCCAGCTGTTCAGGCCGAGTGACGCATGAAGGGCGTGCCGGCATGATCAGGAAAGCATCAGCATGGGTTTCACGGCCGGATGGCTGTCGTGCCAGATCAGTGCCTGGCGCCAGTCGGTGAGTCTGAAATCCCGTGTTGCGGGCATGTCGATGTCACGCAGCAGCGCCCAGAGGGTTTTAAAGCTCTCCTGCCACTGGAGATGATTCAGCCCGGCAATATGATCACGCAGATGAAAATGACGCACGCGGGCGTTCATGTTGCGCGGACTGATGGGGGCGCCGGAGAGCAGACCATAGGCAACAAAGATGCCTTCGGGCGCCATATGGGTCAGCAGGCGATCGGCCAGCCGCCCGCCGGTGGCATCAAACAGGCGCTCGGCGCGCCCCGCGGCCGCATCGATGGCGGCGTGATCTTCCTGATCCAGGACGTGAACGCCCATGTCGGTCAGCGCCTCGCGGTGATGGGCACTGCGGCAGATGCCGGTCACCGAACGGGCGCCACAGCACAGCGCCCACTGGGCCAGCAGCCGCGCGCAGTTCGAACCGGCCGCGGTCAGGAGCACATGGCATCCTTCTACCGGCCAGCGCCGCAGCATGGCCATGGCCGTCATCGGATTGATCCAGGCCCGCGCCGCTACATGATCGGGGATATCGTCGGGGACGGGCACTGCCAGGCGCGGATCGCAGTCCAGCGACTGCTGCCAGGTGCCGGGCCCACGCAGCGGCAGCACTCGGCGCCCCTTGAGCGCGCGCCATGCACCGTGGGCCTGGGTCACCATGCCCACGCCTTCATGCCCGGCCACCAGCGGCGGCATAACCCGGTGACGATAGGCGCCGGCAATCGGGATCAGATCCGAGGGGTTGATGGGCGCGCAGCTCATGCGTACGCGCATCTGCTCCTGAGGCAGGGGGCCGTCGGGCTGTGGTTCCAGGTGCAACACCTCCAGCGGTGAGCCGAAGCGGTGATAGCGCAGTGCAGGGTCCGGCATATCGGTCATCAGATCAGGGCGGGCATTGGCAGCTGTCATGGGATGTCCTCCTTTTGAATTGTTGTGGTTAAAATAGTCCGATCTGCTGATGAGGCGGTGCAAATCGTGTGGTGTCGAGGCGCTCTTCCTCGCGGCGCCGATTGAGCCCGAGGCGTCGAATACTCAGGCGAAAGCGTTGGGCCAGCAGATCGGCAAAGGGCCCTTCGCCACGCAGGCGATGGCCAAAGCGGCTGTCGTAATCACGTCCGCCGCGCGACTGGCGAATCAGACTCATGACGTGCGCGGCCCGGTCCGGAAAATGCTCGAGCAGCCACTGCTCGAACAGCGGGCGCACTTCAAGGGGCAGGCGCAACAGGGTGTAGCCGGCGCTGGTGGCACCGGCATCAAGGCCCGCCTGCAGAAGTTTCTCCAGTTCCATGTCGTTGATCATGGGGATCATCGGTGCGGTAATGATGCCGACCGGCACCCCCGCCTCGCGCAGCGTACGAATCACCTTCAGTCGCGCACCGGGCGAGGCCGCCCGCGGTTCCATGACCCGCTTGAGATCACTGCTCAGCGTGGTGAAGCTGATAAAGACCCGGACCAGTCGCAGGGCTGCCAGCTCGGTGAGCAGGTCCAGGTCGCGCAGAATCAGCGCGCTACGGGTGGTGATGGTCAGCGGATGTCGATGACGCAGCAGAATTTCGAGCACCTGTCGGCTCAACTGGTGCTGACGCTCGATGGGCTGATAGGGGTCGGTATTGGCGCCCAGCGCGATGGGCTCGCAGACGTAGCCGGGGGCGGCAAGTTCCTCGGTCAGCCGCACGGGCAGGTTGGTGCGGGCAATCAGGCGCGTTTCAAAATCAAGCCCCGGTGACAGATCCCAGTAGGCGTGAGAGGGGCGGGCAAAGCAATAGATGCAGCCGTGCTCACAGCCCCGGTAGGGGTTGAGCGAGCGTGAAAAGGGCATGTCCGGTGACTGATTGCGCGAGATCGCCGTTCGGCTCTGTTCCAGACGTACCTCGGTGGCCCGACTGGCGGGCGCATCCTCCTGCCACCAGCCGTCATCGACCGCCTCAATACGGATACGATCGAAGCGGTGATGCAGATTGCCACTGGCACCGCGGCCGGTCATGGGTCCACCCGACATGGCGAAATCCTCTCTGAGTACTGTTTAAATATACAGTTATTGCAGAGAGAACCCAAGCCACTATTGGCCGTTATACAAAAGGCTACGCCAGTGCCTTTAGATCCTTGAGCAGGTCTTCAAGGCGCGCCTCGGTGAACCCTGAAAAGGAAACCAGCGCCCGCAGCGGCAGGTAGTGGCCCATGGCATCCATCAGGTCGTCACCGCCGTCGCGCGACATCAGGCCGTTGAGCATGGGCAGTTCATCGGCAATATCGGCAAGATGCTGGCGCAGCACCCGGGTGGCGCCCTCATGGCGCTGAAGATCACCCATCAGGATATTGCGATCGATCACGGGCAGCGCCACCGCATCGCCGCGGACCTCAATGCACTGGTTCAGGCGGATGTCGCGGGAGGAGGCGCCGATGCGGACCTCGAAGATGCCGGTGGGCAGGCGCCAGTCGGCACGTTCGGCGTCGTACCAGCAGAAGTCCCGCCGCGACAGCCCCATCTCGATCCGTGCGGTCTCGCCGGGGGCAAGCGTCACCCGATCGAAACCGCGCAGGGCCTGCGCCGCCATCGGCACGCTCTGTGTCCGGTCGCTCAGGTAGAGCTGCACGATCTCGCTGGCCTCCCGCTCGCCGCTGTTGGTGATGTCACAACTGACCGTCAGGCTGCCCTGACCGTCGAAGTCGCTGGCAGAGAGCGTCAGGTTGGCGTAGTCAAAGCGGCTATAGCTCAGGCCGTGACCGAAGGGGAACAGGGGGTCGGTGCCGAGCGTGTCATAGTGGCGATAGCCCACAAAAATACCTTCGCCATAGCGCACCACATCGCTGTCACCGGGGAAGTTGAGATGGGCCGGTGTGTCCTCCAGCCGATGCGGGAAGGTTTCGGCCAGCTTGCCGCTCGGCGAGACCTCGCCATAGAGCAGGTCGGCCAGTGCCGCGCCCACCGCCTGACCGCCCAGATAGCCTTCCAGAATGGCGCTGACCTGCCCGGCCCAGGGCATGGCGATCGGGGCACCGTTGGCCAGCACCACCACGGTGTTGGGCTGTACGCGGGTGACCGCCGCGATCAGGGCGAGCTGGTTGGCCGGCAGGTTCAGATGGGTGCGGTCATAGCCCTCCGATTCGTGACGGTCCGGCAGGCCCAGACAGAGCACGGCGACCTCTGCGGTGCGCGCCCCCTCGGCCGCGGCCTGCTCGAGCCGGGGATCAGGAGTGTCCCGATCGATCTCGAAGCCCTTGAGGTAGTCAAACAGGGCGCCCCGGGTCTCGAGCGCCTCCAGCAGCGGCTCGACACGGGTGGCGTTGACGTGCGAGCTGCCGCCGCCCTGATAGCGCGGGCGCTCGGCAAACTCGCCGATAATCGCCACGCGGCGTTCGTTGGACAGCGGCAGGATGCCATCGTTTTGCAGCAGGACCATGCTCTCGCAGGCGATGCGTCGGGCGAGCTGATGATGGGCGTCGGCGTCGAATTCGGCGCTTTCCTGGCGCGCATCGACGGCCCTGAAGGTGATGCGCAAAAGCCGCTCGACGGCGCGATCCAGCACCGCCTCCTCCAGCCGGCCCTCTCTGACGGCCGCGACGATCTGCGCATCACGCTCACCGCCGGAGGCGGGCATCTCGAGCTCCATGCCGGCTTCAAGGCCCGGCACGCGCTCGTTGACCGCGCCCCAGTCAGACACCACGAAGCCTTCAAAGCCCCATTCATCGCGCAAAATCGTGGTCAGAAGCCGCGCATGTTCGCTGCAGTACTCGCCGTTAAGCCGGTTATAGGCGCACATCACCGTCCAGGGCTGTGCTTCCTTTACCGCATGTTCAAAGCTTGCCAGGTAGATCTCGCGCAGGGTGCGTTCGTCGATGCGGGCATCCACCGACATGCGGCGATGCTCCTGATTGTTGGCGGCAAAATGCTTGAGCGAGCTGCCCACCCCGCGCGACTGGGTGCCGCGAATATGGGCAGCGGCCAGATGCGAGGAGAGCAGCGGGTCTTCGGAGAAGTACTCGAAGTTGCGCCCGCACAGCGGCGAGCGCTTGATGTTGGCCCCCGGCCCCAGCACCACATGCAGCCCCTCGGCCTGGGCTTCATCCCCCAGTGCAGCGCCAAGCTGCTCGAGCAGCTCGACACTCCAGGAGCTGGCAAGACCCGCCGCCGTGGGGAAGCAGGTGGCCGGCCTGCTGTCATTGACGCCCAGATGATCCTGCTCCTCACCCTGCGCGCGCAGTCCATGTGGTCCGTCGGAAAGATTGATCGCGGGGATGCCCAGGCGCTCGACGGCTTTCGTGCGCCAGAATTGATCCCCCGAGCACAGGCCGGCCTTCTCCTCCAGCGTCATCCGGGAAATCAGTCTTTTCAGGGTGCTCATGCAGTGGCTTCCTTGTGGGTCAGAGGGGGAGCGAGTAGATTTATGCCGCCGTGGGCTTGGCCGTGCGGATCTCGGCCATGCGGCGATCCCCCAGCGGGTAGATCAGCATCAGCGCCGCCACCCCGAGCGCGCCCACGGCCGGTAGCACGCTCATCATGGACTTGATCAGCACCAGCACGGTCTCGCTCTGCTCGGTATTGGGGGTATAGCCATAGATACTGAACAGCACGCCGGTCACAAGCCCGCCGATGCTCATGCCGAATTTATGGCTGAAGGTGACGGCGCTGGTGGTGCCGGTGGCACGGCGGCCGCTTTGGTACTCCACGTAATCGGCGATATCACCGACCATCGCCCACATGGTGGGCGCGATAATGCCGTTGATGAACTTGGCGGCCATGAAGGCGGCAAAGTAGAACGCCGCGCCCAGGTCAGCCGCCATGAAAAAGCTGGCCAGCGCGACGCCGTAGGCCAGGTTGGCGCCGATCATGACGCGGCGCTTGCAGAAGCGACGCATCACCAGCTGATTGAAGATTACCCCCGCCACCATGCTGGCGTAGCCCATGGCCAGAAACAGCGACACCGAGGATTCTTTACCCAGGTAGTATTTGAAGAAGTAGATGGCCGCCGAGTCCGGCATCAGCATGAGGGTGAAGATCAGGATGCTGGTGGCGAACATGATCCAGAACGGCCGGGCCCGGGCGATGTGGGCAAGGCTTTCAAGCGGGTTGCTGGCGCTGTCACCCTCCACGTAACGCTCGCGCACGCCCTTGAAGGTCAGCAGGAACACGGCAAAGGTGATCGCGCCATAAAGGGCGTAGGTCAGCGCGAAGCCACGCTGCTCATCGCCATCGCCCAGCCATCCCACCAGCGGCAGCGTGGCATAGCTGATCACCACAAAGGCGATGTAGGAGAGCAGCATGCGGTAGTTGGTCAGCTGGCGGCGCTCGTCGTTGTCGGTGGTCATCGACACCGGCAGCGCCGAGTAGGGAATATTGACCAGCGTATAAAGCCCCATCAGCGTGATGTAGGTCACAAAGGCGTAAATGATGCGGCCGTTTTCACTCAGTGCAGGGGTCGTAAAGGTCAGGGCCAGCATGGCCCCGAGCGGCAGCGAGAAAAAGAGCAGATAAGGGCGCAGCCGGCCAAAACGGGTGCGGGTGCGATCGGCCAGCAGACCTACGGCCGGATCGGTGACAGCGTCCCACAGTCGGGTCACCAGAAACAGCGTCCCGACCAGCGCCGGGCTGATGCCGAACACGTCGGTGTAGAAGTACATCAGATACAGCGATAGCGAGGCCCACGTGAAGGCACTGGCAAAGTCACCCAGCCCGTAACTCAGTTTCTCCTGCACGTTCAGCATTGAGACATCCTTGTCGTCGATGGGCGTCCATGAAACCGGTTTCATGATGGCGCGTCGAGCGCCATCCCACTATGCGACCTTGGAAGCAGTGTCGGTAAGGCGACGACAGGCAAGGGGCCGGCGACGTCTGCTTGCCGTGACGCATGGCATCTGGTCAAGTAGCCGGATCATTCAAGGGACAACATTATGCCGACCATTCGCGAGGTTGCCGCGCACGCCGGCGTCTCTCCTGCCACGGTGTCTCGCGTCATGAAGGGTGAGGTGCCGGTCAGCGCCGACACCAGGGCCCGTGTCGAGGTCGCCATCAGCGCCATGGGGTATGCCCCCAACGCCTTTGCCCGCTCGCTGGCCTCCAACCGGCTGGAGGGGGTAGGACTGGTGATTTCGCATCTGGCCGGCCCCTTCATGGGACGGGTGATGATGACGCTGGAGGCGACGCTGCGCCGCGCCAATGTCTCCCTGCTGGTGGCCTCCGGTGGCGGTGAAGCGGCACGTGAGCAGGAGGCCGTGAACTTTCTGCTGGGGCGACGCTGTGACGGGCTGATCGTGCATGCCGATGCACTCTCCGATGAGACCCTGACAGCGCTGGCCACCACCACGCCACTGGTGGTGTTCAATCGACGGGTGCCGGACATTGACGCGCACTGCATCTCTCTGGACAACGAGTACGGCGGTTATCTGGCCACCCGTCATCTGCTGGACCAGGGGCATCAAAGCATCGCCTGTCTGACCGGGCCGCTGCGACAGCAGGACGCGGCCGAACGCCTAGCCGGCTATCAAAGGGCCCTGCACGAACGGGGCATTCCGGTGGACGAGCAGGCCATCATCGAGGGCGATTTCACCGAGCAGGGGGGCGAGCAGGGCATGATGACGCTACTGGCGCGGGAGATGGCCGTTACGGCGGTAGTGGCCGGCAACGACGACATGGCGCTGGGCGCCATGACGATCCTGCGGGCGCGAGGGGTGGCGGTGCCTCGAGCCATGTCGCTGGTAGGTTATGACAATGAAGCCTGTGCCCGACATGTCGTGCCGGCCCTGACGACCGTTCATGCCCCCCTCGAGGAGATGGCGCAGGCGGCCGCCGAGCGGCTTCTCAAGCTGATTGCGGGCGCCTCGCTGCCGGCCTCGACGCCTTTCATGCCCACCTTGATCGAGCGGGAGACGGTCGGCCCGTGGAGGACATGATCATTTCTGCCGGGGGGCGATGCCTCCAGCGGGAGCACCCCTGACGGGCGCCCTTTTGAGCCGCCTGATATTGATGATGGCGATCCCGCCGACCACCAGGGCGCCGCCGATGAGCTTGTTGAGCGCCATGCTCTCGTCCAGCATCAGCACGCCCAGCAGCACCACCACGACCGGGGTCAGCAGCGACAGCGGAATGAGACGTGCTACCGAATGCCGTCGCAGCAGGGTGTTCCACAGGCCATAGGCGAGGATCGAGGACATCACGGCGCTGTAGATGACCGCCCCCCAGCCGCGCCAGCCGGCCTGGGTCATGGCCATCCACTGATGCTGTTCGAATATGAGTGACCCCATCCCGACCAGCGGAATGGCAAACATCGACAGCCAGCCGGCCATGGTCAGCGGCGCGATCTCCGGGCCCGTCTTGACCAGCAGGTTGGTAATCGCCCAGCCCAGTGCGCTCAACAGCAGCAGCGTGAGCGCCAGCGGGCCGGGCAGGGTGGGCCCGCCGGCCAGCACCACCACGCCGGAAAAGGAGACCAGCATGCCGAGCACCGGCTTCAACCGCAGACGCTCCTTCAAAAAGATGGCGGCCAGAATGGTGGCAAAGGGCGTCCCCAGCTGTACCAGCAGGGCCCCGGTGCCGGCTTCGGCGTAGTTGAGGCCGATGAACAGAAAACCAAAGTGCATCAGACCGAAACTGGCAGCCAGCTTCAGCACCAGCGGCAGCTGTACCCGCGTGATCCGGGTGAAGGGCACGATCAGTGCGGCCACCAGTACAAAGCGCAGGGTCGTCAGCAGCAGTGGCGGCATCTCATCAAGGCCCAGCTTGATCATGATGTTATTGAACGCCCAGACCAGAATGACGACCAGCACCAGATAGAAATCGCGAAGAGGCACGGTGGCTCCCGAGTGGAAAAGGACGCCTCGCTGACGTGATGACAGGTGAGGTCAGCTTATTCTAGCAGGGCATCACCGGCGTACGTCAGATGAACTGGGGGGAGCGATATGTCCCGGCGGTCTCGGTCAGCGGCCGGCACGCAGAAAAGCGTGGACGCCAGCGTCTTCGGCGGTAAGCTTGTCAGCCGTTTCAACGACCCTGAACAGCACGACGGCAGGAGAAGGCATCATGCGTTACTGGCAGCAAATGGCAGGCATCGGTCTGCTGGCACTGGGACTGGGTGGCTGTGAAAGCGTGCAGCGAATGGCGCAGAACATTCCCGGCGCCGGGCATATCCCGGGGCTTTCCAGCCAGCGTCCGGTCGAGGCGACCGTGCCTAGGCAGGTCCCCTTCCCGGCCGACACCTACGCTGCCCTGCCCAGGACCGGTACCGCGACCATCAAGGGTCGTCTGGCCTATCAGTTGACCTCGGGGCAGACCGTCTACGGCGATCACGAGAAGGTTTCGATCGCGCCGGCGACCGAGTACTCGGCCGAAGCCGCCGACAAGGCACTGGCGGGTCAGCGCGTCGAGCCGGCGGACCCGCGCGCTCAGGCCTATACCCATGTGATCACTACTGACGCCAACGGCTACTTTACCGCCACCGGCATTCCGGCTGGCACCTTTTACGTCGCCGGCACCGTGGCGCTCCCCGATGGTCAGGGGCGCAGCCCGTTCATTCTCAAGCAGGTGCGGGTAAAGGACGGCGGCTCGGTCAGGGTGGATCTGAGTCGGTGATCCATCGCAGTGGGCGCCAGTAGCCCTTTGGTTATCGCACCCCGTTTATCGGAGAACATTGATGAAAGCCGCCATGCTAGCGCCTGCTGCCGTATTGATCCTGTGGTCACTGGTCATGCTGTTCTGGATGGCCTTCAGTCGTTTCAGAGCGATGAAGGCTACCGGCAGCGATCTGACAACAGCCCGTCCGGGAGGACGCGGTCAGGATCTGGAGGGCGTGCTGCCCGAGCGCGCCAACTGGAAAGCGCACAATTACACCCATCTGATGGAGCAGCCCACGATCTTTTATCCGGCGGTCATCATTCTGGCCATGATGGGCGCCAGTCCCGTGGATGTCTTCTTGGCCTGGGGGTATGTGTTGTTTCGCATCATCCACTCCGTTTATCAGGCCACCGCCAATCGAGTCGCGGTGCGCTTTCCGCTGTTTCTGGTATCGACCATCGCCCTGGTCTGGCTTGCCGTGCGGGCGGTGGTGGTCACGCTGTTTTCTTCCGGTGGGGTCTGACAGGCGGTTCACTCACTCCTTATCGGTATATCACGATCGTAGGTCGTGATCTCGAAAGGGTTGCTGTCGGGGTCATTGAAATAGAGCGACCAGGCCACCTGGTGATCCTCGATCCGGGGTGGCAAGGGCAGCTGCTGCGACAGCCAATTCTGCCACTGACAAAACTGATGGCCGCTGACGCCAAGTGCGATGGTGGATCGAACGTTGATGGGCGCACGCTCGAACAACGACAGGCAGATGGCGCCGGTGCCATCAGCGATGATCAACGGACCCTTCGGATCATCGGCCCAGAACGCCAGCGCAGCGACACGCTCAAGACCCAGCACCTGCTGATACCAGCGCTCGGCAGCCGTGCGGTCGGTGACAAATACATGGATGTGATCGATGCGACTCAGTGATGGCGGCATGAGGTGATTTCCCTGACCTGTGAGCGGTTGGCACATCCTGAAGGGTAATAAAAAACCGGCGCCCTGAGGCGCCGGTTTTGGTATGGCCTGTCATCGCTGACAGTCACGCATTAACGCTTCAGCTCTTTTTGGAGAGTGTGGCGAGTGCGTCATTGAGGATGCGGCTCGGACGCATGGCCTGGCCGGCCAGTTCGATGTCCGGGTGATAGTAGCCCTTGATCTCGACCGCCTTGCCCTGCACGCCGTTAAGCTCATCGAGGATCGCCTGCTCGTTATTGCTGAGCGTTTCATAAAGCTCGCCGAAGAGCCTTTTGAGCTCGGCATCGTCGTTCTGTTCGGACAGTGCCTTCGCCCAGTACAGCGCCAGATAGAAGTGGCTGCCGCGGTTATCCAGCTCACCGGTCTTGCGTTTGGGCGACTTGTCGCTGTCCAGAAACTCGCCGTTGGCGCGATCCAGCGCGTTGGCCAGCACGAGGGCGCGCTGGTTATCAAACGTCTTGCCCAGATGCTCCAGCGACGCCGCCAGCGCGAGGAATTCACCGAGGGAATCCCAGCGCAGATGGTTTTCTTCCACCAGCTGCTGCACGTGCTTGGGCGCGGAGCCACCGGCGCCGGTCTCGAACAGGCCACCGCCGTTCATCAGCGGCACAATCGAGAGCATCTTGGCACTGGTGCCCAGCTCCATGATCGGGAACAGGTCGGTGAGGTAGTCACGCAGCACATTACCGGTGACCGAGATGGTGTCCTCGCCGCGACGCGTGCGCTCCAGGGTGTACCGCATGGCCTCGACCGGCGCCATGATCTGGATATCCAGACCGCTGGTGTCGTGATCCTTCAGGTACTGCTCGACCTTCTTGATCATCTGCGCGTCGTGGGCGCGCGCGCTGTCGAGCCAGAAGATCGCCGGCGTCTGGCTGTCGCGGGCACGGGTCACGGCGAGCTTCACCCAGTCCTGGATCGGCGCGTCCTTTGTCTGACACATGCGCCAGATGTCCTCGCGCTCGACCGCGTGCTCGAACAGCACGTTGCCGTTCTCTTCCGTGACACGTACGGTGCCGTCGGCCGGAATCTGGAAGGTCTTGTCGTGGGAGCCGTACTCTTCGGCCTTCTGGGCCATCAGGCCGACATTGGGCACGCTGCCCATGGTGGTCGGATCGAAGGCGCCGTTTTTCTGGCAGTCCTCGATGGTGGCCTGATAGATGGTGGCGTAGCAGCGGTCCGGGATCACGGCCTTGGCATCGTGACGCGCATCGTCTGCGCCCCACATCTTGCCGGAGTCACGAATCATCGCCGGCATGGAGGCGTCGATGATGACATCACTGGGCACGTGCAGGTTGGTGATGCCCTTGCTGGAATCGACCATCGCCAGCGACGGACGCGCCTTGTAAAGCGCCTCGATGTCGGCCTTGATCGCGTCCTGCTGGTCAGAAGGCAGTGAGGAGAGCGCCGAGTAGAGATCGCCCACGCCACTGTTGGGGCTGAAGCCGGCGTTCTTGAGGGCATCGCCGTGCTTTTCCAGCACGTCACGATAGAACTCATCGACCACGATGCCGAACATGATCGGGTCGGAGACCTTCATCATGGTGGCTTTCAGGTGCAGCGAGAACAGGACACCCTTCTGGCGGGCATCCTCGATCTGCTCGCGAATGAACGCACGCAGCTGGCGGCTGCTCATGCTGGCGCCATCGACGATTTCACCCTCGGTGACCGCGACCTTCTCCTTGAGCACGGTCGTGGTGCCGTCGTTCTGGACCAGCTCGATCTTCAGATTGCCGGCCCGGTCGATCACGGCGGACTGTTCGCTGCCGTAGAAATCGCCTTCGCTCATGTGAGCGACATGGGACTTCGAGTCCTTCGACCACTCGCCCATGCGGTGCGGGTACTTCTTCGCGTAGTTCTTGACCGATTTCGGCGCGCGACGATCGGAGTTGCCTTCACGCAGGACCGGATTGACGGCACTGCCCTTGACGCGGTCAAAGCGGGCGCGAATGTCCTTCTCTTCATCGCTTGACGGCGACTCGGGGTAGTCGGGGATGGCGTAGCCCTGACCCTGCAGCTCCTTGACGGCCGCCTTGAGCTGGGGCACCGAGGCGCTGATATTGGGCAGCTTGATGATGTTGGCTTCCGGCGTTTTGGCCAGATCGCCCAGCTCGGCCAGATGATCGCCGATCTTCTGATCATCCTTCAGATAATCGGGGAACTGCGCCAGAATGCGGCCGGCGAGTGAAATATCACGGGTTTCAACGATAATGCCGGCGGAGTCGGTAAAGGCATCCACAATGGGGAGCAGCGAATGGGTGGCCAGCGCAGGTGCTTCGTCGGTGAGGGTGTAGATGATTTTCGGCGTGTTGGACATCCTGGTATAAACCTCTCTTGTCACTGCGATTGCATGGGATACATGACGGTTGCATGAAGCTGGAGCGGTACGCAGTGGTCGTGCAAGGGCAGTCTATCGTCTGTCTTCGCACCCACTCGCCCGACGAATGAGTCTTGCCTGCGAAGCGCCCGGAACCCATGGGGCTGCAGGCGCCCATGGACCAGCGATCCGATCATGGCGAGTATAACAGCGCACCCCGAGATGCGCATGGGCAGGGCGGTGTCGGCAGCATGGGCGCTCGCCACGGGAGGTGATCACCCCGATAGGCCAGTCTTCGATCTCAAAGAATTTGTTATGAAGTGTCAGCAGGGCTTGGTTAATCGTTGAGCCTTTCTATACTGAAAGGGTATTCGCTGAATAAAGTAGTCATTCATTGCAGGAGGCAATATGAAAGCGACATGGATAGCACCCTTCGTTCTGGCACTGGCCACCACCCCGGCTTTGGCCGGTGAACAGTCCGGCTCTACCGGGCAGGCGACCAACAGCACCAGTACGTCCTCTCAGCAGGGCCAGACAGGCTCTGGCAGCATGACGGACAACATGAAACAGAAAGCGGGTGAAAAGGCCGGTCACAAGATTGATCAGCACACCGGGTCTGGCAGCTCAAACAGCCAGTCGAGCATGGGTTCCGGCAGCATGAAGCAGAAGGCCGGCGAAAAGGCCAAACAGAAAATCGACAGCCGCACAGGTTCCAATACCTCTGGCACCGGCAGTATGG
This sequence comes from uncultured Kushneria sp., assembly GCF_947497025.1. Lineage (GTDB taxonomy): Bacteria > Pseudomonadota > Gammaproteobacteria > Pseudomonadales > Halomonadaceae > Kushneria. The sequence goes on from NZ_CANMFC010000002.1 coordinate 467,371, forward strand.
AAGGTTCCGGTAGCAATACGACCGGCTCAAATAATATGGGCACTTCCGATTCCGACAGCGCCACGACCTCGCAGTAAATGTTCCGCGCTTTGTTGAGCGCAATCGATAACTGCGATAAAAGCGTCCCTGCCATGAGGCAGGGACGCTTTTATGTGTCAGGCTTTATCTCGTCTGAAGACAACAGGTCGGACGTTAAACGCTCGTGCAGGCTCGCGTTTCGTTGCTGATGATCAGCATCGTCTGGTACGCCAGCCCACGCAATCAACGACAGGGTGAACAGGGAAAGCCATGGGCTGGAGCCTGCAGGATCAAAAACAGCGTCTCGGTGACCGGCTTACCGCACTGATGGATCATCGCCGGGCCATCTGGCTGCTGTTTGTGGCCTCGATACTGGAAACCCTGATCGTCCCGATTCCGATTGAAACGATTCTGATTCCCTGGATGGTGATGCGCCCGGAAAAGCGCTGGCGACTGGCCACGGTGGCCCTGGCGGGCAATCTGCTGGCCGCTGCGATCGGCTACGGGCTGGGCGCCTGGGCCATGGGCCAGTTCGGCGATCAGTTGATTGCGCTTTTTGGGGGGCAGCAGGCGTTCAACGATTTCGATCAGCGCTTCAGCGATAACGGTTTTCTGGCCGTGCTCTCCATTGGTGTCATCCCGATTCCTTTTCAGATCGCCATGCTGGTCGCCGGCAGCACCAGCTATGCCTTCCCCCTGTTCATGCTGGCCGCACTGCTGGCCCGCGGCGCGCGCTATTTTGGACTGGCGCTTTTGGTGCACTTTTTCGGCGATCGGGCGCTCAGGCTCTGGAAACGCCATGAACGCACCATGATGGTCGTGCTGGTCGTCGCGGTAGTGGGCTATCTGATCTACAAGGGCGTTGGCATGATGGGCGGTGGCGCCGGCTGAGACGGTCGCGACAGCAGCGCTGTTTAAAAATAATGCCACCTTTTGAAGGTGGCATTATTGTCTCCGGCATGTTTGCCCACGCTTCACCAGGCGGCGCGTCAGCCGATGTCATCCCTGCCAAGCACGACCAGACGATTGGGCAGCTCGTTGCGCTCGTGGGTGGCGGGCACGTGGGTCTTCAATAGACCACCGCAGGCCTGAATGCAGTCCAGAAAGCCCTGCTGGGTCTGACCGGCGCGCACCTTTTGAGTGAAATCAGCAACGATGTCGGCCCATGCGGCGTTGTCCAGCCGGCTGGAAATGCCCTGATCCACCAGAATCTCGACATAGCGCTCGGCTTCAGAGACAAAGATCAGCACGCCGGTGCCATCCTGCGTACGGTGCAGGTTCTGCTCGAGAAACTGGCGCCGGGCGAGGTTGCCCGCGCGCCAGAAACGCACATGCCGCGGGATCAGTCTTGTAATGACCCCGGGCAGGCGAAAGATGGCCGCCAGCACCACAAACAAAACCCACTGCACCAAAAGCACCATCCAGGGGCCGGTCCAGAAGACATCAAGCCCGAACCAGCCGGCCAGAACGGCCAGCGCCCCGGGCACGATCAGGGCCACCAGCCCCGCCCACAGCAGCGGGATATAGGCGTAGTCGTCCGCCCGGGGGGCCAGTACCGTGACGATCTCGGCATCGGTGTCGCGCTCGACGCGGGCAATCGCCTCGCCCACCTCGCGCTGTTCGTGCTCTTTAAGTAGTGACATACCGCGTTATCCCTGTTTGATCGCGACCATTACCAGCCGCCGGAAGCACCGCCGCCGCCGAAGCCGCCGCCACCGCTGAAACCACCACCGCCGAGACCGCCGCCCGACCGGCCCCCTCCACCGAGCGCCCCGCCCAGCAGCATGCCACCGAGCAGACCGCCTCGTCCTCCACGACCGCCGCCGCCTCGAACGATCATCAAAACGATGAACATCAGGATCGTCAGCCAGATGCCGGCACCGCCGAGCTCACGGGACTCGTTGGCGCCGCGCTCGGGACGCTGGGAAGCCTGCGCCAGCGGGTCGCCACCCAGTACCTGGATCATGGCCTGACTGCCCTCGACGATGCCGCGAGCATAGTCGCCGTCACGAAAGGCCGGCGTGATCACCTGGTTGATGATGGCGGAGGACTGCGCATCGGTCAGACGTCCTTCCAGGCCGTAGCCGACCTCGATGCGCACCTGGCGCTCATCAAGGGCCACGATCAAAAGGGCGCCGTTGTCTTCGCCCTCCTGGCCGATGCCCCAGGCGCGGCCAAGCTGATAGCCGTACTGCTCGATGGGCTCTCCGCCCAGATCGGGCAGTGTCACCACCACGACCTGCTCACCGGTGGCCTCTTCATGGGCCGCCAGTGTCTGAGAGAGCTTCGTTTCGGTGTCTGTATCGAGCAGTTCGGCGTTGTCCACCACGCGCCCGGTCAGTTCTGGAAAGTCGGGGGCAGCCTGGGCGGCTGCCGTGCACAGCAGCAGCACAACACCGAGGGTTAGCGAGCGTGTCAGTTGTCTCAAGTCATCACCTGTGGCATCAGAAGTTCACCTGCGGCGCCTGGTCTGCGTTTTCAGCAGTGGCCTCGAAGTTCTCGCGGATCGGCATGTCGCTGTACATCAGCTTGTGCCAGATGCTGCCCGGGAAGGTACGGATCTCGGTGTTATACGCCTCGACCGCCTGAATGAAATCGCGCCGTGCGACCGCAATCCGGTTTTCCGTGCCTTCAAGCTGGGACTGCAGCGCCAGGAAGTTCTGATTCGACTTGAGCTCCGGATAGCGCTCCGATACCGCCATCAGACGACTCAATGCGCCGCTCAGCTGGCGCTGCGCCTGCTGAAACTGCTGAAGCTGTTCGGGGTCGTTGAGCGTATCGGCATCGACCTGAATCGAGGTCGCCTTCGAGCGCGCCTCGATCACGGCCGTCAGCGTCTCCTGCTCCTGACTGGCATAGCCCTTCACCGTCTCGACCAGATTGGGGATCAGATCGGCGCGGCGCTGGTACTGGTTCTCGACCTGGGACCAGGCGGATTTCACTTGTTCATCCAGCGTTGGAATCCTGTTGATGCCACAGCCTGAGAGGGCGAAGCACAGACACAAAAGTGCCAGCCACTGCCAGTGATGGGGGCGCACGCGGGGACGAGGTGAAAAAGAGCGATCGTAATACATGGGCATGAGTCGGGTCTCGAACGAACGGGCTTGAGGATTCTATGCAGATAACCCATCACCGTGATGGGCCACCGATGATGTCAGTCTAGATGGCAGCGCGCCACTCGTCGTCGTTGATGCGATGTCGGCGCATCAGCGCGACCAAAGCAGCAGCCGTGAAGGACGGTGATTTACCCCGGCGCCCTCTATGCTCAGAGCTGGCATAACGCCTCGGAGAACACGGTCATGAAAACATCGCGAACCCTATTGTGGGGACTGACAATGACGCTGGTCCCGATGCTGGCGCTGGCCTCGACACCGGCGGCGGAGGACAGCACGGCGACTCCATCGTCGCAGGCGATGAAAACGCCTGACCAGAACACCGGCGAGCTGTCCCGTCAGGGCGGCGCCAGCGGCATGGAGGATCAAAGCGGTAGCATGCAAATGGATCGCCAGAAGCAAATGCAGGACTCGCATGAACCGTCCTCTCCCGCCACCGGCACACACGGCCAGCGTCAGCAGGACGGTGCCGGCAGCATGAACCAGCACAACACCACCAAAACCGACCGGGGCACTGCCGAGATACCCGACCAGCGCACTCAGGATGACACCGCCCCGTAACCCCCGAGGCGAACCCGCACGCCTGTTTCACGATGAGGCAGGCGTATCGGCCGAGGCCGTGACCTGTACCCGGTGATTCAGCCCTGTTACCGCCAGGGCCATCACCCACCGATTCGGACATCAAGAAGGTCGCATGGTGCGTGATCTCCCTTTGTCAGGCTATCTCAGTCCAGCATGGCGACATGACCGGGTTGTGCCGCGACTCGTGTCAGCCAGGCATCAATGGCGGGATAGCCGGAGAGATCAAAACCCCCTTCATGGGCCACATGGGTGTAGGCGTACAGGGCGATATCGGCCAGCGTAAAATGATCTCCTGTCATGAAAGAGGTTTCTGTCAGCTGCTGCTCCATGACGGTAAGAGCCGCGTGCCCTTCACGTTGTCGATCAGCCAGGTCCTGGCGTCGTTCATCCGGTGTGTTCAGATAGCGCACGATAAACCGCGCCGAGGCTACGGAAGGCTCGTGACTATACTGCTCAAAAAATAGCCACTGAAGCATGCGGGCACGTTCCAGTCGTGTCGTCGGGATCAGCTCGCTGCCATCAGCCAGAAAACAGATGATGGCATTCGATTCCGCCAGACAGGTGCCATCTTCCATCTCCAGCACGGGGATCTTTCCGTTCGGGTTGCGCTGCAAGAATGCCGGTGTTCGGGTCTCCCCATTCAAAACGGACATCTCGGTCCATTGATAAGGTAGAGACAAATGGCGCATGACCAATTTTACCTTATAGCAATTGCCTGAGTGCTGATCGCCGTAGACGCGGTACATGACATCTCCTGTGTTCTGTGGCCGGAATGGCTGTCCGAATGAAACATTATCTGGATCTGGTAAAGAGCGCGCCGCTTAACCAAGCGGCCTCCTGCTCGACCATGCCTTTCTCTTTCAGTGCGTCACACACTGCGCGCCGTGTGGCCTCATCCTTGTGCTGCGCGGCCTTGTGTTTGCCGGTCAGCCGCTCAATGTGAAACTCGATGCCCACGATCGCCCGACACATGCCATCGATGTAATCCGCCGGCGCGTCGTTGATCGACCAGGGCGTGGTTTGTTCGCACTCAAACCGGTCGGTCAGCTCGGCGACATGCGAGCGCAGCCAGTCGGGGCCTTCGATAAACCGAAGCGTACCGTGTGCCTGGACGCTCAGGTAATGCCAGGTGGGTACCACCCGACCATGCTCGCGTTTGGCAGGATACCAGCTCGGTGTAATGTAGCTGTCGGGCCCATGGAACAGCGCCATGGCCTGTGTCGGTGGCGTTTTCCAGAGCGGGTTGGCACGGGCGATATGACCTTCAAGTACACCGTGGTGGCCACGTTGGGCATTGAATAGAAGCGGTAGTGGATTGGCATCGAGCCCGGCGCTTGAGACGGTCACGAGCGTGGCGAAAGGGTAGCGCGCCATCAGGGCATGCTGCGCTTCAAGGCTGGTCATTTGAAAGTGGCGGGGGAGATACATGATCAGGTGTCTCCCCGGTTGGCGATCATCATTTGAGACAGCGCCTGTCGCTGAGCGCCGTGGGCATCGAAATTATCCGGTGCCAGCCACTGCCTGTGCGCATCCGCGATAAGCGGCCATTCGTGATCAAGCAATGAGAACCAGGCCGTATCGCGATTGCGTCCGCACACCACGCGATGCTGGCGGAAAAGGCCCTCAAGGCGAAAGCCGAGCCGCTCGGCGGCGCGTCGTGACGGTGCGTTGAGCGCGTCGCACTTCCATTCCACGCGGCGATAGCCCAGCGTGAAGGCGTGATCAATCAAAAGATGCAGTGCCTCGGTGGCCATGCGGGTGCACGCCATTCGTGTAGAGAAGCTCAAATGGCCCAGCTCGATCGTGCCGTGGGCAGGGGTCATGTTGAGCCATGCGGCCACGCCCAGCGCCTGATCATGGTCCTGATCAATGAGCATCATGAAGAGTGGATCGCGGGAGGTGGCCTGACGGGTCAGCCACTCAAGACAGCTGTTTCGATCATGGAAGGGACGCCCGCCGAGATAGACCCAGCGCGAGGCGTCATCCTTCTGCCAGGCGTTGAACAGCGCTTCGCCCTGTGTCGCCACATTCAGCGGCGCCACCCGGCAGTAGCGCCCGCTCAGCGTGTCGTGACCCGGCAGCGACGGCGGTTGCCAGTCATGGATCAGGGGGCCTGTCGGAGTAGCTGATGGTGAAGGGTTCGTCATGACGTTGATCCCGGTACGGAGAGCAGGTAGGTATCGAAGGCCTCGTTTTTCTCCCACCCCAGCGATTCATACAGCGCTTTTGCGGCATGGTTGTGGGTCTGGGTGCGCAGCATTAGCGCCGCCACGCCGTGTTCGTGGGCCAGATTCGCGGCGGCCTGCATCAGTGCCCGGCCAATGCCGCGGCCGCGCGCCGGCGGGGCCACGAACAGGTCATTGAGCAGCCAGCGCGGGGCAAGACTCACCGTTGAGAGCACCGGGTAGAGCTGCACGAAAGCGTCCGTGCCGTGGCCGGCGTCGTGAACCAGCAGATAGGCGTCGCCGCGCTCAAGGCGCTCCTGAAGAAAGCCGCGACAGGCCGCTTCATCGCTTTGCTGCTGATAGAACACACGATAACCGTCCAGCAGGGTGGTCAGGGCATCGAGATCCGAAAGGGTGGCCGTTCGAACAGGGGGCATAGATCGCTCCAGGCAGGTGATGACGTTCGATCATCGTGACCGCATACTGGTTCTTCCATAAGGGCCAGTTTCAGAAAAATCAGGAGAACCGGTTGAGCCGGCTTGCACGCACTGCCTGGGTGAGCGAAGCGCTCGCCATCCGTTTGACGAGTCATCGCGATCAGGGGCTGGGACAACAGCTTTATGTCGCCCTGCGCGGCTGGATCGAATCCGGAGAGCTGGCCGCGGGCGAGGCGCTGCCGTCGTCCCGGCAACTGGCACGCGAACTTTCCATTGCTCGCAATACGGCGCTTTCGGCGCTGGATCGACTGGCTGCTGAAGGGTTTGTCGTGTCCCGACCGGGAGCGGGGCTGTTCGTGGCGCGGCTGGCGCTGGCCGAGGCGATTCATCAGGCACCGATTGCCCCACAAAAGAGGCAGCTCTCCAGACGCGGTGATGACCTGCTGGCGGACTGTGCCCTGTCGGGCGGACATCATCGCGCCTTTGCCCCCGGCATCCCGGCGCTGGATCTCTTTCCGCGCGAGCAGTGGCAGCGCCTGCTGCGCCGTCATCAGCAGCGTGCCCCCGAGTCGTGGCTGGCCTACCAGAGTGGCGGCGGCGTTAAAGCGTTGAAGACGGCACTGTATGACTATCTCCGGCTGTCGCGCTCGGTGCGCTGTACGCCTGAACAGATTCTGATCACCCAGGGCGCACAGCAGGGATTTGAGCTGATCGCGCGGATGCTGACCGATCCCGGTGACGGCGCCTGGATCGAAGAGCCCGGCTATGTTGGCGCACAGGTGGCCCTGAAAGCGGCAGGGTTATCGCTGGTGCCGGTGCCTGTCGATGCCGAGGGCATCGATATCGAGCGTGCCCCTCAGGGGGCGCCGCCGAAGCTGATCTACGTGACGCCGTCGCATCAGTACCCCAGGGGGGTAACGCTGAGCCTGTCGCGGCGACTGGCGCTGCTGGAAACGGCGCGTGCGCAGGGCAGCTGGATCATCGAGGATGATTACGACAGCGAGTTTCGCTACAGCTCGCCGCCGCTGGCCTCGCTTCAGGGGCTGATGGATCAGGCGCCGGTCATCTATGTGGGGACGTTCAGCAAGGTACTCTATCCGGGGCTGCGGCTCGGCTATCTGGTGCTGCCTGAAGCGCTGGTGGAACCCTTCCAGCGGGCCAATGCCCGGATCAACCGGGAGGGGCAGTATGCGGTGCAGGCCGCACTCGCCGAATTTATCGAGCAGGGGCATTTTTCCCGACATGTGGCGCGCATGCGTCGGGCCTATCGCTCCAGACAGGCAGCACTGCGCCGGGCGCTGGCACCGGCCGTTGATAAGGGGCTGACGCTCTCGGATGGGCACGCCGGTATGCATCTGCTGGCCGGGCTCGAGAGTGTGGCCTGCGAGCAGACACTGGTGGCGGCCGGTCGCGCCCAGGGCATCCAGCTCTCGCCGTTGTCACGCTATTTTACAGGGCCACCTGCGCAGGCCGGGCTGGTCCTGGGCTATGCTGGAAGTCATGAGCAGGACATTGCCCGAGCCGGTGACTGGCTGGCGCGGGCATGGTGCAAACAGCGTAGTAGCTAGCCGGTGAGCACCTTTGTCACGCCAAACCGTTTGCCGCATGCCTGAATTGGTATCAGCCTGGTCGCTCACGCTCGGTCAAAATACTCTCGATCAGCGTGATGAAGTCGCCAAAGGCCGGGTGGGTCAGACTCGGTGACCGATGCACTTCAAGGGTTGCAGGTGGCATGGGCGGTAGCCCTTCATCCTCGCCCAGAATCTGCCATCCCTCGGGAAGCCAGCGTCTATCCACCAGCGTGACCGTTCGAGCCTGGTTGACGATCACGCGTAGCCCGCTGGGGCTCTGGCTGGTGGCATCGATCCGCCAGTCGCGGCCCATGCCTGCAAGGGCCGTAAGGGCGCGGCGGCGGTAGATGCACTGTTCGGGAAACAGCGCCAGAGGGATGGGCCGGGTGGGGGCGAGCCTGAAATCCTGATGAGCGGCCCATACCACGTCTTCGGTGGCGATCGCTCGGCCGCTGCTCTCGGGCGTGTGCCGTACGGCCAAAACAATATCCAGAAAGCCGCGCTCGAACTGCTCCAGCAGCTCCGTCGACATGCGACAGTGAATGTGGACCTGTACCTGCGGATGTTGTGCCCCGAAGCGTGCCAGAAGCGCCGTCAGCCAGGCGTCGGCATAATCCTCGGGCAGCCCGAAGCGCAGTGTCATGGGACGCGACCGGCCCAACGCCGCGACCGCTTCCTGTTGAAGCTGTAACAGTCGGCGGGCATAGACCAAGAAAGTTTCACCGTCGCTGGTCAGTTGCACCAGACGACTGTTGCGCTCGATAAGCACGGTTGCCAGTCGCGATTCCAGCGTACGAATACGCAGACTGATGGTCGACTGGGTCCTGTGCAGATGCTTTGCTGCCGCGGTAAATCCGCCGCTTTCGGCGACCGTGACAAAGGCCATCAGCAGATCGCTGTCCAGTGCCGCCAGGTTTGAAGTATCGGTATAGCCGATGGCTGTCATTGAAATGACTCGTTTTACTGATGGTTTTATTCTGCGCAGGATAGGGCATCCCTAAATTCGTTCAATCCTCTGGCATCGCCAACCGGCGATGCTTTATTCGCTGAACGCTGGAGTGATGTCATGACGCAGACGCTGATTCCCCATATCGATCTGACGCCGCTGTTTGAAAGCGATGGAGCGCGGGCCGGGGTCATCGACGCCATTACGGATGCGGCCTGCCACTCCGGCTTCATGACCGTTGGTGTGACACCGGCCAGGCTCGATCTACCGGACGACATCCATGCTCGGCTGCTGCGTTTTTTCACTCTGGAAGCGGATGTCAAACACGACCTGGCGCGTCACAAGTTTGTGCCTGCCAATCACAACATCTATCGCGGCTATTTCCCCCCGCAGAGTGAAGACCCGACCTGGAAGGAGGGCATCGATCTGGGGCCGGACATTGCTCATCCCGAGCGGGCCCTCTCTGCAGAGCGTAATGTGATAGGTCACGATCCACTACGCGAATCGACACCGAGACCGTCAGAAGCACAGTTGCCCGGCTGGTCGGCGGATATCTCGAACTATTACGTGGCGATGGAGCGCCTCGGCCGCCAGATCGCCGAGGCACTGGCTGAAGGGCTTGGCATTTCGAAAGAGACAATGCTCACCCCCTTTGAGGCCGGCAACTCCACATTACGCTTGATTCACTATCCGGAGCGTCCGTCCGGGACGCTCGAGGCGATGCCGGCGATCGATGGTGAAGGCGGTTCGCGGCGCTGGCTGGTCGGTGTGCCGCACTTTGACAATGGCTTCATTACGCTACTGTGGCAGGATCAGGTCGGCGGGCTGCAGGTACGCACGCCGGGCGGTAGCTGGGAGGAAGTGCCGCCGCGTGAGAATGCACTGGTGGTCAACTTTGGTCGGCTGCTGGCGGACTGGTCCGGTGGGCGTATTCAGGCAACCGAACATCGCATTGTGGGCGGCACCCGCTCGCGCCACTCGATTCCGTTCTTTTTCGAGCCGGCGGTCGATGCCTTGATCGAAACACCGGATGGGGCTGGTGAGAGCGGCTATGTTTACGGCGACCGGCTATGGGCGCGGATGCTGGAATTCGTCGAGTTTCAGGGGCTGGAGCGCTTTTCGACCCGCATGCCGTAATCAGGGACTAGGGGCACGCTTTTGGTTGGCGGCTGCAGGCAAGGGTGTGGCGTCAGGCGAGGTAATTGAAAAACGTCCTGTCGCCACAGGGCGGATTAACGGTGACCAGCATGGTGCAACGCCTGCTGTAGGTAATCCCATATAACATAAACAGGAGTTTGCCTGATGTCGAAACGTATCGACTGGCCGACCTTTATTGGTGCCTTCGTGCTGCTGCTGATCGTGGCCGTACCACTTGTGCTCTTTCCCGAGGCCGGGGCCCGCTGGGTACTGGCGGCAAAGAACTTCGTCACCGAGCAGCTCGGCGTGCTTTACCTGCTGCTGGGTGTGGTCGCCATGGGTTTCATGGTGTATGTCATTTTCAGCAACTTGGGGCAGATCAAGCTGGGAGATGCCGATGAGCGCGCCGAGTTTCGGACCTGGTCGTGGGCGGCCATGCTCTTTTGTGGCGGCATCGGGGCCAGCATCCTCTACTGGTCGGTAATCGAATGGATGTATTACATCCAGAGCCCGCCGTTTGAAGTCGAACCCATGTCGAACGAGGCGGCGCGCTGGGCCTCGACCTACGGTATTTTTCACTGGGGGATCGTCACCTGGTCAATCTACCTGATCCCCTCGCTGCCGATGGCCTATTTTCTACATGTACGCAAGCGCAGCGTCCTCAAGGTCAGCCAGGCGATGCTGCCGGTGTTGGGTGAAAGGCTGGCCAACGGCTGGCTGGGCAAGCTGATCGATATCCTGTTCATCTTCGGTCTGATGGCCGGCACCGCGACTACGCTGGGGCTGGCAGCCCCGCTGATCAACGAAGGCGCTCATCAGATGTTCGATGTGCCGCTGGGGATCGGGCCACAGCTGATTGTATTGCTGGTCTGTACCGCCATTTTTGGCTGGAGCGCCTGGTCGGGGCTCAAGAAAGGCATCAAGATCCTGTCCGACATCAATCTGTGGCTGGCCATTGGCCTGCTGATTTTCGTGTTCGTGCTCGGGCCGACGCTGTTCATGGCCAATACCGGCCTGGATGCCATCGGGCGCATGCTGTCCAACCTGATCCGTATGGCCACCTGGACCGAACCCTTTGGCGGCATTGACGGATTTCCCGATTCCAGTTTCCCACAGGACTGGACCATGTTCTATTGGGCCTGGTGGCTGGTGTTCTCACCTACCATGGGGTTTTTTGTCGCACGCATTTCACGCGGGCGCACCGTTCGTCAGATGGTCGCTGGAGGTATCTTTTTTGGCAGTCTCGGCTGTGCGGCCTTCTTTATTACCCTGGGCAACTTCGGCCTCTATATGCAGATGACCGGCCAGCTGGACGCCGTCTCGATTCTCAATGACCAGGGGCCGACGGCGGCCATGTTTGCCGTACTCCATGAGCTGCCCATGGCCTGGGTCGCCATTGCCGCCTTCACCGTGCTGGCCGTTTTGTTTACCGCCACGAGCTTCGATTCCACGTCCTACATACTGGCCGCCGCTGTCGAAACACAAATGGAAGGCGGCGAGCCGATGCGCTGGAACCGCCTGTTCTGGGCGATCTCGCTGTCGATTCTGCCGGCAGTACTGATGTGGCTGGGCGGTCTGGAAACGCTGCAGACAGCTAGCGTGGTCGGCGGGGTGCCGCTGCTGCCGATTGCGGTGCTTTTGATGGTCTCCTTCGTGCGGGCGGCCAAATATGATCTGCGCTATCAACCGGATTACAGCGATCCCGAGATCAGCATCGAAGAATTTCCGCGTCATGATCCCTGGACCGACAAGGGAGACTGGGACAATACCGGCGCTGAGACGACCGAGCGCTGAGCGTATCGGGGCATGGTTCCGGAGCGCGTCGCAAACAGTCGAGCGAGAGAGTATGCGGACATCGCGACGCGCGCTTCCGGGGAACTGCCGAACGGACCGAAACCGGTCTATGCTAATGGTCATGAGAAACGCATGATTCGGGCCGTTGCTGGCCCGGGCATCGCACAGTCTTCAATGCTCGGTTTTTCAGCATCAGGAGGGGCATCATGGCCGGTGGCTGGACACGAGATGGCGCAGTACAGGATCAAATCGACGATACCGTGGAAGAGGGGGTCGCACGGGCGCGCAGTCATCTGCAAAACAAGGGTGAGAGCCTGATGTACTGTGAAGCTTGCGAGGCGCCCATTCCCGAGCGCCGGCGCGAGCTGGTGCCGGGCGTGCGGCTATGCGTGAACTGCCAGGCCGAGGAGGACCGCCACACGAGTCGGACCTCGGGCTTCAATCGTCGCGGCAGCAAGGACAGCCAGCTGCGCTGATCCCGGGTGCTTTCAAAAAACCGGGCCTGGCTGGCGGGCCCGGTTTTTTTTCACATTTCACGCTATTTGCTTATTTCGAGCATAAGTCAGGCGCGCTATGCTGGCGGCCCTCTATTAATCCCGGGAGCAAGGCGAAAATGACCACGGCGCGCTGGATCGGAGTGGTATGGCTATCGGTAATTCCAGCCATTGTGTTGCCCTTTACGCTGCTTTCAAGGGTACAGGCCTGGTATGGCAGCTTTCTGCTCTGGTGCGTGCTGGGACTCATGGTCATCGTGCTCAATGTACTGGCCACACGCCAGTTCAATGCTCCTGCCCAGAGAGATAATGAGGGCGCCGGTCATGAGTGAGTCGCTGATCTGGAGCGCCGTGGCACTTTATCTGGTGGTGTCCCTGATCGTCGCCTGGCGCTCGCGGCAGGGGCAGGGCACCGGCATGGCCGATTACTTTCTGGGCAGCCGTCAGATGGGCGGGATGGTCTCGGCGTTGAGCTACAGCGCCACGACCTACAGTGCCTTCATGATGGTGGGGCTTGCCGGGCTGACCTATGCCGGCGGCGTGGGCGCGCTGGGCTTCGAGATCCTCTATTTTGCCGGGGTATCGCTGGTGGCGATCTTTGGGCCGCGCTTCTGGGCGGTGGGCCGCCACTTCGGTTTCGTGACGCCCGGTGAGATGCTCGGCCATCGCTATGAAAGTCGCGGCGTCGCGGTGGCGGTGGCGCTGACCAGCTGCCTGTTTCTGATCCCTTATGCTTCGGTGCAGCTGGCAGGCGTCGGCTATCTGCTCTCCGGCATGAGCGGCGGGGCGGTGTCGTTTACCACCGGCGTGGTGGTGGCCACGCTGCTGGCGATTCTTTTCTCGCGGATTGCCGGCATGCGCTCGGTGGCCTGGACCGATTCTCTCCAAGCGCTGTTCATGATTGTGGCCTCAACGCTGGTCGCGCTGCTGGTGGTTCATGAGCTGGGCGGGTTTGGTGTCCTCTTCGATCGGCTGGCCCGTGCGCATCCGCAGTCGCTGGTGGTGCCGGGCAACGGTGTGTTCAGCCTGATCAACTTTCTGGGGCTGACCCTGCCGTGGTTCTTTTTCAGCCTGTCCAACCCTCAGGTCAGCCAGCGCCTGTTCATGCCGAAGGATCTCTCCGCAATGCGGCGTATGCTGCTGGGCTTTCTGGTGTTCGGCTTTATCTACACGCTGGTGTCGGTGCTGTGGGGGTTTTCGGCGCTGGTCGCCTTCCCCTCGCTTGAAAGCGCCGATCTGGCCACGCCGACGCTTCTGGCCTCCAGCCATGTGCCGCCCGTGCTGGGGGTGATCGTGATGGTGGGCATCCTGGCCGCGGCGGTATCGACCATTGATTCGATTATGCTGACGCTGGCATCGATGATTGCACGCGATCTGCGGTCATCTTCAAAAGGCAGCGAACAGGCTCAGCTCAAACTGGGTAAATGGGTGATGCCCGTGATTGCGCTGATCGCGCTGGGCTTTGCCGAGCTGCGCCTTGATCTGATCGCGGTGCTGTCGGTGGCGTCATCCAGCGGGCTGGTGGTGGCCGTGCCGGCTATCGTGGGGGCCTTTTTCTGGCGCCGTGGAACGGCGACCGGCGCGCTGGTGAGCATTGTCGGTGCAGGGGCGCTGGTGCTGGCAAGCTTTGTCACCGGCATCAAGCCGCTGGGACTGCCGGCGGGGCTCTGGGGGCTGCCGATGGCCACGATCCTGTATCTTGGGGCCAGTCTGGTGACCCGGCCGCCTCGTGACGGCGCACGGTTCATGCAGATTGCCAACCGTCAGCACAGCAGATCCCGGTAATGACAACGCCGCCCAATGGGCGGCGTTTTTTATCAGGTGCGGGGTTATCCGAGGCGGGCCATCAGGCGACCAGACGTGTCCGGATCAGGCGCGTGACCAGCCAGGCGCGCAGCTGGGAGAGTTCATCGGCGCAGAACTCGTTGCCCATGGCGTGGGCGTGATAGTCGACGCTGTAACCCATGCGAGTAAAGGCATCCGCGCGCTGACGTGCCGAGGCTTCGCCCACGACCGGGTCCTGGCGACCGTGGTGCATGGTGATCAGCAGGTGACGGTTGGCATCATGGGTATTGGAAGGCATCGTGCCCAGCGCCGTGGAAAGCATCATCAGCCCGCCCAGACCCTTGCGATAGCCCAGCGCGGTCTGCGCGGCGATATCGGCCCCCTGACCAAACCCGCCCAGAATAATGCGACTGGCATCAATGCCCTCGGCCAGTGCGCTTTCGATGCGCATCTCGACCTGATGCACGGCATCCACCATCTGCTGCTGGGCATGACCGCCGGCGTTCTCCCCCGGTGCGGCGTCATACCAGGCACTGGCGCGTGCCCCTTGGCGACATTCGAGCTGACGCATCGGGGCGCCGGGCAGCACGAAGCGCACATTGCTGCCGGCCGGCAGGGCGAGCGCATGAAACAGCGGTTCGAAGTCATAGCCGCTGCCACCCTGACCGTGCAGGAAGATAACGCAGGCATCCGCCGGGCGGCCGCTGGCGGGTTCGATGATCGAGGACTGGGCAAAGGACATGTCGACACCTTGAGAGACTGTGGAAGCGATGTCTCAAGGATGACGCCGGAGCGGTCTCATATCCGTGCCGTAAAAGGCGATCAGCCCGAAAGGCACGCTGGTTAATCACGCCGGCATGGCAGGTATGGCATCTGTCATGCCGGCGTCCCCTGTAATCGACTCATGAGGCTGGCCCCGGGGCATCATTTTGACTGGCCCGACGTACTGGCAGCGCCCCCGCCTGAGCTGAGGGTAATCCGGGCGCTGTGCGCTGCGATCGGTCAGCAGCAGTGGTGCCTGCGTCACGGTGTCGTGCTCGCCGGCCACGGCAGTCATCTCGCCGTCCACCGAGACGATCATCGAGCCGCCGGTGAATTCGAAGGCCTCACCGGTGCCTGTCTGATTGACGTAGACATGAGCGCGGGTGTTCTCGATGGCGCGCGCCATGGCAAACAGATGGTGGTCCATGCCAAAGGGCGTCATGTTGGCGGAGATCGTCACCAGCGCTTTGGCACCTGCCTGTGACAGGGCGCGGGCCACCTCAGGAAACTCCATGTCGAAGCAGATCATCAGCCCCAGGCGGTGCCCGTCGAGTTCGACGGTGATCAGTTCATCACCGGCAACGAAGGCCTCAAGTTCAGCGCCGAACAGATGCGTCTTGCGATAGATGCCGGCCAGCTCGCCATGGCGATCGATGCAGAAGGCGGAATTGGCGATGCCGCCACGATAGTGCTCGGCGGCGCCAAAAATGATGGCGAGACCGCACTGTCTGGCGTGATCACGCAGTTCCTGCAGCATCGGGTGCCGGGCGTCGATGGCATGCATGTCGGGCGTACGCGTGGTATAGCCGCCCAGGAAAAGCTCCGGAAAGACCACCAGATCCGCCTCGCGATGCTGCTCCATGGTTTCCATCATGCGCGTCAGGTTGGCCCGGGCATCGTTGACGACGGGCGCAAACTGCGCCAGCGCCACCTGCAGAAGGGAGGTTGTCATGATCGTCACTCCTAGAGTTGATCGGCCTGTTCAAGCTGCATGCGCGGTGGGGGCTGACGAAAGCCGCGTGTCAGTACGGCCAGCCAGAGCACGCCCAGCGCCAGCCAGATGCCGCCGATGAGGCGGGCATCGATGTCCAGACTCATCAGCAGATAGAAGTTGACGATGGCACCGGCCAGCGGCAACACCACCCAGCCGAGTATTGCGCCGACGCCATGGCTCGGGCGATGGCGCCGGTAGTGCATGATGGTGCTGAGATTGACCAGAATGAAGGCGCTGAAAGCCCCGAAATTGATAAATGATGCCGAGGTGGTGACGTCCATGAAAAGCCCGACCAAGCCGGTCAGACCGATTAAAACGATGCCGACTACCGGGGGTTTATAGCGCGGCGACAGATAACTCAGCGATTTCGGCAGCACCCCGTCCCGGTCCATGGTAAAGAGAAGGCGCGAGGCCCCGGCCTGTATGGCCAGCCCACAGGCGAACTGCCCGATGATCAGCCCGGCCAGCAACACGGCGGCGAACAGGTTGCCACCGACCAGGCGTGCCAGCTCCAGGGCGGCGGAATCGACGTTGGCAAACGTCGTGCCGGGATGGATCAGCTGGGCCACCCAGGCCACGCTGACAAACAGGAGGCCGAAAAAGGCCACCACGATCAGCATCGCCCGAGGGATGGTGCGACGCGGGTCATGGGTCTCCTCGGTCAGAAGCGTCAGGCCGTCAAAGCCGATGAAGGAGTAGGCCGCCACCGCCGCCGTGGCCAGTGCGGCAAACGTGGTGCCCTGATTGAAAAAGGGTGACAGCAGCGTGGCACCGGTCTCGTGGCCGGCAAAATGGGCCAGACTCAGCACTGCAAGGATCACGATCACCAGCAGCTGAAAGGCCACCAGCAGATAGTTCGCTTTCGCGGCCACCTGAATACCGATGATGTTGAGCAGCGTGGTGGGCACGATAAAGGCGACAATCCAGATCCCGAGAGGGATGGCCGGAAACTGTTCGGCCAGATACGCCGCCCCGATCAGCCAAACCACCAGCGGAATGAAGAAATAATCCAGCAAAATCAGCCAGCCGGTCAAAAATCCGAGCCGTGGGCCCATTTCCATGCCGACATAGGTATAGGCAGAGCCGGCGCTTTGATAATGCACCAACGCCATGCGGCCATAGCTCCAGGCCGTGAAGATCATGGCCATCAGCGTGATCAGATACGCCGTGGGGGCCGTGCCGTTGGAGAGTTCAATGATGATGCCGATGGTCGCCAGCGCGATCAGCGGGGTGACCCAAGCCACTCCGATAATGACCACACCCGGCAGATTCAGCGTACGTTCAAGCGTTCTGGATGAGGGGGATGTGTCAGTCATGAAGCCCCCGAACGGTTCGGTGTTATCGATTGTTGTGGTGTCCGATGCTGCCAGCCTGTTACCCGGAACGGGTCGTGAACATGTCCTGCATGATGCGATCGTTGTACGCGCGGCCGTAGCGTTTGAGAGCAAAGGCGTACATGGCGAGCCCGAGCAGCATCCAGCCGCCAAAGATGGCCCACTCGATGCCCGTCAGCGCCGAGGGGCTGCCCGGCAGGTACAAACACACCATGCCCAGGGACAGCAGTGCTGCTGCCAGAACGCCGATCGGCATGCCGGCGCGCACCTGAAATGGCCGCGGCATGACACTGCAGAGGGGCGTCGGGCATGAAAGTGATCCGCGACACGTTCAGGGGTGAGCATGGCGACGAGCCAGTCGTAATGGCCTGGCTGAAAGACAAACACCGCAATATTGAGATGGTTGCCCTTGTCATCGGCCCGAGCATGAGCGTAATCCGCAGTAGCACCGAGGCGGACAGGGCGTTGGCTGCGCAGGACATGGCGAGGCTCCTTAATACCAGGCAAGGAAGGTGGAAACGGCGTGACGGTCGATCATGAAGTCCTCGGTGCGCAGTGATTCGACCAGATGGGTGCGAATACCGCCGCCACCGGCTGTACCGTTGGTATAGAGGGATTCAAAGTCGTCAAGCAGCGCCTGAATGGCCCCGCGGTCGCGATCCACCACCCCCAGACGAAGGCGAACGTCATCGACACCATCCTCGATTTCCGGGCGCTGGCTGATCACCGCGCCTGCGGCGTCGCCGAGCACGCTGTAAACGCCGACAATATCCAGTCGCGGTGCCAGGTTCGGGGTCAGTTCGGCGGCGCGAGTCATCACGATCTCCCGCGCCAGTTGCGCTCGGGCCAGGGCGCGAGGGCCGGCATAGGAGATTCCGGCTTCGCCGAACCACAGGCCTGTGAGCCCCAGGTTGCCCTTGAGGATCGTCGGTGGCGGATGGCCATGAATGTCGCGGACTTCTACCCGGTTGTTGCCGTGATCGATGACCTGTGCCCGGCTGACGTCCATCACGCCATCCGGCGTCAGGTAGGCGGCCGGATCATGAATTTCATACAGCAGCTGCTCCTTGACGGTGCGAGCACTGACCATGCCGCCGGTGCCGGCAGTTTTGGTGACGATCAGTTGACCCTCTGCCCCCAGCTCGATGATCGGGCAGCCCGGATGTGCCGGGTCAGGGACGGGGTTGGTGATCGGGTCGGCAAAATAGCCCCCGGTGATCTGTGTGCAGCACTCCAGCAGGTGGCCGGTCGCCAGCGCGATAGCAGTCAGCTCGGGGTCCTCGGCTGACCAGCCCAGCCCATGACGGATGGCGCCGACGGCCATCGAGGGGTCCGCCACGCGACCGCACAGCACAATATCGGCGCCTTCTTCCAGCGCCTGCTGAATGTGCTCGGCGCCGATATAGACGTTGCAGGACACCACGTCATCCAGCACCACACTCGCCGGCAGCCACTCCGGGGCGGGCGTGGCACCCAGCTGCTCGACAAGGTCATCGCCGAGCACACAGGCAATGCGGGCGTCGTGAAAACCCTGGTCATCCAGCCAGCCTCTCAGACGACGGGCGGCCGCGACGGGATGGGCCGCGCCGCCGTTGGTAATGACAGGAATTCGGCCTGCCAGACAGATGGGCAGGATCGGTTCAAGGAAGTCAAATAGTCGAAGTGCGTAGCCGGACGTGCTGTCGTCGTAACGCCTTTGCTGACACTGGGCCAGCGTGCGCTCGGCAAGAAGTTCAAGGGCCAGGTAGCGCGGCCCGTGGCGCGATGCTAGGTCCCGGGCCAGCGCCAGCGCCGCCTGCGGGCGATCACCGGCAAAGCCGGCACCATAACCGATGTGCAGTGTCGTTTGATCGGGGCAGTGATCCGTCATGGGCCTCATATCCATTCATCAGGAGGCCTTTGACCATGGTGTAGTGCCGCTGCCGTGACCAGCTGCTTTATTTTATGAGCCTATCGGCAATGGTTATGGAGCAGTTCATGTTCGCACGACGGCAGTTGCAGGGCTTTGTCAGCGTGGCGGAGCTGGGCAGCTTCACCCGCGCTGCCGAATACGTTCACCTTTCCCAGCCGGCCCTGTCGTCGTCCATCAGAAAGCTTGAGGCGCTGCTGGGCATCGCCCTGTTCACGCGGGATACGCGAAGCGTGACGCTGACCTCGGGTGGCCGACACTTTCTGGGCCACGCCCAGCGGATTCTGGCCGACATGGACCGGGCGCTGGAGGACGCCCGGGACATGGCGCATCTGCGCCAGGGACATCTGCGTCTTGCGGTGCTGCCTTCGGTGGCCTCTTCCCTGCTGCCCGGGGTGATGGCACGCTTTTGTGAGCGCCATCCCCAGGTGGACATCAGCGTGCGGGATGGTCTGGCGGGAGACATACAGACATGGGTATGTGATGCGAGCGTGGATATTGGCCTGACGTCTCGACCCAAGGCGTACAGCGCGCTGGATTTTTAGCCGCTCTGGCAGGACGAGCTCATCGCCGTTGTCCCAGCAAGCCAGGGCGCTGGCCGGGACTGGCAGACCTGCTCGCATGCACTGCCCTACATCGCCCTGACCGCCCACACCAGCACTCGTCCACTGGCAGACCGGGCGCTCAAGCAGGCAGGCCTGTCACTGGTGCCGGGCTGGGAGCTGGCTCAGATGAGCAGCACCATTGCCATGGTGAGAGAAGGGCTTGGCTATACCCTGCTGCCGGCGTCGTGCATCGAAGTGTTCAATCTGGGCAGTGAGGTCACCACGTACCGGGTCGAGGGTGTGTCACGCGAGCTCGGCTGCTTGTGGCGTCGTCCGGTTCAGCCAGGGCCTGTTATCGAAGCCTTTATGACCCTGCTGCAGGAAAGCATCGATCGCGTGCCGGGCGCGCGCCCGGCGGCCGTACGTCTGGAAAGCCTCAAGTAACTCTATTGCCGGATTAGCCCTGTTCCCCGAGTCGTTCGATCAGCCACTGGCGAATGGCCGGTACCTGATCGGCGCTGATCGTGTGTGCCATCGGCCAGGTACGATATTCCACGTCGTAGCCCATGCCGATCAGGCGTTCGGCGGCACGTTGGCCGAGCGTCTCGTCCACGACCGGGTCCTGAGTGCCGTGATGAATCTCGATCGGTGTGCCGCGATTGGCGTCATCCGTTTTGATGCTGTCGGCCGTGGCGAAGTAGGTCGACATCGCCAGCACGCCGGCCAGCGGCTCGGGATAGGTCAGGGCCGCTTCATAGGCGACGGCGCCGCCCTGAGAGAAACCGGCCAGCACGATGCGCCGGCTGTCGATGCCGCTGGCGATCTGCTCATCGATCAATTGATGAATGCGTTGTGCCGAGGCCTTGAGCTGGGCTTCATCAATCTCGCGATTGAGCGCCATGCTGGTGATGTCATACCAGGCCGGCATGGTCATGCCGTTGTTGATGGTGACCGGCAGCATGGGGGCGCTGGGCGAGACAAAGCGCACCGCCAGGTCGTCCGGCAGTGACAGCGCCGGAATGAGCGGGTCGAAATCGTGGGCACTGGCCCCAAGGCCATGCAAAATGATAACCACGGCAGTGGCCGGCGTGTGTTCGGGTTCGATGACGACGGGGGGCTGTTCGGTCATGGCATGTCCTGAGATGGTCTAGTGAAGATCACCGGATGGTGCGCGAGTGCGGTGGCGCTGTCCATGGGTACTGGTGGCATCAAACGGGATCGGCCAGGCTTGAAGGGCTGTCACTGATCAATCAACAGGATACTGCCATGAAATCTCAAACCCTCTGGACCCTCGTCGGCACCGCTACGGCGGCGGCGACCGGAATCGCCATGCGTCAGGCCATGAAAAAGACCTTCCGCCATGGCGTTTTTGAGCCGCCCATCAATCCCGATCGCGACGACGTCGAGTGGCGCCAGGCACTCCTTTGGGGGGCGGCCAGCGGCATGGCAGTGGGTGCTGCCCGCATCGTGGGCTGGAAAGTAGCCTCGGCGGGCATGCGTCGTACCCGCCGATCACGACGTGGGCAGCGGTTACTGGCGCGACTAGAAGACTAGAATCACCGGGCGTTGATTGGCAGCATCAGACGATCGCGGGGTGCTGCGTGATTGCGCTGGCGTAGACTACATGTGATGATACTTTATAACATCCAAGGTGCCGGGCAGTTGCTTGCCCGGCACCGTATCGTCATGGAATCACATCGTGTCTCGTCAACTCTCTCATCACTCTTCTACCAGGGATGATTCGCCAAACGCTTCGCGCGTGCGCGATGACAATGTCATAAGCCGCTGCCGACGCTCGGTACTGTCCTCATCGGTGGGCTGGCGGTTGTTGCTGGCGGCCGTCGGACTGGTCGGACTCTGGGCCATGGTGCACTGGGCGGTGGCCGTCCCATGAGCTGCGATGACCTCAAGGGTGCGCCCATTCATCTTGATAATCTGACGATTACCTATCAGCGCCATCCGGCCGTCCACCATGTGACCGGCAGTTTCGAGGCCGGGAGTCTGACCGCCATTATCGGCCCCAATGGGGCAGGCAAGTCGACCCTGATCAAGGCGCTGACCGGCACCATGGCGGCATCCGAAGGCCGCATCGACCGCGCCGGCATGTCGGCCAGCCGCTATGGCTACCTGCCTCAAGCCGCTGAGGTCGACCGCAGTTTCCCATTGAGTGTGTTTGATACCGTCGCCATGGGGGACTGGCATCGTCTGGGCATTTTTGGCGGCATGAAGCGTCGCGATGTGTCCCGGGCGCTCGATGCCCTGGACAAGGTCGGCCTGGCAGGCTTTGAACAGCGGCGTATCAGTGAGCTCTCCTCCGGCCAGTTTCAGCGCGTGCTCTTCGCCCGTCTGCTGCTGCAGGACGCGCCGGTCATCCTGCTGGACGAGCCCTTCAACGCCATTGATGAGCGCACCACCCGCGATTTGCTGGCCCTGATTCGTCACTGGCATGAGCACGGTCGCACCGTGATTGCCGTGCTGCACGACATGTCCCAGGTGCGTCAGTGCTTCCCGCAGACGCTGTTGATGGCGCGCGAGGCCATCGCCTGGGGGCCGACCGAAGAGGTGTTGCAACCGCACCACCTGAGTCGGGCCAACATGATGGAAGAGTCGTGGATCGAGGATGCCCACACCTGTGAACTGCATGAGGAGCAGGCATGAGCCTTGTGACCATGGCCTATGACGCCACGCTGGCCCCCTTTGTCGAATTTGGTTTCATGCGCCGGGCGCTGGTGGCCTGCATGGCGCTGGGGCTGGGCTCCGGCCCGGTTGGTGTGCTGCTGATGCTGCGTCGCATGAGCCTGGTGGGGGACGCGATGAGCCACGCCGTGCTGCCGGGTGCTGCGGTCGGCTTTCTGGTCGCCGGGCTGTCGCTGCCGGCGATGGGGCTGGGCGGTCTGATTGTGGGGCTGGCGGTGGCGCTGCTGTCGGGGCTGGTCAGCCGCACGACGGCGGTGCGCGAGGACGCCAGCTTCGCCAGCTTCTATCTCACCTCGCTGGCCGCGGGCGTGTTGATCGTGTCGCTCAAGGGCTCGAGCGTGGATCTGTTGCATGTGCTCTTTGGCACCATTCTGGCCATCGACCAGAACGCGCTGTATCTGATTGCCGGCATCTCGTCGTTAACGCTGGTGTTGCTGGCCCTGATCTACCGTCCGCTGGTCATGGAGTGCTTTGATCCCGGGTTCCTGCGGGCCGTCGGCGGGCGAGGCCTCCTCTATCACGTGCTCTTTTTGCTGCTGGTGGTGCTCAACCTGGTGGCGGGGTTTCAGTCGCTTGGCACACTCATGGCGGTGGGGCTGATGATGCTGCCGGCCGTGGCCGCGCGTTTCTGGGCGGTGAGCCTGCCGGGCATGATGTTCAGTGCCATGCTGGTGGCCTTTCTGGCCGGCATTATCGGGCTCAACATCTCCTTTCATACCGGCGTGGCCTCGGGGCCGACCATCGTGCTCTCGGCCAGTGGGATTTATCTGCTGTCGTTTCTGTTCGGGCGGCTGGGCATCGTGCGCCAGCGCCTGTCTCGACCGCATCTGGCCGGTTAGGCCGGGTCGGCGTTTTCCACTTCTCAACGGGGAGCATGCATGAAGATCAGAGTCTGGTGGGCCGGGGCCGCAATGCTGGCACTGTCACCGTTGTCGGCCGCCGTGGCTCAGGCGGCGGATATCAAGGCCGTGGCGACCTTTACCGTGCTGGCCGATGTGGTCAGTGAAGTGGGCGGTGACCGGGTCGAGGTGTCGAGTCTGATCGGCCCCAACGGCGATCCGCACGCCTATGAGCCGACCCCGAACGATGTACGCCGGGTGCGCGACGCCGACGTGGTGTTCATGAGCGGGCTGGGCCTTGAAGGCTGGATGGGGCGGTTGATCGAGGCCTCAGGATTTGAGGGTAGCCCGGTGGTGGTCTCTGACAACATTCATACCCGCGAGATGGGCGAGGACAGCCACGAGCATGACGAGGGTCATGAGCATGAGGGCCATGACCACGACGACCATGACCACGACGACCATGGTCATGAGGCCGGCGGCCATCACCATCATCATGACGGGCCTGATCCGCACGTCTGGAACAGCCCGGTCAATGTCGAGGTGTGGGTCGACAATATCGTGACGGCGCTGTCAAAGGCCGACCCGGACGGTGCCGACGAGTATCGTGCCAACGGTGATGCCTACAAGCAGGAACTCGAGTCGCTGGATGACTACGCCAGCACGCAGTTCGGTACCATCCCTGAGGACAAGCGCAAGATCCTGACCTCGCATGACGCCTTTGGCTACCTGGGCGACCGCTATCATGTGACCTTTCTGGCGCCGCTGGGCATGACCACCGACAGCGAGGCCTCGGCGAAGGATGTGGCAGGGCTCATCACGCAGATGAAGGAGGAGCACATCAAGAGCTACTTCTTTGAAAACTCCAACGACCCACGGCTGGTCGAGCAGATCGCCAATGCCGCAGGGGCCGAGCCCGGCGGCGAGCTGTATGTGGAGGCACTCTCAAAGGACGATGGTCCGGCATCGACCTACGCCGACATGTTCCGCTTCAACGTCGATCAAATGGTGAAGGCCATGAAACAAAACGACTGACTTCATCGCCTTTGTACCGGCTTGTTCAGGGCCCGGCCTCTTTGTGAGCGCCGGGCCTTCACGTCTGTGATGTTCTACTCTTTTGATCCGGACGGATCATTTCATCAATACGCGGCCCCTGCCGCCGGAGTCACCATGTTTCCGACCTTTACCCTGCGCTACGCGCGTCTGCCGGGCCATTTTTTCGAGCCCTTTACACCGGTCACTGTTGAAAGCCCCACGCTGATTGCCTTCAATCGGGAGCTTGCCGAGACGCTGGGCTTTGATCTGGCCGCCTTCGATGAGCAGCAGGCCACCGACTGGTTTTCCGGCAACGAGCTGCCCCCCGGCGCCGAGCCGGTCGCCCAGGCCTACGCCGGCCATCAGTTTGGCGGCTTCTCGCCGCGGCTGGGCGATGGTCGCGCGGTGCTGCTCGGTGAGGTGACTGATCGTAATGGCGTGCTGCGCGACATTCAGCTCAAGGGCGCGGGGCGTACGCCGTTTTCCCGCGGGGGTGATGGCCGCGCGCCGCTCGGCCCGGTGCTGCGCGAGTATCTGATCAGTGAAGCCATGCATGTCATGGGTATCCCCACCACGCGCGCGCTGGCGGCCGTGACCACCGGTGAGCGGGTCATGCGGCGCATGCCGGAACCCGGTGCGGTGCTCACGCGGGTGGCCTCAAGTCATATCCGGGTCGGCACCTTTCAATACTTCGGCTCGCGCCATGACGCCGAGGCCGTGCGCACTCTGGCCGATCACGTGATCGAGCGCCACTATCCCGAGCTTCTCGAAAACGAGGCGCCGGGCCGCTATCTGGACCTTCTAAAGGCGATCCAGCAGCGCCAGGCCGAACTGGTGGCGCGCTGGATGGGGGTGGGCTTCATCCATGGCGTCATGAACACCGACAACACCTCGATTTCCGGCGAGACGATCGACTTCGGACCCTGCGCTTTCATGGAGCGTTATGACCCGAAGACCGTCTTCAGCTCGATCGACACCGGTGGGCGCTATGCCTATGTCAATCAGCCGGTGATTCTGCAGTGGAACATGGCGCGTCTGGCCGAGGCGATGCTGCCGCTGTTTGATGCTGATGAGCAGCGCGCCATCGAGCAGGCCACCGAGATCGTGCAAGGGTTCTCCGAGCAGTATCTTCAAGCCTGGCTGGGGGTGATGCGTCAAAAGCTGGGCCTTGTGCAGGTCGAGGAGAGTGATCAGGAGCTGATCGAGACGCTGCAGGAGGCCATGCGGATCGGGCGCGCCGACTTCACCCTGACGTTTCGACAGCTCGGTGAATGCGCTCGCGGTGAAGACGGTGATGCGGCCCTGCTGGCGCTGTTTGAACAGGACGCCGGCATTCGCAACTGGCTTGAACAGTGGCGTGCCCGTCTGGCTCGCGAAGGGGGCGGCGGTGACGACATTGCCCGGCGCATGCAGGCGGTCAACCCGCTCTATATCCCGCGCAACCACCGGGTCGAGCAGGCACTGAGCGCCGCCGCCGAAGGTAATTTTGAACCCTTCGAGACGCTGCGCGAGATTCTCGCCCATCCGTTTGAGGAGCAGCCCGGGCGTGAAGCCTGGACATTGCCGGCCTCGCCGGATGAAGCCGTGTTTCGCACCTTCTGCGGCACGTAAGCGTCATGGTCGCGGGATAGCCATACCCCTTGAATGCAGAGAAAAGAGAGGAGACAGGGATGACCACACCGAACAGGAAGTTCGCGCTGATCACCGGTGCCACCAACGGCATCGGTCTGGAACTGGCCAAATGTTTTGCCAATGATGGTTACGATCTCTTGATCGTCTCCCGGGGCAGCCGCCTGGAAGAGACGCGTGAAATGCTGGAAGGCTATGGCGTCACGGTCACGACCTGCGCGGCCGACCTGACCCGGTCTGATGAGGTTGATAAGGTCCATCAGACGGTACTCGATAGCGGTCGAGCGCTGGACGCTGCCGCACTCAATGCCGGCGTGGGCCTGGGCGGTGCCTTCGTGGAGGGTACGGCGCTGGAAGACGAGTTCTCGCTGATCCAGATCAACGTGATGTCGACCGTGCAGCTGACCAAGCGGCTGCTGCCGGCCATGGTCGAGCGCGGCAAAGGGAGGCTTTTGCTGACGTCCTCCATTTCGGGCACCACACCGATTCCCTTTGAAGCCGTCTATGGCGCCTCGAAGGCCTTTATCAACTCGTTTTTCTACGCAGTGCGCAACGAGATTCAGGGCAGCGGGGTACAGATGACGCTGCTGCTGCCCGGGCCGACCGAAACCAACTTTTTCCACCGCGCCGGTCAGGATGAGACCGAGGTGGGCGCGATGGAGAAGTTCGATCCTGCCGATGTAGCCCGTGACGGCTACGTGGCCCTGATGAGCGGCCATGACACCGCCTATGGCGGCGGCTCTTCTGTGGAGTACGAGGCCGAGGTGCTCAATCGTATGGAAAGCGAGCCGCAGAAGGCCCAGCGCCATCGACTCATTTCGGCGCCGGGCTCGGCCGGGGGATCGCGCTAGAGCACGACCTCGCACCGGGTGGCGCTGCTCTCGTGGGCGGCGTCGAGCACGCGCATCACCTCGCGGGCCTGCTCGGGCGTTACCAACAGTTCGGCCTCGCCGTTCAGATGCGCGACGATATTGTCATAGTAGGCGCGGTAGTCGCCGCGGGCGTTATCGATGAGTTCATTCTCGCCGGTGTCGCCGTGGTAAAGCACGCCGCGCATCGGGTCCTCTCCCCAGCCGGCCTGGCCTGGCGTGCCGCCGTCGCGCAGGGTTTGTTCCTGAGTGTCGATCCCGTGCTTGATGTACGAGGCGCGCGTGCCATCGACGGCGTAGCGCAGCGAATCATGCGCGCTCAGCGCATGGCTTGAGAGCACGACCCGATGGTGGTCATAACGCAGCAGCACATGGAAATAATCCACCGCGCCGCCGCCGGGTCGCAGCGTGGCCAGATCGGCGTAAACGGCGCGTGGCGTGCCAAACAGGGTTACGGCCTGATCGGCCAGATGCGAGCCCAGATCATACCAGGCACCGCTACCGGGTCCGGGCCGCTCGCGCCAGCGGTCGCGCACCTCGGGTCGAAATCGGTCAAAGTGCAGGTGGCAGCGGGTGACATCGCCCAGACGGCCTGCGTCCAGCAGTCCCTTGAGGGTCAGAAAGTCAGCGTCCCAGCGGCGGTTCTGGAAGACGCTGAAAACTCTGTCATGATGGCGGGCGCAGGCCGTGATGTGCTCAAGTTCTTCGCCATCCAGCGCCACCGGCTTGTCGATCACCACGTGCTTGCCGGCGTTCAGTGCCGCCATGGCAAGCGAGGTGTGGGTGTCGTTGGGGGAGGCGATCACGATCAGATCCACCTCCGGGTCACTGAAGGCCTGATCGGCACTCGGATAGACGTCGATATCCGGCAGGTCAGCGTGAACGTCGTCCGGACGGCTGGAGACCACACCCTTGAGACTCATGCCGTGGGTGTGGCGAATCAGGGGCGCATGAAAGACGCGCCCGACCAGCCCGTAGCCGATAATCACGGTTCTGATAGGGAAGTGCATGGACTGTCTCCGTGTCATCCTGTGGACGTGCGCCGCGTCATTTGCGGCGTGTGGTGTCATTTCTGCCAATCTGATCAAATGATGGAGCGCGCATGACCGAGACAACCGCCCGGGTCACCCCGGACCCCCGACGGGCCATCCTGTCGCGCTGGACGGACTGGGGCAAGTGGCTGGCCCTGATCTCCATGACCGTGGATCACGTGGTGCGCTATGCGCTGTCCAACGAACTGTCCTGGCAGTTCGGCTGGGCGAGCTCCACCATCGGGCGGGTCGCCTTTCCACTGTTTGCTGCCATGGTGGCCTGGCACGGGCTTTTCGATACCCGCAACCCCATGCGCTACGCGCGCCGTATCCTGATCATCGGCCTGGTCGCCCAGCTACCCTATATGCTGATGCCGCGCTACTCCAGCGTACTGGTGATCAATGTCTGCTTTACGCTGGCCTTCGGGCTGGTGTGGGGCGCCTGGCTGCGCCAGCTGATCGTGTCACCGCCCAGAGACGGGGGCGCTCGGATCATCACTGCTGCAGGCGTGGCGCTGTCCATCATCGTCTGGTACACCGTGGGGCCGCTGCTGGAGTACGGCCGCTTCGGGCTTTTGATGGTGCCGGGCTTCATGCTGGCGATGGCGGTGTATCAGCACTTTGATCACGGCGTGACGCGCATCTGGGCCTGGCTGGCCGGGGTGCCGATCCTTTTGATCACGGCCCAGCTCAATATCTACACCATCAGCAAGACCGTGGCCTTTTCGACCACGCTGGTCGTTCTGGTGATCGCTGCCGGCCTGGCGCGCTTCATTCCCGGCGTGGTGCGCATGCCGCGCTGGCTGTGGCTGGGCTGGTACCCGGGGCATCTGGCCGTGATTGCTTTGATCGTCTATCTCCCTTATCTGCTGCCCACCTGACAATACGCCGAGAGTGAATGCCCATGTTTTCTGATGCCACGATGTCGACCGGTCGCCTGCGCCGCGCCCTGTTCGGACTTTTACCGGCCCTGATGCTGCTGGGAACGCTGATGAGCGTGCCCGCCGAGGCCGAAAGCCAGGTGCCCATCGTCTTTCCCGAGCATGTCCAGCAGGGGAGCATGGTCATCGGGCGGGTGCCGCCCGGCAGCCGGGTCACCCATGGCGGGCGCACGCTGGGCGTCACCGACTACGGTACCGTGGTGTTCGGGATCGGCCGTGATGCCAGCGGCGCCAGTCAGGTCGGGATTACCTCGCCCGATGGGCAGCAGCGCACGGTGAATATTCAGGTCACGCCGCGGGATTTTCCCATCGAGCGCATTGATGGCGTGCCGCCAAAGACCGTGTCACCACCGCCGGAGATCGCCGAGCGCATTCGCCGTGAGCAGGCCGGCGTCAGTCAGGCTCGCACGCGCGATGAGCGCATCCCCGATTTTGCCGAGCATTTCATCTGGCCGGTGAAAGGGCGCATCAGCGGGCGCTTTGGCAATCAACGTATCTATAACGGTACGCCGGGCTCGGCACATTCGGGCATGGATATTGCCGCCGCCACCGGCACGCCCGTCAAGGCGCCTGCCGGGGGTATTGTGACCTTTGCCGACCCGGATCTGTATCTGACCGGCGGCACGGTGCTGATCGATCACGGCTACGGTATCAGCTCCAACTTCCTGCATCTGTCAAAGCTTGATGTAAAGGTGGGCGATCGCGTGGCGCAGGGCGATGTGATCGGCGAGGTAGGGGCGACCGGCCGTGCTACCGGGCCGCATCTGCACTGGGGCATGAACTGGTTTGATACACGCATCGATCCGCTGCTGGTGCTCGAGCGTCAGTAGTCTCTTGTTGGCCCGGGCGTTTTAATTGTGGCGATGACTATGGCCACCATAAGATATTTCAACGGTCATATGTCTCAAGGCATAAAGATTTGAGGCGATAACCCCTGTCCATATAAATAGCGCATTAATCAATAGTGCTCTAACAAAGGCAGGTGGCTCACATGGCAATGTCTGCAGGCGTCTCAACGCTCACGAACATGCGCGTTCGCACCTGCATGATGCTCGGTTTTTCTGCAGTACTCTTTTTGATCGTATTACTGACGACCATCGGCATATGGCGGGTCGGCGAGATCGATAGCGGACTGGCCCACATCAATGATGTCAACAGCGTCAAGCAGCGTCATGCCATCGACTATCGAGGCAGCGTTCATGATCGTGCCATCGCGCTAAGGGATGCCACGCTGGTAAGCGACAGTGAACTGCCACAGGTCACGGCGCTGATTGACAAGCTGACGGCAGATTACCGAACCGCTGCCGCCAACATGACGGCCATGGCAGCCGATGACGCCCAGTTTACGGCCGAGGATCATCGCCTTCTGGCCAACATTGATGCCGTGCACGATCGCACCATGCCGTTGATCGAGCGCGTACTTGAAACGCGCCGCAGCGGTGATATTGAAGGTGCTCGTTCACTGTTGCTGTCGCAGGCGCGCCCGGCCTTCGTGGACTGGCTGGCCTCGATCAATGCCTTTATTGATTATCAGGGCACCATGAACCATGCCGATGCCGGCCTGGTACGCGGCATCAGCGGCGGCTTCAAGACCACCATGATTATTTTGTGCACGCTGGCCGTGCTGCTGGGCATTGTGATTGCCACCCTGATTACGCGTGGGCTGTTGAAAACCCTGGGCGCTGAACCCGCTGACGTGCGCGCCCTGGCCGAGGCTGTCGGTCGTGGCGAGCTGGATGCGTCACGCCCGGTTTACCACGAGAAGGATCGCAGCATCATGGCCGCGTTGAGTCGTACGGCCGACCGGCTTCAGGAGACTGTCGCCAATGTACGCCGTACCGCTCACGAGGTCGCCCATGCCAGTGGCCATATCGAGCAGGGCAACAGTCAGCTTTCCTCGCGTACCGAGCAGCAGGCCAGCGCGCTGGAGCAGACGGCTGCCGCGATGAAAGAACTCAGTGCCACGGTGCGCCTGAACGCCGATAACGCTCGCGATGCCGAACAGCTGGCCACTCGTGCCTCGGGTGTGGCCGAGCAGGGTGGCCAGGTCTTTGGTGAGGTGGTGACCACCATGAAGGGCATCAATGACGGCGCGCGGCGTATGTCGGAAATCATCAGCGTGATCGACAACATTGCCTTTCAGACCAATATCCTGGCGCTCAACGCCTCGGTCGAGGCGGCCCGCGCCGGGGAGCAGGGGCGTGGATTTGCCGTGGTGGCCAACGAAGTGAGAAGCCTGGCCAGTCGCAGCGCCGAAGCGGCCAGAGAGATCAATGCGTTGATCACGGCCAGCGTTGCTCAGACCGAGCAGGGGGCCGTACTGGTGGATCGTGCCGGGCAGACCATTGAGGAAGTGGTGACCTCCATTGGTCGTGTCCACCACATCATGGGAGATATCAGCCGCGCCAGCGCCGAGCAGAGCACCGGCGTCAGTCAGGTGGGCGAGGCGATCGGCCAGCTGGATCAGACCACACAGCACAACGCACTGATGGTCGAGCAAAACGGAGAAGCCTCACGCAGGCTTTATCAGCAGTCGCAGGCACTGGTCGAGGCCGTCTCGGTCTTCCGTCTGCCCCCTTCGGCGACCAGCACGCCGGTGGCGGCCGAGCAGAAGCGAGCAAGCGCTGTCACAACGCGACCGACGCCGGCCCCAGTCCCCACCTCAAGGACGGCGAAAAAGCCTGACACCTCAGGGCGCGAGCGCCCGCGACCGGATGCTTCGCATGTCCCGTCCCGCGCCGCCGAGGTCGAGGAGTGGGAAAGCTTTTAAAAGCTTCCAGAGACAGGGGATGCCTCCGGAGGGCCGTCAGTCCGCGGCGTGATCGCTCAGTGACTGACGGTACTGGCGGATAAGACGCTTGATCAACAGCGAGATCAGAAAGACCAGCCAGCCGACCGTCATCAAAAGGCAGGCCAGCGTCCACTGCTGGGCGTCGGGAAGGCGGCCAACGATGCGTTCGAGCAGCCACCACAGCGGTGGGGCGAGCAGCATCGGGGGATAGAGGATGTGCATCCACATTTCGGTGCGACGCTTTCTGACCCGATAGCGTGCCAGGGTGAGTTTCAGCGGCTGCCACAAAAGCGTTGTCAGCGCGCAGACCAGCACCACAAGGGTTGCCAGCAAAAAGACGAGACTCTGATGGTTGACCAGCGACCACTGAATGCTCCAGGCATAGCCTACCCACAGGGCGCCTTCGAGCAGGGCAGCGGAATCGGGCCAGTTACCGGCATAAAAGAGTCGTTTGTTCATGGATGGCCTGTTTTGCACTTTGTCGCAGTGTAGCGCCGAGAGGGGGCTACGGAAACATGCTTGCAAAAAGGTGTTACAAAAGGGGCCCTGTTCCGGGAAGGAACAGGGCCCCTTTATCGAGCCTGAGCGGCGTGTCGTCAGGCGTTATTTCGCGGCGTCGCGCAGGGCACTGACGGCCGGCAGGGTCTTGCCTTCCACGTATTCGAGGAAGGCGCCGCCGCCGGTGGAGATATAGGAGATATCGTCGGTGACACTGTATTTGTCGATGGCTGCCAGGGTGTCACCACCGCCGGCAATCGAGAAACCGTCACTGTCGGCAATGGCGTGTGCCATGGCCTTCGTGCCGCCACTGAACTGATCGATCTCGAACACGCCGACCGGACCGTTCCACAAAATGGTGCCGGCTTCGCGCAGCGCTTCGGCGTAGGTCTCGGCGGTCTGCGGGCCAACGTCGAGGATCATTTCATCGTCACGGACTTCATCC
Source organism: uncultured Kushneria sp. (assembly GCF_947497025.1). GTDB lineage: Bacteria > Pseudomonadota > Gammaproteobacteria > Pseudomonadales > Halomonadaceae > Kushneria. The sequence goes on from NZ_CANMFC010000002.1 coordinate 499,732, forward strand.
ACATTGCGGGTGACGGCTTCGGCCTTGTCGGAGAACTCGGTCGCCACGACCACATCGATGGGCAGGGGCACGTTGACCCTTTCCATCAGGGCCTTTGCCTGATCGACCAGATCGGCTTCATACAGGGATTTGCCCACGTTGTAGCCGGCGGCAGCAATGAAGGTGTTGGCGATACCGCCGCCCACAATCAGCTGGTCGCACTTCTCGGACAGGGCGTTGAGGACCTCGAGTTTGGAAGAAACCTTGGAGCCGCCGACGATGGCCACCATCGGGCGCTTCGGGCTGGACAGGGCCTTTTCCAGCGCATCCAGCTCCGAGGAGAGCAGCGGTCCGGCGCAGGCGTCCGGCGCAAAGCGGGCCACACCGTGAGTAGAGGCCTGGGCGCGGTGCGCGGTGCCGAAGGCGTCCATCACGTAGATGTCGCAAAGGCTGGCGTATTTTTTCGCCAGGGCCTCGTCATCCTTTTTCTCGCCCTTGTTGAAGCGCACATTTTCCAGCAGTACGACTTCCCCTTCCTGCACTTCGGGGTTCTGCTCCAGATAGTCACGCTCCAGACGAACCGTCATGCCCAGCAGTTCGCCCAGGTGGTTGGCCACCGGTGCCAGTGATTCCTCATCATTGGGTTCCCCTTCGGTGGGGCGCCCCAGGTGACTCATCAGCATGATACGAGCGTTTTGTTCAAGGGCCGTGCGAATGGTGGGCAGGCTGGCACGAATGCGGGCATCCGAAGTGACCTTTCCATCCTTGATCGGCACGTTGAGGTCCTGACGGATCAGGACGCGCTGGCCGGCGAGGTTCAGCTCGGACATCTTGCGCACAGTCATGTCGCTACTCCCGTAGTAATGATAAGTGGTCGGCATTGAGCGGTGGTGGCTCTGCAGTGTTGCCAGGGCCGATTTGAACAGCTTTCAGCATAGCAGGGACACGGAAAGCGAAGACAGCAGCGCCGGGCGCCATTATTGACTGCCGGGGCGCCCTCATGTGCATGAGACTTTCGTCTATAGGGCAATGGCAGCGCGCATCGCGGTCAAGTGGTCCATGGCCTTGTCGGCTCACAATGGGAACCAGTCATGACGGCCCTGAATATGTGATCGTCCATGACAGGCATGCAGTGCAACCCCCTTCATGCTTGAATACTACTGACAAAACATGACATGAACTGCAACGTATAGTTGCTTATGCTGTCCGAGCCTCGGCATTGGCCGGCGGCAATGCAAAATCTTTCGTAGAAAAGAGGATGAAGATAATGACAGATATCGCCAGGCTGCTGGGAGAGGAAGCGGATAGCCTGTTGAACCATACCTGTGCCGGATTCAAGAAAGAGGACCTGCACCTGCCTGGTCCCGATTTCGTTAATCGGGTCATGATGGACAGCAGCCGCTCGCCGCACGTACTGCGTAACATGCAGACCATTTTCAACCATGGTCGACTCGGTGGCACAGGCTACGTCAGCATGCTGCCGGTGGATCAGGGCATCGAGCACTCGGCCGGCGCCTCCTTTGCGCCCAATCCGCAGTACTTTGACCCGAAAAACATCGTTGAGCTGGCCATCGAAGGCGGCTGCAACTGCGTAGCCTCCACGCTGGGCGTGCTGTCTTCGGTCGCGCGTCGCTACGCGCATCGCATCCCGATGATGGTCAAGCTCAACCATAACGAGACGCTGACCTATCCAGCCATCTACGACCAGACGCTGTTCGCGCAGGTCGAGCAGGCACATGACATGGGCTGTGTCGCGGTCGGTGCGACCATCTATTTCGGCTCGCCGGAAAGCCGTCGCCAGATTCAGGAAATCAGCGAAGCGTTTGAGCGCGCGCATGAGCTGGGCATGGTCACCGTACTGTGGTCCTACCTGCGTAACCCCGAGTTCAAGAAGGACGGCACCGACTATCACGTCTCTTCTGACCTCACCAGTCAGGCCGTGCATCTGGCCGCAACCATCAACGCTGACATCGTCAAGCAGAAGCTGCCGGAGAACAACGGTGGCTATCGCGCGGTCGGCTTTGGTCATACGCATGACCGCGTGTATGACGAACTGCTCAGCGACAACCCGATTGACTGGGCGCGCTATCAGGTCGTCAACAGCTTCATGGGTCGTGCCGGCCTGATCAACTCTGGCGGCGGCTCCAAGGGCCATTCCGACATGGGTGAAGCGGTACGTACCGCCGTCATCAACAAGCGTGCCGGCGGCATGGGCCTGATTTCCGGACGCAAGGCGTTCCAGAAGCCGCGTGATGAGGGTGTTGCCCTGTTGAATGCGATTCAGGACGTCTATCTCGACAAGAGTGTCACCATCGCCTGATCGGCATGTTCTGATGCTTGAAACGCAAAAGGGCCCGGCAATTGCCGGGCCCTTTCTTTTGTCCTCGAACATCAATCCCTGGAACAGGATCGGCTCGAAGCGTCCCGGACGACGCTGGCCGCCCGGGCGCTGACGGAGGGTTACGCCTTGAGCATCTGCTCGGCGCGCTCGACAACCTTCTCGACGGTGAAGCCGAAGTGCTTGAACAGATCACCACCCTTGCCGGATTCGCCGTAGGTGGTCATGCCGAACACGTGGCCGTCCAGACCGACATACTTGTACCAGGTCGACGGAATGGCGGCTTCGATGGCCATGCGATTGCGTACCGACGGCGGCAGCACGGAGTCGCGATAGCCCTGATCCTGCTCATCGAACTTCGTGGTGCAGGGCATGGAGACCACGCGCACCTTCGTACCCTTGCCTTCAATTTCCTTCGCGGCGTCCATCGCCAGACCCACTTCGGAGCCAGTGGCGATCAGGATCAGCTCGGGCTGACCATCGCAGTCACGCAGGATATAGCCGCCGCGACGGATGTTTTTCACCTGCTCGTGATCGCGCGACTGGGCCGGCAGATCCTGACGCGAGAAGATCAGCGCCGTGGGGCCGGTTTCGCGCTCGAGACCTTCCACCCAGGAGGCGGCGGTTTCGGTAGCATCACAGGGGCGCCATGTGGCCAGACCCGGCAGGTTGCGCAGATCGGCGAGCTGCTCGACCGGCTGGTGGGTCGGGCCGTCCTCGCCCAGACCGATGGAGTCGTGGGTAAAGACGTGAATGATGCGCGTGTGCGACAGGGCCGACATGCGAACGGCGTTGTGCATGTACTCCATGAACACCAGGAAAGTGGCGTCATAGGGGATAAAGCCGCCGTGGGTGGCGATGCCGTTGGCGATCGCGCCCATGCCGAATTCACGCACACCGTAGTGCAGGTAGCTGCCGTCGAAGTTGTCCTTGCTGATCGCCTTTGCCCCTTTCCAGAGGGTCAGGTTGGACGGTGCCAGGTCGGCGCTGCCGCCAAACAGTTCGGGCAGATCCGGTGCCAGCTCGTTGAGCACGCCGAGTGAGGCCTTGCGTGAGGCCGTGGTCTCGGATTTTTCCTGTGCGCGCTGGATCAGGGCCTCGCCGTCAAAGTTTTCCGGCAGCTCGCCGTTGTAACGACGCTGAAGCTCTTTGGCGAGTTCCGGATAGGCCTTTTCATAGGCGGCCATGCGCTCCTTGTACTCGTCTTCGAACTGTTGGCCCTTGTCGCTGGCATCCCACGCCTTGTAGAGGTCATCGGGAATTTCAAATGCGCCGTGCTCCCAGCCCAGCTGCTTGCGCGCCGCTTCGACTTCCTCTTCACCCAGTGCGGCACCGTGGCTCTCTTCCTTGCCGGCCTTGTTGGGCGACCCGAAGCCGATCACGGTCTTGCAGATGATCAGGGTCGGCTTGTCGGTGACTTCCTTCGCTTCGCGAATGGCGGCATCGATCTGTTCGGCGTCATGGCCGTCCACGTCACGAATGACGTTCCAGTGATAGGCTTCAAAGCGCTTGGCGGTGTCATCGGAGAACCAGCCGGAGACTTCGCCATCGATCGAGATGCCGTTGTCATCATAAAAGACGGTCAGGTTGCCCAGACCCAGATGGCCGGCCAGCGAGCAGGCCTCGTGGCTGACGCCTTCCATCATGCAACCGTCGCCAGCGAACACCCAGGTGCGGTGGTTGATGATCTCGTGACCATCACGGTTGAACTGTGCCGCCAGCGTGCGCTCGGCGATCGCCATACCGACAGCATTGGCCAGCCCCTGACCCAGCGGCCCGGTGGTGGTTTCGATGCCCGGCGTGTAGCCGTGCTCCGGATGACCGGGGGTTTTGGAGCCGATCTGGCGGAAGTTCTTGAGCTCTTCCAGCGGCAGGTCGTAACCGGTCAGGTGCAGCAGCGAATAGTGCAGCATCGAACCATGACCGTTGGACAGAATGAACCGGTCACGTTCAGCCCAGTCGGGGTTTTTCGGGTTGTGCCTGAGATGATCGTTCCAGAGCACTTCTGCGATGTCAGCCATGCCCATCGGCATGCCCGGGTGGCCGGAGTTGGCCTTTTGCACGGCATCCATCGAAAGCGCACGGATGGCATTGGCGAGGTGACGACGCGAGGTCATATCTTGGTGAACTCCTGCCTGATAGTGGTAGTGAAAGGGGCGCTGGCATCATTGACCGAATGTGAGTGGGCCTTGGCACCAGCGCCCGCATCGATGTCGCACATCTTTATTCGCCAAGAGTAGCTGCATGAAATGGTGATGTCGCCCCCTTGTAATCAAGAAGGGCGTGCCGAAATCGGCACACCAAATCATGAGCCGGCGTCAGCGCGACGCCGATGATAGCGTCATGACTTCATCGAGAATCTGTTCAAAGGCGCTTGCGTCATGCACGAATCGACCCAGAAACATGCCCTGCACGCTGCCTTCAAGGCGTGATAGAAGCCCGGGGCCGGCACTGCCACCGTAGATGACACGCCCGCCACCGTGGCCATCCAGCCAGGCCTGAAGCTTGATACACACGGCACTGATATGTTCACGCGAGGCCGGTTGGCTGGCGCCGATCGCCCAGTGTGGCTCATAGGCCACGATCAGGTCGGTCTCTCTGGGCTGCGGGACGTCAGACAGCGCGCTGTCTATCTGGCGGATGCACTCGCTGGCCGCGGCTTCCGGGTCGCCTTCTTCAATCTCACCCACGCACAGCACGGGAGAGAGTCCGTTCGCCATGGCCTGAGCGGTCTTGGCGGCAATCAGGGTTTCATCTTCATGGAAGTGGCGCCGACGCTCGGCGTGGCCTACCTCGACACAACGACAGCCCATCTCGGCGAGCATGGCGGCGCTGACCTCACCGGTCCAGGCACCGGGCGGCTGATCGGACAGGTTCTGCGCCCCGATTCGGATATCGGTGCCGCGCACGATCTCGAGCACCGGTGACAGCGTCGGAAACGAGGGCATGATGAAAAGCGCTGCATGCCCCTGCGTCACGGCGGGATGCTGACGGGCGATGTCAGTGACCTGACGACACCAGTCCAGCGTTTGCTGATAGCCGAAATACATTTTGAGGCTGGTGCCGATAAGCAGGGGTGCGGCCATGTCTCTCTCCTGTGTTCAGACCGTAAAGGATAGCCTAGAGCACATCTGCCACGGCGCGGATGATCATGGACAGCGAGACAGCGCCGGCATCCGGAGTGCCCTTGCTCTTTTCCGCCAGCGGACGCGCGCGGCCGATTTTCGGCACGAGATCGGCCGTGTCCTTGGCGGCCTGCTCGGCGCGATCTGCTCCGGCCTGCCAGGCCGTGGCCAGATCATCACCGGCCTCGACGCGCTCGCTGAGCACCTCGCTGAAGGGCACCAGCACGTCGACCAGCGTCTTGTCGCCGACCTTCGCCTTGCCAAAGTGCATGATGTTATCGCGGGCATCGCGAACACCCTGGGCGATACGGGCGGCATCGGGTTTTTTCTCGTCGCCGATGGCCATGGCCAGCGAATGCAGTGCCGCGCCCCAAATGGCGCCGGAGGTACCGCCGGCCCGGTCGGCCCAGGCATCACCTGCCATGCGCAGGGTCGTTCCGGCACCGGCACCACGCTCTTTCACCTCGCGGGCCTTTTCGACGGCTGCCTTGCCACCGCGGGCCATGCCGATACCGTGATCGCCGTCGCCGGCCACGGCGTCAATGCGACCGAATTCCTCTTCATTCTCCTCGATCACCTTGTAGGTGGTTTCGAGTGCTGCCAGTACCTTCGCGGCGGCGTCCCTGGATTCATCAGAAGCATCAGGAATGGCGTCCGGGTCCGGGATGTCGAGTTCGGCAGCATCGAGCTGTTCGACCGCCACCACGCTGCCCTTGCTGTAGGCAGGGGTATCGCAGGGCGCGGCCCAGAATTTTTCGAGCTCGTCATCAAGCCAGAACAGCGTCAGCGAGGCACCGGCCATATCGAGGCTGGTGACCAGCTCGCCCACTTCGGGTTCGACAATTTCGAGACCGGCTTCTTTCAGCAGTTGATTGACGCGACGATAGACCACGAACAGCTCTTCATACTTGACTGTCCCCAGACCGTTGAGCAGCACTGAGGCCCGCGCACCCCTTGCACTGCTGACGCCCTCGGGCAGTTCTTCAAGCAGCCGTTTGACCAGCAGTTCGGCCAGCTCGTTGGCGGTGGGAATGTCCTGCTCGCTGATCCCGGGCTCGCCGTGAATGCCCAGGCCTACCGCCATCCTGCCTTCCGGCACATGGAAGAGGGCGTCTTCGGCACCGGGCAGGGTGCAGCCGTCAAAGGCCACGCCAAAGGAGCGAGTGCGCAGGTTGGCTGATTCTGCCGCACGCACCACCTCTTCGAGTGAATAGCCGGCTTCGGCCGCGGCCGCGGCGATCTTGAAGACGGTCAGATCGCCGGCAATGCCGCGCCGCTTTTGAATCTCTTCGAGACTGGCGCTGGAAACGTCGTCGATGACCTTGACCATCTCGCAGGGGATGCCTTCGCTGATCAGGCGATCGCGCGCCTGGCCGAAGTGCAGAACGTCACCGGCATAGTTGCCATAGCTTAGCAATACGCCGGCGCCGTTGTTGGCCGCGCGGGCGACTGTATAAATCTGCTGGGCCGAGGGCGAGGCAAACAGGTTGCCCATGGCGGCGCCGTGCGCCAGACCCTGGCCGACCAGGCCGGCAAAGGCCGGGTAGTGGCCGGAGCCACCGCCGATCACGACCGCAACGGTATTGGGCTCACTTTTCGTGCTGCGTATCACGCCGCCGGGCACCTGGTGCACCCGGTTAGCGTGAGCGGCTACAAAGCCTTCGGTGGCTTCGTCGACAAAGGCAATCGGGTCGTTGAAAAGGCGTGTCATGACGGACGTACTCCTGAAAGGCGAAAATGACCGGGCATCGCACGCCGTCTTCCTGTTGCAGGGGCGTTTGATGCCTCTCTCCCCTTCGCGTGCAGCGCGCACCCGAACAGGAAATTGTCAGAACGATAATATGATCCTGACATGTACATTTGTTAGAAACATTGGGGCTATATTAGCCCTGCAGCCGGTCACTTCGCATGAGACTTTGGTTTTACTATCGCCCTTTGTAGGGGGTGTGTCGGCGTATTTATGCCTAAATGGGTGATATCTTCGGCAGGTGAAAGCGTTTTTCCGAGCTGATGGTACGAACTCGCGGAATTTTTCATATGAATGTGCTTTGTTCATATGATCGACAAGGCGTACGCTATAAAAGTGTCAACGCATACGGTGATAGTTCACCAGGAGAAATCATGACAGCAGAAACCAAAAAGCTTCGGGTCGCACTCGGATGTGATGAAGCCGCTTATGACATGAAGCAGGCCATGGTGGAGCACGTGCGCTCGCTGGGTCACGAGGTCGAGGACTTCGGCACTTTTGATGCCGAGCCGGTGCTTTATCCCGATATCGCCTTTGCCGCCGCGCATGCCGTCAAGGAAGGCCGTGTCGATCGCGCCATCCTGATCTGCGGCACCGGTATTGGCGTTGCCATCTCGGCCAACAAGGTGCCGGGCATTCGTGCTGCGCAGGCGCATGACACCTATTCTGCCGAGCGCGCGCGCAAGAGTAACGATGCGCAGGTATTGACCATGGGCGCTCGTGTGATCGGTGTCGAGCTTGCCAAGAAGATTGCCGAGTCCTTCCTTGAAAGCGAGTTCAGCGGCGGCGGCTCGCAGGCCAAGGTGGATCGCATCACGGCCTACGAGCAGGAACAAAACGGCAAGGCATAATCTCGCTCGAGTGCGCAGGTAACATGATGGGGGCAGTGCGGCGAACCGGCGTACTGCCCCCTTTTTCGAGTGATCCGCTGTCTGTTCCGGGGCATCCGCTGTGACACGGGCGATGCTTGCAGGTATCTTCCCGCCCCCATGACACCAACGCGTCTGATACGGAGATCCCATGAACGAGCGTGCCGATCCTGATATTGCGCTGATGACCGAGATTGCCAGCCGCTATTACATGCAGGGCGAAACCCAGGAGGCGATCGCCGGACGCATGGGCATGTCACGCATCAAGGTGGGGCGTCTGCTCAAGCGCGCCCAGGCCGAAGGCATCGTCGATGTGCGGGTGCGTCATCATCCTTCGGTGGCCGCCGAGATCGAGCAGTCGCTGATCCGCCGATTTGGCATTCGCCGGGCGCTGATCGCACTGGACTGCGCCGATGCCGAGCAGCAGCGTCACGAGGTCTCGAGTCTGGTCGCCGATCATCTTTCACGAACGCTGGAAGATGGCACCATGGTGGCCGTCGGCATGGGGCGCAATGTCGGCACCGTGGCCGATAACGTCTTTACCCAGCGCACCCGCCAGTGCTCGTTCATTTGCGCCATCGGCGGCTCGCTGCGCGCCGGGGAGTACATGAATCCCGATCATATCTGTCGGCGACTGGCAGCAAAATTCGGCGGTGAAAGCGAAACCCTTTATGCGCCGGCCATGGTGGCAAGTCCGGAGCTTCGCGATGCCATGCTGGATAATCCGACCGTGCGCCAGACGCTGGATCGCGCCCGACGCGCCGACATTGCCATGATCGGCGTGGGCGATCTTTCCGAGGACAGCAACATGGTGCGCATGGGCTGGTTTTCGCCGCAGGAGATTGCCGAGGCACGTCTGTCCGGTACGGTCGGCGACATGATGGGCTATGACTTCATCGATCTGAACGGACGGGCCTCCACCACGCCCATGCAGGGTCGCGTGATCGGGCTGACCATCCCGGATCTGGCGCGCATTCCCGAGGTCATCGCGATTGCCAGCGAAAGCACCAAGGCCGCCGGCATTCTCGGTGCGCTGCGCACCGGCGTGATCGACGTGCTCGCCACCAGCGCCACCAATGCGCACACCCTTTTGCATCTGGATGAGGCGACCCGCACCAGAGACGAGGATTAATTCCTCGTCTGGCCCATCACCATTCTTTCCTTCCAGTGGCGTTAGCTCTCAGTCGCCATCAAGGCGATGAATACGAAATGCTGACGTTTATCGACGGCGTCTCGTGACGCCCGTCTGTCTCCGAATCACCTGTACCGATGTTCCTTTCCTGCAGAAATGTTCGCATCCCGTGCGCCTGTTCCGGCGGATAACTTTAGTCGCAGGATTGGTTATTCGTTCACTTTATTTCTTTTCATTTCATAATGTTAAAAACGTTAAGCATAAAGTCTTAGCGCTGCATCAGGGCCTGGGCATTGCAGTTTAAAGGGGGCATGGCGTTAATACATTTGAACGAAGCCAGGGCAAATGATTCGGGGCGGGTCTCGTCAAGTCAGTGCCCGTAAGACCTGAAGATCCTTATAAATACCTGCCTTTGCAGCGGAGACCGGTTTGATATGACAGCAGATGCCAGTACCCATGCACGTCCACCCGCTCGTAAAAAATATGGCCGTGCCATCACGGCGGCGGTGGTTCTGGTCGTGGTTGCCGCCATGGCCTGGGATACGCACGTGGTCGAGCAGGGCGCGCAGTCCGATGCCCAGAGCGGACAGTTTTCGGCCGAGCGCTATGGGCAGGAGCAGTTCCCGCAGATTGTGCAAAGCGTTGAATCGCGTGCTGTTGAGGCGCCGGAACTGGCCCGTGCGCTGAATGATGATGCCAGCGCTGCCGGTGAGCGCTATGGCGTGGCCAGCAGCATTGGCCCGATCTTCCCGGTGCATTTCACCGGCACGGTGGGCGAGGGCAAGTCGGGTATCTACACGATCGAGATCCCCGACATGCCTGAAGGCACCCGGGTGCGGGTACAGACAGGACCGGCGATCAACGGCACCACACTGCGCGATGCCACCGGCGAGATCAGCTTTGGCCAGTTCACCAATCAGATCGAGTATCAAAACGCGGGCGCGGCCATCAACAATGCCATGAAGGCTGCGGTACTCGAAGGGGTGGATACCGCAGCCCTGAGCGGCAGGACCGTTGAAGTCACCGGTGTGTTTCAGATGATCAATCCCAAAAACTGGCTGGTCACTCCGGTGGCTCTCGATGTGCAGTAAGGCCGGGCGGGAACAGGAGTGCATGCCATGAGCAGCGAAGAGAGTGTCATGGAAAGGCCGACGAGGTCGGGCAGCGAGACGGGGGAGGTCGTGCTGTCGGCGCGCAACGTGGCCAAGTCCTTTGGCAGCGTGCACGCGCTCAAAAGCGTCAATTTCGATATTCGCCGCGGGCAGGTCACCACCCTTTTTGGTGAAAACGGTGCGGGTAAATCGACGCTGATGAAAATTCTTTCTGGCGTGATTCAGCCCAGCGCCGGCGAGATTGTGCTGGACGGAGAGCCGGTGCGGTTTTCTTCCACCGTGGATGCCCAGCGCCATGGTATTTCGATCATCCATCAGGAGCTGAGTCTGGCGCCCAACATGAATGTGCGTGACAACATTTTCATGGGCCGCGAGCTGGGCGGGCCGGGTGGTGTGGATTACGCCGAAGAGGCGCGTGAAACCGAGCGGCTGATGGCCGAGCTGGATGAGCCCATCGGTCCGCTGACGCTGGTGGAGGATCTGCGTCTGGGGCAGCAGCAGATTGTCGAGATTGCGCGCGCGCTGTCGGTCAATTCGCGCATTCTGATCATGGATGAGCCCACCTCGGCGCTGTCGGCTTCGGAAGTCGAAGTGCTGTTTCGAGTCATCGAAGACCTGAAAAGCCGGGGCGTGTCGATCGTCTATATCTCGCACCATCTGGAAGAGGCGCTGACCATTACCGATCACGCCGTGGTGCTGCGTGATGGGGCAATGACCGCCTGGGCCGAGCGCAGCGAAATCGATCTTGAATGGATTGTGCGCCACATGGTGGGCGACAACTTCGATCTGGGCTCGCCGCCGACCGGCCATACGATGGGCGAGGTGGCGCTGTCGTTCGAGAACGTCAGCGTGGCGGATGTCGCCGTGCCGGAGCGTTCGGTGGTGGATCGTCTGTCGCTTGCGGTACGCGCCGGGGAAATCGTGTGTATCTACGGCCTGATGGGCGCCGGGCGCACGGAGCTTCTGGAATGCGCTGCCGGGCGTGTATCGGCCAGCGAGGGTCGGATCATGCTGGAAGGCGAGGATATCTCGAGTCTGAGCATCGCCGAGCGTATCGAGCGTGGGCTGGTGCTGGTCCCCGAGGACCGCCAGCGTGATGGCCTGGTCCAGACCATGGCGGTCGGTGAAAACCTGTCGCTGGCCAGCATCGGTGCCTTTACCCGTGGCCTTTTGACCTCGCGCGGCCGCGAGCAGGCCGTCATCGAGGCGTCGATCCGCAACGTGCACATCAAGACCGACGGGGGGGCGGCCGGCATCGGCTCGCTCTCCGGCGGCAATCAACAGAAGGTGGTCATCGGCAAGATGCTGGCGACCCATCCACGTGTGGTGCTGCTGGATGAGCCCAGCCGCGGTATCGATATCGGCGCCAAGGCCGAGGTGTTCCGGCTGCTGGCCGAGGGCGCGTCAAACGGGCTGGCGGTCATCTACTCGACCTCGGAGGTTGGAGAGTGTCTGAGTGTGGCGCATCGGATTGTGGTGATGAGCCGCGGCCGCATCAGCGCAGAGTTCGGGGCCGATGTGACCCGGGAAGAGATCATGGCTGCCTCCGGAGAATCCGCCGAAGGCTGAAATACGTGTTATAGCAGGGATCACTACCATGTCCGATGTTCAACAGGGTGCTTCATCCGCCAACGCCTCCTCTCCGCGCTCGGCGTCAGGTCGCAGCGGCGGGTTTGATCTGGGGCGCATTCTTCTTGAGGGGCGAGCCTTTTTTGCCCTGATCGCCATCATCATCATCTTTTCGATCCTGTCGCCGGTCTATTTTTCGACCAATAACTTTTTGACCATGTCGTCCCACGTGGCCATCTTCGGACTGCTTTCGATCGGCATGCTGCTGGTCATCCTGACCGGCGGTATCGATCTGTCGGTGGGCTCGACCATGGGACTTTGTGGGGTCATGGCGGGCTTTTTGATGCAGGGGGTGTCGGTAGATGCCTTCGGCGTGACGCTCTATCCGCCGGTCTGGGCGGTCGTGGTGCTGACCTGCGTGCTGGGTGCCTTCGTGGGCATGATCAACGGTGTGCTGGTGTCGATCTTTCGAGTGCCGGCCTTTGTCGCGACGCTGGGCACGCTCTATGTGGCGCGGGGCGCTGCGCTGTTGATGACCGATGGCCTGACCTACAACAATCTGGGCGGCAACCCGGAGTTTGGCAATACGGGCTTTGACTGGCTGGGCTTCAACCGGCTGTTCGGGGTGCCGGTAGGTGTGTTGATCTTCGCGGCGGTGGCGATTGCCTGCATGTTTGCACTCAACCGTACGCCCTTTGGGCGCTGGGTCTACGCCACTGGTGGCAACGCACGGGCTGCGGAGCTTTCCGGGGTGCCGGTCAAGCGGGTGCAGGTGTGGGTGTATGTGCTGTCCGGGGTGTGTGCTGCCATCGCGGGGCTGGTGCTCTCCTCTCAGCTGACCTCGGCCGGGCCGACAGCCGGTACGACCTATGAGCTGACCGCGATTGCCGGGGTGGTGATCGGCGGTGCGGCACTGACCGGGGGGCGCGGTAACGTACGCGGTACGCTGTTGGGCGCGTTCGTGATCGGGTTTCTCTCCGATGGGCTGGTCATCATCGGGGTTTCCTCCTACTGGCAGACCGTGTTCATGGGTGCGGTGATCGTGCTGGCAGTGCTTTTGAACAGCATTCAGTACAAGCCTCGCAAAAAGCGTGCTGCCAGTACCGAGCATCAGAAGGCTTCACCGTCGTCCGGGACAGCGTAAGCCGGCTCGGGCGGTATCGAAAGACCGGTTCGCCGGTACATCAACTGTCAAGGCAAGGGGAAACATCATGTTGAGAAAGGGAAAACGTCTTTTAATGGCGGGCCTGGCCATCGGCGCCATGGTGGTCGGGGGAAGCGCACTGGCCCAGGATCAACAGAAGGGATTGATCTCGATCATCGTCAATGACACCTCCAATCCGTACTGGCTGACGGAAGGTCAGATTGCCCGCCAAACGGCCGAAGAGATGGGTTACAGCGCCAACGTCAGCGCCCACAAGGGCGATACCAACGCTGAAAGCCGCCAGGTGGATACTGCGATCACCAACCAGGCGAAAGCGATCATTCTTGATCCGGCCAACGCTGATGGCTCGGTAGGCGCGGTTAAAAAGGCGGTCAACGCCGGCATTCCGGTCTTTATCGTCAATGCCGAGATCAACCAGCAGGGGCTGGCGAAGGCCCAGCTGGTGTCCAATAACGCTCAGGGGGCGGCACTGGGCGCGCAGCAGTGGGTCGAGGCCGTGGGCGACAGCGCCCGCTATGTCGAGCTCAAGGGGGCGCCTTCTGACAATAACGCTGCCACCCGCTCCAATGGCTATCAGACCGTGTTGACCCAGTATCCGGACTTCGAGCTGGTCGCGTCCGACGTGGCCAACTGGGACCGTACTCAGGGCTACAACAAGACTCAGAGCATGTTGCAGGCCAATCCGGACATTCAGGGGCTGATCAGCGGTAACGACGAGATGGCGCTGGGCGCCATCGCCGCTCTGCGCGAGTCGGGCAAGCTCAAGGATGTCGTGGTCGGCGGTTTTGACGGCTCGCCGGATGCGGTGCAGGCGGTCAAGGATGGTGATATGGCCTATACCGTACTGCAGCCGGTGGCCGTGTTTTCAAAGCGCGCCGTGGAACTGGCCGATCAGTTCATTCGTACCGGGGAGACCGGTCTGAACGGTGAAAAGCAGCTTTTTGACTGCCTGCTGATCACGCCCGAAAATGTTGACCAGGTCACCTCACCCTTCGTGTTGGAACAGTAAGCGTCAACATTGTGTTCTGGACCGGAACCAAAGCCGCCTTTTATGGCGGCTTTTTTTGTTGATGCTGACCTGTGTCAGGAAAAAGCCGGGCCAGCGATTGTTCAAATGTTCAATAATTGATCGTTCAATACACGTTTTATGTCATGACAATCGAATGAGACATTCGTCGTTAGGCTTCTTAAAAAAGCGCCTTTAATCAAATACCTATAGCTTATTGTGCTAAAGTCTAAGGCTTGCAGGGCGGTCATTTGATTGACCCGCTGCTGCTTGCAGCGTTATTTCATTTGTCCATGGCAGGAACAAATGATGCTTGCAGCCCGCAACGAGGTGATCATGTCTGACACGCTGACGCAGAACAACGTCTCCCAGCACGAGATTCCCAAAACCATGCACGCCGTGGTGGCCTATGGCCCTGGCGATTATCGCTATGAGGAGGTGCCGGTCCCTGAGCTCGACAATGATCGCGAGATTCTGGTCAAGGTCGAGGGCTGTGGCATCTGTGCCGGCGATATCAAGTCCTTTGACGGCGCGCCGAGTTTCTGGGGGGATGAGTATCAGCCGGCCTACATCAAGGCGCCGATGATTCCGGGTCACGAGTTTATCGGTCGGGTGGTGAAGGTTGGCGATGCCGTCAAGGACTACAAGCCCGGTGATCGCGTGATCTCTGAGCAGATTGTCCCCTGCTGGGATTGCCGCTTTTGCAACCGCGGCCAGTACTGGATGTGCGAAAAGCATGACCTCTACGGTTTCCAGAATAACGTGAACGGCGGCATGGCCGAGTACATGAAGTTCACGAAGGAGGCGATCAACTACCATGTGCCCGAAGAGCTGCCGTTGGAAAAGGCCATCCTGATCGAGCCCTATGCCTGTTCTCTGCACGCCGTACAGCGCGCCAGAATCGAGCTGGGGGATGTGGTCGTGCTCTCGGGCGCTGGCACTCTGGGGCTTGGCATGGTGGGTGCCGCCAAAAAGGCCGGGGCCGAAAAACTGATCGTACTGGATCTTTTTGACGAGCGTCTGGAGCTGGCCAAAAAATTTGGCGCCGATATGGTGCTCAATCCCAAAAACGACGACGTGGTGTCGATCATCAAGGAGATGACCGGCGGCTACGGTTGCGATGTTTATATCGAAGCTACGGGGCATCCAAAGTCGGTCGAACAGGGGCTCTCGATGATTCGAAAGCTCGGCCGCTTCGTCGAGTTCAGCGTCTTCAAGGATCCGGTAAGCGTGGACTGGAGCATCATCTCCGATCGCAAGGAGCTGGACGTGCTGGGTTCGCATCTGGGGCCGTACTGCTATCCGCTGGTGATCGAGGGCATCAAGAACGGCGACTTCCCCACCGAGGGGGTCGTGACCCACAAAATGCCGCTGGAAAAGTTCGAGGAAGGCTTTGAGCTCATGACCAACGGGGCGAAGTCACTGAAGATCGTACTGGTTCCCTGAGTGCAGATTCGAGACAGCGCGGCCGCCATGCCGCGCTGTTTTTTTATGCGCGTACTTCCGGATCAAATCCATACAGCCTACGGAAACTGTCATGTCCACCAAAGCGGTTGCGAGTGAGGCGGGGGAGAGCCGTCTTGACCGTGTGGGGATTCCCCACAGCCTGCGCTGGGGCTTTCTCGGCGTCCTGATTTTCATGACCGGTAACGGTGTCGAGTCCAACTTTATCGCGCCCCACATGAGCAGCGCGCTCGGAGCGGCGGGGGCGCCGCTGGTACCGACCATCATTGCCATGTACAGCCTGGCGGTTCTGATTGCGTCCTATCTGTCCGGCGCGCTGGCGGATCTGTTTGGTCCACGCCGCGTCATGCTGCTGGGCTTTGGCGTCTGGGTCGTATTCGAGATTCTTTTTTTGCTCGCTCTGAGCATCGATTCAGTATCGCTGGTCTTTTTAAGCTATTTCTTTCGCGGCTTTGGTTTTCCGCTGTTCGCCTTTGCCTTTCTGGTCTGGATCAACGCCGTATCGCCACGCCGGCGCAATGGGGCCGCGGTGGGCTGGTTCTACGTGATGTTCACCGGGGGGCTGCCGACGCTGGGCTCGCTTTTTGCGGTTCTCGCCATTCCCGCCTTTGGCGGCGGCCGTTTGGGGGAAGCGGCCACCATGTGGGCTTCCCTGGGGTTGGTAACACTCGGATTTATGCTGGCCTGGTTTGGCGTACGTGAGCCTACCGGCCGCTTGCGGCTGGCCCCCGAGGACGAATCTGCCCTTGATGTCATGACCAGTGGCCTGCGCCTGACCTTTCGCGAACCGAAAGTGGCGATGGGCTTTCTGGTGCGCCTGATCAACACGGCGCCGGAATTTGGCATGTTCGTCATCCTGCCTTCGGTCATTGCTGATGAGATGGGTTGGGGGCAGTCGCGCTGGCTGGTGATGACCTCGGTGGTTTACGCCGGCAACATTTTATTCAACGCCGCTTTCGGCGCGCTGGGTGATAAGTGGGGCTGGACGCGCACAGTGCGCTGGTTTGGCGTGGTGGGCTCTGCTGCAGGGCTCTTGCTGTGGTGGTATGTGCCGCACATGGTGCCGGCAGGCTCCGACTGGGGCTATTTTGCCTCACTTGTTGCCGGCACCGTGTTCGGCATCATGCTGGCCGGTTTCGTGCCGATGGGCGCGATCATGCCCGCACTGGTACCCGCCCACAAGGGGGCGGCGATGGCGATGTATACCACGGCTGCCGGTGGTGCCATCTTCCTGGGGACCGGCGTGGTGGCAGTCATGCAGCCACTGGTCGGCAATACCGGCGTGGTCTGGACCTTCGTGGGGCTCTACGCCTGTGCCTTTGTGATGCTGCACTGGCTGAAGGTGGATCAAAGTGATAATGCCGAACAGCGAGAGACCGGATAAACGTTTCATTGGCGGGAGATACGCATGAGCGACATGGACCCATATCGACTGGATGGCAGGGTGGCGCTGGTAACCGGTGCGGCTAACGGTATCGGGCTTGCCATCTGTCGGGCGCTTGCCCGGCAGGGAGCAACGCTGGTCCTGCTGGATCGTGACGAGTCGGTACATGAGACAGCCAAAACCTTTCAGGGCAGCCTGGCGGTAGTGGCGGATGTCACGGACGAGACAGCGCTGGAACGGGTGGTTGAGCAGATCGAGTCGCAGCTGGGAAGTATCGATATCCTGATCAACAATGCTGGTGTGGTGGCCTTGTCACCGGCCGAAACGCTGAGCGAGCAGGACTGGGACAAAACGCTTGATATTAACCTCAAGGGTGTCTTTCTCACCAGTCAGATTGTGGGACGTACCATGTTGTCCCGCGAGGCGGGCGTGATTATCAACATGGCCTCGAAGGCGGGAGTGATGGCGCTGGACCAGCATCTGGCCTATGGGGTCAGCAAGGCCGGTGTGATTGCCTTGACACGTTCACTGGCGCTTGAGTGGTCACCACGGGGTGTGCGGGTCAATGCTGTCTCGCCCACCATTGTCATGACCGAACTGGGGCGCACCGCCTGGGATAATGACGCCGGTGAAGCAGCTCGATCGCGAATGCCGATGCGCCGCTTCGCCGAGCCGGAAGAGATCGCCAATGCGGTCGCCTGGCTGGCTTCGCCGGGCGCCTCGATGGTGTCAGGTGAAAATCTGCTGGTTGATGGTGGCTATACCATAAGCTAGCCATGTCAGACCCCGCCGCAGGTGCTTGCACGCGGCGGGCTCTCTTCAGCGTATCTCGACCCAGTCCGGGGACTGGGCGACTTCCACGCGGTCGATGAACTCAAGCCTTCCCTCATCGAGACGATAGGCGGCCACATGATGGGATTGCTGGCCGGCCACCAGCATAATCTTCCCAGTAGCCTCCAGCGCAAAGCCTCGGGGCTGCGCCTCGACGTCAAAGGCGCCGATGCGAGTGAGTTCGCCGCTGTCGGCATCGACGGCAAAAGAGGTGATCAGCGAGCTGCTGCGCTCGGAGGCGTACAGATAGCGCCCTTCGGCGTCGAGATGAATGTCCGCCGCCCAGAATTTGTCGGCATTGCCCTTGTCCACCACGACCCGCTGTCGCTTGTTCAGGGTTCGAGTGCTGCTGTCGTAGTCAAATAGCGTAATGGAGCCATCCAGCTCGCCGAGCAGATAAAGCTGTGTGCCGGCGGCATTGAAGATCAGGTGTCTGGGCCCGGTACCGTCGGGCAGCGCAACCTCGATCGTGTCTTTAAAGGGAGGCTGGGTTTCAAGGCTGGCGCAGTAGAGGCGATCGCCGCCGAGGCTGGTGAACAGCAGGTTGCGCTGATCCGGGTCCGGGAGAATGCAGTGGGCATTGGGTTCGGTATTCCACCGGCCCTGCTCGCCCTGTACAGCGCCTTCCCGGGAAATCTCGTAGGCAGCCACCAGATGATGGTGATAGGAGGCCGAAAAGAGGCGGCCATCCTGCGCCGAGCAGGCCAGGTAGGCGACGCTTTCATGGATGGGAAAGGTCGATACCGGCGTCAGTTGATGGCTCTGTGCATCAATGGCAAAGGTGAAAATGCCCATGGGGGTGCCGCGGCCGGCGGCATACAGATGGCGCTGATCAGGACTCAGGCACAGCGGCATGGAGCCACCGGCCTTTTCAAGGTCGGGGAGTGTGACGCGCTGGATCAGTTCAAGACGCTCGTGTGCATAGCGCACCAGACAAACCTCGCCGGCGCCGCCACAGCCGATATAGGCAAAAAGGGATTGCGATGATGACATGTGCCCATCCTGATGTTGAACGTGAAGGGACAAGGGTTACAGCCGTGCACCCTTTAATCCAGTCCGTGATTGTAGGGTCCTGCGCCTGTGAAGACGTCATCAACCATGGTCTGGCATCTCAAGTGGCGTCGGTTCGGCATGAACATCCTGCGTGATGACCATGAAGACATTGCACGGACGTGGGTTAGGCACTTTGCTTTTACCGGGTGTAAACTTTTCGCACTGTGCCGAGAGTATCGGTATCCACATTCATGACAGGACGTCTGCGGCGTGCAGGACGGACTGACTTTTCATATTTCCTGCTCATCAATGAGCGATACAAGGACCCAGAGCTTTCATGAGCGAATACTCCCTGTTTACCTCCGAATCCGTCTCCGAAGGACATCCTGACAAGATTGCCGATCAGATCTCCGATGCAGTGCTTGATGCCCTGATTGCCCGGGACAAGCAGGCGCGTGTGGCGTGCGAGACGCTGGTCAAGACGGGAGTCGCGATCGTGGCCGGCGAGATCACCACCAGCGCCTGGGTGGATCTTGAGGACCTGGTGCGCCGCGTGATTTCGGATATCGGCTATACCTCTTCCGAAGTCGGCTTTGATGGTGCCACCTGTGGCGTGCTCAATCTGATCGGCAAGCAGAGCATCGATATCGCGCAGGGCGTGGACCGCTCCAAACCAGAAGATCAGGGTGCAGGTGACCAGGGGCTGATGTTTGGCTATGCCACCAGTGAGACGCCGTCCTATATGCCGGCGCCGATCCATTATTCGCATCGCCTGGTCGAGCGGCAGTCGGAGCTTCGCAAGAACGGTACGCTTTCCTGGCTGCGCCCGGATGCCAAGAGTCAGGTGACCTTTCGCTACGGCGAGGATGGCAAGCCGGTCGCCGTCGATGCGGTCGTGCTGTCAACGCAGCATGACGAGAGCATCTCGCAGGAAGAGCTGCGTCACGCCGTTGAAGAGCTGATCATTCGTGATGTGCTGCCGGCCGAGTGGATCACCGAGACGACCCGTTTTCACATCAATCCGACCGGCAAGTTCGTGATCGGCGGGCCGGTGGGCGATTGCGGTCTGACAGGGCGCAAGATCATCGTGGATACCTATGGTGGCATGGCGCGTCACGGTGGCGGCGCCTTCTCCGGCAAGGACCCGTCCAAGGTGGACCGCAGCGCAGCTTATGCCGGACGCTATGTGGCCAAGAACGTGGTGGCCTCCGGGATTGCCGAGAAGTGCGAGATTCAGGTGTCCTACGCCATCGGTGTGGCCGAGCCGACCTCGGTGGCCATCAATACCTTTGGCACCGGCAAAATCAGCGATGACAAGATCATCGAGCTGGTACGCGAGCACTTTGACCTGCGCCCCTACGCGATTACCCGGATGCTGGATCTTTTGCATCCGATGTATCAGCTTACCGCTTCCTATGGGCACTTCGGCCGTGAGCCGTTCGAGCACACCTATACCTGGCGCGACGTCAACGGTGAGGAACAGACCGAGACCTTCACCGCCTTCCCCTGGGAGAAGATTGACCGTGCCGAGACGCTGCGGGACGCAGCCGGACTCTGATACGCCATCCCGCCCGGTTGATGTGATCAAGCCCACGCCAGCGTGGGCTTTTTTGTGGCTGAGCGTGGGCTATGCTCATGACCACACTTCGATTCGCGCTCTAATTGTTACGGATCAATCATACAGGCGTCTATCTGACCGAACAGACGGAATCCCATGCTTAATATTGCAGCACTGTTTATTACCATCACTGCGCTTTTTGCGTGGTTCAACTATCGTTTCGTTCGCCTGCCGGCCACCATCGGGGTCATGGTGATCGCCCTTTTGGCATCGCTGGGGCTGATCGCACTGGACCATCTGGGCTTTACCTATGTCACTGATATGGCCGAGCAGTGGCTGGGTAGTATCAATTTCAATGCGCTTTTGATGGACGGCATGCTGTCGTTTCTGCTGTTTGCCGGTGCCTTGCATGTGGATATCGACAAGCTCAAGCGCTATCGCTGGTCGATCGGCTTTCTGGCCTCGGTCGGCGTGGTAGTCTCGACGCTCGCCATCGGCAGTGCGGCCTGGTGGCTGTTTGCCACCTTTCATATCGAGGTGCCGTATCTCTACTGTCTCGTCTTTGGTGCGCTGATTTCGCCGACGGATCCAATCGCGGTGCTGGGCATCATGCAAAGCGCCGGGGCTCCGGAGGATATGGAGATCAAGATCGTGGGCGAGTCGCTGTTCAATGACGGCGTGGCGGTGGTGGTTTTTACCCTGCTGGTCGGCGCGGTAACGGCCGGTGAGCAGCTCACCCCCATGCATTCACTGACGCTTTTTGCCGAAGAGGCCGGCGGTGGGCTGCTGCTGGGGCTGGCGATGGGCTATATCGCCTATCGAATGATGAAAAGTATCGATCAGTATCAGGTTGAGGTGCTGGTCAGTCTGGCGCTGGTGCTGGGCGGTTATGCGCTGGCCACCTGGCTTGAAGTGTCCGGACCGATCGTGATGGTGGTCGCGGGACTCTTTATCGGCAATCGCGGACGCGAGCATGCCATGTCGGACAATACCCGTCGCTATGTGGATGGCTTCTGGGAGCTGATCGACGAGACTCTCAACGCGGTACTGTTTGTCCTGATCGGCCTTGAACTTCTGCTGATTCCCTTCGAATGGAGCTACCTGATGGTGGCCGCGCCGCTGATCGTGATCATTCTGACGGTACGGCTTGTCACCATCGGGCTGCCCATGATGGTGATGCGCCACTGGGTCGACTATCGCCGTGGCACGACGCGGGTCCTGACCTGGGGCGGGCTGCGCGGCGGTATTTCGGTAGCGCTGGCACTGGGCCTGCCGGACAGCGAGTATCGCGAGCCGATCGTGATGATCACTTACATCATCGTGCTGTTCTCGATTCTGGTGCAGGGACTGACCATCGGCAAGCTGGTCGGGCATGTGGTGCCAGGCGTTGGTGAATCGTCAAAAGAATCGAAAAATCATTGAGTCGTCACCTCGTGTTGATGATTTTGGGGCCGATACTGCGATAGCGGGCGGGCAGCTTTTACCTTCGGTATTGACCATCAAAGGCGCCGGCCCGCTATAATTTGCATCAGATTTTCATATCCCACGTTTTTGTGGGACGTCATGTCCGCCCGAGGGGCGCTGCAGCAAAGGCACGACTTTTGCGAGGCTCGGGCTGGATACTCCGGATTCAACGGCGCCCGCTATCTGCCAGGAGTGTTTCATGGCTACTGCCGAAAACGCCGTCCATCAGGACTATAAGGTCGCCGATATCAGTCTGGCCGACTGGGGCCGCCGCGAGATTCGCATCGCCGAGACCGAAATGCCGGCGCTGATGAAGATTCGCGCCAAGTATCGTGATCAGCAGCCGCTCAAGGGCGCCCGTATTGCCGGCTGCATCCACATGACCATTCAGACCGCGGTGCTGATCGAGACGCTGATCGAGCTGGGGGCCAGCGTCCGCTGGTCCTCGTGCAACATCTTCTCGACCCAGGATCAGGCCGCCGCGGCCATTGCCGCCGCCGGTATACCGGTCTTTGCCTGGAAGGGCGAGACCGAGGAGGAGTTCTGGTGGTGCATCCAGCAGACCATCGAGGGACCGGAGGGCTGGCGCCCGAACATGGTGCTCGACGATGGCGGCGATCTGACCCTGATGCTCCACGATGAGCATCCCGAACTTCTCGATGCCATTCACGGCATCAGCGAAGAGACCACCACCGGGGTACATCGCCTGGTCGAAATGATGCGCAAGGGCACGCTGCGTGTGCCGGCCATCAACGTTAACGACTCGGTCACCAAGTCGAAAAACGACAACAAGTATGGCTGCCGCCACTCGCTGTCGGACGCCATCAAGCGCGGTCTTGATCATCTGCTCTCCGGCAAGCAGGCGCTGGTCATCGGTTATGGTGACGTGGGCAAGGGCTCGGCGGCCGGTCTTCGCAACGAAGGCATGATCGTCAAGGTCAGCGAAGTCGATCCGATCTGCGCCATGCAGGCCTGCATGGACGGCTATGAGGTCGTCTCGCCCTACATCGATGGTGCCAACGATGAGTCCGGCAACAACCTCGATACGTACATGCTGGGCAAGATCGATGTGCTGGTGACCACGACCGGCAACATCAATGTCTGCGACGCCGGCATGCTGGGCGCGATCAAGAAGGGCGCGGTGGTCTGCAACATCGGCCACTTCGATAACGAGATCGACACCGCCTATATGCGCAAGCACTGGGCGTGGGAAGAGATCAAGCCGCAGGTCCACAAGATCTATCGCGACGGCACGCCGGGCAACTTTGACCCGACCAGCGATGACTACCTGCTGCTGCTCTCCGAAGGGCGTCTGGTCAATCTGGGCAACGCGACCGGCCACCCGTCGCGCGTCATGGACGGCTCCTTTGCCGACCAGGTGCTGGCACAGATCCATCTGTATGAGCGCCGTTTTGCCGATATCCCCGTCGATGAGCGTCCGGCCGTGACGGTAGAAGTGCTGCCCAAGCAGCTGGACGAAGAAGTCGCCCGCTACATGGTCGAAGGTTTTGGTGGCACGCTCACCAAAATGACTCCGAAGCAGGCCGAGTATCTGGGCGTGCCGCAGGAAGGGCCGTTCAAGCCGCATGAGTATCGCTACTGAGTGAGTGGCTGACCGGGCCTTCAGGCCTGGTTTGATCCACGACATGAACGCCCCGGGGCCGCTTGAGCGGGCCCCCGGGGCGTTTTTTATTGCCGGGGAAGGCATTGTATCGATGACAGGCAGCGCACGGCGTACCGCGACACTTTAACCCTTCGTCGTAGTGAGCCGGGCCTGACGGGCAAGTACGACATAATGGCCTGTCTGCAAATGGTCATGGTCTGCCCCGTGACAGGCCGGACGACTGAATCAACCTTTAGAGGATAACCGTATGCGCTTCCCTCAGGCCTTCGCACTGACAGGCACGCTGATGATGCTTTCCCTGCCGGCAATGGCACATCCCGGCCACGAGCATGGCTCGGGGTTGACGGCCGGGCTTTTGCATCCGCTGACCGGGATGGACCATCTACTGGCCATGGTCGCGGTAGGGCTCTGGGCCGGATTTGTCATGCCAAAGCGTGTGCTGGTCGCACCCCTGACCTTCATGATCGCCATGGGCGGTGGCGCGCTACTGGGCTGGGCAGGGGTGGGTCTGCCCCTGGTAGAGCCCGGCATCCTGCTTTCCGTGATGATTTTCGGGCTACTGACACTGACAGGTGGCCAACAGCAACCCATGGCATTCACCCGTATTTCACTGCTGTGCATCGGGCTTTTTGCCGTACTGCATGGCCATGCTCACGCGACCGAAGCCAGTGGTCACGTCGGGCCCTATCTGACGGGGTTCATGCTTTCCACGGCGGCACTGCACGGCCTTGGGGTGTTGATGGCCCTGACCGTCGCTCGTGGCAATGGTGCGCGTTGGATACAACGTGCCAGCGGTGCAGCCATTACTGCCAGCGGAGCACTTTTGATATTCGGTGCCACCTGAGCACCTGGCCGTCCCGTTAGCGCCTCATCAGTTTTTTGAGCTGTGTGACGGTGCGGGTATTGAGCACGTCCTTTTTTTCAAGCCAGCCGCGACGGGCCTGCGTCACGCCGAGTGCCATGTGTCCCAGTTGCTCGGTCGAGTGGGCATCGGTATTGATGGCAAGGGCCACGCCGATGTCACGTGCCATGCGTGCCCAGCGATCGGCGAGATCAAGACGGGCGGGTTGAGCGTTGATTTCAAGAAAGACGCCGCGCTCTTTGGCCCCGCGCAGTACGGCCTCGACATCCACATCATATCCCTCCCGGCCGTTGATAATGCGACCGGTGGGGTGCGCCAGAATATTGACATGGGGGTTGTCCATGGCGCGCAGGATACGTTGGGTCTGTTTCTCCCTGGATAGATTGAACTTCGAGTGCACCGAGAAGACGCAGATGTCGAGCTCCCTGAGCACGTCATCGGGAAGGTCAAGAGAGCCATCCTCCAGGATATCGACCTCGTTGCCTTTCAAAACGGTAAAGTTCTTCAGGCGCTCGTTGAGCGTGTCGATTTCTGCCATCTGCTCGCGCAGGCGTTTGGCGTCCAGACCGTTGGCCATGGCCAGACGTTTGGAGTGATCGGTGATGGCAATATAGCGATAGCCGCGACTTTTGGCGGCGTGCACCATGTCTTCAAGGCTTGCCTTGCCGTCGGAGGCGGTGGTATGCATGTGCAGATCACCGCGGATATCCTCCAGGGTAACAAGCTCTGGTAGCGTACCCTCCCGGGCGGCCTCGATCTCGCCACGGTTTTCCCGCAGCTCCGGCGGAATCCAGGGCAGGTCGATCCGTGATAGAACGTCTTCTTCGGTACGGCCTGCCAGCTGTTTTTTCCCCTTGTAAATGCCGTACTCGTTGATCTTGAGTCCACGCTCGGTGGCCATCTTGCGGGTGGCGATGTTGTGTGCCTGCGAGCCGGTAAAATAGTAAAGGGCGGCGCCAAAGCTTTCATCGGCCACCACGCGTACATCCACCTGCAGGCCCGAGTGCAGATGAACGGTGGATTTCGTTTCGCCGTGCGAGACGGTTTCGGCAAGCTCCGGGTAGTCCAGCAAGTGCGCCATGATCGCCGAGCCATCATCGCTGCTGACCAGAATGTCGAGATCGCCGACAGTGTCGCGGCCGCGTCTCAGACTACCCGCCGCACTGATGCGCTGTGCACTACCTGCATGTTCGAGCCAGGCGATTAGATCGGCAGCGGCCTGATGGGCCTGGTCGAGTCGCGCACGTGGCGGGATCTCATCGATACGCTCGGCCTCTCTGAGAATGCCGGCTTCGGTTTTTGGGCCAAAGCCTTCAAGCGCGCTGATACGACCTTCCCGTGCAGCCTGTTTCAGGGCCTCAAGACTATCGATGCCCAGCGCCTCAAAAAGATGACGCACGCGTTTTGGTCCCAGCTGGCTGACCCGCATCAGTTGCAAAAGCCCGGGCGGCAGACGCTTTTCGGCGTCCTCAAGTACCGTGAGGTGGCCCGTATTGATCAGCTCGGTAATCTTCTCGGCCAGATCGCGGCCGATACCGGACAGCTCGGTCAGTGGCTTGCCGCGGGCCACCATCTCCTGCAGGGCATGAGGGTGGGATTCAATGGTCTGTGCGGCACTTCGATAGGCGCGCACACGGAAGGCGTTGGCACCTTCGATATCCAGCAGATTGGCCAGGCGGTTAAGGGTACGGGCGATATCGGCGTTTTGCATGAGTCTCGGCTTCCGGTCCGGTCACATGAAAAGAGGGCAGAACTGCTATCAGCATAGCGGTGCGCCGGCCTTTTTTCGTTTCCGGTGGTCTGTGACCGTTGATGACAGGTTTGAAAGAGGGCCGCGGGGCGGCCCTTTTTCAGACAGCTGTTCAGACGGTTGAGGCTTGAAGGCCTGGGGTCACTCCCAGCCAAGCTTTTCCATGTAGGCTCGCGCATGAACGTCGACCGCCTTGATGGCGTAGACGACCTGGTCCGGCGTGAGCGTATAGGCCAGGTTGTGGATCGACTCGCCTTCTTTGAGTGCGGCCTCGGCCACGCGATACAGGTCTTCGTCGCTGACGTCCCTGAGCTTGAGCGCCTCCAGCGTCATCGGCAGGCCCAGGGCCAGATAGAGATCCAGATACTCTTCCAGTTCGGCCTGCGGCGTCTGATCCAGAATCAGTTGGGCCATGGTGCCGTACGCGACCTTTTCACCGTGAGTGAGCTCGTGGATATCGCCATGCAGGGCGGTAAAGCCGTTGTGGATGGCATGCGCGCCGGCCAGACCGCCGCTTTCAAAGCCCAGTCCGCTCAAAAGCGTGTTGGCTTCGACCACGGCTTCAAAAGAAGGCGTCACGATCCCGGCCTGGTTGGCCTGCCAGGCGAGCAGGGCGTGATCAAACAGGACTTCTTCACACTTTTCGCCGATGGTCTGGCCCAGAAGGGTGGCCTGGCCGCCGGCCATGTTGGTGGCACAGGCGCGAATGGCGGCGCGTGCCTCGACCCAGGTGGCCAGCGCATCGGCGATGCCGGAAGCCAGAAAGCGCGGTGGTGCCTTGACGATAATGGCGGTATCGACCAGCACCAGATCGGGATTCTTGTTGTAAAAGCGGTAGGATTCGAACTCGCCCTCATCGCTGTAGATCACGGACAGCGCGCTGGTCGGGGCATCCGTTGAGGCGGTGGTGGGCAGGACCGCACAGGCGGCATTCATCCTGTCGGCCACACCCTTGGCCGTATCCAGGGTCTTGCCACCGCCAAGACCGATGACCACATCCGCCCTGAGCTTTTCGCCCTGTTGAATCAGCCGGTCAATTTCAGCCGTGGAGGATTCGCCTTCAAAGATGGCGCGCTCAAAGCCGATGCCACTGCTCTTGAGGCTGTCACTCAACGCCTGGCCTGCCATTTTCCAGACGAAATCATCGGCAATGACCAGCGCCTGCCGACCCAGTTGCGACACATAGTGGCCGGCGCGGGAGAGTGTGTTGGCGCCCTGGACATAGCGGCCGGGGCTGATAAAGACCTTCTCGCTGGGAGCGGACATCAGGAGTCTCCTTCGGTATGGCGATAGGATGAGTGCAAAATGAGTGTAGCTGCCCCTGTGGTCTGCCACGTGCGACGATTCGACGGATGTCGATGTTATGTCGATAATTGTCTGTCATTGAAGGTGTTTAACGTGACGCAGGTAATGCGTTGTCGAGACTGTCCGGGAGGATCCGATGGCCCGAAGGCCCAATGCACGCACCCTGTTTGTGTCCGATCTTCATCTGGGCACACCTGATGCCCAGGCACAGCTGCTGCTCAACCTGATGCAGCTGGTGCGCCCCGAGCGGCTTTATCTGGTTGGCGATGTCTTTGATCTGATTGCCATGAAGCGTCGGGCCATATCGGTACTGGATGCCCATCAGCAGCGGCTGGTGCGCCATATCCTGCGGTTGGCACGTACCGGCTGCGAGGTGATCTATATCCCGGGCAATCACGACGCTGCCTTTCGTACCTTCTGTGGCGAAACCTTTCGCAATATCGAAGTCCGGCGCGACGCCATCCATGTCACAAAGGATGGCAGGCGGCTGCTGGTCAGCCATGGGGACGAGTTCGATGGCCACTTCAAGGCGCCACGATGGAAGCTGGTAGTAGGTGAGATGGCACTGCATACCATGCGACGCACCAATCGCTGGACCGTGCAGGCCCGTCGTCGCCTGGGGCGTCCGTACTGGTCGCTGTCGGCGGCGCTCAAGCGGCGTTCAGGCAACGTCAAACACTTTGCCGGTGCCTTTCGTCAATCGGCACTGGCGCGCGTACGTCGTGAAGAGGTGGATGGCTACATCGGTGGCCATATTCACATCCCTTTTTTCGGCGAGTGTGAAGGTTTTGTGTACTGTAACGACGGTGACTGGGTAGAAAACTGTACCGCCCTGGTCGAAGAGTTTGATGGTCGGCTGCGCCTGGTTGACTGGCAGAACCAGACGCTGGTAGATGACCCCAGGCCGCCTTCCGGGCACCGTGAAAAAACCGAGGCAGAGGACTGGCTGGCCGATGAGGAGACCGGAACAACTTCTGGTTAAAATAAAATTAATGCCGGCGATTTCTCGTAACTGATTGAATCAAATCGGATTTTAATGGTCATAAAAAATTATGGCGTTTACTTTTGAAACCCGATGATGACAAAACGTACAATGTCCCTGAAAATCGGCTGATGCGGCATTTTGTCCTCACGACGCCAGCCGCATGACTATTTCCCTATCCCTTCTTTATTCGCATCACCTGATAAAAATTATCCCAATCATGGGAAGTATTAATAATCGGCGAAGTCATGCCGATAAACAGTGACTGGTCACATCGGCCAATGGTCGATGTTCAAGCATGACGCCTGCCCGCCCTGATAGCCGGTAACCCGGCAGGCGATGAGGAGATTGACCCATGACGGTTAATGTAACCCGAAGACAGTTCTTCAAGCTGGGGGCGGCCGGTGTGGCCTCTTCCAGCATGGCGATGATGGGGTTTGCCCCGGAGTCCGCTGAAGCATCCGTGCGCCAGTTCAAGCTGACGCACGCCAAGGAAACCCGCAACAATTGCACCTATTGCTCGGTGGGCTGCGGCATCCTGATCTATAGCCATGGCGACGGTTCCAAAAATGCTCGCCAGGAAGTCTTCCACATCGAGGGCGACCCGGATCATCCGGTCTCTCGCGGCTCTCTGTGCCCGAAGGGCTCGGGGCTTCTCGATTTCGTGCGCAGCGAAGGGCGTCTTGAGTACCCGCAGGTCCGTGCACCGGGCTCGAGCGAGTGGAAGCGCGTCAGCTGGGATGAGGCGCTCGACAAGATTGCGCGCTACATCAAGGATGATCGTGATGCCAATTTTGTCGAGCGTGACGAAAACGGTGGCACGGTCAATCATTGGACCACGACCGGCTTTCTGGCCGCTTCGGGTTCCTCCAATGAGGCGGGTTACATCACCCACAAGGTGGTGCGTAACCTTGGCATGGTAGCGTTCGACAACCAGGCGCGCGTCTGACACGGACCGACGGTGGCAGGTCTTGCCCCAACATTCGGTCGCGGTGCGATGACCAATCACTGGGTCGACATCCGCAATGCCAATCTGATTCTTTCAATGGGCGGCAATTCTGCCGAGGCTCACCCCGTGGGCTTTCGCTGGGTTACCGAGGCCATTGAGCACAACAAGGCCAAGCTGATCTGCATTGATCCGCGCTATACGCGTACCTGTGCAGTGGCAGACTACAAGGCCTTTATCCGTACCGGGACTGACATCACGTTTCTGGGCGGTTTGATTCATTACCTGATCACGACCGATCAGGTACAGCACGAGTATGTCCTCAACTACACCGATGCCTCGCTGATCGTGCATGACGACTACGGCTTTGAAGACGGCATCTTTACCGGCTACAACCCGGATCAGCACTCCTATGATGACAAGTCATCGTGGATGTATAAGCTCGGTGATGACGGCTATGCCCTGCGCGACACGTCGCTTCAACACCCCAGATGCGTCTATCAGTTGATGCGTGAGCACTACAGCCGCTATGACATCGATACGGTGTCGAGCATCTGTGGCATGCCCAGAGAGCACATCGAACATATCTGGGCGGAAATCGGCAAGATGGCCGTGCCGCACAAGACCATGACGATGCTCTATGCGCTGGGCTGGACGCAGCATTCGATTGGTTCGCAGATCATCCGTACGGCCGCCATGGTCCAGCTGTTGCTGGGCAATATGGGGATGCCGGGGGGCGGGGTGAATGCCCTGCGCGGTCACTCCAACATTCAGGGGCTGACCGATCTGGGGCTGCTTTCTCAGCTGTTGCCGGGCTATATGTCGCTGGCCAACGCGGGCGAGCAGGACTATCCGGCTTATATCAAAAAGCGTGCCAAGCAACCGATCCTGGAAGGTGAAGTCTCGTACTGGAAAAACTACGAGAAATTCCATGTCAGCCTGATGAAATCCTGGTTTGGCGATGCCGCCAACGAAGGCAACAACTGGTGTTTTGATTGGTTGCCGAAGCTTTCCAGACCGCTTTATGACGTGCTGGATACCTTTGATCGCATGTACAAGGGTGAGATCAACGGGTATTTCTGTCAGGGCTTTAACCCGCTGGCATCGTTTCCCAATCGTCAGAAGGTCACCGAAGGACTGTCCAGACTCAAGTATCTGGTCGTCATGGATCCGTTGAATACGGAAACCAGCGAGTTCTGGAAGAACTACGGCGAATACAACGACGTCGATTCGAGCCAGATTCAGACCGAGGTGATTCGTCTACCGACCACCTGCTTTGCCGAGGATGACGGCTCGATCGTCAACAGTGCCCGCTGGCTGCAGTGGCACTGGGCTGCCGCACCCGGACCGGGTGAAGCACGTCCTGATACTCGCATCATGGGTGATCTTTTTATCCGTATTCGCGAGCTCTACCGTCAGGAAGGGGGTGTTTTCCCCGATCCGATCCTGAATCTGAAATGGGACTACAACATTCCCGAAGCACCGTCCTCGGAAGAGCTGGCGCAGGAGTACAACGGGCGTGCGCTGGTCGATCTGACCGATGACAACGGTAACGTGACCCGCCGAGCCGGCGAGTTGCTGTCGAGCTTCTCGGAAATGACCGCTGATGGCCGTACGGCTTCGGGTTGCTGGATATTTTCCGGTGCCTGGACGCAGGACGGCAACCAGATGGCGCGTCGCGACAACTCCGATCCATACGGTACCGGCAATACGCTGGGCTGGGCATGGGCATGGCCGGCCAATCGACGCGTACTCTACAACCGTGCCAGTGCCGATACGCAGGGCCGGCCCTGGGGCAGGGAGAAGGCATTTGTCTGGTGGAGTAGCGAGCAGGGCCGCTGGATCGGGGCCGATGTCCCCGACTTTCCGCTGACGTCGGCACCCTCGGAGGGTGTGGGTCCGTTTATCATGCAGCCTTCCGGTGGCGGTAACTTCTTCGCTGGACAGAGCATGGTCGATGGCCCGTTCCCCGAGCACTATGAGCCGTACGAGTCGCCGATCGACAACAATCCGCTGCATCCGAACAACCCGCTGGCGAGAAACAATCCGGCGGGACGTATCTTCGACAAGGATCGCGCGGATCTGGGAACTCGAGAAGAGTTTCCGCATGCGGCCACGACCTATCGCCTGACCGAGCATTTCCACTACTGGACCAAGCACGCAAAACTCAATGCGGTCGTGCAGCCGGAGCAGTTTGTGGAGATCAGTCATCAGCTGGCTGAAGAGATTGGAGTGGTCGCCGGTGACTGGGTAAGGGTCTCTTCCAACCGGGGCTTTATCAAGGCTGTCGCCGTGGTAACCAAACGTATGCAGCCCATGCGTATTGGTGATCGCGACGTGCATCACGTGGGTATTCCGATTCACTGGGGCTTCACGGGCGTGGCGAAAAAGGGCTATCTGGCCAATGCGCTGACGCCGGTTGTGGGCGATGCCAATACCCAGACACCGGAATACAAGTCATTCATCGTCAAGGTCGAAAAGGCATAAGGGAGGGCATATGATCAATTCACAAAATATCGTTGCCCGCTCCGCGACGACACTGCCGGCACCCCATGCGCGCGACAACGTGGTGGAAGTGGCCAAGCTGATCGATGTCTCCAAGTGCATCGGTTGCAAGGCCTGCCAGGTCGCCTGCATGGAGTGGAATGACCTTCGTGATGACGTGGGCGAATGTCATGGGGTGTATGACAACCCCATGGACCTGACCGCCGAGTCCTGGACCGTCATGCGGTTCAACGAAGTGGAAATGGAGGCCGTGGGCGGTTCAAGCGAAAGCAAGGACAAGCAGTTGTCCTGGCTGATTCGCAAGGATGGCTGCATGCATTGTGCCGAACCGGGCTGTCTTGAAGCCTGCCCGGCTCCCGGTGCCATCGTGCAGTACGCCAACGGTATCGTCGACTTCGATTCCAATAACTGCATTGGCTGTGGCTACTGTATTACCGGTTGCCCGTTCAACATTCCGCGCATCTCGGAAAAGGACAGCAAGTCCTACAAGTGCACCCTGTGCTCCGATCGTGTCAATGTTGGACTGGAACCGGCCTGCGTCAAGGCCTGCCCGACCAACTGCATCGAGTTTGGCAGCAAGAAGGACATGCTGGCGCGCGCCGACAAGCGCGTGAATGACCTGAAGGAACGTGGTTTTGAAAAGGCCGGGATCTACGATCCGGCGGGTGTAGGCGGCACGCACGTCATGTATGTGTTGCATCATCATGACGAGCCCGGGCTCTATCACGGTCTGCCGAAGGATCCACGCATTTCGCCGGTCGTCGGCGCCTGGAAGGGCGTTACCAAGCCCATCATGTCCGCCATTCTGGGGATCACGGCGTTTGCCGGCTTCTTCCACTACATCACCAAGGGCCCGAAGGAAGAGCCTACGGATGAAGAGATGTTCGGCGAAGGCGATGACCATCATCATGTCTCACGTGAAGAGGAGCATCGGTCATGAATTTCAAGAAACAAAAGACCATGCTGCGTTACGGCCCGGGTACCCGGGCCAATCACTGGGCAATGGCAGGCGCTTTTATCCTGCTGACGCTGTCAGGACTTGCCTTCTTCCATCCGCCGTTTTTCTTTTTGAGTAATACACTGGGCGGACCGGTCTGGTCGCGAGTGCTGCACCCCTTCATCGGCGTAGTGTTGTTTGTGCTGTTCGTCATCATTGCGGTGCGACAGCTCAAATACAATCTGCTGATGAAAAACGATGTGCAGTGGATGCGACAGATGGGCGATGTGCTCAACAACCGGGATGACAAGCTGCCGCCGATTGGCAAGTACAATCCGGGTCAGAAGATGGTGTATTGGGCGCTGATCCTCTGTATTCCGGTGCTGTTGATCACGGGTGTGATCATGTGGCGGCCCTGGTTTGCCGGATTCTTCCCCATTCCGCTGATTCGCGTGGCGAGTCTTGTGCATGCACTGGCCGCTTTTATCGGTATTGCGACCATCATCGTGCATGTGTATGCCGCCATCTGGGTCAAGGGCTCGATCAAGGCCATGACCCGCGGTCACGTCACTCATGCCTGGGCGAAACATCACCATCCGCTCTGGTATGAAGACGAAATGAAAAAGCCCTCGCAGCGTGCGGGAGACGAGAACGCTTCCGAGCGTGACACGACATCCCATCACGGAGCTCGCCATGACGGCCGAACATCAGGCTGAACATGATTACGGTGCTATCCCCGGCGGGGTCGTTGAACCCCCCGTCGTGGTGCTGCCCGAACGACGTCTTTTCAGTCATCGGGCGCGACGCCTGCGTGATCTTTCCAGACGCATGCGTTCGATGGCCGATTTTCTCGGCTTTGCTGCGCGCCTGGCGCAGGCTCAGCATCAGGTGTTGCAAAAACGCACCAGCACCTTTCAGCCGGACAGTCAGGCCTTTGATCTGGCTCTTGAACACGGCATGCCGCCACTTTCGGTTCAGTCGCTGCAGGCTGATCTGGACTGGCAGGAAGATCTGGACGCTTTGTGTGACGCACTGGAGCTCAACGTGGGGCAGGCGCAGCAGCAGTTGATCCGCCAGCTGCGCCAGCTCGATCACGGGGCGCGCCGAGAGATCGCGACCGAGGTGCTCAATGCCGGCAGGGGGACGCAGGATACCCGTGCCTTCATGCCACTGGTGGCAGCCGTCCTGCAGGTGGCATGGCTTCGCCAGTGCTCCGTGCTTCCCCGTCCGCCGAAGCGCGCAGAGGGCACGGCCCAGACGGTATGTCCCTGCTGTGGTGCATTGCCAGTGGCCAGTCTCATTCAGGTAGGGCGTGAGCGTTCCCGCGTACGCTACATGCAGTGCTCGATCTGTGCTGCCGAGTGGTACATGGAACGGGCCCGCTGCACGACCTGCTTTGAAACCGGCAAGCTGGATTATGTCGGTCTTGAGGGCGAGGATGGCAAGCGTCCGCTACCGATCAGGGCGGAAACCTGTGGCGACTGCCAAAGCTACGTGAAGATCATCCATCGCGATACCGAGGTGGATGCCGATGCCCTGGCCGACGATCTGGCAAGTCTGGGGCTGGATATCATGATTGCCCGCGAACGTGATATCGGACGCAGCAGCTACAATCCCTGGCTGATTGCTGGCTGATCCTCATGTCTGGCTTTGTAAACGCGCTCAATATGAGCGCGTTTTTTATGCGGTTATATCAAAACGGTCTCTGTAGAAAATGTATGCTACTTGTTTCAATACTTTTTTAATGGATGATGACCGGCTTGAATGATCGTGTACCGTATGGTCCGATTTCAGTACATTACCCTTCCTGCGGCCCTGCCGGACCTTCAATGGATGGCAGAGTCTGCATGACAGGATGAGACGTGTTTTTATGAATGCTCTCGCCCCGACCTCATGAAAGGAGCCCCTGATGGATGACCTGCGTCGTTACCTGCCGGCAGTGGATGTGCTGCTGTCCCATCAGGCGATGGAGCGCTCGCAGATCAGCCACCGTCTTAAAAGACGTGCCGTGCGCGACCTGCTTGCCAGCGAACGCCAGCGGCTTTCCCGGGCTGGTGCCACGCTTCTCGAGCCGGAACAGCTGGTCACGCAGGCACTTGGTATGGCCCGGTCATTGAGCGCCTCCAGTGCGCCCAGCGTTTTCAACCTGACCGGTACCGTCATCCATACCAATCTGGGGCGGGCACCGCTGGCCGAGCCTGCCATCGCGGCCATGACCCGGGCCGCCCGATATTCCCTGGCGCTGGAGTACGACATCGACAGCGGACAGCGGGGGGATCGCGATCACGTCGTTGAATCGCTTTTATGCGAGCTGACCGGAGCTGAAGCCGCCACCGTGGTCAACAATAATGCTGCCGCCGTCGTGCTGACGCTGTCGGCGCTGGGGGCCGGTCGTGAAGCCGTCATTTCACGCGGGGAGCTCATTGAAATCGGGGGCTCGTTTCGCCTGCCCGACATCATGCACACCTCCGGCTGTTATCTGCGCGAAGTCGGGACCACCAATCGCACCCACGCGCGCGATTTCGAGCAGGCCATGGGAGAGGCCACCGGCATGATCTTCAAGGCGCATACCTCCAACTACGCTGTTGAAGGCTTTACGGCCGCCGTTGAAGAGAGCGAGCTGGCCCGCATTGCACATGCCCGGGAAGTGCCCTTCATTGTCGATCTGGGCAGTGGGGCGCTTACGGATATGGCCGCGCTGGGGCTGCCCGATGAGGCCCGTCCTCGCCAGAGTATCGAGGCTGGAGCAGACGTGGTGACCTTCAGCGGTGACAAGCTGCTTGGCGGCCCCCAGTGTGGCCTGATCGTAGGCAGTCGTGACTATATCGATCGTATCCGGCGGCATCCGCTCAAGCGCGCGCTGCGTGTCGACAAGCTGATCATGAGCGCGCTGGAGGCCACCCTGCAGCTTTACCGTGACAGCGACGAGATCGAGCGCGATATCCCGACACTGACGCTGCTGACACGTTCGCAGGACGATATTGCCGCCACGGCCGAGCGTCTGCTGCCGGCCCTTGTCGAGCATCTACCCGATATGCAGGTCAGCAT
This sequence comes from uncultured Kushneria sp., assembly GCF_947497025.1. Lineage (GTDB taxonomy): Bacteria > Pseudomonadota > Gammaproteobacteria > Pseudomonadales > Halomonadaceae > Kushneria. Next base: position 535,427 of record NZ_CANMFC010000002.1, read on the forward strand.
CGCCTCATGCAAAAGCCAGCTGGGCAGTGGTGCCTTGCCGGTGGATCGCCTGCCCAGTCATGCGCTCGTGGTGGCATCGACCACGCATGAGCGCCGCGCAGGGGAGCGCAGCTTGCGCCTGATTGAAACCGCTTTCAGACAACTGCCAAGACCTGTCATTGGACGACGGCATGATGGGGCGCTCTGGCTTGATCTGCGCTGTCTTCAGGGCGAGGCCGAGGAGCGCGCCTTCGTGGAGCAGCTCTGTCATCTCTCGCTCAATCGGAAAACCGGATCATGATCGTAGGAACGGCAGGCCATGTTGATCATGGCAAGACAGCCCTGATTCACTCGCTGACCGGCATCAGCACCGACCGTCTGAGCGAAGAGCAGGCCCGCGGCCTGACCATCGAGGCCGGCTATGCCTACCCGGAGATGTCTGACGATTTCGAACTCGGGTTTATCGATGTGCCCGGGCATGAAAGGTTTATCCACAACATGCTTTCGGGCGTGGCAGGTATTGATACCATGCTGCTGGTTGTGGCGGCCGATGATGGCGTCATGCCACAGACCCGGGAGCATCTGCAGATACTGCGTCTGCTGGGCATCGATCGCGGTGTGGTGGCGCTGACCAAGTGTGACCTGGTCGAGCGGCAGCGGGTTCTGGAGGTGCATGAGGAAATTCAGGCCCTTCTGGCCGGCTCGCCGCTGGAAGACTCGCGGGTCTTTGAAGTTTCCAGTCGGACCGGTGAGGGTATCGCCGCGCTCAAGGACGAACTCTGGAGACGGGCTCAGGCCAGCGATGCCGAAGTCACGCAGGGCAACTTCCGCATGGCCGTGGATCGTGCCTTTACCAAAACCGGTTCAGGGCTTGTGGTCACGGGCACGGTCGTGGCCGGCGAGATCTCGGTTGGAGACAGCGTCAGATTGTTTCCATCCGATCATGGTGCCCGTGTCAGGGGACTTCGACGCCAGGGGCGCGTAGCAGAACATGCCCGCCAGGGAGACAGGCTTGCCCTGAACCTGGCAGGGCCGGGCATCGACCGGGAGATCGTTCAACGCGGTGACTGGGTGGTGGCTCAGGCCCTGCCGACACCGTCGCTGACGCGCGTGGATATTGCTCTGGAGCTGCTGGAAGATGCGCCCCCTCTGAGTCACTGGTCGGGTGTGCATCTGCATCTGGGGGCATCGCACGTTACCGGGCGTATTTCCCTGCTGGAAGGCCAGCAGCTGCTGCCCGGCGGACGCATGCTGGCACAGATGATTCTGGAATCACCTCTGCATGCCTGCCTGGGGGATCGCGTGATCGTTCGCGATCATGGCGCACGGTATACCATTGGTGGCGCTGTCGTGCTTGACGGCACACCGCCGCGCCGCGGTCAGCGCTCAAAGGCACGGCTTCAGTGGCTGGAGAGCTGTCGTCAGGCGGTCATGGCCAGCCCCGCAGGTATCTCTCTGGCTGAACCGCTTAAAGTGGCTCTGACGCTGCGCCCGGACGGCCCGGACGTTTATGGCCTGGCGCGGAACTTCAATCGTACCCCCGCCTCGCTGGCCCGGGAGTTCGAGGCGCTGGGGGCATGGGTCATCAGTGCTGGCCAGGAGATGCGAGCCTTTTCACCGCAGGCACTGGAGTCACTTCGAGTGCGCATACTCGAGGTGGTCGCTGACAATCACGAGCGTGAGCCGGCCATGCTGGGCACCGAACGCGAGCGTCTGCGCCGTCAGGTCATGCCGGGGCTTCCCAGTGCGCTGTTTCGCCAGATTGTTCAGCCGCTGATGACGACAGGAATGCTGAAACAGCATGGCCCCTTTTTGTCGCTGCCGGAGCATCAGGCGGCGCTGTCCGATGAGGAAGAGACACTGTGGCAGCAGATCCAGCCGTATCTTGCTGCAACGCCCTTTGATCCGCCCAGAGTGCGGGATCTGGTGGGAATGACCGGTATTGAAGAGGGACAGGTGCGTCAGGTGTTGACCTCGGCGGCGCGCCTGGGTCGGGTCTATCATGTGCGCCGCGATCATTTCTTCCTCGCCCGGTCCGTCTCCGAGATGGCCGACATGATCCAACAGCTTGAGCAGACACAGGGCGCGGCACATGTGGCCAGCTTTCGTGATCAATTGGGTATCGGACGCAAGCTGGCCGTCATGATTCTGGAATTTTTTGATCGAATTGGCTATACACGGCGGGTGCGCGATGATCATGTCGTACGTCGGGCCGACATGTGGCATTAATTACGCTATCATGCAGACTTGCTGTAATACCTGTTGATGGTATGCCTGCTGACATCGTCCGATTACGGAAAGGCTTCGTCCCCCGGTGGGGCGCTCGGGCTTCAAACCCGAGAGGGGCTGCCAGCAGTCCCTGGTGGGTTCGACTCCCACGCTTTTCCGCCATTCCGTCACCGGCCAATACAGCAGCATTCCTTTCCTTTTGTTGTTTCAAACACCTTTTGCGTGCCTGATCATGAATCCTGCTTGATCAGTACCCCCGAATCTTTCATTTGGCCTGATCCCCCGGCGACGTCACAATACACGGCATCAATCGATGGTTGACCGCTGCCCTACATGGGCAGATCAAGGGCGCACAAATGTCCTTGCCCGGTCGGCAGCATGACTCGTCAAAAGGACCTTCAGACCCATGAGTGACTCCCGTGCCCCCGAACTCAGCTTCGAGTTTTTTCCGCCGCGTACCGAAGCTGGCCGCGACCGGTTGCCGGAGGTTTATACAAAACTGGCTGAACTCGATCCGCGTTTTTTTTCAGTGACTTTCGGTGCCGGTGGTACGACGCGAGATTTCACTTTTGATGCCGTCAAAAACATCTCGCGCGATACCGGGATCTGCACGGCGCCTCACCTTTCCTGCGTAGCCAGTAGCAGGGCTGATCTTCGCAGGCTTTTGACGCAGTATCGCGAGCATGGGATCAAGCGCATCGTGGCGCTGCGCGGCGATATGCCGTCAGGCATGATGGGGGTCGGGGAGCTGCGCTATGCCCGCAATCTTGTCGACTTCATTCGCGAAGAAACCGGTGATCACTTTGATCTCACCGTAGCGGCATACCCGGAGTGTCATCCGCAGGCGCAAAACTTCGAGCGTGATATCGATCATTTTGTCGACAAGGTCCGTGCCGGGGCTGACATGGCCATCACGCAGTATTTCTTCAATCCGGACGCCTATCATCACTTTGTGGACAGGGTTCGGGCCCGCGGTTTGGATGTGCCGATCGTGCCGGGCATCATGCCGATCACCAATTACACCAAACTGGCCCGTTTTTCCGAAATGTGTGGTGCAGAAATTCCACGCTGGGTGCGTCGTCAGCTTGAAGCCTATGGCGATGACAGTGAGAGCATTCAGGCCTTCGGGCATGAAGTGGTGACGCGCCTTTGTCAGCAGCTGCTGGATCAGGGCGCGCACGGACTACACTTTTACACGCTGAACCAGACAGAAGCCTGCACGAATATCGTGGCTGATCTCTCGCTTGAGACTATCCGTCATTGATTGGTCGCCTGCTGCCAGGCGAACTAGTCTTGTGGGTACGCCAATCGTTAATGGGCTGACTCGAGAGGACTTCCGATGAAAAAAATGTTTCTGGCATCTGCACTGCTGGCGCTGACACCGCTTGCCATGGCCGACACGACGGTAGAGCTGCACAAGGCAACCGACAAGGGCGCAGGCGATTCCGTAGGCACCGTGACCTTCGAGGATACCGATTACGGGCTAATGGCCACTCCGGATATTTCCGGTCTCTCGGGCTCAGGCATGCATGGCTTTCATCTGCACGCCAATCCCAGCTGTGATCCTTCGACCACCGATGGCAAGGTAACACCGGCCGGTGCTGCCGGTGGCCATTTTGATCCGGAAGACACACAGACGCATGCCGGCCCCTATGCCGAGGACAGCCATCTGGGCGATATGCCGCTGCTGGTCGCAGACAACGATGGCAACATCAAAACGCCGGTGCTGGCGCCTCGCCTGAAAGAGAGCGACCTTGCCGGGCACGCCGTCATGATTCATGAAGGCGGCGACAACTATAGCGACACCCCGAAACTGGGCGGTGGCGGTGCGCGCTGGGCCTGTGGCGTGATTGAAGGCGCCAACTGATCCAGAGCGGTTGCTCACTGAAAAAAAGGCCCTGTCGGCGAATCGGCAGGGCCTTTTTAATGCATTGATGGTGAGTGCACTCGTTGCGCCAGTGGGGTTAGCGTTTGCCTGGATCGATGATTTTGACCGGCTGAAAGTCGTCGCTTTCTTTTTTCGGCTCACCCCTGGAAACGCGTGTCTCCAGCGGATCAAGCGTTTCTTCGGTCATGGGCAGCTGCTCGAAAAAGTCACAACTGACACACTCTCGATAGCGCGTGCCGTTGCTCTCCCAGCTGCGGATACGATCCATGGCGCTACAGCGCGGGCAGATGGCCCCGGCGATAAAGCGTTTGGGGGTTGACTGATTCATCAGGGCTCCTGACCGGCAGGCATCATCTGCCGGTCGTGATACAGGGGGTCAGGCGGTTTGGTGAATACCGCTATGGCGCAGCAGCGGCTCGATGCTGGGCTCGCGTCCACGAAACTCCTCAAACAGAACGGCAGCATCGCGGGCGCCTCCCTGTTCCAGAATGCTGGTGCGAAAACGCATGCCGGTGGTCTGGTCAAAGACGCCGGCGTCCTCAAAGGCCGACCAGGCATCCGCGGAGAGCACCTCGGCCCACTTGTAGCTGTAGTAGCCAGCCGCGTAGCCGCCGGCAAAGATATGGCTGAACCCGTGCTGGAAGCGGTTGAACTCGACTCTGGGCACCACCGAGACCTGATGACGAACGCTGTCCAGCAGCGACTGGATGTCTCCGGCATCTGGCGCCTGATACTCTCGATGCAGGCGCAGATCAAACAGCGAGAATTCGAGCTGGCGCACCATGGTCATGGCGGACTGGAAGTTGCGAGCGGCCTGCAAGCGCTTGAGCAGATCATCCGGCAGGGGTTCACCGGTATCCACATGGGCGGCGATCAGATCGAGGCCTTCGCGCACCCAGCAGTAGTTTTCCATGAACTGGCTGGGCAGCTCGACCGCGTCCCATGCCACACCGTTGATGCCGGAAATATCCGCCACCCGCTGACGGGTCAGCATGTGATGCAGGCCGTGGCCGAACTCATGAAACAGGGTCAGGACTTCATCGTGAGTCAACAGCGCCGGGCGATCCCCTACCGGACGGGTGAAGTTACAGGTCAGATAGGCCACCGGTAGCTGAAGACTGCCGTCTTCGCGCTCACGTCTGACCCGGCACTCATCCATCCAGGCACCGCCGCGCTTGCCTTCCCGGGCATAGAGATCGAGATAGAACCCGGCGATGACGGTGTCATTTTCCAGAATGTCGAAAAAGCGCACATCGCTGTGCCAGCGCGGTGCCTGGGTGTTTTCACGAAAGCTGACGTTAAAGAGTTTGCCGATGACCCGGAAAAGCCCTTCCACAGCGCCGGGCGCAGGGAAATAAGGGCGCAGCTCTTCCTGTGAAATGGCGTAGCGCGCCTCACGCAGCTTCTCGCTGGCATAGCCGGTATCCCAGGGGGCGAGCTGTTCGATGCCCAGCTCATCGTGGGCGAAATCGCTGAGGTTCTGAAACTCTTCGGTGGCCTGGGGGACGGCACGGCGGGCCAGATCCTGGAGGAACTCGAGCACCTGGTCCGGGCTGTCCGCCATCTTGGTGGCCATCGAGTAGTCGGCATAGGTGTCAAAACCGGCCAGTGCCGCAATCTCCTGTCGGAGCGTCACGATTTCTGCCATGACGCCCGAGTTGTCGAACTCGCCGGCATTGGGGCCCTGATCGGAGGCCCGGGTGACAAAGGCGGTATAGACCTCTTCGCGCAGGGCGCGGTCATCGGCATGGCTCATGATCGGAAAGAAGCTCGGGAAGTCGAGCGTGACGCGATAGCCCTCGACGCCCTTGGCCTCGGCGTTGGCGGCCAGCGTCTCCAGCGCACTCTGCGGCAGACCGCCCAGACGCTCGCGCGGGACGTCCAGATGCCAGGCCTGGGTGGCGTCCAGCACGTTGTTGGAGAAGGTGTTGGACAGCGTGGAAAGTCGGGCCTGAATCTCGCCAAATCTTGCCTTTTTTTCAGGCGGCAGATCGACACCGGCCAGGCGGAAGTCGCGCAGGGTGTTGTCGATCGATTTGCGCTGGCCCTGATCCAGCTGTGCATATTCTTCGCTCTCTGCCAGTGTCTGGAAGGCCCTGAACAGGCCTTCATGCTGACCCAGCCAAGTGCCGTAGGCCGACAGCTTCGGCAGGCACGCCTGATACGCTTCGCGCAGCGCCTGCGAATTCATGGTGGCATTGAGGTGAGATACCGGTGACCAGGCCTGAGAGAGCTGGTCGTTGATGGCTTCAAGCGGTACTGCCAGACCCTGCCAGGTATAGTCGCCCCCCTCGACCAGCGTTTCGATGGCTGCCCGGTTACGTGCGAGCAGCTCGTCCACGGCCGGCTCGATGATGTCGGGTGTAATGGCCTCGAAAGGGGGGAGCGCATGGGGTTCGAGCAGGGGATTGGTAGACATGAAGCGACCTCGCGGTTGGCGAAAGATATACTGCTGACAATGAGGGTGGCGGGCGCCGGTTTCAATGCGGGCGCGCGGCATCATGGGTCGATTAAGTGCGCCTCATGGCGCAGTAGAAGGGATGCAGGACATGTCCGAAGTGGTAGAGCGCTGGGGGTCACGCCGTGCGTTCATTATAGCAGTGACCGGGGCGGCAGTGGGTCTGGGCAATATATGGCGCTTTCCCTGGATGACCGGCGAAAATGGCGGCGCGGCCTTTTTATTGCTCTACGTGGTGTTTCTTGCCCTGTTGGGATTGCCGGTCATGGTGGCCGAAATCATGATCGGTCGCGCCGGGCGACGTACTCCCATGCAGGCGCTCACCTTTCTGGCACGCGATGCTGGCAGGAGTCGTCACTGGGGATGGCTGGGGCTTTTCGGTGGTATCACCCTGTTTTTTATCCTCTCGTTTTATTCCGTGGTCTCCGGCTGGTCGATCGAGTATCTGGTAGAGGCGCTGAGTGGCCATTTCGCGTCACGCTCTCCCGAGGAGATCGGCAGTGCCTTTGATACCTTTCTGGCCAGTCCCGGCCTGGTGCTGCTCAATCACAGCATTTTCCTGTTTCTGACCATGTCAGTGGTGGCCCTGGGCGTCGGCGGTGGTCTCGAGCGGCTCAATAACCTGTTGATGCCCCTGCTTTATGTGCTGCTGATTCTGCTGGTGGGGTATGCCTTTACGACCAGCGGGTTCACGGCCGCGCTGTCCTGGCTTTTCAAGCCTGATCTCTCGGCGGTGACCCTGATGGCCGTCTTCAATGCCATGGGGCACGCCTTCTTTACCCTGGCGGTGGGTGCGGGCGCCCTGATGGCCTATGGGGCCTATATGCCCGATGACCAGAGTCTGCCACGAGCCGTAGTGACCGTGGCCGTGCTCGATGTGGCGGTGGCGCTGCTGGCCGGCATTGCCATCTTCTCGATCGTTTTCTCGCAGGGCATGGACCCGGCTTCCGGTCCGGGGCTCATGTTCGTGACGCTGCCCATCGCCTTTGCCGACCTCCCCGGGGGCGCGCTCTGGCTGGGCTGCTTTTTTGTTCTGCTGCTGCTGGCGACCTGGACCTCTTCCATCAACCTTGCCGAACCCATGGTGGCCATGCTGGGCAGTGCCGGCATGGCCCGTCCATTGGCGGCATTGATCATCGGTGTCGGCGTCTGGGTGATGGGGCTGCCCTCGGCGCTCTCCTTTTCGATCTGGTCTGAGGTTCGCCTGTTCAACGACATGACGCTCTTTGATCTGGCCACCACCCTGCCGATCGACATCATGCTGCCCATCGGCGGATTGTTGATCGCTGTCTTTTCGGTCTGGGTCGTGGCGCCATCTCGCGCCATGGAGGCGATCGGCGCCGGTGAGCGCTTTTATCGGGTGTGGCGGTCGGTGGTGCGCTGGGTGTCCATTCCGCTGCTGCTTCTGGTGCTGCTGGGCTTTTTCCTGATGAAATAGTCAGGGCTCGGTGTAGCCGGGCCCGGGTATAGGGTGCTGGCGGCATCTTTCGGGTTGTTGCAGACTGACAAAACACATCGGGCAGGGAGAGAGTACATGGGGATTCGAAGCTTTCGAGGGATATCGCCATCGCTGGGGGAGCGTGTCTTCATTGATGACACCGCCGTGGTGCTGGGAGACGTGACGCTCGGGGATGATACGTCTGTCTGGCCAACGGCGGTCATTCGCGGTGACATGCACCGTATTCGTATCGGTGCCAGAACCAGCATCCAGGATGGTTCGGTGCTGCATATCACCCATGCCAGCGATTACAGCCCCGGCGGCTATCCGCTGACGATTGGGGATGACGTCACCGTCGGTCACCGCGCCATCCTGCACGGCTGCACCATTGCCTCGAAGGTGCTGATCGGCATGGGAGCCACGGTCCTGGATGGCGCCGTGGTGGAAAGCGAAGTGCTGGTGGCGGCAGGCGCTGTGGTGCCACCGGGCAAGCATCTGGAAAGCGGCTATGTCTACGGCGGCAATCCGGTACGCCAGCTGCGCCCGCTCAAGGAGTCCGAATACCGCTTCTTTGGTTATTCAGCGGCCAACTATGTGGCGCTCAAGGACGAGTTTCTTGCCACGGGAGATGAGTAAAGCTGTATCAGGGAGCCCTAGATCATTGTTGTTGCTGGGAAAATTGCGCCATAATATGGATTTATATCCAGTAGTTGAATTATGGCCAATTTTACAACGCATTTTACGGTGGCGGCTGTCGGTGGTGCCCTGGCAGGCGGACTGGGCTGGCAGGCGGGCCTCTGGCCCTTCGTTGACAGTTTTTCGGTCGCAGGGCTCGTCGCACTGGGTGGGATCGTTCCGGATATCGATGCCGACCAGTCCCGCGCGGTGCGACTGCTCTTTACCCTGATGGCCATGCTGGCCGTGATCGGTTGTGTGTCGGCGCTTCAGCCCTTTTTATCCCTGGCGGAGCTGAGTGGTGCGGGGGTCGGCGCCTATCTCTTTGTGCGCTACCCGCTCAGTACGCTCTTCAAGCGTTTCTCTGTTCATCGTGGCATCTGGCATTCCCTGCTGGCAGCGGTGCTTTCATCACTGGCCGTTGCTGTCGTGAGTTATCAGCTCTTTATACAGACCGCCATGCAGTCATGGATCCTTGCTGGCGCCATGCTGATTGGCGTGCTTATACATCTCCTGCTGGATGAGATCTACAGTATCGATATCGAAGGGCGTCGTCTGAAGCGCTCCTTTGGCACAGCCTTCAAGCTCTACGATTACGGTACGCCGCAGACGGCGCTGCTGATGGGCGTCGTGATAGTGTCGATGACACCCTGGTTGCCGCCTTATGGGGCACTGCAGAGTATTGGTCAGCGAGTGTGGGCACTGTGGCATTAAAGGCGGTGGCACGAACAAATCCACAAGCCCGTGACACAAATGTGAAAACTTTTTGCCGAAAAGGGTTGCGCCCTCGGGGTCTGATCTATAAAGTACGCATCCGCTGCCACGGAGCACACGGCGACGAGGCGGCGGGGAAGTCTGGCAGGTGATTGTTT
>NZ_CANMFC010000003.1 GCF_947497025.1 uncultured Kushneria sp.
TCGTACCTCCTGTCCATGTGGAGGTCATATCCTGGCCCAGCTCAGGGGGCGAATTCCACACCCAGCGACGAAGAGCCGTAAAATTGTGGCGTTCAAAATACGCTTTCAATCCCTGGATGAGAAAGTTTCCACCTCTCTTCAAACCGTATCTGTCTCTCAAAAGGATGAGGATTATGATGGTGTTTCGACGCTGGGAAGCGGGGATTTTAATTTAGGAGAGGTTTTGCAGGGCAAGGGCGTGGGCACATTATTGTTATATGCTATCGCAAATGCATCGGCACAGCTCGATACTAAAAAGGTGGTTGTCGATAATGTTATTCATGAAGGGCCCATGTTCCATTTGTGCGAGAAAATTGGCATGCAGGAAAACGGGGCCTATGCCTCATATTATTCAGGTGATGCTGGCACGATATCGAAAAGCTGTCTGGCCCGTCTGGAAAATAAAGGGTGGAAGGTAATGCCGCCAGTATCAGAAAATACTCCGCATGCTCATCGTTCCGTACTGTCGGGATCATCACAATCAGGCCTCCATAATAGCATAGGGTGATATGTCTTTTTTCTGACGCTGCCTTTCGAGTGAAGATGTCGATTGATCACTTCTCGGCGCAAAGTGACAAGTGCTTCAAGCAGGCTGTTTGATTGGGCAGCCTGCTCATGTCTTTCAAGGTATGAACTAAAGCAATGCCTGAAGTAGGCTACTGCTTCATGGCCTCTGGCTTTCTCGAGAGCGTTTCTCACTTTATCAAGTGTTGTGGCGAAGGGCAGGGCTGCTGTCAGCAGCTGAACCTCATCAAATAATGGAATGACTTCTGGTTTTCCACTTTTGGTCTGGCCGAGCTTGAGCACAATAAAACCGCTGTTAACATTTCCGGACTCTAAAGCCAGAAGTTTACCTCCCCTCATGCCAGTAAGCATCGCCAGCGAATAACGGCTCCTCGGTCGTCGAGAATCGCGCTTAAGATGATCTATCACTAATGGCGCAATGCCGTCCCTCGAGAAGCGGCGCTTTTTCACCATTTCAACGTCTATCATGGCGAAATGCTGGGCTCACTGCGGATGTTCCGACATGCCTTGTCACGCGCAGTGATGCTTCGCCTGCTGGGTAACGTGATTTACTGGATGCTGCCCTACGTGATCACTTCTGATGAGCTGGAATGGGTGACGCAGGTCATTCGGGAAGGGTTGGAAATTGCTACCGTTGATTAAAAGCGTGGAAGCCGGCTATTAGGCGCCGCTCCGGGCCTTTGATGATGGCACCCTTGAGGTCGGGCTGGTACGTCTTTTACCGTTGCGTTTCACTTAGAATTCTCGCGGTATCTCGTGAAGGTGGAAGTCCAAATATTCGGGCGTAATCACGGCTGAACTGCGTAGCACTTTCATAGCCGACCTCGAAGGCCGCATTGGTGACGCTCTTGGCACCGGCGATCATGAGCATCCGAGCCTGAAGCAAGCGAACGCGTTTTTGATACTGCAATGGGCTCAACGTCGTCACTGCCTTGAAGTGGCGATGGAACGCCGACACGCTCATCGCCGCTTTCTGGGCCAGCATCTCCACTCTGATCGGCTCGGCGAAGTGCCGACGAATCCATTGGATGGCCTGACTAATACGTGCCATGGCTGTATCCGGCGCCGCAATGTCACGCAGCATCCAGCCGTGGGGGCCTTGCAGGACGCGGTAGAGAATCTCTCGCTCGTACACGGGCGCGAGGGCCGCGATGTCATCGGGCCTGCCCATCAATCGCAGCATGCGTAGCCACGCGTCCATCAATGCCGGTGTGGTGGCCGCTACTGAAAATCCTGCACTGTCGTCTTTTTCACTCTCGTTATGTGGGGTGGGTGAGGGCAGGTCGGTCAGCAGTGTCGCGAGTACCGTGGGATCAAGCGTCAGACTCAGTGCAAGATAGGGCGCACCCGAAGTCGCCGGATGGATCGTGCCTACCGCCGGCAATTCGATGGACATGACGAAATACGTGGCCGGGTCGTAGCGCAGCGTGCGGTCGCCGACGGTCATTGTCTTGCTGCCCTGCAGGATCAGGTTGATCATCGGATCGTAGACGGCGGCCAGCATATATTCCGGGATCTCGCCCTGAACCATGGCCACGCGCGGGATGCCCGTTTCGGTACGGCGATTCTCGGCTTTGGACGCGAGGGAGCGAAGTTCGAGCAGCTGATCGTTCATGGCGGGCAGTTGGTCATTCATGGCGAACGGTTGAGCGCTTGTAGAGAAGTATGCTGATCCCGGGCGCACGTCAGCGCAAGCAAAAAGCAGAAACGGGCAGGTTTCGGGCAGGAACGGCTGAGTCCGCGATGACGGCAAGGGTTACGGTAGTGGCTGGCGATATCGTCTGAACTGCGAGGCTACTGCATGCTTGATCATCTCTTTCTATCCGTCAGCGATATCGAACGCTCGATTCGTTTCTACGAGGCAGTGCTCGCCCCGCTGGGGATCATGGCGCGGCTCGATTTCGACGGGAAAGACGGCCCATCAGGCCACCCGGATCTCAAGGGGTTCGGCGCCAACGGCCGGATGTTCTTCTGGCTACGTGAGGGTGCAGTCGAAGGAAAAGCCGTTCACGTCGGTTTTGTGGCAAACAGCAAGGTAGAAGTCGAGACGGCCTACGCTGCGGCCATCGAGAATGGCGCCAGTGACGATGGTACGCCCGGGGCACGGCTGTATTACGACCCCAACTATTACGCCGCCAATGTTCTGGACCCTGATGGGTACAGTCTCGAATTCGTCTACAAGAACTGGCAGCACGCCCAATGAAAAAACTCCTGATTTACGGAGCGGCCGGTTATACCGGCCGCATGGCGGCAGAGCGTGCCAAAACGTTGGGGCTCGATTTCGAGATAGCCGGGCGCAATCGGCAGATGCTGGCCTCTCTGGCCGAGACGCTGGCGGTTCCGTTCCGTATATTTTCTGTCGATGGCGCTGTCGATGCTGCCGCCGACGCCGGAACAGTAAAAGCCCTGGCCGGTATCGATGTGCTGTTGAACTTCGCCGGCCCCTTCGCGAAAACCGCGGCGCCGTTGATGCGGGCGTGCCTCGAGGCCGGGGTCGATTACCTGGATATCACCGCCGAGATCAACGTCTACCGGCTGGCGGAACGGTTAGGCGATGAGGCGGCCGAGGCCGGCGTCATGCTGCTGCCCGGCGTCGGTTGGGACGTGGTGCCGACCGATTGCCTGGCAGTGCACGTCGCGCAGCGTGTGCAAGTGCCACAGTCGCTGAGCGTGGCGCTTCAGGTGCCCGGCTCCATGTCACGGGGCTCCGCCATGAGTGTCAGCGAGATCATCGGCGCGGGTTTGATGGCGAGGGTCGACGGCCATCTCGTCCTGACCCCCGATGCGCAGCCGCGAGACTTCGATTTCGGCGAGGGTTTGGTGTCGTGCGCGCCGCTGTCGTTCGGCGATCTGGTGACCGCCTGGCACTCTGTCGGCGTCCCCAACATCGCCATGTTCGTGCATGTCAGTGGCGAGGCGTTTCCCGAGGGCGATCTATCGCTACTGCCGGATGGTCCGACGGCTGAGCAACGCGATGCCCATCGCGCTCGCGCCGTGGCCGAGGTGACGGGAGCCGACGGCATGGTGGCCCGATCGATGATCGAAACCGTCAATGGCTATTCCTATACGCCGCTGGCGGCCGTGGAGGCCGCGCGTCGGGTACTGGACGGTGAGCGCCGGCCAGGCTTTGAAACGCCGGCGCGGCTATTCGGTGGCGGATTCGCCGAAACGATCGAAGGGACGACGATTACGGATTTATAGAGGCCGGTCTATAGAAACGGACCTGCAAAGATAGAAGCGACTAACCCCACAACGACTTCACGACTCAGGAAGCCGTTGTGGGGCCGCCGGTTTTCAGTTCATGCGCGATGAACCGGCCGGCGGTCCGCGCGGCTTCCGTCAGGCGCTCGTAGGACATGCCGTTGCAGGCCGAGGCCGACAATCCCCGTAAAGTGACCACCACATAATCGACCAAGGCTTGAGCACCCTGCGGATGAACTCGTTCGAGGTAATCGCGAATCGCCTGAATTCCGCGATTGCCAAGATGTTCGGCCATCCCGCGTGCGGCCGGGTCATCCGCCCGCATCCCCTCCGTGATCATGCAGCCGCGCAATACGCTGTCTCGCCCGTACTGTTCGGCGGCGGCGAGCAGCAGGGCAGGAAGCGCTTCGGCGGGATGGCGGTCAGGCGCCAGAAGTTCGTTCAGCGGCAGCGCGTTTTCCTGTGCATAGCGCCGCATGGCTCGCTCGAACAGGGCGGCTTTGCTGCCGTAGGCGGCATAAAAGCTGGGCGGTTTGATGTCCATGGCGTCAGTCAGATCCGCGAGACTGACGGCGTCATAGCCGTGCTTGTGAAAAAGCGCCTGGGCTATCGCGACGCCCGCTTCGCGATCGAAGGCCGGGCGGCGTTGGCGGGTCTTTGTGTTCATGATGGCCTCGCTGGATGAGAAAAGGAGTGTAGCGGTCGCTATATTCTCGATCAAACGTGGCGTCGGGCGATTATTTTATATAGTAATCGCTAAATAGGTTGCGCGCCACATGCGATCTATATAGTGTTCGCTACATAGGTTGTTCGTTCTCCATTCCCTTGCTCAGGTAAAGCTCCATGTCATTTCAGGATAAAGTCGTACTGGTCACCGGTGGGTCATCCGGTCTGGGGTTCGCGATTGCGCAGGAGTTCGCCGATCAGGGTGCTCGCGTGGTCATTACCGGGCGCCGGCAAGCGCAACTGGATGAGGCCCTGGCCATTCTGGGTGATGACGCCGTCGCCATTGCAGCCGATGTGTCCAACGCAACCGATCTCGCCGCACTCTTCAGCCGTATCGAGTCGCTTCATGGCCGTATCGACGTATTGGTCGCCAACGCCGGGATGGGCGAAATAACGCCTCTTGGCAAAATTACCGAGGCGGCCTTCGATCGAATTTTCGATACCAACGTGAAAGGCGTGACGTTTACCGTCCAAGGCGCACTGCCCCTGATGCCCAAAGGGTTCAGCATCGTCATCATCGGCTCGACCGCCTCGATGAATCCCGGCCCTGGCCTGAGCGTCTATGGCGCGACGAAAGCGGCCATTCGTGCCATGGTCAGAAGCTGGGTCCTGGACATCAAGGGCTCCGGCATTCGAATCAATCTTCTCAGTCCCGGCCCTGTCGATACGCAATCCCTGCGAAGCATGCTGGCCGATGACGCAGAGCAGATCATCCAGGCGTTCAGTGAAAAAAGCACGCTTGGACGAATAGGCGAAGCGCACGAGATCGGCAGGGCGGTGGCGTTTTTGGCGAGTGATGCCTCGAGCTATATCAACGGTGTCGAGCTGTTCGCCGACGGTGGGGCGTCTCAGGTGTGAACCGGGCCTGTTCGAACGAACGCCTTGATCCCCTGGCCCGCTCTACGGCCTATTCAGGAAACGATCATGACCATTCTGGACCATATCGAATTTGCCGTGCGCGATGCCGAGGTATCGCGTCATTTTTACGAACAGGCTCTGGCGCCGCTGGGTATCCATCGGGTTCTCACGGTCGGACCCGAGCGCACCCGTACCGGGGGCGCACGCCACGGTTTCGGCAAGGACGGCTACCCCAGGCTCTGGATTCATGACAACGAGCCTCCGGGCGCCGGCACGCACATTGCCTTTGCAGCGCAGGATCGGGCCATCGTCGATGCCTTTCACCAGGCCGCACTGAAGGCCGGTGGTATCGACAACGGCCCGCCCGGTATCCGAACGCACTATCACGAGCACTACTATGCGGCGTATGTGCTGGATCCCGACGGTATCAATGTGGAAGTGGTGTGCCAGAATCCGGGCGATCGATCCGAGAGATTTAACGGGTTGCTGGCGGGTGTAAAAGGCGCTTGAGCAGCCTTCAGCGTTTTGCGACAGCCTGTTCGGCAGATGAGGTCAATTGTGGTGCTGCACCGACGAGCTCGAAAAGGCGCAGCATGCAGTCGGGTCTGGCAATGCCGTAGCCCTGAGCATAGTCAACGCCCAGCTCCCGTAGACTGGCGAGAATCTCTTCGTTTTCGACAAACTCGGCTACCGTTTTCAAGCCCAGACTTCTTCCAATGCCGCTGATGGAGGATACAATCGCCTGGTTGACCTCGTTATTGACCAGATCCTTTACAAAGGCGCCATCAATCTTGATGTGATTAATGGGCAAAGCGGCAAGATAGGCAAAGGAGGACATGCCGCTGCCAAAGTCATCCAGCGAGAATTCACAGCCGTGATTCCGCAGGGTTTCCATGAAATGTCTTGCTCGATCAAATCCCGAAATGGCAGCGGTTTCAGTGATTTCAAAACAGATCATGCTGGCGGGTAGTTGCCAGTGCTCAAATTGTTCAAGCACGTAGGCTGCAAAGGTTTCATCCGTTAGTGTCTGTCCCGAAAGATTGATCGAGAAGTGATCATGCGCCTTGAGCGCGGTCTTTTGCCTTGAGAGCATCTGGAAGGTGTGATAGACCACCCAGCGGTCAATTTCCGGCATCAGGTTGCTGCGCTCGGCAACGGATAAAAAGGCGCCCGGCGCAATGTGTTGGCCCTCATCATCTACATAGCGCAGCAGAATCTCATGATGACGATAGCCATCATTATCGATGGGCAAGACGGAGTCGATGCGCTGCGCATAGAGCACAAAGCGGTCCTTGTGCAGGGCTTCACGTAATCTGGGGAGCCAGAGGACTTCCTGATGGCGCTGCAGGGTACGGGTATCATCTTCCTCATAGATCCTGAGCCGGTTACGGCCGCTGCACTTGGCGCTGTAGCAGGCCCGGTCAGCGGCAATCTTGATCTCATCAGTGCTCTCAAAACGCTCATCCATGATGGCAAGGCCTATGCTTGTACCGATGGTGTAGCATCTGCCTTCAAACTCGAAGCTGTAGGATTCGGTGCAACGCTTCAGTCGTTCGATATTGTTGAGAGTGCTTTCAAGGGCGTTGTTATTGACGATAACGGCGAATTCGTCACCGCCCAGTCGGGCGATAAAATCATTATCCCTGAAGCTGATTCTGAGAAAACGGGAAAAGTCGCAGAGAACCTGATCGCCGGCGCCGTGACCACAGCTGTCATTGATGATCTTGAAGTGATCAAGGTCAAAAAAGATGAGGTGGTTACGATGACCGGTCAGGCTATCACTGTATCTCAGGATCTCCTGATCAAAGGCGCGCCGGTTGTTCAGGCCGGTGAGGCTGTCGTGCAGTGCCTGATGTTCAAGCCGGTTCATCATCTCTCGTCGGAAAGAGACATCACTGATGATCACGACAGCACCAACAATACTCTGTTCGTAAACACGCAGCGGCGACGCCTTGAGTTCAATGAAATGTGCCTGGCCACTTTGGGTATGCAACAGAAGCCGAGAGTGAAGATGGACGACCTCCCCGCGCTTGAGTACCGGTTCAAGCGGGTCCTGTAGCGTATCAATACTGCCTTCTTCCCTGATCAGACATATCCTGTCAAAGGGTTGATCGAAAACGCTATGCTCATCGGTACCCAAAAGCCTGAGTGCAGTCGGATTGGCGTGCTTGACGCTACCATACTGATCAATGGTCAATACGCCATCATCAATGGCATTGAGCATGGTGCGTCCCTGCATACGCTCAAGATTGAGCGTTTGATGGGTGCTGTCGAGTAGCCTTTGAAGCTCTCGTCCCATCCTGATCTGGGCGCTTAACCTGTCATCCGCCAGCAGCTGCATCAATGTGAATCCGAGAATCATGAGGGTGGCCAGTGACACTGAACTGGCAAGCCAGAATGTATCGGCTTCCGCTGCGGCCCGGACCACGATGACAGAATATGAGTCCATCACCATGGCGGACATGCCCGTGTAATGCATGCCACTGATCGCCAAGCCCATGACCCCGGCTGAAAGCAGACGATAATACCAGGCACTTCTTTTTTTGGGGTCTTCGCCGTGGATTCGAAAAAGCATCAGGGCCGCTGTGGCGGCAATGATGGCAATGGCCACGGAAAGAACAACCCGGGAGGTATCGTAATGCCATTGCATGCCATCCATTGTCATGGCTGCCATGCCGGTATAGTGCATTGTGGCAATAGCGGCACCGAGTACGCTGCCGCCTGCCATCAGTGGCCAGACGCGCACATGCCTGATGCCGCCCAGGCCCAGGGCAAGCACCGAAATGGCTATCGCCATGACTAGTGAGACAAGCGTCAAGCCGGGCTGGTAAGTCATGGAAATCGAGGGTTTCCACGCCAGCATGCCGACAAAATGCATCGACCAGATGCCAAGCCCAAGCGCGCAACTGCCGCTGCAAAACCACATTCGTTTCATGCCGGCATGTGTAGCGTGTCGCACCTGGCGCGTCAGTTCCAGCGCAGTGAAGGAGGCCAGTGTTGCGATGACATAGGAAAGAGTCACCAGCGGCACGTTCCAGCTCATGAGCATTCACGTATTTCCTGAAGGCTTCTCCGGCATTAGACAGAGAGGCAGCGTATATTTTTCTGTATATCGGCGCGGTTTAATAATAATTAAATTACAGCGTGCTTGGGCCATTCATGATCAGCATGTTGAGTTTTGCACCAGGTGAGCAGTCGGGTAGTGGGTGGAAAGGTGGCGAACATCCTTCTGGCGCCAGTCCACGATGGTGTCCGGGCGAGAGATGATCTCAGCATGTATTTTCCCTTTCGGAAATGTCATGGCAGACACAGCACAGCTTGTTGCCATCAGGGTCACGCAGATAGGCGCCGTAAAAATAGTCATGATACTGCGAACGAAGGGCAGGAGCGCCTTCGTCGGTGGCGCCCAGGGCGATCCCGATGGCGTAAAACTGATCGACGATCTCATGACTGTGCGCCTTGAAGGCGACCATCGTCCCGTTACCGGGAGCTGCGGCGTTCTGATCGAAGGGACTGCAGACAAGGAACAGGATTTTTTCCTGCGGGGCGGCATAGCATAACCACTGATGGTCGCTGTCATCGTCATCATGTCGATAAAGACCGATGCAGCCCAGCAATGGATCATAAAATTCTCTGGCTTGCGCCAGATCGTTACTTCCTACCATGACATGACTCAGCATGATCTTGTGGCTCCGGTATCTGCTGTTCTGGCAGGTGTTCATTGGCATAACTGAACATACGGTTATTTTGACATAACATTATGATTAAACGAGCAGACAATAACAGTGCCGGGCAGACTGAATCCCCTGGAAAGGGCCGGCATGATCGAAGGATCATTGAAGGAGGCGTTAACAGAAAGGGGCAGACGATCATGAAAATCGCGACTACTGCCCGGGGACAGTAGCCGCGGTCAGCTTCCATGCTTCATGAAGCAATCCATGCTTCAGGCATTCCATGCGCGAGGTGGTTCCTTCCACCTGCTCAGACTATTCACCCTGACGGCGACATGCCATAGCGACTGCATAAAAAAGAGGTCAATCTGGCACCCGGTATAAAATGATTCCGGTGATTGATCCAGTTTATTAGCCGCGCTTCTCAAGGTGTTGCTCAATCAGCGCGCTCAGGTGAAAAGCGACATGAGATCGCGCAGGAGCTGAAGGGTATTGCTGATGGCTTCTGCCATGAGGATGATCTCCGTTAACGGTCGAAACAGCAGGGCATCAGCGAGCAGAATGATAGACAAAGTCATCGCTTTCGCGCTGGTAAAGACTTGTTCCCAGCGCGCCGGCCTCGGCGCGTTCGCCACTTCGCTGCATGGCTTCACAGCTGATGTCGGTATGGCCGGTAAAAGGCATCAGACCGGTGCTGACGGCGGTTTTCAGTACGGCGTAGCATACACCATTATTGAAGGGCTCAACTTCTGCATCACTATAGTGGTGGTCCCCCGAATACGTCAGTTCGATATTGATATCGTCGGCAGTCAATGAGCGAATATCGTAGCTCACCAGCCGTTCATCCTTGAGCATGCTGTCGAGCGTGTCGGTAAACGGGACAGTCGGCAGCGCTTCGGCCCGGGCCATCGAAAGCCCGCTGAATAAACAAGGGCCAATCAGAACAAGCAGCGATAAAAATTTTCGGTTCATGTCACCCTCACCGTAATGATGTACTAATATTCTGGCTGCTTTGGAACCAGGCCGCTGTGCTGAAAAAAAGATGGCACAGGTTAAATTGGCGTATGGTTAAATTCTTGCCTAGTCTGCAAAGTGCCTGTTTTCGAAAAGGAGAATTCGAAATGACGTTCAAGGGTATCGCTACTACCGCAGTACTTGCATCTGTTATCGGACTGGCGGGTTGTTCCGGCAACGATGTGCAAAATCAATCACCCTATGCGCAGGCTGATGGTCGTTATCAGGGCACGCTGCCGTGTGCTGACTGTGCCGGTATCAAGACCAATCTTGAGATCCGCAATCAGGACAACACCGGTGCCAGCTTTACGCTGAACAGCACTCGTGTCGGCCAGAGCGAAAAGCCGCTGACAACCCAGGGTCAGGTGCTGATCAAGCAAAATGTCGGGCCCAACAGCTACCCGCTGGTGTATGAATTGAAAAACGGTCAGGGCAATACCATCTATAACCTGCTGCCGGTAGGTAATGGTGACATGCGTCTGCTGGACCGCAACTATTCACGCATTGATTCCAGCGACAACCTGACGCTCAAGCGCATCAACTGATTAAAGGATGCCTGAGTTCAAATAACCCGGCCCCTGTGGCCGGGTTTATTGCAGGTATCAATGACAATGATCTGATACAGGAGATTGACATGGGTGACCTGTCCGAAGAGATGAGGATGCCAACGGCGTGTCCTGAATGCGGCAGTCATAGTGTTCGCCTGTCAGAAGCACGCAATCCTGATGACAAGGTGTTCTGCTCCTCGTGCAATACGCTGCGTGGGCAATATGCCGATCTTCAAAAAGAGCTTGAGAACAAGCCAAAAAGCGAAACCGAAAGGTTGCTTGAAGAAGTCGTCAACAAAAAGAGCAATGCCCCGGATCAGTCATAACGATATTCGATGTCCTGACCGCTCATGCTCATACCGTATTAAAAAGGCCCGCTTCCATGGAGGCGGGCCTTTGCGTTACAGGGTGGCAGGCCTCCCCGGTATCAGCTCTTGATACCGCCCCAGTTGCGGCGATGGCAGTCACATTGACTGTCCTGGCAGGGCTGATTGTCCGGATGTGATGTCGCACAGGCTTCACAGCAATAAAACTTGCCGTTCACCTCGTTCGCTGTATCGGGGACAACGCATTCACAGTAAGGGCAGTCACAGATGTGCTGTGGCATGAGGCTCTCCTTTATCAAATGAAATCGCATGGCGGTATGAGCTGTCTCAAGCATAGGTCATTGTGGGCAAAACGTGCCCCGGTCACCCTAACCCATGAAGGCATTGGCGATGAAAAGCCCCACAAGTGCGGTTGCCCAGCCCAGGGTGGTCGGCACTGATACGACCAGCATCTGGTGTTTGGCATTTTTGACCCCCAGCATCCGGTTGACCACCCAGAAATAACTGTCATTGAAGTAGCTGAAAAACAGTGCACCCAGACAGGCAGCCTGAGCGGCAAGTACCATATTGACGTCCGGCATGGCGGCCAGAATGGGCGCTGAAATGGAGGCTCCCGTAATCATCGACACCGTGCCGCTGCCCTGAGCAAAGCGCACCAGGGTGGCAATGATGAAGGGAATTAAAAATGCCGGCAGGGCCAGCGAGGCCACCTGTGCGCCAATATAATCGCCGGCGCCGCTGGCGCGCAGTACCGCCCCCAGTGCGCCCCCGGCGCCGGTGACCAGCAAAATGATGCCGGCACTTTCCACGCCCTTTTCCAGATGATTGAGCACCTCTTCGCGCGGCATTTTGGGCACCAGCCCATAAACGGCGACCAGCACCCCGATGCCCACGGCAATGACCGGATTGCCAAAGAAGGTGATCAATTGACCGACAATGGAGATTTCAAGCGCCACGCTGTCGTCAAGGCTTGCCAGCGCACTAAACAGTGTATTGAGAAAGATCAGACCGATCGGCAGCGCAATGGGCATGATGGAGCGTACCAGAGAGGGCAGTTCCTGTTCACTGAGCTGCACCGGCTCCGTGGTCGTGCCCGTGGCGGCGTTCAGGCTCTGGCCCGTATCGCGCTCGATCATGGCCTCGATGCGTGGGCCCATGAAGCGGGCATACAGCACCATGACGATCAGTGCCGGCGCGGTGAACACGATCCCCCAAGCGATCATTAACCCGATATCGATCCCGAAGATGCCGGCCACGCCCAGCGGGCCCGGCGTCGGCGGGACGGCGCTGTGGGTCACGATCAGGCCGGAACCCAGTGCAATCCCCAGCGTCAAAAGCGAGCGCCCGCTGCTGCGTGACAGCGCCCGTACCAGCGGGTTGAGGATGACGTAGGCGGAATCACAAAAGATCGGAATCGAGACGATATAGCCGGTCAGCGCCATTGCCCAGTCTTCGCGCTCCTTGCCCAGCAGACGCAGGATGGTGCGGGCCAGTCGCTGGCCCGCACCGGAGACCTCCAGAATACGCCCCATCATGACGCCAAACCCGATGACCAGGCCGATGGTGGCAAGCGTTGCCCCGAATCCGGTCGTAATGGCGCCAATGACCTCGTTGGCCGGCATGCCGCCGATCAAACCGGCAAGCGAGGCTGCGGTGACCAGCGCCAGTAGCGCGTGCACGCGGGTTTTCAGTACCAGAAAGATCATCACAAAGATGGCAATGCCCAGGCCGATGATGACCTGGGGTCCTGCAATGGTGGCATCTGTCATGACGGTTGATTCCCCGAAAAGAGGTAAGTGGCAGTGCCCTGGAGGCAGTGCAATGAACAGCGATCAGTTCTGCTGGCGGGCCATGTAGTGCTGGTGGGCACGCACGATGTCATCAAAGCTGTTATCGACCCCAAAGCCCAGCGACAGGGCATATTGGTTATCAAAAAGCGGTGCCCAGCTGTAGACGATCGCCTCGATCTGCGGATCACGCTCGTAGCGGATCAGTGCTCCCGCCTCGGCGCCGGCCACACGCTCAAGACTCTCGATCATCTCTGTGACCTTGATCGACATGCCCGGCAGATTGACCGTACGACAGGTGCCCATGCGCTCGCCTTCAAGCGACAGGGCATGGGCGAGGTTGTGGATGATGGTCTCCGGTGAACAGATCCAGATGGCAAAGTCCGGGTCGATCGGGCAGATCGCCTCTTCACCATTAAGCGGCTCGCGAATGATCGAGCTGGCAAACGAGGAGGCCGCCCGGTTGGGGCGCCCGGGGCGCACGACGATGGTGGGCAGCCGACACACCCGGCCATCAATGAAACCGCGCCGGCTATAGTCGTTGACCAGCAGTTCGCTCATCGCTTTCTGAGTGCCGTAGGAAGACAGCGGCTGCGGCGCGGTCTGTTCGGTCAGCGGCGAGGGCATGCCGGGGCCGAATACCGCCAGTGAACTGCTGAACAGAAAGCGGATGTGCCCACCCCGCCGGCGACAGGCTTCGAGCAGTGAGCGCGTGGCATCGAAATTGACCTGCATGCCCTGATCGAATTCCGCCTCGGCATGCGAGCTGACAATGGCTGCCAGATGGCATACGGCGATGGTGTCGTCACGAAAGGCGCGCTCAATGACGGCCGGGTCACTGATATCGCCCACGATCGATTCGATGCGGGCGTCTTCCATCGGACAGGGGGCCAGATCAAGGCTGGTGATATGGCTGATGGGCTGACCGGCAAGCTCCCCCTGCTCGAGCAGTTTCATGGCCAGTCTTGCGCCCAGAAATCCGGCGGCGCCCGTAATGATGATGTGCATAGCCTGCTTCCTCGTGTCAGTTGTCGGACAGCTTTTCTGTAAGCCCTGTCGGTATCGATAAACGCTTTTTTGAATGATCCAGTGTGTCGAGCGATATCATTCAAAGGAGGTATTGAGTGTTTCTCTTTTTTTTGTAATGTTGTCTGACAACTATTGAGCGGAGCAATATGATCATTGGTCGAACATTCGGCGCCGGTGCGTCGCTTTTTTCACTGCAGCGTCTGAAACGAGGGAATGCGCAGCATGGTTGATTCGTCGTCGGACAGGGGCGTGTCGGACAGGAGAGTCTCTGAAAAAAGAGGCCCCGGGCTTGCCGAACGGATTGCCAATGCGCTGACACGGGCCATCCATACCGGTGAGCTGCACGCCGGACAGCGTCTGCCAACCGAGGCGGCGCTGGGGGAGCGCCATGAGGTCAGCCGCTCGGTGGTACGCGAGGCCATTTCCATGCTGCGCAATGCGGGTCTTGTCGTCTCAAGGCGTGGCAGCGGCAGTTTTGTGGCCGACGAGCCCAGAGTATCGCTGGTACAGGCGCTGCCCGGCGAGTCACTGGCCTCGGCGCTGCATCTGCTGGAGCTGCGTCGTGCGCTGGAAGGCGAGGCGGCCTTTCATGCCGCTACTCGCTGCTCGCGGGCGCAGCTGCGAAGGTTGCGTAATGCCATGGTCGACATCGATGAGGCGGTGGACGCCGGCGAGTCCGGTGTCGAGCAGGATATGGCCTTTCATCGCGCCATTGCCGAGGCCTCAAACAATGAGTACTTCATTACGGTGCTGGATTTCTATAACCGCTTTTTGCATCAGGCCATCAGTCTGACCCGACGCAATGAGGCGCGGCGTGACACCTTTGTCGCTGAAGTCATCAGCGAGCATGACGCCATTCTTGAAGCCATCGCCCGCGGGGATGGCAACGCGGCGCGTCAGGCGGCGTGGTGGCACATGGATCAGGCCCGCAGGCGCCTGAGCGATATACCACCGTCGCTGATCGAGGCGTTCGAGCACACTCGCAACAGCGCTCAGGACTAATTTCATCAAGGACTGATTTTATCAAGGGAGTAACAGCATGGCAGACAGGCTCAGAGCTGGCGTGATCGGATTGGGGTCCATGGGAATGGGCATGGCGACATCGTTGATCCATGGCGGGTTCGACACCCTGGGCTGCGATATCAACGCCAGCGCCCTTGAAAGATTGACGGCCGAGGGTGGCCGACCGGTCGCCAACCCCGCCGAGATGGGCCATCAGGTCGATATCGTCTTTCTGGTGGTCGTCAATGCTGCTCAGATGCGTCAGGTCCTGCTGGGAGACGACGGCCTGGCCTCGACCCTGACGCCCGGCAGCATCGTGGTGGGGTGTGCTACCGCCGCACCGGAAGCCGTTGTGGCGCTGGCCGCCGAGCTTGCCGAAATAGGGGTCGACTATCTCGATATTCCCATCTCGGGCGGGGCGGTCAAGTCCGCCGCCGGCGAGCTGACACTGATGGCCTCTGGTCCGTCAGCGGTATTCGAACGCGCCCAGCCGGCGCTGGATGCCATCGCCGCCACCATCTTTCGTCTGGGCGAGGCGCCCGGGCAGGGTTCCCAGGTCAAGCTGGTCAACCAGCTGCTGGCGGGCGTGCATATTGCCGCCGCCGCCGAGGCGATGGCCTACGGCATCAAGAGTGGCTGTGACCCGCAAACGCTGTATGAGGTGATCACCAAAAGCGCCGGCAACTCCTGGATGTTTGAAAACCGCGTGCCGCACATGCTCGATGGTGATTACACCCCACGCTCGGCGGTGGACATCTTCGTCAAGGACCTGGGGCTGGTGCATGACACTGCCCGCGCCGAGCGCTTTCCGCTGCCGATGACCGCCCAGGCGTTGACCATGTTCAGTCAGGCCTCTGCCATGGGGTTTGGTCGCGAGGATGATGCCGGGGTGGTACGTATCTTCCCGGGCATCGATCTGCCCACGCGTGCCGCCAACGACTGATTCTCCATCCTTCAGACAAGGGAGCTCCCCATGCCATTGCTGGGCTGTATTGCAGATGACTTTACCGGTGCCACCGACCTGGCCAGCCAGCTGGTCAGTATCGGCATGCGCACCGTTCAGACCATCGGTGTCCCCGACGAGGGGCTGGCCGACGAGCTCAAGGATGTCGACGCGGTGGTGGTGGCACTCAAGAGCCGCACCATTCCTGCAGAAGAGGCGATCGAACAGTCGCTGGCAGCGCTTGAATGTCTTCAGGCGCGCGGCTGCGAGCAGTTCTACTTCAAGTATTGCTCCACCTTTGATTCCACCTCCGAGGGCAACATCGGCCCGGTGACCGATGCGCTGATGGACGCACTTGACGTGCCCTTTACCGTGGCCTGTCCGGCGTTGCCCGCCAATCGTCGCACGGTCTACAACGGCTACCTGTTCGCGGGTGGGGTGCTGCTCAATGAAAGCGGCATGCAGGACCACCCGCTCACGCCCATGACGGATGCCAATCTGGTGCGCGTCATGGGCAGTCAGACCCGCCACCGGGTCGGGCTGGTCGACCTTGATGGCGTGCGCCAGGGCAGCGAAGCCGTTCGGCAGCGCTTTGACGCGCTGCAGGCGGAGGGCGTTGGCGTGGCAATTCTCGATGCCATCGAGCAGCGCGATCTGGAGACGCTGGGCGAGGCCTGCCGCGACATGACGCTTGTCACTGCCGGTTCCGGTCTGGCGCTGGGCCTTCACGCGCGCTGGGCTAATGAGCTGACCGGTGACAGCGCTGCCGAGCTACCGGCCACTCCAGGGCGTGAAGCCATCCTGAGTGGCAGCTGCTCAAGGGCAACGCTGGCCCAGATTGAACATGCCCAGGCGCACTATCCCCATTACCGCCTGGATGCGCTGGCACTGGCCGAAGATTATCAAGGCCGGATCGACGAGGCGCTGACACTGGCCAGGGAGCATCTCGACGCGTCTCCCGTGCTGATCTATGCCAGTGCCTCTCCTGACAACGTTAAAAAGGCGCAGCAGACGCTGGGCGTACAGGAAGCCGGCGAGATCGTCGAGCGCGCGCTGGGAGAGGTCGCCGCGACACTGGTCAGTGAGCTGGGGGTGCGCCGTCTGCTGGTCGCCGGAGGCGAAAGCTCCGGCGCCGTGGTCAGTGCGCTTAATGTGAAAGGCCTTCAGATCGGACCGAGTATCGATCCCGGTGTGCCCTGGATCGTGACGCTGGGTAGTCCCGAGCGGCTTGCGCTGGCGCTCAAATCGGGCAATTTCGGTGCTGAAGACTTCATGACAAAGGCCTGGGAGAGCATGCCATGAGCCATATCAATACCCATAGTGAAGAAAATCGCCTGCGCGAGGAGATCAGCGAGATCGGCCGTGCCTTCCGTCAGCTGGGCATGGCGCCCGGCACTTCCGGCAACATCAGCGCCAAATGCGACGGCGGCTGGCTGATGACGCCGACCAATGCCAGCCTGGGCGCGCTGGACCCGGCCGAGATCTCGATGCTCGACTGGGAGGGCAATCTGCTCTCCGGCAAGCCGCCGACCAAGGAGTCCTTTCTTCACCGCGCCTTCTATGAGTCGCGCGAAGAGGCCGGTGGCGTCATCCATCTGCATTCGACCTACGCCTCGGCGGTTTCCTGCCTGCAGGGGCTGGACGAGCGCTCCTGCATTCCGCCGATTACGCCCTATTTCGTGATGCGGGTAGGCCGTCTGCCGCTGCTGCCCTATTTTCAGCCCGGCGATCCGGCAATGGGCGAGGCGGTGCGCGAATACGCGTCGGATTACAGCGCCGTGCTGCTGGCCAATCACGGCCCGGTGGTAGCCGGCAAGTCACTGGAAGTCGCGCGCAATGCCATCGAGGAGCTCGAGGAGACCGCCCGTTTGTTCCTGTTGCTCCAGGGTCAGCAGATCAACACCCTGAATGATGAGCAGATCGACGGCCTGCGCCAGCAGTTTGGCGCCCGCTGGTAGTCATTTCGCTCCCGGTGCCGTGGGCGCCGGGTTACGGCTGTCTGTTGTTATCCACTTTTGAAGGAGCGCTCATGCCGCGTTTTGCTGCCAACCTCACCATGATGTTCAACGAAGTCTCCTTCATGCAGCGCTTTGAACAGGCCGCGGATCAGGGCTTTGAAGCGGTAGAATATCTCTTCCCCTACGCCTTTGAGGCGGAGGCGATTGCCCGGGAACTCAAGCGTCATGACCTCAAGCAGGTGCTGTTCAATCTACCTGCCGGAGACTGGGAAGCCGGCGAGCGCGGTCTGGCTGCGCTGCCCGGGCGCGAAAGCGAGTTTCGTGACAGCGTCGAGACGGCGATTCGCTACGCCCGCGCGCTGAACTGTCCGAGGGTACACGCCATGGCCGGGGTAGCCGGCGAGGGGGCGGATCTTTCGGCCATGCACGATACCTACCTGAGCAATATTCGTTTTGCCGCGCGTCGGCTTCAGGAGGAGGGCATTACGCTGTTGCTCGAGCCCATCAACAGCCGCGACATGCCGGGCTATTTCATCAACCATCAGCATGAGGCGCATGATGTGATCGAGACGCTGGGCGAGTCCAATATCCGGGTACAGATGGACTTCTATCACACCCAGATCATGGACGGCGATCTCTGGGAAACCTTCCAGGAGTACCGCGAAGGCGTGGGTCATATCCAGATTGCCGGCGTGCCCGAGCGTCATGAGCCCGATACCGGCGAGGTGAATTATGCCTGGCTGTTCGACCAGCTTGACTGCGTCGGTTTTGACGGCTGGCTGGGTTGTGAGTACAAGCCCCGCGGTGAGACGGCAGCGGGGCTTGGGTGGTTTGCGCCCTGGCGGCGTTAAGCGACCGGCTTACTTGCCATGGTCTGAATAGCGCGTTTCGAGATCGTCGAAAAGCGCTTTTTTGACCAGCCGCTGGCGCTCGCTGAACGAAGCCACCAGCTGTGGGTCTTCATCCAGTCGTCCGTTTTTGAGCAGTCGAGGCAGCGCCCTTTGCATACCGCAGACGGCACTTTGCAGCGCGGCGTTGGCATAGAGCACCACGGCATAGCCCAGCTGCTCGAGTTCATCGCGATCAAGCGTGGGCGTTTTGCCGCCGATCACGATGTTGATCAACTGGGGCGTTTTGAAAAGCGCTGGCAGGCGTCGTATATCCTCCAGTGACTCGGTCGCTTCGATAAACAGGATATCCGCGCCCGCCTCGGCAAACCGATGTGCCCGTTCGATGGCATGATCGATGCCATGGACGGCTGCGGCATCGGTACGGGCAATAATCTGGACATTGTCATCATCGCGGGCGTCGACGGCGGCCTTGATCCTGTTCACCATCTCTTCTGTGGCCACGACCTGTTTGCCGCTGAAATGGCCACATTTTTTGGGCATCGCCTGATCCTCGAGCTGAATGGCGTCGGCGCCGCTACGTTCCAGGGTGCGTACCGTCTGGCGAACGTTCAGGGCGTTACCAAAACCGGTATCGGCATCCACTATCATGGGAAGTTCAACGACATCGCGTACCCGGGCGGTATGCTCGGCGACGTCATGCAGGCCAATAAATCCCAGATCAGGGAGCCCCAGCGACATATTGCTGACGCCGGCGCCGGTGAGATAGAGCGCTTCAAAGCCCGCATCTTCGACGACCCGGGCGCTGAGCGCGTTGAACACCCCGGGCATCAGCATGGCATTGCGTGCCATGATCCGACGGCGAAAGGCCGCGCGTCGTTGGGTAGCTGTAGTGGACATGGCATGACTCCTCCGGCAGGACAAATTGCCACCTTGAAACAGTCTCTGGTGCGCTACGGGTTCAGCAGCGGATGAAAAGGTAGCCTTATCAGTTCCGGCCTTCTTTTTTGCAGTCTACATAATAAAACGCCCGACCAGAGGGTCGGGCGTTGACTGCTTTCTTGTTTCATCAGAAATCAGACGCGTGCCTTGATATCCATCGGCGCAGTGTCGTTTTTTGTCGCTGCGTTTTTTTGAGCCCGGTTCTGGGACGGTGCGTCGGCCATTTCCCGCTTCGGACCGGTGCGAACATGGGTGGTGTAGAGCGTCAGGCCTGTAAAAGCGAGACCGCCGGCCAGGTTCCCCAGCACGGTAGGAATCTCGTTCCACCACATGTAGTCCCATACCGAAAAATCACCGCCCATGATCAGCGCCGAAGGAAACAGAAACATATTGACGATCGAGTGCTCAAAGCCCATGTAGAAAAAGAGCATGATCGGCATCCACATGGCGATGGCCTTGCCACTGACCGAGCTGGACACCATGGCGCCCACCACGCCCATCGAGACCATCCAGTTACACAGCATGCCGCGCATGAAGATGGTGACCCAGCCGGCCAGCCCGTACTCGGCGTACCCCAGGGTGCGGGCCTTGCCGATGCTGGCAATCTTCCCGCCAATCTCGCCGGGGCCAATGGAGAAACCGTAGGTAAGAATGAAGGCGATCATGAAGGCGACCGTCAGCGCGCCGCCCAGGTTACCCAGAAAGACCCATCCCCAATTGCGCAGGATGCCCTTGAACGTCACCCCGGGGCGACGATCCAGCAGGGCCAGGGGCGTGAGCATGAACACGCCCGTGAGTAGATCAAAGCCCATCAGATAAAGCATCACGAACCCGACCGGAAAGAGTATGGCGCCAATCAGGGGCTCGCCGGTCTGTACCGTAATGGTGATCGCAAAGGCGGCGGCCAGGGCCAGAATGGCCCCGGCCATGAAGGCACGAATCAGCGTGTCACGCGTGGACATCGCAATCTTTGACGCACCGGAATCGACCATTTTGGTGACGAATTCAGCAGGAGTGAGATAGGACATGATATGGCCTCTGGTGTGTTGTTGTTATGCCATGTATCGGTGGGGCCGGTGATCACATCGTCGCCATCAGGCAATGACGACGCATTCGCCCTCGAGTCGTACGTCATAGGTGGCCAGGCGAATATCGTTGTCTTCAAGACAGACGCCATCATCAAGCCGGAAGTGCTGTTTGTAGAGGGGCGAGGCCACCACCAGCTCACCCCCCTTGTCGCCGATGATGCCGCGGCCGATCACGTTGGCATTCGAAAACGGGTCATGGTTGTCGATGCCAAACACCTCCGGGGCGCTGTGACGGTCGCGCCCGTGCGGCAGATAGAACAGCGCGATCTGGCGGCCGTCGTGCAGGACCACCACGCCCGAGTAGTCGACCAGATCATGGACACTGCACAGCACCCGTGCAGTGTTTTCAACGGCAGTTGCAGGACTCATCAGCGAATCTCCACGGCAAGGGAATCAATTTCATTGGCGCGCGCTGGGCGGGGCTGGTCGCGCTCGGTGACATTGACGATATCCGGGTCACCGCATTTGTCGTTAACAAAGGTGCGAAAGCGCTTGAGCTTTTCCGGGTCCTTCAGGGCGTTGGCCCACTCGCACTCGTAGGTCTCGACCACGTGATGCATCTGGCGCTCGAGTTCGTCACCCAGCCCGAGGCTGTCGTCGATGATCACTTCTTTCAGGAAATCCAGACCGCCTTCGAGACTTTCCCGCCACACCGAGGTGCGCTGGAGCTTGTCGGCGGTGCGCACGTAGAACATCAGGAAACGATCGACGTAGCGAATCAGCGTGTCGCTGTCGATGTCGGTGGCAAAGAGTTCGGCGTGGCGCGGGCGCATGCCGCCGTTGCCGCAGACATACAGGTTCCAGCCGGCCTCGGTGGCGATCACGCCGATGTCCTTGCCCTGGGCCTCGGCGCACTCGCGGGTGCAGCCCGACACACCCATCTTGACCTTGTGTGGGGTGCGCAGGCCCTTGTAGCGATGCTCGAGTTCCAGCGCCATGGCGACACTGTCCTGTACGCCGTAGCGACACCAGGTGTTGCCCACACAGGATTTCACCGTGCGCAGCGACTTGCCATAGGCGTGGCCGGTTTCAAAGCCGGCCTTGATCAATTCTTCCCAGATGTCCGGCAGTTCGTGCAGCTCGGCGCCGAAAAGGTCAATGCGCTGGCCACCGGTGATCTTGGTGTAGAGATCATATTTTTTGGCCACCTGACCCAGCGCCACCAGCTTGTCGGGGGTGATCTCGCCGCCGGCGACCCGGGGCATGACCGAGTAGGTGCCGTTTTTCTGCATGTTGGCCATGAAGGTGTCATTGGTGTCCTGCAGCGCGACGTTCTGCGGGTCCATGATCGGCTGGTTCCAGCAGGTGGCAAGAATCGACCCGATGGTCGGCTTGCAGATATCGCACCCCAGTCCGTGGCCGTGCTTCTCCAGCAGTTCATCAAAGGAGTGGATGCCTTCGACGCGCACCATGGCGTAGAGCTCTTGGCGGGTGTAATGAAAGTGCTCGCAGAGGCTTTTATCCACCTCGATGCCGCGGGACTCGAGCTCGTGCTCGAACACCTGCTTCAAAAGCGCCGCGCAGCCGCCGCAGCCGGTGCTGGCCTTCGTCTCGATCTTGAGTGCCGCGATATCGGCGCAGCCCTCATCAACGGCCTGGCAGATGGCGCCCTTGGTGACGTTGTGGCACGAACAGACCATGGCGGTATCGGGCAGGGCATCGGCGCCCAGGGTCGGTGCACCGCCCTCGCTTTGCGGCAGAATCAGCACCGCCGGGTCCTTCGGCAGGTCGATGCCGTTCTGGACGTACTGCAGCAGGGTGTCGTAGTAGCTGTTGTCACCCACCAGCACCGCACCCAGTGCCTTTGTGCCGTCGCCTGAGACCACCAGCCGGCGATAGCCACTGCCGGCTTCGTCGATCCAGCGATAGCTTTTCGCTCCTTCGGTGGTGCCAAAGGCGTCACCGATCGAGCCGACATCCACCCCCAGAAGCTTGAGTTTGGTCGACATGTCCGCGCCGCTGAAGGGCACGCACACATCGGTGAGACAGCTCGCCACGGTGCGGGCCATGGTGTAGCCAGGCGCCACCAGACCAAAGATTTGGCCGTTCCAGAGCGCACACTCGCCGATGGCAAAGATTTCCGGATCGGAGGTGCGGCAGGTCTCATCGATCACGATGCCGCCGCGTTCGCCGATCTCCAGCCCACAGTCGCGGGCCAGCTGATCCTGGGGGCGGATGCCGGCGGAAAAGAGCACCAGATCGGTGTCCAGGTGCTCGCCACCCTTGAAGTGCATGCGATAGGCGTAGTCATTATCGGACGTGGCGATGATCTCTTCGGTGGCACAACCGGTGTGTACACCCACGCCGAGGGCTTCGATGCGCTCGCGCAGTGCTGCACCGCCCTGATCATCCAGCTGGACCGGCATCAGGCGCGGGGCGAACTCCACTACGTGGGCTTCAAGGCCCAGCGACTTGAGTGCGTTGGCGGCCTCCAGCCCCAGCAGCCCGCCGCCAATCACCACGCCCCGGCGGGCGGTACTGGCGTGTTCGCGAATGGCATCGAGATCATCCAGGGTGCGATAGACCAGCCGTGCCTGGGGGTGTTCGCTGACCTCAGGGCCCGGAATCGGTGGCACGAAAGGGTATGAGCCGGTGGCGATGATCAGGCTGTCGTAGGGCAGACGACCCTCGGAGGTGAGGATTTCGCGCCTGTCACGATCGATGCCCGAGATGCGCACACCCAGATGCAGCGACACGCCGTGGGTGTCGTGCAGGTTGGCCTCACCGAGCGCGAGCGCGTCAGCGTCCTTGCCGGAAAAATACTCTGACAGGTGCACCCGATCATAGGCGCGATGGCGCTCATCACCGAACACGTGAATCTGGTAGTGCTGGGTGGCGCCGCGCTCGATCAGCTGTTCGACGCAGTGATGGCCCACCATGCCGTTGCCAATGATGATGAGCTGCTTTTTCTCTTGATGGATTGTCTCTGCATGAATCGTCAGGTCCTGCATGATCAGGCAGCCTCCTCGAGCTGTTGGATGGCGTCCGTGGCGCCAAAAATCAGCGTGTCACGGCAGGACGTGAGATCGTTTTGATCCACGCTCTGGCGGAAGTACCAGGGGCCATCGCGGGTGTCGCCGTAAAGCACGGCGCCGACAAGTCGGTTATTGCGCAGAATCAGGCGGCGGTAGTCGCCGTGGCCGGCGTCGAGATAACGCAGTACCTCGTCGCCGGGTTCAGGGGTGAGGGTGCCGAAGGCGTAAAGCTCGACACCGCTGACCTTGAGCCGGGTGGCGCAGGGCGTCAGGGCGTAGCGGTGATCGCCACCGCAGAGCCGGTCGGCCAGCACCTCGACCTGCGCCCAGATGGGGTCGACCAGACCAAAGGTGGTGTGCTCGAATTCACAGCACTCTCCGAGCGCCATGATGTGCCTATCACTGGTGGTCAGGGTGTTATCCACGCGGATGGCCCGGCGCCCCTCAAGCCCTGCGTCCAGGCCGAGCTCGGCGTTGGGCACGATGCCGGCCGCGACCACTACCAGCCCGGCGGCCAGATGCTCGCCATCATCCAGCATCACCCCCGAGACGTGGGTGCCATCGGCACTGTCATAGCCAACAGGACAGCGCCCAAGGCGCAGCGTGAGGCCGCGTCCCTGAAGTTCATTGGCCAGCAGCTCTGCGGCCCGGGCATCGAGCTGGCGATTCATCAGGTGCATACTGCGGTGCACTACGGTGACCTCAAGGCCGCGCTTTCGAAGCCCTTCGGCCGCCTCCAGCCCCAGCAGGCCACCGCCGATCACCACGGCGCGACGGGTGTGATCGCCTGCTGCCATCAGTGAGGCTACATCCTCGGTAGTGCGAAAACCGTGAATGCCGCCAAGTTCGGCGCCAGGCAAATCGAAAAGACGGGCCCGCGAGCCGGTGGCGATGATCAGTCGATCGTAGTCATGGCGCGTGCCCCGGTCATCGATGATCTGTCGCCTCAAACGGTCGATGAACCGGATGCGTCGGCCGCAGTGCAGCGTGATGTTGTGTGCCTCGAACCACTCGCGGTCACGCAGGGTGATCTCCTGCTCACCAATCTCGCCGGCCAGTAGGGGCGAGAGGAGAATGCGGTTGTAGGCGGGGCTGGCTTCATCGCCGAACACATGAATGTCCTGCGGCCGCTCGGATCGGCTGACAAGTCCCTCCAGCAGCCGCTGGGTGGCCATGCCGTTGCCGACAATGAGCACGCGACGTGTGGCGATGGGCCGTATGGTGTCGTGATCCGTTGTCATGCTCGACCTCCCGGCGTGATGGATTGTCGATAGCGCAGGTGACGCCCGTAAGTGAGAAGGGAATGTGTCCCTGCTGTCATGAAGCGAACGCCGTGCCAAAGGCGTGGGAGTCCTTTGATTTCAATCCTTTTCAGGATCATATGCGCCGACAGTGGGCAAGAATCGACTGCGGATTCACCAGCAGGGTGCCGTCGGAATGCCATCAGGGTGCCATCGCAGTGCAGCACGATGCCGGAGTGGCCATCTTTTGGTGCATTGGTCATCAGAATGTGAGGCTGGTGAATGTCAGCGTCCTGCTGTCACGACAAAACTCATTTCATGGCCCGAATATTGCTGATTCAGGTTATCAGTGGTTCAGACTGTCAATAGTGGCCGCGCCCCTTTTGACGGACGTCAGGTTTTTTCTCATTAATAGAAACTGTTGATCAAAAGCAGTGATGAGTCGGGGCGTGGCAAAAGCCTGGGACAGGGATGTTCGGCTGGATCAGGGCAGCCGCCTGCCGTAGAGGAGCGTTATGGAAAAGAACACCACCTGCCCGTACTGCGGGGTCGGCTGCGGCGTTGTGGCCGAACACGACACGGGCCGTTGTGACACCCTTGTCGGCGTGACCGGCGATCCGGCACATCCGGCCAATCAGGGCCGACTCTGCGTCAAGGGGGCGGCGCTGGCGGAAACGCTGGGTCACGATGGGCGGCTCACGCACCCTCGTATCGACGGTCTTGAGGTCAGCTGGGAGAGGGCGCTCGGCGAGGTTGCCGCACGTCTGAAAGACATTCGGGCGCGTCATGGCGGTGGCGCCATTGCAGGGTATCTCTCGGGGCAGCTTTTGACCGAGGACTATTACCTCGCCAACAAGTTCTTCAAGGGCTTTGTCGGCACCCCGCACGTGGATACCAATTCCCGGCTGTGCATGGCCTCGGCAGTGGCGGGCTACAAGCGCGCCTTCGGGGCGGACGCCGTGCCCTGCTGCTATGAGGATCTGGAAGAAGCAGAGTTGGTAGTGCTGACCGGCAGCAATCTGGCCTGGAACCATCCGGTGCTCTATCAGCGTCTGTGCGCGGCCAAACGCCGAAACCCCCTGATGCAGATCGTGGTGATCGATCCGCGGGTCACCGACACCTGCGAGCTTGCCGATCTCTTTTTGCAGATCAGCCCGGGCAGTGACATTGCGCTCTTCAACGGCCTGTTGAGCTATATGGCCTGCAGGGAAAAGCTGGATCGTGATTTTATCGAGCAGCATACCGAAGGGTTTGATGAGACGCTGGCCGCCGCGCAGCAGGAGGCGCCGGATATCGAGACCGCCGCCGAGCTCTGCGGCGTCGATGCCGAGCGGCTGGAAACCTTCTACTACTGGTTTGCCACTCAGTTGCATGTGGTCACGCTTTATTCGCAGGGCATTAACCAGTCGAGCAGCGGTACCGACCGGGTCAATGCGATCATCAACTGTCATCTGGCCGGCGGCAGCATCGGCCTGCCGGGGGCAGGGCCCTTCTCGATTACCGGACAGCCCAATGCCATGGGCGGACGTGAAGTCGGCGGACTGGCCCACCAGCTGGCGGCGCACATGGATTACCACACGCCCGGCGCACTGGATCGCGTCACTCGATTCTGGACCACCCCGGGACTTGTGCTCGCGCTGCCCGAGGGTCCCGGTCACAAGGCGCTGGCGCTGATCGAGGCGATCGAGCGCGGCGAGATTCAGGCGCTGTGGATCATGGCTACCAATCCGCTGGTCAGCCTGCCGGATGCCAACCGGGTACGCGCTGCGCTCCAGAAGTGCCCGCTGGTGATCGTCTCCGAGTGCATGGCCCACAACGACACCCTGGAGCATGCCGACATCATCCTGCCGGCCAGCGGCTGGGCAGAAAAGGACGGCACCGTCACCAACTCCGAGCGGCGCATCTCACGCCAGCGCGGGATCCTGCCGCCCCCGGGCGAAGCACGACACGACTGGTGGATCATCTGCGAGGTGGCTCGTCGCATGGGCTTTGGTGAGGCCTTCGACTACACCAGCGTGCACGAAATCTTTGACGAGCACGCCCGGCTGTCGGGCTTTGAAAACGACCCGCAGGCCACGCCGGAGACGGGCTATCGGCTGTTCGATATTTCCGGGTTGGCCGGGCTGGATCGCGCTCGCTATGACGGGCTCGCACCGATTCAGTGGCCGGTCAATGCGAGAGCCCCGCATGGTACGGCGCGGCTGTTCGAGAACGCTCGCTTCATGACCGCCAACGGCCGGGCAAGACTGATCGCGGTCTCTTCCCGCGCCACGCTTCAGCAGCCCACCAGCGAGACGGGGCTTGTGCTCAATACCGGCCGTATTCGTGATCAGTGGCACACCATGACCCGGACGGCACGTGCCTCGCGGCTCATGCATCACCGAAGCGAGCCCTTTATCGAGGTGCATCCCGAGGATGCGCGCGCGTCAGGGACGCAAAACGGTCAGATCGCCCGGCTGCATAATAGGCTGGGCGAGTATTTTGGCCGCGTGCGCGTCACTACCGCCCAGCCGCAGGGATCGCTTTTCATTCCCATTCACTGGAACGATCAGTTTGCCCATCAGGGGCGGGCGTCGGCGCTGATCGAGGCTGTCTGCGATCCGATCTCTGGTCAGCCCGAATCCAAGCAGGGCCGGGTGGCGCTGTCACCCATTGCTGCGCAGTGGGAGGCCTGTCTGCTATTGGGAGGTGACGCGCGGGCGCCTTTGGATGAGAGCGACTGGTGGGTGCGCGTCCCGCAGGCTCATGCTCAGCGCTTTCAGATGGTGGGCAACGAGACAGAGGACTGGGCGTTGTGGTGCGCACGCACGCTGGGTCAGGCACCCACGCTCTGGAGTGAAGATGATGGATGCGGCCACTTTCGCGCGGCGTGCCTGCATGAAGGCAGGCTTGTCTGGTGGCTGGCGGTGGCGCCGGTCGGCATGCTCAACCCGATGCTGGGCGATGTTGGCTGGCTGGATGGGTGCTTTGCGCTTGAAACCCTTGCCCCCCCGCAGCGTCGTCGGCTGCTCGCCGGCCGGGCGGCGAGCGGTGAAGATGCCGGAGCCACGGTATGCAGCTGCCATCAGGTGGGAGAGAAAACCATCAACCGCGCCATTGCCGGTGGCTGTAAAAGCGTTGAAGCGCTGGGGGAGCGGCTGTCCTGCGGCACCCAGTGCGGCTCCTGTATTCCCGAATTGCGCGCGCTTTTAAAGACACCGCAGGCGCAGAATACCGTGCAGGAAGGGGCAGCTCGCGAGACGGTCTGAACAGGCTTGAGCTTGCCAACCGATCGGATGCGCTGCCCTTTGTCAGCAGGACGCTTCATTTTCTGCCTCAGCGATAGCCTGCGGCCTGTAACTCGAAAAGCTCGGCGTAGCGGTCGCCGTTGGCCATCAGTTCGTTGTGGCTGCCGCGCTCGATAATGCGTCCGCGCGCCATGACCACGATCACATCGGCACTTCTGACCGTCGAGAAACGATGTGAGATCAGAATCGAGGTCTGATGTCGGCTGTGGTCGCGAAAGCGGTTGAAGACAGCCGCTTCTGCGGCCGCGTCCATGGCGGCGGTGGGTTCATCAAGGACCAGAATATCGGCGCTTTCGCGCATCCAGGCTCTGGAGAGGGCGATTTTTTGCCACTGGCCGCCGGACAGTTCCTGACCATCCTTGAACCAGCGTCCGAGCTGGGTGTGATAGCCCGAGGGCAGGCGGCTGATGAAGTCATCGGCCAACCCGCGTTGCGCTGCTGCCTGCCAGCGTCTCTCATCCTCAAAGGCGTGGGTATCGCCGACGCCCAGGTTTTCGCCCACGGACAGCTGATAGCGTACGAAGTCCTGGAAAATAACGCCGATCCGCTGGCGTAGTATCTGAGTGTCCCAATCACGCAGGTCACTGCCATCGAGCAGAATGCGCCCGCAGCTCGGGTGGTAGAGTCGGGTCAGCAGCTTGATCAGGGTGGTCTTGCCGGAGCCGTTCTCGCCGACCAGTGCCAGACTCTGACCGGGTGGCAGGTGCAGCGAAATGTCATCGAGTACCTGTTCGCCACCCGGGTAGGCAAACCCCACGTTTTCAAAGCGTATGCCGTCGTCGGGTAACTCGCCTTTGGTCAGGGTGCCGGTTTCCCGCTCGGTAGGCTGCTCAAGAAACTCATAAAGATTGGAGAGATAGAGATTGTCCTCGAACATGCCGCTGACGGCCGTAAGACTGGCCGATAGTGCTCCCTAGCTTTGCTTGAATACCAGTAGATACATGGTCATCTGGCCCAGCGTCAGGGTGCCGATAATGGTCTCGAACACCACCCAGCCGTAGGCGGCGTAAAAGGTCAGCGTGCCCAGAAGCCCCAGCAGAAAACCCCACAGCGTGCGCCTGAGCGTCAGGCGGCGCTCTTCACTGTAGAGGTTGTCGAAGATGGCGCGGTAGCGGGACAGAAAAAGGCGCTCCAGCCCGTAGAGCTTGACCTCCTTGATGCTGTCCTCGCGCGCCAGCAGAGTTTCCAGATAGCGCTGCTCGCGCATCTGCGGTGAACGCCAGCGAAAAAGGCGAAAGGCCTCGCCGGAGAATCTGGCTTCGGACACAAAGACGGGCAGGGCACCGGCCACGATAATCAGCAGCGCCCAGGGGGAGAACTGCACCAGCAGCACGCTGAAGCTCGCCAGCGAAATGACGTTTTGCAATAGCGCAAAGGTTCGGGTGACCAGCAACAGCGGCCGCGTCGAGGCTTCCCGGCGGGCGCGGGTCAGACGGTCATAAATCTCGGAGTCCTCGAACTGCGAAAGCGACAGCTCACCGGCCTTTTCAAGCAGCATGACGTTGACCTTCTGACCAAGCTGCGCGCGCAGCAGCGACTGTTGAGCATCCAGCGCTCGCTGCGCCAGTGACATCAATGCAATCAGGGCGCCCTCTACAATGACCAGAGACAGCACCGGGGATAGTGCGGTCTGTAAATCCCCGATTTGATCAGGGTAGATTGCCATTGCCTGCACCACGCCGTCCACGATCAGCTGACCCACCCAGGCCACCACGGCCGGCAAAACTCCGGCCACCAGCGTTGCCAGCGCAAGCCCTAGCATCATCAGACGCGAGGTCTGCCAGACCAGCACCAGCGCACGCAGGGTATAGCGAAAGACATTGAAAAAATCGCCCGGCGCGGCGGCCAGGCGATGTTTAAGGCAAGAAAGGGACATGATCAAACGGCCATTAGAAGGTCTGACGTGAACGCTTGCGGGGTGTAGCACCCTGACGCGGGGCACGGCGCATTCTGACATTGCCCTGCCAGAGATGGGTTAATGAGGGCACAAACGGCCTGATCGGCTG
Source organism: uncultured Kushneria sp. (assembly GCF_947497025.1). Taxonomy (GTDB): domain Bacteria; phylum Pseudomonadota; class Gammaproteobacteria; order Pseudomonadales; family Halomonadaceae; genus Kushneria. Next base: position 30,015 of record NZ_CANMFC010000003.1, read on the forward strand.
GCGCCTGGCGCGCCCCTGGCGGGGGGCCGGTATCTCGCGCATGCCTTCTCGTATGCATACGCCGAGACTTGCGATTACTGCCACGCCGGCCATCAAGAGACTGGCCATGCTGCTGATAATGATCAGTGCTCCGGCCGCAACCCCCAGGGCAATCAACATCACGGACAGGCAGATATCGCGTGAAAACCCTCGCCATAGCCCGTAGCCACCCAGGGTAATGGCAAGAAATGCTATCCATAGCAGACTGATCATAATGTCACGCTCACTTTTGCCGGGCGCATCATGCCCCCATATATGTCCATCAATGATTTTAGTGCATTTTGTGACAAAAACACGTCAAAGACTGACAGTCATGAATCAATATGTCGTCATGCTACCGGATCTGAAGGAATGCAGTCGGCGTTTGTAATGTGTCAGAGCGAGTGCAACAACCCCATAAAGCTGGTCTGAGGTGACATCTGGAGTAACGAACGAGAACACGACGTTCCCTGGACATTGCCATATTGGCAGGCCACCAATTATTTTCGATCGCCGCTGGGTAAGCATGCGTGTGCGAATATCCTGTGCGCAAGCGGCCTCCGGGGGCCGGCATTATGCGCTGGCATGCTATCCTCATCACCACAGCGGTATCAAAGACCCGTCACAACGCACGGGCTATTTTCTTCGCGCCCATACGCCGCTTTTTCAACGACGCAGGAGCATAGGTCATGGCTGTCGGGCATCGCAGAGGCTGGAGCATTACTGCTGGTATTGTCGTGGTTGTGGCCGGCAGCATCTATTTTGCCGGACCCTGGGCACTGAAAAGCTGGGCGGTCGACAAGCTTGGAGAGACGACCGGTCAACCTGTCACGATGAGTCATCTGAGCTTCAATCCCTTTACGGCAACGGCGTCACTATCCGAGTTGAACATCGGTGATGGTGAGACGCCGATCATTCATGTTAATGAGGGCGAGATGACACTGGCGTGGCGGACGCTTTGGCAGTCAGGCATTCATATCAAGCGTATAGACCTGAACGGCCCTCGCCTGCATCTGGTCCAGACCCCTGAAGGTGAACTCAATATCGCGCAGCTCGGTGGTGATGACGGCGGCGGCGAGAGTACAGCGCTGAGCATTGATCGCATCACGACGCATCAGGGTCGGATTGACTGGGTCAATCAGGCTCAATCCCCGTCAACGCAGCTGTCGGTGACCGATCTGGCGCTCACGCTTGAAGGTTATGACAGTCAAAACCCTTCCCCCATGCAGGGACAGGCGACAGGTACCCTGAATCGCGGCCAGCTCAGTGCCAGGGGGCAGTTTGGTGTGAGCCCCCTGACCGGTGATCTTCAGATGGAAGGCCAGCAGATCGGGCTTGATTTGATCAATCCATGGCTTTCGCAGATGAGTGCAGTACAGATCGACAAGGGGACGCTGAGTGGGGAGGGTGAGCTCGCCTTTGGTGAGGCAAGACAGGGACAGGTGCAGTGGCAGGGGAATTTGACCACCCGTTCGGTGTCTCTGCTTGATGGTCGTCAGCGTCCGTTGTTCAGCGTGGATCAGGCAAGGCTTACGGGCATGGACCTGCTGACCGGTGATCATCTGCGCGCCGATCGTCTGTCCATGTCGGGGTCAAACATGATGGCCGTCATCGATGAGCAGGGCGATTTCAATCTCACGACATCGCTGGGCCTGCAGTCGGATGATGCTTCTGCACAGGAAGACAGCGCGAAGCAAAATGATTCGCAGCAGGAGGACTCGTCACAAAACCATTCGCAACAGGACGGTTCGCAGCAGGACGGTTCGCAGCAGGGCAGTGGTATGGCGTTTGCGCTGGGTCATATGGAGGTTTCCGATGGCGCCTTCAATTTTGAGGATCGTAACATGTCGCCGAAGGTGGCCCTGAGTATCGATTCCCTCAAGGGCACCATGGAGGACTTTGATACACGCCGCGACACGTCGACCAGCTACTCCTTCAAGGGGCTTGAGAGCCAGCGAACGCCAGTCATCATCGAAGGGAAGTTCAATGCCGCTGCGCCTTCGGGGGTAATGCATCTGGTGGTCGACCGCCTGCCGCTTGAACGCTTTGCTCCCTATATCCAGCGCTTTGGTGGATACAGGATCGAGCAGGGTACGGCAGATCTTGATCTACGCTACCGGCTTCGTAATGGCCATCTTGATGCCGATAACCATGTGGTCCTGCGCGAGCTGGATCTGGGGGAGGAGGTGCCTGAAGGAGATACCTCCCTGCCGCTGAAAAAGCTGATTGGCGTATTAAAGGGTGATGAGGGTGTGATCGATCTTGATATTCCCATCAATGCGTCGGTAGAAGGCGCGGGTATCAATGTCAGTGAGGTGGTCTGGCAGGTGGTCGGCGAGGCGCTGGAGAACATGGTGACATCGCCCATCGACACGCTTGATGCCATGATCAACGGCGACGACGATCGCGATGCTGCTGCAGGCAAGGCTTCCGGGGGCTACGACGAGGGCCCTCTGTCGCAGGTGGCCACCGAGCCAGGCGATGATTGAGTGCTGGACAAGGATATGAAGGCGGCATGAAAACGGATAACGGACAGTGGCTCCGGTGGAGAGATGGTGTACGACCCGGTGCTACAGGGCTTCTGCTTGTCGCGCTGATAAGCGGGTGCGCCAGTTATGAGGGCATCGAGCCCAGGGGCGAAATGGTGTCGCTCAATCGGCTATCGGCCCTTCAGGCAGTGAAGGATGTCACCATCTCCTCGGCCAACTGGCCGGATCGCCAGTGGTGGAACACGCTGGGCGATCCGCATCTGGAGGCCCTGATTCAGGAAGCGTTGGCAGATTCCCCCGATATGGACGTGGCCCTGGCACGCCTGCGTTCGGCCAATGCGGCCGTTGGTCAGGCGGGTGCCGAGCGGCTGCCGACAGTGGATGGTTCTGCCACCATATCGCGCTCGCGGGTCTCTGAAGTCGATGACCCCCAGGGGCTGGGCAATATCTACAGTACGACCCGGGGGCTGTCATCGAACTTCAGCTACGATGTCGACCTCTGGGGCGGGCGTCGTGCGGCCTGGTCGGCGGCACTGGGTGAGGCGCGGGCCACAGAGATCGATCTGCACGAGGCCGCGTTGACGCTGTCGGTCAATGTGGCCCGGGCCTATGTCCAGCTGGCAGGCGATTACGCTCTGCTGGACATCGCCCGGCAGCAGCTTGAGCGGGCGCAAACCATCGACAAGACCAATCAGCAGCTTCAGCAGGCCGGTCTGAGCGATCAGTCGGCGCGGCTGCAGTCACGCTCCAGCGTATCCACGGCACAACAGTCACTGGAATCGGCGCAGCAGGCTGTTCGAAGCGATCGAATTTCGCTGGGCGTGCTGCTGGGCAAGGGGCCCGATCGCGGTTTTGACATCGAGCGGCCCCGGCCGCTGTCCCCGGCCCTGTTGTCGCTGCCTTCGGTCGTGCCGGCCGAGCTGGTCGGGCGGCGTCCGGATGTGGTCGCGGCGCGTTGGCGGGTGGAGTCCCAGACCCAGCAGATCAAGGCGGACAAGGCGCAGTTTTATCCCAATCTCAATCTGAGTGCGATGGCCGGTTTCAGTTCGCGGCTGGGCAGCTATTTCTTTTCGGAGTCGGCCAAAAGCTGGAGTGTTTCCCCGGCGCTGTCATTGCCGATCTTTGAGGGTGGGCGTCTTCGGGCCAATCTGGACAGCACCGAGGCAGATTATGATCTGGCCGTGGCCCGGTATAATCAGACCGTGATCTCGGCGCTGGGTACCGTCGCCGATACCATTACGTCCGTACAGTCACTGAATCGTCAGCAGCGATCGCTTGAAAGGGCGCGCGATAACGCCCAGCAGGCCTTTGATCTGGCGCTCGAGCGTTTTCAGGCAGGCATTACCAACTATCTACAGGTATTGAGTACCCAACAGCAGCTGCTTAATGCCCAGCAGTCGCTGGTGAGCTTGAACAGCCAGCTGGTGGATACCTCGATTCAGCTGGTGCAGGCGCTGGGCGGCGGTTTCCATGCGGGGCTTGATGTACCGCATGCTTCTGGAGGCTACCCACATGCGCCCAATCCACAGACCACAGGCAGGTCTCCTGATCAATCGGATTCCTGAGCTGGTTTTTGAGAAAGGCCGCCAACAAAAAAACGCCCCGTAAAGGGGCGTTTTTTATGGTGGTACATCATGGGACGAGGTAGATGATCAGGACTCGTCGTCCTTATCCTTCTTGTCATCATGACGAACCTGAGCGACAGCACGACGGTTGTCGGCATTTTCAAGTTTGGCCAGAAGCTCTTTTGACTCGGTCTTGAAGCTTGCCAGTTCCTGGCCACTCAGCGACCGTCCGCCCGGCAGCTTGACGCGCATGGCATTGACCTGAGAGCCATTGGCGATGATCTCATAGTGTAGATGCGCACCGGTGCTGCGGCCGGTATTGCCCGATTTGGCAATTTCCTGCCCCATCTTCACACGCTGACCGGGTTTGACCTCGGGACGAGAAAGGTGCAAATAGCGGGTCTGGTAGCCGTTATCGTGTGTGATCACGATATATTTGCCCGCCAGCGGATGGCTGACCACTTTCGTGACACGACCATCGGCCGGCGCGCGCACCGTGCTGCCGACCGGCATCGCAAAGTCGGTGCCCTTGTGGGGCGATATCCGCCCGGTGATCGGATGGTGGCGCTTGAGGTTGAACGGCGAACTGATACGGTAGTGCCCCTTGAAGGGATAGCGATTGAAAGCCGGATCGAGACCCTTGCCATCGGGCGTGTAGTAATTGCCATCATGACGCACGATAGTGAGATCGTCGCGACCTTCGTAATGAGCCGCCAGGATGCGGGAGTCAAAGGGCTTGCCATCGATCACGTCCGACTCGACCAGTACCTGAAACCTGTCGCCATCGCGGGCCGAGCGGCTGAAGTTGAGCTTTTTGCTCAACACCGAAATCAACTCGGCCACTTCTCCGCCGGAAAGGCCGGTGGCACGTGCCGACGAACCGAAGCTGCCACTGACCGTGCCGGCGAAGAGCCGCTGTGTGGCCTCACCGGTACGTTCAATGGCATTGACGCCAAAGCTTTCATCGGCGCTGTCGCGCTCGAACAGATAGCCGCGGCGCGTATTCTGCATGACGCGCAGCGCCAGCAGGTGGCCGTCCTTGTCGACTTTGTAATCCAGCTCGTTGCCGACACGAAGGCTGGTCAGCGTTTTCTTGTCAGGCGAGTCATTAATGAGTTTGAGTACTTCACTGTAACCCAGCCCAAGGCTGTGCTCTGCAAGCTCTGCAAAGGTATCGCCCTTTTGAACCTTGTAGGTCTGCCATTCGGGCGTATAGGGCTCACGAGTCTCGATCTGGCTGCTCAGGGAAAACTGACCGTTGAGGCTTTCATCGTCTGAATCGGTGTAATCACCGGTGTCGTCGTTGAAGTTATCGACATAGGACGTATGACCGCTCAGACCGTTACCCATGCCCGTGACATGATCTGCGCGGGCAATGGCCATCTCGTCATTATCGGTGACGAGATCGTTACCCAGCACTGCTCCGGCATTCATGGCAGAGAGGTTGGAAGCCACGGCCAGCGCCTGTTTGACGTTAAGTTGACCGGTGTTGATAGCACGTTCTGTTGCAGGCGTCGCCAGCGCCAGTGCACCGGCAATCTCGAGATGCGTTGGCTGGCTGAAAGCGCGCGCCTGTTCCTGTTTGGCCGCAAGGGCGACACTAATGGGCTGTGCTGCCTGCTGAAATTCTGCGACCGTGGCATCGGTCGCAGCCGAGGTGTTCGTATTCTGGTAAAGCTGGTGCGCACCCAACACGCCAACCATGGCGGTAACCGGTAACAATAAGAGCCTGTGCGTGCGGGGTAGCGAACTAAAAATTCGCAACATGATTGTGAGCGCCGTATACAGATAGATAAAAGGGATAAAGGCCGGATTACCTTACCTCAAGGTCAATGATATGCCTAGTGCGAATACCATTAATTGGCCACCTTTATTGCAGGTTAATACGCCCTGTACACCCTCGTGATTGGTCGCAGGTCATTGTGAAATCATTGTACAAGAATAATTCTTTGGATTAGAGGTATGACATACCTGGCTATCATGTCTTTTCCTGCCGCCGCCGCACGGCTGTCGTGCTGACGCCTCGTGATGCACCTTTATATGGCTGTAGAAGACGTATCTATTATGGCCGGTTAATACTGGATGTATGAACAGCATTGGTGCTGATCCTGAAGTGCAGGTAACGCCCTCTTTGTGCATCATTCATTTAAATAGTGAGTTTTTTTCAAGAAATATGGTTCGAAAAAATAACGTCATTTTTTTAAAAATGACCACCCGTTTGAATAAATTTAAAAGAAGTATTAAGCGCTTATTTAATCCGAATTGTAGTCTTTTGTTGTGTTAAAAAGAGCTTTAATATTCTTTTTTATGCCATATATGATTTATATATCATATACTGCCAGTGACTGGAATTGTGCCGATCGAGGCATTTAGCTGCATGATTGGAAAGAATTTTTCAGTGCAGAATTGAGCGAATCAACACTATAAAACCTATCGATGCCTTCTTGAGTTGACAGGATGTAACATGTCTCGAGTCACGCTGGTTCAATGGAAAATGCTGGCAGCAGTGGTGGATCATGGTGGCTTCGTGCGTGCTGCAGAAGCGATCCATAAAAGCCCCTCCAGTATCAATCATGCCGTTCACAAGCTTGAAACCCAGCTGGGCGTGCAGCTGCTTGATACCAGCGGTCGACAGCTACGCCTGACCGAGTCGGGAGAGATGCTGTTGCGCCGGGCACGTCAACTGCTGGAAAGTGCCGATACCCTTGAAGCCGTTGCAGACAGCCTTTCGAGAGGGCTTGAGGCCGAGATCTCCATCGCCATCGACCAGATTCTCGGGCCTGAAACATTGTGTTATGCCCTTGGCCGTTTTTCTGCCCGGTATCCGCATACGCGGATTCAGCTTCATGAGGCGGTGCTCAACGGTGGGATAGAGATGTTGCTGGACAATCGCGTGGATCTTTTGATCTGCGGTTTACCGGTGCCGGGCTATCTGGGCGAGCTTTTGGGTGCTATCCGCTTCATCGCCGTGGCGCACCCCGATCATGCGCTGCATCAGCTGAATCGACCGCTGGATCTGCGCGATCTTCGACAGCACCGTCAGATCGTGACGCGAGATTCCGGTCTGCGCGAACAAAACGATAGTGGCTGGCTCAAGGCCGAGCAGCGCTGGACGGTCTCTCATGTCGCGACCTGTCTGGATATTCTGGCCCGTGGGCTGGGATTTGCCTGGGTATCGCAGCCCCGTGTTCAGCCACTGCTGGACAATGGACAGCTCAAGGCGCTGCCGTTGCAGGCCGGTGGCATCCGGGAAGTGCCGCTCTCCCTGTATATCAATGATGTAGAGGGCGCGGGGCCCGCCGTTCAGGCCATGGCCGAAGCGTTGCGTCTTGAGTTTCGTGCCTGATGTTTTAAAAGCGGGGCAGGGCGCCTGCCGATTGGGGTGTCAACGGTGTCAGGAGCGACTATTCTCACGGCCCGAACATGCATTTCCCGGAGAGGGCTTGATCCGGGCAAGGAGACTGTCATGGGTTTACTGGTCGAAGGGCAGTGGGTAGACCGCTGGTATGACACCAAAGGCAATAACGGCGAGTTTATTCGCGAGTCGGCAAAGCTGCGTGACTGGGTGACACCTGATGGTGACCCGGGCCCGGATGGGCAGAAAAGCGTCAGCGCCGGCAGCAATCGTTTTCATCTTTATGTCTCGCTGGCCTGTCCGTGGGCGCATCGTGCGCTGATCATGCGTCGCCTGAAAGGGCTGTCCGGTTTGATGGGTGTTTCCATCACCAGCCCGTTCATGCTGGATGAGGGCTGGACGTACGAACTCGATGAAGGATCAAGCGGGGATCCGGTCAATGGTGTGCGTCGCCACTATCAGCTTTATACGTTGACGGACCCGCACTACACGGGGCGTGTCACCGTTCCCGTTCTGTGGGACAAGAAAACCTCGCGCATCGTCAACAATGAATCTGCCGATCTGATGCGTATCTTCAATACGGCGTTTGATGAGCTGACCGGCAATCATCTTGACCTGTATCCCGCGCCACTGCGTGACGAGATCGATCATCTCAATGATGAGGTATACGACCGGGTCAACAACGGTGTCTACAAGGCCGGGTTTGCTACCGAGCAGAAAGTATATGAAAAACATGTCGCAGCGCTTTTCGAAACGCTTGATCGGCTGGAAGCCCTGCTCGGCGAGCGCCGTTATCTGGCCGGTGAGTATCTGACCGAAGCCGATATCCGCCTTTTTACAACGCTTGTCCGCTTTGACAGCGTCTATTACAGCCACTTCAAGTGCAATCTTCGCCGCATTGAGGATTACCCGGCACTCTCGAACTATCTGCGTGAACTCTATCAATGGCCGGAGATGGCCGAGACCGTCAACATGGCGCACATCAAGCGCCATTACTATGGCAGCCATCCGGGAATCAATCCCAACGCCATTGTGCCGCTGGGTCCCGAGCTTGATTTTGCCCGGCCGCACGATCGCGAGCGTTTGCCCGGCAAGGGCATCTGGCAGCACGGTCGCGAATAAACGGCCCCATGAGGCACCGCGAATAATCTACATCATCAGGGGCCATCGACATGATGGCGCCCTGTCATTTGGCATGTCTTCGACTTCCGGCGTGCACTACCGGCCGGGCTGTGATATATTATGTCCACCTCGCTTGTGAAGACCCTGCCATCTCTGCTGATTCGCCCCCATTGAGACTGCCGTTGCGTAGGGGACGATTCTCCAAGGCGCCATAGCGCCCACGCATCGATGGAGCATTGGGCACCATACGACGGCAGTGACTGCCACGACCTGTCGGTCGCCGCGTATGACGTGTTGCCCAGATGCAATAACGGTCGCCACATGCCACGGATGTCGTCGTTTGTTCGCCTGTTGTGCGGACAAATCGTGACGATACGAGTGCGACCGGTCCGGGAACCATCCGACATGTTTATCGTCCGATGAGTGTCTCCCGACCAGACATTTTCCCCCGCCGGCCCAATGCCGGCTTATAAGGTGTGACATGACTTCTACTTCCGTTGCCTCGCCGACTTTCGGTGACATGGCGCTGCTGCCTGCTGTTCTCGAATCTCTTGTATCTCTGGGCTACGAAACACCGTCTCCCATTCAGGCGCAGACCATTCCATCGCTTCTGGAAGGCGCTGACCTTTTGGGTCAGGCGCAGACCGGCACCGGCAAAACGGCAGCCTTTGCCCTGCCGCTGCTCTCCAAACTTGATCTTGAGCGCCGCGAACCGCAGGTGCTGGTACTGGCTCCGACACGCGAACTCGCCCAGCAGGTTGCCGTGGCCTTCAGCCGTTACGGTCAGAACATCAAGGGTCTTGAGGTCGTGACGCTGTGCGGTGGTCAGGACTACCGCGAACAGATGCGCGGCCTGAAAAGTGGCGGCCAGATCGTCGTGGGTACGCCGGGTCGCGTCATTGACCATCTGGACCGCGGTTCGCTCAGCCTGACCGGCCTGAATGCGCTGGTACTTGACGAAGCCGATGAAATGCTTCGCATGGGCTTCATTGATGACGTCAAGCGCGTTCTCAAGGACACCCCGACCGATGCACAGCGCGTGTTCTTCTCCGCCACGCTGCCGCCGGAAATTTCGCGCATCGTCAGCCGCTATCTGGTTGACCCGATTACCGTGCAGATTGAAGCGCGTGCGGCCACCACCACCATTCAGCAGCGCCTGTGTCGCGTCGAAGGCCCGGCCAAGATTGAAGCCCTGGCCCGAATTATCGAAGTCGAGGCCGTTGATGCTGCCATCGTCTTCGTGCGAACTCGTGCCTCCTGTACCACGCTGGTCGATCAGCTGGTCGCCCGTGGTATCGCCGCGGCACCGCTGTCCGGTGATCTCGATCAGAGCCTGCGTGAGCGTACCGTACAGCGTCTGAAAAAGGGCAAGGTCGACGTGCTGGTGGCTACCGACGTTGCCGCCCGTGGTCTCGATGTGCCGCGTATTACGCACGTCATCAACTTTGACATGCCCCACGATACCGAAGCCTACATCCACCGTATCGGCCGTACCGGCCGTGCCGGGCGTGAAGGCACAGCAATCACCTTTGCCGGTGGTCGTGAAGTGCGCAAGATCCGCTGGCTCGAACAGGCCACCGGCCAGAAAATCGAAGTCATGGAGCTTCCTGACGAGAAGACCATGCGTGCGCATCGTGACGAGAAGTTCAAGGCACGTGCCGAAGCCATGCTCGAGCGTGGTCATGAGCATCAGCGTGCGATGGTCGAATCACTGCTGGAAGAGGGGATCGATCCGATCGATCTGGCCTGCGTCTTTGCAAGCCTGGCCCGTGCCGGTGAGCCGCCGATTCGCTCGCTGCCGAAGTCCAATCCGCGTAGCGAACGTCCTGAGCGTGGCGATCGTCCGGAGAAGGGTGGTGAGCGCCGGGCGCCGCGTCGTCAGGGTGGTTCGACAGAAGGCATGACCCGTTATCGCCTGGCCGTCGGCCATCGCGACAACATCAAGCCGGGACAGCTGGTCGGTGCACTGGCCAATGAAGGCGGCATCGAAGGTGCCCGTATCGGTCGCATCGACATTCGCCAGACGCACAGCCTCGTCGAGCTGCCCACCAGCCTGCCCGAGACCGTGCTGGCCAAGATGGCACGTGCGCGTGTCGGTGGCCGTCCGCTCGAGATCAGCAAGGACAGCGGTCGCCCTGAAGGCGGTCAGAGCGAAGGCCGCACCGAGCGTCCGCGTCGTGATGATCGTCGCCAGCAGGCCTCCTGAGGTCGTGATGCTGGTGCGCTGACAGGCGCACCAGCATGACAGGCATGACGAAAGGCCCCCTGCCCATCGGCAGGGGGCCTTTTTGTATGCCGGGTCTCGTGGTGCGTCAGGAAAAGGCAGGTTCATGGCGGTGGCACGCCATCACGGGCGTTGTCTACGCTCACACAACAGCCAGAAAATACGATGATCAGGAGGGAGCATGGCATCAAAACTTCAGCCGTTGCATGAATGGACCGTTGATCCCGACAGCGCCATTGCGCTACAGAAATCGCTCGCCCCCCGCATTGTATGCCGTGACCAAATGGGCGAGGTCAGCCATATTGCCGGCGTGGATATCGGTTTTGAAGATGGCGGAGAGACCACTCGTGCGGTGATCGTGGTCATGCGCTGGCCGTCGCTGGAAATTGTTGAGCGCGTATTGCATCGCACGCCCACAACAATGCCCTATATTCCCGGACTCCTAAGTTTTCGAGAATTGCCGGCGGCGATTGAAGCCTTTGAGCAGCTTTCAATCACGCCTGATCTACTGATGGTGGATGGCATGGGTATTGCGCATCCGCGTCGGCTGGGCATTGCCGCCCACCTCGGGCTCTGGCTGGATATGCCGGCCATCGGTGTAGGCAAAAGCCGTTTGTGTGGCCAGCATGACGAGGTGCCTGAAACGCGCGGCAGCTGGGTTCCACTGACCCATCGCAACGAGACCATCGGGGCGGTGCTGCGTACTCGTGAGCGGGTCAAGCCGCTCTATATTTCGACCGGCCACCGAATATCGCTTGAAAGCTCGATTCACTGGGTGATGCAGTGTCTGACCCGCTACAAGCTGCCCGAACCTACCCGACAGGCTGATCGCCTCGCCTCTCGCCGTACTGCCGAGACGCGATGCCCTGAAAGTGACATTGCGCCCGGACAAGACAATCTATCGTTTTAAAATATACCGTTATCCTGAATACAACCTTTACTGGCTCCGACCAAGCCATTCAAGGAGCGCATCATGAAAACGCTCGGGAGCCTGTACCTGCGGTGAATGCCCCAGATTTTCGAAATGGACATAGGTAGACTCCGGAATCCGCTCGGCGATTTTCGGCCCCAGCTCGTCGTAATGGCCCAGTGTCTTTTGCACCTCCCCGGGTGCCAGGGCCTTGCCAACCGCGGTGTTGTCCTTGTCCCCGACAATCAGCAGAGTAGGCACCTCAAGGTCACCGAACTCGTAAACGATTGGCTGTGTGAAGACCATGTCGTAGGTCAGTGCCTGACTCCAGGCATTGATATCGCGCCCTTCACCGCGGTACATGCCGGCCTGCATCTCGACCCAGCGGTCATATTCGGGTTGCCACTGGCCGGCATAGTAGGTCTCTTTTTGATAGGCGCGCATTTTCTCGGCGCTGGCCTTTTTGCCGCTTTCATACCAGTCATCAACCGACTGCCAGGGGACGCCCTTCGCCTTCCAGTCCTCCAGCCCGATAGGGTCGACCAGTACCAGCTGATGCGTGGCCTCGGGATACATCAGGGCGTAACGGGTGGCCAGCATACCGCCCATCGAGTGGCCCATGATGGTGGCATTGTCGATATCAAGATGTGACAGCAGGGCGCTCGTGTTGGCTGCCAGCTGGTGAAGACTGTATTGATAGTGCTGCGGCTTGCTGGATTTACAAAAGCCGATCTGGTCTGGAGCAACCACGCGATAACCCTTTTGCGTCAGCGCCTTGATGGTGCTCTCCCAGGTCGCGGCGCAGAAATTTTTGCCATGCATCAGCACCACTGTTTCCCCGTTGGCCTCACCCTGAGGGGCTACGTCCATGTACATCATTTCAAGTGACTGCTGCTGGGACGTCAGTTCAAAACGATGCAGCGGCCAGGGGTACTCAAAACCTTCCAGTCGGGGGCCGTAGACGGGCGCTTCATCAGTAGTGCTATCGGCGGCCATGGCAGGCAGTGCCAGTGAAGCAAGCAGTGGGACCAGCAAAAGGGGGCGCATGAAATATTTCCTTGCCAGGCATCGTTATACGATGTCGTTATCGTGAAATTGCGAGCGATCCATCAGGCGATGGCCGTTTAGTCTGGCAAAAAATGACGGGACATCATGTGACAGAAGCGGCTTTTTAAGCTCGTCTAAAGCACCGCAAGCGCACGATCAGGCATGAACCCGAATGATCTGATCTGGCATGATCGCTGGTCGCAGTGCCAGACCGGGCCTTCCGGCCGCGGCATGGCGGGTATACAGAACTGTCGAAGTGTTCGTTTGTTTGCCATGATATGACCCCTGAACCCACTACGCCCATCGCAATGAAAGGACCCCTGGCCATGCAGAAAAAAGGTATTGGCGATTTCTTTTTTACCATCGTTCTCTGGATTTTGATCGGTGGTCTGGCTCAGTGGCTGATGCAGCACCAGCTCAATGGCGGGGAGGGCAATGCAGCGATGACCGGCATTTCCACCGGCAGCAGCACGGCTGAAGGCGTCGGTTTTTCCTCCTACTGGAGCGCACTGGGACTGGTCTCACTGTTTTTTGCCGTAATTGCCTTTATGGCGCGTGATCTGATGCGTGACAACCCGGTGACGCGATCTTTGAAAGTGATCGGCACACGGCTTTTGAGCACCACCTTTGATATCGGTCTTTTTGCACTGGGTGGGACGCTCTTTTTGATGTTGAGCCCGAGCGCGGTCAATACGGTGCCGCAGTGGCAGGCACTTTTCATTGGTATCAGCCTGCCGTTTTTCATCGTTATTCTGGTGGTGCTGGGGGTGATCTGGTGTCTGCTGCGATTCTCTCGCCTGTCGCTGGTCAGTATTCCGGCACTCGAGTTCAAGCCGCTGATCCGGGTGGCGCTGTACGTGGGCCTTATGGCCATTCTGGTGCTGGCCGCCTGGCTTGCCCTGTAAGCTCTGCCAAACGAAACATGCAAAGGGCCTCTACGGGGCCCTTTTTTTATGGTTTTCAGCACCTTTCATGGCTCGATGACTTTATGGTGATCGCAAGCATTTAAAATCATCAGGGATATGCAAGAAAACTCTGATAAGCGTTTCAGAAAAAATTAAGGCTACCGATATACGTGATGGGAAAACCAGGAGTTATCTCTCATGTCGATTAGCGGTATCAATAGCCTTAATGCCTTTACGCGTGTCGTCACCTCCGACACGACCAGCAGTTCGTCAACGGCCACAGAAGACGCCGGGGTGTCAGAAACGGGTGCCTCGGCTGCCCCAGCGGGCCAGCCAGCCTCTCGCGGTGCTCCACCTCCGGGGGGTGCCGTCGCTGCCAGCAGTGAAAGCGACGACAGCAGTACTGATGCGATAACACAGCTCAAAAAACAGTTAAAAGAGCTGCAGCAGCAGATTCAGGAGAAAACCCAGCAGATGCAGCAGTTACAGGCTCGCACCGATGAGGCCAGCAAGGCGTCAGCCGCTGCGCTCAAGGGTGAGGTCGCCTCACTCAATGCGCAGATGGCAGATATCACTTCGCAGCTGGCACAGGCGCTACAGGAGAGCGGCAGCAGCACCAGCGGGTCGATGGTCGATACTGTCGCCTGAGGGTATCTTCCTCCTGCTCGATAGTGTCGAGCAGGAGGAGGTCCGAAAAGGACAATATTCAAATCAGGGTAATATCACTTTGCCCGTTGCCACGTGGTGACACCCGAATTTGAACCGGTATGCGCTCGTGCATGTCCTGAACGTGCGAGATAACGCCCACCCGACGGCCCAGTGATTGCAGCGCGTCGAGGGCATCCATGGCCTGTGACAGTGACTGGGGGTCGAGGCTGCCAAAGCCTTCATCGATGAACAGGGTTTCGATCTGCAGCTCGGATGACGCCATCGAAGCCAGTGCCAGCGCCAGCGCCAGCGAGACCAGAAAGGTTTCCCCACCGGACAGCGAGTGCACCGAGCGTCGCTCATCGCCCATATCGGTATCGATGACCAGAAGCCCCAGCTCGCTGCCGCCACGCGCCAGCCGATAGCGCCGCGCGAGGCTTTGGAGATGGATGTTGGCATGTTCGATCAGCCGCTCCAGATTCCAGCCCTGGGCAATGCGGCGAAACTTCTTGCCGTCGGCGGCACCGATCAGTCCTGAAATGCGGCCCCAGCGCGTCACTTCACGTCGATGCTGCTCCAGAGCCTGTTCGATTTCGCGGGCCTGGGCGCGACAGTGGTCATCATGGCGCAGGGCATGGTCGGCGTCATCGCGCAAGCACTGGGCCAGGGGGAGATGTGTTTCAAGATCCGACTGATGCCGGGCAAGCTCGGCAAGTCGCTCATCACGCCAGGCCTTCAGGGTGCGCGACGCGTCCTGTTCGGGAATGGCGGCCTGCGCCGATATGGCATGTTCACTGTAGTGCTGACGATGACGCACCAGCACCTCCAGGCGCTCCTGCTCCAACAGGTGGGCATCGTTGAGGCGTTGATCCACGGTTGCCATGTCACGGGCCAACTGCTGATGCTGCTCGCTCGTCACGGCCAGAAGCGCTGCCAGAGTGGGATCACTGAGGTCAGGGTGTGCCGCGCGCCACTGTGCCATCTCCTCCGAGAGAGTCTGGCGGGCAAGCGTCTGGTCATCATGCTGCTGTTGCAGCTGCACAACCTCCTGATGGAGCTTCTGGCACTGCGCATCACAGGCCTCCCGCTGCTTTTGGGTGGCGGCCAGCTGTTGCTCACGGGTCTCAAGCTCGTGGTCGAGCGCCTCACGCCAGCGATGGACGTCCGGGTAATGGCCGAGTTGTGTTTCCAGTGTTTTGGCCAGCGTCTCGCGCTCGCGGATCAGCGGGGCGCGGGTGGCGTCCAGTGTCTGAATCTGCTCGCGGGTATGCGTGACGCCGGCCTCGAGACGTACAGCTTCGACTTCAAGGTCATGCAGCTGCTCCTGAAGCGGCGCTCTGGTCCGATGGTCCCGGTCAAAGTGCGCCAGATGCTCGGAGGCCTGGTCATGGGCGGTCGTGATGTGGGCCAGGCGACGCTCGAGCCATGCGTGACGATCATCCGGATCGACTGCCAGCATGGTCTCGCTCTCTGCACAGGCATCAAGGCGCTGGCGAGCCTCGTGTCGCTGTGCGTTGAGGGCGTCGAGCGCTTCATCCCGCTGCGTGATCTGGCTCTGGAGTTCGCTGTAGCGGCCTCTAAGCTCGGCGCAGTGCTGATCAAGACGGTCGCGTGCCTGGCGGGCGTCATCGAGCTGGCGCTGCTCTTCGCGCTCGGTCGCCACCAGCATGTCATGGGCCGGCTGAGGCGGAGGATGACGTGCGTAAGGGTGGTCATGGCTGCCGCACACCGGGCACGCCGTGTTGGTCTCAAGTCCTTCACGCATGGCAAAAACGCTGTCGCTGCGGGCGGCGCGCAGGCTCGCGATGCTTTTCTCGAGCTGTTCGAGCGTGGTGCTTTGCTGGTCAAGGTCCGCGCGGGTTCGAGTGCCTTCCTCTTTCAGCATTTTCAGGGTCTGGCGATCAGTAGTCTGATGCGTCTCCAGGGCCTGAAAACGTTGGTCCAGCTGATGCCAGTGGTCGTGGGCATGTTTCAAATCGCGCAGCGCCTGACGCTTTTGCCGGTACTGATCCAGCTGGTTCTGAGTGGCTTCGCGCCACTGCGTAAAGGAGGGTGCGTCTTCGGTCAGTTGCTCGAGTCGTGCATCCAGTTCCTGCAGGGACGCTCGCTGCTGGTACTCCCTGTGTCGGCAGTGGGCAAGTGCTTTCTCCTGATCCGACAGGGTCTGTCGGTATTCCCCAAGCTGCTGCTCGGTATGCAGGACACGCTGATGCAGATCCCGATATCGCTGTTCATCCAGGGCGCACTGGGCCAGCAATGGCTGCTGCTGTCGGTGCTGCTGACGACTGGTCTCCAGATGGGCTCGATGTGTTTCCTGCTGGCTGGCCATGTCATCGCGCTGGCGGCTGGCGGTCGCAAGATGCTCGCGCGCTGTACAAAGGCGATCTTCAAGGGGCTTGATCGAGGCCGCCAGCGCCTCGTGCTGCACGAATAAATGGCGCGCGGGGGCCAGCGCCTCGAGCCGGGACAGCCATTGACGCTGCCCGGTCTGTGCCTGTTGCGCGCTCAGTGCGTCTTCATGAGCCTGACAGGCGCGATACCAGTGCGACTCAAGCCGTTCATCGGTGGCCAGCCATGCCTGCTCGCGCTCAAGCGCCTGCTGTTGTGTCTGAAGTTTCTGGAGCTGTGTCAGTGTCTCGGCGGCCTGCTGCTCAAGCGCTTCGCGCGCCTCGGGGTCGGCCGGCGTTTGATGCCCGAGCTGTGCCTCCAGCGCGGCGACCTCGCGCTCACTGTCGCGGGTGCGTTGAAAGGCGGCAATCGAGAGGCGCGAGTAGATGTCGGTGTCGGTCAGCTTCTCCAGCAGTTCGCTGCGCTGATTGTCATCGGCTTTCAAAAAGGTACTGAACTCGCTCTGCGCCAGCAGTACCGCCCGGGTGAACTGCTCGAAACTCAGGCCCAGGTGCTGCGGCAGAAGACGATCGAATTCCCGCTTTTGCGAGGTGATAATTCGCTCATCCGGCAGTGACATCAGACTCTGCTCGACCCCCTGAAGCTTGCCATCCGCCTTGTGGCGGGCGCGCCGTACTCGCCAGCAGGCGCGGTAATGCGCACCATCCCGGCCGCGAAAATCGACCTCGGCGTAGCCGCTGCTTTCACCTCTGCGCAGCAGGGTCCGCGGGTCCGCGGTGGTCAGGGTTTCCTCCCCGACATCGGGGGAGACGGAGTCCCGGCCGGGGGCGCCACGCAGGCGAGGTGTGCTGCCATAAAGCGCCAGGCACAGGGCATCCAGCAGCGTACTCTTGCCGGCGCCGGTAGGGCCTGTAATGGCAAACAGCCCTGCGCTGTCGAGCGGGCTGGCGGTGAAGTCGATGGTGTGCGGGCCGCTCAGCGAGGCGATGTTATGAAGGCGAAGGGCCAGAATTCTCATGGGGTGTCCTCGGACGACTCATCGTCATGCAGCGTCTGCAGCAGGGCCTGAACATCCTGCATGACCTCATCGGGTGGGGCATCGCCAAACTCTCTGGCCCAGGTGCGGGCGAACAGCTCCGCCGGGCCCAGTGTGTCCAGTGACTCGCCCCTCTGCTCCGGCGCTGGAGGCTGCGCCATTCGGGTCGTGATGCTGACCAGACGCACGGCCTTGCCCTTGAGGGCCTTCTCGATGAGAGGACGCAGATCTACCCGGGGCGCCTTCAGGATCACGCGCACATCAAGCCAGGGCCACTTCTCGCGCGGCAGATCGGTCTGCGTGTCGTCCAAAAAATCGGTGCCTGCCAGCGCGTCGAGCACCTCATCAAGCGATGAAGGCCCGACCCGGTGCATGGCAACGCTGCGAGGGATGGGCAGTGATGTCACCTCGTTAACGTGTTCGCCCTCAAGGGTCACTTCAAGCACCTGATGCGGATAGTGGGTCTCGGAGAAATCCATTGCCAGTGGCGAGCCGCTATAGCGGATATGGTCACTGCCCACCCGCTGGGGCTTGTGCAGATGCCCCAGGGCGACATAGGCCACCTCGGCCGGGAAAAGCGACGCCGATAGCGACTCTTCGCCCCCAATCACGATGGGACGCTCGCTGTGCTCGGACACGCTGGCACCATGGAGATGGGCATGGCTCATGGCGATCAGAGCCTGTCCCGGGGCGCGCTTTTGAATGCCGGCTTCAAACAGCGCTTCATGAACGCGCACCATGCCGCGGACGTAGCGGTCACCGGCCGTTCGGGGCGCTGTCTCTGAGGCTTGCGATGTGTCGGACAAGGCCACCTCGTCGGGGGCCCCGGTCACTTCGGCCGGGCGCAGAAAGGGCAGGGCCAGACACCAGGCACGTATCACGCCGTGTCTGTCCGGCAGGGGAACAATCAGGCGATCCACATCGGGCTCGCCGCTGTCATGCCAGAGGATGCGTCCCAGCGCATGGGTGTTCAAACGGCGCAGAAGCGGGGCGGGCAGTTCGACGCGCGTGCCGCTGTCGTGGTTGCCGGCAATCATGACAATGGTCAGTTGCGGCAGACGCTCATGCGCCTTGATCAGAAAATCATACAGTAGTGCCTGGGCTGCCATGGAGGGATTGATGACATCAAAGATATCGCCGGCGATCAGCAGAGCGTCAGGCTGTCGCTCGCTGAGGGTCTCCAGCAACCAGTCAAGAAAGTCATGATGCTCGTTATGGCGTGACTGGCCGTGAAAACACTGGCCGAGATGCCAGTCAGCGGTATGGATCAGTTTCATCAGGCGCTACTATTATCATGAGAGAAAGGACCAAGGATATCGGGATCATGCAAGGGTGATCGAGCAATTTGAAAAATGATGAGGGGTTCCGGGTTGTAATGGCAGGGTCAGCCTTCGTGCCTTTTTGAAAGCGGCATCCCGTTTTGATGTGTCTCAAGGTCGACGTAATAGGAACGCCTGTTTAATACGAGTATATTTTTGGCCCATCACAGGGTCGGCAACCACAGGCATGCTCCTGCAGAAAGCCGAGGCAGCGAGGTGGAGCAGGCGATAAACAGTGACACGGCGTCACCATGTTTTACGCAGCCGCAAGGAACTGCCAGTGCATGCGATGGTCGATTCTGGTTAACCCTGGGCCATTCGAAAGCCTCATGATGGCCCGGCCCTGTATCAACTCAATACTGGATAGCGGCTCGGGCAGGGTCGTATCGTCTCAAAAGGAAAGTCTTGTCCATGGATCGAAGAACTCTACTCAAGGCATCTGCTGCGCTCTCTGCGCTGGGCATGTCGACCAAATCCCTGTTGGCTCGCGCCAGTAGCAATAACGCTCGTGGCCCGGGTGAGGGGGTCGAGGTAGCGCTGGATGACAAGGGCACCGATTTCGATTTTGACTGGCTCAAGTCACATGCGCGGGATATGGCAAAATCCGAGTATCAGGATACCACCGAGAAGCTGCCCGAGACGCTGACACTCGACAATCTTGACCCGCTTGAATATCAGGCCATCCAGTACGATCAGAACCATGCCCTGTGGTCCGATCGCGGCAATTCAGCGGTTCAGGCCCAGTTCTTTCACGTTGGCATGCAGTTCAACCAGCCGGTGCGCATGTACAGCGTGGTTGATGACAAGGCCTACGAGATTCATTTTCGCCCCGAGCTCTTTACCTACGAGGGGACGGGCATCGATGTTGACCAGCTCAAGGGTCATGATCTGGGTTTTGCCGGCTGGCGGGTATCACGCAATCCGGACTTTTCGGCACTGGCCAACGTGGTTTCCTTTCTGGGGGCCAGCTATTTCCGCGCCATCGACAAGAACAATCAGTTCGGTCTGTCGGCGCGCGGACTGGCCATCGATACTGCCATGCCGCCGGAAGAGGGACAGGAAGAGTTCCCGGTATTCACGCATTTCTGGTTTGACGAGCCACCGGCCAATCGTGCCCGCTTTACCGTCTATGCCCTGCTGGACTCTCCCAGCGCGACCGGGGCGTATAAATTTGATATCGACTGTCAGTCCGAACGCGTGGTCATGGGCGTAGAGGCCAATGTCTACCCGCGCAAGAGCATCGAGCGTCTGGGCATTTCTCCCATGACCAGCATGTTCCTCAATGGCACAAGTCAGCGGATGCGGCGCGATACCATCATTCCGCAGGTGCATGATTCCGACCGGCTCTCGATCTGGAGCGGGGATGGCGAGTGGATTTGCCGACCGCTTTATAATCCTGATGCCCTTCAGTACAACACCTTTGAAGATGAAAACCCGCGCGGGTTTGGACTGGTGCAGGATGACCATGACTTTGAGCACTACCGCGATGTGGTCAACTACTATCATGCCCGTCCGAGTCTCTGGTGTGAGCCGACCAGTGACTGGGGCAAGGGGTCGATCACGCTGATCGAGCTTCAGACCATGGGGGAAACGGTCGATAACATCGCCGCCTTCTGGCAGCCAGCAGAGCCGGTCGAGGCAGGGCAGACGCTGAGCTATAGCTACAATCTGTACTGGAGCCCGCATCCCCCCGTGAAGCCTTCCGTCGGCCAGGTCGACAAGACCTGGAGCGGGATCGGTGCGGTGCGTGATGGCTGGATTCCCGGTGAGCATTCACCCGAAACGTGGGCACGTCGATTTGCGGTCGATTTCCGTGGGGCGCCCATCAACGACATGCCACCCGATGCGCCGATGGAGGCGGTCGTGTCCGCTTCCAGCGGTGAGACGCAGGTTGTATCGGTCAAAAAACTGGGCGGCCCGCTGCAGATGTGGCGTGCGCAGTTTGACTGGTATCCCAAAAGCGAGCAGACCGACCCGGTCACGCTGCGAGTTTATCTGCGTCAGGGTGACCAGACGCTCAGCGAAACCTGGCTTTATCAGTTTGTGCCGCCGGCACCGGGTGAGCGCAACTGGGATCGCCACGGCTGAGCCCAAAGGCGTGAATCGTGTTGCAACGGACCCTGCGGGGTCCGTTTTATTGTGCATTATTTTTGAAGGGTAACGCCTGCCTGTTGCGAGGCGTACACTGAAAGGATTGACCGCTGACTGACAAGTGCCGGAATTTTCAATGACCGAGCTATTACCGCGTCCCTTTGTTTTTCTTCGCCACGGCGAAACCTTCTATAACCGTGCCTATCTCATTGCCGGCAGCCCGGATGTGCCCCTGACACCGCGCGGCGAGTCACAGGCGCGAGAGGTCGGCATCCTGCTGGATCAGAGGCCATGGTCACATGTGGCCGTCAGCACCATGTTTCGGGCCCGCAAAACGGCTCGATTGGCGCTGCCCGACAGTCAGCTGCACTTCTATGCCGGACTGCGAGAGCGCCACTGGGGGGCGCTTGAAAAAACACCCATTCAGGACCCCATGCCCTATTTCGACACGCCGGAAGGGGGCGAGGCCTGGGCAGACTTCCAGGGTCGGGTGGTGGATAGCCTCAATGAGCTGCTGACACGCTTTGAGTACCCACTGGTCGTGGCGCATTCCGGCATCTTTCGAGTGATCTGCAACGTGACCCAGGGGCATCCCTACGGCGCCCGTATTGGCAATGTCGCGCCTGTGTGGTGTCAGCCACCGAGCGCGGGTCAAGAAGTCTGGCAGCTCACGCCCTGGCAGGGCTAGTCTGACAGGATAGCCGTACCCATCCTTTGTAAAACTCTGTAATGAAGACCATCACACGGATCAGAAAGGGAGGTGTTTTCATGACGACAGTAGGCTATGGCGATGACCACGTTGAGGTGGGCGGCCGCTTCCCCGAGCCGGGTGACAAGGCGCCGCCGTTTTTTCTGACGGGCCGGGAGATGAACGACATCTCTCTTGAAGATTTTGCCGGGCAGCGCAAGGTGCTCTCGATCGTGCCCAGCATTGATACCGGCACCTGTGCCACCTCCACGCGCAAGTTCAACGAGCAGGCGTCAACGCTTGAGAATACGGTGGTCCTGGTGATTTCGGCGGATCTGCCCTTTGCGGCCGGTCGCTTTTGCGGCGCGGAAGGGCTGGATAACGTGCTGATGCTCTCAACGTTTCGTCATCATGCGGAATTTGCTCAGGCCTGGGGCGTGGATATTCAGAGTGGCCGTCCACGAGGGCTCTGCGCGCGCGCCGTGATCGTGCTGGACGAACACAATCAGGTGCTGCACAGCGAACTGGTTGATCAGATCAAGAATGAGCCTGATTATGAGGCGGCACTATCGGTCCTGTAGAAATACCTGTCCTTGAGGAAGTTGTCAGCGTGGCAGGACTGACTATCCTGTGAAAAGTGTCCAGCCGGATACAGGAACTTTCAAAGACTATCTGCACCAGGGAGGCATGTAATGGCCATTCAGAAGCAAGGTTCTGCCGAATGGAAGGGAAGCCTGAAGCGGGGAAAGGGCGTCGTCTCCACTGAAAGCGGCGCGCTCAAGGAAAATCCCTACGGTTTCAATACCCGCTTTGAAGGCCAGCCGGGCACCAACCCGGAAGAGCTGATCGGGGCGGCCCATGCCAGCTGTTATTCCATGGCACTGTCCATGATTCTGGGGCAATCGGATCTGGAGCCCGAAAGCATTCAGACAGAAGCGACGGTGACACTGGATCAGGACGATAGCGGCTTCTATATCAGCAAGGTAGCTTTAAAAACGGTTGCCCGCATCCCGGGTGCCGATCAGCAGGCCTTTGAAAAGGCCGCCAACGCGGCGAAGGAAGGTTGCCCGATTTCACGCCTGTTCAATGCCGACATCACGCTTGAGGCAACTCTTGAAGGCTGACATCTCGGCCGGGTAATTTTGTGGTGATCAAAAAAGGCCCCGCTTCTGGCGGGGCCTTTTTTTGATCCGGTCGACGCTTTTATGGCGTATCGGGATCCTTCAGCACGCCCGGGAAAATATCGTAAAAGGTATCGGAGGCAATGCCGATCAGGACAATATCGTTGCCGATTCGACGCCAGGCATACCCCTCATAACGTGGCAGGGCCTGTTTGACCGTGTCAGGTAGCCGCTCACTTTCGGCGTTCTCCGGTAACCGGTCACCCATTTCCAGCGGCGGGACAACCGCGTCAAAGGTCTGACGCTTGAAGTCTTCCCGATGGGCGGCAAGGGTTCTCAGAACCAGACGACGATCTACCTTCGGGCCGCTCTGGGATTCACGAGTGGCACTCGCGCCCGGCGAGACCTGATACCCCTGCTGAGTCTGGGGCGCTGCCTGTACGTGGCTTTGAAGCAGTACAAGCATCAGGCTCAGGGATACTTTCACAAACGCTGGACACATACGCATTCCAGTTTCCTTCCAGCAAAATATTGAAGCCGGATTACCCCGGGACAACGAACGTGTCGTCGGCATAATCCTCATGAGAGTTGTTAAGGGATGCTTTTTATTGTGGCATACACAAGGGGCCGCTTTCCTGGAAGCGGCCCCGCCGGACGAACGAGACGGTAACGAGGGTGCAACAGCCATTCAATGCACCAGCCAATCCTGTTCTGGCCGAATAATGCTTGGCGCCGGCGCGGCGCCATACTTTTCGTAGTATGCCTGTCGCTGCCGCCATTCTGCACGCTGAAGGCGATGTTTGAGTTGAACAAATCCTTCCTGACGATCATATTCGCTGTCATCGATCATCACGACGGAAGCCCGCTCCGGAGACGAGGCAAGTTCTGCATGGCTGCTTTGCGACGTATCGGCAGATGTCGAACCACGTTTGAAAAATTTCATGAGGCTCCCTCCCTTGAACTGTAACAGCAGTGTTTCTTTTTTCATCTGCACAGTATCGATATCGGCCTGATCCCTGGCTGTGCCGTTACGTTATGTGACAGTATAGATGGTTGAATCAGCAAAATTCACGCTTTTGCATCAACCCTTCTGACCGGACTCTCCATGAGCACTGATGCTCACCTGCCTGTCTGCTGGATTCTACTGTCATCACGGCCTTGAGCCGAGCCCGAAGTCTCAAGCCTCAAACGCCTTGACGACTCTACTCTGTCATTGTTTCTCCCAGGGTCTGCATGAAACGTTGACCTCTGGTGAGCTGCTCAAGCGAGATGAATTCATCGGCCCGATGGGCCTGCTCAATGCTGCCGGGGCCACAGATGACGGCCTGCAGGCCGGCCTGCTGGAACTGTCCGGCTTCAGTGGCATAAGCAACGGCCTGACCCTCTTCGCACACGCCAAGGCGCTTGAGCAGTGCCATGGGCTGATCGTTATCACGGTTTTCAAGGCCGGGCACGGTCCGGGTCAGCGTGGTGGTCTCGATGGCAAAGTCGGCATTGATGGCCTTGAGCGTCCTTTCAAGTTCGTCGCTGTATTCGCGAAAGCGAGCGTAGACAGCCTCGAACCCCTCCTCGGGCAAGTGGCGAATTTCCCAGTCAAACTCGCAGTGCTGCGCCATGATGTTGATGGCGTTGCCGCCGTGAATGGTGCCGACATGAAGGCTTGAGTGGGGCACATTAAAGGCGTCATTGAGATGCTCGTCTTCGGCAAGCTCGCTCATGATGTCCTCGATGCGGCTGACAAGACGTGCCGCCACATGAATGGCCGAGATGCCCTGGTTGACCTGACTGGAATGAGACGGGACGCCATGGACCACCGTTTTGAGCGTCGTGATGCCCTTTTGTAGAATGACCGGTGCCATCAGGGTGGGCTCGCCCACAATGACGGCGGAGGGGGAGGGGTGGTGCCTGACCAGATGCTCGATCATGCGGGGGGCACCCAGACAGCCAATCTCCTCGTCGTAGGAAAATGCCAGCCAGATGGGGCGTTTCAGGTCGCGCCGGGACCAGTCCGGCACGCCTGACAGTGCACAGGCCAGAAAGCCTTTCATGTCACAGCTGCCCCGGCCATAGAGGTGCCCGTCCCGCTCGATCAGGGTGAAGGGGTCGCTCTGCCAGTTCTGGCCCTCGACAGGGACAACATCGGTATGGCCGGACAATACGACGCCACCGGCGACATCAGGACCGATACGGGCCAGCAGGTTGAAGCGCTCGCCGTCATCGCTGGGAATACGCTCATGACTGACGCCATAAGCATCGAGATACTGTTCGACCCACTCGATCAGGGCCAGATTGGACTGTCGGGACAGCACGTTGAAGCCAACGAGCGTGGCCAGAATGTCCCGGGCAGTGGTGGGCAGTGAAGCAGGTGTGGTTGTCATGGCGTTCTCGGCATCTTGTACAAAAAAGGGGTACCTGCCGGACATCAGGGAGGCAGGTCATGACAGGAAGTGTAACGCAGCCCTGGCGACATGAAAGTTCACCTTGTGCGGGGAACTTCTGTCGACTTTTGTGCGTGATTTTTCTGATATGATCAAACCCGCTTCAGCCGGCCCTCATTTTGCGTGATCCGCGAATGCCGGTGTTCAGGTCGCGTGATCCGCGATCAGATTGACTCTGTATGTGCCACGTCAACTGCTTTTTCGATAGCGACCTTTCCCATGAACAATGCCAATTCAAACGGACCATCGACGTCCGTGACGCGTCCGTTGGGCGCCCGCGATATCAAGACATTGGGGCTTTCCGCACTGGGTGGTGCGCTTGAGTTCTACGATTTCGTGATCTTTGTTTTCTTTGCAAGCGTGGTCGGTCAGCTCTTCTTTCCGCCCGACATGCCTGAATGGCTGCGTCTGGTACAGACCTTCGGCATCTTCGCCGCCGGCTATATCGCTCGTCCCATTGGTGGCGTCATCATGGCGCACTTCGGTGACCGGCTGGGCCGCAAGAAGATGTTCATGCTTTCCATCATGCTCATGGCCCTGCCGACCCTGCTCATGGGCCTTTTGCCTACTTATGCCACGATCGGCTATCTGGCGCCGATTCTGCTGCTGGCCATGCGCATGCTGCAGGGCGCGGCCATCGGCGGCGAGGCGCCCGGCGCCTGGGTGTTCGTGACCGAGCATGTGCCGGCCCGCCACACGGCCTTTGCGACCAGCACCCTGTCGGCGGGGCTGGTCGCCGGCATTTTGCTGGGTTCGCTGATGGCCACCGGGCTGAACTACGTCATGAGCGAGGAAACCCTGTACAACTGGGGCTGGCGAGTGCCCTTTCTGGTCGGCGGCGTGCTGGGCTTCGTGACGCTTTATCTGCGTCGCTATCTGCATGAGACACCGGTGTTTACCGAGATGCAGGAGAACAAGACCCTCTCCGAGGAGCTGCCCATGCGTACCCTGCTGCGTGACTACCTGCCGGGTGTGGCCATCTCCATGATTGCCACCTGGCTTCTGACGGCAGCGGTGGTGGTCACGATTCTGATGACGCCAACGCTTCTGCAAAGCTTTGCCGGCATCGATCGCGGCCTGACGCTGCAGGCCAACTGCGTGGCAATCGTCTGTTTGATCATCGGTTGTCTGAGCGCCGGTGCGCTGGCGGACCGCATTGGCGATGGTATCGTGCTGGCGATCTCCTGCGCCGGACTCGGCATCACGTACTTCTATTTCTTCTGGCTGATGCACCACGACGTGAGCCTGCTGTTTCCGCTCTACGCGCTGGTGGGCTTTTTCGGCGGGCTGACCGGGATCGTGCCGGCCATTGCGGTCAAGTCGTTTCCGGCGGCCATTCGTTTTACGGGACTTTCGTTTTCCTACAACGTGGCCTATGCCATTGCCGGTGGCCTGACGCCGATGATCGTGACCACGTCGATTAAAACCCTGCCGATGTCGCCGGCCTGGTATGTCGCCGGTGTCATGAGCGTGGGCGTGGTCATGGGGATCATGCTGGCCAGACGTCATTATCACTACCGCGCCCAGCCGGCGCACTGAGACGGCCTTTCCTGTCAGACGCTTATCAGCCAGGCTCATGGGAGCCTGGCTTTTTTATGGCCGTTCAGGGGCATCTGCTCCGGGCCATGGTGTTATAAACAGGGTGTCATGGACCATTCTTTCAGGGAGAAACCGATGGAGATCAGCCTCAAGGGCAAAACGGCACTGGTGACCGGCGCCAACCGCGGGATTGGCGCACATATGGCCGAGGCGCTCGCCCGTGCCGGTGCCAACGTGGCCTTTCATACGCGCAAGCCTCGTGACGAGGTCAATGACACTGCCAAGCGTCTGGCCAGTGAGTGCGGCGTCAAAACCGGCGTGGTGGTCGCCGATCTGGGCGACCCGCAGGCCATCGATGACATGTTCGAGCAGTTTGATGGCCAGTTCGACCGGATCGATATCCTGATCAACAACGCCGGCTTTGAAAACGCCCACGCGCTGGAAGACATGCCGCGCGAGGACTGGCAGGCCCTGATGAACGTCAATCTCAATGCGCCGTTCTATTGCTCGCAGCACGCGGCACGACGCATGAAAACGGCCGGGCAGGGCGGTGTCATCATCAATGTCCAGTCCATTCATGATGAAGTGGTCAGAAAGGGCGTGGCGCACTACAGCGTGGCCAAGGCCGGTCTCAAGACCCTGACACGTGCTGCCGCCGTGGAGTGGGGCGAGTACGGTGTTCGCGTGGTCGGACTGTCGCCGGGTGCCATCAGCACCGATATCAACCAGGAAGACAACGAGCGGCTTGGCATCGACAACATGAACCGCTGGATACCGCTGGGCTTTATTGGCGAGACAAGGGATGTGGCCGGCGTCACGGTCTTTCTGTGCTCGGAGCAGGCGCGTTATATCACCGGCACCACGCTTTATGTCGATGGCGCCTTCATGCACAACGTCATGCGCTACGACATGCGCCCGGACCATGACCTGGGCGTCTAGCCCGGGGTCGATCCTTGACACGCGAAGCGCACGACATTCTCGCGCCATGACGTGAAGGCTTCGCAGCTCCCGGCGGTACAGGTAGGATAGTCAGCCCCCTCCGACTGCTGTGCCACCGGGAGCGTGATGTTTACCGTCCTTCATGCCAACCATCTCGAAGATCTGCGCGATCTGGCCACAGCGCTGTCCGAGCGCGATCCGTTGGCGCCCCTTGAAAATGAAACCTTTCTGGTGCAGTCCAACGGCATGGCGCAGTGGCTGCAGCTGTGCCTGGCTCAGCACCATGGTGTGGCGGCCTCGCTGGATTTTCCCCTGCCTTCGAGCTTTGTCTGGCGGGCCTATCGTGCCGTGCTGGGCGATGACATTCCCAAACGCTCGCCCTTTGACAAGGGGCCGATGACCTGGCGGCTCATGCGTCTGTTGCCGCGACTGCTGCGCCAAAGCGAGTTTGCGCCGCTGGCCCATTATCTCGATGACGAAATGTCCGGCCCGGAGCAGCCCGATGGTGTGGCGCCCTGTGGCGAGCGCAAGAGCTATCAGCTGGCTTCCCGGCTGGCGGATCTCTTTGACCAGTATCTGGTCTATCGGCCCGACTGGATGGCGGCCTGGGCACGGGGAGAAACGGCGCCTGCCGATATCGCGCCGGTGGATCACTGGCAGCCGGTGCTCTGGCGCGCGTTATTGGAAGACGCCTCCGGTCAGGCGCAGCGTCACCATCGTGCAGCGCTGCATGATCGTTTTCTGACCGAGGCCCGCGCTCTTGAATCGGTGCCGAAAGGGCTGCCGCGGCGGCTGTTTGTCTTTGGTATTTCGGCGCTGCCGTTTCAGCTGCTTGAAGCCCTGCATGCCCTGTCCGGCGTGATGGATGTGGTGTTGATGGTGGCCAACCCGTGTCGCTTTTACTGGGGGGATATCGTGGCGGACCGTGAGGCGCTGCGGGCCCGCCTCAAGCGCGACAGTCATCGTCAGCGTCATCAAAAGGCGCCCACGCTTGAAGGGCTGGACGTTGAGACGCTGCATCTCAGTGCCAACCCGCTGCTGGCCGGCTGGGGCGCGCAGGGGCGCGATTTCATCGAAGCACTCTATGACTTCGAGGCCGACAACGCCTTTGACATGGAGCACGACATCTTTCGTGACCCGCAGCCGGAAGCGGGCGCCAGCCTGTTGCATCAGCTTCAACAGGAGGTGCTGGATCTGGTGCACCCGGCAAGGCGGGCCGAAGAGGAGGGCGGCAAGCGCCACATCAAGGCGGATGATCGCTCACTGGCCTTTACCCGGGCCCATTCACCGCTGCGCGAGGTAGAGATCCTGCATGACCAGATGCTGGATGCCTTTGACCGCGATCCGAGTCTGCGCCCGCGGGACATGGTCGTACTGGTGCCTGATATTGAACGCTACGCCCCACTGATCGATGCCGTGTTCGGGCAAATTCCCCGCGACGATGCCCGCTACATTCCCTATACGGTATCCGATCGCATTGCTTCGGGGGCGAGCCCCTTGATGAGTGCGGCGCTGTCGCTGCTGGAGCTGCCCGAGCGGCGTCTGGGCGTTAGCGAGGTGCTTGACTGGCTGGAAGTGCCGGCCTTTCGTCGGCGCTTTGGCATCGAGGAGGAGGAGCTCGAAAAGCTGTCGCACTGGCTGGCCGGCAGCGGCGTTCGCTGGGGGCTTGATGGCGAGCATCGCGACACGCTGGACCTGCCCGGGCTTGCCGAAAACACCTGGCAGTTCGGGCTGGATCGGATGCTACTGGGGTTTGCCATCGGTGAGGGCAGCTTTGATGGTATTCAGGCCTACGACGAAATTGGCGGGCTGGAGGCGGATCTGGCCGGCCGTCTGGCCGAGCTGATGACCCGCCTGCGGCACTGGTATCAGTATCTGAATACCCCGGCCGTGGTCGATGATTGGGTCGCGCGCCTGGAGGCGATGCTGAGTGCGCTGTTTGCCCCCGTCGAGCAGAGTGATTTCGATATTCTTGAGCGCCTTTCCAAAGCGGCCCGCACCCTGGCCGAGGAAGGCGAGTGTGCCGACTTTGGCGAGAGGCTGCCGCTGTCGGTATTTCGCGAGGCACTGACCGATCGGCTGGATGAGGGGGGGCTGGCCCAGCGCTTTCTGGCCGGGCGGGTCAACTTCGCAACGCTGATGCCCATGCGCGCCATTCCGTTTCGCCATACCTGGCTTTTGGGCATGAACGACGGCGACTACCCGCGGGTACGACTGCCGCAGGACTTTGACCTGATGGCCACGCGCCATCGCAGTGGTGACCGCTCGCGCCGCGATGATGACCGCTATCTGATGCTCGAGGCGATGCTGGCCAGTCGCGAGGCGCTGATAATCTCCTGGGTCGGGCGGGACCAGCGCGACAACAGCGAACGCGCGCCTTCGATTCTGATCAGCGAACTGCTTGATACCCTGTCGATGGGCTGGCAGGCAGGAGACGATGACACCGAGGCCGCGCTATTCGAGCGCCTGATCACCACCCATCCGTTACAACCCTTTGCACGAGCCTATTTTACGCGGGGGCAGGCATCAGGCCCTTCCGAGCGACTCTTTACCTTCGAGCGCAGCTGGGAAAGCGTCCATCATCCTTCGTCTCCGTCTGACGTCGAGCCGCTGGGAGCAGCCTCTCCGCCGCAGGAGGCTGCCAGCCTCGATGATCTGGAGCGACTGTTGAGACGCCCATGGTCGATCTGTACGGCCGGGCGTCTGGGGATTCATTTTCATCCTGTCGCCGTGCAGGAAGAGGACGCCGAGCCCTTTGCCATGGACGGGCTTGAGCGTTTTGCCTTTAAAAGACATCTTTTGGAAGGCGCCTGTCGCGAGCGCGACTTAAGCGAGATGGCAGACGAGGCGCGCCGCAAGGGCATGCTGCCGGCGCTGGGGTTTGGTGAGCGACTGGCAGAAGATCTGATCAAGCCTTTGAGACAGCAGCTCGGTCAGTGGCAGGAGCTGACGGACGGCCTGACACCGGTCGAGGCCATGCGGGTCGAAATCGTCAAGGAGGGCGGCATGGTCGTGCTGTCGGATCGCATCGATGGGCTATGGCGTGGTGAGGACGGTGTGCTTTATCGCTGTGTGCTGGCCCCGGCCCACTTTGGGCACCTGCGCCGCGATCGCAGCGGGCGGCTGACGCAGTACGGCAAGCCGCATCGACTGATTCGCGCCTGGCTTGAGCAACTGGCGCTCGCCGCCATGGACGAGCATGTGATGGTCACGGTGTTGTTCGAGGATCGTGAACTCACGCTGCCGGCAATCTCGGCCGATGAGGCGCGTGCCACGCTCTCGTCACTGTGTCAGCAGTGGCGAGAAGCCGCTGATGCACCGCTGCCCACGGCACTGGAGCCAGCCATGGAGTACTTTGCCGGCTGGCCCCGACAGGTGGACGACACGCAGGAGAGCGATTATCGAGAGGCGGGCCTTTCCCGGGCACGGGCCTGCTATGAAGAGGCTCGCTTCAACGGGCCGGCGCCGCTGCGCGAGCGGGAACCCATGATGGGCGAGCTGTGGCCTACCCTTGAGGCGCTTTGCAGTGCCGGGTTCGAGCCTGCTACCCGGACGCTGTATGCACCGTTTATGGCGATGATGACAACGCTGGTGGAGGGTGGTACCAGCGCTGCCAGCGAGCCGGCGGCTTAAAGCCCCAGCTGGTTGAGCCCGGGATGATCCTGCGGGCGCGGTCCGGGGGCGGGCCAGCGGAAACGGCGCTCGCCGTCCTCGATGGGCATCTCGTTGATGCTGGCTTCGCGGCGTACCATCAGCCCGTGTTCATTGAATTCCCACATCTCGTTGCCGTAGGCGCGATACCACTGATCCGAGCGGTCGCGCCACTCGTACTGAAAGCGCACGCCGATGGTGTTGTCCGTCCAGGCCCAGAGCTCCTTGCACAGGCGATAGTCGTTTTCGCGCTGCCACTTGCGGCGCAAGAATTCGATGATGGCCTCACGGCCCTGAAAGAATTCGGTGCGGTTACGCCAGCGTGAATCCTCGCTGTAGGCGCCAGCGACTTTTTCGGGCTGGCGGGTATTCCAGGCATCTTCGGCGGCCCGAACCTTCTGGCGGGCGCTGTCCATGTCAAAGGGGGGAAGCGGCGGACGGCTTTCCATGCAGGCACTCCATCACATGAAAGGGAAAAGGCCTCTCAGGCTAGCATGTTCATCAAGGCATCGTCTGACGCGGCGGGGTGATCATGAGGCTGCTATCCTTGTGGACATTATTCCCCTTTTCTCCTCTCGGAGTCTCCCGGCATGCGTCATCTTGATCTTCAGGTCATTCAGCAGGCTCGTGAATGGGCCAGCACCCATTCCACGCTCTGGCTGTGTACCGTTTTGGGCACCTACGGTTCCTCACCCCGTGCGCCCGGCTCGATGCTGGTGGCCACCCACGAAGGCGAGCATGTTGGCTCGCTGTCCGGTGGCTGCGTCGAAGAAGCCTTTATCGAAAGCCTGCAGGATGGTGCTTTTTCACAACCGGCTACCATCGTGCGCTACGGCGAAAGTCAGGAAGAGAGCCAGCGGCTTCAACTGCCCTGCGGCGGCGTGCTGGAAGTGCTCATCGAGCGTCTTGAGGTCACCGATGAACTGAAGGTACACCTTGAAGTGCTGGAGGCCACGCTTTTGGGCCGCAAGCGCCTGATTCGCCGGGTAGACCCGCAAACCGGACGCTACCGGGTCGTACTCGATGAGTCACCCAACGGGCCGAGTGTTTCCCGCGATGAACAAGGGCTGGTGCAGATTCGCGTCGGGCCAGCCCTGCGTCTGATTTTGGCCGGCATTTCGCCGGTGGCTGGTTTCTGCGCCCAGTTTGCCCGCGCGTTGGGCTATGAGGTGATCGTCTGTGATCCGCGTGACGACGTGCGACGTGATTTCATCGCCGCCGGTCACGCTGAGGGCGTTGAAGTGCAGGCCGTGCTGCCGGCCCTGTTCATTGCCTCGGGCGCCTGTCACGAGGCCACGGCGGTCGTGGCCCTGACCCATGACCCGCGCATCGATGACCCGGCCATGGTCGAGGCGGTCAAAACGCCGGCGTTTTATATCGGCGTGATGGGGTCCCGGAGAACCTCGCAAAAGCGCGCCGAGCGGCTCAAGCGTTCCGGTGGGCTGGATGATGATCAGATCGCACGTCTTCACATGCCGATCGGTATGGATCTTGGCAGCAAGGCACCGGCTGAAATCGCCCTGTCCGTGGTCGCTGATGTCATGCGCGTGTTCAACGGCAAGGCGGGCGAGACGCATATCGCCGCCGCACCGGTTGCCACTGCGGTCTGATGGCACCCTCTCGACACAACCCCTCACAGGACGCGCCCGACGTGTTGGGCCTGATTCTGGCCGCGGGTCACAGCCGCCGCTTTGGCAGCGACAAGCGTCTGGCGGCGCTTGGCGGGCAGACGCTGCTGGCCGCCACGACAGCGAGGCTGGCACCGCATGTATCGTCCATTGTCGTCATGTTGCGTCATGGCGAACACGCCAAAGCCTTCGGGTTGCCGGAAGAAACACACATTCTGCAGGCGCCTTCGTCACCCATCGGCATGGGGACAAGTCTGGCTGCCGCGGTTTCCGCACTGCTGGCCTCGTCTGATTCCCGCCATCAACGGTGCGAGGCGCTGGCGCTCATGCTGGGGGATATGCCCGCGGTGCGTGCCGAGACCCTTCAGGCACTAGCAGAGCAGGCCCGCCACGACATGATTGTACGGCCGTATCATCAGGGCCGCGCAGGCCACCCAGTGATCTTTGGACGGGCGTACTGGCCGGCGCTGACCGAGCTTGAGGGTGATGAGGGGGCTCGGGAACTGTTGAGGCGGTATCCGTCGCATGTCGTGATGCTGGACGTGAACGACCCGGGTATCCTCACCGATATCGATACGCCCGATGACCTGCCTTCCCTTCAATGATTTGAGATCCCATGGCTCGAGTTGCGCTTTTTGCCGATGTACAAAACATCTATTACACCGCCCGCGAAACCTTTGGCTGTCAGGTCAACTACGCCGCACTCTGGCGCCACGCCGTGGGGGAGGATACGGTCGTGGCTGCCCATGCCTATGCCATTGAACGCCATGACCCGCGCCAGCAGCAGTTTCAGCATGCCCTGCGTGATATCGGCTTTAACGTGCGTCTCAAGCCCTTCATTCAGCGCCGCGATGGTAGCGCCAAGGGCGACTGGGATGTGGGCATCACGCTGGATGTTTTCGAGACCGCGCAGGGCGTTGATCGGGTCGTGCTGATGTCCGGGGACGGCGATTTTTCCGAACTGCTCACGCGCGTGCGACAGCGATTTGGCGTCAGGACCGACGTTTACGGCGTCCAGGCACTGACCGCCCAGGCGTTGATACAGGCAGCCGACCATTTTGTGCCCATTGACGGAGCACTCTTACAGAAGACCCGACGCTGAGCCGGAGCCGTTCGTTTTATTTCACGCTGTAGTGATGGCCCGCCAGACAGGCAGCCAGCGCCCGTCGATAGGTGCCGACCTGCACTCTGGAGGGGGGCTCCAGCGTGTTGGTGGGATTGAAGCCGCTTTGATCAATGGCCCAGCGATGACACAGGCCGTGGTCCTGCTGCTGCTGGCGAAACGTTTGGTTATTGATCGGATAGGCGATGACGTCAAACATGTCGACACCGGCCATCTGGATCTCGCGTGGCGCGGGTACCGGTGTGTAGCGCGCGTCACTGCCGGACGCCAGAAACCAGGTATCGCGCGCGAGATAGTAGCGCTGATCCCCGACCCAGACCGGCCGGGCATCGTCGGGCAGCCCGGCACGTTCGGCAGCAGACGGCGCCGCCTGAGCCCATGGGGCCACCAGAAACAGGGCGGGCAGCAGTGCGCGGGTCAGACAGTGAGGCAGGGCAAGGGGCTTGACCATGAAGGGGCTCCATGACATGTGGAGGCACCGCAGCAGGTGCCCTTTGAGGTTATGCCAGGGTATACGACAGGAGCACGCAGCGCCATGACCCGTTATCTATCAGCATCGCGCGTTCGCGCCATAACGCTTGCCGCTCAGGGGTTCGGGGCTGACCGCGATGGCCCTGAGCCGGGCAGTCGGACAATCCTGAGCCTTGTGCGAAGGCTTGGACTTTTGCAGATCGACAGCGTCAATGTGCTGTGTCGGGCCCACTACATGCCGCTTTATTCGCGGCTGGGACCCTATGATCGAGGCTGGCTCGAGCACTTCAATCAGGGCCCGGCATCGAGGCGCCGGCTTTTTGAATACTGGGGGCACGAAGCCTCGCTGATCCCTCTGGAAGACTATCCGCTCTATCGATTTCGCATGCAGCGCGCCCGGGAGGGCGGTGGCGGGCTTTACAGGCGACTTGCGCGCTTTTCCCGGGAACATCCTGCGTTCATCGATCAGGCGCTCGAGGAAATTCGCCATCGCGGGGCACTGGCGGCGTCCGATCTGACCGATGGCGGGCGCGGGCAGGGCAGCTGGTGGGGCTGGAGCCACGGCAAGTCAGCGCTTGAGTATCTCTTCTGGAGCGGTCAGGTGCTGGTGTCCCATCGGCGCGGCAATTTCGAACGGGTCTATGATCTACCCGAGCGCGTGGTCGGGCGCGACGCCGTCGAGGCGCCGATGCTGTCACCGGAACAGGCCCAGCGTGCGCTGGTCGCGCGGGCGGCCAGGGCCATGGGGGTAGCCAGTGCCCGCGATATGCAGCGTTATTTTCGCCTTGATGGCCGCGAGACGCGAGCGCGTATCAATGAACTGGTCGACACCGGTGAGCTGGTGCCCGTTGAGGTGGAGGGCTGGTCGATGCCGGCCTGGCAGCATGTCAAGGCGGGGGCCAGCCGCCGGGCGAGTGAAGCGAGCGCACTGTTGTCACCCTTTGATCCGCTGATGTGGGACCGCGAGCGTGCCGTCCGGTTGTTTGGTTTTCACTATCGCATCGAGATCTATACGCCGTCACATCTGCGTCAGTATGGCTACTACGTGCTGCCCTTCAT
Organism: uncultured Kushneria sp.; assembly: GCF_947497025.1. Lineage (GTDB taxonomy): Bacteria > Pseudomonadota > Gammaproteobacteria > Pseudomonadales > Halomonadaceae > Kushneria. Next base: position 65,750 of record NZ_CANMFC010000003.1, read on the forward strand.
GCTGGCCGGGCAGATGGTCGCCCGGGTCGATCTCAAGGCCGAGCGCATCTCTGGTGTGCTACAGGTGATGGCAGCCCACCCGGAAACTGACGTGGCCGTGGAGACACTGGCCCCGGCGCTGTTTGAGGAGCTTGCCCGGCTGGCGCGCTTTCTGGAGCTTTCACGGGTGCAGATGATGGGGAGCGGTCTTCTTGATAGGGCCCTTGAGGCGATGCATGCCGAGGTCTGAAAGGATCGATCGCCGGGACTGTTGCAAGTGCCTCGTCAGGCGTATGGTAAATGTCATACAACCTTACCCCGTGACCACCACCGAACAAGACCATGTCCTCTGATCCATTAGCGGGCGCCACCCCCGCCGGTACCAATCTTCGCATCATCGCCATTGTCAGCTCGACCTTCGTCAGCATGCTCTGTATCGGCATGACGCTGACGGTGCTGCCGCCCTGGATGTACGGCCCGCTGGGCTTTGATGCCGTCACGGTCGGCGCCGTCATCAGTCTGCAGTTTGTGGCGACCCTGCTGTCGCGTCCCTTCTCCAGTCAGATGGCCGACCGGCTGGGTGCCAAACGCGTGGTGCTGCTGGGTATGACAGGCTGCGTACTCAACGGGGCGCTGATCCTGATGGCAGCGCTGAGTGTTCAGTGGCCGCTTGCGAGTCTGGTCTTTCTGATCGTGAGCCGGCTGATGCTGGGCATCTCTCAGGGCATGATCGGGACAGGATCGCTGAGCTGGGGGATCGGGCTGGTCGGGCCGGCGCTGATGAGCAAGGTGATCTCCTGGAACGGTATTGCCGGATTTGGCGCACTGGCCATCGGTGCCCCGCTGGGCGCCGTGCTGTCACAGGGTTTCGGCGTGATCAGCGTGGGAATTTTTATCATGTTGATCGGAGCGCTGGCACTGGCGCTGGCCTGGCGGCGACCGGCCTCACCGATTGTCAGCGGCAAGCGGGTGCCGTTTGCACGCGTTTTTCGGGTCATGGCGCCCTATGGTGGCGCGCTGGCTCTGAGTTCGGTCGGTTACGGCGTGATTGCCACCTTTATTACGCTTTATTACGCCGAGCAGCATTGGGCGCATGCGGCCTGGGGGCTCAGTGCCTTCGGGATGGCCTTTATCACGGCGCGCGTGCTGTTTGCCGGCGCCATCCATCGCTTTGGCGGCTACCGTGTAACGCTGGTGTGTTTTACGGTCGAACTGGCAGGCCTTCTGGCCCTCTGGCAGGCCAGCCATCCGGCTGTTGCCCTGCTGGGGGCTGTACTGGCAGGGCTTGGCGTGTCACTGATCTATCCGGCGCTGGGCGTGGTGGCGGTGGCCAAGATCGCGGCGACCAGCCGCAGCGCCGCGCTGGGTGCCTACTCGGTCTTTCTGGATGCGGCCGTGGGCCTGACCGGGCCGCTGGCGGGCTTTATCGCCAACCGGGCCGGTTACTCGGCCATTTTTCTGGTGGCGGCGCTTTGTAGCCTGGCAGGCTTCGGGCTCTGCGCTGTGCTCTATACCATTTCGATCAGACGGCGTGCGCGCGCCGAGCGTCTCGCTCGTGAAGACAGCAGGGATGTTGTCCAACAAAAGGCATGAAGGACATGCCATACGCGCTTTAATAGTTATTAAGCAATACAATTTAATTTTTAATTGCCAGCTACTATTATTGGCGATTTGTTACGTATGAAAATGGCCATTATGGTCTGACCTATCGGCTTACCGGAGTAGACAATGAGCGAGAACGATCCCCAGCAGCCCCGCGAGATCGATGAAGAGACGATCCGCCTGGCGGGTGAAATTTTTGATGCTGCCCGGGCCGGCAAGGCCGAGCTGTTTGGTGACTGGCTTGCCCATGGTCTGCCCCCCAATCTCTGCAATCACAAGGGCGACAGCCTTTTGATGCTGGCCAGCTATCACGGCCAGTTCGAGACCGTCAAGGTACTGCTCGAGCATGGCGCCGATCCCGAAATGCGCAATGACAACGGGCAGAACCCGCTGGCCGGCGCCGCGTTTAAAAACGATCTGGCCATGGTCAAACTGCTGATGGAAAACGGCGCCGACGTCAACGGCTCTGCTCCGGACGGCAAGACGGCGCTCATGTTCGCGGCGATGTTTGATAACGCTGAAATCGTTGAATACCTGCTGGCACAGGGCGCTGACCCGCAGCGACGTGAGAGCCGTGGCATGACGGCCGGGCAGCTGGCCGTTGGCATGGGTGCCGAGAAAACCCCGGCACTACTGGGTGAAACCCGCGCCGATTGAGCGTCTGATTCGGAGTGCTGTCTGTAAAGTATCCCGCCATGCGCGTACAATCGCCCGCCAAACGTTATCATTCACGCCCGAGCCGGTTTTCCGGCTCGGGCGCCTTTTCGGATATTTCCCTTGCTCTCTACTGCCAATATCACCATGCAGTTTGGCCCGAAGCCGCTGTTTGAAAACGTCTCGGTCAAATTTGGCAACGGCCATCGCTATGGTCTGATCGGCGCCAACGGCTGTGGTAAATCGACCTTCATGAAAATTCTGGGGGGCGATCTGGAGCCTTCCGGAGGGCAGGTCATGAAGGATGCAACTACACGGCTGGGCAAGCTGCGCCAGGATCAGTTTGCCTTCGAGAGCGAGCGGGTCATCGACACCGTCATCATGGGCCATGAAGAGCTCTGGCACGTGGCGGCCGAGCGCGAGCGCATCTACTCCCAGGCCGAGATGTCCGAGGAAGATGGCATGAAGGTTGCCGATCTTGAAGTGCGCTATGCCGAACTCGACGGTTATACCGCTGAAGCTCGCGCCGGTGAGCTCCTGCAGGGGCTGGGCATTCATGATGATCAGCATCAGGATCTGATGAGCACCGTGGCACCCGGCTGGAAACTGCGTGTGCTGCTGGCGCAGGCACTGTTTGCCGACCCGGACGTGCTGCTGCTCGATGAGCCGACCAACCATCTGGATATCAATACCATCCGCTGGCTGGAAGACATCCTCAAGGCGCGGCGCGCGACGATGATCATCATTTCGCACGACCGCCACTTCCTGAACAGTGTCTGCACGCACATGGCGGATCTGGACTACGGCGAGCTGCGCCTGTTTCCGGGCAATTACGACGAGTACATGATTGCCGCCACTCAGGCGCGCGAACGTCTGCATGCCGATAACGCCAAGAAAAAGGCCGAGATTGCCGAGCTGCAGCAGTTCGTCAGCCGCTTTTCGGCCAACGCCTCCAAGGCCAAGCAGGCGACCTCGCGCCAGCGCAAGATCGACAAGATTCAGCTCGAGGAGGTCAAGCCCTCCTCGCGCGTCAGTCCCTTTATCCGCTTTGAGCAGAACAAAAAGATTCATCGCCAGGCACTGACGGTGGAAAACATCAGCAAGGCCTGGGGCGACAATGTCCTGTTCAAGCGCTTCGGCCTGCAGATCGAGGCCGGCGAGCGCGTTGCCATTATCGGTCCCAACGGCATCGGCAAGACCACACTGCTCAACTGCCTGACCGGTGACATGGCCGTGGACAGCGGCGAGGTGAAGTGGACCGATGCCGCGGAGGTTGGTTATTTCGCCCAGGATCATGCCGCGGATTTTGAAGGCGGTGAGACGCTCTTTGACTGGATGGGGCAGTGGACCACCCAGGGCGAGCAGCAGGTGCGCTCGGCGCTCGGGCGCATGCTCTTTTCCAATGACGATATTGGCAAGTCGGTGCGGGTGATTTCCGGTGGTGAGCAGGGCCGCATGCTCTTTGGCAAGCTGGCACTGCAAAAACCCAATGTGCTGGTGATGGATGAGCCCACCAACCACCTGGACATGGAATCGATCGAGGCGCTCAACCTGGCGCTGGAGAACTATCCCGGCACGCTGATCTTCGTCAGCCACGATCGTGAGTTCGTCAGCTCGCTCGCCACGCGGATTATCGAAATGAAGGATGACGGTATCGTCGACTTCAGCGGCAGTTACGAAGACTACCTGCGCAGTCAGGGGATCTACGGCTAAGACGCGATCGATACAGTAAAGCCCCGCTATTGGCGGGGCTTTTGGGTTCTGTAGGGAGGCGCTTTTTGATTCTGGAAAAAGGCCATCACGGCCTGAGCGGTTTGTCCCAGCCTTCCAGCGTGGCATCACTCCAGCTGCCGTAGGTCGCATTGGGTAGCACGATCCAGTCGTTGCCAAAGCGCTCGGCATTGTCCTCCACCGCCTGATATTCGTCGTTGAGTGACTTTTTGGCAAAATCTTCCGAGAAGTCATGCAGGGTATCGCCCAGTTGCATGACGACCTGATGGTCCTTCTCGACGCTGGCGCGTCGTTGCTGCTTGGGCGGACCCAGTAGCAGGACATGCTCCTTGTCGACCTGTGGCAGGCCCAATGCCTTCAGCGTTTCCATGGTGTAGGAGTGGTTTTCTTCCAGACGGTCAGAGATGTAGTAGATCGCCACGTCATGATCGCTGGCGTAGTCCAGAAACGCCTTTGCCCCCGGAATCAGGGTAGGCTGGCCCTGCTTCTCCCAGTCTCCCCAGGTATCCCAGCTGGTGTAGTCATGACAGGCCTTGAAATCACGTACCAGCAGGGCGCTGTTGTCGATCACGGTCTCATCCAGATCGGTAATGATGGCAAGGCTTTTGCCTTCATGAGCCCTGTCCAGAATATCCTTGAGCCGGTAGGTGGCCAGTGCCCAGGACTGGCGCTGCAGGGCGCGAATTTCTGCCGATTGCTGCTGATAGCGAAGCCCCATCGCATAGGCCGCGATCGGGCAGTCCGCGAGCGCCTTTGCAGGCGTGGCCGGCTCGCCGGCCTGTGCCGTCGCCGACAGAGTGATACAGGCGGCCACCAGAGCAGAGACAGGCCAATACGGATCATTTAGACGTTTCATGAACACCCCTGGGTTGTTGTGGTTTTAAATAACGTCAGCAACGACGTTATTTTATTTTGAACGCTCATACAATAAAAATGCAGGCGCTGAGTCTTCATAAAAACCACTGGACGTTAAGCATTTTTATGCTGTGATGACCTTTTTTGATGATCACCTTCTGGTTGCACTCGATCATCCCGGGTTACGCAATGGATGTTTTTTAATAACGCAGTGCCCGGGGTTTCATAACCAGTGTTAGCGCATCGCGCGATCCAGAAGATGGTGGTTGGGCTGAGCGTTTGAGCGCTGTAATGGCATGTAACCATGCCAGGCAGTCAGCGCGCCTGATCCGGCCCTCGATGCCCGTCATGCCGGGAACTATTCGGCAGTATTTAAAGCCCAAGGGCTATCATGCCAACCAGGAGGGCACATCATGAGCAAGCACGGCAGTGAGCAGTTTGAAAAGTTCAAGAGTGGCATCAAGACACAGGTGGCTGTGGCGACCAACAGTGATCGCCTCTATGAGGACGCGGAAAAACAGCGTCTGATGGTACGCCTGATGGAAACAAAGGGGCTGACGCAGGATGAGGCGGAAAAGGAAGCCGCCCGACAGCTTCGTAACGAATAATAGCCGCCGAGGAAGCGGCGACATGATCGATATGGATCGTGACTGACACCCCGCTCATCATGCTCGGCGCCTTCATGGCGCCGGGCTTCACTTATTCGGTTGCCGTGATCAACGTACCCACCAGAGCCTTGAGTCTATCCAGATAGCTGCCATTCGAGGGCGGGGAAGGGTCAGAGGTCAATACGATGGTCATGTCGCGCCCCGGCACCACAAACAGTACCTGCCCGCCGTAACCCCAGCCGTAATGCACCGGCTCGCCTTCAATCTCACTGTGAAACCAGCCATAGCCATAATCATCACCGTTATAAAACGAGTGGGTGCGCGGCTGCCAGGACGCGCTGATCCAGGTCTCCGGTATCACCTGCCGGCCGCGATAGCGCCCATGGGTGCGATACATCTCTCCAAATGCCAGCAGTGCCTGCGGCGTCAGACCCATCTCGTTGCCGCCGAAGTAGATGCCCTGTGGGTCTTGTGTCCAGGGGGGAATATTGATGCCCAGCGGTGCGCCCAGCCAGTCACGCATCAAGGCAAGCGTCGAGCGACCGGTGGTATGCGTCAGTGCAGCAGAGAGTAGATGGGTATTGCCGGTGGAGTAGAGCATCTGTCCGCCAGGCGTATCCACAAAAGGACGTGAGAGCGCATTGCGCACCCAGTTGTTGCTGGCCACCCAGGCGCCGTAGTGCTGTCCCGAGGTTCGTTCAAGGCCCGCCTGCATCGACAGCAGCTGCCCCACGGTAATCTCACGTATTCGCGGGTCGGCATTATCGGGAATCTGGTCGGGCGCCAGAAGCTCGACCACGGGCTGATCGACGCTTTTGAACACATCCCGCTCAATGGCAGCGCCCACCAGCGCTGACATCAGCGTTTTGGACAGCGACTTGATATTAGCCGTCTGATCAGTGCGGTATCCACGATAGCCCTGGTCGATGACGACGTCGCCATCGATGGCCACCATCAGGGTATGGGTGCGGGCCAGGTCGCTGGCCTGTTCGGCAACGCGCGACAACGTACGCTTACCGTCATCACTGGGAACGGCGCTGGCCGGACAGGAGACGAGGCTCAGTGCGAGCGCCAGGTAGCAGGCCCTGGTGCAGCCGGATATTCCACGATATTTCATACGCAGGCCCTGGAAGCAGTGGCGAATTCCTGATGATTATTGTGGTGTATTAGGGCAGTGCCTGCTCCACCATAAGCCTGGCCCCAGCTGAGCCTGGCCTCAGGGGCCAGATAAATCATTGGTCGAAAGAAGCTGGCATGTCCATCCTGTAAGGTACTTTTCAAAGGGGGGCGAAAGCTTATGAAACGACCCAACATACTGATATTGATGGCTGATCAGGTAAACGGCACCCTGTTCGAGGATGGGCCGGCCGACTTTCTGCATATGCCCCATCTAAAGGCACTGGCACAGCGCAGTGTGCGGTTTAAAAATGCCTACACGCCCAGCTATCTCTGTGCGCCGGGAAGGGCAGCCTTCATGTCCGGTCAGCTTCCCTCGCGCACGGGCGTGTATGACAATGCTGCCGAATTTCCTTCCAGCGTCCCGACCTGGGCGCATCACCTCCGGCGCGCCGGCTACCAGACCTGCCTGTCCGGCAAGATGCACTTTGTGGGTCCCGATCAGCTGCATGGGTTTGAAAGTCGGCTGACCACCGATGTCTATCCGCCCGATTTCGGCTGGACACCGGACTATCGCCGGCCCGGCGAGCGCATCGACTGGTGGTATCACAACCTGGGCTCGGTGACCGGGGCAGGCGTGGCCGAAATCTCCAATCAGATGGAGTATGACGACGAGGTTGCCTTTCATGCCGAGCAGAAGCTTTTTGATCTCTCGCGTGGCCATGACGAACGCCCCTGGGCGATGTGTGTAAGCTTCACGCATCCGCACGATCCTTACGTGGCCCGGCGCAAATTCTGGGATCTCTACAATGACTGTGAGCATCTGGAGCCGAAGCTGGCCGAGGTGCCCTACGCGCAGCAGGATCCGCATTCCCAGCGTCTTTATGAAGCCAACGACTACACCAAATTTGATATCCAGCCGGAGAACGTACGGCGCGCACGTCAGGGCTATTTCGCCAACCTGTCGTATGTGGATGACAAGGTCGGCGGCATTCTGGATGTGCTCAAGCGTACCCGGATGGATGAGAACACCATCGTCATGTTTGTTTCCGACCACGGCGACATGCTGGGCGAGCGCGGCCTTTGGTTCAAGATGAGCCCGTTTGAAGGCTCCTCGCGCGTGCCGCTGATGATCAGTGCGCCGGGTGTTGAGCCCAGGGTCGTGGAGACGCCGGTGTCGGCCATTGATGTCAATCCCACCGTGGCTGATCTTGTTGGTGTGGATCTCAGTGCCATTGCCCCCTGGACCGACGGAGAGTCGCTGGTACCGCTGATGAAAGGCGGCACGCGTGATACGCCGGTCTATATGGAATATGCCGCCGAAGGCACCTATGCGCCGCTGGTGACCATTCGCGAAGGGAAATGGAAGTTCAACCATTGCGAGATCGATCCGCCGCAGCTTTTCAATCTGGAAGATGACCCGGACGAGCAGCACAATCTGGCGGAAAATCCCGAATACAATTCGGTGCTCACCGAATTTACCCGCAAGGTGAAGGATCGCTGGGACATGGCCCGATTCGATGCTGATGTACGCGAAAGTCAGGCACGGCGGCTGATTGTCTATGAAGCCCTGCGTAACGGTCACTACTTCCCGTGGGATCACCAGCCGCTACAGGTGGCTTCCGAGCGTTACATGCGTAACCACATGGACCTTAATATTCTGGAGGAGTCGCAGCGCTTCCCCCGCGGCGAATAGCAAAAACCCTTTAGTGGACAGGCCCTCGCATGGTTGAACATGCGGGGGCCTTTTTTTGCTCCGGTGCCTGGGTACTGAAGGCGGGCAGCGGGTCATGCATCAGCTGTATGAATGGGGCATCAGGAGGTTTCATGGCAGGATTTTGCCGGGCGCGTACCCTCAAGGGCTGGATCAGCAGCGAGGGGGCGCGCCATGCAGGCATTCTGGACCGGGCTGGGGCTTGGGCTGTCATTGATCATGGCGATCGGTGCCCAGAATGCGTTTGTGCTGCGTCAGGGCATCCGCGGCGAGCATCTCTTTATGGTATGTCTGACCTGCGCGCTCTGCGATGCGCTGCTGTTGACGTTCGGGGTTCATGGCGCTGTGATCCTGTCAGGGCGTTTTCCGAACCTTGATGTCATCATGCGCCTTGCCGGCGCGCTTTTTTTAATGCTCTACGGTGCCCGAAGCCTGATTGGGGCTTTTCGCGGCGGTCAGGCGCTGGCGCCGGCGGGTCAGATACCCGTCTCAAAAGGGAAAACGCTGGCGGTATGTCTGGCACTGACCTGGTTCAATCCGCATGCCTATCTGGATACGGTAGTGCTGGTGGGGGCGGTATCGGCCCAGCAGACATCAAAAAACGCCTTTCTGGCGGGCGCCATCGTTGCCTCCTTCACCTTCTTTTTTGGACTGGGATACGCCGCAGTGCGCCTGCGTCGGATTTTAGCCAAACCGCAGGCCTGGCAGATGCTTGATGGGGCGATGGCGCTTTTGCTGTGGAGCGTGGCGGTGTCACTGGTGTGGCCCATGGCGTTTGAATGAGGAGTCGATGTCATCAAAAAAGCCCTCAATTGGCGTCTGCCCGACTATGGTTGAATATCGCTCATCTTGCGGGTGAATAACCCTCGGTGGTATTCACACCGTCGCCACGGCATATTGCGTGACGAAAACGCTGTTATGCAGCACTTGTTGATTAAGGAATGATCATGTCTTTACCCATGCCTCCCTACCGCGCCGACACGGTTGGCAGTCTGCTGCGCAGCGATAACATCAAGACCGCCCGGGAGCAGCTGGCTCAGGGCACCATTGACCAGGCGGCGCTCAAGGCCGTTGAAGATGAGGAAATTACACGGCTGGTCAAAAAGCAGGAGTCTCTGGGGCTCAAGGCCGTCACCGATGGCGAACTGCGACGAGCCTGGTGGCATTTTGATTTTCTTGAACACCTGACAGGCGTTGAAGGGTTCGAATCCGAGCAGGGCATCCAGTTTCAGGGTCGCCAAACCCCCTCCCATGGCGTGCGCGTGGTGGATCGTGTCGGGTTCAACCCGGATCATCCGATGCTTGAGCATTTTCGTTATCTCAATGCGCAGACAACCGGTTCTGTCGCCAAGATGACGATTCCAAGCCCCAGCGTGCTGCATTTTCGCGGCGCCGGTCAGGTCGATCGCAGTGTCTATCCTGAATGGGGCAGCTACTTCAACGATCTGGCCGATACCTGGCGTGAAGCCATTGCCGCCTTTTATGCGGCGGGTTGTCGCTACCTGCAGCTCGATGACACGGTCTGGGCCTATCTCTGTTCCGACAGCGAAATTGAAGCGGCACGTGAGCGCGGCATCGAATCGCCCGAGAACCTTCAGTACGTTTATGCCGACGTGCTCAATCGGGCACTGGAGGGTCGTCCGGCCGACATGCACATCAGCCTGCACGTTTGCCGCGGCAACTTTCGTTCGACCTGGATCAGCGAAGGTGGCTATGAACCGGTCGCCAAAACGCTTTTGGGCAGCGTCAATGTCGATGCCTTCTTTCTGGAGTACGACACGGACCGGGCCGGTGACTTTAGACCGCTGCGCTTTTTGCCGCGGGGTACTCGGCAGGTCGTGCTGGGTCTGGTCACCACCAAGACCGGGGAGCTTGAATCCGCCGAGCAGATTCAGGCGCGTTTGAACGAGGCCTGTGAATACGTGCCGATGGATCAGATCTGTCTGAGTCCGCAGTGCGGCTTTGCCTCGACTCATGAAGGCAACAATCTCACCGAGGAGCAGCAGTGGGAGAAACTGGATTTAATCGTTAATCTTGCCGAGGAGCTCTGGGGCTACTGACCAGGGCCCCGAGCCGCATATCAACGCCTGACCGGTTTCCGGTCAGGCGTTTTTTGTGGGCTTTTTCATCGTGAGGGCTGCAGGCGTGGGCGTGGGCCGTTATCGTTGGCGCATGTTTTCCCACAGGAAGGTGTCTCCCTTGGTACGACCAAACGGCGCGAGCGGCGCCTCACGCTATCAGGCGTCATTGCTGGAAGGCCCGGTTCTGGGCTCCCTTTTAAAACTGTCTGTCCCCATTGTGCTGGCCAATATCCTGCAGTCCGGCTATCAGCTCATCGATGCCTTCTGGGTCGGGCGATTGGGCGGACACGCGGTGGCCGCCGTCTCGGTCAGTTTTCCGGTGACCTTTTTGCTGATTGCGCTGGGTTCCGGGTTCAGCATGGCCGGTTCAACGCTGGTGGCGCAGCACATGGGTGCAGGCAATCATCACCGGGTCAACCAGGTGGCGGGACAGACCATTTTACTGGTGGTGGTCACGTCGCTGGTGCTCTCCGTGATTGGCATATTGCTGGCGCCGGGACTTCTGGGGCTTTTGGGGGTCGAAGAGGCGGTGTATGACGCGGCGCTGGTCTTTTTGCGCATTTCGATGGCGGCGATGGTCTTTACCTTCGGATTTTCCATGTTCCAGGCGCTGATGCGTGGGGTCGGCGAGGTGCGTCTGCCGCTGTATATCGTGACCGGCACGGTACTTTTGAATGTGGTGCTGGACCCACTGTTCATCTTCGGTTTCAACCTGGGCGTGGGCGGTGCGGCGCTGGCCACGCTGGTCACCCAGGCGCTGGCGCTGGGAACCGGGTTATGGCTGCTGGTTCGCGGGCGGCATGGCATCGTGCTCAAGGGCCATGATCTGCGCCCTGATCCGGTCTTCATTCGCCGTGCGCTGTCGCTGGGGCTGCCGGCGTCGGTCGAGCTCTCGGCCCGGGCGCTGGGCATGAACGTGATGGTTTTTCTGGTGACGGGCTTTGGCACCGTTACCATCGCCGCCTATGGTGTGGGCACCAATATCATGGCCTTTGTGATCATTCCGGCGCTGGGGCTTTCCATGTCCACGGCAGCGCTGGTAGGGCAGAACATCGGTGCCGGACAGATCGAGCGCGCCGGGCGGATTGCACGCCTGTCTGCCCTGATCGCGCTGGTGTCCCTGAGCGTCATCGGTCTTGTGGTCTTTACGTTCGCCCGCCAACTGGTGGCCTTTTTCGTGCCGGGAGATGAGGCCATTATCGAGGCAGGCAGCCATTTTCTGCACATCACATCGCTGACGTTCGGATTTATCGGTGCCCAGATGGCGCTGACCGGTGTCTTCCGAGCGGCAGGACATACCGTGGTGGCAATGCTGCTGGCGCTGGTATCACAGTGGGTATTGCAGTTCCCGCTGGCCTTTATTCTTTCTCGCGATACCGTCATGGGCGTGGATGGCATCTGGTGGGCCTTTCCGGTCACCAATATGATCACGGCATTGATCGCGCTGATTCTTTTCATGCGAGGCGACTGGCAGAAAGGGCGTCTGGCCGAACGGGAAGACCCGCTGACCGCGCAGGTCTCCGGCGAGATGATCAGCAAGGGCCATGGCTCGACCTCATGAGGACATGCCTTTAAACAGCACTTGCGGTTTTCGGACAGTACATCCCATAAAAGAGGAGAGCGATACATGGCAGACAGTGATCGGTTTGATGCAGCAATGGCGCAGCTGGATGCACTTCACGCTGAAGACCCGCGGATGGAGACGGTCGACGGTGAAGAGGTGCCCTATGAGCTCTTGTATGCCCAGCGCATGAGTGAGTGGCTTGAAAGGCTCAGGCCTGATGCCAGCGAGATGCTGCAGCTGGCGGTGCGGGCCCAGCACCTGAAACGCTGGGAAGTGCCGCGTGATAGCTACCCGATGGACCGCCCCGGCTATCATGCCTGGCGTACCGGTCTCAAGATACGGCAGGCCGATATGGCCGCGGAAGTTTTGCGTCAGTCAGGCTATGACGAGGCGGATTGCACGCGGGTAGCGGCACTGGTGAGAAAGGAAGATCTGACAAACGACGAGGAAACGCGTGCGCTTGAGGATGCGGCTTGCCTGGTCTTTTTGCAGGACTATTACGCGCCTTTTGCCGCCGAACATGACGATGACAAGGTCATTGGCATTCTGCGCAAGACCCTGCGCAAGATGTCTCCCGACGGTCACCGACTGGCAGAAGAGATTCCGCTGGAAGGCCGCGCCAGGGTGCTGCTTGAAAGGGCAGTGACCATGGAGACGTCCTGAAGCCAGGGCATGATGAAGTGCCGACTCTTGTGACATGAAAAACCCCGCCAGGTGGCAGGGTTTTTTCACGAGTCAGGAGAGAATCAGAATTCAGCCCACTCTTCGACATCGTGGCGCTGTACGCTGGATCGTTTGAGCTCGGTGCGGGCCGGTGCTGACGGCGCCCTGTCCGGCCGTGTGGGCGAGGAGGGCGTCGCACTGACGGGTCTGGCGCTTGCTGTCGAGGCACTGACAGCGGCACCCGAGTCGACCCTGAAAAACGAGATCTCCTGCTGAAGCTCGGCGGCGCGGGTGCGCAGGGCACGGCTGGCGATGCTCGACTCTTCTACCAGCGCGGCGTTTTGCTGGGTGACAGCGTCCATCTGGGAAACCGCCACATTGACCTGATCGATACCCGTGGCCTGCTCGCGGCTGGCCACGGCGATTTCACTGACCAGATCGGTCACGCGTTTTACGCTCGAGACGATCTCGGTCAGCGTCTGGCCCGAGCGATTGACCAGCTCGGCACCGGTATCCACGCGTTTGACACTTTCTTCTACCAGCTGCTTGATCTCACGAGCGGCGTTGGCGCTGCGTCCGGCGAGATTTCGCACTTCATTGGCCACTACCGCGAAACCACGGCCCTGTTCACCGGCGCGGGCGGCTTCTACCGAAGCATTGAGGGCCAGTAGATTGGTCTGAAAGGCGATCTCATCGATCAGGGTGACAATGGTGGCGATCTTGTGACTCGAAGCGCTGATCTCACCCATGGCAGAGACGGCATTTTGTACCACGTTGCCTCCTGTCTGAGCCTGCTGGCTGACGTCACGGACCAGTCGGTCGGCCTGAGCGGCATTATCGGCGTTGTGGCGCACCGTGGTAGTGATCTCCTCCATCGAGGCGGCAGTCTCTTCAAGGCTTGCTGCCTGCTCCTGGGTGCGGCGGTTGAGATCTTCATTTCCGCGGTTAATGTTTTGCGCGGCGTCATTGACGGCGACGGCATTGTGACCGACCGAGCGGATGACCTCCGCCATCCTGTGCTGCATGGCGGTCAGCGCGCGCAACATATCGCCGAACTCATCCCTGCAGCTAATGTCGGTCTCGACGGCAAGGTTGCCCTGCGCCAGCTCATTGGCGAAATGCCTTGCCTTGCTCAGCGGCGCCATGATGCCGCGTACCAGCCAGACAGAGAGCGCCAGTGCCAGTGCGATAGCCATTGCAATTACACCGAGTGCGGTGTTCTTGAGGGCGTGATAGGCCGTATCACTTTGCTGATAATGAAGGCCGGCATTGGTCACTTCATGCTCAAGCAACGCATCGATACCCGGAGTGACCACCTTGTAGTCCTGACGAATGGCAGATTCATTGAAGGCTTCTGCGGCGTCAAAATCGCCGGTGGCCATGATGTCCATCATGTTTTGCAAATTGGACTGCAACGTCGCAACGGATTGCTGTAACTGCAACGCCTGCTGGCGCTCGCTGGCATCCGTGATGACGCCAAGATAGGCGGCCATGGCAGCATTGGTGATTGCATCATTCCGGGCCATTTCAGCCTTTGTGGTCAGGGCCGCTGCGGCATCGCGGTCGCGCTGCTCGGCCACCATCTTGACGCGGTTGTTCAGTAACGCTGTGCGTACTGTTCCCAGCTTTTCGATGGCCGTCACGTTGTATTTATAGGTGGCTTCCAGTGCCTGTTGAGACTTGTGCGCGCTATAAATGCCCAGCGCGCCCACCACTACCAACAGCACGATACATACCGCCAGACTACCCGACAGTCTGAGTCTGACGCTCTTTTTGGGGTTCAGCATTCTATGCTTCCTCGAAAGAATGATTCACGCCGCTTTTGATTGCTCATCAGTGACGGGTAGCGAAGGTCGTGACGCTACGCACGGTTTACAGGATCACCAGTATTCTTGTGAGCCTATATCGACCGCTTCGTTTTTTACTCGAGTATTACGAAGCCTGGCGAGGCGATAAACGTGCATTATTTAAATCTCGTTTAGGGGAGATGGCGTCTTCTGTGCTGCCGTCTTGAAGACATAAAGTTTCCCGGTTTTGCGCCGATGATGAGTACCTGGCTGATCATTCATGGCATAAGGCCATATCCATGCGATGTGAAGGTGTCGCGTGAATTCAGGGCCCGATACGGGTGGAGAAACCGGGATGGCGTACTCCCTGAAGTGGTGTTTACTGGCACTGCTTTTGCTGTTGTCATTGACCGCAAGGGCGGGGGGGAACGCTGCAGGTTACGCAGGCGGGCAGCGGTGTGCTCCTTGATCACACAGTGATCGAAATCGACGTTCCGGAGTTTGAAAGGCCTGCCGGGCTGCAGGATCATTACGAAATCATCCAGCGTCAGGCACAGTTCGCACCGCTGGTGACCGTGATTCCTGCCGGGGCCAGTGTCAGCTTTCCCAATCAGGATACGACCCGCCATCAGGTCTTCTCCTTCTCACCCCCAAAAGTGTTCAGCCTTGATCTCTATCTCCGGGAAACGCCGCCACCGGTTCGTTTCGAGGTGCCCGGTGTTGAAGTACTGGGCTGTAACATTCATGACCCGATGCAGGCCTTCATTGTGATCAGTGAGGCACCATTTTTTGCCATGACCGACAGCAGTGGCCGGATCAGCTGCCGCCGGGACGCTATCCGATGCGGATATGGCACCCGCGTCTTGAAGATACCCATCAGCAGTGGTGGGAAGGCGAGATTGATACCCGGCTCGAAACTCACGTGGCGCTGACGCTGGAAGCCACGCCGACGCCTCCGGCTGTGCCTTCTCTTTTGCAGCAGCGCTTTCAGCACGGACTTTCGCGCCAGGAGCATCCGTAATGTCCTTTCGACGCCGGCTTTTGCTGGTCATGCTGGCGGTGCTGGTGGTAGCACAGCTGGGAACGGCCGTGGCCACGCTCGACACCATTCGTCGCGATGTCCTGCACAAGGGCAGTCGCGAAATTAATGTGGCCCTGGATGTCACCCGACAGCTTCTGATCGAGAGAGGTCACCATCTGCGCGATAACGTGGCGGTGCTGGCCTCCGATTTCGGTTTCAGGGCCGCAGTGGCCACTCAGGATACCAATACCCTGAACAGTGTGCTGCTCAACCACGGAGAGCGTGCCGGCGCCGACATGGTGCTGCTGGCCGATCCCGAGGGCCGTATTCTGGCCGGCAGTCATCAGGCCGTAGGCTCCGAGATGCCTTTTAAGGCGCTGTGGCAAAAGGCCGGCAATCATGAGAGTGCCGTGGGCGTTGTTCTCTAGGAGGGCGTGCCCTATCAGATGGTCCTGATGCCGGTGCGTGCGCCGGGGCTGATTGGGTGGGTAGGCATGGGCTTCATGCTGAATGACCAGCTGGCGCGCGAGCTTGGCGCGCTGACGCGCCTATCGGTCAGTTTCCTGGTGGATGAGCCCGGGCGTAACGACACGCGGCCGACCTTTGTGGTCGGCGCCCTCCAGCCTGCGTCCGTGTCGGTTCTCAACGCTTTTCGAGATGCGCTGATGCAAGGGCGTTTTATCGATCACAGCGACATGGAGGAAATGACGGATACGCTGGCCCGGGCCATGCAATTACAAGGTGACGATTCCGGCCGCACTTGGGTCATCATTCAGCATGACCGCGGTGATCTGCTGGCCGTTTACCATGCTCTGAGCTGGCAGCTGCTGTGTATCTTCGCCGTCATGCTGATGCTGACCGCCATTGTGGCGGCAGTGATTGCTCGCAGCATGACCCGTCCTCTGCTGCGGCTGGTGACCTCGGCACGTCGCATTGGTCGCGGTGAGCGTTTGTCGGCGCTGGCTCATGGGCGCCATCGCGAAATTGGTCTGCTGGCCGATACCCTGATGGGGATGCAGGCCGATATCGATCAGCGTGAACAGAGCCTGTTGTATCAGGCCCGTCATGACCGGCTGACCGGACTTTCCAATCGCGACAGCGCCCAGCAGGATATTGCCGATACCCTCGAACAGGGCATGCCTTTTACACTGCTGCGACTTTCCATTGTGGGTTTTCGCCAGATCAACGACACCTTTGGCTACACCGTGGGCGATGAAGTGCTGCGCATGCTGGCGCAACGCCTCGAGAAGCTTTCGCTGCCGTGCCAGCGGACCTATCGGCTGAGCGGCGACGAGTTTTTGCTGATGTTGCCGGGAGAGGGCATCGCACCGCAGGGCATTATCACACTGCACGAGCACCTGTCCCGCCCCGTTGAGCATGAGCACTCGCCGATCGCATTGACGCTTATCGTCGGTGAGGTCAGCTACCCGGAGCACGGCGAGAGCGCGGGTCTCTTGCTGCGCTGCGCTGAAATCGCCATGGACCGTGCCCGCCATGGGCATATCCGCCACGTGCGCTATGAAATGGGGCAGGACGAGCAGCACCAGCGTCGACTGGCGCTGGCCCGTGATCTGGGTACGGCCGTCGAGCAGGATCAGCTCATCATGGTGTATCAGCCCAAGATCGTGGCGGCCAGCGGCGAGATCATGGGATTTGAAGCCCTGATGCGCTGGCGTCATCCGAGCTTCGGGTTTGTGCCGCCGGATGAATTTATTGCGCTGGCCGAGCAGTCGGGTCGGATGACGCAGCTGACCCAGTGGATGCTGCGCACGGTTTGCCGCCAGATTGATTTGTGGGCACAGCAGGGGGTATCGCTGTGTGTGGCAGTCAACCTGTCGGCCCATGATGTCATGGATACCACCTTGCCCGAGCGCATTCATTTGCTGCTGCAGGATTATCAGCTTGGCCCTGAACGGCTGCGACTCGAGGTGACGGAGAGCGCGCTGATTCAGGATCCCGCCCTGGCCCAGGGCAATCTGATCGCACTGCGCAATGCCGGTCTGCATATTGCGGTAGATGATTATGGCACCGGCTATTCATCGCTTTCCCAGCTCAAACGCCTCCCGGTGCAGGAGCTCAAGATCGACAAGTCCTTCATCCTGAAGCTCGATCACGATTCGGAAGATCGCATTATTGTGCGCTCCACCATTGAGCTGGCTCACAGCCTGGGGCTGAGCGTGGTGGCAGAGGGTGTCGAAACCGAGGCCTCGCGAATACTGCTGATGACCCTGGGATGCGATGTGTTGCAGGGCTATCTCATTTCACGGCCGCTGCCATCCGATCAGGTGAACGACTGGATCACACAGTATCGCGAAGGTGATAGCACGACCCGGAGCGCGCGGGGATGAAGTTCTATCAAATAGCGATACTGCTGCTGACAGGGGGCTGCGGGTTACTGGTTGAAGACCAGGCCCGGGCCGGTAGCCGCCTGCCGGGCACCGGCGGTGTCATGCAGATCGAAGGGGCCAGCGGTGGTGGTCTTTCTCCCTGGGGCGTGCTGGCAGGTACCGCCAGTGACAGCGAAGTGGGAGTAACGCTGGGGGCCACGCGCGCCGATGTGGACGACTACCATCTGATGGTCAGCGGCGTGGCCGCCAACCTTTATGATCGCGTCGAGCTTTCCCTTGCCCATCAGCGCCTGGCGCTGGATACCATTGGCGGGCATCAGGCTCAGGACATTTACGGGGCCAAGCTGCGCTTGTTTGGCGATGTGCTCTATCGACCCTGGGGCGTCTGGAGTCTGGGTATCCAGCACAAGCAGCTGGTTGAGGGCCAGACGCTGGCCCGTGCCGTGGGTGCGCGCGATACACAGGGCAACGATGTCTATCTGGCCGGCAGCAAGCTTTTTTTCGATGCCCTGGCCGGGCGCAATCTGCTGGTCAATACCACGCTGCGTTCAACCAGGGCCAATCAGGGCGGCCTTTTGGGGTTTGGCGGCGACCGGCATGATCACCGCAAGCTGATGATCGAAACCTCGGTCGGGATTTTTCTGAATCCGGACTGGATCGTGGGCGTCGAGTATCGCCAGAAACCGGATAACCTGGACTTTGCCGGCGAGGATGACTGGCGCGATCTCTATGTCGCGTGGCTGTTCAACAGGCACGTGTCGCTGACCGGGGCCTTGCTGGATCTGGGCAGTATTGCAGGCCTTGAGCAACAGCGTGGCGGTTATCTCTCCCTTCAGCTGTCGCTGTAATCCGTTTCCGGGGGCAACATGCGTAGATTTTACAGGATTGCTGCCATTGCGATACTGATCGGCGGGATTGCAGGCTGCGCCGGCCAGCCGGGCGCGTCGCCATCGCTCTATCAGCGCCTGGGCGGCGAGGCGGGCGTGCATGACATCGTCACGGATTTTTTGATCAACGTGGCTGATGATCCTCGTATCGTGGGCTATTTCGCCCATACCAACATCGATTACCTGGCGGGTTCGCTTGAGCAGTATCTCTGTGATATCAGCGATGGACCCTGCACCTACCAGGGGCCTTCCATGGCGCGAGCGCATCAGCATATGGGACTGACCGATGCCAGCTTCAATGCGCTGGTCGACAATCTGCAAAACGCCATGATGGCGCAGAATATCGACATCGGCGCGCGCAATGCGCTGCTGGGGCGACTGGCGCCAAAATACAGCGACGTCATGCGCGATCAGTAGGGCCCCCTTTTTCATGGCTTGTGATTTCATGGCCCCGAGTTTCAGAGAACCAGGTTTTACAGTGACAGCCGGCGTTTCGCGCTCAACAATACGGCTTCATTTTTTGAAAAGAATCGGCCATGAGCGCGACAGAAAAAACCACACTGGTACTGCTGCCCGGCTGGGTATTGGGGCCTCGCCCGCTAATGCCACTGGCCCAGGCCATTGAACGCTGCGATGACGGTATAGCTGTGCACTGCGCAAGCTATCCTCGAATAAAAAGCCATCGTCTTGATGAGTGGCTCGAAGCACTGGATGCACAGCTGCCCGATAACGTCTGGCTGGGAGGGTGGTCGATGGGCGGCATGCTGGCGACGGCGCTGGCCGAGCGGCGCGGCACGCGTACTCCGGGGTTGATCACGATGGGGGCAGCGGCGCGAGCGATGCCACTGGAGCAGGTGGGTTGGCGCCTGCCGCGGTCGGACGCCTGGCCCGCGTGGCTCGATCAGGGCCGACACGACGCCTGGCATCTGGGCAAACGCCTGTTAAAGACACTGCCTCGTGCCGGCACGAGGCAGTCGGCCATGGAACTGGCATTGCTGGGTGCCATGGATTTGCGTCAGACACTGTCACGACTGACCATGCCGCAACTGCATCTTTTTGGCGAACACGACATGCTGATTCCGGTACCGTCGAGGCAGGTCGTGGCAGAGCATCTGTCACCTGCCGGACAAATACAGATGATCCCTGACGCAGGACATGGTTTTGTGATCGATCAGGCGGAGCAAACGGCACAGGCCATCGTTGCCTTCATGAAGGCTGCTTCCTGGCTACCGTAATGCGCGTGGGAAAGGCCCGGTTGAGCGGCGAGGCACCCTGCAGAAACACGATCGCGTGATGACTTGATGGTTCACCACGCGAGGAAAAGGGATGGGCTGACGGTTCAGTGTTTAAATGCCAGTACTACGAGATCAGCGCTGCTGACGCGGTGGTGTACGGCCATTTTTGGTCGCCGTGCCCTTGTTTTGCTGAAAGCGGTTCCATACCTGTTGAGCGGTTTGTTTGGCCTTGCGACGGTTTTCCGGCTTGCGAAACCAGTTGGCAATCAATGCCCCTATCGCTCTTTTCATGACGGGTCCCTCCGTGGTTATCGGGATGTCTCCCTTTACAAGTATATGCAGTCATTGCCGAAAATATTCAATGTCTGCATCTGAAAAGCGGCTGAAGATTGAAGATCAGGACGGGTTTCATGAGTGCAGCCTCTTTTTAATGGCATATCCAATTATCATGTTCATGAAAGCTTGATGTTAAATGTTGTTTTTCTTTTGCTGTATTGATGCGATACCCATATCAGAAGCCTGAATAGTTACCTTTAACATCGAGGAGGGCCATTACAATGTTTCAATGGGTGGGAACGTCATGGGAATGGCTGGTAGCCAATGCGGCGGTCTTCAGCGGTGTAGGTACTGTGTCGATGGCCCTGATCTGGGCAGTCTATTTGCAGTTGATTCTTCATAATTTTCGTCAGGCAAAAAAGCCCGAGCTCATTATCAATCGCTTCAAGGGGCATGATTTTAATGCCCACTGTCTGCTCAGCAACATGAGTACCGGCACTGCCTTTATCGAAAGCGTGATTGTCCGGCTGCGACGCGGCGAGCATCTATACTATGGCGAGGTTACTGACCTGGGGAGCAATCTGAGTGGTGCCGACAAGGACGTTATCGAGCAGGAAAACCTGCGCTATGTCACGCGTCAGGGACCCATCAATCAGGGGGAGTGTCTGGATGCCGGCAGGTTTGGCCTTTTGATTCAGCGGGTTGCGGACCTTAACGAACTGGCACTTGATGACACGCTTCAGCCATGTGATGGGGAACCCTTTACTCAGATCGAAGTGCTGACCGTCAATATTTACGGTCGTCAGCGTCATCCGGTCGGCGCCTGTCGCTCGTTCAGAATTACCCGGGATCAACAGGGCGGTTATTTTCTGTCCCCTGAAAGACCCATGACAAAGCAGCTTCTTTCCCGTCGTGAGCGCCAAAATATTGAACAATGGAAGGCGTCATTGGGAAATCCCGACAACGCGGTATGATGAATCTGTATGACTGTGGTTTTTTGCACTAACGGGTCAGAATCAGTCGTTACATTTTATGTTGTTATGAACAAGTGACATATTGACGAAAGGCTGCGCCCGGTTCGACGCAACCAACAGGATGTCAAAAGCTTTTAAAGCGTCAGCGCCATGACCTCGGGATGATCGGCAGGCTTGCCCAGACTCAGCTCGGCGCGTTTTTCCGACAGGTTCATGACAATCGTAAAAAGCGTTTCCATACGCTCGCCTGCAGGGGTATCCGGGTTTTCACGGCGGTTGATGGCATCCGGCGCGCCCTGTTCATCGCTTAAGTGCGCCCGCAGTGATTCAAACGATGGTTCACTGTCTGCCACCAGCGCGCGCAGGCGTTCGAGTCGGGTGAACGAGTCCTCACGCGGAAAGTCCTCCAGCCCTGGCGGCAAATGTTTGGCGATCAGATGATTGGTATGACAGAGCCTGCCGTGGCGCGGGGTCATGGCGCTATCGCCCATCGGTGACACTTCCACACCGGCGGCCTGCCCGCTGCCATCGGCAATCAGAAAGTGCGCCGGTGAGGCCACGCCGACCTCATCGATCATGTCGAGCGCATGTTCAACACCATCGCTTTCCAGTACTCGGCGCAGCATGACGTGCACGGGCAGTTTTGGTTTGCAGATCTGCGAGCGCAGCGCATTGAGGCACACGCCTACGCCGTGCTCATTGAAGCCGATCTTGCCGATGATGCCGGCCTCGGTGACCATCGTAATGGCCGGCTTGTCCGGCGCTCGCAGGGTCAGGCAGATCAGGGCGTCGCGCTGCGAGGCCTTCCAGTCCCAGTTCTGGGCCAGCCACTGGGCACCGGTCCCGGTATCACGCTGGGAGAGCGCCGAGCAGCCGTCAGGCTGAATGGGGCCGCCGGCATGGGTGAGGGCGATTTCGCTGCGCGCATTGAGCACCAGCACATCCAGTGGGTCGATGTCGGCGCCCTGGGCGATCCCTGCCATTTCCTCCAGCAATTCGGGGCAGACATGCTCGATGGCTGCCTTGAAGCGTTCGGCTTCATAGCGCGCCGTATCCCAGTCAAGCCCGGCCATGTCCTGAAACATCTGACGATAGGTGGCAAGACTGATGGCAATTTCTGACGCCGCCTGTCGCCCATGTGCCTCACCGATTTCGAAATGGGTGCCTCGAACATCGATATGTTTGACCACGTCGCGCTCCTGTTGTTATCCGACCTGTTTCACTTCCAGCATGAGCCTCAGAAGTCGATCCGTCGAGTATCAGGCAAGGGTTGATGCGCGACACCGTATGGCAGGGAAGGGATGGTGGGATCCGTGGGACGCTGAAAGTGACCCATGGCACACAGGGCGCGGCGATGGTGTAATGCGCTCATGACCACATCCCTTGATATCCCGACGCTGCCGCTGAACGGGCGCCGCCTGATCGAAGCCGGCGCTGGCACCGGCAAGACCTTTACCCTGGCCGCCCTCTATGTGCGTCTGGTGCTCGGCCACGGCGGTGACGCTGCCTATCCGCGCCCTCTGATGCCGCCGGAGATTCTGGTGGTGACCTTCACCGAGGCCGCCACCGAGGAGCTGCGCGATCGTATTCGCGCGCGATTGCGCCAGGCCCGCGAGGTATTGCTGGGTCGGGCCGACAGCGATGCCGTGCTGGATCGGTTGCTCGACGATATCGAGGTGGATCACCGCGAACGGGCGGCATCGCGACTTGATGCTGCCGCGCGAGTGATGGATGACGCGGCCATCTTTACCATTCATGGGTTTTGCCAGCGCATGCTCAAGCGTCATGCCTTTGACAGCGGGGCGCTCTTTGCCAGCGAGCTGGTGCCTGACAGCAGTGCCTTGTTCAAGTCACTGGTAGAGGACTACTGGCGCCGTCAGTTCTATCGACAGTCCACGACGCGCCAGCGATTGCTGGCCCAGTGGTGGGAAACCCCCGATAAGCTGCAACAGGAGATCAGTCTGCTGCTGCACGGTGGGCGCCCTCGAGCCCTCATGCTGGGAGAAACACCGATTGATGCGCCAGCGACGCTGGATGACGCGCTGGGCCGGCTGGATCGGAGCCTGGCGCAGAGCGATGCCCAACTGGCCCGACTGCGTGAACTGTGGCAAACCGAAAGCGGCAATATTACGTCGCTGCTGCGAGAGGCCATCGAGGGTGGTTCTCTCAAGGCCAACATGTTCCGGCCGGCAGAGCTGGAAGCCCGTCTTGGCGCCTTGGAGCAGTGGATGACGGGCGAGCACGACACGCCCGACGAGACGCTTCGGGACTCAAAAGGACGACTGTGGTGTTCGCGTGCGCGTCTGGAAGACGGCGTCAAAAAAAATCATGCACCGCCTGAACACGTTTTTTTTGAAGCGCTGTCGCAGTTCGAGACGCTGATGGAGGGTCAGCGCGATCAGCAGAGCACCGTGCGCGCGCAGGTACTGGCTCACGCACGCGATGCGCTGGCGCAGGCGTTAAGCCAGGAAAAGCGTCGGCGTGGCATGTGGGATTTTGACGATCTACTCAACAGTCTGGATGACGCGCTGTCGGGGCCGGCCGGCCCAAGACTGGCCGAGCGCATTCGCCGCAATCTACCGGTGGCGATGATTGATGAGTTTCAGGATACCGACCCGGTTCAGTACCGCATTTTCTCTACCATCTATACTTCGCCGCAGCAGATGACGGGGCTGGCCCCGGGAGATAATGAGGCGCTTGAAACAGGTACGGCGGCGCTGGATACCTCTGACGTGCCTATCGCGCTTTTAATGATCGGCGACCCGCGCCAGGCCATTTATGGATTTCGGGGCGCCGATATCGAGACCTATCTGCAGGCGCGGCGTCATGTGGATCAGCGCTACACGCTGGATCGCAATTTTCGCTCGACTCAGGCGATGGTCAGCGCCGTCAATCAGCTGTTCGCCATCCAGGCCCCTTTTCAGCTGGAAGAGATTCCCTATGAAGCGGTCACGGCTCAGGGACGTGATGAGGTGTTCGTCGAGGCCGGGGAGCCGGTCGAGGCGCTGACCTGTTGGCATATGGGCGGTAACGAGTCGGTCAGGCGTGATGATTATCTCGAGACCATGGCGAGGGCCACCTGCGCCGATATCACCCGGCTGCTGGCCGGTGCGCATCGTGGAGAGACCGGTTTTCGCAGTGCTGAAGGGGCGTTCAGGGCACTCAAGCCAGCCGATATCGCCATTCTGGTGCGTACCGGTAGTGAGGCCATCCGGGTGCGCCAGAAGCTGCTGGAAGGCGGCGTCCGCTCGGTCTATCTGAGCCAGAAGACCTCGGTGTTCGAGTCGCGCGAGGCCTTTCACCTGCTCCAGCTGTTGGAAGCCTGTGCCCACCCACGCAATGACCGCTCCCTGCGAGCGGCACTGGCCACCCGGCTAATGAGTGATTCACTTGCGGAAGTGGCGCGTCTGGAAGCCGATGAGCTGGCCTGGGAAGCCATGGTAGAGCGCTTTGACGGTTACCATCGCCTCTGGCAGCGTCAGGGCGTGCTGCCAATGCTGCGCGCGATCATGCGCGATTTTGACGTGCCGGCAAGGCTTCTGGCGCAGTCCGACGGCGAGCGGGCGCTGACCGATGTGTTGCATCTGGGCGAGCTGGCGCAGACGGCCAGTGCCCGGCTTGATGGCGAGCAGGCACTGCTGCGCTGGTGGCATCAGTCGCTAGCCGGGCGCCATGACAGCGGTATGGACCCGCAGTCACTGATTCTGCGCCTGGAAAGCGACGATACCCTGGTGCGGGTCATCACCATTCACAAGTCCAAGGGGCTTGAATATCCGCTGGTGTATCTGCCCTTTATTGCCGACCACCGCGAGGTGGATAGCAAGAGCAGGACGCTGATGTTGAGCGATGAGGTTCACGGCGCATCGCTGATCATGCAGGTCAATGATGAGCAACGGGCGCGTGCCGACCGGGTACGCCTTCAGGAGGATCTGCGCCTGTTGTACGTGGCGTTGACCCGCGCCCGTTATCTGTGCCGGTTGGGGATAGGGCCCATTTACAAGGGCACCCCACGCAAGGATACGCCAAGCGGTGCCACGACTCTGGCCGGTGCGGCGCTCGGGGTACTACTGTGCCAGCACGGTGGGGTTGCGTCACTGGATGCCACGGCATTGCGCGAAGTGCTTGAGTCTCTGGTAACGCCGGGCAGTATCGCTTTGAGTGCGCCGCCAACCATGACCGGGCAGCAGATGCTGGCGCCGCATGATCCATCGAAGGTGGGCCGTGCGCGCCGGTTTGAAGGACGAATCGATCGCGACTGGTGGGTGGCTTCCTATACGGCGCTGGTCGAAGGCGCGCGCCAGCCCGGCGACATGACCACTCAGGCACGTGAGACGATGCTGGATGCCCAGGGGGCGGGGCTTGATCTGGAAGTGCTGACGGAAACCAGTCCCATCCCGCTGCCGCCGGTACGACGTCTGCTCGATTTTCCACGCGGCCCGCGCGCGGGCACCTTTTTGCATGCGCTGCTGGAAAATATCGACCCTGATCGCCTGAGCGAACTGGCAGTGCCGGGGTCAGGCTATCGTGAAGAGCTTTATCGCCTGATTCGCCAGCGCGTGCAGCGCGCCAACCTGGACCCACACTGGGTGGAAGTGCTGCATGACTGGTGCTGCGCGGTACTGACAGCGCCGCTGCATCCGGCCCTGCCGGGGCTGTCTCTGGAGAGGCTGGCGGGCTGGCGCACCGAGCTCGAATTCTGGCTGCCGGCCCGCGGCATCGGCAGTCGGCGGCTGGATACCCTGATTTGCCAGTACGAGTCGCTGCCGGGAATGCGCGCAGAGCTGGCACCCAGAACGCTTGCCGGGATGCTCAAGGGCTACATCGATCTGGTGATCGAGCACGATGGGCGCTTTTACGTGATCGACTGGAAGTCCAATCATCTGGGCGACACCCTTGAGGCCTATGATCAGGCCGCCATGATGGCTTCGGTGGTCTCGCATCGTTATGACGTGCAGTACGTTATCTATACCCTGGCTCTCCACCGCCACCTGCGAAGTCGACTGCCGGACTATGATTACGATCAACACCTTGGCGGCGTGCTCTATCTCTTTTTGCGCGGCATGACGGCGGAAGGCGGCCGAGGCGTGTTATATCGCAAGCCGGCCCGCGAGCTGATCGAGCAGCTCGATGACCTGCTGGCACAGGGCGAGCAGGTACGGGATAGCGCGTCTTTTGACACCCGGGCGGCTGGTGCTGCAGGAGAGATATCATGACGCGCCGGGACAAAAGCCTCGATAGTGGGCAGTTCTCCCTTTTTGATGACCCCTCACAGACGCCGGAAGCCGACGGTCCGCTGGAAGAACCCTCTTCATTTGAGGCTCCGCAGATATCCCTGGAAAGGGGGGGTGATGCGCACTTTATCGCAGATCAGCTGGAACGCTGGGTCGAAACAGGTTGGCTGCGCGCACTGGATGCCCATCTGGCCCGCTTTGTGAGCGACCGCGATCCGCAGGGCGATCCGCTGGTAATGTTAAGCGCGGCCCTGGTCAGCCACCAGCTGGGTCGCGGGCATATCTTCCTGGATCTCGAGCATGCCCTGCGTGAGCCTGATGCGGTGCTTTCCCTGCCGCCCCATGACATGCAGGTATCCAATGAGGCGGCAGAGATTGTCACGCCCGGCACACTGCTCTCGAGCATGGGCGTTCACCACGTCGACCTCTGGCGCTCGCGCCTTCGTACGTCCGGTGTGTTGGGCCAGGGAGAAGGGGATGAGCATTCCCGGCCGCTGGTGCTGGAGGATCAAAGGCTTTACCTGCGCCGCTTCTGGCAGCATGAATGCAGCGTTGTGGCGCGCCTTCAACGCTTGATGGCACGCACCGGCAGCGTCAGCGACGAGATGATGGCGCGTCTGGACACCCTCTTTGGTAATCCGGAGGCAGCCTCTGCGCCTGACTGGCAGAAAGTGGCCTGCGCCATGGCCCTGCGCAACCGTCTGACCGTCATTTCCGGTGGGCCCGGTACCGGCAAGACCACCACCGTGACACGGCTTCTGGCATTGCTGCAGGAAAGCGCTCTGAACGAACAGGGGCGTGCGCTGATCGTGCATCTGGCCGCGCCGACCGGCAAGGCGGCCGCTCGACTGTCACAGTCACTGGGGAGTGCCGTGGCGGCGCTGGCGGTTTCCGAGACGGTTCGCGCCTCCCTGCCGCGTGAGGCCACCACGCTTCATCGCCTGCTGGGGGTTCAGCGGGACAGCCGACATTTTCGCCACCATGGCGATCATCCGCTGGCGCTGGATGTGCTGGTCGTCGATGAGGCGTCCATGGTGGATCTGGAGCTGATGGCCTCACTGTTGGCGGCGCTGCCTTCCCATGCGCGGCTGATCCTGCTGGGGGATCGTGATCAGCTGGCCTCGGTGGAAGCCGGCGCCGTATTGGGGGATCTTTGTGAAGGCGCTGAGCAGGGGCAATGCAGCGACACGGTACGCAGGCTGATGGAACGGGCGGCCGGGCAGCCCTTGCCGCTGTCAGGCGCGGCCCCCTCCGTACTGGCCGATCACGTGGTCGTGCTCAAAAAGAGCTACCGCTTTCATGAGCATTCCGGCATTGGTGCCCTTGCCCGCGCCGTTAATCGCGGCAGTCTGGAAGAGATTCGGCACTGCTGGCAGGCCGGCTTCAAGGACATCGATTTCCAGCCGGTCAAGGAACATGGCGGCACACTGCTAAGGCGAGCCGTCAGTGGCTATCGCGAAGCCCTCAGGGCCATCGGCAATGGCGCAGGGCCGGAAGAAGTGTTGGGTCTTTTCTCGCGCTTTCAGGTGCTTTGTGCCCTGCGCCGTGGGCCATGGGGCGTTGAAGGGCTCAATGACGCCATCGTTGAGGCGCTGTTTCGAGAGAAGCTGGTGGGCGGTACGCGCGGCTGGTACGCCGGACGCCCGGTGATGGTCACCCGCAACGATCCACAGCTTGGGCTGTATAATGGCGACATTGGCATTGCGATGTTTGTACCCGAAGAAGACATCCAGCATGACCGGGCGTCGGGGCGACTGCGCGTCTTCTTTCCGCATCCTTCGGGGCAGGGCGTTCGTGCGGTATTGCCCGGGAGACTGGGTGGTGTCGAAACGGCCTTTGCCATGACCGTTCACAAGTCTCAAGGGTCCGAATTTGATCGAATCCTGCTGGTATTGCCTGATCGACCCAATCCGATCATGACCCGGGAACTGGTGTATACCGGTATTACGCGAGCGAAATCACACTGTCTGATCATGACGGCCTTTGCCGGTGCCATTGAAAGTGCCGCCCTGCGGCAGACATGGCGAGCCTCCGGCGTGGGCAAGCGCCTTGGTGTGCCAGCGTCCACAGGGTAACGAGACTGTCGACGCTGTCAGTGATGACAAAGGCGAACCAGAAGCCGGTCGCGCACCACGGCCGGACAGGTCGTCAGATAGCGACAAAGCAGATCTCGGGGCAGGGCGTTCATGTCGGCCAGCCGGGTATTGTGAACACGCAGATAATCACTTGCTGACATGACAACATCTCCTCTCTGGATGATCGGCATGTGCTGATGGCGGTACGCCGCCATGTGGCGGTTTGAGCGACCATGCGATGGTTTAAAATCTTGTACATTATCGGTACAAGACTCTGTGGCTCGCCAGTCAATGGTCATGAATTTTCACAATCACAAAGCGCCGGATTTCTGCACACTTTTTTTAAAGCCCGCTTGTAAAGGGGTTCAGGCCGCAGGTCCATCATTTCATGCGGCTTTTCAGAACTCGGCAGTGTGTCTGAAAAACTTGTACAATGCTGTGCTTATAAAGGCGTGCCATAAATGCATGACACCGCTTTCGAGAGGCAAGGCTGACTGCAGGGTCACTATTGCCAGAATTTTG
The DNA here is from genome assembly GCF_947497025.1 of uncultured Kushneria sp. Classification (GTDB taxonomy): domain Bacteria; phylum Pseudomonadota; class Gammaproteobacteria; order Pseudomonadales; family Halomonadaceae; genus Kushneria. The sequence continues at coordinate 94,673 of NZ_CANMFC010000003.1, forward strand.
ATCAGCAACGTACCGGGATGACAGGGGATTTATGGCAGCAGCGACACTTTCCAGAGCGCAGGCCTGGGAACATGTATTGCGTGCTCGTCGGTTTGACTGGCAGCGTGGCTTATCGTATCAGGACGGTCCGATGTCAATAACGGTCGGCGGAGAGTGGCACTGCAGTGAAGGCGTTGAGGTTGAGGATGCCGCCTCACAGCTGCTGGATATCATGCTGCCGTTGGTTGCCCACGCCACGCCTCTGGTCATGGCACAGCTGGGGCAAAGCCTTGACGGTCGTATTGCCACGGAATGCGGGGCGTCCTATTACGTCACGGGGCAGGAAGGGCTTGTCCATCTGCATGCTCTGCGGGCGGTGGTTGATGCGGTGGTGGCCGGCGCCGGTACCGTGGCCATGGACGATCCACGACTGACCGTGCGACATGTCACCGGTGATCATCCTGTTCGGGTCGTGCTGGACCCGAGGGGTCGAGTCCCTGAGCATCGCTTTGTTTTTGAAGATGACAGCGCCCCCACACTGCATCTGGTGGGGCATGCGCATGTGGCGCGCTGGCAGGACTGTCACGAGCGCCATGGGCATGATGTCAGCGTCTGCGGACTTGAAGTGGCAGAGGATGGCGTCGACCCCCGCGCGGTGATCGATCTTCTGGGCCGTCAAGGGCTGGCCCGCGTGCTGGTGGAAGGCGGTGGCATGACCATTTCCCGGTTTTTACAAAGGGGGTGTCTGGACCGTCTGCACAGCATGGTCACCCCGATGATTATCGGTTCTGGCAGGCCCACGCTGACACTGCCGGTGATTGAGTGCCTGAGTCAGGCGATGCGACCGTCCGCGCGCCACTACACGCTGGGTGATGATGTGCTTTTTGATCTGGATTTTACAACTGTTGCAGAAACAGGCATTAATTAACCTTTCTTTTTCTGGCCTTCAATGACTAGTTCTCTGGGAAAATGCTAAAGTCCCCCCGCCATTGAATGGAGCCTGAAAATGAGTGTGAAAGGGTTGGTATCGGTGCTGTTCTGTGTGTTGCTGGTGGCGTCAGGCATCTGGCTGACGCTTGATCAGGCACAGCAGGAACGACAGTGGAACCTTCAAAAGGATGCCGCCAACGGCGTCATTCCCGGAGAGCTTCCCGGTGATGAAGCCACTGCCGGCACCGGCGAGCAGAGCAGCGAAGACGACAACAGCGGCATCGTCAACATGTTGCCCTGAGCCTATTTGGGGGGCTGCCTTTGTATTGTGTGTCGTCCTGCCAGAAGAACCACGGCGCCCGGCAGACTGGATATCAGTATGACGGCACCATAGGTCATTGAAATGGCCACCCCCTGCTGAGCAGAAAACCCCGCCAGTATCCAGATTAGCGCCGCGGCACTTTCCCTGATTCCCCAGCCGGCCACCGATAATGGAATGGCCATGGCCATCAGCACCGGCGGTGTCAGTGCCAGCAGAGTTGTCGTTGGTAATGGCTCTCCCAGCGCTCTGGCACAGCAGACAAAGACCAGCATGTAGCTCAGGACAATGGCCAGCGAACCGAGCAACTGACGCAGCCACAGACGTCGATTCCAAAGCCCGCGCCGTAAATCCCGCCGCAGGGTACCCAGCCATTTCGGCGGGTGCCGATAGACCCACACGCCCATCAGCAATAAAGTCGGTAGTGTGATGTAGAGCAGGGCATAAGGCACGTTGGTGTGCGCATCCAGCATTAGATTGGCCTGACTGAATCGCTCGATCAGGCCATGACGCAGCGGCGTAAAGACAAGCAATGTGATAACGGCCACCAGTAATAGTGCCGCCTGCCCTGAGGCGCGTTCAATAATGACTGCCCGCAGAGCGGCGCCATAGGACACGTCCCGGATACCGTGTCGCCAGGCGCGGCCCAGATCCCCTGTTACGCCACCTGGCAGGATCTGATTGAGAAAGGTCGATAGATAATATTCGCTGATGGCGGTGGGCAGGGAGAGTGACATCCCCATGTGACGGGCGGTCAGTTGCCATCGCCAGGCAGACAGCATGATCTGGGGAATCGAAATCAGCAGGGCCAGAGTCAGCCATCCCGGAGAAAGATCCTCCATTCGCGTCAGCAGCGCGCTAATATCTACCAGCCATACCACACTGGCCAGAATGACCAGGGTGAGCATCCATCGCACCAGCGAAGACGTCAACACCTGCCGATAGCCGCGTCTGTTGGCCGACGGTTGAGAAGGCTTTTGGGCCTTCATGTCATCCCGGGCGAGTCGGGAATGGCGAGAAGATCGGTGTGTCCCACCCTGACCTTGAGACGTCCATGGGCAATATGCTGCTGGCGGCTTTCATGCCACTGCATCAAGGCCTTTCGCTGGTCGGGGGCCTGCTCCAGCGCGGCGTCAAGCCAGCCCTGAACCAGTGCCTGCGCCAGCAGTGCCTCTTCGGGATGACGACAGTCCAACTGCCAGGGGGCATCTGCCGTTGTGGCCTGATAGCCGGCGTTTTCCAGCAGCGTCCTTGCCACCCCTGGTGCGTGCGTACCCAGCGCGCCGTTGAACCCCTTGTCGCGCTGTTGGTGGGCCTTGATCAGCTGCTGTACGTGTCGATCCATCTCGAGCAGTGCGGTATTGCCATCGTCATGGTCAATCAGCGCGTTGTCCCCGTTGATGCTCATGGCCAGCCAGACAGCGCACTGATGCGAAGCGCACTGTTTAATCAGTGTTGCAAGCCACGGCTCGGAGACCAGGTCGAGCAGGGCAGAGGCCGTCACGATGTCTGCCCCTGCCAGCATGTCCCCGGTCAGGGCCTGATCCAGACGGGAGAGATCACGCTGCAGGCATGTCAGCTCATCAATATGATCATGACGGGGGCTGCCATCGCCGCCGACATGGGCCAGCAGGCTGGCATCCTGATCGATCAGACTCCAGTGCTGATGCGGTGGCAAACGGGGCGCGAGATAGCGCAGATTGTTGCCGCTGCCACAGCCCAGATCCAGAAGCGTCAAGGGGCCCTGATGCGCACGCGATGTCAGCCAGTGACGACATGCTGTACTTAGCGGCTGAACGTCGCGGGCCCTATGATCGGCTGTCTCGCGCAGGGCCAGCCACGATGAGCTGAAATCACTGTGCGCGGCCATACCGTTGGGAGGCGATGGGTGGGTCATCGACGGTGACTCCGATCAAAAGGTAGGGGTGGCATGCAGGCGCTTCAGGCAGGCCAGAAAGTGCTCGGCGGCCCCTGGCCAGTCATTGAGGGTCTGGCGTGCCTCGAGTGCTCCCTGGTGCAGCGTCTGATATTGCGCGCTTCGCGTGGTGCCATCTTCAAACAGCATCGCGCGCAGCGCATCACGCAGGGCCGGTGCATCACCGGGTGGAACATGAAGGCCGGCACTGGCCGGCAGGGTGTCGGCCAGGGCACCGCCAGTAGTCGTCAGTACCGGCAGACCATGGGCCAGCGCCTCGGTAATCACCATGCCATAGCCTTCGTAGAAGGAGGGAAGAACAAACAGATCGCTTTGCTGCCAGTACGTTTCAAGTGCCTCGGGAGGCAGCGCACCATGGAGGGTCACGCGCTGTTCGAGCTGATGCTCGACCATCAAATCGCGAAGCCTTGCGGTATAGCACTCGTCGCGCGAATCATCACCGATCAGGTGACAGTGCCAGTCGTGTGCCTTGAGATCCGCCAGTGCCTCGAGCAGCAGATGCTGTCCCTTGCGCGGGATCAGGGTGGCAATACAGAGCAGTTGTGGCGTGTCGTTGTCTGCAGCAGCCACCGGCACCGGCGTAATGCCGGGTTCGATCACGCTGATGCGTGACGCCTCGATGCCCAGCTCGATCAGACGCCGCCGGGTGAAGGCGCTGGTGACGATGATGCCGGCGGGGGACTGCAACGCCCGGCATTCAAGCTTCAAAAGTGTTTCTCGCTGGTGGTCTTCAAGACCGGTTTCATCGCCCAGCGGATGATGAACAAGGGCCACCAGCGTCAGGCGATGCGCATGCACTTCCAGTACTTCGGGCATGGCGCTGGCGGCCAGACCGTCGACCACGACCAGACTGCGATCGGTACAGCTGCCCAGGGCACGCTGCAGCGACTCGCGGGCGATATCATCCGGCCAGGGAAAACGCCCGTCCAGCCCGATGACCTCGACGGCAATGCCGAGCTTGCGCAGTGCCTCAACGATACGCCTGTCGTAGATATAGCCGCCGGTCAGCTGATCCGGTCGACCGGCCACGATCAGGGTCAGGCGGCGAAGGGAGCTCTCAACGGTCATAGTGTCCCTTCGTAGCTGGCCCAGGCGATATGGGATTCGTGCAGGGTCACGCTGAGCGCCGTCAGCCCCTTGCCGGTCTCGCCGAGCTGATCGGCTTCAATCGAGGCAGCCATGCGGTCAAAAATGACGCGGGCCATGAATTCGGTGGTGGTATTGCGCCCCTTGAACTCCTCGATCTCATCAAGATTTTGCATGTTGATATCGCTCAGGACATCCGACAGCGTCTGGCTGGCCAGGCCGATATCGACGATCAGGTCATCCTGATCCAGATCCGGACGCTTGAAGGTGACATCCACGATGTAGGTGGCGCCATGAAGTTTCTGGGCCGGGCCAAAGATCTGGCCGTTAAAGCTGTGGGCGATCATGACGTGATCGCGAACGGTAAGGCTGTACATGGCAATACTCCGGAAAGGGTAACGACTTCAAAAACGGTAGCGAATGCGGTGACACAGGGCGCCGGGCCGAGTGGTAATTCGGGCCATGGTGTCGGGCAGGTCTTCAAAGGCGCTTTCTGCATCGATAAGGACGTCGAGCCGGTCATCTTCAAGCAATGACAGCGCCTGCATCATGCGCTCACCATGGGTGCGCCGCGCTGAACGTGCAGGGGAAACGGTGCCAACCTGGCTTGCGCGCAGCGTCAGCCGTCGGGAGTGAAAGGCCTCACCCAGCGGCAGGCTGACCGCCTGCGCACCAAACCAGCTCATTTCAATAATGGTCGCTTCCTGACCGGCCAGAGACAACGCCTGCTGCAGCCCATTTTGGCTGCCGCTGGCATGAATGACGAGATCGCATTCCCCCTGCGCCCGTTCAGGTGTCGAAAAATCGATATCCAGTGCCCGGGCCAGCGTCTCGCGCGAGTCGTCGATATCGATCAGCTCGACCCGGGTGCCCGGAATATTGCAGCACAGCCAGGCCATGAGCGAGCCAACAACGCCGGCCCCGATGACGGCGATGCGATCGCCAATGCGGGGCGCGGCGTCCCACAGACCATTAAGCGCCGTCTCCATATTGGCGGCCAGCACGGCGCGCTCGGGCGGCAGGGCGTCAGGCAGGGGCATGGCCATGGAGGCCGGGACGACGTAGTGATCCTGATGGGGATGCAGGCAAAATACGTAGTGGCCCTTGAGGTTGCTCGGGCCTTCTTCAACCATGCCCACACTGGAATAACCATATTGAACCGGGGCCGGAAATTCCCCTTGCTGGAAAGGGGCGCGCATGCGTGCATGTTCGCTTTCGGGCACTCTGCCATGAAAGACCAGTGTTTCGGTACCCCGGCTAATGGCGCTGTAACAGGTTCGAACCCTGACGTCATCAGGTCCGGGCGTCGCCAGCGGCTGTGTTCGAATGGCGCCCTGACCGGGTGCTTCGACCCAGAAGGCGCGGGCTGTGTTTTCCGAGCTCATTCATGACCTTGTGCGTTGTGAAAAAGACACCGTGTCGCCAAAAGCGCGCCGGATAGTATAGACCCTGTCCATGGATTCGCCGTGTCATGCAAACCTTAAGCCTGTCCGTTTTTGTCGAGCGGTCTGCGTTACAACCGGTCATCAGACGCTATTCTGATAACATGGTTTATCATACCGGTGTGCGGTTTTCCTGCCGTATGATGACATTCTGATGAAGTTTTAATGCTTTTTTGAGGTCGTATTGGAAGCGATTCATCAGGGATGCCGGCTGACAGTGAGGGTTCTGACATGAGTGAACAACGGATCGTCATGCACCCGCCTGCGTTGCCAGCATCCAGCGTGCTCAGGGAGCTTCTGGTCGGAGGCATCGGCCTGATGCTGCTGGTGGCCCTGTTGCATACCTTGTACATGGCCCCGGCGTTACTGTATCCCGGCGCTGGTGGCGTATATCTGATACTGATCGGGATCATGATGTATAGCTGGCCCACAGGTCAGCAACGTCTGGGCTGGGCCAATCGCATCACGCTGATGCGGGCGGTGTTGATTGTGCTGTTAACGGCCATGCTGCCGTTGCCGGCGTTCATCAATGAACACCACATGATGGTGTTTTCCGTGGCCCTGACCGCACTGGCGCTTGACGGCGTGGACGGCTGGGTGGCACGACACACACGCACCGAAAGCCGTTTCGGTGCACGTCTGGATATGGAACTCGATGCCTTTTTTATCCTGATGCTGTGCCTGATGCTGGTCATTCAGGGCAAGGCGGGCCTGTGGATCATGGCCATCGGTGCCATGCGCTATCTGTTCGTGGCTGCCGCCCGGGTGTGGCCCTGGCTCAAGAGCGAGCTGCCGGTCAGCTATCGACGCAAGACGATCTGTGTCTGGCAGGTCAGTACCCTGATGACGTGCCTGCTGCCCTGGGTGACCACGCCATGGTCGAACCTGGCACTGGCACTGGCGCTGCTGCTTCTGGTGATCTCCTTTGCCATGGACATCGTTTACCTTTACAGGTGGGCTGCTTCTCGACAAGGCTGTACTTTTGACAGGGGCCGCCGATAACGATCTGGTTAGCCATGACTTTCCTGAAACGCTTTGATGAGTATTCGTATGGCTCGTGATGCCTTTGTACTGGCGGGAGAGAAGGTGCTTCCCGGCCAGCGTCGCCAGATCGATGTACCGGTCGCCCGCCTTTATACCCACACGCCACTCAATATCCCGGTCGAGGTGGTTCACGGCCGCCGGGAAGGGCCTGTCATGCTGGTCTGCGGTGCCATTCATGGCGACGAGATCAACGGCGTGGAGATCGTCCGTCGGGTGCTCAAGACGCGTTCCCTGTCACGGCTGCGCGGCACGTTGATTGCCGTACCGATCGTGAATGTATTCGGTTTTGTACAGCACAGTCGTTATCTGCCGGATCGCCGGGACCTGAATCGCTGCTTTCCCGGCAGTGAATCCGGGTCTCTGGGGTCCCGTATTGCGGCGCTTTTTCGCGAACAGGTCGTGGATCTGGCCACGCATATTCTGGATCTGCATACCGGTGCCATTCATCGCACCAACCTGCCCCAGATTCGCGCTCAGCTGGAGCGCAACGAACAGACCCGCGACATGGCCGATGCCTTCGGTGCTCCGGTAATTCTCAATGCTGAATTGCGCGGTGGCAGTCTGCGTGAATACGCCGAGCGTCGCGGTATTCCGGTGCTGACCTATGAGGCAGGAGAGGCGCTGCGTTTTGATGACTGGGCCATCAGTGCCGGTGTGCGCGGCGTATTACGCGTCATGCGGCTGCTGGACATGCTGCCGGCCGGTCGCGGCAGCAAGGTACCGGCCTCTGAAGTGGCACGCAGTTCGAGCTGGGCGCGTGCACCCATCGATGGCGTGCTGCGTCCACGCGTTCGACTCGGGGCGCGTGTGGTCAAGGGCGAACGGCTGGGGATCGTGGCCGGCCCATTTGGTAACGAGGAGGGGGATGTGCTGGCATCCAGTGACGGCATTGTCATCGGCATGAGCAATCTGCCACTGGTCAATGAAGGCGAAGCAGTCTTTCATATCGCCCGTTTTCACGAAATCGAGGATGCAGAGCAGGCTGTTGAAGCCTGGCAGGCGCGAGTCGAGTAGTCGCATGGATCCTGACGCCGAAGCGTCAGGATATGCTGCCGACACAGCCTCAGGCCGCACCGGGGATGGGCGCATCCATTGATACCAGTCCCTCGTTCCAGAGGGTTTGCCACAGGGCATTGGGAATGGCAGTGGTCATCAGCGCCTGATTTTCGGCAATGCGCTCGGGTCGGGTGGTGCCTGGAATCACGGCGGCCACGGCACGCGGTGCAGCACTGAACTGCAGCGCCACGGCGCGAATATCGACCCCGAAACGCTCGCAGATGTCGCGCAGCCGTCGGGTGCGCTCACGCACCTCATCGGAGGCTTTTTTGTAGTCATAGTGATCACCGCCGGCCAGAATGCCCGAATTATAGGCCCCACCGATGACCAGACGTGCGCCGCGGTGGTCGCATTCCGGCAGCAGGGTGTCCAGTGCGCCTTCATGGTCGAGCAGCGAATAGCGCCCGGCGAGCAAAAAGCCGTCGGGGTCGGCCCTTTCAAGCGCGCGCGTACAGGCTTCCACACGGTTGACCCCCAGCCCCCAGGCGCGAATCACGCCTTCCTCGCGCAGTCGCGTTAGCGCACGTGCGGCACCGTTCATGGCCTGATCATGCACTTCTTCCCAGTGCTCACCATGGGCATCAGCCGCGCAGTCATGGATCCAGGCAATATCGATGCGATCCATGTTCAGGCGTTCAAGGCTTTCTTCAATGGAGCGCAGAGTCCCGGATTCTGAATAGTCATACGCCACCTTGTTGGTGCGCCCGTGAGCAAAGATGCCCTGCTTGGGCTCCTGCTCATCAAGAATCAGTCGCCCCACCTTGGTAGACACCACATACGTCCCCCGGGGTTCGTCGGCCAGGGCTTCCCCCAGACGCATCTCCGAAAGGCCGGCACCGTACTGCGGCGCGGTATCGAAATAGCGAATACCGGCGTCCCATGCCGTGCGAAGCGTCTCGATGGCACGCGTATCCGGCACTTCCTCAAACATGTTGCCCAGAGGTGCTGTGCCCAGTCCCATTTTGCCTGGCAGTTCAAAACGCATGGCGCCTCCTTGACGGTCATGATGTGCCCGGGACTGTCCCGGGCGGTAGATCAAGTATGGCCAGGGTGGCTGAAAGGACAAATCGGAAAGGCTGCCAGTAGCTCGGTGCCGGGGCGAAAAGAGGCAGGGCCGTGATTGATGTGTCAGTCAGTCCGGCATGTGCGCCGGCAGTTCGCGTTCGGCGTCGATATCGTTCACCAGGGCGAGTGCCTGATCGAAAACGTCGATGCCGGCATCCGGACGGTGAGCGGTTTCGGATAGATAGCGACGAAAACGGCGACCCCCGCGGCAACCGGTAAAGAGACCGAGCAGGTGACGCGTGATGTGATTGAGCCTTACGCCCGATTCAAGACGCGATATCAGGTAGGGTCGAAAGGCCTGCATGGCGTCGTGCCTGGTCGGTGGCGTGGTCTCCTCACCGAAGATATCGCGGTCGACATGCGCCAGTAAAAACGGATTCTGATAGGCCTCACGACCGACCATGACGCTGTCGACATGCTCAAGCTCGCGCTGACAGTCGCTGATGGTCTTGAGGCCACCATTGAGACCGATATGCAGTTCGGGATGAGCCGTTTTGAGACGATGCACGCGTGGATAGTTCAGCGGCGGCACGTCACGGTTCTGTTTGGGAGAGAGTCCCTCGAGCCAGGCCTTGCGGGCATGCACGGTGAAGGTCGTACAGCCGGCGGCAGCGACGGTATCAATAAAGCGCGCCAGATCCTCATCCTCGTCCTGATCGTCGATGCCGATACGACACTTGACCGTGACCGGAATCGAGACGGCTGCCTGCATGGCTGACACACAGCGTGCCACCAGCTCGGGATGCCCCATCAGGCAGGCACCGATCATGTTGTTTTGCACGCGATCACTCGGGCAGCCGACGTTCAGGTTGACCTCCTGATAACCCCAGCTTTCGGCAATGGCGGCACATTCGGCCAGCGCTGCCGGGTCACTGCCGCCCAGCTGCAGGGCCAGCGGATATTCCAGAGCGTCATGGCCGAGAAAGCGCTCGCGCGGCGTGCCGTGCAAAATGGCACCGGTGGTGACCATCTCGGTATAGAGCAGGGCGCGTTTGGTCAGGGTGCGTGCGAATGCTCGCTGATCACGGGGCGTCCAATCCATCATTGGGGCAATGGAAAAACGACGCGCGGCGTCAGCGGCGTGAAACGAAGTGGTGGCAGGCATGACAGATGTTTTCCGGCGTTACGGGTCGGTCTGGAGACAGGACGTTATTTTCTCACAGCCCCGGCCATTCGCCCAATCAGGACGATGGCGTCTCACTGGAAATGGCGTCCTGGATCTGTCGACACCATGCTATGCCCTGTTGTCTCAAATGCGCCTGATTGCGCTCGGGGATACGTTCGGGATGCGGGAAACGCGCCAGTGCGGCTTCGAGGCTGGTTTCGCGCAACAGATGAAACAGCGGGAAGGGGGAGCGGTTGGTGTAATCCGCGGGGTCTTCCTGGCCGGGCGAGGCCTGACTGTCCCCAAACAGATAGTCAGGGTGGAAGCTTGCCAGCTGATAGACGCCTTCATAACCTTCGCTGATCATGAGTCGCTCGGCCATGTCGAGCTTGTCCAGGAAGGTGAAGAAATCCTCGGCGCCGGGCGTGAGCACCAGCAGCGTGGTTTCCATGTCCTGATGATCATCAAGATATTCGCATTCTTCGATCACGGCCATGAGCAGGGCAGCATCATCAGCGCCGTCCAGCTGGCGGTAGCGAATACGCTCTCGTTCAAACTCGGCAGCGGCAAACGGGCACAGGTCCTGCGCCATGACCCAGTCTCTGACCCAGCGTCGGGTGGTCTCCAGGGGATGTGTTGTCACGATAGGCTCTTTTTAAAAAGGAAAAGGGCCAACAGTGTGTCGGCCCCGTAACACTATACCAGTCACCAGTCTCGACAGGCACCGAATCAATCTCTATAAGCATCGGCCACGATGAGCATGATGCAACACACCAGATCGCATGACGGGCACATACTGCCAGCCATCAGGCTATTGAACCTGGCCTTCAAGCGTAATGGGCATGCGGTCATCGGCGGTTTCAGCTTCAGAGCCCATCATTTCATCATGTGCGACGCTGTGCTTGAAGTAGATCGGAACGTCTTTCATGCCGCCGATATCACGCAGCAGGGTCTTGGCGGCGTTGAGAGACTGAGGCGTCAGGATGGTGCCGTCTTCATTAAGCAGCGTGTCGACCTCGCCCTGAGTCGTGATATGCAGGGTAAAGATATCGCCCTCCATCGACTCGATGACAATTTCATCAAGCTGGCCGGCGTGTGCCTTTTCAGTCAGTTCGTTGAGTTTCATCTGCCTCTCCATGGCCTCCATCATCAATAAGCCTTTTCAATGTAGCCTGTCTATGCGGAAAGCCACGTTGATCCAGGGTTAAAAATTGTCATGAGGCGCTAGAGGCCGATACCGCACTGCAGCCCCAGACGCTATGATCGATGTCATATTCATATGCCTGATGACCGGGAGACATTTAAATGAGTGACAAGAGTCCGCCATTGGAAGATTTAAAGGGCAAGGTCAAGGAGGCGTGGGGAACGCTGGGTGGTGATGAGAAACTCAGCGATGAGGGCGAGATCCAGCAGCTGGCTGCCCGACTCGAGAAAGAGCAGGGGCTCTCTGCAAAAGAGGCCCAGCGTCAGGCCGAAAAGACGCTGCACGGCCAACGCTGAGATGTCAGGATATTTTTTAACGCCTCAGAGCCTGTTCACATATCAAAGCCTGTGAAGCTCGTCATTGTGTGACGTATCCAGTGGTTTGAAATGCTCATCCACCAGCTGCAGCGTGGTGTTGCTTTCCATCAGCAGATAGATGGGCTCATGCTCTTCGTCGCCGCGAGCAGGGTGTAACACATAGACTGTGCCGCCGCCGGGCACGGCATTGCCACTGATGACCTTCCAGTTCCCCTTGCGCTTTTGTGTCTGGCCATCTGCGGGGCCACCCTGCGGCGTCTCTGTCAGGGTGTAGACACCACCGGCACTGTCCGTGCTGAAGTTCAGGGCCACCTCGGTATCGATGCCGTCGCAGTTGTCACACGGCAGGGAGCCACCATAGATCTGATTGGTGCCGGAACTGCGCTGTGACGAACTGGTCGCCGGGTTTTCATCGCCTGTATCACAGCCCGTCACCAAAAACCCTAGAAGCGTTGCTGTCAGCGCCAGTGCGCTAAAACGTGTCAAAGTCATGCCCTCACTGTTATGAAACCTTTTGTCCTGCGCAGGCGACCATGAACCCATGCCATGGCTCTGTCGTGAAGCCTAAACGATCCGCTCTGTCATGTCTCTTGTGAGGAATTCGTCGCCTGGCCGGGCCAACATAATGTCTATTGCTTCTCGACTATGGTCCAGGAACTATTGTTGTTCACTACGTTCAAGGCGAAAATCTCTTTTCTTTAACTTAATTCGAATATGACATTGTAAAGGGATGGGACATGAAAAAGGGATTGTGTTGCACGCTGGCGCTCATGGGCATGAGCCTCTCATCATCGGGCTGGGCCGCGGGTGCCTTCGATCCCGATGGCGATTTCATGTTCGGTGACTGGGGTGGTGCGCGTACTGATCTGGCCGATCAGGGCGTGAATTTTCGTTTTGAATACATCTCCGAGATGGCCTATTCCGTCGATGGCGGTTTTCGCGACAAGCACACCGGCCGCTATGCCGACCAGTGGACCGCCGGTGCCAATTTCGACCTTGACCGCCTGTTTGGCGTGCCCAATGCCCGGTTTCAGCTCACCCTGACCGATCGTAATGGTGAAAGCCTGACCAACGACGTCATCAACAATCCCAATAGCGTCGGTGGCTCTTCCAGTCAGGAGGTCTACGGACGCGGTAGCGTTACCCGTATTACCCAGCTGTGGTACGGCCAGTCCTATATGGATGACACCTTCGAGATCAAGGCAGGACGAGTGCCGGTAGGGGATGATTTTGCCGTCATCGACAGCAATTTTCAGAATCTCTACCTGGGCAGTGGCGAGCCCGGTAACCAGAATGGCGGTATCTGGTACAACTGGCCGATCTCCCAGTGGGCGATGGTCGGCAAGTGGAACATCACCAGTGATCAGTATGCGCAGATCGGGTTTTTCAATCTCAATGAGTCCAACCTTGATCGCGATCATGGGCTGGATCTGAAGCACAGTGGCACCAGCGGCACGCTTATTCCGGTTGAATATGGCTTTGAACCGGAGCACGGGTTCAACGACCTGCCCGGTCATTACCGTCTGGGGTACTACTACAGCAGCGCTGATGCCGACGATTACTCATCGCGTGACAAGAACTCGGATGCCGAAAAGGGGCATCGCTACGGTCTTTACTACGTCATCGACCAGCAGGTCACCAGTCATGACAACGATCGCAACCGCGGTCTTGGCGTGTTCAGCATGGGGACGTGGAACGATGGCGATACGGCCACCTTTGATCGCTACCTGTCGGCCGGTGTGACCTATACCGGACCCTTTGATGGTCGTGAGCAGGATGAAGTCGGGCTGGGCCTGGCCTATGTCCATGTCAACGATGACTACAATGACTGGTCACGTTCCGGGAATGCGTCGCTCGTGGGCGGGTCTTCCTCGTTAAACTACGTTCCCCATCAGGGCGAAGAGTACAACGCCGAAGTTTACTACTCCCTGCAAACGACAAACTGGCTGGCCTTTCGTCCCAACCTGCAGTTCGTGCGTCATCCCGGAGCAGACAGCGACGTGGACAATGCCTGGATAGCAGGTCTTTCGGTACTGGCCACTTTCTAGGCCCCATGCAGGGCGCTGCTATTGCGGCGTCCTGCGGGTTCGTGGTGGCTGAGCAGGCCATTCCTCAACCCATGATCCTTGCTCGATCAGCGGCACGACCTCGTGAAGCTGCTCGGGCATGTGACGAAGTCCGCACTCCCACACAACGACTGCTCGCCACCCCAGAGCGTTAAGCTGTTCCAGCTGGCGCCAGTCGCGCGTGACATTACCTGCCAGCTTTTCCTGCCAGAAGGCTTTTCGCGTCGCCGGTGAGGTGGCATAGAAGCAGTGCTCGTGGCGATGCCAGAAGCAGCCGTGCACAAACACAACGCAATGATGACGTGGCAGGGTAATATCAGGCGTACCCGGCAAATCACGTCGATGCAGCCGGAATCGATAACCACAGGCATGTAGATAGCGCCTGACCAGAAGCTCGGGTTTCGTATTTTTGCCCCGAATACCTGCCATCATGCGAGAGCGCGTCGCAGCGTCGACCATATCGACCAAGGTCATGATCTCCCGATTCACAAAGATTAAAGCGTTTAGTGTAGGAGATCATTTCTGAGCGTAACGTCAAAAGTTCATGATTTTCATCGACCAGATGGCAGGGATGGTGGCATGAAAGACGAGCGTGTCGCCGTGCGTTCTCTCTTCGGGATTGCACGTGTCAATGTCGCCGAAAACGTTCAGAATCATGTTGAAATCCTGCTCGACTCTCTTGACCATCAGGCGGGCATTTTTTTCAACGAGATAGAGGCCATTGCCATCAAATCGGGGGCACTTTCTTGCCAGCATCAAGGTGCCCGGAGGACAGAAATCGAAGTGTCCGGGATGCTGAGGCGTCAGCAAATAGTCGTCCTTTTTGATCAGCTCATTATCGATAAAGCCCATGGGAAAATGCGAGATCGGCATGGCACTGATGCCGATCGCTTCGGGAGATGTTGTTAGTGGATAAAGGGGTAGTGACGACAATATGGCATGGCTGCTGCCATGGGCATCCCGGTCATTGCCCAGCAGATGTCCGATGCTGCAGCGCAGTGCTTTGGCCAACGGCTCAAGGCGCGAGTGTCCGACGCGTTTGATGGTGCCATTTTCCCAGTAGGAAATGGTGACATCTGAAACGCCTACGCGACGGGCCAGCTCCGCCTTGCTTAATCCACACTGTTCTCGCAATTTGCGAATGCGCTCGCCCAACTCGTTCATGCGTGGCCTCACATGTCTCATAAGCGAGCCAGCATAGCGATCCAAGTGTTAAGTATGTTTAGTAGTTTGTCACCAATTGAACACAAGAGCGATCAGTAGATTTAATTTTTTAGTGTTAGCCTGTTTATTCGTAAAAGCGAAAAAGATGGAAGCCTTTTTCAAAAAAGACATCAGTTAAACCTGATGCGTTGTCAGTGATTCAGCCAGCCGGCCAGCAGCGGAAGGACGATGGCGCTGAGGGCTCCGTTAAGTCCCATCGCAAGGCTGGCAAAGGCGCCGGTTTGGGGATCGATACCAAACCCGCGTGCGGTGCCCAGACCATGCCCGTTGAGACCCAGCGCCAGGCCGATGACACGAGGATCCTGACAGCGCAGGAGGGCAGCCAGTGGCGGGATGGTAGAGGCGGCCAGAATTCCGGTCACGGTGACAATGCCTGCCGTCAGGCCGGGGTAACCTCCCAGCCCTTCGGAGACACCGATGGCGATGGGTGTTGTGAGCGACTTGGGCGCCAGTGAGGCCAGAATGGCAGGCGAAAGCCCCAGTGCCCAGGCGATGGAAAGGGTCGCAGCGCAGGCGGTGATCGAGCCGATGACAAGGCTCACCGTGACGGGAATCAGCAGACGCTTGATATGTTGAAACTGCTCGTAAAGGGGAATCGCCAGACCCACCGTGGCCGGCCCCAGCAGCAGCGTCAGCCAATGGGCATCGAGATAGTAGGTGTCGTAATTGATTGGCAGTACCACAATGAAAAACGCCAGCATCAGACTGCCGGTCAGCATTGGTGGTGCCCAGCTGGGATAGCGCATCAATTGATGCAGCGACAGGGCCAGCATATAGGCGGCCAGGGTAATTACCACGGCCAGTGCCGGGGTGGCCATCATTTCATGGGCCAGTGCCTGAAGATTCATGGGGTGCCTGCTGCCTCGTCGCGCCGCTGCTGCCAACGCACCATGGCCTGCATGGTCAAAAGCGTGACCACGCTGCTGATCAGGGTGCCCAGCACGATGGCAACCAGAAGCCTGAGCCAGTTATCGGTCAACGTGGTGCCCAGAAAGAAAAGGCCGGCAGCGCTGGGCAGGATCAACAGGGTGAAATAATGGATCAGGTGGCTGGCGGCGACGGCCATCGAGCGTGAAGAGCGCCGGCGTACAATCAGCACCGTAAAAAGTATCAGCATGCCCAGTACGCTCCCGACCACGGGTAGCGACAACATGGTCTGTAAAAGATTGCCGATGACCAGAAAGATCATCAGCCACATGAACCCCTTTAACATTACGGCCTCTGGAATAAGCGGATCAATTCCCTTTTGCTGACAGACAGTACCGCTCTGACAGGCCTGGGCTTCAGCTCATGATACGCTAATGATATAAGGGAGTGCAGTGATAAATCGTGAATGCTCTCTGACATCAGCTCGCCTGTCTGACTGATATTGACGACGCTTTATACATACCTTCGATTGAGGCAATGGTTCATGGCAAAACGCATTGAATTTGCAGAAACCGGCGGGCCGGAAGTGCTCAGGATGCATGAGTTTGAGCCTGAGGCGCTCGGTCCGCGAGACGTTCGTGTGACCAACTGGGCCATTGGCCTTAATTTTATCGATATCTATGTACGTACCGGCCTTTACCCGGTCAGTGAGCTGCCCTCTGGTCTGGGCACCGAAGGAGCAGGCGTCATCGAGGCTGTGGGGGAAGAGGTCAAGGAATTCCGGGAAGGCGACCGCGTGGCCTACGCGACGGGCCCTCTGGGCGCCTATGCCACCCATCACACCCTGCCGGCCGACAAGGTGGTGATGCTGCCGGACAGCATTGGCTTTGATCAGGCAGCGGCGGCCATGCTGAAAGGGCTGACGGTGCAGTATTTGCTGCGTCAGGTCTATCCGATCAAAAGCGGCGATACCTTTCTCTTTCATGCCGCCGCTGGTGGTGTGGGGCTGATCGCCTGTCAGTGGGCCAGAAGCCTGGGAGCACGCCTGATCGGCACCGTGTCCACACCGGAAAAGGCAGAGTTTGCCCGCAAAAACGGCGCCTGGGCGACCATCAACTACAGCGAAGAGAACGTGGTAGAGCGCGTTCGGGAACTGACCGACGGGGAGATGTGCCCGGTGGTTTATGATTCGGTGGGTCGGGACACCTGGGAAACCTCACTGGACTGCCTGGCGCCGCGCGGACTGATGGTGAGCTTTGGAAATGCGTCCGGCCCGGTCGAAGGGGTCAACCTGGCCACGCTGAACAAGAAAGGATCGCTGTTTGTGACGCGCCCCAGCCTTGCCGGCTACGCCGATACCCGCGAACGACTGGAAGCGATGAGCCAGGAGCTTTTCCAGGTCATGGCCAATGACAGCGTGCACGTCAATATTGGTTGTCGCTTCCGGCTTGATGAGGCAGGCGAGGCGCAGCAAAACCTTGCCTCACGCCGCACCTCCGGCTCGACCATTCTGATTCCCTGATCAGGATTTCCAGAGATAGGGCCTGCGCTGGCGGCTTTTGAAAGGATGATTGATTGCCAGCGCATGCCTGTCTACCACTCAATGAGCATATCGTTCCAGTCGTAAAACGCACCGCTGTCCTCAGGAGTGCGTCGATTGATCACCTCCAGCAGCCGCTCGGCGACAAAGTCCGGGGTGAACAGTTTCTCCTGCGGCACTCTGGCCTGAAAGGGTCTTGATAGTTCGGTGTCCGTCGTACCCGGGTGCAGGCAGAGCACAATGGCCTGCGGATTACGCCGTTTAAACTCGACCGATGCCGTTTTCATCAGCATGTTGAGCGCTGCCTTGCTGGCGCGATAGGCGTACCAGCCCCCCAGTTCATTATCCCCGATTGACCCTACCCGTGCCGATAGCGTGGCAATAATGACCGGATGACGTGTCATGCGATCGATCAGCGTACTGACCAGCATGGCGGCTGTCGCTGCGTTGACGTGAAAGGCGTGATGCAGAGTGTCAAAGGAGAGTCTTTCAATTCGTTTTTCAGGCGCAATGGCCACGGACTGATCACTTTGTCCATCGTGCAGGACACCAATGGTATTGAGCAGCAGGTGGACCGGTGTCTGGTCGAGGTAATCACTGAGCGTCTGAAGCCCCGACTCGGTGGTGACGTCGGCCTCAACGATCTCGAGGCGTTCGATCTCGAGCTGCGTATCCTGCTCCAGGTGCGCGCGATGGCGGGTGACGACAATCAGCCGACCGGCGCGCGGATCACGGCAAAGCCTTGTCAGCAGGGCGCGGCCGATGCCCCCGCCGCCGGTGATGACGGCGGTGTACTGCTCGGGAAGATGGTCAGGCATGTCTGGCTCGCTTGGTCGATGAGAAACGGTCGTCAGAGGATGAAGGTTTTTCACCAGCGTAGCGGGTTCAGCAATATCAGGCGGAGCGCATGAGACCGGCAAGTTCGGGATCGATGCGCCGACACAGGGCTGAAAGCCGGCTGCCGGGATCTGCCAGAAGGCGCTGGGGGGTGTCGTATTCGACCAGATGCCCCTCATCGAGCATGGCGATCCGATCAAAATCCTCAATCCGGGTCAGACGATGCGTGATGACGATCAGCGTACGCCCCTGGCAACGGTTGCGAATCGCATGCCATACCTGCTGCTCGGTGGCTTCATCAAGCCCTTCAGTGGGCTCATCCAGCAGGACAATGGGGGCCTTGCGCAGCAGGGCGCGAGCAATGCCAAAGCGTCGGAGCTGCCCGCCGGACAGCGAGCTGCCGCGCTCGTCCGGAAAGCCCGATAATCCGTCAGGCTGTTGTTCCAGCCAGTCGCGCAACGCCAGGGTATCGAGTACCCCCATGATGGTCTCATCATCGATGGGCTGACCCATGGTCAGGTTGTCGCGGTAGCTGGCCGTAAACAGATGCGTTTCCTGCTGGGCCACGGCAAATTGAGCGCGCAGGGTCGCCTCGCTCAGCTGATTCAGAGGCGCGCCTCCCAGCATAATGGTGCCTTCACTGGGCGAAACGAATCGGATCAGGCTGTTGAACAGGGTCGTCTTGCCACTACCGGAAGGGCCGAGAATCAGCAGGTGCTCGCCTTCTTCGACCTCCAGGCTGACCGAGGAGAGGGCGGCGATACTCGCATCAAGTCGCACGCTGAGCTGATTGATGGACAGGCGATGATCTTTCGGCAGGCACTGTTCGCTATCTGCAGGGAAATCGGTTTCCGGTACGCGCTGTCGGATCTCATCAAGGCGTGTTGCGGCACGCTGAATGCGACCCAGATTCTGCCAGGCCTGTGGGAGCAGGGCGATGGCCTCGAAGGCGCCCATGATGGCAAGGCCCATGAGTGCGACCAGGGTGGCATTCATGCCGTGCTGGGTCACCGCCCAGCCAGCCATGCCCAGCACTCCGGTCAGCGTCAGGCCCAGCAGCGTCTGGGACAGCAGCTGCGAGCTGCCCCACTGGCGGGCAAGCTGGTATTCATGGGCGTCCCGGGTCTGCTGTCC
Source organism: uncultured Kushneria sp. (assembly GCF_947497025.1). GTDB lineage: Bacteria > Pseudomonadota > Gammaproteobacteria > Pseudomonadales > Halomonadaceae > Kushneria. The sequence continues at coordinate 113,824 of NZ_CANMFC010000003.1, forward strand.
TTCGATGAGGTTGTCGACCTCACCATGCCAGCGATTATAAATCATCAGTTCCGAAAGGCCATTCAGGCGCTCCAGCAGGCGCGCCCTCAGCCGGGTGTTGTCCTGATGCCAGGCATCGGAATGGGCCTGACCGGCGCGCCAGGCAAGCCAGGGTCCCAAAAGGCCCGACACCAGCAGGGCCAGTGCGGCAAAAAGCCCGATGGCTGGGGCAAAGACGCCGATGACCACGCCACAGATTACGATGCCCATAAGCGCCACAACGGAAGGCGCCAGTACCCGTAGATAGAGGCCGTCAAGCGCGTCCACGTCGGCCGTCAGACGCGTCATGAGCTCGCTTTCCCCGTGCCGTTGCAGCTGGGCGGGTGAGAGCGGCTCAAGTCTTTCATAGACATGCTTGCGTAGCCGCGACAGTAAACGAAAGGTCGCGTCATGGGTGACGAGTCGCTCGCCATAGCGGGCGCCGGTACGCGACAGGGCAAAAAAACGGACGCCGGCTGATGGCAGTAGATAGTTGAAGGTATGTGCCGTGGCAATGCTCAGCCCTGCCAGTGCCGAGGCGGACAAAAACCAGCCGGAAAGCGCCATCAAACCAATGCTGGAGGCCAGCGCCATCAGCTGCAGGGAAATGCCAATGCCCAGCAGCCAGGTCCAGGGTGTCATGAGGCGCAGGTAGGGCAACAGCTGTCTAAACATCGCGCGTCTCCGAAGGATGGGCTGTCACTGAGCGCGCCAGCGGCCCGCCCGGCGCGCGCAGGTCGTCAAGTGTCTCCAGCGCCTGAACGTTACCCTGATCCAGCATCAGGACCCGATCCGCCAGTGCCAGAAGCTCCATACGGTGCGTCAACAGGACCACCGTGCGCCCCTGGCAAAGTCGCGCCAGAGATTCCATGACGAGCCGTTCACTGGCCTGGTCAAGGCTGGCAGTCGGCTCATCAAGCAGCACCAGACGCGCATCGCGTAGAAAGGCACGTGCCAGGGCGATGCGTCGTGCCTGACCACCAGAGACGGCCCGGCCGCCTTCTCCCAGTCGTGTTTCAAGCCCATCGGGCAGCTCGGCAAGCCAGTGATGGAGCGCAGCCTGTTCCAGGGCGTCAAGCAGGTTCTGGTCACTTGCCTGAGCGTTGGCCAGTCGCAGGTTCTCGGCCAGCGTCCCGGAGACAATGACCGCCGTCTGGCCGACCCAGGCGATCTGGCGCTGCCAGTCATCAGAGCGGATATCGATCAGCGCGCGTGGTGGCTGGCCGCTCTCCACGACGCTCAGCGTCCCGGCTTCAGGGTGCATAAACCCCATCAGCACATTGAGCAGCGTCGATTTGCCCGCACCGCTTGGTCCGATAACGGCCAGCATCTCCTGAGCCCGAATCTCGATGGAAACGTCATCCAGCGCTGCAGATGCGCGCCCGGCGTAACGCGCCGTCAGTCCTTCAAGAGAGAGGGCGAGGCTGCCTTCCGGCTGCCATGCGGTCTGATGGGTATCGCGTTCGAATACGCGCCGGTTGAGAATGGGCATCAGATCTTCGGCGGCGGCTTCGGCTTCGGCTTTGGCGTGATAGTGAACGCCCAGATCGCGCAGGGGCTGATAGAATTCGGGGGCCAGAATCAGAATAAACAGGCCCATGAAAAGATTGATGCCATGGTCATACATGCCGAAATGAAACTGGCCCAGATAGACAAAGCCCAGATAGAGCGCCAGAAGGGCAATGGAGACCGAGGCAAAAAACTCCAGTACGGCCGAGGACAAAAATGCCAGGCGCAGGACGCGCATGGTGCGACGTCGAAAGCTTTCGGACGCCGTATGGACTTCGCCGGCCTGACGCTTGCTGATCCCGAAAAGCTTGAGTGTGGAAAGGCCCTGGAGCGTATCCAGAAAGTGCCGGCTCATGCGACCCATCTCCAGAAACTGATCTTCCTGACGCTTTTTGGCGCCGATGCCTACCATGGCCATGTTGATCGGAATCAACGGGCCGGTGGCGATCAGAATCAGGGCAGCCGCCCAGCTCAGGGGAGCGACAGCAATTAAAATAATGATCGGGATAATCCCGCACAGCAGCATCTGAGGACGATAGTCGGCGTAAAAGCCCTGCAGGGCATCGACCTGATCCCAGATGCGGTTGCTCAGCGTGGCGCTGTGCTGACGTCGCGCCCACAGCGGGCCAAGAACGGCGATACGCTCAAGTAGTTCCCGACGCACGGACTGACGTATTTCGATACCGCAGCGGGCGCCACAAATGGTGCGGGCTCGCACCAGTAGTCCTCGAGCGATAAACGCCGGCGGCAGCAACAGCAGTGGCGTTACAAGAGCGGAGAAGTCGGTGCTGTCGATCACCATGCGCTGGGCAATGGTGGCAATGCACCATGCCTGCACCAGTAGAACCAGCGTTGAAAGGGTGCCTGCAATGACTGAAAGTCGGCTCCAGCGAGCGCCTCGACTGGCAGTGCGCTTCAGCCACTGACGCGGTGTTTCATTCGAGGTCATGACGGCTCCATCGAGAGCGGGCATACAATATCAACAAAAATGCGCCTGCACGCACAGCGGTACTTCGTCGCAGCCGTGCCGGAACAGCACCGTGTGCCACCTTAAGTGCGGGCCTCAGTTGGCGTATAATAGTGGCACGTTTTCCAGCCAATGGCCGTTTTCATGACTGTACGCACGCGTATTGCCCCTTCGCCGACCGGGGACCCCCATGTCGGTACTGCCTATGTGGCGCTTTTCAATCTTTGCTTTGCAAAACAGCACGGCGGCGAATTCATCCTTCGTATCGAGGACACCGACCGGGTGCGGTCCACGTCCGAATCAGAGCAGATGATTCTGGATTCGCTGCGCTGGCTGGGTATTGAGTGGTCCGAGGGGCCTGACGTGGGTGGGCCGCACGGCCCCTATCGTCAGAGCGAGCGCGGTGACATTTACGCCATGCATGCTCAAAGGCTTCTGGATAGTGGCCATGCCTTCAAGTGCTATCGCACCAGTGAAGAGCTTGATGAGATGCGTGAGGCGCGCAAGGCCCAAGGGCTTTTTGCCGCCCTCAAGCCCGAGGACCTTTATCTTGATGAGGCCGAGCACGCCCGACGCGAGCAGGAAGGCTGGCCGCATGTCGTGCGCATGAAGGTGCCCGGGGAGGGCAGCTGTCGCTTCAACGATCTATTGCGCGGTGAGATCGAGGTGGACTGGGCCCAGGTGGATGCCCAGATTCTGATGAAGTCGGATGGCATGCCGACCTATCACCTGGCCAACGTGGTCGACGATCACCTGATGGGCATTACCCATGTGCTGCGTGGTGAGGAGTGGATTAATTCTGCGCCCAAGCACATCCTGCTCTATGAGTACTTTGGCTGGGAAATGCCGGTGCTGTGTCATCTGCCATTGCTGCGTAATCCGGACAAGTCCAAGCTTTCCAAGCGAAAGAATCCGACCTCAATCAACTACTACAAGCGTATGGGCTATCTGCCCCAGGCCGTGACCAACTATCTGGGGCGCATGGGCTGGTCGATGCCCGATGAGCGCGAGAAGTTTACGCTCGACGAGATGATGGCAAGTTTTGATATCCAGCGCGTATCGCTGGGTGGGCCGGTGTTTGATCTCGAAAAGCTGACGTGGCTCAACGGGGTCTATATCCGTGAAGACCTCGACGATGGAGCCCTGATGCGCAAGCTGATGCAGTGGGCCTTTAACGAAGAGTACGTCGGCCAGATTCTGCCCCAGGTCAGGCCCCGCGTGCAGACGCTTGCTGAAGTGATGCCGCTTGCCGGTCATTTCTTCTCGGGACTGCCGAACCTGCAGGCCGTTCAGTTTGATGATACCGGCATGGCACGCGAGCAGACGGTTCGACTCCTGCAGTTTCTGCTATGGCGATTGGAAAGCGTGCGCAGCTGGGACAAGGAGGCGCTGCTTTGCGAGGTCAAGCTGCTGTCAGATTATCTCGAGCTCAAGATGAAGGCCTTTTTGGCCCCGGTATTCATTGCTGTCACTGGCAGCCAGACCTCGACCTCGGTCATGGACGCCATGGTGATTCTGGGCTCGGACATGACCCGAGCGCGCCTGCGCCATGCCATTGCCATTCTCGGGGGCGTTTCCAAAAAGCAGACCAAATCCTTGGAAAAGGAATATCGGGATTTGCCCACCGCTGATGCATAAGAGGCTTGACGCTTCCCAGTACAATCAGTAAGATGCGCCCCGTTCCTGACCGCAGTCAACCTGCACAGGTCGGGGCAATGGGGCCTTAGCTCAGCTGGGAGAGCGCGACACTGGCAGTGTCGAGGTCAGCGGTTCGATCCCGCTAGGCTCCACCACCTTTTGCGTCCCATTCGTCTAGTGGTCCAGGACACCGCCCTTTCACGGCGGTAACAGGGGTTCGAACCCCCTATGGGACGCCACTTCCTGCCTGATCCATTTCAGTCATTGCGCTGCGCTTGCTCATTTCCCGATGCGTCCAGAATTTTCTGCACCAGGGTCTTGACACCTTCTCTAATTGTCCACCGATTCCGGCTTTCGCTGATCTGTCTTCAATACAGGCTCAGATGCGATGGCTATCTTATTGTTTTTATAAAAAACTCTTTATATTCAATTACTTGGGGCTGATCAAAAAATATCCAATTTGTCTGAAGCGCCCTGAATATGGCGATTTTGAGACCTTCTTCATACGTTATGAACAGGCTTATCCACAGATTGTGTGGACAATAAAAACCCTGCTTCGAAACGGTGATGTTGCGATTGTTGTCAAGCAATAAAAAGCATAAGAGAGGGTGGGGAGCAGTACCGAAAGGAGGTTCAACGGATACAAAAAAGGCCGTTGTTGACGGCCTTTTCAAGGTTTGTGCAATCGCTCATGACTGTTCGGGATAGTCCCTTTGCGTATATCCCTTGTAAAGCTGTCTCGGGCGGCCAATGCGACTGCCGTTGGTAATCATCTCGTTCCAGTGAGAAATCCAGCCTGTGGTACGTGCCACCGCAAAAATGACGGTGAACATGTTCTTCGGAATGCCTAGGGCGCGTAGGATGATGCCGGAGTAAAAGTCGACGTTGGGATACAGCTTGCGCTCAATGAAGTAGTCATCCTCGAGTGCGATCTGCTCAAGTCGCTTGGCGATCTTGAGCTGCGGGTCGTCGCCCATGCCAAGCTCTTCGAGTACTTCGTCGCAGGTTTCCTTCATGACCTTGGCGCGCGGGTCGAAGTTTCGATACACGCGGTGGCCAAAGCCCATGAGGCGGAAGGCGTCCTGCTTGTCCTTGGCACGATCGACAAAGCGCTGAATATTCTCTTCGGACTCGTCGCCAATTTCGGCCAGCATGTTGAGAACCGCTTCGTTGGCGCCACCGTGTGCCGGTCCCCAGAGTGCTACGATGCCGGCACTGATGCAGGCAAACGGATTGGCGCCGGTAGAGCCTGCCAGCCGTACCGTGGAGGTCGAAGCATTCTGCTCATGGTCGGCATGGAGCATGAAGATTCGGTCCATCGCCTTGGCAGCCACCGGATTGATTTCGTACGGCTCGCAAGGATTGCTGAACATCATGTAGAGGAAGTTTTCAGCGTAATCGAGATCGTTGCGCGGGTAGACGAAGGGCTGGCCGATATTGTACTTGTAGCACATGGCCGCAAGCGTCGGCATCTTGGCGATCAGGCGTATGGCAGAGACCTGACGATCATGTTCCTGAGTGATGTCCAGATTGTCGTGATAGAAGGCCGACAGGGCGCCTGCAACGCCACACAGCACGGCCATTGGATGGGCGTCGCGTCGAAAGCCCTTGAAGAAGTTGACGATCTGCTCATGCACCATGGTGTGGCGCGAGACGCTGCTGCGAAATGCCTCATAGGCCTCCTTGTCCGGGAGTTCGCCATTGAGCAGCAAATAACTCATTTCGGTGATATTGGAGTGGGTCGCCAGCTGCTCGATGGGATAGCCGCGGTGCAGCAGAACGCTGTTGGCACCATCAATGTAGGTAATTTCGGACTCGCATGATGCGGTGGAAACAAAGCCGGGATCATAGGTGAAATAACCGTGGTCTATCAGGCCGCGGACATCGATCACATCGGGGCCGGTTGTGCCCGAATAGATAGGCAGCTCGACGGGAGCATCCAGACCGTCGATCGTCAGTTGCGCCTTTCTGTCAGCCATGAGGCCTCCTCAAATTATATAAAATACTGCTATATCAGGTATGTCCGCCAAATCGTTGGGGCCCACTATTGAGCGGGTGCGACAGTTTGTCAATTCCATGCATGCCGGGGCCCGGGCGTAGTGCATTCATTCCATCAGCGCGTAACAAAAAGCTTTTTTTAATGTCTATAGGCCATGACTGTAGCCTGTTTTCCCTCGTTTTTTGAACTTCCCAAACGTTTACAAAAATGTGCGTCAATTTGTCATCCGAACGTCGGGGACATATAATCAATGGCCGCGCGACGGGCGATTCATCGCCTGTCCAGGCGACCTGACCTGATGATAATCGAATCCTACCAAAAACTGCCCGTGGTCTATTCATGCGGGCCGGGAGAGAAAAGCGCCGTGAAGAGTCAACGACCCTTGTCGACTGCCAAGCGTCCGGTGAATCTGGACCTTTCAAGTATCCAGTTTCCCCTGCCTGCCCTTGTATCCATTTCGCACAGAGTGTCAGGCATTTTGCTGTTTATCGGTCTGATCTTCCTGATGTGGGCCTTTCAGGTTTCCCTGTCCTCTCCTGCCGGGTTCGATACCGTCCGCGAGGCCATGGCCCACGGCTTTTTCGCCAGGCTGGTTCTGTGGGGGCTCTTGTCTGCGCTGGGCTTTCACTTCGTGGCAGGCGTGCGTCACCTCATCATGGACATGGGGCATGGCGAAACACTGGAAGGCGGTCAGCGCGGAGCACAGCTGACCATCATCATCAGTGCATTACTGGTTGTTATGGCAGGAGTCTGGGTATGGTAATCAATATTTTGAATCCGGGGCGCAATGGGGTAGCCGACTGGATGATCCAGCGTGCTTCAGCCGTGATCCTGGGCCTTTATACCATCTTTATGGTGGCGTATTTGCTGTTCAACCCCGATCTGGATTATGCCGCCTGGTCAGGGCTTTTCAGCCACATCTGGATGAAGGTGTTCACGCTGCTGGCGCTGCTTTCCGTGGCAGCCCACGCCTGGGTTGGTCTCTGGATCGTGGCGACCGACTACATCAAGCCCGCCGCCATTCGCTTTGGCGCGCTGCTATTCGTCATCCTGGCCCTGTTCGTGTTTGTGGTCTGGGGTGTGCAGGTTATCTGGGGAGTTTGACATGACACAGTTACGTACCCTGACCTTTGATGCCATCATCATCGGTGGCGGCGGTTCCGGTCTGCGGGCTGCGCTGCAGCTGGCGCAGTCCGGCAAACAGACAGCGGTGCTGTCGAAGGTCTTTCCCACACGCTCCCACACCGTTTCCGCTCAGGGCGGGATCACCTGTGCCATCGGCAGTGCCGACCCGAATGACGACTGGCGCTGGCACATGTATGACACCGTCAAGGGTTCCGATTATATCGGTGATCAGGACGCCATCGAATACATGTGCAACGAAGGCCCCAAGGCCGTTTTCGAGCTTGAGCACATGGGTCTGCCGTTCTCCCGCTTTGACAATGGACGTATCTATCAGCGTCCGTTCGGTGGCCAGTCCAAGGACTATGGCAAGGGCGGTCAGGCGGCCAGAACCTGTGCGGCCGCTGACCGCACAGGGCACGCGCTTCTGCATACCCTTTATCAGAACAACCTGAAAAACAATACGGTCTTTCTCAACGAGTGGTATGCCGTTGATCTGGTGCGCAATGCCAACAACGATGTGGTCGGCGTCATTGCCATCTGCATGGAAACCGGCGAGACGGTCATGATCAAGGCCAAGGCCACCGTCCTGGCCACGGGCGGTGCCGGCCGTATCTACGCTTCCACCACCAATGCCCTGATCAACACCGGTGATGGTATCGGTATGGCTCTGCGTGCCGGCTTCCCGGTGCAGGACATCGAGATGTGGCAGTTCCATCCGACTGGCATTTATGGTGCTGGTACTCTGGTCACGGAAGGCTGTCGTGGTGAAGGCGGCTATCTGATCAACAAGGATGGTGAGCGTTTCATGGAGCGCTATGCGCCCAACGCCAAGGATCTGGCCGGCCGTGATGTAGTCGCCCGTTCGATGGTGCTTGAGGTGCTGGAAGGCCGTGGCTGTGGTGAACACGGCGATCACGTCATGCTCAAGCTGGATCATCTGGGCGAAGACGTTCTCATGAAGCGTCTGCCCGGCATCGTTGAGCTTTCCCGCACCTTTGCCCACGTGGATCCGGTCAAGGAGCCGATTCCGGTCGTGCCGACCTGTCACTACATGATGGGGGGGATTCCGACCAACGTGAACGGACAGGCGCTGACGGTCGACGCCGATGGCAACGACAAGGTCATCAACGGCCTGTTCGCCTGCGGTGAAGTGGCCTGTGTCTCTGTACATGGCAGTAACCGTCTGGGCGGCAACTCGCTGCTGGATCTGGTGGTCTTCGGGCGTGCAGCAGGTATGCACATCGAGGAGACGCTTAACAAGGGCATCGAGTATCTGGAAGCCTCGCAGTCGGACATTGATGGCGCCATGGCTCGCCTGAATCGCTGGAACGAGTCGGGCAGTGGCGAGACGGTGCCCGAGCTCAAGCGGGATCTGCAGACCATCATGCAAAACAACTTTGGTGTTTTCCGCAAGGAAGACAACATGCAGGAAGGCGTGAAAAAGCTCGAAGAGCTGCGTGAGCGTATTGCCAATGCCTGGCTGCCTGACAAGTCAGACATGTTCAATACCGCCCGTATCGAGGCACTCGAGCTGGATAACCTGATGGAAGTTGCCGAGGCGACCGCTATTGCGGCCCTTGAGCGACGCGAAAGTCGTGGTGCTCACTCGCGTGAGGACTACCCCGATCGTGACGATGAAAACTGGCTGAAGCATTCGATCTATCATCCGACGGAAAAAATGCTGACCAAGCGTGATGTCAACTTCTCTCCGAAGACTGTCGATACGTTCCAGCCTAAAATTCGTACCTATTGATGAGGGGATGACCCAAATGTCGACATTACAGGTCTCCGTTTACCGTTATAACCCTGAAAACGATGATGCGCCCTGGATGCAGGATTTCCAGATCGATACTCAGGGGCGCGATCTGATGGTGCTCAACGTCCTGCAGATGATCAAGGAGCAGGACAGCTCGCTGGTGTACCGTGCCAGCTGTCGCGAAGGTGTCTGCGGCTCCGATGGCATGAACATGAATGGCAAGAACGGTCTGTCATGCGTGACACCGCTGTCGGAGGTCGTCAAGAATAATCGACTGGTGCTGCGCCCCCTTCCGGGTCTGCCCGTCATTCGTGATCTGATCATCGACATGTCGCTCTTCTACAAGCAATACGAGCGCATTCAGCCCTATTTGCAAAATGATGAGCGCCCGCCGTCCATCGAGCGGCTGCAGTCGCCGGAAGATCGCGACAAGCTCGACGGTCTCTATGAATGCATTCTGTGCGCCTGTTGTTCGACGTCGTGCCCATCATTCTGGTGGAATCCCGACAAGTTCGTGGGGCCTGCCGGTCTTTTGCAGGCCTATCGCTTTCTGGCGGACTCGCGCGATACGCATACACAGGAGCGTTTGTCAGAACTTGATGATCCGTTCAGCGTGTTCAGGTGTCGCGGAATCATGAACTGTGTCAACGTTTGTCCGAAAGGGCTCAACCCGACTCGAGCCATCGGCAAGATCCGTGAGATGCTGGTGCGCAATACCGCCTGATGCACGGTTTTTGCTTAATATGACAGGCCTTGCTTGTTATCATTGACAGTCTGCCGTCTCCTCGCGGGGCGGCGGCAGTCTTTCGAGTCCGAGCTTCGACAATGGCCCGGTAGATCGGGTTAATGGTGATACGGCGAGACTCGTGACTTACATCAAGGTGGTCGCACCGACTGCGATCACTGACCCCACCCCAGACCCAGGGTGATCGAGCGATGCAAGAAGGCATAATGGAGTTGATGTGGCGTACCTCGCACATGAGCGGGAGCAACGCCCATTACGTAGAAGAGCTTTACGAACAGTACCTTTCCGATCCTCAGTCTGTCCCCGATGAGTGGCGACAGTACTTCGACAGCCTCCCCGGCTATGATGGTGGCCCCTCCCGGGACGTTCCCCTTGCCCCGATTCGCGATCAGTTCTATCACCTCGCCCGTGAGCGTCGTTCATTGGCTCCGGTGGCGTCAGGTAACACGGAAAATGAAGAAACCAACCGCAAACAGGTTCGCGTTCTTCAGCTGATCAACGCCTACCGTTTCAGAGGCCATCAAAAGGCCAATATTGATCCGTTGGGACTGCGCGTTGCAGAAACCGTCCCCGACCTTGAACTCTCCTTTCATCAGCTTTCCGATGCCGACATGGATACCGAGTTTCAGACCGGTTCCCTGTTCATTGGCAAGGACAGCGCGCCGCTGAAGGAGATCATTCAGGCGCTCGAGCAGACCTATTGTCGCTCGATCGGTTGCGAGTTCATGCACATCGTCAACACTGAAGAAAAGCGCTGGCTCGAGCAGCGGTTTGAATCGGTGCGCTCCAAACCCGATTACTCGGCGGATGTGCGCAAGCACGTACTGGAGCGTCTGACGGCGGCTGAAGGTCTGGAAAACTACCTTGCCAGCCGGTACCCGGGGACCAAACGCTTTGGTCTGGAAGGCGGTGAGAGCTTTATCCCCATGGTGGATGAGCTGATTCAGCGCTCGGGTAATTACGGCGTGCGCGAAGTCGTTATCGGCATGGCGCACCGTGGTCGCCTCAATCTTCTGGTCAATATCCTGGGCAAGAGCCCGAGTGAACTCATTGACGAGTTCGATGGCAAGAAGATGATCGAGCATGGTTCAGGTGACGTGAAATATCACCAGGGCTTCAGCTCAAATGTCATGACACCGGGCGGCGAAGTGCATCTGGCGCTGGCCTTCAACCCGTCACACCTCGAAATCGTCATGCCGGTCGTTGAAGGCTCGGTGCGGGCTCGTCAGGACCGTCGTGAAGACAGCGAAGGCGATCAGGTACTACCCCTGGTAGTGCATGGTGATGCGGCAGTGGCGGGTCAGGGCGTCGTCATGGAAACCTTCCAGATGTCGCAGCTGCGTGGTTACAAGACGGGTGGCACGGTTCACATTGTCATCAATAACCAGGTCGGATTTACGACATCCCGACAGGATGATGCCCGCTCTACCGAGTATTGCACCGATATCGCCAAGATGGTTCAGTCGCCGATCTTCCACGTCAACGGTGATGATCCCGACGCCGTCCTGCATGCCACCCAGGTGGCCATCGACTATCGTCAACAGTTCAAAAAGGATGTGGTCATTGACCTCATCTGCTACCGCCGGCGTGGTCACAACGAAGCGGATGAGCCTTCCGGCACCCAGCCGCTCATGTATCAAAAGATCAAGAGCCATGACAGCTCGCGAACGATCTATGCCCGTCGTCTGGTTGAGGAAGGCGTGCTGGATGAAGACGAGGTAAAAGGTCTGATCGACGGTTATCGAGAAGATCTCGATAACGGCAATCACGTTGCCAATGCACTGGTTCAGGAGCCCAACAGCAATCTCTTTGTTGATTGGACGCCTTACTTGGGGCATCGCTGGACCGGAGAAGCCGATACCTCCTTCGACCTCAAGCGTATGCAGGAACTGGCGACCAAAATGTGCGACATCCCCGATGATGTCGATACGCAGCGTCAGGTGGCAAAGGTCTATGAGGATCGCCGCAAGATGGTGGCCGGCAGCCTGGGCATCAACTGGGGTTTTGCTGAAACTCTTGCCTATGCAACCCTGATTGATCAGGGGCATCCGGTACGCCTGACGGGTCAGGACACCGGGCGAGGAACCTTCTCTCACCGTCATGCGGTCGTGCATAACCAGAAGGACGGCTCGATATGGACACCGCTTTGCCATCTCAAGCCCAATCAGCCGGACTTCACGATCTATGACTCCTTCCTGTCCGAGGAAGGGGCTATGGCCTTTGAATACGGTTACGCCACGACCACGCCCAATGCCCTGATTGCCTGGGAAGCGCAGTTTGGTGATTTTGCCAACGGCGCTCAGGTGGTCATCGATCAGTTCATTTCCTCGGGCGAAACCAAGTGGGGACGCCTATGCGGTCTCACCCTGTTGCTGCCTCATGGCTATGAAGGACAGGGGCCGGAGCACTCCTCGGCGCGTCTGGAGCGTTTCCTGCAGCTGTGTGCTGAAGAGAACATGCAGGTCTGCGTGCCGACCACGCCGGCGCAAATCTTCCATCTACTGCGTCGTCAGGTCATCCGTGGGCTGCGCAAGCCTCTGATCATTCTGTCACCCAAGAGCCTTTTGCGTCACAAGGATGCGACGTCCTCGCTGGAAGACCTGTCTGATGGTCGCTTCCAGATGGTCATTCCCGACCAGGGCAGGCTCGAGGCCGAGCAGGTCAAGCGTGTGATCTTCTGCTCCGGCAAGGTTTACTATGACCTTGCCACGTGGCGTGTTGAAAATGAGCGTTCCGATACGGCCATCATTCGTATCGAGCAGCTCTATCCGTTCCCGGAAGAGTCACTTTTGGCTGCCATCGAAAGCTATACCAACCTCGAACGTGTGGTCTGGTGTCAGGAAGAGCCCAAGAATCAGGGCGCCTGGTATCAAAGTCAGCATCACATGCGCAAGGTGGCGGATCAGGTGAAGCCCGGACTGGGCGGTGAACTCGGCTTTGCGGGTCGTGCCGAGTCGGCAGCGCCGGCGGCTGGATACATGGCAGTACACAGTGAGCAGCAGCGATCGCTGGTAGACAAGGCGTTCAACGGTTGAGCGCCTGAAAGCTCAGGAACATGAGTGCCGCGATTGCCGGCTACCGAGAAGAGGATATTAAGGAATAATCATGGCAACAGACATCAAGGCGCCAAGCTTTCCCGAATCCGTTGCGGAAGGGACCGTGGCTACCTGGCACAAGAAGCCGGGAGACAGTGTCTCGCGTGACGAGCTGATCGTTGAAATCGAAACTGACAAGGTGGTGCTCGAGGTCGTGGCACCGGCCGATGGCACGTTGGAAGAAATTACCGTTCAGGAAGGCGAGACCTGTGATTCCGAGCAGGTGCTGGGCCGTTTGGGCGAGGGTGGCCAGTCCGCGAAACAGGATGACAAAAAGGCCGACCAGGACAAGGAAGAGAAGGCCGCCGAAAGCAAGGCGTCTTCTGACAAGCCTGCCGAGGCTCGTGAAAGTGGCGACGAAAAGCCCTCGACATCAGGTGCTTCTGTCGACGTCAAGGCACCTTCCTTCCCCGAGTCCGTTCAGGAAGGCACCGTGGCCAGCTGGAACAAGAAGGTCGGTGATTCGGTCAAGCGCGATGAAGTGCTCGCAGAGATCGAAACCGACAAGGTCGTGCTGGAAGTTGTGGCGCCTTCCGATGGTGCCCTGACCGAGATTCTTGCCGATGAAGGCAGCCAGGTAACCTCCGAGCAGGTACTGGCGCGCTTCGGTGAAGGCAGTGGCGATGCGGCAGGTGCCTCTGCTGAATCCCGCGGCGATGACAGTCAGGCCGAATCGGGCGATGCCAACGCCGAGCAGGATGAGAAGGTCGGTGACAAGGTGCTGGCACCGGCGGCACGCAAGCTGGTAGCCGAGCATGACCTTGACGTAAACAGAATCGAGGGCACCGGCAAGGGTGGCCGCATTTTGAAGGAAGACGTGCAAAAGGCCATCGACGCCGGCAGTGCCAAAAAGGGCGGTGGCGACAAGCAGAGCACGTCAAACAGTGGCGGTGTCAGCCAGAAGGCAGCCGCGCCTGCAACCGCTGCCATTCAGGGTGAACGTCCCGAACAGCGGGTGCCGATGAGCCGTCTGCGTCAGACCATCGCCAAGCGTCTGGTACAGGCTCAGCAGACCGCCGCGATGCTCACCACCTATAACGAGGTGGACATGAGCGCCGTGATGGCGCTGCGCAGTCAGTACAAGGATGATTTCCAGAAGGCACATGACGTGAAGCTTGGCTTCATGGGCTTTTTCGTCAAGGCGGCCACCGAGGCGCTCAAGCGCTTCCCGGATGTCAATGCCTCCATTGACGGCACTGATATTGTCTACCATGGCTATCAGGATATTGGCGTTGCCGTTTCCACGCCGCGTGGTCTGGTCGTGCCGGTTCTGCGTGACACGGACTCCATGAAGCTGGCCGATGTCGAGAAGGGCATCGGTGACTTTGGCAAGCGTGGTCGCGATGGCAAGCTTGGCATCGAGGACATGCAGGGCGGTACCTTTACCATTACCAATGGCGGTATCTTCGGCTCGCTGCTCTCGACGCCCATTCTTAACCCGCCGCAGACGGCCATTCTGGGGATGCACAAGATCCAGGAACGTCCAATGGCGATCAACGGCAAGGTCGAGATTCGCCCGATGATGTATCTGGCGCTTTCCTACGATCACCGCATGATCGATGGAAAGGACGCCGTTCAGTTCCTCGTGGCCATCAAGAGCCTGCTTGAGGATCCTGCGCGTTTCCTGCTTGACGTTTGAGCTTGTTAACCCCGCCCGGTCTCGTACCGGGCGGGTTGTTTTATAACGATCACCGGCTGCGTGTCGGATGATCGACAATGAACCGAACAGGGATACACATGGCTGACAAATTTGATGTCATCGTGATCGGCGCTGGCCCCGGAGGCTATGTTGCCGCAATTCGTGCTGCCCAGCTGGGCATGAAAGTGGCCTGCGTTGAAAAGTGGGTCAACAAAAGTGGCAAGACCGTACACGGTGGCACCTGTCTGAACGTGGGCTGCATTCCCTCCAAGGCGCTGCTGGAAACATCTCACAAGTATGTCGAAGCTCGCGACGAGTACAGCGAGCTGGGCATCGAAGTCAATGACGTTCAGATGGACGTCAAAAAAATGATGGCCCGCAAGGAAAAGACCGTTGCCAATTTGACCGGCGGCATTAGTGCCCTGTTCAAGGCCAACGGGGTTACCGCCCTTGAAGGTACCGGCAAGCTGCTGCCCGGCAAGAAGGTCGAAGTGACCGGCAACGACGGCAACAGTGAGACGTATGAAGCCGAAAATGTGGTCATCGCCTCCGGCAGCGTACCGGTCGAAATTCCGCCGGCACCGCTGACCGAGGGTCTGATCGTTGACTCTTCCGGCGCGCTTGAGTTTCAGGAAGTGCCCAAGCGTCTCGGCGTGATTGGTGCCGGCGTCATCGGTCTGGAACTGGGCAGTGTATGGAACCGTCTGGGCAGTGAGGTCACGGTTCTTGAAGCCATGGACAGCTTCCTGCCGGTGGTCGATGAGCAGATCGCCAAGGAAACCAAGAAGCTGCTCGGCAAGCAGGGCCTCGACATTCGCCTGGGCGCACGCGTTACCGGGACCGATATCAAGGACAACGAAGTTGTCGTGAAGTACACCGACAGCAACGGCGAGCAGGAGCAGACGTTCGACAAGCTGATCGTCTGTGTCGGCCGTCGTCCCTATACCCAGAACCTGCTGGCTGACGGCACCGGCGTTGAGCTGGATGAGCGTGGCTTTATTCAGGTCGATGATACCTGCCAGACCAATGCACCGGGCGTTTTTGCCATTGGTGATGTGGTTCGCGGGCCGATGCTGGCTCACAAGGGCTCGGAAGAGGGCATGATGGTTGCCGACATCATCCACGGCGAAAAGGCCCAGATGAATTACGACGCTATCCCCAGCGTCATCTATACCGCCCCCGAAGTGGCCTGGGCTGGCATGAGCGAGCAGCAGGCGAAAAAGGAAGGCTTTGAGGTCAAGTCTGGCGTCTTCCCGTTCTCAGCCAGTGGCCGCGCCATGGCCAACAATGCCACTGAAGGCATGGCCAAGGTGGTCACCGACGCCAGCACTGACCGTATTCTGGGTGTCCATATTATTGGCCAGCATGCCGGTGAGCTGATCGCACAGGGTGTGATTGCCATGGAGTTTGGCTCAAGCGCCGAAGATCTGGCGCTGACCTGCTTTGCCCACCCGACACTGTCCGAAGCCGTTCACGAAGCGGCGCTGGCAGTGGAAGGTCACGCCATTCATATGGCAAACCGCAAAAAGCGTTAATGCATCGACATTGACGTTGAACCTCACTTCGGCCGTGGCTGAAGTGAATCGGGATGGGGTGACATGCCAATGGCTGCCGCCCCATCGATCGAGTCCAATGCAACCAATGGCATGAGACGATGAATCTTCACGAGTATCAGTCAAAACAGTTATTTGCTGATTATGGTCTGCCGGTCTCCAAAGGGTACGCGGTAGATACCCCCGAAGAAGCAGCCAAGGCATGCCAGAAAATTGGCGGGGACCGCTGGGTCGTCAAGGCGCAGGTGCATGCCGGTGGTCGCGGCAAGGCAGGCGGTGTCAAGCTGGTAGAAAGCCCGGAGGCCGCCAGTGCCTTTGCCGAGCAGTGGCTGGGCAAGAATCTGGTCACCTATCAGACGGATGAAAAGGGCCAGCCTGTCACGAAGATTCTGGTCGAAAACTGCACCGATATTGCCACCGAGCTGTATCTGGGCGCCGTCGTGGATCGCGGTTCACGTCGTATCGTGTTCATGGCCTCCACCGAAGGCGGTGTCGAGATCGAGAAGGTGGCTGAAGAGACACCGGAAAAGATTCTCAAGGCCGAAATCGATCCGCTGGTCGGCCCGCAGCCCTATCAGGCGCGTGAGCTGGCGTTCAAGCTGGGCCTGAACAAGGAACAGATCAAGCAGTTCACCAAAATCTTTCTGGGTCTGGCCAAGATGTTTGCCGACAAGGATTTTGCGCTGCTGGAGATCAACCCGCTGGTCATCACTGAAAGCGGCGATCTGCACTGCCTGGATGCCAAGATCAACCTGGACAGCAATGCGCTGTATCGTCATCCCGATCTCGAAGAGATGCGCGATCCCAGCCAGGAAGACGAGCGTGAAGCCAATGCCCAGAAGTGGGAGCTCAACTATGTCGCGCTTGATGGCAACATCGGCTGCATGGTGAACGGCGCAGGCCTTGCCATGGGCACGATGGATATCATCAAGCTCTCCGGCGGTCAGCCGGCCAACTTCCTTGATGTCGGAGGCGG
Source organism: uncultured Kushneria sp. (assembly GCF_947497025.1). Taxonomy (GTDB): domain Bacteria; phylum Pseudomonadota; class Gammaproteobacteria; order Pseudomonadales; family Halomonadaceae; genus Kushneria. The sequence goes on from NZ_CANMFC010000003.1 coordinate 130,844, forward strand.
GGCGACCAAAGAGCGCGTGGCGGAAGCGTTCAAGATCATCCTGTCCGATACCTCGGTGAAGGCTGTTCTGGTCAACATCTTCGGCGGTATCGTGCGCTGCGACATGATCGCCGAGGGCATCATGGGTGCGGTAGAACAGGTTGGCGTCAACGTGCCCGTGGTGGTTCGTCTTGAAGGCAACAATGCCGAGCTGGGCACGCAAAAGCTTGCCGAAAGCGGCCTCAACATCATTGCAGCAACCAGCCTGACCGATGCGGCGCAACAGGTGGTTAAAGCAGCGGAGGGCAAATAATGAGTATCCTGATTGACAAGAACACCAAGGTAATCTGCCAGGGATTTACCGGTGGTCAGGGCACGTTCCATTCGGAACAGGCCATTGAGTACGGCACCAACATGGTCGGCGGTGTCACGCCGGGCAAGGGCGGTCAGACCCACCTTGGCCTGCCGGTGTTCAATACCGTTTCCGAGGCCGTCGAGCAGACGGGCGCAGAAGCGACCGTCATCTACGTGCCGGCCGCCTTTTGCAAGGATTCCATCCTTGAAGCGGCCAATGCGGGCATCAAGCTGATCATCTGCATCACTGAAGGCATCCCGACGCTGGACATGCTGGATGTGAAGGTCAAGTGTGACGAGCTGGGTGTTCGTCTGATCGGTCCCAACTGCCCGGGCGTGATTACTCCCGGTCAGTCGAAGATCGGCATCATGCCCGGCCACATTCACAAGCCCGGGCGTGTCGGCATCGTCTCGCGCTCCGGTACCCTGACCTATGAAGCGGTCAAGCAGACGACCGATCACGGTTTTGGTCAGTCCACCTGTGTCGGCATCGGTGGCGATCCGATCCCGGGCTCCAACTTCATCGACATCCTCGAGATGTTCGAGAAGGACCCGGCGACTGAAGCCATCGTCATGATCGGTGAGATCGGCGGTACGGCCGAAGAGGAAGCGGCTCAGTACATCAAGGAGCACGTCACCAAGCCGGTAGTTGCCTACATTGCAGGCGTAACCGCACCTCCTGGCAAGCGCATGGGCCATGCAGGCGCCATCATTGCCGGCGGCAAGGGTACTGCGGACGACAAGTTCCAGGCCCTTGAAGCCGCAGGTGTTCGCACGGTGCGTTCGCTGGCAGAGATCGGTGACAAGCTCAAGGAAGCGACCGGCTGGTAAAATAGCGGTAGCAATTGAGCAAAAAAGGGGCCATACGGCCCCTTTTTTTGTACGTGACTGAAGCCCCGAACATCAGACATCCGAGGGTTTTTCGGCTTTGCGCCCTTCGAATACCTTTTTCAGCAGAGGGCGTCCGGCCATCAGCATGAAGACCGGAGCGCCTGCGACCAGATAAAAATAGTAGGTGACGGCGCGCCAGATCAGAATGGCCGCTGCTGCAGTGCTCTGTCCCACCATGGGTGCCAGTAGCGCCGATGACGACAGCTCGGCACCACCGGCGCCGCCCGGCAGTAGCGTCAACTGCCCAGCAGCCATGGACAGCATCTGCACCAGAAAGGTCCATGCCCAGTCCAGGTGCTGATTCAGGCCATAAAGCGTGACGAACAAAATGCTGTAGCGCACGATCCAGTGCACGATCCCCAGCCCGAAAGCCAGTGCCAGTGCCGAGCGAGGCAGTTGCAGGGTTTCGGTAAAGGCCTTCTTGAAGATCAGGATACGCCGGACCATGGTCTGCTGAAGTCGCGGACTGACCTTCATTTTGTTGAGCAACCTGCCGGACACCACCAGAAAGCGACGGTGATAGCGACTCATCAGTACCACGCCCAGCAGTGCCAGGCACAACAGGGTCATCGGCAGCACGAGCATCCATCCCAGGCGGGCATCAATGGAGCGGGTAATGACATAGATCATCATCGCGATCATTGAGCACAGGAAAAACAGCAGATCGATGATCTGGTCCACGGCGAAGATCGCCGTGGTCTGTGCCGGGCGAACGCCGCGCCGGGTCAGCAGGGCGATCAGCGTCAGCGGGCCGCCGCTGCCACCGGGGGTGGCACAGATGGCAAATTCCGTGGCAATCACCGTGCCGGTGGCGCGCATGAGCCCCATTTCACCGGCACGTCCGGCCAGCAAAACCCTCAACTTGGCGCCGTTAAGCAGCCAGCACAGCAGGACCATGCCCAGCATCAGGGCAAAAATGCCGGGGGGAAAGCCGGGGAGCAGGTGCAGTAGATCGCGGCCGCCGAGCATGACAGGGATGGCCATGACGGCAAAGAGGCCTGCTACCAGCAGCCAGAGTGTTCTTTTCATGACGTTAACTGATCAGGAAGTGGTTCATATCCAAACGGGGCGTCGCACCGTGCGCCGAACCGTTCAGGATGATGACATTGCCATGGATTCTGGCGTCGAGTTGGATTGACGATGCAGCCAGCTGATCTTGGTAGTGGGCTGATACCCTTCATCAAGCAGGCGCCGGATCGTATCAATCCAGTAGCGGCGTGAAATGTCATGGCGCATATCGACCGGATGCAACCCCAGTCGAATCAGCGGTTCATGCCGATGGCGTCGCCGGGCGCGCTCATTGACCACCCAGGACATGCCGCGTCGCCAGCGGCTACGGGCGCTCCAGACCAGTGAGGGCGCCTTGATGGCGGTGTAGTCCGGCAGTCGATACAGATGGTCCGGGTCGCTGGTGTAGGTAAATCCCTGGGTCCTGAGCGCGCGGCGCGCGCCATCGCCCAGCAGCCACGCCGGCGCTACAAAGCCATCCAGTGGCCAGTCCTGCTGACGAAAGAGCTCGGCACCACGTTCCAACCGTTGAAGTGCCTCATCGTAACCGATGGGATAGAACTCGCCTTCATAGGTATAGAGCCTGCGCATGAAATAGTCGCGCGGCGTACGAGGCGGCGGCGCATCATCACAGTGATAGAAGCCGTGCAACGCCAGCTCGTCACCTCGTGCCATGCGCTGATGCAAAAGGCGCAGCATGCCGGCATCTTCGAAGGTGTTGCTGCGATGATGAAAGTCCGGTACGACCAGCCAGGTCATGGGAATCTGTCCCATACCGTCAATCTGCTCGACAAAGGAGCGATAGTCGGGCCAGGTCGCCGGTGCAATATCATGCAGTACCAGTGCAAATTCCCGGTCAGCCATGTTGTACGCTCACTTCTGCCGTCGTGCTGATCCCCAGCAGTTCCTGATAATGATGCGTCACGCCCTGCACCACGATATTCCAGTCATGATGGCGCTCGACGTGCGCGCGCGCCTTCTGACCCATTGCTCTTGCGTCGTTTTCAAACAGCGCGAGAATGCTTTGTACCATGTCATCGCTGTTCAGCGGCTGACACAGCATGCCACACCCTTCCGGCACGTTTTCAGCCAGCGCACCGGCGCGCGTGGCGACGACCGGTATGCCACAGGCCATGGCTTCAAGCACGACGAGGCCGAAGGTTTCCTGCGTACCGGCATGCAGCAGGGCATCGCTGCTGGCGAAATAGCGCGCGATCTCGGCGGTCGGACAGAAGTGGTTGATCACCGTCACGTTGTCCGTTACCTGAGTCGGCATGGAGGAGCCGACCAGCAGCAGATGAAAGGGCTGCGAGCCCCTGGCGGCAAGCTTTTGCATCGTCTCCAGCAGGATATGAAGGTTCTTTTCCTGGGAGCCACGTCCGGCAAATACCAGCAGGCGGGTATCCTCGGAAAGCCCCAGCTCGATCTTGACGCTGTCATCGCGCAATGAGGGGTGAAAGGTGGTCAGATCCACCCCCAGTGGCTGTACTCGAACGTGCTGAATGCCGAGGCCTTCAAGGCGCTGCGCCATGACGTTACTGGGTGCCAGCACCCGGTCATAGTGCGCGTAAAGTTTTTTGATGTAGGTATTGATCAGCGGACGAGACCAGTTGCCCAGTCGGTTGCTGATCATGGTGGGCAGGTCAGAGTGATAAAAGGCCACCAGAGGGATATCAAGCTCGCGTGCACCGGCAACGGCCGCCCATCCAACCGTATAGGGATCGCCTGCCTCGATCAGATCCGGCCCGACATCGCGCAGGGCACGCCGCCACGGGCCGCGGGTCAGAGGAAAGCGATAGCCATTGCTGAACGGCAGGGGCGCGGCAGGCACATTGACACGGTGGTCATCTGGCTGATGCGTATACGCCTCTCCCGGCACCAGCAACGTATGTCGAATATCGGCGGTAGCGTTCAAGCGACGGCGTTTGGCATCGAGATAGGTGCGCACACCACCGCTGGATGGCGCATAAAACATGGTCATGTCGGCAATATGCACTGCGCCGAACCCTCCTCGAACCGCACGTATTTAATCGGACAACTCATTGCAAGGCACAGGTCGCCAGCAAGCGCTCCAGTATAATGTGTCAATCGGATGACTGCTGCTGTAACGGGTAACAGACTGTAGCCTGCAGGCCAACGAGCAGCTCGCCCTGATCATCAGGGCGAGCATGCGGTTCAGGCAGGGCGTGCCACCAGCGAACGCGTCTCTTCACGAGCTTCGATCAGCACGACGTTCAGGACGTCACCCAGTCGATAGCGCAGTTCGCCGCCAATGTTGATCAAACCTTCCTTGTCATCAATGGCCACAGCGTCACGATCGGTATGCAGCATGGAGGCGGGCACAAAGGCCGAGGCGCCATTGGCTGACAGACGAACGCGAAGACCACCGCGGCGGATATCAACGATTTCGCCTTCAAAGGTGGTCTCGCTGGCGACGGCATCGGTCAGGTAGCGAACGTAGAGCCAGTCCTTGACGTCGCGTTCTGCCATGCGGTTCAGGCGTCGGCGCTCGCTCAGGTGATCAGTCACCGACACATCGGTCGCCTTGTCATGCTCGGCGTCGCCGCGCAGTACCTGCTTGATCAGGCGGTGATTGATCATGTCGCCGTATTTACGGATCGGGGAGGTCCAGGTGGCATAGGCCGGCAGACCCATGCCGAAGTGCGGTCCCGGTTCACTCTGCATGACGCTGTAGCCCTGGAAGCGGCGAAGGCGGGCATCAAGCCAGGCATCCTTGCGCTCATCGAGCTGATGACGAAGTGCGCGCCAGGCCGCAATATCGTTGAACTGCTCCGGAGTGGCCTCGACCGACTGGCTGGCCAGAAATGCCTGGGCCTGTTCGGCCTTTTCAGTGGCAATGCCCTGATGCACATTGAAGATGCCGTGGCCGACGTGCTTGCTGAGCAGGTTGGCGCAGCAGACATTGGCGGCAATCATGGCTTCTTCCACCATGCGATGACCGATACGACGCTCTTCCGTGACGATATCCAGCACGTTGCCGGTCTCATCAAGCTTGAAGACATAGTCGGGACGGTCACCAAAGACCAGCGCATGCTGCTGACGCCAGGTCTGGCGTGCTTTGGTCAATCCGGCCAAAGCCTTGATCTGCGCCTCGCCCTGTTCAAAGTCCGGCGTCCATGACGGCGTCGTACCGGCTTCGAGCGCCTCGATATAATCAGAGACCTGCTCGTAGTTCAGACGGGCCTTTGAGCTCACGGTGGCGGCCTCAAAGTGATACTCACCGATCACGCCATCAGCACCGACTTCAAGCGTGCAGACCAGCGCAGGACGGTTTTCGTCCTGTTTGAGCGAACACAGGTCATCGGCCAGCGGCTCGGGCAGCATGGTCACGTTCTGGCCCGGCAGATAGACGGTGAAGGCACGCTGACGTGCTTCCTGGTCGACCCTGTCGCCCTGCTCGACATAGGCCGTGGGGTCGGCAATGGCGACCTTCATGCGGAAGCGGCCGTCGTCCAGCGCCTCAACGCTGAGTGCGTCGTCCATGTCGGTCGTGGTGGCATTGTCGATGGTAAAAAAAGCCACATCGGTCAGATCACGACGTTCCAGACCTTCTTCGCGCAGGGGCCAGTCATTACCGGCTTCCGGCGAAGCCTGCTCCAGCGCATGACGTGCCAGGGTCACGCGCCATGGCACTGACGGATGTGAGCCTTCTGCAATGACGTCATCGATCTGGACAAAAAAACCGCGATCGTTTTCACGCAGCGGATGACGCAGCAGGTGGGCCACTACCCAGTCGCCTTCATTGAGCGTGTTCTCCTCGATACTGCGATGAGTGCGGGCACGCAGCGCTATATTGATGGAGGGATGATCAGGAACGACAGAAAGACGCCCGTCACGCTTTTTGACGCGACCGATGAAGCGGCCGAGGCCGGCTTCAATCAGGCTTTCCGGCTCGACACTCTTGCGTTCTTTCTCCTCGTTGAGCACGGCTTCGACACGATCACCGTGTACGACCTGCTTCATGGCGGGGGGCGGCACGAAAAAGGACTGGCCGTCGTCGGTTTCCAAAAAACCGTAACCCTTGTCGGTGGCCTTGATCACACCGGTCACACGGGGTGTTTTTTCACGGATATTTTGCTTGAGCTGGGCGAGCTGGCTGTTGTTCGAGAGCATCTCGTTAATCGGTTGGGGAATCGGGGGCCCACTATAAGGCCTCATACGACCCGGTGAAAGAGGCACCCTGACCACCGGGTGGTGGCAGGGGAGGCACGGATTATCCCAGCACCTGTTCGATGGGCCGATTGCCATCGAGCAAAACGATCTCGGTGGGGGCGGGCGTATGGCGTTCCAGCAGGGTCAAAAGCGCCGTGGCGACGTTGTCTCGTGAGACGTCTCCGGTAGCGGCCTGTTCTGCATCGGTTTCGATGTGATCGCTGCCGGTGTCGTCGCTGAGTCGGCCCGGACGCAAAATGACATGCTCAAGGCCTGAAGACTGCAGATAGGCATCGGCGGCGCGCTTGGCAACCAGATAGGGTTTGAGCTTTTCCGGACCTTCAAGCGGGTCGACATGCAGGGTGCTGACCATGAAAAAGCGCCGGATTCCGTGTTCTCTTGCAAGGTCGATGGCACGCATCGCGCCATTGAGATCCACCATCAGCGTATGGTCCAGGCCGGTCGAGGCGCCGGAGCCGGCAGTAAAGACCACCTGGTCGCAGTCTTCAAACGCATGGGCCATTTCGCCGGTCAAATCGCCCGTGATGGTGTCAACGCCGAGCGACTCAAAAAACGCCTTTTGCTGCTCATCGCGCACCATGGCGCGAACCGGGTGACCGCGGCGGGCGGCCTGCTCGCAAAGACGACGACCAATCTTGCCGTTGGCGCCAATGATCAATGTGGTCATTACCAATACCTCTTGTCTGAAGACCTTGATTGAAGACAGTGCAGCGCTGCTTGATTGAAGACAATGCAGCGCTGAAGATATGACGGTATTGAATTGGGGTGTCGTGAAGGAATATCAATCAGGACACTTTCAATGAGGCGGGCCACGCATGGGCAGACAGGGAAACGGGCGATGACACTGGAAGGCAACATACTGACGCCGGAAGGGTGGTTCAAGGGCGAGCTGACGTTCCGGCAAGGCCGGATCGCCGGGATCAGCGGGACACCGGTGGATCCTGAAGACCCGGTGGATCCTGAAGACAATGATGCGCCGCGAATCATCCCGGGGTTTATCGATCTGCACGTTCATGGTGGCGGTGGAGCGGATCTGATGGAAGGTGGCGACGCGCTGGCCGTGCTGGCCCGCACGCATGCCCGATTTGGCACCACAAGCCTTCTGGGCACCAGCATGACGGCCTCCCGGGAGGCACTTTTACAGGCCTTTCGTGATGCCGGAAGTGTCATGGCCACGCCGCCTGCTCGGGCAGCCGACATTCTGGGTATTCACCTTGAAGGACCCTTCATCAGTCCAGACATGCTGGGTGCCCAGCCACCTCACGCCCGCCCGGGAACGCTTGAAGCGTTTGACGAGCTTGATGCGCTGGCGCCCATTCGTGTCATTACCATGGCGTCGGAAATCGAGGGGCACATGGCCTTGATCGAGGCGCTGGCCGCCCGCGGCGTCAGGGTCCAGCTGGGGCACACGGCCGCCACGCATGATCAGTGTGTCGAGGCGCTTCATCTCGGTGCCAGGGGCTTTACCCACCTTTATAACGCCATGGGCGGGCTGCATCATCGCGCGCCCGGCGTCGTGGGCGCGGCACTGGCACACGCCGACTACGCCGAACTGATCGGGGATCTGATTCATGTCGAGCCCGGCGCTCTGCTGGCCGCGCGCCGTGCCATACCGCATCTTTATGTGGTCACCGACGCCACGGCAGCGGCAGGCATGCCCGATGGCGAATATCGCCTGGGCGAGCACCGGGTCTTCAAGCACGGTGACAGCGTACGTCTGGCCGATGGCGGGCTGGCCGGCAGCGCCCTGACCATGGATGTGGCGCTGCGCAATCTGACCGGGCTCGGGCTCACGCTTGCAGAAGCCTCCCAGCGCCTGTCGCTGTGGCCGGCGCGCTATCTGGGGTTAAATGATCGCGGGATGCTCGCGCCGGGCTGTCGCGCCGATATTGTAACGCTCTCTTCAAACCTTGATGTCGAACAGGTGTGGGTTGCCGGGTGTCCGGTGATCGAATGACCTGCCCGGCGGTTTATCCTTTTTGCGACCCTGAAACCGGAGAGTGATCATGTCCCTGATGCGCGACGAGGCGCTGAGTGCACCACAACGCATTGCCGAGCAGTGGCGTGTCAATCGCGACACCATGGCGCAGCTGGGCGAGGTACTGCGTCATCGACCCCTGCATGACGCCATGACCGTGGCGCGCGGCAGCTCCGATCACGCGGCCGCCTATTTTGCCCGACTGATGATGCAGATGACCGGCCGGCCCTGTGCGTCTTTGCCGCTGTCGCTGTGCACGCTGGATGATACCGTCTGGCAGGTCGAACATACCCTGGCGCTGGCCGTGTCACAGTCGGGGCGCAGCCCTGATCTGATCGAGGCGCAAAAGGCCCTGAAAAGTGGTGGAGCCCTGAGCCTTGCCATGGTCAATGCCATGGATTCGCCGCTGGCCCACGGCGCCGATCATGTGATCGACCTACAGGCCGGGGAAGAAAAAAGCGTGGCCGCCACCAAAAGCTTTCTGGCCACGCTCTCGGCCAGTGCCTCGGTAATGGCGCACTGGCAGCAGGACCACGCTCTGCTGGAAGGGCTGGCCGCGCTGCCCGAGTCACTGGCACAGGCCTGTCGCCATGAGTGGGACTTCGGCGTAGAGGCGTTGCGTGATGTGGACAAGCTTTTGGTCATCGGCCGCGGCGCCGGTCTGCCGATCGCTCAGGAAGCGGCGCTCAAGTTCAAGGAAACCTGCGTGATTCAGGCCGAAGCCTTCAGCGGTGCCGAGGTGCAGCACGGGCCGATGGCGCTGGTGGGGCGCGACTATTCCGTGCTGATTCTGGCGCCAAAGGGTAATGCGCAGAAGGGACTTGTGGCGCTTGCCGACACCTTTCGCGCGCGCGGGGCGCGAGTGCTGCTGGCGGCCGATGCCTCGGTAGCCTCGCGAGACCTCACCGTGGCCGACGCGCCGCACGAGGCCCTGGCGCCCCTTTGTGCCATTCAGAGCTTTTATTTAATGATTGAGGCACTGTCGCGGGTAACAGGGCATGATCCCGACCGCCCCGAATTTCTTGACAAGGTCACTCAGACGCGCTGAAGGCGTGTCGGTGTGAACCAACTGACAGGACGGCCATGACGCCATGACAATGACAACAGGACCCTCTCATGTCCGAGACTGCTGATCCGACGCCTGCGCAGACGCTGCTGCATGCGCCCCTGAAAGCGGTGCTGGTGCCGCTTGATCAGGTCCCCGATCCCGTGTTTGCCCAGCAGACCATGGGACCGGGCATTGCGATGGAACCGCTGGAGTCGCAGCTGTTCGCCCCCTGTGACGGCGAGGTGGTGCATCTGGCACGCACGCGCCATGCCCTGACGCTCAAGACCGATCAGGGTTGCGATATTCTGATTCACCTTGGGCTGGATACCGTGGACCTGGAAGGTGAGGGCATCACCGTACATGTAGCCCCGGGCGATCGCGTCCAGCGTGGCGATCTGTTGTGGGATTTCGATGCGGATCTTCTGGCCTGCCGGGCATTGAGCCTGATCACGCCGCTGGTCGTGACCAGCAATGATCAATGGCGCTGTGAGCTTGAGAAGGCAACACCCGGCAGTGTGATCGAGCGCGGCGCACCGCTGATGACGCTTGTGGCGCTGTCTGCAAGCGCATCTTCCGGTATGGCGGAGGGCGCCAACAATGAATACCGCGAGCAGGTCACGCTGGCGCTGGCCGCCGGGTTGCACGCGCGTCCGGCAGCGCGTCTGCGCGGCATTGCCCGACAGTATGATTGTACCCTCGTGCTTGAGCGCGGCGAGCATCAGGCCGACGCCGCCAGTCTGACAGCGTTGATGGGGCTCTCCCTGCGTCATGGCGATACGCTGGCCATCATTGCGCGTGGCTCCAATGCTGCCGCCGCTCTGGGTGAGGCCGCCGCGCTCTTGACCACGCCGGAAGCCGTCGAGAATGATCCCGTTCATGGCGGGCAGACTGATGAGGCGCCAGCGGCAGTGCCCACCGGCAATGACACTACCGCCTATGGGCTGATGGCCAGTCCGGGCCTCGCCGTGGGTCCGCTGGTGCGCCTTGAGCGTTCCCGCATTGAGATCAATGCTGAGCGTGAAGAAAGTGCCGAGGCCGCCGAGCGACAGCTGGCGGAAGCCATCAATGCGCTCAACGACACACTGATCAACGACATCAAGCAGGCACGGGAGCACGGGCGTCGCGAAGAGGCCGATATTCTGGAAGCGCATCAGGCCTGGCTGGATGACCCGGCCCTGCGGGAGGAGAGCCTGGCGCATATCCAGGCCGGGCGCAGCGCTGCCTTTGCCTGGCGAGAGGTGCTGGAAAGCCGCGCCAGGACGCTTCGTCAGAGTGAGAACCGACTGCTGGCCGCGCGTGCCGATGACCTGCGTGATTTACAGGAGCGGCTGGTCGCGCTGCTGGTGCCGCACGCCGCAGCAGCCAGTCATGTCGAGATGGCACCGGGTGCCATCGTGGTGGCCGAGGAGATCACGCCTTCGCAGTTGCTGGCGCTGGATCGCGTGGCACCTGCCGGCCTCTGTCTGGCCGGTGGGGGCACGACCTCGCACGTGGCACTGCTGGCGCGGGCTCGCGGCCTGCCCTGTCTGGCCGCCATGGGCGCCGGGCTCATGGCGGCCCTGGGCCACCATGAAGGGGCCACCGCCATTCTGGATGCGCAAAAGGGGTCGTTGACCTTCAGGCCAACGCCGGATCAGCTGGATGACGCACGCGAGCAGGTCGAGCAGGCACAGACGAGGGCCATGGCCGAGCGCGCGGTCGCCCATGAGTCAGCTCGCACGCAGGACAACGCAATGATCGAGGTCTGTGCCAACGTTGCAGACCCCGAAGAAGCCCGCCTGGCCCATGAGGCCGGCGCCGATGGAATCGGGCTGATGCGCAGCGAGTTCCTGTTCATGGCACGCAAGCAGGCGCCGGATCAGGAAACACAGCGCGAGATCTACCAGCAGGCGCTGGACAGTATGGGGTCCCATTCGGTCATTATCCGCACGCTGGATATCGGCGCCGACAAGCAGCTCGATTATCTCTCGCTGCCCCGTGTGCCCAATCCGGCGCTGGGCACGCGCGGCGTACGTTTAATGACGCGCCATCAGGCGCTGCTGGACGTTCAGCTCCGTGCGCTGTTATCGGTCAGGCCGTTGGACCGCCTGCGTATCATGGTGCCCATGGTGACCGAGGCCGCTGAACTGGTGGCCGTGCGCGAGCGTATCGAGGCCCTGGCCCGTGAAATGAATCTTGAGGAGCGGCCCGAACTGGGGGCGATGATCGAGGTCCCTGCCGCCGCCCTGTGTGCTGACCGGATCGCGCGCGTGGCGGATTTTCTCTCCATTGGCACCAATGACCTGACCCAGTACACCCTGGCCATGGACCGGGAGGACCCTGACCTGGCCGGTCGCGCCGATGTACTGCACCCCGCGGTTCTGCGATTGATCGACATGACCGTGAAGGGCGCCTCCGGTCACCGTTGTCCGGTGGGGGTGTGCGGTGCCGCAGCGGGCGACCCGCAGGCCTGGGCGGCGCTGGTGGCGCTCGGCGTGGACGAGCTTTCAGTGGAGCCGGCGCGTGTGGCTGCCATCAAGGCCGGTATTCGATGGCTGGACCGCGCGGCCCTGGCCCGCCGGCTGCGCGAATGGCTCGATGACGCCATTGACAGTGTCACTCTGCGACAGCGCCTGGAACAGTGGTTGAGCGAGCAGGCATCGACCTCTACAACAATCCATCAGGGAGCACCACGCAATGCGATTTGATCCCATGGGGGCGCTTCAGCAGCTCGGACGTTCCCTGATGCTGCCGATTGCGGTATTGCCCATTGCCGGGCTTTTGTTGCGCATGGGCCAGCCCGATCTGCTGGACATTGCCTTCATTGCCCAGGCCGGCAATGCCATCTTTGAACATCTGCCGTTGATCTTTGCCATTGGTGTGGCGGTAGGGATTGCCGATGACAGCAATGGGGCTGCGGGCCTGGCGGGGGCGATCGGCTACCTGGTCATTACCGCGGTACTTGAAGCGCTCAATCCCGACATCAATATGGGGGTGCTGGCCGGCATTATCGCAGGTGTGGTGGCCGGGCTCTGGTACAACCGCTGCAAGAACATTGCGCTGCCCGATTATCTGGCCTTTTTTGCCGGGCGGCGCTTTATTCCGATCGTGACCGGGCTGACGGCGCTGGCGCTGGGGTGGGGACTTGGCTGGGTCTGGCCGCCGGTTCAAAACGCCATCGATCAGAGCGGGCAGTGGATGATCGATTCCGGCGAACTGGGGCTTTTTGTCTATGGCACGCTCAACCGGCTTTTGATCGTGACCGGGCTGCATCACGTGCTCAACTCGCTGGTGTGGTTTGTCTTTGGCAACTATGAAGGCGCCACCGGTGATCTTCACCGGTTCTTTGCCGGCGACCCGAACGCCGGCAGCTTCATGACCGGATTTTTTCCGGTGATGATGTTCGGCCTGCCGGCGGCAGCACTGGCGATGTATCACACCGCTGCAAGGGATCAGCGCGCCCGGGTGGGTGGCATGCTCTTTTCGCTGGCCCTGACCGCCTTTCTGACCGGTATCACCGAGCCGCTGGAATTTACCTTTATCTTCCTTGCGCCTGCGCTATATGCCGTGCATGCGCTGCTCACCGGCGTGTCGATGGCGCTGATGAGCTGGCTGGGGGTAAAGCTGGGCTTTACCTTCTCGGCCGGCACCTTTGACTATCTGCTCTCCTATGGTCTTTCCAGTCGCGGTTGGCTGCTGATCCCGGTCGGGCTTTTGTACGCAGTGCTCTATTACATGATCTTTCGCTGGGCCATCGTGCGCTTTGATCTCAAAACGCCGGGGCGTGAACCCATGAGCCAGACGGCAGCGCCTGAAGAAGGGGAAGTGCAGGCACGCGGCCCGGCCTTCGTCACGGCACTGGGCGGCGGTGACAATCTGACCTCGGTCGGGGCCTGTACCACGCGACTGAGACTGGTGGTTCAGGACGTTGAGCAGATTGATGAGGCCGCGCTCAAGGGGCTGGGTGCCCGAGGCGTGCTCAGGCTCAAGGGGGGGCACCTGCAGGTGGTCATGGGACCGATTGCCGATGGCGTGGCCGAGGATATCCGTACGGCACTGAAAGCGCGCGGCAAGCCGGTGCAAACGCCGGATATCGCACGAACCATGGCGCCGGCGGCCGAGCAGGAAAGGTCCGGACAGAGCGCCCTGAAGGATGCAGACCTGTCCCGCTGGCTCGAAGCGCTCGGGGGCGTTAATAATCTTCGCCGCAGCGAGCTGGTGGCGCTGTCGCGCGTGCGTCTTGAGATCAGCGAACCGTCACATCTTGACCACGACGCCCTGTCATCGCTGGGTGCCGCGGGCGTACAGCGCATCGGTGATCATTGCCTGCATCTGATTCTGGGCGAGCAGGCCTGGATTGTGGCGCAGCAGCTCCAGGCGGAGATTCAGCGCGATGGCCGCTGAAGATGCGCTTTTGGTGGGGATAGACGGCGGCGGCAGCGGCACTCGACTGATGGCGCAGTGGCAGGGCCGTTGCGTTGAGGTCACGGGTGGCCCGTCGGGGCTTGCCCTGGGGGTGGCGCGGGCCTGGCGCACCATCCTTGCGCTGCTGGAAGAGGCTCGGCAGGCACTGGGCGCCACGTTGCCCGTTGAGCAGTGCCATCTGGCGCTGGGGCTGGCTGGTGCCAATCAGTGGTCGTGGCGCGATGCCTTTTTTCAGGCGGCGCCAGACCTTGCAGGCCTGAGACTTGAAAGCGATGCCTTCACCACACTGGTGGGGGCGCATCAGGGGCTGCACGGCGCCATTGTGGCGCTGGGGACCGGCAGTGTCGGTGAGGCGCTGCATGGCGATGGCCGGCGTGTCAGCGTGGGTGGCTACGGGTTTCCCTCGGGGGATGAGGCGAGCGGTGCCTGGCTGGGGCTTCGGGCCAGTCGCCATGCACAGCACGCACTTGATGGGCGTGTCGCGCCGGATGATTTTTCCCGCGCGCTGTGCGAGACGATGTCGATGCTGGCCAGCGCCCCCGCCACCTGTGCGGCCACACTGACACACTGGCTTTCCAGCGCCGATCAGACCCGGTTCGCCGCGCTTGCCCCGGTGGTTATCCGACACGGTGATCATCCGGTCGCTCAGGCACTGTTGCATCAGGCCGGTGAGGATATCGCGCTGATGTATCAGGCGCTCGACCCGCGCGGGCAGCTGCCGCTGGCGCTTTGTGGCGGGCTGGCCGACGCGCTTGAACCGTGGGTGCCGCAGGCGCTTGCAACGCAGCTGGTTCGTCCGAAGGGCAGCAGCGTCGAAGGAGCGTTACGGCTGGCAGGTGAGCTGTGCCCATCATCACAGGGCAGGCAGACGTTACAATGAAGGTCTGCCATGCCGGCTTTTACCACGTACAGGAGATTGCATGACGCCTCATCTGATCGTGACCGATCTGGATCGAACGCTGCTCAACGCCGATCATGGCCTTGATGACATCACCATTGAGACCTTTCAGACGCTCGAGCGACAGGGCCATTCACTGGCCATCGCCTCGGGGCGCCATTATCAGGATATCCGCGAGGTTCGGCGCCAGCTCGGGGTCAACGCGCATATCATTTCGGCCAACGGGGCACATCTGCACGGCCCTGACGATCAATTGATCCATGAAATTCTGGTGCCACAGGACATCGTGCGCACGGTGCTGGAGATGGACGTACCCAAAGAGGTGCGTATCAATCTCTACACCAGCGATCGCTGGTTGATCGATGCGCCCGAGCCGAAGCTGCTGGCCTTTCACGAAAGTACCGGGTTTACCTACAACGTGGTGGATATGGCCGGCGTTGACGGGCAGCAGGTGGGCAAGGTGCTCTTTATCGGCGATCCCGTGTTGCTCAAGGCGATCGAAACGCGCATTCGTGCTCATTTCGAGGAGCGCACCCACATTACCTATTCGCTGGAGAACTCACTGGAAGTGATGGACCAGGAAGCCTCCAAGGGAAAGATGCTCAATCGCCTGGCGGCGCAGCTTGATATTCCGGTATCGCATACCGTCGCCTTTGGGGACAACCTCAACGATACCGACATGCTGCAAAATGCCGGCCGTGCCTTTGCGATGGGCAACGCGCACCCCGAGCTTTTGATCCGGGCGCCCGATGCCGAGCTGATCAAGGCGCACACCGAAGCCGGTGTGGCCGTGAAGCTGCGCGAGCTGTTTGCCCTCTAGGTGCCACGCCTGTGCTTTAGCGCTTCTGCGTCAGGATCTACCGTCCTGACGCCCAGGCCTTGCGACCACAGATGACGCCGAATGGCTGGCATCAGACATCCTTGGCCTTTTTCCGATCAGCCTTGCCGTCATCGACACGCCTCATCTGCTGCCAGAGCTGGCGGCGCAGATCGGCGAGCTTCGGCGCGCGGTCATCCTCAAACGGCAGCGGGCGCAGCATTTTCAAAGTGCGAATGCCCAGACGTGCGGTCAAAAGGCCACTGGCCATGCCCTGTCCGGCGCGACCGGACAGGCGGCTGGCCAGATTCATCGATAGAAGGTCCATGCTGACCTCGGTGGCAAGTTCACTGGCACCGGCAAACGCCATGTTGGCCAGCACCGCCCGGAACAGGCGCAGACGGCTGGCATAGCCCAGCTCCAGCCCGTAGAGCGCCGCCAGACGATCGATCATGCGCAGATTGCGCCAGGCCATCAGCCCCATGTCGATCAGCGTGACAGGGCTGATGGCCACCAGCAGAGCCGTTTCGCTCGACATGCGGGTGATCAGTCTGCGAGCGCTGGCATCACGTGGCGCCAGCACGTAGTAGTTGAAAAGGTCGCGGGTTTCGCGGGCATTGTGATGCGCCTGTCGAGCGCGCAGAAAGTCCTGCCAGTGCGGGTCACGATGGCCCAGACCCATCTGAAGGCGCAGGCGGTTGCACAAGCCCTGCATCCGATCGCCGTCCATCTGCGTATCCATGATGTGCGCGTCGATGTCCTCGCGCAGCCGCGCGTGTCGGCGCAGCCGCTTGAGACGCACCAGTTCACGTGTCAGCGAGGTGCCGGCCAGCGTGACGACGCCCAGACCCAGCACACTCCAGGCCCCACTGACCCAGTCACCGCCAAACCAGGCGTTCTGGAAGGTGTCGACGGCCTGAACGCCGCCCATGACCAGCGTGCCCGCCAGTACGCTCAAAAGCCCCCAGCGCCGCTTTTTGGGTCTGGCCAGTGCGTGGTCAAGGGCGCTGTCGATCTGCTCGGGCGGTGCTTCCTCTTCCAGTGGGTGATGAAGGCTGTCGAGCTGGTAACGCGCGCCGGGGGCCGGGTCCACTGGCACAAAGTGCTGCTCGAAGGCCTGCGCTTCGGGAGCGGTGGTGCTCCTGGCCTCGTTTTGAACATCAAAGCGCCTGCCCGGACGTGGATCACTCATCGCAGCTTGTCTCCCAGTAACCAGTCCAGTGCACTGTCCATGCGAATGTGGGGCAGGGCTTCTCCCGCGCCCTGCGGTGCCGGCTTGAAGGCCGTAAAGTCAAATCCCTGACGCTGCCAGAAATCGGCATCCGGCAGACGCGAGGGCACCTCGCCCGGGAACATCAGCACCTCCTCGCCTGATTCGGTAGTGCCCTTGAGCGCCGGATGACGCTTGCCGTCATGCTCGACCGTGCGGGCCTGAGTGGCGCGAATGGCGGCCAGCGACAGCGACTTGACCGGGACATCGGCGTAGCGCAAATCCCTCAGCGGTTCGGCCATCAGCGCCTGCACCAGTGACAGCAGATTGTCATGCTGCTCGGGTGTGACGTGATCGGCCTTGGTCGCCGCGATCGCCAGTCGATCGATACGCGGATTGAAAAGCCGCGATAGAAGGCTGCGGCTGCCGTAGTCAAAGCTTTGCATCAGTGTTGCGATGGCGTGGCGCAGATCATCGAAGACATCCGGCCCGGCATTGAGCGCCGAGAGCACATCCACCAGCACAATCTGGCGGTCAAAGCGGCGAAAGTGCTGGCGGTAAAAGGGGCCGATGACGGTGCGCTTGTAGTGTTCAAAACGCCGTGCCAGCGTCTGGTAATTGCTGTCGGCCGGTAGTTCGGCCAGCGCCGCCGGGTCGCCGAGCTGTTCCATGGGCAGCGGAAAAAACTGCAACACCGGCGCACCATCAAGCTCGCCGGGCAGCAGAAAGCGCCCCGGTTGCACCCAGGTATAGCCGCCTTCGTTGCGCGCACTGTTGAGCGAACGAGCGTATTCCGCACTGATATCGGCCAGCTGTTGTTCGTCGGCCGTGGCCGAGGGATCAAGGTCACTGACCCGGTTTAAAAAGCCTTCGGCAAAGCGGCGCCGGCGTCCAGTGAGCTGGGTTCCAAGCGCTTCACACCACTGCTGATAGCTCTGGCGCAGCATGGGCAGATCCAGCAGCCACTCTCCGGGATAATCGATCAGATCCAGAGTAAGCGTGCGCTGCTCGCCCAGAAAATGGCGGCTGCCGGTACGACTCTTGTAGCGGATGAGCAAACGAAGTTCGCTGATGCCGCGGGTCGGTGAGGGCCAGTCGGGGGGCATGGCCTCAAGTGCAGCCAGCGCCTGATCATAGGGAAAGCGGGGGACGGAAAGGTCCGGCTGGGTCTGGCGCTGTGCCCCCAGCAGCCGGCCTTCACGGGCGCAGTTCATCATGTCCAGACGGGCATCAAGACCTGCATGGCGCAGCTGGTTGACCAGCGAGGTCAGAAAGGCGGTCTTGCCGGCGCGCGACAGCCCGGTAACTGCCAGGCGCACCTGCCGGTCAAGGCTGCGTTCAAGCCAGTCACCGGCATAACCGGGCAGCGATAGCGGCATGGTTGTCCTTGTTCACGGTCGTTGTCGGATGAATGGTCTCGATTGTAGCGAATTGCAGGTCACACCGCCTGAAAGCAATGTGATTGGTAACATGGCACACAACGTCTATAGTCTAGGCAGTACTGCAGGTTACCTGCAGGCTCCCCGGCCGGGGCAAGGGCAAAACATTCAAGCAGGGTGGTTATCAGGGAGAAGACCATGAGCATTATTCTTTGGCTGATCATTGGCGGTCTGGCTGGCTGGATTGCCGGCAAGATCATGCGTGGTGGCGGCTTCGGTATCCTGGGCAATATTGTCGTGGGTATCGTGGGTGCCGTACTGGGTGGTGCCATCTTCAGCATGCTGGGCATTGGCTCCAATAACATCATTGGATCACTGGTGGTAGCCATTATCGGTTCAGTGATTCTTTTGTGGCTGGTCTCTCTGATCAAGGGCAAGGGGAACGGCAAGGTCTGATCCTGCCGAACGCTTTCTCCCTTCGACGCCCGGTCAAGCCGGGCGTCGTTGTATCTGAACATGGCATGATCGCAGGCCCCATTCAGCGTTGAACCCATCTGCCGTGTCATGATAGCGATGAATGTGTCGAGAAACGTCTCAAGGCATTGCCTGACAGGTAATCGCTTTTTATCAGGCAACATCAAAGGCTGACGGGTATTGCCCGGCAGCTTTTTTATCAGCTGTTCGACAGGAAACCGGTGTTATATCAATAAATTCTTTTGTGTCAGTTATTTAAAAGAAAATGATTGTCATGCTGATCAGTGATTCAGTTTTGGCATGGAAGAAGAAAGACACCTACGCTGATTATCTGCAAGATGCCATGAATTGCTTGCCCAGTGTCCTGACACACTGGGTAGTGGGTAATCGAGCGCTTCCCTGAAGCGCCGCCGATGGACAGGCAGACCGGTAATGTTTTATTGCCGAATTCGATGAGGAGAGAATACCGTGGCCAACAATCCCTATAGCGCGTCCAACACTGACGGTCCGCACGATACTGATTTCAAAACCAGTGATCAGAGCAAGAACGAGAATCTCGAGCAGTTTCGCAACGATGCCGAAGGTCATGACCTGCGTACTAACAATGGCGTACGCATTGCCGATAACCACAACTCCCTGAAGGCCGGTGAGCGTGGTCCGACGCTGATGGAAGACTTTATCTTCCGCGAGAAGATGAATCATTTCGACCATGAGCGTATTCCCGAGCGCATCGTGCATGCTCGTGGTGCTGCTGCACACGGTGTTTTCGAGGCCTATCCGGAGGCCGAGAAGTATTCAAAGGCGGCGGTTTTCAGGGCCGGCCAGCAAACCCCGACCTTTGTACGCTTCTCCACCGTTCAGGGCTCGCGCGGCTCCAACGACACTGTCCGTGACGTGCGCGGTTTCGCGACCAAGTTTTACACCGAAGAGGGCAACTGGGATCTGGTCGGCAACGACATGCCGGTCTTTTTTATCCAGGATGCGATCAAGTTCCCCGACTTCGTGCACGCCGTCAAACCCGAGCCGCACAACGAAATTCCGCAGGGCCAATCAGCGCATGACACCTTCTGGGATTTTGTCTCCCTGATGCCGGAGTCGGCGCACATGGTGCTGTGGACCATGTCGGACCGTGCCCTCCCACGCAGCTATCGCTCCATGGAAGGCTTTGGCGTTCATACCTTCCGGCTGGTCGACAAGCAGGGCAAATCGCGCTTTGTGAAGTTTCACTGGAAGCCGCTGGCGGGTACCTATTCCTTCATCTGGGACGAGGCGCAGCTGCTGTGGGGTCGTGATCCGGATTTCAACCGCCGCGAGATGGCCACCGATATCAGCAACGGCGACTACCTCGAATGGGAACTGTGTGCGCAGATCATCGAGGAAGAGGACGAGCACAAGTTCGACTTCGATATTCTGGATGCGACCAAGCTGATTCCCGAGGAACAGGTGCCGGTGACGCCGCTGGGCAAGATGACGCTCAACCGCAACCCGGACAACTATTTTGCCGAAACCGAACAGGTGGCCTTCAATCCGGGCCATATCGTGCCGGGCATCGACTTCACCAACGATCCGCTCCTGCAGGGACGTCTGTTTTCCTATCTCGATACCCAGATGCTGCGTCTGGGTGGGCCGAACTTCAAGGAAATCCCGATCAACCGTCCCGTCACGCCGGTGCATAACAACCAGCGTGACAGCTTCCACCGCATGACGATCAACAAGGGGCAGGCGTCCTACGAGCCCAACTCGATCGATGACGGCTGGCCGCGTGAAACGCCGCCGGCGGCAGAAAACGGCGGGTTTGAATCGGTCAACGAGCGTGTTGATGCCCACAAGATTCGCGGGCGCAGTGCCTCCTTTGCCGATCACTATTCGCAGGCCACCCTGTTCTGGAACAGCCAGACAGACGTGGAAAAGGAGCACATCGTTCAGGCCTACGGCTTCGAGCTTTCCAAGGTCGAGCGTCCCTGGATTCGTGAGCGTGTGATCCAGCAGATCCTGCCCAATATCGATCTGGACCTGGCCCGTCGCGTGGGCGAGATTCATGGTATCGAGGCACCCACGGAAAAGCCGGCCTCGGCGGAAGAGCTGGGCAGGAGCACGCTGACCGAGTCGCCAGCGCTGAGCCTGATGGCACGTCTGCCCGGCAACATCAAATACCGCAAGGTGGCCATTCTGGTCGCGGACGGTGTTGATCTTGATCAGGTCACGGCACTGCAGTCGAAGCTCAAGGCCGAAGGCGCGAAGGGCATGATCATTGCGCCAACCATGGCGCCGGTGAAGGCCAGCAATGGCAACACTATTACGCCGGATGCGATGCTCAATGGTCTGCCGTCAGTCACCATGGATGCGGTACTGATCGCCGGTGGCGCCAAAAGCGTTGAAACGCTCAAGGCCAGCGGTCAGGGTCGCTACTATCCGCAGGAGGCCTGGAAGCACCTGAAGGTGATTGCGGCGGTAGGTGAGGGCAAGGCGCTGCTGGAAGCTGCCAATATCAAGCTGGATGAGGGTGTCCTGACCGGTGACAGCGTGGATGCCATTTTTGATGACTTCAAAAAGGCGCTGGGCCAGCATCGTGTCTGGAGCCGTAATCCGGAAGCCAATACTCAGCCCGCCTAAGGAGACTGACGGATCGCATCTATCCTCTAATAAAAAACCCCGGCCTGGCCGGGGTTTTTTATGTGTCGGCGGATTAACATATTATGACCCTTCGGAGTGGACGTTGGCACGAGAGCTGCGTATGTTGCTTGCCAAACCGGCATCTGTCAGTCATATGCCAAAGGGCATGGCGGATTTGCCCCGCTTACGTCAGTGCTTTGAGTGGATATCATGGCCTCTTCCAAAGAGCGATTTATTGGACTTGAGTGGCTGAGATTCTTTCTCGGTCTCTACATCGTCATCTTTCATACCCTGCATAACTACCCGTCCATCAGAAGCTGGTCGGGCTATGTCACGGATCTCGGGTTTTTCTCGACCAGTACCTTTTTTATCCTGTCCGGCTTTTTGCTGGCGCATGTGTATCTCAATGACAAGCACGAAATGCGCGAGCCAGCCAGAAGCTTCATGACCAAGCGGTTTGCCAACCTCTATCCGATTCATATCGGTTCGTGCCTTCTGGCCATGGCGGTTTCGGCAGGTGTGGGCTATCTGGCACTGACGGCTCAGGATGCCGGGACGTCACTGCGCTTTGTGCTCTATGACGTCAACAACGACACCGGTATCGTTAATCCCGAGGCCCTTCGCCACACCATGGGCGACTTTGAGCTCTGGTTTAACGTCGTGCTCAACGTGTTCATGCTGCACGCCTGGAACCCCTATTACCTGACATTCAATCCGCCGTCCTGGTCCATCTCGGCACTGTTTTTCTTCTATCTGACCTTTCCCTTTATTGCCCCCAGGCTCATGAAGATCAAAAGGACGCGGCTGGCGATCCTGCTTACCAACCTGGTCTATCTGGTACCGCCATTGCTGGTTGTGGCCTTTACCCCTTATGACATGCCGGAAACAGGTATCCTGCACCGCAATCCGATTATTCGGCTGCCCGAGTTCATTGCAGGGATTTTGCTGTGCGCCTTTTATATGCAGCAAAAAAATGCCGGGCAACTGCTCAAGCGGCAAGGAAAACTGGCTCTGGCGCTGTATATCGCGGTGTGCTGTCTGGTCGCGACCTGGCTGCTCGAGCATGGACGCGCCTGGTACTACTTGCTCCATAACGGATTATTGCTCACGGCTGAAATGGCACTGATCTATCTGTGCGTGCACATTCCCACCCCCGACAGTAAGCGACTGACCAAATTTGCCGGACGTCTGGGTGGGGCATCCCTGCCCATGTTTGCCCTGCATGTACCGCTTTATGTCATCTTCACCAGAAGCGAGCAGATTCTGAAGGGTGAGCCTTCCCTGTGTGCTGACAACCTGCGCCTGTGTCTGGCGGCGGCCGGCACCAGTTCCATATGGCTCTACCCGGTCTACCTGCTGATCACCATCATCCTTTGCATTCTCTTTCAGGAGCAGTTTGTCGTTCGTATACGCCGCTGGATTCTGAGCTGGATGCTGCCCACAGCACCTGTGCGAAACAAGACGCATGCCGAGCGAATGGCCGATCCGCAGGAACCCCGCTGAGACAAGGGGGCGGTCCAGGTTACAATGAGGGCTGCTCCCGCAACAGCGGGACCGAATATTTGTCTCATGAGGTATTTTTTGAAAGAAAGCCTGCAGATCTGGTGTGCCCAGCGTCTGGCCAGCCACGGCTGGCATCGTGAGGTGCCGCCCGAGCGTGGCATGAGTATGTCCCGTGCCCTTGCACGCCTGCGCAGCATGGAGATCGAGGAGCCGGGCGCACTGGGGTGGCAAATGATAGGGCGTCTTGATCAGGCGCAGCGTGATGAAGCCGTCACCATGCTGGTGCTGGCTTTTAACGCGCATTGGCTGGATGAGCAGGCGCTCTCGCAATGGCTGACCTGGCTCAAGGAAGGTGCTGCTTCACAGGCCCCCTGGCCCGATGACGGCGACAGCGCCATATGGCGGGCCCGCGCGCCCTTTGCGCCCATCATGATCGATAGCATGGCGGCAGCTGGACTGGAGCGTGATCACACCGGACATTTCCTGGGCCGGGTCTGGTCGATTCATGAGCGTGATGAGTTGATCCGTATGCTGCTCTGGCTGGCAGGGCAGGGTCATCGCCATGGCTGGGAGCTGGATCATCAGCGGTTTGGGGCCATGACCACGGCCCAGCGCCTGCAATGGCACGTACGCATGGCACCACAGGCGACTTATGCCGCCACAATGGAGGCCTTTGTCGTGCAGGGACAGCCTCGGGATGTGGCCGCCTGGGACTGGTTGCGTCTGGTGGATCTGGCCTGGGCCGGGATGGCCATGGGATGGCTGGATCAGGATGAGGCCAGAGGCTTTGCCGCGCATGGAGTGGATCTTCTGACGCGCCGCTATGACAACTGGCATGCCGTGGCGCTGGCCTGGCAGCGCGGCCGCAGTCTGCATGAAGGGCTCGATTTGATGGAGAACTTCACTGATGACTGGCAGTTGCTGCTGGACGCGAGCGACAGCCCATGGCAAAGGCCGCTGCATCAGTTGCTCGACGATGATCTTCGCGATCGCTCGCGAGCCATGATCCGCGGACTGCGCAGCAGTGCACGCCATTGGGCGCTCGCGGTAGCCTCGGTCAGAGAATCGGATCTGCTGTATCGTCAGTCAACGGCTCCGGCTGTCAACGATGAGCAACGCCGACAGAGCCGGGAGTATCTTCATGAGGTGCTGGACTGGCGTCCGGAAGAGGGGGTGGCAGGGCTTTCGCGCTTCTGGATGCCGGGACAGGTACATCATCTCAATCAGCTGGCCTCCGATGCGCTGCATGACAGAATGCCGGAGGTCGACACCCCCTTTGGTACGCCATCTCCCGAACTGCTGGCCTATCGCCAGGAACTGGCGGCCTGCGCGTCGGTCTCGGCCACGATCATCATGGCAGAGAAATATGCCTTTCATCTTCAGATGTTTGAAAGCGCCGACTATGGTGAAGACGAACTGCTGACGCGCTATTACACAAGGCTTGCCGCCATGCTGGATCGTCACTATCTCTGTGTGGATGCCATGCTGGAGGCCTGGGCGCGATGGGAGCAGGCCCTGCCCGAGGACAGCACTCAGGAGTCTCTGATCGAGGACATCGAATGGCATCGCCATGACCCCGGCAGCCCCTTTCACTGGCTGACCGCGCCGACCGGCTTCCAAAAGGAGCCGGGCAGGCGCCCGTCACTGTCGCGATTTACCGCACTCTCGCTGTCAGGACCGCTCAATGCCGCGCTCTGGGGTGAACCTGACAGACAATACGGCGTTCAGGCCAGCGAAATCCGGGACTGGCTCGACAGTCATTATGGTCTCGGGGGCACCGCGCCGTTGATTCGATTTCTCGACTTTCTGGTCGAGGCGGGGGATCGCCAGGAATACCTGATTAACTACGGCCCCTACACGCTCAACCAGCGTCGCCTGCGTCAGGAAATTGCCGTGCTTGAATCTGCCGAGCGCAGTGAAGACGAGGGCGTGCATCTGGAGAGGCTGCGTCGCGTGCTGAAAAACGATCATCACTGCAACGATATCGATATGGCCGCGTGGGACATCGCGCAGCTGGTAGACCTTGCGGCTGCCGGGCGGCAGCTTGGCTGGCTGAGTTCAGACAAGTTTCATCACTATCTGGACCAGGCGCTGCAGCTGGCATCCCGTCACTATAGCGACTGGTGGGCCTATGGAAAGGGGATGCTGGCAGGGTACAGTTTCTTCATGGTGGTCACGCCCGAACGCGATTATTTCCTGGCGGAGTTCAATCATGCCATGACCGCCTGGCAGACAGGGCTGCCACCGCTGGCGGGTTGCTGGGCCAGTCTTGATTTTCCGGGCACTCAGCCCCGACGCTGGCCGCCTTTGCACGCAGATACGCTGCCAGGGGATGCGCGCATTCTGCACTAGGATCACCAAAGGTAACTGGATGGTGTGGTTTGGTTACTTTCGTATGGCTTTCGATTAATACTTTGGTCACAACAAGGGTGGTTTGATTAATTTTTAATACTCGTCAGACAAGGCCAAATTCCTTAACATCCTGAAAGCGTTTTGTTCGACGCCTTTTTCCTATCTGTCACGCGATATTTTCAGGATGCTTCCAGTGCTCGATCAACAAAAAGGGCCGTATACATGCGGCGAATAATCATGAGTGGTCTGGTTTGTCTTGCTTTAGGAGGGTGTGCGGCCTCGCAGCCCGGTTCACAGGATGGTTTAAAGGATACGGCAATGCTTTCGCTTTCGACGGTGAAAACGTCGAAAGCGAAAGCGGGAAGAAATGCCGGCCAGGCGCCCCGATATGATTATACGTCGCCCGAGGATGCTTACCCGGTCGATATAGAGGCCGCGTTGTTGGCTGAATACGATACCTGGGAGGGGACACCCTATAGATTCGGGGGCGAAAGCAGCAGTGGCATTGATTGTTCGGCACTGGTGCAGCAGGTCTTTCGTGACAGCTTCAACTTTGACCTTCCCCGGACCACGGCCGGACAGGTGCTGACCGGCCGCCGCATCGAGAAAACGGCGCTCAAGGCCGGTGATCTGGTTTTTTTCAGGCCATGGCGCGGTGATCGCCATGTCGGAATCTATCTTGGTGATGGCCGCTTCATGCATGCTTCAAGCTCGCGAGGCGTCAAGATTTCTCGGCTGGATAATCCCTACTGGAGCCGACATTACTGGCAGTCACGCCGAACTCTGGATGCCAATGCGCTGGCCATGCGCACGCCCTGATTTTCTGAAATGTCAAAGTGGGCCGGTACTGTGACAGTATCGGCCCACTTTTTTGTGTGCTGACGGTAATGAGAGTGAGCTGATCTGTACGGGTTCTTTTCCATGTCGCTGGTTTTTGAGCCCGTCAATCAAGCTTTCCAGGTGTCTCCAGTACTAATGCTTTATAAACCGGCATTTGTTGTACAAGATGTATAAAAATATTGTACAGTGATGGTGGCAAGCGGCTGGCAGGATGCCGGCCTGAATATTGATTTCAGGATTTCTCAGGTATGGATACCCGATGCTCAGGGCTTTCAGCCCCAGCGGCCGAAGCGATACCCGCTTCTTTGACATCATCCGGACTCGATGGAACATTAGCGCCTCGGACTGCATGTGAGCGCTCGAACCATCATGGGATATCGCTGCTGGACATGGCGCCCCATCATCGCGTACTGGACATGTATGGCTCCAGTCGACAGCGCATGCACCTGATTGGCCGAAAGCTCGATGAGCGAGGTGAACTGGTCGCCAATATCACGGGCGCACTGTCGCTTGAAAGCGCTGAGCTTTGCCATGTTCCGGACAATGTGATCATGACCCGCCTTGATGATGAGCGTCTATCACTGGAAGAGGTGGGCACCTTTGATCGTGTCCTGCTGGATATCCCGGTCCTGATGGGGCGACACCTGTCTTCACGTCAGCGTTCAGAGCGTCTTGTGTCATTGCTGTTGCGTGCCATCGCACTATGTCGCGAGGGTGGGCGCGTCGTGTATGTAACGCACGGTCATCTGAAACAGAACAATGAGATGGTGGTCGACCAGGTGATCAATGATGCCCACAAGGGTATTGCCCTGAACAACATTGCATTCGCCGGCAGCTCGGGCAGTACTTTCTGTGGCGGCCAGCAGCTGGATGCAAGGGTTGCCAGAACCCTCTATGTGGACAGTGAAACGGGCAGCGATAATCGTTTCCTGGCCGTACTTGAGTGCAGTCGCGCCTGAGTCCAGGAGCGTCTGACGCAGCCGGCATCGACGTCGTTGCAGCCCATCACTACAATGACGCCTCTTTTACCTGCCGGTACCGAGAATGTCTCACCTGATGTTTCGTTTGCATCGTTTTCGTCACACCTTTATGGCATGGGCGGCGCATCAGCTTGTGGCCTGGCGCGTCTCGCCGGCGGGGCTTGCCCTTTCAGCCATCGCGCTTGGCATTGCCACAATGCCTCTGCTGTATGCACGCCAGCCTTTGTTAGCTGCACTGTTCGTTGTTTTATATCGTCTGCTGAGCATGTTGTCGGGCTGGGTATCCATGGCACTCGGGCACTTTGATGCCAGGCAGCGCTACCTGCGCCCCTTCATGGAAATCGTTTTGATTTTGTCGGTCATGGGTGGGCTTTCACTTTACCAGCCTGAGCGACTTTTCCAGCCTGCGCTTGTGCTGGTCATTGTCATACTCGTATTTGATCTTGAAAGGCGACTGGCAGCGCTGCTTCAGGAAGCGCAAATGATCGTGGTCAGGGTCGGCGGAGTCGAGCGTCTGGTCGATGTTGCTACAGGAAGTGTCGGACGAACGCTGCTCTTGATTGCTGCCTGCTACTGGCCGCAGACCTTTTTCTGGAGCGGATTCGGATTTGCAGGTAGCTGTCTGGTGGTGCTGATCTGGCGGCTAATTTTCAACTATCGAGCACTTGGCAGGCATTCAAATGCCGCTACATTCGCCTCTGCTGACGTGCCAAACGCCACGGTCTCGCAAGGTACGAAACGGCAAGAGCAGGCATAAAAAAAGGCAGCCCATGGGCTGCCTTTTTAAACGCTGGGCGCTGGCAATCAGTGCTGATGACCGCCTTCGCCATGTACATGGCCGTGCTCGAGCTCTTCGGCACTGGCTTCGCGTACGGATTCAACGCTCACGTCAAAATTCAGGGTCTCACCTGCCAGCGGATGGTTACCGTCAACAGTCACGGTGTCACCTTCAAGCTTGGTGACGGTGACCAGCAGCGGGCCGCCTTCGGTCTGAGCCTGAAACTGCATGCCCGGCTGGATGTCTTCAACACCCTGAAAGGCATCGCGCGGTACTTCCTGCACCAGAGAGGGCTGGACTTCGCCATAGCCTTCGCCGGGTTCAACGCGCGCCTGAAGGGTATCGCCTGTCGTCTTGCCCGATAGTTCCTTCTCGAGGCCAGGAATGATGTTGCCTGAACCGTGCAGATAGGAAAGCGGATCACGACCTTCGGAGCTGTCGAGGACTTCTCCAGCGTCGTTTTTCAGGGTGTAATGAAACGCTACTACCGTGTTCTCTGCGATCTGCATGATAAGGGTCCTTTTGCGTCGGTACGTGTTGGTTGCTCTAAAACTGTCGGGGCATTGTTTTCAAGGATGGTCTCCATGAATGCGTGCCGACGTGCTTATCCACCAAGATGGCGACGGCCATATAATTTTCAACCCCGAGAGGTTCATCAATCGCGCTTTTTTTGCGATATCATGCCAGCATGGTGCTTACCTGTGTGCAGGCCGGCGTCATGAGGGCCCAGCGGCACAGGCATTGTGCCCAGGGTCACACTGAATTATAGACATTTAAACATTCGCGCAGGAGAGCTTATGACCATTGCTGTCATCTGGATCGTTATTTTTGCCATTGCTACCGCACTGGCCTGGAAGGGCTGGGAGAGTGGTTTTGGCAAAATGGTCAATCGGTGGGTGCCTGCCATTCTTCGTCTTGATGACGATCAGGTCAATCGCATGACCTGGTCGATCGTGGCAGGTGTACTATTGGCCACGCTGATGACCAACCCTGCTTCGATGCTGTTGACCCTGCTGCTGATTGCTCTGATCGCCTTGATCGTACGGGCAGTCATTCGCTTTGCGTTGAGCAAGGTGCATTGAGAGAGCTTGGGGTAGCCTTCTGACGCCCGCAGGCTGATCGATCGGCCCCAGGCTCTGGAAACGCCCCTGATTGAACGCCATCAAAAAGGGCTCCCTCGGGAGCCCTTTTTAACGTTCGATGCACTGTAAAGGCGCGATCAGCGAGAGATTTGCTTGTACTCGCCGGAATCACTGGTGGCTCTGCTGACGATCACAATGGCGATCAGTGAGGCAATGAAGCCCGGAATGATTTCATAAATACCGGGACCACCCATGAATGACGCGTTCCAGCCCAGCGTGATCCAGACCATGACCGTAACGGCCCCTACGATCATGCCTGCGATGGCGCCGGCGCCGTTGGTGCGTGACCACATCAGCGACAGCAGGATCAGCGGACCGAATGCTGCACCAAAGCCTGCCCAGGCGTTGCTCACCAGTCCCAGCACCTGAGAGTTCGGGTCGGAGGCAATGATGGCGGCGACGATGCCCACCAGCAGGACGCTGACTCGACCGACCGTGACCGCTTCCTTCTCGGAGGCTTCCTTGCGCAGGAAAAGACGATAGAAGTCTTCGGTCAACGAGGAAGAGGCCACCAGCAACTGACTGGAGATGGTGCTCATGATCGCTGCCAGCAGTGCGGCATAAAGGAAACCGGTGACCAGCGGATGGAACAGCAGGTTTGCCAGAATGATAAAGATCGTTTCCGGGTCATCGACCTGCATGCCATTGCGAACGGCATAGGCCCGGCCGAATATCCCCAGCGACACGGCGCCAATCATGGAAATGAGCATCCAGCTCATGCCGATATTGCGCGCTACGGGAACGTCCTTCAGGGACCGAATGGCCATGAAACGCACGATGATGTGCGGCTGTCCGAAATAGCCCAGCCCCCAGGTGACGGCAGAAAGCCAGCCGATGAAGGTCAGACCATCTGTCCAGGATAATAATGTGGGATCAATCTCATTAAGGGTCTGTGATGCCTGAGCGAAACCGCCGCCGCCTTCGCCGAAAAGCACCACGGCCGGCATGATGACCAGCGCCAGCATCATGATGCAGCCCTGTACGAAATCCGTCAGGCTGACGGCCAGAAAGCCCCCGACGACCGTATAGACCAGCACTACCCCCAGGGTAATGACGATGCCCGTGCCGTAATCGCCCAGCCCGCCAATGTTGATCAGGCCCGAAAAGGCGCTCTGGAACAGTTTGCCGCCGGCGACAAGGCCCGAGGCCGTATAAATGGCAAAGAAGATCACGATGACGATGGCAGACACCACCCGCAAGGACATGGCGCGGGTAGGAAAACGGTTGGCCAGAAAGGCCGGGATGGTGATGGCATTGCCATAGTGGACTGTCTGTTCACGAAGACGCGGTGCCACCAGCAGCCAGTTGAAAAAGGCCCCTACCAGCAGACCGATACCGATCCATGCCGATCCAAGGCCGGAGGCGAACATGGCGCCGGGAAGGCCCAGCAGCAACCAGCCGCTCATGTCCGATGCGCCGGCCGACAGTGCGGCTACCTGCGGGCTGAGGGTTCGTCCGCCGAGCATATAATCCTCGGAGGTGGAGGTAGAGGTGCGCATGGCATACAAGCCGATACCGATCATGAGCGCAAAATAAACAAAAAGGCTGATCCAGACGCCGATAGCCATAAATTTCTCCTGTGTTCTGATTATTAGGCCGGAATGTTTCCTGCAAGGGTCATGAGCAGGGCGCGCGCGAATGAGAAACCCTTTTTAATGTTGTTTTCAACCACAAACGGTTTCCCATCGCTTGCGTCATGAGTGCTGTATCAACCGTCGCCCATGGCCAGAAGGGATGCATTGCCCCCCAGAGCTGCTGTATTGATCGTACGCGTTTTTTCATTGGCAAAACGCAGTAAATAGTGGGGGCCGCCGGCCTTGGGCCCGGTGCCAGAGAAGCCTTGCCCGCCAAAGGGCTGTACGCCTACCACGGCACCTATGATATTACGGTTGACATAGACATTGCCGACCCGGATACGACTTGCCACGCGATTGGCAAAGGTTTCGTTGCGGCTGTGCACGCCAAAGGTCAGACCGTAGCCACGTTCATTGATGGTATCGATGACCTGATCAATCTCGCTGGCCTTGAACGTCGCCACATGCAGAATGGGCCCGAACTGCTCGGTCTCCAGCGCATCAATGCCATCGATCCTGAACGCCGTCGGGGCAATGAAGGTGCCGTTGGCCGCAATGGCCGGATCAATTTCGGTCTCGGCAATCAGGCGGCCTTCGCCCTTGAGGCGATCGATATGGGCCTGAAGCCCCTTGCGGGCGTCCTCATCGATGACCGGGCCGACATCCGTGGAGAGCCTTGTCGGATCGCCGATGTTGAGCTCGGCCATGGCCCCCTTGAGGGTATCGATGACGCGCTCGGCGATGTCTTCCTGAACGTACAGCACTCGCAGCGCCGAACAGCGCTGGCCGGCGCTCTGATAGCTCGAAGCCACCACATCCTTGACCACCTGCTCGGGCAGGGCAGTGGAGTCCACGATCATGGCATTCAGGCCGCCGGTTTCTGCCACCAGTGTGGGCAGGGGGGCGTTTTCCCGGGCAGCCAGCGAGCGATTGATCAGCTGTGCCGTCTGGGTGGAGCCGGTGAAGGCCACACCGGTAATGCGACGATCGCTAGAGAGCACGGCGCCTACCGTGGCGCCATCCCCCGGCAGCAGCTGGACAACCTCGCGCGGCATGCCGGCTTCATACAACAGCTCAATGACGCGATGAGCGATCAGCGAGGTCTGTTCGGCCGGCTTGGCCAGCACGGTATTACCGGTCACGGCCGCCGCCACAGTCTGACCGCAGAAGATCGCGATCGGGAAATTCCACGGACTGATGGTGGCAAAGACCCCCTTGCCCTGCATGATGAGCTCGTTGGACTCTCCCGTTGGGCCGGGCAAAACCGTGGGCGCTTCAAAGATTTCCCGGGCACGGGCGGCGTAGTAGCGACAGAAATCCACCGCTTCGCGCACTTCGGCCACCCCGTCGGGCAAAAGCTTGCCGCCTTCCATGCAGCACAGGGCCATCAGCTCTGCCATGTGCTTTTCCATCAGATCGGCGAAACGCTCCAGAATAGCGGCGCGCTCCTCGACCGGCGTGTCATTCCAGTCGGGGAAAGCCTTCCAGGCCACCTCAATGGCGTGCGAGGTTTCCTCGGCACTGGTCCAGCGCACCCGGCCGACGGTGCGGCCATGATTCCAGGGGCAGATAACGTCGTGGTGCTCACCGTCACTGTCCTTCAGATCGAACCCTACCAGCGGGCCGGCACTGTAGTTACGCTGGAAAAAGGACGACATGTCCTCCATCAACGGCTTGAACTGACTGTTGACGTTGAGATTGATGCCTCGAGCGTTGCGGCGGCCGTCCGGATAGATCGCAGCGGGCATCGGGATGTTGGCATTGAAGTACTGGCCCACACCGGTCAGATTTTCGACCGGATGAACGCACAGGGAGTCCACTGGCACGCGCGGGTCGACCAGCTGATGGACGAAGGAGGAGTTGGCGCCGTTTTCCAGCAGGCGGCGTACCAGGTAGGGGAGCAGGTCCTTATGGGCACCGACCGGGGCGTAAATGCGACACCAGGTGCCCTTGGGCGCCTGCTTGAGGGCCGCCTCATAAAGGGCCTCGCCCATGCCGTGCAGACGCTGGAACTCAAAGGCGCGATCCCCCTGACGGGCCAGGTCGATAATGGTCGAGATGGTGTGCGCGTTATGGGTGGCAAACTGGGGAAAAAGACGGCCACGGGTATTGTCGGACAGCAGATAGGTGGCGCAGGCCAGGTAGGAGACATCCGTGCAGGCCTTGCGGGTAAAGACCGGGTACCCATCAACGCCAAGCTGCTGGGATTCCTTGATCTCGCTGTCCCAGTAGGCGCCCTTGACCAGGCGCACCGGAATTTCATCTCCCTGATCACTGGCCACGCGTGTCAGCCATTGCAGGGCCGG
Source organism: uncultured Kushneria sp. (assembly GCF_947497025.1). Taxonomy (GTDB): domain Bacteria; phylum Pseudomonadota; class Gammaproteobacteria; order Pseudomonadales; family Halomonadaceae; genus Kushneria. Next base: position 163,566 of record NZ_CANMFC010000003.1, read on the forward strand.
CAGGGCGCGCTTGGAGTAGGCCTGAATGACCAGACCAAATTTGCCCCAGCCCCGGCAGGCACTGGAGGTATAGACCGCCTTGAAGACATCGAAGGACAGTTCGAGTCGATCCACCTCTTCGGCATCAATGGTCAGGGCGACATCCAGCCCGCGCGCCAGCTCGACCAGTTGTTGAACGGTCCCGACCAGTTCTTCAAGGACCTGCTCGCGCCGTCCGGCTTCATAGCGGGGATGCAACGCCGAGAGTTTGATGGAGATTGATGGTGCCGGTGTGCTCGAAGAAAGCTTCTGGCTGGTCTTGCCGACGGCGCGAATGGCGTTGGTGTAGTCATCGAAATAGCGTTTGGCATCCTGACGGGTCAGCGCGGCTTCCCCCAGCATGTCGTATGAATAGGTGTAGCCCTTGTCAAACTGCGGTCTGGAGCGCTTGAGCGCTTCGTCAATATCGCGACCCAGCACGAACTGGCGGCCCATGACCTTCATCGCCTGGCGCATGGCCTGACGAATAACCGGCTCGCCCATGCGGTTGACCATGCGGTTGATGAAGCCAGCCGGGCGCCCATCCTGCGGATGGTCCAGCTTGATCACACGACCGGTAGTCAAAAGCCCCCAGGTTGAGGCGTTTACGAACCATGATTCGCTCTGGCCGGCGTATTTTTCCCAGTCACCGACACTGAGACGATCCTCGATCAGGGCATCGGTCGTGGCGGTATCGGGCACCCGCAGCAGGGCTTCTGCCAGGCACATGAGCATCAGGCCTTCCTGGGTGCCCAGGCTGTATTGCTGCAAAAGCTCATCAATGGAATCCACCGCGGTATCCATGGCGCGAACTTCGCGCACCAGCGCCGCCGTACTGTCAGCAATCCGCTTGAAATCCCTTTCATCGGTTTGCAGAAGTTCGATGAACTGCTGCACCAGATCATTTTCATTGACGATGTAGTGATCGCTGATGCGGTCAAAAAGGGCTTCAGGCGTCTGCTGCCAGGTATTGGCATCCAGTATTTGTTGGCTGTTGAGCATAGTGAAGTTCCTTGCCGCGACGGGCAGCCAGCCTGGATTTCAAGCGCGCAGACAGGCGGCGCGCCGATGGCTGGCGGTTACGAGAGGATGATGAGTTTTTTGACTTTAGGCCGCCTCATGCGGCGCCGTCTTGTCGATTTGCCGGGAAGGATTGTCAGATTGGCGGGAGTTGCGCACGCAGGCCGTCAAGGCAAAAAAGCAGGCTTTTCAGCAATACATCTTTGGTCTTAAACGACAGGAGCGTAATGATTGGTGCTGTATCGATTTACCTATGAGCCGGCCGTCTGGCGCAGTGCGCCCGGGGAGTGCCCGAAATGGCGTCTAAAGGCATGTGACAGGGCGCTTTGATTGGCAAAGCCCGAGCGCTCGGCAATATCAATCAGGGGCAGCCGGGTTTCCAGCAGCAGCTTGCGGGCGGCATTAAGGCGTTTGCGCAGGATGTACTGATAGGGGGGAAGCCCCGTGCGTATACGAAAAAGCTCGGTAAAGTGGGCGCTGGAGAGATGCGCCAGTCCGGCCAGGTCTTCAACGCGAATACCGCGGGCCAGATGTCGGTCGATGTAATGGTCCAGCATGACCAGATCGAGCCGCGACTGGGGCGTCGCCTGACGGTCGAGCAGGCGATGGGAGAGTATCGAGAGCAGGGTGGTCACCAACAGATCGCGATCGACGTCCGGCTGATGCGTGATCTCCTCCACCATAAAGGTGATATAGGCACAGGCTGCGCTGTCGAGCTCGAAATGCAGAGGGTGAGAAAAAAGCTGAAAGTGATGTCGATAGGCGCCTGACAGCCCCGGTGCGTCATCAAAAAGATCCAGTAGCAGCTGGGAGTTATCGCCGATGCCGCGATAGCAGTGCTCCCGATCCCCTGGAATGGTACAGCCGTGAAACGGTGAGATATGCAGCGGGCGACCGTCAATGATGATTTCCGCTTCACCTTCCAGCCCGATCACGATCTGGTGAAAGGGATGGGAATGCGCCAGGGAAATTTCCTCGAGCGGCGCGCGGCGAATGACGTTGGTGCTGGTCAGCGCGATGGCCATGGCAGTTCACTATCCGGACAGAAGACGCTCATCGGCCTGTATTAAAAGGCGCGTCGGTCATTGAGTGACAGTCGCGCCGTCAGGTGCTCGCGCAAGGCGCGAATCTCCTCGAGCCCGGTGACTGAAAACAGTGCGCCTCCCTGCTCAAAGCGCCAGGGCTGGCCATATTCATCCATGATGACCTGGCAGCGCCGGCGCACATTTTCCAGATAGGGATCATGGCGAATCGGGTAGCCGACAATGGTATGCCAGCGTGCTTCTGAGACGCGATTTTCCAGCGTTTCATCGAGCAGGGTCAGCAGGTCGTCGGCGCTGGTGCGATATCGCGGCGTTCGCGACAATAGCAACGCCGCGACCATGAAGCCGCAGATCAGCAGACAGACGACAAAGGTCAGCAAAAAGGTAGCCATGGAGGGTCATCGGTTGCCGGATCGAGACGTCATTCTAGCATGTCCCGATCCTCAACCGAGAGGGTCAGCGTTTGGGCAGTTTATCGTTGACGGCCCCTTCGCGACTGCGCCGAATGCGCTTGAGCCAGAGCTGCCTGGCGTGATGCCGAAGATTGGAAACATCGTCGGTTTCATCCACGATGTCCTGACCCAGAATGGTTTCGAGAATGTCTTCCATCGTCAGCACGCCCACCCAATTACCGTGGTCGTCGTACACCACACACATGTGATGGTGGTCATTAAGCATGCGAATGAACACCTGCTCGACGCTATCCTCGCTGTCCACTGAATCGATGGGATGCATGATCGATTCGAGTGTGGCGTTATCGTCGGCGTGATAGGTATCCATCTTGTGAACATAACCCATGGTCTGTTCCGGCGGCGTCATGACGGGGTAGCGGGTAAAGGGCAGATTGCCGTAGCCGGCATCAAATTCGGTGACCGTCATCCCGGGCGTTACGGTGGTGCATACCGTTCGTGGCGTCATGACATCGCGCACCGGAATATTGTGCAAATTCAGAATGTTAATGATGGTTCTGCCTTCATCGGCATCCACGACGCCTCGCTCCTGGCCCAGTTTTGCAAGGGCCTTGATCTCTTCGCGAACATCAACGTCGTCTTCTCCGTTGCCACCGATTCGGTGCGTGATCTGTTCCGATAGCCAGATAAAGGGCAGCAGTGTCCAGATCATGCCCTTGAGGGTGGGGGCCATGATCGGGGCCAGCTGGCGCCAGTAACGCGCACCGATGGTCTTTGGCAGGATTTCCGACAGCACAAGAATCAACAGTGTCATGACCGCCGAGGCCACACCGATCCACGTTTCACCGAAAAGCGCTGAAACCTGTGCGCCCACACCGGTGGCGCCGGCCGTGTGAGCAATGGTATTGAGCGTGAGGATAGCAGCCAGCGGCCGGTCAACGTTGTCCTTGAGCTTGCGCAGCGAGTGATGCAGCGCCGGTCTTGATTCCTGCAGGCGCGCGATATGGCTGGGGGTCAGAGAGAGCAGTGCTGCTTCAAGTACCGAACATATAAAGGAAATGGTAATTGCAGAGAGGGCAAAAACGATCAGAAGAATCATGGGGGCTCAATGTGGTAACCAGACGGTCATTAATGCCATTTCTGGCAGAGCAATGGATTAAGGGAATATTAAAATCCTCAAGGATTGTGTAAATCTATGTAAATATTAAGGTTGGTTTCTGACTTGTGCCCGGATGGATTAAAGCGGTGTTTTCTCGTAGAGATGTCGCTATTTTGAGACATTTGTGAAGTATATTAATATAAGCTTTTCGAAATTAAATAAATTGATCACAAAATGTGTTTCTTTTAATACTTTAGCCTTGATGTCTGATGGGTATAATTCGAGTGGTACCAAATTATTAACCCATGTAATGTTAAAAGGCTTACGCGTTCGGTATGCAATCCCTTGACTCGCTCGAGCTGGCCATCCTGACCCGTCTGCTCAATACAGGCCGATACCAACGTGTCCATGTCAAGGCATTCGAATTTGGTGTCACGGATATCGAATTTGCTCGTGCCGTGCGCTACCTCACCCGAAGAGGACTTATTGACGCGGTCTGGCAGGATCAGCCATCCCCTCAGCGGTGGTGGCGTTTTTTTCGCCGCTCCTGTTTTGACCAGTGTTGTGGGCGTATTACCGCGCACGGCATGCATGTCGTCATGACCGGCTAAAGCCTGTCATTGCCCTCTTCCTTATCCTCCGCGCTGGGGCAGTCCTGATGCCCTTGTCACATCAGTGAATCTGCCCTTGAACGGCAGGGCACGGGTCGTCTGTATGACCACGCCCGAAAGGCCCGCGAAAACGCTGATGGCACAGAAAGTGACGTGCATTCCGACCGGTGCGAGGAGGGTGGCAGAGCAACACACCCGCCATGAAGGAGTGACCCTGGAGAGCAGGGGGCTGGCGGTAGGTCAGGCCGATCGGTGGTTTTTTGTCCGGGCTTTGATCAGGCATAAAAAAACCGCCACAACGAGGTGGCGGCCATGCAAGGAACAGTTAGTCCAAAACGCATTCCTCAGCGACTGAAGAAGAACGTCTTGCTTACTATGACCATCGCGTTCGCGGTTTGATCCCCAAAATCGAAATTTTTTTTACCCGGAGATTTTTTGCCCTGGAAACAGCAGTTTGCGGCACGCTGCTTGTGTTTGCCGACGCGGGCTTTTATGATGAGCACCATGCGGGTATAGCTCAGTTGGTAGAGCGTCAGCTTCCCAAGCTGAATGTCGTGGGTTCGAGTCCCATTGCCCGCTCCAATTCCTTTTTGTATTTCCCCTCTTGCTGTTCAGAAGTCTACAGTCACTCGTGACAATGTTTTCACTTTTGCATGTCACTGATTATCGTCTGCTGAAAAAATTCAGAACCCGGTCCACGCCCAGACTGTCCGACCAGGCCGCCGGTGTCTGAATGACGGCAATGAACATCTGATCTTCAACGTCCACATATTGCTCAAGATCGGCAAGGACAAGGTCAGGCGTGGCATTGATTCGGACAAGCCAGGTGCTCTCGAGCACCTGCAGGCTATCCGGGTAGCGCGACAGCGCCCCGATCAGGTGGTGATACTCCTGGCCGGGACGTTTTAAATCGCAGGTAATCATATAGTCGGCCATGTCTGGCTCCTGAGAGGTTGCCGGAAACACCATCCGGCCCCCGGTATGGTATGGCGTCTGGTGCGCACCGTCGTCCCTTAATGCCGGCCAGGCCCGAGGTTCGCCTCAAGATCGCGCAGGGCACTGCGCAGCCCTTCTTCAAGGCAGGGGTGATAAAAGGGCATCTCCAATATCTGCGCCACGCTCATGCGCTGCTGATGACACCAGGCCAGCAAATGGCCCAGGTGCTCTGCCTGCGGGCCGAACATCTCGGCGCCCAGAAACAGCCCGGAACCCTGTTCGCCATAAACGCGCAGCAGGCCGTGGTTCTGGTGCATGATGCGGGCACGGCCCTGATGTTCAAGGTTGACTTCCCCGATGGCGTAACTGTCGCGGGCACGTTTTTCGATCTCGCTCCATGAAAGCCCGACGATGGCAATCTGCGGATCGGTAAAGACCACCATCAGCATCGAACGTTGGCGCCCGGCACGAATGTCCGGATAGCGCCCGGCATTGTCACCGGCAATACGGCCTTCATCGGAGGCTTCATGCAGCAGGGGTAGCTCGGCATTGGCATCGCCTGCGATAAAGATGGAGGAAAGCGTGCCATCCCTGCGCTGACACTGCAGTGTGTCGCGATCAAATACCGGCAGTCCCTCATGCATGCGCAGATCCGCACGGGCGATCTCGAGTCCTTCGAGATTGGGTGGGCGTCCCGTGGCAGCCAGCAGATAGTCAAACTGCTCGGTCACCTCGCGCCCTCCGCCGCGCTCAATAAAGGTGATTTCCACCCGGCCGTCGACGAGTGCCACGTTGCGTGTCTCGGCTTCAGGGTCGAGATAGAACTCCCTGTTGAACTGCTGATCGGCACGGTTACGGATGACAGGGTCGCCGATCGGTCCGATGGCGCCGCCCACCCCGAACATCCGTACTCGAACCCCCAGTCGCGACAGCGCCTGCCCCAGCTCGAGGCCAACCACGCCCGGACCGAATACAGCCACGGATTCAGGCAGATCGTCCAGATCAAAAAGATCGTTGTTGGTAATCAGGCGATTGCCGGCAGCCTTGAGAAAGTCTGGATAATCGGGGCTGGAACCGGTGGCAATCACGATGCGCCCGGCATGAAGACGAGTATGGTCATCGATGATCAGGGTGTTGTGGCTTTCAAATGTCGCATGACCGCGAAGGCGCTGATCGGCATCAATACCTTCTATTGAGTCGATGACACCATCGACAAAATGGTCGCGCTCGCGCTGGACGCGCGCCATGACATCACGACCATTGATGCGAATGTTCCCGTCAATGTGAACGCCAAAGGCACCCGCGTCACGAGCGTGATGCGCGGCATCGGCAGCTGCAATCAAAAGCTTGCTGGGCATGCAGCCCACTCTGGCACAAGTGGTGCCGTAAGGGCCTCCTTCGATCATGAGAACGCTGTCAGTGTGAGCGCAGGCCGCATGATAGGCCTCCAGGCCGGCGCTTCCTGCGCCAATGATCGCAACGTCTACGCGTCTTTCCTGCATGCCGAGACTCCATTGCCTGACCAAACAGTAGGGGACTGTACATATAAAAACGGCCACCCGAAGGTGGCCGTCATGATCAGGAGGCAATCAATCGATCAGGCAACAGCCTGCTCGAGATGCGCCTTCAGATCCTCGGCACCGCCGATGTGGCGACCATCGATCCATACCTGCGGTACGGTGGCATGACCGGTCATGGCACGCAGCGAGCGGCTGGTGATGTCACGATTGCCGATGGTGATGTCTTCATAGGCAATACGGTTATCGGCCAGCGCCTGCTTGGCGCGGGCACAGTGCGGGCAGCCGGGCTTGCTGATAATGGTAGCAAAGCTGGGACGCTCTGCTTCAGGATTGAGGTAATCGAGCATGGTATCAGCGTCGGAAACCTCGAAGGGGTCGCCCGGCTTTTGCGGCTCGATGAACATCTTCTCGATTTTGCCGTCGCGAACGACCATTGAATAGCGCCAGCTACGCTTGCCAAAGCCCAGATCGGTCTTGTCCACCAGCATGCCCATGCCTTCGGTGAACTCGCCGTTACCGTCGGCCAGCAGGGTCAGATGCTCGGCTTCCTGATGCTCGCCCCAGGCTTCCATGACGAAAGCGTCGTTAACAGACAGGCAGAGGATTTCATCGACGCCGCTGGCGAAAAGCTGCTCTGCCAGCTCGTTGTAGCGCGGCAGATGCGTGGAGGAACAGGTCGGGGTGTAAGCGCCCGGAAGGGAGAAAACGGCGACAGTACGGTTGGCAAAGATATCCTTGGTCTGGACATCGACCAGGTTGCCGCCCTTGCGCTGTTTGAGGGTCACTTCCGGAACATGCTGTCCTTCACGATTTTGCAATTCCATCATTTGCTCCATGTATTATTGAAATACTGCGGTGAAAACACCGCTGCCAGAAAACATCCTGCAGTGTATGGGCTCGAGTCTCATCATGATATTTGAATAAGACAAAGGTCGTAATAGGAAAGGATAATTGAAAGGATTTGGCTAGTGTTATGGTTCGAGCCAAATGACCCTCTTTCCATTCATCCATGATCGGGCTGCTATCGATAGCAGTAGTGGATGTGCTCCTGCTTGCGTGGTCCTTCAACCGTCCAGGTCAGATCAAAACCGCCGTCTTTCATGATCAGTTCGCCGCTATAGAGATCCCGCACGCACAGATGCGGGGAGAGGCTCATCAAGCGATTTTCCTCCACCACGATCAGCGGAAACAGAAACACTGCCTCCTGCTGGCCGCGGCGTTCGTGATAAAGCTCCACGCGATCCTCGATGACTTCAAAGCGATAAACGTTGCTAAAGGCCATCCTGCGGCCGTTGGCATGAGTGAAATGGCCCTGTTCATGAAAGCGGAAAGTGGCGTCGTCACCGCTGACAAGGACGTCTCCGGTGCCATGGCCCGACCAGTCACTGGAAGATTGTGGTCCGGGTGAAGCCGTAAAGGTGAGCTGCCGGGTTGCCTTGAGGCATTCGGTCAGGCGTATAATTGTTGTTAACCTTGAAAATCTATCTGGTTGACAAAGCATATGGGCTATCTACTCGGGGTCACACTGTTGTGGTCCTTCTCGTTCAGTCTGATCGGTGTGTATCTGGCCGGTCAGGTGGACAGCTATTTTGCCGTATTAACGCGTATCTCGCTTGCCTGTCTGGTATTTTTGCCCAGTGTTCGGCCCCGCCTGCTGGACCGGCGCCGAACACTGGGGCTGATGGGCGTGGGGGCCATTCAGCTGGGGCTGATGTATGTGTGCTACTACCAGTCCTTTGTGTTGCTTGGCGTGCCCGAAATTCTGCTGTTTACCATTTTTACGCCGATTTACATTGCGCTGCTGGATAACCTTCTTTGCCGTCGACTGGATATCTTTCAGCTGGCAATGGCCGGGCTTGCCGTACTGGGCGCGGCGCTGATTCGCTACCAGGGGGTGGGCGAGGACTACTGGACCGGTTTCCTCATGGTGCAGGGTGCCAACCTGTGCTTTGCCTTCGGCCAGGTCGGCTACCGACATCTCATGCGCGGTGTTGAAGGGACGTTTCCGGCCCTCAATGTGTTCGGCTGGTTCTACATCGGAGCGCTGCTGGTCGCTGTGCCGGCCTGGTGGTGGCTGGGCGACGCCACCCATCTGCCGACGACATCGGTTCAGTGGGGCGTGCTGATTTGGCTGGGCATGGTGGCCTCGGGCGCCGGCTATTTCTTCTGGAATCAGGGCGCTCGGCGCGTCGATGCCGCAACGCTTGCTGTCATGAACAATCTGCTGATTCCCGCAGGACTTCTGGTCAATCTGTTGATCTGGAATCGCGAGGCGGACCTTTCCCGGATCGCGTTGGGTGGCGCTGTCATGCTACTGGCCCTTTTGGGCAGTGAATGGTGGCGCCGGCGCATGATATCGCCGTCATCGCCATCGACTGAATTTTCCTGAGCCGCGATTTGCCCCCGTCCAGGGCGGAACGCATAATGCCGGCTCGATGAAACAGTCTGGACACGGCATGACACAGTTCAACCGGGTGGGGTTGGTGGGGCGGCCTGACAGTGACAAGGTCGTTGAAACACTTGAGCGTCTGACGGTGTTTCTGAAGTCGCGCGGGCTTGAAGTGTATCTGGAAACGGATACCGCGAGGACCTGCTCGCTTCAACAGGGCATCAGTCTTTCGCTCGAAGAGATCGGTCGGCAGTGTGATCTGGCCATTGTGGTCGGCGGTGACGGCAGTCTGCTGGGCGCCGGGCGTATGCTGTGTCGCTTCAATACGCCCATACTGGGGGTCAATCGAGGTCGGTTGGGGTTTTTGACCGACATCAACCCCGATGAGGTCGAGCATCGCATCGATGAGGTGCTCAACGGCCAGTATGAAGTGGAAAGGCGGTTTCTGCTGGATACCGAGGTCAATCGTGATGGCGTTGTCATCGGGTCGGCCTGCAGTCTCAACGATGTCGTGCTCCATCCGGCCGCTGCCGTACGCATGATCGAGTTCGAGCTTTATATCGATCGCCAGTTTGTCTACCGCCAGCGCTCCGATGGTTTGATCGTGGCAACCCCGACCGGTTCGACGGCCTATGCGCTCTCGGGGGGTGGCCCCATTTTGCATCCCCGGCTCGAGGCGATTGTGCTGGTGCCGATGTTCCCGCATACCCTGTCGAGTCGGCCGATCGTGGTCGACGCTGCCAGTGACATCCTGCTGGAGGTCGTGGACAGCCACGATGCCGAGCTTCAGGTCAGCTGTGACGGGCAGATGAAAGTGGTGGTACAGCCTGGTGACATGGTTTCCATTCGGCGCAAGCCTGAATACCTCAAGCTGCTTCATCCGCCGGGATACAGCTATTTCGAAGCCTGTCGCAGCAAGCTGGGCTGGAGTAGTGGCCTTGCTGGTTGAGCCTGCTCCCAAAGTGTCTGCCTCGGAGACCGATCAAGGATTTGACCTGATCGGTGATGTCCATGGCTGCGGTGATCTGCTCGAATGTCTGTTGGAGCGGATGGGCTATCAAAGACAGGGCGAGGTATACACACACGCCTCCCGGCGCGCCATCTTTCTGGGCGACCTGATCGATCGCGGCCCCCATGTCCAGAAGGCGCTCGACATCGTACGTCGTATGGTGGATGCGGGCACCGCCCTGGTAGTCATGGGCAATCATGAAGCCCATGCCCTGAAGCAGTGCCTGAGAGAAGGGGGGCGCGATTTCATCCTGCCGCGTGTCGGGGGCCGCAGTGAACGGGTCATGCATGAAACGCTCAAGCAGTTCGAGCGGGCACCAGGGCTTTGGGCTTCATATCTTGAGTGGTTTCTCGAGATGCCGCTGTGTCTTGAGTTCGAGCATTTTCGCGTGGCGCATGCCTGCTGGGACGAGACGCTACTGCGGCCCTTTCTGGCAGAGCACCCGGACGGCCGGATTGATCGACGCTTTCTGTTGGCGGCAAGTGAGACGGGCAGCCCTGAACATCGTGTACTGGATCGCACGACGCGCGGCACACAGCTGCGTCTGCCCAACGGGCAGATGATTCGCTCGCTGGATGGTACCCGTCGCGGCCTGTTTCGCACGCATTTCTGGGCACGCTCCCCGCAGACCTATGGCGATGTGGTCTTTCAGCCCGACCCGCTGCCGCCCGAATTCGAGGACCAGCTGCTTCGCGACGACGAGCGCCGCAGGCTGGTACATTATGATCCTTCACAGCGTCCGCTTTTTGTCGGTCATTACTGGTGTGAAGGTATTCCCAGCCTGGCAACGCCCAATATTGCCTGTCTGGATTATAGTGCTGTCAGGGGCGGGCGTCTGGTCGCCTACCGCTTTAACGGCGAGTCAGCGCTGGATGCCGGGCGGTTTTGCTGGGTCAGTGCCTGAGATATAAAGACGGTCATTAAATAAAACTCGGATTTTTTAAATGCATCCGGAACTTTTGAGTCACTCTGTCGTCAGAGTAAGTGTTCCCTTGAATGATCCCTTGCTCTTGTCCGGCGGACCCTCTCCGCCGGACTTCTTTTTGTGTTTGTCATTTAACGTCCGAATCCATGAGCATGACCGGCTGGCAGGTTCCAGCCTCAAATGGAGTCAGCATGCCTCAGGCGCTGCGTTTTCCTCTTGATGCCGATATTGACGGGCTGCGTCACGCACTCTGGAAGCATCGCATCGGCCACCACTATTCCCGTGACCAGAGTGGGCAGGTACTCTGGCTGATCGAGGATGCCCAGCTCGACCAGGCTCGTGAGCTGATCAACAAGTGGCATCAGGGTGTCTCCATGACACTCGATGAGCCTCATGAGCCGGTCGCTCGCGCAGGCTCGGTCATGGGGGCGCTGCGCTCGGCACCAATGACAACGCTTGTGATCGTGATGTGTCTGGCCGTCTTTGCATGGCAGGGAATCGATAATATTCAGGCGCTGACGGCGCTGGCCATTGCGCCCATTGCCATCGAAGGACAGCAGCTTTATGCCTCCACTCTGGGTTACGCCCTGTCACAGGCAGAAATCTGGCGGCTGTTTTCGCCGGCCTTTTTGCATTTCAGCCTGATGCATCTTGTCTTCAACCTGCTCTGGCTCTGGTATTTTGGCCGGCAGGTGGAAGCCCTGCAGGGTCGCTGGCGGCTGCTGGCACTGCTGGTTTCCGCCATGCTGGTGTCCAATCTTGCCCAGTACGCCACCGGCACGGTGCTTTTTGGCGGCATGTCCGGTGTGGTCTATGCACTGGTCGGATTCGTCTGGCTCTATTCGCGTCTGGTGCCTGACAGTGGCTTCCAGTTCCCGGCCATGCTGATGGTGTTCATGGTGGGATGGCTGGTGCTGTGCATGACGCCGGCCGCCGACTGGCTCGGCTTTGGGAACGTGGCCAACGAGGCCCATCTTGGTGGGCTATTGCTGGGGCTGGCAGCCGGGCTTCTGGGCTCGCGCTTTCATCCGCGTCAGGTAGTGCCCGGAGACAAACACAAGGATATTGACGGATAAACCATGAGCGACATGAATTTCGAGCGCATGATCGAACAGCTGACGCCGCAAATGTATGAAGGGCTCAAGCGGGGTGTGGAGCTGGGCAAGTGGCCTGACGGCCGTACCCTGAGCAGTGAGCAGCGCGAGTTGTGTCTCGAGGCGATTCTGCGCTTTGAAGCGAAACACAACGTGGCGCCCGAGCAGCGCACCGGGCACATCGATCGTCATGGCTGCGGCAGTGACCAGCACGGCGAGGCTCAGGGTGACAGCATTAAATGGGTCAATTAGACCTCGAGCCGCTCTGGTGTCTCCAGACGCCGCCCGAGGCGCGGTCTGAATGCGCCGGGGAGCTGTCCCGAATGGCCATCACGGTGGACGCCGCAGGCCGAGCGCACTATCGGCTGCGCGTCGGTGAGCACAGTCAGCCGCTCAACGCCTGGCTGGGGCATGACATTACACTGCGCTTTGCCGGGCGTATTGTCTGCGTTAACTGCCAGCAGTCCACCCGCAAGAGTTTTGGTCAGGGCCATTGCTATCGCTGCTTTCGGCGTCTGGCGCGCTGTGATACCTGCATGATGGCCCCCGAGCGCTGTCATTATTTTCAGGGCACCTGCCGCGAACCCGAATGGGGAGAGCGACACTGCTTTGCCCCTCATGTGGTGTATCTGGCCAGCAGCTCGGGGGCCAAGGTCGGCATTACCAAACCTTCTCAAATGCCCACGCGCTGGCTCGATCAGGGGGCGGTTCAGGCCCTGCCGATTCTATCAGTGGCGTCGCGTCGTCAGTCGGGCATGGTCGAGGCGCTGTTTCGAAGCGAAATCAGTGATCGCACTCACTGGCAGCGCATGCTCAAGGGCGAAGTCGCCAATGTCGATCTCCTCGCCTTGAGAGATGATCTGATGACCCGGCTGGCCCCGGGAATGGCTGCGCTCAGGGCGCAATTTGGTGAAGACAATATCCAGGCGCATGCCGAGCCGTCCGTCGCTCGATTTGATTATCCGGTGCTGGCCTGGCCCGACCGCGTCAGCGCCTTCAATCTGGATCGCACGCCGCAGGTTGAAGGGCGTCTGATGGGCATGAAGGGCCAGTATCTGATTCTTGATACCGGTGTGATCAATCTGCGCAAGTACACCGGCTATCAGGTCAGCGTGACGCTCTCGTCACGTTCATGATGTCGGTAGCTGGCGGCCCGTCACCTGCCTGGGCTGGCGCTTGCGTTCCATCTGCTCCAGAAACCACGCCATGATGCGCCGGTAAAGCTCTGGTCCCAGTACGACATCTTCGACGCCAACATCCAGATTGGGGTTGTCGTTGACCTCGATGACCACGACCCGATCACCGCTTTGCTTGAGATCGACCCCGTAAAGACCGTTGCCAATCAGACGCGTGGCCTTGAGGGCGGTTTTAATCACCTTCTCGGGCGCTCTGGCCGGGTCCATCGTTTCAAATCCACCGCTACGTACCCGTCCGCCGCTGTGGTCATAGATCTGCCAGTGGCCGCGGGCCATGTAGTAGCGGCTGGCAAACAGCACCTGCCCGTCCAGAATACCGATGCGCCAGTCATATTCGGTGGGCATCCATTCCTGCAGGAGCAGCAGGGCCGAATCCTCGAAAAGTCGCCGGGCCTCCTCGATCAACTGAGTTTTGGAACTGATCTTGACCACGCCGCGGGAAAAGGCACCGTCCGGTATTTTCAACACCTGTGGGAAGTCGAGGGTGTCGGCCAGCGTGTCCAGGCGATCAAGGTCGCTGCGGTTGAGCAGATGTCCCTCGGGCGCGGGAATGCCTTTGGCGCGTAGCAGGGCATGCAGATAGACCTTGTTGGTACAGCGAAGAATCGACTGGGGATCATCGATCACCACCAGCCCTTCGTGTTCGGCGCGACGGGCCATGCGCCAGGTGTGGTGATCAAGACGTGTGGTTTCGCGAATGAACAGGGCATCGAATTCAGCCAGTCGGCCTTCATCGCGACGGGTGATCAGGCTGACATCGATACCCATCGAGCGCCCGGCACGGATGAACTGCTTGATCGCACTCTTGTTGCTGGGCGGCATGGCTTCGGCAGGGTCCACCAGAATGGCCAGATCGAAACGGTAGCGTCGTTTGGCGGCAGGCGTACGCCAGACCTGGCGGGAGTGGCCGTTGAGGGCACGCGCAAAGCGATCTTCTTCGTCCGGGGCAATGTCTCTCAGCGAAAGCGCTTTCAGTCGCGCCAGTCGCCAGTCACCGTGGCGTTTGGTAAACCGTGCTTCCATGATCGGACAGGGTAAATGCGAAAAGAGCCGGCGTCCGAGTCGTGCCAGCACCTCACTGCCGGTATCGCCAAAGAAAAGCCGCAGATCCAGCCGCTCGCCCTGCAGGGCGCCGCGGCGGTCCAGCTCGGCCATCATGTCATTGAGCCCGTCAAGCTGCAGATCGATCAGTGCCTTGCGCTTGAGCTGATTGAGCGTTTCCACGTCAGGCTGCACGCGCTGCCCGCGCGCCTGGGCCAGCAGCGAGACGTAGTAGCCGGTTTCCAGATAATCCAGCCCGCTGCACAGGTTGATGACGTGGGTGGCCCGGTCCTGATCAGGGGTTTCTTCCAGCGCCAGAAAGTCATCGGCGCTGACCAGATCATCGCTGGGGTAGTAGGGGCGCCAGTCGCTGGGGTGATCCACAACAATACGCAAACGTGACATGACGCGCTCCGCGGTGTGAGGGGAAACAGGCGCATCATAGGACGCCGCAGCCTGTCGTGGAATAGTGGCAGGCACTCAGGAGCGGCTGTCCTGATCATGATGGCGGGCATAGGCGCGCGCCGACACGATGCTGGAGCTGCCATGAATGACGACCGAGGCCACCACGACCAGCGTGACGAGCGGCCAGGCAAGGTCAAGGTCTGTTTTCTCACGCACTTCCAGCGCATAGAGCAGAGCGGCCACACCCAATGGTCCGATCCATCCAAGCCAGGCGGCGGTTCTGATGCCCTTGAGTGGCCCCAGCAGTGGCGACAGCAGTAAAAGGGCCGGCAGGCGACGCAGCAGCACGATCAGGATGGCGGCAACCAGGGCCATCCAGCCCAGCGATAGCCAGCCCTGCCAGGGCAGGACAATTCCCAGCAGGAAAAACACTGGAATGGTGAAAAGACGCTCGAGCGTTGATTGCATCTCCTCCTGCTGTAGATCCTCGTTTTCGGTCACGGTATGCGACAGGCCCAGATTGCCGATAAAGACCCCGATGATGGCATTCATGCCCACCATGTGAAGACCGAAGAGCAGTAGCAGGGTAAAGGCCAGTGAAAAGGGCAGCAGGGTGCTTTGCGACATCCAGCCGGCCTGATGGGCCCTCTGCAGCACCCGGCCGGCTGCCAGCCCGAGCACATAGGCCAGTGCTGCGCACAGCACGTTTTCATACCCGACCGTCATTAAAAGCCAGTGCATGCCCTCCAGGGGCTGTCCCTGCGTCACGCTTGACCAGAGCGCCATGGCGAGCATAACCATGGGAGAGGCCAGCCCGTCATTGATGCCGGATTCGTAGGTAATGGCATGGCGCATGGGCGCCGGAATCAGCTTCTGTGCCTGTTCGCCCTGTACGACGGTCGCTGTGACGACCGGGTCGGTGGGGGTCAGTATCCAGCCCAGCAGAAATGCCAGCGCCCAGCCGGTGGCCATGGTGATCTGTATCAGTACGGTCGTGAACGCCGCCATCAAAACCATGCCACCGATGACGATGACGGCAAGTGGTCGCCAGCAGGTTTCAAGAAAGTGTCGCTCCATCTGCAGGGCGGCCGAACTCAGTGCCATGGCCATCGTGATGCGACAGGCCCATTCCATGAGAATCGTGACGTCTCCCAGCGAGGAGAGCGGCACCACCTGGGTGACAGGCCCCATGAGGATGCCGGCCAGAAGGGCAAACTGTACTTCCGTGGCATACCACTTCCGGATTTTCTTGATCATCAGGCCATTGACAAGCCACAGGCATGAGATGGAAACGGCAATGAGCAAAATAGTGTGGGTCATGCAAGCAATACCGGCCGGGTTGTTCACGGATAGAAAAAGTCCTCCCAGTGTAGTCGCCACAAACTATTGTTGTGGTCGATGCGCTACCCGGCAGGGTCTTGAGAAGAGAGAAATGGTAGGATTGCGGCCTTTTGGATCCTGACCTGGAGAAGATCGCATGGCTTTCACGCTGCGTGCAGCGGACGGTAGGGATGCGGCGGCACTCAATGCCCTGGAGCGCACCTGCTTTGGCGACGATGAGGACAGCTTCAGCCCCTCACAGCTGAAGTATCTGGTCACGAAGGCCAACGCACAGACGCGTCTGGTCATCGATGACGATGGAGTCCTGATGGGATACGGGACGCTGCTTTTTCGACGCAACGAAAAAAAGGCGCGCCTTTACTCCTTTTGCCTGCATCCGGACGTTCGCGGGCAGGGGCTGGGGCAGCGTCTGCTGCTGGCGCTGGAGGCGGTGGCCCTGGCGCGTGGCTGTGACAGCATCTATCTGGAAGTGCGTGCCGATAACCGCTCGGCCATCTCGCTGTATCGGCGCATGGGCTATGAGGTACTGCACTGGATGGAAGATTATTATCACGATGGCTGTGCGGCCTGGAAAATGCTGCGCTGCCTGGGTGAAGGCAACAGTGCGTCCTCCTAGCTTCCTGCAGCTTTGCAGGCAGTAGACGCAGGGTTGGTGACAGGCGCCTTGAACGCTATGATCGGCGGTTCACGTTTTCGCGGGAGTGTGGCATGTCAGGTCTTCCTCCGGATCCCGCCGCGGATCATCGCGCGCGCTCTCCGATCAATCGTGCCATCTGGATCTCGCTGGCAGCGCTTTGTTTCGGGATCGGGATAGTTGGTATCTTTTTGCCGCTGCTGCCGGCCACTGATTTCATGCTGCTGGCGGTGATCTGTGCATCAAAGGGCTCAAAACGCTTTGAACGCTGGATTCGGCGCAATCGTTTCGCGGGGCCATTGATCCGGGCATGGGAGGAGGAGCGCGCCATTCCCCTGCCGGCCAAGCTCGTGTCGATCGCCATGATGTTTTTCAGTGCCTGGGTCATCTGGATTCATACCGGTTTCAACTGGGTTTTCTGGCTGCTTTTGATGGTGCTGACGGTCGTGGGGGCGTTCGTGGCAACCCGGCCACTGCCTTCCGGAAAGCCCCGTGTTTCCAATGACTGATTATTCAGATGCCCTGCGTGTCTTCCTGGCCATCGCCGGCTCTCCTGTCGGGCTGACAGTTGTCGTCTCGCCGAGCAGGCCGTCCTGCAGGAAGGTGCCATGCGCTATCTCTGGATAGGCCTTGCCGGACTCTGCTTTGCGCTGGGCGCGGCAGGCGTCATCGTGCCGCTGCTGCCGACCACACCCTTCATGCTGGCCGCCGTGGCGCTGGCATCAAAAGGCTCGCCGCAATTTGCCCGCTGGATTCGACAGCACCGGCTGGCAGGCCCTGCGATAAGGCACTGGGAGCATGAGCGCGCCATCTCATTACGTGCCAAGGCGTTGGCAGTCGCGACCCTGGTCTTCAGCGCCGTAGTGATCTGGATCACCATCCCTTCTCTGGCCGTGCGTATCGGTGTGACCCTGCTGCTGGCTGGTATTGGCAGCTGGCTCATCACACGGGCCACCCCCTCGCAGCGTCATAAACCATAAGTCCGCTTTTCCGAGCGCATGCGCTTTGAGCCGGCAAGGGCTTGCAGCGTACACTAGACCCACGATCGACCCATTTCAGGAGCCCTTCATGGCCGAGCCGCAAGCCATTTATCTAAGCGATTACCGTCCTCCGGCCTACTGCGTCGACAAAACAGAGCTGACCTTCGACCTTGATCCGAGTGCGACACGAGTCAGGGCGCGTCTTCATATGCAGCGTCACACCGAATACGGCGAAGACACGGCGTTGACGCTGTACGGCCATGGGCTGACCACCGAGCGCATTGCCATTGATGGCCAGGTGCTGCTGGACAATGAATATCGCATTGACGGCGAGCAGCTGGTGATCGATCGAGTGCCGGGTGCGTTTGTGCTGGATACGGAAGTGGTCATCGATCCGGCCAATAATACGGCGCTGGAAGGGCTTTACGTTTCCGGACCGATATTTTGCACTCAGTGTGAGCCCGAAGGCTTTCGTCGCATCACCTGGTATCCCGACCGGCCCGATGTGATGGCCGTGTTCACCACCACGGTCATCGGTGATCAAAAGCGCCAGCCGGTGCTGCTCTCCAACGGTAATCCCGTCGAGCGCGGCGAGCTGCCCAATGGTCGTCATTTCGTCACCTGGGAGGACCCGCACCCCAAGCCTTCCTATCTCTTTGCGCTGGTGGCCGGCTCGCTCGAGTGCGTGCGCGACAGCTTCACCACCATGAGCGGGCGCGAAGTGGCCCTCGAGCTGTGGGTCGAGGCGCAGAATCTGGAAAAGACCGACTGGGCCATGGCCTCGCTCAAGCGCGCCATGAAATGGGATGAGCAGGCCTACGGACGCGAATACGATCTGGATCTTTTCATGATCGTCGCCGTGGACGACTTCAACATGGGCGCCATGGAGAACAAGGGGCTCAATATCTTCAACAGTGCCGCGGTGCTGGCCAATCCGCAGACCACGACGGATGCCACCTTCCAGCGTATTGAAGGGATCGTGGCGCATGAGTACTTCCATAACTGGTCGGGCAACCGAGTTACCTGCCGCGACTGGTTCCAGCTGGCGCTCAAGGAAGGCTTTACCGTCTTTCGTGATCAGAGCTTTTCTTCCGACATCAACTCGGCACCGGTCAAGCGCATCGAGGATGCCGCGCTGATGCGCACGCTGCAGTTTGCAGAGGATGCCGGCCCCACCGCGCATCCGGTGCGTCCCGATCATTTCATCGAGATCTCGAACTTCTACACCCTGACCATTTATGAAAAGGGTGCCGAGATCGTGCGCATG
Source organism: uncultured Kushneria sp. (assembly GCF_947497025.1). Taxonomy (GTDB): domain Bacteria; phylum Pseudomonadota; class Gammaproteobacteria; order Pseudomonadales; family Halomonadaceae; genus Kushneria. Next base: position 182,504 of record NZ_CANMFC010000003.1, read on the forward strand.
CTCAGCAATCTGCTGGGAGAAGAGACCTTTCGCCGCGGCAGCGACCTCTACTTTGATCGCTTTGACGGTCAGGCAGTGCGGGTCGAGGACTTTGTCGAGACCATGGCTGAGGTGTCGGGCGAAGATCTGACCCGGTTCATGCGTTGGTATGCTCAGGCGGGGACCCCGCAGCTCACGGCGCGCAGCGATTACGACGCCGGCCAGCGTCAGCTTACTTTGAGCATCAGCCAGCAGACACCGCCCACGCCGGGTCAGGACGACAAGCAGCCTCTGCATGTGCCGGTACGCATGGGGCTGATCGCGGCCGATGGCCAGCCGGTCGAGCTGATCATCAATGGTGAGTCGCACGGCACCGATACCGTACTGCATCTGCGTGAGGCCGAGCAGCAGTGGGTATTTGACAATGTCGATGAGGGTGCCGTGCCCTCGCTGCTGCGCGGCTTTTCGGCGCCGGTTCGCCTGGAATATCCCTGGTCGCGTGATGCGCTCTCGCATCTGATGCGCTTTGACGAGGATGGTTTTAATCGCTGGGATGCCACACAGCGACTGGCGTTGATGGCGATCGAAGAGATGATGGCCGCCCATCAGCGCGGTGAGCTGATGACACTGGACAGTCGGCTGATCGAAGCTTTCCGACATCTGCTGTGCGAACCGACCGATGACAAGGCGGTGCTGGCCGAAATGCTGCGTCTGCCCAGCGAGGCGTGGATTGCCGAGCAGCAAGATCGAGTGGATATCGACGCCATCCACGGCGCCCGCCGCGCGGCGATCGAACAGCTGGCGGATAATCTTTTTCCCGAGTTCGAAAGCGTCTATCACGCCAATCAGCAGGTGGAAGCGTACGCGCCCACGCCCGAGCAGATCGCCTCACGCAGTCTCAAGAACGTGGCACTCTCCTATCTGGTCGCCAGCGGTGAGGTTGAGGCGCTCAACATGGCGCGTGCCCAGTATGAGGCCGACGACAACATGACCGACGTGCGCGCGGCACTGACATTGCTGGCGCACTCGGATCGCACTGATCTGGGCGACCCGGCGATTCGCGCCTTTGGCGAGCGCTGGGCCCATGATTCGCTGGTGATGGATCAGTGGTTTGCCACCCAGGTGACACGTCCACAGGCGGATGCGCTGGAACGCGTACGCTTTCTGATGAAGCATCCGGCGTTTTCGATCAAAAATCCCAACCGGGTACGGGCACTGATCGGTGCCTTTACCCAGCAGAACCGGGTCAACTTCCATCGCCTCGATGCAGAGGGGTATCGGCTGCTGGCGGATGTGGTCATCGAGCTCAACCGGCTCAATCCGGAAATTGCCGCGCGCATGATCGTGCCGCTGACGCGTTACCATCGCCTGGATGAGAAGCGTCAGGCATTGATGCGTGGCGAGCTTGAGCGCATTCGCAGTGAAAATCTTTCGCGCAATGTGTTTGAGGTGGTGGAGAAGGCGCTGGCCTGAGGTTGTCCTGATGGCCATGCAAAACGGCGCCCTATGGGGCGCCGTTTTTTTGATGCCAGCGGACGAGTTGTGTCGGGCGCTGTCAGGGTCTGGACTCTGCTCAGGGCGCGATGGCGCGAGTGGCGTCGGTAAAGCCCAGCAGTGAGATATTGGTGTCCAGACGCTTGCCGTTGGGATCAAACAGGCTGACCGTGGCCTTCGTGCCGCCACGCAGCTGGCTGAGCAGCTGACCCTGCAGGGGCAGGTCGGCGCGGCAGGCGTCATCCATGCAGACCTGATACGGGAAGGGGATTTCCTTGCCGTTATCGACCTGGAGCTGCATGCCGGGAGCAAGGCGCACGCCCAGCGGCAGCAGAAAGACCATGACCGGGTCACTGCTCTGCGGCGGATAGGCCACGACGACCCGCATGACGGGGCGGTCACTGCTGGGGCTGTTGACCAGCTGTGTCATGGTGCAGCGTGCGTCATTGCCACCACCCTTCGGGCAGCGGACTTCCCAGTCCCTGAATTGCTTGATATCGGCATCCGGTGCGTTTTGCGGCTGCGCCTGGGCAGCGGGCACCATGTAGAGGGAAAATAGCGTCGCCATCAGGGCCATAAGCCCTGAAGCCGACATGCGGCGTAACAGCATGTGCAGTCTCTCCTGTAAATGACGGGTACGGGTATGACCACGCATGGCGCCCAACCCGAAGCGCTACACACTAAGCCCTGACGCCTGTTTTATAAAGTCCTGCGCCGGCGAAGGAGCTTTAACGCCCTGTCTGACGAGACGGGCGCTGGCCGATGCAGGCTATCAGCGTGCCACCAGATCCGTGGAGATGGGGCGATTGCCAAAGACAGGACGCAGCACAAAATTGGAGTGGACGCCGGTGACGCCTTCGATCGGGGTGATGTGCTCCAGCAACAGGCGCTGGTAGTCATCCATGTCCTCGACGCGAATCTTGAGTTGATAGTCGACTTCCTGACCGGTGATCATCAGGCATTCGATCACTTCAGGCAGGGCCGCGACGCGCTGCTCAAAATTGGCAAAGCGTTCGGGCGTATGGCGATCCATGGAGATGTGGACCAGCGCCATCAGGCGATAGCCCAGCCTTCGGGCATCCACCTGCGCCTGATAGCCGGTAATCAAGCCGCTCTCTTCAAGTGCACGCACTCGTCTCAGACAGGGCGACGGTGACAGGCCAACGCGATCGGCCAGCGCCTGGTTGCTGATACGACCGTCCGTCTGCAGTATTTCAAGGATATGTCGATCATGGCGGTCGATCGCAATAGTCGGTTGCCTCTCAAACATTTATTGGTGCCTTCTGCTAAAAAGTTATTCAATACTGGAATTATATTGCTTTAAGGGGACGATTTACCACGATAATCGCAAGGACCTGTCAGGATGACGGCGCTATACTGATCCCACTGTCACAAGCAGTGCCGATTCGGCTCATGAGTCCGCTTCACGAGAGTAGACATCAATGATGCCCCTGCTCAGGCATGAAACATCCCTTCAGCGCTTATCAGAGGTCAACATGACGGCTTTCAATCATCGCAAGTACAGTCCCGCGCCGCGGGTGCCCGCCTTCCATCGCCAGTGGCCCGATCGTGATATTGAATCCGCGCCGATCTGGGTCAGCGAAGACCTTCGCGATGGCAATCAGGCGCTACTGGAACCGATGAGCGTGGAGCAGAAGAAACGTTTCTGGAAGCAGATCATTCGAGTCGGCATCAAGGAAGTCATGGTCGGGTTTCCGTCTGCCAGTCAGCCCGACTATGACTTCGTGCGCTGGCTGATCGAGGAGGACCAGATTCCCGACGATGTCACCATTGCCGTACTGGTGCAGTGTCGTGAGCACCTGATCGAGAAGAGCTTTGAGGCATTGGTGGGCGTCAAGCGCGCTATTATCCATCTTTACAACTCCACCTCGACCACCCAGCGCGAGCGCGTGTTCGAGATGGATCGTGATGGCATTATCAATATTGCCGTCAGCGGCGCGCAGTGGGTCAAGGAGCACGCCGACCGCTACCCGCAGGTCGACTGGCGTTTTCAGTATTCCCCGGAAAGCTTTTCCAGCACCGAGATCGACTTTTCGCTGGCCATCTGTGAAGCCGTCATGGATGTCTGGCAGCCCACACCGGACAACCGCTGCATCCTGAATCTGCCCAACACGGTGGAAGTGGCCGGTCCGCATCATCACGCCGATCAGATCGAATATTTCTGTCAGAACATCAGCCGCCGCGATAGCGTCATCATCTCGGTGCATACGCACAATGACCGTGGCGGCGCGGTGGCAGCCGCCGAGCTGGCGCTGCTGGCCGGTGCCGAACGCGTCGAAGGGACGCTGCTTGGCAACGGTGAACGTACCGGCAACATGGATATCGTCACGCTGGCGATGAATCTCTACAGTCAGGGCATTGATCCGGAGCTTGATCTGTCGCGCCCTGATGAAATCATTCAGGTGGTGACCGAGTGCACCGGCATTACCATGCACCCGCGCCACCCCTGGGTGGGGGAAATGGTGTACACCGCCTTTTCCGGCAGCCATCAGGATGCCATTCGCAAGTCACTCAAAAAGCAGGGTGATGACGAGCCCTGGCAGGTGGCCTACCTGCCGATCGACCCGCGGGATATCGGCCGCGACTATCAGGCCGTGATTCGCGTCAACAGTCAGTCGGGCAAGGGCGGCATGGCCTTTTTGCTGGAGCGCGATTATGGCATCAGCCTGCCGCGCTGGATGATGCTGGCGCTGGCGCCCCATGTGCAAAAGGAAAGCGAGCGTCTGAGCGGTGAGCTCTCCAGCGAGTCCATCCGTCGCCTGCTGTTTGCCACGTTCATGCGGGAGGGGCCGCTGTCACTGGTCGACTATCGCCTGTCGCGGGCCAGTGAAGAGGGCCTGTCCATTACGCTTGAACAGGACGGCGAGCGCCTGACGCTGGAAGGCAGCGGTAACGGTGCCATGTCGGCCTTCATGAATGCCTGGCAGCGTTACAGTGGCCAGCAGGTCGGCATTCTTGACTACAACGAGCATTCGCTGGGCGAGGACAGTGACGCCAATGCCATTGCCTTTGTGCAGCTCAATGTGGATGGCCAGCGTATCTGCGCCGTGGCCGAAGACAGTGATACCGTCAGCGCCTCGCTCAAGGCCGTGATTGCGGGCATCAACCTGTGCAATGAAGCCACCCATGCCAGGGATGGCCTGACGGCCATCGCCAATAGCGCCAGCGTCTGACAGGCCCGGGCCTCATGCACTAAAAAAGACCTGTTGCCACAGTGGCAACAGGCCTTTTGCGTTTTGGGCCCGTGTGGCTTTATGGCATCAGTAGGGCGACGTCAGCAGCATCTGGACGTCGGCATCCATGGGAATCCGGAAGCTGCTGGCGCCGAGGACAAGCTGATCGGCAAGACGCACGAGTCTGGCATTGACGAAAACTTCGCCACGGGCCACTGCATAGGTGCCCAGCAGGACGGCGCTGGCGTTGTAGTTGTTCCCCAGACGCTGCACGTTGCGAGACAAGATCATCTCGCCGGCGTACTCCTCGATATAGAGACTGTCGCGCAGTTTGACCTCAATGACATTGAGGCCATGTTCAACCAGTTTGGAGGTCATGGCTTCCGTGAGCGTGCGGCCCAGCGTGGAGGAGCGTCCCAGCTGGTCCACATCAACGAAGGTGGTCGCAATGATGGTGTCGCTGGGTGAGAGTCGGCCATGGGCGTTCCTGACCAGGCGGTCGGCGGCGATATCGACCCGAGAGAGCAGCGTCGGCCGCTCGGGTACGGTATTGTGGCCCGGCAGGGCGGAGCAGCCTGTGACCAGCATGGAGAGCAGTAATATCATCGTCAGGGAAAAACGCGAAAGTCGTTGGCTTACCATTGCGATGAGACCCTCAGCCCGTTCCGGTTTTCATAGTGATTGCTGTCACCGGCATTGATGTAATAGATGTTGGAAGACGAATACAGCAGCGTGTCGAATTCTCTCGCCCGGGTCGTGATGATGACTTCCGTATTGCCGACCTCGGTGATGTTGCCGCTGAAAGCGTCAAGCAGTGCAGCACCCGGGATCAGTGCCAGAGCGGGTTCCGACCAGTGCTTGAGGGGCTGGAAGGCCCATGCGACACCGGCGGCGAGGAAGGTAAAGGTCCCCGGCGGACGACGGATGCTGCCTCGGTCGCTGTGGGTGATGACCTGAACCTCAGGGTCGATGATGACGGAACCTTCGGGCTGGGTGCTGACCAGTGCCCCCTGCTGAACCAGCTGGCTTTCGAGCAGTGAATGGTAGCCGCGCTCAAAAGGGGTGGCCGGCTGCGGCGAGAAAACGTACAGAGGCCTGCTGCGAAGGCGCTGATTGGCCATGATGCCGCGAGCTTCATTTTGCGCCAGTACTTCCCAGTGGTGGGCGGCCTGCATGCGCTGCTGCTCACTCATCTCCCAGGTGGTCGCCATGGGGGCCTGGGACGTATTGACTTTGAAGCAGCCACTTAATGTGGCAGCCAGGCAGATGACTCCCCAGATCCTTAACGACATCGGTTCCCTTCCCTTGACGGCGCAGGTCTGGTCGGCCTGCGCCATGGTTGATCAGGAAGGTCTTATCGGCAACGTCGGGTCCGGCTTGAGTCCGGCCATGACGGATCAGCCGAGGTCATGGCCCTGCGTTGGTCAGGGACAGGGTGGGAGAGGGATGACCGGTCGTATCAGGGGATCAGCCAGGAGAGGACCAAAAGCCCCAGCACCAGCCAGATCAGGCCGCCAATGATGCCGCCTCGCAGCAGGGCGCGGACGCCGTTGACCAGAAGCAGCAGCCCGATGACCAGAATGGCCAGACTGAACATGGAGGGGCTGATGCCCAGCGAACGGGTGAGTCCATCAATGAAGCCGTCCATGGCGCCAAAAAGATTGGCAAAAATGGAGGCCAGAAATTCAACGATGGCGCGAATGATATTGCCCAGCGTTTCACCGACCCAGCTGAAAAAACCGTCTGACTGCATATTGAAGTTCCCGCTAAAGATAAGAGAGCGTCAGGCGCTGGTGGCGCCGGCCTGCGCGCGCAGCCAGGCAATTTCCTGATCCCAGATGGCCGGCTCAATGGTTTCCAGAATCATGGGAATACCGTCAATTCGCGCATCCTGCATGATGGCCCGGAAGGCGTCACTGCCGATATTGCCCTGCCCCAGACTGTGGTGACGATCCACGCGACTGCCCAGGGTGCTTTTGGCATCGTTGAGATGCATGCCGCGCAGATACTTCATACCGACCACGGCGTCCAGCTCATCCAGAACGGCCCGGGTGGAGGCTTCGGTGCGCAGATCATAGCCGCCGGCAAAGGCGTGGCAGGTATCGATACACACGCCGACGCGTGACTTGTCTTCCACCTGCTCAATGATGTCGGCCAGCTGCTCGAAACGATAGCCCAGGTTGCTGCCCTGACCGGCGGTATTCTCGATCACGGCGGTCACCCCTCGGGTTTGGGCGAGTGCCTCGTTGATTGAATCGGCAATGATTTTCAGGCACTCACTTTCACTGATTTTGCGCAGATGGCTGCCCGGATGGAAATTGAGCAGGGTCAGGCCGAGCTGTTCGCAGCGCTGCATTTCATCGAGAAAGGCGGCACGTGATTTGGCCAGGGCTTCTGCTTCCGGATGGCCCAGATTGATCAGATAGCTGTCGTGGGGAAGAATCTGCTCGGGTTTGAAGCCGTGGTGCTGACACGCCTTTTTGAAGGCGGCAATGACGTTTTCATCCAGTGGTTTGGCCTTCCACTGACGCTGGTTTTTGGTAAACAGGGCAAAGGCGTTGGCGCCAATGTCTACCGCGCGTCCTACGGCCTGATCAACGCCGCCGGCGGCGCTGACGTGTGCTCCGATATATTTCATGTGCTACCTGACACAACCTTGCTGTTTCTGGAAAGGCGTCATGGTACGCAATCCTGTTTGTGAGTGCATGAATGGCGCTGATAGCCCCGCTCGTCCTTACAGACAAAAAAACAAGCGAGCCGGGGCCGCCTGTTTGCTGTGCCTGTGCATGTCGTCACCCGAATCAGGATTACTCCTGAGCTTTCCGGTCGTGATTTTTCTTGTGACGGCGCTGGATCAGTCCCTGCTTGCGCTCCTTCTGCGCTTCCAGATCGCCACGAATCTGTGCGTGACTGATCAGGGCAAAAATGAATGTGCCTCCGACCACGTTGCCGGCAAGGGTCGGCAGGCCAAAGCGTAGAAGGAAGTCACTCCAGTCGGCATTGCCTGAAAACACCATGTAAAACATTTCACTGGCCCCGACGACGATATGCGCAAAGCCGCCGATCGCCATGACGTAGGTAATAATCAGGATGATCCAGACCTTGGCCTGATCGGCTGCCGGAATCAGCCACACCAGTGTGGCAATCATCCAGCCGGCCAGGACGGCACTTGAAAACATCTCAAATGGCGACTTTTCCATGAGATGATGGCCCAGCGTAATAAAGGCCTCGTGTGTGGCTGGATCAAACATCGGCATGTTCAGGAATGTGGCCGCTGAAAGGGCAGCACCGACCATGTTGCCAAACAGCACGACGCCCCACAGACGTCCCAGTGCGCCAAAATTGACCATTGTCGGGTGACTCATGACCGGTAAAACGGCGGTCACGGTATTTTCGGTAAACAGCTGCTGGCGGGCCAGGATGACGACGATAAACCCTACCGTGTAGCCCAGACATTCGATCATGAAACCGGTACCGTTTTCCGGCAGCTGGGCGTGCATGAGACCGCGCGCCACCATGGAGAAGCTCATCGAGATGCCGGCGGCGATAGCTGACCACAACAGCGCCATGGAGTCCCGCGACAGCTCCTTTTGGCCATCCTTGCGAAGGTGCTGGTGGACAGCGGCTGCCTGAGAGGGCAGTTTTCGGTCCTCCTGCTTTTCAGCCTGACGGCGTTTTTCGGCAGGGCTTTCTGATGCCGACGCCTGATCTTCCTGCTCCGAGGATTCGGCGTCGAGACCACCTTCAAAGTCATCTTCTGCCTGTCTGTTCTGATCCTGGCTCATGGGGGGCCTGCCTGTTGTCAACATGGTCAATGAGCCTAGCGTAGCCGGATGTCCCTTAAACTGACAGGAGTTGGCCGGACCGTAGCCAGTCTGTACAGTGCCGGCTCATCTTTTCAAAGAGTCTGATCATGGGCACCTTTTCCGGCAACCGCCGTCTGATCGTCATGATGATGGCGCTGATCGTGCTGACCCCCATGGGTGTCGATATCTTTCTGCCATCGCTGCCAATGCTGGCGCAGGATTTTGCGCTGGATACCGCGGGCATCAAATGGTCCATTACGCTGTATCTGATCAGCATGGGCGCAGGACAGCTGGTGGCCGGTCCGCTGGTTGATGGTCTGGGACGACGGCCCATGGCGATCATGGGGGCGCTCGTTTATGGACTGGCCGCGGCGCTGTGTCTGATTACTGATCAGATCACACTTTTTTATATCGGGCGGTTGCTACAGGGATTTGGCGCTTCTCTTGCGACCGTGGTGGCATTTTCCTGTGTGCGGGATCGCTTTGAGGGTGAGCGTCGCGCCGGCATTTACAGTTTCCTGAATGCCGCCGTCTGTGTAGTGCCGGCTCTGGCACCGCTGCTGGGCAGCCTGCTGGCCGCCTTCTGGCACTGGCGTGCCAGCTTTGTCTTCATGGTGGTGTTTGCGCTGGGCGTGACCCTGTTCTGTCTTTGGGGACTGGAGGAAACCCGGCCTTACGGTGAGCACAGGAGCCGTCTTTCTCATTATGGCCGTGATGTGCTCGCCATTTTGCGCAACGGGCAGTTTGTCTTTCACGTACTGATTGCCATGACCGGCATGACGGTCATTCTGATTTATGTCACCACGGCGCCCATATTGTTGATGGACCGGGCCGGCCTGAGCGAGCTGGCCTTTGGCAGCTGGTTTGGTGCCGTGGCTGCCATCAATGTGGTGGCCTACTTTCTGGCGCCCCGGCTGATTGCGCGTCTTGGGCAGCACCGTGCCATTCATGCGGGGCTTGCCGTCATGGTAATCGGTGGATGTCTGCATGCCCTTTTGTATGGTTTTTCCGGCCCCGGGGTAGCTTCCTTCATGCTGCCCAACGCCGTCATGGTGACCGGTTTTTCATTGACGCTTGGCGCCGCACTGAGTCTGGCCCTTGAGCCGTATGCGGACAGGGCCGGGCTTGCCTCATCGCTGGCGGGATGTTGTCAGATGGGTGGTGGGGCGCTTTTGGCATCGATTCTGACGATGCTGCCGTTGGCGCCTCAATGGATACTGGCATTGATCGGCATTGTGGGCGCGGGTGGTCTTTTATTGATGGCGCTGGTGATCTTTCATCGGGAACAGGTGCTGGCATGACGGGTTAACTCTATTGTCGACATGTCACCGAAAGGTAAAAAAAGACAGCGTTTCATTATGACTACTGAGAAAAAGGCTCGCTGACGCTAGAATGGCGTCCAACCGCTCATATAATCACGAACATGTTTTGTATCGCTGTGGCATTCTGAGTCATATCGTGCGCCAGGAGTTGACGTAAAATGCTGCGTCTGGACGACTGGTATAAAGGTGCAGGGCCATGGTAAACAGGCCTGCTAAATTCAATAAAGCATACGCTGCCATGCATGGCTGCCCTGACTTTTTTCCTGCATGACGGCAACCGTATGAACCATACCTTTTTATATATCAGGGCACTTCAAGGATGCTTATGAGGAATGTTGCTGTGACGTCTTATCTGAAAACTTCCGGTAGTTTCGCGGCTTACGCTACTCTGAAAAAAAGTGCCATGCTGGCGTTCGGGGTGGCCTCGCTGTTCTCCGCTCAGGCCGTGCTCGCATTTGACTTCAATGATGTCAGTCAGGAGGCCCAGGAGCTTGCACAGCATGGATACACTTCGCCTCAAGGCAATCTCCCCGGATCCCTTTCGGGGCTAAACTTTCAGCAGTATCAACAGATTCAATACAAGCCTGCCCAGTCGCACTGGCGTAGCGACAATCTGCGATTTGATCTGGGGTTTTTTCACGAAGGCATGCACTACAACACGCCCGTGACCATCAATGAAGTCAACGGCGACGATGTGCAGGAGCTGAAGTTCTCTCCGGACAATTTCAACTACGGCAATCTTGATGTCGACAAGTCAAAGTTCAAGGATCTTGGTTTTGCCGGTTTCAAGATCAACTATGGCGACAACCCTGACAAGAAAAACGAGTCGATGGTGTTTCTGGGGGCCAGCTACTTCCGGGTGGCCGGCAAGAACCAGCGCTATGGGCTTTCAAGCCGTGGACTGGCCGTGGATACCGGGCTCAACTCGGGGGAAGAGTTCCCGCGCTTCAAGGAGTTCTGGGTCGTCAAGCCGCAGGGCGATGACCGCTACCTGACCATCTACGCGCTGCTGGATTCGCCCAGTGCGACCGGTGCCTATCGATTTATCCTGCGTCCGGGACAGGACAGCGTGGTCGACGTGCAGTCGCGTCTGTTCCTGCGTCGTCAGGTCACCAAGCTGGGCATCGCGCCGCTGACCAGCATGTATCTGTTCGGCCCCGAGCAGCCTTCCGGCGACAACAATTATCGTCCGGCGATTCATGACTCCAACGGTCTGCAGCTGGCCACCGGTGACGGCCAGTGGCTGTGGCGCCCGCTGGCCAACCCGAAGCGTCTCTCCGTGGATACCTTCCCGGCCAATAACCCGCGCGGGATGGGGCTTTTGCAGCGTGATCACGAGTTTGACAACTATCAGGATCTCGAAAATCGCTACGAGCTGCGCCCCAGTGCCTGGATCGAGCCGCAAAACAGCTGGGGTGACGGCCAGGTAGAGCTGGTGCAGATTCCGACCCCGGATGAAACCAACGATAACATTGTCAGTTTCTGGCGACCGACGCAGGAACTGCCCACCAATCAGCCGCTGGATTTCAACTACACCATCAACTGGACGCTTGACGAATCGCGTTACCATACGCCTGATCTGGGCTGGGTGGCTCAGACTCGTCGTGCCCGCGGTGAAACAATCCAGGACAATCTGGTGCGTAAAAGCGACGACAGCACGCTCTACGTGATCGATTTCGTGGGTCCGAACCTCAAGTCGCCGGGCAGCAATGCCAATATTCAGGCGGACGTCAATGTCGGTGACAACGGCCAGATCGTGCGTAGCGAAGTGACTCGTAATCCCGCCATGGACGGATATCGCCTGAAGCTGAGCGTCAAGGCCAATGACACCTCAAAGCCGGTCAACATGAAGGCTTTTCTTGAAAACGGTGACTCACGCCTGACGGAAACCTGGAACTACGTGCTGCCTGCCAATGAGTGATGATGCCTACTCAAGCCCGGCCCGGGCGTATCTCGAGCGCCTGGCGCTCGGGACCCGGGATCTGGGTCATCGACGAGAGCTGCTGGAACTGGCTTCTCAGGATACGCCCCTGTTCAGGGTTCACGATGAAATCGGCGGGCAACGTCTTTTGCAGGACGACCCGGCCAGTGCCTCTGTGCTCCGTCGTCTGGAGCTCGCCTATGGGACAGCGCCTCTGGCGCCACCGGAGGTGCTCGGTACAGACAAGGTAGGACGTATTTGTCTCAAGACCATGCCGCCTATCGAGCGTACCTCGATTGCTCCTCATCCCTGGACAACCAGTCCGATCAAGCGCTTGAGGAAGGGATATCACCTGCGTCGCGGCAATCTGAAGCCGCGTGTGCGCAAGACCCAGGCGCCTGAAGCCCCCACGGCACCGCGCTGGAAGATGGTGGGGACCATGCGTCGCTGGACGCTTCTGCTGCTGGTCATGGTGCAAAGCGCCGTGGCGGTCTGGTACATGAGTACCGTACTGCCGTATCAGGGCGCGCAGTTGCTTGAAGTGCTGGAACTTGTGCTTTTTGCGCTATTGTTCTGCTGGGTGTCGGCCGGTTTCTGGACGGCGCTGATGGGATTCTTCCAGCTCTTGAAGGGGCGGGACAAATACAGCATCTCGGCGACCAGTACTGGTGATGAGCCAATTGATCCTTCGGCCAGAACCGCCATTGTCATGCCGATCTGTAACGAGGACGTCAATCGTGTATTTGCCGGGCTCAAGGCAACCTACGAGTCCGTCCAACGCAGTGGCAATATCGAGCACTTCGATTTCTACGTGCTCAGTGACAGCTATGATCCTGACACCTGCGTGGCAGAGAATCATGCCTGGCTGAGGCTGTGCCGTGAAGTCGGCGGGTTCGGTCGGATCTTCTATCGTCGTCGTTCTCGTCGGGTCAAGAAAAAGAGCGGCAACATCGATGACTTCTGCCGTCGCTTTGGCGCCAAGTATCGCTACATGCTGGTCATGGATGCCGATAGCGTCATGAGTGGTCGCTGCCTGACCCGACTGGTACAGCTGATGGAAGCCAATCCGGACGCCGGTATTATCCAGTCGGCACCACTGGCCGCGGGCAGCAACAATCTTTATGCACGCCTGCAGCAGTTTGCCACGAGGGTGTATGGGCCGCTTTTCACGGCAGGCCTGCACTTCTGGCAGCTGGGGGAATCCCACTACTGGGGGCATAACGCCATTATTCGCGTTGAACCCTTCATGTATTACTGCTCGCTGGCGCCGCTGCCGGGCAAGGGCGCGCTTTCAGGTGAAATCCTGTCTCATGATTTTGTCGAAGCGGCGCTGATGCGTCGTGCCGGCTGGGGCGTCTGGATTGCCTATGATATGCCGGGCAGCTATGAAGAGATGCCGCCCAACCTGATTGATGAGCTTCAGCGGGATCGTCGCTGGTGCCAGGGCAACATCATGAACTTCCGCCTGTTTCTGGTGCGGGGCATGCACCCGGTACACCGCGCGGTCTTTCTGACCGGTGTCATGTCCTATCTGTCGGCACCGCTCTGGTTTTTGTTTTTGATGCTGTCCACGGCGCTTCTGGCCGTGCATACCCTGACCACGCCCGAGTATTTCACCGAGCCCATGCAGCTGTTTCCGCGCTGGCCCGAGTGGCATCCGGGCAGGGCGGTCGCGCTCTTTTCCACCACCCTGACCCTGCTGTTTTTACCCAAGATCCTGAGTGTGATCGTGATCTGGGCCAAGGGGCCGCGCTATTACGGTGGGGCCGTGCGTCTGGGGCTTTCGATGGTCATCGAGTCGCTGATTTCAATGCTGCTGGCACCGGTGCGCATGCTGTTTCATACCCGCTTTGTTCTGGCGGCCCTGATGGGTATCGAGGTCAAGTGGAAATCGCCCCAGCGTGATTTCAGCGAGACGACCTGGAAGGATGCCTTCATGCGTCATGGTGGTCAGACCGTGTTCGGGATCATCTGGACACTGTTTGTGCTTTGGCTGGACCCGCTGTTTCTGCTCTGGCTGTGGCCCATTGTCGGGGCGCTGATGCTGTCGATTCCGGTATCGGTGATCACCAGCAAGGTTGGACTGGGTCGCGCTGCCTTCAGGGGACGCATGTTCCTGATCCCTGAAGAGTCCAATCCCCCGCGAGAGCTGCGGGCAACCTGGCGGTTTGTGCGCAATGCGCGTCATCAGCCGCCGGCACCGACCTTTGTGCAGACCGTGGTCGATCCCATCGATAACGCGCTGGGCTGTGCCATGGGTGTGGCGCGACACAACAAGTCTGAAGCGATTGAGTCTCAGCGTCAGTCAATGGTTCGCCAGGCGCTGGTAGGCGGCCCTGACAGGATGCCCAACAAGGAAAAGCTGCTGGTGCTGGATGATCCGGTCATGCTCTCCAGGCTGCATTATCAGGTCTGGGATCGAAGCCATCAGTATCCGGCCTGGATTGATGAGGTCTACGCGGATGATCCACCGCCGCGCTTTATCTAGTGAGTCGTTCGGTCGGATAAAAGGCCCTGCCAATGGCAGGGCCTTTTTTATGTTGGCACTTGATGATGGTGGCGCGTTAGTGATTGTGTGAACAGGGCAACCATAAAAAGCAGCCATAAAAAAGGGGCTCGACACATGGTCGGGCCCCGGGAACAAAAAAAGGCATGGATCAGGCGGTATGGAAATCCAGCCCGTTTTCGGTCGCCTTGATGATACCGACGCGAACAACAAAGTCACCGAAGTGTTCGCCGGCCTCACGCTCTTTGGCGTAGCGATGAATCATCGGTGTCAGCTCTTCGAGAATGGTCTTCTCATCGATGTTCTCACGATACATCTTGTTGAGCCGTGTGCCGGTGAAGTCGCCTCCCAGATAGAGGTTGTAACGGCCGATGGCCTTGCCCACGAAGCCGATTTCGGCCATGAAGGGCCGGCCACAACCGTTGGGACAGCCGGTCATGCGCACGATGATCGGATCGTTTTCAAGACCTGCGTCCTTCATGATGGCATCGAACTTGTCGAGCAACGTTGGCAGATAGCGTTCGCTTTCTGCCATCGCCAGACCGCAGGTGGGGAAGGCCACGCAGGCGATCGAATGCTGACGCAGCGGCGTGACGTCCTTGAGCATGCGGTAGCGATCGATAATGGCATCGATCTGCTCACGAAGCTCGGGCTTCACGTTGGTAATGATCAGGTTCTGGTTACAGCTCAGCACGATATCGCCATCGTGAATTTGTGCGATTTCACGCATCCCGCTCATGATCTGCATGCCGGCATGGATGGGGTTGTCATCAGCATAGTCGCGGATACGACCGTTTTCGACGAAAAGCCCGTAGTGCCACTGGCCATCTTCACCCTGATACCAGCCGAGAATGTCGCCGGTCGTGGTGAATTCGAAATCACGTGCTTCTTCCAGTGCGTAGCCGAGATACTTTTCGAGCTCGGCTCTGAAGCCTTCCGTGCCCATGGTATCCACGGTGTACTTGAGACGGGCATGCTTGCGGTTTTTACGGTCACCGTTGTCACGCTGGACCAGCATGACCTTTTCAGCCACATCAATGGTCTGATCGACGTTGCAGTAACCGATGATGGAGCCACGGCGCGGATAGGTATCCGGCTCGCCATGGGTCGAGCCCATGCCGCCGCCGACCGCCACGTTGAAGCCCTTGAGTTCACCGTTTTCAACAATGGCGATAAAGGCCAGATCGTTGGTCAATACGTCGGTCTCATTATCCGGCGGTATGGCCAGGCCGATCTTGAACTTGCGCGGCAGATAGTGCTGGGTATAGAGCGGCTCGGTGACTTCATCGGGGCCACCGGCGACACGTTCTTCGCCCAGAAAGATCTCGTGATAGGCGCGGGTGCGCGGCAGCAGATGATCGCTGATCGCGGCCGCCAGATCATAGACCTGCCGATGAATCGCGGAGCGATGCGGGTTGGCAGTAGAGGTGACATTACGATTGACATCGCCACAGGCGGCGATGGTATCAATCATGGCGTCATTGACCGTTTTCAGGTGGGCGCGCAGATTGCTCTTGAACACGCCATGATACTGAAAGGTCTGACGCGTGGTAATGCGCAGCGTGCCATTGGCATAGCGCTGCGCCACGTCATCCAGTGTCAGCCACTGCTGGCTGCTCATGCGACCGCCGGCGATGCGCAGACGGACCATGAAGGAGTAGAGCGGTTCGAGCTTTTTCTTGCGGCGCTGATCGCGAACGTCGCGATCATCCTGCATATAGAAGCCGTGGAACTTGGTCAGCTGGGTATCATCAGGGCTGACGGCGCCGGTGGCGTTATCCGCCATGTCTTCCATTAACCGCCCGCGCAGAAAGTCACTATTGACCTTGAGGCTTTCGTTGGCGGCATAGTCATCAAGCGACTCGTCACGGAGTTTGGCAATAATATCGGTCATGTTCAGTATACGTCTCGCTGGTAGCGTTTGGACTGCTGAAGATCGCGGACATACTGGGCAGCGGCGTCCTCATCAAGACCACCGTGCTCTCTGGCAATGTCCAGCAGTGCCTGATGGACGTCGGCTGCCATACGCTCGCCATCACCACAGACATAAAAATGGGCGCCACGCTCAAGCCAGGCGTAGAGTTCCGCCCCCTTTTCCCGCATGCGATCCTGCACGTAGACCTTTTCAGTCTGGTCGCGCGAAAAGGCAACGTCCAGACGAGTCAGCAGACCTTTCTCTCGCCAGTTCAGCCATTCGGCCTGATAAAGAAAGTCGGTGTGAAAATGCTGATCGCCAAAGAAAAGCCAGTTGTCGCCTTCGGCCCCGGCATCATCACGCTCCTGCATAAAGGCGCGGAAAGGAGCTACCCCTGTGCCCGGACCTACCATGATGATCGGTGTGCTGTTGTCGTGCGGCAGCTTGAAATTCTTGTTGCGATCGACATAGATCGGGATCTTGTCGCCAGGCTGGACATGGTCGGACAGATAACCGGTGGTAACCCCATTGCGTGCTCGTCCATGCGCTTCGTAGCGAACGACACCCACGGTCAGGTGCACTTCATCGGGCTCGGCATTGTAGCTCGAGGCGATCGAGTAAAGGCGCGGCGGTAGCTTGCGCAGTGCCTGAGTGAAGGTGGCCGCATCCAGATTGTCGACCGGGAACTGTTCAATCACATCGATGATATGACGGCCGTAGACCCAGTCCTTGAACTCATCACGTGCTTCGTCGCTCAGAATACGGCGCAGTTCGGCGTCATCGCTGAGTTCAGCCCATTTCTCGAGAAACGGTCGCGTCAGCGTGGTGACTTCAAACTCGGCCAGCAGCGCATCACGTACCTTGCTACCGGTGTCCAGTTCGGTGTCATGACTGATTCTGAGCTTCTCTAAAAGCTCATCCACGTAGGCTGGATCGTTTTGCGGCACGACGCCCAGTGCGTCGCCGGGCTCATAGACGAGGCCGGAATCCTCCAGGGACAGCTCGATATGACGGGTTTCCTTGCTGGAACCTTCGTCATTGAGTATTACCGTGTCGAGAATCTCGGCATAAAAGGGGTTTTTCTTTGACCACTGGCTTTCACCGGCCGACGCTGCAGATGGACCCTGTTCGGCTGCAGCCGTGGTGGCACCCGAGAGCTCGGCGTAGCGACCAAGGACGGTTTCAATCCAGACTTCTGCCGGCTCTTCATAATCAACATCGCAGTCGACCCGGTCGCTGATGCGCTCGGCACCGAGTTCGGCCAGGCGGGCATCGAATTCCTTGCCCATCTGACAGAACTGGTCATAGCTTGAGTCGCCCAGACCCAGAACGGCAAAGCGATGGCCGTCGAGTTTGGGCGCCTTGCGGCCATTGATCAGCTCATAAAAGCCGATGGCTGTATCCGGCGGGTCACCTTCGCCCTGAGTGCTGACCACGACCACCAGGTTGGTGGGATCCTTGAGATCCTTTTTGGTGACGTCGGCCATATCGAGCAGGCGAACATTGAAACCATGAGCTTTGGCGCGATCACGGGCCTGTTCGGCCACGCCTTCAGCGTTGCCGGTCTGGCTGCCATACAATACGGTAATTTCGGGTAGTGCGGAGGCGGTCTGTGGTGCACCTGCAGGTGACGCAGCGCTCGGCTGGCCGCCGGACGCGTTGAGTCCGGCGAGATACCCACTCAGCCAGGTCATCTGGTCGCGATCCATGCCGCTCAATACGTCATTGAGACGCTGGGCCTGATCGCCATTCAGAGGACTGTTGGTGTCGAGCAGGGGGCCTTGTGACATCGTGGATATCCTCATCTGTCCCCGTGGGAGGAAGGCGAATGCTAGCGACCTCCCCAATGAATTAAAAGGTATAAATTATAATGCTTTTATAATTTAAAGGAATTAAAGGCAGGTCAGGACTGCCGGGTATTTCGTTTCGCCATTACTTCATGTCATGACCGGCCCGACAGTGCTGAAATCGCCTGTCAACGTATCCGAACTGCATGATGATGCCCGGCATGAGCTTGAAACCGGCATTTCGCAGGCAGGGGCAGGCAAAAACGGTGGTGAATGTAGCATGCCTTCGGCCTTTGACATCAGGCCGTTGCGATCGAAAATGCCGACTGTTCGTCCGGACAATAAAAACGACGGAGTATACCTGCATCGAGCAGCACGTACGAACCATGTGCATTAATGAGCATCAAACTTCATTGACTATTGGTTGCTGTCGGCCCTCGACGCGACAGCGACAAATCAATACAGGCCGTTAAAAACCATGCGGTACCGGCCTTTTCGGCGATGCATTTCCAGGCGCATGATCGTAAGGATGAAGTGCGCTAAACGGCATGGTAGCGTTCACGGCCGCTTTGGCAGGTGGCGCGCTGTCAGCACATGCCATGGCGTATGACATCGGGCCATGACGATATGGTCATGACCGGATATACGTCACCTCGACGGGGGCCTGCTACGATAGCATTTATCCCGCCATGGCATTGGCGTCTCTCAATTCGATAAAACAGGAGTGCGAGATTGAATTTCTGGCTGATTGTGAATGGCAAGGGGGTCGGGAATCCTGAGCTGCGCGAGGCAGTGGATCGCATTCGAAATGAGGGCGTGAATCTTTCGGTTCGGGTCACTTGGGAAAGCGGCGATATTGCGCGCTTTCTTGAAGAGGCGGGGGATCAGAACCTCGATCGCATCATTGTAGCCGGTGGTGATGGTACGCTTCATGAGGCCACCAATGCGCTGATGGGCATCGAGTCCTCGAGACGTCCCGCGCTTGGCATTATTCCCATGGGTACGGCAAATGACTTTGCCACCGCAACGGGCATTCCCAATCCGCCGCTCGATG
This sequence comes from uncultured Kushneria sp., assembly GCF_947497025.1. Taxonomy (GTDB): domain Bacteria; phylum Pseudomonadota; class Gammaproteobacteria; order Pseudomonadales; family Halomonadaceae; genus Kushneria. Next base: position 201,482 of record NZ_CANMFC010000003.1, read on the forward strand.
CTCTCTCTCTGGCGGTTCACGGTACGCCGCGTGCCATCGATGTCGCCCGTATCAACGACCTTTATTTCCTGAACATGGCTTCCGGCGGTTTCGGAGCCAAGGTGACCAGTGATACACCGCCGGCCCTGAAAAAGCTGTTGGGTGGGGGAGCATATTCACTGGTAGGGATCATGCAGGCCTGGCGCTTTGAGCCCTTTCGCTGCCATTTGCAGACTCGCGATGGCAATTACGAGCGTGATCTGATCGTGCTGGCGATTGGCAACGGCCGTCAGGCGGGCGGTGGGCAGGAGCTGACGCCGCGCGCGCTGCTTAATGATGGTCTGCTGGATGTACTGACGGTTGAATCCTTTTCTCTGAGCAGAATAGGCAATGCCATTCATGAACTGCGTGAGCTGCCCACCGATGGAGAACTGGTGCGCTACCATCAGCTAACGTCCATGGACTTTCAGAGCGAAACACCGCTGCCTATCAATCTGGATGGCGAGTTTCATGAGTTCACTCAGGCAACAATCAAGGTCTGCCCGGGGGCCCTGTCGATCATTCTCCCTGATGAATGCCGGCTCATGTATGAGGGCAAACCAGCAGATCGGCATGGACGCGGCCGCTAGCATGATTTCAGCCGACCCTGACAGTTGCTGGTATTAACCTGAACGTTACAAAATGACGACGGTATGACAGTCGATGCATGACTATAAATAGTAGGCTCTTTAATGTAGCGCGTCGGTATGGAGAGGTGCGCAGTCATGAATCGGACTACAGGTTCTGGATCATGGACATGCGGGCCAGGCGATTTCATGGGCAGTAGTCCCTGTTGTCCTGGCGTTATTCTCTATCGACGTAATTTTTATCTGAAGCCGTCAATCCAAAGTAGTCAGGGAGATATTCATGAAAGGGAAAACAATCGCGGCAGCAAGCCTTGCCTTTACCATGGCGCTTGGTCTGAGTGCCTGCGGTCAGGATGATCCGGCCGAGGAGGCAGGTGAACAGGCTCAGGAAGCCAATCAAAGCAGTCAGTACATGGATGGCGAGGGTGCCAATGCCACCTCCGAGGGTGCTGAGGCGCAGGCCGATACTGAAAATGAGGGTATCGACAATAGCACCATGGATCCTGAAAGTGGTGGTACGAGCGCCATGCCGGAAGATGAAGAATCTACTGAAGATTCGGGCACCATGCAGGGCATGAATGAATCCCAGGATAGCACGGATGAAAGTACCGGTGCTCGTGAGGGCGGTACCGGTCACACGGCAACCAATGCCGGTTCATCGGGCACCATGAGTCAGGCCGAAGAAGCCGAGCAGATCAACAATTCCTCAAGCAACACGCAGTAAATCAGCCGGGCAGGCCGTCATGCGGTCTGCCGGTTCGACCGGCAAGGGTCCATTTTATCCCTCTGCCAAATATTGGATATCGGACATGAAAAAGCCCGCGCCATGGCGCGGGCTTTTTGCAAGGCGAACATGCTGATTCAGTGATCAGTCAATGGCCTTGATGTTAGCGGCCTGGAGGCCTTTCTTGCCCTGAGTCACTTCAAAGGAGACCTTCTGACCGTCCTGAAGAGACTTGAAGCCTTCAGCCTGGACCTCGGAGAAGTGTGCGAAGAGATCATCGCCACCGTCATCGGGAGAAATAAAGCCGTATCCCTTTGTGTCGTTAAACCATTTGACAGTACCGGTTGCCATCTTTGATGTCCTTGCTCTATTTGCAGTGATACCGAGCCGCAGCCCGTTTATGCTTTGGGCTTTCAAAAGGATAATGATCACAAAAGCGATCAGGGAATCCGACTGTAAAGCCACTTCTGAAGCATGATTCAGGATCCTGAGAAAGGTCAAGTTCAATTTGCCAATCTTCAGGTGCATGCCATCATGCATTGGAGCGATCAGCATTGGAGACAGGATTGATGAACGTCCAGAACGTCGATTATCAGAATGCACAGGCAGCACAACAGTTTACGCAATCGCTGCGCGAGACCGGTTTTGGCGTGGTGCGTAACCACCCCGTGCCACAGGCACTTGTTGAACGAATCTATGCCGGGTGGGCTGCCTTTTTTGAAGGTCAGGGCAAGCAGCAATGGCGGTTTGATCCCGAAACGCATGCCGGTTTTTTCCCGGCGAGCATCTCTGAAACGGCCAAGGGGCAAACGCAAAAGGATCTCAAGGAATACTTTCACATCTATCCGGGAACCCGCGTGCCCGAGAGCCTGCAGGCCGATATTGATGAGTATTACCGGATCGCGCAGGGCGTGGCGACAACGCTTCTGGGCTGGATTGAAGCCAACTTGCCTGAAGAGGTCTCAAATCGCTTTAGTGAAGCGCTGTCCAGCATGATTGCCGACAGCCAGCAGACCTTGCTGCGCGTGCTTTATTATCCGCCCTTTGAAGGCAACGAAGGGGAAGGGGCCGTGCGCGCGGGCGCCCATGAAGACATCAATCTGATCACCGTGCTGCCGGCCTCCAATGAAGCCGGTCTCGAGGTCAAGGGGCGTGACGGTCAGTGGCTGCCGGTGCCCTGTGATCCGGGCCAGCTGATCATCAACGTGGGTGACATGCTGCAGGAAGCCTCCGACGGGTATTTCCCGTCCACCACCCATCGGGTGGTCAATCCCGAAGGGGCATCGCGCCATCGCGCGCGGCTTTCCCTGCCGCTGTTTCTGCATCCTCGTCCCGAGGTAGTGCTTTCCGAGCGCTACAGCGCCGATGGTTATCTCAAGCAAAGGCTCAAGGAGCTGGGCGTGTCATGAGTGCCGTCACTTCACAGCCGCAGTGGCCGATGGACTGGCGACCCGGCAATCACACGGATGATCTGCGTTTTGCCCAGCAGCTGGTAGAGGAGACCATGTCTCCCTACTGGCAAAAGCGACGCATGGTCTTTAGCCGGCAGCTTTTCAGGGAACAATGGGTGCGGCTGGAGACGGCCATCATCATGCGCGATGAGCAAAAGGCCGGGTTGATCGCCTGGGATGTGGAGGATGGTATTCATCATCTTCGCGAACTGCACCTGACAGCGCCCTGGCGAGGTCAGGGCATTGGTGCGGAGGTGCTGACCCACTGGATTGCGCGACAGGAAGCGCTGGGGGCCAGGAAGATGCGTCTCAAGGTCTTTGCCGAAAATCCGGCGCGTCGACTCTATGAACGCATGGGCTTTCAAGCCATGCCAAATTCAAGCGATATATCAGGGCTTTTGAACATGGAACGTCGCACATGACATTGTGCTGTCGCACTTTCCGGCATTGACTGTTTCATCTCCTGCCACCATATCGGGTGCAGTTCCAACCTCTTAAAAGGCAATGCCATGTCTGCACCTGAATACGCAACGCACGCCACCCCTGCCACGCAGGGCACCCATAATATGTTGATGGGATACCTGCTATGGCTTTTCGGTTTTACCGGTGCGCACCGCTTTTATTACGGCAAACCCATTACAGGAACGATCTGGTTCTTTACCTTTGGTCTTTTTCTGATTGGCTGGATTGTCGATCTCTTTCTTATTCCGCTCATGGACCGTCAGGCCGATTTTCGTTTTCAGCGCGGCAGCAGAAGTTACACCATCAGCTGGATACTGCTGACCTTTCTTGGGGTTCTGGGTATTCATCGCATGTACATGGGCAAATGGATCACGGGCGTCATTTATATGCTGACCGGCGGGCTCTTTCTGCTGGGTGTGCTCTATGATTTCTGGACGCTTAACGATCAGCTGTCGACCAGGCACGAACGCGAGCGCTAGTCTCCAGTCAAGGAATTCTTTCATGGCTTCTGAATCAAAAGCCGTTATTTACGCGGCAATGGCCGGCAACCTGGCCGTGGCCGTGACCAAGTTTGTGGCCGCTGCCATGACAGGCAGCTCGGCCATGCTTTCCGAAGGCATCCATTCAGTAGTGGATACCGGCAATCAGGTGCTGCTGCTATTTGGGATGCACCGTGCTCGCAGGCCCCCGGACCGGGATTTTCCATTTGGCTATGGCAAGGAGGTGTACTTCTGGAGTTTCGTGGTCGCCATCCTGATTTTTGCCATCGGGGCAGGCGTGTCGTTTTACGAAGGCGTGGTTCATGTCATGTCGCCCGAGCCCATGTCATCGCCCTTGATCAACTATATTGTGCTGGGTCTGGCCATTCTTTTCGAAGGCGCATCGTGGCTTTTTGCCCTTCACGGTTTTCGCAAGGCCAAGGGCAAATGGGGCTATGTCGAGGCGGTACAGCGCGGCAAGGACCCGTCGCTTTTCATGGTGCTGTTCGAGGATTCAGCGGCCATGCTGGGACTTGTGGTCGCGCTGGGTGGTGTCTGGCTGAGTCAGATCACCGGTAATCCGGTATTTGATGGCGTGGCTTCCATCGTCATCGGTCTGATACTGGCGGGTACGGCGGTATGGCTTGCCATCGAAACCAAGGGCCTTTTGATCGGTGAAAGCGCCAATCGTCGTGTTGTGAATGACATTCGCGATATTGTCGGCCGCCACCCCCAGGTCGAGGCCGTCAATGAAGTGCTGACCATGCATATGGGGCCGGATTTCATTCTGGTCAATTTAAGCGTGCGCTTTAATCGCAGCATGCCGGCGGAAAGGCTCGAGCGGGTAATTGCCGAGCTGGATAAAAGCCTCAAGCAACAGCATGACGAAATCAAACGGATCTTTATCGAGGCCGAATCAAGCCTTGAAGGCAGCGCGTCGGCTCAAAATGAAAAGGCCTGACCCCTGTTTTCTCACTCACCACGGCAATACGGATAGTCATGACAGAAACTACCAGACTCAGCGAGCTGATGACGTCGCTGGACGATGAGCACGAGGGCAACGATGTCAGTATCAATGATATTCTGAAGACCTTTGAATCCCGTGGTTTCGGGCCGCTGCTGGTCATCCCCTCGCTTCTGGCACTGGTGTGTCCGGTGCCCGGTATTCCGACAGCCTGCGGACTGTTCATGGCACTGATCGCGATTCAGCAGGTGTTTGGGCGCACCCATCCCTGGCTTCCATCGCGCCTGCGAGAGGTGTCCATCGGCGCCGATCGTTTCCATCGCATGGTGGTTCGCATCAAGCCCTGGGCCAGACGCTTCGAGTATCTGTTCAAACCGCGGCTGGTATTCATGGATACCAACGCCGCTCGGCGCGTTGTCGCCGTTTTGATCACACTGCTGAGTCTGTCGATGGCACCGCTGGAGCTTTTGCCCTTTGCGGCCGCCTTGCCTGCCGGAATGCTGCTGCTGATTGCGCTGGGCATGATCGCGCGTGATGGTCTCGTCGTACTGGCGGGCCTGGTAATCGCCATCCTTGGAGCAGGATGGCTTGCCATGCTGATTTAAGGGAAATGTCCCGCGATCAGCATGACAACAAGGGCACCCATGATGTCATTGATGCGCTCCGAATGGCGTGCATCGGCACCAGCTTCATGACAAGGCGGTACGGATATTCATGACAGAAACCACCAGACTCAGCGAGCTGATGATATCGCTGGATAAGCAGCACGAGGGCAGCGAGGTCAGCCTTGATGATCTCATGACGATCTTTCATTCGCGCAGCTTCGGTCCCTTGCTGGTCACGCCGCCATTGATTACGCTGGCACTGCCCATTTTCGGGCTGCCGACCCTGTGTGGCGTGGTGACGGCGCTGGTGGCTATTCAGCAGGTCATGGGTCGCAGTACACCCTGGTTGCCTCGACGTCTGCGTCAGTTTTCGATCAACGGCCAGCGCTTTCATCGAACAGTGGAGAAGGTCAATCCATGGGTAAAGCGGCTGGAGCGGCTTTTCAGGCCTCGTCTGGCTTTCATGGACAATGAGGTCATTCATCGCATCGTGGCGATGTTTATCGTATTGATCAGCCTGTCCATTCCCTTTGTCGAGCCTCTGCCGATGGGGCCGGCGTTACCCTGTGCCACGCTGATGCTGGTGGCGCTGGGCATGTTGATGCGTGATGGGCTGGCCGTTTTGATTGGCCTGATGGTTGCCGTGACGGGAATGGCGTCACTGGTACTGCTGCTATAGGGCGGTTATTGCCATTAACATGGCTTTTATCAAGGCGGCGGTTATAAAAAAGTGAGTGTTATAAGAAAGGGGCCCTGCAACAGGGCCCCTTCAGGTGTGCGTGCGGTGAATCTTCAGCGCTGAAGACCACTGTTATATCGTATCGTGCGCTCATGTTCGCTCATCATGTGAACGCCCTGGGTCGTGCCTTTTGCCAGTCCTTCAAAGATGGCCCGATAGGTCAGCACGGCCTGAACATACTCGCGTGTTTCACGAAACGGAATCTCCTCAATAAAGAGATCAAAGGGCTCGTCGCTGTTGGCCAGCCAGCGGTCTACACGACCCGGCCCCGCATTATAGGCGGCTGCCGCTGCCACGCGATTGCCGCTATAGCGTGCCGCCATATCGCGAATATAGGCGCTGCCCAGCATGACATTGGTCTCGGGGTCTTCAAGACTTGCCACCCCCTGCCAGGCCACGCCCAGTTGCTGGCTGACATGCTGCCCCGTCCCGGGCATCAACTGCATGAGACCGCGAGCGCCCACCGGTGACTGCGCCTGTGGGTTAAAGGAACTCTCTCGCCTTGCCAGTGCCATGAGAAGCCATGGATCGACATTACGTGCCTGCCCCCACTTCTGGAAAAGGTCGATATAGCCCTGCGGGAAGCGCCAGTCGAGAGCGTCCCAGTGATCGCCTCGAATGGCGGCGTAAATGGTCAGGTCATACCATCTTTGGCTGAGCGCGTATTGTGTCAGCGTCGGATGCTGCGCCCTGGGGAGATGGCGCATCAGGTAGTACCACTCGGCGCGAGCAAGTCCCGGCTCGTTGATGCGATACAACGCGGCAATGCGGCGCATCGATGGCAGGCTGGCGGCGTCTTTCAGATCATGCTCGGCGATCGTGACCCGCTCGTTTTCAAGCGCATAGGGCAGATGAAGGCGATCGGCAGCGGCAAAGCCGAAAAAGCTGCGCTGGCCGGCCGCGATCTGCCACGCCTGACGGGCGCCGGTCTCATTGCCCAGTTGCTCGCGTGCGCGGCCCAGCCAGTACTGCCAGTGGGCGTCCCGGCGGTCGTTTTCCTTCATGCGCTCGATCCATGCCGCTACCTCGTGCCACTGGCGGTGCTCGAGTGCCTTGCGCGTACGAAGCTCCAGCAGGTCCTGATCGCCCAGCTGTGCCGCGGCGGCATCGGCCCATGAAGCATTGGCGTCGATATCGCGTACCAGTGAATAGAAGGCCAGGTCATGCTCGATGTCGTGGCGCTGCTCGTCGGTCAGCGGTGCGCGGGATTTGATCTCGCTCCAGGTCGTGAGCGCCCGGGCCGTGTCCTGGCGGATGAGGCGTGCCATGGCGGCGCTATAGAGCGAGGACACGCCCGGCGTATCGTGGCGGACCAGAGCGGGCAGTTCGGTAATGCGGCCCGGGTTGTTTTGCAGGCGCTCGAATAGGGCGCGTTGAGGCTGCCAGCTCGGGGGCAGCTCATTGGGCAGATAGCGTGCCATGGTGTCTTCCCCGGCACGCCAGGCGAGCATTAGCCGCGACCAGATATCGGCGCCGGTGATGGTGCCGTTGGCACGAAGCTGCTCAAACAAGGGATCGCAGGCCGAAGGCTGGGAGTGGCCGACCAGCCACAGCTCGCGGCCACCAATGGCGGCGCGCTGAGGCTGCTGGCTCAACAGCGCTCGATAGTACCAGCACTGACGCGTGGTGCCCTGCGGGACCCCATCGCTGATGGCCAGAAAATCATCGAACTGCTGGCGGGCACCCCATGCGTCCTGAGCCACACCGCGCATCCACTCGGACAGCACCGAGTTCTGATGGCGCTTTAGGTAGTCATTGATGACGGACGGGGATACCCCCGGCAGACGTGACTTGAGTTCGTGATACTCGACATAGCCTTCCAGCACATGGCCTTCAATCGCATCATGATCAATCTGATCCCACTGGTGGGCACGAGCGGCCTCAAAGGCCTGAGTAAAGCCCTGATCGCTGGCCAGCGCCGGTGCGGCAATGCCTGCAGCCAGCATAACGCCCAGCCAGTGCCTGGATAATCTGTACGTAACCCTCACCCGAAAACTCCTGTCAGCCATCGATATGAACCTGCGCGGGACAGGCATACTGCGTGTTTGAGGCCTAGACTAATCCAGACGTTCGAAATTAACGATCCCGACAGGACGTTATCGAGTTCCTGCGGCGTTGAACAGATGCAGGCAGCAAACGGCCTTATTGAAACAACATCCTTTTATGCGGAGTATCCATCCATGGCAAAAGGTCGACTCAATCCCATCGGGCTGATTCGCGGCCGTGGTCGCGTCTACTGGCGAATTTTCAAGGCATTACGCACCTTCTTTCCCATGATGAACGACTGGCGCAAGGGCCGCTATCGCCCGCTACCCAAAAAGGCACTGGGACTGATGGCGCTGACCATTGTCTATGTGGTCAGTCCCATCGATCTGGTCCCGGACTTCATTCCCTTCTGGGGGCTGCTGGATGATCTCGTCATCGGCGGCTGGCTTCTGGCCAAGCTCGATGAGGAGCTTGACGGCTATCGGCGCTGGCGTGCAAGCGCCAACACACCCGCCGCGTAAGGTGTAATCCCTCTCGAGTGAGCAGCACGGCGTTGATGGATATAACGCCGTTTCTCTTGAAAAACCGGCAACTCCCCCCATAACGGGTAACACACAGCACGGCGTGGACTGATCAAATGTCAGATCACGCCGTGTGTTTCACCCTGTTGATTATTGTCAGAAGAGAAATGTTGCCATGACGAGTGCGCAAGAGCAGACGCTCGGTTTCCAGACCGAAGTCAAACAGCTTCTTCACCTGATGATCAATTCCCTGTACTCCAACCGGGAAATCTTTTTGCGTGAGCTGATTTCCAACAGCGCCGATGCCTGCGACAAGCTGCGTTATCGTGCTCTGGAAAGCGATGCCCTGTATGAGGGGGATCCCGAGCTTCGCGTTGAGATCGAGTTTGATCGGGATGCCAAAACCGTCACCGTTCGTGACAACGGCATTGGCATGAATCGCGAAGACGTGATCGCCAACCTCGGCACGATTGCGCGTTCGGGGACGGCCGAGTTTCTCAAGCAGATGTCCGGCGAACAGCAAAAGGATGCCCGACTGATCGGCCAGTTCGGCGTTGGCTTCTACTCGGGCTTTATCGTCGCCGATGAGGTGATTGTACGTACGCGTCTGGCTGGTACGCCGCAGGAGCAGGGCGTGGAGTGGCGCTCGAAGGGCGAGGGGGAGTTCACCATCGTCGATATCGAGCGCGCCGCACATGGCACTGAAATCGTTTTGCACCTCAAGGAAGATGCCCTCGAGTTTGCCGACGAGCATCGCCTCAAGGGCCTGGTGCGCAAGTATTCCGATCACATCGAAGTGCCGGTGCGCATGCCAACCGTTCAGGAAGGCGATGACGAGACCGATGTGACCGTCACCTGGGAAACGGTCAACGAGGCCCAGGCGCTCTGGGTACGTCCGCGTACCGAGGTCAGCGACGACGAGTACAAGGCGTTTTACAAGCATGTGGCACATGACTTCAGTGATCCGCTGACCTGGAGCCACAACAAGGTCGAAGGCAAGCTCGAGTACACCAGCCTTCTCTACGTGCCGTCCCGTGCACCGTTTGACCTCTATCAGCGCGAAGGCGCTCGCGGGCTCAAGCTCTACGTGCAGCGGGTATTTATCATTGATGATGCCGAGCAGTTCCTGCCGCTGTACCTGCGCTTTGTGAAGGGCGTGGTCGACTCCAACGATCTGTCGCTCAATGTCTCGCGTGAAATCCTGCAGCAGGACCCGCAGGTCGAGAAGATGAAAGGGGCATTGACCAAGCGCGCGCTCGATATGCTGAGCAAGCTTTCAAAGGACAGTGGCACCTATCAGAACTTCTGGAACCAGTTCGGTGGCGTGCTCAAGGAAGGGCCGGCAGAAGACCACAGCAATCGTGAAAAGATTGGCGGTCTGCTGCGTTTTGCAAGCACCCACACGGACAGCTCGACCCAGAATCAGTCGCTGGCGGATTACATCTCCCGCATGAAGGAAGGACAGCAGGGGATCTACTACATCATCGCTGACAGCTTCAATGCCGCGCGGCACAGCCCGCATCTCGAAATCTTCCGCAAGAAGGGCATTGAAGTTCTGCTGCTGTCCGATCGCATCGATGAGTGGCTGATGACCCATTTCACCGAGTTTGATGGCAAGTCGCTGATCGACATCACTCGTGGTGATCTGGATCTGGGTGACATCGACAGCGAAGAGGAGAAGCAGGCACAGCAGGAAAGTGCGAAGGCCAAGGAAGGACTGGCCGAGCGTTTCCGCGAGGCGCTGGGCGATCAGGTTCAGGAGGTCCGGGTCACCCATCGCCTGACCGAGTCACCGGCCTGCGTGGTACTGCCTGAAAACGAGATGGGCTATCAGATGCGTCGGCTGATGGAAGCTGCCGGCCAGCCGGTACCCGAGGTCAAGCCGATTCTCGAGTTCAATCCCGACCATCCGCTGGTGTCGCGACTGGAAAGCAGTGAAGGGGATGCCTTTACGGATCTGGCCCATGTGCTGTTTGATCAGGCCGTGATCGCCGAGGGTGGTCAGCTGGATGATCCCGCCGCCTATGTGCGTCGCCTCAATGCGATGCTGACCCACTAACGGGTGTTGGCCATCGGGGAGTGACGGCCGCTGGTCGTCATTCCCTTCTTGTATATGGATTTTTCCCCGAACATGTCTTTTGCATGATTATGCAAGATGACGGATTTTAGCCTCAGGTCGTCGCTTATGACGACACGGCAGGCAAATCATGTTAGTCTGCCGCCTTGTCCTGATACCGAGCCCTGTAACATGACACGAACGCATCGCCCGTTGACGACGTTGACGCTCGTGCTTGCACTCTCCGTTTTCAGCGTGTTCACACCCTCTCACGCCGATACCAGCAAGCCCAGTTTCCAGATGCCGGACCTGCGAGAACACCCGGCCGGCAGTGATCGCAAGATTGCCTTTTTCAATTTGATGATTCCGCTCATCGAGAAAGCCAACGATGAGATTCAAAACGATCGCGTATGGCTTGAGCACATGCGTGATCAAAAGCGCTGGACCTCTGATTCACGTCGACGCCTCGCCTCTATCTGCAAGGATTATGGCCTGAGCTGCAAAAACGAAAAGGATGCCGACTGGCCCACACTGTTTGCTCGTGTCGATACCGTGCCGATTCAGCTGGTGCTGATTCAGGCCGTGGAAGAGTCCGGCTGGGGAACGTCGCGTTTTGCCCGTGAAGGCAACAACCTTTTTGGTATGCGCTGCTTTGGCGATAGCTGCGGTCTCGAACAGATCGGCACCGGCAGTGGCTACCAGAGTTTTGCCACCGTTTATGACGGTATTGAAGCCTATATGCGCAATCTCAATACCCATCGCGCCTATGAGCATTTGCGTGAGCGCCGTGCCGCGCTGCGTGCCAAGGGCAAAAATGTTAACGCGCTGGCGCTGATTCCTTCGCTGCAGAATTATTCCATCCGTGGCGACGCCTATCTGGCGGCCCTTCAGTCGCTTTTAAGTACCAATGCTCCGCTGATCGAAGAAATGCGCGTGCAGGACAGTGACGATCCCGCGTAGCTGTTGTTTGTGGTTTCATCGCTGTTACCGTGCATGAAAAAGTCGCCCCGAGAGGCGACTTTTTCATTTCCGTACAACGGACAAAGGGTCAGGACGGCTGCAGCGCCGGCCAGATGACGGTCACGATAAGCCCGTGTGGCTGTCGATTGTCAATAACCAGCGAGGCCTTCTGACGCTGGGTCAGCTGTTTGACGATCGAAAGCCCCAGGCCGCTGCCGGTCATGCGCTGATTGGCACGATGAAAACGCTCGGTAATCTTTTCAAGCGATTCATCAGGCACGCCGGGACCATTGTCAATGACCTGAATCATCGGCTGTCCGTTGGCCCGGTCCAGGTGCAGCATGACGGTGCCGCCATCAGGGGTGTAGCGCAGCGCGTTGTCCAGAAGATTGCGCAGCAGTACACCCAGCTCGGTGGGGTCTGCGCGTAGCTCCAGCGAGGACAGGCCGCTCATCTCCAGCTGCTGGTGCCGACGACCGGCCAATGGCCACATCTCGCCGGCCAGCTCTGAAGCGATGGGGTAGAGATCTACCCGATCAAGCTGGCGCTGCGGCGTCCGTTCGACGCGTGCCAGCGTCAACAATTGATCGACCACACGCTGTAGACGCTCAATACCCTGACGGGCCTTGTCCAGCGAACTCTGATGATCCTGTTGGCTGGTGCGGGCGTTATCAAGATGTATCTTGAGTGCCGCCAGCGGTGTGCGAAGCTCATGCGCGGCATCGGCCGTAAAGCGTCTTTCCCGATCCAGTGCCATCCGCAGCCGCTCGATGAAAGCGTTGAGCGAATCGCGAAGCCCCTTCAGTTCACGGGGTGGCGCCTGTTCAATTGGGGTGAGATCCTGGTGATAGCGCCGTGAAACTTCGGCAGAGAGATTGTCGATGGGGCGCAGGCCGCGACGAATGACCCACCAAAGGGCGATGCCCAATAGCGGCAGTATCAACAAAAACGGAATGCTGTTGCCCAAAAGGATCTTGTCGACCAGTTCCTGCTGAAAGTCATCACGCAGCCCCGTGGAGACCCAGACACCATGTTCCTTGTCGTAGATACTGAAAACGCGCCACTCTTCTTTATCATAACTAACCCAGCGATAGCCTGTTTTTTGAGGCGGCGGAAATGGCCCCTTGTCGTTCCACTCGGCACTGAGCATGCGTGGCGTGCGATCAGTGTTCCAAAAGCCCAGTGATAGAAGTCGTTCCTCTTCCCGAAAGCGCCGCGGCGCTGTCATGGAGTGTGTGTCCATGACAAGGCTCGAATTATCGCTGCCTTCCATGTTGTAAAAGCGCGCCGCATGGCCGGGCTGCGTCAGGCGATCCGCCAGCGCCTGATAATCCTGCGAATCCATGTTGATATCGATCATGCCGGTGACGATGCGCCCGAACTGGGACAGCTGCGCGTCAAACATTTCCTCAAGCTCGTGTTTGGTGATCAGCCACGCTGCCAGGCCCGAGAGGAGGGCGCTCATCAGTACCAATCCCATGACGGCCTGCGTCAGGTAGCGGCGAATCGACATCATTCGATCGTATCGTCCAGACGGTAGCCGATGCCGCGCAGGGTCACGATCAGGTTGCTGTCGAGTTTCTTGCGCAGGTGGTGAATGTGTACCTCCAGGGCATTGGATTCGATCTCGTCACAGCAGCCATAAAGCAGCTTTTCCAGATGGGGGCGGGTAAAGACCTGCCCGGGATGCTGGGCCAACTCGTGCAGCAGGGTATATTCACGCCGGCTGAGTTTGACCAGACGATCCTTCCAGCTGACCTCATGGCGGGCATGATCGATATGCAGCGGACCGATCCGGATATTTTGCTGGGTGCGCCCGCCCAGACGGCGACTGATGGCGCGCAGCCGGGCCTGAAGTTCATCGACATCGAAGGGCTTTAAAACGTAATCATCGGCGCCGGCATCAAGACCCTGAATACGATCCTCCAGGCTGTCCCGCGCGGTCAAAATCAATACCGGAATATTGTGGGCGGCGCGAATGCGGCGCAGCACTTCCATGCCATCAATGCCGGGTAGCCCAAGATCAAGGATGACGGCTTCTACCTGGTCCTGCTCAACGTGCTCGAGCACGCTTTCGCCCTCGGTCAGCCAGGTGACCTGATGGCCTTCACGGCGCAGCGCTGTCTCGACGCCATCGCCCAGCAACAAATCATCTTCGACGAATAATACCTTCATGTTATTGGGTTCCCGGTCAGAACGTTGCATGGACGGCACGGTGTACTCCGAATGCAATGATGAATGATGGTGTCATGCTCTCATGATCCTGGGGCCGTGTAATGGTGCAGGTCATTGATGCCAACCTTCTGACCCTGAAAGTCATGATAGGTGCCCGCGCCGGCATGGTGGAAGGTCTCTCTGTTCAATCAGCACCATGGTTTGCTTTGGGAGGTCTCCGATATTCTGCGCAGCAGGCAGGACCATGCGTTACCTGTGTCGCCGACAGGCGTTACACTAAAGGCTGACCATCGTCGATCAACAAGGATTCTCCATGGCAGTCGAGCATCAGCCTCAGGTCAGTACAGATGATATTCGTGTGCCTCCGGTCGCCGTGCTTGGAGGCGGCAGCTTTGGTACGGCACTGGCCAGTATTGCTGCCAGCGGTGGCGCCAGGGTGCGGCAGTGGATGCGCGATGCAACCCTGGTCGATCATATGAATACCCATCGTATCAACGATCGCTATCTGCCCGATTTCAGAATTCATCCCGATGCCGTGGCTTCTACCGATCTGGCATGGGTGCTTGAAGAGGCGCGACTGGTGTTGATTGCCATTCCTTCGGGCGGGTTTCGTCAGGTCGTGCGTCAGGCCGCCCCTCATTTTGCTGCCGATGCCATCCTGGTCAGTACGACCAAGGGTATCGAAACCGACAGTTTCCTGCTGATGAGCCAGATTCTGGAGCAGGAAACTCAAAGTGCCCATATTGGTGTGCTCTCGGGTCCTAACCTGGCCGCTGAAATCGCGCAGGGGCATCTCAGTGCCAGCGTGATTGCCAGCAACGACGAACAGACCCGGTCACGCGTGCAGGCAGCGCTGTCATGTGATCATTTTCGTGTCTATGCCAGCAATGACCGCTATGGTGTTGAGATGGGCGGCGCGCTCAAGAACATCTATGCCATTGCCGTGGGCATGGCGGCCGCCCTGGGCATGGGCGAAAACACGCGCAGCATGCTGATGACCCGGGCGCTTGCCGAAATGAGTCGTTTTGCGGTGGCGCAGGGCGCCAGTCCCATGACCTTTCTGGGGCTGGCAGGGGTAGGCGATCTGATCGTCACCTGCTCTTCCAACCTGTCACGCAATTACCGGGTCGGTTATGCGATGGGAGAAGGGCGCACGCTGGATGAGGCCATCGCAGCGCTCGGACAGGTGGCCGAAGGGGTCAATACGGTGTCACTGATTGTCAATCGGGCCAGTGAGGAGAACATCTATATGCCGCTGGCGACCGGGCTTTATCGGGTCATGTTTGAAGGCGTTGCGCCGCGGGACATGGCCACGGCGCTCATGCGCAGTGAACAGAGCAGTGACGTTGAATTCACGCTGCCGCGAGAGGATACGCGGCGTGCACAGCAGCAAACCGCAGCCAGGGATATCCCATCATGAAAATCTATGTAATGCGCCATGGTGAAGCCGCCTCCGGAACGCCTGACGCCCATCGCCCGCTGGATCTCACCGGCCAGCAGGAGGTTGCCCGGATCGCTGACTGGTTTGCCTCGGTTCTGGGTGACAGGAGACATCAGTTGAAGGTGGTGGCCAGCCCCTACGATCGCGCCCAGCAAAGTGCTCGTATTATCGGTCAGGCGCTGCAGGTGGATGACATCATGACCCTGCCCATCATGACGCCCGATGCACCGCCGGAAACCCTGATCGAATGGCTCACGCATAACGTCGATCCCCGTGAGGATGATGCGCCCTGGCTGCTTGTCAGTCATATGCCGCTGGTGGCCGAACTGGTAGGCCAGCTGGTAGATGGCAGCCCCAATGCTCGACTCCCCATGGGCACTGCCGACGTGGTCGAACTGGAAGCTCAGGTCTGGGCGGCAGGGTGTGCGACGCTGGTGCGTCATGTCACGCCTGCGACCGCCGCAATCGCCTAGATGCTCAAACCAGCGTGATGGCGGGCGTTCAGCTCGCCATCCCGGTGATCTGCATAATGAAAATGCCCAGTGTGATGGTGACGCTGCTGGCCAGTGTCGTCATGGCCACCGTGTTCGCGGCAAGTCTTGCATTGCCGCCCATCGCTCTGGCCATCACGAAGCTGGCAGCCGCTGTAGGGCTGCCCAGAAACAAAAAGAGCAGTACCAGCTCCCGTCCTTCGAATCCAGCAAGCCAGGCGAAGAACACCGCCACCGCGGGCATGGATACCATCTTGATCACACTGGCGCCCAGCGCCACACCACTGGCTTCGCGTATGGCGGCCATCGACATGGTGCCGCCAATGCTAATCAAGGCCAGCGGCAGCGTCATGTTGGCAAAATATTCCCCCGAGGTGTGCAACCAATCCGGCAGGGAAAGACCGCTGGCGGCAAAGGAAAGCCCTGCCACTACCGAAAGAATCAGCGGATTTCTCAGGATCTTGAGCGCAATGCTGCGCCAGCTGATTTTTGCCTGCGGCTGATACCAGGCCAGCACGATCACGGCCAGCACGTTATAGAGCGGGATGATGGTTGCCACAAGTACGCTGCCGGCGGACAAGCCGAACTGCCCATACATGCTGCCTGCCAGTGCCAGCCCGACAATGCCACCATTACCGCGAAAGGCGGCCTGCACATAGACGCCGCGATCTTCAAAAGCGACCCGCCGGGTTGCCCACCACCAGATGAGCAAAAAGCTTGCCACTGTTGCCAGCGCCAGATAGGCCATAAGGCTCGGCATCAGCGCCTGTGACATGTCGGCATCGATCAGGGAAAGAAAGAGCAGGGTGGGCATGGCGCCACGAAATACCAGCGCCGAGCTGGTATTGATAAACGCGGTGTCGATCCATTTGAGACGCTTGAGCACGATGCCTAAAAGGACCATGGCAAAAACGGGAAACGTCACGCCGAGCGTTTCAGCAAAAAGGTCTGAGGGGTTCATGCGGAAATACCGTATGGCGACAGAGGCCATGACATTATGATGTCTTTGACGAATCAGGCCCGTTTGGACACGTTCATGGAAAGACCAGTGAAGGACGTCGTGTCGAAAAGTGTTTCAAGGAAGTGATGTCGTCCGGGATTTAGAGCATGACAAACCCGGTCACCAGACCGGCCAGCACAACGATGAAAAAGAGGCGGTTTCGCAGGCGACGGGAAGAAACAGACATTCGCGGCTCCGGGGCAGATGGCGTAAGGACCGCGACATCATACGCCTTGAGGGCGCAAGCGGCGAGCCAGCACCCTGTGACGCTCGGTCGCGAGGCGTTGGCATGACAGGCCTCTGAAAAATCCTCGGCCCTGTTTAAAGGGTTCAATGCCTTACAGGGAGTGCATCGCGGCGGCGGTCGTCGTATTGTCTTCAGTTTGAAGACATGGAGCGAGCAGGATGAGCGCAAGACCGCGAGAGTGCCATTTGGCCGATAATCGTCTGGCCGGTCTGGTATGGGAACGGGAAGGACTGTCGATGGAGGCGCCGACCTGGGTGGCCCTGCACGGCTGGCTGGATAACGCGGCGACCTTCACACGGCTGGCGCCGCTGCTGGTGGAAAAGCTCGATATTCGCATCGTGGCGATCGACCTTGCCGGGCATGGCAAGTCGCAATGGCTGGGCAAGGGCACGGATTATGCGCTGTGGGATTACCTGCATGATGTACTGGATGCCCTTGATGATCTGGGGATCGAGCGTGCCACGCTGCTGGCTCATTCGCTGGGTGCCTGCGTCTCCTGTCTGCTGGCAGCGGCGCTGCCCGAGCGCATCGAACGGCTCTGGCTGATCGACGGCATCGGTGCGCTGACGACACCGGTCGACCAATCGACCCGGCAGCTGCGCAATGGCGTGCTTGGCGTGCGCCGGCCGCTCTCGCCGCCGCCGTCCTATGCAAGTCTTGAGGCGGCGCTCAACGCGCGCGTAGCTGGGGCCATCACGCCGCTGGATCACGATACCGCCGAGCCTTTAATCGCGCGCAGTCTGATGCAGGATGACGCGCGGGTGCGCTATCGCACCGATCCGCGACTGCTGCGTCCCTCACAGGTCAAGCTGACGCCCGAGCAGTCACGCGACATGCTGCTGTCCATTCAGGCACCGGTGGATCTGATCGAGGCAAACGATGGCATTATTGGCGATCATCTGGATCGTGAGGGCGTGCGCCATGAAATGACCACCCTGACGACTCATCGCGTGCCCGGTGGGCATCATCTTCACCTTGAGCCGCATAGCGTGGCGGGTGTGGCCGAAGTGATCCTCCAGGCCTATGGCGCGGCGTAATCCTCGCGCGTGCGGCGCAGCAGGACATAGACGGCACCGGTGCCGCCGTCCCTGTCCTGTGCCGAGCAAAAAGCCAGCACTTCGGGAAGTTCTCTCAGCCAGGCATTGACGTGGCTTTTGATGACCGGGTAACGGGCCGCGCCCGACCACGCCTTGCCATGAATAACCAGTACACAGCGCGCCCTATTGGCCCGGGATTCATATAAAAAAGCTTCGAGCTCCATGCGAGCCTGCTCCAGATCGTGGCCATGTAGGTCCAGGCCCGCCTGCCAGGCGATCGCGCCGCGCTTGAGCTGGGCAAGCGTTCGATGCGGCAGGTCACTCAGGGCAAACATCAGTGCTTCCGAGGGCCGTACCGGATCAACGCGGCCATCGGAGGTGCGAGAAGAGGTGGCCGTTACCGCATTGCCATTACTGGCCGCTGCTTCACGGCGATGGCGCAGCTCGCTGCGTTGGGTCGGCCGGCCGGGGTCGGCACGGTCATGGTGAACGGGGCGAATGTCGCTGCCCTGCATGGCCTCGCGAAAGGCTGTCCGGTCGTCATCGTCAGGCAGGCGGTTACCGGTCATGCCTTTTCTCCGCTGGGTAATGGTGACCGTCACACTGACGGTGGCGCTGGCGCCATGAGTTCAGCCGGTAATTATAGAGAATCGAGTGCCGATGTGCAGGCCTGTACCGATGCGCCGGTACGGGATAACGGGTACACTTTCGACCTTTCTTCATTTTACCCAAACTCGACAAGGCCGCCGCATTCATGAGCGACGTTTCTGCCCGCATGCCTGTACCCGCCGCCGCGCCACTCTCTCTGGATGATGACACCCTGATCGATGAGCTGGTCACCGTGCGTGATTATCTGCGTCTGGCGGTCAGTGTCTTCAATGCCCATGATCTCTATTACGGCCATGGCACGGATAGTGCCTGGGACGAGGCCGTGGCGCTGGTGCTGGGCGCACTGCGCCTGCCGCATGATGTCGATCCGGCCATTATCGATGCCCGGGTCCTGCGTATAGAGCGTGCGCGCATCATCACACTTTTGCGTGCACGCACCGTCGAGCGTCGTCCGCTGCCCTATCTGCTCGGGGAATCGTTCTATGCCGGCGTGGCGTTCAATGTCGACGAGCGTGTGCTCATTCCGCGCTCACCGATTGCCGAGCTGATCGAATCGGGCTTTGATCTGTGGTTTGAAGAGCGCGATCCGGCACACATGCTGGATCTGTGTACCGGTTCGGGCTGTATCGGTATCGCCGCCGCGCTGATGATGCCGACCACCCATGTCATGCTCTCTGATCTGAGCGAAGACGCCATCGACGTGGCGCGCAGCAACATTACCCGTCATGACGTGGGTGATCGCGTAAAGGCGGTGGCCGGCGATCTTTTCGCACCGGTGGCCGGGCAGCGTTTTGATCTGATCGTCAGCAACCCGCCCTATGTGGACGCCGGTGATCTGAGCGGCATGCCTGCCGAATTCAACCACGAGCCGACGCTGGCGCTGGGCGCCGGTCATGACGGGCTGGATCTGGTGCGGCGCATGCTGCGCGAGGCCCGGGAGTATCTCACCGACGACGGCGTGCTGATCGTTGAGGTCGGCAATTCCGAGCGCCATGTGATCGAGACCTGGCCGGAAGTGCCGTTTTTATGGCTCGAATTCGCCCGCGGCGGCCACGGCGTGTTTGCGCTGACCTCCGCCCAGCTCGAGGAATGGGCGACGGTGCTGTCGCGCTGAGCAACGAGGCCGGCAGGCGCTGATTTGAATTTTGATCTGTCGTACGCCCGGGTGACGGGCCGGTACGTCGCACTATCAGGAACACAACATGTCCGGTAATACCTTCGGCAAACTCTTTACGCTGACCACCTTCGGAGAGAGCCACGGCGAGGCGCTGGGCGCCATCGTCGACGGCTGCCCACCGGGTCTGCCGCTTTGTGAGGCGGACCTGCAGGGCGATCTGGATCGTCGTCGTCCCGGCAGCTCGCGCCACACCACGCAGCGGCGCGAGGCCGATGAGGTGCGCATTCTCTCGGGCGTGTTCGAAGGGGTCACTACCGGCACGCCGATCGGACTCATGATCGAAAACACCGATCAGCGCTCGAAGGATTACTCAAAGATCAAGGATCAGTTCCGTCCGGCGCACGCCGACTACACCTATCACCACAAGTACGGCATTCGCGACTATCGTGGCGGCGGACGCTCCAGCGCGCGTGAAACGGCCATGCGCGTGGCCGCCGGTGCCATTGCCAAGAAGTATCTGGCGGCCAGGGGCATTACCGTACGTGGCTACATGAGTCAGCTCGGCCCGATCAGCATCGACTTCAAGAGCTGGGACGGCGTCGATGACAATCCCTTTTTCTGCCCGGACCCGGCACGCGTGCCGGAGCTTGAGGCCTACATGGATCAGCTCAGACGTGACCAGGACAGCGTCGGGGCTCGCATTACCGTGATTGCCGAAGGGGTGCCGGTCGGCCTGGGCGAGCCGGTATTTGATCGCCTCGACGCCGAGCTGGCGCATGGGCTGATGAGCATCAACGCGGTCAAGGGCGTGGAAATCGGCGCGGGCTTTGACAGCATTGCCCAGCGCGGCAGCCAGCATCGCGACGAGATGACGCCCGAGGGCTTTCTTTCCAATCATGCCGGCGGCGTGCTGGGCGGCATTTCGACCGGCCAGCCGGTCGTGGCGCATCTGGCGCTCAAGCCGACCTCCAGCATTACCACGCCCGGTCGGTCGATCGACGTGCATGGCGAGCCGGTCGAGGTGATCACCAAGGGGCGTCACGATCCCTGTGTCGGCATTCGGGCCACGCCGATTGCCGAGGCCATGATGGCGCTGACCCTGATGGATCACCTGCTGCGTCAGCGCGGCCAGAACGGTGAGGTCAGCGTCGATACCCCGCGGCTCGGGCAGCGCTAGCGCCCGGGGAGGCTACTGCTTTTCCCGGGCCTCCTCCGCCTGTTCTGCACGTTCATGGGCCCGCTTCTGGCGGGCCTTTTGCCGATAGCCATAGGTGGCAGTGCGTACCGTCTCATCGCTTTCAAGTCCAGCACCCAGCGCGCCGGCAATGGTCGCCACCGAGGTGGCAAGCCAGGCCAGCGACAGATAGTCGGAAAGCCCGATGTCGTGTTCCAGCGTGCTCTGCAAAAGGCTTGAGGGCACAAACAGTGCCACCGCCCCCAGAAACAGCACCAGCAGTGACACATAATAAAACACCACGCCCATGCTTAGGGTCATCAGGGTGGTGAGGTTGTAAAGACGTGCCATGGGAAAGGCCTGCGGATGCTGCTGTGGCTCCCACAGGCCATGATCAAGGATGATCCAGCCAATCATGGCCGCCATGGCCGCGATCATGAGGGCGACAAATCGCAGCGGATCGTAGGCATCGCTCAAGCGCCACAGGGTCGGGAAGATCAGGCCGTAGGCGCCGGTGGCAAAGGCCACGGCGATAATCTTTCGAAAGGTGGGGAAAATGGTCCAGGGACGGTTGGCTCTGACCATGCCGCCCAGCAGCTTGCAGGTGCCGGGCAGGCGCTTGGCGGCCACGAACCGCACGTCAATGCCCTGCTGGTCGTCGTTAACACTCACCCGCCTGATGGGCGCGATGCGCTCGGAAAGGCGCAGACCCATCAGGTCGCGGGCATTGTGTCGACGCCACCATTTCAGAAAGCTGCGGCCCCGGCGGTCATGGCGTGCCTGCTGTCGATCGCGCTCGGCCTCCGAGCTGCCATGGTGGAGTTCACTGACCAGCTGCACAATGGATTCGGCCAGTCGACGCCGCAGCGGCGAGGCGCCCAGGGCCGGTTGTGAAAGGATGGCCACGCCCCGCGCCTCACAGGCTTCGGCCACCACCAGCTGTCGGTGGCGAAAAATGGGCAGATCGGTAATGCAGATGATGTAGTCCCAGTGTCGCGACTCGCTGAGCTCCTGCGCCTTGGAAAGAATGTCACGGGTATTGTCTTTGGCACCGATCAGCGGGTCGGTGACGCGATCCAGCTGCCACTGGCAGGTGTCATCGACCTCGCTGGCGAGCTGATCCGCCAGCGCTTCGATGATCAGCGACACCAGTATTTCGGGCAGTTCCGGGGCCGGGACCAGCCCCACAGTCAGCGTGGTCTCGGCAGAGAGCTCGTGAGCCTCTGATACATCCTGGGGTTGGCGTTTGCCGTGGCGGTTTTGATCGGATGACATGAGATCCGTCCTCTTCTGGTGAAGGGCAGTGGGCAGAATCCAGAGTCTGGTGCAAAAGGGCGGCTTCATCACGTGATTGTGTTGAAACGCGCGTCACCGTAAACGCTGCGAGCACAAAAAATTACGCTGCGTTACTCTAGCCGCCGTCAACAGGGTTCAGGATGGGGACACGGCGGGTATGTCTCCGGCGAATACGATATCTTCGATGAGACGCAATATGCTGCATGAGATCAGCGCACAGGCCAGAGTTTTCAGCCTGCTGCATCAGGAAGCACTCGTGGCCGCGCAGGTTGAACCCCTGCTGGCGGACATGCTCGATACCTATGTAGTGTCAAGGTCCCACCTTGAAGGGGCCCTGACGGCGGTCATGGCGTCGACCCTGACGGATAAAACGCTTTCGACCGAGGCTCTGGCTGAATGTTTTCAGGGGCTTTATCAGGCGAACCCGTCACTGGTCGAGAATGCAGCATGTGACATGATGGCGGTTTTTGAGCGCGACGCCGCTAGTAGCGAGTACCTGCCCATTTTGCTGTATCTCAAGGGCTTTCAGGCGCTGCAGGCGCATCGCCTGGCGCATGCCCTTTGGTGTGCCGGGCGGCACATGCTGGCGCGTGCCCTGCATCATCGCACCACACAGGCCTTTGGTATCGATATTCATCCGGCCTGTCGGGTGGGCCGTGGCGTCATGCTGGATCATGGCACGGGCATCGTGATCGGTGAGACCGCCGAGATCGGCGACAACGTCTCAATCATGCAGGGCGTCACGCTTGGGGGCACCGGCAAGGAAAGCGGTGATCGCCATCCCAAGGTACGCAGCGGCGTATTGATTGGTGCCGGTGCGACCGTGTTGGGCAATATCGAAATCGGTTTTGGTGCCCAGATTGGTGCCGGTAGCGTCGTGCTGGCTGGTGTGGAGGCGCACACCACCGTGGTGGGTATCCCTGCGCGCCAGGCCGGAAGGCCACGCTGCCCGAGCCCGTCGGTCACCATGGAACATGGCAGTTTTCAGCACGTCCCCAGGGGGCAGCGGTATCAGCAGGGCTCGTAATTGAATCGAAGGCGAAATAAAAAGGGCCGGTCATGTGACCGGCCCTTTTGATTTTTGCACGTCTGAAAGGGTTAAAACTGCCAGCCAACGCCGAAGTAGTAGCCCCAGCCGGTGCTGCGCACACGAAAATCGCCGTCGCCGAAATTCAGCTCACTGCCATCGTTCCACTGGCCGCCGTTATGGAAATAGCGGGCCACGGCCAGAAAGCGCAGATGTGTGAAGGAGTAGACAAAGGCGTTGGTGGCCACGACCGACTCGTTGGTGCGCGCCGGATCATCGTCGCCCAGATCCGAGCCAAAGTCATAGTTGGTGAAGCCGGCATAAAACAGATTGGCGCCATTATCAAAGCTTGCCAGCGGGTAGCTGTACTCGAGTTGCGCGCGATAGCCATCCCAGCTGTTTTCGTTGTCCGCCCCGTAGTTCTCCCACTGATAGCGGCCGTAGAAGTTGAAGGACACATCCAGCGGTGATCCGGTATCGATGTCCGTGCCCAGACCGCTATAAAGCGTGTTCTGGCGATTGTCGCTGTTGTGCCCCCAGTCATAGATCCAGTTGGCGGCCAGATACCATTCCCTGATGGGCCCAAGGCTCAGGTCACGACCGCTCAGCTCATTGAGGGACAGTCGTGGCTTGATCTCGGCAAAGATTGGCGAGCCGTCGTCGAAAATGCCGCTGTCGGCGGCATTGCCAATGCCGAAGAATTTGGGCATGTCGATATAGCCGTAGAGATCCAGCGGTCCCTTGCGGCCGAAAAACTCATATTCCAGATAGATGTCATCGATTTTTTGTGGGCCGAAGCGAATGTCCTTGCTGCCAATGACGGTGACATTCTGGTTGTACCAGTCCGACAGATAGGCGCTGCGTGGTGCCTCGTCGGTGGTCTCATAACTGGCGGTTTCACCCGAGGCCGCCTGCGTCTCGGTGTCCTGTGGCCCGGCATGAGCCGACAGCGGCAGCAGCAGGGCGGTTGCGATCAGAGCGTGAGACGCGCCAAAAGACGTGCGCAGGCTCGCCCGGCATGTGATGGGCATGCGTAGAGGGTTGGACATGGTCATTCCTTGCAAGACGTTGTGTTGTTATTGGTCGGATTATCATTGTGTATGGCAGGTGCCCCCTGCAGGCGAAGATGGCACCATGCCGGGCCTTGTGATGCAACTCTTGCGTGGTTTCATGATCACGGCTCAAACGCCAGGAGGTAGCTGGCGAGAGTCTTCGAGCAGATCGATCATGGCGCGTGCAGCATTGGAAAGCGTGCGGTTTTCGTGAAAGAGATAGCCCAGCGGGCGTTCGATCGGCGGGTGGTCGATATCGAGTCTGTGAACACTCTCATCGAGCAGGGTTTCAGGCAGCACGCTCCAGCCAAGCCCGATGCTGACCATCATCTTGAGTGTTTCCATGTAATTGGTGGACATGGACACGCCGACATCCAGTCCCGCCTGATTAAAGGCGCTCATGACCATGGCCCGGGTGAAGGTCTGCTCGCCGGGCAGCACGGCATCTACCTGGCTGAGAGCGTCAAGGGTGAGCGAAGAACGCTGGTGTGTGAGTGGATGATCCGGCGCGCAGACAAAATGAAGCTGATCCATCCATAAGGGCGTGGCCACAAGGGGCTTCGCCGTGTGCGGTGCCAGTGTTGCCAGGGCAAGCTCAAGCGAGCCATCCAGCACGCCCTGATAGGCCTGCTCGGAATCCAGAAACTGCATGTCCAGTCGCACATTGGGCCAGCGCTGTGTATAGCGTCGCAGTACCGGCGGCAGGCGATGCAGCCCGATATGGTGACTGGTGGCCAGACTCAGTCGGCCGCGCACCGTACCGCTCAGGCTGGTCAGTGCGCGCTGGGTGTCCTCGAATAGGCCCAGAATCTCGCGGGCACGGGGCAACAGCAGATGACCCGCTTCGGTCAGGGCAATGCGCCGGCCGATGCGATCAAACAAACGCGCATCCGTTTGATGTTCAAGCGTGGCGATGCGTTTGCTGACGGCAGACTGGGTCAGGTGGATCTGCTCGGCGGCCAGCGAGAATGAACCGCATTCGGCCACGGCCACAAAAGCGCGCAGGCTTTCGGTTTCCATTAATTCCTCTCAGGAATGCATGCCATGAATAGGATGAATTGCTTTCATGGTATATCGCGGCGTAGTGTAGAAGCTAGACAGGTGTGAATGGGCCACATCACAAGAGCCTCAAAACATCACGGACCGTGAACGCGCCTCGTGCGCAAGGAGAGACGACATGGCAGGACAGACGCTTTATGACAAGCTCTGGGCATCGCATCTGGTGTCCAGCCGCGATGACGGCACGTCACTGATCTATATCGACCGTCATCTGCTGCATGAGGTGACCTCACCGCAGGCCTTTGAAGGACTGCGTCTGGCTGACCGTCGCCCTTGGCGTATCGATGCCAACATCGCCACGGCCGATCATAACGTGCCGACCTCATTAAAGGAGCGCAGCGCAGGGATTGCCGGGATCGAGGACAACGTCTCACGCATTCAGGTGCAGACGCTGGATGACAACACCACAAGCTTTGGCATCGAGACCTTCGGCATCAACGATGTGCGTCAGGGCATCGTGCATATCATCGGCCCCGAACAGGGCGCGACACTGCCGGGCATGACCGTGGTATGCGGCGATTCCCATACCGCCACCCATGGCGCTTTTGGCGCGCTGGCCCACGGTATCGGCACTTCCGAGGTCGAGCATGTCCTGGCCACGCAGTGTCTGATCCAGCGCAAGATGAAGAACATGCAGGTGCGCGTGGAAGGGCAGTTGGGCCCTCACGTCACTGCCAAGGATATCGTGCTGGCCATCATTGGCGAGATCGGCACGGCTGGCGGCACTGGCTGTGCCATTGAATTTGCCGGCAGCGCCATCCGCGATCTCTCCATGGAAGGCCGCATGACGATCTGCAACATGGCGATCGAGGCGGGCGCTCGTGTGGGGTTGGTGGCCGTCGATGACACCACCATCAATTACGTCAAGGGCCGTCCCTTTGCGCCGACACCGGAGCAGTGGGATGCCGCCGTCGAGAGCTGGCGTTCGCTGGTTTCCGACGATGACGCCGTCTTTGACAAGGTCGTCACCCTGGACGCCGCCACCATCGAGCCGCAGGTCAGCTGGGGGACCAGCCCCGAGATGGTCGTGGGTATTCATGACAGTGTGCCCGACCCGTCGCAGGCCACGGATGACACCACGCAGCGCGGGATTACGCGGGCATTGGAATACATGGGGCTGCACGCCGGTCAGAAGATTACCGACATTCAGCTGGATCGCGTGTTTATCGGCTCGTGCACCAACGCGCGCATCGAGGATCTGCGTGCCGCGGCGGCCGTGGTGGAAGGTCGCCAGGTGGCTGGCAGTATCAAGCAGGCGATGGTGGTGCCGGGTTCCGGACTGGTGAAGCGCCAGGCCGAACAGGAAGGCCTTGATCAGGTATTTCGTGACGCCGGTTTTGAATGGCGTGAGGCGGGCTGCTCGATGTGTCTGGCCATGAACGCCGACAAGCTGGGTGCTGGTGAGCACTGTGCCTCGACCTCGAATCGCAATTTCGAGGGGCGTCAGGGCTATGGCGGGCGTACGCACCTGGTTAGCCCGGCGATGGCCGCGGCGGCCGCGATTGCCGGCCATTTCGTCGATGTTCGCGAGTTTGTCGACACGCCGGCGCCGGCCCGGCGCGTTGCCGGGCTTTAAGTGCTCGTCCACGCCATTTTCAAGGAAACCATCATGAAAGCCTTTGTACGTCAAAAGGGTCTGGTTGCGCCGCTGGATCGTGCCAATGTCGATACCGACCTGATCATTCCCAAGCAGTTTCTCAAGTCGATCAAGCGCACCGGCTTTGGCCCCAATCTCTTTGATGAGCTGCGCTATCTCGATGAAGGCTATCCGGGGCAGGACTGCTCGAACCGGCCGATCAATCCGGATTTCGTGCTCAATCAGCCACGCTATGAAGGCGCAAGCGTTCTGCTGGCGCGCAAGAACTTTGGCTGCGGCAGCTCTCGCGAGCACGCGCCGTGGGCGCTGGAAGACTTCGGCTTTCGCGTCATCATCGCACCGAGCTTTGCCGACATCTTTTTCAATAATGCCTTCAAGAACGGACTCCTGTTGATCCAGCTTGATGAGGCCACGGTGGATCGACTGTTCGATGCCGTCGAGCAAACGCCGGGCTATCGTCTGGACGTGGATCTGATCGAGCAGAAGATCATGACGCCGGAAGGAGAGACGATCGGGTTTGAGGTGGATGCGTTTCGCAAGTACTGCCTCGAAAACGGGCTGGATGATATCGGTCTGACGCTGACCGATAACAGTCACGCAATTCGCGAGTTCGAAACGCGTCACCGCGCCGCGCAGCCCTGGCTGTTCCGGGGTGCCTGAGTCGAGTGTGAAAAACGACCACGACACCGTTGTCGAGCGTCAGTTCGGTGGCCAGGCGGCCGCCTACCTGAGCAGCAGCGTGCACGCTGACGGGCAGGAATTCGATCAGTTGCGTGAACGTGTCGAGGGGATGGCCGCTGCCCGTGTGCTGGATCTCGGCTGCGGCGCCGGCCACGTCAGCTTCAAGGTGGCTGATCTGGCCGACGAGGTCGTCGCCTATGATTTATCGCCGCGGATGCTTGAGGTCGTGGCGGCTGAAGCATCCAGGCGCCAGCTGAATAACATCCGCACGGTGCAGGGCGTTGCCGAGTCATTGCCGTTCGTCGACAACAGTTTCGATGTGGTCTGCAGTCGCTTCTCCGCCCATCACTGGCGCGATGTTGGTCTGGCGCTGCGTGAAGCGAGACGTGTCCTGAAACCCGGAGGGCTGGCGGCGTTTATCGATGTCGCATCGTCCGAGCAGCCGCTTTTCGATAGTTTCCTGCAAACCATCGAAATGTTGCGCGACACCAGTCATGTTCGCGATTACACACCGAGCGAATGGGCGCAAATGGTCGGCGAAGCGGGACTTGTCGTGACCGCCAGTTCGCGCCAGCGCCTGCGACTGGATTTCGAGACATGGATGGCGCGCATGCGCACGCCGGATGTGATGCGCGATGCGATTCGCCATCTCCAGAGTCAGGTCGGTCAGGAAGTGCGCGACACCTTCGAGGTTACCGCAGACGGCTCGTTCACGACCGATATGCTGGTGCTGTGGGCGATAAAAGAACCGTTTTAAGGAAAAGACATGAGCAAGAAGATTCTGGTGCTGCCAGGCGATGGTATCGGGCCGGAAATTACCCGTCAGGCGCGCCGCGTACTTGAAGCCTGCCGCGAGGCGGGACTTGATATCGAGATTGATGAGGCACCGGTCGGCGGCGCCGAAATCGACCGCTCCGGTGTGCCACTGGCACCCGAAACGCTGGAGAAGGCCAGGGCGGCGGATGCCATCCTGCTGGGCGCGGTAGGTGGGCCAAAGTGGGACACCATGCCCGATATTGCCAACCGTCCGGAGAAGGGACTGCTGTCCCTGCGCAAGGAGTTGAATCTCTTTGGCAACCTGCGCCCGGCGCTGCTCTATCTGCAGCTGGTCGAGGCCTCGAGCCTCAAGCCGGAAGTGGTGTCAGGCCTTGATATCATGATCGTGCGCGAGCTGACCGGCGGTATCTACTTCGGTCAGCCGCGCGGGCGCGAGACCCGCGAAGATGGCACACGCTATGGCTATAACACCTATATCTATGACGAGAACGAAATTCGTCGTATCGGTCGGGTGGCGTTCGAGATGGCGCAAAAGCGGGGCAAAAAGCTCTGCAGCGTCGACAAGGCCAACGTGCTGGAAGTCACCATTTTGTGGCGTGACATCATGAACGAGCTGGCACCCGAATACCCGGATGTCGAGCTGTCGCACATGTACGTGGATAACGCCGCCATGCAGCTGGTGCGCGCACCCAAACAGTTTGATGTGATCGTCACCGGCAACATGTTCGGCGATATCCTCTCTGATGCTGCCGCCATGCTGACCGGCTCGATCGGTATGCTGCCATCGGCTTCGCTTAACGAAAGCGGTCAGGGCATGTTCGAGCCCTGCCACGGCAGCGCGCCGGATATCGCAGGCCAGGGGCTGGCCAATCCGTTGGCCACCATCCTGTCGGTCGCCATGATGCTGCGCTACTCCCTCAACGAGCCTGACATGGCCGAGCGCATCGAGCGCGCCGTCGGGACCGTGCTGGATCAGAACCTGCGCACCGCCGATATCGCCTATGCCGGTACCCGCCAGGTGACCACCGAA
This sequence comes from uncultured Kushneria sp., assembly GCF_947497025.1. GTDB lineage: Bacteria > Pseudomonadota > Gammaproteobacteria > Pseudomonadales > Halomonadaceae > Kushneria. The sequence goes on from NZ_CANMFC010000003.1 coordinate 230,844, forward strand.
GAGATGGGGGACGCCGTGGTGGCCGCGTTCGAATCGAACGCCTGATGAGGGCAGACGGTCGCGCACACTCCATGACAGGCGTGACATGCCCCCGACTACGGCAGCGAACGTGATAGTTCGCTGCCGTTTTGCTGTCTGGCGCCTGCCACGGCATCCACTGCAGGCTGACGTGGCTGGTCATGCGCATCGCGAATGGTAGACTTAAAACCCGGTGGTGCGTTGGTAAAGGAGAGGGCATGTCGTGGAAACAGGAAGGGCAGCGCTGGTTGATTCGTCAGGCCCGCATGGAGGATGCCGAGGCCGTCCGGCGCATCTTCAATCATGAGGAGGTCTATCCCACTACGATGCAGCTGCCTTTCAGTTTGCTTTCGCGCTGGGAAAGATTTCTTGAGAAGGCCGAGCAGGGCCACCATCTGCTGGCAGCCTGTCATCCTGAAACGCCCGATGTGCTGCTGGGGTTGATCGGACTGCATCCGGTGGCAGATTCGCCGCGTGTGGCCCATGTCCGAACGATTGGCCTTTCCGTGCATCCCGACTACGCGGGGCAGGGGATCGGCAGTCAACTTTTAAAGGCGGCCATTGATCTGGCGGACAACTGGTTGAACGTAACCCGTCTAAGCCTTGGGGTGTACAGCCACAACCAGCGGGCGATCGAGCTTTATCAACGCCATGGCTTCGTACGAGAGGGTCTGTGTCGCGGGCTCTCCTTTGGGCATGGCCGCTATCTGGACAGTCTTGAAATGGCACGCCTGCATCCGCGTCTTGAACAGGCGCTTGAAGCACAGGGCGGTTTTGAATACAGGCTTGAAGACAGGCATGCCCATCATTTATCACAACAGGGGAACACAAGATGTTGAGAACCGGATTTGTTGGCTGGCGCGGTATGGTGGGTTCCGTACTGCTGCAGCGGATGCTGGAAGAGGACGGCTTTAAAAACATTGAGCCGGTCTTTTTTACCACTTCTCAAGCAGGCAGGCCCGGCCCGAATGTGGGTGTCGATGTACCGCCACTCAAGGATGCCTTTGATATTCAGGCGCTGGCCGAACTGGACGTGATCGTGACCTGTCAGGGCGGCGACTACACCAGCGAAGTATATTCGAAGCTGCGCGAATCCGGCTGGAAGGGCTACTGGATCGATGCGGCCAGCACCCTGCGCATGAACGACGACACGGTCATTGTACTGGATCCGGTCAATCGTCAGGTCATCGATCAGCGCCTGGACGATGGCTTTAAAACCTTTGCCGGCGGCAACTGCACGGTCAGCCTGATGTTGATGGGGCTGGGCGGTCTGTATGAGGCCGGGCTCATCGAATGGATGACGTCGATGAGTTATCAGGCGGCCTCGGGGGCCGGCGCGCAGAACATGCGCGAGCTGCTCAACCAGATGTCTTTGGTAGGCAATGCAGCCCGCGCCGAGCTGGATGACCCGGCGTCCGCGATTCTGGACATTGATCGCAAGGTCATTGAGGCCATGCGTGGCAGCGACTTCCCCACGGAGCATTTTGGCGCGCCGCTGGGTGGCAGCCTGCTGCCATGGATCGACAAGAAGCTGGATAACGGTCAGAGCAAGGAAGAATGGAAGGCCGGTGTCGAGAGCAACAAGATTCTCGGGCTGGCACCCAACACGGTCCCGGTCGACGGCCTCTGCGTTCGTATCGGCTCCATGCGCTCCCATGCGCAGGCCTTCACGATCAAGTTGACCCGCGATGTGCCGATAGACGAGATCGAGGATCGAATTGCACGTCATAACGACTGGGTCAGCGTGGTGCCCAACGACAAGGACGCCACGCTTGCACGCCTGACGCCTGCGGCCGTGACCGGGACGCTCGATGTGCCGGTGGGTCGTCTGCGCAAGATGGCCATGGGCAGCGAGTATCTCTCGGCCTTCACGGTCGGCGATCAGCTGCTGTGGGGCGCGGCCGAGCCGCTGCGTCGCATGCTGGCACTGCTGGTCGAGCGCCACTGACGCCACCCGCCATCGTTATGCCGTAACAGGGCGCCTCATTGAGGCGCCCTTTTTGTTGATGGCTCTTGAAAGAGTGACGGGAGAGTGTGATGGCCGACCGGCCCTGTCGTTTGCGTTTACGAAGTTGCCTATTGGGCGCGCTGCTGATGTCGGGTTCAATGATGGCCCATGCCGTGGGCATCGCCGCGCCGCAGGTCATGTCCGGGTTCAACGAACCGTTGAAGGCGCGCGTGGCGCTGCTGGATACCGGCGCGCTGCGCGCCGATGACCTTCGGGTCGCGCTGGCCGACAGTGCACGCTGGCAGGCCATGAAGATTGCGAGAAGTGCCGATACCGATACCCTGCGATTGGCAGTCAACGGCACGCCCGGCCATCTCTATCTGGATATTCAGGGCAGCCGGGCGTTGGAGACGCCCTGGCTGGATGTGGTGCTCACTCTGAGCTGGCCGGAGGGTGAGCTGACACCTCAGCTAACGCTTTTGCCATCGGCCGATGCCGTTACCGGTGAAAAAACGACTGTGTCTGCCGTTACACCTGCCCTCGAGCCGACAGCGCGCAGCAATGCGCCTGTGCCCAGTGACGTGCCCAGTGACACAAGCCGTGGCCAGAGCGTTGATCGCCAGACACGCGTGCCAGAGACGTCTGCACAGGACAGCCGGCGCATGGCAGTGCTTGAAGAAAGGCTTGATCGACTGGAGCAGCAGTTGCGCGCCAGCTTGGAGACCCAGGCGGCGCTGACGACGGATCTCGAGTCCGTCAGGGCGCAGTCACTGGTCAACCAGGCGCCGAATGATGATGCTGAAATGCAGGCGCTGGCACAGCGTCAGCAGGTTCTGGAAAGCCGGCTGGATCAGCTGGGTCAGCAGAGGCTTTCGGCCGGCGTTGAGGCTTCTTCTGGCGTTTCCCGGTCTGATGCTCCGCTGCAGCAAACCTCGTCACAATCGCTGGCACCCGCACTTGATCATGGCGCCGGTCGCAATGGTGATTTTATCTGGACCTGGGCACTGGCCGCGCTTTTATTGATGCTGGCGGGCACATGGGCAGGGATACGCCGCTGGCGGCAGCGACGCTATCGTCTGGTCAGCGCCGCAGAGCTTTCGCCGCTGATGGGGTCGGCCTCTTCCATCAGGGGCGTGTCCTCTGCCGACGAAGAAGGTAGCAACGCTCATGAGACGGGCATTATCGGCACCGAGCAAAATGAAGCATGGACGGCCCATCGCGCTCAGGTCGAGGCGATCTGCGTTGAAGCTGAGGTGTTTCATCGCCATGGCCGGCGCGAACATGCCATCACCATGTTGAAAGAAGGACTTGCGCATTATCCGGGCGATGTTCAGCTGATACAGGCGCTGGCCGCACTGGAATCCGCCTCTGACAACGATGAGGCGCATGATGGCCATGACGATCAACTCCGGTCGACGGCTCCGATTTCCGTACTCGAGGATTCGCCAGCACTGGCTCCAGTCTGGTCACTACAGTCTTTCCCGTCACAGGAAGAAGCCGTCGATACCGTTCAGTGGGCAGCCCCCGATAGCATGACTGGCCAGCGTATGGATTTTTCCACGGCATCGACTGCCGGATTTCCTCGTGACTGGGCACTTGAAGAGGTGGCGTTTGAGGGCGCTGATACGGATAATGAGTACCCCGATGCAGATCGACTTTCTCGTCGTGCCTGAAAGGGCATGAGGCAAGGTTGGTCTGGCAGTCTCTTACATGAGGACGGCCGGCGGGAGAGCGCATGCTTTTCTTGCCGGGTTTCCCTGCATTACCGAGTCACATGTCTCTTTTTACACGACTGGATGAAAACGAGCGCGTCAGCGGCCGTATTGCGCTGGGCCTGGAGTATCGTGGTACGGCTTATCAGGGCTGGCAGCGTCTGAACCATGGCCCTTCTCTTCAGGCTTCTCTCGAGGCGGCGCTTTCCCGCATTGCACAGTCTCCCATCGAAGTCATGTGCAGCGGACGTACCGATAGCGGTGTGCATGCCACCCGGCAGATCGTGCATTTTGATACCACCAGCGCCCGCACGCTGAAGGCCTGGGTCATGGGGACCAACGTCAACCTGCCGCGCGATATGTCGGTGCGCTGGGCGCGTCTCATGCCGCACGACTTTCACGCCCGATTTTCAAGCCTGGCCCGCCGCTATCGCTATGTGATTCTCAACCAGCCCGTGCCGCCGGCGCTCGATGCCGAGCACATGACCTGGCACCGGACACCACTGGATGAAACGCGCATGCACGAGGCGGCGCAGACGCTGGTCGGCGAGCACGATTTTTCCGGCTACCGCGCGGCCGGCTGTCAATCCAGTACGCCCTGGCGCCATGTCCACTTTGTCGAGGTGACGCGAGTGGGCCCCCTGGTTATTATCGATATTCAGGCCAACGCCTTTTTACATCACATGGTGCGCAATATCGCCGGCGTTTTGCTCACCGTTGGCGATGGACGGCGTGAGGTTTCTCGCACGCGTGACATTCTGGAAAGCAGGGATCGTACGCTTTCCGAGGCGACTGCGCCGGCGCAGGGGCTGCACTTCGTCGATGTGTACTATGATCCACGATTCGAACTGCCGGCCGAGCCGCTGGGGCCGGCCGAGCTTTATTTCAGCGGTGAATGGACCGGTCAGCGTACGCTGCCCGCCTCGAACTATCAGCGTCCGGTCTATCGCGGTGAACCGGCAGAACATCTGTAATCACCAGGACATCTGTAGATGCGAACCCGAATCAAGATCTGTGGACTGACGCGTGAAGCGGATATCGATGCTGCCGTACAGGCCGGCGCCGATGCACTGGGCTTTGTCATGTGGCCCGGCAGCAAGCGGGCACTGACGCCCGAGCGCCTTGAACAACTCAGTGCTCGGGTGCCACCTTTTGTGACCCGGGTGGGGCTGTTTGTCGATCAGGAGCCGGATCTGGTTGCGAACTGTGCCCCCTGGCTTGACATGCTTCAGTTTCATGGTGAAGAACCTCCCGAGGCCTGCGAGCTTTATGGCATGAGCTGGCTCAAGGCTCTGCGCATGCGCGATGATATTGATCTTCATGAGCAGGCCGAGCGCTATCATCGCTCGCGCGGCCTGCTGCTGGATGCCTACCGTCCCGGCGTGCCGGGAGGAACCGGCGACACCTTTGACTGGTCGCGTGTCCCTGGTGATCTGGCGCTGCCGATCATACTGGCCGGTGGCCTGACACCGGATAACATCGCCCGGGCCGTCCATCAGGTCGCACCTCACGGGGTGGACGTCTCGGGTGGGGTGGAGGCCGCTGCGGGTCTGAAGGACCATGACCTGATCAAGAACTTTATTGATCGGGTATGGGAAGCGGATGCCGCTCCGGCGCGCTGACACTGACAGACGGTAGAAAAAGGTTGTGAGGGTGTACATGCACGCCGGGCTGGCCCTCACTGCCGTCGATGATTGATAATGGGGCCATGCGTCATGTGTTGTTTTCGGCGCGCCCATTTAAAAGACTGACCATCAACGATATGGAAGCCCTTTCTCGATGAGCTGGCTCGACAAGATTGTTCCTTCAATGGGGCGTACTGCCCGTACCGATCGTCGCAACAACATTCCCGACGGCCTGTGGCGTAAATGTCCCAATTGCGAGGCTGTCCTTTATCGACCCGAGCTTGAACGGCATCACAATGTCTGTCCCAAGTGTGATCACCACCTGCGTTTGAACGCACGTCGCCGTCTGTCCTGGTTTCTCGACAGCGAGGGCCGCGAAGAGATCGCCGCTCAGCTCGAGCCGGTAGACCGACTCAAGTTTCGTGACTCCAAGAAGTACAAGGACCGACTGGCCGGTGCGCAGAAGGCGACCGAGGAAAAGGATGCACTGGTCGTCATGAAAGGGACCCTGGACGGCCTGCCGGTCGTGGCCGTGGCGTTCGAGTTCGAATTCATGGGCGGCTCCATGGGCAGCGTCGTGGGCGAGAAATTCGTGCGCGCCGCAACGATCGCTCGGGAAGAGAAGCGTCCGCTGGTCTGCTTTGCCGCCTCCGGTGGTGCGCGCATGCAGGAAGCGCTGTTCTCGCTGATGCAGATGGCCAAGACCTCGGCGGCGCTGGAGCGTCTCAGTGGCGCTGGTGTCCCCTATATCTCCGTGCTCACGGATCCGGTCTTTGGCGGCGTATCGGCATCGCTGGCCATGCTCGGAGATCTGAACGTGGCCGAGCCCAATGCCCTGATCGGCTTTGCCGGACCGCGCGTTATCGAGCAGACCGTGCGTGAAAAGCTCCCCGAGGGCTTTCAGCGCAGCGAGTTCCTGCTGGAGCACGGCACGGTTGACATGATCATCCACCGCAGCGAAATGCGCACCCGGCTGGGTCGTATTCTGCGCACGCTGACCGATCGTCCCTCCGAGCCTGCCGTGACCATGCTGGAAGATGTGGAAGGGGATGATGGGACACCGTACAGCGCCGAGGCTGCGCGCTGATCATCATGTCTCGCACCTTGACACAGTGGCTGGCCCACCTGGAAAAGCTTCATCCGGTCGCCATTGATCTGGGGCTTGATCGCATTCGTATCGTGGCCGAACATCTGGGGCTGCTGTCCGGCCCCATCGCACGCCAGGTGGTGACTGTCGCCGGTACCAATGGCAAGGGCTCGACCGTGGCCATGCTGGAAGCCGTAGCGCGTGCTCATGGGCTGAGAACGGCCAGCTATACCTCGCCTCATCTGCTTCGTTATAACGAACGCCTCCACCTGGATGGTGATGAGGTCAGTGATGAATCGCTGATCGACGCTTTCGAGCGCATCGAGGCCGCACGTGGTGATACCGGTCTGACCTATTTTGAAATGGGCACGCTCGCAGCGCTGGTCATCATTCGTGACCGTGCCCCGGACATGGCCATTCTTGAAGTCGGGCTGGGCGGTCGGCTTGATGCCACCAACATCATCGATGCCGATGTCGGCATAGTGACCAGCGTAGCGCTGGATCATGCCGATTTTCTCGGCACGGATATCGAAAACATCGGCGCCGAAAAAGCCGGCATTCTGCGCGCCGGCCGACCGGCCATCCTGGGCAGTCGCCGGATGGTCTCAAGCGTGGCAGCACATGCCGCGGCTCTGCCGGTGTCCCGCTGTCTGGTGCTGGGACAGGACTTTGACTGGCAGCGCGAAGAGGACGGTCGCTGGCGATGGCAGCGGCCGGCCGGCGGGGCTGCACTGCCATCGCTTCCCGATCCGGGACTGCCATTGGACAACGCTGTCAGTGCGCTGACAGCGCTCGAAACCCTGAACCTGCCGCTTGAGGCTGAAAGGCTTGAACAGGCGTTTTCCGGTATTCGACTGGCCGGACGCATGCAGCGCATTGGGCGCTACTGTCTGGATGTGGCTCACAATCCGCATGCGGCCGGCTATGTGGCCAACCAGCTGGTGCAAAAAACCGTGACACGGCGCGTAGCACTACTGGGCATGCTGGGTGACAAGGATGCCGAGGGCGTCATCGATGCCCTCTGGCCGGTGGTCGATGACTGGCTGCCGGTCACCCTGTCGGGGGCTCGGGCGCGCCATGGCGAGACGCTGGCAGAAATTATCCAGTCCCGCGGCGGGCAGGTGATTGCCGTGGCTGATGGCTCGGTCGCGGGCATCGATTGGCTGGAACAACATTCACAACATGATGACGTACTGGTTTGCGGCTCCTTTTTTACCGTGGCAGAAGCTTTGGCTCGGCTCGAAAGGGGCGAGGGAACCGCGTAACAAGGAGAGAGTCGCATGAAATACGGCATGCGTGAGCGCATCAGCGGTATCGTCATTATCGTGGCACTGGCTCTGATCCTGCTGCCTATCCTGTTTGGTGGCTCAAGCGACGAGGACGAGAGCAGTAATGACTCGTCGGTGGTTATCGAGCAGCCCATCGAGATGTCACAACCTGATGTGGCCGCTCCACAGTCACCTCTGCCTGAAGATGATGGCAATGCTGATAACGCCAGTGACCAATTCGGGCAGGCCAGTCAAAACAATCAGCTTTTCCCGGACCGCGAGCGTGAGTCAGCATCGGCACAGACGCCGGCATCCAGCGAGCCGTCCTCTTCACGAACCGATTCGCGCGACAGCGCCACGACACGTGCGGGCAATGGCGCTACCTCTTCAGCCAACACTGGGTCAGCCAGTACCAGCAAGCCTGCAACCCCTGCCCGAGACAGCAATGTCGGCAACACTCAGCGTCAGACGCCGGCACGCAGTGATGATTCCTCGGGAGACCCGATCATGGCTGCCGCCAATCGCAACAGCCACAGTGCCTCGCAGGCTTCCGGCAGCGGTGGCTGGGCCGTGCAGGCCGGTAGCTTTGGGCAGCCCGGCAACGCCGACCGCCTGATCGAGCAGCTCAAGGCACAGGGTTTTTCGGCCTACAAGCAGCCGCGCGGTGAGCTCAATACGGTGTACGTCGGTCCTTTTGGCTCGACCGAAGAGAGTGAGCGCGCACGTGCCGAACTGCAGGAAAAGGCCAATATCAAGGGGCTGATCGTTCGCCGCGAAGGTGGTCAGTGAGCTGGACCTGGATTGACTGGGCGTTCGTTATCATTCTGGGGTTTTCAGTCCTGTCGGGATTTGCGCGCGGCTTCATTCGTGAAGGGCTGGGGCTGGCCGCGTGGATTGCTGCACTGCTGACGGCCCGGGCCTTTGCAGAACCTGCCGCTGGTCTTTTTGCCGACTATATCGACAGTCAACAGATTCGATTGGTGGTCGGCTTTGTACTGGTGGTATTTGTCGTGCTGCTACTGGCCAACCTGGTGATCAGGCTACTGCACGCCATGATTGAATGGGTGGGCATGGGGTTTTTCAATCGTCTCATGGGCGCTGCATTCGGGCTGCTGCGAGGTGGTTTTGTGCTGGTGATGATCGTGGCCGTGGTCGGGTTGACCCCGTTGAGCCAGACCGCCGACTGGCAGCAGTCGACATTTTTACCTTGGGTCGAGCAGGGGCGTGATCTGGCTCTTCGCCAGTATCAGCAGCTCGACAGGGATCAGTCCCTCATGGATGAAGCATCGCAGCGCGCTCGTGAACTGCAGGGGCATCTGCCACGGCAGATGCCGCAATGATCAAGCGATCAGTACGGCCGGCAATACGCCGGCAATCACCGACAGCGAGGATGTAACGCATGTGCGGTATCGTGGGCCTGATGGCCAACTCGATGGTAAACCAGGCAGTTTATGATGCGCTGACGGTGCAGCAGCACCGGGGCCAGGATGCTGCCGGCATGATGACCTGGGACAACGGGCGCTTTTTGCTGCGCAAAAGCAATGGCCTGGTGCGAGATGTTTTTCATACGCGTCACATGCAAAGACTCAAGGGCAATATCGGCATCGGTCATGTGCGCTATCCGACCGCCGGCTCTGCCAGCGAGTCGGAGTCCCAGCCCTTCTACGTCAATTCTCCCTATGGGATTGCGCTGGTTCACAACGGGAATCTGACCAATTCCGAGCAGCTCGTGGCCGAGCTGTTCAATGCCGATCTGCGCCATATTAACACCAGCTCCGATTCCGAGGTGCTGCTCAATGTGTTTGCTCATGAGCTTGGCAAGCAGGGGCATCAGCTGGAAGCAGAGGATATCTTTGATGCCATTCGCCGAGTGCATCGTCGCTGCAAGGGTGGCTATGCGGCGGTGTCGATCATCAACGGCAAGGGGCTGGTTGCCTTCCGTGACCCACACGGCATTCGCCCTGTGGTATTTGGTCGACGCGACACGCCCGAAGGGCCGGAATACATGATTGCGTCCGAATCGGTGGCACTCGATGTGGCAGGCTTTGAGCTGATCCGCGATCTGGCCCCGGGCGAGGCGCTTTATATCGATATGGAACGCCATCTGCATACACAGCAGTGCGTGGAAAACGCTCGGCTAACGCCCTGCATTTTCGAGTATGTCTATCTATCCCGGCCGGATTCGATCATCGATGGCGCCAACGTTTACGCCACGCGCATGCGCATGGGGCAAAAGCTCGCCGAGAAGATCAAGCGCGACTGGCCCGGGCACGATATCGATGTCGTGATCCCCATTCCCGATACCAGTCGTACGGCGGCCCTGGAGCTGGCCCTGCATCTGAACGTGCCGTATCGAGAAGGCTTCATGAAAAACCGTTATATCGGGCGCACCTTCATCATGCCGGGGCAGACCCAGCGTCAGAAGTCGGTTCGTCAAAAGCTCAATGCCATCGATATCGAGTTTTCCGGCAAGAATGTGCTGCTGGTAGATGATTCCATTGTGCGGGGTACCACCTGCAACGAGATCATTCAGATGGCCCGCGAGGCCGGAGCCAAAAACGTCTATTTTGCTTCCGCAGCACCCGCGGTACGCTATCCCAATGTCTACGGGATCGACATGCCGGTGGCCATGGAGCTGATTGCCTTCGATCGCACGACCGATGATGTGGCTGAGCTGATCGGGGCGGATCGGCTGGTCTATCAGGATCTCGACGATCTCAAGGAGGCGGTCAGGGAGGTCAACCCCACGCTAACTGAATTTGATTGCTCGGTCTTTGATGGTTGCTATGTGACCGGCGATATCGACCCGGATTACCTGGCCCGCCTTGAAATTGCCCGTAGCGATGCTGCCAAACAGCAGTCCAGCGGCGGTCATGCGCAGGTGGATCTTCACAACGATGTCGAGGAAGTTGACTGATCCTCGCGCCCGCGGCAGGGTAAGGACTCGCTGAAGGGTATTCATTGAATGACCGGGCCATGCGCCCGGTCATTTTGTTCATGACGATCAGGGTCAACGTTGGCCGTGTGTTTTCTGAATGACGTCACGGCCCTTGACCCGTTACAGGGAAAGCCACCATGTTCGAAAAAGACGCCCGGGGCGAGAGCCTGCATCCGGATACGCTGGCCATTCGTGCCGGTCATCAGCGCACTCATGAGCAGGAACACAGCGAGCCGATCTTTCCCACCTCAAGCTTTGTCTATGAAAGCGCCGCTGAAGCCGCGCGCAAGTTTTCCGGCGAGGAGCCGGGCAACGTTTACTCACGCTTTACCAACCCCAGCGTGCAGACATTTGAAGCTCGGCTTGCAGCGATGGAAGGGGCTCAGGCCTGTGTGGCCACATCATCAGGCATGGCTGCCATCATGTCGACCGTGCTCGGGCTTCTGGAATCCGGTGACGAGATTGTCGCCTCACGGGCGCTTTTTGGCTCCACGGTCAGCCTGTTTGCCAAATATTTTGGCAAGTTCGGGGTGGTGACCCATTTCGTGGAGCTTTCCGATCTGGAGAGCTGGAAGGCGGCCATAACGCCACGTACGAAATTGTTGTTTGCCGAGACGCCTTCCAACCCCTTGTCCGAGATTGCCGATATTCGTGCGCTGGCGGATATCGCGCATGACCACGGCGCCTGGCTTGCCATCGATAACTGCTTTTGCACGCCGGTGCTCTTGCGCCCGATCGAGCATGGGGCGGATCTGATCATTCACTCGGCAACCAAGTATCTCGACGGGCAGGGGCGTGCCATCGGCGGTGCCGTGGCCGGTCGCGCCGACCTGATCAAGGAAGTGCACGGGGTGGTGCGTACCTGTGGCCCGAGCATGAGCCCTTTCAATGCCTGGATTTTTACCAAGGGTCTGGAAACGCTGGGGCTACGCATGCGCGCACACTGTGACAATGCGCTGGCACTGGCGAAGTGGCTTGAGGCGCATCCCGGTGTGGAAAGAGTGCACTACAGTGGCCTGACGTCCCATCCACAGCATGCGCTGGCTGCGCGTCAGCAAAGCGGCTTCGGCGCCGTGCTGGGCGTGGAAGTGAAGGGCGGGCGTGAGGGCGCGTGGTCGGTGATTGACGCCACACAACTCTTGTCGATTACCGGCAATCTGGGCGATCTCAAAACCACCATCACCCATCCGGCCACCACGACCCACGGACGCCTCAGCGATGAGCAGCGGGCCACGGCTGGCATCACGGAAGGGTTGATCCGCATTGCGGTCGGGCTTGAGCATCTTGAGGATATCAAAAGGGATCTGTCACGCGGGCTGGACGCGCTTTAACCCAGCTTTTATCAGGGCTTCAGGAAATGCCTGAGGCCCTGATGGGTCCATGTTCAGGCCATCGGGTCATAGCCCTGCAAAATGCCGACTCGCGGCATGTTGCGCTCCCATATCGGGGGCTCTCCCACGACCTCCTGCAAACACTCGATAAAGCGCCGGGTCTTGAGGGATAGAAACTCACGATGGGGGTAGACCATATAAATATCCGGGCTTGGCGCCAGCCGCAGCTCGGGCAGGATCGGGAACAGTTTGCCGTCACGAAAGGCGTCTTCAAGCATAAAGGCCGACATCACCCCATAACACAGTCCCACCAGCATGGCCCTGACCATGACCTCGGGTTCATTGGTGCGAAAGTGTGAATTGAAAGCGCCGCGGACAATGGTGTCATGTTCATTATAGTAATGAAGATAGTCCAGCGTCAGATCGTCGCGCGAGTAGGTCACGGCCGGTAATCGCAACAGTTCTTCGACACTTTCAGGCAGGCCATGTCTTTGAATGAATTCGGGACTGGCGCAGATGACCCGATGATTGTGTGCCAGCGACCGGGCAATCAGCGATGAATCCTGCGGTTCACTGATGCGAATGACAAGATCGTAACCACCGGCGATGACATCGACATAGGCATTATCGAGCTGTAGCTCGACGTGCATGTCCTTAAAGCGCCTCATGAAAATGCCCATGGCCGGCCCCACGTAGCGTCGGCCAAAATCCGTTGGGGCATTAATGCGCAATACGCCCCGCGGTTCGCTCTGGTAAGCCTCTGCCACGTGACGCGCATCTTCAAGGGCGGTGCGCAGGCGCAGGGCACGATGATAGATCTCTCGACCGACGTCCGTTAGATGCACCACACGGGTCGAACGGTTGAAAAGGCGCACTTCCAGTTCCTTTTCCAGCTGCCGGATCTGGCGAGAAATGACAGAGCGGTCGACATGACGCAGATCAGCTGCGCGGGTGAAGCTTCCGGCCTCGACAACCTCGGCAAGGAGTAAAAGACGGCTGGACAGATCCATGAATGCTTGCCTCTCCCGGCTGGATGTTGCGCTTTTTGCAACATAAAGTTGTTATAGAGTGCATCGATTAGAAGTGCTTTCAGGTGGAGAATATACCTATCGGTACGGACGCTGACAAAAGCAGCTCCGAGATATACCACACTGAAAAGGGACATGACATGACACGCACATTTCTGATCGCTGCTCTTTCACTGACCACCCTGATGGCACAGCAAAGCATGGCTTCCACCACCGAAGGCCAGTTCATGAAGGCTAACAACGGCGCTGCGTTGAATACCACCAGCAACACACTGTCGCCTTCAGCCGTCGCTACTGCTGAAGGACTGACCGGCACCTATTATGCCGCTCAGGGTGCCCCGCATCGCTTTCAATTCAATGTCGAAAATGACGGTCAGGTCCAGCTGGCCAGCCGCCATCCGGCAGGGGCTCACAATACTGCCTATCGCCTGAATGCCATGGTGCTTGATCAGCAGGGGCAGGTAGTAGCCAGCAGCGCCAGCGATGCCCAGGGCAATTTCAACATCGATAGCAACCTGACGGCCGGGCAGTACACGCTGGTAGTGGATGGTAATACCACTCAGAGCCCTTCAAGCTCGGACAGCAGCTACGAGATTCTCACTTCAATGTAACCCGGGTGAGTCTGGCGGGCTTTAAACCGTCAGAAAACGTGATCCGAAAAAGCAGGCATCGCCTGCTTTTTTTTGTGCATAAGGTTAGACTGCGCGCCGCATTCCCTTTCATCCCATAAACTCTGGAGGTGCTGTGGCATCGCCTCAAACCCGAGAAATGGGTAAAACTCTCTGGCACCAGACACTGCCGATGGCCGTGGGCGTGATGGCGCTTCTGGGCTTCAATCTGATTGATAGTATCTTTATCGCGCGCCTGGGCACCCAGCCACTGGCGGCACAGTCGTTCACGTTTCCGGTGGCGACGGTCATCATTGGAGTACAGGTCGGCTTCGGCATTGCCATTGCGGCTTTGATCTCCCGCGCGCTGGGGGCCGATGAGGAGGCTCGCGCTCGCCGGCTGGGCAGTCTTGTACTGCTGGGCGGCAGTGCTGCCATGCTTGTGTTACTGCTGCTACTCTGGCTTTTGGAGCCGATCATTTTCCGCCTGCTGGGTGCCAATGAAGCAACAATGGTGCTGATTCATCAGTACTGGGGCCCCTGGCTGCTGGCCAGCTGGGTCGGTGCGCTGCTGTATCTGGGCTATAGCCTCTTTCGCGCTCATGGGGAAACGCGTCTTCCAGGTCGCATGATGGTGCTGACCAGCCTGATCAACCTGGTGCTGGACCCTGTACTGATCTTTGGCATGGGGCCCTTCGATGGCTGGGGGCTGGCGGGTGCGGCATGGGCAACATTGATTGCCTTTGTCATCGGTCTTCTGGTGCTGGCACAAAGCCTTGCCCGGCGCGACTGGCTCAGCGCTTCCGGCCTTCGTCAGGAAGCCGGTGTCTCGCTCACGCGCTTTATGAGCATTGCGTTACCGGCCATGGCCTCACAGCTGCTGCCGGCAGTATCGGCACTGGCCGCGACCGGTATTGTGGCAAGGCTCGGCGAGGCGGCTGTCGCGGCCTGGGGGCTTGCGGCGCGTCTGGAAACCTTCGTCATTCTGGTGGTTCTGGGGTTGACCATGTCTCTGCCCCCCTGGCTTGGCCGCAGTTTTGGGGCGGGGCGCTGGCAGGAAATTCGTGCGCTGATGAATCTGGCAGCTCGAGTGGTGCTTGTCTGGCAGCTGGTGCTTGGCATTGTGCTCAGTGCTGCCGCCATGCCGTTGGCAGGGCTGCTGGCGGGCAATGAAGAAGTGCGAGGTATGCTGGCCATGCTTTTGCATTTCATGCTGCCAAGCTACGCTTTTTTGGGTATCTGCATGCTGGTGGTTTCAGCGTGCAATGCGCTTGGCTGGCCACGTCGGGCCGTCACTGTCTCCTTTATGCGGCTTTTTGCATGCTATTTGCCCTGTCTGAGCCTGGGCGCCTGGCTGGGCGGCTTCATGGGGCTGGGTATTGGCGCTGCCATTGGCAATGTGCTGGCTGGCGTACTGGCCTGGTGGAGTTATCGCCGTATACTGGGAGACAAGGGGCGCAAGTCAGATGATGTCGTATCCGACCAGCAGCATGAACGTCTTTCGTGAAGAGGAGCAGCGTTGCGTTTATAGTATTAGTACTCTTTCATGATCGATAGGGCGGAAATGGTGATGCGCAGTAGGCCAACTGGATATCGTGACAGGCTGTCAGGGCTTGTCATCGTGGCAATGCTGGCCGGTTGCACGCAGCACTCGGCACAGGATAGCGATGTCACACAGGCAGGCATGTCATCCGATGATATTCCAGGGGCCGATGCGCTTTTTGATCAGGCCAATACTGATGGGCGCAGTGGTCTGAGCGCCCTGGATCTTGAGCGCCTCGGTCTGGGAAATTACTGGAATACGCTGGATGCAAACGGCGACGCTCAGGTCTCGCGTAAGGAGTTTCGCAAACGTTTCGATGATCCGGCCCTCCAGCGCCGGCTTTACAACAGAGGGCCGGGATCAGAAGAGGCCACCTCGGAACAGGCCGTTTCCTCCTCTTGGCATCTGCCGCCCGCATCGCCCGCTCAGGGGTGGCGGCGCTCCGATTCAGCGTCAGCCCCGGCGACCCTGAGTGCGCCGGTTGAGCCTGCCACATCGGCAGACAATACCGGGAATTCAGAATCTCCCTGAAACGTCCGGATAAAAAAAGCGAGCCTTCAGGCTCGCTTTTTTATGCTGACGCGGGGTCGTTATTTCACAACCGTGGCAATGGCACTGGCCACGTAGTCCAGCGACGCTTCGGAAAGCCCGGCAATGTTGGCACGACCGGAGCCCACCATGTAGATGCTGAACTCATCGCGCAGCCGCTTGACCTGTTTCTGAGTCAGCCCGGTATAGGAGAACATGCCGCGCTGGTCTGCAATAAAGGCGAAGCGTTCTTCAAGGCCGTGGGGACGAAAAGCCGCCACGAAATCGCTGCGCAGACCATTGATGCGTCCGCGCATGTCCGCAAGCTCCTGCTTCCACTGCTCGGTCAGTGTCTGCGAGCTCAGGATCTCGGCCACCACGGCGGCCCCGTGAGAGGGGGGCGTGGAGTAGTTTTCGCGAGCGGCAATGGCGACCTGGGTGCGCACATTTTGCATCTGCTCTTCATCGGCAGCCAGCACCATTAGCGAGCCGGTACGCTCGCGATAGAGACCGAAGTTTTTTGAGCAGGATGTTGTGATCAACATTTCATCGAGTGTTTCGACAAACAGGCGTACGCCAAAGGCATCCTGATCAAGTCCGTCGCCAAAACCCTGGTAGGCAAAATCGATCAGCGGCAGCAGTCCACGCGATTGGACCACGTCCAGAATCTTGCGCCATTGATCCTCGGACAGATCAAAGCCGGTCGGATTATGGCAGCAGGCGTGCAGCAGCACGATGTCGCCTTCCGGAACTTCCTTTAGAGCGGCCAGCATCGCCTCGAAATCCAGACGGTTATCGGCATTGACGTACGGGTAGTGTTTGACCTCGATGCCGGCAGCGTCAAAGATGGCCGGATGATTGGGCCAGGTCGGGTCACTTAGCCAGATGGCGCGATTCGGCAAATGGGCCTTCAAAAAGTCGGCGGCCAGACGCAGGGCACCGGTACCTCCTGGTGTCTGGGTCGTGCTGATGCGCCGGGCTTTCAATGCTGCAGAGTCTTCACCCACCACCATTCTGGTGACCGCCTCGGTATAGCGCGAATCGCCATGAGAGCCAATATAGCTTTTGGTGACCTCGCTTTGACAAAGCTGCTCTTCCGCCTTCTTGACAGTCGCAAGTACCGGCGTGCGGCCCTGGTCATCACGATAGACACCAACCCCAAGATCGACCTTCTGGGGGTTGGTGTCCTGTTGATAGGCTTCGATCAGGCCGAGGATAGCGTCCCCGGGAACTCGCTCGATACGCTCGAACATCTTCAATGACTACCTCGTCGGGTTGACGGTCCTGAATGGGCATATGGGTGGTACCCGGGAAATAATGCCATCGCGGGGCCGCCACGGCTACCGTAGATGCCTGGCGACCCGTGACCAGAGAGAAAGGGCTCAGCGAGGGGCGTCGTAACGTCCGGGGCGACTTTTGGAAAAGACGACCTGCCAGAGTTGAAGATCCCGCGCTCGAAAGGCGCCGGCACAGCTGGCCAGATAGTAACGGAACATGCGCTGGGTACGCTCATCATAGGGTAGAGAGGGCCATGCGGCTTCGATGTTCTCGAGCCAGGCCATCAGGGTCCGATCGTAATCTGCTCCGAAATTCTGCCAGTCCTCCATCACCATTTTGTTCTCGGTAGGGGTGATGATCTGGGCCACCGAGGGCAGTACACCATTGGGAAAAATGTACTTGTTGATGAAGGGGTCGGCGCCGATGGTCGAGTTATTGGAGCCGATGGTATGTAGTACGAAAAGGCCATCCGGTGTTAGCAGTCGCTCCACGGTGTCAA
Source organism: uncultured Kushneria sp. (assembly GCF_947497025.1). Lineage (GTDB taxonomy): Bacteria > Pseudomonadota > Gammaproteobacteria > Pseudomonadales > Halomonadaceae > Kushneria. The sequence continues at coordinate 248,255 of NZ_CANMFC010000003.1, forward strand.
AGTAGGTCTGATAGTTTTTCTGCCCGACATGCTCGAACATGCCGATGGAGACGATGCGATCGAAGCTTCCCAGCAGGTCGCGATAGTCCTCGAGCAAAATCTCGACATCAAGCCCTTCACAGCGTTTTCTGGCAAGCTCGGCCTGCTCTCTGGAAATGGTGATGCCTGTCACGTGAACCCCGTAATGACGGGCGGCGTGCTCGGCAAAGCTGCCCCAGCCGCAGCCGATATCGAGCACCCTCATGTCGGGTTCGAGCTGTAGCTTGCGTGCGGCCAGATCAAGTTTGGCAACCTGCGCTTCATGCAGGGTCGTTGCTTCTTTCCAGTAGCCACATGAGTAGCACATGGTGCTGTCCAGCATGGCTTCGAACAGATCGTTGCCGAAATCATAATGCTGCTTGCCCACCATGAAGGCGCGTGTTTTGCTCTGCAGATTGGTCAGGCTGGTCTGAAGCCGGTAGAGCAGTTTTTCACGGCGGGTATGGGCGCGTTCACCCAGGTTGGCCAGCAAAACGCGCTCGATAAACTGATCAATGCGCTCGCATGACCACCAGTGATCCATATAGGACTCGCCTAGCCCCAGCGAGCCCTGACGCACGACTCGGCTATAGAAGTCAGGATGATGAATCTGTAGATCCCAGGGATTATTGCCATTGAGTATCACCCCTGTGGGTTCAAGCCATCTTTCGATCAAGCGGCGTGATCGACTATCAGTATGGGTCGTTGAGTTATCGAAAGTATTGCTGGTCATGCCATTCTCCCCTAGTAATGGTTTATTACCCCCACGATGTTTCTCTGTACCATGAGCGGGTGACACATCTGGTGATATCAAGGATGTTTGGAGATATTTTCTTGTCCGGACCTTAAAAATTTAAGCGACAATTGCTGATTTTGCAGCCGTATTTTTATAAACGATGTTTACGTTGCCAGCATCTTTCTGGAGGGAAGTGTCATGAAGGTTATGGTAGATCTATGTGTGGTGCCACTCGGGGTAGGTGTTTCGGTAGGGACTTACGTGTCGGCCTGCCAGGAGGTGATCGAGCAGGCGGGTCTTTCGCATCAGATGCATGCCTATGGCACCAACATCGAAGGGGAGTGGGAGGCTGTTTTCGAGGCGGTCAGGCGCTGTCACGAAGTCGTGCATGACCTGGGGGCGCCCAGGATTACGACCTCCATGCGCATCGGCACTCGAACGGATCGTGAGCAGAGCATGTCCGACAAGATCGAAAGTGTGCAGGCGATTCGACAACGCGGGAAAAGCGGGATCAGTGACAGCGCAGGGTCAGCGTAGTGCGCCAGATGTCGCCTTCCAATGTGGCCGCTTCAAGGGCATCCGTGGTGGAGCGTGCAATCGGGGCGTCATCCAGGGTGGCCATGGCCGGTGGCGTGGTCTGCATGTCCACCATGCTGGCCTGTCGGCCGCCGCGTGACAGACACAAATGTTGCCCGGTCTCCATGGCATTGGCCCGAGCAGTGGGCTCATCCGTGGCGCCGGCGGTAACGACCAGCGTATCTTTTTCCTGACTGTCCTGCAAAACAGTGCCGCAGGCTGTCAGCAGGCCGGACAGTAGTAGCATACTGGCGCAGGTGCCTGCAGATTTCAGTACGGGAGAAAAACGCATGGTCAGAGCACTCCCGAGGGGTTTTCAAAACCCTCAAGGTCGGTTAGCCAGCGCTGCGAATGCTGGGTCAAATGCTGGGTCAACAATTCCAGAATATTCCCACCCTGGCGCCAGTAATGCCAGTAGAGCGGCACGATAACGTCAGAACTGGTTTCAAGATCGACCAGTTCGCCTCTCTCGATGGCGGTCTGTGCCTGAATTTCGGGCACTAGGCCATAGCCGATGCCGGATCGAATCATCTGATAGAAACCTTCTGAAGAAGGGCACAGGTGATGCGGGAAAGGTACGGTCACGCCGTGGTTGGCAATGTAGCGTTGCTGTAGCCGATCGTCGGGGCCAAAGACCACGGCCGGTGCTTCTGCCAGCGCGATGCGATCCAGCCCGTTGGGGAAATAGCGTTTCATGAAATCAGGGGTAGCCAGTGGTCGGTAGCGCATGCCGCCCAGCGGACGCGCGCGGGCGCCCTGAATCGAGCGTGGCGTCATGCACAGGCAGGCAGCCACTTCACCGTCGCGCATGCGCTTGAGCGCTGTTTCCTGATCCTCGACAACCAGATCGAACATGACCCGGTGGTCACGAAAGAAATCTTCGACGGCTTCAGCCCACCAGGTGGCCAGACTATCCGCATTAAGGGCAATACGAAGCCGCTGTTCGCGATCACCCAGCGAAGGCACGTAATCGAGCAGATCATGCTCCAGCAGTCGAACCTGCTGAATATGATTAAGAAGCCGTTTCCCTAGACCGGTGGGGGCAATGCGGGGAGCGCGAATCAGGACCGGCTGACCCAGGCGAGCCTCCAACAGCTTGATTCTCTGCGATACGGCGGATTGGGTCAGGCCCAATACCTGTGCACCGCGTTCAAATCCAGCCTGGTCTACAACGGCGCCAAGCGCCTCAAGAAGTTTATAGTCGAGCATAACGCCTGCCAAGCCGCTTTATATAGTGTTTTCATCCAACAGCTCTATAGAGTAGAGCATGCAATATGTAGCTGCTCATGAGCACAGCCCAAAAACGCTATCCCATAGCCTCCTCATGGAGAGCAACGCGGGAAGCGGCAGGGATGTGCGTGAGCACATGACATATTGCCATGGGCATGTCAGTCGACAGAGACAGGCCTTTGGTCCGAGCAGGTCGGGGGCATCTAGGGCAACAAGTGACCGAGGTATCAGTTTGTTTTTGCCGATGACGCGTCAATCGACCAGTTGACCAGCACGCCGGCATCCACGCTGATAGTGCCCGGCGTATAAGTGGCGCTGTCGGCTTGCTCACTGCGTGCCGTGGCCATCATCATCGGGCGAAACACTGGTGAGCGGGTTTCCTGGATACGCTCGACATCGCCCAGTGTCACGGACAGGGCTCCGGCCATCAGCTCTGCCTTCTGGTGAGCCCGTGCCAGCGCCTGTTTCAGCGCCTTGTCCTCAACGCCTTCCCGGTCGCTGACGTCGTAACGAATGCCTTCCAGGCGATCAATTCCGTTGGCAAACAGCGCATCAATGATCCCGGGCAGCGCTGTCAGGTCATTGATGTCAATATCGAGATTGCGCTGGACAATCACCCGCTCACGCAAGGGGGCGGCCTGATCATCGCCCTGTAGCTGCTGTTCGTTGTATACGCTCAGGTTGCCGGCATGAAGATGGTCACTATCGATGCCCATCTTGCGAAGGGCATTGATGACCGCGGTGCTGCGTTTTTCCAGCTTCTCGCGCGCTTTGGCCGTATCATCACCGTTGCGCTCGCTGCCCATCTCGACCAGAGGTGTTGCTTCAACCAGTACCGCATTGAGCGTGGCGCGATCAGGCAATACATCGATGCTGGCACTAGCCTGTACTTCAATCTGTCTGGAAGAGGGGGTCTCTGCCGCCGTGACCGGAAGCGCGGGAAGACTCAGGGCAAGCAGGGCCAGGAGCGTCGGGAGGCGCAGTGAAATAGACATTGGGTTGAGACTCCATAAAAGGCGCCGTCATCGCGACTAAAGGGCGATGACGGTGTCAAAAGTGATCTGAAATGACCCTGGAGGACAATACTGCGTGGGATAGTAAAGAGGCTGTAGCGTGAAGTACAACGCTCTTTATACAGCATGCCTTAATGTAACCAGAAAAAGGCCCTGTCGAGCCGGCGTAATATTTGCCTCATCAAGGAAGCAGGATCATGATGAACACGGCGGACACCGCCCCATACCACGCTCCCTTTTTTGATCAGTCAGGACAAACCATCAGGATGCATTTGAGTAAACAATGGCTTGCCGGCCTCGCACTGGGTGTCTTTTCACTGTCGGCGCAGGCGGACATTACGGTACATGATATCGAAGGCAGGGAGGTCACCCTTGAGAAGCCGGCGGAGAATATTGTGCTGGCCGAAGGGCGTCAGCTGATCGCATTGTCGCTATTGGACAAGGATCCAGTGCACTGGCTGCTGGGCTGGGGCAGTGATATGAAACGCTCCCCCGAACTCTATGAGATCTATCACCAGCGTGCACCGGAGCTTGATGATTTGCCCATTGTGGGAGACGGCCCCGGCCCGGGCAGCATCTCGGTAGAAAAGATCATCTCGATGAATCCTGACGCTGTTGTGCTGAGCCGCTCGCAAATCCCGGTCTCTCAGGGGCAGGAGCTCATGCATCAATTGGATGCGGCAGGTATTCCGGTCGTGTTTATCGATTTCGCAACCGATCCGCTGGATGACACCGTGCCCAGCCTGCGGGCGCTGGGGACGCTGCTTGGTCGCGAGGATCAGGCAGAGCGCTATATCAGCTTCTATGAGAAAAAGCGTCAGGCCGTACTGGATCGAGTAGGGAAGGTATCGGAAGCCGACAGGCCCACGGTCATGATCGAAGCCCATGCCGGCATGAACGAGTGCTGTAACTCTCCCGGACAGGGCAGCTTTGATTATTTCGCCAAACGACTGAACGTGGACAATATTGGCGCTGACGTGCTCAAGGGCAAAAGCGGGCGGATCGACCCCGAATATGTCCTGACGCGTGACCCCGATGTCTATATTGCTACTGGGGGAGGCTATCTGCGCCGCGTCAACGGTCTGGTACTGGGGCCGGATGTGAGTGAAAGCGACGCCAGACAATCCCTGAAGCACATCCTTGAGCGCCCCCTGATCGGCCATTTAAGCGCTGTTGAAAACGGCCGGGTGCACGGTTTGTATCATCATCTCATCAACACGCCGCTCAATATTCTGGTGCTCGAAGAGATGGCCAAATGGAGCTATCCAGAGCGCTTTCAAAATATTGATGCCCATCAAACGCTTGAAGATATCAACGAGCATTACATCAGTGACCCGTTCACGGGCTTGCTCTGGGTTGATCTGAAAGGATAGAGCGGCCCGCTGCATGGGGGCATGGTGTTAGTAATCGAGGCCGCGTCGTGCCTTCAGCCCGTTGTTGAAGGCATGGCGGGTCTCCTGCATTTCGGTGATGGTGTCGGCCATGGCCATCAGCCCGCGATGGGCATTGCGACCGGTAATGATGACACTCTGCTCGGTCGGGCGGTCATGCAGGGCAGTCTTCACCGACTCGATATCGAGATAGCCGAATTTCAGCATATAGGTGATCTCGTCGAGCACGACCAGATAGATCGTCGGGTCGTTCAGCATTTGACAGGCGTGCTGCCAGACTGCTTCACAGGCCTGGCGATCGGTCTCGCGGTTTTGGGTCTCCCACGTGAAACCGGTGCCCATGGTGGCGACCTGCAGGTTCGGATCTTCCTGCAGGCGTTCACGCTCGCCGCACTCCCATTCACCCTTGATAAACTGAATGACTCCCACGCCATAGCCATAGCCCAGTGCCCGGGTCACCGTGCCCCAGGCCGCGGTGGTCTTGCCCTTGCCGTTACCGGTGAAGATCAGCAGCTGCCCGCGTTCCTCGCTGGCACTGGCGACCCGCTCATCCACGTGGTTTTTCAGTTTTTCCATGGCGCGCTGATGGCGCGCCTGGCGTTGGTCGTCGTTGCTCATGTCATAGCGTCCTGTCGTGAAAACGTGTTGGCGGTCATGTTCCTACAGTGACAGAAACAGGCCCGCAAGCGAGGCGCTCATCAGATTGGAAAGCGTGCCGGCCAGAATCGCTTTTGGGCCGAGCCGGGCTACATCACCACGACGGGAGGGCGCCATGACGGCCAGTCCGCCCATCAAAATGGCGATCGAGGAGATGTTGGCAAAGCCGCACAGCGCAAAGGTGATAATGGCCTGCGTATGCTCGCTGAGGGTGCCTTCAAAGCCTGTAAATGAGGCAAAGGCGACAAATTCATTGAGAATCGTTTTCTGACCAATGAAATTGCCGGCCGCCACGGCCTCCGACCACGGCACGCCGATCAGCCAGGCCACGGGGGAGAAGATATAGCCCAGAATCAGCTGAAGGGTAAGATCTTCAAAACCGAACAGGCCGCCAATGCCGGTCAAAATGGCATTGGCCAGCGCAATCAGGCTGACAAAGGCCAGCAGCATGCCGCCCACATTGAGGGCCAGCTGTACCCCGGTGCTGGCACCGGTCGCCGCGGCATCAATCACGTTGGCCAGCTTTTCATCGTTTTCAGCGGTGGAAACGTTGGTGTCATGCTGTGGCGTGTCGGTTTCCGGCAGCATCATCTTGGCCATCAAAAGCCCGCCGGGCGCCGACATGAAAGAGGCGGCAATCAGATATTGAAGGTTGACCCCCATGGCGGCATAACCGGCCAGCACGCCCCCGGCCACACTGGCAAGGCCGCCGACCATGACGGCGAAAAGCTCCGAACGGGTCATGTTGGCGATGAAGGGCCGAATCACCAGCGGTGCCTCTGTCTGACCGACAAAGATGTTGGCCGCCGCGGACAGGGATTCCGGTCGGCTGGTACCCATCAGCTTTTGGATGCCGCCGCCGAGTATGTTGACCACCCAGCGCATGATGCCCACGTAATAAAGCACGGAGACCAGCGAGGAGAAAAAGACAATGACCGAAAGCACCTGTATGGCAAAGATAAAGCCATTGTTGCCACCGGCCAGCGAGCCGAACAGAAACTCGATGCCATCGCCGGCGCTGTCAATGACCGCCTGAACGCCGCCCGACATGCCCAGTAGAATGCTCTGGCCTACCGGAACATAAAGAACAAACAGGGCAAAGCCCGCCTGCAGGACAAAGGCCCAGAAAACGGTGCGAAAACGAATGGCGCGGCGATTTTCGGAAAAGATAAAGGCGACGGTCAGCACGAACACGATGCCGATCAGTCCCATCAGAATTTGCATGTTCAGCAACTCCCGGTATGTATTGTTGATTGTTCCAGGAAACAACGCGCTCCCGTGTCGCCCGGGCGCTTGCGTATTGTCCGGACGCTTTGGCGCACACCTTACCAGATTGAAGCCCGAGCGCACGGGCCGTCATCGCCAGGAAAAGCAGAGCCGCATAACGGCATGGAATTATGGCCGGATTTAAAATTTGAATATACCTGAAGATCACGGATTGGTAGGGTGAGCACCTTTGATTCCAATGGTGACCCTCCTTCATGTCCTCCTCCGACTCCGCTCGAGTGCGCGGTCAACGTATCGTATTTGCACTTAGTGGCGGCCTGCTTGTGCTGTTTGTGGTCGCAGCACTCATTGATATCGATAAGGTCAGTAGTTTGATTGATACCGCCTTTGGCTGGTCAACCTACTGGTTTGGTGCCTACTGGCAGCTGTGGATGCTGCTCAATCTGGTGATCGCTCTGGCACTGGCGCTGACACGCTATGGCGATGTGCGTTTGGGTGGCAACGACAGCGAAGTCACCATGTCGACCTTTAACTGGCATGCGGTCATTCTTTGCGCTCTATTGGGTGGTGGCGGCGTGTTCTGGTCGACGGCCGAACCCATCTATCACTTCATGTCCACGCCGCCGGCCTTTGACGGTGTCGAAAGCACCACACCGTCGGCAATCGGCCCGGCGCTGGCGCAGGGCTTTTTCCACTGGGGCTTCAGCGCCTGGGCCTGTCTGGGCACGCTGTCAGCGCTGGTCATGATCCATGCCCACTATCACGGCGGTATTCGATTGCGCCCGCGTGCGCTTTTGTACCCCTTTCTGGGGCAGAAGGTGGAAACGCACTGGCTGGGGATCGTGGCCGATGTGATCTGCATTCTCGGGGTCGCCGCCGGCACCATCGGTCCCATCGGGTTTCTGGCCACCCAGCTGGCCTATTCCTTCAATACGCTGTTTGGCTGGGCCGATAGCTACGTCCTGCAGCTGGCCATTCTGGGCGGGCTGGTCGTGATCTATACGCTGTCGGCCGCCACTGGACTTTCCCGCGGCATCCAGTGGCTTTCCAACTGCAACGTCTGGATCGTGCTGGCGCTGTTTATGCTGATCATGGTGGCAGGCCCGGGTACCTTCATCGTTCACTCCATGATGGAGGGCTTTGCCAGCTATCTGGATCATTTCATCGACATGTCATTACTGCGGGGCAGTGAAAACGAGGCCTGGCTGGGCCAGTGGACGCTCTTTTTCTGGGGCTGGTTTATCAGTTTCGTACCTTCCATGGCGATGTTTGTGGCACGTATTTCGAAGGGCAGGACGCTGCGGGAACTGGTGATTGCGCTGGCCATTACCGCACCGATTGCGACCAATATCTGGTTTGCAACGCTGGGCGGTTCGGGCATTTTCTATGAGCTGCAAAACCCGGGCAGCGTATCGGACTCCCTGACGGCCGGCGGTCTGCCTGCCGCGCTGCTGGCGGTGACCAGCCAGCTGCCGCTGGCGTTCATTATCGTTCCGGCGTTTCTGGTGCTGACGACAATCTTTGTGGCCACGACCGGTGACTCGATGGCCTATGCCATTGCCATGTCGGTCACCGGTGATGCCAGACCCTCGGCATTTGTGCGCATTTTCTGGGCCATTTCCTTTGGCGTTGTGGCAGCGCTGCTGCTGATGATGGGACAGGGCGGCATCGATGCGTTGCAGTCCGTGATCGTGATTGCGGCCGTGCCGGTATCGCTGCTGCTGCTGCCCCTGCTGTGGACCGGGCCGAGAGCGGCCTATGCCATGGCACGTGAGCAGGGCATAGCCACCGAGAAACGTCCCGAGAGCGCATGATCGAATACACGGCAATGTTGTGTTGTCGTCATGAACAAAGCCCCGCAAATTGCGGGGCTTTTTTTGTGTCACAGAGCTTGATGGACGGGGATGTTGAACCATGTGCGCGGGTGTCTGCCGCCGCGCTGGATCAAGAGGGCAGGCGGCCCGGATTGCCGCTGTCATTGCGTGTGGGCGTCACGCGCTGTTCCTCGCGGGCTCGCTCTTCGCGCTCGTTCGGCTGCATTTCCGGGGAGTCCGGATAGATCAGGCTGATCACGCGCTCGCCCGATTTGGGCGCCAGGGGCGAATCGGTATGCGCCACGCGCAGGCGGCCGTTGGCGCCAATGCAAAACAGCGGCATCAGCCGGGCGTCATGAATGCGGCGATACTCTTCAAGCCCGAAGTTCTCGGTCATTTTTGCCACTCGAAGTTCGGCGCCGTTGGCCACAAGACTGGCCAGCTTGGCAAAGGTGGCATCATCGCTGAAAAGACGCGGCAGGTGGCCCAGAGCACGGTCCTGCTGGCGCTTGGCGTGCTTGCTCGACTCCTCGGCGAGTCGAAAGACATTGCCGTGACCGAGCATGTGTTCAAAGTGCAGGGCGGCCAGATTGTTGAGCTCGCGATAGGGCGATAGCGGCAGCAGGCGGCCGATGCCGGTCAGCTCCAGGTGCTGGGTGGCGTGCTCTGACAGCGGATTGCCATAATAGACCGGCAGGCCGGCCATGCGGGCTTCCTGCACGGCGTCCCAGCTGGTATCGGTCAGCCGAACGGTCCATCCCATCGTCATCAGTTCGCTGGCAATGGCGCGAGCGACCGGATTGGCGCCAATGATGAGAAAGCCGGTCGGTTCTGGCTCATTGACCTTCAATGCCCTGACGATGGGCTTTGAAAAGAGGCTCTGGATCACCACGGTGCCGATAATGACCAGGAAGGTGATGGGGACCAGCATCTCGGCCCCTTCAACGCCTGCCTTTTCGAGCTTGATCGCAAACAGCGAGGCCACGGCGGCGGCCACAATGCCGCGGGGTGACAGCCAGGCCAGCAGCGCCTTTTCTCGCCAGTGGAGTTCAGTGCCAATGGTACAGATCCAGACGGTAATCGGGCGGGCCACAAACATGAGCACGCCCAGAAATACCCAGGCCGGCCAGTTCAGCGTCATCAACTGTTCGGTCGAAATGCGCGCCGCCAGCAGGATAAAAAGCCCGGAGACCAGCAAAACGGTCAGCGTTTCCTTGAACTCGATGATCGGGCGCACCGGAATGCCGCGCATGTTGGCCAGCCAGATCCCCATGACGGTGACGGTCAAAAGCCCCGACTCCTCAAACAATGCGTTGGAGCCGGCAAACAGCGTCAGCATGATCATCAGGGTGCCGAAGTTATGCAGCCGCTGCGGCAGCCAGTGATGACGCAGAATAAGCCCCCAGAGCCAGCCGCCCAGCGCGCCGAGACCGAAGCCAAGGCCGACGGTCTGGCCAAACAGCACTATGGTGTGTGATGCCGCGCCATTTTCCTGGCCCAGTGCCACGAATTCGTAGATCAAAACGGCCAGCAGTGCGCCGACCGGGTCCACCAGAATGCCTTCCCAGCGCAGGATCTGGGAAAGATTGGCCCTGGCGCGCAGCGTCTGCAACAGCGGAATCACGACCGTCGGTCCGGTCACGACCAGAAGTCCCCCCAGCACGGCGGCAATCTCGAGCGGCATGTTCAAAAGCCACCAGGCCGCCACCGTGCCGATGACACCTGTAATGATGACCCCCCAGGTAATCAGGCGAATCACGGTACGGCCATGACCGCGCAGGTCTTCGTAATTGAGGGTGAGGCTGCCTTCAAAGAGGATCACTGCCACGGACAGCGAGACCAGCGGGAAAAGCAGCTCTCCCAGAATGGCATCAGGATCCAGCCAGCCGGTCACGGGCCCGGCAATCAGGCCGACAATCAAAAGAGGCAGGATGGCAGGCAAATGAACCCGCCACGCCGCCCATTGACACATCAGGGACAGCAGGCCGATCAGGGCCAGATAAAGCGCAGCGTTTTCCATGCAGGAAGATTCCGATAGGGGTCGACAATGAGCGCGCAGCCTAGACGCAGGCGATAGCCGTTGCAACGGGCAGCGAAAGCGGCCGCCTTAAGATGGCGGCCATTGATTCTTAATGTGACGCCTGATGATGGCGAAGGTGGGCCAGCAGGGCCTGAAGTGGATGCTCGAGCGTGACGCTGGAAAAGCGTTTGACCTGGCTTCGACACGAGTAGCCGGTGGCCAGCCATCGAGTGTTGGGCTGATCGGCCTCTACCAGCGGCTGCCAGGACTGGCGATAAATGGTGCGGGAAGTCTCGAGGTGACGCGCCTCATGCCCATAGGTGCCGGACATGCCGCAGCAGCCCGTGGGTACCAGCTCAAGCTCTAGGCCAAAGGCTTGAAACACCTGCTGCCATGCTTTTGCGCTGCCGGGGGCGTTGGTTTTCTCGGTACAGTGGCTCAGGAGCCGATAGCGAATATTCAGACCGGCCCAAGCGCTGACCGACGAGGGGGCCAGTGAACCTGTCATGGACAACAGCCACTCCTGAGGCAGCATCACCTCGGGTACGTTTTCCTTTCCCAGCGCGTCGATATACTCCTGACGGTAGGTCAGGGTCATGGCCGGGTCGAGCCCGACGAGCGGAACCTCAAAACGTGCCAGCGCTCGAAGCTGCTCGGCCTGACGTCTGGCCGCCCGGGTAAACGCGCCCATGAAGCCCTGTACGTGCATGGGTTTGCCGTTGGGCAGGTAAGGTGCGACGAACACACGAATCCCCAGAAGGCTCAGGCACTCGACAACTTCGCGCGCAACGTCTGCATCAAACCAGGAGGTAAAGGCATCCTGTACCAGCACCACGCTGCGCGCCTTTTGCTGCTCGCTTAAAAGCCCTAGCGCCACCGGCGTTGCCTCGCTGATCCCCCAGGCATTGAGCTGCTTGTGAAAGTCGCTGTGTGAAAAGCTCGGGGCGTCCACCATGCCGATCCAGCGCGCCATGACATGCTGTACCGGCTTCTGGCGCAGCAGAGCGTTGTACAGCGGCGCGACAGGTTTGAGCCGGGGCATCAGGGTTTCCATGCGGGCGATCAAATGATCGCGCAGGGGCCTGATGCGTCGGCCGTGGTAGAGCTCCAGAAAACGGCTGCGAAAATCCGGCACATTGACCCGTACCGGACACTGCCCGGCGCAGGACTTGCAGGCCAGACAGCCGGCCATGGCTTCGTGAACCTCATCGGAGAAGCGATCATCGCCCCTGAAGGTGCGCCTTATTCGGGTCGGCAGCGTTGTCAGTCGCTGAAACATTCCGGCCTGGCGCAGTTCATGGGCTTCGGCCAGCACGTCGCTGCCGGCCTCCTGCTCGCGGCGCAGCCACTCCCGCATCAGGCTGGCACGCCCCTTGGGCGAATGAATGCGCTCGCGGGTGGCCTTCCATGAGGGGCACATGGCGTCATTGGGGTCGTAGTTGTAGCAGGCGCCGTTGCCGTTGCAGTAGACCGCGCTGTGATAGCTCTGCCACACGCGTTCATCGATGGTGCGATCCAGTTCACCCCGCGTCGTGACGCCATCCACGCTCAGCAGCGTGGCATTCGTGTGTGGCGGGGTGGCAATCTTGCCGGGGTTAAGCTGATTGCGCGGATCAAAGGCGCCCTTGAGCTGCTGCAGCGCCGGATAAAGATCACCAAAAAAGGCCGGGGTGTATTCCGAACGGATCCCTTTGCCATGCTCTCCCCATAACAGCCCGCCGTAGCGCTGGGTGAGGGCGACCACCTCATCGGACAGCGGACGAATCAGGGCGGCCTGCTCGGGGTCCTTCATGTCGATGGCCGGCCGAACGTGCAAAACGCCGGCGTCCACATGGCCGAACATGCCGTATTCGAGCCCGTGGCCATCGAGCAGGGCGCGGAACTCGCCAATGTAGTCGGCAAGCTGCTCGGGCGGCACGGCCGTATCCTCGATAAAGGGGATGGGACGCTTCTCGCCACGCACATTGCCCAAAAGCCCGACGGCACGCTTTCGCATACCGTAGACCGTGGTAATGCGCTCGCGACCCCAGGCAATCGTATGGCCCAGTCGCCTGACATTCCGGTCCTGTTCCAGCGCGTTGGTAAACCGCTCGACACGATGCTTGAGAGACGCCTCGTCGTTGTCGTTGAACTCCACCAGATTGATACCCCTGACCGGCGCGCTGCCTTCCTCACCGGCAGGGAAATATTCGGCCACGCCATCCCATATGATGTCTTCCATGGCGAGCATCAACACGCGGTCGTCGATGGTTTCAATCGATGTAGGGGCATCAATGCTGTCATCACTGCCCATCAGGGCGCGGGCGTCGCGCAGAGCGTCCATGAAGCCCGGGTAGCGTACGTTGATCAGGGCCGAATGTTTCGGCAGCGGCAGCACATTGAGCGTGGCTTCGATCAGAAAGCCCAGGGAGCCTTCGCTGCCACACAGCACGCTGTTGAGATCGAAAAGACCGTCTTCGGTGCGCAGATGTGCCAGATCATAACCGGTCAGGCTGCGGTTGAGCGGCGGGAAAACGCGCTTGATCTGTTCCTGACGGGTATCGATGATCTCGCGCGCGCAGCGGTATACCTCGCCGACCCGGTCGGTACGGGCGCACTGCGCGTCAAGCGTGGCGCCATCAATCGGGCGGCTGACAAAACGCTCGCCGCCTATAAGGGCGACATCCAGTTCGAGCACGTGGTGACGTGTCTTGCCATAGGCCCGCGAGCCCTGGCCGCAGGCGTCGGTGCTGATCATGCCGCCAATGGTAGCGCGGTTGGAAGTCGACAGCTCGGGGGCGAAGAAAAGACCAAAGGGTTTCAGGGCGGCATTGAGCTGATCCTTGACCACGCCAGCCTGAACGCGCACTCGACGGTTGTCCACGTCGATATCGATGATGTGATGCATGTAGCGGGTGACATCCACCATTAGACCGTCGGTCAGTGACTGACCATTGGTCCCTGTGCCGCCGCCGCGCGGGGCCAGTGCCACCTCGGCGAAGGCTGACTCGCCGGCAATAGCGGCCAAAAGAGTCATGTCATCGCCGTCACGTGGATAGATAACGGCCCGGGGCAGGCGCTGATAGATCGAGTTGTCGGTGGCCAGTACAACGCGGTTGGCATCATCTGCCGCGATATCGCCCTTGAATCCGCGGGCATCAAGGGTATCAAGAAACTGCTGATAGCACTGCTCGAGCGCTGGGGTCTTAAGCTGTTCGGTCATGATCACGTCTTGCGGCTATGGTCTGTCAGAAGCATGCGGGCTGGACTGCGCTATCGGATCGATCAACAGGCAGTGTACATGGACTGTCGAGTGATCGCGGGCAGGCATCGGTCGCCATTGTGGTTCGGTATGCGCATAATGCACTGGCAGTCATGTAGCTGCGGCAGATAAAGTGTCGTTGTCGGCTGTCGGCCAATAGTGTCGGGCAGCGTTATTTTTTACAATGTGTTCCTTACCTTGATTCCGCATCGTGTGCTCGCGATTGGCGGACATTATTGTCACGAACCGACAGGATAGTCATGCTCGATCCCAAACTGCTGCGCAGCGATCCCGACAGCGTTGCCGCCAGCCTCGCACGCCGCGGCTATGCCCTTGATGTTGATCAGGTTCGCACGCTCGAGGCACGTCGCCGTGAACTTCAGACTCGTACCGAAGAGCTTCAAAACGAGCGCAACACCCGCTCAAAAGAGATCGGGCAGGCCAAGTCCCGCGGCGAGGACATCGAGCCGCTGCTGGCCAGGGTCGGCAATCTGGGCGATGAACTTGACAGCGCCAGCCGTGAGCTTGCTCAGGTGCAGGCTGAATTCGAGGCCATCGCTACAGCCATCCCCAATCTGCCGCATGACAGCGTGCCCAGCGGACAGGACGAGGAGGACAACGTCGAGCTGCATCGCTGGGGTACTCCGCGTGAGTTCGATTTTACCGTGCGTGATCACACCGATCTGGGCGGCATGCATGGCTACCTTGATTTCGAACTGGCCACCAAGATTACCGGTTCACGCTTTGCCGTGATGCGCGGTCCCATCGCGCGCCTGCACCGTGCACTGGCGCAGTTCATGCTCGACAAGCAGACGCTTGAGCATGGCTATGAAGAAGTGGCCGTACCCTATATTGTCAACCGCGACTCACTGTTTGGTACCGGCCAGTTGCCCAAGTTTGGCGATGATCTCTTTCGGCTGGAAGGTGATCAGGAGTACTACCTGATTCCGACTGCCGAGGTACCGCTGACCAACATTGTGCGTGACGAGATTGTTGATGGCGCACAGTTGCCGCTTCGCATGACCGCGCATACGCCCTGTTATCGTAGTGAGGCCGGCGCTTACGGCCGCGACACTCGCGGCATGATTCGTCAGCATCAGTTCGACAAGGTCGAGATGGTTCAGGTCGTCGACCCCGGGCATTCCTATGAAGCGCTCGAAGAGATGCGCGGCCATGCCGAGGCGATCCTACAGGCGCTGGAGCTGCCATATCGTGTGGTGACCCTGTGCACCGGCGACATGGGCTTTGGCGCTGCCAAGACCTACGACATTGAGGTGTGGCTGCCCAGCCAGAACACCTTCCGTGAAATTTCCTCGGTGTCGAACATGGAAGATTTTCAGGCACGGCGCATGCATGCCCGCTTTCGTGCCCAGGGGCAGAAAAAGCCGTCACTGGTACATACGCTCAACGGTTCGGGGCTGGCGGTCGGACGCTGTCTGCTGGCGCTGATGGAGAATCATCAGCAGGCCGATGGCTCTATCACCGTACCCGAAGCCCTTCGTCCCTGGATGGGGGGCGTCGAGCGCATTAATCAGAAGTGATGGTGCGTGCGTCGGTAGTCGGAGGTGGATCCCGGCGCACGTCATCGTGACGCGATAACGACAACTCTCAGAGCGCTTATGGAACTGCTTTCTCTTCAGTTTGATCCTCGCCATCTGGATGCGCATTTGATCGGTGCCGGTCAGACCGCCCTTATGATGGCCCGCCAGTTCCAGGGGCTTGACCTGGCCCTGACCCTGCACGGTGAAATGATGCCGGCGCTGGCGACGCTTGCGCGTGAAGAGGGCTGGCGCTGTGTTGATGACATGCCACAGACCGGTCAGCTCTGGGTTGTGGCGACCGGCAGTGCCACCGAGGATGCGCGCTGGGCAAAAACGGCACACCAGCGCCACATTGGCGTTTATGTGCCTGCCTGCCCTGAATTGTCTACCGTGCGCCTGCCCGTTCGAACCCGGGTGCTGACGCCCGAGACGCCCAATGCCCTGCGGCGTGGTCATGTCTCTCTGGTCGGTGCCGGGCCTGGAGACCCCGGGCTTTTGACCCTGCGGGCACTGGAGCGGCTACGGGAGGCAGACGTTGTCATTCATGATCGGCTGGTCAGCCCGGAAATTCTGGCCCTTGCCAACCCGCAGGCGCGCCGTCTTTACGTTGGCAAGGCGCGCTCGGCGCACAGCGTGCCCCAGGAAGGCATCAACCAGTCGCTGGTGGATTGGGCGCGCGGTGGGTATCAGGTCGTTCGACTGAAAGGAGGCGACCCTTTCATCTTTGGTCGGGGCGGAGAGGAACTGCAGGCGCTGGCCGCCGCAAAGCTTTCCTTTGAGGTCGTGCCGGGTATTACGGCGGCCACGGGCATTTCGGCTTATACCGGTATTCCATTGACGCATCGAGATCATGCCCAGTCGGTAAGGTTCGTGACCGGTCATCTTCGCAATGGTACCTGCGATCTTGACTGGCAGACACTGGCGGCGCCCGGTCAGACGCTGGTGTTCTACATGGGGCTGGGGACGCTGGGCACCCTGTGCGAACAGCTGATTCAGCATGGTCTGTCTGGCTCAACGCCCATCGCGCTGATAGAGCAGGGCACAACCGCTCGACAACGCCTGCATACCGGCACACTCGAGAATCTGCCGGGCCGGCTGGCGGATCTAAAGGCTGCACCGCCCACCCTGATCATTGTTGGTGAGGTCGTAAACCTGCATGAAACGCTGGGCTGGTTCGCCACGCAAACGGCCAGGAGTCTGGGATGGGAAACCGGCAAGCATCCTTCGCCGCTCCCTCTGGCCGATAGTCGCTGATCAGTGACCGAACGTCTGCAATGCTTTGAAAAAGTTCTCAGTGCAGGAAGGGAAGGCCAGCATTGGAAAAGGGCATGGGGATGTTTTGCACGTGGCCAATCACCAGGGCCAGTATGATCGGACTGAACAGGGCAAACAGAGTCAGCATCAGCCAGTTAAGCCGTTCATACCAGAGCACGTTGCGATAACGCCGATTGGAGGGCAATGGATTACGCAGGGAGCGATACCCCATTGGCATCTTTTCTTCTGCTTTCTCTTCCGTCATCACATCCTTGTTCTGCTGAGACATTACGAGACCATCTGCGCCTGAATCAGTGAGTCGATCAATATGTCTGCGCCCATTTCCGGGCGGGTGACTCGTAAAATGATAAAGGCAGTCCGATGTGCAGACTCAAACGTGTTCCACGCTTCGTCAGGACACTCCAGAAAGGATTCCACCCAGCGTGATGCCCATGCCTGACAGGGCGTGTGGTGTTCCGGATAGCAGGGACGGGTCATCGTGGGCAACTCCATCGAGAACAGATTGGTTCATGATAGTGTATCAGCGAACGCCGCTATCACGATCATTGTCTGTTGTGCCGGAAGCGCGAGGCGCGGAAGAAGTCGTGCTGCGTTGCTGATAACGACGTTTTTCTGCCTGAAGATCACGCTGTGATTGCCGCAGTTGCTGCTGTTGCAGGGGACGCTCATTACCAGACGTGGTCTGCTGGTTGCGCAGACTGGATTTTTGACGATTAACGCGAGCTTCGCCGGACTGAATGCGGGAATGCTGCTGAGCGCGCTCAAAGCGTTGCTGCGCCTCGCTTCCGGCGCGCTCCTGTGAAGCTGCCATGCCCTGTGTCGTGACCATGGCCAGTACCAGGCCGGCAGACAGTGAAAGAAGACCAACGCGATGATGACGCATGGTGAGGCTCCTGTTGTCGGACGCGATCCTGGCCGATGACGCTAACCTGCCTTGCGCGTCATGCCGGCACGATGAAGCTGAAATTCCTCGGCCATGGCAAGATCAAAGGCGGCCTGACGAAATTCCTGCATGGTGCAGATATAGTGCCCGTTGGAGCATCGTAGCTCATGATGGTCCGGAGTGCGCCCGGGCCAGGAAAGCGTGATATTGCATTCGGGGCAATGCGGGTCACTACGGGAACCGGTTGGGTTCATGACATTTCCCTTGTCGGTATGGATGGTAATACATGATGTCTGTTCACGAGGGCATTCCTTGCCCTCGATGCGGCGCAGACTCTAGCACAATGTAGTGACCTGTACAGGCCTGCCTGTATTGGCAAATAGGCTAGTGGTGTTTAAATTTAAGATTGATCTAATATTTTGCGAATTCTGGGTGAGTAGGCTTTTGCGGGCGGGGTCGTGGTATGTCTTGCATGATTTCAGAGATTAATTCAGAAAGCATGGAACCAATCCCGACCATCGTAGTCAGAGATAGTGCAAGACATCCTTCTGGGTTTCTTTGCCCCTCCTTACTAGAGGGGCTTTTCTTTGTTTACAATTCACGAAACGGCCATACGTTTACTTCTGCTGATTGACTGCCACGACGCAATGCGTACAATACGCCGCACTCGCGGGAGTGGTGGAATTGGTAGACACGCTGGATTTAGGTTCCAGTGCCGCAAGGCGTGAGAGTTCGAGTCTCTCCTTCCGCACCATTGATAATCAGTGATTTACAGCTATTCCTGCCTCGCTCAATGCGGCGTCAGATACACATACCGCTCGGTGATTGATGAGCGCCTCTGTAATTGCTCTATGACCTCCAGATACGACCCCTTCGCTTGTCATCCTTGATACCGGCATATATTCGTGATCGTAAATGCGAGCTTTCACTCTTCCTGAGCGCGTGATACACGATAACGAGCTCTGCTTTGATCCCTGTTGCTTAATGCATGGCACTGTCGCCAGGATCCAAGGGGAAATGGAGTAGTGATGAGCAAAGAGACGTTCGTCGCCAGGTGCTGCGCGCTTCGTCAATCAGGTAACGCCCCCGACCTTCGTTTTCCTTTATCATCCTGTCCTTGACCGGATTTGGTAGAGCCCATTCATGCTCTCGGCTATTGTGCATACAAAAGCTCCCCAATTACCCGACAGATCGAATCTAAACCAGAAACGTCTGGTCACCGACAAGTCGCACGACGTCAGCTTTGATGGATCGGCCGCCAGGCACGCCATTAAGATTTGACTCGTCAAAATTCGTTGGCGTCGCTCAGTTGCATCCGAGCATATTGTTGGGCGATGAAGCGGCACAGTCGGTGGAGGAGTTATTTCAAGCAGATACTGCAATGTGATTGGTGCATATTCAACAACAAGCTTGTGGCAGTGCGTGCATTCATGGATTTCGACCTAAGTCGCATAATGCTTCCCACACAGAGAGAAAGACGAAATGTCCCGCTGTAGAAACAGCGAGAAGCTCCGTTTTTCTTTCATCGGGAAGATATAAAGGAGTTTATTATGCGTACTTCACTGGTTTCCATCGTTTCAGCTTTAGTGATTGCCACTACGACCGGCACGGCTATGGCTTCCTCTCAGGTTACACCCATGACGAACGGTCAGAGTACCGCCATGGCGCAAACCGATGCCAATGTCAGTCAGTCTCTCGATACTTCTGTTATGCCGCATCACACAGAGTTGAAAGGTCTTCCTTCTGCATCCAATGGTCATAGTACGGCCATGGCTGAGACATACGAGAGCATGCATCAGCCGCTGAATCGTCATGCTCATTCAAGCGTTGCCAGGGCTGACGGCAATCATGCATCACCCTTTGGCTACCATGGCCATAGCCCAGCCATGACAGACGCTCTTGCCAGCACTTCTCAGTCGATGAACGCTGCATCAGCCATTCAGGTTGAGTTCGAGCAGGGTAGCGACCAGATGGTTATGAACTAAGCGCTATTGGCGTAATTCTGATGACTATTGATGATTTCCTTGCCCGGCCATGGCGCCGGGTTTTTTATTGCTCAAAGCTTTAATGACGCTGGAAATTTGTTGGAGATGTGATCGATCAATGTATTCAGAGCTATCCCTGTTTGCCGATAGCCTCCTGATACGATCAAAAGGCATGGCATCAAGATGAGGGCAGTCAATTCATTACCGGTAAAGGGGCGGCGGCTGATTGAGTGGCTGGATCGCACTCTGGCCTGGGCAATGCCCGGCTACTGCTGTTTCTGCCTGGCCGGTACGTTGGGTGATCAACCCTGGTGTGAGCGTTGCTTTACCGAATTACCATGGCATACCAGCGCCTGTCCTCTGTGCAGCGAGCCACGGCCGTCGTCGGTGCCTGCCGACATGCCATGCGGTCATTGTCTGAAACAGCGGCCTGATTTTGACCAGAGCTGGGTGCCTTTTCTTTATGAAGACGACATCGCAGGTCTGATCCAGCGCTTCAAGTTCAATGCCGACCGGCGGGCCGGTCAGATTCTTTTGCAGCTCATGGTGCAGGCCTTCAGGGCGCGTCATGGCCCTGGCCATGTGCAGGCCATCGTAACAGCGGATCTCCACCCCGGGCGTGCACGCGAGCGAGGGTTTGATCAAACCCTGTGGCTGGGCAGACGAATGGCCCGCGAACTTGACCTGTCCCTTTATCAGGCAACACGACGTCGCCTGACGCCAACACAGAGGGGACTATCGCGCCCGGCTCGCAAACGTAACGTTCACCACGTTTATCAGGTGACGTCACCACTGCCGGCACATGTTTTGCTGCTTGATGACGTCATGACCACAGGCGCCACACTCGAGGCGCTCTCCAGTGCCTGTCGAAAACAGGGAGCCGCCCATGTCACCGCCGGCGCGGTTGCCCGTACCCCGGCGGGTCGCGCAATCTGATAGCATGGCGCCTTCTGTATGTGGAGGTGGTTAATGGTGGCTCATCCCTTTGAACAGCTCGACCCGGCGCGCATTGTGGCCGCCATAGAGGCGCAGGGCTTTTGTACCGAAGGCGAGCCCTTTGCCCTCAACAGCTACGAGAACCGGGTCTTTTTATGGCGTGATGATCAAAATCAGCGCTTTATCGTCAAGTTTTACCGGCCCGATCGTTTCGGGGATGCCGCCATTCTGGAAGAGCATGCCTTTGTCGATGAGCTCCATGCCGCCGGGTGTCCGGTCAATCGACTCTGGCATAACGATCTGGGTGATACGCTGCATCACCATGACGGCTTTCGGCTTGCCATCTTTTATTTCGTGCCGGGGCAGGCGCCGGAGCTGGATAATCCCGAACATCTTTTTGCCCTGGGCGGCATGATCGGGCAAATGCATGCCATTGCCCGGCGCAAACCCTTTGTGCATCGATCCATCCTGCGGCCACACGCCATTGCACAAGAAAGCCTTGAAAGCATTCGCGCCAGTCAATGGCTCACTGCGCGTCAGCGTCGTGCCCATGAGCGAATCAGTCAGGCGTTGCTGGATATGTTGCCTGAAAAGGCCTGGCCGGATGATGCCTTTCAGCGCGTTCATGGCGACTGTCATCTAGGCAATATGCTGGGGCGGGCAAGCCATTTCACGCTGGTGGACTTTGACGACTGTGTCATGGCCCCGGCGGTTCAGGATCTCTGGATGCTGTTGACCGGAGAGGATGCGCCTTCCTGGCAGGCGCAGCTGGCAGAATTGATCGAAGGGTATGAAGAGCACTGCACGCTGGACAGGCGCCAGCTTGAGTGGATTGAACAGCTACGAACGCTTCGTCTGGTGCGCTATAGTGCCTGGCTGGTGGAGCGCTGGAGCGACCCGGCCTTCCCCCGGGCCTTTCCCTGGCTTGCCAGTGAGCACTACTGGGATCAGCATATCAGGACCCTCGAACAGCAGCGTGTTGCTCTGTCATCACCTCGCTGGCTGGCGTGATGTAGTGCCAATACGGCTTCCGGCCTGACCGGAATTGAAACATGCCACGGTGTCCTTGCGGGCGCTGGATATACCCGAAACGCAGGAAAGAAACATGAGTCAGGAGATGGAAAACCACTATCGTGAGATCCTTTCGGCGCTGGGTGAAGATCCCGAGCGTGAAGGACTTCAGGACACGCCGGCACGTGCTGCCAAGGCGATGCAGTACCTGACGCACGGCTATCAGCAAAGCCTTGGCGATATCGTCAACGACGCCGTGTTTTCATCGGATACCGATGAGATGGTGATCGTGAAGGACATCGAGCTCTATTCGATGTGCGAACATCATATGCTGCCCTTTATCGGCAAGTGCCATATTGGCTATCTCCCGCGCGGCAAGGTGCTGGGGCTTTCCAAGTTTGCCCGAATCGTGGACATGTATGCCCGCCGTTTGCAGATCCAGGAAGAGCTGACGCGTCAGATTGCCAATGCCGTACTGGATGCCACCGATGCCCGCGGTGTTGGGGTCATCGTTGAAGCGCGTCACATGTGCATGATGATGCGCGGTGTCCAGAAGCAGAACTCCAGCATGAAGACCTCGGTCATGCTGGGAGACTTTCGTGACAACCTGTCGACACGTCAGGAGTTTTTGACGCTCGTCCATAACTGATATCCATTGCGTGACCCCCGGTCAGGTGACTCATGGAGGTAACGGTTCTCCTGTTCAGTGGCATGTCCTATGCTTGGGCCTATCCCGCGTGCTTCAGGGACTTCAAGCTGACAGGAGAACGACATGGATACGTTAAACGATAAAAGCCTTTTCAGGCCCTTTGCCTACATCGACGGTAACTGGGTCGCGGCCGATAGCGGCGAGCAGATCGAGGTCGATAACCCTGCCACGGGTGAGATCATCGCCCGAGTACCCCGCTTGGGTGCCGTCGAGGCACGACGCGCCATTGAGGCGGCACATGCTGCTTTCCCGGACTGGCGCGGCCGCACTGCCATTGAACGGGCTGATATCCTTTATCGCTGGTATGAGTTGATGATCGAGCACAAGCGCGATCTCGGCCGCATCATGACGCTTGAACAGGGCAAGCCCGTGGCAGAAGCCGAGGGCGAAATTGTCTATGCCGCCAGTTTCATGCGCTGGTTTGCCGAAGAGGCGCGACGTGTCTATGGCGATACCATTCCCGGGACGAAAGCCAATCAGCGCATCATGGTGCTCAAACAGCCGGTGGGCGTGGTAGGGGCCATTACACCCTGGAACTTTCCTTCTTCCATGATTACCCGCAAGGCGGCGGCCGCGCTGGCCGCAGGCTGCCCGATCGTGATCAAGCCGGCCGGACAAACGCCGCTGTCGGCGACTGCGCTGGCGGTGCTGGCCGAGCGCGCGGGTGTGCCGCGCGGGGTATTCAACGTCCTGCCGGGCAGCGCCAGCGATATTGGCAAGGCCATGACCGAATCAACACTGGTACGCAAGATCACCTTTACCGGCTCCACGGAGGTCGGTCGAAAGCTGATGTCTCAGGCCTCGACCCACATTCAGAAGGTGTCGCTGGAGCTGGGCGGTAACGCACCCTTTATCGTGTTTGATGACGCTGATCTGGATGCGGCGGTGGCCGGCGCCATGGCGTCCAAGTTTCGTAATGCGGGGCAGACCTGCATCTGTACCAATCGCTTTCTGGTGCAGTCGGGGGTCATCAATGCCTTTTGCGAAAAGCTGGCGGCGGCGATGAACGGCGAGCTGGTCGTGGGTAACGGGATGGACGATGGCGTCAACATCGGCCCCATGATCGACGACAGCGCGGTTAACAAGGTGCATGAGCATGTTCAGGACGCTATCGACAAGGGCGGTGAGCTCATGATCGGCGGCCATCAGCACACGCTGGGCGGTCGCTTCTATCAACCCACCCTCATCAACGGCGCTGATGCGTCGATGAAGGTAGCCTCTGAAGAAACCTTCGGGCCATTGGCAGCCGTTTTTCCCTTTGACGATGAGGCGCAGGCGATCAGCATGGCCAACGATACCGAGTTTGGTCTGGCGGCCTATTTCTATACGCGTGATGCCGGACGCATCTGGCGTGTAGGTGAAGCGCTTGAATATGGCATCGTGGGGGTCAATGAAGGGCTTGTTTCCAACGCTGCGGCACCGTTTGGCGGCATGAAGGAGTCTGGACTGGGTCGTGAAGGCTCACATTATGGTCTGGAGGAGTATATGGAAACAAAGTATCTGTGCATGACGATCGATTGATTGCGGTCATATCAAAGGTCATGCTCATTATCAAAAACCCCGCTGCGGCGGGGTTTTTGACGATTTAACGACTCATCACCCTTTAACGCTGCAGGGATTCGAGGCTCAGGAACACATGCTGCCCTGTGCCGGGGTGAACCACCAGCTATGTTCGCTGGCATAAGCGTAGGTGCCGGCTGTCGTCACGATCGTGATCGCCACGGCAAAGGTGATTTTCTTGATGGTCAAACCCTTGAGAGACAGTGCCTTCCACATGCGAGTTTACTCCGGACAATTTTTTTAGTTTTTTTGCCATCGCAGGTCATTGCTGCCGACACTGCCCGGGCCATGCATTATTGCCCGGGAAAATATGATGGCACTGTGCCGTTTGGGTTGAGTTCGATTTCAGCAGGGAATTTTTTCTCAAATGAGTGCCACGCACGGGCCACGCGGATGGGGCATAAAAAAGGGCCGCCATCACAGGAGGGCGGCCCTCTCGTCAAGCAGGTGAAACGAGGTTAATGCCGGAAATGACGCATGCCGGTAAAGACCATGGCCATGCCGGCCTCATCGGCGGCCTTGATGACTTCTTCATCGCGCATGGAGCCGCCTGGCTGAATCACTGCCGTGATGCCGGCCGCAGCAGCATTATCGATGCCGTCACGAAACGGAAAGAAGGCATCCGATGCCATAACGCTGCCCTTGACCTCAAGGCCGGCGTGCTCTGCCTTGATGCCTGCAATGCGTGCAGAGTTGACCCGGCTCATCTGGCCGGCGCCCACGCCCACGGTCTGACCGTTGCGGGCATAGACAATAGCGTTGGATTTCACAAACTTGGCCACCTTCCAGGCAAACAGCAGATCGTCAAGTTCGTCGGCTGAGGGACTGCGCTGAGTGACGGTGCGAAGGTCATCGGCAGTGACCATGCCATCATCGCGTGATTGCACCAGCAGGCCGCCGGTCACTCGCTTGTAGTCAAAGCTCTCAACGGCGCCTTCAGGCCATGCGCCGCATTCCAGCAGACGCACGTTTTTCTTGTCGGCCACGGCCTGACGGGCCGCATCGCTGACAGTCGGGGCAATAATGACTTCGACAAACTGGCGCTCGACGATGGCAGCAGCCGTCTCGCCGTCGAGTTCGCGGTTAAAGGCAATGATGCCGCCAAAAGCCGATTCGCTGTCGGTGGCAAAGGCGAGCTCATAGGCGCTTTTAAGCTGACCATCACGGCTGATGCCCACACCGCAGGGATTGGCATGCTTGACGATGACACAGGCGGGCGCGTCAAAACCCTTGACGCATTCCAGTGCGGCGTCGGTGTCCGCCACATTGTTATAGGACAACGCCTTGCCCTGTAGCTGAACGGCGCTGGCGATGCTGCCCGGCGCCGGTTCGCGCTCGGTATAAAAGGCCGCCTGCTGATGCGGGTTCTCGCCGTAGCGCATCTGCTGGCGCTTGTGGAACTGTGTCGACCAGGTGCGGGGCAGGGCAGATGTCTCGCTGTCACCGGCTTCGACGATGCCACCCAGATAGCTGGCAATGGCGGCGTCGTAGCCTGCCGTATGCTCAAAGGCCTTGACTGCCAGATCAAAGCGCAGGGCGTGATCGGTGCCCTGGTCTGCGCCTTCCAGCGACTCAAGCACGCGCGTGTAATCGACCGGGTCTACCACGATGGTGGTGTGGGCATGATTCTTGGCGCAGGCACGCACCATGGTAGGTCCGCCGATATCGATGTTTTCGATGGCGCGTGCCAGCGTGCAGGTCGGATCCGCCACGGTCTCCTCAAAGGGGTAGAGATTAACCACCACCATGTCGATCGGGGCAATATCATGCTCTGCCATGATCGCATCATCCTGGCCGCGACGGCCCAGAATGCCGCCGTGAATGCGCGGATGCAGGGTCTTGACCCGGCCGTCCATGATTTCGGGAAATCCCGTGTGTTCGGATACCTCGGTAACGGCAATACCCTGTTCATTAAGAAGGCGCCAGGTGCCGCCGGTAGACAGGATCTCGACGCCAAGGGCTGCAAGGCGGCGGGCGAAGTCCACAATGCCTTCCTTGTTGGAGACACTGATCAGGGCACGGCGAATCGGCAGGCAGGCGTTGGATATTGCAGTCTCGTCTTGATGAGTCATGAGGTTTCCGTGGCAGGCAGTAAGCGTGTCGTGCACAAGCAGCACATCGGGCTCAGATCAGATCGTACTGCTTGAGCTTCTTGCGCAGTGTTCCGCGGTTAAGGCCCAGCATCTGTGAGGCCAGGGTCTGGTTACCGCGGGTATGGTCCATCACCGAGCGCAAAAGCGGGGCTTCTACCTCGGCCATGACCATGTTGTAAAGGTCGGTTACGTTTTCGCCATCAAGATGGGAAAAATAAAGCGACATGGCCTGATCAACCGCCTCGCGCAGCGTACGTGACTGCGACGGATGCTGGTGAAGCTGGATGGGGGATTCACCCGGGTGATCAGACAATGGATGACTACTCATGCGGCACGCGTTCCATCTATATGGGCGAACGGAGAATTTTCGGCAAAAAGCTCTTTCAGGTAGCGCTGCTGCTCATCGCAATGTTCAAGGGTGTTGAATTCACGACGCCAGTGTTCGCCATGTTCTGCGCAGGCGAGATACCACCCAATATGCTTGCGCGCGATACGCACACCCATGTACTCGCCGTACAGCGCATAAAGGGCTTCCAGATGGTCGGTCATGACATCGGCGCGCTCAACGGCGGTTGGTGGTGGCAGGAAGTTGCCACTTTCAAGATAGTGCTCGATCTCGCGAAAGATCCAGGGGTTGCCCTGTGCTGCGCGTCCGACCATCACCGCATCGGCACCGGTATAGGCCAGCACCTGATGTGCCTTTTCCGGGCCATCAATATCGCCATTGGCAAACACCGGTATGGAGAGCTCGGATTTGATCCGGGCGATGGTGTCGTACTCGGCCTGTCCCTGGTAGCGCTGCTCGCGGGTACGGCCATGAACGCTCAGCGCCGCAATACCGGCGGATTCTGCCATACGAGCGATGGTGAGCGCGTTGCGGGTCTGATCACACCAGCCGGTACGAATCTTGAGCGTCACGGGAATCTCCACGGCGCTGACCACGCGCTCAAGGATATCGGCCACCAGGGCTTCATCGCGCATCAGGGCCGAGCCTGCCGCCTTGTTGCAGACCTTCTTGGCCGGGCAGCCCATATTGATGTCGATGATTTCAGCACCGTTATCGGCATTGACGCGGGCGGCGTCTGCCAGCATGGCGGCATCGCCGCCGGCAATCTGGACCGAACGGGGGCCGGGCTCGCCACTATGGTCAAGGCGCAGGCGTGACTTGGGCGTGTGCCACAGTCGCTTGTCGGCCGTCACCATTTCAGACACCACCAGGCCTGCGCCCAGCTTTCTACAAAGCTGGCGAAAGAGGCGATCGGTGATTCCCGCCATGGGCGCAAGAATAACGCGCCCGGCCAGCCGGTGAGGGCCGATACAGGGCAGTCCGCTAACCATTGAAAGCTTTATCCGAAAAAGGGAGAGACATGATAGCGACCTGAGCGCCGATCTTGAAGGGCCAGGTCGCGTTGCTTCGCCGAAAGAACGGGCTTTAGCCGGCCTCACGTGGGCGATAGCCTTCCACACAAACCCAGCCTTCGCGCTCGCGCGGCTCGTTCATGTGGAGCCCCTGGTCACGATAGGCCTCAACAATATCGTTGGCCTGGTGCGACAGAATGCCCGAGAGCGCTAGGCGTCCGCCTGCCACGACATATCCGGCAATCATGGGGGCAAGTTCCATCAGCGGCCCGGCCAGAATGTTGGCGACCACCACTTCAAAGCGATCGTCCGGGGCCTGTTCGGACAGATAGAGATCGAAATCCTGTTCGGCGATCTCGTTGCGCCCGGCATTGTCCCGGCTGGCCAGCAGAGCCTGCGGATCAATGTCGGTACCTACGGCGTGGGCCGCGCCGAGCTTAAGCGCTGCGATAGCCAGAATGCCTGAGCCGCAGCCGATGTCGATCAGGCGTTTCTGATCAAGTTCACCGGCCACGGCCAGCTCATCAAGCCATTGCAGGCACAGCGCGGTGGTTGGGTGAGTTCCGGTGCCAAAGGCAAGCCCCGGGTCGAGCATCAGATTGACCGCGTCGCTCTCCGGCGGATCGAACCAGCTGGGCACGATCCACAGACGCTGCCCCATTTTCATGGGTTCAAAGCCGTCCATCCATTCGCGACTCCAGTCACGGTCTTCCAGCACTTCGTATTCGATCTCGGGGCAGGGCTCGTCAACGGCAACGCTTGCCCAGTGCTCGCGCACCCGTGCGATCATGTCGCTGACGCCTTCAAGATCGTCATAAAGCCCGGTCAGAACGGTCTGATTCCACAGCGGTGTGGTGCCGCGTTCGGGCTCGAATACCGGGTCGTCGACGGCGTCTTCAAGCGTAATGGCCTGAGCACCCTCATCGGTTAGAAGCTCTTCGAGCAGTTCGGCGTGTTCCGGCGCGATACGCGCCTTGAGTTGAAGCCAGGCCATGAAGCCTCCTGCAAGCCGGGTGAGAGACAGTCATGACTGCCAAAAGCATCAGGGGGCGATGCAATCGCCCCCTGATGGGTCCTGAAGGGTATCGTCGCTATCCGTGGGCGTTAGTGCAGGCCCAGTTTCTTTTCCAGATAGTGAATATTGACCCCGCCGCGCTGGAACTCGCTATCGCGGACCAGATCCTTTTGTAGATCGGTATTGGTCTTGATGCCTTCTACCAGCAGCTCGTCCAGCGCATTTTGCATGCGTGTCAGTGCGCTTTCACGGTTTTCACCCCAGGTGATCAGCTTGCCAATCAGGGAGTCGTAATTGGGAGGAACCGTATAGCCGGTATAAAGGTGCGAATCCATGCGCACACCCAGGCCGCCCGGGGCATGATAGAACGTGATCTTGCCGGGCGAGGGCATGAAGGTGCGCGAATCCTCGGCATTGATGCGACACTCAAAGGCGTGCCCGTTGATGACCACATCTTCCTGTCGAATCGATAGGGGAATGCCGGAGGCGATCTTGAGCTGTTCCTTGACGATGTCGACGCCCGTGACCATCTCGGTGACCGGGTGCTCCACCTGAACACGAGTGTTCATCTCGATGAAGAAAAACTCGCCGTTTTCATACAGGAACTCGAAAGTGCCCGCACCGCGATAGCCGATCTCGATACATGCATCGACACAGGCCTTGAGCACGTTGGCACGCGCCGTTTCATCGATATGCGGTGCAGGGGCTTCCTCCAGCACCTTCTGATGGCGACGCTGCAGTGAGCAGTCGCGGTCATAAAGGTGAATGGCATTGCCCTGACCATCGGCGAGTACCTGTACCTCAACGTGTCGAGGACGCTCCAGATACTTCTCCATATAGACGACATCGCTGCCGAAGGCGGCATTGGCCTCCGATTTCGTCACCGCCACGGCCGAGACCAGCTGGGACTCTTCACGAACCACGCGCATGCCGCGACCACCGCCACCGGCTGCGGCCTTGATCATGATCGGGAAGCCGATGCGTCGTCCGATTTCAAGGATTTCGGCATCGTTATCGGGCAGCGGCCCATCGGAACCCGGAACCGTGGGCACGCCAGCCTTTTTCATGGACTCGATGGCCGAAACCTTGTCTCCCATCAGGCGAATGACATCCGCCGTAGGCCCGACAAAGACAAAACCCGAGCGTTCGACCTGTTCGGCAAAATTGGCGTTCTCGGACAAAAAGCCATAACCCGGATGGATAGCCGTCGCATCTGTCACCTCGGCGGCTGAAATCAGTGCCGGGATGTTGAGATAGGACGCCGGGGAGGGAGCCGGGCCAATGCACACGGCTTCATCGGCAAGGCGCACATGGATCAGATCACGGTCAGCCTTGGAATGAACCGCCACCGTCTTGATACCGAGTTCCTTGCAGGCGCGCAGTATACGTAGTGCGATTTCGCCGCGATTGGCGATCAGTACCTTTTCCAGCATGCTGAAAATCCTGTCAGGCAATGATGATCATGGGCTGGTCAAATTCGACCGGCTCACCATCTTCAACAAGAACGGCATCGATCACACCATCCTTGTCCGCTTCGATCTGGTTCATCATCTTCATGGCTTCAACGATGCAGATGGTGTCACCCTTTTTGACGCTCTGGCCGATCTCGACGAACGACTTGGCACCGGGTGCCGGGGCGCGATAGAAAGTGCCCACCATGGGCGAGAGCACCTGATGACCGCTGGGTGCGGCAGGGGCGGCTTCTTCGGTGGCGGCCGGAGCGCTGCCGGGAGCGGCCTGCTGCGGCTGTGGCTGCTGAGGGTAATAGCCCATCGGTGCCTGAGGCATCATGACCTGGCCCTGCTGGCCGGGCAGATTGCGACTGATGCGGACGGACTCCTCGCCTTCCTGAATCTCGATTTCGCTGATGTTGGATTCTTCCAGCAGCTCGATGAGCTTCTTGACCTTGCGAATGTCCATGGCAATACCTGTTGATCGATCGGATCTCGTCTGGCACGGGACCCGGGAAGTAAACTCTGTTGTCAGGCAGCGAATGTGCCTTCAAACACCTCATGGTTAACCTGAAGGCCAACCGGCAAGATAGCGACATGATCTCAGACGATCACGTCGCTGCAAATGTGTTGGAGGAGTTTGCCGAAAAAAGCGAACGGTGTCCAGAAAGTCACCCGATGATCCGGGCGAAATTCGGTCAGCTGTTTTTTGCCACCTGCTTGAGCAAATCGCGCATTTGCTGGCGTCCAATTTCTCCCTGAGTGCGCTGCGCGCGCATTTCCTGTCCCTTGCTGAAAAATAGCAGCGCCGGAGGACCGAAAAGGTGATAGCGCTTGAGCAGCGCGCGTACTTCCGAGCCGTTATCCGTAACATCAAGACGAACCAGGGCAAATTCCTGTAGCTGTTGGCGTATATCGGGATCCCCCAGAACATCACGTTCAAAGCGACGACAGCTGATACACCAGTCAGCATAGACATCAACCATGATCGGTCTATCGGCATTGCTGATGACACGGTCGAACGCCTGGCGGGTCGTCACGGTGGTCATGTCAGGTGAGGCTGTATCACCGCTGCCTGACACAACACGCTTACCTGCCAGCGGCATCCACGGATCATCATGACCCATGGCGGCCCCGATCAGACATAGCCCGCCCCAGAGCAGAACCATCAGGGCCAGCGCCTGGCGAAGACGCGGCCAGAGCGTCGGTTCAGTGCGTGACAGCCCCCCCATTCCTGCCCCGGTCAGTACTGCCAGGCTGCCCCACAGCGCGAGCGACAGCGTGGGAGGTACCAGGCGGTCAAGCAGCCACAGGGCAACGCCTGCCAGCGCCACGGCAAACAGCCGTCGAATGCTCTCCATCCAGGGGCCACTGCGCGGCAGCCATCCGGCGCCGAGCGTGGCGACCAGCATCAGGGGGATCCCCATGCCAATGCCCAGAGCCAGCAATGCCAGCATGCCGGCCAGAGGGTCTGCTCCGGCCGAGAGATAGACCAGAACGCCGGCCAGTGGCGCAGAAATACAGGGAGAGACAATCAGGGTCGAGAGCGCGCCTGCCAGTGCAGCTCCCGGCAGGCCGGCCCGGCGCAGCCGATCCTGCCAGGCGCTGATACGCTGTTGAAGACGCCCACCGGAGGGAAGTTGCCAGACATCCAGCAGCCACAGGGCAAACATGATGAACAGACCGGCAAAGGGGATCAGCACCCAGGGTGACTGCAGCCGCGCCTGCAGGTTGAGGCTGGCGCCGAAAAGGCCCATCAGCGTGCCCAGCGCGGCATAGGTCAGCGACATGCCGGCCACGTAGTTCGCTGACAGCATCAGGGCGCGGCGTTTATTGGTGTTTTGTCCTACCACCAGGGTGGTCACGATGGGCAGCATGGGAAGCACGCAGGGCGTAAAGGCAAGCCCCAGTCCTGCGAGCAGGAAAATGCCCATCATGATCACGGGGCTGGACTGACCGGGCAGTATCGAAACCTCTGCATCGGGCTGTTGATCAGTGGACGTTGTGGCATTGACGGGGGGCGGATCGTTCGGCATTTGAGCGCCGATAAAACGTTCAGGCGCATTGCCGGGGGCCGCCTGAAGATGGCGTGTTTCGGGCGAATAACAAAGGCCTGCCTCGGCGCAGCCCTGAAAACTGATGCGAATCGGCACCGACTCATTGTCAGGTAGGGGATCTTTCAGCGTCGCCGTGATAATCAACGGGTGATGAAAGACCTCAACATCTCCCAGAAACTCATCATGAATGGCCTCGCCGTGTGGAACGTCGGGCGAGCTCAGCGCAATGTCCGCACGCTCACTCTGGAGATCAAGGCGGTGGCGATAGAGATAGTAGGTTTCGGCACTATCAAATCCCACCTTGATCGTATTGCCTTCACGCCATGCTTTGTAGGTAAATGCCTGATCGACCGGCAGGAAGTCGCCGTTGCTGGAAGCGTCATCGGACGATGTCTGCCAGGGCGGCGCAGCTGTGGTGGGGCTGTCTACACGACTGGCGCCTTCGACAGAAACATCATCATTGGACGTGGAAAAGACATTACTGGCCGGCGCTGTGCCTGACAGTGCGACGCTCAGTAGAGTGACAATTAAAAAAAACAGGGCGCGCGACATCATGAACTCCGCAGCGCTGGCATATCAAAATGCCGAGAGTGAAAGAAAACAGTGCCTGAATAAAACATGTCGCGGCGCAACGGCGCCGCGACATGCAGGTATGAAGACATTTTTTCAGCGAAGGGGTTCGCCGATCAGTCTTTCAGAGGCCACGCGATCGTGTGGGTAATCAGTGGCTATCCTTCTGATAGGCATCGATGGATTTTTCAATGGCCTTGATGGCAGCTGCCTTGTCGCCCCAGGTGTCGATCTTGACC
This sequence comes from uncultured Kushneria sp., assembly GCF_947497025.1. Classification (GTDB taxonomy): domain Bacteria; phylum Pseudomonadota; class Gammaproteobacteria; order Pseudomonadales; family Halomonadaceae; genus Kushneria. The sequence goes on from NZ_CANMFC010000003.1 coordinate 280,862, forward strand.
CACTTGCCCTTTTCGAGATCCTTGTAGTTCTCGAAGAAGTGCGCAATCTGCTGGCGCAGCAGCTCGGGCAGGTCGGTGACTTCCTCGACATCGTCGTAGGCGGCAGAAAGCTTCTGGTGCGGTACGCAGATGAGCTTGGCATCTTCGCCGGCTTCATCGGTCATGTGCAGGATGCCCACCGGGCGTGCACGAATGACACAGCCAGGCTGTACCGGGTAGGGCGTGACCACCAGGGCGTCCAGCGGATCCCCGTCCTCGGCCAGCGTGTTGGGGATGAAGCCGTAGTTGGCCGGGTAGAACATCGGGGTCGGCATGAAGCGATCGACCAGCAGCGCGTCGAGATCCTTGTCGATTTCATACTTGATCGGCGTATGGTTGGCAGGAATTTCAATCGCCACGAACAGATCGTGGGGAACATCCTTGCCGGCGGGGATCTTGTCGAAACTCATCGATCGAGTCCTTGCGTTTGCGGGTTGAAAATTCGAGAGTGAAAATCGTGGAAAATTATACGAACCAGGCAGGACGATTACCAATCCGGTCGATCGGCAGCTCCCGATCCGCACAATACGACAAATCCGTTGTCTCGTAAAAAGGATGCCAGTGACGTGCAAAATGGCCTGTCTTTAAGTTTCGGACATGCGTTCGTGGCGCCCGATCAACGTCGTCATCGTTCATCGATGTCGGTTCAGATCCCTGATAACCCCCGTCAACTCGAGATCAAGGGGGCCTGTGCGATCATCGCGGATTCTACCTGGCGTAACGCCATCGCCCGTCAGGCCGGCGATATTTCGGTACGTGGCTTTCTGGCAGATTACTATTCCACCCCTGATCACTGGGACGTCAAGACCTCGGCAACACGAGTGCTGCGGGCACTCAATGGCTGGTGTTACAGCCAGAGCCGCTACGTTCAGGGCGGTAGTTATATCAGTTCACTGTCCGCTATTGTCTTTCGTGGCCGGGAAAGTTTTCTGTTTCATATGGGGGACACCCTGGTTTTTCGCCTGCGTGGTGCCGAGTTCGAACAGATTTCGCGTGATCATGTCACGGATCTGGGCGGGTATCGCTATCCTTCCCGGGCGCTGGGCATGGACAATAACATCGATATCGATCACATGAGCCTGCCGCTCAAGACCGGGGATGTGTTTCTTTTTACCTCTCAGGCCGTGCGCGGGACGCTCACGCCCACGGACTATGTGCACGCCATCCGCCAGCAGGATAACGATCTTGATGCGGCCTGCGAGCGTCTGGCCGGCATGGCGCGTGAGCGTGCAGGCGCTCGCGGCTATGGTGCCGATGCTTTCTGCTTTCAGCTGGTGCGGGTGGAAGGGCTGCCCAGTGAAGATGCAGGCCTGCCCGAGCAGCTTCCCGGACAGCTGCCGATTCCGGCCGAGCTTGAGGCGGGGGATCGCATCGACGGATTTCTGATCGAATCGATTATCTCGAAAACGTCGCGAGCACACGTATACGGCGTCAGGGATGAGACTTCACTGCGACGGATGGTGATGAAGGTCCCCAGCCCCGAAATGTCATCGAGAAATCCATATCTGGAGCACTTTCTGCTCCAGCAGTGGATTGGCGAGCGGGTGCGCTCGCCTTTTGTGGTGCGCATCGTGACGCCCCCGCGCCCCAGGCGTCATCTCTACTATCTGATGCGTCCCGTCGAAGGCCAGCCGCTGGATCACTGGCTGGAACAGCATCCCGAGGCCGGCATCGAACAGCGCCTTGATATTGCGCGTCAGCTTGCCCGAGCCGTGCATGCCCTGCATCGGCGTGACATTCTTCATCAGGCCATTCGGCCTGAAAACATCATGATCGATGAGCATGACCAGGTCGTGCTGATTGATTTCGGTGCCTGTGCGCGCCGCCTCGATGACGACAACGACGCCGCGCTGGCACTGGCGCGTGATGGCAGGCTTGGCATGCACAGTGCACCGGAATACGCCCTGGGGCTGGGGGTCAGTCGGCGCAGCGATCAGTATTCGCTGGCGTCTACCATCTACTGGTTGCTGACCGGCACCATGCCCTATGCCATTGCACCCAATACACTGAAAAGCGAACAGGCACTGTCGACGCTGACCTATCGGCGCGCCCGCGATATCAATCCGCAGGTGCCGACGACGCTGGACAACGCGCTGCAGCGCGCGCTGTCACCGCGTCGAGCGCGGCGCTTTCGGCGTCTGTCCGAGCTGATTCAGGCGCTGCGCCATGCCACCACCTTTGTTGAGGACGACGATGCCGACGATGCCGACGATGCGTCCTCGCCACTGCCCGACAGGGCGTCGGATATGCCGTCCCGGCAGACATCGCTGCGTCTATGGCAGGGGATTGCAGCAGCACTGATGCTGCTTCTGGTCGTTGTCATGCTGATCAAATAGGGCGCGCTCTTGCCAGCGTGCATTAAAAACCCCCGGCCACATCAAGTGACCGGGGGTTTTTGCTGGCGGCGCTTTTAAAACCGAAACTGCTGCGTCAAACGCTGGCCCTGGAAATGTTGCTACAGATGGTATTCAGGCAGCTTTTTGGCGATACGCTCCAGACGCAGATTGGCCACCATGGGAAGACCATTTTCGAAGGGAGGATAGTCTTCTCCCTGGATCAGCGGGCGCAGATAGCGGCGGCCGGCATCGTTGATGCCAAAGCCATCCTCGCGGATGTATTCCGCCGGCATGAACTTTTCCTGGTTGGCGACCTGCTCAAGCGGCGCATCAATGATCGACCAGCTGTAAGGATCTTCGCTGTCACGATGAATAGCGGGCATGACGGCATTCTTGCCTTCAAGGGCGCATTCAACGGCGCGCTGGCCCACGGCGTAGGCCTGCTCGACATCGACGGCGGAGGCCAGATGACGTGCTGCGCGCTGCAGGTAATCGGCCACGGCCCAGTGATACTTGTAGCCCAGGTCCTGCTTGACCATGCCGGCCAGCGTCGGTGCGACACCGCCGAGCTGGCGGTGGCCAAAGGCGTCGGTGTTGCCGGCATCGGCCAGGAAGGTGCCGTCTTCATAGCGGGCGCCTTCGGAGACCACGACCACGCAGTAGCCGTGCTTTTTGACTGTCGCGTCGATATGGTTCATGACGCGCTGGCGGTCAAAGGGCACTTCCGGCAGCAGGATCATGTGCGGCGGGCCATCGTTGGTTTCACTGGCCAGTGCGCCAGCGGCGGCGATCCAGCCGGCATGACGTCCCATGGATTCAAGAATGAACACCTTGGTAGACGTTGAGCACATCGAGGCAATGTCCAGTGCCGCTTCACGCGTCGAGGTGGCGATATACTTGGCGACCGAGCCAAAGCCGGGTGAGTTGTCGGTAATCGGCAGGTCGTTATCAACGGTCTTGGCCACATGGATGGCCTGCAGGGGATACCCCATCTGCTCGGAAAGACGAGAGATCTTCAGGCAGGTATCGGCACTGTCACCGCCACCGTTGTAGAAGAAATAACGAATGTCGTGTGCCTTGAAAACTTCAATGAGACGCTCGTACTGACTTCGGTGGGTCTCGATATCCTTGAGCTTGTAACGACAGGAGCCGAAGGCGCCGCCCGGGGTATGTCTCAGTGCTGCGATGGCCTCGTCACTTTCCAGGCTGGTATCAATCAGATCCTCGGTCAATGCGCCGATGATGCCATTGTGTCCGGCATAGAGGGTGCCAATGCGATCGCTGTACTTGCGGCATGTCTGGATGACACCACAGGCACTGGCATTGATCACGGCCGTCACACCACCTGATTGTGCGTAAAAGGCGTTACTGGAGGTCATGAGCTTCCTGCTTCTTATGAATGAAGGTCGGCCAACGCCGTGAGAGCTGACCGAGCTGTCTCTCGGCAACGTGGCGCGCCTCTTGTGGGCAGCGCTGCTGTTGGTCGGTCAGCGGATCGATGGCCGGCATCGGGCATCGCCCGTGGGGCGATCATATCCATTACCTGCAGGCCTGATCCAGTCAGGGATGCATCAATTGCAGGTGAACCGGAGCCTGACGTCGATTCGCGGGCCATGCTAGGCTGATCCGGCTTTTGACGGAGAGCCCTATTTTTCATGCATATTCATATTCTCGGCATCTGTGGCACTTTCATGGGCAGCCTGGCGCTGCTGGCACGCGAACTCGGGCATCGGGTTACCGGGTCGGACAAGGGGGTCTACCCCCCGATGAGCACACAGCTTGCCGCGCACGGTATCGATGCCGGGCACGGTTTTGATGCGGCCAATCTTGATCCTCGCCCCGACCTGGTGATCATCGGCAACGCGCTATCCCGGGGCAATGTTGAGATCGAAGCCGTTCTCAATCAGCGCATCCCCTACACCTCAGGGCCTCAGTGGCTGGCCGATAACGTGCTGCGCGAGCGCCGCGTACTGGCGGTGGCCGGGACTCACGGCAAGACCACCACGGCCAGCATGCTGGTGTGGATCCTTGAGCAGGCCGGGCTGGCACCGGGTTTTCTGATCGGCGGTATTCCGCGCAATCTGGGCGTTTCGGCGCGTGCCGGGTCGCCCGGTGATGTCTTTGTGATCGAGGCCGACGAGTACGATACGGCCTTTTTCGATAAGCGCTCCAAGTTTGTTCACTACCTGCCGGAAGTGGCCGTGCTCAATAATCTGGAGTTCGACCACGCCGATATCTTCAGTGATCTGGCGGCCATTGAGCGACAGTTTCATCATCTGGTGCGCCTCGTGCCGGGCAATGGACAGCTGGTGGTGGCGGATGGTGAACCTGCGCTGTCACGGGTGCTCGAGATGGGGGCCTGGTCACCGGTTGCCCGGTTTGGGCGCACGGATCAGGCGCAGTGGCAGATTGGCGATGGTGTTGATGATCAACAGTTTGTCGTCAGGGCGCCCGAGGGGGAAGTAGTGGTGCGCTGGGCAATGAGCGGCGAACACAATCGGCGCAATGCGCTGGCGGCGATGGCCGCAGCCAGTGCCGTTGGTGTCACGCTTGAACAGTCCGCTGCGGCACTGGCCACGTTTGCCTCACCGCGGCGCCGACAGGAGCTGCGTGGCAGCGTCAACGACATCCAGGTCATCGACGATTTCGCCCATCATCCGACCGCCATTGCCATGACCCTTGAAGGGCTCCGGTCGGTACCCTCTCGCGGGCGACTGATTGCCGTGATTGAGCCGCGCTCCAATACCATGAAGCTTGGCACCATGAAGGCCCGTCTACCCGGCAGCGTTGCCAGCGCCGATGAGGTCTACTGGTATCAACCGGCAACGCTGGGATGGTCAGTGGAAGAGGTTGCAAGGGCCTGTCCGGTGCCGGCTCATGCCATGACGACCACCGAGGCGCTGATCGATACGCTGGTGGAAAATGCGCGTCCGGGAGACCGGATTGTCATCATGAGCAACGGTGGCTTTGATAATGTGCATGAGCGTTTGTTGAATGCCCTTGAGCAGCGCCATGGTCAGCCAGTCGAAACCGAAGCCTGACAGGTTATCCGGGCCCGTCAGCATGATGTGACGGCCCCGGCACTGTTGTCTCTGACAGCGATGTCAGACTGTTTAGAAGGCGGGCAGCCACACGACGCGCATGATCACCAGCACGATGGAGGCCAGCGTCAGCAGGATGAGCTGGCGGCGATCAACGGTCCCGGCCAGATAGCGATGGGCAAAAAAGTGATAGCTGATGCGGGTGACGGCGCAGATGATCAGGCCCAATAGCGCGCCGCCAATCAGATCGCTGAGCCAGTGCACGCCAAAGGTCAGTCGTGACAGGGCCACCATGCTGGCGGCCACGATGGCCACCCAGTACGGCCATCGTCTGGCTCGACTCGATAGCCCCTCGGCAATAAACGCTGCACTCAGCCCCCAGAACACGACGGCGGTCGACGCGTGGGCACTCGGATAGGAAAACGATCCGATCAGATGCTCCGGCGTATCGGGCCGGACACGGCCAACCCACTGCTTGAGTGTCGTATTGCTGAAGGCCAGCAGGGCCAGGGCACCGCCCCAGTGAATCAGGGCGGCCAGACGTTTTCGCCACAGGAGCCAGACAAGCCATGGCAGCAGCATGGCGATAATGCCGATGGCGTCGCCGACGCGGTCCAGAATCATCGAGGCCCATGTCAAAACCCGGTTGTCAGGACGTGAAAAAAAGCCTTGAGCAGCAACATCCAGCGAAAGCGGCTGTTGAAGGCCGGCCACCAGCCATGTCCAGCCAATAAAGGCCAGGGCCGCTGCCAGCAGCAGTATCACGGAGGCCAGCGGGATTTCGCCGCCGGCTCGGTGCTGACGAAAACCCAGCCATAGCCGTCGCGTGACACTGTGATGTCGAGCCCTGATCAGAAGGCCGTGATAGAGCCGACTGTCGCGATCCAGCCGGCGGCGCAGCCACGATAGCGCAAACCCGAGCACGATGAGCATGAGCATCAGTACCGAAAGCCACTGTTCGGTACCGGGCGGCAGATGTATTAACCGCTGCCAGCTGCGCCCCAGATAGTAGCCGGGCAGAAGATACGCGGGTGCCCAGAGCAGCGCCGAGATGACGTTGACCACCACAAAGCGGGCCGGCGGCATGTGCATCATGCCGGCCACCATGGGAATAATGGGGCGCACCGGCCCAACAAAGCGTCCAAAGGCGACCGAAAGAGCGCCGTGGCGAGTGAAAAAGCGCTCGCCCCTGTCAACCCACTGAGGGTAGCGGTTGAACGGCCACCATTGGCGTATGCGATCGCGCTGGGTGCGACCGAGCCAGTAGCTGGCGCCATCACCCAGCACGGCACCAATGAAGGCACTCAACATGAGAACAATAATGGAGACCTGGTCGTGGCCCGCCAGTGAGGCGGCGGCCGTCAGCATGACAATCCCCGGGACGACCAGGCCTACCAGTGCCAGGGACTCAAGCAGGGCAACAATACCCACGATCAGAACCAGAACCGTCGGGTTATGTGCCCACTGATCAATCAGGGCAACAGGGTGCATCAAACAGGGCTCCACGCAATGATTTGCCGCGTCCGGCGCGGTTTTTACTGCTGCCGGCAACTGGCTTATAGTAGCGATTCATGAGTATTGGATGGGCAAACGTAAAATCGTCGGCCAGTATAGTCAGCCGCTGTGCACTCCGATAGCGTCAGAGCAGGACGATGGACAAGCGTGGCCGCGCATTTTGGATACAGGAGAGCAGCGCAGATGACGTCTGAGGGGCACAGGGATATGGAGATCGCCACGCATGTGGCACTGCTGGGACAGCAGGCGCGCAAGGCGTCCCGCCTGCTTCGCAGTAGCACTACCGGGCAGCGAAACGCCGCGCTCATGGCAATGGCCGCCGAGCTTTCGCATCAGCGCAATGCGCTGCTGGCAGCCAACGAACGCGATGTGGCACGTGGCAGCGCGGAAGGGCTGTCCGAGGCGCTCATGGATCGCCTGCTTTTAACCCCTGCGCGCATTGATGCCATGATCTCGGGGCTTGAAACCGTTGCCGCACTGCCTGACCCGGTGGGGGGTATCGATGATCTGCGCACCCAGGACAATGGGCTGCGCATCGGCCGCATGCGCACGCCTCTGGGTGTTATCGGGATCATCTACGAGTCCCGCCCCAACGTGACGGTGGACGCTGCTGCGCTGTGTCTTAAGTCCGGTAACGCTGTCATTTTACGCGGTGGCTCGGAAGCCTTTGAATCCAACTGTGCCATTGCCCGCTTTATCGCCTCGGGACTTGAAAAGGCCGGGTTGTCAGGCCACGCCGTGCAGCTGATCGAAACCACGGATCGAAACGCCGTGGGCGCGCTGATCACGGCACGCGACCATGTGGACGTGATCATTCCGCGAGGCGGAAAGTCGCTGATCAAGCGTATCTCGGAGGATGCGAGCATTCCGGTCATCAAGCATCTGGAAGGGCTTTGCCATGTCTTTGTGGACCGTCATGCCTCGCTCGATATGGCCTTTGACATCGCCTTCAATGCCAAGTGCTTTCGCTATGGCATCTGCGGTGCCATGGAGACGCTGCTGGTGGATCAAGACATTGCCCATGCTTTCCTGCCGGCCATGATCGCGAAGTTTCAGGACGCCGGTGTCACGGTACGTGGCTGCGACAGGGTGCAGGTGCTGGCCGATGTCGAGCCTGCCACCGAAGAGGACTGGTGGACCGAATATCTGGGGCCGGTGTTGTCCATTCGGATCGTGGACGACATGGACGCTGCCATCGAGCACATCAACCACTACGGCTCCCATCACACCGATGCCATCGTCAGTGACCACTTTGGGCATACTCAGCTTTTCATGCTGGAAGTGGACTCAAGCTCTGTCATGGTCAATGCCCCGACCTGCTTTGCCGATGGCGCGCAGTATGGCCTGGGGGCCGAAATCGGTATTTCTACCGACAAGCTGCACGTCAGAGGCCCGGTAGGGCTCGAGGGACTGACCACGCGTAAATATATCGTGCTGGGCGATGGTCATGTCAGAACATAATGCCCGTGTCGCCATGTTTGGCGGCACCTTTAATCCTGTTCATATTGCCCATCTGCGCGCGGCCGTTGAGCTTCGGGAAGCACTGTCGCTGGATGTCGTCCATATGGTGCCGGCGCATCTGCCGCCGCATCGCAGTGCGCCGGGGGTCAGCTCCGAGGATCGCCTGAGCATGCTGAAGCTGGCGCTGGCGGATACCCCGGGGCTGATGGCTGATGATCGTGAGATTCACCGTGATGGGCCGTCCTGGTCGCTGGATACGCTCGCCTCCTTGCGTGAGCAGTACGGTGATCAGGCGCGCCTTCTCATGGTGCTGGGGCGTGATGCCTTTTTGAAACTTCATGAATGGCACAAGCCCGAAGCGCTTTTTGACCATGCCCACATTCTGGTCATCGGACGCCCCGAGAGTGATGAAGTGCAGTGCCCGGCGCTCGAGGCGCTGGTCGAAGCGCGCCGCGTCGACAGTATCGATGCCCTCATGGCTGAACCCTGTGGCCGGGTACTTGATTACAATCAGACGACAGCAATGGCCATTTCCGCGACAGCCATTCGACAAGCACTGGCTGCAGGGCGCAGCGTGCGATATCTGATGCCACCGGCCGTTGAGGCCTTTATCGCTCGTCACGAGCTTTATCTCGAAACGTCAGAGTGAGGCCGGTGCAGGCCAAAAGCGTCAAATGTCTATGGTGCCTGCGCCTGACAGCGGTACAATGCGCGCTGAACCATTTATCTCCGAGGAGCTATGCAGACAGTACTTTCATCTCTGGTGGTTGACGCCCTGGAAGAGCTCAAGGGGCGTGATATCGCCGAGCTCGATGTTTCCAGACTGACCAGCGTGACCGATGTCATGGTGGTAGCCAGCGGTACTTCCAGCCGACACGTCAAGGCACTGGCCGACAATGTGGTAGAGCGCGCCAAAAATGAAGGCGTTCGCCCGCTGGGCATCGAAGGTGAGGCCGGCAGCGACTGGGTGCTGGTAGACCTGGGCGATGTGGTGGTCCACGTCATGATGCCGGACGCCCGCAGACTCTACGATCTGGAAAGGCTCTGGAGCGAGTTGCCCAATGATCTGGGGCGCCATGAAGCGGTCGGTGAGCACCACTCTTGAAATTGAGAATGCTTGCTGTCGGCACGCGAATGCCGGGCTGGGTCACGCAGGGCGTTGAGGAGTACCGCAAGCGCCTGCCGCGGGAGATGTCGCTTGAAATTGTTGAGCTGTCCCCCGGCCCACGTCAGAAAAGCGCTGATCCCGCGAAGGCGATACGCGTTGAAGGGGATCGCCTGCTGTCAAAAGTCAGGGGCAGTGAACTCGTCGTGGCGCTCGATGTCGAAGGCAAGCCATGGTCGACGCCGACGCTTGCCGAGCGAATGAGCGAGTGGCAAATGTCCGGCAGCGATGTGTCACTGCTGATCGGCGGCCCGGACGGCCTTGATCAACGCTGCCTGGTACGGGCCGACCTTCGCTGGTCCCTGTCACCTCTGACGCTTCCTCATCCGCTGGTGCGGGTATTGCTGGCCGAGCAGCTCTACCGGGGCTGGACGCTCATGACCGGGCATCCCTACCATCGCTAGCGGGGTCTGAGCGTGCATCGTCCTGCGCCCTTCGGGCGACCTATCCGTTCATCGTTTTTGGGCAATCTTCTCCATGCGCCCACGTCGCGCCACGCTTAAGGATTCCGAACAGCAGGCCCGCATCTTTCGACGCCGCAGCGTTCTGGCGGCGTTGCTTGTGCTTATCATGTTTTCCGGCCTGATTGGCCGCATGGTATGGCTGCAGGTTGTTCAACACGACATTTTCATCACACGCTCGGATAAAAACCGCATGCGTGTTGAGCCGCTGCCCCCCAATCGCGGTCTGATCTTTGACCGCAACCACAAGGTACTGGCCGAAAACAGGCCGACTTATAACCTCACGCTGGTGCGCGAGCAGGCCGGCGATGTCGGTCAGACCCTCCAGCGCCTGATCGATATTCTGGGTCTCCCCGAGGATCAGCGCGAGGTGCTGGCGCAGCGCTCGCGTGAGCGACTTCGCTCCTACGAGCCGGCGCTGCTGCTTAGTGATCTCAATGAAGATCAAATTGCCAAAATCGCGGTCAATCGGTATCGGCTTCCCGGTGTAGAGGTTGAGGCTCAGCTCATCCGTTACTACCCGGACGGTGAATGGATGTCGCATGTGCTTGGCTATGTCGGGCGCATCAGTCAGGAAGATCAGCAGCGCATTGATACCAGCAATTACGCCGGAACACATTTTATTGGCAAGACCGGCATCGAACGGTTTTATGAAGACGAGCTCCATGGTCATGCCGGGGTGAAGCGGGTCGAAACCAATGCCCGTGGACGTGCGCTGCGCGAGATCGACCGAACGCCCCCGCAGCCGGGCAAGAATCTGACACTGACGCTGGATTCCAGGCTGCAAAAGCTGGGGCATGATCTATTGAAAGGCAAGCGCGGCGCCATTGTCGCCATTGAGCCTGCCACCGGCGCGATACTTGCCATGGTGTCAGAGCCCGGGTTTGACAATAACAAGTTCGTGACCGGCATCGATACGAAGTCCTACGCCGCCCTTCGTGATGATATAGATATGCCGCTGTATAATCGGGCCTCGCGTGGGCAGTATCCGCCGGCCTCGACGGTCAAGCCCTATATGGCATCAGCGGGTCTGGAATATGGCCTGATTCAGCCTTCCGATACGGTTTATGATCCGGGCTACTACCAGTTGCCCAACGACTCCAGACGCTATCGCAACTGGTTGCGCTGGGGGCATGGCCGGGTCGACATGAAACGCGCCATTACGGTGTCCAATGATACCTACTTCTTTACGCTCGCCCATCGCATGGGCATTGATCGACTCTCCAGCTTTATGCACAAGTATGGATTCGGGGAGGATCACAGCCTGGATGTCTGGGGCGCCGGCAGTGGCCTGATGCCCAGTCGTGACTGGAAGCGTGGCCGCTACAATCAGGCCTGGTATCCGGGGGAAACCCTGTCGGTGGGTATCGGGCAGGGCTACTGGCTGGCGACGCCCCTGCAGATGGCCACTGCAGTGGCCGTGATGGCCAACAATGGCAAATGGGTGCGTCCTCATCTGGCGATGCAGGTAGGCGACCAGGAGATTGCACCGCCTTTCAAGAATACCCCTGATGACATCAAGCTGGATAACCCGCACTGGTGGGATCTGATCCATGACGCCATGGAAAATGTCATGAGTGGCAGTGAAGGCTCGGGGCGCGCATCAGGGCGTAATCTTCAATATCGCATGGCCGGCAAGTCAGGTACGGCGCAGGTCTTCACGCTGGGTCAAAAGGAAAAGTACAACGCCTCCGAACTTGAAGAGCGTTTGCATGACCATGCCCTGTTTACGGCGTTTGCGCCGGTGGATGATCCCAAAATCGCGGTGGCCGTCATCATCGAAAACGGTGGCGGTGGCAGCAGGGTGGCCGCCCCCATTGCGCGCGAAATGCTCGATGCCTGGATACTGCCGGACATGAAATCCAGCGAGGAAGCGCAACGTCATGCCCGGAAAAATGAAAGTACCGCTCAGCAGATCGCGACGGGAGACTGACGATGATGATGGACTACTGGCAGCGGGTGTATCGCCGCAGCCGTCGGCAGTACCAGCGCCTGAACTGGCGTACCCTCCACCTTGACCCCTGGCTTTTGCTGGCGCTGCTCACCATCGTTACCGGCGGTTTGATCGTGCTCTACAGCGCTGGCGGGGAATCCACCTATCTGGTGGAAGCCCAGGCACTGCGATTCGGCGCCGCCTTTTTGATCATGCTGCTGATCGCGCAGTTCTCACCGCGCACCATGCAGCGCTTTGCCTGGTTTTTCTACGTCATGGTCACCCTGATGCTGGTGGCCGTGGATGTGATCGGCACTCATGCCATGGGGGCTCAACGCTGGCTGACCATTCCCGGTGTGATCCGGTTTCAGCCTTCCGAGCTCATGAAACTTGCCATGCCGATGACCATTGCTGCCTATCTGTCGCGGCGAGTGTTGCCGCCCGGATGGCTGGATCTGCTGGTCTGTTTGTTATTGATGGGCGTCCCGGTGGCGTTGATTGCCAATCAGCCCGATCTGGGCACTTCCATGCTGGTGACGGCCTCTGCCGTTTTCGTGATTCTGCTGGCGGGGCTTTCCTGGCGCTTTATTGCGGTGTGTGGTGGGCTGGGCATCGCTGCCATGCCGCTTTTGTGGTTCAACATGCATCAATACCAGCGACAGCGGGTACTGACCTTTTTGAACCCGGAAAGCGATCCGCTGGGCGCCGGCTGGAACATTATTCAGTCCAAGACGGCCATCGGCTCGGGGGGCATTCATGGCAAGGGCTGGATGCAGGGCACGCAGTCGCAACTCGAATTTCTGCCCGAGCGCCATACCGATTTTATCGTGGCGGTGCTGGGTGAAGAGTTCGGGCTGATTGGTATGGCCGTATTGATGAGCTGCTATCTGCTGTTGATATGGCGAGGCCTTTACATGGCCAACCAGGCACACGATACCTTTGGTCGATTGCTGGGCGGCAGTCTGATTCTGACCTTTTTTGTCTATGTGTTTGTCAATGTCGGCATGGTCAGCGGTGTGCTGCCGGTCGTTGGTGTGCCCTTGCCGCTGATCAGTTATGGCGGTACGGCCAGCGTGACCCTGATGGCCGGCTTCGGTATGCTGATGGCCGTTTTTACCCATCACAAGACCACGCCACGCTAGAGAGAGACGGGATGAAGTCGGATCGATGTCATTCAGGCAGGAGATGGCGCTGGGCCATGGCCATGTTGCTGGCGGTTTCGCCGCTGGTCAATGCAGCCGGTGAGTATGACCCGAGTACCAATGACCAGGCGCGTGCCATGGTCGACAGGCTGGCACAATCAGGGCTTGATCGACGAGAACTGACCACAACGCTTGCAAGGGCCAGTCGCCAGCAAAAGATCATCGATGCGATTTCAAAACCCGCCGAGCACCGTCTGCGCTGGGACCAGTATCGCAATATCTTCATCAAGCCCGAACGCGTGGCCGGCGGGGTCGATTTCATCCGTGCCCATCGTGACGCCATGGCCCGCGCCGAGCAGGAATATGGCGTGCCGCGCGAAATCATCGCCGCCATCATCGGCGTGGAGACCTGGTACGGGCGCCATACCGGTAGCTATCGCGTGATCGATGCTCTGACCACGCTGGCCTTTGACTACCCCCCGCGCAGTGATTTCTTCGGTCGTGAGCTTGAAGCCTTTTTGACCCTGACCGGTGAGCAGGGGCTCGACCCGATGGAGCTCAAGGGTTCCTATGCCGGGGCCATGGGGCTGCCACAGTTCATGCCCAGCAGCTACCAGGCCTATGCGGTCGATTTCGACAATGATGGCATCAAGGACCTTTGGAAGGAGCCGGTTGATGCCATTGGCAGCGTGGCCAATTATTTCGCCGAGCATGGCTGGCGCTCAGGGCAGCCGCTGACGGTGGCAGCACATCTGGAGGGGGCGGAAAAACCTGCAGACGTCGACTTCAATCAGGCAAAGCCGCCCTATATGCGCGTGGCCGATCTCGAGTCACGGGGTATTACGCCAGACATTGCCATTTCCGGTGACGAGGAAGTGATTCCGCTGATGCTTGATTATGCCGATGGCCACAACGACTACCTGTTGGGGCTGCATAATTTCTACGTCATCACGCGTTACAATCATAGCCATCTTTATGCCATGGCCGTCACGACACTGGCCGAGCAGATTCAGGCCGCGCTTCAGCGGGAGAGTTAGCGTGTCGTCCTTGAAAGACTTGTTGCCCGAAAATGCCGGACGTCTGATAGTGCTGATCGTCATGGTCACGCTTGTGGGAGGCTGTGCCAGCGGCAGTGGTGGATCAGGCGGGCGATACGCCATGTCCAGTGACGCCTATCCTGACCGTCACACCGATGTCTCTAAAGTGCCTGATGCCGTGCCGCAGGTAGAGCCGCTTTCCCGTAGCGGCAATCAGTCCACCTATCAGGTGCTGGGCAAGCGCTACCACGTGCTCTCTTCGAGCAAGGGCTATAGTCAGACGGGGCGCGCTTCCTTCTACGGCCAGAAATTTCAGGGCTACGATACAGCCAATGGTGAGCAGTATGATATGTACACCATGTCGGCGGCACACCGCACGCTGCCGCTTCCCACCTTCGTGCGTGTGACCAATCTGGCCAACGACCGCTCTGTCATCGTTCGGGTCAATGATCGTGGGCCGTTTCATGACGACCGTTTAATTGATCTCTCCTATGCAGCAGCGTCTCGACTGGATATGCTCGGCGCTGGCACTGCTCGGGTACGGGTGACCGCTATCGACCCGCGCCAATGGCAGGCTCGACACAACAATAATCAGCAGGTTGCGGCGCGCACTGAAAACTCCCCGGGAGCGTCAAGGGCGCAGGGAATCGATGCCTTTTCAGGACAGAAATCCGCGCCTGTCACCAGCAGCAACGACCCGAATAGCGCCGTCTATCTGCAGGTCGCTGCACTGGGATCGGATGAGCACGCTCAGGCGCTCAGGGACAAGCTCGAAGCGCGTCTTTCAAGGCCGGTTCGGGTAACACGACATGCCGCCATGCATCGGGTACAGGTGGGCCCGCTCGATGATCCGATCATGGTGGAATCAGTCAGGTCCGAACTGCATGAAGCAGGCTATGACCAGCTACATCGGGTAACTGGCTCGGACTGAATACAAGCAAACAGAGAAAGGCAATATGACCCTTTTTGCAGTAAACGTATGCCGCTGGCGCCACCTTGTCGCGTTTTCCTCACTGGCGCTGACACTGACGGCAGCGCCCGCGATGGCATCCGATGGTCCGTCACCCTCCAGCTTTATTCCTTCGCCGCCCGGTCTTGCCGCAACATCATGGGTATTGATGGACGCCAAATCCGGTCGTGTACTGGTCGAGCATGATGCCGACAAACGCGTGCCGCCGGCCAGTCTGACCAAGATGATGACGGCCTACATTGCCGAAAACGAAATCGAAAGCGGCAACATGTCGCCGACCGATGAAGTTCGTATTAGCAAGGAGGCCTGGCAGACCGGCGGTTCACGCATGTTCGTCAAGGTGAACAGCAATGTGCCGGTCAAGGATCTGATGCAGGGCATTGTGGTGCAGTCAGGCAATGATGCCACGGTGGCCATGGCAGAGCATATCGCCGGGAGTCAGTCCTCATTTGCCGATCTCATGAACGAGCATGCCCGGCAAATGGGTCTGCAAAACACGCACTTCATGAACCCGACCGGCCTGCCGGATCCCGAGCACTACTCGTCAGCGCATGACATGGCCATCATTGCGCGTCATATCATCAATGATTTCCCCGATCACTATTCGCTTTATGCCGAGAAATATTTCACCTGGAACGGCATCAAGCAGCCCAACCGCAACCTTCTGCTGTGGCGTGACAAATCGGTCGATGGTCTGAAAACCGGCCATACCGAAGAAGCCGGCTACTGCCTGGTAGCCTCGGCGCAGCAAAGCGATACCCGTCTGATCGCGGCGGTCATGGGTACCAATTCGGAAGAAGCCCGTTCGCAGGAAACCCAGAAGCTTTTGAGCTATGGCTTTCGATACTTTCAGACCCAGAAAGTCTACGATGCCGGGCAGGAGCTCAGGCGTGCGCGCGTCTGGGGTGGCACGCAGGATGAGGGCGCCTTTGGTGTGGCCAACGATGTCTATCTGACGGCTTCCAAGCAGGATGAAGGCGGACTGTCCAATCGCATCAATATCAACGGTGATCTGCAGGCCCCCATTGAAGCCGGTCAGCAGTACGGCACTGTTCAGATCGTGCAAAATGACGAAGTCATCGACGAGCAGCCGCTGGTCGCGCTTGAAAGCATCGAGCAGGGCGGTCTGTTCAAGCGTCTCTGGGACGGTCTTTTGAAGTTTGTTCAGGGTCTGTTCTAAAGGCTGAAAATTGCACTGAGTCATGACCATGAGGGGGGATTCGGCTGACGAATCCCCCCTTTTTAAGTAAAATGTCAGGCAATCGGGCGAACGTTCAGCCTGCAATGATCAAGAGGTTTCTCATGTCCAGGCCTTCATCTCAAAAGCCTGCCGCTATCCTGTCGTCCCCCGGCGATGGCAACAAAACACAGGAGGCGCCTAAAATCGAGTTTCCCTGTGATTATGCCATCAAGATTGTGGGGAATAATGACGTGGAATTCGATCGCGACATGCTCGATATCGTGGAGCGCTTTTCTCCGGAGTTTGATCGTTCGAAAGTAACACATCGCGATAGTCGTAACGGCAAGTATCGTTCACTGCATGTCACTATCTACGCGACCGGAGAAGAGCAACTCAACGATCTGTTCGTTGCGCTCAAGGCGACCGGCCGTGTTCAGATGGTGCTTTGATCGCCAGCGACTGACAGGCGTTGTTGCCGGCGCTCCCAGAGGTAGGATTAATGAGTGATACAAGCCTGGATGATCAGCCCATTGGCGTATATTGTCTGGGAGTATGTGAGTACACCACCATCTGGGAGGCGATGCGTCGCTTTACCGATGAGCGGGATGCCACAACCCAGGATCAGATCTGGCTGGTGGAGCATTTTCCCGTTTTTACTCAGGGGCGTGCCGGCAAGCCTGAACATCTGCTGAGTTCCAGCCATATTCCGCTGGTACAAAGTGACCGCGGTGGACAGGTCACCTATCATGGGCCCGGTCAGCTGATCATGTACCCGCTGATCGATGTCAAAAGGCGACGCATCGGGGTGCGTGCCATGGTCAATGCCCTCGAAAATGCCGTCATTCGTGTGCTTGGCGAACACGGTATCCACGCCGGTTCGAAACCGGATGCGCCGGGTGTCTATGTCGACGGGGCCAAGATTGCCTCACTCGGGCTGCGTATTCGGCGAGGCAGCAGCTTTCACGGTATCGCCTTTAATATCGATATGGACCTTTCCCCCTTTGACCATATCAATCCCTGCGGCTATGCAGGGCTGAGAATGACACAGCTTCGCGATCTTTTGTCGCAACCACCGGACATGGCGCGTGAAGCACAAGGATTGCTCGGAGCCTTTGCCGCTGAACTCGGCAACCCCGAGCTTCAGGAGATGGTGAGCGCACCCGGGGTGCTGACCCACATTTCTCGAGTAACAGGATCAAACTGATGACCGAGACGACTGCTACCACCCCCAAACAACGGGCCGAAAAAGGCGTCAAGCTGCGTGGCGCCGACAAGGTTTCCCGTATTCCGGTCAAGGTCATTCCGACCGAGACCCTGCCGACCAAGCCGAGCTGGCTCAAGGTACGCATGCCCATCTCGAAAGAGGTGACCCGCATCAAGGAAACCCTGCGCCGCCACAAGCTGGTAACGGTCTGCGAAGAGGCGTCCTGTCCCAATCTTGGTGAGTGCTTCAATGGCGGCACGGCCACGTTCATGATCATGGGCGATATCTGCACGCGCCGCTGTCCGTTCTGTGACGTGGCGCACGGCCGCCCCAACGCGCTCAATGAAGACGAGCCGCGGGAACTGGCAGAAGCCATTGCAGAGATGCGTCTGAAGTATGTCGTGATTACTTCCGTGGATCGCGATGATCTGCGCGATGGTGGCGCGCAGCACTTCAACAACTGTATTGAAGAGATCAGAAAGCGCAGCCCCGATCTGGAAGTCGAGGTGCTTGTGCCTGATTTCCGTGGTCGCATGGACAAGGCGATTGACATCATGCGCCAGGAGCCGCCGGATGTGTTTAACCACAACCTCGAAACGGTGCCGTCGATGTATCGTCGCGTCCGCCCGGGTGCCGACTATCAGTGGTCGCTGGATCTTCTCAAGCGCTACAAGGAAGTCCGTCCGGAAGTGATGACCAAGTCAGGTCTGATGCTGGGTGTCGGTGAAACCGACGAAGAAGTGGTCGAGGTCATGCGTGATCTTCGCGCCCATAATGTCGACATGCTGACCCTGGGTCAGTACATGCAGCCGTCGCGAAACCACCTGCCGGTGGATCGCTGGGTCCATCCCGACACCTTTGCTTGGTTTGCCGAAAAGGGTCGCGAACTGGGCTTCAAGCATGTCGCGTCAGGTCCTCTGGTCCGTTCAAGCTACCATGCCGACAAGCAGGCACATGGTGAAAGGGTGTCCTGAGCCTCGAAGAGTCAAACACTGGTCATGGATCATTTGTCACGCCCGGTACTGCCGGGCGTTGTCGTCTCCAGTAGTGGCGTATCCTGCCTGGATGTTTGAAACTATCCCCTGATGTAACGGTCAGTAACCATAACGATCGTCAAGTAGAGGGTGTCATGCTGATCAAGACACGAAAGCCTCACCACATCGGTGAAAACGAGGTCACATCAGAATCGGTCTATCATGCGCGCCGCCATTTCATGGCCGGCGTGGCAGGCCTTGGCATGGCGGCGGCACTACCGCGCGGTGCCTGGGCAGCCTCTCAATATGACGATGTCGAGCAGGGCAGTCGTCCCGAATGGTTTGCCTCGCGTATCGAAAATACGAAATGGAAGGCGGTAACGGCAGGGGAAGACGACAAGCTCACACCGTTTAATGACGCCACGCACTATAACAATTTCTTCGAATTTGGCACCGGCAAGGATGACCCCTACAAGCACGCAGGTGGCATGACCACCGAACCCTGGACCATCGAGATTGACGGCGAGGTGGCCAGACCCGGTACGCTGGATGTGAATCAGCTGCTGGGCGAACAGCAGCTTGAAGAGCGTATCTATCGGCTGCGCTGTGTCGAGGCCTGGTCGATGGTTATCCCCTGGATGGGCGTGCCGCTGTCTGCCCTTCTCAAGCGTGTCGAGCCGACCAGCGATGCGAAATTTGTGCGCTTTCAGACCCTGATGCGACCCGAAGAGATGCCCGGGCAACGATCACGCTTCGGGCTCATCGACTGGCCCTATCAGGAAGGGCTGCGCATGGATGAGGCCATGCACCCGCTGACCCTTCTGAGCGTGGGCATGTATGGGCGTGTGCTGCCCAATCAGAACGGTGCACCCGTGCGCCTGGTGGTGCCGTGGAAATATGGTTTCAAGAGCATCAAGTCGATCGTACGTATTTCGCTGGTCAGGGAGCAGCCCCCCACGGCCTGGCCGACCATCAATGCCAACGAATACGGCTTTTACTCCAACGTAAACCCGGACGTGGATCACCCGCGCTGGAGCCAGGCACGAGAGCGTCGTCTGCCCAATAGTCTGTTCAGTACCAACATGATCGATACGCAGATGTTCAATGGGTATGGAGACGAGGTTGCGTCTCTCTACAAGGGCATGGACCTGCGGAAGTATTTTTGATGCGACTCTGGCGATGTGCGGTATTTGTGGCAGCGCTGCTGCCTTTTCTCTGGTGGGCCGGGCAAGTGGCGATGGGGCAGGCAGGCCCTGAACCCGGTCAATACCTGCTGCTCAATTTCGGTCAGTGCGCGCTGATTCTGCTGCTGTTGACGCTGAGTCTGACGCCGCTGATGAAACTGACCCGCTGGAAAGGGTTTGCGCTCATTCGCCGGCAGCTGGGGCTATGGACCTTCAGCTACGGCGTTCTGCACCTGACCAGCTATCTGCTGTTCATTCTCGGCCTTGAATTTTCGGCACTGGGAGAGGATCTACAGCGTCGGCCCTATATCATTGTCGGATTTGCCGCGCTTTTAATGCTGCTGGCGCTGGCGGTGACCTCCAACCGGTATTCGATGAAACGCCTCGGCAAACGCTGGAAGTTTTTGCATCGGCTGGTCTATATCGCCCTGGCGCTGGTGCTTCTGCACTTTTTCTGGGTGGTGCGTGCCGATATGACCCAGTGGAGTGGCTATGCGCTGGCCGGTGTTATTTTGATGCTATTGCGCATTCCCGTGATCTCGCGTGCGCTTGGCAGGGTGCGACCCCGCAAGGGTAGTTCGTCCAGAGTGTGATACGCCTCACGAAAACGCCGGCCCGGGGCCGGCGTTTTTAATCCATGGTGGTGGCGTTAGTTCATGGCAGTCAGGACCAGCTTGCCGATGGTGTGACCCTCTTCCAGCATCTGATGGGCGCGGGTCAGGTTCTCGACATTAAGCGGCCCAACGATTTCTCCCAGCGTGCTGCGCAGCCTGCCTTCATCGAGCAGGCGCGCCATAGTGGCCAGTGCGGCACCCTGTTGTTCTCGCTGCACATCATGCAGGGGGCGGGTAAACATGAACTCCCAGTGGAAGCTGGCCGCCTTGCCCTGCAGGGCACTGAGATCCACGTGCTGTTTCGTCTCGGCAATGGCCACGATCTCACCCAGCGGTTTGATCAGGGAGACCATATTGTCCCAGTGCACGCCAATGTCGTGGCAGTTGAAGATGTAGTCGACCTCTTCCAGATCAAGTCGTTTGAGCTCGTTGATCAGGTCGTGATGATCGATCACGTCATGCGCGCCCATTTCGCGGCACCACTGGACCGACTGTTCGCGCGAGGCGGTAGCAATCACGCGGATGCCGGTGAGCTGGCGGGCCAGCTGAATGGCGATCGAACCCACGCCCCCGGCGCCATTAATGATCAAAAGCGTCTGGTCGCCATGATCACCGCTATCCTGCGCCAGGCGCAGCTTGTCAAAAAGCGCCTCCCAGGCCGTGAGCGCCGTCAGCGGCATGGCAGCAATTTCCTCGATATCCAGCGTTTGAGGGGCGCGGGCCACCAGACGAGAATCAATCAATTGGTACTGGGCGTTGCAGCCGGGTCGATTAACCTCGCCCGAGTAATAGATACGCTCGCCGACAGACAGTTCGCTGACGCGTTCGCCGACCGCTTCCACAATACCGGTGGCATCCCAGCCCAGGATGGTCGGCTCACCGAACTCGCCCAGTGCTCCGGCACGCACCTTGGTATCCACCGGATTGACCGAAATGGCCTCGATACGAACCAGAACGTCCTCACCTTCAGGCGCGGGGCGCTCGATCTCGATCTTTTCGAAGGCACCGGGTGCGTTGATGTCGCTGGCACCGCGTGTGGCAATGGCTTTCATGGTTTCTCCCTTGATTAACGAACGCACGGTGATGCGTCATCCACTAGACTGTCAGCCACCAATCATGGACCATGATGGCAGCGGATGCCAGTCGCTGGGCTCATGGTCGTACAGGCATGATGGAGAGCAAGAGAGATATCGCATGACACATGACTGGTTAGCCTTTGCAAAATCGCTTAGATCCATTGCCCAGACCGGGCAGACCTATACTGACAGCAAGTATGAGCTGGAGCGCTATCATCAGCTGGAGGCGTTGACCAACCAGATGTTTGCTGTGCTCGGCGATGTGCCCATCGAAAAAATCGAAAACCTGATCATTCCTGATCAAGGGTATGCCACGCCCAAGGTCGATGTGCGCGGTGCGGTCTTTGACGACAGCGGCCGCGTGCTGCTGGTGCGTGAAATCAAGGACGGACTCTGGACGCTGCCCGGTGGCTGGGCCGATGTCAACGAAGGTCCCAGTGCCAACGTGTTAAAGGAGATTGTCGAGGAGTCCGGGCACCGGGCAAGTCAGCCGCGTCTGGCCATGCTCAAGGATCGCAGCCTGCATCCTTATGCGCACTATTCACCGGATCATATCTACAAGCTCTTTTATGTCTGTACCCATGAGGGCGGTGAGTTCGTGCCCAATAATGAGACAGATGCCGCGGCCTTTTTTGACCTCGACGATCTGCCGCCGCTGTCCGAGGGGCGTACGCTGCCCGTAGACATCCACGAGTGCTGGGCCTTTGCGTCGTCCGGAGCCGCAGGCATCTACAGCGACTGATGGCCATTGCGGGGATTGACCGACTGCTGCATGCCGACTGGAGCCTGTCGCCTTCAAAGCGTTGGTACGCCGAGGCATGGCGCATGAATGGTCTGTGGCAGATCCGTGATCCGGTGCGCATCGACAATCTTCAGGTCTGGCGCGACAAGGTCCTGCTGTCGCCTTCACAGGGAACAACGCTTGCCGGATTTGATTTTCCCATTGGGATACCAGGTCAGTGGGCCAAACAGGTTGATGTGACCGATTTCAGATTATGGCTGGACATGCTTGAGGCGGCACGATGGCGGGATTTTTTTGATACGGCAGGCGCAGTGGAAGAGATCTCGCTGACACGACCCTTTTATCCCCGTCATGCCCGAAAGGGGGTGAAACAGTCGGATCTGACGCAGGCGCTCAATGTGGAGAGTTTCGACGCACTGCGTCGAGCGTGTGAGCGGGCCATGCCCGGGCGCAAGCCCTGTCCTCTGTTCTGGACGCTGGGGGCCAATCAGGTCGGCAAGGCTGCTCAGACCGGCTGGCAGGACGTGATCAGACCGGCCGTGGCGCAGGGGGCTGCGCTCTGGCCCTTTGATGGTGAGCTGACAACGCTGGCGCAGACGCGTCACTGCATTGTGTGTGAAACCTGGCCCACGCTGGCTGCCCGCCGGGTGGGCGCCGAGTTGTCAGCGCGCCAGAGCAAACGGCGGCAAACCGATCGTCTCGATGCCTGTCAACGACTCCTGAATAGCCAACTGCCAATCGAATGGCAGACGCAGGCGAAAGCATCGCTGCTGTCAGGGTTTGGCGAGCGGGCTGATGGTGAGGATGCCTTTGATGCCATGCTGGGGCTTTTGATGATGGTGGCCGTGGTAGAGGGGCAGTTGCCGGTGTCATCGAGCCTGTCGAGCGTGGCGCGTCGTATCGAAGGGTGGATACTGGGCCTTTAGCATAACAGGTTGTGCAGGTTCGTCATGCGCAGTGCAGGTGCCAGAAAGCACAAAAGGCCTCCAGATGAAGGCCTTTTTCAATGTTGTGAAGCAATCCTGCAAAAGCCGATCAGCCGATATGTTCGCCGACCTGAACAATCTTCATGGCGTTGGTGCCGCCCTGGGCGCTGACGTGGTCGCCGCGGGTCAGGATGACATAGTCGCCCGGGTTGGCCAGGGCGCGCTTTTCAAGTTCGGAGACGGCGCGCTGGTTGACCTCGGCATTGGGCATGTCATCGGTATTGAACTCAATGGCAAAGACACCGCGATAAAGCGCCATGCGACGCAGCGTACGCGGATGCGACGACAGGGCAACGATGGGCAGACCGGAGCGAATACGCGAGGCGATCAGTGGGGTGTAGCCGGTCTCGGTGAGACAGGCGATGGCTGCCACGCCCTCGAGATGGTTGGCCGCGTACATGGCCGACAGGGCCACGGTTTCATCAATGCGATGAAACTCATCGGCCATGCGGTGCTTGGATTCCTGAGCGGCACGTTCGCGCTCGGCACCCATGCAGCAGCGGTTCATTGCTTCAATGGTTTCGACCGGGAAGCTGCCGGCGGCCGTTTCGGCAGACAACATGACGGCATCGGTGCCATCAAGGACCGCGTTGGCGACGTCAAAGACCTCAGCACGCGTCGGCAGCGGCGACTCAATCATCGATTCCATCATCTGCGTGGCCGTGATGACCGCGCGATTGAGCGTACGAGCACGGGCAATCATGCGTTTCTGGACGCCGATCAGCTGCGCATCGCCGATTTCTACGCCCAGATCGCCACGGGCCACCATGACGGCATCGGAGGCAATAATGATCTCATCAAGCGTGGTTTCGTTGGCCACGGCTTCAGCGCGTTCGACCTTGGCGACCAGCGCAATATTCTTGCCGGCCTCGCCGAGCAGATCGCGAGCCAGCTGCATGTCGGCGCCGGAGCGGGGGAAGGAAACCGCCAGAAAATCGACTTCCAGATCGATCGCGGTTTTCATGTCCTCGCGATCCTTGTCGGTCAATGCCGCTGCCGACAGGCCGCCACCCTGCTTGTTGATGCCCTTGTTATTGGAGAGCTTGCCCCCCACCTTGACCGTGCATTCAATGCGTCCGCCATCGACGTGCTGGACTTCAAGCACCACGCGGCCGTCGTCGAGCAGCAGCACATCGCCGCTTTTGACGTCGTCGGCGAGTTCCCTGTAGTCACAGCCGACCTGGTGTTCGTTGCCATCATCGCGGCCCAGATTGATATCGAGGGCAAAATTCTGGCCGTTTTCAAGCTCGACCGAGCCGTTGACGAAACGCGCGATACGAATCTTGGGGCCCTGCAGGTCGCCCAAAATAGCGACGTTGCGTTGCTGGTTTTTGGCCGCTTCACGCACGGCCATCACGCGGCGACGATGGTCTTCGGCGCTGCCATGGGAGAAGTTGATTCGAACAACATCAACGCCTGCGTGCACCATGGCATCGAGGACGCCTTCCTTGTCACTGGCGGGGCCAAGGGTGGCGACAATCTTGGTGCGGCGAATCGGACCGGCAGTCGCTTTTGTCATGAAGCATTCTCCTGATGCGGTGGCTGAATGTATTCACTATACCTTCTTCACCCCTTCGGGTGCGACGGCTACTCGCCAAAGTCTTGATGAGACTCCGGAGAATGTCGAAGCATTCGATGCGTCATGAAAAGCCCGGGCGGTGTCAGTGATAAAGAGTCGTTGTCATGCACCGTTTTTAACCGGTGGCGCCGTGGATAAGGCCAGGGTAGGGTAGTCGCATTTTCAGGGTGTCTGAACCAGTCCGGATCAACGGACGCTCACACACGCTGCTTTTCTGACATGACAGTGTCGGCAGGGCCGGCAAAAGAGACGGAGATCTATGGGCAAGTCACTGGTGATCGTCGAGTCGCCGGCCAAGGCCAAGACCATCAACAAGTACCTCGGCAACGATTTCATCGTGAAATCGAGTGTGGGTCATATTCGCGATCTGCCGACCAGTGGTAGTGGCAAAAACGCCACTGACCCTTCCGAGCGTGCGCGACAGGCGGCTGCCACGCGCAAGATGTCTGCCGAAGAGAAGGCGGTCTATAAAAAGCGCAAGAGTCATGATCAACTGATTCGCCGCATGGGCGTTGACCCTGAAAATGACTGGCAGGCGAACTACGAAATCCTGCCAGGCAAGGAAAAGGTCGTTGATGAGCTCAAAAAGCTCGCCGAGAAGGCCGATGCCGTCTATCTCGCGACCGACCTTGACCGCGAAGGGGAAGCGATCGCCTGGCATTTGCGGGAAACCATCGGCGGCGATGAGTCACGCTATCGGCGTGTGGTGTTTAACGAAATCACCAAAAATGCCATCGCTCAGGCGTTCGAAACGCCCGGTGAGCTCAAGCTTGATCGTGTGCATGCCCAGCAGGCTCGACGTTTTCTGGACCGGGTCGTGGGGTTCATGGTCTCGCCACTTCTGTGGAACAAGGTTGCCCGGGGTCTTTCCGCCGGCCGCGTTCAGTCCGTGGCAGTACGTCTGATCGTTGAGCGAGAGCGCGAAATTCGCGCCTTTACGCCCGAAGAGTTCTGGGACGTGCATGCCGATCTTGAAGCCGCCAGCGGCGATACCGTGCGTTTTGAAGTGGCACGCCATGAGGGTCAGACGTTCCGACCCGTTAGCGAGGCGCAAACCACCTCACTGATCGCACCGCTCAAAAAGGCCGATTATGTCATTACCGGCCGGGAGGATCGCCCGACTTCCAGCAAGCCCGGTGCACCCTTTATAACGTCTACTTTGCAGCAGGCTGCCAGCGGCCGCCTCGGGTTTTCGGTCAAAAAGACCATGACTCTGGCGCAGCGCCTGTATGAAGCAGGCTTCATTACCTACATGCGTACCGATTCGACCAACCTGTCGGCCGATGCCATTACCATGGCGCGTGACTACGTCGAAGCGGAGATGGGGAGCAACTATCTCCCCGAATCGCCCAACATCTATTCCAGCAAGGCCGGCGCCCAGGAAGCCCACGAGGCAATCAGGCCGACCGACGTTCGCCGCCGGGCCGACGACCTTGGCAGCATGGAGCGTGATGCCGAGCGTCTCTACGAGCTGATCTGGCGTCAGTTTCTGGCCTGCCAGATGGTGCCGGCCCAGTATCTGTCGACCACGCTGACCATCGAAGTCGAGAATTTCGAGCTGCGTGCCAAGGGGCGTGTGCTGCGCTTTGATGGCTACACCCGGGTGCTCAAGCCCTCGTCCAGAAAGGAAGAGGATCAGCAGCTGCCGGATCTGGGCAAGGGAGAGCGTCTTGAGCTCAAAACGCTCGAACCGAAGCAGCATTTCACCAAGCCGACTGCACGCTACACCGAAGCCAGCCTCGTCAAGGAGCTGGAAAAGCGTGGCATCGGTCGACCCTCGACCTATGCGGCGATCATCTCCACGATCCAGGAGCGTGGCTACGTCAAGCTGGACAGCCGTCGCTTCTATGCCGAGAAACTGGGTGAAATCGTCACCGACCGACTGACGGAGTCCTTCCAGGATCTGCTGGATTACGGCTTCACGGCACGGATGGAAGATGAGCTTGACCATGTCGCGGATGGCGAGCGCGACTGGCGTGAGCTGCTGGACAGCTTTTACGGTGATTTTCGTGCGCGCCTTGAGCATGCCGAGGGCGAAGAGGGCATGCGCCCCAACCAGCCGGTCGAAACCGATATCCAGTGTCCGACCTGTGGGCGACCAATGCAGATTCGTATTGCCTCGACCGGGGTCTTTCTGGGCTGCTCAGGTTATAACCTGCCGCCCAAGGAGCGCTGCAAGACCACCATCGACCTGCTGCCGGGCGATGAGGCAGTGCCGGCAGACGCCGATGAAAACGCCGAGACCGATGCCCTGCGTGCCAAGCGCCGTAACCCGAACACGGGCACGGCCATGGACAGCTACCTCATCGATGAGACGCGCAAGATCCACATCAGTAACGATGATGATGGCTACTACGAAATCGAAGAGGGTCACTTTCGCATCAAGGGTTATGAAGGCCCGACCATCGAGTGCGACAAGTGCGGCTCGGAAATGCAGCTGCGTACGGGGCGCTTTGGTAAATACTTCGCCTGCACCAATGACGAGTGCAAGAATACCCGCAAGCTTTTGAAAAGTGGCGAACCGGCCCCGCCGAAGATGGATCCGATTCCGATGCCGGAATTGGCTTGCCAGAAGGTGGATGACCATTACGTGCTGCGTGATGGTGCCAGTGGTCTTTTCCTGGCGGCCAGCCAGTTCCCGAAAAATCGTGAGACGCGACCGCCGCTGGTCAGCGAAATCAAACCGCATGCCGAGGCACTGCCTGAGAAGTACCACTTTCTTTTGCAGGCACCGGACCATGATCCGGACGGTCATCCGGCTCAGATTCGGTTCTCCCGCAAGACCAAAAGTCAGTACGTGTTGACTGAAGAGGATGGCAAGGCGACTGGCTGGAAGGCACTGTGGGATGGTGATCGCTGGCAGGTCGAAGACAACCGAAAGAGCCCGGGTGCCAAAAAGGGCAGCAAGGGTGGGAAGCAGGTCTCATGAGCCATCAGGGGCGTACCAATCAGCTGCTGTATCAGGCCATGCTGTTACTGGAGCAGCCGGCAGGCAATGATGAGCATGCCGATGCCAGACGTCGGGCCCTCGAAGAGGGGGCGCTTTCAATGATTGAAATGGCGCTTGAAAGCGCGATCAAGGAGATCGCCCATACCTGTCGCTGGCCCTTGATGCACTGGCGTACGGTGCTGGATCAGCCACCGGCACCGGTCGCCGAAATCGAGTTGTTGCGAGCACTTGTGGCGCAGCCCGACAGCTGGCTGGCCCGTCTGCTGCAGCTGCTGGATCGTCTCCATGATGAAGGCGGCGCCGCACAGCTTCGCCGCCATGACAACATGATTGCCTCCAGCCAGAATGAGCCCCTTCATCGGGAGCTGGAAAAGTGTCTTGACGATTTTCGGGCACTACTCCCAAGACTTCGTGAAACCAGTTATGAATGGTAATTCCTTGTATTTGATAAACGTGACATTGTCGTCAGGTGCCCTTAACATTGCGTTAATGTTGTTCGCTGATCGGATCAGTGGGGTGGCACATGACTGAAGCGGCCGTATTTGAAATTGTTGAGCTTGAAGACGGGCAGTTTGTGCTCCGAGCCGCCGACACCGATGAGAAGATCGAGCCTCTGGCCAGCATTCGCTTTTCATCCCAGACGCTGGAACTACTGCGCCATCATCGATTTGATGTTGCCCGTGAGATGCTGGATCACCTGATTTCCCGCTCTGTACTGGCCGATGAAGATGACGCTATTGATGCGCCCGAGCCTGCTGCCATTCACTGATCCGGTATCATTATATTGATCTGCTCGATACCCGTTTATGCGCGGGTATCGGCGTTTCAGGTCCTTGTACCTGAAAAACCGGAATGAATGCGTTGTGTCACAGAGCCTGCAGGGCGATTTTGACTTCTGGTGGCAGGCACCAGGAGAATGGGTAGAGCCTCCCAATCAGCGAAAGGGCGGCCTCAGCGGCGTCCGGTTTGTAAGCCCCGACCCGC
The DNA here is from genome assembly GCF_947497025.1 of uncultured Kushneria sp. GTDB lineage: Bacteria > Pseudomonadota > Gammaproteobacteria > Pseudomonadales > Halomonadaceae > Kushneria. The sequence continues at coordinate 309,435 of NZ_CANMFC010000003.1, forward strand.
AGGGGCCTTCGTTTTACGTCAAGATTCAGCACGGTCATCTTTTTAATAGCCTGCGCTATCCGCTGGGCCGGCCCACGACAGTGCGTGAATGGCAGGGGCTTAAGCGGTGTCAGAAACTTGGCGTGAACGCGCCGGCTCCTGTCTTTTTCAAGGCCCGGAAAGACAGGCAGGGCTGGCAGGCCGTGATGGTGACCGAAGCGCTACTCGGTTATGAGAGTCTGCAGGCCATGCTGTTGGCCAACCGCGACGCACTGGAACAGCGCGCTGCCATCTTTCAGGCGCTGGCGGAAAATTTGATCAGGCTGCATCAAAGTGGCTACAAGCATGGGCACCTCTATCCCAAGGAAGTGCTGGTGAGTCTTGATGATGATGGCAGGGCACACACGGCCCTTGTGGATCTGGAGAAATGCCAGCGTCGGCCATCAAGTCGTCTGGCAGCCATGCGTGACCTGACACGTCTTTTTGGAGACGCTCGTCCGATGGGGATGCGCGATGATGAGTGCCATCTGATGATGGATATCTATCAGCGTACCGGAATGGCGCTGGACAGGGCCCGGCTCATGTTGCCGCGCGTGCGGTGACGCCCCCTGGCGCATCACCACACGGGACAAAAGGAAGGTTTAAAGGCTGTTACCGTCACCACCCCGGATGACACCGACGCCAACGCCTTCGATGTCCAGACTCTGGCGCGTTAGATCAATTGTAATGGGTTCGAAATCGGGGTTTTCAGCAATCAGGCTAACGATGCTGCCCTGGCGCTTGAAGCGCTTGACCGTCACATCGTCTCCCAGTCGTGCCACCACAACCTGCCCGTCACGGGCATCATGTGTGCGATGGACGGCCAGAAGATCGCCATCAAGAATACCGGCATCACGCATGGAAAGACCGCGAACTCGAAGCAGATAATCGGCGCCCGGATTGAAAAAATCGGCCGGCATCGGGCAATAGCGTGAGATGTGTTCGGCGGCAAGGATCGGACTGCCGGCCGCCACTTCCCCAATGACGGGCAGACCTGTGATGACGTTTTCCTGTTCCTGAGCGACCTGCACCTGAGCAGAAAGACGAATGCCGCGTGATGTTCCAGGGATCATCTCGATGACACCCTTTTTGCGCAGGGCGCGCAGATGCTCTTCAGCGGCGTTGGGTGAGCGAAACCCCAGGGCGCCGGCAATTTCGGCACGCGTGGGCGGGTAGCCGAGTTCACTGATGGTCCTGGCAATGAAATCGAATACGGCCTGTTGGCGTGCGGTCAACGGTCGTGTCATGTGCAGTGGCCATTGTTGATGTATACAGTATGTGATTGTATCCAGTCATCAGGTCAATGCAAGCGCTTCGATACTGTCTCCGGTGCAGGTGGCGGCGACCAATGGTGATACCATCGCTGTCTGATCTGCACGTTTTATTTTCATGACAGAGAACTGATATTTTCCATGGTGCCATCCGATACCGTGACCCGAATCCTTGATGCGGCTGAAGTACTGTTTGCAGAATATGGCTTTTCCGAAACTTCGCTGCGGCGAATCACCGGTCGCGCCGAAGTCAATCTGGCCGCTGTCAACTATCATTTTGGCTCCAAGCAGGCCCTGATACAGGCGGTGTTTTTCCGATATCTGGACCCTTTCAGTGCGGATCTCCATCAACGACTGGATGTGCTCGAGACAGACGAGGCGAAAGCATCAGACCTTGATGGGCTGCTCGATACGCTTTTTGGCAGCGTTCTGGAAATGCCCTCCGAAAGTCATGACCTCAGAACCTTCATGAAGCTTCTGGGGCTTGCCTATTCGCAGGCCCAGCGCCATCTTCGCGATGAGCTTCGCAGCCGTTATGGCGATATCTTTTCGCGCTTTTTGAAGCTTCTCAGGCAGGCGACCCCGGAACTGGCCAACGATGAACGCTTCTGGCGGCTGCATTTCATGCTGGGGTCGGTCATCTTTACGCTATCCGGTCTCAACACGCTGCGCGATATCGCAGAGCATGACTATCATCAGCGCGTCACGATTCGAGAGCTGGCTCAACGATTGAAGCCGGTCGCGCTGCATGCCCTGCGTGCTCCGGTTAGTGATGTCGACTCTAGTACCATGCTGGATTCTCATCCGAGCAGCCATGTGATTTCCCATCCCAGAACAGGAACGCACTCATGATCGACTCCCGGGCTGAAATCTTTGGTGGGCCTCTCATGTGTGACATTGAGGGCACGCATCTGAATGAAGAGGAGCGTGGCTGGCTGTCCGACCCCTGCGTGGGGGGTATCATCCTCTTTGCGCGTAATGTTGAGTCCCCCGAGCAGATGCGTCAGCTGTGTGATGACATTCGTCGATGTCGTTCGAACATCGTGATCGGCATTGACCAGGAAGGAGGGCGTGTTCAGCGTCTTCGCAATGGCGTTACCACTCTGCCGCCCATGGCGCGGCTGGGTCAGTACTATCGCCGGATGCCCGATGAAGCACTGGTGCTTGCCCGGGATACCGGCTGGCTGCTGGCCATGGAAATGGCGGCCTGTGGTGCGGACTTTTCCTTTGCACCGGTGCTGGATCTAGACGATGCGCGCTGCCCGGCCATCGGCAACCGTGCCTTCTCCGATGATCCGCAACATGTGACAGCGCTGGCGGGCGCCTTTATTGAAGGGTTCGAGGAAGCCGGTATGGCAAGCGTCGGCAAGCATTTTCCGGGCCACGGTGGCGTCACGCTCGATTCACATCTTGTGATGCCGGAAGATACCCGAACACTTGAAGCGCTCGAGTCTCATGACCTGATTCCCTTTCGTGCGCTGTCTGACCGGCTGACCGGCATCATGCCGGCCCACGTGCGCTTTACCCGGATTGATGATCGACCGGCTGGATTTTCGCGGCGATGGCTCGACTATCTACGCCATGACATCGGCTTTGAAGGTGTCATTGTGTCCGACGATCTTTCCATGAAAGGGGCGGCCATGGCGGGCGGCCCCGGTGAGCGCGTCATGGCAGCACTCGAGGCAGGTTGTGATCTGGTCCTGTTGTGTAATGACCCGGAAGGGGCGGCCGAGGCCCGCCAGACGCTGCATTCGCCCATGAGGGAGCCGTTGGTACAGCGTCGTCTGGAACGACTACGCTTTGCCGGCGGCATCGTTGATCTTGCGACGCTGAAGGAACAACCGCGCTGGCACCGTACCAGAGAGCGGTTAGCGAATCTCCCTACCTGAAGAGAGGACACAATGGCGCAGCAATCCGGCAGTGGTGGCTCATCATCGGGCGGCTCTCAATCCAGCGGATCGGAGGCCACCCATTACTGGCAGCAATTGCTGGAAAATACCCGAGAGTGGGCCACGGGCTATTTTGGGCTGCCCGGCTGGGTACTGACGATCATTCTGGTCGTGCTGCTGGTGCTACTGTTTGATCTGGTCTGTGCTTTTCTGCTGGGTCGACTCGAGCGTCGCCTGAACAAGAGCCCGAGGCGCTGGGATGACGCGCTGTTGCATGCACTTCGTGGGCCGCTACGGTTGTGGTTATGGCTCGGAGGGCTGTGCGCCATACTGGCCCTGGTGGCTCAGGGATTCGATATCGCTGGCATCACTTCCTATGCCAGTCTCATTTTCGGGGTCTCGACACTGGCCATCATATTCTGGGTCGAGGTGCGTCTCATGCAGCGCCTTGAACAGCGTCTGGTGTTTCCACCGGCCCATTCAAGCGCCAAACCAGTAGATCAGACCTCTGCTTCAGCAGTCACCAAGATTGTGGGTGCGCTGACGCTGATCGTGGTGCTGTTACTGGGCCTTCAGATGCTGGGAGTATCGGTGTCGAGCCTTCTGGCAGTGGGTGGTGCCGGCGGTATTCTGATCGGTTTTGCCGCGCGCGATGTCATGGCCAATTTCTTTGGCGGCATGGTCGTTCATCTGGATAAACCCTTTCAGGTCGGACACTGGATACGTTCCCCCGATCGCGAGATTGAAGGCGTCGTGGAGGATATCGGCTGGCGTTTGACCCGTATCCGTACCTTTGCCGGGCCGCCCATCTATGTGCCCAATGCGGCGTTCAGCCGGATTACCATCGAGACGCCCTCACGAATGCAGGCCCGCCTTCTCTGGGAAAACGTCGGTATCCGCTATCAGGATGCCGGGGCCATCGAGTCGATCACCACTGACATACGCCAGATGCTCGATCAGGATAACGAGATCAACAGCGACGAGCTGATTACGGTGACCTTTAGTCGGTATGGTGACTATTCGCTGAACCTGATGATCTACGCGTTGAGTAGTGTCACTGACTGGCAACGCTACAACGAGACCCGGCAGCGCATACTGCTCTCGGTGCGCGACATCATCTATCGCCACGGCGCAGAACTGGCCCTGCCTGCTTCGAGGGTCTATGTCCCCGATGAAGTGCGTCTCAGTAATGGGGTGGGGCAGGATGATCTTGAGTCCGAGGAGGATTCCCGCCAGGATAGCGACCCTCAAAATTCCCGGTCAGGCACCAGAAGCCGAGCGCGGAAAAAGGACAAGGGGCAGAGTGCCCCCTTTGATACCGAACAGAACAGTGAGTCAGATGGCGATGCCTGAACAGCATGATGGTCACCTTGAGATAGCCCAGTATCACAACGATATGAAGGTTTTGATGGATGAGGCGGATTGCCTGATCGATCTTCCTGCGGTTGAAAGGGCGCTGGATGACATGGCAGAGCAATTGACACAGTCGCTCTCTGACAGCATGCCGGTGTTTTACTGTGTGATGAATGGCGGGCTGATCACGACCGGTCATTTGTTAACCCGGCTTGGTTTTCCGCTTGAGGTGGATTATCTGCATGCCACGCGCTATCGCGGCGGCCTGCGCGGTGGTGAGCTGTTCTGGCGCGTCTCCCCCGAAATTCCCATGGCAGGGCGACACGTGGTCATCGTGGACGACATTCTGGATGAGGGGGCAACACTTGCCGCCATTCTCGAATATTGCCATCAGGCGGGTGCGGCCAGTGTGTCATCGGCCGTGCTGGTCGAGAAGGTGCACGACCGCAAGGCTGTGCCTGACCTCAAGGCGGACTATTGCGGCCTGGAAGTCGAGGACCGCTATGTGTTCGGTTTTGGGATGGATTACAAGGGCTACTGGCGTAACGCCCCGGGCATCTTTGCTCCGCGCGGACTCTGATCACGGCTGGCGAGTCCCCTGGAGGTCAGAGCCCGCGACGCCGGCATGCGAGATAGGGCGCTGCATGAATGAGGCCCAAAGGGCCGGCCATCAAGGCCGGCCCTTGTCGTCTGTGTCAGGCACACTCTGTGCCCGACGGACGCCGTGAGGGCGTCATGACTTCTGGTTGAAATGTTCCAGCAGGGATTCAATGGCGGCAAAGCGCGTCTCGGCCGTCTCCATGGGTTTTTCAAAGCGCAGAGTGTCAGCGCCATCAAGGCGGTATTGGTCGGGCGCTTTCTGCATCATGTTGACCAGCGTCATGGGATCAACCGAAGTATCGGCACCAAACTGTATACGTCCACGCTTGTCTCCCGCCTCCAGGCGCGTAATACCCAGGCGCTCGGCCTTGAAGCGAAGGGTGGCCTGGCGGAAAAGATGCTTGACCGGCTCCGGCAGCATCCCGAAGCGGTCGATCATTTCGACCTGCAATTCACGTAGCTCTCCATCATTTTTGGCATTGCTGATGCGCTTGTACATGACCAGACGCTGCTGAACGTCATGCATGTAATCTTCAGGGATCAGCGCTGGCAGTCCGAGACTGATATCCACGCCTTCCGACATGGGCGCTTCAATATTGGGCGTCTTGCCGCTGCGAATGGCATTGACGGCGCGGTCGAGCATTTCCATGTAAAGGCTGTAGCCGATGGTCTCGATCTGACCGCTTTGCTCTTCGCCCAGCAGTTCCCCGGCACCGCGAATTTCCAGATCGTGGCTGGCAAGCGCAAAGCCTGCGCCCAGATCTTCTGCCTGAGTAATGGCTTCCAGACGCTTGGTCGCATCCGCTGTAATCTGTTTGGGCGGCGGGGTGAGCAGGTAGGCGTAGGCCTGATGGTGTGAGCGGCCCACACGACCACGCAGCTGGTGGAGCTGGGCCAGGCCGAACTTGTCGGCACGCTCGATGATGATGGTGTTGGCGCTGGGGACATCGATGCCGGTTTCGATGATGGTCGAGCACACCAGCACGTTGAAGCGCTTATGATAGAAGTCCGACATCGCACGCTCCAGGGCGCGCTCGGCCATCTGGCCATGGGCGACACCCACGCGGGCATCCGGCACCAGTTCGCGCACCTTTTCAGCCGTGGCTTCGATCGATTTGACCTCATTGTGCAGGTAGTAGACCTGGCCGCCTCGCAGCAGTTCGCGCAGTACGGCCTCCTTGAGGACGGCCTGATTACGCTGCTGCACGAAGGTCTTGACCGACAGCCGTCGCGCCGGCGGTGTGGCAATAATGGAGAGATCGCGCATACCGCTCATGGCCATCGACAGCGTTCGCGGGATCGGTGTGGCGGTCAGGGTCAGAATGTCGACTTCGGCACGAAGCGTCTTGAGCTTTTCCTTTTGATGAACACCGAAGCGATGTTCCTCATCAATGATGACCAGCCCCAGATTGGCGAACTCAAGCTCCTTGCCCAGCAGCTTGTGTGTCCCAATGACGATATCGATGCGACCATCATTGAGACGTTCCAGCGTCTGCGACTGCAGCTTGCCGCCCTGAAAGCGTGACAGGATGTCGATATTGATGGCCGAATCGGCAAAGCGGTCACGGAAGTTGTCAAAATGCTGCTGTGCCAGCAGTGTCGTCGGCACCAGCACGGCCACCTGCCGGCCGGACTGGACGGCCAGAAAGGCCGCTCGCATTGCCACTTCCGTCTTGCCAAAGCCGACATCGCCGCAGATGACGCGGTCCATCGGCTGGGTTGAGGTCATGTCATGAATGACGGCGTCAATGGCCATGCGCTGATCCGGCGTTTCCTCGAAGGGAAAAGTGGCCGCAAAGCGAGCATATTCCTGCCCCGGCGGCTCACAGGCAAAGCCTTCACGCGCCTCACGCCTCGCATAGACATCCAGCAGTTCGGCTGCCGTGTCTCGAACCTTCTCGGCCGCCTTGCGCCGTGCCTTTTCCCACTGATCGCTGCCCAGCTTGTGCAGGGGGGCACTTTCATCACTGGCGCCGGCATAGCGTGAAATCAGGTGGAGGCTGTCGACCGGTACATAGAGTCGTGCGCCGCTTGCGTATTCCAGCGTCAGGAACTCGGCCGGCATGCCACCGGCGTGCAGGGTTTCAAGTCCGAGATAGCGGCCGACACCATGCGCCTTGTGGACGACCGGTGCGCCTTCCCTGAGTTCGGACAGATGACGTATGGCCAGCTCGTTGTCGTCCGTGGCACGACTGCGGCGCCGGCTCTGACGCACGATCTCGCCATACAGCTCGGTTTCGGTCAGTACCAGCAGCTTTTCGCTTTCAAGCCAGAGCCCGCGCTCAAGGCCACCTTCAACGAGTGCGTAAGGCTGACGAGTGTCGAGAAAGCTCTGCCAGCTGTTTGTGTCACCCATGGAAAGGTTCAGCGGTGCCAGAGTCTCGTGCAGAGCCTCCTGTCGGCCCCGTGATTCGGCCACAAATAACACGCGAAGATCATCATGACTTTTCAGGAATTGTTCCAGCGACGCCAGCGGTCTGGCTGCGCGCGCATCGATGGCAATGTCGGGCAGCGCAGCACCCTCAACAAGGGTGCCTTCCTCATCGGTGCGCCATTGAAGCCGTGGGTAGTGGTTAATCTGTCCAAAAAGCTCTGCCACCGGCACGAAAGCCTTTGCCGGGGGGAGTAGCGGCCGGGTGGGATCAACGCCCAGATTTTCAAACCGTCCTGTGATGGACTGCCAGTGACTTTCGGCGGCTTCAAAGCTGCCCGGCATCAGGGCACAGCGCAGCTGATCGCCAATATGGTCAAAAAGCGTTGAGGTGTGTTCAAAAAACAGTGGCAGATACTGCTCAAGTCCCGGAGAGGGAATGCCCTGCAGGGCATCCAGATAAAGCGGGCAATGACGCGGATCAACATCAAAGAGCGTCTCAAAGCCTTCGCGAAACCGGGCGATGGCGTCCTGAGTCAGCGGATATTCATGCGCCGGCAGTAACTCGATTCGCTCGGTGCGTTCACTCGAACGCTGGGTGTCCGGGTCGAAATGACGCAGCGTATCGATCTCGTCATCAAAAAGATCGATACGTAGCGGTTGTTCACTGCCCACCGGGTAGAGATCGATCAGCGCCCCGCGAAAGGCATACTCACCAGGTTCGTAAACGGTTTCGACGGCACGATAACCGGCCCGATGAAGCTGGCCGCGAAAATGCTCACGGTCCAGCGACATGCCTTTTTCCAGATGCAGTGCCTGGACGGCCACATAGTCGGTTGGCGGCAGGCGCTGCATGAGGGTGTTGATCGGGGCCAGTATGATGCTCTGGTACTGATGCTGGAGCTGGCGTAGGGTGCGAAGCCGTTCCGAGACGATGTCCTGATGGGGCGAGAAGCTGTCATAGGGCAGGGTCTCCCAGTCAGGAAAGACCAGAACCTCCTGATGGCTGAAAAAGCGCAGTGCCAGCGCCATGCGCTGTGCGCTCGCCGAGTCCGGCGTGATCACGAGCAGGGGTGTTTTCTCTGCGCTGGCCAGATGGGCCATGGCAAGGGCATCAGCGCTGCCTTCAGGCAGTCGCCAGCGTGTGTTTTCCCGGGCAGGGGCAAGCGCAGGGGGCGAGAGAGGGCTGATGATGTGGCTATGCGATGGCATGGTTCACTTCAGATCGATGGGCACAGGGACAAAATGCGGACAGTATCGTCGATATGGAAGAGGTTTGCCTTGAAGTCTGTCATTCCCGGGACATTTGAGTTGGCTATTGTGCCGTATCACGTCCTGTCGTGGCGGCGCTCATGATGTGGTTTCGGGTATCGATAAAACGCTCGTGACCAGTCATGGTGCCGCACGGAACACTTGTCAACCGATCCTTTGGTGTAGTCAGGCTACATATTTGCGACTACACAACCATTGTGAGGAGGCGACGCTCTTTCGATAATGCCGCCAGCTTAAGATTGCAGCTGCCGAGAGAGTGCCCACGATACCAAAATGGATATCAATTAAAAAAAGGGCAGGCGCTGCAGGTTTTCGATCACTGCAAGGAAACCTGACGTGAGTATGGAAAAAGAAGAAACGTGTCTGCAACAGTGGCAGGCACAGGAGGCGCTGGCCGAAGAGATGATTCCACTATTGGGGCGTCTCTATCGAACCTGTCAGGTGGTGCCGCTGATGTATGGCCGTTCGATGGTCAACCAGTCGGTCATTCAATTATTAAAGCATCATCGCTATGCCCGACACGCTGAAAATGTCGAGCTCGAGGTCAGCGACACCTTCGCTCTTGTCAAACGATTGATCGAGCTTGAGCCCGGCCCTGCTCATATCGATATCGGCAAGCTTGCCGTGGCGTACAAGCGCAGCGGCGAGCGCGATGTGATGGGCTTTCTGCGACAGGCGCTTGCGCCTGTCGTGGGTCAGCAGGGTAAGGGGGCTTCAGAGCCGCCACGCGATGTGGTGCTTTATGGCTTTGGTCGTATCGGTCGCTTGCTGGCCCGGCTTCTTATCGAGCGAATCGGTGGTGGGCGAACGCTGCGACTGCGAGCGGTTGTGGTGCGTGGAGACAGCTCCGATCTGGAAAAGCGTGCCAGCCTGTTACGACGTGATTCCATTCACGGGCCTTTTCCCGGCACGCTGACGCTGGATCATGACAACGACGCCATCATTGCCAATGGCAACTATATCCAGTTCATTCGCGCCGAATCACCGGAAAGCATCGATTACACGGCTTATGGTATCGACAATGCCATCGTGGTGGACAACACCGGCAAGTGGCGTGATCGGGAAGGACTCGAGAAGCATCTGGTCTCGAAGGGTGTGGCGCGCGTTTTGCTGACAGCGCCGGGCAAGGGCGATATCAAAAATATCGTCTACGGCATCAATGAGCATGATGCCGATGAAAGCGAGCAGATTCTGTCTGCGGCGTCGTGTACCACCAACGCCATTGTGCCGGTGTTGAAATGCCTGTCGGATCGTTATGGCATTGAGCGTGGTCATGTCGAAACGGTACATGCCTACACCAATGATCAGAATCTGACTGATAACTACCACAAGGCCGAGCGTCGTGGCCGAAGTGCCCCCATGAACATGGTGTTGACCGAAACAGGTGCTGCAAAAGCGGTGGCACGCGCACTGCCGGAGCTTGCCGGCAAACTGACCGGCAATGCCATTCGTGTCCCTATTCCCAATGTTTCCATGGCCATTTTGAATCTGACGCTTGAGAAGGCTTGCGACAGGGCATCCCTCAACGGCTATCTGCGCCAGATGTCGATTGATTCGAAGCTGCGTCGCCAGATCGACTTTGTCGATTCGCCTGAAGTGGTGTCATCGGATTTCGTGGGTAATCGTCATGGCGGGATCGTGGATGGCAAGGCCACTATCGTTGACGGCAAAAATATCGTGCTATATGTATGGTACGACAATGAATTTGGATATAGCGCTCAGGTGATTCGCCTGGTACAGCACATGGCACATGCGCGACTTCCTTCCTTTCCTTCACCAAACTGAAACGAGCGCATTTTCTCCTGGACTTTGGTCCAGGAGTCCCCCCGCCTTCATGTGAATCCCTTGTAACTCATGTGGTTTTTCATGTTCCGGCTCCTTATAATACGGCTGGTTTTTAAACCGTGTTAAATCATGTCCGCTCTGGCGGATCACCGAAACATCTCATCTGATTGATCATCACCCAAGGGGATCACCGGTAATAACGGTTGCTATCAATAGCCAATAGCTTGCGTCAAACGGTTATCAAACCCTGCATGACTGCATCAGATTCGACTACTGGGCGAGACTATGATCGAAGTCAAACGAGGCCTGGATCTCCCCATCGCGGGTTCACCTTCCCAGACCATCGATAATGGTCAGCCGGTGAAACATGTGGCTGTTCTTGGCCCTGATTACATCGGCATGCGGCCAACCATGGAAGTCCGCGAGGGAGATCGGGTATCGCTTGGTCAGTTACTTTTTACTGACAAGAAAACCGAAGGCGTTCGCTATGTGGCGCCGGCTGCTGGTGAAGTAATCGCCATTAACCGTGGCGAGAAGCGCCGTCTTTTGTCGGTGGTCATTCGGGTTGATGAAAGCGGCGATACCGAGGCTTCAGCCTTTGAGCGTCATGCGCCTGATCGTCTCGACACTCTGGAGCGTCAGACCGTTGTTGATCAGCTGGTGTCTGCCGGCCTGTGGACCAGCTTTCGAAAGCGTCCCTTTTCGCGTGTGCCGTCGGTGTCCGAGCATCCGCTCAATATTTTCGTAACCGCCATTGATACGCATCCCCTGAGTGCTGATCCCGAGCCTATCATTGCCGAGCGCAGCGAAGATTTCATCAACGGCCTGAAGGTTATTCGCAAGCTCACGCAGGGGCAGGTGTATGTCTGCACTGCACCAGCGGCCGACGTGCCCGGCGCCGAGCTTGAAGGGATCACGCAGGAGAGTTTTTCCGGTGATCATCCGGCCGGCCTTGTGGGCACTCATATCCATTTTTTGTCACCGGTAGGGATTAGCCGCCAGGTATGGCACCTGAACTATCAGGATGTCATGGCCATTGGCACGCTGTTTACGGAAGGCAGGCTCGATACCCGCCGTGTTGTCGCTCTGGGTGGCCCGGCGGCCAAACAGCCCAGACTGGTCCGTACTCGCCTGGGGGCAAGCCTCGATGAGCTTTTGGCCGGTGAAGTGGAAAGCGACAATGATGTTCGCGTTATCTCGGGGTCGGTGTTCGGTGGCAGCACTGCTAAAGACGCCACGGCCTATCTCGGACGTTATCATCTGCAGGTATCGCTGATCGAGGAGGGCCACAAACGGGCGCTCTTTGGCTGGCTGTCACTGGGCCTTGATCGGCATTCCGCGACCGGTATTTATCTGTCGCGTCTGACACGGCCGGCTTCCTTTCGGCCCAATACCAATACCAATGGTTCCGAGCGTGCCATGGTGCCGATCGGCTCCTACGAACAGATCATGCCTCTGGATATTCTGCCGACTCAGCTTTTACGCTCGCTGATCGTTGGGGATATAGAAGTGGCCATGCAGCTGGGTTGTCTGGAACTTGACGAGGAAGACCTGGCGCTTTGCACTTACGTCTGTCCTGGCAAGTATGAGTATGGCCCGATCCTGCGCGACAATCTGACAACGATCGAGAAAGAGGTCTGATGATGGGGATTCGTCGTTTACTGGATAATATCGAGCCCCATTTTCATGAGGGCGGTAAATACCAGCGTTTCTACGCGCTATATGAAGCGGTAGATACCATTTTTTATGCGCCGGGGCATGTTACCGGCTCAACCTCCCATGTGCGTGACGGTATTGATCTCAAGCGCATCATGATCACGGTCTGGATGTGTACCTTCCCGGCCATGTTCTTCGGGATGTACAACGTGGGGCTTCAGGCCAACGTGGCCATTGCTGACAACTATGGCGCGCTGGCCGGCTGGCGTGAAGCGGTCGTCATGGCATTGGCTGGCGGGCATGATCCCGGAAGTATCTGGGGGAACTTCGTGCTCGGGGCGACATGGTTTATTCCCATCTATGCCGTTACCTTTATCGTGGGCGGCTTCTGGGAAGTCCTGTTTGCCATTCGTCGTGGCCATGAGGTCAACGAAGGCTTTTTTGTCACCTCCGTGCTGTTTGCCCTGATTCTGCCGGCCACCGTGCCGCTGTGGCAGGTCGCGCTGGGCATCACCTTTGGTGTAGTGATCGGCAAGGAAGTGTTTGGCGGTACCGGCAAGAACTTCCTGAATCCGGCCCTGACCGGTCGAGCCTTTCTCTACTTTGCCTATCCGGCACAGCTGTCGGGTGACTCGGTGTGGGTGCCGGCTGATGGCTATACGGGCGCCACGGCGCTTTCCACCGTCGCGCAGGGCGGCATCGATCAATTAATGGCACAAACGCCCTGGTTCAATGCGTTTCTGGGCTTTATTCAGGGCAGTATCGGCGAAACGTCGACTCTCATGATCCTTTTGGGTGGTCTGATCATGATCTGGACCCGAGTCGCCTCCTGGCGCATCATCCTGGGCGTCTTTCTGGGTATGGTGGCCACGGCAACGCTCTTTAATCTCATCGGTTCCGATACCAACCCGATGTTTGCATTGCCCTGGTACTGGCATCTGGTCATCGGTGGCTTTGCCTTTGGCATGATCTTCATGGCGACCGATCCCGTGTCGGCCTCGATGACCAATACCGGCAAGCTGATCTTCGGCGCATTGATTGGTTTCATGACGGTACTGATCAGGGTGGCCAACCCGGCGTTTCCTGAAGGGATCATGCTGGCCATCCTGTTTGCCAACCTGTTCGCACCGCTGATCGACCACTTTATCGTTCAGGCCAATATCAAACGTCGGCAGAAGCGTCTGATGCCGTCAAGGGATAAGGAGGTTGCCTGATGGCCAGTAATGATTCGATCAAGAAGACACTGACGGTGGCGCTGTCGCTGTGCGTGGTCTGCTCCGTGGTGGTGTCCACGGCGGCCGTAGCGCTCAGGCCGACCCAACAGCAGAATCAGGAGCTTGACCGCAAGACCAACATTTTGCAGGTCGCCAACCTGATGGTGCCCGGGAAGAGCGTTGAACAGCAGTTTGGTGAGATCACCCAGCGGGTAGTGGATCTTAGAAGCGGTAAATATGTCGACGACATTGACCCGGACCGCTTCGACCAGATTGCCTCCACTCAGGATCCTGCCATGTCGAGAACCCTTAGCGGTCCTCAGGACAGGGCCGGGCTGGGTGGTCGCGTTGAAAACTACGCGACAGTGTATCTGGTGGGCGACCCCGACAAGCCTGACGAAATTATCCTGCCGGTACGCGGGCAGGGGCTATGGTCGCTGATGCTGGGGTATCTGGCGCTTGAAGGCGATGGCAATACGGTGGTGGGTCTGTCGTTTTATGATCAGGGCGAGACGCCGGGGCTGGGGGGCGAGGTCGATAACCCCCGCTGGAAATCGCTCTGGCCGGGCAAGGAAATTTACCCTGAAGACAGTACTGATCCTGCTATCCGACTCGTCAAGGGCGGTGTTGGCAGCAATACGCCTGATGCCGAACACAAGGTGGATGCGCTTTCCGGTGCTACCCTGACCAGCACAGGTGTCACCAACCTGCTGCAGTTCTGGATGGGCGACGAAGGCTTTGCCAACTATCTGGCACGCTTTCGTGACACTTCACAAGGAGCTTGATCATGGCAAAAACTGATACGGCCAGAGGTCTGCTGATAACTCCCATTTTTCAGAATAACCCCATCGCGCTGCAGATCCTGGGGATCTGTAGTGCGCTGGCGGTCACCAACTCCATGAGCACCTCTCTGGTCATGGGGCTGGCGGTGATTGCGGTCACGGCATTTTCGAACATGTTCGTCTCGTTGATTCGCAATCACATGCCGTCATCGATTCGTATCATCATCCAGATGACCATCATCGCATCGCTGGTCATCGTGGTGGATCAGCTTTTGAGGGCGTTTGCCTACGATCTCTCCAAGCAGCTGTCGGTGTTTGTTGGCCTGATCATTACCAACTGTATCGTCATGGGTCGTGCCGAGGCCTATGCCATGCAAAATGGCCCTGTCCTCAGCTTTCTGGATGGCGTCGGTAACGGTCTTGGGTACACCTTTATCCTGCTGGCGGTCGGATTTTTCCGTGAGCTGCTGGGCTCGGGCTCGGTGTTTGGCATGACCATCATGCCGACCATCAACAATGGTGGCTGGTATGTGCCCAACGGTCTCATGCTGTTGCCGCCCTCGGCCTTTTTCGTGATCGGTCTGCTGATCTGGGCGATCAGAAGCCTTAGCCCCCAGCAGGTCGAGACCAGCGAATTCAGGATCACGACCAATACCAAACCGCACACTGCACAGGGGAGCGTGTAATGTTTGAACATTACCTGAGCCTTTTCATCAAGGCCGTATTTGTTGAAAACATGGCGCTGGCGTTCTTTCTGGGCATGTGTACGTTTCTGGCCGTGTCCAAAAAGGTGTCCTCTGCCATCGGACTCGGCGTGGCGGTCATCGTCGTTCTGACCATTACCGTGCCTGCCAACAACCTGATCCTCAATTACCTGCTCAAGGCCGGAGCGCTGTCATGGACAGGCGTTGAGGGTGCCGAAAACATTGATCTGTCGTTTCTGGGCCTTTTGAGCTACATCGGCGTGATTGCCGCCATTGTTCAGATTCTTGAGATGTTTCTCGACAAGTTTGTGCCGGCACTCTACAACACGCTGGGTATCTATCTGCCGCTGATTACGGTGAACTGCGCCATCATGGGTGCCGCCCTTTTCATGGTGCAGCGGGATTATGCCTTCGGCGAGTCGGTCGTCTACGGGCTGGGCGCCGGCGTTGGCTGGGCACTGGCCATCGCGGCTCTGGCGGGCATTCGGGAAAAACTCAAGTACAGCGATGTACCGGCCGGGCTTCAGGGACTGGGTATTACCTTCCTGACGGTTGGGCTGATGTCACTGGGCTTCATGTCGTTTTCCGGCGTTCAGCTGTAAGCGGCGGATCATCGACTGAGCAAGGAAACGAGTCATGGTAGATACTTCTGTCATCATCGTTGGCGTGGTCATGTTCACGCTGATTATTCTGGGCCTGGTGGCCATTATCCTTACTGCTCGCAGCCGATTGGTCAGCAGCGGTGAGGTGACCATTGAAATCAATGGTGATCCCGACAGCACCATCAAGACCCAGGCCGGGGGCAAGCTTTTGCAGACCCTCGCCGGGCAGGGCATTTTCCTGTCCTCCGCCTGCGGCGGCGGCGGGTCCTGCGCTCAGTGCAAGTGTCGCGTGCAGGAAGGTGGCGGGTCGATCCTTGCCACCGAAGAGAGCCATTTCACCATGGGGGAAAAGAAGGAAGGATGGCGTCTCTCCTGTCAGGTGCCGGTCAAGCAGAACATGAAAATCGAAGTGCCCGAAGACGTTTTCGGCGTCAAGAAGTGGGAGTGCACCGTTGTTGATAATGACAACGTGGCCACCTTCATCAAGGAGCTGACGCTGCGTCTGCCTGAAGGCGAAAACGTAGCCTTTCGTGCCGGTGGTTATATGCAGCTTGAGGCGCCGCCATATGAAGTGGACTTCAGCAAATTTGATATCGCTGAAGAGTATCGGGGGGACTGGGACCGGTTCGGCTTTTTCAATCTGAAGGCCAAAACGACCGAGCCGGTGATTCGTGCCTACTCAATGGCCAACTATCCGGAAGAGAAGGGCATTCTCAAGTTCAATATCCGTATTGCGACGCCGCCGCCCAACTCGAGTCATCAGCCGGGCCTCATGTCGAGCTGGGTATTCAGCCTCAAGCCGGGCGACAAGGTCACGGTATATGGTCCCTTTGGTGAGTTCTTTGCCAAGGATACCGATGCCGAGATGATCTTCATTGGCGGCGGTGCGGGCATGGCGCCGATGCGAAGTCATATTTTTGATCAGCTCAAGCGCCTGGGTACCGATCGCAAGATCTCCTTCTGGTATGGCGCCCGTTCGGTTCGCGAGTCGTTCTATAACGAAGAATATGACCGGCTTCAGGAAGAAAATCCCAACTTCGAATGGCATCTGGCTCTGTCGGATCCTCAGCCCGAAGACAACTGGACCGGCAAGACAGGGTTTATCCATAACGTTCTGTATGAAAACTATTTGAAGGATCATCCGGCACCTGAAGATTGCGAGTACTACATGTGCGGGCCGCCGATGATGAACGCATCGGTCGTCAAGATGCTTCTCGACATGGGGGTCGAGCCGGAAAACATTCTGCTGGATGATTTCGGCGGCTGACCCGGCACTTCCTTTCACGGCATCGGTAACCCCGATGCCGTTTTTGTTTCAGGGTTATCAACTCGATTGTTTTGCCGGCATTGGTACTTGTGTGGGCATGGCGGTTAAAATGATGATTACGGTCAATCGCTGGTCGATGATGACCGACAACGAACAGGAGCAATCCATGTTGCTATGGTTAATGGTTCTGGCGGTCATGCTGATTGTCGTGGGCGTCATGTCTGTAGGTGTATTGCTGGGACGCAAACCCATCAGCGGCTCATGCGGTGGTCTCAATAACCTGGGGCTCAAGCAGGGCTGTGATATTTGTGGTGGCAAGGATGAGGTCTGTGAAGAGCAGCAGCGCAAGGAAAAGCTGAAGCTTGCTGCCTGCAAACCCGAGCTGGCTTTCGATGCAAGCCGCAAGCCCGGAGCATAATGCGTGATGTCGAGCTATCAGTATGATGTCGTAGTGCTGGGTGCAGGGCCTGCCGGCGAAAGTGCCGCTGTCAACGCGGCCAAGCATGACAAGCGTGTGGCCATTGTCGAGCTGCAGTCAGCCGTAGGAGGGAACTGCACCCATAAGGGGACGATTCCCTCCAAGACCTTGCGTCACGCGGTCAAGCAGGTCGTTCAGTTCAACAATAACCCCATGTTCCGGGATTTGGGAGAGCCCCGCTGGGTGTCCTTCCCACGCATGCTGGAGCGTTCCCGTCGTGTGATTGAAGACCAGGTGGCCATGCGAACGCGCTTTTATGCGCGTAACCGCATCGATGTCTTTTTTGGCACCGCCTCCTTTGTCGACCCCCATACGATTCAGGTAACCGATGGGCATGGCGCCAGGGAGTCACTGGTCGCTGACAATATTGTCATTGCCACCGGCTCGCGTCCCTACCGGCCATCTGATGTCAACTTCAGGCATCCGCGCATCTATTGTTCCGATACGATTCTGGGGCTCTCGCACACGCCAAGACGGATCATGATTTACGGTGCCGGTGTCATCGGCTGCGAGTACGCCTCGATTTTTTCCAACCTTGGCGTCAAGGTGGATCTTATCGATACCCGTGATCGGTTGCTGTCGTTTCTGGACGATGAGATCAGTGATGCGCTGTCCTATCACCTGCGCAATAACGGGGTGCAGATTCGCCATAACGAGGAATATTCCCGCGTCGAAGGAGATGAGACGGGCGTGACCCTGCATCTCAAGTCGGGCAAGAAAATGCGCGCCGATGCCTTTATGTGGGCCAATGGCCGCACAGGGAACACCGATACGCTCAAGCTTGAAAACGCAGGGCTGGAATCCAACTCCCGTGGGCAGCTCCAGGTCGATACCAACTATCGTACACGGGTTGAGCATATTCATGCCGCCGGTGATGTGATTGGCTGGCCAAGCCTTGCCAGTGCCGCTTATGATCAGGGGCGTTCTGCTTCCGGCGATGCGCTGAGCAAAAACTCGCGCTTCGTGGACGATATCCCCACAGGGATTTACACCATTCCCGAGATCAGCTCACTGGGCAAGACCGAGCGAGAGCTGACGGATGCGCGAACGCCGTATGAAGTAGGTCAGGCCTTTTTCAAGGATACCGCTCGCGCGCAGATCACCGGCGATACGGTCGGTATGCTCAAGATTCTGTTTAATCCGAGAACGCTCGAGATCTATGGCATTCATTGCTTTGGTGATCAGGCTTCCGAAATTCTTCACATCGGTCAGGCGATCATGAATCAGCCCGGTGAGTCGAACACACTGGCCTATTTCGTGAACACCACCTTCAACTATCCGACCATGGCGGAAGCTTACCGTATCGCGGCACATAACGGGCTTAACCGTCTACACTAGCTGTATGATTCATTGGCTCGTTATAAAACGCCGACCTCGGGTCGGCGTTTTTGCAGGTCACTTATTCATGACAAGGGGAGCGACATTGTGTCTCGAAAGGCGAGCAATGCTGATACAAGAGATCTGACGCTGCATTTTAATCATGACATGCTGGTAGTGCACCGCCGCTATGAAGTCATCAGCATCATTAATGACGTATTGATTGGACTCTGGTTTCTGGCAGGAAGTATTTGCTTTTTCTATTCATCACTGATGATGATCGGTACATGGCTGTTCGTGATCGGCAGCGCGCAGATGCTGATCAGACCGGTTATTCGCCTTGGCCGACACTTTCACTTGAAGCGATTGCCGCAGTCCAGTGGTGATTTTTAGGCGTCCTCAGAATCGATAACGATAGATGCGCAGACTGGGAATGAAGGGTTCACTTTCAAGTCGTGAATCACCCCGCAAAGCGCGCGTTCTTTTTTCAGGAGGGGTGGGTGCGGGCTGATTGATCTGCGGCAGACGGTTATCCGACGCGGGTACGAACAATGGCAGTGCCACATTCATGGCGCGGCGTGTATGCCCATCTTCCAGCGGTTCACGAAAAAACAGGTTGGCGCGCATTAACGGTGCCTGCGTTTGTACCTGTGCCAGCATTTCGCCATCGGGAATCGAAGCCAGCAAGCGGTACTGTATTTGAACATGTGCGGCTTCATTATTGAGCCTGGCAAGCTTTGCTTCTACCTCGGCGACACTCATGCGTTTGATCGAGCGTCCGCTGGAATACCAGGCGAGTCGAATGCGCGATACCGGCGCATCCGCAATCGGCAAGCGCCGCCAGCACTGCTTGAGATGCAGACGTGCCATGCCACTTCCCTTGAGGTGATCATGTAAAACGGGATGGCGAAAGGGTAGTGTCGCCTTGAGCTCGGCAATCATTGAAGGATGTTGTTTTCGTGCCACGCCCAGCTGCCGGGCGAACGCATCCTTGCATCGATTCACTTTCAGCGCATGTTCCAGCAGGTCATCATTGGCGACCACAACGCCGATATGATCGCGTGTTGCGCGACCGTCCTGGCCATCCTGATACCAATAGTCGGTCAGTGCCCGCATCAGCCAGTCAATATCGGCTTCACCGTCAAATCGCCACATGGCGGGGGGATGCTGTCTGGCCGACGCAATCAGGGCTTCTGTGGCTTCGACAAGCTCATCAAAGGCCTTTTCCAGCTCTGCCATCAATTGATATTGCAGTGACATGGCCGTCTCCATTCCTGCCCTATTGGATATACCGTTATCTTTTAGCACGAACCTGCACTGGCAACAATTGTGGGGTGGATCATCAGCAGTGGTTTTCACACGCTGCTGATGATCCGATCACTCGACTAGCGGTCCAGATATCGCTCGGTGATATCGCCATAAGCGTCGATACGGCGGTCACGCAGATAGGGCCAGATGCGGCGCACCTGTTCACTGCGCGCTGGTGACAGCGTGACCAGAAGCTCTTCGGTCTCTTCGCCGGCCAGTGCCAGAATCTCCCCCTGGGCGCCGGCAATGAAGCTCCCTCCCCAGAAATCGATACCGCTGCCTGCTTGGCTGGGATCCTCCTCATGGCCCACTCGATTGGCGGCCAGTACCGGAATCCCGTTGGCCACGGCATGAGAGCGCTGTATCAGCGTCCAGGCATCCTTCTGACGCTGCTTTTCGTCCTGCTCATCGCGCGGGTCCCAGCCAATGGCCGTGGGATAAAGCAGCATGTCGGCACCGGCCAGGGCCATCAAGCGAGCGGCTTCGGGGTACCACTGGTCCCAGCAGACCAGTACACCTAGACGACCCACTGAGGTGTCGATGGGTGTAAAGCCCTTTTTGTGACCGGCGTCACCGGGAGTAAAGTAGAACTTCTCGTAAAATCCCGGGTCATCCGGAATGTGCATCTTGCGATAGGTGCCGACCAGACCAAGGCCGGTATCCAGTACCACGGCGGTATTGTGATAAAGCCCCGGTGCGCGGCGCTCGAAAATGGAGCCCACGATGACGATATCGAGCTCGCTGGCCAGCTCACTCAGAAACTGTGTGGTCGGACCTTCCAGCGGCTCTGCCAGATCAAAGACATCGGTGTCCTCAGACTGACAGAAGTAGCGCGTGGCATGCAGCTCCTGCAAAAGCACAAGACGCGCGCCTCGCGCGGCCAGTGCACGAATGCCTCGCTCGCTTTCCGCCAGGCTTCTGGGCTTGTCGTTCCAGGCTTTCTGCTGAACGATGCCGACTTCAATGCTTTCCTTCATTTAATCTCTCCGCACACTCAGTGGTTGATCGCGTTTAGCGACCCTGCAGGCAGTTGCATGGTCAGACAATGCAGACTGCCGTGCTGTCGAATCACCTGTCTGCAGTCTATCGGAATGATATCGCGTGTCGGGAAGGCCTCTGACAACGCCTTGAGCGCTGCATGATCGGCCGGGTCGGCATAGGAAGGCATCAGGATCGCCCCGTTGATAATCAAAAAGTTGGCATAGGTCGCCGGCAGGCGATGGCCGTCTTCCGGATCAAGGCAGGCTCGAGGCCACGGCAGCGCAATCAGGCGGTAGGGCTCGCCGTCAGCGCGTTGAAATGATTTGAGCTCGCACTCCATGGCCTTCAGGGCTTCAAAGTGCGGATCGCTTTTATCATCGCAGCGGACATAGGCAATGGTGTGCTCATCGCAAAAGCGTGCCAGCGTATCAATATGGCTGTCGGTATCATCGCCTTCGAGATAACCGTTTTTGAGCCACAGAACACGGTTAATGCCCAGCTGCTCTTCCAGAAGTTTCTCGACATCCGCCTGTTCAAGATGCGCATTGCGATTGGGATTTAAAAGGCAGCTGCGGGTGGTCAGAAGTGTCCCGCGGCCGTCGGTCTCGACGGCGCCGCCTTCCAGTATCACCTGCTGCAGATTGTGTAGCCCGGGTTTGAAAATACCCTGGTCTGCGAGGGCTTTATTCAGCGCGTTGTCACGTTCGGCCGGGAATTTACCCCCCCAGCCCGTAAATCGGTAATCCAGCAGCATGAGTGTGTCATGCTCGATGACGCTCAAGGGGCCATGGTCCCGAGCCCAGGTATCATCACTGGGGGCGATGACCAGCGACAGCCGGCTGTCGGGCACGCCAAGATTGGCCAGGGTCATGGCCAGACGTTGACGCGTGCTGTCGTCCGGCAGGGTCACCAGCACATGCTGATAGCGCGCGATCACCTCGATCAGGGTGATAAACGTGGTTTCAATGGCATCCAGCAGCGATGCCCAGTCACTATCACGACCGGGCCAGCTGAGCATGACGGCCTGCTGGGGGGCCCATTCGGGTAGAAACTGACGGGGTGAAAAACCCTGATTCATGGCAACAGTGTTATCCGCTCGATCGGTGGGGCAGGAATCTGCAGGTGTTGGCGCATGGCCTGAGGCGATATTTTACCACCGACAGGGATTAAGGCGACGCCTGATGCAGGGTGACCTAAAAGTCCGTACCATATCGGCTCCTGTCACTGGATCCCAGGCCAATAATGCTTGATCGAATTCCTTTCCTGATCGGGCTTCGCTATACGCGAGCCAAGCGGCGTAACCACTTCATCTCCTTTATCTCGCTGACCTCCATGCTCGGCCTGACGCTGGGTGTGGCAGTACTGATTCTGGTGCTCTCGGTCATGAATGGCTTTGACCATGAGCTGAGAACACGCGTGCTGGGCATGGTCCCGCACACTCGCATTGAAGCGCAAAACGGTGTCAATGACTGGCGTGCGCTGGCAGAGCAGATGCAGCGCCACGATCATGTCGTGGGGGCTGCTCCTTATATCGAACAGCAGGGCATGTTCTCCTCCAGCGGCCAGACGCAGGGGGCAATGATTGAAGGCATCCTGCCCGAGGCGGAGGAGAAGGTCTCCATCATCGGTGATCACATGGTGGGGGGCGAGCTGGCTTCTCTTCAAAAGGGCAGCTGGAACGTTGTCCTCGGCAGCCTTCTGGCCAGAAATCTGGGCGTTGGCGTCGGCGACAGCGTGACCCTTCTGGTACCGGAGGCGTCGATCACGCCCGGTGGTGTCTTCCCGCGTTTGAAGCGCTTTACCGTTTCCGGCATCTTTCAGGTCGGCGCGCAGCTCGACGGTAGCCTGGCCTACACCAGCCTTGGCGACATGAAAACGCTGGCGCGGCAGCAGGGTGAGGCTCAGGGCATTCGTTTGAAACTCGATGATCTGTTTCAGGCACACAGCGTGACCCGTGACATCATCAATGGCATGCCGCCCGGCTATCGTGGGATCGACTGGACCTATACGCAGGGCAATCTTTTCCAGGCCATCCAGATGGAAAAGCGCATGATCGGTCTGCTGTTGATGGTCATTGTGGCCGTGGCGGCGTTCAATATCGTGTCGACACTGGTCATGGTCGTGACCGACAAGCATGCCGACATCGCCATTTTACGCACGCTGGGAGCAACACCGCGCTCCATCATGGGCATTTTTATGGTGCAGGGCATCACCATTGGCATTATCGGTATTGTGCTGGGCGTGATTGCCGGTATTGCGCTGGCGCTATCGATTGCTGACATCATCAGTTGGGTTGAATCCGTCTTTGGCATTCAGTTTCTGGATCCGAGCGTTTATTTCATCAGCTATTTGCCTTCGCGCCTTGAGTTCTCGGATGTCATGGTCGTGACCGGTGTGGCCCTGCTATTGAGTTTTCTGTCGACCCTTTATCCGGCGTGGCGAGCTGCGCGGGTACAACCGGCCGAGGTGCTGCGCTATGAGTAGTCAACACGATGCGACAATGACAGAGCGCGACAAGATGCTGGAGTGTCGAGGACTAAGTCGGGTCTATCGGGAAGGACCGCAGGATCTGACCGTGCTGGACAACCTGGAGCTGACGGTGGCTGCCGGGGAGCGCATTGCAGTGGTGGGCAGTTCAGGCAGTGGCAAGACCACGCTGCTCAATCTGCTGGGAGGGCTGGATCGCCCAACGCAGGGTGACATCCTGATCGGCGGTCGCCCTATCAAGGGGCTGTCCGAGACCGCCATCGGTCGGTTTCGTAATCAGCACATTGGCTTTGTGTATCAGTTCCACCACCTGCTGGCAGAGTTCACGGCGCTGGAAAATGTCTCCATGCCACTCATCATTCGCGGCCAGAGTCGTCAAGAGGCAGCCAAAAAAGCCAATGCGCTGCTTGAGCGAGTCGGTATGTCGCCCAGAGGCACGCACAAGCCGGGTGAGCTTTCCGGCGGTGAGCGCCAGCGTGTGGCCATTGCAAGAGCGCTGGTCACGGATCCCAGTCTGGTATTGATGGATGAGCCTACCGGTAATCTTGATCAGGTGACGGCGCGCCAGATTCTGGACCTGATGGATGAGGTGGCCGAGCGTTCACGCAGCGCCTTTGTGGTTGTAACCCACGACATGGCAATCGCCAGGCATCAGGATCGGGTACTGCGTCTGGACAAGGGGCGGCTGGCGCCTGATGTCATGACCTGATATCGGTTTGATGGCCATGAAAAAGACCCGCCAGTGATGCTGGCGGGCCTTTTTTTGTCTGGAGATAATCGGTTTAAAGCTGACAGTCAGTTTTGAACGGACATAACCGCGCCACCATCCACACGGATATTGGCGCCACTTATGAACGAGCCCCGCTCGGAGACGGCCAGAGCAATGGCAGCAGCGACTTCTTCAGGCTTGCCGCGACGCTTCAGTTTGATGCCGGGACGGCATTCGCTCAAAAAACTTGAAACGGCATCATCAAAGGAACAGTCGTTCTCTTTTGAGCGCTTTTCCATCATGCCATCGGTCATGGGAGATTCGATAAATGCAGGAGAGATCGTGTTACAAAGAATGCCGTTTTCAGCTTCGCCATAGGCCAGATTCTTGACGAATGTCGCCAGCGCGGCCTTGGAAACATTGTAGACGGCTTCATCCCAGTAGGGCTGTACGGCGTTTTCGGAAGTAATACAGATAAAGCGTCCCCAGCCCTTGTCACGCATGGTGGGGAATGTGGCCCGCGCCATGCGCACAGCGGACATGAAATTGATCTGCCAGGTGTCCGCGAAGTCCTCATCCGCCATGTCGAGAGGATGGCCCTTGGTGCCGGTGATGCCTGCCGTATGTACCACGATATCGATGGTGCCAAAACGGTCGATGGCCGCCTGAGCCAGTGCATCGACATCTTCCTGACGGGTGATATCGGCCTTGTGGCAGATGACTTCACCGCCGATCAGTGCTGCATCCTTTTCCAGCTGCTCGAGATCCATGTCGGACAGTACAAGTCTTACGCCTTCGTTGGCCAGTTCACGTGCTGCGGCGAATCCCAGCCCTCCCTTTGCGCCGGTAATAATGGCGACGCGATTGGCAATTCCCAGATCCATGATGTCGGCTTCCGTGTCGATAATGGATGAATGCGCCCGGACAGCAGGCAGCATTAACATAGTTTAAAAGCCATCAGAGAGAAATGTTCCTGGCTCTAGTGCAGCAGAGACAGGGCATCTCGCGGGGAGGATCAGCGCTGACGTCGACGCTGACGGCGCTTGCGCCAGACGCGCAGGATATGCCAGCGCCAGCAAAGACGCGTCAAGATGTTGGCGACAATGCCGATAACCAGTGCACAGGCCAGTGATCCGACAATCAGGGCCGGCATCATGTCGACCACCTGATTGGCAAACCAGCTGACGCTGACCTCATCGGGCAGAGCGCGGGGAGGAGTGTGCAGTATCCAGGCGCCCGCGCGATAGGTGACGTAAAAGACCACTGGCATGGTCAAGGGGTTGGTCAGCCATACCAGTGCGAGTGCCAGAGGCAGATGGCCACGCAGCCACAGGACGCCAAGCGCTGCCACCAGCATTTGTCCTGGAATCGGAAGAAGGGCGCAAAAAAGCCCCACGGACATGCCATTGGCAATGCTTCGCCGTGTGACCAGCCAGAGCGCGGGGTTGCCAAGCAGTGGATGAATCAGTCGAAGCGATTTTCGACGCCGAATGGTCTCCGGGTCCGGCAGATGACGTTGAATAAATCGGCGCAGCATCAGGCAGCGTCCTGACAGAACGGTGTCACCATTATCCCTGAACCCCACAGGAGAGGAAAATCTTTCTCAATATCATGAGCGTTTTGTGCCCATTCGTCGTGAACTGATTGATTGTGCAAAAGGTATACGCCTTCCGCTGCTGTGTCTTGGGGCCTGCATTGGCGCCCTGCTCGTGCGAGTACCTCCGGAGACATGGTTATGGGGGCTTGCGCTTTTCTGGTTGCTGGCGGCTGCACTGTACCACCGGCTGCTACTGCTCGTGGCCGCTGTATTGACACTTGTGCTTTATCACGGCCTCGCTCAGTGGCCGGAGCCTCTGGCGGATGGCCTGGCTAAACAGGAGATAGCGCTGAGCGGGCGTATCGTTTCGCTGGAGAGGCTTGAAGGACGAGTACGCTTGAATTTTGCGGTAGCGCGCTGTCAGGGCGCAGCTGAGCTGCCACGTTGTGATCATCTCAAAAACGTTCGCCTTGACTGGTATCGGCCCCCGGTTCTGGAAAAAGGAGACCGATGGCGCTTGACGGCGCGTTTGAAGCCACCACACGGCTTTCGCAATCCTGGTCGCTTTGACTACGGCGCCTGGCTTATGGACGAGGGCTTTGGCGCCATTGGTTATGTGCGTGACGCAGACAACGCGGTACGCCTTCAGCGGGGTGATGGACCTGCGTTGACCGAGCGCTGGCTGGCTTCGCGGGTACATGATGACTTTACCCGGCGCTGGCTTCAGGCGCTAACGCTGGGTGATGGCGGAGCGCTTGAGACGTCGCAGTGGACACTGCTTAGAGACACAGGGACGACACATCTGGCGGTGATTTCGGGTTTACACGTTGGACTGGTGTCGGGCTGGGTACTGCTGCTTGGCCGTCTTCTGGCCCGCCTTTTTCAGCCGTATTGCTGGCGTATGGTGATCTGGCCCTGGGCTCTGGCGGGTCTGGCAGCCTTGGCTTATGCCGGGCTCTCCGGATTTGCGCCGCCGGCCATGCGGGCAGCCATCATGACCCTCATCGCTCTCTGGACGGCCAGTGGCCGCCATGCTCCCGGCGTGTGGCAGGCCTGGTGGCTGGCGTTTCTGATCGTTGTCATAAGCGCGCCGCTGTCATTGGTGAGCTCGGGGTTCTGGCTTTCCTTTGGCGCTGTCGCTGTATTGATAGTGGCCTGGCGTTGGCAGGAGAAGCGCATCTGGTGGTACACCATTCTGCGAAGTCAGGCGCTTTTGAGTCTGGCCACTGGCGGCGCCACACTGCTCCTGTTTGGACAGATGGCGAGTTTTTCACTGCTGACCAACCTCATTGCCATTCCCTGGGTCTCCGTGGTCATGGTACCTCTGGCGCTGTTGGGCTGGCTGCTGTCACCTGTCCCGCAGGCCGGTCAGTTGCTCTGGTGGCTTTTCGGACAGACAGCCCATCTTTTCGAGACCACGCTTGAGCAGGTACGTCAGTGGCAGCCACAATGGCAGCCCGTTCCCGAGCAGGTGTGGCCCATAGCCATCATGGCGCTATTGGTCTGTCTGGTATGGCTGGTGCCCGGGCTTGCTCGTTCGTGGCGATGGGTGGCCAGCCTCATGGCTTTTTCCCTGTGTCTTGGAGGGAGCAACGCACCAGCCCTTCGAAGTGGCGAGTTGTCGCTGGTGGTCCATGATGTTGGACAGGGCCAACTAATCGATATTCGCACGGCCAGTGGACGCTGGCTTTATGACAGCGGCCCGCGCACGCGGTCGGGGTTTATGGCGATTACCACGCTCTGGGATCAGGCACAGCATTTTGACGGCGTTATCGTTTCGCACGGAGACACGGATCATGCCGGTGGGGTGCCCGTGCTCAAGGCCCTTCACAAGGTTGATCGCTGGTGGGCACCGCTGAGGGACACCATTGACGTCGAAGGACTCACGACCTGTCGTGCCGGTGCCTCATGGCGGGTCGACGACGTGAATTTCACTTTCCTCTGGCCACGTAGCAAGGCCACCATGCCAGCGGCTGAAAACGATCGTTCCTGCGTGCTGCTGATTGAAACACCCCGTCATCGTTTTCTGATTACGGGTGATGCCGGTCAGGACGTTGAATCCCGGATCGTTGCCCACTATCAGGAGCCTGTCGATGTCCTTGTGGCAGGCCATCATGGCAGTCATGGCAGTTCTTCACAGCGTATGGTCGACATGCTTGAACCGGCGCGTGTGATCTACAGCGCCGGTTATCTCAATGCCTATGGCCACCCTGCTGACAGTGTGGTCAGACGTTTTCACCATGCCGGAAGCTGTCAGTGGAATACGGCTCTTGACGGTGCCATTGCTGTGACAAGTCGTGCTTCCGGCATCCGCGTTGTTTCCCGGCATCCGGTCAGCGGTGTCGAACAGTGCCGACCTGGGGTAGAATCCGGCCGGTGATTGCCAGGGGGCAGTCTTCGATCATGATCGGTAACGGGTCATTATTGAGCCGGGCGCTGTCAGCGCCGTGACATGTTGACCCATTATCGCCATCAGCCAGGTAGGAGAGCCCGTGAAGTCAAACGCCAGCCTGACGCTGTATGTCCGTCTGCTGACCTATGTAAAGCCTTTCTGGAAGGCCTTTGCGATCGCACTGATTGGCAATGCCATCTATGCCGGGTCCAGTACTCTCATGGCGCGAATCATGGAGTTTTTGACCGACGGTATACAAAATCCCGATGCCGATTTTCGCCAGGCCCTGCCGCTGATGATTATCGGCATCTTCGTGGCCCGTGGTTTTGGCACGTTCCTGGGCTCCTATGGCATGGAATATGTGGCGCGTAATGTGGTCCATCGTTTGCGCGTCTCGGTATTCGATCAGATGCTGCATCTGCCGGGGCGCTTTTACGATGAAAACAGCGGAGGCCATCTGATTTCACGTGTGACCTATCACGTTGAGCAGGTTACCGGTGCTGCTACCAAGGCTCTGAATGTCGTGCTCCAGGAAGGCATGCTGGTGTTGGGGCTGACGTTTTATCTGTTCTGGATCAACTGGAAGCTGATGCTGATTTTCATTGCCGTCACGCCGCTGATCGGTCTGGTCGTCGCCTGGTGCAGCAAACGCTTTCGCAAGCTTTCAAGGCGCATTCAGAAGTCGGTAGGTGAGGTCACCCATGTGGCATCCGAGACCATCACGGGTTATCGCGTGGTACGCACACATGGGGCTGAGCAGCATGAATATGAGCGCTTTAACCAGGCGAGCCAGTATAACCGGGATCAGAGCCTCAAGGAGGCGCTGACCAAGGCTATCAGTGCGCCGGTCATCCAGACACTGGTGGCCGTGTCACTGGCGCTATTGGTCTGGCTGGCCCTGGACCCTGAGCTGTTGGGTAACATGACGCCGGGCCAGTTCATCGGCTTTATTACTGCTGCCAGCATGATCATTAAGCCCATCAAGTCGCTGACGGAAATCAACGGCATCATTCAAAAGGGGCTGGCTGCGGCACAGGAAATTTTTGCGCTAATGGACAGGCCGCGTGAGCCGGATAACGGCACCCATGACCCCGGCCGCGTGCAGGGCAGGGTCAGCTTCGAGGATGTCCGCTTTCGTTACGGCAGTGATTTGCCGGATGTGCTCAAGGCAATCAGCCACGATGTTCAGGCCGGCGAGATGATTGCGCTCGTCGGGCGCTCGGGCAGCGGTAAAAGCACCATGATGAATATGCTGCCACGATTTTATGATGCAACAGGCGGTCGTATCTGTATCGATGGCGTGGATATCCGCGATTTTTCGATTCAGGCACTACGACGCCAGATTGCGCTGGTAACCCAGAATGTCACGCTATTCAACGCCACTATTGCCGACAACATCGCCTACGGGATCGATAATGCGACGCGTGAAGCCGTGGTAGCTGCCGCTCAGGCCGCCTATGCCGATGAATTCATTGAGCGTCTACCAAAAGGCTATGACACCCTGGTCGGTGACAATGGCGTCATGCTGTCCGGCGGACAGCGTCAGCGCATTGCCATTGCACGTGCCATTTTCAAGGATGCTCCCATTCTGGTGCTGGACGAGGCGACCTCGGCGCTGGATACGGAGTCCGAGCGCTATATCCAGCGGGCGCTCGAAACGGTCTGTCAGGGGCGCACCACGTTCGTGATTGCTCACCGCCTCTCGACCATCGAACAGGCTGATCGCATTCTGGTCATGGACAACGGTGAGATTATCGAATCCGGGGATCACGCCACACTGCTGAAAAAGGACGGTGCCTATGCCGCGTTGCATCGCATTCAGTTCAGTGAGGAGCGCACCAATGTACCGGTGTGAACGGCTCTTTAGAGTACCTGCACAATGAAAGGCCTTGAGAAGGCATGGTACAGCGGCGCCCGCTGGCCGGGTCTGTTGACGCCGCTGGAAGTGTTGTATAAGAGTGTCACGGCTAGCCGGCGTCAGGTCTATCAGAGTGGCCGACGCGAAATCTGGGCATCGCCGGTACCGGTCATTGTGGTCGGCAATATTACGGTAGGAGGCACTGGCAAGTCGCCGCTGACGGCCTGGCTGGGACGTTGGCTAAAGGATCAGGGCTGGCTGCCCGGAATTATCTCGCGTGGTTATGGTGGTCATGCGCCGCGCTATCCCTTTTATGTCAGCGACACCAGTGACGTGGCCCATGCCGGTGATGAACCCGTCATGCTGGCTCAACAGACACAGCTGCCTGTCGTGGTCGATCCTGACCGCCCTCGTGCGGCACGTAAACTGATCGCTGCCGGCTGCAATATCCTGCTGTCTGACGATGGGCTGCAGCACCATGCGCTGGGACGGGATATCGAACTGGTCGTGGTCGACGGCATGCGCGGGTTCGGTAACGGTCGCTGTCTGCCGGTAGGTCCGCTGCGCGAGCCGCTTTCCCGGCTGAGGGAGGTGGATGCTGTCATCTCCAATGGCGATTTGCAGGCGCCGGATGCGGCGGCGCAGTATTCCATGTCGCTGGTCCCCAGTGCCTGGCGTCACCTTAATGACGGGGTTTGCTATAGTATCGACGCTCGTCCTTTCGATGGGCGAGTCCATGCCATTGCCGGCATTGGTAACCCACAGCGTTTTTTCAAAACACTCGAGACGCTGGGCGTGGCGTTTGATCAGCATCCGCTGCCGGACCATCATCGTTTTTCGGCGCACGATGTGCGCTTTGCCGATAATCGCCCGGTGGTCATGACGGCCAAGGATGCGGTCAAGTGTCGCTCTTTTGCCAACGAGCGTTGCTGGTCGCTGGACATTGAAGCGTGCCCGGAGCCTGCACTGATCGAGTGGCTGGCATCGCGTCTTGAAAAACTCTGATGCAGGAGAAAGAGAATGGATCAGGAACTGCTTGCCATGCTGGTATGCCCTGAAAGTGGCGGAAAGCTTGAATACAACCGCGAGACCAATGAGCTGCTGTGTCGCGAAAGCGGGCTGGCCTTCCCGGTAACAGATGGCATTCCGGTCATGCTTGTCAGCCGGGCACGGCGTTTGAGTGTTGAAGAGTCGCTGGGTAAACAATCCGGAACACCGGCAGCATCATGAGCCAGGCCTTTACCGTCATCATTCCGGCCAGGTTTGCCTCGCAGCGTCTGCCCGGCAAGCCGCTGCTGGAGATTGCCGGCAGGCCCATGATCGAGCATGTCTGGCAGCGTGCCATGGCATCAGGCGCCTCTCGCGTACTGATCGCCACTGACAACGAGCAGATTGCTGGCGTTGCGCGTGGCTTTGGGGCGGACGTTGTCATGACCCGTGAGGATCATGTCAACGGAACGTCGCGTCTGACGGAGGTCATCGACAGGCTTGATCTTCATGATGATGATTGCGTCGTCAACGTGCAGGGTGACGAGCCGCTTCTGCCCAGCAGCCTGATTGATCGAGTGGCCGAATCGCTCGAGGCAGACAATGGAGCTGCGATGGCAACGCTTGCAGAGTCCATTGCCGATCGAGCTACCCTGATGCGCTCCAGCGTAGTGAAGGTGGTCTGCAGCCAGCAGGGGCGTGCCCTTTACTTCTCACGTGCGCCAATCCCCTGGGATCGCGATCGCTTTGATCTGTCGGATTCTGCTCACCTGCAGGGAGAACACGACCTGGGGCAGGGCTGGCTTCGACACATCGGTATTTACGCCTATCGCGCCTCGTTCCTGCGTGATTATCAAAATCTTCCAGTTGCGCCCATTGAAGCCTGTGAGCAGCTCGAGCAGCTGCGAGCGCTCTATCATGGCTATGCCATTTCGGTGGCCATGGCCACCGAGCAATATCCTGCCGGCGTCGATACGCCAGAGGATCTGGTGCGTGTGCGTGATCTGCTGACGAGGAGCTCAGATTGATTCGAGTCCTGTTTGTCTGCCTGGGAAATATCTGTCGTTCTCCCATGGCAGAAGGTCTTTTCCGCCAAATGCTACAGCGCAAGGCGCTTGAGGACCGGATAGAGGTCGACTCCTGCGGTGTCGGCGACTATCACGTGGGTGAGCCGCCTGACCCCCGAGCGCAGCGCGAAGCACATCAGCGTGACGCCGATATCTCTGATCTGCGTGGTCGTGTCATTCGCCCGGATGATTTCGAACGCTTTGATTACATCCTTTGCATGGATGCGGACAATTTGTCTGCTCTGAGAAGGATGGCGCCAAGAGAGCGACGCGCGCATGTAGGATTACTGATGGACTTTTCCCGGGAGGGTACAGGTCTGGAAATCGGCGATCCCTATTTTGGCGATACCGATAATTTCGGACAGGTCGCCGATCAGATCGCTGCCGGCTGCCAGGGTCTGCTTGACCATATTGAACGCCGGGAAGCACTGGATTGAGGATGCAGTACGGCGTTTCCCTGAAGTCCCGCAACACGCTGGGTTTTGAGTCCCGGGCGCAGGCGCTTGCCGAAGCCGACTCGTTGCTTTCCCTTCGTCGCATTCTCGCTGCCGGCCGACACCGGTTCAGTCGCATTATTCCCTTGGGTGGCGGCAGCAATGTCGTCATGAATCCCTGTATCGATGGACTGGTTGTGCGCTATACGGGGCAGCGCATCTGGCAGGTGCCTGTCAGCATGAGCGAGGCACTCTGGCATATAGAAGCGGGCGTTGACTGGCATACGCTGGTTGAGAAAACCACATCTGCTGGCTGGTGGGGAATCGAAAACCTGGCGCTGATTCCGGGGTCGGTAGGCGCTGCGCCGATACAGAATATCGGCGCCTATGGCAGCGAAATCGGTGATGTCATTGATAGCGTGCATGTCATGCACCTTGAGGATGGCCGCTACGAGATACTGGACCGGGTGAAGTGTGATTTCGGCTATCGACACAGCGTGTTCAAGACAACACTGGCTGGAAAGGTCATGGTCGTCAGGGTTGTCCTTAGGCTTCATCTCGACGGCAAGCCGCGTGTCGGCTATGGCGATCTTGCTCGCCGTCTACCAGACAATTCCGGTCCGAGTGATGTGGCCACGGCCGTGGCGGCCATACGCCGGGAAAAGCTGCCTGACCCCCGCAGGCTGGGCAATGCCGGAAGCTTTTTCAAAAATCCTGTGGTACCCGCCGAACAGGCTGAAGCCCTGATGACGCAGTGGCCTGCCATGCCGGTCTGGTCGACCGATCAAGGCACCAAGCTGGCGGCCGGCTGGCTAATCGATCAGTGTGGCTGGAAGGGCTATCGCAGCAATGGGGTCGGCGTTCATCAGCAGCAGGCGCTGGTACTGGTGCATTATGGTGACGGTAGTGTGAGCGAGCTACTGGATATGGCGAAACGTATCCGTGAGTCTGTTGAAGCGCGCTTTGGCGTTATGCTCGAGATGGAACCCGGTATTCTCGGGCGATAAGGTCGAAAGCCCGGGTGTTGCAGACAGGATCCAAATTCTGCAAACAAAAAAAGGCCCACTCCATTGGAGTGGGCCTTTTTGATGCAATCAGGCGTTATTCACCAGAAGTCTGGTTATCACGCTGCTCGCGCTGCTGCTGACGACGACGCTCACGGGGATCATTATGTGCGCGACGACGCTGACGCTGCTGAGAAGCGGTTTCTCTGGCAGTGGCTTCGTCTTTCACTGAAGCGATGTCAGAGCCTGTCGCCTTGTCAGCGTTTTCTTCAGCACTGGGCGCCATTGTGTCACTGGTGCCGCTGGTCGTCTTGCGCTTGCTGCTGGACGAGGCCGTGCTGACCTCAGCGCTTGAAGGCCTGGTGGCACTGGCCTCAGCCGATTTGTCAGCATCTCCGGCAGTGGCAGCACGGGTCTTCTGTTCTGCTACCTGCCCGGCTTCAGGTGCTGTCGAGCCTTTCGGTGCGGATGTTTCCGCGGCCTTTTCGCGTGAGGTCACACTCTGCTTGTTGATATCACGCGCCGGCGCCTCGCTTGAAGCTCTGGCCGTAACGGGCGCCCTGTTTTCCTGCGATACCAGATGCGGCTGCTCGCGCGGAGTGGCTTCATTGGCAACAGACGACTTGCCTGCGTCAGCCGCTTCCTTTTTGGCGTTGGAGGCCGGTTTGGCAGGTGATGCTTCCTTGACGCTATCGCCAGGCTTTTGCGTGGCGCTTTCTGCAGCAGTCGCTGCTGCGTTCGCCGCCGGCTGTTGGCCACTTTCCCTGAGGGCTTTCGTATCAGTCGCGGCCGCGGGCTTGTCCGACTTCCCGGATGCCGTTTCACCGGAGGGGCCGTCACTGGCCGTGTCAGCGTCCTTTGGCGACGTTTTTGCAGCGACCTTGTCCTGCTGCTCTGCATTAGTCTTTTGGACCGTATCGGCGGCAGACCCTGTCGTCTCGGAAGTTTCACCGGCCCTGTCGCCTTTCTGGTCCGAGGCGGTTTCGGCAGGCAGCGGTTCACGGCCAAAGGTGGCGCTGACTGACTTGCGACCATTGCCTGATGAAGACGGCGTCCTGTCTTCAGTGGCAGGCGCTTTGTCATCAGAGCCCGAGGCTGTCTTCTCCGGCGCAGGCATTGACGCTTTTGAAGCAGAGCCGGCCGTGGTTGAAGCGTTACCGGCTTGAGCCGCCACCTTCGAATCGGTGCTGGCGGGCTCACTGGAAGTCGCAGTGCTCGGGCTTGCCAGGCTACCCGTCTCTTTCGCGGCCACCTCTTTCGCATCGGCTTCAGGAGCAGCAGATGCAGTCGACTGGCTGGCTTCAGACTGCAGGCGTTCCTGCTCAGCGACCGCTTCCGGATTCAACGCCTGCTTGCGGCTGCGCTGACGCGGGTTGTTGCGGGTACGACGCGGTTTGCCATCATCGCCGCTGTCCTGAGACTGAGCGGGCGAGGGCTGGGCACGTTCATCCTGCGCATTCTCCGTTTTGGCAGGTGTCTCGGAGGCAGGCTTTTTACGCTCGCTCTCTTCACTCGCCTTGTCAGTGCTCTTGTCTGTTGCGGTACCCTGTGGGCGCTTGTCGCTACGCTCGGGAGCGATGTTATCGCTTTTGGGCGTTGAGGCGTTTTGCTGACGCTTGTCGTTGCGCTCGGCACCGGCGTTATCCGACTTGTCCGGAGCATTGTTTTGCTGGCGCTTGTCATTGCGGCCGCTGGCATAATCGCCCTTGTCGGACTCGCGTGACGGTCGGTCGCGACGACTCTTGTCATCACGCCCCTTGTCAGAAGCGGTGCGTTTTTCGTTGCGGTTGTCATTACGACCGTTTCTGCTTCCAGCGCTGTCGTCACGTTTCGTGTTGTCACGACGATTGTTGCGCTGTTCGCCATTGCTGGATGAAGATTTCTGCTCATCACGGGCGATATTGTCCTGCGTGGCCGGCTGTGGCCTTTCATCTCGCGCGTTTGATGCCTGCCGGGTGCTTTCCCTTGTGGGCTCAGCGCTGGTTGTTTCCTGTTTGCTGCTGCTTTCGTCGCTGCCCATCAGACGATTGAAGCCTTTCATCAGACGGCTCAAAAAGCCTGATGGTTCTTCCTCGACCGGGGCCGCCACGGGCTCGGGCGCCGGTGTGCGATGTGCCACCGATCGTACGGCGGCTTCAATGCGCTTGACGGGTTTGCGATAGGTTTCGCTTTCGTCTTCAGGGGCTTCGAAGTCGTCCGACATTTCAAAGCTCGAGCGCCCGGCCTCTTCAGGGTCGACCTGATCATCACGGTAGCGCTGGACGTCATAATGCGGTGTTTCAAGTTCGGGCTGGGGTAGCAGCATGACGCGTACCCCCTGACGACGCTCGATGTCGGCCAGAACGTTGCGCTTTTCGTTGAGCAGGTAGGTTGCGACCGGCACCGGCAGCATGGCGCGGATCTGTGAGCTGCGATCCTTCATTGCCTCTTCCTCGATCAGTCGCATGATCGAGAGTGACAGTGAGCGAACATCGCGAATGGTGCCCTGACCGTTACAGCGCGGGCATACCACGCCGCTGGTTTCGCCCAGTGATGGGCGCAGGCGCTGACGTGACATTTCCATGAGACCGAAACGCGAGATGCGACCGATCTGAACGCGAGCACGATCGAGCTTGAGAGCATCCCGGACGCGGTTTTCGACTTCGCGCTGGTTACGGGCAGGGGTCATGTCGATAAAGTCGATCACCACCAGACCACCAATGTCACGCAGGCGCAGCTGACGGGCAATTTCGTCGGCCGCCTCGAGATTGGTCTGCAGTGCCGTTTCCTCGATGTCACCACCCTTGGTGGCACGTGAGGAGTTGATGTCGATGGAGACCAGTGCTTCGGTATGGTCGATGACCACCGAGCCGCCCGACGGCAGTTTGACTTCGCGCTCGTAGGCCGTCTCGATCTGGGATTCGATCTGAAAACGGGAAAACAGCGGCACATCATCGTTATACAGCTTGATCTTCTGCTGATACGACGGCATGACCTGCTTGACGAAGTTAAGGGCTTCTTCGTGTACGTCGGTATGGTCAATCAGTACCTCGCCGATGTCCTGGCGCAGGTAATCGCGCATGGCGCGAATGATGACGTTGGATTCCCGGTAGATCAGGAAGGGGGCTGAACGCTTGCCGGCTTCTTCGGTAATGGTTTCCCATACCTGTACCAGGTAGTCCAGATCCCACTGGAGTTCCTCGGAGGAGCGACCAATACCGGCCGTACGCACGATCACACCCATTTTCTCGGGCATGGTGAGCTGGCTCATGGCTTCTTTCAGCTCGGCGCGCTCATCGCCTTCGATGCGACGAGAAATGCCGCCTGCCCGCGGGTTGTTGGGCATCAGCACCAGAAAACGTCCGGCCAGGCTGACAAAGCTGGTCAGAGCCGCACCCTTGTTGCCGCGCTCTTCCTTGTCGACCTGAACGATGACTTCCTGGCCTTCCTTGATCACTTCACGAATATTGGGGCGACCGTTGCCGGAAGGCTCCTTCGAGAAATATTCGCGCGAAATCTCCTTTAGCGGCAAAAAACCATGGCGGTCGGCGCCAAAATCGACAAAGGCAGCTTCAAGGCTGGGTTCAACGCGAGTAATGCGTCCGCGATAGATGTTGGCCTTTTTTTGTTCGCGGGCACCGGATTCGATATCGAGGTCATAAAGTCTTTGACCATCGACCAGCGCGACTCTCAGCTCTTCGGGCTGCGTCGCGTTGATAAGCATGCGTTTCATATTGTCTCACTGACTGAGCGTACCGTCAGACAAATGCCGTGCCACAGGGGTTGTTAAACCTTGTCATTGAGTGCCTGTGGCGCCGGGCATCGGTGACGCCGAATCGCGGGCCAGAGTGTTTGTGCTCAGCGCATGTCTACAAGTATGTTTCAATTCCACGGGCGTCATACAGACATGCCTTGGAAAGGCTTCATGATCATGTTGAGTACGTGACCGCCTGAAGACATGTCGCGGCAGCATGGTTGCTTAACCGGTCTTCCAGTAGGGCGGTCACACCTGGTAACCATCAATTCAACAGCACCGGCTTTCGGTACGGAAATGGTTTATCCCGTGATGCAAAATCCGGGTGCTTCAATACTGCCAGGTGTCAGGCATTGATAACCCGACGACTGTTCTGTTGCTTCGGCCTGCGTGTCATCTGTTGCAGGCGCCATCAGGTCTTTTAAACCTTAAGGAAGCCCCCGGAATATAACAGTAAACCCTGGTGCCCACAATCGGGGTCATCACGGCGTTATTTCGCTACAATGCCGGCCCTTACAGCCGGTAAAAGAGGAAACAGACATGGCCGAGGGGCGTGGAGTTCAGTGGCTTGAAATTGACGAGCATCATGATGGACAGCGACTGGACAATTTTCTTCTTGCCCATCTCAAGGGCGCGCCTCGTACCCTGATTTATCGCATCATTCGTCGTGGCGAAGTACGCATTAACGGGGGGCGTTGCAAGGCCAGTCGACGCCTGGCAAGCGGAGATCGTATAAGAGTACCGCCCCTTCGGCTGACACCTCAGGAGGCAGTGCAGGAGGTCAGTGACAATCTACGCCATGTCATCGAGCGCAGTCTGTTAAGGGAGACACCGGACTGGATGGTATTCAACAAGCCCTCAGGGCTTGCGGTGCACGGTGGCAGTGGCGTCAAGATCGGGTTGATCGAAGCCCTGCGCCAGATACGGAATGATCTGCCTTATCTGGAGCTGGTACATCGACTGGATCGCGATACCTCCGGATGCCTGCTGGTGGCCAAATCCCGTGATGCCCTTAATTTCCTCAGCGATGAGCTGCGCGAACACCGAATGCAAAAGCACTATCTCGCTCTGGTCGAGGGGGCGTGGTCCGTTGAGCAAAAGGAAGTGGATGCGCCGTTGCTGCGTTTTGAGCTGCCCAATGGTGAGCGTCGCGTGCGGGTGGATGCTGCCGGCAAGCCTTCGAGAACGCGTTTTACGCTGATCGAATCGTTAAAGGGCGCCTCGCTGATAGAGGCTGAACCCGTCACGGGGCGCACCCATCAAATCAGGGTGCACGCGGACCATGCCGGACATTCGCTGCTCGGCGATACCAAATACGGCAGTGTGACCGGTGAGCGCCTGGCCAGATGCTGTGAGCTGTCTCGTCTTTTCCTGCATGCCAGAATGCTTGGGTTCACCGATCCCACATCAGGACAGCCCGTCCAGATGCATGCGTCCTTGAGCGACGACCTGCAAGGCGTACTGGCACGCCTTCGCTAGCAGACTGATCAGGCGTATTCCCCCAATAGTATAAATGGAGCACGACAGTGATGCGTTATCGTCTGATCATCTTTGACTGGGATGGCACGCTCATGGATTCGGCGGATCGAATCGTGGACTGCATGCAGCGGGCAGCGCTGGATATCGACTGGCCTGCGCTGAGCCGTGAGGCCGTACTCGATATCATCGGCCTTGGGTTGCCTGAAGCCATTGCCCGATTATGTCCGGGAATTGATGGCGCGAGGGCCGAGCATCTTCGCCAATGTTATGCCCATCACTTTGTGACCGCCGAGCGGGAAGGCCCGGTTCTGCCCTTTTTTGATGGTGTGGAAGCAGGGGTCGCCAGGCTGAAGGCAGCCTCTGGTATCAAGCTGGCCGTGGCCACTGGCAAGAGTCGGCGAGGGCTGGATCGCATTTTTGCCGAACGTGACTGCGGACACTGGTTTGATGACAGCCGCACGGCTGACCTGACCCGATCGAAACCCGATCCTCTCATGCTGGTTGAATTGCTGGAGACGCTCGACGTGGCGCTTGAAGATGCCGTCATGATTGGCGACAGCATTCACGACATGGGCATGGCGCAGGCGCTGGGCATGGATCGGGTCGCGGTCACCTGGGGCGTTCACAATGCGCAACAGTTAAGCGATTTTTCGCCCGTATGTCTGGTGAATGATTTTCATGAGCTGATGGACTGGCTGGAGACAACGGTCTGTCAGCCTGCAGAGGTGGAAAGGCATGAGTGATCAAAAGGATCAATGGACAGGCCGGGACCTGCCGGATGAGAACACCAGAGCTGAAGGTCATGTGCACCAGGGGGAACACCGGGAGGCCGTCATGGAGCGGTGGCTGCTCGAGATGGTGCGCGAGCAGCGTCGCAGTCGGCGCTGGAAAATCTTCTTTCGCCTGCTGTTCTGGCTATTCTGGATCGTGGTGGCGGCCGCCGTGGCCTTCATGGTCACCGGCGAACGGGAGCCGCTGGTCACTCAGCAGGTCGGCGTTGTCAGGATCGAGGGGGTCATCGACAGCCAGTCGCCGGCCAGTGCCGAGCGGGTCATTCGCGGTCTGAACAACGCCTGGCAGGGGTCCAGTACGGCCGTGGTGCTGGATATCAACAGTCCCGGCGGCTCGCCGGTGCAGTCACAGCGCATCTATGACGAGATTCGCCGTCTTCGCAGTACGGGGGACAAGCCCATCATTGCCGTCATCGAGGATATCGGTGCCAGCGGTGCCTACTATGTTGCCTCTGCTGCTGACGAGATTTATGCGGCACCGGCCAGCCTTGTCGGCTCCATCGGTGTGATCTACTCGGGATTCGGGCTTGAAGGCGCCATGGACAAGCTGGGGGTTGAGCGTCGCGTGTTCACGGCAGGTGACAACAAGGACATGCTGGATCCCTTTCAGCCCGTCAGCGAGGCGCAGCGGCGCTTCTGGCAACATGTGCTGGATCAGACGCACGATCAATTCATCAATGCCGTCAAGGCCGGCCGCGGGGATCGGTTGTCAGACGATCCCGAGCTTTTTTCGGGGCTGGTCTGGACCGGGGAGGAGGCCGTGAGCAAGGGGCTGACGGACGGCCTCAAAAGTGTTGATGATATCGCGCGTGACATGACCGGTAGTGCCGAGACGACGGACTATACCCAAAGCGGCGATCCGCTGGAGCAGATCTCGCGTCACCTTGGACGAATGGCGGCACAGTATCTCGGTATCGATTTCCATGCAGGAGAATCGCCTGTTCGTCTGCGTTGAGCCATCGCCCCGGAGACTGGCGTCACCTGCGCCCTGTTACTCGAGCAGCGGGTTGACGCCGGCCTCACGCAGCAATCGACACAGGGCTATCAGGGGTAGCCCGATCAGGGCGCTTGGGTCAGTGGTCTCGATACGCTCGAAAAGCGCTGTGCCCAGTTTCTCCATATAAAAGCCGCCGGCGCTATCGATGGCCGGCTCTTTTGTGAGATAGCCTTCGATTTCCTCTGGGCTCAGGGTTCTGATATCGACCGTGGTGAGATCGAGATGCGTCGTGCAGTGGCCGCGACGTGTGTCCAGCAGCGCCAGTCCCGTCAGAAAGCGAACGCGTTGACCTGAAAATCGTTGCAGCTGCTGGCGGGTCGCATCAAGGCTGCCCGGCTTGCCCAGAAGATCATTGTCGAGGCTTGCGACCTGGTCGCTGCCGATGATCAGATGATGTGGATAGTGCTCTGCCAGCGCCCGTGCCTTGTCACGCGATAGACGCTCGGCCAGCATGCAGGGCGTTTCGCCGTCATGGGGTGTTTCATCGATATCGGGGGCGTGATGGTGAAAGGGCAGGCCGAGACGGTCCAGTAGCTCACGACGTGAATGAGAGCCGGAGGCAAGAACAAGCAGGGACATTATCTCTCCTGAAAGGGTGGCCCGTGAAATGGACTGAAGGATACCATCGCCATTTTGAGTATTGTTGGCCGCTTCAAACACATCATTTGCAACAACTCTTTTGACACTTTCACAGACAATCCCTATTATTGCGCGCCTATGTCAACCACGCGACTACCCAAAACGGTCGAGCCCTATCGGCTTGCTGCCAGCGGCGAACGTCTGGAAGGGAAAATCATTCTCTCTGCCATGCCTCGTATCGTCGATGCCATCGGTCGGCAGGAGGCCGAGTGTCATGTTGTCATGACGTTTGATCTT
Organism: uncultured Kushneria sp.; assembly: GCF_947497025.1. GTDB lineage: Bacteria > Pseudomonadota > Gammaproteobacteria > Pseudomonadales > Halomonadaceae > Kushneria. The sequence goes on from NZ_CANMFC010000003.1 coordinate 350,654, forward strand.
GATGCTCAGCGTCAGCATTATATCGAAGGCTCACTTGTTGCCGATGTCGAGATGCCATGTCAGCGATGTTTGCAGGCCATGCCGGTTCATCTGGAAAGCACTTTTCTGCTTGGTATGGTGACCAGTGATGAGCGTGCAGCGACGCTGCCGGCACGTTACGAGCCGGTACTTGTGGAAGACGAGCATCTGGCTTTGCTGCCGGTTGTCGAGGACGAACTGCTTCTGACGCTTCCGCAGGTGGCTTACCACGATGATGCGGATTGCGCCGTTTCTCGTGATGCACTGCAAAGTGGTGACGAAGTCGAGCAAACGCCGGCGCGAGCCGATAACCCGTTCAGTGTGCTTCGCTCCCTGAAGGATCACTGAGTCTTTTTTGACGTTACGTTACAACCGGAGACAACCCAATGGCTGTCCAACAGAATCGCAAGTCCCGTTCCAGGCGCGGTATGCGTCGTGCCCATGATGCACTGACTGCACCGACGCTTTCCCAGGACAAGGAAACCGGCACTACCCATCTCCGTCATCATGTTGCACCGGACGGATACTATCGTGGCCGCAAGGTCATCGACGTCGAAGAATAAATGATTCGGGCGATGCCGCCCCTGCGTATCGCCATCGACGCCATGGGCGGGGATTACGGTCCCCGCGCTACCGTTCCCGGAACCGCTCTTGCGCTGGCCCAAAGGCCTGATGCGAGTGCCACGCTTTATGGCAGACGTCATTTTCTTGATGTCGAACTCTCCCGCTTGCCCGCTAGTCTTGCTCATGTTCGTGATCGCATCGATGTCGTCGAAGCCGGCGATCGTCTTCCCGTTGACATGACTCCTTCTCGTCTCTTGCGCGATGCTCCTTCTGGCAGTCTTCATGCATGCCTTGCAGCCTTGCGTGCTGATGAAGCACAGGCATGTGTCAGTGCAGAACATACCGGTGCCATCATGGCGCTGGCACGGCGCGATGTTGGCATGCTGGCCAGTGTGACGCGTCCTGCCATCAGTGCTGCCATCCCAACCGTCTCTCAAAGACCCTGCTACATGCTTGACCTTGGCGCCAATGTGGATGTTCGCGCAGAACATCTCGTGGACTTTGCCTTTATGGGGGCGGCCATGGTCAGGCTTGTGGACAGCATTCAATTGCCACGTGTCGGGCTTTTGAACGTGGGTACGGAAAGCAGCAAGGGTGAGCGTCGTGTACGGGAAGCGGATGCCCTGCTTCGCGCCCATGAAAGCTCACATTTTGAATATGTTGGTTATGTGGAAGGGGACGCTCTTTTCACCGGTAATACCGATGTTGCCGTCTGTGACGGCATGGTGGGCAATGTTGCGCTCAAAAGCAGTGAAGGGCTGGCTCGAATGTTGGGTGCGCAACTTCGTGGGGAATTTCAGGCCGGCTGGTATGCACGCATGGTAGGTTGGCTGGCCACGCCGGTGCTGCGTCGTTTCATGCAGGAGCTCAACCCTGTGCGATATAATGGTGCCAGCTTTCTGGGGCTCAAGGCGACCGTAGTAAAAAGCCATGGCAGTGCACAAGCCGAAGGGTTCGCCTATGCTGTGCGCCGTGCCGTGGATGAAGCCGCGATGAATTTGCCGGAAAGACTGATGTTATAAGGTCATTTTCGTATGGCGAAGCCTGAAGTGAGTCGGCATCATGGTTTTTATAAAGCTTCGCTTATTTAATCTTCAATGAGTTAGTACAGGTGAATCAGATGAGCAATGCCCTCGCCCTGGTCTTTCCCGGTCAGGGTTCTCAGCAGCTGGGCATGCTGCGAGAGCTCGCCGAACGTTACAGCGTCGTAAGAACGACCTTTGAGGAGGCTTCCAATGCGTTGGGGTATGATCTCTGGCATGTAACGCAGGAAGGCCCTGAAACGGCGCTCAACGCTACGGCCTGCACGCAGACGGCGTTACTGACGGCCAGCGTGGCCATCTGGCGCGTGTGGCAGGAGCTGGAAGGTCCGCGGCCGGCGGCCATGGCCGGGCATAGTCTGGGCGAATACAGCGCGCTGGTCTGTGCTGGTGCGATGAGTTTTGCTGATGGCGTTCGACTGGTCCGTTTGCGCGGCGAAGCCATGCAGGACGCTGTGCCGGCTGGTCACGGCGGGATGGCAGCCATACTCGGCCTTGATGATGATGTCGTGGAAGCGGTCTGTGACGAGGCGGCGCAGGGCAGCATTGTTTCTGCCGTCAATTACAACTCGCCCGGACAGGTCGTGATCGCCGGTGAAAAGTCTGCAGTCGAGCGGGCCATTGCCCTTTGCCAGGAGCGCGGCGCTCGTCGTGCCATGCCCCTGCCGGTGTCTGTTCCTTCACATTGTGCACTGATGAAGCCCGCCGCCGAGCGTCTTGAACAGGCCATGGCTGATATCGACCTTCGCCAGCCACGCTATCGTGTTATCCAGAATGTGGATGCCGCGTGGCATGATGATCTTGATACCATCAAGGCGTGCCTGATTCAGCAGTTGTATCGCCCGGTACTCTGGACGCGCTGCGTAGAGGCGCTGTGTGAGCAGGGCGCCAGCGTCTTTATCGAGTGTGGCTCTGGCAAGGTGTTGACCGGGCTGGGCAAGCGCATCGCTCGTCAAAGCCGCGGTCTGGCGGTTAATGACCCCGAATCACTGGCGGCCGCCATTGAGCTGGCAAAAGAGATGCCGGAAAGCCGCTAATGGCGTGTCAATGCAACACAAGACATCAAGCCCAAAAGGGACAGCAAGCATGAGTGAAGCAAGAGTGGCACTGGTTACCGGTGCAACACGCGGCATTGGTCAGGCCATTGCTCGTGAGCTGGGTCGACAGGGCCATACGGTCATTGGTACGGCCACCAGCGAAGACGGCGCACGCCGCATCGAAGATGATCTTGCCGCGCATTCCATTGCCGGTGCGGGAATGGTGCTCAACGTGACCGACAGCGCTGCCATTGATCAGGTGCTCGGCGAGATCACCGAGCGTTTTGGCGCGCCCCTGATTCTGGTCAACAATGCCGGTATCACTCGTGATAACCTGTTGATGCGAATGAAGGATAACGAATGGGATGAGGTTCTGGATACCAACCTTACCTCGGTCTATCGTGTCTCGAAGGCATGTCTGAAGGCCATGACGCGTGCGCGCTTTGGTCGTATCGTCAACATAAGCTCTGTTGTCGCAACACTGGGCAACGCGGGCCAGAGTAACTATGCTGCGGCAAAGGCCGGCATGGAGGGCTTTACTCGTTCACTGGCTCGCGAGCTTGCCTCTCGCAATGTTACCGTCAATGCAGTAGCGCCCGGTTTCATTGCCACCGACATGACCAGTGAGCTGCCAGAGAAACACAAGGAATCATTGCTGAATCAGATTCCGCTGTCGCGTCTGGGGCAACCCGAAGAAATTGCAGCGGCCGCGTGTTTTCTGACCAGTGATGTCGCCGGGTATATCACCGGTGAAACGCTGCATGTCAATGGCGGTATGAACATGCGCTAGAACCGGCAAAGGACGCTGTTGCGTCCGAGAAAGACGGTCTATAAACTACCGCCAGTTTTGATCTGGCGACTCGTAAACCAGGAGTGATGATAAATGAGTACCATCGAAGAGCGCGTTAAAAAAGTTGTTGCCGAACGTTTGAACGTCAAGGAAGAAGAGATCCAGAACAGCTCTTCCTTCACTGAAGATCTGGGCGCCGACTCGCTCGACACCGTGGAACTGGTAATGGCTCTCGAAGAGGAATTCGATACTGAAATTCCCGATGAAGAAGCCGAAAAGATCACGACCGTGCAGGAGGCGATCGACTACATCGTCGCCCATCAGTAAGTTTTTGGCGCGATCCGGCCCTTTGGGCCAGGGTTGACCCGTAAAGCCGCCCCCTTTGGGAGCGGCTTTATTTTTAAATAATACTGACCGGTGGATAGCGTACGCTGCGCCGGCCCTTTCAAGCTGAATCATCAAGGATATATCAGTCAGAGACCGAGCCGACATTATCGGTATAATGACCACGATATATCATGCAGCAGGCGGTCGGGTATCCAGCAGGAATTCAGGCTCTCGAGCGCACTCATCTGTCTTTTTTGGAGGAAAAACGATGCCTCGCAGAAGGGTCGTGGTGACCGGCATCGGTCTGGTAACACCGGTAGGTAATACGACTGATGCCACCTGGGAAAGTATCAAGGCTGGCAAAAGCGGTATCGGATCGATCGAGCATTTTGATGCCAGTGGTCTGAACACCCGCTTCAGCGGTGCCATAAAAGGGTTTGATCCAGCGCCCTGGTTCAATCCCAAGGATGCCAAAAAAATGGATCTTTTCATCCAGTATGGCATCGCGGCTTCCGTCCAGGCGGTGCAGAACTCGGGGATTACCTGTAGCGAAGAAAACGCTCATCGCATCGGGGTTGCCATTGGTTCCGGGATTGGCGGATTGCCGATGATCGAAACCAACCACCAGTCGCTGTTGAAGTCGGGTGCGCGCCGTATTTCTCCCTTCTTTGTGCCCGGTTCGATCATCAACATGATCGCTGGCAACCTGGCCATCCAGTTTGGCTTTCGTGGTCCCAACATCGCTATTACGACAGCCTGTACTTCCGGGACACACAATATTGGGTATGGCGCCCGCACTATTGCCTATGGTGATGCCGATATCATGGTATGCGGTGGGGCCGAGATGGCCAGTACACCGCTGGGTGTAGGAGGCTTTTCCGCGGCTCGTGCGCTTTCGACCCGTAACGATGATCCGCAGGCCGCCAGCCGTCCATGGGACCGTGACCGTGATGGCTTTGTACTCTCTGATGGCGCCGGAATTCTGGTGCTGGAAGAGTATGAGCACGCCAAAGCGCGCGGGGCTGACATTCTGGCGGAATGCACAGGCTTTGGCATGAGTGATGATGCCTGGCACATGACAGCACCGCCCAGTGATGGCGCCGGCGCTGCAATGGCCATGAGCAACGCCATTCGTGATGCCGGGCTTGATCCCTCAAGCATTGGCTACATCAATGCCCACGGCACTTCCACACTGGTAGGGGATGTCGCAGAAAGTCTTGCGATCGAAAAGGTCCTCGGTGCTTCAGCGCGTGATGTGGCCATCAGTTCGACCAAGTCAATGATCGGACATCTGCTGGGCGCTGCCGGTGCCGTCGAGGCAGCCTTCTCTATACTGGCTCTGCGTGACCAGGTCGCACCGCCTACCATCAACCTGGATAATCCCGATGAGCAGTGCCGTCTGGACTACGTGCCGCATACCGCACGTGAAATGAAAATCGAGCATGTGCTGTCCAATTCGTTCGGTTTTGGTGGTACCAATGGTTCGCTGGTGTTCTCGCGCATCTGATGACAAGGGGCATCGGCATGAGGGGCGCAGATAGCGGTGACCCCATGGTGGACATGACAGATCGCGGGCTTGCGTACGGGGACGGTCTTTTCGAAACCGTGCTGGTAAGAGATGGTGTGCCTCTACTCTGGAATGAGCACTGCGCTCGCCTGTCGCGGGGCGCGCAGCGTCTTGGTTTTGAGGCTCCTTCGCGGGCGTGGCTGGATGCATTGCCCGGCGAGGCGCCACAGGGGGAGCATGTACTCAAGATCATGCTGACTCGCGGCAGTGGTGGGCGTGGCTATCGTCCGCCAGTGCCGGCCGAACCGCGCTGCTACTGGCAGTTCACCTCCTTCAAACCCATGCCCGAGCGGTGGGAGAAGGGCGTGAGCGTTCGACTTTGCCGCCTGCGGCTTGCGCGTCAGCCGGCGCTGGCCGGTCTCAAGCATCTTAATCGACTGGAAAACGTGCTGGCTCGGCAGGAATGGCAGGATGATGCCATTGCCGAGGGTATCCTGCTCAACGACCGCGATCAGCCCATCGAGGCAACGGCCATGAATCTGGCCTGGTTCGATCATGGGCAGTGGTGGACGCCCGAGCTGAGCGAGTGTGGTGTGGAGGGCACGCTGCGTCGTGTCCTGATCGATAAGGGTCTGCTGAGCATTGTTAGGCCAGAGGATACCTCGCTGCCCAGGTTGCTGAATTCGCAGAGTGCCTGTCTATTCAATTCCGTACAGGGCCTGTGGCCGATCGTTGGTTGCTTCGATTCGGATTGCCAGCATGTGCCCGGTCAGTGGCCCATCGGTGACCCGGTTCGCCGTCTTCAGTGTGATGCGCATACCCTGCTGGGTTATCAATCCAATTTTCCAACCTCCTGATCCGGGTTTCATGTATGCGATGGTTAAAGGGTGTGCTTCTGGTGCTGGTCATCATGGCGGCCGCCATTGGCGGAGGCTGGCTCTGGTGGCAGCACAAGCTGAATGAGCCGATTGCACTGCAATCATCGACCGTTTATGAAGTGCGCTCCGGCATGGGCGCCCGGCAGATCATTAATGAACTCGAGGATCGTGGCATCATTGACGAGCGCTGGCCGTATCAGCTGCTGGGCGTCATCGAGCCTGCCCGTTTGAGAGCCCTGCGTGCCGGCGAATTTGAAATCCTGCCTGACATGAATGCTCATGCGTTACTGGGCAAGCTGTCCAGTAATGATGTTGTCCGACATCGATTGACCATTCCGGAAGGACGCACCTTTGCCCAGATGCGCCAGATTCTGAATCAGGCCGAGCCGCTCGAGCACAAGACCCGTGATATGAGCGATGAAGAGGTCATGACCGCGCTTGGCATGGAAGGCGAGTTTCCCGAAGGCTGGTTCTTCCCGGATACCTATCAATGGCTCAAGGGGGCCACGGATCTTGAGCTGTTCAAGCGCGCTCATGACAGAATGGTCAGCACACTCAATGACGTCTGGGCCGAGCGCCAGCCTGATCTGCCGCTCGACAGTCCTTATCAGGCGCTGATTCTGGCCTCACTGATTGAAAAGGAAACCGGTGCTCCCGATGAGCGTACCCGGATTGCGGGTGTGTTCGTTCGCCGCCTTGAAAAGGGGATGCGTCTGCAGACCGACCCCACCGTGATTTACGGGCTGGGGCAGGCCTACAACGGGTCGTTGACGCGTGCCGATCTGACCGAATCCACACGCTGGAATACTTATGTCATCAATGGGTTGCCGCCTACGCCCATCGCAATGCCGGGGCGTGCTTCGCTGGAAGCTGCGGTCAATCCGGCAGACGGTGATGCACTCTATTTCGTTTCAAAAGGCAATGGAGAGCATCAGTTTTCTGCCACGCTTGAAGAACACAATGCGGCGGTGCGTCGCTATATCCTCAATCGTTGAGAGTTGTAATGACCCAGCAAGGCCGCTTTATCACTCTGGAGGGCGGGGAAGGTGTCGGCAAGAGCACCAATCTTTCCTTCGTTCGCGATTATCTTCAATCCCGTGGTATCCGTGTGGTCACCACGCGTGAGCCCGGTGGCACGCCCATGGCCGAGCGTATTCGCGCACTGTTGCTTGCCGATGACGCGCAGGAGCCGCTGGATGATCTGGCAGAGCTTTTGCTGGTGTTTGCCGGTCGCGCCCAGCATCTGGCGCAGGTGATCCGTCCCGCGCTTGCCCGCGGGGATTGGGTCATCAGTGACCGCTTTACCGATGCCACCTTTGCCTATCAGGGCAGTGCCCGCGGGATTGCCCGGGAGCGTATTGCCATGCTTGAGCAGTTTGTGCAGGGAGGGCTGGCGCCGGATCTCACGCTCTGGCTGGACATGCCGGTCACCTACGCCGCCGACCGTCTGGCGGCGCGAGGCGCAGAACGTGATCGTTTTGAGCGTGAGCGCGGCGATTTCTTTGAGCGGGTGCGCCAGGGATACCGCGCGCGCGCCGAACAGGCCCCGGAGCGCATGGTGGCGGTAGATGCCGCACAGCCGCTCGAGCAGGTGCAGCGCGATATTGCCACACGACTTGATCAACAGCTTACGACATGGAACTAACGCCCTGGCCCTGGCAGGCCTCCATCTGGCAGCGCCTGACCGCGCTGGCAGATGAATCTCGTCTGCCACATGCGCTCATGCTGACCGGGCCGTCGGGGCTGGGCAAGGAGCGTCTGGCACAGGCGCTGATCGCCCGCCAGCTCTGTCACTCACCGGGTGACACTGCCTGCGGCCAGTGTCATTCCTGTCAAATGCTGATGTCGGGATACCACCCCGATCTTCTGGAGATCCTGCCTGCCGAGCGAGGCAAGCAGATTCGCATTGATGCCATTCGTGACATTAACGCCTTTGCCTCCCAGACGGCGCAGCAGGGGGGATATCGCATTATCCACCTGGCGCCTGCCGAGGCGATGACGGTGGCGGCTTCCAATGCGCTGCTGAAAAGCCTCGAAGAGCCGGGTGTTGATACGCTGTTTATCCTGCAAAGCGATATACCGTCCCGGACGCTGCCGACCATTCGCAGCCGCTGCCAGCAGTGGTCGCATCCCCAGCCGGCGCGTGATGTGTCCATGGCGTGGCTGGCGCATGAGCTTGAAGATCAGGAGCAGGCAGCATTCTGGTGGCAGGTGGCCGGTGGTCGCCCGCTGCTGGCGCGCGATCTGGCCGCGCCCGAGGCTCGCCAGCTGCGCCAGGAGCTGCGGGAACTTTTTGAATCGCTGGTACGTGGCGGAGATCCGGTGGCAGAAGCGGCACGTCTGGACAAGCAGGCCCTGCCCGATATTTTATGGCACGGCGTGCTGTGGCTGGAGGATCTGATTCGCCTGGGCGTATCCGGTGACATGGACAGTGTCCGCAATCGGGATCTTTTGCCGCTATACCGTCAGGCCCTCAAGAATGCCCGCGTTCGCGACTGGTTTCGCCTGCTGGATTACGCTCACGAGCAGCGGCGTCTGCTGGCCGGGGGGGGCAATCCCAATGCGCAACTGGTGATCGAATCCTGGCTGATACGATGGTCAGCCCTGTTGCGTTCCTGATCCTGAACACAACTTTTCGCACAAACGGCCGATAAGGGAAGCGTAATTTTCTCATCAGGAGGTTTGCGTGAGCGCCAGGGCATTGTCTTTTACGTTCAACGATACCAATGCACTTAGAACAGCCTGGATGCCGCTTTTTGAGCGCGGTGGTCTGTTCCTGCCCACCCAGGTGCGTCATCGGCTGGGGCAGCGGGTCTATCTGCTGCTGACACTGCCGGAAGAGCATGATGCGCGTCCGGCATCGGGAATCGTTGCCTGGATATCGCCATCAGGGATGGCCGGTCAGCGAGAGGGCGGTGTGGGTGTTCATCTCGATGCTGAAGAACAGGTATTGCGCGAACATATTGAAGCGCTGCTGGCCTGACGACACCCCAGTGCGTTGTGCTTGATACGTATTTTTTATACCGTTATCCTCTTGTTTAAAGTTACTTGCACCTGAAAGCGCCGAAACGGCATCTTTGATCCCCTTGAAAGTCGATGATCTGCGATAATACCTGGTCTGTACAGCTTCTAACCGGGTAGGTTCAATGAGCCAGTTAACCGAACAATTGTCGTGGCCTTCGGTACTGATCGATTCTCACTGTCATCTTGATCGTCTTGATGCTGAAAGCGGCAGCGTGGATGACGTGCTGTCGCGTGCGCGTGATGCCGGTGTGCGCGGTTTTCTTGCCGTTGCCACTACGCTTGAGGGCGTGCCGGCGCTGGCCGAGATCGGACGCCGTCATGACGACGTCTTTTTTGGTGTCGGTGTCCACCCGATGCAGCGCCTTGAGCACGAGCCCACGCTTGAAGAGATTACGGACTGCATCGATCGATTCGAGCCGGTGGTCGTTGGCGAAATCGGGCTGGACTTTCAGACCGACGAGCAAGGGAGTCTTCGCGTGTCTCGGGAGATCCAGTTAAGCCGCTTTGAGCATCATCTGCGTGCTGCCCATGACGCCGAACTGCCGGTCAGTATTCATACCCGCTCAGCGCGTGAAGAGACGCTGGAGATGATCGAGCAATATCTCGACCCGAATGTGGGCGGCGTATTGCACTGCTTTACCGAAGACGTTGAGATGGCACGCCGCGCCGTCGCTCATGGCTTCATGATTTCGCTTTCCGGTATTGTCACCTTTGCCAGCGCCGAAAACGTGCGCGCGCTGGCCCGGGCGCTCCCTCTGGATCGACTGCTGCTCGAAACCGACAGCCCGTGGCTCTCGCCGGTGCCTTACAGAGGACGAGCGAATGAGCCGGCGCGTGTGCTGGAAGTAGCCCGGGTCATCGCCCGTGAGCGCAATATCAGTCTTGATGAAGTGGCCATGCAGACCACGGCCAATTTCCATCGTCTTTTTCGTCGGACCGCGCCTTCACACGACGCCGCTGCATCGCTTACCCATGCCTGAGGAGCCTGCCATGTCACTGGAGACACTGCTGACGGTTCAAGCCAATGATCAGCCCCTGCCGCTGGAAGCGTGGGATCCAGCGCTGTCGGGTGAGCTGGACATCCTGGTGGATCGTTCGGGTATCTGGTGGCACGAGGGCGTGAAGGTAGCGCATCCACGTGTGCTGCGTACGCTGTCACGTCTTCTTCGATGTGAGGCTGACGGTCACTACTATCTGGTCACACCGGTCGAAAAATGGCGGATCCGGGTCGAGGAGTATCCATTGCTGATCGTGGAGGTTACCCGTCAGGAGGAGACAGGCACCGGCCCTGGCTGGCTTTTGACCACACAGACCGGGGAGCACGCCACGCTGGACAGTCATTGTTGCCTGGTCACGGATGACGAGACGGACATCCCCCGGGTCATCTGGCGTCATGGCCTTTCGGCCCGCCTGTCGCGCCAGTGCTGGTATTACCTTGTCGAGCATGCCGAATGCATGGAAGACACTGAGGGGCGCTTGCATATGGGGCTTCAAAGCGGCGGCCACTGGCATGCGCTCGGGGCGCCGGTCTCGCCGGACGATATTTCCACATCGCCATCATGAGACTGACCGAACAGCAGCAGGCCGTGGTGCAACACAGCCAGGGGCATGCGCGGGTCTTTGCCGTGGCCGGTGCCGGCAAGACATCGACCATGGTAGCGCGAGTGCTGCATCTCATGGCGATCGGGACGCCGGCAGATCGGATCATGGTGTTGATGTTCAATCGCGCTGCGCGCGAAGATTTCGCCGCGCGACTGCGCATGCTGGCGCCCGCCGGAAGCCGATTGCCCCAGGTGCGTACCTTTCACTCCATTGGGCATCGGCTGGGGCAGAGCCTGGTGCGCTGGGGCGCGCTGCCGGCGCGTCGACTGATTGAAGGGGAGTGGCAGCGAGAGCGCCTCGCGCGCCAGGTGCTGCAGCAACTGCTTGTCGATGAGCCCGCGCAGCTGGCCCTGGCACTGGAAGAGGAGCGCATCGAGGCGCTGCTGCAGTTCTGTGACCTGGTCAAATCGGAATGCCTGCCACCGGCCAGACTCCATGAGCGTGGTGACTACGGTGCTGATACGGAGCACTTCGTGCCGGCCTTTCTGGAGATGGAGCGCCAGATGCACGCGCAGGGGGTCATGACCTATGCCGACCTGCTGTATCGACCGCTGCGGGCGCTGATTCGCGATGAAACGGCGCGAGGGCGTATTCAGGGGCGGCTCGATCACATCATTGTCGATGAGTACCAAGACATCAACGAGGTTCAGCTGCGCCTTCTGTCGATGCTGGCGGGCACCAGTGCCAGCGTCATGGCGGTCGGCGATGCCAATCAGTGTATCTATGAGTGGCGCGGGGCGCGCCCGGATGCCATGAACGCCCGCTTTAGCGAGCTTTTCGGGGCACCGACCGATTACCCTCTGAGCTGGACCTTTCGCCACGGTCATGCCGTATCGCTGATGGCCAACCATGTGATTCGCGCCAACAAGGGGGCTGCTGACCAGCTCACGCTATCGGCTCCCGACAATCCCGATACGCAGGTTGAATGCGATAGTGGCGGCACACGTCTGGTCAATACGCTAAAGGCATGGCAGGCACAGGGGCGTGACCTGAAGGAGTGTGCAGTGCTGGTGCGTAGCTGGTCGCTCAGCGTGCCCGTGCAGCTGCGTCTTCTAAGAGACAATATTCCCTTTCATCTGGGGCAGCAGGATCGTTTCGTGTTTCGTCTGCCGCTGGTAAGAGCCCTGGCAGGTTATCTGGAGTTGACCCGGCGCCCGGAGCTTCTACAGGACAGCGAGCATCTGCTGTTGCTTTATAGTCAGCCCAGCGCCTTTGTCAGTCAGGAGCGCCTTGGGCCACTGACGGCAGAGCTTGCCCGCACCGGTCGCTGGCCCGAGCAGCACATCGTTCTGGACGGCCTGAAACCCTTTCAGCGTCGACATCTTAAAAAGCGCTGGGCGCTGCTGCAGAAACTGCCTTCCATGCGTGATCAGGCGCCCGCCGATGTACTGTCTCATGTGGTTGATACCCTGGAAGCCGAAAAGCTTTTGCGCCGTGCTGCGGCTCGCCGCGACAAGGGGGAAGAGGATATCCGCCTGCTGGATGTTCTGATCGAGCAGGCCGGGGAGCTGGCCGATGATCCGGATGCCTTCATTGCACTGCTCAAGAATCCGGTCATTAATCAGGAGCAGGGCGTGTTGCTGTCGACCATTCATGGTGCGAAAGGGCTCGAATGGCCGCTGGTGGCGCTTGCCGGGCTCAATGAGGAGGATTTCCCGCTCTATTCCAGAGAAAATCCGCTGACCCCTCAGGCGCTGGAAGAGGAGCGACGGCTTTTTTATGTCGGCATTACCCGAGCCCGCGAACGCCTGCTGTTGCTCTCTGATCCGGCGCCCCATCGTATCAGCCGATTTGTGGAAGAAGCCGCCTGGGAAGACAGTGTCAAAATGACTCGTGCCATTGCGGCAGGGCCTGAGGCAGGATCAGAGGCTGCACCCGGGGTGCGCGACCCGGCACTGGTCAACCGCTATCTTGAGGGTGTCGGCGTTGATGCCTCATTTCGTGCCAGTGCCGGGCAGAAGACGCCGGCGATACTCTCGCAGACCGAGGACTGGCGGCCGGGTGAGCAGGTGCGTCACGCCGTATTTGGAGAAGGGCGCATCGAGCTGGTCGAAGGTGACCGCGAGCGCTGCGTGCTGGAAGTCATGTTTCATCGGGCCGGCCGTCGCCGGTTAATTGCTTCACGCGCGCCGATCGAGCGCGTTGGTTAAATTCAGGGAGTTTTCATGACCACTGCACTGACAGACGTCACAACCCTTCTGATGTGGCAGCGCGACAGCACACCGCTGGTGATTCTCGACTGTCGGGCACGACTGGATGACGCCCGAGCGGCTTCGCGGCTCTATCAGGAAGGTCATCTGCCCGGCGCCCTGCTGGCGGATATGGACGAGGATCTTTCTGCACCGCCGGGCGGCGCCAGAGGAGGCCGTCATCCGCTGCCGGCCCCTGACACCTGGCAGAAAACGCTTCAGGGCTGGGGCATCACGCCCGAGACCCGGGTGGTTGTCTATGACGATCTGGGCGGGCAGCTGGCCGCGGCGCGCGCATGGTGGATGCTGCACTGGGCCGGTCATGACAATGTGTTTGTCCTCAACGGCGGCATTCAGGTCTGGCAGGCCGTGGGCGGAGCGCTGGAGCGCGACACGCCCGTGATGCCAACGCCAAGCGACTGGGTGTGTGATTTCCAGCATCAGATGGTGGCCAGTGCCGATGACGTGGCCGAAGGCGACGCGCTGCTGCTCGATGCCAGACCGCCGGCGCGCTATCGCGGCGAAAGCGAGCCGATTGATCAGGTGGCCGGCCATATTCCCGGCGCCGTCAATGTGCCGGGCGCTTCGCTTCTGGGAGGGGATAACTGCATGGCAGAGAGTGATGTTCTCGAAAGACTGATACCGGCCACCGGCCAGTCGAGCATCGCCTACTGCGGGTCCGGTATCTCCGCCTGCATGATCATCCTGGCGCACGCAGCGCTGGGCAGGCCGCTGCCCAGACTTTATCCGGGCTCCTGGAGCGAGTGGAGCCGGGACCCGGCGCGCCCTGTCGCCACCGATACCAGCGCCCCGACGGTCTGATTGGCAGGCCATCTACGCAAGTGGCCCCGATGTTTTCAGACATCGGGGCCCTTTTGTATATCAATGCATGTCAGGCGTGTCGCTACATGTTGGGATAGCCGGGACCATTGCCACCTTCCGGCGTGACCCAGTGAATATTCTGGGACGGGTCCTTGATATCGCAGGTCTTGCAGTGAATGCAGTTCTGGAAGTTGATCTGAAAGCGCGGCGTGCCATCGCTGTCTTCAACCACTTCGTAGACGCCGACCGGGCAGTAACGCTGGGCCGGCTCGGCATAGCGGGGTAGATTGACGCTGACTGGAATGCTCGGGTCGCGTAGCTGCAGATGACAGGGCTGATCTTCCTCGTGATGTGTATTGGAGAGATACACCGAGGAGGGCTTGTCAAACGACAGCACACCGTCGGGACGCGGATAATCAATTCTTTCTGCGGCGTCAGCGGTTTTCAGACGCGTATGGTCCGCGATGGTGTCATGCAGTGTGGGCAGTGGCAGACGCAGTTTCTGCTCAAGGAAGTTCCACGCCCCGCCCATGACCATCCCGAAGCGGTGCATGGCCGGGCCGAAGTTGCGGTGTTTGGCCAGTGCCTCGTGGGCCCAGCTGCCCTCAAAGCGGGTGGTAAAATCGCTGAGCGTGCTGCCGCCTTCATCTCCAGCTGCAAGCGCGGCGACGACGGTGTCGGCCGCCAGCATGCCGGACTTCATGGCCATGTGAAGCCCCTTGATACGCGCAAAATCCAGCGTACCGGCATCACAGCCGATCAAAAGACCTCCGGGGAAGACCATCCTGGGCAGGCTGTTGAGTCCGCCCTTGGTGAGGGCGCGTGCACCGAAGGCCAGTCGTGTCCCGCCCTTGAGATGACGCGCGATTTCCGGGTGATGCTTCATGCGCTGGAATTCATCGAAAGGCGAAAGCCAGGGGTTGTCATAGGCCAGGTCCACGATCAGGCCGACCATGACCTGACGGTCGCTGCCGTGATACAGGAAACTGCCGCCGTGGGCTCTGGAGGACAGCGGCCAGCCGGCGGTGTGGACGACCAGCCCCGGCTCATGCTGCTCGGCAGGCACTTCCCAGAGCTCCTTGAAGCCGATGGCATAGTGCTGTTCATCGCGCCCGGCAGCCAGATCAAAATGCTTGATCAGTTCCTGCCCAAGATGACCGCGCGCGCCTTCGGCAAAAAGGGTATAGCGCCCGTAAAGCTCGATGCCCGGTTCGTGGGAAGGCTTGGGATTGCCCTCATGATCAAGGCCCATATCGCCGGTAATGACGCCGGTGATTTCCCCATGTTCACCAAACATCAATGACTGGGCGGCAAAGCCCGGGAAAATATCGACGCCCAGCGCTTCGGCCTGTTCGGCCAGCCAGCGGCACAGATCGCCGGCACTGATCAGATAGCTGCCCTCGTTGAGCATGGAAGGCGGGATCAGCGCCTCGGGAAAGCGCACCGCCCGCTCGCTGTCGCGCAAATACAGGACCTCATCGCGCAGCGCCGGGGTATGCAGGGGGGCGCCGCGGTCCTTCCAGTCGGGAAAGAGCTCATCGAGGGCGCGCGGATCAAAGGCCGCGCCCGAAAGAATATGCGCGCCGACTTCGGCACCCTTTTCCAGCACGCAGACACTCAGTTCACGCGCCTGCTCACTGGCCGCCTGTATCAGACGACAGGCCGCGGAAAGACCGGCAACGCCTGCGCCGACAATTACCACATCAAATGACATGGACTCTCTGTCCATTGAGCAACTCCTTGCGTGATTCATCCCCCATCCTGATGACGTAGGGCGTGTTACACTAACGTTTTTGGATGGCAATGATTCTCAGCCGCTTCCGGAAGCAGCCTGGGGGCTGGATAATGCCTGATTATCGCATCAAGTCGGGGGCCGGCCCAATTCGAACCTTTTTTCCGAGCCAATTTGTTGTCTTGTGCGGCCCTGGTCCCCATGTAGGCTGACAGTCATCCTGCGAGAACCGCCCCGAAGCTCCCCGTGCGTCGACAATGGGCGGTCATGTTCACGAATTTCGAGATATCCGACACCACGAGGAAGGCATGAAAGTACTCGTCGCCATCAAGCGCGTGATTGATCACAACGTCCGGGTGCGCATCAGGGAAGACCACAGCGATGTGGACCTGACGCACGCCAAAATGGCCATGAATCCGTTTTGTGAGATTGCGCTTGAAGAAGCCGTCCGCCTCAAGGAGCAGGGCATCGCTGATGAAGTGGTGGCTGTTTCCATCGGTGACAAAAGCGTGCAGGAGCAGCTTCGCACCGCCATGGCGCTGGGGGCTGACCGCGTATTGCATGTGAACAGCGATACTGCGGTTGACTCACTCGGTGCCGCCCGGGTGCTGGCCGAAGTGGTCAAGCGTGAAAATCCGGCGCTGGTACTGCTGGGCAAGCAGTCCATCGATAGCGACAGCAGCCAGACCGGCCCCATGCTGGCCGCCCTGACGCAACTGCCGCAGGCCACCTTTGCCTCAAAAATCACCATCGATGGTGATCGGCTGGAGGTCACCCGGGAAATTGATGGGGGGCTGGAAACGCTTGCCATGTCGCTGCCGGCCGTGGTCACGACGGACCTGCGTCTCAACGAGCCGCGCTATGCCAAGCTGCCGGCCATCATGAAGGCCAAAAAGCGCCCGATTGAAAGTCTGGAAATTGACACGCTGGGGGTTGACGTCACGCCACGTCAGGCGCTGATTCGGGTCGATGTCCCGAGAGAGCGCCAAGCCGGGGTGCGCGTGGATTCAGTGGATGAATTGATTGATCGACTCAAGAACGAAGCGAAGGTGATCTGATGAGCGATACACGTATTCTGGTCATCGCCGAGCAGGAAAAGGGCCATCTCTCCAGCGCGACGGCGCGCGTCATGGACGCGGCTTCACGGCTTGGTGGCCCGATCGATGTGCTGGTGGCCGGCAGTCAGGCCAGTGAGGCGGCCCAAAAGGCAGCGCGCCTGACCGGCGTTTCCGTTGTGACCAGCGTGGAAGACAGCGCATTTGATCACATGCTGGCGGAAAACATGGGGTCGCTGATCGTGTCACTGGCCGAGCCCTATACTCATCTGCTGTGCGCCTCGACCACCAGTGGGCGTAATGTCATGCCGCGGGTGGCAGCACTGCTGGGCGTAGGACAAATCTCCGATGTCATTGCTGTTGAATCCGCTGACACCTTCGTTAGACCCATCTATGCCGGCAGTGTGCTGGCCACCGTGCGCAGTCTGGATGACAAAAAGGTCATGACCATTCGTCCGACCGCCTTTGAGCCGGTCGGCGAGCAGAGTGCGGCCAGCGTTTCAAGCGCTACCAGCACCGGTGATCAGGGGCTGGTGACCTTCGTTGACGAACAGCTGGCTGGCGGCGAGCGCCCCGAGCTGGGCGGTGCCCGCGTGATCATCTCCGGCGGCCGGGGCCTTGGCAGTGCCGAGAACTTCCGCCTGATCGAAGGCGTGGCAGACCGGCTCGGTGCGGCTGTAGGTGCCTCGCGTGCTGCCGTGGATGCCGGCTACGTCCCCAACGACCTTCAGGTCGGCCAGACCGGCAAGATGGTCGCGCCAGAGCTCTACATCGCCGCCGGCATTTCCGGGGCAGTGCAGCATCTTGCCGGCATGAAGGATTCAAAGGTGATTGTGGCCATCAACTCCGATGAGGAAGCCCCGATCTTTCAGGTGGCCGACTACGGTCTGGTTGCCGATCTGTTTCAGGCGCTGCCGGAGCTTGAACGCAAGCTTTGATGTGCGGTCTCAAGAATGGCCATGAGCCGGCTTCGTGCCGGCTTTTTTGTGGATGGCGCACCGGGTCACTCAAAAGCAGCCCCAGCATGGCGATGTTAGCGATGATCATTTGATAATTGTTCTTGTTTCTATTAAGTTGCCCTGGTTGTCCGGTATCGTATATTCGGATTGTCCCCATTTTTACTGTACGCCTCTTCCTGGAGAATCATGTGAGGACCCACCGTCGTAATTGTTGTCTCAGAGGCGCTGCCTTTTCCCTATTGACGATAATGGCATTACCGACGCTGGCAGAGGCGTCGTCACTTCGTGATGAAACCGCTCAGCAGCAGCAACAGCAGCAGGCCATTCAGACGCGTATCGATCAGGCAGATGACGAGACCCGCGAACTTTTAACCCGCCTTCGCGACGCGCAGTCGTCGGCACAGCGACTGGAACGCTACAACGATCAGCTTTCCTCAATCCTGGAGGAGCAGCAGCAGCGAATCGAGCGCCAGCAGCATGCACTGGAAACTCTGGGCGAGACCCGGGATGCGCTGCCAGACACCCTTCAGGACATGCTGGACCGCCTGAGGGCACTGGTGGAAGCCGATATTCCCTTCCGCCATGACGAACGCGTGGCCCGGCTGGACGGCCTTGAGAAAACGCTGGTCGATCCCTCCATTTCCAATGAGAAGCGCATGGAGCAGCTTCTCTCGGTCTGGCGCACGGAGCTTGATTATGGGCGCAACATGGACAGTTGGCAGGGCCGGCTGACCCAGGGCAATCAGCAGCGTGACGTTCAGTTTTTACGCATGGGACGCATTGGGTTTTATTACCTCACGCCGGATGGCGAGCAGGGTGGCGTCTGGAAAAACCGGGATCATCAGTGGCATCCGCTGGACAACGCCGAGCGTGCCGAGGTCAACCGCGGTATTCGCATTGCCAATGATCAGCGTGCCCCCGAGCTTCTGTCATTGCCGCTTTCCATTGAACCGGAACAGGCGTCATCCGAATCCGCGTCGCAGGGGGCATCCTCATGAAGGTGGTAAAACATATGACCGGGCCTCTGGCCGGTGCCGCACTGGCCCTGATGGTGGGTATCTCTCTGCCGGCCTCTGCCGACGAACAGTCAGCCCCTTCGCTTGAAGATATTGTCCAGAGCTATCAGCAGGGCTCTGCCCGGGCGCAGCAGCGTGACCTGTCGCGTCTCGATACTCTGCTGGATGATCGTGAGCAATTAAAACAGGCCGTGGCGGATGCCGAGGCAAACCAGCAAAAGGCGCAGGCGCGTCGCGATAGCCTCGACAGCACCCGCCAGCGCCAGGAAAAGGCCATCGCAGACATCAATGAGCGGCGAAGCAGTGAAGGCGATGATCTTCAGCCGATGTTCGATCAATTGCGTCACGAGATCGACGATACCCGCGACAGCCTGAACAACAGCTGGCTGACGCTGGGTAGCGAGATCCGCCTGCCGTCGCTGGACGATTCAAGCATTGCTTCCACCGAGGACCTCGAGCAGTACGCGAAGTCGATGAGCCAGCTGATCGCGCGCAGCGCTCAGGGCGAACACCTGCAACTGCCCGTGGCCGGGAAAAATGGCGAAATCACCCAGCGCGACGTGGTGCGTCTGGGTGGCATGAGCGCGTTCAGTGAGGGCGATCTGCTGAGGGCGCCGGCAGATGACCGCCCGCTGGCCGTGGCAGCGCATACGCCGGGCAGTGTCTCGGATCAGCTGAAAGCACTGGCCAGCGGTGAAGGCGACACCATGGCGCTTGATCCGACCGATGGAGAAGTGCTGGAAGCACTGGCGCAGCAGCCCTCTCTCGTCGAGCGCGTCAGGCAGGGCGGCGTGATCGGCTATATCACGCTGGCGCTGGGTGCCGTTGGCCTTTTGATTGCTCTGGCCCAGTTTGCATGGCTGGCGCTGGTCAGTGCCCGTACTCGTCGCCAGATGCATCAATTCGAGGATTTGCGCAACGATAACCCGCTGGGGCGTGTACTCAAGCGATTTGGACAGCAGCAGCGCTACCATGAGCCTGAAGTACTCGAGGCCCGAATGGATGAAATGCTGCTGGCCGAGCAGCCGGGGCTGGAACGCGGGCAGGCGGTTGTCAAGGTGATTGCTGCCATCGCTCCTCTGATGGGACTGCTGGGCACGGTCACCGGCATGATTGGCACCTTTCAGGCCATCACGGTGTTCGGCAGTGGCGATCCCAAAATGATGGCCGGCGGTATCAGTCAGGCACTGGTGACCACTGTACTGGGGCTGGTCGTGGCCATCCCTCTGCTGTTTGCCAACACCGCGCTCAACAGCCGTAGCCGCAGCCTGATGAATCTGCTGGAGCGACAGGCCAGTGCCCATCTGGCGGATCGCATGGATGAGCAGCACTCAGGGCTTGAAGCCGACACCCGTCTGCATGGAAGTGCCTCATGATCGAGGCGCTGGTGCATCCCATTGCACGGCTGGCCAGCGCCGGTGGCCCGGTGCTGGTGGTGATTGCTCTGGTCGCCGTGCTGCTGTTTACGCTGGCACTGGAGCGGCTGATCTACTGGCAGTGGCGCTATCGCCGGCAGCGCCAGGCGCTGATTACCCGCTGGCAACAGCGCCATGAGCATGTCAGCTGGAGCGCCCGTACGCTGCGCGAATGCTGGTGTGGTGAACTCATCAGTGCGCTGAGAGCCTCGCTGCCGTGGTTGAAGCTGCTGGTGGCCCTGTGCCCGCTGCTGGGGCTGGTGGGTACCGTCACCGGCATGATCCAGGTGTTTGATACGCTCTCCATTACCGGGGTGGGCCAGGCGCGCGGCATGTCGGATGGTGTGGCACGTGCCACGCTGCCAACGCTGGCCGGCATGGCGGTGGCCGTGGTGGGCATCCTCTTTACCAGTCGGTTTGAACACATCGTGCGACGTGAAGATCAGTATCTTCACGATCGACTGACCCGAGCCACGGAGATCGATCATGCGTAGACGGCGAACTCGCATGGAAGAAGACACGACCGCTATCGACCTGACCCCGATGCTGGACGTGGTCTTCATCATGCTGATCTTCTTTATTGTCACCACCAGCTTTGTGCGTGAAAGCGGGGTAGACATCGATCGCCCCGAGTCAAGCGAAGCCACGCAGCGCAATGACACCCAGGTACTGGTGGCCATCACCTCGGAAGGCACGGTCTGGGTAGACGGTCAGGCCGTGGACAGCAACGCCGTGGGCGATCGCGTGCGGGAAACGTTGTCGGGGAGTGACGGCAACGTGGTCATCCAGGCCGATCGCGCCTCACAGACCGGACTTTTGATCCAGACCATGGATCGCATCCGTCAGGCGGGCGTTGAAAACGTGGCGGTGGCGGCGTCGCGAGGAGAGAACTGATGCGTCAGGCGCTTGCGCTGCTGGGCGCGCTGGCCCTTGCACTGCTGCTGTTCTGGGGGCTGGCCTTGATGGTCGCCCCGCCCGAGCCACGGGATACGCCTCAGGAAACCATGACCATGTCGATCGTTGACAACGTGGCAGCACCTGCCAGGGCGCCCGAGGCCTCGAACGATATCGCTGCGGCCGCACCGCCTCCGCCGCCACCCGCTGCACCGGCACGGCCTGCGCCGGCGCCCCTGCCGGCCGAGGATGTACAAAGCGATATTCAACTGCAGGAACAGGAGGTCAGCGAACCTCAGGCGCCGGACGTCAGGATGAACGATGATTTGCCGGAGCTTGAGGTTGAGAAACCGGAGCCAAGGCCTGAACCAAAACCTGAGCCCAAACCTGAGCCGCGTCCAGCGCCGACGCCGCCAAAACAGCAGGCCACGCCCACGCCATCGTCTCAGGGCACGCAGCAAAGTGAGCAGCAGGGGTCGCAAAGCGGTGGCACGCCCGAGGGAGCAACCGCCCAGGGTGGCGGCACGGTACAGGCACAGCCTACCAGCCGGGTGCAGCCGGAATACCCCATGCGGGCAAGGCGACGGGGTGAAGAGGGCTTCGTCGAGATGAGCTTTATCATCAATGCCGATGGCAGTGTCGATGCAGGCTCCATTCAGGTCACGGCGTCAGAGCCCGGGGGGGTATTTGACAGTGCTGCCCGTGATGCCATCGAGCAGTGGCAGTTCCCGTCTCGCGATGCGCCGGCTCGTACGCGTCAGCGGCTGGTCTTCAAGCTGAGGTAATGCCATGTTTCGCCACTATCGCCTTCGCCATGTGAATCCCCGTCAGGGCCGGTTAAAAGCGCTGATGGCCATGGGCATCAGTCTTGCCATGCTGCTGGGCGGCGAGCAGCGTGCTCTGGCCGCCGGCCCCGCGCTTTCCCAGCAGAGTATCGACAGGCTGCAGGGGCTTGAACGCGAGCTCGCAAACGGTCATTACCAGCAGGTGGTGGAGACGGCGCGTTCCCGTGCAGCCAGCGCCGGCAGCCGTCAGAGCGATCAGTGGGCGCGTGCGCTGTATCTACAGCTGGCTGCCAATGCCGCACAACGGATGGATCAGCCCGGCCGGGCGGCCGATCTGCTTTATCAGGCGCGCGGTATCGACACGGCGCCGCTGGCACAGCGTCTGCAATGGCTCGAGCAGGAAGCGAAGCTGCGATTGAAGGCCGGCCAGCTTGATCAGGCCGCAGCACTGTTTGATCGCTGGCAGGGCCAGACATCGCCCACTGCTGATGATCTCTGGCTGGGGGCACGCATTCACGCACGTCTTGAACAGTGGGATGAAGCGCTGCGCTGGGTCTCGCTGGCGCGAGAGAAGGATTCGACACCCGATAGCGACCAGCTGGCGCTGGCTGCGAGTGTTTATCAGCAGGCCGGGCAATTTGAGGCGGCCTCCGAGGTGGTCGAAGCACAGCTTGATCAGGATGACAGTGACCCGGCCCGCTGGCAGCAGGCGGCTGCCCTGTATCAGCGCATCGGCCAGCCCGGACGGGCTGCAGCGCTCTGGGAGGCTGGCTGGCAGCGGGGTATTCTCACGGGGGAGAAGGCGCTACTGACGCGGGCAAAACTGCATATGGCCGGAGGGACGCCAGCGCGTGCCGCCGAGATGCTCTCGCAGGCGCTCGACAAGGGGGAGCTCGAAGACAGTGATGCACACCGTCGGCTGGTGGCACGGGCCTGGGCGCAGGCGCGCGATCATCAAAAGGCCTTGCAGGTCTGGCAGGCGGTTGCCGAACGCAGCAATGACGCCCACGACTGGTACATGCTGGGTGATCTCGCCTATGGCTGGGGGATCTGGGCGCAGGCCGAGCAGGGATTTGCAAGGGCGCGTGAAAAAGGGGCTGACAATCCAGGGCAGTTATTGCTGATGGAAGGGGTTGCGGTCTATGAGCAGGGCCATCTTGATCAGGCGCAGCAGCTCTTTCGTCAGGCCAGGAAGTTTAATGACAGTGCCGATCAGGCAGGGCAATGGCTGGCGCTGATCGATAATGACCAGCAGGCGGACGACAGGCCTTCATGAAGGCTCATGCGTTGAAAGACACCCGGCCCGCAACAGGGTGGGCCGGATGGTGGCTCATTGCTTTCGACGTAACGCCGAAGACGTTACTCAATCGCCAGCGTGGTCCAGACCGGGGCATGGTCGGAAGGCCGCGTCATGGCGCGCAATTCATAATCGATGCCGGCATCCTGAACGCGGGGTGAAAGCCCCGTACTGGTCAGGATGTAATCGATGCGAAGCCCGCGTCTCGGGTCGCGCTCAAAGCCCTTTGAGCGGTAGTCAAACCAGCTGAACAGATCGTCGCGCTGCGGATAACAGCGACGGTAGCTGTCTTCAAATCCCCAGGTGGTCAAACGCTCGAGCCAGCGGCGCTCCTCGGGCTGAAAGCTTGTCTTGCCTTCTCTTAACCAGCGCTTGCGGGCGGGCTCACCAATGCCGATATCGATGTCGGCAGGCGAGATATTGAAATCGCCCATGACCGCGATCAGTTCCTCCGGCTGGTGCCTTTGTTCCAGATGGCGCGAGAGCTGATCATAAAAGTGACGCTTGTTGGGAAACTTGGTCGGGTGATGGAGGCCCTCGCCCTGCGGAAAATAGCCGTTGTAGACCATCAATGGGCCGGCAGGCGTGTCCAGCGTCACCGCAATCATGCGGCGCTGCGCCTCATCGTCATCATCCGGCAGTCCGAACTGCACCTGCGTCGGCGCTGCCTTCGTGAGCAGTGCCACGCCGTAATGACCCTTCTGACCGTGATAGTGCACGTGATAGCCGAGACCGGCCACGGCATCGAGGGGAAACTCGCTGTCCTGAACCTTGGTCTCCTGCAGGCCGATGACATCGGGTGCGTGGGCCTCGACCAGCGCTTCAAGCTGATGCTGGCGGGCGCGAATACCGTTGATATTGAATGAAACCAGGCGCATGTCAGCTGTCTTGTGATGAATCGGTTGAGGCGTTGGTGTTCTGCGAGTGCAGCGGCAGGGTCGTGGCCTCACGGCGCTGTCGCTCCAGCTTGCTGGCGGCCTGCGCCTTGCGCTGATCGCGCTTTTTGGCCGCAAATCGCGGCGTGGACTGTAACTGGTCCGGATTGTCATGCCGCCAGCGGCGGTAATCCTTGCGCTTGCCGGTACGGATGGTCACCTTGTCGGCCAGCGAGCGCGTCTTCTTGCGACGGGTCATAAAAACCTCTCGTGTCTCGCCTGAAGCAGTGTGCTGCAGTGGCGGGCAGTTTAACAATTTGCGCGGGCGCTGGCTTGCCCCGGACACGGTTGATGCACAACTCGGTCGGCGGTGCTGATACAATGGCCCGGTATCTTGTCTATTCATCTCAAGCCAAAGTGATCGCAGCATATGAGTGAGTCGGAAAACTCTCAGCCGGCACAGACGTCGGCGGAGGCTCCCGCCAATGCCAATCGTCGGCCCAAGCGCCGCCGTCGCAAGCCCCGGCGCAGCCAGTCCCGTAATAACGCTCAGACTGGTAACGTGCAGGAAAACCAGGCGTCCGGCAGCGAAGGCTCGAATGCCCTGCCGGAAGTCCCTGCCGTGGCCGGCAAGTGGCGTTTTCAGGATTTCAATCTGCCGATGCCGCTGATGCAGGCCATTGCCGAGCAGGGCTTCCATTACTGCACCCCGATCCAGGCCGAAGCGCTGCGTCATACGCTGCTGGGTGGCGACGTGGTCGGCAAGGCCCAGACGGGTACCGGCAAGACCGCGGCCTTTCTGATCTCGATTCTGGCCTATTTCCTGGAAGAGCCGGCGCCGGATGGACAAAAGCCCGGGGCACCCCGAGCGCTGATTATCGCGCCGACGCGCGAGCTGGCATTGCAGATCGAAAAGGATGCCAGGGCGTTGATGACCCATACCTCGCTGAGGGTGGCCAGCGCCGTGGGCGGCATGGATTACCAGAAACAGCGCCAGAAGCTTGAAAAGCCGCTGGACATTCTGGTGGCCACCCCCGGACGTCTGCTCGACTTTCATCAAAAGCGTGACGCCGACCTTTCTCAGGTCGAAGTGCTGGTGCTTGATGAAGCCGATCGCATGCTGTCGATGGGGTTCATCCCGGACGTCAAGCGCATCATTCGGGCCACGCCCAGGACCGAAGAGCGTCAGACCTTTTTGTTCTCGGCCACCTTTACCCAGGACATTCTCAACCTGGCCAGTCAATGGACGCATGAGCCTGCGCATGTCGAGATCGAAGTCGACGCCAGCGCGGCTGCCAACATTGATCAGCGGGTCTATCTCGTCAGTGATGCCGAAAAATTTACCATTCTCAGGCGCCTGATCGAGCGAGAAAAGCTGGAGAAGGTGATGGTCTTTGCCAACCGGCGCGATCTGGTGCGCAAGCTTGATGATCGCCTGCGCAAGGCGGGGATCAATGTGGCCATGCTGTCAGGCGAGGTGCCGCAGAAAACACGTGTGAGCACGCTCGAGCGTTTTCGCGAAGGCAAGGTGGCCGTACTGGTCGCCACCGATGTCGCCGGCCGTGGCATACACATCAACGACATCAGTCATGTGGTCAACTATACGCTGCCCGACGACCCCGAAGATTACGTGCATCGTATCGGACGAACCGGTCGTGCTGGTGCACAGGGGACCTCGATCAGTTTTGTCGGCGAAGAAGACGGCTATGCACTGCCGGAAATCGAAGCCTACATCAAGGATCGGCTCCCCTGTCAGCAGCCGCCGGCCAACCTTCTCACTGATGACTGACCACGCCGTGTACCACAAGGCGGAGGGGCACTGTGCTCGACGACGCGCTTAAACGCGATATTCAGGCGGCCTATCGACGCGTGATTGAAGCGCGTTCGCTCAGGCCCCGCTATGGCCAGCGCCTGATGATGGCTGAAATTGCCCGAACGCTTGGTGACATCAAGACCGACGAGCAGGGCAAGCGCGTCAGTCAGGAGCATGTCTGCGTGCTGGAAGCCGGCACCGGCACCGGAAAGACACTGGCCTATCTGCTGGCGGCACTGCCCATTGCAAAGGCGCAGGGCAAGCGGCTGGTGGTGTCGACAGCGACCGTCGCCCTGCAGGAGCAGGTGCTCCATCAGGATCTGCCGATGCTCAAGGCCAGCAGCGGGCTCGATTTCGAGTATGCGCTGGCCAAGGGGCGCGGACGTTACGTTTGCGTGGCCAAACTCGATCAGCTGATGGATGGGGTAGAAGACAATCCGACCATGTCGCTGTTCGAACAGAGTCTGGTGAGCAGTCAGGAGGATATCGGCGAGCTGGCCCGGGAACTGGCTGAATCCTATGGCAGCGGTGAGTGGCAGGGCGATCGTGACAGCTGGCCACAGACCATCGCTGACCCGCAGTGGCGCCGCCTGACGGTCGATCATCGCCAGTGCACCAACCGGCGCTGCGGGCACTTCGGCGCCTGCGCCTTCTTCCGTGCCCGCCGCGGCATGGACGAGGCCGATGTAATCGTCGCCAATCACGATCTGGTGCTGGCCGATCTGTCGCTGGGCGGCGGCATTGTGCTGCCCAATCCGAAGGACACGATCTACGTTTTTGACGAGGCGCACCATCTGCCGGACAAGGCGCTGGAGCACTTCTATCATCGCCAGGGCGTCAACGCGGCGATGCGCTGGCTGGGCCAGCTCAAGAAGTCACTGACGGACCTCAACACGGGGCTTGGCGCGCAGCACACGATTGCTCGTCTGCTGGGACAGTTCCCGGAGCTTCTGGCCAGCATCGAGCCCCGGCTCGGCGACGCCTTTCGACTGGCGCAGCCGCTGGCCGAGCGCACGCCGGAGGACAACGAGCGGCTGCACTATCGCTTTACCATGGGCAGGCTGCCGGCGGCCTTTCGTGATCTGGCACAGCAGCTGGTCACGCCCTTTGCCGAGCTGTCACGGCATCTGGAAACCATCAGCGATATCCTTCGTGAAAGCCTTGATCCGGACAAGTCGACCGGTCTTGCCCGCGAACAGGCCGAGGCCTGGCTACCGCTGATCGCGCTGGTGCATGGTCGCGCCCTTGAGGCGCACGCGCTCTGGCAGGCCTTTGGGGCTGATGAAGTCGAGGATGCTCCGCCGCAGGCGCGCTGGCTGACCTTCGAGCAGCGCTCGGGCGAGGCGGAACTGACCTTTTCTGCCAGCCCCGTGAGTGCTGCCGAAACGCTGGCCCGCTATCTGTGGGGCAGCTGTCACGGTGCCGTGTTGACCTCGGCCACCCTCACGGCACTGGGACGCTTCGACCGCCTTCAGGAGCGCGCCGGTCTTGCCAATCGCTATCGCTATCAGAGTTTGCCCAGTCCGTTTGATTACTCCCGTGCGGTGCTGTCAGTGCCGCGTGAGGCCGTCGACCCGGGGGATCGCGACGCGCACGAAAGTGCCATCGTCAACTTTATCGAAAATCTGGGTGAGGATGAGGCGGCGCTGGTGCTCTTTTCGTCACGCAAGCAGCTTCGCGCGGTAGTGGCCAGACTCGATAAGGCGCTCGGTCGCACGCTGTCTCAGGATGACATGCCACGTCGGGAGTTGATCGAGCGCCATCGAAAGCGCATCGATGAAGGGAAAGGCAGCATCATTCTCGGACTGGCCAGCTTCGCTGAAGGCATCGATCTGCCGGGTGATTATCTGACCCATGTGGTGATCACGCGTCTGCCCTTTGCTGTGCCTGATGACCCGGTAGGGGCGACGCTTGCAGAATGGATCGAGTCCCGAGGGGGCAATCCCTTTATGCGCATTTCAGTGCCCGATGCCTCGATCAAGCTGGTGCAGGCCTGCGGTCGATTGATTCGCAAGGAAGTCGATACCGGCCGGATCACGCTGCTCGATCGGCGCGTTCTGACCCGTCGCTATGGCCGGGCGCTTCTGGATGCCCTGCCGCCGTTTCAGCGCGAGATCGAAGGTGCGGGCGCCCCTGCGACGCTTGCTTCCTGAATACCGGCAGTCTGAATACCCGCAATACGTCAAAAACCCGGCCACGGCCGGGTTTTTTCGTGTGCGCTGTGCGATTGAGCGTTCCTGCCTAGCGCTTGCGGGCCTTGAGCGGCTCGCTCAGCTTGTCGTTGACTTCCAGCAGCAGCTTTTCGGTAGCTTCCCAGTCGATGCAGGCATCGGTGATCGACACGCCATATTCGAGCTGTGACGGATCGCTGATCAGCTTCTGGGCACCCCAGTGGAGATGGGACTCGATCATCAGACCCATGATGGAGGTGTTGCCCTCCAGAATCTGCTGGGTGATGTTTTCAACGACCAGCGGCTGCAGGGCCGGGTCCTTGTTGGAGTTGGCGTGAGAACAGTCGACCATGATATTGGTCTTGAGTCCTGCCTTCTCCAGCTCCTTTTCGGCAAGAGCAACACTGACGCTGTCATAGTTGGGCTTGCCGTTGCCACCGCGCAGTACCACGTGAGCGTTGGCGTTACCGCGGGTACGAATGACGGCGACCTGGCCCTTCTGGTCAATGCCCAGGAAATTGTGCGGCGAGGCAACCGAGCACAGTGCATTCATGGCCACATCCAGGCTGCCATCAGTGCCGTTTTTAAAACCGACCGGACCCGAAAGCCCGGAGGCCATTTCGCGGTGCGTCTGTGATTCGGTGGTGCGTGCGCCGATGGCAGACCAGCTGATGCAGTCCTGCAGGTACTGCGGTGAAATCGGATCCAGTGCTTCGGTGGCCAGTGGCAGACCCATTTCACAGAGTTCAACGAGCAGATTACGGGCCAGATGTAATCCGTTCTGGATGTCGAAGGAGTCATTGAGATGCGGGTCGTTGATCAGTCCCTTCCAGCCTGTCGTGGTGCGGGGCTTTTCAAAATAGACACGCATGACGATAAACAGCGAGTCACTGACACGCTCTGCCAGTGCTTTGAGACGTTGGGCATAATCCTGTGCGGCTTTGGTGTCATGAATGGAGCAGGGGCCGATGACGACAAGCAGGCGAGAATCCTCACCGCTGAGAATACGTTCTATCGTGCGACGACTCTCGATAACGGTACTTTCAGCCTCCTCTGACAGGGGAATCTCGCGCTTGAGCGCCTCGGGAGTGATGAGCACGTCCTGGGAGAGAACGTTTAGATTGTTGACCTGTTGCTGTGACATGAGCGTGCAATCCGGCAGTGCTTGGAAGTCGAAACGAAGTGTGATCTGCATGATACGCGGCTGGCAGAGAATACTACCATGGAACCATGACACTTTTTCGTGGTCTCAATACTTTACAGTTTCGGGGGAGGTTCTTGTTCGGTGGATGAGATGTCGACTTGATGAGGCGTCGATAAAGGGGAACACTAACGCCATGAATCAAGGCCCGGAGCTTTCAGGTTATCACTATGATTTTAATTGTTTGTTACTTTCCTGAAGGGCCTGGAAAGACAGGTTCGAAAGGTTTGAACCCTGTCGTTGCGGGGGATCACGAATGGGGTTAAAGGAAACGGATCATCAGCTGGTCGAGCGGGCACAGAAAGGGGATAACCAGGCCTTTGATCTTTTGATACGCAAGTATCAACACAAGGTGATCGGTCTTGTGGGTCGCTATGTGCACGATCAGGCAGAAGTGCATGATGTGGCACAGGAAGCCTTTATCAAGGCTTATCGGGCATTGGGACGTTTTCGTAACGAAAGTGCCTTTTATACCTGGATGTATCGCATCGCCATCAATACGGCGAAAAATTACCTTGTCGCTCGCGGACGTCGTCCGCCCAATAGCGACATGGACATCAGTGATGCAGAAGTGCTGGACCAGAGCGGACGGCTGGCAGATATCGATACACCCGAGTCGGCCATTGCGCGTGACCAGCTTGAGAAAGCTGTATTCGAGGCCATCGAAAATCTGCCCGAGGATCTGCGAACGGCCATCACGCTTCGTGAGTTCGACGGCCTTTCCTATGAGGACATTGCCAGCATCATGCAGTGTCCCGTGGGGACCGTGCGCTCGCGTATCTTTCGTGCCAGAGAGGCCGTGGACAACCGAATCAGGCCGCTGCTTTATCCAGAGCAGCAGGACGACATGGTACGTGAACAATGAGGCCGGCCATGAAAGGATCCATGAACAGGAGAATGGCTGTTGAGAAGTGAGCCATTGGTAAAACTTAATCGATTTTGGACTGTCTACCATACCGTGACGATGCGTCACGACGGGTTTGAGGGTGTCTGGGTATGAATCAGAAAGTACGGGAATCCCTTTCGGCATTGATGGACGGCGAGTGCAGCGAGTTTGAAACTCGACGTGTGCTCAAGTCGCTGTCTGAAGATGCGTCCGAAGAGGCCGATACCTGGCGTCGCTATCATCTCATGCGCAGTGTCATGCAGCGTGAAAGCGCCGTTGATGTGTCGACCGACCTGTCTGCCTCCATCCGGGCGCGTCTTGAGCAGGAGCATATGGAAGATGGCGCCGTGAGTCAGGAAACATATCGGCGTACGGTGCCGTTTTCCTTCATGGGCAGTGCTGCCATTGCCGCAGCCGTCAGCTTGATGGTCATGACTGGTGTTCAGGTATATCGGGCCAATACGGGTGTGGAAAGTGTACCCGGCAATGGCGGCACCAGCAGCCTGGCCTCGAGCGAAGCAAATCTCAATGGCAGCGGTGCCGTGGTCGGTGGTGACGGCGCAATGGCGTCGCTGGCGGCCTTTCGCGGGACCGGTACAGAGGGTGGTAGCGTGATGCCCATCGGTGCGCAGACGTCCTGGTTCATGGCGCCGGGCGAAGAAGATGCTGCGCGCAATGATCGCCAGCAGGCTGAAGTGCTTCAAAACTATCTGAGCCGACATGTCGAACAGGCAGGCTATCGCAGCAATGTCTGGATGGCGAACATGCAGGGGCTGGCACCTGCCAGCGGCGAGTAAGGCGGACCTTCAAGCAATGCGACAGTGGTTTTGTGCTTCTTTGATAGGCGCTGTGCTGTTTTCTCCCTTGTCTGCCGTTCAGGCCGATACCGGTAACTCAAGGGATAATGGCAGAGCACAGATCTCCTGCAGCCAGCTGGACCAGGAGGTCGGTGACAAGGGCGCGCAGTGGTTCAGACGCAGCCTGATGGCCGAGCGCTGCCATGCCTTTCAGGCGGTGGCATTACGGCTGGGTATGGGCTCTCTTCGCACCTTCCTTTTCGAGCATCGTATCGATGATGGGCAGGAGCAGGAGCGCATCCAGTTTCTTGATGGTCCTGCTGAAACCATTGAACACAAGGGTCACTCTCCCGGGCTCTGGTGGACGAAGCGCTCGAATGGCTCTGCACATTTGGCCTCCATTGATGACACCGTTGAGCAGCTTCAGGATTATTACGATTTCAGGCTGATTGCGCGTGACGTTGTTGCTGGCCGCAAGGCCGTCGTACTTGATGTCACTCCCCGGGATGATCAGCGTTTCCCGCATCGGCTGTGGCTGGATATTGCCAGCGGTTTACCGCTTCGACAGCAGTTGCTGAATACCCAGGGCCAGGCCGTCGATACTGTACAGATCGTGCGCATCGATTCGCTGGTACGCTCCAATGACACTCTCTATCTTCGGGAGCCTGATAGTGCAGCCATACCCGAGGCGGGTTGGCAGCCTGACTGGCTGCCGCAGGGGTTCTATCGCCAGCCGGCAACACTTGATGTCACGCTGAACGGTGCAAGTCTTGAGCGCGAAATCTATAGCGATGGTCTGGCGACCCTGAGTCTTTTTGCAGGGCCGATCAAGGACAACACGGCACTACGTGAAGGGGTTCATCAGCTGGGCAACTTCCGCGCCGCCGCGCGTCATCTACAACACGATGGCCAGTCATGGCAGGTGATTGCCGTGGGTGCCATGCCGGCAAACGTGCTTACCCGCGTAGTCTCTCAGGTGCATCTGCAAAAGGGAGAGGCTGGCAGAAATAGTGGGCAGGCAGACAGTAGTGAAACGTCTCCCTGAGCGGATAAGGCATTACTGCGCCTTCTGGAATAAAGCTGGTAACCATTGAAGCAGGAAACTTGGCTCATCCTTAATGGTCTATAGGGTGTCACAGGACAAGTCCTTTCCCTGTGACTGATCACTATGTCTGTTGCCGCCATAGCCAATAAGAGTATCCGGAGTCCAAAGATGGCCGATCTCTCATTTAATGACCTGACCGTTACTGATGTTTCCTCCCGTCGCCCTCCTGTTTATCAATGGCAGGCCCTGGTTTTATTGATGCTGTTGATGACAGTGCTGATGGCCATGTCCTTGCCGGCCAGAGCCGTTGAGCAGAAAAATGGACTGCCTGATTTTACAGCACTGGTCAAAAGCGCTGCCCCGGCCGTGGTCAATATTTCAACGACCCGGGAGGCGGCTGCGCGGTCCGGCATGCTGTCGCCCAACCAGCAGCTGCCGGATATCTTTCGTCACTTCTTTGGTGACCAGATGCCGCCCGGATTTGGCACAATGCCCGATCAGGGGGGAAGCAGAACGCTGAGCTCACTGGGGTCCGGCTTCATCATCAGTGATGATGGCTACATTTTGACCAATGCTCACGTGATCGATGGTGCCGATACTGTCACGGTACGGCTTAATGATCGTCGCGAGCTGAAGGCCAAAGTCATAGGCCAGGATCAGAAAACGGACATCGCCTTGATCAAGGTGGATGCCAGTGGTCTGCCCACGCTCAAGATGGGCGATTCAGACGGCCTTGAAACCGGTGAATGGGTTGCCGCCATCGGCTCTCCCTTCGGTTTCGATCACTCCGTGACGGCCGGGATCGTCAGCGCCATCAACCGTACGCTGCCGACTGACAGCTATGTTCCCTTTATCCAGACCGATGTTGCCATCAACCCGGGCAACTCCGGTGGACCGTTGTTTAATCTTGATGGTGAGGTCGTCGGCATCAATTCCCAGATATTTACGCGCAGCGGCGGCTTCATGGGCGTGTCCTTTGCCATCCCGATCAACGTCGCCATGGATATCGCCGACCAGCTCAAGGACAACGGCCACGTTGATCGCGGCTGGCTGGGTGTGGTTATTCAACCGGTTTCCGATGATCTTGCCGACTCCTTCGGTCTGGATCGTGCTCGCGGGGCCCTGATTGCCGATGTGGCTCCGGACAGCCCGGCGGCAAAATCAGGCCTGCGCTCTGGAGATATCATCCTCAAGGCCGGAGACAGCGACATCGATACTTCCGATGCGCTGCCGCGTCTTATCGGGCGCGTCTCGCCGAATGACAGTATCGATCTGCGTGTCCAGCGTGATGGCAAGGAGCAGACGATCACGGTCAAGGTAGGGCAGTGGCCCGACGCTGACAGCGATACCGGTGATGCCTCACAGGCCGGCAATGACAGTATTGGTCTGGCGGTCTCGGGGCTAAGTGCCGAGCAGCGCCAGCAGCTGGGCATCGATGCCGGAGTACTGATTCAGCAGGTGGCACCGGACAGCGCCGCTGCACGTGCCGGACTGCAGCCGGGTGATGTGATCGTCGAACTGGCGGGAAAATCGGTAGATTCCGTTAGTACGCTGCGCAAGCTGGTCGGTCAGCTGGATGACAAAAAGGCGGTACCCATGCGTATCAACCGTGATGGTGCCACGCTTTTCGTTCCGCTGCGGCCGGGCTCGCGTTGATTCATTTGCCTGATCAAGGGGGCCCATTCGGGCTCCCTTTTCCATTACCTTGTATGCATGCCTTTCAGGGCGTCCATCAAGGCACTGCCTATCACCTGATTCGCCAACACGCTACAATGCGCCCATTTTCGGCCATGGGCAGCGCGCAGGCTTCATGCGGCGCTGATCTTTCATGGCTCACGACGCTTTAACAGGTGATCACCTCGAATGACGAATGACGCAAGCAACGGGACGCTGAAACACATCCGCAACTTCTCGATCATCGCCCATATCGACCACGGCAAGTCGACACTGGCCGATCGTATCATTCAGATTTGCGGCGGGCTGACCGAGCGCGAGCTCAAGGAGCAGGTACTCGACTCCATGGATCTTGAACGTGAGCGTGGCATCACGATCAAGGCGCAGTCGGTGACGCTGGATTACAAGGCCGACGACGGCACGGTCTATCAGCTCAACTTCATCGACACCCCCGGGCACGTCGATTTTTCCTATGAGGTATCCCGCTCACTGTATGCCTGTGAAGGGGCGCTGCTGGTCGTGGATGCCGGACAGGGTGTCGAGGCGCAGTCGGTTGCGAACTGCTACACCGCCATTGAGCAGGGTCTTGAAGTGCTCCCGGTGCTTAACAAAATGGATCTACCCCAGGCAGACCCGGACAAGGTCATCCACGAGATCGAAGAGATCATCGGCATCGAGGCCGGCAATGCTTCGCGCGTCTCGGCCAAGACCGGCATCGGCATGGAAGGCCTGCTCGAACAGCTGGTCAGTTTCATTCCGCCGCCCAGGGGAGATATCACCAAACCTGTTCAGGCACTGATCATCGACTCATGGTTCGATAACTACCAAGGCATTGTCTCGCTGGTTCGTCTTTTTGACGGAACGCTCAAAAAGGGTGACAAGATCCTGATGAAGTCCACCGGTCGCGAGTGGGATATTAACGATATCGGCATCTTTACACCGCGCCAGACCAGTACCGGCATGCTGCGTGCCGGTGAGGTGGGCTATATCGTTGCCGGGATCAAGGACATTCAGGGGGCGCCGGTGGGTGACACCATCACTCATGCCAAAACGCCTCAGGTCGAGCGTCTGCCAGGGTTTCAAAAGGTCAAGCCGCAGGTTTACGCCGGCATGTTCCCGATCAGCTCCGATGACTACGAGGACTTCCGTGATGCGCTTGAAAAACTGGCGCTCAACGATGCCTCGCTGGATTACATCCCCGAAAACTCGGACGCACTGGGCTTTGGTTTCCGTGTCGGGTTTCTGGGGACGCTTCATATGGAGATCGTGCAGGAGCGTCTGGAACGTGAGTACGATCTTGATCTGCTGACGACCGCGCCGACGGTGATCTATGAGCTTGCCATGGAAGATGGAGAGCTCCTGTATGTCTCCAACCCTTCCAAGCTTCCCGACATGTCGTCAGTCAACGAGATTCGTGAGCCTATCGTGCGGGCCAACATTCTGGTGCCGCAGGAGTATGTGGGTAACGTCATCAACGAATGCGTGGTACGTCGCGGCGTCCAGCTCGACATGCAGGTACTGGGCAGCCAGATGCAGCTCGTCTATGAGCTGCCGATGAGTGACGTGGTGATGGACTTCTTTGACCGATTGAAATCGGTGTCGAAAGGGTATGCTTCACTGGATTACAGTTTCGAGCGCTTTGAGGCGGCAAGGCTTGCTCGCCTGGACGTTTTGATCAACGGCGAGCGTGTTGATGCCCTGGCCACCATCGTGCATCGCGATCAGTCCCATCACCGCGGTCGCGCTCTGGTCGACAAGATGCAGGAGATGATTCCGCGTCAAATGTTTGATGTGGCCATACAGGCCGCGCTGGGTGGTCATGTCGTGGCACGCTCCACCGTCAAGGCGTTGCGCAAGAACGTAACGGCCAAGTGCTATGGCGGCGACGTGTCGAGAAAGCGCAAGCTGCTGGACAAGCAAAAGCAGGGTAAAAAGCGCATGAAGCAGGTCGGCAAGGTTGAAATCCCGCAGGATGCCTTCCTGGCCGTACTGAAAGTCAATGATTGAGCGTAGCGCAGGCTTCGCTCCCGTGAGCCGGGAAAGCACGTAATGGATTTTTCACTTCTGCTGGTGGTAGCCGTCCTTGTCACCGGGGCGATCTGGCTGCTGGATATTGTTGTACTGCGTCGCAGGCGCAAGGCCTCCCCGGGGGGCAGCAGCCGACCGCCGGGAGAAGTGACCCACGACACTGCGGTGCCCGGGGGGCCAGGGGAACCCTGGTATGTGGATTATTCCAGAGCCTTTTTTCCGGTGCTTCTGGTAGTGCTGGTACTTCGCTCCTTTGTCATTGAGCCGTTCCAGATTCCGTCGCGTTCAATGGAACCGACGCTTGATGTGGGAGATTTCATTGCCGTCAGCAAGTTCTCCTACGGCCTGCGCCTGCCGGTGATCAACACAAAGATTCTGGATATTGGCGAGCCCGAACGTGGCGATATCATGGTGTTTCGTTTTCCGGGTGATACCTCGGTCAACTACATCAAGCGCGTGATCGGCGTGCCGGGGGATCGCATTCGCTATCAGGACAAGCAGCTTTATATCAACGGGCAGCCGGTGCGAAAGGACCTGCTGGATGACAATAACGTTGATGATACCCAGGCGCTTTACAGGGAGTATCTCAAGGGTGCCGAGCATCACATTTTCAATAATCTGGATGCGCCCGGCCCGCAGATGAGTGAAGTCACCGTACCCGCCGGCCACTACTTCATGATGGGTGACAATCGCGATGACTCCAACGATAGCCGCTACTGGGGCTTCGTGCCGGAAGAGAATATAGTGGGGCGCGCCTTTGGTGTCTGGATGCACTGGAATGGTGGCCTGCCGGACTTTACGAAGGCCAGGCTGCTGCACTAAAAGGGTCTCCCTTTCTTTCCGTCAGAAGGTTCTGATGGAAAATCTTCTCTGACAGAAGCTGTCCAAGGACAGCTTCTGTTATCATTTATGCCTGTTTCATTGAACAAAGCGACTATCTCGTGAGCAGTTCCCTCAATATCCTCAGCGACCGTCTCGGCTATCGTTTTGACGACAAGAGCCGGCTTGAACTTGCCCTGACGCATCGTAGCTACGGCGGTGCCAATAACGAGCGGCTCGAGTTTCTGGGCGACTCCATTGTCAACTTTGTCGTGGGTGAGGCGCTTTATGCGCGTTTTCCACAGGCACGCGAAGGGCAGCTCTCAAGGCTCAGAGCGCGGTTGGTCAAGGGTGAAACGCTGGCCGAGCTGGCCCGCGAATTCGAACTTGGCCAGTTTCTGCGTCTTGGGTCCGGCGAGATGAAAAGCGGCGGACACCGACGCGATTCCATTCTGGCCGACGCTGTGGAAGCCATCATCGGCGCCATCTATCTTGATAGTGACATGGTCATCGCCAGACGCTGTGTGCTGTCCTGGTATGAGGCGCGGCTGAACGCGCTCAATCTTGAGGATACCCAGAAGGACCCCAAGACCCGACTGCAGGAGTTTTTACAGTCTCGCCAGATCCCTCTGCCGCGTTATGAGGTTCTCAATATTGAAGGGGAGGCTCACGCCCAGCAGTTTACGGTCAGCTGCCATGTGGACGTGCTCAAGGCACCAACCAGTGGCACCGGTGCCAGCCGACGTCACGCCGAGCAGCAGGCGGCCGAACAGGCGCTGACACTGATCGAGTCCGCCCGGCGATGAGTTCTCGCCCTGACACGCCTGATACCTCACGCATCATATTTTCAACACCGGACACACGTTAACGTGGAGCATTTCATGAACGATATCACCACGGACGACACTCCCGAATCCGGTGCGACCACGCGCTGTGGATTTGTGGCCATCGTCGGCCGCCCCAACGTGGGCAAATCAACCCTGATGAATCGCATTCTGGGTCAAAAGATTTCCATTACCTCACGGCGCCCGCAGACAACCCGTCATCAGGTCATGGGCGTCAAGACCGAAGCCGACACGCAGACCATCTATGTGGATACACCCGGTATTCACATCATGCAAAAGGATCGCAATCGGGCCATCAACGCCTTCATGAATCAGGCAGCGACTCAGGCGCTGCGGGATATCGACTGCGTGGTCTTTATCGTGGATCGCACGAAATGGACCAATGAAGATGATGTCGTGCTCGAGAAGCTCTCTCACGTGCAGGCACCGGTCATCGTGGCCGTCAACAAGGTGGACTGGATCGAGGACCGTGCCAGGCTCATGGCATGGCTTGCCGAGCTTGAAAAGCGTCGCAACTTTGCCGCCATCGTGCCGATCTCGGCGCGTCATGGCACCAACGTTGAGGCACTTGAAGCCGAAGTGGCCAAACATCTGCCTCAAAATGTCCATTTCTTCCCCGAAGATCAGATCACCGATCGCAGCCAGCGCTTTCTGGCGGCCGAACTGGTACGTGAAAAGGTCATGCGCCAGCTGGGTGACGAGCTGCCCTACCAGATGACCGTGGAAGTCGAACAGTTTCGCGACGAAGGCCACATCATTCATATCCATGCCCTGATGCTGGTCGAGCGCGATGGTCAGAAAAAGATTCTGATCGGTGAGGGAGGCGAGCGCATTAAAAAGATCGGTCAGGAAGCCCGCCTGGAAATGGAGAAGACCTTCGATTGCAAGGTCATGCTCAAGCTCTGGGTCAAGGTCAAGCGTGGCTGGTCCGATGATGCCCGTGCCCTGAAAAGCCTTGGTTACGACCTGGACTGATCATGGAACTGCAGCCGGCGTATCTGCTGCACCGTCAGGCCTGGCGTGAAACCAGCGCACTGGCAGACATTCTGACGCTGCGTGACGGCCGTATACGTGCCGTGGCACGCGGCGTCATGCGTCCGGGCAGTCGAACGCGCCATCGGCTTCAGCCCTTTACGCCGCTGCATTTGACCTGGCAGGGGGAAGGCGAGCTGAAGACGCTAAGAGCCATCGAATCCCAGGGGCCCGGGGCCATGCTGGCAGGGGAGGGGCTTATCTGCGGGCTTTATGCCAATGAGCTGATGACTCGTCTTTTGCCGCTATCGTTGCCGGCCGATACCCTGTTTGCCTTTTACGCCGCGCTGCTTGAGGCCTTGCCCTTTCCCGAGCGGCGGGGCGGCGCGCTCAGGCGTTTTGAGATTACGCTGCTTGAAGCGCTCGACAGTGAGCCGGTCTTTCTTGATGATCAGGACCGGCCGCTGGAGCGTGAAGGGCGCTATCTTTATAACCCTTCCCTGAAGCGATTTTACCCGGCGCCCCCGGACGGACCGGCCTTTGAAGCGCGCGCGCTGGGCTGGCTGGCTCGGGGCGACTGGGATTCCCCGGGGCTTGCCGGTACTGCGCGCGTGCTGACGCGCCAGGCGCTGGCGCCACTGCTGGGAAGTCGAGCGCTGCGGTCGCGTGAACTGATGAATGAACTGATACGTCGCCGCCGAACCGGCGTGCACTGAAGGAGAACCCCATGTCCGACCAGGTTGCCAACATTCTGCCGCCCCGGATTCTGCTGGGCGTGAATGTCGACCATATTGCGACGCTGAGGCAGGCGCGTGGCACACGGTTTCCCGACCCGGTGCAGGCCGCCCTTGTCAGTGAAGAGGCCGGCGCTGACGGTATCACCATGCATCTGCGTGAAGACCGCCGCCACATTCAGGACCGCGATATCGAGCTTGCCATGCAGATGCTCAATACGCGCCTCAATCTCGAAATGGCCGTGGTCGAGGAAATGATCGCGCTGGCCGAGCGTCTCAAGCCCGCCAATGTCTGCCTTGTGCCTGAAAAGCGCGAAGAGCTGACCACGGAAGGCGGGCTGGATGTGGTCGGTGGTGGTGATCGCATTCGCCATGCCTGCCAGCGTCTCAAGGCAGCAGGCTGTGAGGTATCGCTGTTTATCGATCCCGAGCCGGATCAGATTCGAGCCGCCTTTGATGCCGGGGCCCCTGTCATCGAGCTGCACACCGGCGCCTGGGTGGAGGCGTCACGTCAGGACAGTGACATCGAGCTTGCCCGTATCGCCGCGGCGGCCGAAATGGCCCATACCCTTGGCATGACCGTTAACGCCGGCCACGGGCTTCACTATCACAATGTGGAAGCCATCGCGGCCATGCCCTGGTTTCATGAACTCAATATCGGCCATGCCATTGTGTCGCGTGCGGCACTGACCGGTCTTGGCGAAGCGGTTCGCGAGATGAAGCGTCTGATGGTTCAGGCGCGCACCTTCAGCACGTTCGAGCAGCCGACCTGAAGACGTCGGCCCTGAAGGCACAAGCGTTAAGTGGGCCGCGCTATAATTGGCTCTTTTCTGGCATCCCGTTGATTCTGGAGCGCTGCATGGATTATCCCACAATTGAATCCACCATCGGGCTTACTCCGCTGGTGCGCCTCAAGCGCATCCAGGTGGGCAGCAATACGCTGCTGGCCAAGCTTGAAGGCAATAACCCCGCCGGCTCGGTCAAGGACCGTCCGGCGCTGTCGATGCTTACCCAGGCTGAAGCGCGCGGTGAGATCGCCCCCGGCGACACGCTGATCGAGGCGACCTCCGGTAATACCGGGATTGCTCTGGCCATGGCGGCTGCCATCCGCGGCTATCAGATGATTCTGATCATGCCGGACAGCGCCAGCAGCGAGCGCAAGCAGGCCATGGCAGCCTACGGCGCCCGACTGATCGAGGTCACGAAGGATCAGGGCATGGAAGGGGCGCGGGATCTGGCCGATGCCATGATTGCCCGCGGTGAGGGCAAGCCGCTCAATCAGTTTGCCAACCATGACAATCCGCTGGCGCACTTTGAAACCACCGGCCCCGAGCTCTGGGAGCAGACGGGGGGCAATATCACCCACTTCGTCAGCTCGATGGGCACGACCGGTACAATCATGGGGGTGTCGCGCTATCTGAAATCGAAAAACGAGGCGATCCAGATTGTGGGGCTTCAGCCCGAGGATGGTGCCAGCATTGCCGGTATACGGCGCTGGCCCGAGGCCTATCGGCCGAGCATTTTTGAGCAGTCACGGGTCGACAGAATCATCGATATCGGCCAGCAGGAAGCCGAAGAGCACATGCGCCGCCTGGCGCGTGAAGAGGGCATTCTGGCCGGGGTCTCCTCGGGCGGTGCCCTGGCCGGCGCCCTTCGTATCGCGCGTGAAGTCGATAACGCCGTGATTGCCTTTATTGTCTGTGACCGCGGGGATCGCTATCTCTCCACCGGTCTTTATGCCCCGGAGCAGCACTGATCATGGCCATGTTGGGACAGCGTCGTCAGCAGCGCCCCGCGACGCGCAAGCGTCTGGAATCACCGGGCGCCAGACGTGACGACGAAGGCAGTGTCGTGATCGAGCGCCTGGCCCATGATGGGCGAGGCGTGGCGCACAATCCTGAGGGCAAGACGCTTTTTATCGATCAGGCGCTGCCCGGTGAAGACATCGAGGTGGCCGTCCATACCCAGCATGGTCGGTATGATGAAGGTCACGTGCGCCGAATCCTCAAGGCTTCGGACGAGCGCGTGACGCCCGGATGTGCGCATTTTGGTCGTTGTGGAGGGTGCGATCTGCAGCACCAGGCCACTGACGGGCAGCGTCGCCACAAGCAACAGGTGCTTCGTGAGCATCTGGCGCGTCACGACATTGCCTTGCCTGAACCGCTAACGCTTGCCGGACAGGCGTGGGGGTATCGCCGTCGCGCGCGTCTGGGAGTGCGTGTTGGGAGTGACGATCGCATCCATATGGGCTACCGGGTGCGGGGGCAGGATCGACTGTTCAACATCGAACAGTGCCCGATTCTTGATCCGCGCCTTGAAGCGCTGATCGAGCCGCTGCGTGCCTTGATCGAAACCCTTGAAGTGCCGCGGCGTCTGGGACATATCGAGCTGGTGGCCGGAGACGATCACGTCATGATCACCCTGCGCCAGCTGCGGCGTGTGCCCGGCGATCTGGCGCGCTGGCAGGCCTTTGCCAGAACGCATGAAATACTTTTGAGCGTTCTTTGTGGTGAAGGGGACACGCCGGTTCTGGAGCGTCTGGATTATCACCCTGACACGTGGCCCCATTATCGTGCCCATCCCGGAAACGAGGCTTTGAACATCCATGTGCGAAGTGGCGATTTTTTGCAGGCCAACGCCGAGGTTAATCATCAGTTGGTAGCGCAGGTGCTGGCATGGGCTGAAGTGAGTGAGGCAATGCCGGTCGTGGATCTTTTTGCCGGTGTGGGTAACTTTTCGCTGACGCTTGCAGCTGCAGGGGCTCGAGTCATCGCCTACGAAGGTCGGGAATCAATGGTGCAACGCCTGCGCGATAATGCAGAGGCAGCAGGTGTGTCGGATCATGTTGAAGCACGCCGTGCGGATCTGGCCAGTGCGCCTGCCGGCCTTGAGGATGCCGCGCTTGTCGTGCTTGACCCGCCGCGCGCCGGTGCTCAGGGGATCTGTCAGTCGCTGGCCGTCAAGGGACCCTCACGTGTGCTGTATGTGTCCTGTGAGCCGGCCACACTGGCACGCGATGTGCATCTTTTAATCAGCGGGGGCTATCGTCTGGTCAGGGCAGCCGTAGCTGACATGTTTCCGCAGACGGCACATCTGGAATCGCTGGTGCTGCTCGAGCGTCAGCCTACATAAAAGACATGATGGGAATCGCGTTACATGGTCAAGGTTCGTGAAGATCAGCCGCTCGATGCCGATGGACGGGTCGATATCACGACCTGGATGACACACCTTCAAAGCGAAGTCGCGCTCAAGGACCCGGCCGAGCTTGAGCGTGCGTGTCGATTTGCAGCGAAGATCAACCAGGAGGCGGCCAGCCAGCAGCCTGCCTGGCGTGATATCTACTCCGCCTTTCGTATCGGTCTTGAAATGGCCGATATCCTCAGCGAGCTCAAGCTCGATCAGCAGGCCATTACGGCTGCGGTTTTGTACCGCAGTGTGCGAGAGGGCCTGACGCGCCTGGAAGTCATTGAGCGCGAGTTTGGAGCAGAGGTCTCAAGGTTGATCGACGGTGTACTGCGCATGGCGGCCATCTCGCAGTTGCAGGCGCCGGATCATCAGGGCATGACCCAGCACAATCAGCAGGAAAATCTGCGCAAGATGCTGGTGGCCATGGTCGATGATGTTCGAGTCGCCCTGATCAAGATTGCCGAGCGCACCAGCATGTTGCGTCAGGTCAAGGATGGCTCACGTGAGCGGGCCCTGCGAGTGGCACGCGAGGTCTTTGATATCTATGCGCCTCTGGCGCATCGATTGGGCATCGGTCAGATCAAGTGGGAGCTGGAAGACCTCTCCTTTCGTTACCTGCATGAAAGCGATTACAAGACCATTGCCAAACAGCTGGCGGAGAAGCGGCTGGATCGCAACCGTTACATTCACGATGTCGTGGATACCCTGAAGCGTCTTCTCGAGGCGCAAAACATCACACGCTATGACCTGTCCGGACGTGCCAAGCACATCTATTCGATCTGGCGAAAGATGAAGCGCAAGCACATCGATTTTTCCCAGGTCTATGATGTGCGTGCCGTTCGGGTGCTTGTTCCCGAGGTGACCGATTGCTACACGGTACTGGGCATCGTGCACTCGCTCTGGCATCACGTGCCCAACGAGTTTGATGACTATATCGCCAACCCCAAGAAAAATGGTTATCAATCCCTGCACACGGCGGTTTTCGGCCCGGAAGGCAAGGTACTGGAAATCCAGATTCGAACCTTTGCCATGCATGAGGACGCCGAGCTTGGTGTATGCGCGCACTGGCGCTACAAGGGCACCGATGTCGACTCCAAGAGTCGCAGTTATGAGCAAAAGATTGCCTGGCTGCGTCAGGTGCTTGAGTGGCAGGAAGAGGTCGGTGAGCTTACCGACCTGACCGAAGGGCTTAACTCCGATATCGCCCCGGATCGCATCTACGTCTTTACGCCCGATGGTCATGTCATTGATCTGCCGCGGGTGGCCACACCGATCGATTTTGCCTACCGGGTGCACACGGAAGTGGGTCACCACTGCCGTGGCGCGAAGGTGGACGGCCGCATCGTACCCCTGACCTACCAATTGAAGACCGGGCAGCAGGTGGAAATCCTCAAT
This sequence comes from uncultured Kushneria sp., assembly GCF_947497025.1. Taxonomy (GTDB): domain Bacteria; phylum Pseudomonadota; class Gammaproteobacteria; order Pseudomonadales; family Halomonadaceae; genus Kushneria. The sequence goes on from NZ_CANMFC010000003.1 coordinate 394,046, forward strand.
GCCACCCAGGGTGGGCCAAGTCGTGACTGGCTCAATCCATCGCTGGGATATGTCTGTACCTCTCGGGCGCGTGCCAAGATCCAGTCCTGGTTCAAGCTGCAGGCACGCGAACAAAACGAGGAAGAAGGGCGGGTTCTGCTGGAGCGCGAGTTTCGTCGTCTGGACCTTGAGCGTCTGGATCGAACGCGTCTGGCCCAGGCGGTCAATTACAACAGCGCCGAAGACATGTACGCCGCCATTGGCGCCGGCGACCTGCGCATTGGCCAGGTGCTCTCCCAGGCGCAGCATCTTTTCGGTGAAACCGAAGACGTCGATGAACTTGACCGTCTGCTGGCGCGACCGCGGCGCCAGGGCGTGCGCGAAAGCACCGATACCATTACCGTGCTCGGGGTCGGCAACCTCAAGACGCAGATGGCCAACTGCTGCCATCCGGTGCCGGGCGACGATATCGTAGGCTTTATTACCCAGGGACGCGGCGTCACGGTGCACCGCCAGGACTGCCCCAATATCCTGCAGCTTCGAAGCGAGGAGCCAGCCCGTATCGTGCAGGTAGAATGGGGCCAGCAGCAGCCGATTCAGTATCCGGTGGATATTGAAATCAAGGCATGGGATCGCTCCAATCTGCTGCGCGATGTCACCGGTATTCTCTCCAATGAGAAGGTCAACGTGCTGGGCGTTAACACGTCGACCAACCGCGATGATCACATGGCCACGCTGAAAATCACACTCGAGGTATCAGGCCTGGATGTGCTGTCAAAAGTGGTCAACCGGATCGGGCAGTTGACCAACGTAACCGATATCCGTCGGCTGCGTCAGGGCGGTGGCAGCCTGAAGGATTCGGTCTAGATCGCGATTTTACGGTGAAAGGTGAAAAAGGGTATTTCGATGCAAGAGGCACGCTACACGCTCGATGAGCTACTCACCCTGATGCAGGTCTTGCGCGACCCGCAGCAGGGCTGCCCGTGGGATGTGGCCCAGCACTGGGACTCTATCGTGCCTCACACGATCGAAGAGGCTCATGAAGTGGCCGATGCCATCGAGCGGCGCGCCTTTGATGAGCTGCCGGGTGAACTGGGAGATCTGCTGTTTCAGATTCTCTATTACGCCCAGTTTGGCCGTGAGGAGGGGCGCTTCGATTTCCACGACATCGTCCATGTGCTGACGACCAAGATGATCGCCCGGCACCCGCATGTCTTTCCCGATGGCCATCTCGGTTCGCGCCGACAGGGCGTGGCCGCGGCCCACGTGGACACTTCCAAGGTCGGGCAGCGCTGGGAGGCACGCAAGGCCAATGAGCGTGAAGCGCGGGCGGCGACCTCGCTTCTCGACGATATTCCGCTGGCGCTCCCGGCGCTGTCTCGTGCCAATAAACTCTCCAGCCGTGCCTCCCGGGCAGGTTTCGACTGGCCTGACCATCGTGGTGCGCTGGAGAAGATTCGGGAAGAGCTGGCCGAGCTGGAGGTTGAAATCGACGCCGGTCATCAGGAGAACATGAGCGCAGAGCTTGGAGATCTTCTCTTCGCCGTTGTCAACCTGGCCCGCCACCTGGATATCGATCCGGAACAGGCGCTGCGTGGCACCGGCAAGCGTTTTGAAAGCCGCTTCCGGCATGTCGAAAGCGCCGTACGAGCCAGCGGACAGGCCATCGACAGCACCGATCCTGATAGCCTGGAGCGGCACTGGCAGGACGCCAAGCGTATCGAACGCGAGTCGTAGCGATCGGAATACCGGGGCTTCGACTTTGGTCGTAAGTCATTGTTGTAGTGTTGTTGTTGTTTCCCGACCGCGTCATGCTCTTGATTCCTGTCATGAGCCTCGCGGAGTCTTTCATGCAACACGTTTCTTCTTCTGCCTCTGAAGGTGTCTCTTCAGGGGAGGTTTCCAATAACGATAATGCGCTGGAAGACAATGTGCTTCATGCCTCCCTGCGTGAGCATGTGCGTCTGCTCGGTGACAGTCTGGGACATACCATTGCCGACGATCTGGGCACCGAGTTTGTCGACCAGATCGAGAAAATCCGGGCACTGGCCAAAAAGGGCCGCAAGGATGCCGGTGCGCGTGCCGAGCTGATCGACTATCTGCGAACCCTGCCTGAAGAGCGCATGCTGCCGGTTACGCGCGCCTTCAACCAGTTTCTGAATCTCGCCAACCTGGCCGAACAGCACTATCGCGGCCGCTTTCGCCGGGTCGAGGACTATCGCCCCGGCACCCAGCCACGCCTGGACGAGCTGCTTGAGCGTCTGACGCAGGCCGGCCATGACGGTGAGGCGCTGCTTGAGCGGATTGCCTCAATGCGCATCGAGCTTGTGATGACCGCGCATCCGACCGAAGTCGTCAGACGCACCCTGATTCGCAAGTACGATGCCATCGAGACCTGTCTGCGTGACATCAACGGCAGTGAAGAGTATCCCGAACGTTTGGATCAATTGCAGGGTCGATTGAACGAGCTGGTCAGCCAGGCCTGGCATACCAGCGAAATTCGCGCCGAGCGGCCAACGCCGGTGGATGAAGCTCGCTGGGGGCTGGCGGTTATCGAGCAGTCGCTGTGGCAGGCCGTGCCGGCCTTCTATCGTGAGCTGGATCAGCTGCTGCTGACGCGCGCCGGCCGCCGTTTGCCGCTGGAAGCCGCGCCCATTCGGTTTGCATCATGGATGGGCGGCGATCGCGACGGCAATCCCAATGTGACGTCGGCCGTGACGCGTGAAGTGCTGCTGCTTGAGCGTCATCGCGCGGCGGAAAGCTTTCGTCGCGACGTTCAGCAATTGCGCCTTGAACTGTCGATGTGGAAAGCCACGCCCGAGTTGATCGAACTGGCGGGAGGGCCCTGTCCCGAGCCCTATCGCAGGGTACTCAGCGACCTCGAGCAGCGGCTGGCGGCCACCCGCGACAAGGCGCAGATGATCTGGGAAGGGCAGGGCTGGAGTGGTGAGCGGCCCACGGTGGAGACCCGGGAAGCGCTGCAGGCGCCGCTGGAAGCCTGTTACCACTCGCTGATGGCCTGTGGCCTTGATGTGATTGCCAACGGGGCGTTGCTGGATACACTGCGCCGGGTGGCCTGCTTTGGCACCACCATGACGCGCCTGGATATCCGCCAGGAGTCCACCCGTCACACGCAGGTATTCGAGGAGCTGACCCAGTATCTGGGACTGGGCAACTACGCCGAATGGGATGAGCCGGCCCGTCGCAAATTCCTGCTCGACGAGCTGAATTCGCCGCGTCCGCTGATTCCCGCGCAGTGGCCTTGTTCCGATGATGTCCGCGAGGTGCTCGATACCTTTGAGGTCATTGGTTCGGAATACAGCGAGGCGCTGGGCTCCTATGTGATTTCCATGGCCGGTCAGGCCAGCGACGTGCTCGCGGTGGCACTGCTCATGAAGGCAGTGGGCGGTCGGGTCAGCCTGCCCATCTCGCCGCTTTTCGAAACGCTCGATGATCTCGATCGTGCCGGCCACGTCATCAACGACCTGCTGGGCATGCCGGAGTACCAGGCGCTGATCGATGCCCGCCAGGAAGTCATGATCGGCTATTCGGATTCGGCCAAGGATGCCGGACAGCTGGCGGCGGCCTGGGCGCAGTACCGGGCTCAGGAGCGGCTGGTCAGGGTCTGTGATGAGCACGGTGTGACGCTCACACTCTTCCACGGCCGGGGCGGTACGGTCGGCCGTGGGGGCGGCCCGGCGCATGCCGCCATTCTCTCCCAGCCACCGGGCTCGGTGCAGGGCAGTCTGCGGGTCACCGAACAGGGCGAGATGATTCGCTTCAAGTTCGGTCAGCCCCGCATTGCCGTGCGCTCCATGGAGATCTATCTCAGTGCCGTGCTGGAAGCGACGCTGCTGCCGCCCATCGAGCCGAAGCAGGCGTGGCGTGAGGAGATGGATCAGCTGGCCAGCCGTGCCCATCAGGTCTACTCGGGCATCGTGCGAGAAGACCCGGCCTTTGTGCCCTATTTCCGTGCCGTAACACCGGAGACGGCACTGTCCGGACTGCCGCTGGGCTCCCGACCGGCCAAGCGTCGTGCGACAGGCGGCGTTGAAACCCTTCGGGCCATTCCCTGGATCTTTGCCTGGACACAAACGCGTCTGATGCTGCCGGCGTGGCTGGGCAGCGATGCCGCCTTTGCCGAGCGCAGTGACAGCGAAGAGGGCATGGCGCGGCTGCGAGAGATGATGAATGAGTGGCCCTTTTTCGGGACCTTTCTGGACATGCTCGAGATGCTGCTGGCCAAGGCGGATGGCGAGATCAACGCCTATTACGAAGAGCGCCTGATTGATGATGACAACTCCCGGGCGCTGGGAACTTCTCTGAGGGCACGCCTTGAAGGGCTCGAGGCGACACTGCTGCGCATTCGCCAGCAGGACCATCTGCTGGAGCATGCGCCGCTGATTCGTCAGGCGGTGGATGTGCGAAACCCCTATATTGATCCGCTGCACGGCCTGCAGGCCGAACTTTTATACCGAAGCCGAGAGCATGAGGGCGATATTTCCCCGGATCTGCAGCGCGCTCTGATGGTTACCATGGCCGGCATTTCGGCGGGGCTTCGCAATACAGGTTAAGCATCGCTGCTGGGGCAATGACACGAATGGCGCATAAAGAATTGTGGCATTGACCTTGAAAAGTCGGCGTTGGCACCTAATGTCTATAGGACGTGCGCAGGGGTGGCCCGCCATTTCCTGCGCCCTCTACTTCATGACGATTGCAGGCAATACAGGCAATTGTCGGTTTAAATCCGCTCCGCGAGCGAACAAGGAGTTTGACCATGGCTTATAAGCTTCCCGAACTGCCCTATGCATTTGATGCACTTGAGCCCCATATCGATGCGCAGACGATGGAAATTCACCATGGCAAGCATCACAACACCTATGTGACCAATGCAAACGCTGCGCTGGAAAAGATTCCTGAAGATCTGGCCGGACTCGAAGCGCCCGAGCTGCTCAAGCAGCTGGATCGCGTTCCCGAAGAGCAGCGCACCGCCCTTCGCAATAATGCCGGTGGCCATGCCAACCATTCACTGTTCTGGGAAATCCTGACGCCCAACGCGCAGGGCCTGAAGGAATTCCCGACGCTGATGAATGACATCGAAAAGACCTTCGGCAGTGTCGAAGCCTTTGCAGAGAAGTTTGAAACAGCTGCCAAGGGCCGTTTCGGTTCCGGCTGGGCATGGCTGGTGGTTAAAAACGGCAAGCTGGAAATCGTTTCCACTGCCAATCAGGACAGCCCGCTGGCCTCCGCTACTTACGGCGGTCATGATGCCACGCCGATTCTGGGTGTGGACGTGTGGGAGCACGCCTACTACCTGAACTACCAGAACCGTCGCCCGGACTATCTCAAGGCGTTCTGGAACGTTGTGAACTGGGCAGAAGTCGAGAAGCGCTATAACGCTGCCAAATAAGCACGTGTCGCGCTAACAGATGATTCTGTCTTTAACCCGCCTCGGCAATCGCTGAGGCGGGTTTTTTATGGGGCATTCATTGGATGAGGCACTCATTGATGATGTGGCAGGTCAAGCGTGACCCGACACCCTGCACCGATCGTTATTGTTTGGTACGACCTTTTGAAGTGCCTCGTCCGGTGCTCTTGCGTGAAGTCGACGTCGAACGCCGCGTGCTTTTTCCGCGGCGTGACGGCGTTTTTTTGTGCCCGCTCGAGGCGGGCTGTTCACCCCCGGCCTGCTGCATGGCCTGGCCAAGGCGTGCGGCATCGACGGCATTAACCAGCGTTTCGAGTTCGGCTGCCATGTCATCGAGAAAGGAGGTCAGGGTATCGCTGCCTTCTCGCACGCGTGACAGACGCTGCTCCCAGAGCGCGGTTCGCTCGGGCCCGGAAAGACTTTCGGGCAGGGCATCGATCAGGCCACGCCCGCGTTGGGTCGCGCGAATGGCGCCTGACTGGCGGTAAACATACTCGCGTGTCAAAAGTGTCTCTATCATGCTGGCCCGCGTGGCCTCTGTACCCAGGCCGTCCGTTTCCCTGAGTGTTGCCCGTACCGTGTCATCGGTCACATAGCGGGCCACATGGGTCATGGCATTGATCAGGCTGGCGTCGGTAAAGGGTTCTGGCGGGCGCGTCTGGCGCGTTTGTACTTCACTCTGCGTGACTCGAGCGGTATCGCCCTGCGTCATGGCCGGCAGAGTGGCATCGTCATCGGGCGTATTAAAAAGCGCGCGCCAGCCGACCTGAAGAATTTCACGGCCCTTCGTCATGAAGGACTCTTCAAGCGCTTCCAGCGTGACGCGGGTATCCCGGTATTCAAAGGGAGGATAGAACTGGGCCAGCACGTTGCGTACCACCAGCGTATAAACGTTTTGCTCCTCTCGGCTCAGGGTCTGCCAGCTCGGCGTCTGCCCGGTCGGCGCAATGGCGTGGTGGGCGCCGATCTGCTTGTCGTTGAAGGCACGTGACACGCGAGTGGTGTCGATGCCGGCATGCCACTGCCTGAGCGTGTCATCACCCTGACAGGCCTTTTGCAGCGTGGCGTTGATGCCCTTGAGATAGTCTCGTGGCAGGTAACGGCAATCCGAGCGCGGGTAGGTAATCAGACGGTGCCTTTCATACAGACGCTGGGCACAGTCGAGCACTGACTGGGCCGACATTTTATAGCGTCGCGCCGCATCGATCTGAAGCGTTGAGAGCGAGTACGGCAGTGGCGCGCTCTGACGCTGATGCTTTTGCTCAACGCTTTTGATGATGGCGGGCTGGTCGGGCAGCTTCGTCGCCAGTGCCTGAGCGGGTGTTACATCCAGAAGACGACCCTGATCATCAAAGCGATGCTGCTCGCCCGGCTGCCACCAGGCGCGAACGGTGCCATTGCGCGTGGCAAAATCGGCCCATAGCGGATAGAAGTCGACCGGCTGAAACTTCTCGATGGTTCTGTCACGGCGCACGATCAGGCCGAGCAGCGGGGTCTGTACCCGCCCGATGGAGAGCACGCCCTTGATGCCGGCCTGCTGGCCGGTCACCGTCCATGCCCGGGTCAGGTTGATGCCGTATAGCCAGTCGGCCCGGGAGCGGGTCAAAGCGGCCTGATAGAGCGGCTGAAAACGCGCATTGTCCTCAAGCGCCTGCCAGGCCCGCTTCACGGCGGGTGTATTCATGTCGCTGATCAACAGGCGTTCGATCGGCCCCTTCCAGCCCAGATACTCGATGGTTTCCTGCACGAGCAGCTGGCCTTCCCGGTCGGGGTCGCCGGCGTGGACGATCCGGTCGGCCGACTCGATCAGGCGGCGCAGAATGGTAAGCTGTCCGCGGGCCTTTGGCCGGGGAATCAGCTTCCACTTCGAAGGGATAATAGGCAGATCATCCAGTCGCCAGCGCTTCAAACGCTCATCGTAGGCTTCCGGTGCGGCCTGCTCGAGCAGATGGCCAAAACACCAGCTGACCGTGATGTCAGCGCTGCTCAGCGCGCCTTCCGATTGACTGAAACGTCCGGGTAATGCCGAGGCGATGGCGCGGCCCAGCGAGGGTTTTTCGGCAATAATCAGTTGCATGATGTTAGTTCAATGCTCTTTTGGCCTTGATCAGTGCCCGGTACCAGCGCCTTGGCACGGTGCCAATGCCCGCAGGACGCTGGCTGAGCAGACTGATGTTGCGATGGGTGGCCTGGTCGATATTGGACAAAATATTCAGCGTTGAGGGCCGTGCCCCGTACTGTCGAATCAGAAACTCGATTGCTTCGGGTTCAAGCGCCACCCGGTAATGGCGCACCAGAGCAATCGCCAGCGATTCGGCGCTGCGAGACAGATCGTCGTTGATCTCGCTAACCATGGCGGCCCCCAGGGCTGTCTTGGCCGCTGCCGACAGATCCGGCTCGAGATGACCGAAATAGGCCGCATTGGTGGCATTGATGGCGCGCTGAACTTCCGGGCGCGACAGATGAATATACGGCTCAAGGGCGAGCGCTATCTCGATGGCCAGGTGCTTGGCCATGGCGATATGTCCGCTGGCGGCAGGTCCCTGGGTGCCATGGTCCTGCTGGTGATACCGCTCGCGGTCCGCGCGCGTGTCATTGAGATAGCGCGCCAGATGACGGCAGACGCGTGCCTTTTCGCCATCGGTCAGCTCGATATGGTTTTCATGAATGCGAAGTCCTCGCTTGCCCGGGCCAACCTGTAGATGCGTGGCCTTATCGTTCATCTGTTCGGTAATGGCCTCCCAGCGCTGTGAGTGACGAATAAGCGTGGCGTGGCTGCGTGCGATCTGACCATAGTTTTCCTGAACACTGCGAAAGAGCTTCAGGGCATTGGTTAAAATTTCGGCACGCTCGCGCAGCTCCGAGCGCAGGTCGTTGCGGCCCTGCTGTACGCCGCTGGCCAGATGCTCGATCTGTTCGGCAAGAGCGTCCATGGCCTGGCGGCAGCGGGCGGTGAGGGTTTCGGCACGAAGGCCGGCGGCAGCGTCCTCGACCAGAGTGCCCGACTGCTCTGCCAGATACACGGTCAATGCCTTGAGACGCGAAAGGCCGGTGGCCTGCTGGATGCGATAGCGAGAGCGGGTTTGTTCAAGCGCGTCGAGCGCTCGAGCCAGATGCCATCGTCCTCGATACTCAAAGGTCAGCATGGGAATACGGCGGCCGCAGAGCAGCTCAAAGGCCAGAATGATCATCTCCTCGACATCCTGCAGCGTCATGAGGAGCTCGTTATCCTGCTCGATGGCCGCCAGCACGCGTTCGATAAAGTTTTCATCCCGAGCAACACCCTGATGCAGGTCCGGCGCGCGTCCTGCAAAGCGGTCACGCAGCAGCGAAATGGCCTCTGGTGCCACGTCAGCCAGCTCGTTGAGGCGCGGGTCAATATGATCACGGTACAGGGCGACCAGATCACGAATCCGGGACTGCATGCCGATACGCCGGTAAACGTCGATCTGAGCAATGCGTCGGGCGCTTTCCTCATCATCAAGCAGCTCAAGGGCGGCAAGCTCCACCCCTTCAGGGGATAGATCATGCTTGCGCAGCAGCATGGCGGCGGCCTCGCGCCGACGGGCGTCGCCTTCAAGGCTTTCAACGATCAGGTTACGGGTGATCAGTACCAGCTCAGGCAGGGTGTCGAGCACCTGGGATACCCGGGCAGCGGCCCGTTCATGCTTGCGCCCCCGGGTCAGGTGATGGGCAAAGTTGGCGATGATCCCGGCAAGACCCGTGATCAGGGCGTAGCTGATGAAAAACACGTAGTTTTCCATCGAGGGGCCACGGCCATAGCCAAGCAGATAGCCCACCCAGGCGCCCAGCAGCGTCACCGGACCGCTGACCCAAAGGATCTGCATGGCGCTGTTGGTCCAGGGGACCTTGTTCATCGCCTGGGTAATGCGGCGGATGCGGTCGCGCCCTTCGCGTTCCAGGCGAACGCGGGGCTCATCGGGATTCTGGCGTCGGCGAAACAGTAGGCGTGCTGAAAACAAGCGGGAATTTCCGGAACAGGGTGGGCGTCGTGATGCAATATCTGATTCATGACATGTATGGAAGACCTGGCTGACTCATGACAGAGGGTCAGCCAGGCAAACATGGTGGCGTTATCATGAGACGCTGGCAGTCAGCGTGATAGCATAAGCGTGATCATGGTAGAGGAACAATATGCTGTCAGCCTGGGTGGACCAACTCCTTGGGTTTTCGACGGGAGCACTTGAAGCCATACGTCGTGAAGAGCGCTATCCCTCTCTGATGGGCTGGGCAAGAAAGGAGGGGGCTGAACTGCTGGGTGGAGATGTGGCCCTGGCGCAGGCTCTGGCCCCGGTGCTCTGGAACCAGATGCCCCTGCAGCGCCTTGGTTATCAAATCGAGACGCTGGCGGTCCCGTCATCTCAGGAGCCCTGCTGGTGTGACTCCGGCAGGCGATATGCCGACTGTTGTGCCCGGGTCATGCTGCCGGGGCAGGTTCCTCCGCATCTCATGTGGATGCTGCTGCTTCAACGCCTTCGCGGCAAGGCGCTGAACGAGGCGCTGGCGTCCGATCATGTGCCGGCTCAGGCGTTGCTGGAAGCCGGTATTGTCAGCGCCGAGGGCGGACAGCTCGGGCGAGCGCAAACCATTCTGGAGGCGCTTTTCATCAACGCCGACTGGGAAAGGTTACCGCTGGAAAGTGAACCGGCCTTTGAGCTTTTAAGCGATGTTTATCAGGAGCGTGGTTTTACTCGTAAAAAGGCGGCCTTGATGGACAGTGCGGTCGAATACGGCCCGGGCTTTCTTCGTGGGGCAGCGTTGAAGCGACTATGTCTGCGGTATCTGGACAGCGATGATTTGACCAGCGCCCGTGAGACTTTTATCCGAACCCTGGAAACCATGCCCAACGAGCCAGCGCTGGCCTATCTTGAAAGCATGCTGCTATTGCATGAAGGGCGGCCCGAGCAGGCTCGCGCGCGTGCCGATTTCTGGCGCCGTCGATTACTGCATCGCAGTGATCTTGATGAGGATCAGCAGGCGTTTCTCGAACAGCTCGCCGAAGACCCGGAGGCTACCCTGGCCGAGCAGATGATTTACGCTGACGAAGAGCTCGCTGAGCCGCTGGAGACGCTGACCCGGCTTTTGCAGGAGTTTACCGATGGCCCACGGCTGTCGCTTTTGATCAATGCCGACAGCCGACTCGAGTATCAGCAGGATGATCTGGACCATGCCCGCTATGGGATGTGGCAGCAGTACTTTACGACCGAAAATGAAGAGGCGCCCGGCAGTGGGCTTCAGGGAGATCCCTGGCGTGACGCCAGACCCTGGCTTGATGCACTGTGTCTTCACCCGGAGTGGCTGTCGACGCCGGCCATCCTTCAGGAGCTTGCCATGGCGCTGGCCGGGCGTTTTGGCAACCTGCCATGGATGTTTCAATCCATTTTTTCACCGATGGCACAGCGCTTTGAGAAATGGCTCGTCGCGGTCGAGCAGGCCGAAAGCCCCTTTGTCTGGGGGGATGGTGATAATCATGTCCTGTTCCGGCTTGGGCTCGGGTTGATCATCGGTATGGAGCGCGGTGCTCGTGAGCAGTCGCGACAGCTGGCCGAGCGTCTGATCCGCCTGGACGGTGAGGACAGCATGGGGCTGCGCGAGCTGCTGCTGGAGCAGCTTTTAAGCGATGGTCAGGACTCAAGAGCTTTGACGCTTATCGAGGAGATCGAGCGTACCTGTGATGATGGCGAACCCTGGCTGGGGCTGCTGCTGGGCAAGGCGCTGGCGCTTTATCGTCTGGCACGTCTTGAAGAGGCCCGCCATGCCCTGATCATGGTTGAAAAGGCCAACCCCTGGATGCTCAAGCTGCTGGTTCGTGATAATCCCAGAAGAGAGCCCGTGACGGGCAATTCACCAGCTCCGGGGTCACGTGCCGAAGCCTGGCAGTATCGTGTCCTCATGCGGCCCCACTGGGTGGCGACCCGGGGTGCTCTGCGCTGGGTGGATGCCAGACTGAGATCAAGCGTCGAGTAGCGCCATGGTCGTCCATGGCGCATCGTGATCGAGTTTTTTGTCTACTGTCGGTTGGGCAGGAACACCCACATTTGTCCGGGCTGCTTCATGCGTCCGGCATTGAGGCTTGCCTCGTCACCATGACCCCAGAAGAAGTCAGCGCGCACGGTGCCCTTGATGGCACTGCCCGTATCCTGGGCCAGCATCAGTCGTTGCATGCGCTGGTTGGAAAGTGGGCGCGTGGTGGAAAGAAAGACCGGTGCCCCCAGCGGGATCTGTTTGGGATCGATGGCGATGCTGCGCTCGGGGGTGAGGGGCACACCCTGTGCGCCGATCGGGCCATCGCTGTTTTTGTGTGTGCTGTCGAGCTCCCTGAAAAAGACGAATCGAGGGTTAACGTTCAGCATCTCCTGAACCCGGCCGGGATTGGCATTGGCCCATGCCTTGATGCCTGGCAGGGTGGCCTGGGCCGGTGTAATTTCGCCGTGATCCAGCAGCCAGCGAGCAAAGGACTGAAAGGGCTGGTCGGTGGCGCCGGCAAACCCGACGCGCATTTCGCCGCCTTCTGCCAGCTTGATGCGCCCCGACCCCTGAATCTGTAAGAAGGCAGCTTCGACCGGGTCATCCACCCAGACCAGTTCTCGGCCATGCAGCACGCCGCTTTTGATCAGCTGGCTGCGGCTGGCAGCCATGAGACTACTGTTTCCCATGTTGCGATACAAAGGCACCTGATAAGGGCCATGACGCGTACGTGAGCCTCGAAGGACCGGCTCGTAATAACCGGTAATGGTGCCGACCGTCGACCCATCACTGTTGCTCAGGGTGAAGGGCGTAAAGCGCTGTTCGAAATAGCGTCGGATGGCACGACTATCCAGCGGGTCAACATGGCGGGCATCGTTACAGACTGACGCCCAGTCGGGCTTGCGTGAGAGCTTTTCGCAGCTGGTTTGAAAGGCGCTCCAGGCACTCAATAGATTGTCGTCCTGCCAGCCGGGCAGCTGTTGCCAGCTGGCAGGATGCATGGGGGTGGCTGTGTCGGCGTAGTGCGGCGTTTTGGCGGGCTGAAAGCCGGTCTGGTCGGTAGAGCAGGCGGCCAGCACCACGCCTGCCAGCATCAGGCAGGTGCTTCGGCCAGCCAGACGAGTCAGCCGCAAAAGGCCCTGAGGGCAAGATGTGTTATCAGATACAAAAGACAAGATCAGGGTCTCTTCTAGGGGCGTGGCCAGGGCCTTTCGCCCGTGGAACAGTAAAAGCGTTAAAAAGCATTACCGGGTGAACGGGTCGGTAATATCGCGCCATTGGCGAAAATACCAGAGGATCATGAGCCCCGGAATAGCGGCCAGTGTGCAGATCAAAAAGAATCCGTCCCAGCCTACAGCGTCTGACAGGATGCCACCGGGGGCTGAAATCACGACTCTGGGCAGCCCCATGATCGAAGACAGCAGGGCATACTGGCCTGCGGTGAACCGCTTGTCGGTCAGAGCGGCCATAAAGGCCAGGAAGGCAGCGGTCCCCATGCCGGCCGCGGCGTTTTCAAGACTGACCACCGTTGCCAGTACCGTAATCGAGTGGCCGACATGATTGAGCCAGATGAAGCCGGCGGTGGACGCCATCTGCAAGAGCCCGAACCACCACAGCGAGCGGTAGATACCGATGCGCAGGATAACCAGACCGCCCAGAAAGATACCGCCCAGCAAGGGCCAGAAGCCAAAGATCTTGACCGTAGCGCCAATTTCGGCGTTGGAAAATCCAAGCGATTTGTAAAAGGGGGTGGTCAGATTGCCAGCGACTGAATCCCCCAGCTTGTAAAGCAGGATGAACAGCAGCAGCCAGAGTGCGCCCGGGCGCGTCAGGAAGTTGCGAATGGGATCCAGAAAGGTATCCCGCCAGTTTTGCGGATGCATGGAACGCTGCGCGCTCGGCTCGGGTGCCATAAGGGTGACCAGCATACAGGCGCCCAGCAGCACTGCCATGGTCAGATAGGTTGCACGAAAGCCGATGCTGTCGGCGAGCATCAGGCCACCCCCGGAGGCAAACAGCATCCCGGTGCGATAGCCATAGGTGTAAAGGCTGGAGCCGATGCCGAGTTCCTTCTCGGGCAGGTGCTCGCGGCGATAGGCATCAATGATGATGTCCTGCGTGGCGCTGAAAAAGCTGATGCCCAGCGCCACAACGCCTACGGTCAACGGTGCAAGCCCGGGATCGGAAAAGGCCAGTGCGGTAATCAATGAGGTCAACAGCAGCTGGGTCAGCAGTAGCCAGCCACGACGTCGGCCGAGAAAAGGCAGCTCGAAGCGATCCAGTAGCGGGGCCCAGAGGAACTTGAGTGTGTAGGGAATGCCGATCAGCGCCAGCAGGCCGACGGCGTCCAGAGAGACGCCGGCATCGGTCATCCAGGCCTGAAGCACACTGCCCGTCAGCAACAGGGGCAGGCCTGACGCCAGCCCCATGAGGAACGTGATACCATGGCGCGCAACGGCGGCCCGGGCTGTAGCAATCGAAATCAACGGTGTTATCCAGAAAGTCGCGGGCATTTAAACGGCGCGCCGATTCTCTCAGACCGATGCGCTGACGGCTACTGACCGGGGATGGTTTTAATGAAGACGACAGGACCTGAAGGGCTGCGCTGGTATGCCGTCCAATGCAAGTCAGGCGAGTCCTTTCGTGCCGCCGAACACCTGACGTATCAGGGCTACACGGTCTTTCATCCGGTCATGCAAAGAGAAAAGCGTCGGCGCGGCAAAATCGGTCAGGTACTCGAGCCCCTGTTTCCCTGGTATCTTTTTATCCGGATGAATCCGCTGCAGGATAACTGGGTGCCCGTTCGTTCCACACGAGGGGTGGTCAAACTGCTTGCCTTCGGTCGAGAGCCGGTACCTGTACCGGATGCGCTGATTGAAACCCTGCGCCAGCAGGTCAATGATCAGTCGGTTGTTTCAACAGAACCTCGTTTCAGCGAGGGCGAACGGATCGAAATTACCGATGGGCCTTTCAAGGCACTGGAAGGGCTTTTCGTTCATGGCAAGGAAGATGAGCGTGTCGTTGTTCTGCTCAATATTTTGCAGCAGGAACACCGGATAACGCTTCAGGCCAGCCAGATTCAGGGGGCGCCAAAAGGCTGAGGTGAGTGTGGTACAAGGGATATTCTAGCTGTCTATCCACCAGCGGGTATCCCAGCTTGTCATGACCTGCTCCGGATAGAGCGTCTTGCCGAGACTGCCGTTATAACGCGCCAGTGCGCGGGTGATGTCACCCTTTTCGACCTTGAGATACCACGCCAGAATCGTGCAGCCATAGCGCAGATTGGTATCAGGGTCGAAAAGATTATCACTGTCCCTGCCGATCTCCTTTTTCCAGAAGGGCATGACCTGCATGAGCCCCTGCGCGCCTGCGATCGAGCGTGCCCCTGGCGTAAAACGACTTTCCACATCAATCACCGAAAGTACCAGCTGCAGATCCAGTGAGGCGCGCAGGGCTTCCCGCTGAATGCTTTTCAGTAACTCAAGGCGTTGATGCGGGTCGGAAAGATAGATGGCCAGGCGCCGATTCATGTCCGTCATCCAGACCTCGGCTTCAAAATGATCGTCAAAGTGCTGATCATTGGCTACGGCGCTGGAAAGCTGTCGAATCAATTGCGCTGATATATGCGCTTCTGGCACTGCGGCCGCCAGGGTGATGGGCGCAAAAAGGGCGCCTGTCACCAGACAGGCGCCCCAAAGGCATGCTCGAAAACCGGCGTTAGGCCAGCTTTTGACAAATGAACTCGACGGCCTCCTGTTGCGCCACCATTGTAATGTCGTCGTCACGCCTTCCCTTGTACTCCAGTTCGCCTGTTTTCAGGCCGCGATCCCCGATCACGATACGATGCGGAATGCCAATCAGCTCGAGATCGGCAAACTTGACGCCAGGGCGCTCGTCACGATCATCCAACAGGACTTCGATGCCCCTCTCGTTGAATGCGTTATAAAGACGCTCGGCCTCGTCACGAACGGCCTGTGACTTGTGCGCATTCATCGGTACCAGTGCCACCTGATAGGGGGCGAGGGTGGCAGGCAGGGCAATGCCGCGCTCATCATGGTTCTGCTCGATGGCAGCCGCGACCACACGGCTGACGCCGATGCCATAACACCCCATCTGCAGTGGCACGCTGTCGCCATTTTCATCGAGGACGGTGGCACCCAGTGCCTCGGAGTACTTCGTGCCGAGCTGGAAGACATGTCCGACCTCGATACCACGCGCTATCGAGAGCGTGCCCTGACCGTCCGGTGACGGGTCACCGGCGACGACATCGCGAATATCGGCCACCATCGGCAGGGGCAGGTCGCGCTCCCAGTTGATGCCAAAAAAGTGTTTGCCATCGATGTTGGCGCCGGCACCGAAATCGCTCATGACGGCCACGCTGCGATCAATGATCAGCGGTATTTCAAGGCCGACCGGCCCAAGTGACCCGGGGCCTGCGCCAACGGCCTGGCGAATCTCTTCTTCGTTGGCCATGACCAGCGGAGACGCCACCTGTTCCAGGTGCAGCGCCTTGATCTCGTTGAGCTGGTGATCGCCGCGCACCATGAGAGCCACCAGCCCGCCTTCGGCACCGTGAACGATCAGGGTCTTGACGGTCTTTTCGATCGGTAGACCATGCTTTTCCACCAGCGCTGCGATGGTTTTGGCATCCGGTGTATCGACCTCGCGCATGTTTTCTTGAGGTGCTGCGCGCTCCTGGCGATCAGGTAGTGCTTCGGCCTTCTCGATATTGGCGGCGTAATCGGAGCCCGTGGAAAAGATCACGGCATCTTCACCCGAGTCGGCCAGTACATGGAACTCATGAGAGCCGCTGCCCCCGATCTCGCCGTTATCAGCCTGCACGGCACGAAAATCAAGGCCCAGACGAGTGAAGACGCGAACGTAGGCGTCATACATTTTCTGGTAGGAGGCCGCCATCGCTTCCTGACTGAGATCGAATGAATAGGCATCCTTCATGATGAATTCACGCGCCCGCATGACGCCAAAGCGAGGCCTTGTCTCATCACGAAACTTGGTTTGAATCTGATAGAAATTGCAGGGCAGCTGGCGGTAGGAGCGCACTTCGTTGCGTACCAGATCGGTAATGACCTCCTCATGGGTGGGGCCATAGCAGAACTCACGATCGTGGCGGTCACGAAAGCGAAGCAGCAGATTGCCATACTTGTCCCAGCGGCCTGACTCCTGCCAGAGTTCGGCAGGCTGTACCGACGGCATCAATACTTCCTGGGCACCGGCACGGTCCATTTCCTCGCGTACGATCTGCTCTACCTTGCGCAGCGTTCGCAGCCCCAGGGGCAGCCAGGTATAAAGGCCGGAAGCCAGTTTTCGAATCATGCCGGCACGCAGCATCAGTTGATGACTGACAACCTCAGCGTTGGCGGGCGTTTCCTTGAGCGTGGATAGCAGCAGTTGACTGGCGCGCATGAACCGAATGTTTCCCTTGGGCCGGATGAAATGAACCGCATTGTACGAGTATTCGTTGCCTGTCGGCAAAATGCGTTTCCAGTATTGTGCAATGATGGTATGTGTTCACTCATGCTGTGCGCTCAATTAGACGGCAGGCGTCGCTCATGGAGCGTGCATTGATGACAACAGACAAGGAGATACCATGCAGCGTCGATGTTCCGGGGTGGTCATGACTGTGCTGATGTTGATGATGACAGGATGTGCGGGCAAGGATGATACGGAATTTGTCTGGCAGCCCCCCAGGGTCAATGATCAGGGCACTCAGGCGGGTCAGAGGGCCTGTATGCCCGGACCGGACGGCCCCAGCAGCTGTAACCGTTAAAGCCTTTATTGTTAGAGCAGTGACCCATAAAAAACGGCACCCGAAGGTGCCGTTTTGTCAGAACCTTTCGACAATCGTCGATTAGAACTGTACGCCAACAGAAGCCATGGCAGCGTCGATCTTGTAGTCGCTGTCCATGTCATAGCGCGTGTATTCAGCACGTGCGAAGACCGGAACGGTTTCGAACTGGTACTTGAGGCCCAGACCGTAAACCGGATCAGTGCCGTACTGGTTGCTGGCCGGGCCTTCCTGAGCATTGGCCTTCCAGTAGGCAGCACCAACGCGTGCATAACCGGATACGCCGTAGAACAGGGGCAGCTCACCGATGGCGCTCAGGCTGTAGGCCTTGGTCTGGTAACGGCCGTTGCCCTGATCGGTACCGTAATCAATGTCGCCCAGATCGGCATAGTTGATTTCGGTAGAGAACCAGTCGTTGAACTTGTAACCAACGAAGGCGCTCTGAGCAGTGTCATTGTTGTCAGTGATGCGATCACCGGACAGGTTACCATCGCTGAAGCTGTTGACGTCAGCATCGTGGACCTGCGCGCTACCTACACCCACACCGGAATAGATGCCGGAGTTGGTGTCAGCCATGGCCATCGGAGCGGCGACCAGGGAAGAGGCGAACAGCGGTGCTGCGAAAAGTGCGAATTTTTTCATGATGATCTCCTTGCATGAAACCTTTGTTGACCGGAGCGTCCTGCTCCATGATCAAAATCGATTCGATGAGCTGTTATTACTCGAACAGTGTTTTCAAAAACATTTTTAGCATGAGAATCGGTTCACGTAAAGACTAGAATGCATCAGTCTGTTCGATGACGACATTTGCACAAACCTCTACTCGATACGGGCTGACAGTATAGCAACAGTCTGCGTTTTCGCCCTCTGCTGGTACATATGCTGGCCCGTATTTCGTTTTCAGTCGTGCCGGTAGTGGGGAAGCCATCCTTTCACCGGTACAATTCATCAGTACAATGTCTGTCTTTGCGGTTCTGCCTCCGCAGTATCGCCTTTATTCTCATGTGCTCTTGCCTGGTTTTGATATGTCTGACGACCTGATGCCTGCCGAACTGCTCGACTTTCTCCCTTGCCGAACCCCCCAGCCGTGGGTGGATGCAGCGCTTGGCAATGAGCGTCTTTTGATGATCGATCACGCTCAATGTGAAAAAAAGGCAGCCTCCACGGCCATGAGCCTGATGTATCGCTATACCAGCCGTGCAGACCTTTTGACCAAGATGTCCCAGCTGGCGCGTGAAGAACTGCTTCATTTCGAACAGGTCGTAACGCTGATGCGTGAGCGGGGCATTGCCTATGAACATGTGTCGGCCTCACGCTACGCACAGGGCCTGCGTGAGCATGTTCGGGAGCAGGAGCCGGGGAGGCTGATCGATGTGCTGATTGTGGGGGCCTATATCGAAGCACGCTCCTGCGAGCGTTTTGCCTGTTTGATCCCTCATCTTGATGACACGCTGGCGAAGTTTTATCGCAGTCTGGTGAAATCCGAGGGCAGGCATTTTGAAGACTATCTTGAGCTGGCTGCGCAGTATGCCGATGAACCCATTGATGAGCGGGTGGCGTTTTTTGGTGAGGTGGAAAAATCGTTGATCGAGTCACCGGATAGCGAGTTTCGCTTTCACAGCGGTGTTCCGGTCGCTGCCTGACGGGTTTCGCAGGATGGCGGCCAATGAAAGGACGCCCCATTATGGGGCGTCTTTTTTCTGTCAGCGCTGAGGCAATTGTGAAAGACGAAAGCTCGTCAGCGTCAGGGTCGAGTCGTCCAGACGAATTTCCCAGCCTTCATCCCTGCCATGACGCCAATCACCCAGCACATAGCGTTTGGCGTTTTGATCACCCTGCAGGGATAGATCATGCACGTCAGGGCGATGGGTGTGACCGTGAATCAGCGTGCGAACATCATATTGCTGCATGATGTCTTCGACGGCGTCCTGGCTGACATCCATGATGTCATCGGATTTGTTGCCATTGGCACTGCCGGACCCTTCACGCATGCGATCGGCCAGCAGGCGGCGCTGTTCCACCGGCAGGGCCAGGGTTTTCTGCTGCCACTGCGGGTCACGCGTCATGGCGCGAAACTGCATGTACTCACTGTCCTGAGTGCAAAGGCTATCGCCATGCATCAAAAGGGCGGGCGTTTTGCCATCAAGGGTCATGATCGCGGGATCATCGATCAGTACGGCACCGGTGAGTTCGGCAAAATGCTCACCCAGCAGAAAATCGCGATTGCCGTGCATGACATACAGATGTCTGCCGCTGTCACTGAAGCGGCGCAGGGCATCAATGACCTGTTGCTCAAAGTCGCCGATGGCATCATCGCCGATCCAGCTTTCAAAGAGATCGCCCATGATATAGAGCGTGTGAGCATCCCGCGCACGATATTCCAGATAATTCAGAAATGCGTGGGTCAGCTCCGGAGCGTCCTGCTGCAAGTGCAGATCGGCAATAAACAGTGTCGTCATGACCTCTCCTGCTTGAAGGGCGCAGTGTTGTGCTGCGCCTGAAACATTATTGCCCGGCGATTAGATCAGGCATCGACCAGACGAGCAGATTCGATGACAACGTCTTCTGCTGGGACGTCGGCGTGACCATGACGGCGTGTGGTCGCCACGGCCTTGATGCTGTCCACGACGTCCATGCCTTCAACCACCTGGCCAAAGACACAGTAGCCCCAGCCCGGGGGGGTGGGAGAGGTGTGGTTCAGGAAATCATTGTCGGCCACATTGATGAAAAACTGGGCCGTGGCCGAGTGCGGGTCACCCGTGCGTGCCATGGCAAGATGCCCACGGCTGTTCTTGAGGCCGTTGTCAGCTTCATTTTTGATGGGCTCGTGAACCGGCTTTTGGGAGAAAGTCGTATCAAATCCGCCGCCCTGCACCATGAAGCCGTCAATGACGCGATGAAAAAGCGTGTTGTCATAATGGCCTTCACGGACGTAACGCTCGAAGTTGGCCGCCGTTTCGGGCGCCTTGTCATGAAAAAGCTCGATTTTGATATCGCCGGCACTGGTAGACAAAATGATCATGAAAAATTCTCTAAAAAGGCAATAAAGGGACAGCTTCAGGGCAGCTACGCGGGAGTGACGCGCGTCAGGCGGGTGGCCACTCGTGACGTCGGTACTGATACCTGCATGGCATGGTCCCGGGCGCTCACGCTATAATAGCGGCTTTGTCCGGACAGGCGAAACCGCGTCTGCCGGTATCCGTTGTCAACAAGGTCTGATCACGCCTCATGAGCTCAGAAAGCACCAGCGCACCGAATTTCATTCGTACACAGATTCGTGAAGAGATCGAGCAGGGGCGCGTTGATACCGTCGTGACGCGCTTTCCGCCCGAACCCAACGGCTTTTTGCACATCGGCCATGCCAAGTCGATATGTCTCAATTTTGGCCTTGCCGAACAGCTCGGAGGGCAGTGCCATCTGCGCTTTGATGACACCAACCCTGCAAAGGAAGAGCAGGTCTATATTGATGCCATTCGTGAAGACATCGAGTGGCTCGGCTTCAAGTGGAGCGGCGAGGTTCGGTATGCCTCCAGCTATTTTAACCAGCTTCATGAATGGGCCTGCCAGCTGATTCGCGATGGTCTGGCCTATGTCGATGATCTTGATGCCGAACAGATGCGCGAATACCGTGGCACGCTGACAGAGCCTGGTCGGCCCAGCCCGTGGCGTGATCGAAGCGTTGAAGAGAACCTGGCCCTGTTCGAGGGGATGAAAAACGGTGAGTTCGCCGAAGGCGAGAAGGTGCTGCGAGCCAAAATTGACATGGCCTCACCCAATATCAATCTGCGCGACCCGACCCTTTATCGCATCCGTCATGCCGTGCATCACCAGAGCGGCGACAAGTGGAAGATTTATCCTTCCTATGACTTTACCCACGGACAGTCCGATGCCATCGAAGGCATTACGCACTCCATCTGCACGCTGGAATTTGAAGACCATCGTCCGCTCTACAACTGGTTTCTGGACCATCTGCCGGTGCCGACCCGTCCACGGCAGATCGAATTTGCGCGCCTCAATCTGAATTATACCGTTACCTCCAAACGCAAACTAAAGCTGCTGGTGGATCAGGGCGTTGTCGATGGTTGGGATGATCCCCGTATGCCGACCATTTCTGGTATGCGCCGTCGTGGCTATACGCCTGCTTCACTCCGCAAATTCTGCGATATGGTGGGTGTTTCCCGCGCCGCCGGTGTTGTCGACATTCAGATGCTTTATCATGCTATCCGCTCCGATCTGGAAGACAACGCACCGAGGGCGATGTGTGTGATGAAGCCGCTCAAGGTTGTGTTGACCAATTTGCCCGAAGATCATGAAGAGATCTTTGAGGTGCCGGGGCACCCGGCACGCGAAGACATGGGCGTGCGTCAATTGCCGCTCAATCGTGAGATCTGGATTGATCAGGAAGATTTCATGGAGGAGCCGCCGAAGAAGTTCTTCCGTTTGGCGCCCGGCAAGGAGGTGCGTCTTCGCAATGCCTACGTCATTCGCTGCGATGACGTGATCAAAAACGAGCAGGGCGAGATAGAGGCGCTGCACTGCAGTGTTGATCTGGAGACGCTGGGCCAGAATCCGGAAGGCCGCAAGGTGAAAGGCGTTATCCACTGGGTCAGTGCTCGCCACGGTGTCGAGGTTGAAGTGCGCAACTACGACAACCTGTTCCAGGTAGAAGCACCGGATCGTGACAAGGATGTTGATTTCCTGGAACACCTCAACACTCAGTCGCTCGAAACGGTTTACGGCATCGGCGAGCCCTCGCTGGTACAGGCCGGGCCTGAGCAGCGTTTTCAGTTCGAGCGTGTCGGCTATTTTTGCGCTGATCGCCATGATCACGGTACCGACCGCCTGGTCTTCAATCGTACGGTCAGCCTCAAGGATGGCTGGGCAAAGGCGCAGAGCAAGTCAAACTGAAGGGGAGTATCCGCGTGCAGATTTACAACACCCTGACGCGTCAGAAGGAAGTGTTTACTCCCATTGATGCGGGTAATGTTCGCATGTACGTCTGCGGCATGACCGTTTATGACTACTGTCATCTGGGTCATGCGCGCATGCTGGTGGCATTTGATGTCATTACCCGCTGGCTGCGTGCCAGCGGATATGGTCTGACCTACGTGCGCAACATTACCGATGTCGACGACAAGATTCTGGTTCGGGCTCGAGACAACAATGAATCGATCGAGGCGCTGACAGGGCGCATGATCGATGCCATGCATGAAGACGAGCGCCGCCTCGGCGTACTGCCACCGGATCAGGAGCCCCGTGCCACAGCGCATATTGACGATATCATTGTCATGATCAAAACGCTGATCGAGCGTGGCTATGCCTATCACGCCGACAACGGTGATGTGTTTTATCGTGTACGCCGTTTTGAGCAATACGGGGCGCTCAACAATCGCAATCCGGATGACATGCGCTCCGGCGCGCGGGTTGATATCGATCAGGCCAAGGAAGATCCGCTGGATTTCGTGCTCTGGAAAAGTGCCACGCCCGGTGAAGCCAGCTGGCCATCGCCGTGGGGAGACGGGCGGCCGGGCTGGCATATCGAATGCTCGGCCATGTCGACCTGCTGTCTGGGCAATACCTTTGATATTCATGGTGGCGGGCCGGATCTGGCCTTCCCTCACCATGAAAACGAGATTGCTCAGAGCGAGGCGGCCACCGGCCAGAAGTACGTCAACACCTGGATGCACGCCGGAGCGCTGCGTGTTGATAACGAGAAGATGTCCAAATCACTGGGCAACTTCTTCACCGTGCGCGATGTACTGAAGGAGCACGACCCGGAAGTGGTGCGCTACCTTCTCGTCGCCAGCCATTATCGCAGCGCCATCAACTATGCTCCCGACACGCTCAGGGATGCCAGAAGGTCACTGGAGCGGTTCTACAACGCGCTTGAAGGGATTGATGTCATCGAAGGGGAGGTCAGTGGAGAATTTGCGACCCGCTTTACCCAGGCCATGGATGATGATTTCAATACCCCCGAGGCGCTGGCGGTCATGTTCGAGATGGCTCGCGAAATCAACCGCCATCGCAACGATGCGGCCCGTGCCGGAGCACTGGCGCATGAACTTGTTCGGCTTGGTAACATGCTGGGGCTTCTTGAGCGTTCGCCTGAAGACTTTCTTCAGGGAGCACAGCCCGGCATTGATGACGAAGACATTGCGCGTCAGATCGAGGCGAGAAATGCAGCGCGCCGGGCGCGCGATTTTGCTGAAGCTGATCGCATCCGCGATGCCCTGGCGGCACAGGGCATTATCCTGAAGGACAGTCGCGAAGGCACGACCTGGGTCAGCGAGACCCGGTAGCGGCGACGCAGGATCTGGTTTGAAAGGGTCTTGAGTGCAATTAAAAAGCCCCGCCAATGGCGGGGCCTTTTAATATCTGATAGGCCGGCCGATATAAAAGAATCGACCTTGCTCAGCTGTTGTCGTGTAGATCGGCCGCCATCAGCGTATTTTCAAGCAGTGAGGCCACGGTCATTGGACCGACTCCGCCCGGCACTGGTGTGATATGAGAGGCCCGCGCTCTGGCGCCTTCAAATTCCACATCGCCGGTCAGTTTGCCGTCGGCGGTGCGATTGATGCCAACATCGATCACGATGGCACCCGGGCGAATCCATTCACTCTTGACAAGATTCGGATTGCCCACCGCCACGATCAGAAGTTCTGCGCTCTCAACGTGTTGTTGCAGGTTGCGTGTAAAGCGATGGCACACGGTAATGGTACAGCCTGCCAGCAACAGTTCGAGTGCCATTGGGCGACCAACAATGTTGGAGGCGCCAACAATGGTGGCTGTCATGCCGCGCACATCAAGCTGGTGCTCGTTCAGCAGTGTCATGACGCCCATGGGTGTACACGGACGCAGGGTGGGCATGCGCTGTGCCAGGCGGCCAAGGTTGTAGGGGTGAAACCCGTCAATATCCTTGTGGGGATGAATGCGCTCAAGCAGGGGGCGGGCATCCAGATGGCCGGGCAGGGGCAGCTG
The DNA here is from genome assembly GCF_947497025.1 of uncultured Kushneria sp. Classification (GTDB taxonomy): domain Bacteria; phylum Pseudomonadota; class Gammaproteobacteria; order Pseudomonadales; family Halomonadaceae; genus Kushneria. Next base: position 418,225 of record NZ_CANMFC010000003.1, read on the forward strand.
TAACAGAATGCCATCAACGCTGGTATCCGCGTTGAGCTGATCTATCAGTGCTTCCAGCGCATGCTGTGTGGTATTTGCCGGAAGCCGGTGCTGAAATGACAGGATGCCGGCCTGTTCACAGGCGCGATGCTTGTTGCGTACATAAACCTCCGATGCCGCGTCATCGCCTACCAGTACCACAGCCAGACCCGGCACTCTTTTACCTTCCCGGCGCCGTTCGGCCACCTGCTGAGTCACTCTTTCACGCACCTTCTGTGCCGTGGCCTTGCCATCAATCAACTGTGCACTCATCAATATTCTGTCCTGGTGACGATTCAAGCGAACTTCGCTCATTTAGTGCTGCAATTGTCGCATCCCGCCGGATGCAGTCAATGAATGTTCCTTGCGGGGGCGATGAAAGACATAAAAGCACTCTCTGACAAGTTATGCTTGACCCCGCTTTATTATAAGGTAAAATGCGCCTCGCATTGGCAGCGGCCTCGGCAGAGGTGCTGGCGTATCGGGGTATAGCGCAGTCTGGTAGCGCGCCTGCTTTGGGAGCAGGATGTCGGGGGTTCAAATCCCTCTACCCCGACCAACCTTTTGATTTTAATAAAGAATTTGAAATCAAGGGTTGACAGCAAAAGCCACGGTCAATAGAATGCGCCCATAGCTCAATCGGATAGAGCAACGGCCTTCTAAGCCGTAGGTTGCAGGTTCGAGTCCTGCTGGGCGCGCCAAAGTTTTGGTGTGTAGCCGGCAAAAGAGTAATGGTGGGTGTAGCTCAGTGGTAGAGCCCCGGATTGTGGCTCCGGTGGTCGTGGGTTCGATCCCCATCATCCACCCCATTATTTTTAAGCGCTGATAATTGTCAGTGTTTGCATTGAAAAGGGCGGCCCTGTGGGGTCGCCCTTTTTGCTTTGCGTATTATCTGTCGAAGTGTTGTGCGGGAAGGGATGGTTTACTGGCTTCCAGTGAGTAAAGAAATTCCAATTTCCCCTTGAAATCGTATTAATCGGTGCCAATTAAGGCTTCGAGCTTGCCAGCATCTGATGGGGTTCTTAAAATCTGCGCCCTTGAGTTTTTTATTTCGAACACGCCACCTGAGTGGGTAGAGGATCATTCATGCAAGTTTCAGTCGAAACGACTTCACCGATCGAGCGTCGCGTAACCGTCCAGGTCCCGGCTCAAGAAGTGGACAACAATGTCGATGAGCGACTCAAGGATACTGCTCGTCGTGTACGCTTGGATGGTTTCCGTTCAGGACGCGTTCCCATGAGCGTTGTTCGCCAGCGTTTTGGTCGTGATGTGCGCAACGAAGTCGTTGATGAAGTCATGCGTCAGCATTATGTACGCGCCATCACCGAAAACGAGCTTAATCCGGCGGGCTATCCTTCACTGGAAGCAACCGTTAATGAAGCGGGCAAGGACCTTGAGTTCGTCGCAACTCTGGAAGTTTATCCTTCCATTGAGCTGACGCTGCCCGAAGACGAGCAGATCGAGCGTCCTCAAGCCGAGATTACCGATGCCGATATCGATGAGATGATCGAGACACTGCGCAAGCAGAACGCTCAGTGGAACGACGTTGAGCGTGCGGCAGCCGATGGCGATCAGGTGACCATCGATTTCGAGGGCTTCCTCGGTGAAGAAGCCTTTGAAGGCGGTAGTGCCGAAGGTCATCAGCTGGTGCTGGGTTCCAACAGCTTTATTCCCGGCTTTGAAGAGCAGCTTGTTGGTGTTCAGGCAGGGGACGAGCGTGAAGTGACGGTAACCTTCCCTGAAGACTACCAGGCCGAACATCTGGCGGGTCAGGAAGCGCGTTTCAAGACCACCACGCACAAGGTTCAGGCGCAGGAACTTCCTGAAATCGACAGCGAATTCATGTCCCGCTTTGGCGTTGAAGACGGCGATAGTGACAGCTTCCGTACCGAGATTCGCAACAACATGCAACGTGAGCTGGATAACGCCATCGACAACCGTGTTCGTCAGCAGTTGATCGATGCTCTGAAGTCACGCAATGAAGTGTCGGTGCCCAGCTCTCTCATTTCTCAGGAAGTCGAGGGGCTAAAGCGTCAGGCCGCACAGCAGTTCGGTCTGGGCGATGATTTCGACGTGTCTCAGCTGCCTGATGAGCTTTTTGCCGAGCAGGCTCGTGGTCGCGTTGAAGTTGGTCTGCTTCTGGCAGAAGTGGTCAGCCACTTTGAGCTGGATGCTGATGATGCCGAAATTCGCGCCTTCATCGAAGAGCAGGCCGGTCAGTTCGAACAGCCCGAGCAGGTTGTCGAGCAGTACATGGGCAATGAGCAGATGAAAAATCAGGTGAAATCTGCTGTGCTGGAACGCAAGGCCATCGACAGGCTGCTGGAAAAGGCAAATGTCGTTGAAACGCCCATGAGTTATCAGGAAGCACTTCAGGCCGCGCAGCAGCAAAATGCTGACGAAGCCGAAGAAACCGAAGAGCAGGCCGGCTGATATCTGGCGTCACAGCCATACCCAGGCTGGCAGTCAGGACCCGGCGAAAGCCGGGTTCTATCATTGGCATTGGCCCACATCACTGTAAGGTTGCTACATGAGAAGCGAGTCTGATATTACCAATGCTGGCGGGCTGGTCCCCATGGTGGTGGAGCAGAACGCACGTGGCGAGCGGGCCTACGACATTTACTCACGCCTGCTCAAGGAACGTGTCATTTTTCTTGTTGGCCCGGTCGAAGACTACAGTGCCAACCTGATAGTGGCGCAGTTGCTCTTCCTGGAGTCGGAGAATCCTGACAAGGATATTCATCTCTATATCAATTCTCCGGGTGGTTCAGTGACTGCGGGCATGTCGATTTATGACACCATGCAGTTTATCAAGCCCAATGTTTCAACAGTCTGCATCGGTCAGGCCGCCAGCATGGGTGCACTGCTGCTTGCAGGTGGCGCGGAAGGCAAGCGTTACTGTCTGCCGCATTCACGCATGATGATTCACCAGCCGCTGGGTGGTTTCCAGGGTCAGGCCAGCGACATTGAAATTCATACGCGTGAAATTCTGACGATCCGACAGCGTCTTAACGAAATTCTGGCGCATCATACCGGGCAGGATATCGAGAAAATTGCGCGTGATACTGATCGCGACAATTTCATGAACGGCGAGCAGGCTGTTGAGTACGGTCTGATCGATGCAACGCTGGCGCATCGACCGGTATCCTGATAGCGTTGATTTAGAGTCTGACCATGATGGCGTGCCAGTGCGCCGCCATCTTCAAGAGGTACGCGAATGGCTGACGGCAAAGGCAAGGACGAAGGCGGCAAGCTGCTTTACTGTTCATTTTGTGGCAAAAACCAGAATGAAGTGCGCAAGCTGATCGCTGGACCCTCTGTTTACATCTGCGATGAATGTGTTGATCTATGCAACGACATCATTCGCGAAGAGGTCGTGGAGTCCGAAGCGTCTTCCGACGACGAGCGTCTTCCTGCTCCGCGGGAAATTCGCAACACGCTTGATGATTACGTCATCGGTCAGGATCGCGCCAAGATGGTGCTCTCCGTTGCCGTTTACAATCACTACAAGCGTTTAAAGGTAGGTCAGCAAAAAGGCGATGATCGAGTTGAGCTGGGCAAGAGTAATATTCTGCTGATCGGCCCGACCGGTAGCGGCAAGACGCTGCTGGCAGAAACCATGGCTCGCCTGTTGAATGTTCCCTTCACCATTGCTGATGCCACAACACTGACCGAAGCCGGCTATGTAGGGGAGGATGTTGAAAACATCATTCAGAAACTCCTGCAGAAATGCGACTACGATGTAGAAAAGGCCCAGCGCGGCATTGTCTATATCGATGAAATCGACAAGATTTCGCGCAAGTCGGATAATCCTTCCATCACACGTGATGTGTCGGGTGAAGGCGTGCAGCAGGCACTTCTCAAGCTGATTGAAGGCACCGCTGCCTCCGTACCTCCTCAGGGGGGGCGAAAGCATCCGCAACAGGAATTTTTGCAGGTCGATACCGGCAATATTCTGTTTATCGTTGGCGGTGCCTTTGCCGGGCTGGACAAGGTCATCAGTGATCGTGCCGAGCGTGGCGGCATCGGTTTCAACGCTGTGGTCAAAAGCAAGGATACCAACAAGGGTGTTGGTGATATTTTGGCAAGCGTTGAGCCCGAGGATTTGGTCAAATACGGGCTTATCCCGGAGTTTGTTGGTCGTTTGCCGGTGATCGCAACGCTCAATGAGCTTGACGAGCAGGCGCTGATTCAGATCCTCACCGAGCCCAAGAACTCCCTCATTCGTCAGTATGTGCGCCTTTTCGAAATGGAAGGCGTGGAGCTGGACTTTCGCGAGGATGCGCTCAAGGCCGTTGCCAACAAGGCCATGGCAAGAAGAGCGGGCGCCCGTGGGCTTCGTTCAATACTGGAATCCGTATTGCTGGATACCATGTATGAAATTCCCTCCGCCGAGAATGTTGTCAAGGTGGTCATCGATGAGACTGTCATCAATGGCGACAGCAAGCCATTGCTGATCTATGCCAACCAGCAGGAAAGCAAGCTGGTCGTTGGCGACGATCGATAGTCAGCAAGACGATGCTTGACCGGGGGGCCGCCATGGCCCCCCGTTCATATCAGGCTCCTGCCCGGTAAGCGGTTGTAATTCCTGCCGTCACCCCCATATTGATGCCATCAAAGTCGCTTCGTGCGGCCCACACACAAGATTCGAGGTTGTCTGCGATGGAGCGTAACCCTGCACAGACGTTAAACATACCCCTGTTGCCGCTGCGAGATGTTGTTGTTTACCCGCAGATGGTCATACCGCTGTTTGTGGGTCGCGAGAAATCGATTCGTGCCCTGGAAGCGGCGATGGAGTCGGACAAGCAGGTATTGCTGGTCGCTCAGCGTGAAGCCGGTCAGGATAATCCCGAAGCTGAAGATCTTTTCGACATCGGTACCATTGCCAGTGTGATGCAGTTGCTGCGTCTACCTGACGGTACCGTGAAGGTGCTTATCGAAGGCAGCTCTCGCGCCGATATCACGGATGTTGATGACGGTGATGAAGAAAATGGCTATCCAGTTGCCCGCGTTACTCTGAGGGAAAGCGAGCCTCTCAATGAGCGCGAGCAGGAATCTCTGGTGCGCGTTCTGCTCGATCAGTTTGAACAATATGTGAAGCTGTCCCGCAAGGTGCCCAATGAGGTACTGAGTTCGCTTCAGGGCATTGAGGATGCCAGCCGACTGGTTGACACCATTAGTGCTCATCTGTCGCTTGAAATTGGCGACAAGCAATCCCTGCTCGAGATGGACAAGGTTCGCGATCGCGTCGAACATCTGATGACGCTGATCGAGTCCGAGATTGATTTATTGCAGGTAGAAAAGCGCATCCGCTCCAGGGTCAAGGAGCAGATGGAGAAATCTCAGCGCGAGTACTACCTTAATGAGCAGATGAAAGCTATCCAGAAGGAAATGGGTGAGCTTGAAAATACGCCCAATGAGGCGGATCAGTACGAGCAGAAGATTGCCGAATCCGGCATGTCGGCCGAGGCTGAAGAGAAGGCCCGTCAGGAGCTCAACAAGCTCAAAATGATGGCACCGGCGTCTGCCGAAGCCACGGTGGTGCGTTCCTATCTTGACTGGATTCTGGCGGTTCCCTGGAAAAAGCGAACTCGCGTTCGCCATGACATTACTCATGCTGAACAGGTGCTGGAAGAAGACCACTACGGGCTTGAAGAGGTCAAGGAACGTATTCTTGACTATCTCGCCGTGCAAAAGCGCGTGCGCAAGCTGAAAGGGCCGGTATTGTGTCTGGTCGGCCCTCCCGGCGTGGGCAAGACATCACTGGGTCAGTCCATTGCCCGTGCTACCAATCGCAAGTACACGCGACTGGCATTGGGTGGTGTCCGTGATGAATCCGAGATTCGTGGCCATCGGCGCACCTATATTGGCTCCATGCCCGGCAAGATATTGCAGCGCATGAGCACGACCGGTGTTCGTAACCCACTTTTTCTGCTGGATGAAATCGACAAGGTAGGTATGGATCACCGCGGTGATCCTTCCTCAGCGCTGCTTGAGGTGCTGGATCCCGAGCAGAACGACAAATTCAGCGACCATTATCTGGAACTGGATTACGATCTCTCGGATGTCATGTTCATCTGTACCGCAAATTCGATGAATATCCCGGGCCCGCTTCTGGACCGTATGGAAGTCATTCGTATTCCGGGGTACACGGAAGACGAAAAGCTTGGCATCGCCAGACGATATCTGGCACCAAAGCAGCTCAAGGCCAACGGCCTGAAAGAGGGCGAGTTGGTGCTGACAGATGAAGCACTGCTTGAACTGATTCGTTACTACACTCGTGAAGCGGGTGTTCGTGAGCTTGAGCGCCAGATTGCCAAGGTGGCACGCAAGGTGCTGCGCGAGCGTACTGGTAACGAGGTATCGAAGGTCGTCCAGGGTGACACCCAGCATCTGGAAGCCGCCGATATCGAACGCTATGCTGGTGTGAGACGCTTCAGCTACGGTCTGGCCGATCAGGCCCCTCAGGTGGGTCGAGTGACCGGTCTGGCATGGACCTCCGTTGGTGGGGAGATTCTTAATATTGAATCGGTGGTCACTCCCGGCAAGGGGCGTGTCAACAAGACAGGGTCTCTGGGCGATGTTATGAAGGAGTCGGTCAGCGCTGCGCACACGGTTGTGCGCTCGCGCGCTGCCCAGCTTGAAATCGATCCGGAACGGTTCGAGAAGGAAGACCTTCATATCCACGTGCCCGAAGGGGCAACGCCCAAGGACGGTCCAAGTGCCGGTATCGCCATGGTCACGGCCATGGTGTCAGCCTATACCAATCGAGCGGTACGCGCTGACGTTGCCATGACAGGTGAGGTTAATCTACGTGGTGAAGTCATGCCGATAGGCGGACTCAAGGAGAAATTGCTGGCTGCTCGACGCGGTGGTATAAAGATTGCACTGATACCTGAAGAAAATCGCCGCGATCTCAAGGAAGTCCCTGATGCCATCAAGGATGCACTTGATATTCGACCCATGCGCTGGATCGACGAAGTTCTCGATGTTGCTCTGGTACAAAAGGGCGATGATGATTTTGAAGATACGCGGGTAGAAGAAAAAAATACTTCGCAAGCGTCTGTAAATACTCATTAGAATTATTTTTGATGAATGTCGACCAGCAAAGCCTGAAATGACGGGCTTTGTTGCCAACATTGCTTGACGGTATTTATAGTCGTTGATATAAAATGCGGCTCGTTATGATTGCGTATGCTGTTCGATTGCCGCGCTTAATCCTAGCAACGATTGTTATAGTCAAGGGGTGAAGAGTGAATAAATCCGAGCTGATTGAGGCTATTGCTGCTTCTGCAGATATTCCCAAGGCAGCGGCCGGTCGGGCTCTCGATGCCATGATCGATTCCGTTACCGATAGCCTTAAGCAGGGTGATTCCGTGGCACTGGTAGGTTTCGGAACATTCAGCATCAAGGAGCGGGCGGCACGTACTGGTCGTAATCCGCAGACCGGCAAGACCATTGAAATCAGCGCTGCCAATGTGCCCAGCTTCAAGGCAGGCAAGGCGTTGAAGGACGCTGTCAACTGATAGCGGTGTTATCTACAATGGAAGGCTTGTCTTCAAATGTCTTCCCTGTATGAAATAAACGCATCGTGAAAACGATGCGTTTTTTTATGGGCAGGCTCGGGCCGACAGTGCCTTCAGTCAGATCCCGGCTTATAGCGTGTCGATTTGCGTCATGTGTCGTTATAATCCTTCGCCAAACCTCTCCATCATCCATCAATTTCAAGGGCCTGCTGCATGCTGCAAAAGATCAGAGATCGGGCACAGGGCTGGATCGCCAGAATAATCGTGGCTCTGATCGCGCTGACATTTACGCTATTTGGCGCAGAGTCGTTACTAAGCTATTTCAATGGTAGCCAGCGTGACGAAGCTGCTTCTGTCAATGGTGAAAAAATCAGCCGTCAGACGCTGGATACCGAGGTTCAGCGAGCTGTACGCTCAGGACGTGTGCCTCCTGAACAGCAAAATGAAGCGCGACGAGCCATTCTGGATTCCCTGATTACCCGTACGGCCATGGAGCAGTACGCCCGTGACGGTGGCATGAGCTTTTCGGATCAGCAGGTGGATCAGCTTCTTGTCAATCGACAGGAATTTCAGGACAGCAATGGGCACTTTTCTGCCGAGCTTTTCCAGCGAAGACTGGGTAGCGCCGGTTATACCCCCGAGGAGTTTCGACGCCAGCTTCAGGAAGACATGCTGACACAGCAGCTTCAAAACGGTCTGATTACAGGAACTTTCCTGCTGCCTTCTGAAGTCAGGTATCTGGCGAAGCTTCGTTATCAGACGCGCGACTTTCGTTATGCCACGCTGAATGACAGCGCGCTCGAGCAGCCGGTCAACGTCAGCGATGATGAGGTGCAGGCCTGGTATGATGCCCACAAGGAAGCTTATCAGCGTCCTGAAGAGGTCAAGCTTGAATACATCGTGCTCGACCGTCGCCAGCTGCCGGAGGATGATCAGTCCGTCGATGAGCAGCAGCTGCGTCAGCGCTATGAGCAACACCGTGCCACGGCCCCTCGTGAGGTGTCCGACATCGTGGTCACCTTTGGTGATGAGCGCACACGTGATCAGGCGCAGCAACGCGTCGATGAGATTGAAGCCCGTCTACAAAAGGGTGACGATTTTGCCGAGCTGGCAAAACAGTATTCCGATGATCCATCCAGTGCCGACAAGGGTGGTCGAATGGGGACGGTCAGCGAAGGCATCTTTGGACAGCCCTTTGATGAAGCCGTAGCTTCCATGGCGCCGGGGGAAGTTTCTCAGGGCGTGGAAAGTGATGGCGTCTTTCACATTATTCGTGTCGACAATATCGCCATCGACAGCTTCGATGACATGCGTGATGAGCTTGCCAAAGAGGTCCGGCAGGATCAGCGCGATGAGCGGTTCCAGCAGCTTGCCCAGCAGCTCAGCGATGAGAGCTTTTCGGCCGATGATCTTGAAGGCGTTGCCAGCCGTCTGAACCTTCCGTTAAAGCGTACGGATTGGGTGTCACGGGATGATCAGTTTGAGGGTGACAATACCGTGCTGGGTGAAGCCGGTGTCATGGATGCCGCCTTTACTGATGACGTCCTGAGCAATGGCTACAATAGCGAGCCAGTGGAGCTGGGGCAGGATCGTCGCGTTGTGCTGCGTGTCACCGAACACCGTCCAGCCACCACGCTGGCGCTGGATGAGGTCCGTGATCAGGTCAGAGATTCAGCGCTGCAGGAAAAACGCCGACAGGCGCTTGCCGAACAGGCCGAAAAAATGCTGGTGGCCCTTCGCCGTGGAGACACTCCTGAAGGACTTGAGTGGCAAAAGGTCAGTGGCATGACGCGTGATGGGCAGGGCGATCTCTCTGGCGATCTGGTCAATGCCGCTTTCGGTATGCCACACCCGCATGATGGCCAACCCGGATATGGTCATGCCGCAACAGGGGAGCAGCAGGTGATTTTTGCCATTGATCATGTCGATGACGAGGTCAGCGATGACCAGATATCAGCCATGTCGGATAGCCTCTGGAATGCTCAGGCAGGACAAACGATCAGCATCATGACAGATGCAATTCGTAACCATGCTGATATCTCGGCAAATTAAATAGTCTGCTATCTTTTTCAGGGCGCAACTTGTGTTGCGCCCTTTTTTATATCGGATGGTTTTCCATTTTATTGTTGGCACCCCTCTCAGGGTATGCAGGAGAGTTTTATGACCCAGTCGCGCTATTTTACGATCAGCGAGCACCCCGAAGGCCTGCCCGAGCGGTCTCTTTTTCAACTTGAGACACAGGAGCTGCCCGAGCTGCAGGAAGGTGAAGTACGTGTTCGTAATCACTGGCTTTCCGTGGATCCTTACATGCGCGGGCGCATGAGCGGTGTTAAAACGTACGTGGAGCCCTTTGAGCTGAATAAACCCATGCAGGGTGGGGCGCTCGGTGAGGTGATCGAGTCACGCCACCACACGCTCAAGCAAGGCGATCGGGTCATTCATATGGGCGGCTGGCGAGATGTGGCGCAGCTTGATGGCGATCAGGTGCAGCCGCTACCGGACATCGATGTACCACCGCAGGCCTTTCTGGGCGTTTTGGGTATGCCGGGGATGACGTCCTGGGCCGGATTGACTCTTGTCGCCGAGCTCAAATCCACGGATACCGTGCTGATTTCGGCTGCCAGCGGCGCCGTAGGCTCGCTGGCAGCACAGCTGGCGCATCAGAAGGGGTGTACAGTCATTGGCAGTGCCGGCAGCCAGGAAAAGCGTGAGTGGCTTGAAGCACGCGGTATCAAGGCAGTCGATCATCACCAGAGTGTTGATGATATCAGGAAGGCCTTGAAGGAAGCGGCCCCGCAGGGCGTTGACGTGTATTACGAAAACGTGGGGGGGCCCATGCTTGAGGCGGCCCTTGATGTCATGAATGATTTCGGTCGTATCGCGGTGTGCGGCATGATTTCACGCTACAACGAAGCCTCGCCTTCGGCAGGACCGGCCAATATTGCCGCCGTACTGACCAAACGGCTGCGCATGCAGGGCTTTATCGTGCATGAATGGGTCAAGGGGCACGAGCAGGAGTTCTACCGACAGGTGAGCCCGCTGGTCGCCGATGGCCGCATCGAATATCGTGAAACCGTGGAAGAAGGGCTCGAGCGAACTCCGGATGCCTTTTTGGCCCTGTTTGAAGGCAGCAACCAGGGCAAGATGCTGGTCAAGCTGGACTGATCTTTAGACGCTTGATGTCATGACTGAACCCGCCCTGTGCGGGTTCAGCCGTTTTACGGCGTACTGCCTGCTTCAAGCAGGGCAATATTGTGAAGGGCTTCACCTCGCGTGTGGCCACAAAGCTCGCGGTCATAATCGAAGTCGTGACAAACCTTCGGGCGGCGTGGGTCCCCGAAAAGCCGGCAAAGATTGGCCTCATCAAGCTGGATACAGCGTGTGCCTGCCGGTTTTCCCTGCGGCATGCCGGGTATGGCAGAGCTGATGGATGGCGCGATGCAGCAGGCACCGCAGCCCGGGCGACACCCGGTCTGCCGACTTGTCGCGATCACATCATGTTGTCCATCATCTAGGCTCATGCCGAATTCCGAGCGCCATGCGCGGTTGCCACGGCCCCCTTATCGATTCCCTCAAACGCCTGCACCCGGACACTGCCCCCATGTAGTGAAGCGATCTCCTTTGCCATCCAGTGGGCGATCTGTTCGACCGTGGTGGGCGTCGGCAGAATTTCGGCGTGTTCCTGTGGCAGGCGTATTGAAAAACGCCCCTGTGCCGAGTCATATCCGACATGATACATATCGTTGTCTGTATCAATCAGATCGGCCTGATCAATCAGATAAATATCTTCAAGGCGCTTTGACCACTGTATTTCAAGCGCTTCGCTGCGCTGCCCGTTATGCCATATGGCCAGACGGGAGCGATGACCATGCGCAATGCGCTGGCAGTTGCCCTTGTGACGTCGAAGGCCGTGACTGTACGTGTAGCCGCCGGCCTCATGGGGCTCTTCACGCAGGGTCACGCGTATTTTTTCGACCTGCGCTGGCGGGCGTCGGGAAAGCTCCGCGGAAAGATAGTCCCCCAGTCGTTCGGGGGTGATCTGCTGCCAGGGCAGCAGGGTATAGGCCTGGCGGGGCGCTCGTAGCTCCATGGGCCACGGATGACGGGTCTGCAGGCGAAGCCCATCATTGCACTCACCGACCGTAATATCGTGTGCTTTGGTAGGCACCAGCAGAGTATGGTCCACGGTGCTGTCGATACGTGACTTGATCCAGGGTTTGACATCCCCGAAATCAAACAGCATGCCGTCTTCACCCAGCGGCCCTTCCAGCTCAACATCGATATGGTAGCTGGCGCCGACCAGGCCCCGTTGTGGACACCAGAGGGACACATCGAGTGCGCCAAGAGCATTTACGAAAAGAATCATCAATCGATACCTGCAATCTTGTGGGTCTGCAGGGAGAGGCGCCACTGCGGGTTCGCCATGCAGTAGGCCACTGTGTCGGCCATGGTGTTGCCTGTCTCACCGCGAGGGGCAAGGTCCATGGGCTGCAGAAAGAAGTGGTCAAACTCGAGCGCCATGAAACGCTCGGGTAAAGCGTCTTCCTGCGGATAAACCAGCTTGAGCTCATTGCCGGCCAGCTGCTTGAGTTCGGCACGCCCCTTGGGACTGACGCAGAGCCAGTCGATACCTTCCGGTGCCGGGAGCGTGCCATTGGTTTCAACCGCGATTTCAAAACCACACTCGTGGATGGTCTCAATCAGGGCACTGTCCAGCTGAAGCAGGGGCTCTCCGCCGGTAAAGACCACGTAGGGCCGCGCGTGATCGGCATGCTGAGGCCACAGGGCCGCAATATGGTCTGCCAGTTCAGCGGCTGTTCGAAAGCGACCGCCGTTCTGGCCATCGGTGCCGATAAAATCGGTATCACAAAAGCGGCAGATACTGCTGGCGCGGTCCTTCTCGCGTCCGGACCAGAGGTTGCAGCCGGTGAAGCGACAGAACACCGAAGCACGTCCGGCCTGACCGCCTTCACCCTGCAGGGTGTAAAACGCTTCCTTGACGCTGTACATGGCTACACCTCCCGCGTGTGGCTGGTCTGTCTGCGATAGGGCAGCGGGTCTTTAATGCCTTGTGATGCAAAGGCCTGAAGACGCTCGCGACAGCTGCCACATTCGCCACAGGCAAGCGCTTCACCCAGATAGCAGGTCCATGTGTGGGCGTAATCCAGACCCATCTGCAGACCTTCAGCAAGGATGTCGTCCTTGCTGGCATGCAGATAAGGGGCTCGTATTTCCACGGGCGTATAGTTGGCAATCGCGGCAACATCGTTCATGCGCGCGACAAACTCGGGGCGGCAGTCAGGGTAGATGGCGTGATCGCCGCCGTGGGCCCCGTAATAGCAGATCTCTGCTTCCAGATTGACGGCGTGACCGATGGCCAGCGACAGCAGGATCATGTTGCGGTTGGGAACGACGGTCGCCTTCATGTTGTCTTCGGCGTAGTCGGCGCGTGGCATGGGCTGGCCGGCATCGGTCAGGGCCGAAGCACCGATAAGTCCATGAATGGCGCGTATATCCACGACCTGATGAGCCACGCCCAGGGTCTGGCAGACCTGACTTGCAACATCGAGTTCGCGCGCGTGGCGCTGGCCATAATGGAAAGAGAGGGCGTGAACTTCATACCCCTCGCGCAGTGCGCGATGCAAAACGGTGTAGGAGTCCATGCCGCCGGAATAGATAACGACGGCGCGTGATGCGTTCTGTAATGTCATGACGGAGAATTTCTTTGCCGATGGGAATCGACGCCCGGGATCCGGTCCGGGCGAATGAGGGGCGGCATTCTAACGCCAAATTGGTGGTATGTCAGGCACTCTGTTTTATACCGTTATCTTTTATGTACCACTTATATAAAGAAGGGATGAGCAAAATATTAAAGGAAGTGGCGTTAATGACGAAAAGGGCGGTCAAGCACCGTCAGTAAACACAGGGTCGCTTTTTGACCCTGTGTTTGAAGAACATTTAAAGGTCATGTCCCAGTACGACCGAGCGAATGGCCGAAAAGCTGTGGGCTTCGGGCGGATGATCCAGGTTAACCCCCAGTGCGTTACTGACTTCGCGGGCAGAAATGACGCCGCGAATGCGAAGACTGCCGCTTTCATCGTGATCGGTGACCAGCACATGACGGTCACCCGACGTTTTCAGCGTCTGCACAAGGTCTCCCAGCGTAGCGCGTTTAATACGCTCGTAATCGATGGAGTGCATGTCTTCACGCGCCAGCTTGATCATATCGACCGTTACATCCGATCGGTCAATATTGCGCTCCTGCATGGCGCGCGTCACGGTACTGCCGCCAAACAGTATGCGTGCACTTATGACGCCGGTAAATTCGCCCAGGTCGTTGATCACCAGCAGCATGTGAATACTGTTTTGCTTCATCGTCTGCAGGGCATCATCAACGCTGCTTTCAGACGATACAGTGAAGGCACGAACCTGCTGAAAATCGGTCAGCAGGGCCAGCGCCGAGCTGTCCATATCCAGCGAAGCAGAGGCCGTATGATGGCCCGGGCGACAGATGCTGGTGACGCTGTCCATTTCCTTGAGTGGCAGAGAACTATAAGGGGTAGGGGTAGTGTTCATGAGCGTCTCCTGTGCATGCCTTGTCAGGCAGTTTACTCAAACATGAAAAACCGGAACCGGGCGATGGCCGATTACAGATGGGCTTTCAAATCGCCCCGTACAGCATCGACAAAGGTAATGAAACGGGTATCGCGATCATAATCACTGCGATCGACCCGACAGCCCAGTTGCATGGTGTTTTTGACCAGCAGTTCATCAAAAATTTCCAGTGTCACCGCGATGGGCGGCATTGATCCTGGCGTGATGGCCCCATGTTCCAGCGTAAAGGTTTCAAGCAGGGAGGCCCTGACCCGGGTGGTGCCGCCTTCTGCTATAACGCGACGTACGAACAGCCAGCCCTCGCAGGCAAGCTCTTCACCGTTGTCCTGACGACGGCTGAACAGCGTACGGTAGCAGGCACCTTCGGCCGCGGCTCGCTCGGCCATGCTTTTGTAAGAAGCCGCCATTCGTGTCGCCATGGCACCCGACTTTGCAAGCTTTTGCACGGCACCACGATGTTCCTGATCCAGTTTTTCCTGTCTGGAAAAACGCTGCCAGTGCCGGTATTCCTCTAAGATTGAAGTCACATCCATCCCTGTCGTCGCAGCCAATAATAGTGTCGAAGGCTATCTTGCCGATACACAACGCTTCTCGCTAGTCCGTCCGGTAAAATATGGTCTGTCGCGGCACTGAAATCGAATGATGTGCCGCCAGTGATGACTTGTCCCGACGTAGACCCCTTTCCAAAATTCTGTACCGGGCAGATCAGCCCACCATCCGTTACAATCAGTCCATCTGACAGACTGACACTCATGGGAAACGAATCAAGATGATGACAAAGACATGGATGGGCGTTGGTGTATTGACCCTGATGACAGGATGCGTCTCCGGGCAATACATCATGGATGACCAGGTGGCCGGAAGCAGGGAGATCAATCCCGTGCAGGGGCAGGATGGCAACTACCTTGGATCCTTCGCTGTACGCAGGCCCTATACTGAAGTGACGCCCATACAGCTTGAACAGTGCCTGAATGCCAACATGGAGCAGCGTCAGGTGACTCTGGCGGCAGGAAAGCTGCGTAACCCGATAGGCCCGGATGAGGATATGGCCTTTAATGGCATGTCTAATAAAGGCCACAACGAAGTGTCGGGCGTTACTGGCGTTACTCATTATGAAGGGCGTGATCTGGCCTATCGTCTGGAAATTCAGCGTCTGCCGGAAGCCAACTATTATTATTTCGACCGGCTCGGTGAAGCGAGCCCCGGGCAGGACAATCAGTTTGCTCCAATTGGTGCCTGGACCAGCGCCGCGCCCATTCAGGCAAGTCAGGGGTTTGAAACCGTCGCCGATCAAATTCAGTCCTGTCTGGAAAAGGCCGCCAGTAATACGCCGGGTGAAGACCCGACCGGCTGGCAGCCACAGCCCTGATCATGGTGCCAGAGGGATTTCCCTTGAAAAAAGGGCCTCTTCCAAAAGAAGAGGCCCTTTTTAAATGCCGGACGAGTGAGTGAAACAGTCTAGAACGCCACGATCTGCTCCAGAAAGCGAGGGCCCAGTGCCGGCTCCATGATCAGGGCAAACACGACACCGTAGGCGGCGCCCCAAAGATGCGCACTGTGATTGACGTTA
Organism: uncultured Kushneria sp.; assembly: GCF_947497025.1. Lineage (GTDB taxonomy): Bacteria > Pseudomonadota > Gammaproteobacteria > Pseudomonadales > Halomonadaceae > Kushneria. The sequence goes on from NZ_CANMFC010000003.1 coordinate 433,954, forward strand.
TCCCCCCCGCGGCGGCCGGCATAAATCGACCAGCCGGTATAAACGATGGCAAAGACAATGGCCGGTACCGGAATGACCAGCACATAGAGCGTGGTCCAGGGTGCGGCCAGAATGAAGGCAAAAAGCACGGCTGACACGGCGCCTGAGGCACCGAGACTTCGATAGTTCGGATCATGTCGATGCGCCAGATAGCTGGGTACGATGGCAGCTACAATGCCGCCCAGATAGAACCCGATAAATCCTGCCGCACCAATATAGGAGACAAAAAAGCGCTCGATGGCGCGCCCAAAGAAAAACAGTGTGAACATGTTGAAAAACAGGTGTGCGCTATTGGCATGCACGAAGCCATGCGTCACGAAGCGATATATCTGACCGCGTACTATGGCCGGCGGCCAGAACAGCAGTTTCTCGATCAATTGATGATGGGTAAAGCAGGGGATGGAGACCGCGCAGGTCACCGCAATGAGCAAAAGCGTCAGCGTCATGCCTTTCTCGCCTGGAGGATGAGATGCGCCTGATCATAACGCAGAGCACATCGCTGTGCCCGTGTCGTCAACAAGTGTCCCTGTGGTCAGTCTCTGTCTGTCTCGTTTATGCTGAAAGCCGGCATCACGACAAGATCAATAACGATCCGGAGGCGCCCATGAGCGGCTATCACCATGATATCGGCAGCAAACGCTACCGCTTTGAAAACCTGAAAACGCTGATGGCCTGCGCCACGCCCGAGCGTTCCGGCGATCAACTGGCAGGCATTGCTGCGGCAGACAGCGAAACACGCGCTGCAGCGCAGCTGGCGCTGGCGGAAGTCCCGCTCACGCAATTTCTCGAAGAGATGCTGGTGCCCTATGAAGACGATGAGGTCACGCGCCTGATCGTTGATGGCCATGACCGGGCCGCCTTTGGCCGCATTGCACACCTGAGCGTGGGCGAGTTTCGCAACTATCTGCTCTCTCATGAGGTCGACAGTGACGTGCTGGCGGTCCTGTCGCCTGGCCTGACGCCTGAAATGGTCGCCGCCGTGGCCAAGATCATGCGTCTGCAGGATCTGGTGCTGGTGGGGCGAAAGTGCCGGGTGGTCACCGCCTTTCGCAATACCATCGGGCTTGAAGGGCGACTGTCGACCCGGCTACAGCCCAATCATCCCACCGATCACCCGACCGGCATCGCCGCCAGCATTCTGGATGGACTCTTGTACGGCAACGGTGATGCGGTCATTGGCATCAACCCGGCAACGGATAATACCGGCGCCGTCGTCACGCTTTTGAAGATGCTCGACGATATCCTCAGCCATTACGAGATCCCCACCCAGAGCTGTGTGCTCACGCATGTCACCACCGCCATCGAAGCCATCAACCGCGGTGCCCCCACCGATCTGGTCTTTCAGTCCATCTCCGGCACCCAAGCCGCCAATCAGGGGTTTGGGATCGATCTGGCCCTGCTAAAGGAAGGTCAGGACGCCGCCCTGTCGCTGGGGCGCGGCACGGTGGGCAATAACGTCATGTATTTTGAAACGGGACAGGGCAGCGCGCTGTCGGCCAACGCCCACCATGGCGTGGATCAGCAAACGCTCGAGGCACGGGCCTATGCCGTGGCCCGACGGTTTAATCCGCTGCTGGTCAATACGGTGGTGGGCTTTATCGGGCCCGAGTATCTCTTCAACGGCAAGCAGATCACGCGGGCCGGGCTGGAGGATCATTTCTGCGGCAAGCTGCTCGGCGTCCCAATGGGGTGTGACGTCTGTTACACCAATCACGCCGAAGCCGATCAGGATGACATGGACGCCCTGTTGACACTGCTGGGCGCCGCCGGCTGCAACTACGTGATGGGCATTCCCGGCTCTGACGACATCATGCTCAACTACCAGACCACCTCCTTTCACGACGCGCTCTATGTGCGTGAAGTGCTGGGACTGCGCGCGGCGCCAGAGTTTGAAGCCTGGTTGGAGAAAATGGCCATCACCGACCGACAGGGCAGGATCATCGTCGATCAGAATCTGCCGGCGCCCTTTGCCCATGCCCTGACGCGGGCGCACTGATTGGAGAAGTGCCATGATAGACAAATCACAGACTCCTGAAACAGGCACGCCCCGAACGGTGATCGCCAACCCCTGGCAGCCATTGCGTGAGCACACCGATGCCCGAATCGGCCTTGGGCGTGCCGGCGGCAGCCTGCCCACCGCGTCACACCTGGCCTTTCAGCTGGCCCATGCCCAGGCCCGCGATGCCGTGCATCTGGCACTCGATACCGAGCAGATGATGACCGAGCTCGAATCGCGTTTTGACAGCGTCGTTCGCTTGCACAGCCAGGCCGGAGATCGCAGCGAGTATCTGCGCCGCCCCGATCTGGGACGAAAGCTCAGTGATGAGAGTGTTGAACAGCTCACCGCCATGAACGTCAAACAGTGCGATCTATCGATCACGGTCGTGGATGGTCTGTCGGCGCGCGCCGTTCACGAACACGCTGCCACACTGCTGGATCACCTGATCCCGGCATTTGAAGAGCGCGGCTGGTCGGTGGGGCCGGTGGCGCTGATCGAGCAGGGCCGTGTGGCCATTGGTGATCCGGTGGGCCAGGCACTGGGGGCACGCATGGGGCTGGTGCTGATCGGTGAACGTCCGGGGCTCAGCTCGCCGGACAGTCTGGGCGTCTACTTCACCTGGGGCCCACAAGCGGGCCGGCGCGACAGCGAGCGCAACTGCATCTCCAACATTCGCCCGCGGGGGCAGGCGTTTGACGCCGCCGCAAGATTGATTCTCTATCTACTTGATGAAGCCTGTCGCCGTGAGATCTCCGGGGTCGAGCTCAAGGACGACTCGATCGTGGCATCCGAACTGGGTGATGGCAGCCAGGGCAACTTCCTGCTGCCGAAAACGCCTACTTCTGAATAACCGAATCAACCGGCCCTTGAGCATCCTCGAATAGCGGCCAGCGCGACCAGTCGATGGCCGCTTCGACGTGATCGGCCAGCCGGTCGATCTCACTCATGCGGTGGGCGTCGTAATCAAAAGGCTCAGGCGCCGCCAGACCGGCCCATGCCAGCAGCACGTTCAACGTGGCCGGATGATCAAACACCCCATGCAGGTAGGTGCCCAGAATTCGGCCATCCTCGGAGAGGGCACCGTCACGTCGGCCATCGTCAAGCGCAAAAACGCCCTGGGCCAGCCCTTCGCCGAGGCTTTCGCCGACGTGGATCTCATACCCCGTGACCGGGACATGGGCCTCACCCAGCAGGCAGTGCCCGGTAACGCGATGCAGCTGCTTGGTGGCCTTGAGCGTGGTGGAAAGATCCAGCCAGCCCAGGCCCACACTGTCACCGGCCGGGCCTTCCACGCCGTCCGGGTCGTCAATGCGGGTGCCCAGCATCTGATAGCCGCCGCAGATCCCCATCACGCGGCCGCCGTAGCGCAGGTGACGGGCGAGTGCCTCCGGCCAGCCCTGCTCGCGCAGCCAGTCCAGATCGGCGCGCACGTTCTTGCTCCCCGGCAGAATGATCAGATCCGCCGCACCGAGTTCTTCAGGACAACGCACAAAGCGCACGTTGACCTGAGGGTGCAGACGCAGGGCGTCAAAGTCGGTGTGGTTGCTGACACGCGGCAACAGGATCACCGCAATATTGAGCCCGTCCGCCGCGCCGGTACTGTCCCCGGCACGGGACAGGCCGTCCTCGGCCTCCAGGTGCAGGCCCTCAAGCCAGGGCACCACGGCCAGCACCGGCTTGCCGGTACGCGCCTCGAGCCATTCAAGGCCGGGCTTGAGCAGGTTGATATCGCCGCGAAAGCGGTTGATCACCAGACCCACGACCCGCGCGCGCTCCGAGGCGCTGATGATATCCAGCGTGCCCACCAGATGGGCAAACACGCCGCCGCGATCGATATCAGCGATTAAAATGACGGGGCAGTCCACGGCCTCGGCAAAGCCCATGTTAGCCAGATCATGGGCGCGTAGATTGATCTCGGCGGCGCTGCCGGCGCCTTCGACCACCACCCGGTCATAACCGCGACAGAGGCGGTCATGGGCGGCCACCACCTGCTTGAGCAGTTGGGGTTTGTAGGCGTAGTACTCGGCGGCCTTCATGTGGCCGATGGCCTGGCCCGCCACGATGACCTGAGAACCCTGATCGCAGGTGGGCTTTAACAGCACCGGATTGAAATCAACATGGGCGTCCACTTCGGCGGCCATGGCCTGTACCGCCTGGGCGCGGCCGATTTCGCCGCCATCCACGGTCACGGCGCTGTTGAGTGCCATGTTCTGCGGCTTGAAGGGCGCCACCTTGAGTCCGCGACGCGTCAGTATCCGACACAGGGCGGTCACCAGCGCGCTCTTGCCGGCATCCGAGGTAGTGCCCTGGACCATCAGGGTGCGGGATGCCCGAAAGCGATTCGTCTGGCTCATGAGGCACGCTCCTCCTGCTCATCGATGCCCAGCAGCAGGTCACGCAGGCGTTCGTGATACTGCTCGGGAGACTGCCACAGGCCTCGGGAGATGGCGTCCATCAGTGTCTCGCCCATCTCCTTGAGCGCCTGCGGGTTGTGGTCGTTCAGGAATCGCTGATTGTCCGGGTCCAGTACCAGCGCATCGGTAATCTGTTCGTACTGGTAGTCACTGACCAGCGCCGTGGTGGCGTCCCAGGCAAAGAGATAATCCACGCTGGCCGCCATCTCGAAGGCGCCCTTGTAGCCGTGGCGCTGCATGGCGCTGATCCACTTCGGATTGGTCACCCGTGAGCGCATGACCCGGTTGAGCTCTTCCTTGAGGGTGCGCATGCGCGGGCTGGCGGGGTTGGCGTGATCCCCGAAATAGAGCGCCGGCGTGGCCCCCTGCTGGCGGGCGGCGGCGGTCATGCCACCCTGAAACTGGCTGTAGTCGCCGGAATCGAGCAGATCATGCTCGCGGTTGTCCTGGTTCTGGACGATGCCTTCCAGCGTCGAGAGCCGCTTTTCGAAGGCTTGCATGGCAGGCTCGCCCTCGACCCCCTTGCCGTAGGCGTAACCGCCCCAGTTGATGTAAGCGCGCGCCAGATCCGCCTCGTCCTGCCAGTGGCCATTGTCCAGCAGCTTCTGCACGCCGGCGCCGAAGGTGCCCGGGCGTGCGCCAAAAATGCGAAAGCCGGCCTGGCGCCGCGCCGTGGCCTCATCGACGCCTTCAGCGAGCAGCGCCTCACGCCGGGCCTCGACGTTGGCGGCAATGGTATTGCCGTTGCCGGGCTCGTTGAGATCGACGAGCTTCTGAACGGCGCTGTCATACAGCGCGATCAGTCCCGGGAAGGCGTCGCGAAAGAACCCGGACACCCGCAGGGTGACATCCACCCGCGGGCGGCCAAGCAGAAAGCCGGGGATGATTTCAAAATCGATCACCCGCTGTGAGCCCGAGGCCCAGATCGGACGCACGCCCATCAGGGCGAAGGCCTGGGCGATGTCATCCCCCCCCGTGCGCATGGTGGCGGTGCCCCATACCGACAGCCCCAGGCTTGTGGGATAGTCGCCGTGCTCCTGCAGGTGGCGCATGATCAGCGCCTCGGCCGATTTCTGGCCCAGCGTCCAGGCCGTTCTGGTTGGCATGGCGCGGCTGTCGACGCTGTAGAAATTGCGGCCGGTGGGCAGGGTGTCGAGCCGACCGCGGCTGGGCGCGCCGCTGGCGCCTGGAGGAACGAACTTGCCTGAAAGGCCATCCATCAGCGCCGAGAGTTCGTTCTCCACGCTCTGATGCAGCAGCGGCAGCAGCGTCTCGCACATGAAGTGGAGCACGGCGTGGGTCCGGGGCCAGTCAGTCTCGCAAGGCAGCCCGGCATCCGAGGACAGCACGTGCTGCTCGATCAGCTGCGTGCCAAGCAGCTCCAGGCGCTCGCGGGTATGCGCTGAACTGCGCCAGCCGGTGGCTTCCAGGTCGGCGAGGCATTCAGGCCATGGCCCCTGCCAGGGCCAGGCCTCAACGGCCAGCGGGTCGAAATCGTCATGAATCTCGAAAAGCTCCAGATCCATGGCCATCGCTTTCAAAAGGCTCTGTTCGTGGGACTGGCTGCCGCGCGACAGCCGCACCAGTGCCATCAGGGTGTCACGCAGGGAGGCGTGTTCCGGCAGTTCGCCGAGCACGTGCAGGCCGTCACGAATCTGGGCCTCCTTGATGTCACAGAGGTAGTTGTCCAGCGCGTCCAGCAGGGTCTGATCGTCTTCAAGCGCCTCATCGATGCTCGGGCGCGTGCCGGCACTGGCCGAGGGTGACAGGCGCAGCTCTTCAAGCACATGGGTATGGCGCACCCGCTCGATGATCGCCTCGCGCAGAAACTGCTCGCGGCGCTGATCAAGACCGAGGGCCTGGTAATACTCATCGGTGAGTCGCTCGAGCTCGGCCAGGTCGTCATGGATGCCGGCACGCGTCATGGGCGGCATCAGGTGATCGATGATCACCGCCTGGGTTCGTCGCTTGGCCTGGGCGCCTTCACCGGGGTCGTTGACGATAAATGGATAGAGATGCGGCATGGGGCCCAGCACGATATCCGGCCAGCAGGTGTCGGACAGCGCCGTGCCCTTGCCGGGCAGCCACTCGAGATTGCCATGCTTGCCGACATGCACAAACGCATCAACGCCATAGACGTGGCGCAGCCAGAAATAGAACGCCAGGTAGCCGTGGGTCGGCGGCAGGTCCGGGTCGTGATAGGCGGCGTTCTGGTCGATATCAAAGCCCCGCGCCGGCTGCACACCAACAAAGGTCTCGCCCAGTCGCATGCCGGCAATCATCAGGCGCCCCTGGCGATAGAGAGGATCGTCCTCCGGTGCGCCCCAGCGATCAAACACTGCCTGCTGGCACACCTCCGGCAGTCGCGCAAAGTGCTGCTCGTAGGTGGCAAGCGACAGACTCTGCGCGGCCGGGCGCGTGTCAAGGTGCGCCACGTCGTTGGTGATCGTCTGTGTCAGCCACTCGATGAGCGCGGTGGGGTCATGCGGCAGGGCATGGGTGACTGGATAACCCGATTCGCGCAATTGAAGAAGAATATTGAGCGTCGAGGCCGGCGTATCGAGCCCCACGCCATTGCCGATGCGCGCATCGCTTGAGGGGTAGTTGGCCAGCACCAGCGCGATACGCTTGTCCTGATTGGCTTTTTCGGCAAGCCGGACCCAGCGCCGGGCCAGTTCGGTGACAAAGCGGGCCCGCTCCTCGTGAAGCGCATGAATCACGATGTCGTGCTGACAGCGCGTCGAGTGATAGTGCGCCGACTTGAAGGCGATCGGGCGGGTGATGATGCGCCCATCCAGCTCCGGCAGCGCGACTTGCATGGCAATGTCACGCGGTCTGAGCCCCATGGGCTGAGCCTGCCAGTCTTCCAGTGTGGTGCCCACCATGATCAGCTGCAGGATGGGGATGTGGCGCGTCCAGGGGTGCTGATAGCCGGTCTGCGTGACATCCGCGGTGGCGGCCAGGGCAAAGCCGGTGGTATTGAGCATGATGGCGGCATGGCTCTGCTCGATCAGCTCATCGAGGGTGTCCAGACACAGGCGCTCCTTGAGCGAGGCCACGGCGACCGGCAATACATTGAAGCCGCCCGCTTCCAGAATGCCGATCAATGCGTCAAAGACGCTGGTGTTGCCCTGCTGGAGATGGCTTCGATAGAACACCAGTGCCGCCACCGGCTGCTCGGGCTGCCAGCGCGTCCGCCATTGATTCAGGGTGATGTGACCGGGTGTGGCGGTGAGATCATTGGGCGGGGCATGTAAAACGACCCGCGGCAGCGGCTGAGGTTCGCGCCACGGCCGGGGGCGATTCAGGAAGCGATCCTCGAGCCAGTTGAGCAGGGCGCGGGTGTTGTCGGCACCGCCTTCGCGCAGGTAGCGCCACACCCGATGCGCCTCCTGGTAACTCACCGTTCCGGCCTCGAGCAGGCTTTCATCCTCGACGTCTTCACCGGGCACCACGATCAGCGTGCGGCCATCCCGCTGTGCCCACGCCTTCAACTGCTCGAGACCATAGGTCCAGTAGGAAGCGCCCCCCAGCAGGGAGAGCACCACCACGCGAGCGCCCTTTGGCGCCTCATCGCCGCGTTGATCCAGCACCCGGTCGCGATAGAGATCAAACGCGGCGGGTTTTAACAGGTTCATCCAGTTGGCCAGGCGGATGCTGGTATCGCGCTGGGCGTCATCGGCCTCGATCACGGTGGCCAGCAGGGCCAGTGCACTGTCGGCAGCCGACAGGATCACCAGTTCGGCAGGCGACTGACCGAGATCGACAATGCCGTTGTCATCGCTGAACCCGCCGGGCTGGGCGGCGAAAAGGTGCATGCGTCACCCTCCACTAAAGGACTGTCGGGGCTGATATCAGCGGATGTGCTCGTGGTGCTCGGCCTCGGACAGTGCGGCCTGCAGGCGATCGCGATCCAGACCCTTGCCGATCACCACCAGCCGGGTCTGGCGCGTCTCGTCGCTGCGCCACGGCCGGTCGAAGTGATGGGTGAGGCGATTGCCCACCGCGTGCAGCACTTGGCGCATGGGCTTGCCGACATCGACAAATCCCTTGACCCGATAGATGGTCTGTTCGGCCAGTGCCTGTTCCAGCGCCCTGACCAGGGTGGGGCTGTCCACGCTGCCCAGCGTGATGACGCAGGAGTCAAAATCATCGTGAGCATGGTGGTGCTCGCGTCCGTGGGCGTGATGATCATCATGATGGGTGTGAATGTCGTCGGCCCGACCTTCCGAGGCCAGCTGCAGGCCCATGACGGCGGCCACATCGACTTCGCCATGCGTGGCCCAGAGCGTCTTGACCCGCTCGGGCAGCTCCCCGCGCAGCTGTTGCTCCAGTACCCGGCGCGCCTCGTCGTCCAGTGCATCGCCCTTGCTGATAATGACAAGATCTGCCGAGGCGAGCTGGTCATCGAGCAGCTCCTGCAGGCTCGGGTCGTGATCCAGACTCTCATCGGCCTGACGCTGTGCCTCGATGCGCTCATGATCATGGGCCACCCGTCCGGCCGCCAATGCCGGGCCGTCGACGACCGTAATGACACTGTCGACCGTGCAGAACTGCTTGATGTCGGGCCAGTTGAAGGCCTGTACCAGCGGCTTGGGCAGCGCAAGCCCCGAGGTCTCGATCAGGATGTGATCAATCTGGTCGCGTCGCTCGACCAGCTTTTGCATCACCGGCAAAAACTCCTCTTCCACGGTGCAGCAGATACAGCCGTTGGCGAGCTCGAAAACGCCCTGTTCGCGTTCGACGGCATCTTCCTCACAGCCTTCGATCTGGCAGCTGCGTACCAGCTCGGCGTCGACATCCAGCTCGCCAAACTCGTTGACGATCACGGCGATGCGTTTGCCGCCGGCATTGCGCAAAAGGTGTGACAGCAGGGTAGTCTTGCCGCTGCCGAGAAAGCCGGTGACGACGGTAGCCGGGATCTTGTGCAGCTCGGGGCGTGATTCGATAGAGGACATGAGGTTCTCCTGACAATAGGAATTATTCGGCAAGGACGGTCATTGACGCTGACACGGCCAGCGCACAGGTGGCCTGCGCGCACTGTTGCCGGTTAACGATCAGTCGGGCCGCCGTACCCATCTGCTGGCGGATGGCGGCCAGTGCGGCGGCCTCGGCGACACCGGGCACGCCATGGAGGCGCCGGGTGGTGTCGCTGACATGGCTCATGGCGGGCTCGCTCTCTCGCAGGGCCTGCGCCGGCAGGGTGATTAACGGGCAGTGCCAGGCGCTCGCCAGTGAGGTGATGGCGGTTTCATGCTGGCGGCCCGCCAGGGTCGCCAGCAGCGTGATCTGGTCCGGCTGTAAATTGGCCATGGCCAGCGTTTTCAGCGCCAGCGCCATGAGTGCGTCAGGTGGACAGTCACGTCGACAGCCCACCCCCATGGCGACATGACCGGCCTCAGCGGGCATGCCGGCCTCGAACCGCCTGCGCCGGAGCGCGTGTTGTTTTTTCTCCACCCAGCAGGGCGGCGACGGCCTCGGGATTGGAGGGAAAGAACAGATGCAGATAGCTGGCCGTCAGCCGGCCGCGGCGAAAGATGGCCTCGCCCGGTGCCGGATGACTGGCGCGCCGCCCATGCGCGATCGGCGCCAGCGTGTCGTGGCTTCGCGAGTGATGGTGAGCGTGTCCCCGAATCTCGCCTTCCGGCAGCGGCGCGCTCTGCATACCCTGACAGCCGCGTTTGGTGCGCATTTCGCCGTGGCCTGGCAGCACGCCGGCCATGGGGTGGCAGGTGCCGTGCTGGTCGGTCAGGGTCTGCTGTAGATAGAGCATGCCACCGCACTCGGCCAGAATCGGCAGGCCGCGGGCATCGAAGCCCCGAATCGCCTCGCACATGCCATGATTGGTCCCAAGCGCTGCAGCATGCAGTTCCGGATAGCCGCCCGGCAGCCACAGCGCATCAAGGTGATCCGGGAGCGTCGTGTCATGGATCGGCGAAAACCGGCAGAGCTCGGCGCCCATGGCTTCCAGCAGTCGGGTATTGGCCGCGTAGATAAAGCTGAAGGCGGCATCCTCTGCAACGCCGATTCGGTATCCGGCCAGTGCCTGCGAAGGCGTATCGATATGCTGCGGCCTGAAGGCGACGGCCGGGGGCAGTTCGGTCAGTTTTTGTCCTTCAAGGAGATCGGCGGCGGCATCGAGTCGGGCTTCCAGCGACAGATTGTCAGGATCATCCTGCTCGCCGGGCTGGACCAGACCCAGATGACGCGAGGGCAGGGCAAGGTGCTCTTCTCGGGGCATGGCGGCCAGCAGCTGGACATCGTCGGGCAGGCTGTCTTCGATCAGCTGGCGGTGTCGCTCGCTGCCGAGTGCATTGGCCACCAGACCATGAAAGGTCATTTCCGGACGATAGCGCGCCAGTCCCAGCCCGATGGCGGCAACGGTCTGGGCCATGCCGCGGGCGTTGATGACACAGGCCACCGGGATATCTAGGGCGACCGCCAGATCGGCGCTTGAGGGGGTGCCGTCATGGAGTCCCATCGCGCCTTCGATCAGAATCAGATCTGCCTCGAGGGCGGCGCGATACAGCTGCTCGCGACAGAAGGCGTCGCCTGCCATCCACAGATCAAGGGGCTCGACCGGTGAGCCCGAGGCCAGCGCCAGAATCTGTGGGTCCAGATAGTCCGGCCCGGTCTTGAAGACCACCACTCGGCGGCCCTGACGGCGGTGATAGCGCGCCAGCGCGGCGGTCACGGTGGTCTTGCCCTGGCCTGAGGCCATGGCGGAGAGAAACAGGGCGGGGCACCAGGCAGTTTCCTGCATCAGTATTCGATCCCCGCCTGTGCCTTGACGCCAAGCCGAAAGGCATGGCGCTCGTCGTGAATGACACTGATGGTATCGGCGATCTCCTGAATCTCGCGGGCCATGGTGCGCCCGGTGATCATCACGTTCTGATGCTCGGGACGCGCCTTGAGGGCACGGGCGACCTGCTCGGCATCGAGGTAGCCGTACTTGATCATGTAGGAGAGCTCGTCAAAGAGCAGGAAGTGGTACTGCGGATCACCGAGCAGTGTCTCTGCCAGTGCCCAGGCATCACGGGCGGCCTGACGTTCACGCTCGGGGTCGCGCACTTCCCAGCTGAAACCGTGGCCCATGACATGAAAGTCGACCTGCGGATGCTCATTGAAAAAAAGATATTCGCCGGTGGCGCGTCGTCCCTTGATGAACTGGATTACCCCGCAGCGCTGACCATGGCCCATGGCGCGGGCCATGGTGCCAAAGGCCGAGCTGCTCTTGCCCTTGCCATTACCCTTGAGCACGATCAGAACGCCGCGTTCCTGGTCGGCACGGGCGATACGCTCATCAACGATGCGCTTTTTGGTCGCCATGCGCTGCTGATAGCGAGTGGCGTCCTGGTCATTGCTGTTGTCGTCACCCTGTTGCTGGTTCACGGTGTGCTCCCGGGCAATGTCGTCCTGCGTGAATGGGGTGGCGATGTGCTCTGGTCGCTGCCGGTGAGGTCGTCAAGGAAGTGACAGGCAGCGTCAAGCGCGGCGGCCAGTTCCTGCGCCCGGCCCAGAGAGTGCGCCCGCGGCTCACAGTTGACCACGTGTGTCTCACAGCCAAACGGGGCGAGTTCAAGATCATCCCGGCTGCGGGCATCGGTCAGGATCCAGAGACAGGTCGCTTTGGGGGTCTGGTGCTGAAGGCGGCTCAGGCGCTGGCGGGTTTCATCCAGCCCGCGTCGCAGTGGCGTACCACCGCCCGGCACGAGATTGTCGAGCAGAGGCGCGATCGTGCGTGGGGCGCGTCGGGGGGCCATGACTTCGGTGACGCCGTCGCCGCCCAGAGTCATCAGCATCAGCTGTTCGCGGGCAAGATAGACGCCGGAGGCAATCTGCTTGACCAGCGCCATTGCTTTCTCGAGCTGACGTGTCCGTTGTCGGTGGTTCTGACGGCTCAGGCTGGAGCCGGAAATATCGAGCACGATGCAGGTCAGCCTGTCAGGGCGGCGCCGTTCGCGCCGCCAGACCAGTGACGGCAATGAATCGAGCGACGAACCGGCGTGGGGCATTGCTGTCTTGCGCAGGCTCCTGGGCCAGTCGATGCGCGGTCGTCCAATGGCGTCACGGCCTTTCATTCGTGCCCCCTGCTGTCGAAGTCTCGATCCAGTCGGGGGAGCAGGAAGCTGAATATGCCAGCCGGTGGCGGTGTCCAGAGCAGACGATATCTGATGGGCCGGTAGATTGCCCCAGTCGCCGCTGCCCGGATCATCACGCTCCGAATCAGCGTCATGGCGTTCTTCCGGCTCGCTCTCGGGTCGGGTGACCGACGCGTCGTGGCTGGAGGTCAGATCCGGGCGATTGGGCGCATCGGGAGGGGGGCGACGGCCCGGGTAGCGTCCTGTTGGAGGGGGAGGCGTCCGGTCAGATGATGACTCGTGCTCGGAGCCAGCGGTGTTTTCCTGAGGGTGACCCTCATTCCCCTGATTACCATCAGAGCCGGCTTCCGGCGTGGTGTCCGCTGTCCACTGAGGGGCACGATGTGCCATGACCAGTGTGGCCAACGCATCGATATCTTCCGGCGTCACGGTCTGTCGTCCCTGCCAGGCCGCATGGGCCAGCGCGCCACGACGCCAGGCGAGGTCTGCGCGAACGCCTTCCACGCCGGCCTCGACACAGCGGGTGGCAATGATTCGGGCAAGATCCGGTGGCAGGGTGACGGTCGGGAGGCGGTGGCGGGCGGCAGCCAGTCGCTCACGCAGCAGCGCCTGTTCTGCCTGCCAGTCGGCCGTAAAGGCCTCCGGGTCGTGATCAAAGGCCAGCCGGCGCTCAACAATCTGCAGACGCTGCTCGATATCCGGTGCGGGGTGATCCAGCACGGCCAGCCCGAAGCGGTCCAGCAGCTGCGGACGCAGTTCCCCTTCATCGGGGTTCATGGTGCCGATCAACAGAAAGTCTGCGGGATGCTGATGGCTGATGCCATCGCGCTCGACATGGTTGATGCCGCTGGCGGCCACATCCAGCAGCAGATCGACCAGCGCATCGGGCAGCAGATTGACCTCGTCGATATAAAGCACCCCCTCGTGGGCACGGGCGAGCAGCCCGGGCTGGAAGGCCACCTCGCGCTCTCCAAGGGCGCGGCCCAGATCGAGCGTGCCGGTCAGCTGGGCTTCATCGGCGCCCAGCGGCAGTGTGACCAGCGATGATCGTGAAAAGGGCAGCAGTTCGGCAAGGCTGCGCGCCAGCGTCGATTTGGCCGTGCCCCGCGGGCCGCTGACGAGTACCCCGCCCAGGCGGGTATCCAGTGCGGCCAGAATCAGGGCAAGCTTGAGGCGTTCATGACCGGTGACGGCCGCGAACGGAAAAAGGGGGCGTGTGATATTGGTCATGTCATCTCCGCAAACGCGAGACGTGATAACGCAACATGACCGCGCGCCACCTGCTCACATGATGAGGTGGCGCCAATAAGTGCAGCGGCTGTCGATGCGGGCAGCCACCTGATAAGGAGATATGTCACTTGTGTGCTCCTGCGTATCGACCCGTACGCGTGGCAGTCATTACTGATGATGCCGTGGGCACCATCACCCTGTATCATCGCCGGGCCGGTCTCCGGGCTGACGAGCTGGCGGACATGACGTCTGCCGGGCTGAAGCACCTTCCCGACTCATTGGAGTCAGTGGTCACGCAAAAGACGTTTGCTTCAAGCCACTCGATTACCGTTGCGGGGACAGCAGTGAACTCGCATCACTTTCCCGATTATCCCGTGCAGACTGCACGGGCACCCGAGCGCTGCTCATCGTGAGCCGGGGCAATGATGGAGTCAAGTCCGGCACGATGGTGTGTCCGGGCCGGTGGTACAGGACTGTATTACTTTATCGTTGTTCCACTGCCGGGTGCCTGGTAGCGTCTGCGCATGTTTACCCGAGTCAATGTCATGACCTTTAACATTTCACCCCCTGACGGTGCCAACCCCGCCAGTATTCAGGCCCATATCGACTCAAGGCTCAAACCGCCAGGATCACTGGGGACGCTGGAAGCGACGGCGGCATCGCTGGTGCGTATTCTGGGGCCCTCAAGTACCACCATTAATGCACCGGTCATGCTTCTGTTTGCCGGCGACCACGGTGTGGCGTTCGAGGGTGTCTCCATTGTAGAGCCCTCAACCACACAGTTGATGGTGCATCATTTCCTCGAAGGAAATGCCGCCATCAACGTTTTCTGCCGTCAGGCCAATCTGGCGTTGAAGGTGATCGATTGTGGGACGCTCACTACGCATGAGCCGCATCCACAGCTTGTCAGCCATCGACTGGGTGAGAAGACAGCGCCTTTCCATCGGGAGCCTGCCATGACGCTTGAGCGGGTCGAGGCAGGCTTTGATAACAGTCGACGGCTGATCGAGGAACTCCATGCCGACGGCTGTAATCTGATCGCACTCGGTGAGATGGGTATTGGCAACACGACCAGTGCCAGCGCTCTGATGGCGGCGTTGACGCATTTGCCGTTTGAGGTGTGTATTGGCGCTGGCAGTGGCGTGACGCCCACCATCATGAAGCGCAAGCAGGACATTGTGCAGCTGGGGCTTCAACGTCATGCACAAAGCCTGGAGGATCCACGGCTGACGCTGGCAGCACTGGGCGGGTTCGAGATCGTGAGCATGGCAGGGGCGATTCTGGCCGCTGCTGAAAAGGGCATGGTAATCCTGATCGATGGCTTTATTACGACCGTGGCAGCGCTTTGCGCCTGTCGTATTGCGCCGGAGGTACGGGGTTATCTGATTTTCTCGCACTGTGGCGACGAACGTGGCCACAGGCCACTGCTGGATCAACTCCAGGCGACACCGCTGTTGCACATGGGACTGCGGCTTGGAGAGGGCTCGGGCGCTGCGCTGGCGCTTCCGCTGCTACGCTCGGCGCTGGCCTTTTATCATGAGATGGCCTCGCTTGAAGAGGCTGGTCTGACGCTATGACTTGCAAGGCCCTGGCCCGTCAATGGCAGTGGGGCTGTCTGGCGGTGAGTTTTCTGACTCGCCTGCCGGTGCGCGTTCGTGGTGAGGTGACGCCGCAGGCGCTGGGGCGCTGTCATCGCTGGTTCTCGCTGGTCGGGGCGCTGATTGGGCTTGCGCTTGCGCTTGTCTACGGGGGGCTGGAGCAGTTCCTGCCCGTGTCGATTGCGGTGTTCATGACGCTGGGGCTGTCCCTCTGGCTCACCGGTGCTTTGCACGAGGATGGCCTGGCGGACTGCATGGACGGCCTTGGCGGCGGGCAAACCGTGGCGCAGCGGCTGGCCATCATGAAGGACAGCCGGGTCGGCAGCTACGGTGTGCTGGCGCTGATCATCAGCCTGGTCGGACGCTGGTTATTGCTGAGTGCGCTGGCGCAGCAGGACACCGGGCTGGTGATGATGGCCCTGATGGCATCTCACAGCCTGAGCCGCGGATTGGCAGCCTTCATGATGGGCATGCTGCCTTATCTGCGATGCGAGGGTGACAGCAAGGTACATGCGCTGACCGGCCACCAGCGTCCGGAGGATCGTGTCTGGCTGATCGGCGTTGCCGTGTTTGTTGCCGTGTTCTCTGCCGGTGTGGTGTCGGGCATCATGCTGCTGGTGACGACGGCACTCTCGGGGCTGGTCATGTATCGCTGGTTGAAAAAACAGCTTGGCGGCGTGACAGGCGATGCGCTGGGCGCCGTGCAACAGATCACCGAACTTCTTTTATATCTGGCACTGGTGATGGTTCATGCATGAGTTGATTCTGGGGGGCGCGCGCAGCGGCAAGAGCGCTCATGGTGAAGCGCTGGCGGTGCAGAGTGAATGCGAGGTGATCTATATCGCCACAGCGCAGGTGCATGATGACAGCGAAATGTGTGCACGCATTGAGGCCCACCAGACGCGAAGGCCTGATGACTGGGGGCTGATAGAAGCGCCGCTCACTCTGGGTGATGCCATTGAACGTCATGCCCATGCAGATCGTCTGCTGCTGATAGACTGCCTGACTCTCTGGCTGACCAACATTTTACTCGATGGCGATGAGCGATTCGCCCAGGAACGTGCCCGACTGCTGGAGGCGCTCGATCACGCCCCGGGTCGCGTAGTGATGGTCAGTAATGAGGTGGGACAGGGTGTGGTCCCCATGAATGCCCTGTCACGACGCTTTGTGGATGAAGCCGGCCGGCTTCATCAGGTATTGGCATCACGGTGTCAGCGTGTCTGGTGGGTGGTGGCCGGCCTGCCTCAGTGCCTCAAGGGCGACGTGACATGACCTTCCAGACCCTGATGATCGATTGTCTGCGTCACGGTGCCTGTGAAGGGCCGCAGGAATGTTTGCGCGGCCATACGGATGTGGCACTGAGCGCACAGGGTCACGAACACATGCTGGCGGCGGCAGAGCGGTTGCCGCGGCCCCATGCCATTATCTGTTCACCGTTGATTCGCTGCAAAAACGTTGGGAAGTTACTGGCACAGGACTGGAACGTGCCTTTGCATATCGTGCCTGAAATCATGGAGATGAATTTCGGGGACTGGGATGGGGTGGCCACGCAAGAGCTGCTGCAGCACTCCCGGCCGGCGCTGGAAAATTTCTGGCGTGACCCTCGGGCATTTCCACCACCGGGGGGAGAGTCCCTTGACGATTTTCTGGCCCGTATCGATCAGGGGTGGCAACACCTTCTTGAGAAGGGCATGACGCTGGCGGACAAGAAACAGCAGCAAGAAGGAGAGAGTCCGGTGCGTCTGCTGGTCTGTGGCCATGCCGGGGTGATTAAAAGCTGGGTGGCGATGCGCTTGGGCATGCCTCTGACTCAGGGCAGTTATCTCCATCGTTTGCATTTGCCTTATGCCGGCGTAGCACGGCTACGAGTAGATATTGATCAACAAAGCGGCGAGCAGTTCGAGCAGCTGTGTTATCTGGGAGCATAGGATGACAGGGAAGCATCATGACATACCATATTTATACCGTTATCTTTTATGTGGATAATTATTTCAGTCTCTTTGATTGTTGATCAAATATTGGGAGAACCTCGCCGGTTTCATCCGCTTGTCGGATTGGGGCGGTGGATCAAAACCGTTGAAAAACGCCTTTATCCACTCAACAGGCAACTCCCCAAAATCCTGATTGCCGGCTTTTTGGGGTGGCTTCTGGTCGTCACGCCTATTTTGATGGCTGCTATCTGGCTGGATTGTCTGGTTGAAGGTTTCTGGCATGGCCTGCTGGCAATCTTCACACTTTATCTCGCCATCGGCCGCAAAAGCCTGATCGAGCATGCCCGGCGCGTTTATCAGCCGCTTTTGAAAGGTGACCTTGATGCTGCACGTCAGCAGGTTGCCATGCTGGTCAGCAGAGATGTCGATCGGCTTGATGCTTCCGACATATCGCGTGCGACCTGTGAATCCGTGCTCGAAAACGGCAGCGACGCGCTTTTTGCCGCGATTTTCTGGTTTGCCGTCGCCGGAATCCCGGGGGTTGTGCTTTACCGGGTGATCAATACCCTCGATGCCATGTGGGGCTATCGCAACGAGCGCTATCTCTATTTTGGACGCGTTGCCGCACGTGCAGATGATGCCATGAACTGGCTACCGGCTCGGTTGACCGCACTTTCCTACGCACTGGCCGGCTGGCACTGGCAGGCCTCAAACAACACCTGTGGCACAGCCATGCAATGCTGGTGGAAACAGGGCAGAAGCTGGAAAAGCCCCAATGCCGGGCCGGTCATGGCCGCCGGTGCCGGAGCGCTGGGGATACAGCTGGGTGGGGGCGGTATTTACCATGGACAACACATCGAAAGCCCGCTGCTGGGTGTCGGCCGCCCAGCAGCTCCTCCTGATATCGAGCGCGCCTGCACGCTGATCTGGAAGGCGTTGCTGATCTGGCTGACAGCACTGTTCATTATCGCGTGGATATGGTCATGACCGTTGCATCTGACGCTTTTCCCATGCACGGCGGTCGACTGTCCGAGATCAGTCGTCGTTATGGTATCGATCGATGTGACTGGCTGGATCTGTCTACCGGGATCAATCCCTGGTCCTATCCGATCACGCCCATCGATGCGAAGGCCTGTCAGGCACTGCCGGATCAGAATCAGGCCCTTCATGATGCGACGGTTCGGTACTATCTCGGTCAATCGGTCGAAACCATGACAAGCCGCTCGTGGCAGTCGCTCACACTGCTGAATATTCCCGGCTCACAGTGGGCGATCGAACAGCTGCCGCACTGCCTTGCCTCGGGAAGCGTGGCGCTCCCCGATATTGGCTATCGGGAACATCATTGGCGCTGGCAGAAGGCCGGTCATCAGACACTCTTTTACGATGCAGATGCGCCTGGCACGTTGATGGATAGCAGGTTTGACACGGCTAATCTGCGAGCCATGGTGGTCATCAATCCCAACAACCCGGGGGGGCAGCATGTGGCGCGCGATGTGCTGCGCGAGCTGGCCGCCAGGCTTCATCAAAAGGGTGCGGTACTGATCGTTGATGAGGCCTTTGCTGATGCGACGCCTGAGCAAAGCCTGCTGCCCGATATCGCTGACAACGTCATCGTACTGCGCTCGCTGGGCAAGTTTTTTGGTTTGGCTGGTTTGCGTCTGGGCACCGTCGTGGGGAAAGCACAATCAGACGTTATGGAGCATCTATCGTCTTTACAGGGCCCCTGGCAGGTGACATCACCTACCCAGCAAGCCGGTATGGAAGCCTTTTCAGATGATACATGGCAGCGCCAGATGAGAGAGCGGCTACAACGAGCCAGTCAACAACAGGGACAGTGGCTTGAAAGGCAGTTCAGGCCTCATGGCGATATCATCCGCTGGCGTCAAAGCGCGCTATTCAACGGATTTGAGATGTCGCTTGAACGCGCCAGCCAGTGGCATGAGGCGTTTTTACCTCAGGGCGTACTGACGCGCCTGTGGTTGATTGATGAACAACGGGCCATATTGCGCTTCGGATTGCACGATGAAAGTGCAGGCGCCATTCATCATCTGGAACAGGCAATGTCAGCTGCCCAAAAGCTCATGGAAAAGCGATCATGAATCAACACGCATACAGCGGAGCACAAAGAGAGGCTATTTATCGCGTCATTCGTGAGCGCCGTGATATGCGCCATTTTCTGCCTGATCCGGTAGATCAGGATGTGATACAGCGTATGCTCGAGGCTGCTCATGATGCGCCAAGCGTCGGGTATATGCAGCCGTGGCGATTTATATGTATTCGCGATCCTGCCCTGCGTGAGGCCATGGCACAGATTGTCGATGATGAGCGTCACGCTACGGCGCAGGCGCTTGATGAGCGCGGCAGGGCGTTTCTGGAGCTCAAGGTTGAAGGCATTCGTGAATGTCCGGAGCTCTGGGTCGTGGCACTTTGCGAAGCGCGCGAAAAATATGTTTTCGGGCGACGCACGCTTAATGAGATGGATCTGGCATCGGCCAGCTGTGCGATCCAGAATCTCTGGCTGGCCGGTCGGGCCGAAGGTATCGGGGTTGGCTGGGTATCACTTTTTGACCCTGAAGCGCTTAAATCACTGATTCAGGCTCCCGAGAGCGCATGGCCCATTGCCATTTTATGCATCGGCCATGTCGAAGCCTTTTATAGCATGCCCATGCTGGAGCAAAAGGGCTGGGACAAGCGTCGTTCCCTGTCAGCGTTGATCGGTATTGATGGATGGCCCGAGTAGCTCATTTCGCCGAGTTCTTATCGACTGCCGCCATATTGCTGTTTTAGCGAGGTCATGGTTGATTTCTCCGGTGATGTCTCTCGCAGAAAGCTGCCTCCTTGTTTCTTCCCGGCAAACCATTGGATGTCAGACGAAAAAAACCACGATTATTAACCGATCACTCAAGGAGCGTTATTTCTCTCTCATGCTCGAGAATTAAGCATTCGATTCCTGTCGAATCATTTGTTAAATCATGAGATGGACTATATTGAGTGGTGCAGGACTTATCGACTTAAGGAGGATGCTGGATGTCATTTATTAAAAAAGGGGCCACCACGCTGGCCATCGCAGGCGCCATGTTTGCCGTGGCAGGCTGCTCAAGCTCCGAGCCGAAACAGCAGGATCCCAACATTGACAGCGTGATCCAACAATCCGAGCAGGGCTATCGCAATACAACGGTTGGCTATAGCTTTACTTATCCTGAAAACTGGCAGAACAGCGTCGTTCAGCGCGATACGTTCGAGTGGAATGATCAACGCATCGATGCGCAGAACATGGCGGTGTTCTATTACAAGAATTTCGAGCTTAATAACACCCCTGAACCCCTGCTGGCTCTGGCGACCTATCCGCAACAGGAGTGGGAGCAGATGCAGCGCCAGGCAAAGAATCGTAGTGGCTCAACGCCGCCGCATGTCATCGCTACCAGGGACGATCAGGTGCTGGTCGCCTACATCAACACACAAAATCCCTACGATGCCGGCTCCAGACAGGGTCAGGAATACGCTCGTCATGTCCTGACACCCGAACAGGTTCAGAGCGCCATTAGCTGGTAAACCGGTATACTGGTGGAGCCCTGCGGGGCTCTGCCATCGAGACCCTGCCATGGATCCTGTCTCCCTGATTGTTCTTTCCTTTCTGCTGCCTCCTCTGGCGGTCTATCTGGCTGTCGGTATTGGTGGCCCTTTTTGGCTGAATCTACTTCTCACCCTCATGGGTTATGTACCCGGTATTATTCATGCCCTCATCGTTGTCACATGACATGTCAAAAAATGCGCGCATTTCGTTTATGATGCGGCCTTTGCCCAATACTCACCGGAGTCCATGAATGCTCAAGCGATTCGAGCGCAATGACAGCGGTCATGATTATGTCGTTGGCGATCTGCACGGGCATTACGCATTACTCGAGCGTGAACTGACCCGAGTTGAATTCGATACTGGCAAGGACCGGCTCTTTAGCGTGGGAGATTTGATCGACCGCGGCCCTGATTCTCTGAAATGCCTGGAGCTGGTGCATCAGCCCTGGTGCTTCGCAGTGACCGGCAATCACGAAATGATGGCGCGCAATGCACTGTTTGATAATCATTGGGGGCAGTGGTTGAGCAATGGGGGAGAGTGGTCTCGAGACCATGACAAGGTCATGCTGAGAAATCGCCTTGCAGAAGCCATGATGAAAATGCCGCTGGCTTTCGAGATAGAGACTCTAAACGGCGTTGCAGGGATCGTTCACGCCGAGCCACCAAGGGACTGGGCGGACATTCGCAAAACATCCCGTGAAACACTCCTCTGGTCGCGGCAGCGAATCGAAGCCAGCCTTGACGACGTTGTCTCCGGCATTGACGCCGTGGTAGTAGGGCATACGCCGGTGCCCGAGCCCAAAACACTTGGAAACGTACGCTACATTGATGTTGGGTCGTTTTTCAGCGGTCGAGTGTGCCTGGAGAAACTTGAAGACATCGCTGCCATGATGAAAAAGGACAGGAATCCCTGAACGTTCGTTAACTATCTCTTTCCTTTTGCATAACAGTGATGTAGGATACGCCCCGTTCTCGCGAATATCGGGAACAGCGTCGGGGCGTAGCGCAGCTTGGTAGCGCGCCACAATGGGGTTGTGGAGGTCGCAGGTTCGAATCCTGTCGCCCCGACCAAAATGTTTGATGAACAAGCCGCTTCAGGTTAACAGCCGAGGCGGCTTTTTCGTGTCCGGACGCTGGAGCCATGGTATTTCTCTCTTACAATCGGGCTTTCTTTCATGTCGCTGGCATTTGCTACCCGATATGGTGAATGAGCCAGCACATCAGGAGTCAGGGCGATGAAAAAGCTTCCCGGAATGCTTGTTGGCACAATAATTGGTCTGGTGGCGTGGTGGCCGACCCAGAGCGTGGCATCTGCCATTCTGCTCGGCGTCGCCTGCGGTGTGGCATGGGATCTCTGGCGCAAGCGATTTTCATAGATCTTCCGTAATGGGACAGGAAAAGCCTACAAAAATACCAGGGACAAGGCTGTCGGGTCGCGGTTAAGCTGACGCGCGCGGCCGGTAAACTTGCCTGCCGCTTAAGAGTTTTTAATCTTCCGTCATTGCAGGCTCAGGAGAAAAGCGTGGCTCGTCAATTGAAAAGCGCTCCACGAGGACTGATCATCATGACAGCCCTCGCGACATTGTCAGGTTGTTCCCTTTTTTCTTCAGACCAACCGGAAAGCGCTGCGGCAGTGCCGCCGCCACCTCCGCTGGTCGGATATAAAGGCATGAGCATGTGCCAGCCCTACAGTGACAAGCTCTGGGGAAATTTCCTGATGATTGGCAAGGTGGTTTCCGTTGATTCCCCGCAAAACATGCATGTCAACATTCTGCGTGCCGAAGCCATGAAGCATCCTGCCATTCAGATGACCGGTTACCCGCGTCAGATCATCGATCAGCGTCACAAGTGGTATCCCTGCGAAGGGCAGGGGTAAACACAATGGTTTAAATTCTGATAATGACATCCATTGGCAGATTTACGTCAAATCCACACAAAAAGTGCGGTATAATATTGACATATGATTACTGCTTGATGAGGAGCAGTGACAGTTGGCTTATCCTGACTAAACGGCTGACTGTCCGAACCTCACACCGCCTCCTTGAGGCGGTTTTTTTTGGTCATCGTTCAACAGATGCCACATCATCTCAAATAAAAATTATTCTCTTTTGCATTGATTTCCTTTTAAGGATGATTCAAAGTGTTTCTCAGACGCCACGGTGTCTGATTCATTTCGGTATGTCAGGTGCTGAAATAAATTTTCTCCTCATCATCAGGTCCTTTCGCCGCCTTTCCTCCGGGAAGGCGGCTTTTTATGGTTCGATCCCATGACATGCAGGCATTGAAACGCTGAACTATCCTGCGGGTATGACGCACTGTACGCACCAGTCAGAGAACGTCCACGTAAAAGGAGACCGATTCATGGCTTACGCCAATATTGTCGACAGCAACAACAATGTGATCGACCTCTACTATCAGGATTGTGGTCAGGGACCGACAGTAGTGCTGATTCACGGCTGGCCGTTAAGCCACCGCATGTGGGAGTACCAGATCAATGCCCTGACCGAGGCGGGCTATCGCTGCATCGCATATGACCGTCGCGGCTTTGGTGACTCGGAAAAGCCCTGGGATGGTTACGACTACGATACGCTGGCCGACGATCTGGAAGGGCTGCTGGAGCATCTAGATCTTACCGATACCACACTGGTCGGTTTTTCAATGGGTGGGGGTGAAGTCGCCCGCTATCTGGGCCGCCACGGCAGCAAGCGTATCCGCGGTGCCGTACTGATAGGGGCAGTGCCGCCTTACATGCTTAAAACCGATGACAATCCTGAAGGCGTGGACCAGGCGATTTTCGATGACATGCTGGCCAACGTCAAGAAGGATCGCCCCGGCTTTCTGGGCGGCTTTGGCAAGCTCTTCGTCAACCATGAAGGGCAGGCGCCCACGCTTTCCGACGAGCTTTTGGCCTATAACCAGAGCATCGCCAATTTTGCCTCTCCCAGAGCTACACAGGAGTGCATCAAGGCCTTCGGATTTACAGACTTTCGTCAGGATCTGGAAAAGATCGATGTAACAACGCTGGTCATCCATGGCGATGACGATCAGATCGTGCCGCTGGCCAACAGCGGTCAACGCTCGTCAGACATGATCAAAAACGCCCGGCTCGAAATTGTGAAGGATGGTCCGCATGGCCTGAATTTCACCCATGCTCAGGAACTTAACACTCTGCTGATTGATTTCTTGAAGCAGGGTCGGTGACCAAAAAACGCAGAGCCAATTAAAAAATTCGGCCAGCGGGTTGGCTGGCCGTCAGACATGACACGTGTCACTGTTACCGGAAGTCGTGTGAGGCCAATCAACCTCCTGTTGCCATCGGACTCCCTGTCCATGTGCTTCCCTGCACGATGTTTTTCTCTTTTCCGGCAGGGTCACCATGACCGATCAAGATGACAGGGATATGATAACGACGTGTCTTTTCTCAAAGGTCGGGTTGGCGAAAAACGCACTCACTTCCTGTTTCTAAAATGTCAGGCACCGGGCCATTATTATGAGCGAACTGAGAACCACACTGGTACAGGCCGATCTTCGCTGGGAGGATATCGACACCAACTGCCAGCTGCTTGATGAGTGGTTGCAGGATGTTACTACCAGCGATCTAATCGTTTTGCCTGAAATGTTTGCAACAGGTTTTACCATGGCACCGGAGCGCATGGCCGAATCCATGCAGGACAGTCGGGCCGTGGCGTGGATGCAGCAAAAGGCGCAAACCCACCATGCCGTGATTACCGGTAGTGTAGCCATTGCTGAAGATGGACACTATTTCAATCGCCTCATCTGGGCACGGCCGGATGGCACCATGGCGACCTATGACAAGCGCCATCTCTTTAGAATGGGAGAGGAAAACGAACACTATGGCATGGGGAATCAGCGTGCCATCGTGGAGCTCAACGGTTTCAGGATTTTGCTGACGGTGTGCTACGACCTTCGCTTTCCCGTTTGGTTACGCAATGTTGATTGTGAATACGATGTTCTGGTGTGTGTCGCCAACTGGCCATCGGCAAGGCGACTGCCATGGCGTACGCTGCTGCAGGCACGCGCCATCGAAAATTTAAGCTATGTGATCGGTGTCAATCGCGTTGGTGATGATGCCCGCGGGTTGAACTACAGCGGAGACTCAATGCTGATCGATTATCGGGGCGATGCGCTGATTGACGAGGCACCTGATCGCGCCTTCGTGCGTACGGGGGTGATCGGCAAGCAAAGCCTTGACGACTTTCGTGAAAAGTTTCCTGCTCATCACGATGCTGATCGTTTCACACTGCATATGTGACGGCATTATCATCCTCATGAAAAGCCCTGGGCGCTTGCCGCATCCGGGGTTTTTGCATGAATGCACCAATCCGATGAATCAGGCTCATACAAACTCCATCCATTAAATGCACCAGCTCAGCCCTGATCAACTCGATCGATAAAACGCTGCCTCTATAAGCTCGCGAGTATAGGCATGGCGTGGTCGCTCGATCACCTCATGTGTTGGGCCATGCTCGAGCATCTCACCATCCTTGAGCACCATCAGGCGATGGGCCATGGCACGAACCACTGACAGATCATGACTAATAAACAGATAGCTGAGCTTTCGTTCGTGCTGAAGTATGCGCAGCAGCTCGATCAGTTGGCGCTGAATCGTGCGATCAAGCGATGAGGTTGGTTCATCAAGTACCAGAATCCGGGGGTGTAAAATCAAGGCGCGAGCCAGCGCAATACGAGCGCGCTGGCCACCTGAAAACTCATGCGGATAGCGTGCCAGCGCCTCCGCGCCCAGACCGACCGATACCAGCGTCTCAATCACCCGCTCACACACTATATGGCGGTCCAGCTCGGGAAAGTGAAAGCGCAAACCTTCGCTGACAATTTCCTCAATGGTCATTCGAGGTGACAGCGCGCCAAAGGGATCCTGAAACACGATCTGCATATGCCGGCGCTCAAGGCGCAGCTCGCGGCCGCCCAGCGTATCAATGCGGCTATTGCCCAGCCATATTTCGCCACTGGAGCTCACCAGACGCAGCATCGCCAGCGCCAGCGTACTTTTGCCGGAGCCGGACTCCCCGACAATGCCAAGTGTTTCTCCCTGACGCAAAACCAGGGAGACAGGTTTCAGGGCCATAAAGGGAGCAGGCCGCGGCTGCAAGAGCCGACGGGGTCGTTGAAAGGCGACCGACAGGTTCTTCGCCGACAACACCTCGGGTGATTGCGTCGGCACGGGCGCCGGTTGACCTTCCGGCTCGGCCTCGATCAGGGCCTGAGTATAAATACTGGTGGGGCGCGACAGTACTTCTCGAGTGATACCGGTTTCCTGCACACGGCCATGGTGCAGTACACATACCCGATCAGCCCAGTGACGCACCAGATTGAGATCATGCGTAATCAAAAGCATCGCCATGCCCATCGAATCAGCCAGCTCACGCAACAGCGAGAGGATCTCGCGTGCCACGGTGACATCGAGCGCGGTGGTGGGCTCATCGGCGACCAGAAGCTCGGGACGATTGGCAATCGCCATGGCAATGACCACGCGCTGGCGCTGCCCTCCGGAAAGCTCATGGGGCCAGGCATTGATCAACTGCTCGGGCCGCGGCAGGCGAACCTGCTGCATCAGATCAAGGATTCGCGCACGCAGGGCGTTACCGCGCAGCGGCTGGTGCAGGGTAATGGCCTCGCCGATCTGCCGACCGATGCGATGCAGCGGGTTGAGCGCACTCATCGGTTCCTGAAACACTACACCAACCCGGCTGCCATGCAGATTTTCCCAATCACGGTGGGACAGCGTTTCAAGCCGGGTCTCTCCCAGAGAGCGCCTGCCCTCGACACGGATGCCTGCCGGCACGAGATCCAGCGCTGCCATCGCCGTCAGGGTCTTGCCGGAACCGGATTCTCCTACCAGGGCCAGCGTTTCTCCAGCCGCAACGTTCAGGCTGATCCCGTGCACGATGGGGGTTTCATCAGCGAACACACGCAGTTTTTCCAGCGACAAAACGGTTTTTTCGCAGGCGTTCTTCATGATGCCGCGCGCCCTTCCATGGAAAATGCGGCGTGGCGCGGATCAAAGGCATCACGCAGGCCCTCGCCAATAAAGACCAGCAGCGAGAGTAAAACAGCCAGCGTCATGAAAGCCGTGAGACCCAGCCAGGGCGCTTGGAGATTGTTCTTGCCCTGCGCCACCAGCTCCCCCAGCGACGGCGAGCCCGGCGGCAGGCCGAATCCCAGAAAATCCAGCGCCGTCAGCGTGGTGATGGCCCCCGTAAAGATAAAGGGCAGAAAGGTCAGGGTAGAGACCATGGCGTTGGGGAGCACGTGACGCCACATGATCAGTCGAGCCGGTAACCCCATGGCGCGGGCCGCGCGCACGTAATCAAGATTGCGCGCGCGCAGGAACTCGGCGCGTACGATATCGACCAGCCCCAGCCACGAAAAGGCAATCATGATCAGCGCCAGCCACCAGACGCTGGGCACGACCAGACTGGAAAGAATGATCAGGATAAAAAGCATTGGCAGGCCGGCCCATAGCTCGATGATGCGCTGACCGACCAGATCCACCCGGCCGCCGAAATAGCCCTGCACTGCACCCACAATAACGCCAATAATCACTGATCCCAGTGTCACCAGTCCGGCAAACAGCACAGACAATCGGAAGCCGTAAATCACGCGCGCCAGCACATCGCGCCCCTGATCGTCGGTACCCAGCCAGTGGGTCAGACTCGGTGGCGCCGGCGCGGGGCTATTGAGCGTCATGTCGATACTTTGCCAGGAAAATGGAAGGGGGGGCTGGATCAGCCACCCCTGGTCGCGAATCAGTGCCAACACGGCCGGGTCACTATAGAGCGCCGTGGTAGGCAAAAAGCCGCCAAAGGCGGTTTCCGGGTAATCGATCAGCATGGGCCAGTACCACTGGCCGTCAAAACGCACCACCAGCGGTGTGTCATTGGCGATCAACTCAGCAGGCAGGGTGATCACCAGCAATGCCAAAAACAGGTAACTGGCGACCATGGCGCGCCGGTTGCCGCAGAAGGCAGCCAGCCGACGGCGCATGATGGGAGAAAGCCGAAATCCGGCAGGCAAGGGGACATTGATGAACAAGCGCTAGCTCTCCCGTCGTTCAAAATCGATACGCGGATCGATGGCCACATAGATCAGATCAGAAACCAGCTTTAGCACCAGGCCGATGAGCGTAAAGAGAAAGAGCGTGCCAAAGATGACCGGATAGTCGCGCTGCAACACGGCCTCGTATCCAAGCATGCCAAGACCGTCAAGCGAGAAAAGTACCTCGATCAAAAGCGCCCCGGTAAAGAAGATTCCCACCAGTGCCGAAGGCAGACCGGCGATCACGATCAGCATGGCGTTTCGAAATACATGGCCATAAAGCTGACGTCTCTCGGAGGCGCCCTTGGCACGCGCGGTCATGACGTATTGCTTGTGAATCTCTTCAAGAAAACTGTTGCGGGTCAGAAAGGTCAGGGTGGCGAAACTTCCGATGGTCAGGGCGGCTACCGGCAGAGCGATATGCCAGAAATAATCGATGATTTTCCCCCACCAGGAGAGCTGGTCAAAATCGGGCGAGGTCAGTCCGCGCAGTGGAAACCAGTTGAGATAGCTTCCACCGGCAAAGACCACGATCAACAGCAGCGCGAACAGAAAGCCCGGAATGGCGTAGCCCACAATGACCAGTGCCGAGCTCCACAGATCGAACCGGCTTCCCTGACGTACTGCCTTGAAAATTCCCAGCGGCACGGAAACAAGATAGACCAGCAGCGTACTCCAGAGTCCCAGCGAGACGGATACCGGTAGTCGATCAATGATCAGCGTCGTGACTGACTGGCCCCGAAAAAAACTCTCGCCGAAGTCCAGTCGAACATAGTTGCCCACCATCGTGACAAAACGTTGCCAAAGTGGCTTGTCGAACCCGAACTGGGTATTGAGCTCCTCGATGAAGACAGGATCGATACCGCGTGTACCGCGGTTAGCGTCACCGCTGGCCACAACCCCATCACTGCCGCCGCCCAGTGTCGCACTCGAGCTCATTCCTTCGATACGCGACAGCATCTGCTCGACCGGGCCGCCGGGGGCGGCCTGCACGATCATGAAATTGAGCAGCAGTACGGCCAGCAGTGTCGGCACCATCAGCAACACACGCATCACGATATAGCGTGCCATGAGCGCTACTCCTGACGGGCGTCAATCAGGGCGTCGTTCTGAGTGTCGACCCACCAGCTGTCGAAATCCAGACCGTACTCGGGGCTTTGATCGGGCATGGCAAATTTTTTCCAGTAGGCCAGTCGCGTGACCGGCGAGTGATACTGAGGGATTACATAAAAGCCCCAGCGCAGGACACGATCCAGGGCCGAGGCCGCTGTGTCCAGCGCCTCACGTGAATCCGCCCGGATAATGTGGTCAACAAGATCATCAACTACCGGGCTTTCAATCCCCATGAGATTGCGGCTCTGCGGTTGATTGGCGTATTCGCTGCCCCAGTATTCGCGCTGCTCGTTGCCGGGATTGTTGCTCTGGGCAATGACGGTGGTGGTCATGTCGAAATCAAACTGACGCAGCCGAACCAGATACTGGCTCGGGTCGACGGTGCGAAGATTCACCTCAACCCCCAGACGGGCCAGATTGCGCACCATCGGTAGCGCCATGCGCTCAAGGCTTGAGTCACGCAAAAGCAGTTCAAAGCGCAGTGGCTGACCGGTTGATCGATCGACCATGCGATTATTACGTACCTCGTAGCCAGCCTCATACAGGAGTCCCAGCGCCTCTTTCAATCGAGGCCGCAACGTCTCTGGCGCCTCAATGGGCAAAGGGGCATTGAAGATCTCTTCAGGCAGTTGATCGCGCCAGGGCGCGAGAAGGGCGCGTTCGGCGGTACTCGGCAATCCCCTGGCTTCCATGGAAGATTGATCAAAGAAGCCACGGGTGCGGGCATAGAGACCGTAAAAAAGATTACGGTTGAGCCAGTCAAAATCGAATGCCAGTCCCAGTGCCTGTCGAACGCGCCGATCCTTGAAAATGTCGCGTCGCAGATTCATCACAAACCCCTGCATTGGCGCGGGGTTGTGATCCTCGATTTCAACGCGCTTGATCAGCTCCTGACGAGCGGCGGGAAAGTCATAGCCGGTAATCCAGTTGCGCGCGATGTTCTCAACGCGTAGATCAACCCGACCGGCCCGAAAGGCGGTAAAGGCAACGCTCGGGTCGCGGTAGTAGTCAAAAATCAGACGATCGATATTGTAACGGCCCCGATTGACCGGTAAATCCTTGCCCCAGTAGTTACGATCACGCTGATAGACAATACGCTGACCGGGCTGAATGGATGCAATTCGGTAAGGGCCGGAGCCCATCAGAGGGTCAAGCGTGGGTCGTGTAATATCACGATCCTGAATGTCTTTTGCCGAAAGCACGGGTAACTGCCCCACAATCAATGGCAGTTCGCGCGAGTTGTGTTCGTTGAACTCAAAGCGCACGGTAAACGGAGACAGTATCTTTACATCGGTGACGTCGGCGTAGTAGGCCCGATACATGGGCGAGCCCTTCGTCTTCAGGGTTTCGAAGGTGGTGACGACATCTTCAGCCGTCACCGGGCTGCCGTCGTGAAAATGCGCCCGGCAGTCCAGATCAATCTCCATCCAGCGCCGGTCCGGATCCAGCCGAATACCCGCCGCCAGCAATCCGTACAGGGTAAAGGGCTCATCCGGGTTTTCTACCATCAGTGTATCGAAGGGCAGTCCACCCATGGCCGTGAGTCCGCTGGCCGGGTCGCCGCGCACGATAAAGGGGTTGAGTGAATCGAAGCTGCCCTGAGCGGCACGCACCATATCGCCGCCTTTGGGCGCGTCAACATTGACCCAAGGGAAATGATCGAAGTCCTCGGCCAGGGCCGGCGTATCGTACAGCGAGATGCCATGCACGGTCGGTACGTTACTGACCGGAGCTGCCTGCCCCGCTTGAGCCGACAGCCCCATCATGAGCGCTGCGCAGAGCACGCCATGCCACAGGGTCATGTGTGCCATGTCACGGATTCGCCTTCAAAAACGATCCTTCCAGGCCCGCAGGGTGGCAAAGGTGGCCAGTTCGTCATGGGTATCTCCCTGCTTGGCTGCACCGTGCTGTACACTTTCAAGGTGGGTGCGCATAAAGGGGTTGATGAGACGCTCACGC
Organism: uncultured Kushneria sp.; assembly: GCF_947497025.1. GTDB lineage: Bacteria > Pseudomonadota > Gammaproteobacteria > Pseudomonadales > Halomonadaceae > Kushneria. Next base: position 464,989 of record NZ_CANMFC010000003.1, read on the forward strand.
CCGATAGTGCTGGGCAGGGTAGGGCGATCCAGTTCGCGGGCCTTTTGACACTCTTCAAGCAGTGCATCGCGGGCGCTGTTGTCCGGCTCGGCAGCCTGAGCAAATTCCAGGTTGGACAGCGTATATTCATGTGCACCAAAGACCAGCGTGTCATCATCAAGCTCGGCAAAGCGTGTCAGGGCCTGATACATCTGCTCGGGCGTGCCTTCGAAAAGACGACCGCAGCCACCGCAGAACAGGGTATCGGCGCAAAAGAGCAGAGACGGCGTACCGCTGGAGAGAAACGAGACGTGATCCAGAGTATGGCCGGGAGTGGCCATGACCTCGAAGTGACGTCCCATCAGTCGAAAACGATCACCTTCTCCGACGGTTTCATCGATACCGGCAATGGCCGGATTGTCGGGGCCGATGACACGGGAGCCATAGCGCGTTTTCAGCTCATCGAGACCGCCGATATGGTCATGATGATGATGGGTGATCAGAATGGCTTCAAGGCGTGCGCCCGTGCGCTCCAGATAGTCGATGACCGGCTGTGCTTCGCCCGGATCGACCACGACGACGCTGCCCGTGTTGTCCTGTTCCATCACCCAGATGTAATTATCCTGGAACGCCGGCAGTGGTTTGACGGTCAACATGATAATCCTCGATAAAGTGGGTTGAAAAAAGAGTATAAGGTGCCCGATATAGCGAGTGTTTCGGGTAACCGCCAGCCTCGATAACCGGGGTGGTCATCAAATGCGATAACCATGCGATCAGGGGCCTTGCATGTCAAATCACCACGCAGACCAGGCAACGTTCAGCGAACAGTTCCTTGCCGGACAGCGTTACTGGCAGACCTCTCATGGCAGGCGACAGTGGCAGGCCGAAAAGCAGTGCCTGCATCAACTGCTGGCAAGATCCGGCGTGCAGCATGCTCTCGAACTTGGTGTTGCACCGCCATTGCTGGCCCACGACAGTATTCGCCATCGTATCGGCTGGGCACCGCAGCGCGAGCTGGCCGAACATTCCTCGACGCTTATCTGCCGTCCGGAAGCCCTGCCGCTGGCCGATGAGTCATTGGAGCTGGTTCTCGTCCATCACCTGCTGGAAGTGGCCCCTCAGCCCACGCATATGCTGCGTGAAGCCGCGCGTGTCACCAGCGACAGCGGCCGCCTGATCCTGATCGGCTGGCATCCTCTGGGCATCGCAGGGCCTGCACGACTCAAGCGATGTCACGAACGCTTTTATCAGCGTAGCCGCTGGCTAACCCCGGGACGGCTGCGCGACTGGCTGAGGTTTATCGATTTCAATATTGAACGTATCGATTACTGCGGCTTTGTGCCCTTTGAAAATACGCCGGACTGGCTGCTGATGGAACGCTGGGGACGGCGTCATAATCTTCCCCTGGGCCGGGCATGGATCATCAGTGCCAAACGCCAGATGTGTCGCATGATCCCGCTTAAACAGCGCTTTGACCCCGCTGCCATGCTCGGCAGCAAGGTGTCTGCGCTGGCCTGCACGAGCCATGAGTCCGCCGAGCCGCTCCATACCGCCTTGCCGGCCGTAACGTCTGAAAAGCCACTCCCCGATCCCGCCGGTCATGTTCACCGCGAAAAACGCAGCTCGGCAGCGCCTCCGGGTGTCATGGCATAATGGTGTTCTGATACCGGATACCACGAGGCGCGCAGTGAGTGATGAGGCAGTAAGTGATGACATGCGTCCCCATGTCATTATCCATACTGATGGTGGGTGTCGGGGCAATCCCGGCCCGGGCGGATGGGGTGCGGTCCTTCGCAGTGGCCCCCACGAAAAGTGTCTGAAGGGCAGCGAAGCGCATACGACCAACAACCGTATGGAGCTGATGGCTGCCATATCTGCTTTGCGGGCGCTGACCCGCCCCTGCCGCATCGAACTCTGGACCGATTCGCAATACGTCCGTCAGGGCATTACCCAATGGATTCATAACTGGGTCAAAAAGGACTGGAAAACGGCCTCAAAAGCGCCGGTCAAGAATGCCGAGCTCTGGAAGATGCTGCTGGAAGAGTCTCGCCGACACGATATCGAATGGCACTGGCTCAAGGGCCATGCCGGCCATGAAGGCAATGAATTGGCTGATCAACTGGCCAATGACGCCATGGATGAACTCAGGACCAGTGAGAAAACGTCATGAGACAGATTATTCTCGATACGGAAACCACAGGTATCGAAGTCAGGGACGGGCATCGCCTGATCGAAATCGGCGGGGTCGAGGTCATCAATCGTCGCCTGACCGGTCGCCACTATCATCAGTACATCAACCCCGAGCGTGCCATCGACCCGGAAGCCATTGAAGTCCATGGCATTACCGATGCGCGTGTGGCCAACGAGCCGGTATTTGCCGATATTGCCCACGAGTTCTGGGATTTCGTCAAGGGTGCAGAGCTGGTCATTCATAACGCCCCCTTTGACGTAGGCTTTATCGATCATGAGTTTGCCATGGTCAATCGGGCACGCGGCAATGATGCGCTGGGGCCACTGTCATCACAATGCAGCATCCTTGATACGCTGAAGATGGCGCGGGATCGCCATCCGGGGCAGCGCAACAATCTTGATGCCCTGTGCAAGCGCTACGATATCGACAACGGCCATCGTGAGCTGCACGGCGCCCTGCTGGATGCCGAAATTCTGGCCGATGTCTATCTGGCCATGACCGGGGGACAGACCGCACTGACGCTGGGTGCAGAGCGTGACACCGACAGCAACACCGGCAACACCGGTTTTGCCATTCGCCGACTGACGTCAGAGCGCGCGCCGTTGCGGGTGATTACCGCCAGTGATGAGGAAGTGCAGGCTCACCAGCAGAAGCTGGCCAAACTGCGTGAAAAGGGTGTCTGTCTCTGGGACAAACTGGAGGGATGAGATGCTGACACGCGATATTCGAACGCTGGCCAACTGCCATGAAGGTTATCTGATTCGTATCGGGGAGCATGGTATTGCCGACAACGGTCAGGGCGGTATCCTGCAGCCACGCGCTCGCTGGCCCGACGGTGCGATTGCGATCGGCTACTGGAACGAGGTGCCGGTCGCGGTGCTGCCGGAGCAGGGCGATGAGCAGTGGCTGCCGGCGCGGCACTGGCTGGGCACCCTGCCCGAAAAGTTCTTTGGGCTGGTATCCACAGCGCTTCAGATCGTGCGCTGGTCGCAGGATCATCGCTTTTGCGGACGCTGCGGTACACGCATGCGTCGTCGATCCGGCGAGTTCATGATGGCGTGCCCCGCCTGTAGTTTTCGAAGCTATCCCAGAATATCGCCGTGCATCATCACGCTGGTGACCTGGCGTGATCAGCTACTGCTGGCGCGCAGTCCTCGCTTCCCGACGGGGCGCTTTAGCACCCTGGCCGGATTTATCGAGCCGGGAGAATCGGCAGAAGAAGCCGTGCGTCGCGAAGTTTTCGAAGAGGTCGGCGTCAGAGTGGGGCGGGTCAGCTACTTCAAAAGCCAGTCATGGCCCATGCCACACTCTTTCATGATGGGATTTTACGCCGAAGCGGCCAGCCGTGACATTCACATCGATGGGGTCGAGATCGAGGCAGCTGACTGGTTTACCGCTGATCAATTGCCAGGCCTGCCACCGTCCTATTCCATCTCAAGTGCGCTGATCGAAAACTTTTTACGCGGCAGCGCCACCCGAGAGTAATGACCCAGGATAAGTGGCGATGCCAAATGCCTGTTTTTTGGATGGCTAGGTATCGTTGCGGCGTCGAAAAAGACGCGTCAGGCGAGAGGCCAACATGATGTCGCCCCGCGCGCGAACCTTTCCGGACATGACCGCCTGCATGCCACTGAGCTCCTTGTTGATCAGTCGCTCAAAGGTACGCGTATCCGTCATCAGCGTGACGGAAGGGGCATCATGATTGCCTTCCTGAACATTTAGCGTTCCATCATCGATCACGACAAAATAGCGGGGCCCTTCATCCAGCTCGAGCTGCAGGGTTTCGTGAACACCCGCTGCGGCTTGTGCATCAAAGCGTTCGTGGAGTTTTGCAATCAGAGGCGCGGTATCGACCATCTTTATATCCGGTTGATGATTAAAAAAACATGATAGCCATTTCATGGCTCGCGATGTCTGGTCTTCAGCACATTCAGACGTCATGTGCGATGATGGCGCGCATTCTATCCGTTATACCCGGGAGGTTGAAAACGTGGGCGAATGGTTATCCAGCTACGCGCTGTTTCTGGCACAGAGTGTCACGGTGGTCCTGGCCATTGCCGTGGTACTGATGCTCGTGGTTCGAGCACGTGGTCATCGCCAGGAACGTGGCGGCAGGCTTCATGTGCGTAACCGCGGAGAATATTTTCGGCGCCATCGCGAAACACTTGAGGATGCCACCCTTAAAGAAGGTGCGCGCGAGCGTAACATCAAGGCTCGATTAAAGGCGCGCAAGGCAGAACAAAAGACGGCTAAAAAGCAAAAGCAGGCTGATGAAAGGCGCAATACTCTCTGGGTACTGGATTTTGATGGTGATCTTCGGGCATCGCGGGTGCCTGCCTTCACGGAAGAGATTACCAGTGTCCTCATGGCCGCCAGGCCCAATGACGAAGTACTCGTACGTCTGCAGTCAGGCGGGGGGCTGGTCCACGCCTATGGTCTGGCCAGCGCTCAGCTGGATCGTCTGCGTGAGGCGGGCCTTAAACTCACAGTCAGCGTCGACAAGGTGGCTGCCAGCGGCGGCTACATGATGGCCTGTTGCGCCGATCGTCTGATCGCCGCCCCCTTTGCTGTTATCGGCTCGATTGGTGTGGTGGCCCAGGTTCCCAATCTGCATCGCCTGCTCAAGAAAAACGATGTCGACGTCGAAATTCTGACCGCCGGGCGCCACAAGAGAACGCTCACAATGCTGGGCGAAAATACCGAAGAAGGGCGTCAGAAGTTTCTGGACGATCTTGAAAAGACCCATGATCTGTTCAAGTCCTGGGTGGCAGACCGGCGTCCGACACTGGATATCGAGCAGGTCAGCGAAGGGGATATCTGGTACGGTCAACAGGCCATCGATATTGGGTTGATTGATGAAATCAACACCAGCGAGTCGTGGTTGCAGACGCGCAGCGATCAATGGCAGATTCTGGAAGTCGGTCTCAAGCCGCGGCGCTCGATGCTTGAACGTCTTGGCAAGGGAACCGAAGGCGCCATTGAGCGCGGCATCGATCGCGCGATCGATCGCATGGTAAGGCTGCGTTGGGAAAAACAGTAACGCTTTTTTGATTTTGAAAGACAATTTTGAAAGACAAGCGGCCTGCCCCTGTGAGAAGCAGGCCGCTTATTCAAACCACGTACCCGGATCAGGACTGATCAAGCCCTGCCAGCGTATCAATGACTGCCTCGGCGTGCTTGCCACGCAGGGAGTAGTAGATCGTCTGGGAAGCACGGCGTGTGTTAACGAGCTCTTCACGGCGCAGTACAGCCAGATGCTGTGAGAGCGCCGACTGGCTCAGGTCCAGTTTGCTGTTCAACTCTGAAACGGACATTTCACCTTCCCTGAGAAGACAGAGAATGCGTAGTCGGTTTTCGTTGGCCATGGCCTTGAGCAGCGGTGCAGAATCGAGAATGACCATTTCGCACCCCGCTGTCGCGATCGGTGCAGTGGCACATACACTCATTTTTAACTCCTTGTGAAAAAAAACGCTCTGCATGTTGGTGCGCTATTGTCCAAATGTTGTATCTGGCAGTTCTCGGCGTTTCAACAGTGCAGTACCGTGTGCCATGGCATTGATGAACTCGCTCATCAAACAGCCTCTGGATTAGCGCTCACGGTTAGATGATTTTATACCTTTCTGGTTCACATAAATCGATTAAAAAACCCGATAATGCTCATATTTGACTATGCCAAAATGCGTATTGCGCTTTTGGTGCTCTGTAGTTTTCATATTCTGGTTATTGCCGCCAGTAATTACCTCGTCCAGCTGCCCATCACGCTTCTGGGCTTTCATACGACCTGGGGCGCCTTCAGCTTTCCCTTTTTGTTTCTTGCGACTGATCTTACCGTGCGTTTGATGGGACGGCATGCGGCAAGACGTCTCATCGCCCGCGTCATGCTGCCGGCACTGGTCGTATCCTATCTGGTCTCCGTTTTGTTTCAGCAGGGACAGTGGCGGGGCCTGGAAGCGCTCTGGTCCTTCAATCTTTTTGTCGGACGCATCGCACTGGCAAGCTTTATGGCTTATGCCCTGGGCCAGGCGCTGGATATTTTAGTGTTCGATCGGCTAAGACGGAGATCCCCCTGGTGGCTGGCGCCTGTCGGTTCCACGATTCTCGGCAATCTGCTCGACACCTTTATCTTCTTTTTTGTGGCGTTCTGGCACAGCCCCGATCCCTTCATGGCCGAGCACTGGATCGAAATAGCACTGGTCGACTATGGTGTGAAACTCACCATCAGCATGCTGCTTTTTCTTCCTCTCTACGCCATGTTATTGATCTGGCTGCAGCGATGTCTGCTTCGACTTTCCGGCGTGGAAGCACAGGCCGCTGATGGCAGAGAACACGGGTGATGTCTGTTTAAAAACGAGCAGGGCATCATGGCATCGATAGGGACAGGGGAACGGAGACTTCATGAGTATCGAGCTTCACTACGCGGATTCGGGCGTGCCGGAACAGACAGACGCTTTACCGCTCGTGGTTTTGCACGGCCTTTTCGGCAGCGCCGACAACTGGCGCTCCCACATCAGGCACTGGCGTCAAACGCGACGCGTGGTGGCCGTGGATCTGCGTAATCACGGTCGCTCAAACCATACATCCGGCATGCATTACGAGGACATGGCCGCCGATGTGCTGGAGGTCATGAACCAGCTGGATATTCAGCGGTGTGATTTGCTGGGCCATTCCATGGGCGGCAAGGTGGCCATGACCCTGGCAAGACGTCATCCGCAGCGCATCGCGCGCCTGATCGTGGCCGACATTGCCCCCATTGCCTATGAGCACGGCCACGATGATATCTTTCGTGCCCATCGCCTGGTCGAGGATGCGCTGCCCGAATCCCGCAAGGAAGCCGATGACGTCATGGCCGAGGCCATCGACAATCGAACCACAAGGCAGTTTCTGGCCACCAATCTGGTGCGCGATGACCAGGGAATCCTTGGCTGGCGCGTTGGGCTCGACTTTATTGAAGAGGGCTATAGCGACATTGTGGCGCCGCCTGGAGGAGAGAATCCCTATACAGGACCGGCCCTGGTATTAAGAGGGGAGAATTCCGACTACGTTACGGACGACGCGCTGCCCGTGATTGCCGATATCATGCCGGCATCAAAAGTCGACACCATCAAGGGTGCCGGCCACTGGCTCCATGCCGAACAGCCCGAGGCCTTTATTCAGGCCATCGATGCCTTTTTGAATACTGACCGGAGCAGGTAACACGGCGCGCTCATTATCACGCCGGGTCCTTATTCTTCGAGCGGGATAATGCTGATACCCTCATGTTCGTTGACAAGAAAGCGCGTCAGGATCTTGTAGGTATCGGCATCAAAGGCAATATCCTGCGCAGCCGGCGCCGCATTATTCAGATCTTCCACACTGCCGAGATAGCACCAGTGGTCCACCAGATGGTAAACCACCTCCTGATCACTGGCCATTTCTCTGAAAGCCACACGGCCCTTCCAGGGCCAGTGTCTGATACGCAGACTTTCAAGCGCCTCGCGAGCACGCTGTGTATGCGACTCCAGACTTTCCTGATCACAGCAGGCGCCGGCACAGCGCCCGATCTGATAGGCAAAGCAGCGTCCCTTGCCCCGTTCCAGCCCCATGACACGCGGGCATAGACGCTGCTGTTCCACGATACTTGTCAGCGCCTGAGTGGCCTCTCTTCGCGATCGAAACATGCCGTAGCGTGTGCCCGACATATCGTCATGCAGCGCTTTTTGCCCGGCAAGCTGCGGCGCTTGAGCCTCCTCTGGCCAGTACCAGGTATGAAGCCCGGCGTTACGGCGTAGCCGGCGATTATAAATGGGAGAGAGCTGCTTGATCAGACGTGCCTCAAGCAGCTGCGCGCCAAGATCGCCCGCGGTTTCATGCCATTCAAGATGACGCGTCTGCTGACAGATTTTCATTTCGCGGTCGTTACGGTGATCGCTGTTGAAGTGACTCAACACCCTGGAGCGTAGATTGATGCTCTTGCCGACATAAAGGGGCAGCTGGTTATGCCCATAAAAAAGATAGACGCCGGGCCGGGAGGGCAGTTCATCAAAAAGCCCGGGATCAAGCTGCGCGGGAAGACTGCGCCGGCGCTCCTGATCAAGTACCTGTGTCTCGATCTGTTCGGTACAGTGATGTCTTGACCAGTACTGCCAGACGGAAAACAGCGTCATGGTATCCCCCATCGCCCGATGGCGCGGCGGATGCGGTTCGAGCTGATAACGGGTCAAAAGAGCATCCAGACCATGATGGTGCGAGCTTTTATCCAGCGCCCGCGACAGCTTGAGCGTGCAGACCACGCGACGGCGGAATTCACGTCCCAGCCTTCGAAACTCGTTGCGCAGGAAGCTGTAATCAAAACGGGCGTTATGGGCAATCAGCCAGCCGTCTCCCAGCCACTGTTCGAATCTGTCGGCGATGTCCTCGAAACCGGGCGCACCGGTGACCAGCGCATTATCGATGCCGGTCAGCGTGGCAATGCGCTCGGGGATATCAATGCCCGGGTCCACCAGCGACTCGAAGCGATCAATGATCCGACCATCCAATACGCGAAGAGCTGCAATTTCGGTAATACGGTCCCGGGTGGCACGCGTACCAGTGGTTTCAAGATCGATAAAGATCAGCGGCGTATCCGCCAGTGGCGGGTGCGTCTGCCCCCTGGGATGAAACGACATGACCGGAGTCTCCCGACGCCTGTAGCGTCGTGCTGGAACACGGAAAAATGAACACGCCTGCAGACAAGCCATCACGGCCGCAGGCGAAGCACTTCATTCAGGATAGGTAGTGAAACGTCAGGACGAGAAACAGGAGGCGTTAACGGCTGGTCATGCGGGAAATGGAATCCGGCACCAGATGGGGATTGTCGGCCAGAAAACGATGCATGGCGGCGACGGTTTCATCGCTGCAGTGATGCTCGATACCTTCGGAATCGGCGCGGGCAATACTTTCGGGAACCCCAAGGGCCAAAAGCGCCTGCAGCACGACACTGTGGCGCGCAGCCACCTTGTGGGCCAGCTCTTCTCCCTGATCGGTCAAAAAGATACCCCGATAGGGACGCGCATTGACCAGCCCGTCACGCTTGAGACGCGTCACCACCTTGGATACGGCCGCCGGGCTGACTCCGAAACGATCGGCAAGATCACTGGCACGCGCTTCTCCCAGATGACGATGCAGATGCGCGATTTCCTCGACATAGTCCTCCACCAGTTCACGCTGGTGATCCTGGCGCACGCGCTCAAAATGTTCGTGGTGGGACGTTGATGGCATGACTCTCTCTTGATCGATCGCCGAAACGGGAATAAAAGTAACACATAAAAGTTGACTATTATAATAAGGATTGTAAACAACGCTGGATTCAACAATCCCTGTTTAAATCTACCCCGGGCCCCTTGTTTCAAAGGCCCGTAACCCTTTTGACCGGTTCGAATTTCCCCCTGGATTCCACTCAGACTGTCGCCATGATGTCTGTGCTTTCTCGACACTTGCATGCGGGAATGAGGAGGTTTCCATCACCCGCCGGCGGCATTGACGTCTTCGGCCAGACGGCCAACAGGCACACGCTTTTTAATCACGCCGCGATCCAGCAGAAAGCTTTCGAAATCCCGGTAACGGGCCGTATCGAGGGCCGCCGGACGCAAGGCAAAGCGAGCAATACTGGCCTCCCACGCCTTGTGATTGACCTCGTTGTCCAGCGACGAATCGTATGACTTGAACAGTGTCCAGCTCTCGTCCGGATGATTCACGATCCACATCGTGGCCTGCTCAATGGCTTTCATGAAGCGCGACACCAGCGGGCGTTTTTCATCCAGTGTTTTAGTATTGGCCAGAAAGATCAGCTCATCATAGATGGGTACGCCTTCCTCCTCGATAAAAAAGGCGCGGCCTTCGACACCTTCCTGCGCCAGCTGTGCCGGTTCGAAATTGCGAAAGGCGCCTGTCACCGCATCGACCTGTCGGCTCAAAAGGGCAGGGGTCAGGGCAAAGTTGACGTTAACAGGCTCGATATCACTCATGGCAAGGCCTGAATGATTCAGCATTGCTGCCAGCAAAACCTCCTCAACGCCACCCACCGAATAGCCCACTCGCTTGCCCTTGAGATCGCTGAACTGATGAATGTCGCTGTCGGCGCGCACCATCAACACGTTCAGCGGTGTACCGATCAGTGTACCGACACGCTTCACCGGCAGCCCCTCATCGACCTGGAGATGGAGCTGGGGCTGATAGCCCAGCGCCAGGTCCTCCCGACCGGCGGCGACCAGCTTGGGCGGGGCAGTGGGGTCGGCCGGTGTATCGATGGTGACCTTCAGGCCAAGGTCGCGAAAATAGCCCTTTTGCTCGGCAATGATGATTGGCCCGTGGCTCGGATTAACGTACCAGTCCAGCATCAGACGCAGAGAGGCCTCGGGGGGCGAGGCCAGAGGCGCCGGCGCATTCCCGTCAGTACGCTCGTCGGCTCTGGCAGCACCGGTCAGCAAAAAGGCCATGAGTGCCGTAAACCATAAGCGATCCAATACTCTTTTCATGCTCTCTCTCCATTGATTAACGCATGCCTGCCGGCACGATCCGGCTGCCAGGGCATAGCCAGACGACACAAACGATCGACGGTAAAATAAAGCGTGATGGTGATTATTAGCAGCACGATCAGCGCGGCAAACATGAGATCGGTCTGCATGCGTCCGTTGGCTTGCAGCATGAGGTATCCAAGCCCGGCGCTGGAGCCCACCCATTCACCGATGATGGCGCCAATGGGCGCAGCCGTGGCGGCCATGCGAAGCCCCGAGGCCAGCGACGGCAGAGCGGCCGGCAGACGGATGTAAAAGAGCTGGCGATTGGCGCTGCCCCCCATGGTGGTGGCCAGATCAAGCCAGCCGGGTTGTGTCTGGCGCAGACCGTCGTAGCAGGTCGAGGCAACCGGGAAATAGATGATCAGGGTCGCCATGACGATTTTCGACCCCGGGCCGTAGCCGAACCAGAGGACCAGCAGCGGTGCGATGGCAAACACCGGGATCGCCTGGGTCAACAGTAGCAACGGCAGCACGGTCGAGCGCAGAAAGGCCCAACGCGATAGCGTCAGTGCCGTGACCGTGCCCAAAAGGGTTCCGCAGAGAAAGCCGGCCACGATTTCGCCAAGCGTGACCAGCGCGTGATGCCACAAAAGCACCGCCTGTGCGACAAGGGTGTGCAGAACGCTCAAGGGCGATGGCAGCATGTAACGTGGCGCGCCCAAAAACACCATCAGCTGCCAGAGCGCTATCAGCACGGCGGTGGCCAATATCAGGCGCAGCAGGGCCAGACAAGGAACTCGTGTCATGCGTCCTGCTCCGTCAGCGCCTTTAGAAGCTGACCGTGATGGTGACTGATCGATGCGCCGGCAGGATCGCGCGGTGGGGCGCCTTCCGGCGGCAGGACACGCTCGATACGGGCAGGACTGTCCCGCATGACCAGCAGTTGATCGCTCAGGCGCAGTGCTTCAAGAGGATCATGCGTCACCATTAACACGATACGATCCGACAGCAGTTCGCAGGCCTGAGCGTGAATATCGAGACGGGTCATGGCATCCAGCGCGGCAAAGGGCTCATCCATCAATACCAGCGGCGCCTGTTCAAAAAGCGTACGTGCCAGCGCCACCCGGGCACGCTCTCCGCCGGAAAGCGTTTGCGGATAGCGCCGTGCAGCCTGGCCCAGCCCGACCCTTTCAAGAAGCGCCATGGCACGATCGGTATCATGGCGTTCACCGCGCATGACCGCCCCCAGTTGAACGTTATCAATCACGCGCCGCCATGGCAGCAGAAGGTCCTGTTGGCCCATCCAGGCAATACGTTTGTCAAAAGGGCGGTGAGAGGTGTCCATCAGTGTCAGGCGCGCGTCACTCGAGACGTCAAGCCCTGCCATCATGCGCAGCAGTGAACTCTTGCCACAGCCGCTTTTCCCCAGCAGGCAGCTCCAGCTGGACGCTGGAAGGGACAGGGAGACATCGTCGAAAAGCACGCGGGTACCGAAGGCAAGGCGTGCGTCGAGCACCCGAAATCCATCAGGCACGAGAGAGTCGGAAAGTGAATCTGATGGTCGCATGAAAGCCCTGTTTAAAGGGCGAAGGGCACGGCTTGCGTGATTCGAAATCCCTCCGCCGGCATGAACCGGATCAGGTAATGGGCGCTTTTGAACGCCTTGCGGGTTGTGGCTGGCCACTCTCAGCATCGATTTGCATCAATACACCCCGTTCGAACACCGCCGAGTCTAGCGTCTTGCGCCAGCGCCCACCATGGTTTCATGAATGACAGCCCCATTATTTCTGCCATCAGCATGAAGGGCTTTTTTATCAGAGCGTTATTTGCATACTAAAGGGAGGCCAATCATTTCTGCTGCACTTCATCAACAAGGACTGCCTCTGCATGACACCACCGTGCGAACTGACCGAGCGGCTCTCCTTCTTTCTGGGGCGCCAGCTCATCGCCCAGCCACTGGACTGGGAAGATGCCTCCAACTGGCGCTGGAAAAGCGAAGCGCTGTCGCCGGAAATGATTCGTATGGCGCGAACCAGTATCAACGATCCCTTCTGGCACGGGCTATGGGCACTTTTCGGGTTTGATCGCTGGACACATGGCGAGCATCTGACACGGCTGGCCGGTAATCTGCCGGCACATCTGCCCATGCTGCCACTGCCCATGACATGGCTGGGCGAGCTTCAGGGCGCCCCGATCTGGAGTCTGCCCTGGCGCGCCGGGCGTACTGCCACCATGGACCTATCATTCACCTCGCGTCTGGGCGAGCAGATTGGCCGGCTTCACGGTGTTCCGGTGTCGGGCTGGGGGCACCCGCTGGCGACAATATGGCCGCTGTCTGCCTGGCCTCAGCGGGTAAAGCGCTATCTGGACCAGCATCTGCCTCCCGAGGTGCGCCGGGATCTCCCGACCCGGGTACCCGTGCCGGAGAGCGCCGTCTGGTGTCTGCCGGATCTGCGCGACGATCAGTTTATACAGGGGGCCACGGACTGGTGCTGGAGCGATTGGGAAGCGCTGGTATGGGCGCCCCGAGAGTTTGACTGGGCGCTGATCGAGCTTTTGATCAGCGACCCCGAGCAGCAACGCCATTTCCTGAATCGCTACTGGCAGTTCTGTGATGTTATCGATATCAGGGCGCATCGAATGATCTGCCGGGCCATTTTATGGCGATTCAACTGCTTTGGCTCCTGTCCATGGCCACAGGTGCGTGACGCTTATTGCTGGCTCGATTATCTGTAAGGATATCCCTGGACAGGACGTTTTTGGTCATGGTCATTCAGAGGCATGGATGATAAAGAGCAGCGATCATGGCACACTATTGCTTATTACATGAGGTTCTTAAAGGAACGCCGTGACAGACTTTAACAGCATATTCCTTATTGGCGGGTTACTGGTGGCCATGAGCATTCTGGCCAGCCGGGTATCCGCACGTATTGGCCTGCCGCTGCTTCCCCTGTTCCTTGGCATCGGCATGCTGGCAGGCGTTGACGGCCTGGGGCTGATCAATTTCAGCGACTACAACCTGGCCTATCTGATCGGACAGCTGGCGCTGGCCATGATCCTGCTGGACGGCGGTCTTCGCACACGCATGAAGACCTTCAGGGTCGGTCTGCGACCGGCCCTGTCGCTGGCCACACTGGGCGTGTTTTTAACCAGCGGCCTGACCGGGCTGTTTGCGATGTGGGTCTTTGATCTCAATCTGTTTCAAGGACTGCTGGTCGGGGCCATCGTCGGATCAACCGATGCCGCGGCCGTATTTTCGATGCTCAGCGGGCAGGGCATTCGCCTCAACGAGCGTGTCGGTGCCACGCTTGAGATCGAGTCGGGTACCAACGATCCGATGGCGATCTTTCTGACCCTGATCCTGTCGCAGACCCTGGCCGGGTCCATCGACAGTGTCAGCGGTACATTGCTGATGTTTGTCGAACAGTTCGGCATTGGTGCGGTGGCAGGCATTGTCAGCGGCTGGCTGCTGGGACGCCTGTTACGCTGGCTGGATCTGGCGCCAGGGCTTTATTCACTGCTGGCTGCCGCCATGGGCTTTAGCGTTTTTGCCCTGACCAACATGCTGGGCGGCAGCGGTTTTCTGGCCATTTATCTGGCCGGTGTCCTGATCGGCAACATTCGTGGCAAGCATCTCGAATTCATTCTGCCCGTCCATGATGGCCTCGCCTGGCTGAGCCAGATCGGGCTTTTCCTGACGCTGGGCCTGCTGGTGACCCCCAGCGAAATGGTCGATTACGCCTGGTCCAGCGTCATGGTCGCCGTAGTCCTGATCTTTGTAGCGCGCCCACTGTCGGTACTGCTGAGCCTCAAGCCCTTTTTCGGCTTTCGCTGGCGAGAGCTGACCTTCATTTCATGGGTAGGGCTGCGGGGAGGGGTGCCGATTGTTCTGGCCATTTTCCCGGTCATCGCCGGGGTCGAAAACGCCTCGCTCTATTTCAACGTTGCCTTCTTCGTGGTGCTGATCTCTCTGATACTGCAGGGCACCACGATCGGCCATATGGCCCGCTGGCTCAGGGTCGAAATACCAGCAGAAACCGCGCCGGCTCGTCGTCGATTACTGGGCGTATTGCCTGAAGATGATTACGAAATGTTTGTCTACAAGGTCGACAGCAAGCGCGTTGAAAATACCCCGTTGAGGATGCTGCGCTTTCCTTCCGGTGCGGTAGTGGCCGCCGTTTTCCGCGAACACGTCATGATTCATCCGACCGGCAGCACGCGCCTACAGGCAGGAGATGTGGCCTGCGTTATCGCCCGAACTCATGATCTCAACGCCATCAACCACCTTTTCAATGGCGATGCTGAACTCAAGCGCGAGCGAGACTTCTTCGGTGCTTTTGCCCTGTCAGGCGAAGCTTCGATGGGCGATGTGGCCGATGCCTATGGTCTGACCCTGTCACGCTGGGAGCGCGAAGAAACGCTTGGCGCCTTTATTGCGCGTCGCGTTGGGGGCTACCCGGTAGTAGGCGATGATATCGACTGGCACGGCATTCACTGGGTCGTGCAGGATGTAGAGGGTAACAATGTGACGCGTGTGGGCCTGAGGCTACACGGTTAGATACGAGAAACAAAAAAGCGCCCGCTGATCAGCGGGCGCCCTGCTTTTCAGAGCACGCCTCAGTTCATGACGCGCCATTTGTTGTTTTTCTGCGAGGTCGGCGGCAGAGGCTCATCATCATGATCAAGCTGGATTCGCGTGGACTCGCTCAGCAGATCCCCCTGCGGCGTACACTCCTGAAATTCACCGGCGTAACCTGGACGATCACCTACATCGTAAACCCCTGTAGGATTATCACCCTGATGCTCGCCTTCCCGGTCCATGTTGCCCTTGGTAAAACCACGTCCACTGTCGGCCATTTGAAACCTCCCTATCACCCAATAACCTGAAATGAGCCTAGGCAAGGCTGCATCACTCTGCAACCAGTTCCCCGATGCCATATCGCGAAAGCAGAAGGGCACAGAGCTATCTTGTTAGCGGACCGTGCTTCCAGATTCGCTCAGCTGACGAAACGCATGCACGGCACTGTCCTTCATTCCCTGCTGGCGATAACAGGCTTCAAGATTGATAAAGACTTCCAGCATGTCCTGATCAAGGTAAAGCTCATCTACCTTGTCATTTTTCTGCCAGAGCTCCAGACAGGCCGCGCCCGAGTCACAGGGCTGCTGAATGACCTTGATCGGAAAATGTTCACGGGCAGCATTACAAGCTTGTTGTAAACGCACAAATGTCAAAACCATTGCCTCGGTATGGATGTTGATGGCTCAACAGTAAGTGCAGGTGTTTTGATTGTAAATTTTTGAGGGATAAAAGTTTACCGCGACGCAGAGCCTGACGTGTGATCAGATTTCGACACTTGGGGGTCCGTCTGCCAGAAAACATGCCGAAAACGAAAAAACCCTGCCGATCATTGATCGACAGGGTTTTGAAATAGTGGCGGAGGGACAGGGATTCGAACCCTGGAAGGGCGTTAACCCTTGCCGGTTTTCAAGACCGGTGCATTCAACCGCTCTGCCATCCCTCCGGCTTACGGCGATGCATCTTAACAGCCTGTCAGCAAAGGTCAAGGAGCTTAATTCAATCAAAAGGGTCATGACTTGCAGAGACGGCGTTTGAAGCTCATTCTTGGTTAAAATTCCACCATAATCAGACACAAGGCAGGGAGTGATCCATGGTCGATAGAACCTATGGGGTCTCGCAGATCGGGACCAGAAGCGTTGAGTCACACAAGGTATTGCGCAATACCTACATGCTGCTTGCCATGACACTGCTGTTTTCGGCCGTCACCGCCGGGATCGCAATGTCGATGGGCATCCAGCGCATGAACATTTTTGTCTTTTTCATTGGCGCCTATGGGCTGATGTTTCTGGTCCACAAGACCGCCAATTCGGCAGCCGGGCTGCTGGCGACCTTCGCGTTTACAGGCTTTATGGGATTCACCCTTGGGCCGATACTTAGCGCCTACCTGACACTTTCCAACGGTCCGCAGCTGATCATGACTGCGCTGGGCATGACCGCAGTGACCTTTGCAGGGCTGTCGGCAGTGGCGCTGATTACCCGCAAGGACTTCAGCTTTTTAAGCAATTTCATCATGGCCGGCGCTATCGTGCTGATTCTGGCCATGGTAGTAGCGATGATCTTCAATATCTCCGGTCTGGCACTGGCGGTTTCGGCAGGCTTTGTCCTTTTTGCCTCGGCCGTAATCCTGTTTGAAACCAGTCAGGTGATCCATGGCGGTCAGGACAACTACATACTGGCCACCATCAGCCTCTATGTCGCCATCTACAATCTGTTTATCAGCCTGCTGTCGATTCTGGGTCTGACTTCCAGCGACTGAACCAGTGCGACATCATGGTCTGTTAACATGGAACCCTGCCTTCGGGCAGGGTTTTTTGGTTCCACGAGGCTTGTTTCAGGAGATATATCTTGGTCTCTCAAGGATTGACCTATGCCCTGATGGTGCAGGGGACGCCCTACAGCCAGCAGGCGTCTCATAGCGCCCTACGGTTTGCCGAGGCGCTACCAGCGCAGGGGCATCGTGTGGCAACGGTCTTTTTCTATCACGATGGTGTTTATAATGCCGCCAGCATGATGACACCACCGCGGGATGAACCTCATCTTCTCGAGCGCTGGCGAGCGCTTCATCAGACGCAGCAATGCGAGCTTCTGGTCTGTGTGGCCTCGGCCGTGCGCCGCGGCCTGCTTGACGAAGGCGAAGCGCGCCGTCATGGGCATTCACATTCGACCCTTGAGGCGCCCTTTGAACTGACGGGGCTGGGGCAGCTCATGCAGGCAGCACTTCATCACGACCGTTTGATTACCTTTGCTCCTTGAAGCAGGCATTACGGACAGGGCAGTAACATCATGGATTCAAAAAGCATACTGGTGATCGTGCGCCACCCGCCGCATGGCTCAAGCTGGGTACGCGAAGGGCTTGAAACAGCACTGGTCGGGGCTGCATTGAGCCACCCGCCAACCATTCTTTTCAGCGGAGATGGTGTTCTGGCGCTGCTTTCACATCAGCAGCGAGGCGCACTGGGTCAGAAGGGCAGTGCTGCCATGCTTGAAGGGCTGTCATTCTATGACATCGAACCGCTCTGGTATGACCAGCGTTCGCTTGAAGACCGCGGCCTGGACGTCGATCAGCTGATGTCAGGGTGTCAGCAGGCCTGTATTGCTGACATGATTGCCCGGCACGACGTGGTCATGAGTTTTTAATACGCCATTTCCTTTATTGACGGGTATCACCATGAGCACGCTTCATCTGATCAATCGCTCTCCCTTTAGCACCAATATTTTGCAGGAGCTTGCTGATGCCGTATCGCAGGGCGATCATGTGCTTCTGGTCGAGGATGGCGTCTACGCAGCATCAGGTACGCTACTGCACGCCCTGCCCAAAGGCATTGAGCTATGGGCACTAGAGGAAGACTGTATGTCGCGCGGGGTTACATCCTCCGACACCTCAAAAATGGTCGACATGGCAGGCTTTGTCGCCTTGACCGCCACAACGCATCGAACCGTCAGCTGGTTTTGACCCTCGGGTCAGCTTCGCTTTTTTATCGCCATAATCTTTTTCATTTTTCAAAGCGCCAGAACTCATGACTCCGGACACGGACACCCTGACACTTGTTGATGGCACGATCATCGCGCTTGATAGCGACGGCCACCTGCAAAATCTTGAATGCTGGTCTTTTGAGGTGGCCGAGAAAATGGCCGAACACGAGGGGCGCATACTAACGCCCGAACACTGGGAAGTTATCGAGCTGCTGCGTGACTTTTACGCACGCTTCGAGATGGCCCCGGCCATGCGAGCACTGGTCAAGGCCACTCGCCAGCGGCTGGGTGAGCAGAAGGGCAGTTCGATTTATCTGATGTCGCTTTTCCCCGAAAGCCCGGCACGCGTGGCAGCACGCCTGGCCGGTCTGCCACGTCCTACCAACTGCCTTTAGGTCGATCGATTGAATTTTCTTGCCCACGCCGAACTGGCGCGACACGGCAGCGACGTTTTCATGCTGGGTAATCTGGTGGCCGATGGCATCAAGGGACCGGCGAGAGCAGATACCGAACTGGCCAGGGGCGTACGGTTTCACCGTAAAATGGATGCCCTGATCGACCAGCACGAAACGACCCTGGCGCTCAAACAGCAATCACCCAGCGCGCAGCGACGTGTCTGCGGCATTGCGCTTGATATCGTCTGGGATCACTTTCTGGCCAGGCTGTATCACGATGAGCATTTGAACCAGCGCGTTTATGGCGTCCTGACCCGACATGCCTCCATGATTCCCGAGCGACAGACGCGGCTTTTTGAGCATCTTTGCCGTGAAAACTGGTTAAAGGGCTATGAGGATTTTGGTTTCACCTGTCGCGCCATCGCCGGAGTAGGGACGCGTCTCTCGGGCCCCAATCGGCTTGCCGAATTGACGCCCTGGCTGGAAAGGGAATATTCGCTGCTGGAAGACAGTTTTCACGAGATCTGGCCATGGATGCAGCGTGCGGCATGCGAACATGCCGCAAAATTAGCTGACCAGTAAAAGACACCTGACGCGCTCACCCAGCGTGATTTTCGAGTGGGCCTTGATCACGGCCAGTGCATTGGCGGTGACGCAGGAGCGCAGGATAGAGGAATCCTGGTCTTCAAACGCGTGCGCGCGGTAGCCATCGCCGTCCCACTGGAGGGTGACGCGCATGTAGTGATCACGCCCGGCAGTTTCGGTCTCGAAATCCGCTTGAGCGGTGACCTCCGGCAGGGCGTGCATCTCTTTACAGCCCTGCAGGCCGCCCAGAAGCGGGCGCAAAAAAAGCCACGCGCCGACAAAGCTCGATACCGGATTGCCCGCCAGACCCACAAAGCGACACTGATCAATGTGCCCCAGCGCCAGCGGCTTGCCAGGGCGAATCGACAGACGCCAGAGATCCAGCTCGCCCAGCAATTCCAGTGCGCAACGGACATGGTCGGCATCCCCGACCGAGACGCCACCGGTTGTCACGATGACATCCACCTGACGTGCGGCGCGCTCAAGTGCCTGCGTCATGGCTTCCAGCGTATCCGGCACCTGTTCGACCAGCGCCAGCTCGGCGCCAAAGCGCGGCAGGAGATCCATCAGCATGAACCGGTTGCCGTTATAGATCTGCCCGGGTGCCAGCGACTCCCCCGGCAGCTTCAACTCATCGCCGGTAAACAGCAGGGCCACTCTGGGTTTTTGATATACCGGCACCCGGTCAAACCCCTGGCCTGCCAGAAATCCCAGCGCGGCACTATTAAGCCGCGTGCCCTGAGATACCAGCTCTATACCGCTATTGATTTCTCGCCCCTTGAGGCGGACGCTGTTGCCCGCTTCAAGGCCGGCAGGAATAAAAACGCCGTCATCACGAACGTCCACCTCCTCCTGCATGATGACGCTGTCGGCGCCTTCGGGCAGGGGCGCACCGGTGAAGATGCGAGCACAAGAGCCTTCTGCCAGTGGCTCGGCCTGCTGGCCGGCCATGATCCGCTGACTAACGGGCAGCACCCTGCCACTATCCGCGGCACGCAGGGCATAGCCATCCATCGCGCTGTTATCAAAGGGCGGCGTATCGTGTCGAGCATGAAGCGTCTGTGCCAGTACGCGATTACCAGCCAATTCGAGCGCTACCCATTCGCACGCCAGAGGTGCGAGCCCCTTCGAGAGCGAGTCGAGTGCTTCCTGCGGGGTATGCAGCCGACCGCTTTCAGCCATGCTGCCTCCGTCCAGGAATCACCAGATTGGCAAAATTGCAGGGCTTGTGTCGGCTATCGAGCTGTTCAGCAAGAATGCCGTCCCAGCCGGTACGACAGGCCCCGGTCGAGCCGGGCAGGCAGAATACGGCTGTATGGTTGGCGAAACCTGCCAGCGCACGGCTTTGTATGGTCGAACTGCCGACATCATCCTGCGAGAGCCGACGAAACATCTCGCCAAATCCTTCGATATGACTGTCGAACAAAACGCCAACGGCTTCGGGCGTGGAGTCGCGCCCGGTGAAGCCGGTGCCACCGGTGGTGATCACAATCTGTACCTGCGGGTCGGCAATCAGTCGCGCCACTTCTGCGCGGATCTGATAGAGCTCATCGCGGATGATCTGTCGGAAAACGCAGCGGTGCCCGGCGCGCTCAAGTGACTCGATCAGCAAGGCACCAGAGCGGTCACTGCTTTCATCGCGAGTGTCAGAGATGGTCAACACGGCAACATCAAGCGGCACGAAATCATCATTCACGAGGAGGTTTTCTCCTTTGCTTTTTGACGTGCCTCAAGCGCCTTGAGCTGCTCCTCGGTGGCCGGCGGCTGGTGATGCGCCTTCCATTCGCTGTAGGGCATGCCATACACATGCTCGCGAGCGCTTTCCAGATCCAGTTCGACATGACGCTCTTCGGCCGCCGTCACCAGCCACTTGGAAAGGCAGTTGCGACAGAAATCGGCCAGAATCATCAGGTCAATGTTTTGTACGTCACGATTGTTATCGAGATGCTTGAGCAGACGACGAAAGGCAGCAGCCTCAAGCTCGGTTTGGGTCTGCTTGTCCAGCTGTTCCATGTTCAGCTCCTGTAAGCGTCCTGAATGCCGAAAAAAGAGAATGATAAAGCAAGGGCAGGGATATTGTAGGCCCTCACCAAAGCTCGGAGTAGTTACCACGATACGCGCGTGTCAGGCGCGATCACCCGGGGCGCATACCGACAGTACCAGGGCATCCTCTTCACTGATGGAGACCTTGGCGTGGCCCATGTCGCTATCGAAATAGAGGCTGTCGCCAGCCTCGAGTTGAAGAGGTTCATAGAATTCGCTATACAACAGGATCGAGCCTTCCAGTACCAATAAGAACTCTTCACCGCCATGACGGACCCAATCCGGAAATGCCTCGATGCTACGGGCGCGAACGATCGTCTTGAAAGGCGTCATGAGTTTTTGTGCCAGCTGCGCGGATAAGAGCTCATGCTCATAGGTGGGCGTTGGGTGCTGTTCTCCCTGACCACTGCGCGTCAGATCACGCCGCCCGGCATTGCAGGGCGCGCTGCGAGGACTTTTCAAAAGCTGGGGCATATCCAGCTCGAGTCCAATCATCAGCTTTTGTACGACCACAAAACTGGGGGATACCAGATCGTTTTCAATCTTGGAAAGCGTTGAGCGCGCCACCCCGGTGCGACGACTGACCTCTTCGAGTGTCAACTGCTGGGCACGGCGAATTTCACGCAAACGCTCACCCAGCCGCAGGGGCTCGACAAAAGGTTTTTGCTTGCGGGCAACCGTCATGCCGGCCTCTGCTTTTGCGTCACGATCTGTCATCTTGCACGGATATCCTTGTCGGCGCCGACCGCTTGTAATGTCAGGGCGCCAGCCGGCTTTTCAGCCAATGACCATCAGAGGTTCGCCAGCGATAGCGAATCCGATCATGAAGACGGCTGGGCTGCCCCTGCCAGAACTCGACCATGATCGGCACGACCCGATAGCCGCCCCAGTGCGGCGGGCGCTCGATTTCATGATCCTGATAGGCACGCTCAAAGCGATGGGTGCGCTCATCAAGCCATTGTCGATTCGGGATTTCCACGCTCTGCTGGGAGATCCAGGCCCCCAGTTGACTGGCTCTTGGCCGAGAGTGGAAATAGGCATCCGAAGTCTCTTCTGACACCTGCTCGACGTGACCTTCAACGCGCACTTGACGCTGCAGGGTCGGCCACCAGAACACCAGCGCTGCGTGAGGGCAGGTGCCCAGCTCGCTTCCCTTGTGGCTTTGATAGCTGGTGTAGAACACCATGCCGTTTTCATCGAAATCCTTGAGCAAAACGATGCGCGCGTGAGGCGTACCTTCATTGTCCGCCGTGGCCAGTGTCATCACGTTGGCGTCATCGTGCTCGCTTGTCACCGCCGCGTTGAGCCACTCGGAAAAAAGGGGCCAGGGGGTTTCGGGCGTGTTGTCGCAATCGAGCGCGTCTCCGGAATAGTCACGACGCAGATCAGAAATGGTGCTCATGAGCGGTTTCCTTGAAGCTTCGGGAGGCATCATTCAGCCTGCCTCACAATATTGTTCCGGGCATGATTCAAGACCCTGGCAGGGGGTCACCCTGTGCCCGGGGTATTATCGTTGCGCTGCCAGCGATGAATGTACAACGCATAGCTGCCGGCGCTGAGCAGCAGGGTCAGGGCAGAAAGTGCCTCGACCAGACCCAGCCACCATAATCCCGGCAATTGCAGCATGACGGCTCCCTGAATAATATAAAGCACGCTGACAAACGCCAGCCAACCATAGCCACGGCGGCGCTCGGTGCGCAGCACAATGCCCAGAAGCGCCAGCGGTATGATACGCACCAGCACGGGCAGCAGGGTCTCGGTGCCGCCTCGCTGTGCCAGTATCAGCCCCGTAATCAGTGTCACCGCCATGAGGGTGATCCAGCTGATGACCACGACCCGACGCGCCCGTTGCCGGGCGCCGGTGGCGCCATAGCGCTGCTCAAAGGTGCGAAACAGCACGGTTACTGTCCTCGCGTCGTTTCAAGTGCCAGTGCCAGCCGTGCCAGACGCTTGCCCTGCGCCATCGCCAGCGCGCGCTCATGCTCATCGATGCTGCGATCATTGTCCGGCCCGGCAAAGTGACTGGCTCCGTAGGGTGTCCCGCCGGTACGCGTGGTAAACATTTCATCCACGCTATAGGGAATGCCTGCGATGACCATGCCATGGTGCAAAAGGGGATTCATCATTGTCAGCAGGGTGCTCTCCTGACCGCCATGAATACTGGAGGTCGAGGTAAAGACCGTGGCTGGCTTGTCG
Source organism: uncultured Kushneria sp. (assembly GCF_947497025.1). Lineage (GTDB taxonomy): Bacteria > Pseudomonadota > Gammaproteobacteria > Pseudomonadales > Halomonadaceae > Kushneria. The sequence goes on from NZ_CANMFC010000003.1 coordinate 488,404, forward strand.
ACCAGCGCCCCATTGAGCCAGAGCGTACTGGTACCATCCAGAAAGTGCTTGAGCGCCGCCGCCATGTTACCAAAGCGCGTAGGGCTCCCCATGGCAAGCCCTGCACAGTCACGAAGATCATCATGACTGGCATAGACAGGACCTTCATCGGGGATATCGCTGGCCACCGCTTCACATTCGCTGGAGACCGCGGGCACCGTACGTAGGCGCGCTTCAATACCGCCTACCGATTCAATCCCCGCGGCAATATGGCGGGCAATATCACGTGTCGCGCCCTGTCGGGAATAATAAAGCACCAGTACGTAGGGTCGGGTCATGACATATCCTTGTGGGAACGATAGAGACCAATTCTGGCAGGAATGCCACCATTGTGCCCATTGAGGCCGAAGTTGTCAGGCCACACCGTCTTCAGATTCGATTGGTCAGAGCCCCGGGCGGTCGCTATGTTTCAGAGAGTCATCAAACAGTTATCGTCGGGAGCAGGACAAGGTGAGACGTTTTTCCATACCCCAGCCCCTGTGGCTGTTGCTGATGCCGTTCAGGGCGCTCATCAAGCTGGTCAAGCGGTTTAATGCTCATGATGGCCTGCAGACGGCAGCCTCGCTGACCTACACCACGCTGTTTGCCGTGGTCCCGCTGACCACCGTGGTGTATGCCCTGTTTGCCGCCATTCCCGAGTTTCAGGATGCCGGAGATCGCATGCAGCAGTTCGTGTTTCAGCAGTTCGTGCCCGAGACCGGGCAGACCATTCTGGATACACTGCGTGGCTTTACCCAGCAGGCCCGAGGGCTGACCATGGTCGGCGGCGTCTTTTTGCTGATCACCTCAATCTTGATGATGATGACGGTGGAAAGCGCGCTCAATCGAATCTGGGGGGTGCGTCACAACCGGCGCGGGCTGATGGGGTTTCTGGTCTACTGGGCCGTTTTGACTCTGGGACCCATTTTAATCGGCAGTGGCTTTTTGCTGTCTTCCTATCTGGCCTCCATCAGCATATTGAATTCAGCAGCGTCCTGGCTGGGCGCCGGCGATTTTATCCTGCACTTTCTACCGCCGATTCTGAGCTTTCTGGCGTTCTGGTTTATTTATATCACCGTGCCCAACGCGCGCGTGCGTTTCAAGCATGCTGCTGCCGGGGCGCTACTGGTATCGGTCTCGCTGGAGCTGGCCAAGTGGGGCTTTTCCATTTATGTCACCAACTTCCCTTCCTATCAGATTCTGTATGGCGCCTTCGCTGCCGTGCCACTTTTTCTGCTCTGGATATTCTTGAGCTGGTTTATCATTTTAATGGGCGCAGAGCTGGCTGCCTGGCTGGGCGAAACCCAGCACGCCGACTGGCGTCGCTGGCCGCTGTTCTGGCAGGCAGTGGGCATGCTGACGCTGCTGCACGAGAGACAGATCCGCGGCGAGGGCGCATTGAGCGCCGCCAATGTGCGCAAACGGCTGGGCGGGAGCTACCACAAGCTTTTGAACGTGCTGTCCGAGCAGGGCTGGATCGTGGTCAGTGATGAAGATGAATGGGTACTGGCCAGGTCGCTCGATACCCTTACCCTCAGCGAGGTCGTGGCCGGTCTGCCCTGGACCATGCCGGCGCAATATCGGCCGCCGGAAGGCTATAGTAAGGTGGCTGAAATAATGCATGCAGCGCACGAGCGCTATCATGATGCGCTGGATGTTTCGATGGCATCAGCCCTGACCAACCAGGCCAGCGATAAAACGCCTACCACCCCATGACGGCATTTGCCGGGAGGCTCGGCACTTCATATCTTATTCCCCATGCGACGCTCTGACATTGATGCTGCGTAAACCACAGCAAACCCTGTTCGAACGACAAGCCTATTGGTGACGTTGCCAATAGGCGAGGAGTAGCCCGATGAATGCCAATCAACGCGATGAGCAGCTTTTTTTCAGCGAAATGGCCGATGTCATTCCGCTCAACAAGGGGCGCAACCGCGCTGATGCTGGAAGCACCGGCATGCGAACGCCCAGCGATGCCCAGCTGGCGCGCCGGGCCAGCGCTCAGGATGGCGAGCAGGAGAGCAATTTCCTGTCCGATGAGTTTGTCGACCTGCTGCCGGCCAACGATCCGATCGAATTTCGACGCGACGGTATTCAGACCGGCGTCATCGAGAAATTGCGTCATGGCGGCTATCAGGTCGACTCTCAACTTAACCTGATCAAGCGACCGGTCACCGAGTGCCGTCGAGAACTTTTCAACTTCATCCGTCAGGCGCATCACCATGAACTGCGCTGTGTGATGATCATCCACGGCCGTGGCAAAAGCGACGAGAGCCATGCCAACGTGGTGCGCTCCTATGTGAGTAAATGGCTGGGCCAGTTTGATGAAGTGCAGGCCTATGTCACGGCTCAACCGCGTCACGGCGGCATCGGAGCCACCTATGTCATGTTGAGAAAAACTCACCGGGCACGCCAGCGTAACCGTGAACTGCATCAGCGCCGCCGCGCGCCCTGAGCGCAGGTGCGGCCGGCAGTCGAACGGCTCATATCGGAATGACAGCTGCTAAAAGACAGTGACCAAAAAGGGCCTCTCGATGAGAGGCCCTTTTTTTAAGGCTATTTTGACGCTACCGGGTTCATGCCGCGGTCAGGGAATCATGACTATTCATCGGGGTTATAGGAGAGAATCGGCGACAGCCAGCGCTCCATGGTGTCGCGCGACATGCCCTTGCGCGTGGCAAGCGCATCAATCTGGTCGCGACTGATACGTCCGGTCGAGAAATAGCGCGACTGCGGATGCGAGAAGTACCACCCGGAAACCGCAGCCGCCGGCCACATCGCAAAGCTTTCCGTCAGTGTCAGCCCCGTATTGGTTGTGGCGTCCAGCATCTCGAACAGCGCGGCCTTTTCCGTATGATCCGGGCAGGCCGGGTAGCCGGGGGCAGGGCGAACGCCTCGATATTTTTCACTGATCAGGTCGTCGTTATCCAGCGTCTCATCCGGTGCATAACCCCAGTGCTCGCGCCGAACGCGTTCATGCATGTTTTCGGCCAGTGCTTCAGCCAGACGATCCGCCAGCGCCTTGACCATGATGGCATTGTAGTCATCGCCGTTTTGTTCGTAGTGTCTTGCCAGCTCATCCGCACCATGGCCCGTCGTCACGGCAAAACCGCCAATCCAGTCAGGCCGCCCGCTTTCCCTTGGCGCCACGAAATCCGCGAGGCTATAGCAGAGGCCATCGCGGTTTTTGGTGGTCTGCTGACGAATATGATGCAGGTTCTGGATCACTTCACTGCGCGATTCATCGGCATAGACTTCAATCACATCGTGATCGACCGTGTTGGCCGGCCAGAAGCCGATCACGCCACGCGCCTGTAGATGACGCTCGTCGATGAGCTTGTCGAGCATGGCGGTCGCATCCTGATAGAGATTGCGGGCGGCTTCACCGACCACATGGTCTTCCAGAATTTGGGGGTACTTGCCCGCCAGCTGCCAGCTCATGAAAAAGGGCGTCCAGTCGATGTACCTGACCAGCGTACGCAGGTCGATGTCGTCAAAAACGCGCAGTCCGGTGAAGGCCGGCTTCGGCGGCTCATAGTCGGCCCAGCCACCATCAAAGCGCCGCTCGCAGGCCTGGGCGTAGTTGAGGTCGGCTGATTTGGGGCGTCGCTTGCTGTTACGTTCGCGCACCTTTTCATATTCGGCGCGGATCTCGCCGACATAGGCTTCCTTGAGGCCGGGCGAGAGCAGTCTGCTGGCCACACCTACGGCACGCGAAGCATCGGTAACATAGACCACGGGATGGCTGTAGGCCGGCTCGATCTTGACCGCCGTATGGGCCTTGGAAGTGGTGGCGCCACCGATCAGCAGTGGGATATCAAAACCCTGACGCTCCATCTCCTTCGCCACGTGTACCATTTCATCCAGCGAGGGCGTAATCAGGCCGGAAAGCCCGATGATCTGGGCCTTATGTTCCCGTGCAGCTGCAAAGATCTTCTCGGCGGGCACCATGACGCCCAGATCGATGACCTCGTAGTTGTTGCACTGCAGCACCACGCCCACGATGTTCTTGCCGATATCGTGCACATCGCCCTTGACCGTGGCCATGATGATGCGGCCCTTGCTGTGATCCTCGTCACTCTTTTCGGCCTCGATGTGCGGAATCAGGTACGCCACGGCCTGTTTCATGACACGTGCGGATTTCACCACCTGCGGCAGGAACATCTTGCCGGCGCCGAACAGATCGCCCACCACGTTCATGCCGTCCATGAGCGGGCCTTCGATGACCTGAATAGGGCGCTCGGCCCGCTGGCGTGCCAGCTCGGTATCTTCCTCGATGTAGCTGGTGATGCCCTTGACCAGCGCATGCTCGATGCGCTTTTCGACCTCCCAGCTGCGCCACTCGAGATCCTCCTTTTTCTGGACGCCGCTGCCGTCATCCTTGTAGCGCTCGGCGATATCCAGAAGCCGCTCGGTGGCATCCTCACGGCGGTTGAGCACCACATCTTCCACGGCGTCGCGCAGCTCTTCGGGCAGGTCGTCATACACCGCCAGCTGGCCGGCATTGACGATGCCCATCGTTAGCCCGGCATGGATAGCGTGGTAGAGAAAGACCGAATGGATGGCCTCACGAACCGTGTTGTTGCCGCGAAAGGAGAAGGAGACGTTGGATACGCCGCCGGAAATCATGGCATGGGGCAGGTGCTGCTTGATCCAGCGCGTGGCTTCGATGAAATCGACCGCGTAGTTGTTATGCTCCTCAATGCCGGTGGCGATGGCAAAGATGTTGGGATCGAAGATAATGTCTTCTGCCGGGAAGCCGATCTCGTCGACCAGAATGCGATAGGCGCGCTCGCAGATCTCGGTCTTGCGCGCCATGGTATCGGCCTGGCCCTGCTCGTCGAAGGCCATGACGACGATGGCCGCACCAAACCGGCGGCACTGTTGTGCCTGGTAACGGAAGCTGTCTTCGCCTTCCTTCATCGAGATCGAGTTGACGACCGCCTTGCCCTGAACACACTTGAGGCCGGCCTCGATAATCTCCCACTTGGAGGAGTCGATCATGATCGGCACGCGGGAGATATCTGGCTCGGAGGCAACAAGCTTGAGAAAGTGCTCCATTGCCCCCTTCGAATCGAGCATCCCCTCATCCATGTTGATGTCGATGACCTGGGCGCCGTTTTCAACCTGCTCAAGCGCCACTTCCAGCGCGGTATTGAAATCCTCTTCCTTGATCAGCCGCTTGAAACGGGCAGAACCGGTCACGTTGGTGCGTTCGCCGACATTGACGAACAGCGACTTCGCGTTGATGTTGAACGGCTCAAGGCCCGAGAGACGACAGGCCGGGGCCACATCGGGCACCTTGCGCGGGGGAAGATCAATCATCACCCGCTTGATCGCGGCAATATGCTCGGGCGTGGTCCCACAGCAACCGCCCATGATGTTGACCAGTCGCTGCTCGCCAAAGGTGCGCACAATCTCGGCCATCTCGTCGGCTTCCTGATCGTACTCGCCGAATTCATTGGGCAGACCGGCGTTGGGATGCGCTGACACATGGGTGTTGACGCGCCGCGAAAGCTCTTCCAGATAGGGCCGCAGATCTTCGGCACCAAGGGCGCAGTTGAGCCCGACGCTGATCGGGCGGGCATGACGTACGGAGTTCCAGAACGCCTCGGTCGTCTGTCCCGATAGTGTCCGTCCGGAGGCATCGGTGATGGTGCCCGAAATCATGATGGGCACACGGTAGCCAAGCTCTTCGAACAGCACATCGAGCGCGTAGATGGCCGCCTTGGCATTGAGCGTATCGAAAATGGTCTCGATCAGAATCAGGTCGCTGCCGCCCTCGATCAATGCGCGTGCCGCTTCCACATAGTTATCGACCAGCGCATCGAAGGTGACATTACGCTTTGATGGGTCGTTGACGTCCGGCGATATCGAAGCGGTGCGGCTGGTTGGCCCGAGAACGCCGGCCACAAAACGCGGCAGTCCTGTCTCGGATGCCACCTCGTCGCATACGGCCCGCGCCAGGCGTGCCGCCTCGTAATTGAGTTCCACCACCAGCTCTTCAGCGTGATAATCCGCCTGGGAGAGCCGGGTGCTGTTAAAGGTATTGGTTTCAATAATGTCGGCACCGGCTTCCAGATAGTCGCGGTGCAGACGCGTAATCACCTCGGGCTGGCTGAGCACCAGCAGATCGTTATTGCCCTTGAGATCACTTTCCCAGTGCGCAAAGCGGTCGCCGCGAAAGTCCTGTTCGGTCAATCGCTCGTTCTGGATCATGGTGCCCATACCGCCATCAAGGATCAGTATGCGATCCGACATCAGGCGGGTCAGCGTCTCCAGAACCGTCGAATCGGCAGCTTGAGGCATGGAAGGAGATCTCCGGGTAAATAGTGAGACGTATATGAAAGAGGGCGTATTCTAGCAAACCCCCATCAGGCGGACAGTTTTGTGGCCTGAAAGACATTCACGACCAGCATGAGCCCGAATCATTCTTGCCTCCTCGGGTAAGGCACCAGCAGGTGGTCAGCCATTTTTATTTACCCGAGTATTGCACTCGGATTTGTCGCGAGCTGCTGGCTGGCATAAAATATCGATAGATTTCTTTATTGCGATTGCGCACGAGGCCGTCAATGAGTCAGAGCATCGAAATTACCGAAAGCGCGCAGGAGTATCTCGCCGACCTGCTGTCGCGTCAGGACGTCGAAGGCATCGGTGTGCGTGTCTTCATTACTCAGCCGGGCACGCCCTACGCTGAAACCTGTCTGGCCTACTGCAGGCCGGGTGAGGAAGAAGAGAGTGATGAGCGCATTCCGCTTGAAAAGTTTGATCTCTTTCTTGAAAAGCACAGCGTGGCCTTTCTGGAAGATGCCGTTGTGGACTTTAACGCCGATCGCATGGGTGGGCAGCTCACCATCAAGGCACCCAATGCCAAGATGCCCCAGGTCAGCGACGACAGTCCGCTAGAGGACCGGGTCAACTATATCCTGTACAGCGAGATCAACCCGGGGCTTGCCGCACACGGGGGCGAGATTCGCCTGATTCAGCTGACCGAAGACAATGTGGCCGTACTGCAGTTCGGCGGCGGCTGTCAGGGATGCGCGGCGGTGGATGTCACGCTCAAGCAGGGCGTCGAGAAGACGCTGACCGAGCGCATTCCCGAACTGACGGCGATCCGCGACGTGACGGACCACACTGATACGACCAACGCCTACTATTGATCGCTGATCAAGGCGTTCGTCTGGCAGCATCGAACGTTGAACGTCAAAACCCCGGCATGCCGGGGTTTTTTGTGCACCGCTATCGGGCGGACCGTTCACGTTTCAATAAACGAACGGCGGCATGGGTGCCTTGGAAAGTCGCTCCTGCAACACCCTGAGTTCGGTGCGAAGCCGTGCCAGTTCCTGATCGCGCTCGGCCAGCAGACCCGAGAGATGATCCTCCCGTCCGCGACTTTCCTGAAGCTGCTGCTCATTGTGACGCGCATGCTGACTTAAATCGCGCATCTTGCGCTCTTCTTCCTGCAGGGTACGCCGCTGCTGCTCCATCTGGGTCGTGATCTTCTCGATACGCTCTTCAAGCTGCTCGTGGCGACGTCGCGCCTGCTTCTCGAGTTCCTGCTTTTCATGACGCGCGCTGTCGAGCAGCTGCATCAGACGGTTTTCAGCGCTTTCATGGCGTGACTCTTCCTGCGCCAGGCGCCGCTTGTGCGTTTGATCAAGCTGCTCAAGGCTTTCGTGATGCTCACGCTCAAGACGGTCGCGCTCTTCACTAAGCGTATTGATCTGTCGGTCACGCATGGCCAACCGCTGATCCCGCTCTTCAAGCTGTCCGCGCAGATGCGCCGCTTCGCTTTCCAGACGGGCGAGGTTGGTGGCCTTTTCCTCAAGCCGGGCGGCCGTGCTGTCCAGTCGCTCGCTCAGGGCGGCCAGACGCTGCTGGGTGTCTTCCACCCGGCGCTGCGCCTGCCGGGTTTCCTCTTGCGCCTGTTCTACCTGCTCATCGGACTGCTGACGATAGAAGGCCAGTGCTTCACCGGCTTCTTCCTGAGCCTGCTGCCAGAGGCCTGCCAGCGCATCGTGCAGGCGCTCCGGAATGGCCTGCGGCAGGGGCACATCACGATTTTCCTCACGCCTTGCCCGCCACTCTCGCAGGTGATCACTGATCGTGGTGAAGCTACCGGTGCCCAGCACTTCACGGATGCGCTGAACGCTCGGAACATCACCGCGCTGTATCAGGGTTTCTATCGCCCTTTGTACATCTTCGAATTGCACGCCACTTCGTGCCATGACGGCCTCCTGAGTTCCCTGTAATCGCCCGGTAGTTGCTTGTTATTGAAGATGGGCGGCGTATGACCATCACTATAGCGGGTTATTGTGTCAAAAGCAGTATTACGTAAATATGAGTTACGTAATTTTATTTATTATAAGACGCACAAATTCATGATTACGCGTCTTATCATGATTTTTCCCATCCTAATGGGTATCATGCGCGACAAGGATCACCAGAAGCTCTGAATGGGGTGACAATGAAAAAGGCGTTAAATATCGAACCTGATACCGAAAGGGCGCCTCACACCTTACTGGTAGAACGCGACCGTCAGGCGCTGCCCGGTCAATTGGTCGACGCCATTAATGATCGCGAGATTGTGGCGGCATGGCTCAAGGAATATCGCGCCAGTCCCCAGACCCTCAGGCAGTACCGCAAGGAGGCCGAGCGGTTGCTGTTATGGCTTGAAGGGCAGGGCAAACGCCTTACGGATATTGACCGACGGGCGCTGGATGAGTTTGAACAGTTTCTTGCCGATCCAAGCCCTGCCAGTGACTGGATTGGACCACCCAGACCCCGGTACAGCGAAGAGTGGCGCCCATTTCGAAAGGGGCTTTCTGCTGCCAGCCGTCGTCAGAGCCTGGTGATCCTGCAAACGCTCTTTGGCTGGCTGATAGAAGCAGGGTGGCTGAGCCAGAACCCGTTTCGATTGATGCGGGACAAGCGCCGACGGCTGGATAATACGCAGGCCGGGGTTGAGCGCTATCTGGAGCGCCCGTTGTGGCAGTGGTGCTGGCAGCGACTCAATACGCCTCCTCCGGTCGATGCCCCACCCAGAATGCGGTACGAGCTTGAACGGCGGCGATTCATTTTTGCTTTTGCCTATTTGCTGGCACCCCGGGTGAGTGAAATGAGCCAAGCGCGCATGAACGATTTTCAAAGGCGCGAAGGGCATTGGTGGTGGCAGGTCACGGGCAAGGGCAGCAAACAGGCCAGCATTCCCGTGCCGGACGCCGTAATGACGGCCTTGAGGCAGTGGCGCGCCGTGCTCGGGCTGCCGGCAACGCCATCACCCGAGGAAGATACGCCCGTGATCAGGGCGCTGGATGGCAGGCGCGGTGTGGGTGATAACCAGCTCTATCGCATGATCAAAAGGGCCCTTGAATCTCTGGCAACGGAGAAAGAGCGGCAGGGCGGCGAAGGGGAACGGCATGAAGCACAGCGCCTTCGTCAGGCGACGCCGCACTGGCTTCGTCACACCGCCATTACCCATCAGGCCCAGCAGGGCGTAGAGCTGCGTTATCTGGCGCGCACGGCACGTCACTCAAGGCTTGAGACAACCGCCCGCTATCTTCACGCTGAAGCACAGGAGTGGCATGGACAGATCAATCGGCACACCCTCGATCTGCCAGACGAAAGCGGGGATGACACGCTATAATGCCCACCTTTCACCTATACCAGCACATGGAGCCGGCATGAGTCCGCAAGAGGCCCAGCAGGAATTGATCGAAGAGTTCGACATGTTTGATAACTGGATGGATCGTTATCAATACATCATTGATCTGGGCAAGCTGCTGCCCGATTTTCCTGACGAATGGAAAAACGACGATACGCGCCTTGAGGGTTGCCAGTCCAACGTCTGGGTTCAGGGCGAAAAGCAGGGCGAGAAGCTGCACTTTCATGCCATGTCAGATGCCGCCATTGTGTCGGGCCTGATCGCCATATTGCTGCGCATTTACAATGACAGAACGCCGCAGGAAATCCTCAATACGCCGCCCGATTTTCTGGCCGCGCTGGATCTGGACAAGCATTTGTCTCCGACCCGTAGCAATGGGCTGCACGCCATGCTCGAGCGCATCAGGACGACGGCGCATGCTCATGCCTGATATGAAGGCGATCAAACCTGTCATTGTCTGGCACGCGGCAGGGCACGCATGAAGCAGTTCGAGATTTATCAGCACCCTGACGGTCGTCTTGAGGCGGTCAAGCAGGGCTGGAACTGGCCGGCCTTCTTCTTTGGTGCTCTCTGGGCACTGTACTGCCGGCTATGGAAGATTGCCGTACTGACCTTCGTGGGCGTCTTTATAGTGTCGATGGCAGGCGCGCTCGATGAGAGCGGCCTGCTTGATGTGATGCTCAACATTGTATGCCTGGGGCTTTATGTCGCTTTCGGCCTCAATGGCAATCGCTGGAAACAGCGTCATTTGATGGCCAGCGGGTTCCATTCTGCCGGCACCCTGGAGGCCAAAAGTATCAAGCAGGCCATTGCCGGGCACGTTGAAAGACAACAGACTCAGGGCGCTGACATGGCTTCCCACACCTTTCAGGCCTGATCCCGATGCTCCTGATCAAGCTGTTCATCCGGCCCGGCGTCACGGCCGGATCCTGAATCAGGATTTCTGCAGTGGCGGCATGACGCTCCTGCAGGGGGCACCGGGTCGACGCCACCGGCACAAAACGGATGGCAGCGCAGGATTCGCCTGAGCGCGAGCCACCCGCCGCAAATGGGGCCATGAATCTGAATGGCCTCGATCGCATAGTTGGAACAGGTTGGCCAGAAGCGGCATCGCGGTCCAATGAGTGGGCTGATGCCATATTGATAGACACGCACCAGCCCAATCAAAACGCCACGAAGTAACTTTAACAGCCCACGCTTTAGCCGACGCAGCGCATCAGCTATTCCCATACAGGGCCTCGGCCGACATCAGCGGTGCCGTATCCACTCGCGCGCTTTTGTCATCAAGGGCCAGATAAAAGCAGGTACGCCGGCCGGTGTGGCAGGCAGGGCCCGTCTGATCCACCTTGAGCAATAGTGTATCGCCGTCGCAATCCAGCCACGCCTGATGCAGCATCTGTATCTGCCCGGAGGATTCGCCCTTGCGCCACGGTTTCTGGCGCGAGCGTGACCAGTAGCACACCCGTCTGGTCTGTAGCGTCTCCTCCAGCGTTTGCCGGTTCATCCACGCCATCATCAGCACTTCACCGCTGTCAAACTGCTGGGCAATGGCCGGCATCAAACCTTCATCGTTCCAGCCGGCCACTTCCAGAAGCGAATCGAGATCGACCTCGTGGCCGGCGGCGGTCTGCTCAAGTGCCTTGTAAGTTGGCGATGATGCGCTCATGTCTTCTCCCTGGATTATCGACGGCGGTAGGTGACGCGCTGGCCGGCCGGGGCGCCGGCGAGTTTCTCGCCGTCCCAGGCAACCACGCCATTGACGATGGTGGTGTCGATGCTGCCACGCAGCGCCGTATTTTCAAAAGGGCTCCAGCCGCACTTGTAGAGCAGTTCATCGCGGGTCACGGTGAAACGCTTTTCAAGATCCACCAGCACCAGATCCGCCATATAGCCTTCGCGAATAAAGCCACGGTCTGCCAGCTCAAAACGTCGTGCCACGTTATGGCTGGTTTTCTCAACGATGGTGGTCAGCTCGAAGTGGCCGGCGTTGACCTGATCCAGCAGGGAGGAGAGGGCGTGCTGCACCAGTGGCATACCGGAAGGGGCACTGAAATAACGGTTGTTCTTTTCTTCCAGCGTATGCGGTGCGTGGTCAGTGGCCACGATGTCGATTCGCCCGTCGTTGACCGCCTCACGAATGGCCTGACGATCGGCCGCGGTCTTGATGGCCGGATTGCACTTGATCCATGACCCCAGCCGCTCGTAGTCCTCATCGCAGAACCACAGATGATGTACACAGGCTTCCGCGGTGATCAACTTGCCCTCCACAGGGCCGGATTCAAACAGTGCCATTTCTTCTGCTGTGGTCAGGTGAAGCACATGCAGGCGTGTGCCGTGCTTGCGCGCCAGATCGATCGCCATGCTGGAGCTTTTATAGCAGGCCTCGCGCGAGCGGATTTCACCATGCAGTGAGAAGGGCACCTGCTCTCCGAAACGCTCGCGCGCCTGACGCTCGCTTTCCTGAATCATCGGTGTGTCTTCGCAGTGCGTGATCACCGGAATTTTCGCACTGGCGAAGATGTCTTCGAGCGTTTGCGGTGCATCGACCAGCATGTTGCCGGTAGAGGCACCCATGAAAATCTTGATGCCACAGGTCGCCGACGGATCCAGTGCCTTGATGGCTTCCAGATTGTCGTTGCTGGCCCCGTGATAAAAGGCATAGTTGGCATGGGAACGCCCGCGCGCCAGCGCATACTTGGCTTCCAGTGCCTGACTGTCCAGCGTGGGGGGCTTGACGTTGGGCATTTCCATGTAGGTCGTGATACCGCCGGCGACCGCCGCGGCCGATTCAGTGGCCATATCCCCCTTGCTCGTCAGGCCGGGCTCACGAAAATGCACCTGGTCATCGATCATGCCGGGGAGCAGATAGCGTCCGCGCGCATCGATGACCTTTTTGGCATCGCGTGACAGAGAGGGAGCGATGGCATCAATGCGCCCATCAAGAATGCCGACATCCAGTTCGCGAATGGTGCCTTCGTTGACGACGCGGGCATTGACGATCAGCAGATCGAACATGGCATGGGACCTGTGTGATGGTGTGAAACGAAAGTTACTCTCGATCAGTGTGACGGCTGGCATTTCTGACAAACGCCGGAAAGCTCGATGGTCTGGCGCTCAATGACAAACCCGTGGCCGGCAGCCGTCTCTTCCAGACGCTGCATGGTGTCATGATCATGCATCTCTTCGACAAGACCGCAGTGACGGCAGATCATGAGCTGAAAGCCGCGCGCATGATCCGGGCATGGGCAGGCAACATAGGCATTGAGCGATTCAATGCGATGCACCAGTCCCTGTTCGAGCAGGAAATCCAGCGCGCGATACACTGTGGGCGGTCGCGCCGAGGCATGCTCGGTGGAAAGCAGATCAAGAAGCTCATAAGCCTTGAGACCGCTGGAGTGTGCACTGATGATTTCAAAGATTCGACGACGGATGGGCGTAAACCGCACGTTATTGTCATGACAACGCGCTTCGGCCATGCGCAGCAGGCTGGATACATCAGGCATTGAATGTTCTCATCGTTGAAAGCGCAGGACAGCATATGAAATATGCGCTTATGGTAACGTCATCGGGCAGGGCTCGCACCTTGAGGAACCTACAAGGCGTCATTGACCAGCCAATGGTAAAATCCTGGCATACTCAATTTAACATAATATATATTATGCGAAGTTATTGTGCACAATCAGTGCAACCTCCTATAACCGGGGTCATAATGGTTTATATTCATCAAATCGAATGATGCTGTGTTGTTTCTCAGGAGATCGCCCCATGAAGTATCCACGTGCGTTTACAGGCTGCTCGACGCTTGCATTGACACTGACTGCGCTATGCCTCCCTACACTTGCTTTTGGCGCCTGTCAGAATGTTCGCGATCGGATTGCCCAGAACATTGAATCCAACGGCGTTGAGCCAATGGGCTACTCACTCCAGGTGATTCCAACAGCCGATGCCGATCAGGCGGATGGTCAGATTGTGGGTCACTGTGAAAACAATCGATACCAGATTGTCTATCAGCGTCACTATCGCACCAGCAGCGCCGAAACAATGGAAGACACGTCTTCCGACGAAGATGAAATTGATGGCGCCTCTTCACCTGAAACAGACAATGTTTCACCCGAAGCATCGGCTACCTCGCCGGCACCCGTGGAGGCTCCCGAAGCATCCTCACCAAACCAGACCGACAGTGATCCTTCATCAGACAGACGCAGGATCGAGACGTCCGATATGCCGGTCAGCACTGAAAGCTCTACCCGGTAACGGCCGGTCACTTTTCTGCGCTGCGCCTAAAATGAAAAAGCCTGCTCATGTGAGCAGGCTTTTTGATGCAATCAACTGATGCCGGGATCAATCAATGCCGTATGTCAGTCATCTGCCGGCGCATAGGAGCCATCTTCACGATGTACTTCCCGGCCGGTCAGCGGCGGATTGAACACACAGGCAACGGTCATGCCCTTTTCCTTGCCACGCAGCCAGTGCTCATCGTGCTGGTCCAGCAGATACATGTCGCCGGCCTTGATGGTGTGCTTTTTGCCGTCGGCAATGGTTTCTACCTCGCCTTCGCCCTCATAGCAAAAGACGGCTTCAATATGGTTCTTGTAATGAATGTGGGTTTCCGTGCCCGGACGGATTCGGGTGATATTAAAGGAAAAGCCACAGTTGTCTTCGGCCAGCATCAGACGTGTGCTGTCCCAGTTGCCATTTTCGGCTTCAACAAAGCGGTCGGTCTTGCGGCACTCTTCAAGGTTACGAACGATCATCGGTCTATCTGCCTTTTCTGGTCACAATGAACAGGGATCACTGTCGCGGCGGACGCCAGACGCCCGCCAAAGTCACTCTAATGACAGTTATTCAATGAGGCTGCGAATGCTTCTTTCAAGAATGGTCAGGCCCTGCTCGAGCTCATCATCCGTAATGGTCAGCGGACAGAGACACTTGACGACTTCGCCTGCCTGGCCGCTGGTTTCGATCACAAGACCGCGCTCAAAAGCGCCGTGGGTAATCTCGTCGGCCAGCTCACCGCTTCCGACATCGATGCCGCGCATCATGCCACGCCCACGCTCTTTTGCCGGATGGCCAGCATCGCTGAGCAGTCCGGCCAGCATTTCAAAGCGCTCGCGAATCACCTCACCCTTGCGTTGGACATCCTTTTCAAAGGTATCGTCCTTCCAGTAATGACGCAGCGTCTCGGCTGCGGTCACCATGGCCAGCGTATGGCCACGGAAGGTGCCGTTATACTGGCCGGGTGTCCATTTATCGAGATCACGACGCATCATCAACATGGCAAACGGCAGGCCATAGCCGGACAGCGACTTGGAATTGGTCACCATGTCGGGCTTGATACCGGCGTGCTCGAAGCTGAAGAACTTGCCGGTACGACCGCAGCCGGCCTGAATGTCGTCGACGATCAGCAGGATGTCGCGCTGCTTGCAGATATCGGCCAGCCGCTTGATCCATTCGATGGACGCGGCGTTAATACCGCCCTCGCCCTGCACCAGCTCAACGATGGCCGCGGCCGGACGGTCAAGCCCGCTGGATTTGTCATCAAGCGCCTTTTCGACATAATCGAGCGTATCCACGCCTTCACCCAGGTAGCCATCATAGGGCATGAACTGAGCGCCGATTGCCGGCACACCCAGGGCGTCGCGGAATTTTGCATTACCGGTGGTCGCCAGCGCCCCCATGGTGACCCCATGAAAGCCGTTGGTGAACGTCAGGATATTGGACCGGCCCGTAATACGACGCGCCAAACGAATAGCGGCTTCAACAGCGTTGGTGCCCGTCGGTCCGGGAAGCTGAATCTTGTAATCCAGACCGCGTGGCTTGAGGATCAGCTCTTCAAGCGTCTGGTAAAAATCCTGTTTGCCATGGGTCCAGAAATCGAGCCCGTGAACGATGCCATCGCGCTCTATATAGTCCATCAATGCCTTTTTCAGCACCGGGTTATTGTGCCCGTAGTTCAGCGTTCCGGCACCGGCGAGAAAGTCGATGTACTGCGTGCCGTCGGTGGTCCAGAGATGAGCGCCACAGGCGCGATCAAAAACGATGGGAAAAGAGCGGGAATAAGTGCGAACTTCGGATTCCATCCGTTCGAAATACTGCGTGTCCATTTACAACACTCCCCCGTGTCAGTAGTGGTTGGGTCAGAAATCCTGACTGCCATGGTTAGATCTGCTGAGGATCAAAAGGCCCTATTCGTACCAGATTTTCCGGATCGTGCTCTCCGCCAAGCTGTTCTTCAGAAAAGTATTCACGACTATTGAGCGGTGCCTGCCAGCGCTGTGCAAGCCTCCTGAAAAGGCCCCATGATGCTTCATTGTCCGGCGTGATGGTGGTCTCAAGGTGACGCACACCCGCCTGATGCTCACGTCGTAGAACGGTTTCTACCAGTTTGCGGGCAAGCCCTGTGCCTCTGGCCTTTTCACCCACCGCTACCTGCCATAAAAAGAAGGTGTCTGGTGCGTTGGTTTTGACGTAGCCCGAAACAAAACCAACAATTTCGCCATCACCGAGTGTGGCTACGGCGCAGCGGTCACGAAACTGTGTGGCAAGGAGCAGATAGGCGTAAGCAGAGTTGACATCCAACGGCGGGCAGGCCTTGATAAGCTCATAAATACCCCAGCCATCGTCCGTCCCGGGTGGGCGAACCAGAATGGGGGATTCCCCTTCAATAATCATCTCGGCCAGATCGGGATGAGAGATGTCGCTTGCAGCCGTCGTTGTTTGATTGGTTGGTATCATGGATATTTCGCAGTTGGCGAATTAGACACGCATAATAACAATAACTTATAGAACCATCAAATCCGGGTGTTATGATTTATCGAACAATCCATAACCCCCTTTTATGGAAAGGGGGTATTTTTCCTGTGGAGCCGGAGCAGGTGACTGCCCGACTCAATTAACTATAGACAAGAAAAAGCCGCCTGCAGGCGGCCTTGATAATTCATGATGCTCGTCAGGCATTACGTTCTTGTGACATTGCGAAGCGTGACAAACTCTTCGGCGCTGGTGGGGTGCACCCCTATCGTTGCATCAAAGTCACGCTTGGTCAGTCCAGCACGTACTGCGATGGCCAGGCCCTGAATCAACTCACCGGCCTCTTCACCTACCATGTGTGCACCCAGCACACGATCGGTACTGTCATCGACCACCAGTTTCATCAGACAGCGCTCATCACTGCCCGACAGCGTGTGGCGCATGGGCTTGAAATCCGTGGTGTAGACGCGAATGCTGTCATGCTTTTCTCTGGCCTGCTCTTCGGTAAGGCCTACTGTGCCCATATTGGGATGGCAGAATACGGCGGTCGCAACGCTGTCGTAATCAATGGGGTCCGCACTGCCGCTGCCATAGTGAAGCTCTACCAGCCGCATGGCTTCCTCGAGCGCCACAGGCGTCAGCTCGGGGCCTTCAATAATATCGCCAAGGGCCAGAATCGACGGAACGGAGGTCTGGTAGCGATCGTCGATTTTCAGCTTGCCATCGAACTCGCGTTCGACCTCGACATTTTCAAGGCCCAGACCCTCAAAACGCGGGCGTCGCCCGGTGGCGCCCAAAATGGCATCCACTTCCAGAGTTTCGCCGTTGCTGAGTTCCACGTCGTAGACGTCATTACGCTTTTCAACACGGCTGATCGTGGACTCGAAATGCAGATTGACGCCTTTTTTCAGCATCTCGTCACGGATAAAGTCGCGCAACTCATTATCAAACCCGCGCAGGAAAAGCGGGCCTCGATAGGCCAGATGAGTTTCTGCGCCCAGCCCGTTGAAGATACTGGCAAACTCGACGGCAATATAGCCGCCTCCCATGACGAGAAATCGTTTAGGAAACGCGGGCAGGTCAAAAATCTGATCTGAAGACAGCACATGCTCGCGCCCTTCAAATTCCGGCATCCAGGGCGTGCCCCCGGTAGCGATCAGGATTTTTTCGGCGCTTACATGACGACCATTGATGGCGATCATGTGCTCATCAACGATTTCGGCACGCCCCTGAATCAGCTCAACGCCTGCATTGGTCAGCAGCTTTTCGTAGATGCCGTTAAGACGCGAGATTTCAGCCTTCTTGTTGTCCCGAAGCTTTGACCATTCAAAACGCGGTGCGCTGTCGAAGTGCCAGCCAAACCCCTGGCTGTCCTCGAAGGCATCATGAAAATGAGCGGCATAGGAATAGAGCTTTTTGGGAACGCAGCCGACGTTGACGCAGGTGCCGCCCAGGTATCGATCCTCGGCGATGGCTACCCTGACGCCCCTGCCCGCTGCGGTGCGAGCAGCCCTGACGCCACCTGATCCTGCACCGATAACAAAAAGATCGACATCATATTGCGACACGTTTATTGCTCCAGCTGAAAAATATTTGAAACGAAGGCGCTTCCGTTGGAATCCTGCCCTGGGAATAATGGGTCATGATGCTATCACATGAGCGTGCGCCATGGCCGTTCTGGCGTGTTTACCATTCTCTATATTGTTCATTGAAAAGGCCGTAAAAAACGATGTGTGATCACAAGAATTGTCAGGATATCTCGCAGCTTCTCGAGCAGAACCGGCTCTGGGCCGATCAGATGGTGGAAAACGACCCTGACTTTTTCAGGCGCCTGTCGGATCAGCAAAATCCTGATTTTTTGTGGATAGGCTGCTCAGACAGTCGGGTGCCTGCCAACCAGATCATCAATCTTCCACCGGGCGAGGTCTTCGTTCATCGTAATGTCGCCAACGTTTTGCATCACAATGACATGAACGCCCTCTCCGTCATTCAGTACGCGGTCGATGTACTCAAGGTCAAACACATCATGATCGTGGGCCACTATGGCTGTGGCGGTATCAGGGCCGCCGTCACCGGTGGCGACAACGGCATTGTCGACTACTGGCTCAACACGGTTCGAAATCTTTATCATCAGCATCAGGAAAGCCTCTCGCACCTGTCGCTGGATGAGCAGATTGATCGCATGTGCGAACTCAACGTCAGGGCGCAGGTCTCCAACCTTTGTCAGACCAAGATCCTGCAGCGTGCCTGGGAGCGAGATCAGGAAGTCACGGTGCACGGCTGGTGCTATAGTCTGAAAAATGGTCTGGTCAAGGATCTGGATTGCACTGTGACCACCTTTGATGAGGCCGAAGCCTTCCGGATTTCCTGCTGACAGCGCCAGCTTCTCATTGGACTGGCCCGACAGACATCACAGCAATAAACATAACAACGCTTGACCTGCCATCGGCTCTCGGTGATAACGGAGCCTCACCGTTTGCTGGCACAAAGAGTCAACATGTCGGGCATGATCTACAAGGCCGGCTTTCGCGCCCCGCGTGGGCTGGCCAATCCTCATATCCAGACCCTGCTGCCCCTGCTTCTGCCTCGTCGCAAGTTACGTCTTGAGACAGAGCTTTTAACGCTGCCCGATAACGATATCGTGGAACTCAGCTGGGCTCAGCCTTCCCCGACGGATGCGCGAGCTCCCATCATGGTGCTGTTCCACGGGCTGGAGGGATCTGTCGACTCCCCTTATGCCCGTATGCTCATGCGAACAGCGGCCGATATGGGCTGGCGTGCGGTCCTTATGCATTTCCGTGGCTGCGGCCACGTGCCCAACCGCCATGTGCGAAGCTACCACGCCGGTGAAACAGCCGACGCCTACTGGATGCTCTCACAGCTGACCCGGCGATATCCCAACGCCCTGAAGGTTGCCGTGGGCGTGTCACTGGGGGCCAATGTGCTGCTCAAGCTGGCCGCCGAACAGGGGGGCGACGGGCTTGATCTGGCCGGCGCCATCGCGATCAGCCCACCGCTGGATCTGGCAGCTTCAGCAGATGCCATTAATATCGGCTTTGCCCGCTGCTATCAGCGACACATCCTGAAGTCCATGAAGCGCAAGATGATGCGTCATGTAGAGGATGGCCGTCTGGGTCGGATTAATCGGCAGCAGCTCAAAGAGCTTGATACCTTCTGGGCTTTCGACAATGAGATCACAGCCCCCCTGCACGGCTTCGGTTCCGCCACGGACTATTATCAACGGGCCTCATCCGGGCTGATGCTGCATCGCATCGAGCTTCCCACCCTGATATTGCACGCGGCAGATGATCCACTCATGCCCAGGAGTCTGCTGGATCGGCTGCCGGTACCGTCAAGAAGTGTACGTATCGAGATGGCCGAACATGGAGGACATGTTGGCTTTATAGAATATCGTCAGGGGTTGCTGCGCCCCTGGCTTGCCAGGCGTGTGGCGCAGCAGCTTGAAAGCTGGCGTTTTGTACCCGGTCGACAATTGCAGGCCCGGCCGCTGGGGCGCAATCAGCCACAGGATTGAAGCGCCCCGAACGCTATATGGGTCAGCCTCAGATCGGGCAGCTGACCCCGGTTCCCTTGAGGCCGCAGTACCCCATGGGGTTTTTGCTTAGATACTGCTGGTGATACTCCTCGGCATAGTAAAAGGCTTCGAGAGAATCGATTTGAGTAGTGATTTCTCCCTTGCCGCCCTCTTTTAACGCCTGCTGATACTCTTCAAGGCTTTTGCGCGCCTCTTCACGCTGATGTTTATTGCGTACCAGAATGACGGAGCGGTATTCATTGCCAATATCGTTGCCCTGACGCATGCCCTGGGTCGGATCATGCGCTTCCCAGAATACCTTGAGCAGTTCAGCCAGGCTGATGTCTGACGGATTGAACACGACCCGAACAACCTCGGCATGCCCGGTCTTGCCGGTGCAGACTTCGTCATAGGTCGGATTGGGCGTATAACCACCGGCATAGCCCACTGCCGTCACCCAAACACCGGGCAGCTGCCAGAACAGGCGCTCTGCTCCCCAGAAACAGCCCAATCCCAGAACGATGTCGTCAAAACCCTCGGGCGGTGGCGATGAAATATCACGGTCATTGACGTGATGGACGCCGCTGATGGGCATGGGCGTATCGCGGCCTGCCAATGCTTCTTCTGCACTGGGCATACGCGTTCTGTCGTATCCAAACATGGAGCCTCCTCAACGGGTCTCAAAACAGGATAAACGTTAACAGGCTACAGGTTATCGGGGCTGACGGGGCAAAACACAAGCCCCCTCGCCCCCTGAACGGTTTTCCCTCGTCAATACGCTCTCTCGGGCGTGCGCCCCAGACTGAAGGTATAAATCAGATCCACGGCCTGATTGGCCCCCGATACGGCCTGAAGATACAGGTTCTGAATCAACCGGTAGCGCAGGGTCAATTCAGCAATCGAAGAGAAAAGCCCTACGCCATAGCTGACCTGAAAATCATCAAAGAGATAGCCACTGACCACCACCTGACTTTCATCGCCACTGCCGGACGTATCCAGTGACAGATCATCAATACCGAAGCTTTCGCCCAGCTGTCCAATGGCCTTGCCACTTCTGGATAGCGACAGCCCGATCAAGGCTGAGGTCAGCATGCCATCGCTGTCGCCATCAGCATCCGGGGCGCGACCACGCAGCAGATAGGAGAGCGCTCGCGATTCGTTCATGGCAGGCTCGGAGAACACATTAAGCTCCGGCTGATCGGCAGGACCGGTCACCTGCAGCCCGGCCGTCACATTGTCGGCCGTACTATCGGGGTTACGGATGGCGTCAATATTGAGATACGGCTGTCCCGGTGGACCGCTGAACAGTACCTGACCGCGGCGAATGATCAAATCCTGGCCGAAGGCCTGGAAGCGACCGTCCTTGAGCGCAACATCTCCAAACAGCTGGAGCTGACTGGCGCTCTGGCGAACATTGAGACGTCCTTCCACATTGGCGTTCAGACCATAGGCTTCCAGCTGAACATCATTGCCCACAATGATGTTGACGCCAACATTGACCTCCATCCCGGCCGCCTCAAGATCCTGGGTATTGGCCCAGGCCAGCTGACGATCGATTTCACTTGTCGGCTCTACTGTCGCCTGCTTTTGCTGGCGGGCTTCATATTCTTCCCGGGTCACAATGACTTCATCGGAAGATGGCTTGACGGCCGATGCCGGAATCTGGCCAACCTCCAGACGTGCCCAGGGAATGCGGACATCGCCGTTGATATCCAGACGCTTCGGATTGGCTGCTACCCGGATATCGGGTGCCACACGCAAACGGCCAAACTCCGGCATGCGAATTTCCAGCGGTGAATCGCCGCCGTTAAGCGCCATGTTGGCCTGCCAGTTTTCGGTGGTCGGCCAATTGGCATTGCCGTCAAGGCCCCAGCGAGCGTCACCCACCTGTAGATAGCCATCCAGCGTACCGCGATCGCCCTGAAAGGCCATGGCCATGCGCGCATCATCCAGACTGACCGGCAGTTGAGGACCACGCGCACGAACACCGCTGAGCACCATGTTGCCATCAAGGCGTGGTTCAACCAGCGTCCCTGAAAGGGATACATCGCCATTGAGCTGGCCGGTCAGTTCATTCAGGGCTGCGACCAGAGGCGTATAGGGTGACAGGGTGACGCCATTAACCACCAGCCTGCCAGAGAGCGTTCGACGCCCCAGCGGGTCACCCACATCGGCATTGAGACGAAGGCTGCCGGCATCGCGCAGATTCAGGCTCAGTTGGGCCTGTGCCCTGTCGGGAGTGGCCTCGGCATTCATGCGGACGCCCAGATGCGGCAATGAGAAAGGCTGGCCCTGGGCATTCTGGCCACGGACATCAACATCACCCTGCAAATCGGTGCCGACATTCCATCGACGCCCCGCCTGTGACCACTGAGCGTTGATGTCGCCTTCAAGCCCGCCGCCCAGACGCCACTGGGGGGGGAGATAATCGTTGGCCAGTGCCAGATCGATATCCGATAGGCGCAGCGCTGCACGGCCGCTGTCAGCACTGGCCTGCAGTGTATCGACCGAACACAGCCGACCGCCCTGGCGTCTGGAAAGACAAAACGGTGAGGCGGTCACACTGGATTGCTTCAACAGCGCCGTAAACTTCAGCGGACCCTCAAGGGCAATATCTCCTCCCTGATGCGCGCTGACCTCCAGCGGCGTGATCGTTCCCGCGTAGCGCTGCGCCGGCTGATCGAAACTGCCATCAAGTGCCATGCGCACTCGACTGACGGGCAGGCCATCGCCGCCGGCCACATCCAGCGTCAATCGATGCTGTTTCAGTGTACCTTTCAGGGTGGTGGTCACCTGACGAACCTGCTGACCGGCGGCATTGATGCTGCTGGCATCAAGATCCACATCAAAGCTTGGGTTATCAAGCCCCTGTGTTCTGGCCGTCAGGCGAAGCGCACCGATACGGTTCTCCTGATAACGCAGTCCCTGCCCCTGCAGGTCAATATTGCCATTGGGGTTGTCCAGCGTCCCTCTGAGTCTGATCTGACCGCTGGCGCTACCGCCCAGATCCGGCAGGATCGTGCCCAGCGCCGGTGCCGAAATATCGGCATTGAGCGACAGCTGCTCGTTGATATCCCCTGCCGCTGATATCCGGTTATTGCCCTGTCGTAGATCCAGCTGCTCGATATGCCACTGCATGTCGCTATTGCCATTCAAACGGCCTTTCAGGGAAAGCGCACGTTTTTGCAGAGTGCCATCGATGGCAAGCTCGGGGACATCGACACGCCATTGGTCGCCCTGCTGCTGGAAGCCGGCACGCAGTTTCCCGTTGAGTCGCCCGGTTACGGCACTGGTCAGGTTCTCCAGGGGCAGATTGCTCATGTCCAGCGATGACGCGACATCCAGTGAAGGCGACCATGTCGCTGTGCCTCTGGCTTCCAGCTTCCCATTCCCGGTGGTCACGGTCAGCGGCGCCCAGCTGAAATGCTTGATATCACCATCACCTTTCAGCCGGATATCCAGCGGCGCGATATTCGGGCCTTCCACATGGCTGCCCAGGGCCAGCTGGTAGCTTTCGAGCGAGCCTTCGGCGTCAAGGTTGATATCGCGGGCAAGCCA
This sequence comes from uncultured Kushneria sp., assembly GCF_947497025.1. Taxonomy (GTDB): domain Bacteria; phylum Pseudomonadota; class Gammaproteobacteria; order Pseudomonadales; family Halomonadaceae; genus Kushneria. Next base: position 511,929 of record NZ_CANMFC010000003.1, read on the forward strand.
GGGCGTCACACCAGAAATATTCTCGAGCGGCCAGCGTAACTGCGGACTGGTCAATTGCAGCTTGAAAGGCAGCTCGGGGGCCAGCATATCGGCATGAGCATTCAGGGTAGCCTTGACGGGCCCGTCAGCGTTGATGGAAAGATTCAGATCAGAAAGGGCGCCATGCACGTCGACATCAACATGCTCTCCCTGAACAGGGGCCTGCAGCGCGTCCGCACTCATCGACAGTGTCAGCGGATAGTCGCCGCTGAGCGTGGCCTGTGCACTCATGGAAAGACGTGCAATGGAAGAATCAAGCGTCAGCTGCTGTAGCTCAACATCCGAGTCTTTTGTATGTACCGACAGCGCCAGCTGATGAACGATCAGTGGCGTTTCGCCATCAAGCCTTAGTCGGTTAATAGCGACATCCTTGGCATCAATATCCAGCGGCAGCGTGATGTCGGGCATGACAATGCGACCCTGCTCATCCGTCTTTCCGATGACCTCTGCCAGAGGGTTGGCCAGCGGTTTCTGACCAAGTTCGGCCAGCATGTCCAGCACGGTGGGCGGCTCAGGATTGACGGCCTTCAAGGCACTGTCAACGGCATCGGACGACAGCGCAAAAGCGGCATCATTGTCGAATAATACCGGCGGTGCCGACGCTGCGACCGACTCGGCAGCAGCAATGGCCGACGCAGACACCATATCCGGGCGCACCACACGTTGGGCGGTGCGTACGTCGATGCTTGAATCAAGAAGATCCGGCTGATCAAGTCCCGGTGAGGACGGAAGCATTACGCGGGTACCTTCCAGCCTCGTTTCCCCAAGAGTGAGGTGACTGCCTTCAAAAACCGCGCTGCTGTGAAAGTGTCCCAGCGCGATATCAGTTTCATTGGCCAGACGTACATGAATATCATCCAGGCGCAGATCACGCAGCTCTACAGGCAACGGTGTACTGATCCGTGCCATGGTCGACTCATCATTCGTGGCCTCGGGCGTAGCGTTGTCGCCACCGCGTAACACGACATCAACCCCGCTGATCTGCAGCTGATCCATGCACAGTCGGCCGCGTAGCAGACAGTCACTGCTCCAGTGCAGCGCAAACCGATCAACGTTCAGTCGAAGCGCCGGCAGATCCAGCTGCAAACCCTGGATCGTGAAGTCATCCAGTAGCGCCCCTTCCACGTATTCGTAGGCGATGAAACCTCGTGATTGCGCCTGCTCAAGCAGTTTGGCGGTCCCCCATGGGGACAATGCCACCCCTGCCACAAGGAGGACAAGCGCAATAAGCGTCACCACTATCCAGAGGACAGCGCGAGGCAATAACCTCAAAATTCCGGGCCGATGCCGAAGTGCAGACGCCAAGAGTCCTCCTCACTATCAAAGGGATGGGCGATATCCAGACGAACCGGCCCAACGGGTGAAATCCATCGGACGCCCACGCCTGCGCTTGTCTTGAGCTCATCCGGCCACCATTCACTGAAGGCGTTGCCGGTATCCACGAAGGTGGCGCCCCACCAGTTGTTGGCCACCTGGCGCTGATACTCCAGAGACCCGACCAGCAGGTGTTTGCCCCCCAGAAGATCACCATCGCTGTTTTCAGGCGCAATGGTTTCGTACTCATAACCACGCACGCTGCTATCGCCACCGGTGAAAAAGCGTAGTGAAGGCGGCACCTGGCTGAAGTCATCCGTACTGGTGGCCCCGACCGTGGCACGACCGACAAAACGATTGTTTTCTCCAAGGCTTCGGATCCACTGGCTATCCAGACGGGTACGCAGGAAGTTGGCGTCCGAGCCCCACGCATTGTTTGACCCTTCCACCAGGATATCCTGCCGGTCTCCCCACATGGGGAAGCGGGTATTGTCCGTACGCGTGCGGGACCAGCTCATGCCGGGAATGAACAGCAACACCTTGTCTTCTTCATCTCCCTGGGTGAAGTCTTCGTACGTGGTACGCAGATAGGCATTTTGTACCCAGTCGTTCTCGAAACGCCATTCCCGACCGAACGCCACCGAGCTCTCAAAACTGCGGGTATCACTTTCAGTGCGATCGGTATTTTTGAAGCCGTAGCGCATGTAATAGTTATCACGCGCCGGGTTGGCCAGCGGTACATTGTATTCGCCAGTCAGCGTCTGTTCGGGGCCTGAAAGAACCAGATCATTATTGAGGCTATCACCCCGGTCATTGAGCCATGGCATGTTCCAGCCAAAATTGATTCGCGGCCCTACGTCCGTGGAATAGCCGATACCGGTTTCGAACTTGTGGCGGTCTTCCGGTGTGACGTTGATATCGATAGGTACGGTGGCGCGCTGCGGCCTTTCCTGCGCATCGATAGCGTTCTGGAAATTCCTGCGCTCGCTATCCCTGCCTTCATCTTCTATGCGTGCATCCGGTGAAGAGGTAACCATCGGGGAAGCGCTTTGACGGGAGCGCTCATCGAGTCGAGGGCGAACGCTAATGCTTCGAAACCAGCCCGAATCGCCAAGACGCTGGCTGTAACGGGCAACGTCGGTGGCCAGATATCGATCATTGGGATCAAACGGCGCCATTTTGCGCAGGCGCTCTTCGCGAATCTGGCTGCCTGTAACAAAGATGTCGCCAAAGCGATAACGCTCCCCGCTTTCAAATATCAGCGATATGTAAGCAGCATGTTCCCATGGATGAACTTCGATACGGCTTTGTCGATAGCGGGCATCAAAATAGCCTCGCTCAAGCGCCAGAGCCGTTAAACGAGACTTGAGCGTATCGTAAGGGGCATGAAGAAGGCGTTCACCTTCCATGCCTGTCAGTGGACTGGCCTGAAGCGCCTGCTGAAAAGGCTCGTCATCTTCTGCCTCACCCTCGACACGAACCACTACAGAACGAACACGGACAGGCGTGCCGTGGTCAACATCAACAATCACCTGTTCACGACTTTGAAAGCTGACTGCAATGTCAGGCTCATAGTAACCAAAGGGTTTCAGGGCATCCTGCACCCTTTGTGTCACCTCGGCGCTGTAGCTTTGCGTATCGGAATTTTCAGGAATATTCAGGGACTGGAGGTAGTTGCGAATATTGGTGGCAAGCTCTCCTCGCACTCCCTTGACGTCTGCATTGATGGCCAATGCGGCAGAGGACTGACAAATGCTGACCAACATAAGCGTCAGCAGCAGCAACCTGCGAACGGGTGTGCCGGCAATCATGCGGTGACGAAAAAAGAATCGCATAACGTTCAGGATCTTCCTTGATCATATGAATCACGCCGTATGCCAACGGCGCTGGCGGCACCCTTCAAGGATTCAAAAGATCCTGAAGTGACTCCTGGGCGGCATGCAGACTCGTCTGACTCTGTTGAAGCCGTTTATTTTGGGCTGCCAGTTCATCGACGCGCGCCTTGATCGAAGCCAGGGTCTCTTCCTGATCAGCCACGCTGGCGGCAAGCGTCTGCAATTGTTGAAGACTGTCTTCTATTGTCTGCAACCGGTCCGACTGCTCGGCGTTAGTATTATCTACATCCTTGAAACGTGCATCATAAGTGCTTTTAAGACCTTCGATAATCGCATCGAGTGAATCCATGGATTGCTGTAACGACACCAGCGTTTGCTGCCTCAATGCGTCGGACTCTTCCAGCTGACTCAACCGCGCTTTTTGATCATCATCGCCGGCCTGTTGTTCAAGGCGTTGTTGCAACGTTTCAAGCTGCGTGCGCTGGTTTTGCTGTTCACCCCGAATGCCATCAAGAATGTGATCAAGGTTTGTCGACATTTCCTGACGACTGGCTGCAACGTCCTGCGCTTTTTCCGTCAGCTCTGACATCCTGGCAGACCAGTGCCGGCGGTCCTGATAGTACTGTACTCCCATGGCCACCACCGCAGCGGCAAGCAACAGCAAAAGCACATAGACAGGCCACGGGGAGCTGCGCGAACCACGCCGAGCATGAAGGGATCGTGGTTCTGTTCGGGTTGAATACGCAGCGTTGCGATCAGCGCCTATGATGGGCTCTTCATGATCTTTTGGCGGCATGAAAATCTCGAGCAATGTAGCAATCGGAAATATAACCTGACCCTTTCAGCCAGGTCATGAAACTGCATGCATGCTACGATGCATGGCCTGTGAAAAGCCAGTACAGGCTATCCGGAAGACAGGTACAAACGGCAATACCAGGGGCTCCCTGGCCAGAATGGAACGTTGATCATGCCCCTTGAACTTCCCTCTTTGCCCTATGCAACGGATGCATTGGCACCCGTGATTTCCGAACATAACCTGCGCATGCATCACGAAGGTGTTCATGCAGGCTATTTGAAGCGCCTGAATACGCTGCTGGAAGGCGACGATCAGCCAAAACGCTCACTTGAAAACATTATGAGGACTGGCCGAGGTGAGGCTCAGGCCTGCGCCTGCCAGGCATGGAACCATACCTTTTTCTGGCAGTGCCTGACGCCCTGGTACCATCCTCCCGGCCAAGCCATTGAGAAGGCGCTTTCGGCACAATGGGGAAGCCTTGAAGGTTTTCAGAAGGCCTTCATGGCCAGTGCCATGGCCCACTTCATGGGCGGTTGGACATGGCTGGTGTATACCCCTCAGGGACGGTTGGATATTCATAATGCAGTGGACGCCAGCTCTCCGCTGCTTAAAGGCGTTACGCCACTGCTGGCCATCGACATGTGGGAGCATGCCTGGTACGTCGATTTTGGCAGCGATCGACGCAAATATCTTCAAAAACTCTGGGATATTATTAACTGGCCGTTCGTTGAGCAGTGTCTCGAAGATGCCATTGCTACTGCGGAAGGCAAGCGCAATCGACTGCACGCCTGAGTATTACCAGAATTTTGGCAACAAAAAACGGGCTGGCTCGATATGACTGAAAGCATATCGATGCCAGCCCGCCTCTAGAGCGTCAGCGGTCGTCGTCTGCTGCTCTCTCCTGAGGATCGGCACTGCGTCCGATACCGCGGTAACAGAACCCGTGTTGCGCCACGAAGGCCGGATCGTAAATGTTACGGCCATCCAGAATCAGCGGTGTTGTCATCAGGGTCGACAAGCGACGCCAATCCGGATTCCAGTACTCCTTCCACTCGGTCACCAGCAATAGCGCGTCAACATTTTCACAGGCTGACTGTGCCGTGCCTGCCAGCGTCAGAAGCGGATGCTGGCCATAGTAATGCTCGATGGCCGGCAGCGCGGCTGGGTCGTGAAGTCTGACATGCACGCCCTGCGCCCAGAGAGCGTCCAGCAAACGAAGTACCGGGGCGTGTGCGATACGTGCGGTGCCGGGCTTGAAGGCCGCACCCCAGATCGCCACCGTACGTCCTTTCAGATCGCCATCGTAATACTGCCAGAGCTTGCGAAAGAGCTCTTCCTGCTTCTGCTCGTTGACCTGTACGACCTGCTCGAGCAGTCCATTATGCTGCCCTTCACGGGCACGAATGCTCGAGAGGCGATAAAGGTTACGAGCAAAGCTCGGGCCACCAAAACCACACCCCGGATAAAGATATTCGCGACCGATACGGCGATCAGACCCCATTGCCTGACGCACCAGCTCGATATCCACATCCAGACTGTCGGCCAGACTGGCCAGCTCGTTCATGTAGCTGACACGGGTCGCCAGCATGCCAATGACGGCAAGTTTGGTCAGCTCGGCTGCACGCCTTGGCATCAGACGGACATTGTTTTCACGACGATTGAAGGCACGCAGAAGCTCACCAATCTGGCGAGTGGCCCAGCCATCCTCACTGCCCATGATCCAGCTGTCAGGACGCGTGAAGGTGGCCATGGCACGACCCTCTTCAAGCATGTCCGGCAAGGCAACAGCAACCTGGCGCTCCTTGCGAAGCAGGTTTTCAAGTATTTCCGTATGGCCGATCGGAAACGTACTGTTATTGACCAGTACAAAATCGTGCGGCTCGCGTCCCAGCGTCTGCTCAACCCACTGGTCAGCGTCATTGCGCTGGTCTGCCGAAACAGCCAGCCAGTAGACGCTGGCACTGGGCAGGGACTTGGAGCTTTCACACAGCGTCAAGGAGCCATTGTCGATGCTCTGTGACAGCTGGTGATAAAGCCCTGGTTCATTTCTGATCCAGTCCGTCTCGGCCAGTACATTCCATGGCTGAGCAGGATGCGGCCACCAGTATACCTGGTGACCCACCATTGAAAGTGCAGCGGCTGCTGTTGCTGCACTCAGTTCGCTTCCATGCACTACCACCTGCATGATTATGCCTCGCTTTGATAGCGCTTCAGCAGCTCACGGAATCCTTCACCGTACTTGGGATGACGGCGTGCAAACGACAGTGTCGCTTCCAGATAACCAAGCTGATGACCGCAGTCGAAAGTTTCGCCTTCCATACGATAGGCAGCAACATCCTGCTTGCTGCGCAAGGTATCGATGGCATCAGTCAGCTGAATTTCATTACCTGCACCAGGACGCGTTTCGGCCAGCACCGGGAAGATGCTTCCGGGCAGCAGATAACGACCAATAACAGCCAGTGTAGAAGGCTCAGTGCCGGGATCAGGCTTTTCTACCATGCCCGTGATCTTTTCGCTCTTGCCGGCTTCAGGCGTCTCGCCTTCAAGGGCTACGATACCGTATTTATAGGCGACTTCAGCCGGAACGTTCTGAACCATGATCTGAGCAGCGCCCGTCTGATTATAGGCATCAATCATGCCACCCAGATCGTTGCGCGTCATGCCTTCGTCATCGACCAGAACGTCAGGCAGCAGCACGGCAAACGGTTCATTATCCCCAATGACCGGGCGAGCGCAGAGAATGGCGTGCCCAAGACCCAGCGCTTCCGGCTGACGTACGCTGATGATGGAAACATCGTCAGGGATAATATTGCGAAGCTCTTCAAGAAGTTCTTTCTTTCCCTTCGCTTCAAGCTGGTTTTCGAGCTCGAAATGCTTGTCGAAATGGTTTTCGATGGCTGATTTCGAAGAGTGAGTAACCAGTACAATTTCCTTGATACCGGCCTTTACGGCTTCCTGAACGACATACTGGATAACCGGCTTGTCGACAATGGTGATCATTTCCTTGGGGATCGCCTTGGAAGCGGGGAGACAACGCGTGCCAAAACCGGCGACAGGCAATACAGCTTTACGAATCATTCAAGTTCCCTTTCTATCAAATATCAGACATATACGGGCTTATGGCACGGTGATACCTGCCATGACAGCATCGTGATCGATAAACGGTTCAAAATCTTGCTTGAACAGGCGAATCTCGACACGACACTCTGTAATCGGGTTATAACCCCATAAAATACCGAACCTTTGCTTTTATATCCTTGGCAAAATGTTTCTTTTTGTACAAGTAAACCTGTCATTTTCTTTTGTTATTGATAGATAACGGTATAAATAGCATTTGAGTGTACATTCAGCTCAGTTAATGGAGGTCTACAAACTCCTTGAACTGACTTCATGAGCAACGCCTTCAACCAATTCTACTATAAGGTATCCGGATCATGATGCATCAGCTCATGACATCGGTTGGAGCATGGGCGGTCATGACGCTTTCACTGCGTCAAACCATTAACAACAGGTCTGACCAGCTCCTCTCGTGACCGATTAATATGACCGATGTGATCATCGCTTAGTGACTTCTCAATTCAAGACGCTTGTTCAAACGCAGAATTGGCCCTCTTGAATCCTGTGTAAGCACAGACAGGGGCGTCATGTGGAAACCATATTGGTTCATGATTCCCGCAGACCCTATACAATACAGGTCAATATAAAAGACGGCACAGGCTGCCCTACTCCTACAGGAGCTCATTGATGAGCGAGAAACAGCATTTCAACGTTGATCCGGGTGAAATTGCCAAGTTTGATGATCTTGCCAGTCGCTGGTGGGATCGTGAAGGTGAGTGCAAACCGCTTCATGATATCAACCCCTTGCGCCTTGACTATATTGATCAGCGAGCCGGCCTGACCGGCCATCGTGTCATTGATGTCGGCTGTGGTGGCGGCATCCTGAGCGAAGCCATGGCCCATCGTGGCGCCGAAGTCACCGGTATCGACCTGGGCGAAGCCCCCCTTTCCGTCGCTCGCCTCCACCAACAGGAAAGCAGTGTCAAGGTGGATTATCAGTGCATCAGTGCCGAGGACATGGCAACCAGCCAGCCGGGAAGTTTTGATGTCGTGGTCTGTTTTGAAATGCTTGAGCACGTTCCGGACCCGGGCAGCGTCATTAAAGCCTGTGCTCGCTTGGCCAAACCCGGCGGCCATGTCTTTTTTTCCACCATCAACCGCAACCCAAAGTCATGGGCAATGGCCATCGTTGGTGCCGAATATGTTTTGAATCTTCTGCCTCGCGGCACTCACAGCTTTCAGCGCTTTATCCGCCCTTCCGAGCTGGCCCGCTGGGCACGCCAGGCAGACCTTGAGGTGCGCGATATTACGGGCATGATCTATAACCCCTTTACTCGCCACTACCGGCTCTCCAACAAGGATCTAGACGTCAACTACTTCATGCATACCCGTGTGCCACATTCATGAGTTGTACCTCCAATATTCCGCAGGCCGTTTTGTTCGATCTGGACGGCACTCTGGTCGATACAGCGCCGGATCTGGCTCGTGCAACCAATGCGCTTAGAAAGGTGCATGGGCTATCGCCTCTGCCCCATGAAGACATTAGACGAGAAGTTTCACACGGTGGAAGCGCACTGGTAACACTGGCGCTGGGCCTGGAAAAGAAGGCCGCTGGGCACGATGAGGCGCGAACGCTTTTACTTGAACACTATGGTGAAAACGTTGCTGAAAAAAGCTGCCTTTTTGAAGGCTTTGCAGAGCTTCTTGAGCATTATCGCCGCACAGGTCGTGCGTGGGGAATCATTACCAACAAGCCCAGAGAATATGCCGTACCGTTACTCAAGGCACTGAATATCGCGCCGGATGTCCTGTTGTGTGCTGATGACCTTCCGGTCAAAAAGCCGGATCCTGCCCCACTTCTTGAAGCAGCAAGACGTCTTGGTATTGATCCGCACAGGTGCTGGTATATCGGTGATCATCTGCGTGATATCCAGGCTGCCAACAACGCCGGCATGACGGCCATTGCGGTGACATATGGCTACCTTCGCGAGGACGACAACCCAGATGACTGGCCTGCAAGTCAATTTTTTGAAACGCCAGAAGCACTTTGCAGGGTACTGCTACAGCAGGGCACGGGCGAGGCAGTGAGCCTATAGGGCGCGATGTTGGCCAATGACAATCAGCGGGCATTTCGTCTTTAACGAAGTGCCCGCGAATTCAGACCGGTAATATCAGCCGCTGGTTTTTTGCATGAACTCGCGTGCAAGGCCTGCCGCATCACTATCGGAATGCTCGCTGATTACTTTTTTCAACATGCTCTGACTTTCAGCCCCCTTCCCCTGACGCGCATAAACGAGACCCAGCTTATACATCGCATCAGGCACCTTGTTGCTTTGAGGATAGTCATTAATGACCGTGCCAAAAGCTGTCGATGACTTGTCCAGCTGTGATTTGGCAGAGTAAAGCTCACCCAGCCAATACCAGGCATTTCCGTTCAAGCCGGATTGCGGATAGTCACGATTAAAGGCTTCAAAGGCAGAGATGGCCTGGTCAAACTCGCGCTTTTGCACATGCGAAAAGGCAGCCTGATAAGCGCCCTGAGCATCGCTGGAAGAGGACGCTGTACTCGATGACGTAGAAGACTGACTCCCCCCCGAAGCGGCCTGAGTTATTGGGTCACCAGCGTCGGCCGAACCAGTATCTTCACCAGTTGAAGCACTGGTGCTTCCCTGCGAATTGCTCAAGCGCTCATCGAGATCCAGATAGCGTTGCTGAGAGAGCTTTGTTTGTTGCTCGAGCTGATGGCGAAGCTCTTCAATCTGGCCGCGTAGCTGATTGATATCCTGCTCCTGACTCTGCAAACGATTGAATATTTGCAGATTGCCCGAACCGGAATCCGTGGACGCCTGATTATAAAAAGAGCCGGTTTGTGCGGATGCCCAAACGGACAGCGGGAGCACAAGGGCTCCCGCGCCGCACAGTCGAATAAGACTGTGTTTCATTGCTTACTCCGGGATCAGTAGTCGATAACGACGCGACGATCCTGAGAATAGGCCTGGTCAGAGTTGCCGGAAGCAGCACGACGCTCTTCACCGTAGCTGACAACTTCAATCTGCGAAGCAGGCACGCCCTGGATGGTCAGGTACTGACGTACAGCATTGGCACGACGCTCGCCAAGACCCAGGTTGTACTCACGAGTACCGCGCGGATCAGTGTGGCCTTCCAGTACGATATTGGTGCTGGAATTACGCTGCAGGTACTGAGCATGCTGGTTCAGCATGGATTCGTACTGTGGGCGAATGCTGTCACTGTCGAAATCGAAGTAGACGCGATTTTCACTCGGCATTTGTGCCTGCTGGCCGCTGTTTTGACCGGTAGCACCAGAGCTGCTGCTCATGCCCTGAGTGGAAGAACCGCTGTTCATGCCACCATTCTGCTGGTCGCCATCCTGTGTACCGCCGCCGCTGGAACAACCAGCAACAACAGCCAGAGAGAGTGCGGCCGCCAGAGTTTTGGCGTAGGAAGAAAACTGCATGATGATCTCCTTGCTTTTATAAAGAATGACAAAATTCATTCTAGTCGTTTAATTCAAAAACGGCGACCAGGAAGGTTCACGAACCTCACCATTGGGTGAAGGTATTACGAAAGAAGCCCTGCCATCTGCCGAAACAGCACCAAGCACGCCACGTGCTCCCTGCTGAGTGGCATATATCACCATTGTGCCATTGGGCGCAACTGCCGGCGCTTCATCCTGATAAGTATTGGTTAATATTGTCACACGTCCTGACGATAAATCCTGCTTCGCCACCTGAAAACCACGATCGGTTCGAGTGGTCATGAAAATGAATTTATTGTCGGGTCCATACAGACCACCTGCATTGTAATTGCCGGTAAAGGTCATGCGCTTTGCGTTGCTGCCGGAAGCATCCATCTGATAAAGCTGGGGCTGACCACTGCGATCGGAAGTAAACAAAATCGAGCGACCATCAGCACTCCAGTCCGGCTCGGTATTAATGGAGCTGGAATTGGTCAGTTGCTTGAGCGAACGGGAAGCGACGTCCATGACATAGATTTCGGGATTACCATCCTTTGAAAGTGACATGGCAAGCTTGCGACCGTCCGGTGACCAGGCCGGTGCCCCATTGATCCCCTTGAAAGAGGTAAGCTGGACGCGACGCCCACTGGAAAGCTGCTGGACATAAATAGCAGGCCGCCCTGACTCGAAAGAAACGTACGCAAGCTTCTGACCATCCGGTGACCAGGCCGGCGAAAGGATCGGCTGATCAGAGGACAAAATCTGCTGCGGACGATGGCCATCCTGATCGGCTACATACAGGGCATAGCTGATATTGGGATCAACACCATTGGCAGTCACATAGGCAATGCGTGTCTGGAACGCGCCGCGAATACCGGTGATTTCTTCGAATATCTGATCAGCAATGTAATGCGCCCGGGACCGCAGCTGGTCGTCACTTGAGGTAACCACCTCTCCCAATTCACGACGCTGACCTGCCACGTCATGGAGCTCATAGCTGATCTTGTAGCCATTACCGGAAGCCTCAACGCGCCCTACCACCAGGTAATTGGCTCTGACACGGCGCCAGTCACCATAATTGATATTGTCACCGCTGGCAGGACGAGAGATCAGGTCCTGCGACGCCAGTGGTGCAAACTGACCGCTGTGCTCCAGATCGTCGGCAATGATTTTACCGATATCCTCGGAAGGACTGACGCCATCGCCCCGAAAAGGCACCACTGCAATCGGTATGGCATTGTCATTGCCACGTGTGATCTCGATGGTGAGATCACCAGCTGCCTGCGCCATCAGACTGGCCATCATGAGCATCATGAAGCCAGCCAGTGCCATTAGTTTTTTCATCAGCACACATCCTCGGGTTTTAACGATCCTTGATCCCTGCTACCTGCCATCAAAACAGGCGCAATATCGACCACGTCCTCACACCACATAGCAAACCTTCCTGGCCCTAGCGCACATCCTCGGGATTAAAGCGCAGGTTGAAGCTCCTGAATTTCTGCCTTGCCTCGGCCGGCAACTGACTCATCTCGGTAAACGGCGCGGCTCTTTCCACAGCCTGTACGGCCGAGCGGTCGAACCCGGGATCACCACTACTGCTGGAGACAGTGGCAGACAGAAGCTCACCAGTTGGCAAAAGCTGCACTCTGACCACGGTGACCAGCCCGGACGCCGCATTTGGCGGACGTGACCAGCTTTGCTCAACGGCGCGACGCACCAGGTTCATGAAGCCATTGGACGCCTCCTGAGCCTGACGTGCATTGGCGATGGATTCTGCCTCATTAGTAATCTCATCGCCAAAAGCGTCCTGACTGGCCGCGGCGGCGGCTTCTGCAGCCCGCTTGCGATCAGCTTCCGCTTTCTTCTTTGCAGCGGCCTCTGCGGCGGCCTTCTTTTTCGCAGCAGCTTCGGCTTCTGCCTTCTTTTTGGCCTCGGCTTCTGCCTTCTTTTTGGCCTCGGCTTCTGCCTTCTTTTTGGCCTCGGCCTCTGCCTTCTTCTTGGCCTCGGCCTCTGCCTTCTTCTTGGCCTCGGCTTCTGCCTTCTGTTTGGCCTCGGCTTCCGCCTTCTGTTTGGCCTCGGCTTCCGCCTTCTGTTTGGCCTCGGCTTCCGCCTTCTGTTTGGCCTCGGCTTCTGCCTTCTGTTTGGCCTCGGCTTCCGACTTCTCGCGCGCCTGCTGCTCCTGCATCTGCTGAGTAGCGACTTCCCTGGCTTGCTCGGCGCGCCGTTGTGCGGCTTCCTGTGCCTCCTGAGCGGCCTGCTCTCTTGCTTGTTCAGCCGCTTCAGCCTGCTGGCGTGCCGTTTCTTCAGCGGCATCATCCTGAGTGGCTTCAGGTTCAGGTTGCTCGCGCTCAGGCCCCTGTTGGGCTTTCGGCTGTGCCTCGGTAGCCTGCTGCGCCTGATCGGTCGCTGTCTCCATTGAAATCAACTCGGCCTGCACGACGGCATTGGAGGTTTCAACAGGATCACTTTGTGGCCAACGAAAAACAGTCAGCCCGATAACGCCCACGTGCAGCAAAACCGCAAGCACGGTGGGCAACGTATAGCCTACACGGCGATCGTGTCTGGCCATTGTTTCTCCCTACTGCTGGTCGCCAGGCGGTGGATCAGAGATCAGCCCTACATTGGGCACACCTGCGTTTTGCAGGGCCCCCATGAGCGTCACGACCTGACCATAGGAAACGTTGCGATCACCGCGCACCATGACAGGGGTGCCCGGATTACGGTTGAGGACTGCCATGACCTGCTCGCGGATGTCATCGATTGATTTACTCTGCTGCTCATCGCCTAGGCTGATGTAATAGTCCCCATCACGATTGACCGTGACAACCAGTGGCTCATTGTCGCTTTGCACCGGCTCGGAACTGATCTGCGGCAGATCAACATCAATGCCCTGATTGATAGTGGGTGCTGCAATGATAAAAATGACCAGCAGCACCAGCATGACATCGATGAACGGAACAACATTCATCTCGCTGGAGAGCTTTTTGCGCCGGTTGCGTCGATAGGATCCCTGCATGGAGCGCTCCTCAGGTGTTCTCGCCGGTACTGCGGTTTTGCAGATTGCGATGCAGGAAGGCATGAAACTCTTCGGCAAAGTTCTCCATGCGAACCATCAGCTTGTCCGCCTTGTGGGTCAGACGGTTGTAACCGATATTGGCGGGAATGGCTGCGAAAAGGCCCATGGCCGTGGCGACCAGAGCTTCAGCAATCGCCGGTGCAATGGTACCCAGTGATACCTGCTGGGCACCACCGAGTGCCTGAAAGGTGCCCAGAATCCCCCAGACCGTACCAAAAAGGCCCACATAGACGGCAGATGAGCTGATAATGGCCAGTATCGCCAGATGGGTAGTCAGCCGCTCTTCTTCCCGCGAGACAGATACGCGCATGGAACGCTCAACGCCTTCGAGTACGGCATTGTGGCTGCGTGATTTAGGCAGCAGTCGATTGAACTCACGAAATCCCGAGCGGAAGATATGCGCAGCGCCCTGCGGGTTATCGGCAGGAACTTCCCGATAAAGCTCGTTGAGATCAACCCCTGACCAGAAATGCGACTCGAACTCATCCAGATCCCTCTCGTCACGCTTCAGGGCAAAGGCTCGCTGAAAGATCAGCACCCACGAAAGAACAGATGCAGCCAGCAGTATCAGCATGATCAGCTGAACGATCAGGCCAGCATGAAAAAACAGCGAAATGATCGACATTGAATCGTTCACGAAAAACCTCTTCAGGCGTTCTGGGAATCAAGCGTCATGGCCGAAAGCAGATCTTCGGGCCAACGAGCTGGTTTGTAACGTGTTGCATCGATACAGGCAATATCGACCATGCCGCGGAAAAGAAGTTTTCCATCTCGCATGACATGTTGCTCAAATGCCACGGTGCAGTGGCGCGGCGTTCCCGCCACGGTCTCAACGGTCAGAAGATCATCCAGCTGTGCCGGCAGGCGATACTGGCATTCCAGACGACGAACGACCAGCGCAACATTGCGCGCCAGCAGTGAGTTTTGATCGAAACCTTTCGCCCGCAGCCATTCAGTACGGCCGCGTTCGAGATAATTGAGATAGTTGGCGTGATAGACGATACCGCCGGCATCGGTATCCTCGATATAAACGCGTAGATCAAGAGAGGTCATACCGTTCAGGGCTCCACCGTTGCCGCACCATCACCGACATCCGGAATGTCATCTGTCGGTGAAAGGTCAAAATGTAGATAGGCCAGGCGCGTCACCATACGACCACGTGCCGTGCGCAGCATGAACCCCTGCTGAATCAGATAGGGCTCAAGGACATCCTCGATGGTGTCACGCTCTTCACTGATCGCCGCGGCCAGGCTTTCCACCCCTACCGGACCGCCGTCAAACTTCTCGATCATGGTCAGAAGCAGCCGTCGGTCCATGTGATCGAGCCCGTGACGATCCACATGCAGCATATTAAGCGCCTTGTCCGCCACATCAGCCGTCAGTCGACCATCGCCCCGTACCTGAGCAAAGTCACGTACACGGCGCAGCAGCCGATTGGCGATACGTGGCGTCCCCCGCGCACGACGCGCGACTTCAATGGCGCCGCCCTCATCGGCGTCGAAATCCATGAGACGGGCACTGCGGTTCACGATATGGGTCAGCTCGTCGATATTGTAAAACTCAAGACGCTGCACGATACCAAAGCGGTCTCTTAGAGGTGCCGTTAAAAGCCCCGCGCGGGTCGTTGCCCCCACCAGCGTAAAGCGCGGCAGATCCAGTTTGATGGAGCGCGCTGCCGGCCCATCGCCGATCATGATATCGAGCTGAAAGTCCTCCATCGCCGGATAAAGCACTTCCTCCACGGCAGAAGACAATCGGTGAATCTCATCGATAAAGAGCACATCGCCCGGCTGGAGATTGGTCAGCATGGCGGCAAGGTCACCGGCCTTTTCAAGCACCGGGCCCGAGGTCGATTTGATATCCACCCCCATCTCGCTGGCAATGATATGGGCCAGCGTGGTCTTGCCAAGTCCGGGGGGGCCGAAGATCAGCGTATGGTCGAGGCTATCCTCACGCTGACGCGCGGCCGTGATGAAAATATCGAGCTGTTCGCGCACCGGCGCCTGCCCGATATAGTCATCGAGCATGCGCGGCCGAATGGCATGATCTACTCGTTCTTCATCGGGACGCTCGGCCCCGGCAATGAGCCGGTCGCTTTCAATCATGATGTTCTGCCTTTCCCGCTGCGTGTTTCACTACCGGCCAGCCGGTCGGAAAGCGCCATCTTGATCAACGCCTCGGTAGACTGCAGCGTATCAAGCCCCGATAGCATTCTGGCGGCTTCGGTCGGCTTGTAACCCAATGCAATCAGTGCGGCTTCAGCATCAGCATGGTTGTCGCTTTCCAGTGGCAGCTCGGCTTCTTCAACGCCCTGAGCCACCTGTTCGAATTCGGGCCAGTGCTTGAAGCGGTCCCGCATTTCGATGATCAGCCGCTCGGCCGTTTTCTTGCCCACGCCCGGCAGGCGCATCAGCGTTTTAGTGTCATCTTCCATGACACTTTTCATGAACTGCTGACGCTCCATGCCGGACAGGATGGCCAGTGCCAGTCGAGGGCCGACTCCCGAGATCCTGATCAATTCACGAAAGAGACGACGCTCAGGCTCGTCAATAAATCCGTACAGCAGATGGGCATCCTCGCGGACACTCAAGTGGGTATAAAGACGTACTGATTCACCTGGTGCCGGCAGTGCCAGCAATGTGTTCATGGAAGCTTCAAGCTCATACCCGACCCCATGAACATCGACCACGATCAGAGGCGGTTTCTTTTCAAGCAGTTGCCCGTGCAGACGACCTATCATGCGTTGTATATCCAGACAAGAAAGATAAACGAAAAAAGGGCATGGTTTTCAAATGCCATCGGGAGTGAAATACCACATCAGGGTCGATAATGACGCCAGCTGGATGAGCGCGATCTTGTTGAACGTGCCGGCGCCGGCATGGTCAATGCACCGCGGCTGGTAAAAAAGTGCGTCAGCGCAATGGCCAGGGCGTCAGCGGCATCTTCCTGGGGAAGGCCTGAAAGCTTGAGCGTTGACTGTACCATATGCTGCACCTGCGTCTTGTCAGCCCCCCCGCTCCCCGTCACCACCTGTTTGATGCGTCGGGCGGCATATTCATGGACCTCAAGCCCATGATTGGCCGCACAGACAATGGCCGTACCGCGAGCCTGCCCCAGCTTCAGGGCGGAGTCGACGTTTTTGGACAAAAACACCTGCTCGATGGCCACTTCACCGGGGGCATACTGTGCGATGACTTCCGCCACACCGGCATACACCTGCGCCAGTTTCTGGGCAAGCGTCGAGGCTTCAATCCTGATACAGCCACTGGCGACATAGCACGGCACCGCCCCCGAAACATCGATAACGCCAAATCCGGTACGACGCGACCCCGGGTCGATGCCCAGAAGCATCATGAGGCTCTCCGCGACAAGTCAGCGACGCTCATGACGCCTCCTCGAGCGCCTCAAGCACATGGGGCTCGAAGTCGGCATTGGCATACACGTTTTGAACATCATCCAGGTCTTCCAGCCGGTCAAACAGCGCCACGATCTGACGCGCTGTCTCGACATCATCGATGCCTGAATAGCTATCCGGAAACATCCCCACTTCACTGCGCATCACTTCAATACCCGCCTGATCGAGCGCGTCCCTGACCAGGCCAAATTCACTGGGGGTAGTGACGACCTCCAGAGTGCCATCGTCTCGAGACTGCACATCTTCGGCCCCCGCCTCCAGAGTCGCCTCGATAACCCTGTCTTCCGGGATACCAGAAGGCAGCACAATACGGCCCTGCTTGTGGAAGAGAAAAGCAACCGAACCACTCGTCCCCAGATTACCGCCGTACTTGTTGAAGGCGGAGCGTACTTCCGAGACGGTCCGGTTGCGATTGTCACTCATGCACTCGACCAGAATCGCCACGCCATCCGGCCCGTAGCCTTCGTAGACCAGTTCCTCCATGGCATCGCTGTCGCTGTTGCCGGCACCACGCGTGATGGCACGCTCAATGGTGTCGCGCGTCATGTTGTTGGAAAGCGCCTTGTCGACGGCTGCCCGAAGCCGCGGGTTGTCCTCGACAACACTGCCGCCCTGGCGCGCCGCCACGGACAGCTCACGAATCAGGCGCGTAAAAACCTTGCCCTTTTTGGCATCCTGAGCCGCCTTGCGATGTCTGATATTGGCCCATTTACTGTGTCCGGCCATGAAATGACTCCTTCAACCGCTCGCCACCGCTGGTGCAATGGCGTCATACAAAAATACGGGTGTGCAAGGCACACCCGTATTAACCCTAACACTCCCGGGAATGGGCAACAGAAACGTTTCGTTTCAGATTGCCCGCCAATCAGGAGGTTGTGCTATCAGACGCTTTCTGGCGCAGGCGAATGTGCAACTCCTTGAGCTGCTCATTGCTGACCGTACCGGGTGCCTCGGTCATCAAACAGGCCGCACTCTGTGTTTTGGGAAAAGCGATCACATCACGTATGGTGCGCCCACCGGTCATGAGCATCACCAGTCGGTCAAGTCCGAAGGCAAGACCGCCATGGGGCGGTGCGCCGTGCGCCAGACCATCCAGCAAAAAGCCGAACTTCTCGCGGGCTTCCTCATCGCTGATACCCAGAGCTTCAAACACCTGACGCTGCATGTCCTGATCGTGAATACGAATCGAACCGCCACCCAGCTCGGTGCCGTTGAGTACCATGTCATAGGCGCGAGAAAGCGCGTTTTCAGGATCACGCTTGAGCGTTTCCGGGTCACAGGACGGCGCCGTGAACGGGTGGTGCAACGCCGCCAGGCGGCCACTGTCATCACGCTCGAACATCGGAAAATCAACGACCCACAGCGGTGCCCAGGGCTTCGTGTAGAGATCGAGGTCCCCACCAAGCCTGACGCGCAGGGCACCCAGCGCTTCGTTGACGACCTTCGCGCGATCGGCGCCGAAGAAGAGAATATCGCCGTCTTCTGCACCTGCACGGTCCAGCAGCGTCTCGATCACGCCTTCCATGAACTTGACGATGGGCGACTGGAGACCTTCAATGCCTTTCGAGCGATCGTTGACCTTGATCCAGGCCAGTCCGCGGGCGCCATAGATACTGACAAATCTGGTGTACTCGTCGATCTCCTTGCGGGAAAGCTTCGCACCACCGGGCACCCTGAGTACGGCAACACGACCATCTTCGGCATTGGCCGGGCCCGAAAAGACCTTGAAGTCGACATCCTTCATCAGATCGTCAACGTCGACAAATTCCAGCGGAATGCGCAGGTCAGGCTTATCGGAGCCATAAAGGCGCATGGCGTCATGCCAGGTCATCCGTGGGAACTGTGGCAGTGACACGTCAAGCACTTCTGCGAACAGACGGCGGATCATCTCCTCGGTGATGCCCATGACATCGTCTTCCTCGACAAAGGAGGCTTCGATATCGATCTGGGTGAACTCCGGCTGACGGTCGGCACGAAGATCTTCATCACGAAAGCACTTGGCGATCTGATAATAGCGGTCAAACCCGGCCACCATCAGCAGCTGCTTGAACAGCTGCGGCGACTGCGGCAGCGCAAAGAACTCACCGGCGTGCGTACGGCTGGGCACGAGATAGTCACGTGCGCCCTCGGGCGTGGCCCGGGTAAGAATGGGCGTTTCGATATCCAGAAAGCCGTTGTCTTCAAGGTAGGCACGAACGCTGTGCGTGATACGTGAGCGCAGACGCAGGCGATCGATCATTTCCGGACGACGCAGATCGATATAACGATACTTGAGGCGAACGTCTTCACCCACCTTGCCATGCTCGTCGAGCTGGAAAGGCGGCGTCACGGCCGTGTTAAGCACCTCGACACTGGTAGCAAGTACTTCGATCAAACCCGTCGGCATGTTGGCGTTCTGGGTACCTTCCGGACGCATGCGAATACGACCGGTAATACGCAGTACATACTCACTGCGGGCTCGATCTGCATTGGCAAAGGCATCCGGCGTATCCGGATCGACCACAACCTGTGCAATGCCATCACGATCACGCATGTCGAGGAAAATCACCCCACCATGATCGCGGCGGCGGTGAACCCAACCGCAGAGTGTGACTTCCTGATCGACAAGGCTTTCGTTTAGCTGGCCGCAATAATGACTGCGCATTTTTAATCCTGTGTTGTAACGCTTGATGTAATGCCTGAGCTGTTTTGGTGCCGAATGCAGCTCTGCTGCATTCGGCATGGGTCAATTCCCCGTGACAACGTCAGCTGTCTGACGTACTGCTCTTGTCGGATGTGCTGTCACCGGCAAGGTTACGACGACCGGAGCTTTTGAAATCGGTCTCGTACCACCCGCCACCCGAAAGCCTGAAACCCGCCGCTGAAATCAGACGCTCGAGTGCGCCCTTGTGACAGGACGGGCATTCCACCAGAGGAGCAGCATCCATCTTTTGAATCTTTTCAAGGCGCGTACCGCAGGCGCGGCACTCATATTCATAAATCGGCATGGTCTTTCATACCCGATATTTGATGTTACTGCAGGCGCCCTCGAGCGACCTGCCCCTGCCGGGAAACAATAGCCATTGAATGGCAGACATTATTCCCGATGTTTTATTGACGCATCAGTGTAGTGACACGACGATACAACGTTATACAAGGCACGCATTATAGCGCGGCTCACATCATGATGGGCAAGGAGTGGACACCCATGAAGGCAGTAATTCTCGACAGCGACACACTGGGAAGCGACATTGATCTTTCTCCCGTTTCCAGCCTGACCGAGCAGTTCGACTGCTGGGGTACCACACGTCCTGAAGACGTTGTTACACGCCTTGAAGGCGCTACCATCGCCATTACCAACAAGGTCATCATTGATGATGCCATCATGGCCTCACTGCCGGATCTGCGCATGATCGCCGTCACGGCCACCGGTACCAACAATATCGATATGCAGGCCGCCCGCGAACGCGGTCTTACCGTAGCCAATGTCACAGGCTACGGCACACAAAGTGTCGCGCAGCACACACTCATGATCATGCTGGCGCTGGCCACTCGCCTGCCCCGCTATCAGCATGATGTGGCTGACCACCTCTGGGAACAGGCCCCCTCCTTTTGTCTGCAGCATCACCCCACGATGCAGCTGGCCGGCAAGCATCTGGTACTGGTGGGCAGCGGTGAGCTTGGTCAGGCCGTAGCGCAACTGGCCCGGGCGTTTGGCATGCGGGTAAGCTTCAGCGCACGTCCCAACGCAGAGCGCGACGAGCGACCCACGCTTGAAGCATTGCTGCCGGAAGCCGACGTGGTCTCACTGCACTGCCCGCTGACGCCTGACACTCATCATCTCATTGGCAAAGACCAGTTAAGGCTGATGAAACCTCATGCCCTGTTGATCAACTGCGGGCGCGGCGGCCTGATTGATGAACAGGCGGCCCTGGAAGCGTTGAGGCACCAGCGGTTGGGCGGGCTGGGCGTTGATGTTCTGCCGGTAGAGCCACCTCGCGAAGGTCATGACCTGATCGAGGCACTGACGCAGACACCACTCAATCTGATTGTTACCCCTCATAATGCATGGATAACACCGGAGGCCCGGCAAAATATCGTGACGCTGACAGCGGATAATATCCGTCTTTTTTTAGCGAATCATTTATGAGCATGAGGGATTCAAAAGAGGATAACGGTATAAAATTTACTGATTGATCACGTTATTACCTCGAAAATAAATTTTGGGGCTCTGCAGCAATTGGCATAATACTTTGGTTCAAGATCGTGGCTCATTACAGGCCAAAGCCCATCAACGATTCTGCAGGTATGTGATAACAGCATGGAAGCCCTCAATCAGCACCTTTTTCTTGCCCTCAACGCACAGCCACACAGCCAGCCACTGGTGATCTGGTTTGCTATTGTCATGGCCAAATATGCCATTTTTTGCCTTCCCATGATCATGATCAAGGGCTGGCTGGGCAAGAGCGAGGAGCGTCACAAGATGATGCTGACGGCACTCCTGGCGACCGTTGGCGCTCTGTTGATCAACAATTTGATTGGTTCCATGATCTGGTATCACCCTCGCCCCTTCGTGATGCCGCTGGGTCATACACTGATTGCGCATGACCCTACACCCTCCTTCCCCAGCAATCACATGACCATTATCTCGACGGTGGCCTTCAGCTTTATCCTGCGACCAGCCCTGCGCAGGATGGGCGTTGCGCTGGCGGTACTGGCCCTGCCCATTGCCTGGTCACGCATCTTTCTGGGCGTCCACTTTCCGCTGGACATGCTGGGCGCAGTCGTCGTTGCCGGTCTGGCATCCCTCATGATGCTCTGGCTGCAACCGCTGTATCTTGAAAAGCTTTACGGCCTGACACGAGGGTTATATCGCCTTGTTTTTGCACCATTGATCGCCCGTGGTCTGCTGCATCGATAGCACGATCCCGCATTTCAAAAGCCCGCTTTCAGGCGGGCTTTTTTATGTCATCGGCTTTCTTCCCGGGGATCGGCTACGCACGGACACGGAACTTATGTCAGACTTGCATCACAGTATTTTCAGCGACTTAAAGAAATGCGGCCGCCCCAGGTACGGCAGTTTCCTTTCAGCGACAGACGTGGAGGACTTTCATGACACATACCATCATCTTTGACACTGACCCGGGCGTAGACGATGCCCAGGCCATTGCGCTGATCATGGCGCATCCGGACATCGAGGTGCTGGGTCTGACCACCACTTTCGGGAATGTCCGGGTCGAAACCGCTACCCGCAATGCCCTGCTGCTGACAGAACTGGCCGGTCAGAAAATTCCGGTTGCTCAGGGTGCGGATTACCCACTGGTGAAAACGCCCTATCCGGTACCGGCCCATATCCACGGCGCCGACGGGCTGGGCAATCAGACGCTCAGCGAGCCTTCGGGACAGATCGAGCCAATCAGTGCCGCACAGTTCATCGTGGAAAAGACCCGCGAGCGCCCGGGGGAAATCACGCTGATGGCCGTAGGTCCTCTGGGCAATCTGGCCATGGCCATTGCCCTTGATCCGGACGTCGTCAACCGCATCAAGCAGGTCGTGATCATGGGCGGTTCGGCAGCTCGAGGCGGCAACGTCACACCGCTGGCCGAAGCCAATATTTTCTCCGATCCGCACGCCGCCAAGCGTGTCCTGACGGCGGATTGGCCGCTGGTCATGGTAGGGCTTGATGTCACCCTCGATACGGTCATCACGCCGGATCGCATGGCGCGTATTGCAAAGGGTCAGGGTGCTCTGGGCGAAGTGCTGTCGCACAGCTATGACTTTTATGCCGACTTCTATCGCAGTGCCATCGGCCTTGACGGCTGCTGCCCCCACGACAGCTGTGCCGTCGCATGGCTCATCCATCCGGAATTTTTCGAGTCCGTGACCGGGCATCTGGATGTCGTGACAGAAGGGGCTGCGGAAGGCCAGACCATCTTTGCACCGGCAGAGCGCCAGTACGTCAGCGATCGCTGGTCAAAAACACCGGCCGTACAGGTCTGCATGAAAGTGGATGGTGACGCAGTCTCGGACTGGATCGAGCAGACACTGACCTCATCGTCCAACGCATAATAGCCGTCACGCCATGACAGGAAGGTAATGGTGAATACAATAGGCAAGGATGTACCCGACCTGCCTGCACGCGATCAGGCGTGGGCCCTCTTTCTGGATCTCGATGGCACACTGGTCGATCTGGTAGACCATCCTGACAATATCGTCGTCGATGATGCTCTCAGAGCACGCATTGAAACCCTCACCGACCTGCTGGACGGTGCGGTGGCGGTTATCAGCGGTCGGGCCATCGATGATCTGGACAAACACCTGCATTTGCCCACGCTTGCCATGTCGGGCCAGCATGGCGCTGAATGGCGTAATAGCCAGGGTGATCGTCAGATTGCCGGTGACCATCAAAAAGCACTTGAAGCCGTGCGTCAGCAGATCAAGGAACAGGTAGAACGTGATGATGCGCTCTATCTGGAAGACAAGGGTGCCAGCATTGCCCTGCATTATCGCCATCGGCCCGGGGCAGGCGATATGCTCAAGCACAACCTGGGCTCAATGATCGATGAATATTCCGATCTTCTGGAACTTCATCAGGGCAAGTTCGTGTTCGAAATCAAGGGTCAGGGCTATGACAAGGGTGTGGCCCTTGAACGCTTTCTGGCCATACCGCCATTCGCAGACCGATGCCCGATATTTATCGGTGATGATCGAACCGATGAAGACGGCTTTCGCGTCGTCAATGCGCATCAGGGCATGGCCATCAAGGTCGGCACGGGCGACAGCCTTGCCGACGGGCGACTGACGGATCCCAGGGACGTACATGCCTGGCTTGATCAATGGATTACGCTGCTGCAGCGCCCATGAAGGCATCACAGATTTCACGGAGGAAACCTTGAAACAACTGATCGTAGTGTCCAATCGCGTCCCCTCGCCCGACAAGGACAGTGGCAGTCAGGGCGGTCTGGCAGTAGGCGTCATGAATGCCCTGAGCCGTACCCGGGGGCTATGGATGGGCTGGAATGGCCAGCTGATCGATGACGCAGAGCAGCATGCGCCTCAAAGCTATGAAAACGAGGGCGTGCAGTTTGCCACCTTCCCGCTGACCGAGCAGGAGCACGAGCTTTTCTACGTTGGCTATTCCAACGAAGTACTCTGGCCCCTGTTCCATTACCGCTCGGACATGGTCGAGTACTCGCGCGAAAAGGATGCCGGCTATCAGCACGTCAACGAGCGATTTGCTCGTCAGGTGGCCGGTCAGATACCGGAAAGTGGCGAGGTCTCCATCTGGGTCCACGACTACCAGCTGCTCTCGACCGGCCATTATCTGCGCATCATGGATGTGGAATGCCCGATCGGCTTCTTTCTCCACATCCCGGTGCCGCCATGGGAGATCTTTCGTACCCTCCCGCACCATGAGCGCATGATCGAGCATCTGTGCGCCTATGACACCATCGGCTTCCAGACGGCTACCGATCTCAGGCATTTTCTCGAAAATGTCGAGCGCAGCGGCGTTGCCACCGTCGAAGGTAACACCGTGATGTTTGATCATCGGCGCATCAACACCGGTGTTTTTCCCATTTCAATCGATGTGGATACTGCCCGCGAGATGGCAGAAAAGGGCGAACAGTCTTCGCGCAGCCACCGCCTGAAGGAATCCCTCCAGGGTGGCCCCCTGATCATCGGCGTGGACCGTCTTGATTACAGCAAGGGGCTCTACAAACGCTTTCAGGCCTTCGAGCAGCTGCTGGAAAACACCCATACACGTTACGGCAATGTGACCTACCTACAGATTGCCCCGCTGTCGAGAACCGGTGTGGAGCGTTATGCCAGCCTGCGCCGCGAGCTTGAACGCATTGCCGGTCACGTCAATGGCCGCTTCTCGACCTATGACTGGATGCCCCTGCGCTATCTCAATACGGGCTATGACCGTGAAACCCTGATGGGCTTCATGCGCCAGAGCCGTGTCGGGCTGGTCACGCCGCTGCGTGATGGCATGAATCTGGTGGCCAAGGAGTATGTCGCGGCTCAGGACCCGGAAGACCCGGGTGTACTACTGCTGTCGAATCTGGCTGGCGCTGCTGAAGAGCTGGACGGCGCCATGCTGTGCAACCCCTTCGATGTCGAAGAGATGGCCGACATGCTCGATGCAGCGCTTTCCATGTCGCTGGAAGAGCGCAAGGAACGCTGGCAGCGACTGCACAAGGTCATCAGCACCTACGATATCCATCGCTGGGGAGAAAGCTTCATCACCGCGCTGGATCAATCGGCAGCGGCTCGCCACGCTGATCGGTAGTCATCAGAACCAGATCAGGCCAGTCAAAACGCCATGTCGAAATGACATGGCGTTTTTTTGGACTCAGGCAAAAGTATCCTGGTCGGTTCGAAAATCAGACCATGACTGCGGCGCAATCTCCTCACTTGTCACCTGATCAACCCGAGCAGAAGGTGGCCCTTTTCGAAGCCAGTTGCTCAGGGCAGTAACGGCGGTGTCGCTGCCTGCCATGCCGACTTCGACGCTGCCGTCATCGCAGTTACTGGCATAGCCGAGCACACCAAGTTCACGGGCACGATGCGCCGTCGCCTGACGAAACCCCACGCCCTGAACATGACCAGTGACTCGAGCCTTGATGTATCGCATGACACTCTCCTTTAACGGATGGTGCCCTGAAGCCTGGCACAATCGCACCAGAGGCTCGCCAGAAACCCCCGCAGTCTACATCGTGTAGGCAGACTACATCTTGAGAAAGTCGCGCGGGAGCTTTTGCAGTTGATGCCACAGCCGCTCGACGTCGGGCTTGTGTACCAGCGAGCAGCGATAGAGCCGGATATCCAGCGGAATATTCCATTTTTCATCGCCGGCACGCACCAGTTTGCTGGAAGCCAGCTCCTCATGGATGCAGAAATCAGGGATCCACGCCATGCCCACACCCTGCAGCGCCATACCCTTGAGCCCCTCGGCCATGGCGGTTTCATAGATGGTTCGCAGCCGTAGCCGCAGTGGGTCATTTTTCAAAAGCATATGGACGCTACGCCCCAGAAAGGCCCCCTGGGTGTAGGCCAGGTGCGGAATGCTGTCACCGCTTTCGAGATTGAACAAGGGGTTGCCCTGAGCATCCGGTACACACACGGGCAGCATGCAGACCTGACCGATGGAAAAAGAGGGAAATACTTCGCTATCGAGCTGCATGGTGGCATAGGGATCATGATAGGCCAGCATCAGATCACAGTTGCCATCGCGCAGAACATGGATGGCGTCACCGACATTCATCGCCATCAACCGCGTTGGCAGCTCTCCCACCCCCTTTTGCAGCCGGGAGATCCAGCGCGGAAAAAAGGCCAGTGCCAGAGAATGAGCTGCTGCAATATCAAGCGCCTCATTGGCAATATTGAGTCCGCGCAGATGACTGATGCTCTCGTTGAGCTGCTCCACCAGGCTGCGAGCGGTCACCAGAAAAAGCTGGCCTTCGGGTGTCAGGCTGACAGGCGTAGTAGAGCGGTCGACCAGCATGACACCGGTGGCTTGCTCAAGCGCACGAATGCGACGGCTAAAGGCAGGCTGAGTGACGTGGCGGCGGCGAGCGGCGGCGGAAAAGCTGCGCGTGGCATTGAGTGCCACAAAGTCTTCCAGCCATTTGGTTTCCAGATTCAACGCGTAGTACCTGCTTTTTTAGGTTCTTCGTCACTTCATGTGGATTTGGCCTGATCGAGCAGGCGGCCCACCGGACTGCCGATCAGGTAGATCATCGC
>NZ_CANMFC010000004.1 GCF_947497025.1 uncultured Kushneria sp.
GTAGGACCGAGCGGATTTGAACCGCTGACCTCCACGATGTCAACGTGGCGCTCTAACCAACTGAGCTACGGTCCTGCAAATCAATACCTGTCAAAAAAGCCTGCGTTTACACCTGAAGCGATGGTAGGACCGAGCGGATTTGAACCGCTGACCTCCACGATGTCAACGTGGCGCTCTAACCAACTGAGCTACGGTCCTGCTTCAATGGCATACAAGTGCCGTTTCAACGCTGCGCTATTGTACTTATTTTCTGTTCGAGCGCAACCGTTTGCGCCACTGTATTGTTATAAAACATGTCTTTGCATGAGTCGGCCGCCCTTTGCCCTTTACCCACGCTCTGCAAGCGTCAAGTCTTCCACCAGGGCCATTGACGGTCAGCGCCTCAAAAAAACCGGGCCTGCCATGACATCAGCAGACCCGGGCCTTGTCTCAACAGCGTTTCGTTACGATTCGACGCGGAACCCCATGGTGGCCTCAACGGCCTGTTTCCAGCCATCATAGAGTTCGTTGCGCTGCTTCTCGCTCATTGCCGGCTCGAACTTGCGCTCGAGTGCCCAGTACTCGGCGATCTCTTCACGCGACTTCCAGAAACCGACCGCCAGACCGGCGAGGTAAGCGGCACCCAGTGCCGTGGTCTCATTGACCTCACAGCGCAGCACATCAACACCCAGGATATCGGCCTGGAACTGGGCGAGGAAGTTGTTGGAGATGGCACCACCGTCGGTACGCAGCTCGGTCAGCGCAATATTGGCATCGTTTTGCATGGCATGCAGAACGTCGGCACTCTGATAGGCCAGCGACTCGACTGCGGCTCGGATGAAATGCTCCTTGGTGGTACCGCGCGTCAGACCAAACATCGCACCGCGTACGTTGGAGTTCCAGTAAGGCGCACCCAGACCCGTGAAAGCAGGCACCATATAAACACCGTCATTGCTGCCGGCACGCTCGGCGTAAGCTTCCGAGTCAGACGCTCTGCCCAGCATCCGCAGGCCGTCACGCAGCCACTGAATCACCGAGCCGGCCACGAACACGCTGCCTTCCAGCGCGTATTCCATGGTGCCCTCGACTTCCCAGGCCACGGTGGTCAGCAAGCCGTTTTCGGAAGGCGTGGCTTCGGTGCCGGTATTCATCAGCGTAAAGCAGCCGGTGCCGTAGGTGTTCTTGGCCATCCCGGGCTTGAAGCAGGCCTGACCAAACAGCGCAGCATTCTGGTCGCCCGCCATGCCGGCGATCGGCACCTCGTGGCCAAACAGGTACTTCGGCAGCACATGGCCGTACACTTCGCTGTTGGACTTCACCTCGGGCAGCATGCTTTCAGGCACACCAAACAGCTCCAGCAGCTCGGGATCCCACTTGCGTTCGCGAATATTGAACAGCATCGTGCGCGAGGCGTTACTCACGTCGGTGACATGCACTTTCCCGCCGGTCAGATTCCATACCAGCCAGCTGTCGATGGTGCCGAACAGCAGGTCGCCCTTCTCGGCCTTTTCCCTGACGCCTTCGACATTGTCGAAGATCCACTTCAGCTTGGTGGCCGAGAAATAGGCATCGATGACCAGACCCGTCTTGTCACGGATCATGTCCTCATGGCCTGCCTCGCGCAGCTCGTCACAGATTTCAGCGGAGTGGCGTGACTGCCAGACGATGGCATTGTAAACGGCGTGCCCCGTCTTCTTGTCCCAGATGACAGTGGTCTCGCGCTGATTGGTAATCCCGATCGAGGCGATTTCGCAGACATCGACCTCCGAGTTGTTGATGACCTCGGCCAGCGTGGTCAATACGCTGGTCATGATTTCGCGCGGATTGTGCTCGACCCAGCCCGGACGCGGAAATATCTGATCGAATTCACGCTGGGCAATGCCGGCCACACGACCTTCATGATCAAACAACATCGAGCGTGAACTGGTCGTTCCCTGGTCGATGGCGAGAATGTACTTTTTCTGCTTGCTCATGCGTATTGACTCCTCGATTGAATACGAGCGGAGGTATGAAACCGATGATGACTTAATAAATGTGGGCAGCCAGGGCGGCCAGCGTGCTGCCAATGACCGGGCCAATGATGGGCACCAGCGCATAGCCCCAGTTGTTGCTGCCCTTGTTCCTGATGGGCAGTACAGCATGCGCAATGCGAGGCCCCAGATCGCGCGCCGGATTAATGGCGTATCCGGTCGGCCCGCCCAGAGAGGCACCGATTGATACCACAAGCATTGCCACCGCAAGCGGTCCGAGACCGCTGGGGGTATTTCCAAACATGATGATCACAAAGATCAATACGAATGTCCCGATGATCTCGGTCACCATGTTCCATCCATGGGATTTGATGGCCGGGCCGGTGGAAAAGGTGGCCAGAATGGCGCCAGCGTCTTCCGTATCATCGTAATGTTTCTTGTAGGCCAGATAGCACCCCACCGCGCCCAGAAATCCACCCACAAATTCGGCCACAAGATAGGCCACCGTGGTCGCAAAGGTAATCGGGATACCATCGGCATACTCCTTCGCCGGCCCGATGAGTAAAGCAAGGGTCACGGCCGGATTGATATGCGCGCCAGTGTCATAGGCCACGTAAACGGCCGCGAAGACCGCCAGACCCCAGCCGAAGAAGATGACGATACCGTCACTGCCATGGCCATTGGTCTTGTTCAGCAGCACATTGGCCACCACACCGCACCCCAGCAGTGTCAGAATGGCCGTACCGGCGATTTCGTGAACCAGGATGGTTTCGATGATACCCATTTTTTTACCCCGGAATAGCGTTGATTTTTAAACATTAGGCATGACTGTGTTGCTTTCCGAGCATCCTATAGCAATCATTTGAAAAAACGATGTGCCGTTTCCGACTTTCCATGAAAGACAATTTAAATCTTTGATTATAAAGAATTTAAACCCCTTTAAACCTTAGTATTACAAGCCTTGCAAAAGGGTTGAAAAGCGCTAAAAGGCGCAATGCTCCACAAATTTTGTTGCCGGATGAACATGGCGAACATCAAGTGAAAACCACACCGAAACATCTATTGCCGAGCAGGCGGCGCAGGGATACCCTGGCGCAATGGATCAGCCTCGGAAAGCTTGCGGAAAGGACACCACATGACCCAGCAGGAACGCCACAACACCATCGCCGACATGGTCAAGCGTCAGGGCTATGCGACCATCGAGCAGCTGGCACATCACTTTGATGTCACACCACAGACCATCCGGCGCGATCTCAAGGTGCTGGCCGATGAGCAGCTGATACGACGCGTTCATGGCGGCGCCGGTCTACTGGAATCCAGCACGGTCAATACCGCCTATAGCGCTCGCAAGTTGATCAATCACGATGCCAAGGCGCGTATTGCCCGATCACTGGCCGAACAGATTCCGGACCAAAGTTCACTTTTCATCAATATCGGCACCAGTACCGAACTGATCGCCGAGGCATTGCTCAACCATCAGGGGCTGGAAATCATCACCAACAACCTCAACGTGGCCGCCACGCTTCAACATCGCGAGGACTTCAACGTCATTGTGGCAGGCGGCACCGTACGCTCGCGCGATGGCGGCATCATCGGTGAGGCCACGGTAGACTTCATCAATCAGTTCAAGGTCGACTTCGGCATCATCGGCATCAGCAGCATTGACGAGGACGGCGCCCTGCTGGATTTTGACTATCAGGAGGTCAGAGTCGCTCAGGCCATTATCAGCAACTCGCGTCAGGTCTACCTGGCCGCCGATCACTCCAAGTTTTCCCGCAACGCCGTGGTGCGTCTGGGGCATCTCAATCAGATTCATGCCCTGTTTACCGACCAGGAGCCGCCTGCCGGCATATGCAGATTGCTGAGCGAGCAGGACATCGCCCTTAACATATGCCCCTGAAATAAAGCCGTGCCCTGGAAACAGTGCTTTTGAAGCAGTGCTCTGGAAGAAGGTCGCCTGGAAGGAAGGTTATCGACCGAACAAAAAGCTGATCATGCCGATTGCATCAGACAATCACCGATCACTTGATGTTCTTTTGAACATGACATATGTTCACATTCGAACATTCGTGATGGTATGGTTACCGCGTTCCCAATTCCTTAACCCGGCGCAGACGCGCAAGGCAGGCGCATGACTTCCGACAAGACTTCCTCAGTGGCCACCCCCGTTCTGGACCTTTTCATCATCGGTGGCGGCATCAATGGCACCGGTATTGCCAATGATGCTGCCGGCCGCGGTCTTAGCATCGGGCTGTGTGAACAGGCCGACCTTGCCAGTGCCACCTCATCGGCTTCCAGCAAGCTGATTCACGGCGGGCTGCGCTATCTGGAACACAAGGAATTTCGTCTGGTTCGCGAGGCGCTTCACGAGCGTGAAGTCCTGCTGGCCAAGGCACCGCACATTATCTGGCCGCTGCGTTTTATCCTGCCGCACCGCCAGCACCTGCGGCCCGCCTGGATGCTGCGCGCCGGTCTTTTCCTGTACGACCATCTGAGTCCGCGCGCTACGCTGCCCGGCTCAAAGTCACTGAAATTTGACGGTTCAAGCGCGCTCAAGCCCGACATCAAGCGTGGCTTTGAATATTCCGACTGCTGGGTCGACGATGCCCGTCTGGTTGTGCTCAATGCCCTGCAGGCCCAGGAACAGGGTGGCGAGATTCTGGTGCGCACGCGCTGCATCAGCGCCGTGGAAAAGGAGGGCATCTGGGAAATCACGCTGGAAAATACCCGCACCGGTGAGCAGCTGGTGCGCCGTGCAAAGGCCCTGATCAACGCCGCCGGCCCGTGGGTAGAGTCCTTCATCAAGGGCAGCACTCAGCGCAAGTCGCGCTATGGCATCAACATGATCAAGGGCAGCCACATCATCACCCGCCGCATCAACGGTGATGACCGCGCCTTCATCCTGCAAAACGAGGACAAGCGGATTGTCTTTGTCCTGCCCTGGCAGAATGACTACAGCCTGATCGGGACAACCGACCAGAATTACGAGGGTGATCCGACCCATATCACCATCAGCGATGAAGAGACCGACTACATCCTCAATGTCGTCAACGCGCATTTCAAGGAGCAGCTGACCCGTGATGACGTGGTCACCAGCTACTCCGGCGTACGCCCGCTGTGTGATGATGAATCAGACGATCCTTCTGCCATGACGCGTGATTATACGCTGGCGCTGGACGATACCGGTGCGCCGATGCTGTCGGTCTTTGGCGGCAAGATCACCACCTTCCGTCGACTGTCCGAATCCGCCATGGAGAAAATCGAGCCCTGGTTCCCGAGCATGGGCAAACCCTGGACCGACAAGCGTCCGCTGCCGGGGGGCAATATCGATTCCCGCGAGGCCTATACCCGCAAGCTGCTGACTCAGTATCCGTTTCTGGGTGAACCGCGAGCCACTCGATTTGCCTCGAGCTACGGCACGCTGTGCGAGAAGTTCCTGGATGGCGTCACCGATGAGGCCGGGCTGGGAGAGGACTTCGGTGCCGGGCTGACCCGCGCCGAGGTGGACTACCTGATCGACCACGAGTGGGCCACCCAGGTCGACGATATCCTCTGGCGTCGTACCAAGATGGACATGCGTCTGGACGAGCCTCAGCGCAAACGCCTGCAGGAATACGTCACCGGTCGCATGGATACCAGCGCAAATGACATGAGCGAGCCGGTCGGCACCCCCTCGCCGGATCATGCTCTGACGCACTAAACCCGCGTGACGTTACATGAAGGCAGCATAAAAAAGGCCCCGGAAGGGGCCTTTTTTTATCGCATGCACTGACACATCAAATCCTATTCCTGGATGCCACCCCGTGTCAGCTGGGCCGGGTCGAGATAACGCTCAAGCTCCTCGCGAGAAAGCTCGGTCTCTTCCTCGGCCACTTCGATAATCGGCCGGCCCTCTTTATAAGCCTTTTTGGCCACACGCGCCGCTTCGTTATAGCCGATCACCGGATTGAGCGCCGTGACCAGTACCGGATTGCGCGCCAGCGGCGACTCGATATTGTCGCGACGGACGTTGAAGCTACTGATCGCCTTGTCGGCCATCAGCAGGGAGACGTTGTTCAACAGCGAGATCGAGCTCAACACGTTGTGCGCCATCAGCGGCAGCATGACGTTGAGCTGGAAGTTGCCCGACTGTCCACCCACGGTCACCGCCGCATCGTTGCCGATCACCTGGGCGGCGACCTGAGCCGCCGCCTCGGGAATCACCGGATTGACCTTGCCCGGCATGATGGAACTGCCCGGCTGCAGGGCTTCCAGTTCAATTTCACCAAGACCTGCCAGCGGCCCGGAATTCATCCAGCGCAGATCGTTGCTGATTTTCATCAGTGCGCAGGCATAGGCCTTGAGGTGTCCTGACATTTCTACCGTAGCGTCCTGCGAGCCCAGCGCTGCAAAGAAGCTGTCTGCCGGCGTAAAGGCAAGCCCGGTCTGCTCGGAGAGGCGTTTGGCAAAGCGCTCGGCAAACTCCGGATGGGCATTGATGCCGCTGCCCACGGCCGTGCCGCCCTGGGCCAGTCGCAACATGCGCGTCAGTCCATTTTCAAGACGCTCGATGGACTGCGCGACCTGATTGGCCCAGCCGCCCAGCTCCTGACTCATGCGCACCGGCATGGCATCCATCAGATGCGTACGCCCGGTCTTGACCACATCGTCAAGCGTCGCGGCCTTGTCTTCGATGGTCTTTTGCAGATAGCGCAGCGTCGGCAGCAGCTTTTCGTTGAGCTCCATGGCAATCGAGACATGCAGCGCTGTCGGAATGGTGTCATTGCTGCTCTGACCCATGTTCACATGATCGTTGGGCCCAATATCGAGATCGTCCCGCGAGGCCAGGTGCGCAATCACCTCGTTGACGTTCATGTTGGTCGAGGTGCCCGACCCGGTCTGATAGATATCAATCGGGAACTGATCGGCGTGCTCACCGCGAATGATCGCATCGGCCGCCTTGACGATGGACAGCGCCCGCCCTTCATCCAGCAGCCCAAGATCCATATTGACCTCGGCGGCAGCCCTTTTGACCCTCGCCACAGCAGCAATGAAGGACGCCGGCATGGGGTGTCCGCTGACCGGAAAGTTATTGATGGCCCGCTGGGTCTGAGCGCCATACAGCGCCTCCATCGGCACTTCCAGCTCGCCCATGCTGTCCTTTTCGATACGGGTCTGATCCATGATTCTCTCCTGATAATCAACGATGAAGCGCCAAAGGATGCCCTTCAGGTTAGCAGGCCCATGGGCATTGCACCCGGCTCATGTCGTGCCCTTGATCAGGCGCACAGCCCCAGAGCACTAAAGGTCAATCACCTGGCGAATGGCGCGTCCCTGGGCCAGACGCTCAAACCCTTCGTTGATGTCCTCAAGTTTCAGTCGATGGGTCAAAAGCCGGTCTACCGGCAGGCGTCCGGCCTGGTAAAGCGCGATATAGCCCGGCACATCCAGTGAAGGAACATGCCCGCCCAGATACGATCCCTTGAGCGTGCGCTGCTCGGCCACCAGGCGTGTGGGACTGATGGCCAGTCGCACATCGGGATGAGGCAGCCCGGAGGTCACCGTTGTCCCGCCGCGGCGAGTACACTCGAAGGCAAATTCCAGCGCCGATGCCACACCGGCGAACTCGGTGGCCAGATCCACCCCACCACCACTGATCTCGCGCACTTGCTCGATGGCATTGTCATCGCCGCTGTTCACGACATGCGTGGCCCCCATGGCCCTGGCCGTTTCAAGCTTGTCGGCATCGATATCCGCTGCGATCACCTGACGCGCACCACCGCCCAGCGCGCCCAGCACTGCCGCCAGCCCCACGCCACCCAGGCCGACCACCAGCACCGACTGACCTAGCTTGAGACCACCGGTATGCACGACTGCTCCCACCCCGGTCAGCACAGCGCAGCCGAACAGCGCCGCAATGTGAAACGGCAGACTCGGATCAATGCGCGTCAATGAGCGCCGGGAGGCAACGGCATGCTCGGCAAACCCGGACACCCCGATATGGTGATAAACCGTCTCCTCACCGCGATGAAGCCGCATGCCGCCGCCCAGCAAATGTCCGCCAGCATTGGCCGCCGCCCCCGGCTGACACAGTGCCGCCTCGCCGGAAAGGCAAAAGGCGCAGGTGCCACAATTGGGTGCAAAGGAAAACACCACATGATCCCCTACATGGAGATCATCAATCCCCTCGCCGATTTCAACCACTTCTCCCGCCGCCTCATGGCCGAGTACCATCGGCAGTGGTCTTGGACGATTACCGTTGATCGTTGACAGATCAGAGTGACACAGGCCCGCAGCGCGGATGCGCACCAGCACCTCACCGCGACCCGGCGGATCAAGGGTGACCTCTTCGATCGACAGCGGTTTTGACGTCCCATAAGGACGAGGCTTTTGCATTTCGCGTAGCACGGCGGCCCGTGTTTTCATGGCAGTTCTCCCTGTATCGATTTCATGCCGTCTGCAACAAGTGCGACATTCACAGCGTAGTCTCATCGCCGACTAGTGATCGTTGTTGAAGGTATGATCATCCTCACCGCTGAAAAATCGTCGCCCATAGATGAGCAGGCATAGAATAACGCCTACGGCAAAGGCCCAGGCAGCGCCTCGTGTCGCCAGCACTGCGGCCACGATACCCGCAATGCCAAGATCTCTCTGACTGCGAGCTGCCATGATGCCCACCCGCACGCT
Source organism: uncultured Kushneria sp. (assembly GCF_947497025.1). GTDB lineage: Bacteria > Pseudomonadota > Gammaproteobacteria > Pseudomonadales > Halomonadaceae > Kushneria. The sequence continues at coordinate 8,616 of NZ_CANMFC010000004.1, forward strand.
GACGTAGCCCTGAATCAGTAATGTCAGTGCCAGCGCCACGCCCAGAATGGGCTGCACCAGACTCACGATGGGCATCAGCAGCAAGCCGGTATTGGTCCCCCATCGAAATGAACCGGCACCACCAAAAATGGAACCCATCGCCTTTCGGCCTTCCTTGAAGCGTTCAACAATGACCACGTGCATGGCAGCCCAGAGCGGGCCACACATGGCAATATCCGGACCGATCACACTCATGACCGCATTGCGTCCACCAAAAATCATGTGCGCGCGGTTGGGTGCATATTCGACTTTCTCATCCGGCCGGGCGGCATCGGCCTCATCCAGCAGCGCCTTGCCCTGCAGCACATCGCCGAACACCACAATGTAGGTGGCCAGCACCACCGGCAGCGACTGTACAAACAGCATCAGCGGCGGCCAGCCAAGACCAAATAACGTGTAGTTCTGCCAAAGGCCTGCAAAATCAGGCGATGTGATCCCCCACTCGATTTGCGGCCAGGATGCTTCACCAAATAGCGGTGCAATCACCACGGCCAGCGCAATAATCGGAAAAATCCCCAGTTTGCCAAACGTCGCCCAAAAGGTATTGCGGGTTTTAAGCCGGGTAAAATGACGTGAGAACAGCAGGTAAAAAGCCGCCCCGATCGCAATTGAAATCGTCCAGGGAAAGCTGTCAAAGCGCCCGCCCACCTGGAATACCGTGATGACCGCCGCGATACCGGCACCAATGATGACACCGGCCTTGAGTGCCGACGGCACCAGCTGTACCACGCGGTGAGACAGTCCGGAGACGCCCAGCGCGATCGAGAAAAGCCCCAGCGTCATCTGAAAGGCAATCAGGGCATGGATGCGCTCGGTGCCTTCTGGAAAGGTCTGACACCAGGCCATCACCAGCGGTATTGCCGGTGTGATCCAGCCGGGCACCACCGGGTCGCCCAGCAGATGATGGGCCAGATAGAGAAAGCCGTTGAGGAGCACGACCGCCAGCGCCACCTCAAAGGGCATGCCCAGAAGCTCGGTCATCAGGGGGATGGCTGCCAGATCGACAGCGCACATCAAAAGCCCCTGACAATAATCAGGCCACTCGAAACGATAGTGGATAAAAGGCAGACGCACCTTGAAGGGCCCCATGGGCCAATAGACGGTCTCGTGATCTGCTCGACGTTCATCAGCCATGGCGCGGTCCCTCTGAAAGGTCATCCAAGACTAGGCGCAAAGTGCTGGCGGCCATACGACACTTTGGTCTTAGTATACCTTTTCCAGCCAGCCCTCTTACAAGACGCCGCCGGCACGCTCATCTACCCTTTATCATCAAATCCAACAGCAGGGAGTCACCGCTCATGTGGTACCGCCAGCAGATTACCCTCAAGCCCTACCAGCGCGGCTTTCACCTGATTACCCATGACATCACAAGCGCTCTTGACCGAATGTCGGAGATCTCCACCGGGCTTTTGCATCTACAGATGCTGCATACCTCCGCGTCACTGACGCTCAATGAAAACGCCGACCCCGACGTGCGTCACGATATGGAAGCCTTCTTTCGCGACCGCGTTCCGGGCGATCTGCCCTACTTTCGCCACACTATGGAAGGCCCGGACGACATGCCCGCCCACATCAAGGCGAGCCTCATGGGCACCGAGCTGACGCTGGCCGTCGACAACGGTCGATTGGCCACCGGCACCTGGCAGGGCATCTGGCTGGGCGAACATCGGGAAAACGGTGGCAGCCGCCGCATTCTGGCTACTCTTTTCGGCGAATGAGGCCGGGTATGCCGGGGCCCTTGCCCCGGCATACCCCATCAAGTGGCTTATGACTGGCCATCGCCGGACACGGCCTGAATGGCCTTGATCATCTCGTCACCGTTCTGGTCAACAAAGGTTTTCCAGACGGGCTGAATGGCCTGCTGGAAGGCCGCGGTATCGACATCGCGATTAACCTCCATGCCCTCCTCTTCAAGCGTTGTGATCATCGTCTCGGTCTGCTCGGTGTTCATCTGGCGCTGCATCGCGGTGGCATCCGCTGCCGCCTTTTCGACAATCTGCTGCTGCTCGGGCGTGAGGCTGTCAAAACGCTTCTGGTTCATGACCATCAACAGCGCCGAGTAGGCGTGGTTGGTGATCGAGAGATACTTCTGAACCTCGTTGAAGTTGAACGACACCACGATGCCCAGCGGATGGTCCTGGGCATCCACGACACCGGTTTCCAGCGCCGTATACAGCTCGGCCACCGGCAGCTGCTGCGGGTTGGCGCCCAGAAGCTCGAACATGTTGTTCAGCGTAATCGAGTTATTGACCCGCATGCGCAGACCTTCCAGGTCCTTCGGTTCACGAATCGGCCCGCGATTGTTGGTGATCTCGCGGAAACCGTTTTCCGGAAACGCCAGCCCCTTCAGGCCCAGCGCCGGCAGCTTGCTCATCACCTCCTCCCCCGGCGTGCCGTCAAGGGCCTGATAGGCAGCGGCGCTGTCGGCAAACATGAACGGCAGCTCAAAGGCACCGGCTTCCGGCACCATGCCGGTAAAGTTGGTCAGCCCCGAGAGCGTAATGTCGATGATGCCGGAGCGGACCCCGTCGATCATCTGCGCATCGTTGCCCAGCTGACCATTGGGGAAGATCTGTACCTTCAGATCGCCATTGCTCTGGGCCTCGACCTCCTCCTTGAATTTCTCGGCAAGCTTGTGCTGCAGATCGTTTTGCGGCGTGGGGTGGGCAAAGCGCAGCGTGGTCGCCGCCCATGCACTGCCGGACACCGACATGGCCACCAGCAGCGCCGCCGCGGTCGTCATCGCCGTGGCACCCAGCGTCGTACTACACAGGAATTTTTTCATGTTGTTGCTCCTTGCCAGGGTCAGCCGATCAGCCAGTGCATCGGCACGGTAATGATCTGGGGTATGAGCACGAACAGCGCCAGCAGTGCGATATACACCAGAACAAAGGGATAGACGCCGCGTACGGCCTCACTCATTGTCGTTTTACTGATGCCGCAGACCACGTTGAGCACCGTGCCCACCGGCGGGGTGATCAGGCCGATACAGCAGTTGATGACAAACATCAGGCCAAAGTAGATCGGATCGATCCCCGCCTCGCGTACCAGTGGCATGAACAGCGGCACCAGAATCAGGATCGCCGGGGCCAGATCCATCACCATGCCCACCAGCAGCACCACCACCATGATGGCCGCCATCAAAAGCCTCGGGTTGTCGACCAGCGGGCCCAGCAATTCGGCCAGCTGCTGCGGCAGCTGCGCGATGGTAATCACCCAGGAGGCCACCATCGCCGCGCCGACCAGAAACATCACCAGCGCCGTCGAGCGGCCGGCGCTTTTCAGCACCTGTGCCAGCCTGGCCAGACTCATCTCGCGATAGATCACGGTCGACACGAAAATGGCGTAGACCGCGGCTACTACGGCAGCTTCCGTCGGCGTAAAGACCCCAAGGCGGATACCGACAGCGCCCAGACGCTCTCCTTCAGCGCCTTGAGGCGCTCGGCCCGGCTCGCCTTCGGCTGAGGCTCAAGATCGGATTTGCGCATCATGAACCGCCAGGTGGTCATCAGCGCCAGCCCCATCAAAAGCCCGGGCACGATGCCGCCTATAAAGAGCTTGGCAATCGAGATATTGCCCGCCACGCCCAGGATGATCAGCGGCAGCGACGGGAGAATGACCGGCGCGATAATGCCGCCGGCCGCCAGCAGGCCCACCGAACGAAAGGCCGGATAACCGCTTTTGCGCATCATCGGGTAGAGGGTGCTGACCAGCGCCGCGGCATCTGCCACGGCCGAGCCTGAAAGCCCGGCCAGCAACAGCGAGGTCAGAATCGCCACATACCCCAGTCCGCCGCGCCAGTGGCCCACCAGCGTCATCGCGCCAGTTTCACGATACGATCGGACAGCCCGCCAACCGCCATCACCTCGCCGGCGATCATGAAAAAGGGAATCGCCAGCAGCGCGAAGTTGTCCACGCCGTTGATCATTGACTGCGACAGGATGTCGGCGCTGAACATACCCAGATTGAGCATCAGCGCGCCCGCCGCCAACAGCAGCGCAAAGGCCACCGGCAGGCGCAGCAGGATCGCCCCGATCAGTACGCCCAGAAACAGTGCCAGCGTCATGAGCGGTGCTCCCGGTTGGATGAAGACACTGCATCATCGACGGCCAGCGAATGGCCGTCACCGCCCTGTTCACCCGGCGCCCGCCCGGGGCCCGGTCGCAACAGCCCGATCAGTGAGGTGATGCTCATCAGCGTGCCGGCCACGACACCTGCCAGATAGAAAAGTCCGGTGGGCAGCCCGGTCAGCGGCGAGATGTTGTGCCAGTTGGCCACTGTCTGCTTCCAGCAGCCCATCACCAGCATGATCGAGACGCCCAGAATCACGATCCACAAGAGGCGGGCAATGATGGAGCGCACCATGGACGGCAGGCGATCAAAGAACTCCGCCACCGCCAGATGCTCGCCATCCTTGAGACACAATGAAGCCCCCAGCATCACGACCCACACAAACCCGAGTCGCGAAAGCTCGATCCCGGAGCGCAGCCCGGAAGAGAAGCCGTAACGCAGCACCACGTTGAAAAACACCAGCACCATCATGGCGGTCATCAAAGCCACGATCAGCCACTCGATGCTGCGCCACACCCCGCGAAATATGGTCATTGTTCCCTCCCACTGACGCCGCTCGAGCCGCCGTTCCCGTTATCTTCTGTGTAACCCCCTGTGCCTGCTTCTTTCCTGCTCTTTTCCTGCCTGTAACTGCCGGTCGTGCCTGGTTAGTCGTGCTGATCGCGGTCGGGCTCATGATCAAGCTCGGCGATATAACGCTGGGTCACGGTCAGATCCAGCTCACCCAGCCCGCGCGCGCCCAGATCTTTATAAAGGGTTAAAAGGGTCGAGAGCTGCGGGGTCACCACCTGCTGCTGCGTGGCCTCATCGCGCGCAAACCCGAGATCCTTGATCATGTAGCGGGCAATGCCGGAGGGCGTGTAATCCTTGTCGATCAGACGCTGCCTGCGCGATTCCAGAAAGCGCCCGCCGGCATAGCCGCCGCCCAGACAGTCCAGCAGCTTCTCGACATCCAGACCCGCGCGCTCAGCGATCACCGTGGCCTCGGACAGGGCCACCATGGTGGCAGCCACCACCATCTGATTGCAGGCCTTGGCCACTTCACCGGCCCCCAGCGGCCCCAGCAGAACGGGTGTCCCCATGGTCTCCAGTACCGGGCGCGCCCGCTCAAGATCGTCATGTCCGCCGCCCACCATGATGGACAGCCGGCCGTCCTCGGCACCATCCGTGCCGCCGGACAACGGTGCATCCAGCACCCGAATCTGCCCCTCACTTTGCTCATCAAGGCGACGGGCCAGCGCGCGCACCCCCTCAGGCGATGAGGTTGAGCAGATCACCAGCACCAGTGGCCCGGAAAGCCCCGCCAACAGGCCATCATCGCCGTCGATCAGCGCCTCGAGCTGGGGCAGATCCGGCAGCACCGTGATGAGCACATCGCTTTGCGCCGCAACCGCTTTTGGCGTATCACAGCGCTCAGCGCCGGCCTCGAGCGCCGGCGCCAGCTTCTCGGGTGAGCGACCAAACACGCTGACCCGGCTGGCCACTTTGGCCGCCAGCAGGTTGCGTGCCATTGGCATGCCCATGCTGCCCAGTCCGATCATGCCAACACGCATGGTCGATCCCGTATCATCACCCTTTCGCATGCCCTTTCCCCCTTTTAAAGTGGCGATCACCGCCAATCGTCAGGCACCGGCGTTGGCACTACTCTTGCCCAGATTCATTGGATTGGCGATATGGTCGGCCATAGCAGATAGCGCCTCGATGGCCTGTTGTTCGATATGGACGTTGCAGTACACCTCCAGCAGTGAGGCACCGACGGCATAGGCCTGTTCACCGCTGTACTGGGGGGCCACCGCAACCGCCAGTCCCCGAATACCTGGAAACACCTCTCCCTTGTCCAGCGCAAAACCGCGCGAACGCACAACACGAATCTTGTCGATCAGTGCCTCAAGATCGGTCGTCGAATCGTCCGTCCAGCTCGGGCGTGTGGCCGGGTTTTCAAAGCGCTGTCGCAGCTCGTCGTCCTCCAGCTGGGCCAGCAGCGCATTGCCTACCGCCGTGATCGAGGCCGGGAAGCGGCTGCCGATGCTGGCGGTCATGCGCAGCGGCAAGCGCCCGGCGTGGGCGGCGAGATAGAGCACGTCCGTGCCGTCAAGCACCGCCAGCTGACAGATTTCATCGTGGAGAAAGGCGAGATCGCTGCAGGCCTGATAGAACGCCTGAACCGGGTCCACCGTGCGCAGATACGCGCCCCCCAGCTCGACCAGCCGACGGCCCAGCCGATAGCCGCCCTCGCTGCGCTGGACCATGCCTTCGGCTTCCAGCGCCAGACAGACGTTGTGCAGCGATGAACGCGCCACGCCCAGCTGGCGCGCCATTTCGCTCACCCCCAGCGTTGCGCCGCCGGCCGCTTCAAGCACGGCCAGCACGCGCAGCGCACGGCTAACCGCCGGGGCACTCATCAGTAGAACTCGACCGTATCAACACGGTTTCTCAGCGCCTCGCCGTTGAGATAGCGCCGCGCGTTATCGGCGAAAAACTCGGCAATCAGACGATCCTCGGCGTCACTGAGGGCAGCGGTATGCGGGGTCAGCAGCACATTGGGCATGTCCCACAGTGGAGAGGCGTTATCCAGCGGCTCCGAGGCCGTCACATCCAGCACCGCCAGCCCGACATGCTCACGCTGCAGGGCCTCGATCAGCGCGGGTTCATCAATGACCGTGCCGCGGCCGACATTGACGATGGTGACGCCGGGCTTCATCTCGGCCAGCAGCTCGGCATCAATCCACCCTTCGGTGGCATCGGTGCCCGGCAGCGCAATCACGATGGCATCGGCACGCCGCACAGCGTCACGCAGCTGCGAAGGTGCAATGATTTCATCCACATGGGGCACCATGCGCTGCTGGCGGGAGACCCCGAGCACATGCATGTCCAGCAGGGACAGACGGCGCGCCACTTCACGTCCGATGCCCCCCAGCCCCAGAATCAGCACCGTTTGCTCGCTGATCTGGCCCATCATCCAGCGATCGCCCCAGTGGTGATCACGCTGGCCATGATGCGCGGCAGCTGCTTGACGCCCGCCAGCACGCCGAACACGGCGTATTCCGCCAGCGGCCCGCCATGTACGCCGGCCGAGGTGGTAAACATCACCCGCTCCAGCGCCTCGGAAGAGAGTCCTGCCGCCTTGACCTGCCCGCCGCCCGCCGCCGGCCGCCATGACATGCACCCAGCGAAGTTCTGGATTGGCCTCGACCACCTTCGCCAGCCGTTGCGGGTCGACATCCGGAATGCCGTAGAGCACCTCCGCTTCATTTAACAGCGCATCAAACTGTGCTTCCTGCTCGGGGGTGCGCCTGAAGTCCGGGTCACCGGCAAAATCGGCCGGATGGCGCATGGGCGGCAGCAGCGATTGATCCCGCAGCAGCTCGATCTCGGGCACCATGGATTCAATCCGTACTCACAGCGCCTCGCTCAGGGGGGTGGCCACCGCCACTTTCAGCTTCTTTTGCGTCATGGCGCGCTCCGATATCGATCGCCGTACAGTGGATTGAACGTTGTTCAGTGGACTGTACAGCGCGCCATGACGGCAGGAAGCGCGGCTTTGGTCGATATCGTGACCAAAGTACAATGCTCAGGGCCGTAAAACGCAGCAATTGATATCAGAAAAAGCGCATGTCAGGCAGAAGGGATATCACAAGTGTTGCGACTCTGCTCCAGCGCGCGGACCAGTACCAGCAGGGTGTGATTGACGGGGGTGTCGATGCCATGGGCCTGCCCCTGGCGAACGATAAAGCCATTGAGATGCTCGATTTCACTGGGGCGCGCGCGGGCCAGATCCTGCGCTGTTGAAGAGCGCTGCCCCGCCATGCTCTCGGCGATGGCCAGCACGGCGCCGGGGAGGTCACCAGGCAGTGTCACCTCACAAACCTGTGCCACGGCCTGACACTCTGCAACAACCGCGAGCACCATCTCCCATACACCGTCGATGGCCCTCAGCGCGCCATAGGGTTGTTGCGCAATGGCCGATACCGCATTCCAGGCGCAGTTGATCACAAGCTTCGCCCATAGCATGCCGATCACGTTGTCCGAGACCTTCGCCGGAATACCGGCGTCATGAAACAGCCGCGCCAGTGTCTCGCTCATGGGGGATGCCCCCAGCGCCAGCTCGCCGCGACCGTGATGGCGCACGTGGCCCGGCCCCGCCATGGCTACCGCGGCATAAACCACCACCGGGATCACCTCACGGCCCAAAGTCGCGGCAAGCCGTGAAGCATTATCCACCCCATTTTGCAGACTCATGACGACCGCGGCATCAGACAGCACCGGGGCCATCGCTGCACCGGCGGTTTCGGTATCCGTGGATTTGACGCAAAAAAGCACCAGCTCGGCGTCCTTCAATGCATGCACTCACGCTGGTGCTGGCCGTGACCTCAAACGTTTCGCGCCCTGACGCCGTCTCCAGCATCAGACCCTTATGGTGAATCGCCTCGACGTGCGCCGCGCGGCCGATCAGCGTGACCGCATGGCCGGCGCGTGCCAGCAGCGCCCCGTAATAGCTGCCGATCGCGCCGGCGCCCATGATCGCAATCTGCATGCTCTTTCCTCTTATCAGTGGTGGCATCATGAGACATCCTGCCTCACTGTCACACCCGGTCGCGAGCGCTATTGTGTAGGATACAGGCACGCTCCTCTGCTGCCGCGCACGGCGCCGAGACGCTCAAAACAGACGCTCAATACAGATTTTTAAAAAGGGGCATGGCATGAAGTCACTTACCCAACGTCAACAGTACATGGGACTTGCCGGCTGGCTATTGCTGGCCTTTATCGCCGCTGCCATTGGCGCCGTCGCCTCCGTCAATGCCGCTTCGTTCTACCAACAGCTTCAGCAGCCTTCGTGGGCGCCGCCGGCCGGCATCTTCGGTCCGGTATGGACCACGCTCTATACCCTGATGGGCATCGCCGCCTGGCTCGTCTGGCGGGAAAAGCCGACGCAGAATGTCCGCCCACCACTGACACTGTTTGTCGTGCAGCTGGCCCTCAATGCGCTGTGGAGCTGGCTCTACTTTGTCTGGCATCTGGGGGCAGTCGCCTTTGCCGGCACGGTCGTTCTCTGGCTGTTGATTCTCGCCACGCTGATCGCCTTCTGGCGCATCAAGCCACTGGCCGGCGCCCTGCTGGTGCCCTATCTGGCATGGGTGACGCTGGCCACGGCGCTCACCTGGAGCACCTGGCATCTCAACCCGCAGATACTGGGCTGATCACGCTTCCTGTCGATTGCCTCAAGACCCGTGCATTAAAAAAGCCCGCCACTCGACATGAGTGGCGGGCTTTGAGGTGCACAGGCTCAAGTGCACAACGGTGCCTGCTTACGGAATGACCTTCTCTGCCCGCAGGCGAGTAAAGAGGTCAAAAAAGGCAGCGCGAGTCTCGCGAAATTCGTCGAAGCCGAAGTCGCGGCATTTGACGATGTCGTTGACACATTCCTGCTCGCGGCCGAGGTCGGCATCGGTGTGCCACCAGGAGGCGAGCTTCGTGACGTCTGATTCGACCAGCTCGTGCTGCTCGGCAATCTTCTGCCATTCGCCTTCGATACTGGCCATCTGCTCATCCAGCGGCTGGGGCGTTTCCGGGCAGTCGGCCACTTCAAGGCCGAAAAACTCGCCAATTTCCTGCCACATGCGGCGCCAGCGGAAGGTGTCACCGTTGACCGTGTTGAACGCCTGATTGTGGGCGCCCGGTGTCAGTGCCGCCCAGGCCATCTGGCGCGCCAGCAGCAGTGCATCGGTCATGTCGGTCAGCGCGTTCCACTGGAACTGCGAGCCCGGGAAGACAAACGGCCGGCCGGTGGCCTTGCAGATGGAGGCGTAGACGGCAAGCGTCGTGCCCATGTTCATGGCGTTGCCACGAGCGTGGCCGATGACGGTGTGCGGGCGGTGCACATTCCAGGCAAAGCCATACCTGCCGGCGGCTTCGATCAGGATATCTTCCAGCGTGTAATAGAAGTTCTCGCCCGGCACACGCGGGGCGGATTCGCGAAACGGCGTTTCCACCTGACCGCTGCCGTAGCTTTCAAAAGAGCCCAGATACTGCTTGGTGCCGGTCACCAGCGCGCCATGCACCAGTGTCTCGGGATCCAGCGCGGCGAACAGGTTGTTCATCATGGCGCCGTTGGCTTCAACGTTTTCCTGTTCGGTATCGCGCTTCGTCCATGTGCAATAAAACACATGGCTGATGGGCAGGCCCTTGAGCGCCTGCGCGGTCGCATCAGCATCCAGCAGGTTGGCTGACACCGGAATCACGCCCTGCTGTTCGGTGGGTTGACGCGACAGACCATAAACGGTCCAGCCGCTGGCGACCAGATATGAGGCCAGATTGCCGCCGGTGATGCCGGTGGCGCCGACGACCAGTGCTACACCTGTCTGCATGAGGAAACTCCCTTTCGATTCAATGATGGCGTGAAGTATGGCGCTTGCGCCGTGTTGCCGAAATCGAACATTATGCAAATGATTATTGCATCAGGTGCAACATGATGGATCTCAATGCGTTACGCACGTTCGAGCGGGTCGCCGCCACCGGCAGTTTTACAGCGGCCGCGCGGCATTTTCATATGGCGGTCTCTTCCGTGTCGCGCCAGGTCGGGGCACTGGAGAAAAGCCTCGGCATTCGCCTGCTCTATCGCCATACCCGGGCAGTCACGCTAACCGAGGCAGGCCAGCAGTACTACGAGCAGATTCGCGGCACGCTCGAGCAGCTCGATCAGGCCACCGAGGCGCTTAAAAGCCCCCCGCGAGCCCCGTCAGGGACACTCCACATCAATAGCCCCGTCGCCTTCGGCCGCCATCAGGTGGTGCCACTTTTGCGCGGGTTTCAGACGCGCTATCCGGACGTACGTGCCGAGCTTTTGCTCACCGATGCACTGACCGATCCGGTGCGTGAAGGCAGCGACATTACCTTTCGTGTCGGGCAGCTGGCCGATTCGTCACTGATCGCCCGGCCGCTGGCGCCGATGCACTATGTCGTGGCCGCCGCACCCGCCTATCTGCTTGAGCACGGCACTCCAAAAACACCGGAGGCGCTCAAGGACCATGACTGCCTGCTCTATCAGGGCCAGATGGGCCGCCAGCGCTGGTACTTTGAACACCCGGAATCACGCGAACCCGTGGCTTATGAACTCACCGGCAGCCTCTACAGCAACGACGCCGACAGCCTGCTGCAGGCCGCCATCCTGGGCCAGGGCATCGTGCTCTTTCCGACCTGGCTGATGAATGAGTCGCTGGCATCAAAACAGCTGGTACGCCTGCTGAGCACCTGGCGCTGTGAAGTGGTCCCCGAGCGGCGCATGATTCATGTACTGACCACCGATGGCCGGCTGCGCACGCCCAAGGTGGCCGCGTTCATGAACTACCTTCAGGAAACGATTGGCGATACGCCACCGTGGGATGACAGGCAGCATTTTGAGACGCCGCCATTGTCGTAGCGGCGTCAGCCTGTGCTCGACACCGCCCTGGCACGCCGCGGGCGGGACCTGCGCACCGGCGCCGAAAGACAGACCAGACACACGATCACCAGAGCGATGCCAGCCCAGCCCAGCAGCGGCAAGCGCTCGCCGACAACCACGACGGCCAGAAGCGCCGCCACCACCGGCTCAAAGAGCGTGATGGTAGTGGCGGTACTGGCCGGCACTCTGGCAAGACCATACCCAAAGCCGAGATAGCCCAGAAACATCGGCACCAGCGCCATATAAAGCCCGACGGCGGCGTTACCCACTGATTCCAGCAGCGGCGCACCGGTGAGCAGCAGCACCGGCATCAGCATCACCCCGCCAACGCCAAAGGTCGCCCCCATGGCGGCGCGTGAAGGGATGCCCGCCTGCATCAGACGCCGCGCCGACCAGGAATAAAACGCGTAGGCCAGACCTGCCACCAGCCCCATCGCCACACCCTGCAGCACCTGTGTGGTACTGCCCACACCGGCGTGTGGCCCGGTCTCGGCCAGACACAAAAGCCCCATGCCGACCAGCCCCAGCGCCGCGCCAATTCGCCAGCGTGCGCCGAGCCTCAAGCCGTCAAAACGCGATTCGATCAACGCCGAAAGCAGCGGCGCCGAGCCGATCGACACCACCGTGCCGATGGTGACGCCGGCCAGGCGCATCGAGCCATAAAACGCCAGCGGATAGATCGCCACCGCCACGGCCCCGGAAAGCAACCAGGGCCAGCGCTCACGCAGCTGCGACCAACCCCTGCGAATGTGTGGGGCTGCCACCAATGCCTGCAACAGTCCGCCCAGCCCCATCGCCACGGCGCCAATCGCCACGGCGCTGACATCCGGCGCGAAAGTCGCCGCCGTGCCCGTGGTGCCCCACAGGACGGCGGCGACCAGCACGCCGGCCACACCGAGAAGATGTTCACGAGAGGCAGTGTTCATGAGGCTTCCACCAGAGCTCTGGCCATGTCATGGGCCTCATGAATACAGCGGCTGCTGCCTTCAAGGCCTGCACGCACCATCGCACCTTCCAGCAGAAAGGCGAGCTGCTGCGCCAGACGTGATGCTGTAGCCTCGTCTCCGGTCAGCTCTCCGAGCGGTGCCGCCAGCAGTGCTTCTACCTGCTGCTTGTGACGGCGCACTATCCTGCGCCCGTCATGCCCGACCGGCAGTTCGGCGGCAGCGTTCAATAGCCCGCAGCCGCGAAAGCCGCGTTCATAGGCCCACTTGGCGTGATCCTGATAGGCCAGAAATACTGCCAGCACCCGAGCTTCAGGGGTAAAGGCCCGGGTCAACCGCGTCTCATAAAGCGCCAGCCACTCGGCGTGACGCGCCTCCAGATAGGCTGCTACCAGTGCCGCCTTGGAATCAAAGTTGTTATACAGGCTCTTTTTCGCCACGCCCGCACGCTTGACAATGGCATCAATGCCGGTGCCCGCAATGCCGTCGCTATAAAACAGTACGGCTGCCGCACCGAGCAGTCGCTCGCGGGCACTGGCTGCCGGCGGGTTTTCAGGTGAGGTCATGGGCACGATCCAGAATTGATGATAGGTAGCCCAGTCTACCTACTCCTGAATTCATATCAAAACAGTGCCGTGGCAAGGCCACCATTGCTGAAATCCGTGTATTAGTGTTTTTTTATGGCTGCGGGCGGGGCATTATAAGCCCTGGCCTTCTGGACAGGGGCCTTTAACAACGAGAAGGAAAGAAAACATGAGTCCCCGGCTACTCTTTATTCTCATGGCGTTTCTGGGTTTTACGATCCTGATACTGATTGACCGGTAACCCTGAGCATTGCGAGGCACCCGCTTTTGGCTGTCCCCGGAACACAAAAAAGCCCCGGCGCCGAAGCGTCGGGGCTTTTTTGATCACGTCTGCCTTCAGCGCTTGAGCGCTTCCAGCAGTTTTTCGGCGACGACCTCCGAGCTTGCCGGGTTCTGGCCGGTAATCACCAGACCATCTGCCACGGCAAACGGGGCAAAAGCCTCCACTTTCTGGTAGTCCGCACCGCGGCGCTTGAGCTCATCTTCCAGCAGATGCGGCACAACGTCGGTCAGACCAACGGCGGCCTCTTCCTCGTTGGTAAAGCCTGCCACCCTTTTACCCTTGATCACGAACTCGCCCTGCTCGTCCTTGAGGTTCAAAAACGCCGTGGGCGCGTGGCAGACCGAGGCAATCGGTTTTTGCTGGCGCAGAAAATCTTCCAGCAGTGCAATGGAGTCCTTATTGTCGGTGAGATCCCACAGCGGGCCGTGGCCGCCGGGATAGAACACGGTGTCGAAGTCCTCGGCCCGCATGTCGGCCAGCCGTACAGTCCTGGCGATGCGCGCCTTCGCGTCGTCATCGGCGTAGAAACGACGCGTAGCGTCGGTCTGGGCATCCTCGCCTTCACTGTTGGGATCGATCGGCGCGGCGCCGCCCTTTGGGGTGGCCAGCGTGATCTCGCAGCCGGCATCAAGGAAGGTGTAATAAGGCGCGGCAAACTCTTCTGCCCAGAATCCGGTCTTGTGGCCGGTATCGCCCATTTCATCGTGAGAGGTCAGAACCATCAAAATACGTGCAGCGCTCATGGAATACTCCTGTCGCGTGAATTACCTCATAAGATGGTTGCGCACGGACCATATATCAAGGCGACACCATTGGGCCTTTTGTCACAGGCAGGTGCACTGGCGCCAAAGGCGGCGGGCACGGCGAAAACCACGCGCAAAAAAAATGACCCCTCGGCGCATCACCGAAGGGTCACATCAGGCCATCGTGACAGACCCTGCGCACCGGGTCTGTTCAGGCCGGGATTACTCGCCGCAGCTGCAGTTGTGGCCGCAGCCTGTTGAACCATCGGCGTGGCCGGTGGCGCAGGCCTGGCAGCAGTACAGATTGCCGTCACGTTCAACGGCATTGTCGCCGACGGTGCAGGTGCATTTCGGGCAGGCACAGCTGGTCTGGTCAGACATGGTCACGCTCCTTGATAAAGTGAACAATCCCCTTGTAAACCTTCTACCTGCTACAAGGTCAATGTTTATCAAACCCCGAATCTGCGCTTCTCGTTGCGCGCTCGGTCAAGGGCGTTTCGTGCCTTGCGAGCATGAAAAGGCCCACCGGCAGGGCACCGATGGGCCTGAGGTTTTACGCAGCGAAGGGATCAGCTGTCTTCATTCAAGCGCTGGCAGTCTTCCTCGGCTTCCTCGCGCACTTCATATTCCTCGCTGACATAGTGCTCCTGCTGATTATCCCAGATGCGAAAGCACACCAGCGGTATGTCATCCATTTCCTTTTGCTGCTCACGATTGGGAGCGCCCTTCACGTGTGCGGTCGCGTGTTCATGCACTTCATAACGGCTCGCCATGCCTGCCTCCCGATGGATCAATAACAGGGAAAAGTGTGGTCATGAACAGCGTGAAATGCCACCGAACGCATCACGGAATCACACGCCGGGTGAGAAGCGCAGGGCTCAGGCCTGAGCCGTACTCCAGTCGATAATGCCGAAATACCACGTGGCCAGAATCAAAAGGCCAAACCCGACCCGATACCAGGCAAACACCGCATAGCTGTGGCTGGCGATGAACTTCAAAAGTGCCCGCACCGTCAGCATGGCGACAATAAAGGTCGTCACGAAGCCAATGGCGAAGATCGGCAGATCCTCCATGTGCAGAATGTCGCGATACTTCCACAGCGAATAGACCGTAGCGGCGACCATGGTCGGCATGGCGAGAAAAAACGAGAAGTCGGTGGCGGCCTTGCGCGACAGCCCGAACAGCAGCCCGCCGATGATGGTCGAGCCCGAACGCGAGGTACCGGGAATCAGCGCCAGACACTGCGCCAGCCCGACCTTGAGCGCCAGCTGCCAGGTCATGTCATCGACTGTCTCCGCCTTGATCGTATGCTCGCGCTTTTCCGCCCAGAGCATGACGAACCCGCCGATGATCAGCGCGGTGGCCACGGTGATGGGATTGAAAAGCCAGTGCTCGATCAGATCGGCCAGCAACAGCCCCAGTATGACCGCAGGAATGAAGGCCACCAGCACGTTCAGTGCAAAGCGCTGCGCCTGCGGTTCGCGGGGTAGCCCCCGGACCACGCCAAGCACGCGCGCCCGAAACTCCCACATGACCGCCAGGATGGCGCCGAGCTGAATGACAATCTTGAACGCAGTGGCCGTGTCGCCGTTAAAGTTGAGCAGATCCCCTGCAATGATCAGATGCCCGGTACTGGAAACGGGCAGAAACTCGGTCAATCCTTCCAGTATACCCAGCACAAAGGCTTGAAGCGCCGCCAGAGTCAACATGTTACGTCCATCGGTAAGGTGTCATGAAGGCACGGACGCTATCGCATCCGCCCGGGCAAGCATAAAGGTGGCCGATGATGTTGGCATATGGCGGGGTTGTCCAGTGCTCAAACGCCTGTCACGTATCCATCCCCTGCCCCTTGACATCTCGAGATATCAACGCTCCATGACTGCGGCGCCGGGAAAACATTCCCGCTTATCGTGAGATCAGAGGTCGAGATGCTCACAACGCACAACCATGAAAGGCGCTACATCAATGGCCATTGCTATAAGCCCTGCCACTCCTCCGCCGTGATGGCATAACGATCATGGTCTCGCCACTGCCCGGCAATATTGAGATAGCGCGGCGAGTGGCCCTCCAGCCTGAAGTCCAACGCCATTACCTGTTTCATCAGCCCTTGCCCTGCCCTGTATTCCGCCATCGCTTCGGGCTATGTTGCCTGTTTTCATGACTCAGGAATGCTTCCATGCCGCTGATCAATCGTCGTCGCCTGCTTTCTGCCGTTTCCCTGCTGCCGCTGGCCGCACTGCCCCTGCCAGCGCTTGCCAAAACGGGCGCTGGATCAAATGGTCAGGAGATTGAGCGCAGGCTTCAGGCACTGGAACAGCAGCACAAAGGGCAGCTGGGCGTGGCACTCATGAATGTGGGCACAGGCGCCGTAGTCAGTCATCGAGGCGATGAGCGGTTCTTGTTCAACAGTACGGGCAAGGTGTTCATTGCCGCCGCGGCACTGGCGCAGGTGGATCATGACAGGGAGTCGCTGGATCAGCGTATCGAGGTCAAAAAATCTGATCTGACCGGCTGGACGCCCGTGACTGAAAAGCGGCTCGGCAGCCCGGGCATGACGATCGCGGAGCTCTGCCAGGCAGCGGTGGCCTGGAGCGATAACGCCGCCGCCAATCTTTTGATCGAGCGCCTTGGCGGCCCGGCGAAGGTGACTGCCTTTCTGCGCGACATCGGGGATACCACCACCCGGCTGGATCGCAACGAGCCGACGCTCAACGAGCATGACCACGAAGGAGACGAGCGCGACACGACCACCCCGCTGGCGATGATGCAGACCCTGCGCGCCCTGCTGCTGGGCGACGCGCTTTCCCCATCATCACGTCACCAGCTCGCCGCCTGGATGATCGAGGGCAAGACAGGTGACGCTCGCCTGCGCGCCGGTATGCCCGCCAGCTGGCTGATCGGTGAGAAAACCGGCACCAACAGCGTCGGCAACGCCGCGGATATCGGCATTGCCTGGCCTTCGGATCGCGGCGCGGTGATTGCGGTGGCCTATGTCTGTCTGCCGGAGGCCGACAAGGTGCGGCGCGATCAGGTCATCGCGGAGATCGGCCGGCTGTCGGCGAGCGTTTGAAGTCATGGCGAGCGTTTGGAGTCATACCGGCGCCGATTTCATGCCTGGTCAGCCCCACGGAAATATCCGAGGGGCTGCCTTGTTGCACTGATCCTGCAGAGAGCACTGACACGCTTCAGCGACCCCTTTTGGCAGCAAATCCTTTTGGTCAGCCGGAACCGTTACCGGAAAGCGTTACAGCATCAAAGGACTACTGATTGCCTTTAATACTCTTCGGCCCCAGGCGCGGCGCGATCATGTTTTCGGGTCGCAGGATATCCTGCAGGGTCTCTTCATCCAGCAGCTGCTCCTCGCGAACAAGTTCCAGTACCCCCCGGCCACTGACCAACGCCTGCTGGGCAATACGCGTCGAGTTCTCGTAGCCGATATAGGGGTTCAGTGCCGTCACCAGGCCGATGGAGGCTTCCACCAGCGCCTGGCAATGCGCCCTGTTTGCCGTAATACCGACAATGCACTGCTCACGCAGCATATCCATGGCCCGCGTCAGAAGGCGTATGGAGTCAAAAATCTTGTAAGCGATCAGTGGTTCCATGACATTCAGCTGCAGTTGTCCGGCTTCTGCCGCCATGGTCAGGGCAAGATCATTACCGATGACTTCAAAGGCCACCTGATTGACGGCTTCCGGGATCACCGGGTTTACCTTGCCGGGCATGATGGAGCTGCCCGGCTGGCGCGCCGGCAGATTGATTTCATTAAGCCCGGTACGCGGCCCGCTGGAGAGCAGGCGCAGGTCGTTGCAGATTTTTGAAAGCTTCACGGCCAGGCGCTTGAGCATGCCCGAGAAGAGGACAAAGGCACCCATGTCGGACGTGGCTTCAATCAGATCGGTCGCCGGCACCAGCGGCTGGCCGCTGATCCTTGCCAGCAGATTGACAGCGACATGCTGATAGCCCGGATCGGCATTGATCCCCGTGCCGATCGCGGTGCCGCCCAGATTGACCTCGCGAAGCAGCGGCGGGACCTGCTGACGCAAGTGGCCCAGATCCTCTCCCAGGGTCGTGGCGAACGCCTGAAACTCCTGGCCCAGCGTCATCGGCACCGCATCCTGCAGCTGGGTGCGCCCCATCTTCAACACATCAGCGAAGGCCTTTCCCCGCTCGGCGAAGGATTCACACAGCTGCTCCAGACTATCCAGCAGCGCATCATGACCCAACAGCAGGCCGAGGCGGATGGCCGTCGGATAGGCATCGTTGGTCGACTGCGACATGTTCACGTCGTTATTGGGGTGCAGGTGATAATAACCACCCTTGGCGCGCCCCAGAATTTCCAGACCGACGTTGGCGATCACCTCATTGGCGTTCATGTTGGTCGAGGTGCCCGCCCCGCCCTGGATCATGTCGACCACAAACTGGTCGTGATAATGGCCATCAATGATGCACTGACTGGCCTCATGAATGGCCCTGAAGCGCTGCTCATCCAGATGGCCCAGATGATGATTGGCTTCTGCCGCAGCCTGTTTGACCATGGCCAGCGCCACGACCAGACGAGGATAATGGGAGAGCGGTACGCCACTGAGGTGGAAGTTGTTCACGGCACGCAGCGTTTGAATCCCGTAATATGCATCAGCCGGCACATCGAGCATGCCCAGCAAATCCTTTTCCTGACGAACGCCCGGGGTACTGTCACTCGAGCCAAATGTTTGAGACGAAGTCATGCCGGTATTCCCACCCCACCGAAGAAGAAAAAAGATCAAGAGAAGCCAACCCGGCAACACTACTCGCACCGACACTCACCGACCAATGCCGTTACCTTCTGTATCATGCCGGGTCGGCATATCGACGTTTGAAATGATGTGATCGGTGATTGTCGAACAGGCAAAAAATGAGGATCGGTTGCCCGACCTTGGTAGTGCTTTGTGATTCCATCAAGGCACCCTTGATGCATGCAGGATCGTGCGTGAAATAGCCCGATTTGCGGTTTTTTAAACGATCAGTACAGGAGGCGTGGGAAATTGTCAGGCAGGATAAAGCGACGGCCGAGGCAGGACTAGAAACAAACCGTAAGCGCATGAAAAGTAAAGGATAAGTTAATATATAAACAAAAAATATGCCAATTGGTATACCCTTACTCTCATCGTATAGCCTAACTGCTCTCCACATGACGACAAATATTCATGAGAACAGAGGCTGCTTACAGCCATAAGAGGATGTTGAGACTTTCCTGCTCTTTAACCCTTCAAACACCGGCGCAGCAGCGCTGCGCCCGCGTGCTTTGGCTTGATATAATTCAATACGTTAGTTTAGAAAACCAGCCATTGTAGTGAACCAATCTCTCACTTCCCCGTTAGGGTCCCTTTCATTAATCATATCCGCGGTCATAAGCGGAAAAGCTTTTTCGGCGAGACGCATTTTTGCATTATTGTCTTTCATAATCCCATCATATCCCTGTGCAACAGAGTATATTTCTGCAAAAGCCCTAGGCGTTGCTTTTCCATTTTCATCAGGGTAATCGGTTACAACAACATCCACGTCAAAAGCCTCTCTTATTACATCCGCGTGCAAATAACATTCGATTTCATATTTTTGTGTAATAAAGCCAAGTGACCCATCACCACGAGCTTTAACTCGCTCAACTATATCAGCATATTGAGGCACGTCAGCGTCGTAAATGTGCAACTCAGGCCTTCCAAATCCTTTCAGATAATTATCATTAACCCAATGTTTTAAATTGCCACCACCAAGAACAACAAAAGCGATTCTATCGTCATTGGCCAAATCAGGAATTGAATTGTCTTCCAAATGCAATGCACGACTGAGCGATTTTAAGGCTTTAACATCTGTCGGCCCTTCCACACAACAGATCAATCTGACTCTACTATCTGGCGTTACCCCAAGAGCTTCTGCCACTCTTTTCAGCACATCTACGCCACCTTCAATACAAGGTTGTGCATTTTCATTTCTGGTTACAAAACGAATGCCTTCTATTGGAAGATCACTTGCAAACCCAGGACTATGGGTCGTGATTACCACCTGACAATTATCTTCACTAGCAATATCTAAAAAAGCTTGCTGGAGTATTTTTTGGTTATTTGGATGCTGAGCAGTTTCAGGCTCCTCAATAGCATAAATAATTCCTTTTTTACTCCCTTGAGTAAGCAGCCTTTCAGCTTCAGCCTTAAAAAAACTAACTAAAACCAAGCGGCGAACACCGCTACCACGCTTATTTAATGGTATCCCATCTGTACTAAGACTTACAGAAAACAAACCTGTCCATTTCGCCGGAGTTGGAGGGATAAACTCTGGCACCAATTGCGATGCAAGACTTGCATCTATAGTTTTTAGTGCTTTATGCGTGTTATTAGCAATTTCTTCTGTTCTTTCTTTTATTTTTTTCTGAATTCGCTCAATATCATCCTGAACTTCTGATATTGCAGCAGAAACAGCAGCTTTCATGGGGTCTTGAACCTCACCATCTGAGTCCTTGCTGCTTCTATCGCTTTGAAAAAGAGCAAACAACGGCAAATACTTATCGATTTGCTCCCAAATTCTTTTGCTATCTTCCTTAGGTTTTGTTACCGGTATCTCTATCTCCTGAAGCTTCAAATCATTAGAATTACCCCATATTGCTTTTCGCATTATAGGATTACCTTTAAGCGGGCAATCTATACCCTGCTCTTTGATTATTTTTTGAAGCTCTTTTTCTTTTAACTCAAGTAAATTATTTATTCCAGCGCCTGTTGGATGATTACAAATTATGAAAACGTCACAGGATGGCGTTTTCTTGCTGCAATCAAAAGTTTTTTTGATTTTTAACGTTGATTCAGTCGTCAGCAAATACTCGCTTAGCAAAGTAGTTCTGTGTCCGCTATCAAGAATTATGTTATCAGGGAGACTTGTAAATTCGCAGGTAACACAAACTACCTTATTTTCGTTAGAAATATTTGCATCATCCTGACTGATCTTCACCGTATCATTATTGAAGAAAATTTCTAAAGCTTCTAGTACCGTAGATTTTCCTATATCATTTTTACCAATAAAGGTAGTAAAGTCATCAATCTTGACTTTAACAGGATCTTTATAGCAACGTACATTCTCTATTTCTACGGATAATAGCTTCATGAACCCTCCTCTTTAGTGTAATAACAGTTGTTAAATGCACACTCACTATTTGACCTCAATCAACGCACTCTTAAATCATATTATTCATTGCATAACTAAGGCCTTAATTACTGAAGTGCGCATATATTACTTATGGCTCCGACCCGAAATAATTTTTATGGCGCATGCCAAATACCACTAATTAAAAATATTACTGCATTTTTCTGCATGTCCACTTTGGGTCGGAACTGGTCAGATCTCTGCATTTAAAGGCACGTAGTTCTATACAGTTTCCCTTCTAGTACTCACCCCCAACGCGCTGTCGACTCCCCGCCCCGCCTGCGCGCTAAATGGGTCGGTTTTATTGCACCCTTGCAGATGGCTTCAAACCGCCCCGATGCTGGGCCGCGCGGCGATTTTGTGGCTCGCAAAAATCTTGCGTTTCCTTGCATTTCACGCTCGCCCACTAGGCACGCCCGGCCGGCAAAACCACCATGCCGGTACAGGTTCGAGCGACAGCGTGAAAACAGGTGTCCTGTCCGTTCTCTGTAAAACTCTGCTAATCCTCAAACGACGATATTGAATTAGGCTGACTAAGTAAAGTTATGTAATGCCATTAACCCTAAAGTAGCGTGCTCTTTTCAGCCCCGTTCGCTCGCCAAAATGAAATGATCACGCCCTATTTCCCAACGCTTGCCGCCTCATACCCTGATGCCCAGGTCCCCTTCTTCAAAAAATATTTGACCCTATAGCCATGCACTATTTCAGTGCATGCCGCGCCAGTGGCACTATCTGCGATCTTTTTGAACGATCACGGCGGGTATTCGTGAAAAATTATCTCGACAAGATGAGAGGCACGGCGGTGTCGCGAGGCGCGCCCTGCTGGCGTGATGCGCTCTGGTCATGGGTCGGGGCATTTGTCGGCATGACCGGGGTCGGCTGGATCAGCGCGCAATCCATGCAGGCGCATACGCTGCTGATGATCGGGTCGTTCGGGGCGACGTCGGTACTGCTTTACGCGGCCCCGGAAAGCCCCTTTGCCCAGCCGCGAAATGTGCTGGGCGGTAGTGTGCTTTCGGCACTATGCGGTGTGGTCACCTGGATGCTGCTGGGTGATAGCTGGATTGCGGCCGCTGTGGCGGTCTCTACCTCCATTCTGATCATGCAGTTGACCCATACGCTGCACCCGCCCGGCGGTGCTACGGCCCTGATCGCGGTGATCGGCTCCAACGAGCTGCACGATCTGGGCTGGGTCTATGCGTTCTTCCCCATAGGGCTCGGCTGCCTGCTGATGCTGACCGTGGCGGTGCTGATCAACAATCTGGCACGGCATCGGCGCTATCCGCAGCACTGGCTGTAACGCAAGCACCTGATGGAAGTGCGACCTCACCAAAAAGCCCCGCACATGGCGGGGCTTTTTGGTATCAATGATCATGATCAGACGGCATTATCGTCGCTGTCCTCATCCTCTCGGCGGCTCAACTGCCCTTCCCTATTGCGAAGGTTCGCCTGTGGTGTGTTGGTCTGCGTGTACTCGACCTGTGTGCGGCTGTTGGTCTGGCGATGATCCACATAGTGCAGCAGGGCAAGCTGTGCGATCAGAAAGCCACAGCAGATCAGAATACCTTTCAACATGTCTTTTATCCTGGTGTCAAAAAGGGGCGACAAGGTTCGTGACGTTATCGCATTCAGCCCAATATCCGCTAGTGGGCTTATGGCCAACCACGCTTATCAGCCCACCCGTCATACGATCCCACCACTGGCGAACGGTCGGGCGCTTTGGAACACCTGCAACCTGTTACATCGCTACTCCATGCTCTACCACTGGAAAATACCGGTGGTGACGTCCAGTGTGCCCGATAGCCGTATACTGGCCCACAGCCACTCATCACGCTTGCTGCTCACCAGCGCTTCAATGACCGCCAAAACACACAGAGAGAAGATCCGGATGGATTTGAAAGAGATCGTACAGGGGCAGCTGACCGAGGCCGCCGAGGTGCTGGCCCGTTTCCGTCAGGATGAGACGCAGATCGAGGCCATCACACAGGCCGCCGAGCTTTTGGCGGCGCGCTTCAAGGCCGGCGGCAAGGTACTGGCCTGCGGCAACGGCGGCTCCCACTGCGATGCGATGCATTTTGCCGAAGAACTGACCGGGCGCTTTCGTGACCATCGCGCCGGCCTGCCGGCGATTGCCATTTCAGACCCGAGCCACCTTTCCTGTGTAGCCAACGATTATGGCTATGAGCACGTCTTTTCCCGCTATGTCGAGGCGCTCGGGCAACCGGGTGACGTCCTGTTCGGTCTGTCCACGTCCGGAAACTCCGACACCATCATCAAGGCGGTCGACGCCGCCAGAGCGCGAGGAATGCACGTCATACTGCTGACCGGCAAGGACGGCGGTCAATTGGCAGGCCGGGCCGACGTTGAGATTCGCGTGCCGCATTTCGGCTATGCCGACCGTATCCAGGAGATTCACATCAAGGTGATTCACTCCATCATCTTGATGGTGGAGCAGCTGATGGCTTCAAAGGATTAAGGCAGCGTGCGGATGAGCTTCGAGCAGATGACTTTCGAGCAGATAGCCAGCAATGTCTGATAACGGGGGAATTGATCAAAGGGGCCCTGATCAGGGGGAAATGGCGCCCGCGGCAGGACTCGAACCTGCAACCCACGGCTTCGAAGGCCGTTGCTCTATCCAATTGAGCCACGCGGGCAGTGATGCGTTGCGCATCAACGGTCCTCATTCTAGCGGGACAGGGCCGGCATGAACAGGGTGAATTTTCATTGTCTTTTCAAGGCGCTGTATCACCCTCCACTATCAGCCGGTAGCCGATGCCCGCTTCGGTCTGGATCAGCGAGGGCGTTCGGGGGTCATCGCCGAGTTTTTGCCGTAGCCGGCTGACCAGGATGCGCAGGTAATGGGTGTTGTGTTCAAACACCGGCTCCCACAGCTCGATCAATAGCTGTCGACCGGTGACGATCCGGCCCGGCGTCTGCGCCAGCCGGGCCAGAAAGGCGTACTCCCGCGGGGTCAGATGCAGCACCTCGTCACCCCGGCTGACCCGGCGCTGCACCAGGTCGATCTCGATCTCCCCGGCCTGAAGCCGAGCGGGGGCGATCTCCGCACCGCCTCGAGCGCGAAGGGCCCCCTGGATGCGCGCCAGCAGCTCGCGAATACCGAATGGCTTGGTGACGTAGTCGATAGCGCCGGCATCCAGCGCCGCGACCTTCTCCTCCTCGCCCTCTCGCACCGACACCACGATCACCGGCGCCCGGCACTGCCAGTGCAGCGACCTGAGCACTTCCTGACCGTCCATGTCGGGCAGCCCCAGATCCAGCAGGATCAGATCAAAGGACGCTTCCCGCGCCCGTTCGATCCCTTCACGCCCGCTGGCGGCTTCTTCGATGGCAAATCCCTGTGAGCCGAGGCTGATGCGCAGAAAGCGACGAATCTCGCGTTCGTCATCAATGATCAGGACACGCGGTGTGTCAGTCGTCATGATCGAACGCCTCGGGCGGGGCCATCAATGGCAAATGGATCATAAAGGTGGCACCGCGTCCGGTGGGGCCGTCGGTCACGGTCACGTCACCGCCGTGCGCCCGCACCATGCTGCGACAGATGGTCAGCCCCAGCCCGCTGCCGTGGGGGCCGGCGTCCGTTTTTTCACCGGTAAAGAAACGCTCGAAGATGCTCTCGCGCAGCGCCTCGGGCACGCCCGGCCCTTCATCCTGAATGCACAGACACACCCGGTCGCCGTCGGTGTGGCCGGCCAGAGCAATCTGTCCCTGTTCCGGCGAGAGGCGAATGGCATTTTCAAGGATATTGACCAGCGCCTGTTCGATCAGCGCGGCATGTACATACAACAGCGGCAGGTCGTCGGGCCATGCCCGTACCACGCGAACTCGGGCCAATGCCCGGCACAGCCGGGTCAGCGCACCCTCGAATAAATCGCCCGCAGCCACCCAATCGCGCCTGATCGACAGGCCGTGGCCCAGGCGTGTCATGTCCAGCAGGTTCTGGATGTAGCGGTCGAGCCGCTCGCTTTCCCCCAGTACGGCCTCGAGCAGCTCCTGACGGTCATCAAGGCTCAGGCTGTCATCGAGATCGCGCAGGGTACTGGCCGAGCCGATAATCGAGGCCAGCGGTGTACGCAGGTCATGGGAGACCGAGGAGAGCAGCGCCGCGCGCAGGCGTTCGTTGCCTTCGGCCAGGCGGGCATCACTGAGCGCCTCCACCAGCGCCACGCGGGTCAGTGCGGCGGCGAACAGGCGAAAGAGCGTGTCCAGCAGCGCCGGTTCGCGCCGCTCGCGTCCGGTGCGGCGCTCATCGATGGCCATGGCCACCACCCCCAGCACGCCGGAGGCATCCACCAGCGGCACCATCCGCCAGCGCTGGTCGCTGAACATCGCCGTGCCCGGTCCGCTGGGTTCGGCGTGGTGATAGCTCCAGGTGGCGGCCTCGATCGTGGCGGCCTCCAGTACCGGCTCGCCGGGATAGGCAGCGCTCACGCTCGGAATGACCGCTGCGCCCTCGCACTCCAGAAAGGCGCAGGGCAGTGACCAGTCATGCGCCACGGTGGTAACGATGATCTCGCGGATTCGGGCCCGATCCGGCGCGGCCGACAGCGCCCGGGCGGTGGTGAGCAGCTGGCGCACCTGGTGGCGGCTCTCCCGCAGCGCCGTCATGCGCCGTCTGAGGGCGCCGCCCAGCTGCCCCCCCACCAGCGCGACCAGCAAAAAGAGCCCGATGGTCAGGCCCTCGCCATGCTCCATGATCTCGAGGCTGAAACGCGGACGGGTGAAAAAGAAGTTGTAGGCCAGGGCCGAGAGTGCCGCGGCCAGCATCGCCGCCCGCGCCCCAGCGCCGATCGCCGTGACCAGCACGGCGCCCAGAAAGATCAGCGACAGATTGGCCAGATCCATCTGACGGGCCACCAGCCAGGCGATCACCAGGGCCAGCGCCACACTGCCCAGCGGCCAGTACCATTCGCGTTCGGTGGGTCGCTGCCAGCGCGGCCATGGCCAGCCCCTGGATGCGGGGGTACCGGCGACCACCACAATGTCCAGCGTCTCGACGGCGGCCAGCACCTCGCGCCCGCGGCGCAGGCGTGGCCAGTACCAGCGCCGCGGCGCAGCGCGACCGATGATGAGCGAGTCGGCGCGGCTGCGCCGGGCGTAGTCCGCCAGCTCATCGCTGACCCGTTCACCGGTCAGGACGCACCACTGACCGCCCAGCCGGGTCACCTGATGGGACAGGGCTTCCAGCACTTCCGGCGGGGTCGGCCGACGAGGCGTGTCCACATGCACCGCCCGCCAGCCGGCGCCGCGACGACGGGCCATCTGCGCCGCTGTTCGAATCAGCGCTGCAGCCTCGAGCCGCCCCGGCACGGCCACCAGCACCTGTACATCCTCTGGTCGATTCATCACGACAGCCTCTGTGTCGGCACTTCTCATCAGCTCAGCACTACTCATCGGGTCAGCCCTGGTCATCAGATCAGCCCTGCTCATCCGCTCAGTACCACTCCTTGAGTGTGCACGCAGTCTTGTGCGCGCCCAACGTGGCCGGCGTAAAAGTTTCGTAAAAACCGCGTTGATGCCGTTGTGGCCGCCCCCGCTCGATTTCAATATGACACTGAGCGTGCCGATCATCCTGTCGCGCACGCGCTTGTTCTTTCTGCAACCACGCGCCACGGCGCGATATGGACATGCTCCATGACCACCGCCACATCCGGCCACGCGGCCGACTCTCCCCACAGGGCGTCGATGACGACACTGACCATCGCCGCCGTCGGCGTCGTGTATGGGGACATCGGCACCAGTCCGCTGTATACCCTCAAGGAGATCTTCACCGGGGGCTATGGCCTGCGTGCCGATGACAGCGGCGTGCTGGGCGTGTTGTCCCTGATCTTCTGGTCACTGATCTGGGTGGTCACGCTCAAGTATGTGCTGGTGGTGCTGCGCGCCGACAATCAGGGCGAAGGCGGCGTGATGGCGCTGACGGCGCTCGCCCGGCGCGGGGTCACCCATCGTCATCTGCAGCTGACGCTGGTGATGCTGGGGCTGGCAGGCGCGGCGCTTTTGTACGGCGACAGCATGATCACCCCGGCCATCTCGGTGCTGTCGGCCGTCGAGGGCATCGAGGTGGCGTATGCGCCCATCGCGCACTGGGTCGTGCCGGTGGCACTGGGCATTCTGATCGCCCTGTTCGTGCTTCAGCACCGCGGCACGGCCACGGTCGGCAAACTCTTCGGCCCGCTGACGCTATTGTGGTTCGCCTCGCTGGCCACGCTCGGCGTTTACGGCATCACTCAGGCACCCCGGGTGCTGGCGGCGGTCAATCCGCTGCATGCCATTGAGGTGTTTCGCACCAATCCCGACATCGGCATCATCATCTTTTCTTCCGTCGTGCTGGCCATTACCGGCGCCGAGGCGCTCTATGCCGATCTTGGTCACTTTGGCCGCAAGCCCATCGCCCGGGCCTGGTTCTGGATCGTGCTGCCGGCGCTGGTGCTGAACTACTTCGGCCAGGGGGCGCTGCTGCTGATACGCCCCGAGGCGATCAGCAATCCGTTTTATCTGCTGGCGCCGGACTGGGCCCTCTGGCCGATGGTGATACTGGCGACCATTGCCACCATTATCGCCTCGCAGGCGGTCATCACCGGGGCCTATTCGATGACCTATCAGGCCATCCAGTTCGGCTTTATCCCGCGCATGCGCGTGTTTCACACCTCAAGCGCCGAGCGCGGTCAGATCTACATTCCCACGGTCAACTGGCTGTTGATGATCGGCGTGGTGGCACTGGTCGTGGGCTTTGAAAGCTCGACCCACCTGGCGGCGGCCTACGGTATTGCAGTCACCGGCACCATGCTGATCACTTCGCTGTTGCTTTCGATGGTCATGATCCGGCTGTGGCGCTGGCCGCTGTGGGTCGCCCTTCCGCTTTTGGCCGGGTTTGTGCTGGTCGATGCGCTCTATTTCAGCGCCAATATCGCCAAGCTCTTTCACGGCGGTGCTTTCCCGGTGCTGGCCGGTATCGTGCTCTTTACCCTGATGAGCACCTGGTGGCGCGGGCGTACCCTGCTTGAAAAACGCGTCGGCACGGACATGCCCCTGGAGGCCCTGATCAACAGCCTGCGCCGCCAGCCGCCGCACCGGGTCAAGGGCACGGCCGTGTTTCTCTCCGGGCGTCGCGAGGTGCTGCCCCGGGCGCTGTTGCATAATTTGATGCACAATCAGGTGCTGCATGAGCGCGTTATTGTCGTCACGGTCGAAAGCGATGACCGCCCCTGGCTTGAGGGTAAAGAGCGGGTGCAGATGGAAGCCTTCGAGGACGGGTTCTACCGGGCCATCGTGCGCTTTGGCTACATGGAGACCAACGATCTGCCGCATGCCCTGTGCGCCTTCAGCCAGTCCCGCACGGCGACAGAGACACCCTTCCCCTTCGAGCCGATGAAGACCACCTGGTTTCTGACCCGCGAGACCCTGGTCAGCTCGCCGCATGTCGGCATGGCGCGCTGGCGTGAGCGGCTCTTCTCCTTCATGCTGAAAAGCGCCCACAGCAACATGCAGTTCTTCCACCTGCCGCCCAACCGGGTCGTGGAGCTGGGCAGTCAGGTCGAGGTATAGGAGAATACGACCCTCGGCCGGGCAACTCGCCCGGCCGATATCTCTTGTCACTGGAGCCCTTTCACTGGAGCCGTGCTCGCCACCGTATGCCGATTCCCGATTTTCACGCCCTGATGTATCCCCTTTTGCAGCTTGCCGATCACGGCGAGCCACTGCGCCTGCGCGACAGCTACGCAACGCTGGCCGATGCCTTTGCACTGACGGCGCAGGAGCGACACCAGCTCAGCCCCAGCGGTCAGCAGTATCTCTTCAACAACCGCGTGACCTGGGCGGCCAGCTACCTGCGCAAGGCGGGACTACTGGAATCACGCGGCCGCGGGCTGGTCGCGATCACGCCTCAGGGCTACATCACCCTGCGCGAAGTGCGCCATATCGACATGGCCTACCTGATGGGCTTTGAATCGTTTCGGGAGTTTCGCCGTCGTACCAGCAGCAGCACGCCTCGCCCCCGTGGTCCGGAGGATTCGGACACCTTCGAGGAGGTCCCGGACTGTTTGACCCCGCTGGAGAGCATGGAGGTGTCGTGGCGCGCCATTCGTGCCGATCTTGAATTTGATCTCATCGAGCGGATGCAGCAGATCCATCCGGCGCGCTTTGAGCAGCTGGTCATCGATGTACTGATGACCATGGGCTACGGCTGCGGGGAATCAGCCGGGCAGAACGTCGGCCAGAGCGGGGACGGCGGCATTGATGGCATCATCAACGAGGACCCGCTGGGGCTTGAGACGATCTATCTGCAGGCCAAGCGCTGGGTGAACCCGGTGGGCCGGCCGGACATTCAGAAGTTTTCCGGCGCGCTGGCCGGACGCCGCGCTCGCAAGGGGGTGTTCATCACCACCTCACACTTCACCCGCGAGGCGCAGGAGTACGTCACCGGGCTTGAAACCCGCATTATCCTGATCGATGGCCCGCAGCTGGCGCGGCTGATGATCGATCACAACGTCGGCGTCTCTACCGTCGACCGTTTCGAGATCAAACGGCTGGACAGCGACTACTTTCTGGAGGAGTAACGCACGGGATGAGTGACGCTGCCACACGTCGAAGGCAGGAAGCAGGAAGCAAAAAGCACCTGAAACGCCATCGCCACCGTCCTCTCGATTCGGTGGCGATGATATCGACTGCCAACGCCTTTTAGAAAAACATCCGCACGCCCAGAAACAGCACCGTTGGCGCCAGCAGGATGCCAAGCCCGGTGTAGAAGGTGGCGGTCATCGCGCCATAGGGCACCAGACGTGCATCGGTAGCGGCAAGCCCTGCCGCCACGCCGCTGGTGGTGCCGATCAGGCCGCCAAAGATCATCGCCGAGCGCGGGTTGTCCAGCCCGATCATGCGGGCCACCAGCGGTGTGGCGACCATGGTCAGGATTGATTTCACCAGCCCTGCAGCAATGGAGAGCGCCACCACCTCGGAGCTGGCGCCCAGCGTGGCGCCGGTCACCGGCCCCACGATATAGGTCACCGCGCCGGCCGCAATGGTGGTGATGTCCACCGCACTGGTGTAGCCAAAGCCCACGGCCACCACGGCGCCGGCCAGAAAGGAGACCAGCACGCCGGCAAAAAGCGCAATCAGGCCGCGAACGCCGGCCTTTTTGATCTCGCTGAAGCGGACCCCATAGG
Organism: uncultured Kushneria sp.; assembly: GCF_947497025.1. Lineage (GTDB taxonomy): Bacteria > Pseudomonadota > Gammaproteobacteria > Pseudomonadales > Halomonadaceae > Kushneria. The sequence goes on from NZ_CANMFC010000004.1 coordinate 39,067, forward strand.
CGGTGGCGATGATCGCCAGATCCCGCAGCATCCCGCCGCCCATCAGGCCCAGTCCGGTAAACAGCGACACATCCGCCAGCCCGTGGCTGCCGCCGGTGTAGATGCCGCCGAAGTAAGCCAGCGCCAGTCCGATCAGAATGGCGATCGCCGAGCCGTGCAATCGATTGGCGGTCAGGTGTCGGCTCATCCAGTGCGAGATGAACATGGTCAGGCCGATCACGGCAAAGGCCGCGATCAGGTGGTACTTGTCCAGCAGTGACATGATGGAATCGTTCATGAAACTCTCCGTGAGCCACAGCGCGAGGCCGTATCAGGGCCGTCAGCGATAATGTGGCAGGGCATGATCAGTGCGTACGGCCCTGCACCGGCGCTGCCGGTCGAGCATCCAGAGGCGTGGCGTCTTCCACGCGCTTGCCGGTCAGCAGCGGTACCATGGCAAGGCCCAGCACCACGGCCAGGGCGCCGGCCAGAATCGCGACCATGCCGCCACTGAACGCCGCCGCCACGTTCTGACTGGCGGCCATGGCGACCACGATGGGGATATACATCGCATTCCAGAAGTTGATGCCGCTTTCGGTGCTCTCCGGCAGATGGTCATGCGTTTTCAGATAGCCGGTCACGAAAATCAGCAGCAGCATGGCGATCCCCACGCCACCCAGATTGGCATCGATGCCCAGCAGCTGCCCCAGCACATCGCCAATGATCAGACCGACCAGCATGCAGCCGGCCAGCAGTGCCACGCCATAAATCACCATGGTCCCTCTCCTTTGTGCTTATGCTTGTGCTTGTGCTTGTGCTTGTTGCGGGATCAAACCGGCCATCGCCGAAAGGTGGCGATGGCAGCGGCCAAAAACGACGTCATGGATATTGTTGTTTTTAATTCCTGTCCTTTTTAATGCCTGTCGTTACTCCTGCTCTATTAAGGGTGGGCGGTCGCCGTCTGCTGATAGGTGTCGGCATAGCGTTCGCGCAGCACATTCTTTTGCACCTTGCCCATCACGTTGCGCGGCAGCGCATCGACGAAGAACACGCGCCCGGGCTGCTTGTAGCGGGCCAGCTTGTCCTTGAGCGCGGCCAGTACCTGGGCCTCCTCGAGATGCGCGCCCTCACGCAGCACCACGGCGGCCGTCACGCCCTCACCCAGATCCGGATGCTGCACGCCGATGACCGCCGACTCCGAGACCTCGGGCAGTTCATCGATCCACTGCTCGATCTCTTTCGGGTAGACGTTGTAGCCACCGGAAATCACCAGATCCTTGTCGCGTCCAACGATATTGAGATAGCCCCTGTCATCGATCAGCCCCAGATCACCGGTGATGAAAAAGCCGTCATCGCGAAACTCCTCGCGGGTCTTTTCCGGCATGCGCCAGTAGCCCTTGAACACGTTCGGCCCGCGCACCTCGACCAGCCCGGTCTCGCCATCGGGCAGCGGTTGACCGGTATCCCGGTCGGTGATGCGCACCTCGCTGCCGGGCAGCGCCATGCCGACCGTGCCGGGGCGGCGCTCGCCGTCGTAGGGATTGGAGGTGTTCATGTTGGTTTCGGTCATGCCGTAGCGCTCCAGAATGGCGTGGCCGGTGCGCTCGAAAAACTCGCGATGGGTGTCGGCCAGCAGTGGCGCCGAACCCGAAATGAAAAGGCGCATGTTGGCGGTGCGCTCGCGGTCCAGCCGGGGGCTTGCCAGCAGCCGCGTATAGAAGGTCGGCACACCCATCAGCACCGTGGCGCGCGGCATCAGATCCAGCAGCTGCTCGACATCCAGCCGCGGCAGCAGCGTCATCGACGCGCCCACCGTGAGCGTGACGTTGCAGGCCACGAAAAGCCCATGGGTATGAAAGATCGGCAGCGCATGCAGCAGGTGATCGGCATCAGAGAACTGCCAGGCCTCGACCAGCGCCTGGCTGTTGGCGGCCAGATTGCCATGGGTCAGCATGGCGCCCTTGGAGCGCCCGGTCGTGCCGGAGGTATACAGAATCGAGGCCAGATCATCCCGGCCCACCTCAGCAATCCGCGTTTCTTCACCAGCGGCGGCGGCCTTCTCCATCAGGCTGCCCTCGCCCTCAACGCCCAGACTCTCGACGTGCGCCACACCACAACGGCTGGCAAGCCCCTGTGCCTGTGCCAGATCCTCCGGCCGGCAGATATAGACCCGCGGCTCGGCATCGGTGAGGAAGTAGTCGATCTCGGCCTCGGTGTAGGCCGTATTGAGCGGCAGCCACGCCGCGCCCACCTGTAGTGCGGCCAGATACAGCATCAACGCCTGAGGGCTCTTGTCGACCTGCACCACGACGCGATCGCCCGGGGCCACCCCCAGCGACAGCAGGACACTGGCCAGGCGACGCGAGCAGGCCAGCACATCGGCGTAGCGGTATTGATCGCCCTGGGGGGTGTCGATCAGCACCTTGTCAGGATGGCGCTCAAAGTGAGGGTAAAACTGCAGATAAAGGTTATGGTTCATGACAACTCCTGCCTGTAGATCCTGTGACCCCTGCCCTGCAGGGGCCCATTGCCCTGGTCATTGTGCAGATTTCGGTGCCTTCTCGGACTCAGGCGTTGTCGCGTGAGACGAGACGCTTGCGCCCTGTTCTGGCCTGTCGACGAATATCGCTGGCACAGACCACGGTGCCCTCTCGGCTGAAGGCCTCATGGTTCTGCTCGATGCGATCGATCTCATAGAGGTAATTGACCATCAGGCCATGCGCCTGCTGACACCCTTTTTCGGAAGTATCCCCGGGCCAGTTGATACGATGCAGGCTGGCACCGTTGCCCAGATGAAAGCGGGCGACCGGGTCCAGTGGCTGTCCGCGAGCATTGCGCGCCTCCAGCAGGTAGTGCGCGGCCAGTCCTCGCAGCTCCGGGGCCAGCCGCTGGCGTTCAGCCTTGTCGTTGAGCCAGTGGCCCCGATCAAGGGCCGTACAGACATCATCGTCTTCTGCCAGCTCCCCTTCCTTGCGCTGGGTGTCCAGCCAGCCGGCAAAGCCCGGCACTGGTGAGAGCGTGACGAAGTTGACCAGCCCCGGCAGGTCGCGCTTGAGCTCCTGCACCACCTGCTTGATCAGGAAGTTGCCAAACGAGATGCCCTTGAGGCCGCTCTGACAGTTGCTGATGCTGTAAAAGGCGGCCGTATCGGCCTCGCCCGGCGCGACCTCTTCACCGCCGGCCAGAATGATCTGAATGTTGTCGGGAATGCCCTTGCACAGCGCCACTTCGACAAAGATCAGCGGCTCATCGCCGGTGGCCGGGTGGAAAAACGCGTAGCAGCGGCGGTCACCCGGATCGAGTCGGCGGCGCAGATCCGACCAGTCCCTGATCGCATGCACCGCCTCATAGCGGATGATCTTTTCCAGCACCGCCGCTGGCGTGTTCCAGCCGATACTTTCCAGCATCAGAAAACCGCGGTTGAACCAGGAGGCGAACAGGTGGGCAAAGTCGTCATCAAGCGGGGCAAGTTCGGGGTTCGTTTTCATGTAGCGCAGCAGGTCAGCGCGCATGGAGACCAGTTCGTAGGTGCCCCCCGGGCAGAGATTGAGGCGACGCAGCAGGTGCTGGCGGCGCGGCTCACAAACGGAAAAAAGCTTTTGGAGGGTGGCGTTGTCCTCGCGCTCGCTCCAGTCGCGATAGGCCTTGTGAATGTCGTCGCTGTCGGCGGCGTAGTGCTCGGCCAGCATCTCGAAAAAGGCCAGCCGGTCAGCATCATCAAGGCCGCGATAGCGCGTGAGGGCCTGCTGGGCAATCAGGATCTGGGAGGCTTCGCCGCCGCGCTGCATGAGCGTTTCACAGCTTGAGGCCAGCTGCGACAGACTGGCCTTTTTCTCAGCACTGTCACCGCCGGTACTGCGAAAACGTTCACGGGTGCGGCGCTCGATACTCGAGAGCAGCTCCTGGAGAAAATTCATGTTGACGTTCATGGCAGCCCTCATCGGTAGCCTGGACGGGTATCCCGGTACCCGAAGATGAATATTGCTTGTCATCAACAGGAAAGTTACTTTTCATATACATGTCACCGCCCTGTTGTATACAACAACTGGTATATCACCATCCGCGCGCCGGCCGAAGGTGTCAACATGGGAGAAAGTCTATTGAATGAAAGTCCAGGAGGGCGTGTGCCTCAGGCGCAGCGGCTGCGGGATCTGCTGGAAGATGCCATTGTCGAGGGCCACTATGCCCCTGGAGATCGCCTCGACCCCGAAGCACTGGCACGCCAGTATCAGTGTTCGCGCACACCCATTCGCGAGGCGCTGACTCAGCTGTCCGCTTCCGGCATGGTGAAGGTGGCACCCAAGCGCGGTACTTTCGTGGCGCGCCTGAGCGTGACCGAACTGGTGGAACGCTTTGAAGTGATGGCAGAGCTTGAGGGCATGTGCGGCCGTCTGGCCGCGCGGCGCATGAGTAACGAGACGCGGGCAGCGCTGCAACAGGCGCAGGCCGCCTGTCGTCAGTGCATGATCAGGGGAGATATCAACGGCTACTACTATGAAAACGGCGAGTTTCATCGCCTGATCTACGAAGGCAGTCACAACGCCTTTCTGGCTCAGGAAGCCAGACGCCTGCACGCCATGTTAAAGCCCTATCGACGCCTGCAGCTGCATGCGAGACACCGGCTGGAAAACTCATGGTGCGAGCATGAACGCATTGTCGAGGCACTGATCGCCGGTGATGCCGACACGGCGCAGCGTGAACTAAGAGAGCACGTGCTGCTGCAGGGCGAGCGCTTCAACGACCTGGTCGCCTCAATGCAGCGCCTGGGTCAGACGCACGACTGAGGCCGCAGCCTTGCAGCCTCGGCGTCAGTTCTTTTCAAGATAGGCCGTATAGGTCTGTCTGGCGCGGGAAAAGTGCTGCCTGACCGCCTGCTCGGCGCGCTCGGGATCACGTGATAGCACGGCGTCCAGAATGGCCTGATGCTCCCCCGCCACCATCTCCAGATAGCGCCTTGCCGCCTCGATGTTCAGCTCGTTGTCGACCAGGCGGGCACGAGGAATGGCCTCCTGGCTGAGCGGTTCATAAAAGGACATGAAGAAGGGATTGTGCGTCGCCTCGATCAGAGCGTGATGGAACTGATAGTCTTCATGGCGCGCCTGCCTGCCCTGCTTCATGGCCTCCAGAAAAGCGGCATGAGCGCTTTCAAGGCGACGCACGTCATCGTCATCATGACGCTCGGCGGCAAGCGCTGCGGCCCGTGGCTCAAGGGTCAGACGAAGCTCCAGCACATGCAGGATATCCTCCACCGTATTGGCACTGATGCGCCGGGCCGGCGACGGCACCGCCTGGCACGCCTGAATTACGCGGGTTCCGATGCCCCGTCTCGTTTCAATCAGCCCCGAGGAACGCAGATAGGCAATCGCCTCACGCACCGCGGTGCGGCTGACGCCAAACATGTCACACAGTTCGCTCTCAGTGGGCAGCTTGTCACCCACGGCGATCTGCCCGTTGGCGATCGAAGCCTCCAGCTGCCGGGCAATCTGTGCCGACAGACTGCCCTGCTGAGTAATGCGTTCAAGTTTGAGCGTCTTCATATTGGCCATCTGATACCTTGTCGTGGCGCGTATCGATTACTCCGAAATAGCGCGTGGCTGCGCTCCGAGTAATATTCAAGCGAAAACTTTCGGGCGTGTGTCGATGCCCCGGTCCGGCTCGGTGCTCATGATAGTGTATTGCGCCTCCCTACAATATCTTCGCCCCTGTCATGGGCCTGACGGCAGACGTGACGCTTTTATGCCGAGGTAATACATCGTACATGGACTATAACCCGTTTTTTTAAGTGCTGCTCTTTGCCTTTGGCATACCAGTGGAGCCCATACCTCGACATGAAAAGGGTCTGCCATTCGGCAGACCCTTTCATTCAACACGGCTGATTCAGCTCAAACCATCAGCTTTCACGCTTGCCATCTACCAGCCGATTGAGCTGGCAGGGATTGGCATCCCGCAGGGCTTCCGGGCGCAGGGCATCCGGCAGGTTCTGATAGCAGACCGGGCGCAAAAAGCGCTTGATGGCTGCCGTCCCGACCGAGGTGGTACGACCATCGGAAGTGGCCGGGAAGGGCCCGCCATGCACCATCGCATCGCTGACTTCAACGCCGGTCGGCCAGCCATTGACCAGAATACGGCCGGCCTTGCGCTCCAGAATCGGCACCAGTGCGCGGGCGCTGTCCAGATCGGCATCGTCCATCTGCAGCGTGGCCGTCAGCTGCCCTTCCAGATGCTCGGTGACGGCCAGCAGCTCATCACTGTCCACGCACTCGACAATCAGCGAGGTGGCACCGAACACCTCATCCTGCAGCTCGGTATCGGCCAGAAACGTCTGCGCCGAAGCGGTGTAGAGACCGGCCTGGCACGTATAGGCGCCCTCACCGGTCGGCCCGCGGCCCAGCTCGGTCACACCACTGTGCTGTGACAATCGCTGAACGCCTTCCTGATAGGCATCGCTGATGCCGGGTGTCAGCATGGTCTGGGCATTGGCATCCGCCAGTGCTTCCGTGGCGGCCTGCTTGAAGGTCTCGAGCGCCTCGCCCTTGATGGCAATCACCAGGCCCGGGTTGGTGCAGAACTGTCCGGCGCCCATGTTCAGTGAGCCGACGAACGCCTTGCCCATCTCGCGACCGCGCGCCTTGAGCGCCTCTGGCAGCGGGAAAACCGGGTTGATGCTGCTCATCTCGGCGTAGAAGGGAATCGGCTCGGCGCGCGACTGCGCGACTTTCCACAGCGCCATGCCGCCACTGCGTGACCCGGTAAAGCCGGCCGCCTTGATGCGCTTGTCATTGACCAGTGCCGTGCCGACATCGCGGCCCGAGCCGTACAGCAGGGAAAAGACGCCTTCCGGCAGATGACAGCGCGAGACGGCCTTTTGAATGGCACGACCGACCAGCTCGGAAGTCCCCGGGTGTGCCCCGTGCGCCTTGACGATGACCGGGCAGCCGGCCGCCAGTGCCGACGCGGTATCACCACCGGCCACCGAGAAAGCCAGCGGGAAGTTACTGGCGCCAAAGACCACCACCGGGCCCAGCCCAATGTGACGCTGGCGCAGATCGGTACGCGGCATCGGTTGACGATCCGGCATGGCCGGGTCAACGCGCACGTCCAGCCATTCGCCATCCCGCACAACGCGAGCGAACAGCCTCAGCTGACCACAGGTACGCCCGCGCTCGCCCTGCATACGCCCCTCGGGCAGGCCGGTTTCGGCGACGGCCCGTTCGATGAGTGCATCACCAATCGCCTCGATCTCTTCGGCGATGGTTTCCAGAAATACGGCGCGATCTTCCAGCGAGGTTTCGCGATACTGGTCGAAGGCCTGCCAGGCCAGCGCGCAGGCCTGTTCGACCTCGTTGCTGCTGCCACCGTTGTAGACCGGCTCCAGCGTTTCGCCCGTGGCGGGATTGATGGCCTGAACCGGATCGCGCGTGCCCTTGATGGCGTGCTGTCCGATAAGAAGTTCGCCTGTCAGTTGCATCTTTCTCTCCTGATGGTTGCGTTGCGTATTGCCGGGTTCAGCGCACCAGCGCGGGGCGCTTGGGATCAAAAGCCCAGCCATCGATCAGATACTGCATGGCCGTGGCGTCGTTACGGGCACGAACATCGAGCGAGCGATAAAGCGCATGCGCCTCATCCAGCTTGCCCTGATCCAGCGTCACGCCAAGCCCGGGCGTTGTCGGCACGGTCAGCTTGCCGTCACGGATCTCGAACGGTGCCTCGGTCAGACGCTGACCGTCCTGCCAGATCCAGTGGGTATCGATGGCCGTGATTTCACCCGGGCAGGCCGCGGCCACATGCGTCATCATGGCCAGCGAGATATCAAAGTGGTTGTTGGAGTGTGATCCCCACGTCATGCCCCACTCATCACACAGCTCACCGACCATGACCGCGCCCTGCATGGTCCAGAAATGGCAGTCCGCCAGCGGAATGTCGACCGAGTTCATTTGCGCGGCGTACTGCAGCTGCTTGAAATCGGTGGCAATCATGTTGGTGGCCGTGCGCAGGCCGGTGCGACGCTTGAACTCCGCCATGGTTTCACGACCCGACCAGCTGCCTTCCTGACCACAGGGGTCCTCGGCGTAGCTCAGAATGTCCCGGATCGGTTCCAGTACCCGAATGGCCTCTTCCAGCGACCAGGCCCCGTTGGGGTCAAGCGTCAGTCGTGCCTCGGGGAAAATCTCGTGCATGGCGCGAATACAGTCGGCTTCCTGTTCCCCCGGCAGCACGCCCCCTTTCAGTTTGAAGTCGCGAAAACCGTAACGCTCGTGCGCGGCACGGGCGAGCTCGGCGACGGCTTCCGGCGTCAGTGCTTCCTGACAGCGTAGTCGCTCCCAGTCATCGCGGGGGTTATCGGCCTTCGGGTAGGGAAGATCGGTTTTGTTCGGATCGCCCAGCAAAAAGAGATAGCCCAGCGCCTCGACTTCATCACGCTGACGACCCATGCGGCCCAGCAGATCGGCGACCGGTGTCTCGACGGCCTGACCATAAAGATCCAGCAGCGCCGACTCGATGGCAGTCAGTACATGCACCGCCACCCGCAGATCAAAGGTCTGACGGCCGCGCTCCTCGGGGCCGCCCTGTGCCAGCAGTTTTCTGGCGTTGTTGAGCGTGCCACGCCAGGCATTGAGCCTGGTGCCTTCCACCAGCGAGCGACATTTTTCAAGCCCTTTCAAAATGCCTTCGCTGGAAGGAATCTCGCCGACGCCCCTGTTGCCGGCGTTGTCTTCAAGGATCAGCACACAGCGCACAAACCAGGGGGCATGACCGCCGCTAAGGTTAAGCAGAAAGCTGTCATGACCGGCGACCGGCACAATGGTCATGCGTGTAATGGTGGGCAGTGACATACAAGGCTTCTCCTATGAATGGGACGTCGTCTGGCGACGGTTCTGCCACAGGGTAAAAAACAAAAAGGCTGCAGAGACCAGCAAAAACACCAGGCTGATCGGGCGCGTGACCAGCACGCTCCAGTCACCGCTGGAGAGCATGAGCGCACGACGGATATTGGACTCGGCGATCGGCCCCAGAATCAGCCCCAGGATGACCGGCGCAGTCCCGAAGTCATAACGATTGAGGAAATAGCCCAGCACCCCGAAGCCCAGCATCAGATAGACGTTGAAAATGTCGGCATCGACGGCATACACCCCGATGACACAGAACATCAGGATCAATGCCATCAGCAGCTTGCGCGGTACCTGCAACACCTTGACGAAGATCTGAATGCCGAACCACTGGATCAGCAACATGAAGATGTTGGCCACAAAAAAGGCAATGAAGATGCCGTAGATGATCGAGCCGTTATCGGTAAAGAGCGTCGGCCCCGGGCTGATGCCCTGGATCATCAGACCGCCCATCAGCACCGCCGTGGCCGCTTCACCCGGAATGCCCAGCGTCAGCATCGGGATCAGCGCCCCGCCGACCAGCGCATTGTTGGAAGACTCGGAAGCCACGATGCCTTCAGGATGTCCGGTACCGAATTTCTCCGGCGTCTTGGACATCTTTTTGGCCTGATCATAGGACAGAAACGAGCCGATACTGCCGCCTGCCCCCGGGATGGCGCCGACGACCGTGCCGATCACCGAGCTTGAGGCCAGCACTTTCCAGTAGCTCAGCGTTTCCAGCCAGCGTGGTGAGGCGTGGTCCATTTTGTTCTTGCTGTGCTCGGTACGTTCGGGACCGAAATAATCGACCACGTCCTTGAGCACCTGCGAGACGGCAAACAGACCAATCAGCGCCGGCAACAGATTGACACCGGTCAGCAATGACAAATTGTGGAAGGTATAGCGCTGCACCCCGGCCACCGGGTCGGTACCGACCGTGGCAATCAGCAGCCCGATCAGACCCGCCACCAGCCCCTTGATCAGTGACTTGCTGGACACCGAAGCAATGATCACCAGCCCGAAGACACTCAGCGCAAAATATTCGGCAGGACCGAAGCGCAGCGCAAAGTCGGCAATGGGCGGTGCCAGAAGACTCAGCACCACGGCACTGAAAATACCGCCGATGAACGAGGACACAATACAGATGCCCAGCGCCCGACCCGCCTCGCCTCGGCGAGCCATGGGGAAGGCATCCAGCGTGGTGGCCACCGAGGAGGGCGTACCGGGAATGTTCAAAAGCGTCGCCGAGACCGAACCACCGGCAATGGCCCCACACAGGGTCCCCAGCAGCATGCCCATTCCCATGACCGGTGGCATGCCAAATGTCAGTGGCAGCAATAGTGCAATGGCCATCGCGGCCGTAAGCCCTGGCAGCGCGCCCATGATCAGACCCAGCAGCGTACCGCCGCCAATGACCAGCAGCACATGCCATTGAAAGACCAGTCCGAGCGCTTCTACATAATCTCCCATGTCATACCCCCATCACGCCGATGGTGGGCAGCACGATTTCGAACCCCACCGAGAAGATCAAAAAGATGGCGACCGACACCACTGCAGAAAACAGTGCCAGCATGAGTACACGTCCAATGGCGATACGCTCACCGGTTTGACGTGACAACACGCTGACCATGGCCACACATAAAAAGAGAAACAGTGCCGTGGAAATGACATAGCCCAGCGGCTCCAGCAGCGTGGCATAGAGCACCAGTAACAGCGCCACGCCACACCAGCCCACAACCGGTACCCACCCCGGGGTGGTCGCCGCGTCATCGCTTGCGTCGCTCGCCAGCAGGGTGCCTGCGATCAGGCCGCGCACCATTGAAATCAACAGCAAAATGGCGATGGCTGACGATATGGCCCGAGGGAAAAACGCGGGGGAGAGACTCCCCCCCGCGGCATTGGCCGGCAGGTTCCATGCTTCCTGTAAAAACCAGCCTGCCAATGCCAGAAGCACCAGATGAAACAGTGCATCACTGCGTGTTTTGACCATCTTCAATGCCTCCTGCCGCTTTACTGGCGGATCGCTTTGGCTTCTTCGATCAGCGGTTTGGAAGTTCTTTCCACAAACTGATCCAGTTCATCGCCATACAGGGGGCTGATGTCCGAACCCATGCTGCGCGCGGCCTTCTGGAACTGCGGATCCTCAACGGCCTGCTTGACCGCCTCGACCCACTTCGCCTCGATAGCCGGATCAAGCCCTTTCGGCGCTGCAATGCCGCGCCACTGGGAGAGCTCGAAGTCATGTCCGGACTCTTCCATGGTCGGTGTATCCGGCAGTGCACTACTGCGCTCCTCGCCGGTAGTCACGATCGATGTCAGACGATCCCCATTGATGGCCGAGATCACTTCCGAGGGATTAAGCACCACGCCATCGATATGGCCACCCATTGCGGCGGAAACCGCTGCAGAGCCGCTATCAAACGGGATGACCTCGATATTGAGCCCCAGCGCCTCGCCCAGCATCAGCGAGACGATATGGGTGGAGGAACCCACACCGGAGGCACCGATACGCAGCGGCTTGTCGCTGGATTTGAGGTCACTGCTCAGGCTGTCAAGATCCTGCCAGGCATCGTTTTTGCGCACGGCCAGCACATAGGGTTCCACCAGAACCCGAGCGATGTAGTCAAAATCATCCCTGGTGAAGGCCACATTACCCAGGCCTTCCAGCGTGAAGGTCGCATTGGTCGGGATGGTCACGGTGTAGCCATCCGGTTTGGAGGCTACCGCCCGCGAAAAGCCTACCGCACCACCGCCGCCTGACAGGTTGCGCACCACAATGGTGGCGCCCAGTGCCTTTTCAAGCGACGGCTGCAGCGCACGCACCACGTTGTCGGCGCCGCCACCGGCCGACCACGGCACGATGAACTCGATGTTTTTGGAGGGATAGTCGGCCGCCATGGCCATGCTGCTGGCCAGCATCGTGGCCGCCCCGAAGACACTCAGTAACCTTTTCATATCATTGCTCTCCCTGGCTGCTTGCACAGGCCATGGCCGGCGCAAACAGGGTGTTCGGAATGATTAACGCACGCGCTCGATCAGCATCTTGAGCTTCTCGACCTCTTCAGCACTGGGCATGGTCAGCGGTGCACGCACGTTGCCCGCCGGGTAGCCCACCTGAGCGGCACCGGCCTTCACCAGGCTGACCGCATAGCCACGGCACGTATCACGCAGGGCAATGAAGGGGATAAAAAAGTCCTGAGTTAAGCGCGCCACGGTGTCATGGTCGCCGGCACGCAGGGACTTGTAGAAGTGGACTGCCATCTCGGGTACGAAGTTGAACACTGCCGAGGAGTAAGTGTTCACGCCAATGGAGAGATAGGCTTCGGCAAAGATTTCGGCCGTCGGGACCCCACCGATGTAGATCAGGCGGTCGCCCACGGTCTTGATGATGGTATTGAGCGACTGGATATCACCGCGACCGTCCTTGAGGCCGATCAGATTGGGACAGCGATCGGCCAGCGCCTTCACGGCCGGAGCTTCCAGCGCGCCGTTGGCCCGGTTGTAATAGATGATGTTGAGGCTGGTGGATTCACAGATTTCGGCGGCGTATTCAACGATACCTTCCTGTGAACACTCGGTCAGATAAGGTGGCATCAAAAGGATGCCGTCGGCACCGGCGGCTTCGGCGGCCGCGGCGTGCGCTTTTGCCATGGTGATGCTCTGACCGGCGCTGGCAATGACGGGTACGCGCCCGGCAGTTTCTTCCACCGCCACCCGTACCACTTCCCCGAACTCTTCAAGACCCAGGTTGAAGAACTCGCCCGTACCACCGGCGACAAACAGCGTGGAGATTTCGTATTCGAGCAGCCACGCAATACGCTTGCGATAGCTCTCGGCATCGAATTGACCGGCGCTGTCAAAGTCCGTGACCGGGAAGGAAAGCAGGCCATCGCCTGCGGCACGCGTAACATCAGCTCGTGAAAACGTCATGATGGGTCCTCTGGATTGGCCTGCCCCGCCGCACGGTGGAGCGTTGTCGCCACTTTGTCATACATCATACTTTTAAAGCCATTATACGAAGGGCATAGACGACCCTTCGAATCGTGTCTCAAGCACCAACACCAACGGTCTGATGAGCGATGGTCCACTTGCGCGCCTGCTCGGTCAGGGTAATGCCAAGACCCGGACGGTCCGGCACGATCATGCGGCCATTGCGGGTTTCAAGGACTTCATTGAACAGCGGCGCCAGCCAGTCGAAATGCTCGACCCAGGGCTCGGTGGGATAGGCCGCCGCCAGGTGCAGGTGAATTTCCATGGCAAAGTGCGGCGCCAGCTGCAACCCGGCCTGAGAGGCGAGCGTGGCCAGCTTCAGAAACTGGGTGATACCGCCGATGCGCGGTGCGTCGGGCTGAATGATATCGGCACTACGGTGCTCGATAAGCTTCATGTGCTCGGCAACGCTTGAAAGCATCTCGCCGGTGGCAATCGGCGTATCCAGTTGAGCGGCCAGTGCGGCGTGCCCTTCGGCGTCGTGGGCATCCAGCGGCTCTTCGATCCAGACCAGCTCGTATTTTTCCATGGCGCGGCCAAAGCGCAGGGCGCTGGCGCGATCCCACTGCTGGTTGGCGTCCACCATCAGCGGCACGTTGTCACCGATGTGGGCGCGTACCGCGGCGACACGCTCCAGATCAATGCGCATGTCGGGCTGGCCGACCTTGATCTTGATACCGGCAATACCACTTTCCAGCGAGTGTGTGGCATTTTTGAGCACCTCTTCGATCGGCGTATGCAAAAAGCCGCCGGAGGTGTTGTAGCACTGTACCGAGTCGCGATGGGCGCCAATCAGCTTGGCCAGCGGCAGGCCGGCACGTTTGGCCTTGAGATCCCACAGGCCGATATCGACCGCGGCGATTGCCTGGGTCGAGACCCCGCCCCGCCCGACCGATGCGCCGGCCCAGACCAGCTTTTGCCACAGCTTGTCAATGTCGTTGGGATCTTCCCCGATGATGGCCGGAGCAATTTCGCAGGCGTGGGCATACTGAGCGTAACCACCGGCGCGCTTGGAATAGCTGAAGCCGATGCCGGTATGGCCATCACGCGTTGTGATCTCGGCAAACAGGAAAGAGACTTCGGTCATCGGCTTTTGCCGCCCGGTCAGCACCTTGGCATCGCTGATGGGCGTGGCCAGCGGCAGCAGGACGTGGGAAAAGGTAATCGAGGTAATGGCATCAAAGGACATGGTGACTCCGAAGGCACATGGACCGACCCTGAACAAGGCTGCGGTCAGTTGATGTTAGCGCTATCATTGCGCTTTATATCACTTCACCTGTCAACCGAAACCAAGGTCTAATGTCACAAGACCTCGTTGACCCGATGGCCCGTCGTCAGATCAACGAGGGTTTACGATCGTGATGCCAGCGTGGTCTGACGTGCCATGATTTCAAAACCCACATCCAGTACGTCATATACCGGACCAGAACCCGCGCTTTCAAAGCGCTTTAAAAGATGTTCGGCGGTCAGTCGTCCGATTTCAGCCCCGTCGATGCGTACAGTACTCAGTGCAGGCCAGGTAGCCGCGGCAAAGCTCATGTCACCAAAGCCCATCACTGCCAGCGCCTGCGGAATGGCCATGGCGCAGCTCTGTGCCTCGGCAATGACCCCCATGGCCAGCGTGTCCGAACTGCACACGATTGCCTCACAATCGGGCATGTCTGCCAGCAGGGATGCTGCCGCTGTTCGCCCGCCAACGAGGCTTGCCGGTGTCTCTGCCCAGCAGGTCGTGACCGCAATGCCGGCATCGGGGCGTGCCGCCTGCTCGGCTGCAATGCGCGCATTGAAGCCTTCGGCACGCTGATGTGAGCGCGGATCATCGGCCATGGCCTGTCCGAAGCGCTGATAGCCACACCCCAGCAGATAGTCGGCCACCGCCTCCCCGACCGCACGATGGGAAAAGCCGATCAGCATGTCGAGGGGGTCATCACTCATGTCCCACATCTCGACCACCGGAATACGTGCGGCCTTGAGACGCGCTCGCGTCGCTTCCGAGTGGCGTGTACCGGCCACCACCAGCGCATCCGGTCGCCGGCTCAGCACGGTTTCCACCACCGCGGCCTCCTCCTGCGTCTGATAGCCGGTCAGCCCCAGCAGAACCTGATAGCCCTCAAGGGCCAGCGTATCGGTAATCGACTGCACCACGTCGGCAAACAGCGAATGCGCCACGGTCGGCACCAGCACCGCCACCATTTTGCTGCGACTGGATGCCAGCGCCCCGGCGACGCGATTGGGCACGTAGCCGGTCTCGATGACGGCACGCTGCACCCGCTCCCGGGTACGCTCGCTGACCAGTTCGGGCTGATTGAGGGCACGCGAGACGGTCATGGCCGCCACACCGGCCGCAGCAGCCACATCGCTCAGGCGTACAGCGCCGGTGGCGCGCGGATTATCCCGGCTACCGTCGGCAGATTTGTCAGGGCGGGAATCGAAGGAACGTCCCATGCAGTTCTCCAGCAAAACATCGGGAATACAGCGAGTCTCATGGTACAGGCAAGACATCAGACCGGATAATACCGTCTCCTCCATCGCCCGCCTTGCCCTGCACCGCTTTTCCGGTAGCGGCACTGTCCGTGCAACGATAGTCGAAATGATAGCGCTAACAAAACCTGCGTAAGATAGCCCATGTTGCTCCACGACAACCGTGGGCGAGGATGACACTGCCTTGCGGTTGTCATGTCTTTACCCCGAGAGGGAACGGTCACACATGAAAAAGACACTATCCGTACTGATCATGGCCACTGCACTGCCGGCAACAGCGTGGGCAGCCGACTACCCGGCCACAAATCTCGACATGATCGTGCCGGCCTCCCCCGGCGGCGCGGCGGATACTCTGATGCGAGCGCTTCAGCCCGGGCTTGAGTCATCGCTTGATCGTACCATCGTGGTGCGCAACATGGGCGCCGGCGGCGGCGCACTGGCGCTGACCCGCACGGTGACTGCCAAACCCGATGGCTATACCCTGACACTGGCCAACAACCAGAATTTCACGCTGGAAGGCCTTGGCAACGTCGACTTCAAGTATCAGGACTTTGACTATCTGGCGCGCGTCACCGAGGAGCCCTATCTGCTGGTCAGCAACAACAATGATCAGTGGCAGGATGCCGACGCACTGGTCGCCGATCTGAAAAAAAGCGGTAAACCGCTGCAGGTCGGCACCTCCGGCGTTGGCTCCTCTACCTACGTGGTGGCCTCCATGCTGGGCAGTCAGCTCGGCATCCCGGTCCAGGTGGTCCCCTTTGATGGCGGCTCGCCGGCCATTTCGGCGCTGATGGGCAGTCACGTGGATGCCGTCGTGGTCAATCCTTCCGAGGTGCTTTCCCAGATCCGCGGGGACCGCCTGCAGGCAGTGCTTTCGACCGGCAGCCAGCGCAGTGATCTGCTGCCGGAGGTCAAGACCATGAAGGAGCAGGGATTTGATCTGGCCGTCAGCCAGTGGCGCGGCATCGCGACACCTGCCGGCGTCAGTGACGATGTGGAAAATGCCTGGGTTGCAGCCGTCAAAAAGGCCATCGAGGCGCCGGAGTTCAAGCGCTTTGCTGAAAGTACCGGCGTTGAGGTCAAGCCGCTGTTTGGTGAAGAACTTGATGCTTATGTCACCGACATGGCCGAGGTCATGATCCCCGCCTCACGTCAGGTCGCTGAAAACAACCATCAATAATCCTGTCCGATGCGCCGCCCGGCGGACGGCGTTGGTACGTCTTAACGCGGCGGCTTCCCATGGGCTAGACGCTGTACTTCCTGCCAGATATCGGCATTGACCTCGATGTCGGCGTCATCGTGACGACGATGAAAGGTGGCGGCCCCGGGCCAGCGTACTGCCCGACCCGACTCATCCGGCATCGCCTGTGACAGATGCGCCGTCATGTCATCTACCATGGCCCGGCAGGCAGCAATCCCACCCAGCTGCTCGGGATAAAAGACCATGAACACCCGAGAACTCCCGGTGCCGCTGCCGCGCTCGACTTTATCAATTTCATGGGTTGGCCCCCTCCTTTGAGGCTTGCACCGGCACGCGGTTGGCGCGGTAGTTTTGCCATAGCGTCAGCACCAGCAGGCCTGCCGCAATGACCAGAAAAGTCAGGCTGATGGGCCGGGTAAAAAATGGCGTCCAGTCACCCTCGAAAGCCTGTAGACCGCGACGCAGATTGGATTCGGCAATCGGGCCCAGAATCAGCCCCAGAATGACCGGCGCCGTGCCAAAGCCATAGCGGTTGAGGAAATAACCCAGAATGCCGAACCCCAGCATCAGATAAAGATTGAACACATCACCATCGACGCCGTAGACCCCGATAAAACAGAGCACCAGAATCGCCGAGAGCAGTTGCTTGCGCGGTACCATCAGCACCCGGATGAACAGCTTGATGCCCAGACACATGATCAGCAGCATGAAGATATTGGCCACGAGATAGGCCAGGAAAATGCCATGGACAATGCCGCTTTGATCATCAAACAGCATCGGCCCGGGAGTCACTCCCTGAATCATCAGTCCCCCCAGCAGTACCGCCGTGGCGGCTTCGCCCGGAATGCCCAGCGCCAGTGTCGGGATCAGGGCACCACCCAGCAACGCATTGTTGGCACTTTCCACCGAAACGATGCCCGGTGCATGACCCGTGCCGAATTTTTCGGGATGCCTGGAAAAGCGTCGCGCCTGGTCGTAGGCCACCAGCGAGGCGATACTGCCCCCGGCGCCGGGAACAGGACCGACGATCGACCCGGAGAGAATGCCGACCAGCAGTGCCCGCCAGTGTTTCAGGGTTTCCAGAAACCGCGGCCGTGCCACATCAATGCGATGACCGCTGTCCTTCAGCCGCTGATGCGGGTCGTACTCAAAGGCATCCTTGAGCACCTGAGAGACGGCAAACAGCCCGATCAGTGCCGGCAACAGATTGACCCCGGTCAACAGTGACAGCTCACCGAAGGTAAAGCGGTCCACCCCGGTGATGGGATCGGTGCCGATAATCGAAACGAAAAATCCGAGCAGTCCGGCAATCAATCCCTTGAGCAGCGACTTGCCCGCCACCGAGGCGATGATCACCAGACCAAATACGCTCAGAGAGAAGTATTCGGCCGCACCAAAACGCAGGGCAAAATCAGCAATGGGGGGCGCCAGCAGACTCAGAATCACCATGCTGGCAATGCCGCCCAGAAAGGAAGCCACAATCGACAGGCCAAGCGCCCGTCCGGCCTCCCCCTTCTTGGCCATGGGGAAACCATCAAAGGTGGTCGCCACCGACGAGGGCGTTCCTGGAATATTGAGCAAAATGGCCGGGATCGAACCGCTGGCACCGGCGCCACACAGCGCGCCCAGCATCATGCCGATGCCCATGACCGGTGGCATGCCAAAGGTGACCGGCAGCAAAAGCGCCACGGCCATGGCCGATGTCAGCCCCGGCAGCGCCCCCATGATAATGCCCAGAAGCGTTCCGCCGGCAATCGCCAGCAACGTGCCGAACTGCAGCACCATGCCCAGTCCATCGAGATAACCGGAAATCATGAAACTCTCCTGAATGGCGTACCGCGAGTTCGCGTCAGGCCGGCAGCGGGATCTCGAACAGCTCGGTAAACACGTAAAAGATGACCACGGCCAGAACAATGGCAAAAATGGCAGCGCCGGCCAGGCTTCTGACGCGTCGGGCCGACGTCAGCTCATGCCATGTGCCACTGGCAAGCAGTAACCCGATCACGCAGGAGAAGGTGAAGATGGCCGTGCTGACGATATAGCCCAGCCGCTCAAAAATCAGGATATATCCCAGCGTCAGTGCCACGATCAGCAGCCACTGCACCACGCCGCGAGAAGAGATCGTGCGTTCATTGCGGGTATCAGCGGCCTGCCATTCGCGGACATCCTTGATCAGACACGGCACGGCAAACACAAAGACCAGTGCCGAGATCAGTTTGGGAAAAAACGCCGGTGACAGGTCGCCAATGATCTCGATGTTTGGCAGCGTCGTGGACACGGCAAAGGCGGCTGCCGAGGCGATCACCAGCAGCAGATCGAACATTGGCTTGCCAATATCACGTTGCATGATTTGAAGCTCCCTCACTGAAGAAACAGCCATCCGTTGATGACTGGATCAAGAGGGCACGCCGCCGTCATGCAGCGACGTGCCCAGCACCCTATTTGGCCAGATCACCGGCTGCTTCACGCATGACATCCGCTGACTGGTCGATGAAGCTGTCGAGCTCATCACCGTAGAGCGGGGCCAGCTGCGTCCCCAGGTTTTCGGCCGTTTTTTCATAGGAGCCGTCGGCCACGATCTGCTTGATGGCCTTGACCCACTGCTGCTCGACCTCCTCCGGAATACCTTTGGGCGCCGCAATACCGCGCCACACCGTCAGTGTCAGGTCGTAGCCTTCTTCCTGAAAGGTCGGCACGTCAGGCAGCGAGTCGCTGCGTTCGGCGTAGGTCATCGCCAGCGCTGTCAACCGGCCGGATTCCAGTGCCGAGCGCAGCTCGGAGCCGCCCAGCACTACCGCGTCCACATGGTTGCCCATGGCCGCGGAGATGGTCTCGGAACCGCCGGGATAGGGAATGATATTGAAATCCGCACCGGTACGATTTTGCATGGCAACGGCTGCAATGTGCGCTGAAGACCCCACGCCCGAGACACCGACCCTGAGGCGTTTGCCCTGCTTTGAGGCCTCGATCAGGCTTTTCAGATCCTTGTATTTTTTATTGTCACCCACTGCGATCACGTAGGGCTCTTCAATGACCTTGGCAATGAAGTCAAAATCATCATGGGTAAAGGCGACATTGCCCATGGCTTCAAGGGTGAGCATGGCGTTACTGGCCGCCAGCATGGTGTAGCCATCGGGCTTTGAAGCCGCCACTCGAGACGTGCCGACCGCTCCGCCCCCGCCGGCGATATTGCGAATGACCAGATCCTGACCCAGCTGTTTTTCCAGCAGCGGCTGCAGGGCGCGCACGAAGGTATCGTTACCGCCACCGGCCGAGAAAGGCACCACCATGCTGACGCTTTTTGTGGGGTAATCTGCCGCCATGGCCGGTGCGCCCAGTACCATCGTGGCCGCAATCGTCAGTGTACTCAGTAGCCTTTTCATGATCCTTTCCCTCTTTGTTTTTAAACGGTGATCAGCGCACCAGCGCCGGGCGTTTGGGATCGAAGGTCCAGCCATCGATCAGGTATTGCATGGCCATGGCGTCGTTTCGAGCCCCGGCCGGCAGGCTGCGATACAGCGCATTCGCTTTCTCGATGGCCGCCATGTCGATCTCGATGCCCAGACCCGGGGCATCGGTGACCGCGACATGACCGTCAATGATCTCGGGGGACTCACACGTCAGGCGAGCGTCACCTTCCTGCCAGATCCAGTGAGTATCCAGCGCGGTCACATTGCCCACGGCCGCAGCACCGACCTGAGCAAACATGGCCAGCGAAATATCGAAGTGATTGTTGGAGTGGGAGCCCCAGGTCATGCCGTGGTCGGCGCACAGTTGCGACACGCGCACGGCGCCGGACAGCGTCCAGAAATGCGGATCAGCCAGCGGAATGTCTACGCTCCGCAGCATCAGGGCGTGGGCCATTTCGCGCCAGTTGGTGGCGACCATATTGGTCGCGACCGGCAGGCCGGTGGCGTGACGGAACTCGGCGAGAATCTCGCGGCCGGAAAAACCTTCTTCAGCACCGCAGGGATCTTCGGCATAAGCGAGCACGCCGTGAAGATCCTGGCACAGGGTGATGGCCTCCTGCAGGGACCAGGCGCCGTTGGGGTCGATGGTGGTACGTGCCTCCGGGAAGGCCTTCGACAGCGCCGTTACCGCCTCGATCTCGCGCTCGCCGGGGAGCACTCCCCCCTTGAGCTTGAAGTCGCGAAAGCCGTAGCGGTCCTGTGCCGCCTGGGCCAGTTCCACGACGCGCCCGGGGGTCATGGTGGCCCTGTCGCGCTGGCGATACCACTCATGCGACTGACCGGGTGTCGACTGGCGATAATCCAGCGGGGTCTGCTCGCCGTCACCGACAAAAAAGAGATAGCCCAGCACTTCGACGCTATCGCGGCGTTTGCCCTCGCCCAGCAGCTCGGCCACCGGCACTCCCAGGTGCTGACCCATCAGATCCAGCAGTGCGGCTTCAAGTGCGGCGACAGCATTGACGCGCAGCTCAAAGGTCCAAGCGCCCTTGCCGAAATCATTGAAATCGGCACGCTGGCCGCTGGCGGCCAGCGCCGATACCATCGAGCGCAACTTGCCCAGCGACTGGCCTTCCACAACCTGACGTGCCCGTTCAAGCGAGCGCTGAATGGTCTCGCCGCCGGGAGCTTCCCCGACGCCAATGCGTCCGGCGCTGTCTTCAAGAATCAGGATATTGCGCGTAAAAAACGGGGAGTGTGCGCCGCCCACGTTAAGCAGCATGCTATCGCGTCCGGCAACGGGTATGACCTTCATGGCCACAATGGTGGGTGTCTCGGTATGTTGCGCCATGGCAGTCTCTTGATGGATGAGTGATCTCGCCGGGTATCAGAGCATTATTGAATGCACCGTTACAGACAGCTCATGAAGCTGCGATGTATCGCGTGCGGCGTTTTTGAAAACACGCGGGTGCAGTGTCAAGCGGCTTCAGTCAATGAAATCGGTCCACAAAAATGTCATACATCATACTTTTAGGACTACGCGACCTTGGTACATTGAACTTTGGGCAAGCAGGTAGTGCAGACCAGAAGTGGAGTGTTTGATCCCGCGCCGTATCGCACAAGGCGACCACGATTTCGGCCATCGATCATTCTGGCCATCAATCAACCATCAATAAAAAGGCCTGCCCAAAAGGGCAGGCCAGGAACAAAATGCTGCTGCCCTCATGAAACGCCAGTGTTTTTGAATGGGTATCAGTCGTGCATCGTTTCAGTCATCGGGATGGCCGGTACTGGCGAACTTGCCGCCCTGGTAGACGACAGCCGGGTCATCCGGATCAATCTCCCCGGCGGCGGCTTCGGTTTCAGCGCGCCAGGGCTCGGAGCTGTCTTTCGGTACCCAGCCCAGAAACGAGGACTTGCGATTATCCCACCAGCGCTCGCGGTTGTTCGAGACGCCGTAGATCACCGTGCAGCCCAGCTTTGGCGCCACAAATGCCCGCTCCAGCAGCGCCACAAAATCTTCCACGCTCATCCAGGTGGCCAGCATTCGGGTATCGGCCGGCTTCGGGAAACAGGAACCGATCCGCACGTTCAGGGTTTCAACGTTGAACTTGTGATAGTAAAGACTGGCGAGATCCTCACCAAAGCACTTGGAGACGCCATAAAGCGAATCGGGACGGCGTGGCGAGTCGGTATCGATATGCGTCGTGCGCGGATAATAGCCAATGGTGTGGTTGGAGCTGGCAAAGACGATTCGCGGCCGGCCGTGATGTCGGGCGGCCTCATAAAGGTTATAGGTCCCGATGATATTGGCCTGCAAAATGCTCTGCCACGGGCTTTCCACCGATATACCGCCCAGGTGAACAACGCCGTCACAATCGCGCACCAGCGCGCTGACGCCGTCGGCATCAGCCAGGTCACAGCGCACGATTTCCTCGTGATCCCCCTCCTTTTCGATCTCGACGATATCAGACAGTCGCACATGGCGGGCCAGACGTGACAGATATGGGCGAAGGGCCTGACCCAACCCGCCGGCGGCGCCGGTCACCAGAAGACGATTAAGCATGAATCACTCCTTTCGAGCGTGTATATAAAAGACAACGCTATTCAATCAGCCCGGGCAACCACATCGAGACGATGGGTACGTAGGTCACCAGCATCAATACGGCAAACAGCGCCAGATAAAACGGCCAGATGGTACGCACGGCCTGTTCCATCTTGATCTTGCCGATCACGCTACCCACGAACAGACAGGCCCCGACCGGTGGCGTACAAAGCCCCATACCGAGATTGATCATCATGACGACGCCAAACTGGATGGGATCCATGCCGAACTGGGTCGCAATTGGCAAAAAGATCGGCGTACAGATCAGAATCAGCGCCGCCATGTCCATGATCATGCCCAGCGCCAGCAGTGTGACGTTGAGCAATAAAAGAATCACGAGTGGATTATCAGAGATGCTCAGCAGCAGATCGGTCAAAAGCTCCGGCACGCTGTAGAGTGCCAGCAGATAGGAAAACGCCGAGGCACACCCCACCAGGATCATGACCAGCGACGTTGTGCGTACCGACTGATAGACCGCCTTTTTGAAGTTGTCCCAGCGCAGTTCGCGATAGACCAGCGCCGTCACCACAATGGCGTAGATGGCCCCGAAGGCGCCTGACTCGGTGACGGTCAGAATGCCCGAAAGCACTCCACCAACAATGATAATGGCCGTCATCAGCCCGGGCAGTGCCGCCACCAGGCTGATCAATAAAGCGCGCCAGCCCCGAAAGGTCTCAGCCGGGTAGCCCCGCTTGACCGCTACCACATAGGCGGCCACGGCGAGTGCCACACACATCAGAATGCCTGGCACGACACCGGCCATGAATAACTGGGTCACCGAAATACCGCCACCGGCAGCAACGGCATAAAGAATCATGTTGTGGCTGGGCGGAATGACCACACCGGCAATCGAGGACGTTACCGTGACGTTGACGGCGTAATCGGCGTCGTAACCCTTCTCCTTCATGACCGGGATCAGAATCGAGCCCAGCGCCGAGGTATCAGCCACCGCGGAGCCGGAAATGCCGCCAAAGAGCATCGAAGAGCTGACATTGACCAGCCCCAGTCCACCGCGCACGCGCCCTACTGCTGCTGATGCCAGTCGTACCAGCCGGTCGGAGATGCCACCGTGGAGCATCAGCTCGCCGGCGAAGATGAAAAACGGAATCGCCAGCAGCGAAAATACCGAGATACCCGAAAGAATGCGCTGAAAGCCGACAAAAAGCGGCAGGCCTTCGTATAGAAAGGTCGTGATGGCAGCCAGACCCACGGCAAAAGCCACCGGCGCCCCGATCACCAGACCAATGGCGAATACGCCAAACAAGATCATCAGACCCATACCGTTTACACCCTTGTTTTATGGGTAAGGCGCTCGACGATGTTGGCGCCGGCAAACAGCACCATCAACACTCCGCAGATGGCCAGAGGCGCTGCCCGCCAGCTTTCCGTCAGCCCGATCATGGGAATGGCTCTGGTGGTGTTGTCCAGCACCAGATTGGTTCCCTGCCAGGCCATGAATACGCCGAAGACAAGTACGAAAAGATCCGCAAGGTGGCACATGATCGTGCGTGGAATGGCTGGCAAAGCCTCGCGCACCATATCAATGCTCAGATGCGTGTTGTGACGCACGCCGGCAGCGGCCCCCAGGCAGGTGATATAGACCACGATGACCAGTGAGGACTGCTCGACCCAGGTCGGGGTGTTGTTGAGCACGTAGCGGCCAAAGACCAGCCAGCCAAACGAGACGATCAGAAAGACCAGCAGCGCTCCCGAAACCATGATGCACAGATGAGCCAGCCCATCGAGTGCACGTCCTGCCACGCCCGTGCGCGGATGATCCTCGGGTATGTCCCTGATCTGATCGGTAGAGCTATCCATGGTGCGTACACTCCCGAGCACGCCTTACTGTGAATAGTAAAGCGCACCCTTCGCGGTGGTTGTTTTACTGTGCGTTGCGAATATCGTTGAGCAGCGGCTCAAGATCGGGATGTTCCTTGACGAAGGCGGCGTAGATCGGCTCCATTTTTGCCTGGAAGGCCGGCTTGTCCACTTCGTTGATTTTCGCGCCGGCGGCAATGACCTCTTCACGACTCTTTTTGGAGCCTTCCGCCCATAGCTGGCGCTGGAGCGTGGCGGCATCAAGCGCTGCCTGACGCACGATGTCCTGATCCTGATCGGACAGCTTTTCCCAGCTTCGCTTGGCAATACACAGGCACTCGGGGAGGATCAGGTGCTCGGTCTCGGAGTAATATTTCGCGATCTCGTCATGGCCACTGGATTCATAGGAGGGAAAGTTGTTCTCTGCGCCATCAAGCACACCGGTCTTCAGGGACTGATATACCTCGCCATACGCCATGGGCGTAGCGTTACCGCCAAGCGCATCGATCATCTCCACGTAGAGGTCATTGTTCATGACGCGAACCTTGAGCCCCTGCATGTCCTCGGGTTCATTGATGGGACGCTTGGTGTTGTAGACACTGCGCGCCCCCGAATCGAACCAGGACAGTGCCACCAGATTTTTCTTCTCCAGCGCATCAGCAAAACGCTGACCGATTTCGCCGTCCATGACCTTATGCATGGCGTCAATGTCCTTGAACAAAAACGGCAGCGACAGCACGTCGGTTTCCGGGACGATCGGCCCCATCGGCCCCATATTGAAGTTGGCAAAATTCAGCGCGCCGCTGCGAGTCTGCTCGATGGCGTCAGGCTGGTCGCCCAGCACGCCGTTGTGAAAGACCTTGGCATTGATGCGCCCGTCCGTCTTTTCGGTCACTTCCTTGACGAAGCTGTCGAGCGCCACGCTATTGGGATAGCCCTGCGGATGAACGTTCCAGCCACGCCAGTTATCGGCATGTGCCGGCAGTGACATGCCGGCCAGTACGCCAACCACGGCTGCGGCCTGAAGACAGTGAACAGGGTTCAGGGATAATCTGATCGACATGGCATGCTCTCCTGGCGGTGAGTAATCAAAGCATTTCGCCCGACAGCGCTGTTCCCGTTACGCTGGGCAGAAAGTAGCCATGTCAAATGGGAGCTCAGCGACCTACCAAAAGCTTGCCGCCTGTCGGATGGAAAATATCTTGACTGGGAGGAACGGCATGGCTGGCATTAATTTGTCATACATCATATCTATCCCACTACTATACGATGTGTCATTGAACCTTATATGTAGAACATACAGCTTGACTTTGTGTTGCAGTCTGTCGTGTCAAAACCGTTGCTTCTCGGCCATCGTTATTAAAAAAGGGAAGGCCCTGACGGGCCTTCCCTTTTCAACGATCAGCGTCTCACCGACAGGCGGCCAGACTTTAACGGCGCGCGATAATCCAGATGGCGTGGATAATACCCGGGATATAACCCAGTAGTGTCAGCAGAATATTGACCCAGAACTGAAGCCCCAGCCCTACCTGAAGAAAAACGCCTACCGGTGGCAGCAAAATGGCAAAAATGATCCTGACGATATCCATATCCCGACCTCACTTCATGTGTGAAAAATGTCGTAACAGTGCCAGTCCTGCTGGTCATCAAGTGCCCCACCAGCCCTGCATTCTGCTACCGTGATCAGTACGAATATGAGGGCCGTCCGGGCCAAAGCCAAGTCCATGACAGAAACCGTTTTCAAACGGTTTCATCCTGCCCTTCCCTGCCCTCATATCCGCACGGAAAGGGCGCAAGTGTAGACGCTCACTGAACATTGCGCGATCAGCCCAGGCGTGGCTGACCGTTGGAGGCCATGATGCCGCCATCGACCGGCAGATTCACGCCGTTGACAAAGCGCGCGTCATGGCTTGCCAGAAAGACGATGACGTCACCAACTTCCTCGGCTTCGGCCGCACGTCCCAGCGGCATGCGATCGGCGAACTTCTTCATCAGATCGTCATTGCCGGTAATGCCACTGGTTAGATCGCTTCTGGTAATGCTGGGGCACACCGCATTGACGCGCACGCCCTCTTCCCCGTAATCGAGCGCCATGGCACGCGTCATATTGCTGACCGCCCCCTTGGAAGCGTTATACAGACTCATGTTCCAGTCCCCCCCAAGCCCTGACACGGAAGAGACATTGACGATGGTGCCCTTCGTTTTCAAAAGCTCCGGAAGCGCGGCACGGCTGGCGTAAAACACACCGTCCACGTTGATACTCATCACCTGCTTCCAGTCATCGAGCTCCGCCTCGTGGACCCGGCCCCCCGGCGCGATACCGGCGTTGTTGACCAGAACATCGAGGCGCCCGAATCGGTCAATGACATCGGCCACCAGGCGATTCATCGCATCGCCGTCAGAGACGTCTGCCACATGAACCAGCGTCTCGCCGTCGATGCTGTCGGCCACACGATCCAGCTTCTCTTTCGTACGACCGATCAGGACCACTTTCGCGCCCTCACTGGCGAAGCGCCGAGCTGCCGCCTCACCGATGCCTGACCCTGCACCGGTCACCATGACTACCCTGTCATCAAAGCGTTTCATCGTGCCTCCTGATTTATGCTGCGTGACGTTGATATCGACCGAAGCTGATGATGCCCGGCGTCTCCTTGAGACCGAACATCATTCGGGGCATCCGGCATTCCTGATACTCGGTACCGCACACCCGTGTTTCATGCCCCAAAAGGTAACGGTATAAAAATTTAACAGGGCGACTTTTGGAGACTGGCCTGAGACACGTTGCTGTGAGGTTCGACGCTTCGCGTCAGCCATACGTTGCCGCCAATGATCGAGTCGTGCCCGATCGTGACGCGACCCAGAATGGTCGCACCGGCGTAAATGACCACATCGTTTTCCACGATCGGATGGCGAGCATGGCCCTTCTCCAGCTGACCGTTTTCATCGGCCGGAAAGCGTTTGGCGCCCAGCGTGACGGCCTGATAGATCCGCACACGATCGCCAATGATGGCCGTCTCTCCGATGACCACACCGGTGCCGTGATCGATGAAAAAGCCAGAGCCGATGCTGGCACCAGGATGAATGTCGATCCCTGTGGCCGAATGGGCCGCCTCGGACACCATCCGGGCCAACAGCGGCGCCCCGGTCGAATAGAGCTGATGCGCCAGGCGGTGGTAAATAATGGCAGTGATGCCCGGATAGCACAGAAGCACCTCATCCACACTGCGCGCCGCCGGATCACCGCGATAGGCCGCCATGATATCGATATCGAGCCAGTGACGAATGGTCGGCAACATGGCGCCAAAATCGCGCACAATGTTGATGGCCTGGTCGGAATGGTCCTGCGGCGCTTCGCCACGACGCATGGCCGTATGATCCAGCTCGAGCAGCACCTGATCGAGCAGTGCATTAAGCGCGGCATCCAGCGTATAGCCGACAAAGTAGTCCTCGCTGTGATGACGCAGATTGGAGGGCCCCAGCCGCATGGGGAACACCGCGCCGATCACGGCCTCGACCACCTCGTTGATGATTTCGCGCGAGGGCAGGCTGCGCCCGCCGGACTCGTTGGTGCGTCCGTGATCGGCGCGCCACTGCTCGCGGGCATTCCGAAGTGAATGCACCACGCTATCGAGCTGCCAGTCGATGGCGTGATCCGCCTTGCTGTAATGATTTAACCGTGCCATGTGAGTATCCCGAAGTGCCGGACAACACCGCAGACCGAACGATCTGCGATGTGTCATGAACCAATATGCTGTTGAGCGTAGCGCAGTCGATCCGGCACGACCTGTAATATGGCCCTGGAGACGACACAGGAACAGGCACGTGGCGAATCAAAAAAGGCAGAATTCTCTTAAGTGGGCCTTGAGACAACCCCTTTCAACGAAGACGCATGCTATCTGCCATCATTATTGTGGCGAGCAGGCGGTGGTAGCGTCCACCAGCGGGGCAGCAGCGCCTGTATCTCGGTCCGACGGAAACGATCATCGATCAGATAAATGACGCCCTGATCCTCGGGCGAGCGAATCACGCGACCGGCGGCCTGCACCACCCGCGTCATACCGGGATACAGATAGGCGTAGCGGTAGCCATCGCCGAACAGTGTCTCCATGCGCGCCTTCATCTGCTCGTTGACTGGATTGAACTGCGAAAGCCCAAGTGTTGCCACAAAAGCACCGATCAACCGCTCGCCGGGCAGATCGATGCCTTCACCGAAGATGCCGCCCAGCACGGCAAAACCGATACCCTGCCCCTTGAGGGTAAAGCGCGCCAGAAAGGCGTCACGTTCGGGCTCGGACATGCGCCGCGCCTGCGACCACTGCGGGACCTCAGGCGCATATTCGGCCAGCGCCCCCCTGACCTGTTCGAGATAGTCAAAGCTGCTGAAAAAGGCCAGATAGTTGCCGGGGCGCTGATGAAACTGATGGGCCATCAGTTCGGCAATGGGCGCAAGGGAAGCGCGGCGATCGCGGTAGCGCGTGGAAATGTGCCCGGCCAGATGCACCTCAAGCTGCCCGGCCTCGAAAGGCGAGGCCATCTCGAGCCATGGCGTGACTGAATCAAGCCCCAGCTGATCACGGTAGTAATGCCCCGGGGAGAGCGTGGCAGAAAACAAAATGGCGGCATGGGCGGCCTCGAAGCGTGGCGCCAGCAGCGGTGCCGGCACCACATTACGCAGTGACAGCGTCGCACTGCGGCCACGGCGCTCAATATCAAACAGGTAGTGGCCGGCATCGCACTCGTCGGCCAGCTCGGCGATGCGCACGATCTGCATGGCATCAAACCACGCTTCCAGCAACGCGCTCTCGAGACCGATAGGCGTGTCGACCATCAGATCGCCGACCTGGGTGACGAACTGCGACAGCGCGTTGAAGAGCTTGCGTGGCGGCGTTTCGAGACAGGCATAATCGCCGTCGTGTTCGCGCAGCAGCGCCTTCCACTGGCGCCACAGCCGGTCCAGCGGACGCTTGAGTACAGCCGGCGCCTCGCGTCGGGCGGCGGCAAAACGGCCCTGGTCAAATTCGGCGCCATACATGGCGCGCCCACGCTCGACAAGATTGTGGGCTTCATCAATGAGAAGGCTGACCCGCCACTGATGCTGTCGCGTCAGGGCGTAGAGCATGGCGCTGGTATCGAACCAGTAATTGACATCACCGATCACGACGTCGCACCAGTGCGCCATCTCCTGCCCCAGATAATAGGGACAGACACGGTGGGCCAGTGCGACCGCCCTGAGACTGCCGTGATCCAGCCAACCCTGCTGTACGGCGGCCTGCCGCGCAGCAGGCAGTCGGTCATAAAAACCGCTGGCCAGCGGACAGCTGTCACCGTGACAGGCAAGCTCCGGGTGCTCGCAGGCCTTGTCACGTGCAATCAGCTCCAGGGTGCGAACACCGGGGTTGAGAGCAGCGTCACCGGCATCCGCTTCAGCGGCGTCTGCCATGCCCAGCGTGGTCAAGGCCTCCAGCGCCAGCCGGCGCCCGGTAGTGCGAGAGGTGAGAAAGAACAGGCGATCAAGGCGCTGGCCCGGCATCGCCTTGATCGCGGGAAACAGGGTGCCCAGCGTCTTGCCGATGCCGGTCGGCGCCTGCAGCATCAGATCGCGGCGGGTGCTGATCGCCTTGAAGACGCTTTCCGCCAGCGCGCGCTGCCCCGGGCGAAAATCGGCGTGCGGAAAGGCGAGCTGCGAAAGCGTCCGTGAACGCGCTGTCTCATGCGCCAGCTCCTGCTCGGCCCAGTCGATGAAGCGCTCGCACTGGGCGATAAAAAAGGCTTCCAGCGCATCACGCGCCATGGTCTCCACCAGCACCGTTTCGCGCTGCTGCTCGATATCGAAATAGACCAGCGCGACTTCGATGGTTTCAAGGTCACGCTGGCGGCACATCAGCGCGGCATAGACCTTCGCCTGTGCCCAGTGCAGCGCGCGTTGATTGGCCGGCATGGCCTCAATGCCGCCTCGGCGGGTCTTCACCTCCTCCAGCCGCTGGCGTACCGGGTCATAGCCATCGGCTCTGCCTCGCACGATCAGCGCGCCATATCGACCCTCAAGGGTGACCTCATGCTCGTAGTGTTTGCCCCGGCGCGAGGCGACCACCTGATGGCCGGCAATGCCCTGCTGCGCGGTGGGGGCCGGCGTAAACCGCAGATCAAGATCGCCC
Source organism: uncultured Kushneria sp. (assembly GCF_947497025.1). GTDB lineage: Bacteria > Pseudomonadota > Gammaproteobacteria > Pseudomonadales > Halomonadaceae > Kushneria. Next base: position 69,570 of record NZ_CANMFC010000004.1, read on the forward strand.
GTGCGCGCGGTAAACTCGCACAGTGCCCGCACCGCCACGCGGTAGCGCGGCGTGTCGTCGCCGCTTGATTCGGCGATGGCCCCCGCTGTGCTCAAGTCGTGCCCTCGTCATCGCCCCAGCGCACATGGCAGACCGTGACCGGCATATCGTGCTGCGCACAAAAGGCGATCCAGCGCTTCTGATTGTCCTGCAGCCGGTCGCCCGGTCCTTTCACCTCGATCATTTCATAGCGGAGCGCGCCTTCAGGCGCATTGGGGTAAAAGCGAATCAGATCCGGCATGCCGGCGCGATGGGCGCGAATATCGGTCAAAAGCCGTTCAAACCAGCAGCGCAGATGCGCCGGCGGCAGACAATGCAGTGCCAGTGCCAGCAGCTCCTCACTGAGCGCCCCCCAGTGTACAAAGGGCGACTGAATGCCCTGCTTCTCCCGGTAGCGCTGCACAATGGCCTCGCGCCAAGCGCCCTCTTCCAGCCGCGCCAGACAGCGCTTGAAGTGCTGCTCGCGCTGCGGGTAGAACTCCGGGCGCATCAGGTCGGCCGGGCCGCTCTGAAACGGGTGAAAAAACGCCCCGGGCAGCGGGGCAAAGATGGCCTCCCAGCACAGCAGGCCAAAGAGCGCGTTGATCAGCGTATTTTCGACATAAAACACCGGCGCCTCAGGTGACGCCAGATGCTCACGAACGGCGTGCTCCACGCAGCCGCTGCGGGGCAGGGTCAGATCACACCGTCTGGCAGAGGCTTCTGCCTCACTCAAGGGCTTTTCCATGCTCAGGGCGCGATGCAGCCGCGGCTGAATACGGGCGGCCTGTTGACGCTCGGCCTCACTGATCGGCGCCTCTGACGCCGCCGTGCACAGGGCCAGCGCCTGGCCATGTTCCCCCAGTCGCTCCAGCACCCGGATATGGCGAATACGCGCCTCGCCATGGCCGCTTTGTCCATACAGCTCACCGGCCCGCATCAGGTCACCCTGACGCTCACAGTGGCGGGCGATGGCATACATGACCCGGCCACGGCGCGCCTCCAGCCAGGGGCTGTCAGCGATGCGCACCGGCAACGCCGCCAGCACCTCATCAATGTCGTAGCCGGCCTCAAAACGTTCCCGGCAGTCATGAATCTGCCAGTAGCGCTCAATATCCTCGCGCCGTTGAAACGCCCGGGATTCGGGCGTGAAGGGCACCACTTCAAAACGATAGATCCCCTGATCTGCCAGCACGAACTCGGAAAACTGCTGGCGCAGGTTGCCGAAAAACATCAGGCGAAGACGCTCACACACGGGCATGACGGTCAGGCGAACCACCTCAGAGGTCAGGGGTTGACCTGTTATAGCGTGCCATTCCTCCAGCCTTAGTGGTTGATCAAACGCCGGCACCAGGGCCTCTTTCACCAAAGCCTCTTTCAAGAGCGCCTTGCGATCGCGGGGCCTGGCGAGATGGTCACGGAACATACCCACCAGCTCGTCACGGGTGAAGAGATCAAACAGCTGATCCAGCGTCAGATCGGGACGCGCGTCCACCAGAGCGTGCTCGACCAGCGGGGCAAGCGCGGCCCGGGTCTCTCCGATCTCGTCGTACACGAGACGATCGATACGAAAGTGCTCGCCCTTGCGCATGACCATGCGCACCAACAGCGCCCTCGAGGGCACGGGCAGCGCCTGAAAACGGGCAATGAAGTCACGCTCATCTGCATCAAGCAGATCGTCATAGCGCTCACTGACCCAGGTCAGTACGTTGTCAAAATTGACCAGATAATAGCGCGGGTCGTTGAGCGAATCCGCAATGTTCAAAAAGGGGGCATTGCCGGATGAGGTGAAAGCAGGAGTACTGTTCATGTATCCATGATATCAGCGTGCCCGGGCCGGTGGCGAGAGATGTGGCTCTGTACTCTTGCGCGCTGTCATGGCGGGTATACACTCGCTCATCATGTCGATAATGGCATCGGCTTCAAGGCAAGGATAACGACAATGAAAAGACTGTTAAGCGCCACCTGCATGGCCACGCTGCTGATTTCGGGCGGCGCCATGGCCAAAACCCCGGACAGCGTTAAACTGGCCATCGATGTCCCCTATGAACCCTTCGTGTATCGCGCACCCAACGGGCAGCTTGAAGGGTTCGAGATCGATCTGGGCAACGAACTCTGCAAGCGCGCCGAACTCGAGTGCAGCTGGGTCGAGCAGCCCTGGGATGGCATCATTCCGGGACTGATGGCACGCAAGTACGACGCCATTTTGTCTTCCATGGCCATCACGCCCGAGCGCGAGCGCCAGGTGCCCTTTTCGATCCCCTACTACAACACACCCAGTATCTGGATTACGGCCCGGGATCGCGATATCAGCATTGATGATCATGACAGCCTCAAGGGGTTGAGCGTGGGTGTACAGCGCGGCTCCATTCGTGACGTCTATGTGACCGAGATGTACGGTGACGTGCTCGACATCCGCCGCTATGGATCCTCTCAGGACGTTGAAAACGATCTTGAAACCGGCCGCCTGGATCTGGCTTTCGAGGACTATCCGCTGGCAATGGAAAGCATCGACTTTCGCGATGATGACAGTCCATTCAAGCAGATCGGCCCTGAAATCAGCACACCCAAACGCATTTTTGGCAGCGGTGCCGCCATGGCCTTTCGAACACGGGACAAGGCACTGGCCGAGACATTCAATCAGGCCATTCGCGATGTCTACGCTGATGGCACCTTCGACAAACTGATGCAGCAGTACTTTGACTATGACCTGTCCACGCCGCCGGACAGCACTCAGCCATAAATGGCATCCGTTTTATTGACCAGGCGGCGCTCGACGCCGCCTTTACGGGCACAGTGCCCTGAGGCAATTTCGTGGAACATCGCATTCATGAGCTGATGTCGTCCGTACCCGGCACGGTCACTCAACTCCACAGCTTTCATTACGGTCCGCAGGACAGCCAACACAGTGTCTACATTCAGGCATCACTGCATGCCGATGAGCTGCCAGGCATGCTGGTAGCCTGGAAGCTCAAGCAGCACATGGCAGAACTGGAAGCCGCCGGCCTTTTGCACACGCGTGTGTGTATCGTGCCGGTCGCCAATCCGATCGGACTGACCCAGCAGTTGATGGATGTGCCGCTGGGGCGCTATGAGCAGGAAACGCTGAAAAACTTTAACCGCCATTACGCGGACATGACGCCTGCCATTGCCGAGCATCTGGAAACCGTGCTGGGCAATGAGGAAGCCGGGAATACCCGCCTCATCAGGGAACGCTTTCTGGCCGCGCTGGAAGACAAATCACCTGCCAACGCCCTGGAATCCCTGCAGCTGACCCTGCAACGCCTGGCCTGTCAGGCCGATTACGTGCTGGATCTGCACTGTGATTTCAATGCCGTGGCGCATTTGTATACCACGCCTGCCGCCTGGCCGACGTTCGAGCCTCTGGCGCGCTATTTTGGCGCCCGTGCCAGCATGCTGGCCACCGATTCCGGCGGCCAGTCCTTTGATGAGTGCTTTACGCTGGTCTGGGAGCAGCTGCGCGAACGTTTTGGCAAGCGCTTTCCGATCGGCTACGGCACGCAGTCCATCACCCTGGAGCTTCGCGGCCAGGACGATGTTGATCATGATCTGGCCGATCACGACAGTCGCGCCATCGTTGACTGGATGATGCAGCTCGGACTTGTTCAGGGTGAGGCACCGCCACTGCCATCACTGCCCTTCCCGGCCACACCGCTGTCGGCCATGGAGTTTCTCACGGCGCCCGAAGGCGGGCTGCTGGTCTTTCACGCGAATCCCGGTGAGTCGGTGGTCAGCGGTCAGCTGGTGGCCGAGGTGATTGACCCGATCAGCGACGTGGTCCATGAGGTCCGTGCATCGCAGGACGGCATGATCTATGCCAGAAGTCAGCGGCGCATGGCCACCGCCGGCATGATCGTGGCGGATCTTGCCGGCCATGAAAGCCGTCGCAGCGGCTATCTACTGGCACCCTGAGCGTCGGACATCACTTCGTGACGCCTCACATACATTTGGCCCTGTCGTATTTTCTTCACGTGACAATTTTGTTATGCCGAAATGCAGATAATCCTGGCGAAACGATCAACATGAGATAACTTTAAGGAAGTACAGAATTTATCTACCCATCGGAGTCAGGACACCATGTTCAAGAATCAGATCGAAGGCGAAACCAAAAATGCAGTAGGCAAGGCGCAGGAAGCCTATGGTGACTTTACCGATGACAATGAGCACCGCACCGAAGGCCGACTGCGCAGCGCGGCCGGTCAGGTACAGTCCCAGTATGGTGAAGTCGTCGACAATGCACGCGAATTTACGGTCAAGCAGCCGGTAGGCGCGCTGGCCATCGCCGCGACCGTCGGTTTTGTACTGGGTGCGCTGATCACACGTCGCTGATCACTGCTCAAGTGCAACCATCATCAAAAAACCGGCCCCCAGGGAGCCGGTTTTTTTATATTCATGCATCAGTAACGTTGCGACGACCGCTTGCGCCTGGAAGTGTCACGGCGTGTTTCAAGCAGGCACGAATGACGTAACAAAAATGAGCCTGAGCAATAAAAAACCGCCCGGGGAAGTGGGCGGTGAACAGGAAACCAGAAGTGATGATTTCAAGTATAGATCGTCCTGCCGGGACTGCCAGGTTTCCTGCCACATCAAGCGTGATTATTTACCAGCCGAGCGCCTGCTTGACGAAAGGAATGGTCAAGCGGCGCTGCGCCGAAAGCGATGCGCTATCCAGGCGGGTCAAAAGCACCAGCATGTCTCCCAGCCGGCGCGGGCCGCGATGCAGCAGATAACGAGCGACTTCATCGGGAAGCTGCATGCCGCGCTGATGCGCTCGTAGCCGCAGCACCTCCAGTCGATCCTGATCGCTCAGCGGCTGCAGATGGAAGGTCATCCCCCACCCCAGCCTTGATGCCAGATCCGGCAGAGTAACGGGCAGCGCCCGGGGCGATGCCTGAGCGGCAATAATCAGTCGGCAGTTGGCATCCCTTAAGCGATTAAAACAGTGAAAAAGCGCCTCTTCCCAGCGCTTGCGACCAATCACACGCTCAAGATCATCAATGGCGATCAGATCCAGCGCCTCAAGATCTTCCAGCATGTGCGGCGGAAAGTGACCCAGATCATTGAGCGGCAGATACAGCGCTCTGGCGCCTCGATCGCTGGCTTCAAGGCACGCAGCCTGAAGTAGATGGGTACGTCCGCTGCCGGAAGCTCCCCATAGATAAATAAACTGCTCGCCGCTGTCGTCAAGCTGATGACGCAGATGGGTGACAAGGCCTGCATTGGCACCCGGCCAGAAACCGGCGAACGTGACGTCATCACGCGCACCAACACCTAGCGGAAGCTGTAGGGTATCCGGACTCATTACGGCGTCCATGCTCAAAACAAGGGGAACAGCAGTCACATTATCATGAACGCGATGATTCGGGGCAGCCTATGCACACGCCCCATCCCTGGCCTGCAGTTGCGATGCGATCGATCATGGCCGATGGTACAATGCCGTCCTTCTTGATTATCGCTCTGGCCCCGGCCGGAACCCCGTCTCATTTTTCAGTGACAGGACCCCAACATGACCGAGCCTTCGTCTCGTGACTCCCTCTCCTACAAGGATGCCGGTGTTGATATCGACGCCGGTAATGCGCTGGTCGAACGCATCAAGCATGTCGCCAAAAGTACAACACGACCGGAAGTGATGGGTGGGCTTGGCGGTTTTGGCGCGCTGTGTCAGCTTCCCAGCGGCTATCGCGAACCGGTGCTGGTGTCAGGGACCGACGGTGTCGGCACCAAGCTCAGGCTGGCCATGGATCTGGGACGTCACGACACCATCGGCATCGATCTGGTCGCCATGTGCGTCAACGACCTGGTGGTCGCCGGCGCCGAACCGCTGTTCTTTCTCGACTACTACGCCACCGGCAAACTGAATGTCGAGATGGCCGCTGACGTGGTCACGGGCATTGGTGAAGGGTGTCGCCAGGCAGGGTGTGCCCTAGTCGGCGGTGAAACGGCCGAGATGCCGGGGATGTATGACGGCTCCGATTACGATCTGGCCGGGTTTTGTGTTGGCATTGTTGAAAAATCGGAAATTCTCGATGGCTCGAAGGTGGGCGAAGGTGACGTGGTACTGGGCCTGGCCTCCAGCGGCCCCCACTCCAATGGCTATTCGTTGATTCGTCGGGTGCTCGAACGCAGCGGTGCAGCGCCCGATACCCGACTCGACGATGGCCTGACCCTGAGCGAGGCCCTGATGGCGCCGACCCGCATCTACGTCAAATCGCTGCTGGCCATGCTGCATGACAGCGATATCACCGTACATGCACTTTCTCATATTACCGGTGGCGGTCTGCTCGAGAATATCCCGCGCGTGCTGCCGGAGCACACCAGCGTTCATATCGATGCGCAGGCCTGGCCACGCCCGGCCGTCTTTGACTGGCTGCAGCGCGAAGGCAACATCGACGAGACCGAGATGCATCGCGTCCTCAACTGCGGCATCGGCATGGTGGTGGTCGTTCCGGCCAACCAGGCCGGGCAGGCCGAGACCTTTCTGGAAAGCACGGGAGAAACCGTGTACCGGTTGGGGCATGTCAGCCGCTCGGACGAGACACAACCAAACGTTGTGCTTGAAAACGCCCGTCAGTAATCAGACAGGAAATATAATGTCCGACAGCGAAACCTCCGAGCAGGACTTTAAGCCCGAACAGCCCGATCGCCAGCGGCTGGTTGTTCTGATCTCGGGTAGCGGCAGCAATCTACAGGCGTTGATTGACGCCGAGGCGCATGACGAGCTGGGTGGCGAAATTGCGGCCGTCATCTCCAATCGCGGCGATGCCTACGGGCTGGTACGGGCACGCGAAGCCGGGATTCCGGCCGTGGTGCTGCCTCATCACGAGTACGACTCACGCGAGGCCTTCGATGCCGCACTGGTCAAGGTCATCGATCGACACGCACCGGATCTGATCGTGCTGGCCGGTTTCATGCGCATCCTGACACCGGCGTTTGTACGTCGATACCATGGCCGCATGCTCAATATCCACCCCTCCCTGCTGCCGGACTATCGCGGCCTGAATACGCACGCACGCGCGCTGGCAGACAGGGTGTCTGAACACGGGGCCAGCGTTCATTTTGTAAGCGATGAGCTCGACGGCGGCCCTGTCGTGGTCCAGGCCGCGGTCAGCGTGACCCCCGACGATGATGAAGCCACCCTGGCAGAGCGGGTGCTCACCCGTGAACACGTGATCTATCCGATGACGGTACGCTGGTTCATGCAGGGTCGTCTCAAGCTGACACCGGACGGCCCGCGCCTGGACAACCATCCGCTGCCGGCCAGCGGGCTTCGGCTGTCACCCGACGATGTGACCGAAGAAGATCTCTGAAACCTCAGAACTTTTTGTCCAATAATCGTCATTGCCGGCTCTGGCGATGGCGATTTTCTACCCGGCCTGCCTCAATATCGTGTTACTTCCCATCAGCGCTGAAAGACCAGCGGCCATCCAAAGGCAGCGCCATTCAGACCAGCATCTGAACGATATCCACATGCTTTGTGGCTTCTCTCTTCAACTCCCGATCCTCTCCCATGTTAACCATTTTCGGCTTGTCGCTTCGATCCAATCTGCCAGGCTTATGACCTGACCACTCAACTGATGGTCTTGTTCGGAAAACAGGGAAGCTTTCACATGAAATATCGTCCGCTTGGCAACTCCGGCCTGCTGGTCTCTGAAATTGTTCTTGGGACCGTTCCCTTTGGCGGCGGCGGTGGCTTTGAAAAGGCCGCTAGTGTCGATGTTGATGGCGCACGATGCCAGTTTGATATGGCGCTGGATGCCGGCGTCAATTTAATCGACACCGCCGATCTCTACTCCATGGGGGAAGCCGAAGAGCTGGTCGGCCGCGCCCTTGGCGACAAGCGTCATGACGTCATTCTGGCCTCCAAGGCGAGAAGCCCGATGGGCGACAACCCGAATCACAGCGGGTTCTCGCGCTACCACCTGATCAATGCCTGCGAGGCAAGTCTCAAGCGGCTGGGCACGGATCACATCGATCTGTATCAGATGCACAACTGGGATGGCGTGACCCCGGTTGAAGAGATGCTGTACGCACTCGATCATCTGATACAAAGCGGCAAGATTCGCTATTACGGTACCTCCAACTTTACCGGCTGGCAGATGATGAAAACCATCGGCAAGGCCGAGCTGCACAACCTGATGCCGCCGATCAGCCAACAGATCTATTACACGCCCGAATCACGCGAGGCGGAATATGAACTGATGCCGCTGGCGATCGATCAGAATGTCGGCACGCTGGTGTGGGGGCCACTGGGCGAAGGTGTCTTCAATGGCAAGCTGCGTCGTGGTCAAAAGGCGCCGGAAGGTACGCGTCAGGGCAACGGCTGGCCCGAGCCCTATATCCATGACATGGAGCGTGCCTATGATATTATCGAGCTTCTGGCCGAAATCGGCGAAAAACACAACGCTTCAATCCCCCGTACCTGCCTTGCCTGGCTCAAGGACCGTCCGGGCGTGACGTCACTGATCATCGGTGCCCGCAATGAAGAGCATCTCAAGGATGATCTGGCAGCGGCCGAGATGACACTCGATCAGGACGACATCGATCGCATTGAAGCGGCCACGCGGCCGGCCCCCCAGTACCCGTACTGGCATCGCGTGGTGGCCGGCATGGATCGCATCGACAAGGCAGAGAAGCCCTTTATCGACAACTATCGCAAGACCATCGACCACCGCAGCGATCAGCGCTGAGGGTCCAGGCAGATCGTGCTGACCATCCCTGATATGTAAAACAGGATGGATAAAGGCAGAAAGGCCCATCTCCTGAATGGGCCTTTTTTTCATGCTTCTGAAAGCATGTGATATTGCCATAGAAAAAGGCCCCCAATGAGGCATTGGGGGCCTTTTTGCGTCGATACCCGAGGGCATTCGATCATGCCAGAGGCATTAACGCTTGGGCTTCGGACGGCCCTGAACGGCCTTGAAACGCGGGTTGGTCTTGCAGATAACGTAAACGCGACCGCGGCGCTTAACGACCTGACAATCCTTGTGGCGAGTCTTGGCTGACTTGAGTGAGCTGACGACCTGCATGCTACCTCCGTCTCCCTGAATGATCAGGGGCGATTGAATCCGTGATTTTTAACGTTGTCGCCAGCAGGGTTGATGCTGCTGACGACAATGTCATTTATATGTCTGAACAGACCTCTACAGCCATCCGGCGGATGGCCGTGAGCGTGCCATCAGTCCTGATTCATCTGCTGCTTGATCAAGTCACCGATAGTGGTCGGACCGGAAGTCTCGGTCTCCTGTTCACGCATGTTGCGCATGTTCTGACGCGTGTCGTCCTGATCCTTGGCGCGGATGGACAGGTTGATGACGCGGTTCTTGCGGTCAACGCCCACGATGCGCGCTTCGACGCTATCGCCTTCATTGATCACGGTACGTGCATCTTCAACGCGGTCGCTGCTGATCTCGGAGGCCTTGAGCACGGCGATAACGTCAGTGGCCAGTTCCACGTAGGCTTCACGGGCATCCACTTCCGTTACGCGACCGGACACGAGCGCGCCCTTGTCGTTGACCGCCAGGTACTCGGACATCGGATCGCTTTCAAGCTGCTTGATGCCCAGCGAGATGCGCTCACGCTCCGGATCGATCGACAGGATGACAGCCTCGGCTTCTTCACCCTTGCGATAGCGACGAACGGCTTCTTCGCCGGTCTCGTTCCAGGAGATGTCGGAGAGGTGCACCAGACCGTCAATGCTGCCGTCCAGACCGATGAAGATACCGAAGTCGGTGATCGACTTGATGGTACCGGAGACACGGTCGCCCTTGGCAAAGCGCGAGCTGAAGTCTTCCCACGGATTGGAGGTGCACTGCTTGATGCCCAGCGAGATACGACGACGCTCTTCGTCGATATCCAGCACCATGACTTCAACATCATCACCGACCTGAACCACCTTGGACGGATGGATGTTCTTGTTGGTCCAGTCCATTTCGGAAACGTGAACCAGACCTTCAACACCCTCTTCCAGCTCGGCAAAGCAGCCGTAGTCGGTCAGATTGGTCACGCGTGCGTTGACCTTGGTGCCTTCAGGGTAACGATTCTTGATGTTGACCCACGGATCTTCGCCCAGCTGCTTCAGACCCAGCGATACGCGGTTACGCTCACGGTCGAACTTCAGCACCTTGACATTGATCTCGTCGCCCACGGCCACGATTTCGCTCGGATGCTTGATGCGCTTCCAGGCCATGTCGGTGATGTGGAGCAGGCCGTCAACGCCGCCCAGATCCACAAAGGCGCCGTAATCGGTCAGGTTCTTGACGATACCATTGATCTGCTGGCCTTCCTGCAGTGTCGCGAGCAGCGCTTCACGCTCGGCACTGTTTTCGGCTTCAAGCACGGCACGACGGGAAACCACAACGTTGTTGCGCTTCGCATCAAGCTTGATGACCTTGAAGTCGAGTTCCTTGTTCTCCAAGTGCGCGGTGTCGCGAACCGGACGGACATCGACGAGCGAGCCCGGGAGGAAGGCACGGATGGAATTGACATCGACGGTGAAACCGCCCTTGACCTTTCCGTTGATCACGCCCTTGACGACTTCGTTTTCCTCGAAGGCTGCTTCCAGCTCTTTCCAGGCTTCGGCACGCTTGGCCTTTTCGCGAGACAGGCGCGTCTCACCGAAACCGTCTTCCACGGCTTCCAGCGCAACCTTGACTTCATCGCCGACCTTGATGGTCAGTTCACCATTATCGCTACGAAACTGTGCCGCAGGGATCTGCCCTTCGGATTTCAGCCCGGCGTTGACAGTGATCCAGTCACCTTCAATGTCCACCACGGTCGCCATGACAATGGCACCGGGTTCCATGTTGATGTCCTGAAGAGACTGTTCAAACAGTTCTGCAAAGCTTTCGCTCATGGTATTCCTATAGTGATCAACAAAAAGCAACCAGGACGGCTGCATTCTCCACGCCACCAACAAGCGCGGGCCAATGACAAACTCCCCGGGGACGTTAACGCTGGTTAGACGTGGCAGGGTTTACAGATGTTGACCGCTGCCACCCCATGACGTCTTGCCGGGGCCTCCGGAAATTCAGGCGCTCATTGCGTGCTTTTCAAACCACGCAGGGAGAGAAGTGCTTCAATGTGTGCCACGACATCCGGGATCGAAAGCTCGGTCGTGTCGATGGTGACGGCATCTTCGGCAGGCTTTAATGGCGCTACCGTTCGCTGCATGTCACGCGCGTCCCGAGCCTCTATCTCCTTTAAAAGGCTCGAAAGGCTAGCATGTTGGCCGGCCTGTCGCAACTGATCATGCCGTCTTCTTGCCCGTTCCTCGGCACTGGCCGTCAAAAATATCTTGAGCGGGGCCTCGGGAAACACCACCGTCCCCATGTCGCGACCATCGGCCACCAGACCCGGTGTTTTGGCAAATTCACGCTGACGGGCCAGCAGCGCATCACGCACGCCGGTAATCGCCGCTACCTGTGAGGCGCATCCGCCCACATGCTCATTGCGAATGTCGCTGCTGACATCCTCCCCTTCCAGCAGGATGCGGGTGTGCTCGTCTTCACTGATGAACGTCACGTCCAGCTCACGTGCCACCGATTCAAGCGCGGGGGCATCGGTCATGTCGATATCACGGCGTATGGCCGCCAGCGCCGTGAGCCGGTAAAGCGCCCCTGAATCCAGCAGATGCCAGCCAAGGTCCTGGGCCACCAGCCGGCTGATGGTCCCCTTGCCGGCCCCACCCGGCCCGTCGATGGCGATGACCGCCGCACTGGTCTGCTGACTCATGCGCCCTCCGAAACAGCCTCGATCTGCATGCCGACTTCGGCGGCCAGTGCAGGAAAGTTGGGAAACGATGTTGCCACATTGGCACAGTCACGAATGGTGATATCGCCTTCGGCACGCAGGGCAGCCACCGTGAAGGCCATGGCAATGCGATGATCGCCCAGGCTCTCGACCTCACCACCCTGGTAGCGGCCACCCACGATGTCGATGCCATCTTCCACCACGGTATTGACCACACCCAGTACGTCCAGACCGTCGGCCATGGCCTTGATCCGGTCGGACTCCTTGACCCGCAGCTCGAGCGCATCGCGAAGGCGTGTAATGCCGCTTGCATTGGCCGCAGCGATAAAGAGCACCGGAAATTCATCAATGGCCAGCGGTACCTGGTCCACCGGAATATCGATACCGTGTAATTCGGCGTGACGTACCCGTATATCGGCCACCGGTTCGCCGCTGACCCTGCGCTCATTGAGCAGTTCGATGCTGGCCCCCATCTCCCGCAGGATGTTGATGACGCCGATACGGGTGGGATTGATCCCGACATGCTCCAGGGTCAGATCCGCCCCGGGCGTAATGGACGCCGCGACCAGAAAAAAGGCTGCAGAAGAGATGTCCGCAGGCACATCAATGAATCCACCCGTGAGGCTGCCCCCGCCTGCAATATGGGCGACATCATCATGACGGCTCACCGGGTATCCAAAGGCGGTCAGCATGCGCTCGGTATGATCCCGGGTTGGTGCCGGTTCCCGCACCCGGGTATCTCCCGTGGCGTACATGCCGGCCAGCAGCAGGCAGGATTTGACCTGGGCACTGGCCATGGGTAGATCATAATCGATGCCGGCAAGACGCTGCCCTCCACGCACCGTCAGCGGCGGTCGTCCGCCTTCTCCGGTATCGATGACGGCGCCCATCAGTCGAAGCGGATCTGCCACCCGCCCCATCGGACGACGATTGAGCGAATCATCGCCGGTCAGCGTGACGTCAAACGACTGGCCGGCCATGAGCCCTGCAAACAAACGCATGCTGGTCCCGGAGTTGCCCAGATACAGCGGCCCCTTCGGCTGTTTCAAACCATGAAGACCGACGCCATGGATGACCACGCGACCGGCCTGGGGGCCTTCGATGGCCACGCCCATTTCACGAAAGGCCTGCAGCGTGGCCAGGCTGTCTTCTCCCTCGAGAAAACCCTCGACGGTCGTCACGCCTTCGGCCAGGGCGCCCAGCATGATGGAGCGATGCGACATCGACTTGTCGCCGGGGACTCGAATGGTGCCCCTGACCTGTCCGCCGGCGCTTGCACGGTACACAACGTTTCTGGTTTCCATGACCTGATAGCTCTTCTGGCTGAGTAATCTGTCGAAATAATGTCGCGCGTGGCTCGCGCGGGAAAAGATGCCGAGCATGGCATCACCGTCGCTGTCTGCCACGGCAGCGCGAAGTTCACTGACCCCGGCCTCGAATTCCGAAAGCGCTTCAAGCACCGCTTCCCGATTGGCCAGATAAATATCGCGCCACATCACCGGGTCACTGCCGGCAATACGGGTAAAGTCGCGAAAGCCCCCGGCAGCGTAGCGAAAGATATCGAGTCGATCATCCTGACGTGCCAGCGTATCGACCAGCGAAAAGGCCAGCAGATGCGGCAGGTGGCTGGTACGGGCCAGCACTTCATCATGACGCTCGACCGTCAAGCGCTCGATATGCGCACCGCAGACCTGCCACAGACGCTCGATACGGTGCAGCGCCTGGGGATCGGTATCCGCCTCGGGCGTGAGAATGACGCGATGGTGCTGATAAAGCGTCGGATTGGCGGCCTCGACGCCGCTTTTTTCTGCCCCGGCAATGGGATGACCCAGCACCAGCCAGCTCGGCACTCGCCCCAGAGCAGACCGGATCTGGTCACGAATGGCCGACTTGGTACTGCCCACATCGGTTACGACCTGCCCGTGACGACGCAACTGACTCAGCTGGGCCATGACCGGTGCAATGGCCATAACCGGCACGGCCAGCACGATCAGTGAGACATGAGGCAAAAATGCCGCCGCGTCCGGACCACCGTCATCGATCAGCCCCATGCGCCGCCCAAGGGCGACCTCGTTGGGGTTGAGGTCAACGCCAAAGCAGCGCCCCGCATAGCCGGCATCGCGCAGGGCCGCCAGCAGCGACCCGCCGATCAGCCCCAGCCCGACCACCAGAATGCCGGACTCTTCTGACAGTACGGCCGGCGTACTTGAAACAGCCTGCTCGCTCAAAGCACACCCACCGGATAGGACCCCAGTATGCGCACATCGGCAGCCCGCTGCCGGACCTCTTCCAGTGCCGCCTGCACCCGCGGCTCTTCCTGATGCCCCTTGAAATCGATAAAGAAGACGTAGTTCCAGAGACCGTGCCGTGAAGGCCGGCTCTCAAGACGCGTCATGTCGACATGATGGCGATGGAAGGGCTCGAGCAGATCATGCAGGGCGCCGGGCTGGTTGCGCATGGCGGCCACCAGTGATGTCTTGTCTTCGCCACTGGGCGGCACATCGTGATTGCCGATGATCAAAAAACGGGTCGAGTTGTCCGGCATGTCCTCGATCTTTTCTTCCAGGTGCTCAAGACCATAAAGCCTTGCCGCCATATCGCCGGCAATGGCCGCCGTATGCCATTCGCTCTTGACCCGGCGGGCAGCCTCGGCGTTGGAAGACACGGCCACGCGCTCGGCATGCGGATAGTGGGCATCGAGCCACTTGCGGCACTGGGCCAGAGACTGCGAGTGGGAATAGATGCGTGACACCTTGTCCCGGCGCGTATTGCTGCCGACCAGCAGATGATGATGAATGCGCAGCACCACCTCACCACAGATCCGCAGCGACGTATCCATGAAGGAGTCCAGCGTGTGATTGACCACGCCCTCGGTCGAGTTTTCGACCGGCACCACGCCATAGTTGGCCGCGCCCGCCTCGACCTCACGAAAGACTTCATCAATGGCCGGCAGCGGCTTGCACACGGCACTGTCACCGAAATGCTTGAGCGCGGCCTGCTGGGTAAAGGTGCCTTCCGGACCGAGATAGGCGGCGCGCACCGGTTTTTCCAGCGCCAGGCAGGCCGACATGATCTCCCGAAAAAGGCGCGCCATCTCTTCCCCCGGCAGCGGCCCCTGATTCAGGGCCATGATGCGCTTGAGCACCTGGGCTTCGCGTTCGGGACGATAGAACACCGCTTCAGGATCTTCGGCCAGCTTGACGTGCGCGACCTGCTGGGCGCAGGCGGCACGTTCGCTGATCAGATCAAGAATCTGCTGGTCCAGCGTATCAATGCGATCACGCAGGGCGCCAAGATCCACGTCCTGATTGTTTTTATCATGAGATGAAAGATGATCCGACATGTGCTCTACCCGTAACGACGCTCGAAATCCTGCATAAAAGCCACCAGTCGATCAACGCCCTCTTCCGGCATGGCGTTATAAAGGCTGGCACGCATTCCCCCCACGCTGCGGTGCCCCTTGAGGGTCAAAAGACCCGCCGCCTCGGATTCAGCCAGAAACGCCTTGTTGAGCGACTCATCACCAAGCACGAAAGGCACGTTGGTCAGCGAGCGATTGGCCGAGACAATCGGGTTGGAATAGAAACCGCTGCCATCGATGGCGTCATAAAGCTTTTGCGCCTTGCGACGATTGACCTTTTCGATCACCTCGACCCCACCCTGTTCCTTGAGCCATTCAAAGACCAGCCCGGACAGATACCAGGCATAGGTGGCCGGGGTATTGAGCATGGAGCCGTTATCGGCAAAGGCCTTCCAGTTCAGCATGGAGGGTGTTTCCAGACGGGCACGCTCCAGCAGGTCATTACGCACGATCACGATGACAATGCCGGCAGGACCGATGTTTTTCTGTGCCCCGGCATAGATGACACCAAATTTCGAGACGTCTACCCGGCGCGACAGGATCGAGGAGGACATGTCACAGACCAGTGGCACATCGGCCTGTGGCACGTAATCCATCTGCAGCCCGCCGATGGTCTCGTTATCGCAGTAATGCAGATAGGCGGCATCACTGGACAGCGATAGCGACGCCTGTCCGGGCGCGGCGGTATAGCCGCTGTCTTCGGCCGAGGCCACGACATGCGCCTCCCCCAGATGCCGGCCTTCCTTCAGGGCCTTTTGCGACCAGATGCCGGTATCCAGATAGTTGCCGCTTCCCCCCTGTCCCAGCAGGTTAAGAGGCACACATCCGAACTGCTGTGTGGCACCACCCTGCATGAACAGCACACTGTAATTGTCCGGCACCTGCATCAGTTCGCGCAGATTGGCCTCGGCGCGTTCTGCCACAGCGATGAAGGCCTCACTGCGATGACTCATCTCCATGACGGAAAGGCCACGCCCTTCAAAATCGAGCATCTCATCGCGTGCACGCTCAAGCACGGCGGTGGGCAGCGTGGCGGGGCCGGAACAGAAATTGAAATGTCGGGTCATGTCAGGTCTCGACGGGCTTGAAAAAATAACGGCGCCTTTCCATGAAAGGCGCCGATGGTTCTACTCTTCGCGTGCCGAATCGGCCTCGCCGTCATCGGTGGCATCCGGCGCCTGGTCGGCTCCCTCGCTCAATGCCGCCTCATCCCCGGCGAGCACCTCGTCGTCATTTTCCAGCTCGTCATCCTTTTCCAGCTCGTCAAGACGAACCGTGGACACCAGGCTTTCCCCCTTGACGGTACGAATCAGGGTAACGCCCTGGGTATTACGCGAGCTGATGGAGACTTCACTGACGCGCGTACGGACCAGCGTGCCGCGATCGGAGATCATCATCATCTCGTCGTTCTCGCCCACCTGGATGGCAGCCACCAGTGCACCATTACGAGCCGTGGTCTGCATGGCGATCACGCCCTGCCCGCCACGTCCACGCAGCGGGAACTCCTCGAGTCGAGTCCGCTTGCCATAGCCGTTGATGGACGCCGTCAGGATATAGCACTGACCTTCGCTGATCTGACTGGCTTCCACTTCGGTTTCATCGTCGGCGCTTTCATCGATGGTGGTCGTGCTGGGAATGATCAGGCTGATGACACGAGCGTCACCCAGCAGACGCATGCCGCGCACGCCGCGCGCCGTACGGCCCATGGCACGCACATCGTTTTCATCAAAGCGGATCGCCTTGCCGTTGGAAGACAGCAAAATGGCATGATCGCTGCCGGACGTGATGGCAGCGCCTACCAGGCGGTCACC
Source organism: uncultured Kushneria sp. (assembly GCF_947497025.1). GTDB lineage: Bacteria > Pseudomonadota > Gammaproteobacteria > Pseudomonadales > Halomonadaceae > Kushneria. The sequence continues at coordinate 86,529 of NZ_CANMFC010000004.1, forward strand.
TTCATCAAGATCGAGAGCGATCAGGCCGGCGCTACGCGGACGCGAGAACTGATCCAGCGTGGTGCGCTTGACGGTGCCATTGGCAGTCGCGAAGAAGATATAGCTGTCATCGCAATACTCCTTCACCGGCAGGATCGCCGTGATCCACTCGCCTTCATCCAGCGACAGCAGATTGACCAGCGGACGGCCGCGCGAGCCGCGCGAGGCCTGCGGCATTTCATAAACCTTGAGCCAGTAGACCTTGCCTCGATCGGAGAAGAGCAGCACGGTGTCGTGGGTCGAAGCCACCAACAGATGCTCGATGACGTCTTCATCCTTCATGCTGGTCGCCGACTTGCCACGCCCACCGCGCTTTTGCGCCTGATAGTCGGACAACGGCTGGGTCTTGGCATACCCGCTGCGAGAGATGGTGACGACCATGTCCTCGGCCGCGATCAGATCTTCCATCGTAAGATCACGACGGCTGTTCTGAATTTCGGTACGACGCCCGTCACGATACTGGTCACGAACGGCTTCCAGCTCCTCGCGAATCACTTCCATCAGACGATCGGCCGACGAGAGAATGCGGGTCAGCTCGGCGATGGTATCAAGGATGCCCTTGTATTCATCCAGCAGCTTTTCGGTTTCAAGACCGGTCAGGCGATGCAGACGCAGCTCCAGAATCGCCTGGGCCTGAGCAGCGGAAAGCTGATAGCGACCGCGGTCGTCCGAAAGCCCACAGCTCTCTTCGAGATCATCGGGCTTGCAGGAGGTCGCGCCGGCGCGGTCGAGCATGTCGATGACCTGGCCCGGCGTCCAGTCGCGTGCTATCAGCTTTTCCTTCGCCTCGGCCGCGTTGGGCGAGGCCTTGATCAGCTCGATCACCTCATCAATGTTGGAGATGGCGACCGTCAGGCCTTCAAGAATATGACCGCGCTCTTTCGCCTTTTTCAGCTCAAATAGCGTGCGACGGGTGACCACTTCGCGGCGGTGGCGAATGAAGGCTTCCAGCAGCTGTTTGAGATTGAGCGTTTTGGGCTGGCCGTTTTCCAGCGCCACCACGTTGATACCGAACACGGTCTCAAGCTGGGTCTGGGAAAAGAGATTGTTGACGACCACATCGCCGGACTCGCCGCGACGGGTTTCAATGACCACGCGCAAACCGTCCTTGTCGGACTCGTCACGTAGCTCGGCAATGCCCTCGATGCGCTTTTCCTTGACCAGCTCGGCGATCTTCTCGATCAGACGCGCCTTGTTGACCTGATAGGGCAGCTCGGTCACCACAATATGATCGCGGCCGGTGCGCTCATCGTGCTCGACGGTATGACGCGCGCGCACGTGGATGCGCCCGCGCCCGGTACGATAGGCGTCCAGAATGCCGGCACGGCCGTTGATGATCCCGGCGGTCGGGAAGTCGGGGCCGGGAATGTACTCCATCAGCTCGTCGATGCTGAGCGTATGGTCCTCGATCAGCGCCAGGCAGCCATCGATAACCTCGGCCATGTTGTGCGGCGGCACGTTGGTTGCCATGCCAACAGCAATACCGGAGGCACCATTGACCAGCAGATTGGGGACACGCGTTGGCAGCACCTCGGGAATACGCTCGGTGCCGTCATAGTTGTCGACCCAGTCGACCGTATCCTTTTCCAGATCCGAGAGCAGCTCATGCGATAGACGCGCCATGCGCACTTCAGTATAACGCATGGCGGCAGCGCTATCACCATCGATCGAGCCGAAGTTGCCCTGTCCATCCACCAGCATGTAGCGCATGGAAAAGTCCTGGGCCATGCGCACGATGGTGTCATAAACGGCGCTATCACCATGCGGGTGATACTTACCGATAACATCACCCACGACACGCGCCGATTTCAGATAGGACTTGTTCCAGTCGTTGCGCAGTTCATGCATGGCATACAGCACGCGACGATGTACCGGCTTGAGTCCATCCCTGACATCGGGCAGCGCTCGACCGATGATGACGCTCATCGCGTAATCAAGGTACGACTGCTTCAGCTCGTCCTCGATATTGACTGGCAGAATCTCTCTGGCGATCTCACCCATGGGTCGTCAAATCCTGGTCCTGTTCAAGAAGCCCTACTGCCTGAACACTCCGGCCGCAGGGGCCATGGAGCGTTCAGGCGCGAACACCCGTAATGCAATCACGACGCACACATGATTGCGCACGAATGATCCAATTGGTTGGCATCGATTGTACCACAGCCCCACCGCTCTCCGGCAGACAGTGATGCAATCCAGGGGCGATTTGAATGCCTGCCAATAATGGCGCTCCCGGCCCGACATTGATGGCTGTCATTATCGGATAGTCCAGGAGTATGGGATCAGGCTACGCAAGCGCTGGCACCCGCGCCTGCCATTCGACATAATGTGCGCCTTCAAGGAAAGGACGCTATGTGGTTCAAGCATTTACAACTTTATCGCCTGCTCGATGAGCATGACTGGTCACTGGATCAGCTCACCCAGGCCCTCGACCCCTGGCGCTTTACGCCGGTCACCGAAACTCAGGCCCGTCGCGTGGGCTGGGCAGCGCCTGCCGGACGCCATGGTGATCAACTGGTGCACGAGGTTCAGGGCCATCGCCTGATGACGCTTCTGCGCCAGGAGCGACTGCTGCCGAGTGCCGTGGTCAAGGAAACGCTCGAAGAGCGCGTCGAGGCACTGACCGCCCAGCAGGGCTACCCGCCCGGGCGCCGGGACAAGCTGGCGCTCAAGGAGCGCATCGTCGAGGAGCTGCTGCCGCGTGCCTTTACCCGCACCTCACGTACGGATCTCTGGTGGGATACCAAACGCCGGTTGATCGGCATCAATGCCTCGAGCGCCAAACGCGCCGAGGAGATACTCGATGTGCTACGTGAATCGCTCGGCTCACTCAAGGTCATTCCACTCGCCCCGCAGACGCCGGCCGGACGCACCATGACCACTTGGCTGACCGACCCGACCACCCGCCCGGAAGGCATGGTGCTGGGGGATCAGATTGAGCTTCGCGCCAAGGGCGATGACGGCATTCTTCGTGCCCGCAGCATTGACCCGGATGGCGAGGAAGTGCGTATGTCGCTGGATGTGGGCCGTCAGGCCAGCAAGCTGGCGCTGAACATCGAAGAACAGATGACCCTGGTACTGCAGGAAGACATGTCCATCAAGTCGATCCGCTTTGCCGATGCCGTGCTCAAGGAGATCGATGATACTGACAGCGATGACAATCCCGTCCTGCAGATGGAGACCGAGTTTGCGCTCATGGCCCATGTGCTGGGCGATACGGCCGAACGGCTGATGCAGTGGCTGGGTGGCGAAGCGACGCCGGCGCCTGCAGCTCCATGAATCAATCGTCTGACGACCCGGAAATCGAGATGACCGCCTCCCCGGATGCGCTACCGCCCGTAGACGACTTCGAGGCCATACGCCCCTACAACGACGACGAGGTCGTTGATACGCTGGCTCGTCTGGTCCTCAATGACGAGTTCATCGATACCATTACGCGCTACCGGCTGCCGAAACTTGCCCGTATCGCGCCTCGTGTGGCACGCGCGCTGGCGCGCCACGGGCTCAGACGCGCAGTACGCAACATTCATACGGTCAGTGATTTTCAAAATCACATTGCCCACTACATGGCGCGCATGATCCAGAACACGACCAACACCTTCAGCGTGGAAGGTCTTGAGCATCTGGATCAACAAAAGGCCTATCTCTTTATCGGCAACCACCGCGATATCGCGCTCGACCCGGCGTTTGTCAACTACGCGCTCTATCACAGCGGGCGCAGCACCGTGCGCATTGCCATCGGTGATAACCTGCTGCAAAAGCCCTATGTGACCGACCTCATGCGGCTCAACAAGAGCTTTATCGTGCCCCGCTCGGCACGAGGCAAGCGGGCCATGCTGGCGGCCTATCAGCAGCTGTCCAACTATATTCGCCACTCGATTGTCGATGACAACCATCCGATCTGGCTGGCGCAGCGCGAGGGTCGCGCCAAGAACGGCGTGGATCGCACCGACAGCGCGATCATCAAGATGCTGGGCATGGCCCGACGCATGAAGAACAAGGACGCCTCGGTCAACGACACGATTGCAGAGCTGCGCATCGTGCCTGTCTCCATCAGCTATGAATTCGATCCCTGCGATCAGCAAAAGGCGCGCGAGCTCAAGGCACGCAATGAGGGTGTGGCGTATGAAAAGATCGCCTACGAAGACATCCTCTCCATCGCCGCCGGCATTACCGGCGACAAGGGACGGGTCAGACTGGTTTTCGGCACGCCGCTTACAGGCGACCAGGACAATTACGACAGTGTCGCCCAGGAGATCGACCGTCAGGTGCTGAACAACTACACGCTCTTCCCAAGCCACTATCTGGCCCTGGAAGCCACCGGACATGCGCCCGAGCTTGTCGATACCAGTGACATCACCCCGGCCGACCGTCAGGCCTTCAACAAGCGCCTGGAGCAGGTGCCGGAAGAGCTGCGCCCCTGGTGGCTGTGTCAGTATGCCAACCCGGTGCTCAATCGTGCCGGGCGCGACCCGCTCTAACCCTCTGTCTTGAACAGCAGCCTTTTCTGACGCCGGCGCCCTGTTTGCAGGGCGCCGGGCAGGACAGCCTACTTGCGCCAGAAGGTCGGCGTCATCAGCACCAGCACGGTCAGGATCTCCAGACGTCCCATCAGCATGCCGATACTGAGCATCCACTTGGCGGCATCCGGCAGCGACGCAAAATTACCCGCAGGGCCGATCACCTCACCGATCCCCGGACCAACGTTGGCCACCGCCGTCGCAGCGCCGGACAGGGCCGTCACCAAATCCAGCCCCATCAGCGACAGCCCCAGCGCCAGCACCGCTACCGTAAAGAAAAAGAAAAAGGAGAAGGCGATAACGCCGCGAATCTGATCATCGGTCAGTACACGCCCGTTATAGCGCTGCACAAAGACCCCGTTGGCATGCACCAGGTAGCGCAGCTGATTGACCAGCATGATCAGCCCCACCTGAAACCGAAAGATCTTCATGCCGCCGCTGGTTGACCCCGAACAGCCGCCTACAAAGATCAGATAGAAAAAGGCCGCTGCCGACAGCGGGCCCCATACCGTATAGTCATCCGTGGCATAGCCGGTGGTGGTGACTACCGACACCACGTTGAAGGCCACCTGAGTCAGTGCATCGAAAAACTCCATGCCACGCACGGTGCGATACAGGGTCAATAACGAAATGACCACCACCAGCAGCGCCAGAAGCCCCCTCACCTGCTGATCCTTCCAGAGCACCCCCGACCGTTCACGCGCCATGCGAATATAAAGCACAAAGGGCAGCGCGCCGGTCAGCATCGAAAGAATGCTCAGCCATAGAATGATGGGCTTGTCGGCATATGGGCCGAAGGAGGCGTCGTAGTTGGCAAAGCCACCCGTAGCCACCGACGTCATGCCGTGCACCACGGCGTCCAGCGGCAGCATGCCCGCCAGCCAGTAGCTGACAATCGAGACGATCGTGAAGCCGACATAGACCAGACCGATCGCCTTGGCGACCGTGCCGGCCCGGGGTAGCACCTTGTCCGACCAGTCGGAGGACTCGGTCTGAAAAAGGCGCATGCCGCCCACGCGCAGAAAGGGCAACACGGCAATCGCCATCACGATGATCCCGACCCCGCCGACCCACTGCATCAGGCCGCGCCAGAGCTTGAGCCCATCGGAGAGATGTTCGATGCCGACCAGCACGGTTGCGCCGGTAGTCGTAATGGCCGAGACCGATTCAAACACCGCATCGGCCACCGACAGACGCGGCGCCCCGAACTGCATGGGCAGACTGGAAAAGGCAGACATCACCACCCAGCTGGAGGTGGTCAGGATAAACATCTGCCGGGGGCGCAGCTCGATATGCACACCCCAGGTCAGCAGTATCACCGCCACGCCCGTGCCAAAGGTCGCCGCAAAGGCCCACAGAAAGGGCCACATCTGCCCATCGCCTTCAAGCGCCAGCAAAAACAGCGGAATCAGCATGAACAGCGACAACACCAGCAGCAGCATGGCCAGAATGCGCAGAATGGGGCCTATTCCGGCCGGATTACGAAAAAGCGGCAGACGCAGCATGCATTGCATCCAGAATGATCAACAGGTGCGCGCTACTATAGCGGTTAAGGAAAAATGGCGCAGCCGGAAAGGCTTATAAAAACAAAAGCCGGCGCGGGGCCGGCTTTAAGCGTTCGATTAATACTTATTATGAGCCGGAGGTAGGCGTGGAACCCGCTGTCTCACAGGCCTTTGGCATGTATTGAGCCTCTACGGTTGCGGTACAGGACCATGTCCCATCGCCAGATCTGTTTAAGGCGATAGTATCACCGCTTAAAGAAGAGCTAGCGTCCGTGCTAAAAGCAATTTGTACAGATGCAACGCCAGTGTTGTCTTTGTTTGTTTCAGGAATAGTCAAAGTGCCCATTTTCACATCCGCATCAGTGATGCCGATAAAGCCTGCATCATTTGGCGTCATGCTGAGGGTTTGCCCTCTTAGTACTGACTCTTCGATACTGACCTGCGAGCTCTTGAGTGTCGCCAATGCAGAACCCGTTTCCGACCTCGCCACATAATCCTGATAGCGCGGCACGGCAATGGCCGCCAGTACACCGATGATGGCGACCACGATCATCAGTTCGATCAACGTAAAACCACCCTGCCTGCCTGCCATTGACATGTCCTTCCCGATTGAATGCATGTGTCCCTGCCCAGCGAGCAGGATAACGGTATATTTTGCGTTTGATTGTTGATTGACGCAGAGCCTTTAACGACAAAAGCACCGGGAACTTTAGAGAAGGAAACGCCCGCCGATAACATGGGACAAGTCGCCAATCCCGCTGGCCAAATGGATGTACGTGCATGTCGGACGCCCTTACTCAACTGTCTGCCAACCCCCTGCGCAGCCTCGCCCATCAGCTGGTCGAGGATGGCCTGCTGGAAGCCGATCAGGCGCTGGCACTTGAAGGGCAGGCCCATCGCGAAAAGCGGGCACTGCTCAGACTGATCATTGAAGAGACCGGCATATCGCAGCGCGATGCGATCCAGAGTGCCGGCTGGGCCTTTGGACTGGGCTGTGTCGATCTGGACGCCATCCCGGTCGTACGCCTGCCGCCGCTGCAGGGGTTGCCGGAGTCCATGATTCGCCGGCTGGGCGTACTCCCCCTGCTGCGTCAGGAGCGCTCTCTGATCGTGGCGGTGGATGACCCCTCTCGCCTGCCCGAACTCGATGAGCTTCAGTTCGTGATCGGCATGAGCGTGGAAGGCGTCCTGGCGCCGGCCGAGCAGCTCGCGGGCAGGCTTGAGCAGTACCTGGAAGTCCATGGCGAGGGCGCCCTGGCACTGCTGGAGGGCCAGAACGCCATCGAGACCCTGGCGCTTGAGGAAGGCGATCTGGTTCTGGATCAGACAGAAGACGCCTCCTTTCAATCCAGCGACGACGCGCCGGTGGTGCGCTTCGTCAAACAGATCCTGCTGGACGGCATTCGCCGGGGCGCTTCCGATATCCATTTCGAGCCATTTGATGAAAGCTTTCGGATTCGCTTTCGGGTGGACGGTATTCTTATGGAAGCTTCCCGCCCGCCAGCGCAGCTTCGACAGCGCATCGCCGCCCGCATCAAGGTGATGGCACGGCTGGATATCTCGGAGCGACGCCTGCCCCAGGACGGCAGCGTGCGCCTGAAACTGTCGACCAAACGTCACGTCGAGTTTCGCGTGAACACCCTGCCAACGCTGTTTGGCGAAAAGATCGTCATGCGTCTGCTGGACCCGGACAGCGCCCGCATGGGCATTGATGCACTGGGCTTTACGCCCGAGCAGCGCAACGTCTTTGAACAGGCCATCGCTCGGCCGCAGGGCATGATCCTGGCCACCGGGCCGACCGGCAGCGGCAAGACCGTCACGCTCTATACCGCGCTCAATCTGCTCAACACCGAGGCGCGCAACATTGCCACCGCCGAGGACCCGGTCGAGATCAAGCTTGAAGGCATCAACCAGGTCAACGTGCGCCCCAATATCGGCTTTGATTTTGCCGCCGCCCTGCGCGCCTTTCTGCGTCAGGACCCCGACGTGGTCATGGTGGGAGAAATTCGCGATCTGGAAACCGCTGAAGTCGCCATCAAGGCGGCGCAGACCGGACACCTGGTGCTGTCGACGCTGCACACCAATTCTGCGGCCGAAACCCTGACCCGGCTGGGCAACATGGGCGTGGCAGGGTTCAACATTGCCACTTCCATCAGTCTGATCATCGCCCAGCGGCTGGCGCGCCGACTGTGTGAGCGCTGCCGGCAACCGGTGACGCTGCCTCGCGAAGTGCTCAAGCATCAGGGCCTGGATGACGCGCAGATCGACCAGGCCACGCTGTATCAGGCCGTAGGCTGTGAGCACTGTACCCATGGGTATCGGGGGCGCGTAGGCATCTATGAAATGGTGCCGATTTCATCCGCCATGAGTCATCTGATCATGCAGGATGCCGGCGCCATGGCACTGGCAAAGCAGGCAAGACGAGAAGGCCACCATGACCTGCGTCGCAGCGGCCTTCACAAGGTGCTGACGGGACTGACCACGCTGGAAGAACTCAACCGGATCATTCAGGAGTAATCGCTGCCATGGCATTTTCTGCCCTGTCAAAACGCTCATCTGCTTCATCGGGTCAGGCCACCACCTTTCGGTGGATGGGCAAGAATGGCCGTGGCGAACGGGTCAGAGGGGAAATGCACGGTATCAGCGAACATGACATTCGTCGTCAGCTGTCGTCACAGGGCATTGTCGTCACTCGCCTGAACCGCAAGCGCACCCTGCCCGGTATGGGTCATCGCATCAGGGGGGAAGACATCACCCTGTTTGCTCGTCAGATGGCCACCATGATCCGCGCCGGCGTACCCCTTCTGCAGTCTCTGGAGGCGGTCGCCAACGGCACCAATCGCCCCGCCCTGCGCCACTTTATCGAGACACTCAAGCAGGACGTCTCAAGCGGCATGAGCTTTTCCCAGGCACTGGCGGCGCACCCGCGCCATATTGACCAGCTGTTTATTCATCTGATCGAGGCCGGGGAACAGGCCGGTGCTCTGGATCGTATGCTCGATCGTATCGCCACCAACAAGGAGCGTCTTGACAATCTCAAGGGGCGCGTTCGCAAGGCACTGTATTATCCCGCCGCCGTCGTGGCCGTGGGCATTGCCGTGACCGCACTGCTGCTGATCAAGGTCGTGCCACAGTTTGAAAGCATGTTCGCAAGCTTCGGCGCCGAATTGCCGGCCCCGACCCGAATGACCATTGCGCTCTCGGAAGCGGCACAGCGTCTCTGGTGGCAGGTACTGCTGGCCACGCTGGCCATCGGCTTTTTCACTCGTCGCCTGCTGGCACGCTCGCCGGCCCTGGCGTTTCAGGCCAGCCGTTTAATGCTCAGGCTTCCAATCATCGGCCCGGTGATTGAAAGGGCCGCCATTGCGCGATTTTCACGAACGCTTGCCACTACCTTTGCCGCCGGTGTGCCCCTGATGTCGGCACTGGAAACGGCGGGCGGCGTCTGCGGCAATCTGGTGTTTGAGCAGGCCATCGATCGCGTGCGCCAGGATGTCAGTACCGGACAACAGCTCAATTTTGCCATGCGCACTACGGGGCTTTTCACGCCCATGGCCCTGCAGATGGTGGCGATTGGCGAGGAGTCCGGCGCACTGGAAGCCATGCTCAACCGAGTGGCCGATTTTTACGATGCCGAGGTCGAAAGCCGGGTCGATACGCTGACCACCCTGATGGAACCCCTGATTATCGTGGTACTCGGCTCACTAGTGGGCGGGGTGGTGGTCTCGATGTATCTGCCCGTATTCGATCTTGGCAGTGCCATATAGGAGCTTCGATATGCCCTCGCTGACCGATCCCTTTTTGCTGTGTCTGGTGGCGCTATTGGCACTGACCCTGGGCAGCTTTCTCAACGTGGTGATTGCCAGACTGCCCGTGATGCTGTCACAACAGTGGACACGGGAAGCCCATCAGACGCTTGCGCTGACACCACCGGCGCAAAAGCGCTGCAACCTGCTTGTTCCGCGCTCTCGCTGTCCTGAATGTGACACGGCCATTGCCTGGCATGACAATATCCCCCTGGTAGGCTATCTGAAACGCCGGGGACGCTGCGCGCAGTGTCGGGGCGCCATCAGCGTGCAGTATCCGCTGGTCGAGGCGGCCAGCATGATGCTGGCGCTGTGGATCATATGGCACCACGGCATGACATTGACCGGGCTGGCCCTGACGCTGGCCTGTCTGACACTGCTGGCACTGGCCGTCATCGACTGGCGCACGATGCTGCTGCCGGATGTGCTGACCCTGCCCCTGCTGTGGGGCGGACTTTTGTATCAGTTGACCAGCCAACCCGACAGGCTGGCAGAGTCCGTCATTGGCGCGATGGCCGGTTATGGTGTTGCCTGGGGATTTTACTGGCTCTTTCGCCTTGCGACGGGCCGAGAGGGTCTGGGCCGTGGCGATTTCAAGCTGCTGGCCGCCCTGGGCGCCTGGTGTGGCTGGATGTCCCTGCCACTGATTCTGGTGCTCTCGGCCACCACGGGCGCCGTGATCGGCATCATGATTCAGCTGGTCATCCCTCGCCTTCGAGGCGCGCCGATGCCCTTTGGCCCCTTTCTGAGCGCGGCGGGCATGCTGATACTGCTGGGAGGTGACAGGGTCATTGCGCTGTATTACAACATCATTGGCCTTGCGATCTAGTTTCTGTATCCATTTTCGCCCTCGGGCATCACAACGCTTATCCTTGGGAGCTCTCATGTTGATTATCGGCCTGACCGGCGGTATTGCCGCCGGCAAGACCACCATCGCCGAAGCCTTCGCCAGGCGCGGGGCGGCCTGGGTCGATGTGGATCATCTGGCCCGCGAGGTCGTCATGCCCGGTGAGCCGGCCCTGGCCGACATCCGCGAGCGCTTTGGCGACGCCGTCATGACCGAACAGGGCGAGCTGAATCGGGCTGCCCTGCGCCAGATCATTTTCGATGACGCTCAGGCGCGCCAGAGCCTTGAGGCCATCACGCACCCGCGTATTCGCGAAAGACTGATTCAACGTCTTGAAACCCTGTCAGGACCCTATGCCCTGCTGGTCTCCCCGCTGCTGCTGGATACCGATCAGCATCAGCTGGTGAACCGGATTCTGGTGATCGATGTGCCACCACAGGAGCAGATCAGACGGACCTGTGAACGCGACGGCGTGTCCGAGGCTCAGGCGCGTGCCATCGTGGACGCCCAGATGTCGCGCAATCGACGACTTGCCAGCGCCGACGACGTTATCGACAATGTCGGTAGCTTTCACGTGGTCGAGGCCCGAATCGATCGGCTCGATCTTTTTTACCGCCAGCTTGCCAGTCAGTACAACGCCCAATGAGTGATGAGAATCAGACCCCTGTCGTGCCCTGCCCCCGGTGCGGCAAGCGACTTTACTGGACCAGCGACAATCCGTGGCGTCCGTTTTGTTCCAAACGCTGCAAGATGATTGATCTTGGTGCCTGGGCCGATGAGTCGCACCGCATTGCCGGAGAGCCGGCCATGGATGATGCCAGCCTCGATGAGCTCATGAATCGCATCGAACGCGGCGACCAGTAACCCTCGGCGCTTAATATCTGCGGCACACCTGCAGGCCATGAATGCAAAAGGGCCACCCCGATGGGGTGGCCCTTTTTTATGTCGAATGTGTTGGCCTAGCGCCAGAATTCACGAATCGAGGCAATTCCCTGCGCGCCCACGGCACGCGCCCGGTCACCGTCATCGCGGGAAGTGCCGCCCAGGGCATACACCGGCATCGTTACTTCTTCGACCATCTGTTGCAGGTCATGCCAGCCAATGGTCACCGCGCCCGGGTGGCTGGGGGTTTCACGCACCGGCGACAGCGTTGCGAAATCACAGCCCAGGCGCTGGGCCTGAGCCAGCTGTTCATCATTGTGCGTGGAGGCTGCCAGCCACTTGCCTTCTTCTATGGGGCGATGCGTCAGCGCCATCAGCTCACGGCTGGGCAGGTGCAGGCCGTCGGCATTCACGGCCCTGAACGTCTCCAGCGAACAGTTGAGAATCAGCGACGCTCCATGCTCGCGACATTTCGCCAGCGCCCGTTCGGCGCGCGCCCGGTAAGCACTTTCATCCAGATCATGGGCGCGCAGCTGTACCAGTTTGATGTCATCTTCCACCAGCGCGCGCTCGAGCTTGCGGTCGAATTCATCTTCATCACTGGCTTCCCCCGTGATCAGATAATCATGAGGCAGGGTCACGGCACGAATGATGGGACCGTTGGCCGCCGGGAAGGCGTAGCGGCCCAGATCATCCGGATTGACCCAGCGCACGGCCTGGCCTTCACGCCCCCAGGGCTCGCCCTCGAAATCGTGGGTTTCCCAGACATCGAGCAAAATATGCTTGTCGGGATACTCATGATGGACACGAATCAGCGGCTGAGCGCGCTGAATGCTGATGCCCAGCTCTTCGCGCAGCTCACGACGCAGCGCTTCAAGCCCGGTTTCATACGGAGCCAGCTTGCCACCGGGGAATTCCCACAGTCCGCCCTGATCGGCAATCGATGGCCGCCGTGCAATCAGCACTTGGCCCTGATCGTTGAAAATGGCCGCAGCGGCGACATGTACCCTTCTTTTCGGCATGCTGGCATGACCTTTCATGATGCGTGAATATCAATCGGTAGAGGGGGTGGCGCAACGCTGCCACCCCGAAGCGTAATAGCGACAGCGCATCTGGCGCTCGTCAGCTGCGATAATCGGCATTGATGGAGACGTAATCGTGGGAGAGATCCGATGTCCAGACCTGCTCTCGTGCCGTACCCCGCCCCAGATGGATCGTGATATTGATCTCTTCTTCCGCCATGACGGCTGCCCCGGCTTCCTCGCGGTATTCCTGCGCTCGGCCTCCCTGACGCGCAATGGTGACACCATTGATCTCGATCGCAACCTGGCTGACATCGAAATCCTCGATGGGCACCTTGCCAACTGCCATCAGCAGACGGCCCCAGTTGGCATCGCTGGCATAGAGCGCTGTCTTGACCAGCGGCGAGTGCGCGACGCTAAAGGCGACTGCCAGCGCTTCGTCACCGCTGGCCGCCTCCTCAATGGCAACAGTGACAAACTTGGTCGCCCCTTCGCCGTCACGCACGATCGCCTGAGCCAGCGACAGCAGCACCTCATCAAGGGCGCGGGCAAACTGCTCCAGCGCCTCATCGCCATCAATCGCCACACCACACCCCGTCGCGACCAGCGTGCAGGCATCATTGGTGGATGTATCGGAATCGATGGTGATGCGATTGAAACTTCTATTGACGCTTTCGCGCAGCAGGGACTGCAGCGTGTCATGGGCAATGGCGGCATCGGTCGCCACAAAGGCCAGCATGGTGGCCATGTTGGGGCAGATCATGCCGGCCCCCTTGGAGATGCCGTTAATGGTGACCGGCTGCCCCTCGATCATGATCGTGCGTGTGGCACCCTTGGGGCACGTATCGGTGGTCATGATGCCTTCGGCCGCGGCCTGCCACTGCTCGGCATCCAGTGATGCCAAGGCTTCATCCAGACCATTGCGAATCCGCTCAACCGGCAACGGCTCTCCGATCACCCCTGTGGAAAAGGGCAGCACCTGCTCCGGCAGCTGACCGGTACGCTCGGCGAGTGCCGCACAGCAGGCCAGCGCATCCTGCATGCCCGACTCGCCGGTGCCGGCATTGGCATTGCCGGTATTGATCAGCAGATAACGCGGTGCACCGTCTGCCAGATGGCGCCGTGCCACATGTACCGGTGCGGCGCAAAAGGCGTTGCGCGTGAAGGTAGCGGCCACATGACTGCCTTCAGCCAGTTCAAAAATGACCAGATCACGACGATCCGCCTTCTTGATGCCGGCCCGGGCCGTGCCCAGTCGCAGCCCTTCGATGCAGGGCATATCGGGAAAATGCGCTTTACCTACGGCCATGACCACTCCCCTGTGCTGTTCCTGTGGCCTACCCGGCGCCTGTACGGTCACCGGGCAGGGCGCGTACATCAATGATTATTTATCGAGACTGCCGTGGCAGTGCTTGTACTTTTTGCCGGACCCGCACGGGCAGGGATCGTTACGCCCGACCTTCGGCTCGTCGCGGCGCACGGTCGGGTTCTGAACGGCTTCGGCCGCGGCAACCGCTTCTTCGCTGATCTCGGGCGCCGGCACCTCTTCGTGCGCGACATCGGTGCGCGTCATCTCGCTGGCCTGCTGTTCACGCTGCAGGTTTTCACGACGCTCGCGCTCAAGCGTTTCCGGATCTGCCTGCTGACGAACCTGAACGTGGCTGAGGATGCGCACGACATCGGATTTGATGTTGTGCAGCAGCGTCTGGAACAGCTCGAAGGATTCGCGTTTGTATTCCTGCTTGGGGTTTTTCTGGGCGTAGCCGCGCAGATGGATACCGCGACGCAGGTGATCCATCGACTGCAGGTGTTCCTTCCAGCGGGTATCGAGCACCTGAAGCATGACCTGTTTTTCAAAGCGACGCATGGTCTCGTCACCGACGGACGCTTCCTTCGCCTCCCAGGCCTTGCGAAGCTGCTCGTGCAGTCGCTCGCGCAGCATCTCTTCGTGGAAGCCTTCATCCTCCCGCGCCCAGGCAACGACCGGCGCGTCCAGATTGAACTCCTGACGCAGATGCTCTTCGAGCCCGGCCAGATCCCATTGCTCGGCCATACTCTGAGGTGGCACATAGCTTGAGATGGCGTAATCGAGCATCTCGACACGCAGACCCTGAACGTTGTCGGAAACGTCGTCGGAGGCCAGAATTTCGTCTCGCTGGTCATAGACGACGCGACGCTGGTCGTTGGCCACGTCATCGTATTCCAGCAGCTGCTTGCGCATGTCGAAGTTGCGCCCTTCCACCTTGCGCTGGGCACGCTCGACCGCGTTACTGACCATCTTGTGCTCGATGGCCTCGCCCTTCTCAAGGCCCAGCACGCCCATCATTTTCTGTACGCGCTCGGAGCCGAACAGACGCATCAGGTTGTCTTCCAGCGACAGGAAAAAGCGGGTTGAGCCCGGGTCCCCCTGACGACCGGAACGGCCACGCAGCTGATTATCGATACGACGGGATTCGTGGCGCTCGGTGCCAATCACATGCAGACCGCCTGCCTCGATAACCGCATCGTGGCGTTTTTTCCATTCGGCCTTGATGGCCTCGATGGCCGCCTCGCTCGGGTTGTCGAGCGCAGCCACTTCGGACTCCCAGTTACCGCCCAGCATGATGTCGGTACCGCGACCGGCCATGTTGGTGGCAATGGTCACCGCCGCCGGACGGCCGGCCTGGGCGATGATCTCGGCTTCCCGATCATGCTGCTTGGCATTAAGGACGTTATGGGCCAGCTGCTGCTTGCGCATCATCTCGGAGAGCACTTCAGAGCTTTCGATCGACGCGGTACCGACCAGCACCGGCCGACCTTCGGCCTGCTTCACCTTGATGTCTTCAATGATGGCCTCGAACTTCTCCTGGGTCGTCATGAAGACCAGATCGTTGAGATCCTTTCGCGCCCTTGGCTTATTGGTCGGGATGACCAGCACGTCCAGGTCGTAGATCTCACGGAACTCGAAGGCTTCGGTATCGGCCGTACCAGTCATCCCCGAGAGCTTGTCGTAGAGACGGAAATAGTTCTGGAAGGTGGTGGACGCCAGAGTCTGGCTCTCCTTCTGGACTTCCACGTTCTCCTTGGCCTCGACCGCCTGGTGAAGGCCTTCAGACCAGCGCCGACCGTGCATGGTACGTCCGGTGTGCTCATCGACGATGATGACCTCACCCTTGGTGACCACATAGTCTACATCGCGATGGAAAAGATGCTTGGCCCTGAGTGCGGCTGAGACGTGATGCAAAAGCCCCAGGTTATGAGCGGCGTACAGCGAGTCCTCATCAGGCAGCAGGCCGGCCTGACGCAAAAGGTTTTCGATCTCGTTGTGACCACGCTCGGTCAGCTCGATCTGCTTTTGCTTCTCATCGATGATGAAATCGCCGGTTTCGGGATCTTCCGGATCTTCGCTGGGCACCAGCGGCTCTACCAGCTGATGGATGGTGCGATAGATATCGACGTTTTCATCCACGGGCCCCGAAATGATCAGCGGCGTGCGCGCCTCATCGATCAGGATCGAGTCCACTTCATCGATAATGGCGTAGTTGAGCCTGCGCTGGACCTTGTCAGCCTGGGAGAAGGCCATGTTGTCACGCAGATAGTCAAAGCCGTACTCGTTGTTGGTGCCGTAGGTAATATCGCAGGCATAGGCACTGCGCTTGTCCCGCGGCTGCTGCCCGGCGTAGATCACCCCTACGGACAGGCCCAGAAACTCATACAGCGGGCGCATCCAGTCCGCATCACGACGCGCCAGATAATCGTTGACCGTGACCACGTGAACGCCCAGCCCAGGCAGTGCATTGAGATAGACGGCAAGCGTTGCCACCAGCGTCTTGCCCTCGCCGGTTTTCATCTCGGCAATCCGACCTTCATTGAGCGCCATGCCGCCAATCATCTGAACATCGAACTGGCGCATGCCCATCACACGTTTGGTGGCCTCACGCACGGTGGCAAAGGCTTCGGGCAGCAGTTTTTCAAGCGTCTCGCCATTGGCAAGCCGCTCGCGAAACAGGGTGGTCTGCTGCTTCAGGGCACTATCATCAAGGGCACTGATGGCCTCTTCCAGTGCATTGATTTTCGTAACAGTCTTGCGCATGCGTCTGATTTCACGGTCGTTCTTGCTTCCGACCATTTTGCGTAACAGCGTATTCAGCATCTCTTTATCCTGTGTCGTCGTGTCATGTCTTTAGCAAGGGCAATGACACGTCGAAGGCGGGCCGCGGCGCGACAGCACATCATGGCCTGTCGACATGCCAAGCCAGGGCCGAACAGGCAATACCGTGCGTACCACAACACGGGAGAGCGCTACCGGCAGGCGCCAGACGCGCAGCACCAGCCGTCTGAGACGATATCGTCGGCGCGATTCGGCGCGAATATGGTCTGGCGAATGAAAACAGATCCGGATCAGCTGGGCCGCCGTGCCCCCCAGGCGAGCATCGGCCATGCCGATCGGCAAAAGACAGCCAATCAGAATACCGGCCAGCCACCATCGAGTCCTGAAGCCCCGTGGCAAGCGGAATGTACGAGCGGGATGGGTCATGCTGTCAATCTGAGGATCAGCCGTGATAAATTGGCGCCATCCTTAATGATCGCGCGGCAGGGCCATGAGTATAAAGGGTAAAGGAGTACGCGCCCAGCCCGTGGGGCAATTGTTACGCACCCGTGGCGCTCTGGCACCGCTGATTCATACGGCCGGTATCCTGCTCGAAGCGCAGGAACATCTTCTCGCGACGCTGCCCGACGAACTGAAGGATCACGTTCGTGTCGGTGGCTATCGTGATGGCCATCTGACGCTAATGACGGACCGCGCCGTCTGGCTGACCTGGCTGCGCTTTGAACGCCAGCGCCTGCTGAGCCTGCTGCGACAGCTCCCGGCACTTCAGGACCTTCAGGGATTAACCTTCAAGGTTCGCCCCATTCGACCCACCTATACCCCGCAGGCGCAAACCCGCGAACTGCCGGAAGCCGCGGCTGACCAGCTTCGTGAATGCGCCCGTGATACGACCAGCCCTCGCCTTAGAAAATCGCTTGAACGCCTGGCTTCGCATGGCGGTCAGAACAGCCAGTAGTCGTTATGTATCCCTGATAAAGGACCTGCAACAAAAAAGCACCGATCGCTGATCGGTGCCTTTTTTGACTGTTGACGTTCCTGCCGGACAACCCGAAAGGTTACATGGCCATGGCGGGCTCGGAATAGGAAATCGGCGAGGTCTCACGATCCTCAAAGGTCACGATTTCAAAGGCTTCCTGATGCTGAAGCAACGCGCGGACCAGCTGGTTATTGAGCCCGTGACCGGACTTGTAACCGCGGAACTCACCGATCAGGCTGTAGCCGAGCTGGTAGAGATCGCCGATGGCATCCAGCACCTTGTGGCGCACGAACTCGTCTTCATAACGAAGGCCATCCTCGTTCAGAATGCGGTATTCGTCGACCACGATCGCATTGTCGAGGCTGCCGCCCAGCGCCAGATTCTGGGAACGCAGGAATTCGATATCACGCATGAAGCCAAAGGTACGCGCACGGCTGACTTCCTTCACAAACGAGGTCGTTGAGAAATCAACGCTTGTGGTCTGCTTCTGGCTGGCAAACACCGGATGATCAAAGTCGATGGCAAAGCTGACCTTGAAACCATCATGCGGCAGGAAGGTCGCATACTTGTCACCATCCTTGACCGTCAGCTCCTGCTTGATACGGATAAACTTCTTGGCCGCTTCCTGCTCGGCAATGCCTGCCGATTGAATCAGGAAAACGAACGGGCCGGCGCTACCATCCATGATGGGTACTTCCGGTTCGCTGAGATCAACAAAGACATTATCGATGCCCAGCCCGGCAAAGGCTGACATCAGGTGCTCAACCGTGGAGACACGTACATCGCCAACAGCGACGGCTGTGCACATGGTCGTAAAGTGGACATTTTCCGGGTGTGCCGGGATACGAACGACCGGGTCCAGATCGGTACGTACAAACACGATCCCGGTATTGGCTGGTGCCGGACGCAGCGTCAGGTAAACCTTTTTACCCGAATGCAGGCCAACGCCTGTCGCGCGAATGGTGTTCTGTAGTGTTCTTTGACGGATCATAGTCTGAGCTACCAGGCAGGAAACATTCAAACAGTTGTTTATATGGTAACAGTTCCCTTGGGGGTTCGACAACGAACAGTGTTCGATTAGTCGATCTTTATATTTTTATAATCATCATAAAATTGGGCGGCCCCGAAAGGCCGCCCAATTAAATTAGTCTGCCTGGCGGCGCAGAAAGGCCGGAATATCCAGATAGTCATCCATTTCCTGAGACTTCTGGCGACGCTCACGAGACTCGCGAGAAGCCTTTTGCTGCTCCTTTTCCTTCTCTTTTTCACGCGACGCCGCCTGCTGGCGTGAGACGGCTGGCTGACGCGCCATGCGACGGTAGTCCGACTGATCACTGCGGGACGCCTGCGTCTGACGCGGCGTAGCCTTCTCCACACGGCCATCAAGGCCTGCTGCCACAACGGTCACGCGCAAGTCGTCAGTCATTTCCATATCGATGGCGGTACCCACCACAATGGTCGCGTCCTGAGAAGCAAACTCTTGTACCGTGGCACCCACGTCATTGAACTCACCGATGGAGAGATCCGGGCCGGCCGTAATGTTGACCAGAATGCCGCGCGCGCCGTTGAGATCGATATCTTCCAGTAGCGGACTGCGAATGGCCTTCTCGGCCGCCTCCCGAGCACGATTTTCGCCCATGGCCGTTCCGGTACCCATCATGGCCATGCCCATCTCGGACATCACCGTGCGAACGTCTGCAAAGTCGACGTTAATGATACCCGGGCTGGTAATCAGCTCCGCGATGCCCTGTACGGCCCCCAGCAATACGTCATTGGCAGCGCTGAAGGCTGTCAGCAGGCTGGCATTCTTGCCCAGAACTGTCAGCAACTTTTCATTCGGAATGGTGATCAGGGAGTCAACATGCTCGGAAAGCTCCTTCATCCCTTCTTCAGCGGCACGCTGGCGCTTGGGACCCTCGAACGGGAACGGGCGCGTGACCACGGCCACGGTCAAAATGCCCAGTTCCTTGGCCACCTGTGCCACGACAGGCGCACCGCCGGTGCCGGTACCACCGCCCATGCCGGCAGTGATAAACACCATATCAGCACCCTGCAAAAGCTCGGCAATACGCTCGCGGTCTTCCATGGCAGCCTGACGGCCGACTTCCGGATTTGCCCCGGCACCCAATCCCTTGGTAATTTCACTGCCCAGCTGCAAAACGGTTTTGGCAGCAACTCTCTTGAGCGCCTGCGCATCGGTGTTCGCGCAGATGAATTCAACGCCTTCGATATTGCTTTCGACCATGTGATTGACAGCATTGCCGCCGCCACCACCTACGCCGATTACCTTGATTACCGCGCTGCTGGATGGCGCATTGTCTACAAGCTCAAACATAACCCCGTCTCCTGGACCGCCACGGCAGTCCTGTCAGAAATTTCCTTTTAACCAGCCCTTGATCCGCGTAATGGTTGAGGAGAGCCGCTCGTTGTCCTGGCGCTCGGACTGGTAACGTCTTGGCTGCTCATCCCGGCGGGGTTGGGCCGTAGATCGCGAGTAGCGAGAATATTTCATGCCGTAGAGTAACAAACCAACGCCGGTCGAATAAATTGGATTGCGCACGACATCCGCCAACCCTCGCACGTTTTGCGGGCAGGCAATCCGCACCGGCATGTGAAATATCTCTTCTGCCAGCTCCCCCACCCCTTCCATTCTTGAGGTGCCGCCTGTCAATACAATACCGGCGGCTACCAGATCTTCATACCCACTGCGCCGAAGTTCTTCACGCACCAGGGTAAAAAGCTCTTCGTAGCGAGGCTCTACCACCTCGGCCAGATGCTGTCTGGAAAGATCACGTGCCGGCCGATCGCCGACACTGGGCACCTTAATCATTTCATCGCTGGATGCCAGCTGTGTCAGCGCGCAGGCATACTTGACCTTGATGTCTTCGGCATACTGGGTCGGCGTACGCAGCGCCATGGCAATGTCATTGGTAACCTGATCGCCGGCAATGGGAATGACCGCAGTATGACGTATGGCGCCTTCGGTAAAGACGGCAATATCGGTCGTGCCGCCGCCGATATCCACCATGCAGACACCCAGCTCACGCTCATCCTCGGTCAGTACTGCATAGCTTGAAGCCAGCTGCTCGAGAATAATGTCATCCACTTCCAGTCCGCAGCGACGTACACACTTTTCGATATTCTGAACGGCGTTGAGCGCCGCCGTGACCAGATGCACCCGCGCTTCAAGACGCACCCCCGACATGCCCAGCGGCTCACGAATACCTTCCTGGGTATCAATGGCATATTCCTGCGGCAATACATGCAGAATTCGCTGGCCTTCGGAAATGGCACGTGCCCGGGCTGAATCAATGACACGATCGATATCGGACGGCGCTACTTCACGTTCCTTGATGGCCACAACGCCATCGGAATTCATGGAACTGATATGGCTGCCGGCGATGCCAACATAGACAGAATGAATGTCACATCCCGCCATGAGTTCGGCTTCTTCAACGGCACGCTGAATAGACTGCACTGTCGATTCAATATTGATGACCACCCCTTTTTTCATGCCATGCGAGGGGTGAGAGCCGATGCCGGCAATCTCTATGCCGCCGTCATCGGTGGGTTGCCCAACAATGGCCACAACCTTGGATGTTCCGATATCCAGCCCGACTACCATATTGGAAGCGTTGGTTTCTCCTGCCATAGGTCGGGCCTACTCCCTGATCAATCTGTTAATACGCACAATTATCTCAATCGCATTCAATTAAAAAAGTAACTGGCGTAATTGCGCGTTAATAATACTGAAAAGACTTACCGAGAATACGGTGATTTTAAAGCGAAAGAAATACCCATTTCCTCTGATGACCCGTGTTTTTACGCAACTTAACGAGAACGTTCCAATTATCCATCCGAATTATCATTTTCGGGGTCATTTTCGCCATGCCACGCCACCGAGACGCCATTGGGGTAACGCAAATCGATATAACGGATATTGTCGCGACTCCCAGAAAGCCCACGCTGCCATGCCGTAATAAAACGCTCAAGTCGCATATCCAGATCCGTTCGCCCCAGCATGATCCAAAAGGCATTATCAAGCTGTACACGCCAGGCACCGCGCGGCTCAAGACGCAGTTGCGTAATGGTCATGTTCAAACGCGCAAACTGTTTTCTCAAGGCATCATAGTAGGCAAGCACCTCAGGACCGCTCCCCTGCGGGCCGGCCAGCCATGGTTTGGCACCCACATTCTTGATGGGACCAGCCGCAAAGGGTTCACCCTGAGCATTGAGCAATGAATCATCATTCCACCAAGCCACGGGGCGCTGCTCGTAGAGCTCAAACGTCAGTGCATTCGGCCACCGCCTCGAAAGGCGGACATCCTTGAGCCAGGGCACCTGTAGCGCCTCACGACGCAGCTGGCTGATATCGACAGACAACCAGCTTTCTCCAGCGATTAGCGGCGAGAGCTGATCCTGCAGATAGGCGGCATTGACATATTCCAGATCACCCCTAATGGACACATGCTCAATAGGCTTGTCCAGCCATATCCAGAGCGTACGACCACCTGCCACCAGCAGTGCCACGATGAGAATCAGTCCCAGCAGGCGATTGGAAGTTGCCGTTGTCATTGCACACCCTGTACCAAGGAACAGGTTTTGAAAACCCCAGTCATTACAGGGCAACTCCCTCGAGCCTGAGTTCACTATGGGCCAGCGAAATGCTGATACCGCCAATATCACCGGCACCCTGCGTGATCAAAATGTCGTTGTCATCGAGCACGTTGCTTAATATGTCCGCAAGCGCTTCACGACTTTCGACAAAAAGCGGCGAGGTTTGCCCGCGCTGACGAATGGAGCCTGCCAGCGCACGTGAGTCAGCACCCGTAATGGGGGCCTCCCCGGCACTGTAAACGTCCAGAAGCAGCAGCTGATCGACGCCTGACAGCACCCGCACGAAATCTTCATAAAGATCATGGGTTCTGGAGTAGCGATGCGGCTGATAGATCATGATCAGACGCCGATCCGGCCAGCCCTCACGAACCGCCTGAATGACCATTTCCACCTCGCGTGGATGATGACCATAGTCGTCCACCAGCATGACCGGCAGGCCATTGTCGGCACTGCCAGGCAATCGATAGTGTCCCTGAATCTGAAAGCGGCGCCCAACACCGGCAAATCCTCCCAGCGCCTGAATGATCGACGCATCGCTGACTCCGGCGTCCGTAGCCACTGCAATGGCCGCCATGGCATTCAGGGCATTGTGACGACCGGGCATGGCCAGTCGAACATTGATCGCGGCATGCGGCTCGGGACGACAGGCTGTAAACGAGACGGTATCGCCCTGTTGGGAAAAATCGGTAATCCGGTAATCGGCGTTGTCGTCAAACCCATAGGTGACAAACTGACGCTGAATTCTGGGCAATAGCTCGTGCACGACCGGGTCATCAAGGCAGACAATGGCCAGCCCATAAAAGGGCAAGTTGTGCAGAAATTCGATGAAGGTATCCTGCAGACGACCGAAATCACCCTCATAGGTCGCCATGTGATCGGCATCGATGTTGGTCACGATCGCCGTCATCGGCTGAAGGTGCAGAAAGGAGGCATCGGACTCATCTGCCTCGGCGACCAGGTACTCGCCCTCCCCCAGCTGCGCGTTACTGCCGGCACTGGTAAGTCGTCCGCCAATGACAAAGGTCGGATCAAGCCCACCCTCGGCCAGAAGGGTAGCCGTCAGACTGGTCGTTGTGGTCTTGCCATGCGTGCCCGCCACCGCAATTCCGTGGCGAAAGCGCATCAGCTCGGCAAGCATTTCGGCGCGGCGTACCACCGGCACTCGATGTTCCCGTGCCGTCACGACCTCGGGATTGGTCGGGTCCACAGCGCTCGACACAACCACTACATCAGCATCACGCACGTTGTCGCCGTGATGCCCGATATTCACCCGGATTCCGCACTGGCGCAGATGTGCCACGACCGCAGACTCGCGCAGATCACTGCCGCTGACACAAAAGCCCTGATTGGCCAGTACCTCGGCAATGCCACACATGCCGGAGCCGCCAATGCCTACAAAATGAATACAGCGTATGCGACGCATACCGCTGCGTGCCTGCATCTGATTACTCAAAACCTGTCTCCATACAGCCCTGGGCCATGATGTCGGTCGCCTCCAGCTGCGCCACGCTTCTGGCACGCCGTCCCATTTCCAGCAATCGATGAGCATCCAGCAATTCGCCAAGCGTGTCACTTAACGCCTGTACGCTCATCTTCGACTGAGGAATCAATTGCGCCGCACCGGCCTCGACCAGATAATTTGCATTGATGGTCTGGTGATCATCCACCGCGTGTGGAAACGGCACCAGAAGTGATGCCCTGCCCGCCGCGGCCAGTTCGGTGACCGTCAGCGCACCGCTGCGACAGACCACCAGATCAGCCCACTCATAGGCCTGTGCCATGTCGCCAATAAAATCGGAAATGTTCGCCTTGACACCTGCTGCCTCATAGGCCTCGATGGTGGCAGCCTCCTTATTGCGGCCGGCCTGATGTCGAATCTCGGGCCGGGCATCGTCTGACATCAGGGCAAGCGCTGCGGGAACACGCTCATTGAGTACCTGTGCTCCCAGTGACCCGCCCACAACCAGCAGCCTCAGCGGCCGTGTCGTCAGCGCTTCGATCCCGCGCGAGGCTTCACCAATCGCCGCGATCTCCTGGCGGACGGGATTGCCGATCACGATCGGATGACGAGCGTCGTCAAAGGCATTGGGAAAGGCGGCATACACGCGGCGGGCCAGACGGGCCAGCACCTTGTTGGTCATTCCCGGCAAGGCATTCTGCTCGTGAATGATCAGCGGCACCTTCATCAGCCAGGCAGCCAACCCACCGGGGCCGCTGGCAAATCCACCCAGCCCGACCACCAGCGATACATCCAATGATCGAATGGTGCGCCGTGCCTGATGAATGGCTTTCCAGAGTCGCCATGGCGCCTTGAGCCAGCCCAGCGCTCCGTTACCACGCAACCCGACAACCGACACATGGTGCAGAGGAATGCCCGCCTCGGGCACCAGGGTATTTTCGATGCCCCGGGGCGTGCCCAGCCAGTGTATCTCGACCCCCCTTGCCTGCAGGGCGCGCGCCAGCGACAGCGCAGGCACCACATGCCCACCGGTCCCCCCGGCCATGATCAATACTCTTTTGGACCACATACTCATGCCGACGCCTCCGCGGTGGCACTGCGAGAGCGTTTGCGTGCGGCGCGACGACGACCTCTTGTCTCGCCATCGATTCGCAGAAGCACCCCGACCATGGCGCCACTGACCATCAGACTAGACCCACCGTAGCTCAGTAGCGGCAGCGTCAGGCCCTTGGTCGGCAGGAGCCCTGCATTGACCGCCACGTTGATAAAGGACTGTGAGGCAAAAATGATGCCGATCCCGTAGCAGACGTAGGCCGCAAACAGATGACCACTCTCCTCGGCATTACGCCCAATGCGAAAACAGCGATAAACCAGCACGACAAAAAGAGCGACAGCGCCTACGGCACCCAGCATACCGAGCTCTTCTGCCAGCACTGAGAACACAAAGTCGGTGTGTGCCTCCGGAAGGTAAAAGAGCTTCTGGACGCTGTTGCCCAGACCAAGACCGCTCCAGCCACCGCGACCGAAGGCGATCAGCGCCTGAGTGAGCTGATAACCGGAACCGTACTGGTTGGCCCACGGATCAAGAAAGCTGGAAATACGTGCAAGGCGATAAGGCTCCGATATCGCCACAAAGGCGCCAAGCGTTACTACACCGCCAGCCAGCAATATAAAGCGCCAGAGAGATGCCCCTGCCAGCAGCAGCACCCCCATGGTGGCCGCCAGCATGACGACCGCAGCACCGTAGTCCGGTTCGAGAATCAGCAGAATACACAGGGAAAAGGTCAGCATCAGCGGTGCCATGAAGCCCCACCAGCTGCGACGCAGACGCGTCAGGTGACGCTCGGTATAACCGGCGATATAGATGATAAGACAGAACTTGCCGACTTCGGAGGCCTGAAGGTTGATGGGGCCCAGATGGATCCAGCGGCGACTGCCGTTCACCTCTCGACCCACGATCAAAACGGCGGCCAGCAGAATGGCCGCTACAAGTAAAAGCGTCGGCCCGTTGGCGCGCCACCACACGGAAGGAATGCGCATGACCAGCAGAGCAATGCTCATGGAAGCCAGCACAAAAATGCCGTGACGAATACTGTAATACCAGGGATTACCGGTCTGGCTGCTGGCCACCTCTGTTGAAGCCGAGGTCACCATGATCCAGCCGATCACCATCAATGTAATGGCGGAAAGCACCAGCCAGCCATCGATGGCATGGCGCTCGGTAGAAAAACGTTCTGCCAGAGATTTCATGAATGCGGCTGCCACTGTTTAAGCCACGCACAGAAGACATCTCCGCGCGCTTCGAAGTTATCGAATTGATCAAGGCTGGCACAGGCAGGAGACAACAGTACCGCATCGCCCGGCTGCGCTACGCCTATCGCATGTTGCATGGCCTGCTCGAGCGTGTCCACGACCACAACTGCGACCGATGCCTCAAGTGCATGCGCCAGCTGCGCCCGATCGCGCCCGTACACCACGACGGTTCGTGCATAACGGGCAAGCGGTTCAGCCAACGGCGTAAAATCAGCGCCCTTCCCCACGCCACCGGCCAGCAGCACCAGCCGCCCGGACAGGGTCATGCCGATGCCTTCGATGGCCGCAAGCGTGGCGCCCACGTTGGTGCCCTTGGAATCGTTGATCCAGGTCACCCCATTGATGTCCGCTACTCGCTGCGCCCGATGCGGCAGGCCTGCAAAGTGCGTCACGGTCTCGATCAGACGCTCACGTGGCCAGCCGGCCTCGTGCCCCACCGCCAGCGCTGCCAGTACGTTAAGAAGGTTATGCTGACCCGGCATCATGACATCGCGTGCCGCCATGACTGTCTGTTCGCCCTGCATGAGCCAGACCTCGTCACCGCACGAGTCAAGACCCCAGTCGTGGCTGCTGATGGGATGGTCACTGCCAAAGGAGCGCGTACGCGCCACACGAGCCGCATCGCATGGCATGGTGGCAGGATCATCACGGTTGATGATGGCGACACCGGCCCCGTTGAAGATCTGCTGCTTGGCGCGCCCGTAACCGGCCATGCCGTCATGCCGGTCCAGATGGTCACTGCTGAGGTTGAGATATACGGCCACATCGGCATTCAGCTGCGGCGTGGTTTCCAACTGAAAGGACGAAAGCTCCAGCACGAAGCATGCCGCCTCCGGCCGCTGCGCCAGAAGGGTCAGCGCCGGCGTCCCCAGATTACCGCCCACCGCCACATCAATACCGCAGGCGCGCGCCATGTCACCGACAAGTGTCGTCACCGTCGATTTGGCGTTGGAACCGGTAATGGCAATCAGCATGGGACGCTGGCCCCGCTCGTTCAGCGCCTCAACGAAAAGTGCGGTTTCACCCACAACCTCCGGACCGGAGCGCGGCAGGCCGGGCGTGCGGACATCGACACCGGGACTCAGGATAATTCTGCCTGCCCGCTCAAGTGCCAGTGCACTCAGATCACCGCAGTGCAACGCGACGTCGGGATAAAGACGCTGAAACTCGGCAAGCCCTGCCGGTTGTGCGCGCGTATCGGCCATGACAAAGGGCTCGCCCCGGCGAGTCAGGTGCTCGGCGATGGCCAGTCCCGAGCGGCCAAGCCCGATAACAACACTATGATGCGACTCGATCAGCATGAGGAAGTCGCCATATCAGCGAATTTTTAGAGTGGCCAGACCCAACAGGACCAGCACCACGGTAATGATCCAGAAACGGATGATGACACGCGGTTCGGGCCAGCCTTTCAACTCAAAGTGGTGATGAAGCGGTGCCATGCGAAACACACGCCGGCCGGTCAGCTTGAACGAGGTTACCTGTACAATGACCGAGACGGTCTCCATGACAAAGACCCCGCCCATGATAAACAGCACGATCTCCTGTCGCACGGCGACCGCCACCATCCCCAGAGCAGCGCCCAGTGCCAGCGCACCAACATCGCCCATAAATACCTGAGCCGGATAGGTGTTAAACCAGAGAAAGCCCAGCCCCGCACCGATGATGGTGCCACAGAAAACGGCCATCTCGCCGGCACCGGGCACCGAAGGAATGTGCAGATACTCGGCAAACATGGCGTTGCCGCTGGCGTAGGCAAAAACACCCAGCCCCATGGCAACCAGCACGGTCGGCATGATCGCCAGCCCGTCCAGACCATCCGTCAGGTTAACGGCGTTGGAGCTGCCCACGATCACCAGATAGGTCAGCAGGATGAAAAAGGGCCCCAGCTGAATCACGATGCTTTTGAAAAACGGCACGATCAGGCTGGTTTCGACCGGAGAGGCCGACGTCGCATAGAGCGCCACGGCCACGGCAAGGCCGATCACCGACTGCCATAGATACTTCCATTTGGCCGGCAGGCCGCGCGGATTCTTTTCGACCACCTTGCGATAGTCATCAACCCAGCCGATCGCTCCAAATCCCAGTGTGACCAGCAACACCAGCCAAACGTAGTGATTGCCCAGATCAGCCCACAACAGCGTGGAGACCGCGATTGACAGCAGGATCATCACGCCCCCCATGGTGGGCGTTCCAGCCTTGGACAGATGCGACTGCGGGCCATCATCACGAATCGCCTGCCCGATCTGACCGGCGACCAGCCGTCGAATGACCCAGGGGCCAATCATCAATGACAGCAAAAGTGCGGTCAGCGTGGCCAGAATCATTCGCAGGGTCAGATAACCAAAAACGCTGAAACTGGTTTGAAAGGAAGAGAGCAGTTCGGCAAGAAAAAGCAACATTATGAATAATCACCTGAAGATTCTGATCGAAGCGCATTGACCAGACGGTCCATTCCGGCGCTGAGAGATCCCTTGATCAGCACACTGGCGTTTGTAGGCAGAGAATGTTGAGCAAACTCGATCAGCGAGGCCCAATCATCGAAATGGCGCCCACGCTCCCCAAAGGCCGTTGATATCGCTCTGGCAGGTTCGCCGATCGTGATCACTCGATCAATATCGAGTGTGCGAGCGTACTGCCCCAGCGCCTCATGCGCCTCGTCGCTGTAACGTCCCAGCTCGCCCATGGCGCCGAGAAAACACCAGCGGGGCCCGGGACGCTGCACCAGCGTCTCCAGTGAAGCCCGCATGGCGCCCGGATTGGCGTTGTAGCTGTCATCAATCAGCGTGGTACCGCGAATGCCTTCAACCATCGCCATTCGCCGGGCCACGCCTTCGACCTCGTTCAGACCTGCCAGGATATGTGTCGGTGCACAGCCCATGGCATGCGCCACGGCCGCAGCACCCAGCGCGTTCATGACGTTATGACGCCCCATCAGCGGTAGCACAACCCGGCCCACTTCATTGTCATCGATCATCAGCGTAAAGCGATAAAAGCCCTCTTCACTCATCAGATCAATGGCCTGAACACGGGCGGGTACATCAATCCCGAAGTCCAGAACGTCATGACAAGAAGCAAGCGCCGCCCAGAGACCATAAAAACGATCGTTGCGATTGAGTATCGCAACGCCATCAGGCGACAACCCCGACAGTATCTCGGCCTTTGCCTGGGCAATGTGACCGGCGCTACCAAACTCACCGATATGGGCATCGGTAACGTTGTTGATCAGCACCACATCCGGGCATGCCAGCGCGGTCGTCCAGGCAATTTCACCCGTATGGTTTGCACCGGCTTCAATGACTGCCTGCTGACAACGATCATCCAGTTGCAAAAGCGTCAGCGGCACACCGATATCGTTATTGAGATTGCCGCGGGTGGCATGTGTCGGCGCACTGCGTGACATAATCGCTTCACACAGGGCGCGCACGGTGGTCTTGCCACTGTTGCCCGTAATGGCCGCCAGCCGCCCCTGCCACTGAAGACGGTGATGACGCGCCAGCAGTCCGAGCGCCAGCCTCGTATCCGCTACCACCAGCTGTGCGATGTCGGTCTCAAATGCGGTATCAACAATCGCAGCGATGGCACCGCGATCACGGGCCGTCTGGAGAAAGTCATGACCATCGAAGCGCTCACCGCGAAGCGCCAGAAACACGTCCCCTGCCTGCAGGCTGCGGGTATCAGTCACGATGCGACAGGATTCTGCTCGCGCGAAATCACCTCGCGGGTCGATAACGGCATCGGCAGGCAAACGCAGTGCTTCAATGATTTTGGGCGGTGTATCACTCATGCCAGTGGGCCTCCAGCGCCAGAGACGCCACGTCCATATCACTGAACGGATAGCGTACGCCCTGAATCTCCTGGTAATCCTCATGCCCCTTGCCGGCCAGCAGGATAACGTCCTGCGCGCCCGCACTGGCCACGACATCGACAATGGCACGCGCCCGCCCGGCCACTTCGCGAACGTGCGCCCCTTCAGGCATCTCGGACATGATCATGCGGCGGATATCCTCGGGTGGCTCACTACGCGGATTATCGTCTGTCACCACGACTTCATCGGCAAGCAGTGCTGCCACGCCCCCCATCAAGGGGCGCTTGCCGGTGTCGCGATCTCCGCCGCAGCCCAGCACACACCAGAGCCTGCCCGGCACATGCTCACGCAGGGCCAGTAGCGCATTGCGAAGTGCATCGGGCGTGTGAGCGTAATCCACCACCACCGCAGGTGCACCGGGCCGTGCCAGCAGCTGCATTCGCCCGGGAACAGGGGTCAGTTGCTCTGCCGCCTTCATCAATGCGCCCAGCGGACTGCCAAGCCCGTAGAGGGTCGCGATGGCCAGCAGCACATTATCCAGATTGAAGCGCCCCATCAGCGAAAGCCGCAGAGTCTGCTCCCCTTCCGGTGTCATGATGCCTGC
The DNA here is from genome assembly GCF_947497025.1 of uncultured Kushneria sp. GTDB lineage: Bacteria > Pseudomonadota > Gammaproteobacteria > Pseudomonadales > Halomonadaceae > Kushneria. The sequence continues at coordinate 117,011 of NZ_CANMFC010000004.1, forward strand.
CTCAAGGCCGAGGCGCTGCGCCTGCCAGCGGCGCACCTGAAAGTCATGACTGTCCTGGCTGCCGACCCTCAGCACGCTCGCCTTTTTGGACACACCCGCCAGCATCAGTCGGGCCAGAGTGTCGTCTGCGTTGACAACGGCAAGTTCAAGCTCGGGACGCTGAAAAAGACGAGCCTTGGCGGCGGCATAAGCGGCCATGCTCGGGTGATAGTCCAGATGATCGCGGCTCAGATTGGTAAAGACCGCCGCACGAATATAACAACCGCTCAGGCGATGCTGATCAAGCGCGTGAGAGGATGCCTCCAGCGCCACGCGTTCGGCACCGGCAACCGCCAGTTCGCGCAGACGCTGCTGCAGCGAGATGGCATCCGGCGTGGTCAGTCCGGCGTGCTCGAGCATGCCAGGGCGGCCACTGCCCAACGTGCCGATCAGACCGGCAGGCGTTGCCAGCGCCTCGCTGAGCGCAGCGATGTAGTGCGTTACCGAGCTCTTGCCATTGGTACCGGTCACCGCAATCTGCTCAAGCGAGTCAGGCACCCCCATGACCAGTGATGCCAGTTGACCCAGCCGCTCGGGCAGATCATCCAGCATTAGCAGGTCATCGGCCGTTTCCTGCCAGGGCGGAGCCACCAGAATCAGCGCTGCCCCCCGGTCGCGCGCCTGGTCAATGTACTGTCGACCATCGACACGGGTGCCGGGCAGCGCCGCAAAAACATCACCAGTCTCGACATGGCGTGAATCCAGCACCAGACGTGCCTCATCCGCCAACGGCAGCATGTCGGTGTCGGGCCAGAGCCGTGCAATGGCATCGGCCAGCGTGCTGGTCGGCAAATCAGGCACCAGGCGCCTCCTTGCTCTGATCGTCGGGGGGAACATCCAGAAGGCGCAGCGCATTGCCGGCTACTCTGGAGAAAATGGGCGCAGCCACCAGGCCGCCGTAATACTCTTTACCCTTGGCATTATCGATCGAAATCACGGTCACAATGCGAGGGTCGCTGGCCGGTGCAATGCCAACGAAGTTGGAGCGATAGGCCTCTTTCTGATACCCCGTATCGCCAATTTTTCTTACGGTACCGGTCTTGCCGGCCACCCGATAGCCTTCAAGCGCCGCACGCGTGCCACCACCGCCGGGTTCCACGACCGTTTCCATCATCTGGATCAGCTCGTGGGCTGTCTTTGAGGACATGACCTGATGCCCCTCGGGCGGCTTGTTCAGCTTGAGCAGCGAGGGCGGCAACTGCTTGCCATCGTTGGTAATCGCCGTATAGGCACTGGCGAGCTGTACAGCATTGACCGATAGCCCATACCCGTAGGAGAGCGTGGCCCGCTTGGCCTTGGACCAGCTGAACGGCGAAGGCAGACTCCCGGTGGCTTCCCCGGGAAAGCCAAGCCCGGTGGGATGCCCCAGCTTCATCGAGTCATAGACGTTCCAGATGGCATCATCCGGAAGGGCCAGAGCCATATGCGTCATGCCGATATTGGAGGAGTGGGTAATGACCCCGGTCATGTCCAGCTTGCCGAAGTTGCGAGTGTCCTTGATGGTATAACCATCCACCATCATCCAGCCGGGGGTGGTATCCATGGGAGTATGCGGCGTGAACTTGCCCGACTCGAGCCCCGCACTCATGGCCAAGGGCTTCATGACCGACCCCGGTTCGAAGGCATCGGTCAGCGACCGATTACGCAATCCTGCCGGATCCACGCTGGTGCGATTATTGGGGTTATAGGATGGCAGGCTGACCATGGCCAGCACCTCACCGGTATGCGCATCCATCATGACGAGAGTGCCGCTGTCCGCGTTGTGCTCGTTGACCGCCGCCTTCAGCTCGCGATAGGCCAGATACTGCAGGCGCAGATTGATCGACAGGGTCACATCGCCGCCCGGATGGGCCTCTCGAATCATGTGCAGATCACGCACCAGCTGGCCCTTGCGGTCCTGTAGCACACGACGCTGCCCCGGGATACCTGACAGATAGCGATCAAAGGCCAGCTCCAGCCCTTCCTGACCGTGATCATCGATATTGGTCATGCCCACCAGCTGCGAAGTCACCTCACCGGCCGGATAGTAGCGCTTGTATTCATGACGACCGTGCACGCCGGGGATATCAAGTGCCAGTACGCGGCTGGCAGGCTCGGGCGTGACCCGGCGCTTGAGATACATGAATTCCTTGTCGCGGTAGCTTTTCACCCGCGCCATAAAGTCCGCGGGCCGCTCATCCAGCGCCTTTGCCAGTCGAGTCAGCTGTACCGGGTCCTCGGGAAGGTCCTTCGGATTGGCCCACAGGGTCACCACCGGGGTAGATACAGCCAGTGGTTCACCATCGCGGTCGGTAATCATGCCACGGTGGGCATCGATGCTCTGCACCCGAATGGTTCGCGAGTCACCCTGCCCCTGCAGGAATTGATGATCAAAGACCTGCAGATAGACAATACGACCGGCCAGCACCGCCATGGCCATGAAGATGATGGCCAGTACGAATCGGTAACGCCAGATCGGCATGGCAGTCACATGACTGGCAGCCGTATTCCCGCCATACATGCGTGCATTACGCCCGACACGGCGATTTTGTTCACTCATGGCCGCATGACCCTGGTGTGGTGGACATCCGGCACATGCATCTCGAGACGATCACGCGCCAGATTTTCGATACGTGAAGGGGTCGACCAGGTGCTTTCTTCCAGCAGCAAACGACTCCAGACCGTTTGAAGCTGGTCATGCTTGTGCTCCATGGTCTGAAGGCGCGCATATTGAGAGCGCGTGTGATAGGCCGTACTGATCACACCCAGCGCTGAAAAGATGACCAGCAGCAGCATGGCCAGAATCACGCCATGCAGGAAGGTCAGGCGGAGCCGAAAGGGCCACTGCCATTGACTGCGCGAAGGAGAGCCGGAAGTGCGTTCAACCATGGCGACTAGCTCTCCTGCCCCAGTTTGCGAGCCACACGCATGACTGCGCTGCGGGCACGTACATTAAACCCGGTTTCCTGATCATCCGGGCGAATCGCCTTGCCGACAGGTGCCATGTCGCGACGAATCTGGTCCTCGCGAAGCGGCATGTGCCGTGGCAGGTGCTGATCGCCCCGTGACTTGTCACGGATAAAGCGCTTGACCAGACGATCTTCCAGCGAGTGAAAACTGATCACTACCAGCCGTCCATCGGGAGCCAGAGCCTCAAGCGCAGCCTCCAGGGCACGCTCGAGCTGACCCAGCTCATCATTGAGATGGATACGAATGGCCTGAAAGGCACGTGTGGCAGGATGGCGTCCCTTTTCCCACGCCGGATGCGCCGTCTTCAAAAGCTCGGCAAGTTCCACGGTACGGGTAATGGGGGCTTCCTTGCGCTGTGTGACGACCGCCCGAGCCAGACGCCTGGCAAAACGCTCCTCGCCCAGACGCTTGAAGACGTCTGCCATCTCGCGCTCGGGGGTTTCGGCAATCCATTGGGCCGCACTGATGCCCGAATCGGGGTCCATGCGCATATCAAGCGGGCCGTCGCGCATGAAGCTGAAACCACGACTGGCATCATCAAGCTGAGGAGACGACACGCCCACATCCAGCAAAATGCCGGAAAGCCTGCCGTGTACGCCTTGCTGGCGTGCGACATCGCCCAGATCGGCGAATGTGGCGCGTGCAATATGAAACCGTGAGTCTTCGATGTCTGCCGCAGCGGCCAGCGCATCAGGATCACGGTCGATGGCGACCAGGCGCCCCTGATCACTCAGGCGGTCAAGGATGGCGCGGGAATGCCCGCCACGCCCGAATGTACCGTCCAGATAGAGGCCGTCGGGCCGCTGAACGAGGGCATCGACGGCACCCTCAAGCAGGACGCTTTCATGCTTGTGGTCTTGCCGGATACCTGGGGTCTGATTCATGAGAACTCAAGGGATGTTTCAAGGGGAAAACAGGTGGGAGTCGGCCTGTAAGCCGGGTTCTGTCGAGAACAGTCATTCCTCTAGGGCGTTCGTCACCGAACGCCTCAAGCAACCTACCCGAACCCGACGCGGGCCACGCCAATGGGTTCCTATTCGGTCTTGCTCCGGATGGGGTTTACCATGCCACGACCTGTTACCAGGCGTGCGGTGCGCTCTTACCGCACCCTTTCACCCTTGCCGTCGGTGCCGAGAGAATCGGCACCGCTTGGGCGGTCTACTCTCTGCTGCACTTTCCGTCGGCTCGCGCCGCCCAGGCGTTACCTGGCACCCTGCCCTATGGAGCCCGGACTTTCCTCCCCCGAACCCGAAGGTTCAGCGGCGACTGTCCGGCCGACTCCCAAGCGCGCAAGAATATCAGTGCCGAACCCCGGCTCCAAGCGCGTTAACCATTTTTATCCTTGTGCACCGGCCCTGGTGACCCACAGGCAACAATTAATTACAAAAACCACCATCCTTGATCGTCTGAGCACGCTGATACCAGTCGCTCTTGCGACCACCCAGTATACGAGTGGCCACACTGGCCGATTGCTTGACCCCCACCCCCTCCTCCAATAGCGAGGACAACAGCTGATCACCATCAATCTGGCCGCTGTCGGCGGGTGCCTTTTCAGGCGCCGGCGCCATCATGACCACAAATTCACCACGCATCTGATCGGGGTCATCCATCATGCGCGCCAGCAGAGTGCTAGCCGTCCCCTGCAAAAAGGTTTCAAAGGTCTTGGTTAGTTCACGAGCCACGACAAGGTGACGTTCACCGAACACGATCTCGATATCCTCCAGCAACTGGCGAATCCGATGCGGCGACTCATAGAGCACAATAGTTACCGGCAGCTCGACAACGTCGCTCAGACGCTGGCGTCGTCCGGAACTTTTGGCCGGCAAAAAGCCTTCGAACAGAAAACGCTCGGTCGGCAGCCCTGCAGCACTCAGCGCCGTGATCAGCGCGCTGGGTCCGGGAATGGGAATAACGGTGTAATCGGCCTGCCGCAGTGCCTGCACCAGACGATAGCCGGGGTCAGAAATCAGCGGCGTGCCGGCATCACTGATCAGCGCAACGCGCTGACCGTCATCAAGCGCTTGTCGGATGCGCTCGATTCGCGAGGTTTCATTATGTTCGTGAAGCGACACCAGCGGCACCCTAACCCCGATATGATCGAGCAGGCGCACGCTGTGACGGGTATCTTCTGCCGCGATCAGATCGGCCTGTGCCAGGGTATCCATGGCGCGTCTGGAGAGGTCGTCAAGGTTACCAATCGGTGTGGCAACCACGTACAATGCGCCCTTGCTAAAACTATTCATGTCATCACACTACACTGGTTCGGACGCGTCATTGCTTTCGGATTTGCCTGTGTCATGACCAAAAACGGCACAGGCTTGACTGGAGCTGCATGGTACGCCGTGCAGTTCGCGGACGCCACGCTGTGGCGCCATCATGGAGACCGGCAAGAAAAGGAACTGCCCAGGCATGCGAACATCATTTACCAGACTGGCCGGCGCGGCCATGGTGGCACTCACACTGGCAGGCTGTGCCGGCACATCGGGCATTGTTAATCGCTTTGGCGGTCAGTCGCCCAACGACCTGCTGACCCAGGCCCAGCAGCAACAGGGCAGCGAGGCTGCCGCCACCCGCCTCCAAGCGGCCGAACTGTTTCAGCGTCAGGGCGATAACCAGCGCGCACTGGACATTGCCAACTCGCTCGACCGTTCGGTCCTCTCCAGTGATCAGCAGCTTCGATGGGCACTGCTGAGCTCGCGAGCGGCCCTTGAATTGCAGGACCCGCAGACAGTGCTGGCCGCAACCAGCCTTCTGGATAGCGCTGCGACCCTGCCGGACAACGAAAAAAATACGCTGCTTGAGCGCCGCGGCCTGGCACAGGCCATGAACAACCAGCCGTTCGATGCAGCGCAGACCCTGATTGCCCTGCAGCAGCAAACAGACGACACCCAGCTCAATGACACCATCTGGCGACAGCTCAATCGCCTTGATCCGGGCCAGCTTGATCAATTGGCCGGCCAGGGCAGCGTGGCTGCCGACTGGGCAGAGCTTGCACGACTGCAGCGCCAGCAGGGTGCCAATATTGGCGCTCTAACCGATGCCATCAGCCAGTGGCAGTCCAATAATCCTCGCCACCCCGCTTCTCGTCGCCTGCCGTCGGACCTGGGAGCACTGGACGAAATCCGTGACCAGGAGATCCGCAAGATTGCGGTATTCCTGCCTCAGAGCGGTCCGCTGGAATCCATCGCCACCGCGATTCGTGAAGGCATCGAAACACGCGCTGATGATGTCCGAAGCCAGGGCGGGCAGGCTCCCGAGCTGGTTTTCTATGATACTACCGGCCAGGACATCGAAAGCCTTTATGCGCGCGCCACCATGGAAGGCGCCCAGGCCGTCATTGGCCCGCTTAGCAAGGAACAGGTCTCTCAGCTGGAGACTCGCGCTAGCGTCGCCCTGCCGACGCTGGCGCTCAACTACGGTACGCATGATCACAACAGCGCCCGGAATCTGTTCCAGTACGGGCTCTCGGCCGAGGACGAAGCGCGTCAGGCAGCCCAGCGCGGCCAGCTCGACGGTCTTCACAGGGCGGGCGTCATGGTGCCAAACAATGAGTGGGGCAGCCGCGTCCTGGGTGCCTTCCAGAAGGAGTGGCAGCAGGAAGGCGGTGATCTGGTCAGCGTCCAGAATTATGACCCCTCCGCTTCTGCGACGTCTGCAGTCAAATCCGTCCTCAATGGCGGCCGTGGCCGACCGGACATGCTGTTCCTGCTGGCCCTGCCCGGCTATGCCCGTCAGGTGCCTCCGACCCTTGATTACTATAACGCCGCCAACCTGCCCATCTATGCAACCTCACATGTCTATGAAGGCTCGCCTCAGCCGAGGCTCGACCACGACCTTGATGACGTGATGTTCGTGGACATCCCCTGGCTGATTCCCGAAGCCGCTGCCGGCGGCAGTGACGCCCTGCCCTTTGAGTCGACTCGCGAGCGGCTTATCCATGACGATCAGCCATCCATGATCAAGCTTCATGCCATGGGCGTTGATGCCTTTGAGCTGGGACGTCGACTACCGGTCATGAACGCCATCGGAGGGTTTGAACTTTACGGCGCCACCGGCCGATTGGCCCCCGGTCAGGACGGCCGGGTCGTTCGCACCCTGCCCTGGGCCGTTTTCCGTAACGGTCAGCCAACGCTGCCCTGAGTTAACGTGGCCTTTCGACCCTTCAGCAATCGCCAGCGCGGTCACGACATCGAGTCGTTGACCGCGCAATGGCTTGAACGACAGGGTCTTGTCATGGTCACCCGCAACCAGCACATCCGCGGCGGTGAAACCGACCTCATCATGCGCGATGGAGACACGCTGGTCTTTATCGAAGTCCGTTATCGTGCCAGTGCTTCGCACGGCTCCCCGCTGGAAACCATCACACCTGCCAAGCAGCGAAAGCTGATCCGGGCGGCGCATTTTTATCTACTCGACAAGCGGTTATCATGCCCCTGCCGCTTCGATGCGGTCGGGGTGACGGGAGAACCTCCCAGGCACCTGCACTTTGACTGGGTCAAAAGCGCCTTTGACGCCTTTTGAGTCCGGTAGTGACGCCGCGGAAATATAACGCCATTGACAATGTGAAGAGTGCCATGGACTTTCAATCACGCATCATCGATCAATTCAACGCCAGTATCGACGTCAAGACCTGGTCGAGCGAGGTCCTGCCGCCCTTCATCGAAACGGCCAGCCAGATCATGGTCCAGAGCCTGATCAATGACGGCAAGATCCTGACATGCGGCAACGGGGGCAGCGCCGGTGATGCCCAGCACTTCTCATCGGAACTGCTTAACCGCTTTGAACGCGAACGCCCAAGCCTGCCGGCCCTGGCATTGACCACCGACTCTTCGACCATCACCTCGATTGCCAACGATTACAGCTACAACGATGTCTTCTCCAAACAGATTCGGGCGCTGGGTCAGCCTGGTGATGTTCTGCTGGCCATCTCTACCAGCGGCAACTCCGCCAACGTCATTCAGGCCATTCAGGCCGCCCATGATCGCGAAATGATTGTGGTCGCCCTGACCGGCCGAGACGGTGGCAACATGGCTTCACTTCTGGGACAGGAAGATTGCGAGATTCGGGTCCCGGCGACGGTCACCGCTCGCATTCAGGAAGTGCACCTGCTGGTCATTCACTGTCTTTGCGATTTAATCGACCACCAGCTCTTTGGCAGCAATGAATAAATATACACTTTTCCGACTTACAGGCACCCTGCTGCTCGCCGTCACGCTTGCGACCAGCGGCTGCAGCACCATCACCGGCAGCAACGGTTATGGGACTCGTACCAGCTATGCCATCGACCAGGACACGCAGACTGCCCGCATGCTCTGGGACAGCATTCGCGCTACCGACAGCCTGGATAACACCCATATCAATGTCGATGTCTATAACGGTTTTGCATTGCTGACCGGTCAAGTAGGGACCGAAGCCCAGAAAGGGCAGGCAGGCGAACTCGCCACACACCTGAACGGCGTGCGCCACCTGCGCAATGAGTTAAGCGTCGAGCCCAACAGCTCAACGCAACAGCGACTGCAGGACACCTGGATCACGTCGCGTGTGAAGGCCCGCATCACCGCCAGTAATCACATCAACAGCGACAGGGTCAGGGTTCTGACCGAGAATAGCACGGTGTATTTGATGGGGATGGTTCGCGCCAGCGAGGCAGACTACCTTGTTCGGCTGGTCTCACAGACCAGCGGCGTAAAACGCATCGTCAAGGCCTTCGAATATCTGGGCGTATAAGCCCCCGCAAGCTGCCTACCCTTGCCCGATATAAAAAACGGGCAGGCATAAAAAAACGGACCCGCCATCATGGCGGGTCCGCTGGTATAACGATAGCGGGCGATTACTTGATGACTTTCAGGGACGGGCGTCCCTTGGGCGGGCGTGAACCGCCGTCGTCGTCATCATCGTCATTTCTACCCTCGCCATGATCCTCATCCGTTCTTGCCACCGCGCCTAGATGAGAGTCCCGCTCGTCGAGGTCATCATTATCGGGCTCGGCCGAATCCGAAGCGTCGTCCGGCATGACAGGCTCCTGACCGAAGACCATGCCCACACCGTTTTCACGCGCATAGATGGCAATGATGGCATCGATGGGCAGCTCAACGGTCATCGGCTGGCCGCCAAAACGTGCATTGAAAGCCACCATGTCGTTTTCCATGAAAAGCTCTCGAACGGCGCCCGGACCGATATTGAGAACAATCTGGCCATTCTGGACGAACTGTTCTGGTACCACCACACCCGTGCGCTCGGCATCGACAACGACGTAGGGTGTGCAGTCGTTGTCCAGCAGCCACTGATACAACGCACGAATCAGATAGGGACGGCTGGAATGCATGATTTCACCTCACTGAAGAATGCATCGAAATATGCGTCCTGCGCATCAATCAGTATGTTTGCTGCAGGCAATAACCTGCCTGCAGCGATGATCTGATCAGGTTCGAAGTTCGCGTTCCGACTCCAAAAGCGATGCCCGGAAGGCATCCCGCGCAAACAGTCTTTCCATATAGCCCATCAGCGGCTTGACCTGCTGCTCGGGCAGATCAACACCCAGTGCCGGCAGACGCCAGAGGATGGGTGCCAGACAGCAGTCCACCAGCGAAAATTCTTCGCTCATGAAAAATGGGATATCTTCGAAAATCGGGCTGATACCTATTAGGCTCTCGCGCAATTCCTTGCGCGCCTGTTCGACTTCCTTTTTGGAACCCGGTGACAGGATACGCTCCACCATGGGGCACCACTCACGCTCGATACGGTGCATCCACAGTCGGCTCTGAGCACGCGCCACCGGGTAAACCGGCAAAAGTGGCGGATGCGGAAAACGCTCATCCAGGTATTCCATCATGACCTTTGATTCGTAAAGAACCAGATCACGATCGATCAGTGTCGGCACACTATTGTAGGGGTTGAGGTCGGCCAGCTCCGCCGGACGATGCTCATCGTTGACCTCAATGATGTCAACGGAAATCCCCTTTTCGGCCAGCACGATCCTGACGCGATGGCTGTAATGGTCGTCACTGCCTGTATAGAACGTCATTGACGATCGTTTGGCCACAACACCCATAGAAAGTCCTCACTTTAATGACGAGCTGGATAATAACACGAGAGCACGCCTTTCGGGTTGCCGGATTGGCAACCACAGCGTTTCAAAAGAGATGCAAAAACGGTCCCGCAGACACAAAAACGCCCGGGTAAAACACCCGGGCGTCCTGTGGCATGACGTCGAAGCTTAACGCTTGGAGAACTGGGGACGACGACGTGCCTTGCGCAGACCGACCTTCTTGCGCTCGACCATACGCGCATCACGCGTCACATAGCCAGCGCTGCGCAGCGGTGCGCGCAGTTCTTCATTGTATTCCATCAGGGCACGAGTGATGCCGTGACGAATGGCGCCTGCCTGTGCAGAACCACCGCCACCCTGAACGGTGACAAAAATGTCGAACTGGTTGGTCAGTTCGGTCAACTCGAGCGGCTGACGCACGACCATCTGGGCGGTCACGCGGCCGAAATATTCGTTGAGTTCACGCTTGTTGACCGTGATCTTGCCATTACCCGGACGCAGAAAAACGCGTGCGGTAGAGGTCTTGCGGCGGCCTGTGCCGTAGTACTGCTGCTGTGCCATGAAAATGTTCCTTTAGAGATTCAGTGCCTGAGGTTGCTGCGCCGCATGAGGATGCTCACCACCGGCATAAACCTTGAGCTTGGAATACATGGCGCGACCCAGCGGGCCCTTGGGCAGCATTCCCTTGACAGCGATTTCGATAACACGCTCCGGAGCATGGTCGATCATCTGCTCGAAGTTCATCGAACGCAGGCCGCCCGGATAACCGGTGTGGCGATAATACTGCTTGGCAAAGGACTTCTTGCCGGTCACACGGACCTTCTCGGCGTTGACGATGACGATGTAATCGCCGGTATCAACGTGAGGGGTATATTCGGGCTTGTGCTTGCCACGCAGGCGGCGAGCAACCTCGGTAGCCAGTCGACCCAGAGTCTTGTCTGCAGCGTCGATGACATACCAGTCGCGCTGCACGGACTGCGGTTTGGCGCTGAACGTCTTCATGTATGGATCACCATGGTTGTGGCGAGAGCATGGCTTCTGCTCTGCCAATCCCTATTTTTCTTGGTTGTTGCCCCTGCAGGTAGACACAACAACGATAAGCGAGCGCGCATTGTACAGAGCCCGCGCTCGGCGAACAAGGGGTTAATCACAGTCAGGGCTTGTGAGTCAACGCCAGATAATCGCTTGATTGCATCTCCTGCAGACGAGAGACCGTACGTTCAAACTCGAAGGCAAGCTCGCCACCGCTATAGAGGGATTCCGGCTCGGCATCCGCCGACATCACCAGCTTGACGGCACGGTCGTAAAACTCATCCACCATGTTGATAAAACGTCGCGCCTGATCCTCGATGGCAGCCCCCATGACCGGCACATTGGAGATCAGTACACTGTGGTACTGCCTTGAGAGCTCGATATAGTCATTCTGGCTGCGCGGACCGCCACACAGCGTCTTGAAGTCAAACCAGACCACGCCCTCATGACAGCGGCGAGCCTTCAGCGCTCGCCCGTTGATTCGCAGTGTCTCTTCCCCACCTGCTTCGCCGGCCAGATGCACAAAGCTCTCCTGCAGGGCGTCATCGGCGCTGTCATCGGCCGGCGTATGGAAAACTTCCTCGCGCGTCAGGGTGCGCATTCGATAATCGATACCCGCATCGACATTGACCACGTCACAGTGGCGATTGAGCAACTCGATGGCAGGCAGGAATCGGTCACGCTGCAGACCGTTTTTATAAAGTTCATCCGGCACGATATTGGAGGTGGTCACCAGCACCACGCCCTGGGCGAACAGCGCATCAAGCAGGTTGCCCAGAATCATGGCATCGGTAATGTCCTTGACGAAAAATTCGTCGAGACAGATGACTCTGGCCTCTCCGGCAAGCTTTGCCGCCACCAGGGTCAAAGGATTCTTCTGCCCCTTGTGAACGTCCAGCTCCTTGTGTACACGCTGCATGAAGCGATGAAAGTGCGTACGCATCTTGTCATCAAAGGGCAGGCTGTCATGAAAGGTATCCACCAGCCATGTCTTGCCTCGGCCTACCCCACCCCAGAAATACAGGCCCTTGATCTCCGGCTCAGCGGGCGCCGTGGGCACTGCCGGGGCACTTTTTCTGCCAAAAAATCCCGACATTTTTGACTTGAGCCCGCTGTCAGCCGCCGCCGTGGAAGGTTTGGGCCGTGGTCGGGTCGTCAGCGCTTCATAAAGGCGCTGGAGATGCTCGACCGCCTTCTCCTGAGAGCTGTCATGCTGAAAGCCTTCACGTTCAAGATCCTGCCGGTACTGTTCTCGCGGGGAAAGTCTGGACATGTTATCTGATGCCTTGCAGAAGATCGGGTGGCCGTGATTGTAGCGCGTGACACGCGCTGATTCGCCCTGCGCAAGGGTGATTTGTCAGCGCTGACAAGCACGATTATGTCGTGAGTGAATTGACCCGGACAACACGACGCCTTCTATAATAGCTTATCGCATGGTCACGCCGGTCGTGCGTGCAATCAGCATTGAAGAGGGGAATAGTGGTGAACGAAGGCAATATCGATTGGGTAGTCGCCATTGTGGCACTGCTGGCAGGCATCGCGATCGGCGTATTGATTCGCCATTTCTCGGGCAGCCAGAGAACCACCAGCCAGAAACTCAAGCAGCGGCTGGCCGAAACCGAGCTTGAGCTTAAAAAATTGCGCGAGAACGTGAATACACATTTTGCCGACGTCACGACGCTTGCACAAAATATCACCCGTCAGAGCGAAGAGCTCCAGGCTCGACTCGATACCGATGCAGCCACCATGGCCAGCGACCCGGCGCTCAAGCGCTCCCGCCAGATCGACGTCCCCGAGGATAGTGAAGAGGATACGAGCTCCCTTCACATTCCCCGCGACTACGCTGACAGCAACGGCACGCTCGACGAGAGTTACGGACTGCGCCAGAATCAGGAAAGCGACAGCAACAAGGACCCGCAACCACCGCGATACTGATCGGTCAACGGTCGCCGGGCTTCCGGCGACCGTTATACCGGATTGTCAATATCGACAAAGCGGTGTTCGATGCCATGGCGCTGCGCCAGCCACTCCCCAAGGGCACGAATGCCATCGCGTTCGGTGGCGTGATGACCGGCCGCATAGTAGGTAATGCCCATTTCTCGCGCCAGATGTGTGGTTCGCTCCGATATTTCCCCGGAGACAAAGGCGTCCATGCCGGCCTCTGCGGCATCAATGATCATGTCCTGCGCGCCGCCCGTGCACCAGGCAATACGCTCGATGGGCCGATCGTGGCCTGAAATCATCAACGGTTTACGATCAAGACGCTGATGGAGCCGCTCGGCCAGCGCCTGTGGCGAGCACTGCACCATGTCGCCATGATACAAAAGTCCCTGCCCCATCTCGCCGTCAAGTACGCCCCGCACCTGCCAGCCCATGCGATTGGCCAGCAGAACGTTATTGCCAAGCGTGGCATGGGCATCCAGCGGAAGATGCCAGGCCACCAGGTTAATGTCATGCGTCAAGAGCGTGGCAATACGGCGCTGCTTCATGCCGGTAATGGCCACCGGCTCGTTTTTCCAGAAATAGCCATGGTGCACCAGCACCATATCGGCCTTCCATGCCACCGCCTCATCGAGCAGGGCCTGACTGGCCGTGACACCACTCATGACGCGGGCTACCTGACCCCGACCCTCAATCTGCAGCCCATTGACGGTAAAGTCCTTGAAGCGCTCTGGAACAAGCAACGTCTTCATGTCCTCCAGCAGCACCCTGTGCTCGATCATGTCCTTTCTCCCGCCATTAATTTTTGAAAGTGTCCCGCCAGCATCAGACATTGCTGACGCCCGGGTGATAAACTCGCTCAACTTTTATATGACATTGTGGTCGGCATGCGTGAAGGCAACGCCCTTGACCCGGATGCCGGATCCGAACAACCTGCAAGTCTGCAGCTCCAGGCTGCCTGTTTCAAAAGGATGTTGTCATGCGCCGATTTCTGGTGCCAATGATCTGGCCCGTCGTCTGTGGCGTCCTGCTGGCGCTGGTACTGCTGGATCATATGCCACAGATCGTCGACAGTGGCGACCGCCCAACCGGGGATGATCAGCAGGGTCAGACCGTTACCGCCCCACCCGTCGTACCGGCGTCAACGCCGCCCATACAGCGCACGCCACCCGTAACGCGAGATGCGGCACCCCTGCAGCGCGGGCCCGGCACGGCAAGTTATTCCGACGCCGTACAGCATGCCGCCCCCGCAGTGGTCAACGTCTACTCATCACGACTGGTGGAACGTGACCATCATCCGTTGATGTCTGACCCATTCTTCGAACAGTTTTTTGGCAACAGCCAGTCCGGACGCCGGCGGATGCTCTCGAGCCTTGGTTCGGGCGTCATCGTCAGCGATGAGGGCTATATCCTGACCAACAACCATGTCATCAGCGGTGCCGATGAAGTCCAGGTGGCCCTGCGAGATGGCCGCGAAACACTGGCCACCGTGATTGGTACCGACCCGGAGACAGATCTGGCCGTCCTCAAGATTGATCTGGACAATCTTCCGGTCATTGATCTTGCTGATGCCACCAATACCCGCGTCGGCGATATTGCTCTGGCCATCGGCAATCCCTTCGGCGTGGGACAGACCGTGACCATGGGCATCATCAGCGCGACCGGCCGCAATCATCTGGGCCTGAACGCCTATGAGGATTTCATTCAGACGGACGCAGCGATCAATCCGGGTAACTCGGGCGGGGCGCTGGTCAATGCCGAAGGGGCGCTTGTCGGCATCAATACGGCCATCTTTTCGCGCACCGGCGGTTCACAGGGCATTGGCTTTGCCATCCCCACCAATCTGGCGCACGGCATTCTCAATGATCTGGTCACCCGCGGGCGAGTGGTCAGGGGCTGGCTGGGCATTGAGGCAAGAGAGGTCAGCTCCAGTCTGGCATCGACACTGGATATCAACGCCCCACGCGGGGTCGTGGTGTCGGATGTCGTGGATGGGGGGCCGGCCGCGCAGGCCGGCATCAAGGTAGGTGATCTGATCCTGTCGATGGCCGACAAGCCGCTGCTGGATGCCCAGACCGCCATGGTAGATATTGCAGAGATCGAGCCCGGCAAGCAGCTACCGGTAGAGCTTTACCGCAACGGCAAGCGCTTCAAGGTTACTGTCAGCGTGGGCGAACGCCCGAGCCGGCCGGTAACGCCGGTTCAGCCCGAAAGCTGACCGGCGGTCCATGGCTGAAAACATCTGGATCAGCGCTTGTTGCTCTCGAGACGATTGTGACTATCAATACGGTTTTCTGCAGAGCGGGCATGTGCCGTGAGCGACTCGCCTCTTGCCAGCACGGATGCCGTCTGCCCAAGCGTTGATGCGCCCTGCGGCGAACACTGAATCAGCGATGAGCGCTTCTGGAAGTCATAGACGCCCAGCGGTGACGAAAATCGTGCCGTGCCCGAGGTTGGAAGCACATGGTTGGGGCCGGCACAGTAATCGCCCAGCGCCTCGGCCGTGTAGCGTCCCATGAAGATGGCACCGGCATGGCGAACCTGCTCTGCCAGCCTCTGTGGCTCTTCGACCGAAAGCTCCAGGTGTTCCGGAGCGATGCGGTTGACCAGTGACAGCGCCTGCGCCTCGTCATCCACCAGGATCAGGGCGCCGCGTCGTGACAGCGATGCCCGAATGATCTCGGCACGCTCAAGGGTGGGCAATAACCGCTCGATGCTTTCTGCCACCGCATCCAGATGCTGTTGATCCCAGCTGATCAGAATGGCCTGGGCATCCTCATCGTGCTCGGCCTGTGAGAAAAGATCCATGGCCAGCCAGTCCGGATCGGTGCCCCCATCAGAGACCACCAGGATTTCCGACGGCCCGGCAATCATGTCGATGCCGACCTGACCGAAGACGGCACGCTTGGCCGTGGCCACAAAGATATTGCCCGGCCCGACGATCTTGTCGACCTTCGGGATCGTTTCAGTGCCGTAGGCCAGTGCCGCCACGGCCTGAGCACCACCGATGGTGAACACACGCGCCACACCAGCCACATGAGCGGCGGCCAGCACCAGCTCGTTGAGCACGCCATCCGGGGTCGGCACGACCATGACAATGTCCTTCACGCCGGCCACATGCGCCGGAATGACATTCATCAGTACCGATGAGGGATAGGCTGCCTTGCCACCGGGCACATAGACCCCGGCCCGGTCCAGTGGCGTCACCTTCTGACCCAGCAGGGTGCCGTCGGCTTCCTGGTAGGACCAGGACTCGGGCTTTTGCCGCTCGTGATAGGCGCGAATGCGATCGCCCGCCACCGCCAGCGCCTGACGCTGCTCTTCCGGCAACCCCTGCCACGCCTGCTCCAGCCGCTCGGCGCCCAGCGTCAGTGCCGACATGTCCTGAACATCAAGACGATCGAACTGACGGGTCAGATCGATGACGGCCGCATCACCGCGACGGCGAACGTCAGCAATGATGCGATCGACGCTTTGCTGTATGTCAGCGTTTGAAACGCTTTCCCAATCTAGCAGCGTATCCAGCCGGGATTTGAAATCCGGCTGGCCTGTCGAAAGTCGATGTATGCTCTGCTTGTCCATTACGCCTGAATGACTCCTTGCCTTTTGGCCATTGCCGGAGAATAACGTGTCGCACCGGTGACGTGATGCCCTGTCGCAACCTGACTGTTGAAAGTCGGTCAGGTTGCAGGGTTCAGGACGTCAGGTTGCCCTGGCGACGTTCTGCCACCGCCTGCCCCAGACGCTCGATCAACGGCCCCAGCCGCGCATGCTCCACGGTCATGGACGCCTTGTTGACCACCAGTCGTGTGCTGATGTCAGCGATCAGCTCGCGCGGCGCCATGCCATTGGCACGCAGGGTATTGCCGGTATCCACGATATCGACAATCTCGTCAGCCAGGTTCATGAGCGGTGCCAGCTCCATCGCCCCATAAAGCTTGATGACTTCAGCCTGAATACCCAGATCTGAATAGTAACGACGAGCGATATTAACGAACTTGGTTGCCACACGACGCCGGGCACGCCCGGGCGTGACGCCTTCAATACCCGCGGTCATCAAACGGCAGCGCGAAATATCCAGATCCAGCGGCTCATACAGTCCCTGGGCCCCATGCTCGAGCAGAACATCCTTGCCGGCCACGCCCACGTCCGCGGCCCCCATCTGTACGTAAGTCGGCACATCCACGGCGCGCAGGATCACCAGCTTGACGTTGTCGAGACTGGTATCGAATAAAAGCTTTCGGCTCTTGTCGAGCGGTTCCAGCGGCTCAATGCCGGCAGCAGCCAGCAACGGTAGCGTCTCCTTGAGAATTCGCCCCTTGGAGAGCGCCAGTATCAGCGGTTTACTCATGTGATCTTCAATGGCTGCAAAAATGAATCGGCATGGCGCGCACTCCGACGGCCCTTTAGCGCGGCACGCGGCGAATACGCGCCCCCATCAGCTGAAGCTTTTCCTCGATGCATTCATAACCGCGATCGATATGGTAGATACGATCCACCACGGTTTCGCCTTCGGCGACCAGGGCGGCAATCACCAGACTGGCCGAGGCACGAAGGTCGGTCGCCATGACCGGGGCACCGCTTAAATGCTCGACGCCGTTGACCAGTGCCGTGTTGCCCTCCAGGGAAATGTCCGCCCCCATGCGGTTGATTTCCTGCACATGCATGAAACGATTTTCAAAAATGGTTTCAACCACGCGGCCGCTGCCTTCGGCGACAGCGTTGAGCGCCACGAACTGGGCCTGCATATCGGTTGGAAAGGCGGGATACGGTGCCGTGCGGATGTTGACGGCCTTCGGCCTGCGACCATGCATGTCCAGCGAGATCCAGCCGTCACCGGTTTCGATCTCGGCACCGGCCTCCTCCAGCTTGAGCAGCACCGCTTCCATGGTATCGGCGCGGGCATTACGCACCCGAACCCTGCCACGGGTAGCGGCGGCAGCCACCAGAAAGGTACCGGTTTCGATGCGGTCGGGCATGACATCGTACCGACAGCCGTGCAGACGTTTGACACCCTCAATGGTGATGGTGCTGCTGCCATGGCCGCTGATGTTAGCCCCCATCGCGATCAGACACTCGGCCAGATCCACGATCTCCGGCTCGCGCGCGGCGTTTTCCAGTACGGTACGGCCCTCGGCGAGCGTGGCAGCCATCAGAAGATTTTCCGTGCCCGTGACCGTGACTGTATCCAGCACAATATGCGCGCCTTTCAGACCGCCGGGCGCTCTGGCACGGATATAGCCGCCCTCTACCCGGATATCGGCGCCCATGGCTTGCAGACCGCGAATATGAAGATCCACCGGACGTGAACCAATGGCGCAACCGCCGGGCAGCGAGACATCCGCAGTACCGAAATGCGCCAGCAACGGCCCCAGTACCAGAATCGAGGCCCGCATCTTCTTGACCAGATCGTAGGGGGCATGACAGTCCTTGACGCGACCATCAAGCTGAATGCTCATCTTCTCGCCCATGATGGGCTCGACCCCCATGCGCCCGAGCAGCTCAAGCGTGGTGGTAATATCCTGCAGATGCGGCAGGTTGCCAATAATGACCGGCTCGTCGGCCAGCAATGTAGCCGCAAGAATGGGCAGGGCCGAATTCTTCGCCCCCGAGGTCCAGACTTCGCCGGACAGCGGCCGACCACCGCTGATAATCAGTTTATCCATTCACCAGACTTCCACGGCAATCAGGCACGATCTGAATCAGGTGACGCATCGGCCTGCTGCGCCGGCGTCATGGTCCTGATGCTAATGGCATGCAGCGCGCCGCTGGCAATCTCTTCGGAAAGCGCGGCGTAAATGAGCTGCTGACGCTTGACAGGTGTCATGCCTTCAAACACATCACCAATAGCGGTGACCTGAAAGTTGCACCCTTCTCCCTGAACCTGAAACTCACATGATTCGATGCGTGCCTCAAGCAGACGCTTGACCTCATCAGGCTGCATGATGACTCCTTTACTGGTTTGTTGGTCGCCAATGGTAAATGAAAAGCAGGACCCCGCGCGAATGGACATAAAAAAAAGCGGCGTCACTGACGCCGCTTTTCAATGACAGAGCCTGCAGGCTCAAAAACTCATGTCTCATCGGCCGCGGCAAATGAGGTTTCATGTGCCGGAAACACATCGCTGAGTTCGGCCATTTCGATCAACTCGCGCATGCTGTCGGAAAGCGTAATGCGATCGACTTCCAGCCTTTTTGCCTGCGCGGCGCGCAACCATTCAAGCAGTACTGAAATGGTCGCGCTGCTGGTTCGACTGACACCGCACAGATTGAAGGAAACCTGCGTCCCATCGTATCCCTGCAGCCAGTCGATACCGGCCATCGCCAGATCCGAGGCATTATCAAAGCCCGGCGCGCCTTTTAGATAAAGGGCGTCATCGCGGGCTTCGAGTTTGACGACATCATTACCATAGAGCGTTTCGCTCATCAGCCCTGGGCCTTTTGGTTGTCCCCGTCGCCCTCTTCCAGATCGACATCGGGCGACCAGCCATTGATGACAGCGTCGAAGTCACGGTTATTGGCGCGCATGGCCTGATCGAACTGATTGCGGAAGGTCAGACCCAGATTGATGCCGTTGACCACCACATTGATCACCTTCCAGTTGCCGTCACGATCGCGCAGGGTGTAGGAGACCGGATAGCGTTCGCCGCTGGTCGCAATCACTTCCATATCGACGCTGGCCTGATCCTCGTAACGCTGGTTCTGGTTATTATCCAGAACACGAACGTCCTTGTAGTCAAACGTCACCAGTCCCTGGGCATAGGTATCAATCAGCGTCTGCTTGAATACGCGTGCGAAGCGGCTGCGCTGCTCAGGTGAGGCGGCCTGAAAATATTTGCCCATGACGCTTGCCGACGCGTAACGCCAGTCAACGATGGGATCAATATTCTGTTCGACCACACTTTTCAGCTCGTCAGGATGATTGCGATAGCGGTCCTGATTGTTGTCGAGCTTTGACATCAACTGATCGACGCTTTGACTGACGACCTCGTGCGGAGGCTGGCTGGCTGCCTGAGCAGACAGGATGCCCATACCGAGCACCGCGGCAACCAATACGCCAACATAACGGGAGACCCTTTTCATCTACTGCACCTCCTGAATATACAAATTGCACGAATGCCAACCTGCTACGCCGACATTCGACCTTGATCCGGACTACTTGGACATGTTCGAGACAAACTGCTGAATCAGCTCTTCAAGCACCAGCGCCGACTGCGTATCGCGGATGGTTCCACCATCCTTGATCATTTCAGGCGCACCGCCGGTCGACAGACCGATGTATTTCTCGCCCAGAAGTCCTGCCGTCAGGATAGACGCCGTGGAGTCTTCCGACAGTTTTTCGCCAACATCACTGTCGATTTTCATCGTCACACGCCCCTCAAGCCACTTCGGGTCCAGCTCGATGCTGGTGATTCGGCCAACGGTAACGCCTGCCATGGTGACCCTTGAGCGCTCCTTCAAACCACCGATATTGCTGAAATTCGCATATACCGTGAAATTCTGTTCAGCCTGCCCTGGAGCAAAACCACTTACCTGTAGACCCAAAAAGACGAGTCCCAGAAATCCGGCCAGTACAAAGGCACCGACACCGGCTTCAAGCCACTTAGAGCGCTTCATTAGAATTCTCCAAACATCAGCGCGGTCAAAATGAAATCCAGCCCCAGTACGGCCAGCGAGCCAAAGACGACGGTTCGAGTCGTGGCACGCGAAATCCCCTCGGAGGTCGGTACGAGATCGTAACCCTGAAAGACAGCGATCCATGTCACGACGACACCAAAGACCACGCTTTTCAACATGCCATTCACGACATCATCCATGAAGACCACGCTGCCCTGCATGTTGCCCCAGAACGAGCCCTGATCAACGCCCAGCCAGTCCACGCCCACCAGGTAGCCACCCATGATGCCGATCACGCTGAAAAATACGGTCAGTATCGGCATGGACAAAAAACCGGCCCACAGCCGCGGCGAGATCACCCGGCGCAGCGGGTCGACGCCGATCATCTCCATGCTGGACAGCTGCTCGGTGGCCTTCATGAGGCCGATTTCAGCCGTCAGGGCGGAGCCGGCACGCCCGGCAAACAGCAGTGCGGTCACGACCGGCGCCAGCTCTCGCAGCAGTGACAGCGCCACCATCTGACCCAGCGCCTCGTCGGCTCCAAAGCCGGACAGCACCAGATAGCCCTGCAACGCAATGACCATACCGATGAAAAGACCTGAGACGGCGATAATGGGTAGTGACATGACACCGACAAAGTACATCTGTCGAAGCCAGAGCCTGGCGCCCTCCAGCCGAGGCAAATGACACAGGGCCTGCGCCAGGAAGATGGCACTGCGCCCGAGCGACTCGAGCGTATTCAGCGTCTTGCGCCCCAGAAAGATCAACGGTGACATCAAGACACCTCCGAGGGCGCAAGAATATCCTCGTAGAAATTCTTCGAAGGATAGTGAAAGGGCACCGGACCATCGGGTTTGCCCTGAATGAACTGGCTGACCCGCGGGTCCTGCGCCTCGCGCAGGGACGCCGGTGACCCACTGGCCATGACGCGACCATCGGCAATGACATAAACATGATCAGCGATCGACAGCGTCTCCTTGATATCGTGAGACACCACAATGGCTGTCATATTGAAAGCGCTGTTGAGCCGACGAATCAGGGTGACCAGAACGCCCATGGAGATGGGGTCCTGACCGACAAAGGGCTCATCATACATGATCAGATCCGGGTCCAGCGCAATGGCACGTGCCAGCGCCACACGCCGGGTCATGCCGCCGGAAAGCTCGGCAGGCATGAGATCACGGGCGCCACGAAGGCCCACGGCCTGCAGCTTGATCAGCACCAGGTCACGGATCATGTGCTCGGGCAGATCAGTGTGGACCCGGATCGGAAAGGCCACGTTTTCAAACACGCTCAGATCCGAAAACAGCGCCCCGCTCTGAAACAGCATGCCCATGCGACGGCGCATGCGAAACAGCGCCTGCCGTGACAGTCGATGCACGTTGTCTTCACCGACATGCACACTGCCCGAATCGGGCATGAGCTGTCCGGCGATCAGCTTGAGCAGGGTTGTCTTGCCAGTGCCACTGGGTCCCATGATGGCCGTAATGCGCCCTTTTGGGATCTCCAGATCAACGCCCGAAAAAATGGGTCTGCCAGCTCGCGAGAAATGCAGATTCTCGACGCTGACCAGTGTTGAGTCGGACATACAACTCCTGAATGAACACAAAAGGATATGGAGTTAGCGAACATCGTATCCGAATTATGCCCGCCCCCACCAGCGTCAGTTAAGGGCAACTGCCACAAAGGCATAAAAATCGAACATCACCAAACCCATTCAGCGCCTGTTTCAAGCGTCGATGATCCTGGTCTGTCCACACGGTTGCGCTTGTGCCCTGCGCCATCCGGCGTCAGAATTCACGGCCATGACAACACCTGATATCGACCACGACTTCCTGGCCAGCGCACGACGCACTCTTTTACTCGAGCAGAACGCCTTGAGAGATTTGTGCGAGCGCCTTGATGCGCCCTTTACGCACGCCTGCCAGCACATGCTTGAGTGTCGCGGGCGAGTGGTGGTCATCGGCGTTGGCAAATCGGGCCATATAGGACGCAAGACGGCGGCAACACTTGCCAGCACCGGCACGCCCTCGTTTTTCGTGCATGCCGGTGAAGCCAGCCACGGTGACCTGGGCATGCTGGTGCGCGATGATCTTGTGCTGGCGCTGTCCAACTCGGGAGAAACGGCCGAACTGACCGCCCTGCTGCCCCTGTTCAAACGCATGGGCATCACCATGATTGCCATGACCGGCAATGCGTCCTCGAGTCTTGCCCGGCACGCTGACGTCCATCTTGACGTCAGCGTGGCCCAGGAAGCCTGCCCCCTGAATCTGGCGCCGACCTCCTCTACCACGGCCGCCCTGGCGCTGGGTGACGCGCTGGCCATCGCCCTGCTGGAAGCGCGCCGGTTCAGCCCGGAAGATTTTGCCCTGTCCCATCCGGGCGGCACACTGGGTAAACGCCTGCTGCTGCGAGTAGAGGATCTGATGCATACCGGTGACGAACTTCCGGTCATTCGACAGGATGCACGTCTCAGCGAGGCGCTGGTCGAAATGACCCGCAAGGGTCACGGCTTTACCTGTATCACCGATGATGCCGGCCACCTCGTGGGCATCTATACCGACGGGGATCTACGCCGCACAATCGATCGCCATGGCGATGTGCGCCAGCTGGGGGTCCAGGAGGTCATGACGCCCGGCGGTCGTACCATCGAAGCGCAGACGCTTGCCGCAGAAGCGGTCAGGGTCATGGAAGACCACCGCATTACGGCGCTGGTGGTCGTCGATGATCTACATCGGCCCATCGGGCTGCTCAAGATGCATGACCTGCTTGGAAGCGGCATTGTCTAGTATTGACCTGATCCCTACTTGCCTACAGGACGACATGGCCCCCGCGACCCGATTAACCCCGGACTGCTGGCCGCCATATCGGAGAG
Organism: uncultured Kushneria sp.; assembly: GCF_947497025.1. Lineage (GTDB taxonomy): Bacteria > Pseudomonadota > Gammaproteobacteria > Pseudomonadales > Halomonadaceae > Kushneria. The sequence goes on from NZ_CANMFC010000004.1 coordinate 140,511, forward strand.
CTGACACAGGACACCATGACACGACCCGATGACACAGTCTCTGCACTGACAGTCTCTACACTGAGTGAACGCGCCCGGCCCATCCGTCTTCTGGCGCTGGACGTTGACGGTGTCCTGACGGATGGCCGCCTTCGATACGCCTCACAGCCGGAACAGGATGGCGACAAGGTATTTCATGTCCGTGACGGCCTTGGGCTCAAGCTGCTTATACAGGCAGGCATTGATGTTGCCCTGATCACGGGCAGGGTCTCACCCGCCGTTGACCGACGCGCGCAGGAACTGGGCATTCGTCATGTCATTCAGGGTCGTGATGACAAGCGCGTCGTGCTCAAGGCACTGATGGCAGAGCTGGGCCTTGAGTCCGCGGAGGCGTGCTACTGCGGCGACGATCTGCCCGATCTCGGCGCCATTTTGCATGCGGGCCTGGGCGTGACGGTGGCAAATGCGCCGGACTATATTCGTCAGCGGGCCGATCTGGTCACCCGGGCAGCCGGTGGGCACGGCGCGGTACGTGAACTGTGTGAATGGCTCCTCAACGCGCAAGGTCTCTGGCAGGATATCATTGGTGCTCATGAGCGGCCCTGAGGCTGCCCCGCTTACCCGACAGGACGTGCATATGGCTTTTCGAGACAGACTTCCTTCCGGACGAACACGGGCACGTCTTGGCATTCTGATATTGGTACTGACTCTGGGAGGCGTACTGACGCTGATCGATCAGCGCAATACTCTGATGGCTCCCGGGCCGGCCCCGGATAGCGCTCAGGGCGTCCCCGATTACTATCTCGAAGGCGTGACTTATACCCGGTTCGATGAGCAGGGCCAAAGGGCACAGACCATGGAAAGTCCGCGGGTGTCTCACACGCCTGAAGATGATGTGACCCGCGCCGTGACCCCCCATTTCACCCTGCTGGGCGATGACGGCAACCAATGGACCGCCGATGGCGAGCGCGCCACGCTCGGACCCGATGCCAACACGTTCGAGCTGGCCGGCAATGCGGTACTGCGTCAACCGGCGGATGGGTGGCAACTTGAAACGGATGTGCTGCATTATGACCTGCCATCGAAGCATGCATGGAGCGACAGCGACGCTGTGTTCACCCAGAACGAGCAGCGTACCCGCGGTGACCGCTTCAACGGCTGGGTCGATGAGGATCGCATGACCCTTGAGGGCAATGTGCAGGGATTTCATCCGCCCATTCGCCAGTAATTGCCGCCTTTTTTTACCCATGGCCGTTTTTTCAAACATGAATGACAAGGATCTCCCATGACGCGCCCTCTGCTGCTGTGTACCTCTGCCCTGCTGCTGGCAATGCTCGGCCAGCAGGCCATGGCTCTGGAAAGCGATCGCCAGAAACCCATCGATATCGCGGCCGACGAGCTCAATATCGACAATCGCGCCGGTACGGCCGTCTATACCGGTACGGTCGAAGTTGATCAGGGCACCATGAAACTGCGCTCCAGCCGGGTCGAGCTCAAGCGGGCCCAGAGCGGTGGTCTTTCGAGCCTGACCGCAAAGGGCGGCAATGGCGGGCGCGCCTACATCGAACAACAGCCGGCCCCCAGCGACCCGCTGGCCAAGGGCTGGGGCAACACCATCATCTATCACGCCGGGGAGCGGCGCGTGGAACTGATCGGCAACGCCGAGCTGCATCAAAACGGCGACACATTTAACGGCGGCTACGTGGAGTATTTCCTCGATTCCCGTCAGGTCAACGCCCGTGGCGGCCAGAGCGCTCAGGACAAGAGTACTTCCGGCAGCTCCGACGGCCGTGTGCGCATGCAGCTTACTCCCGAAGATCAACAGGGTAGCAGCAGCCAATGAAAACCCTTCACGCAGCCCATCTGGCCAAAAGCTTCAAGGGGCGCCGTGTCGTTCAGGACATCAGCCTGTCGATCAGGCAGGGAGAGATCGTGGGGCTGCTCGGTCCCAACGGGGCCGGCAAGACCACTTCGTTTTACATGATCGTCGGGCTGATTCAGGCCGATGCCGGACACGTTGCCATCGATGATCTCGACCTGAGCCGCCGGCCGATGCACAAGCGCGCCCATGCCGGTATCAGCTATCTGCCTCAGGAAGCGTCCATCTTTCGCAAGCTTTCCGTGGCTGACAACATCATGGCCATCCTTGAAACACGCAAGGACCTTGATCGTCACCAGCGTCGCGAACGCCTGGATCAGCTGCTTGAAGAATTCAGCATCAGCCATATTCGGGACAACATGGGCATGAGCCTTTCGGGCGGTGAGCGCCGGCGTGTCGAGATCGCCCGAGCGCTGGCCATCGAACCGGCCTTTATTCTGCTCGATGAACCCTTTGCCGGCGTCGACCCCATTTCGGTCGGCGAGATCAAGGGCATTATCCGTCAGCTGCGTACCCGGGGCATTGGCGTGCTGATTACCGACCACAACGTGCGGGAAACGCTGGATATCTGTGATAACGCCTATATCGTCGGCAGTGGCCTGATCATTGCCGAGGGGGATGCCAACGCTGTCCTGAACAATCAGCACGTGCGCGACGTCTACCTGGGTCACGAGTTTCGCCTTTAACCCCGATGGGTTATTAGCAGATGGCATGATAATTGCAGCTTGTAGCGCCTTCAGCACTTGCAAGGTCGCCGTAGACTGGATAGCGTGACATCAAACGTTGGCGACCGGGCTTTGCGAACATGATGAAACCCGCCTTACAGCTGCGAACTGGTACGCATCTCACCATGACGCCTCAACTGCAGCAGGCCATCCACCTGCTGCAGCTGTCCACGCTTGATCTGCAGCAGGAACTCCAGATGGCACTGGAGAGCAACCCGCTGCTCGATATTGAAGAAGAGCAGAGTATCGAGCAGCCGGAGACGCTGCTGTCACAGGATGAATGGTCTGAAGACATTCCCGATGAGCTACCGCTGGATGCCCGCTGGGAAGATATTTATACCAACGACAGCAGTTCTGCCGGGGGCGAGGACAGCTTCAATATCGAACACAATGCCCTGTCCGTCGATCTGGCGTCACATATTCGCTCACAGATCCTGCTGATGGACATGGACCCGCGCGAGCATCTGATTACCGATACCCTGCTGGATGCCCTGGAACCCAGCGGCTATCTTGGCGTGGGACTTGAAGATCTTGGCAAGGGCCTTCGCCAGCAGGGCCTGGGTGATTTACGTCAGGTCGAGATGGAGCGCATGCTGTCGCGACTTCAGCAGTGTGAACCGACCGGCGTCTTCGCACGGGACCTGCGCGAATGCCTGCTGCTGCAGCTTGATCAGCTGCCGGATGATATTCCCTGGCTTGCCCAGACACGCCGCATGATTCGTCAGTTTCTCGAGCCGCTGGGGCAAAATGACCGTCGCCTTCTCAAGCGACGTCTAAGCCTTGATGATGAAGCGCTTGATCAGGTGATCCACACCATTCGCTCGCTCAACCCGCGTCCGGGTCAGGAGTTTGAGTCGGTGGACCAGCACCTGGTCATTCCGGATCTGGTGCTGCGATACCATGGCCGACAGGGCTGGCAGGTTGAGCTCAATCAGGAGTCCCTGCCACGGCTTCGCATCCAGCCCGATTATGCGGCTCTGGTGCGCCGTGCCGATAAAAGCGAGGAAAACACCTTTCTCAAGCAGCATCTTCAGGAAGCACGCTGGCTGCTCAAGAGCCTGTCGAGTCGTAACGACACCCTGTTGCGGGTAGGACAGGAGATCATGGCGCGCCAGGCGGGCTTCATCGAGCACGGTGATGAGGCGCTCAAACCCATGATTCTGGCTGATATTGCCCAGGCCGTGGACATGCATGAATCCACCATTTCCCGGGTCACCACGCGCAAGTATATCCATACGCCTCGCGGCATTGTGGAACTCAAGTATTTCTTCTCGAGCCACGTTGGTCAGGAAGGCGACGCCCACGCCAGTACGGCCATTCGCGCCCGAATCCGCAAGTTCATCGGGGATGAAGCGCCAAGGCGTCCGCTTTCCGATGCCCGATTGGTGCAGCTTCTGGCCGACAACGGCATCATGGTGGCCAGGCGTACCGTGGCAAAGTACCGCGAGGCCATGGGCATTCCCTCTTCCAGTGAGCGCAAGCGTCTGGCGTGAGCCCTTCTAAAACCATAACGCCTGAAAGCATTCGTGAAACATAACAACATGATTCAGGGTTTGCGCTGACGGGAAAAGCGTTACAATCTGAGAGTAGCCGGAGAGGCTTGCAGGTCCGGCAGTCCACACGGGCTACCGGTTATCCGTTTCGATTCAGGGAGCATGCCATGCAGGTAAACATTACCGGGCACCACGTCGAACTGACCGATGCACTGCGCGAGCACGTCAATCAGAAGCTTGCCAAGCTGGAACGTCACTATGACAACATCACCAATGTTCAGGTGACGCTGTCCGTCGAAAAGGAGCGCCAGCAGGCCGCGGCCACGCTACATGCCGCAGGTGCCGAACTTCATGCTCAGGCCGAGCAGGAAGACCTTTATGTTGCCATCGATGCCTTGACCGAGAAGCTTGATCGACAGCTGCTCAAGCACAAGGAGAAAATACAGGCCCGCTCCCAGGGCAACGGCAAATACCTGTAACCCATGACACTTGACCAGATACTCCCCTCCGACCGAATCCTGTTTGATGTGGAAGGGGGCAGTAAGAAGCGCGTGCTGGAATTTTTCAGCGGGTTCATCTCACAAAACATTCCCAGTCTCGACAGTCAGGAAGTCTTTTCCCGTCTGATCAGCAGGGAGCGTCTGGGGAGTACCGGTGTGGGGAATGGCGTGGCCATTCCTCACGCTCGCAATTCACACTGCCGTCAGCCACTGGCCGGATTCATGCGTCTTCAACAGGCCGTGGATTTCGATGCCATTGATGGCGAACCCGTCGATCTGCTTTTTGTGCTGCTGGTTCCTGAAGCCGCCGAAGACACGCATCTTTCCCTGCTGGCACAGATCGCTGAAGTCATGAACGCCGCCGAAACCCGGCATGCCCTGCGCAATGCCCATGATGAGCATGAGCTTCATGACATCCTGATGCAGGCCATCCGTCAACTTTCCACGCGAGTATAAGCAGCATGGCCATGGAACTTGTTATCGTCAGTGGACGCTCCGGTTCCGGTAAATCCATTGCGCTGCAGGCACTGGAAGATCAGGGCTTTTATGCCATCGACAATCTTCCGGCAATGCTTTTGTCTGCCCTGATTGACGAACTCGAAGCCGGCAGTCCGCATCGTAACCGCGTCGCGGTCAGCATTGACGCCCGCAATCTACCCAGTGAACTGGAACGCTTTCCGGAACATCTGGAGGCGCTTTCCAGCCGCGGCATTTACTGCCGGGTGGTCTATCTTACGGCAGACTCCCGCGTTCTGCTGGAGCGCTACGCAGCCACGCGGCGGCGTCACCCTCTTACGCGTGAGACCCAGATGACGCTGGCCGAGGCGATTGAAGCGGAGCATCAGTTCCTCTCGCCTCTTCGGCATACGGCTGATCTGGTCATCGACACCTCCGGGCAGTCCGTTCACGACCTGAGACGCCGGGTGGCCGAGCAGGTGGCGCGTCATGACATCAATGACCTGACGCTGACCTTTGAGTCCTTTGGCTTCAAGCGTGGCGTGCCGCTGGATGCCGACATGGTGTTTGACGTGCGCTGCCTGCCCAACCCCTACTGGGACCCGCGCTACCGCACCCAGACCGGTCAGGACAGCGATGTCATCAAATTTCTGGAAGCCCATGATGAAGTCAAGGCGATGTTTGGTGACATCTGCCAGTGGCTTGAGCGCTGGCTGCCCTCCTACCTGGCCAGCCATCGCAGCTACCTGACGGTCGCCATCGGCTGTACCGGCGGCCAACATCGATCGGTCTATCTGGCCGAGCAGCTTGGTGAGCATTTTGCCGGCCAGTTCCCGACGGTGCGCATTCGCCACCGTGAACTGACCATTCAGCGCGCTGTCAGTGAGGCGGGTGATGCTTCAGCGTGAACTGACCCTGACCAATCGCCGCGGCCTGCATGCACGGGCCGCAACGCGTCTTGTACAGTGCTGTCAGCCCTTTTCATCACGCGTCACGATTTATCACGGTGACAGAAGTGCAGATGCGGCCAACATCATGTCCCTGCTGATGCTCGCCGCCCCCTGTACCAGTGTGGTGCAGGTGCATGTGGAAGGCGAGGATGCCGAAGAGACGCTGAACGCCATCGAGGCGCTTTTCGAGGCGCGCTTTGACGAAGACCAGTAGATCCGTCAGGCATTCACGAACATTGTTCGACACTTTGCTAGAATACGGCGCTTGAATGGGCTGATACAGGGATGTCGCGACAATGAGCAATGACCATAAAAGGCATCAGCCTCGTCTGGAGCGACTCGAAAACGCCCTGGCACAACGGGAAATGGATCAGGTACGCCGCCTGCTGCGCCGCGGTCTCCCCCCTGCCGACATTGCCCAGCTGCTGGAATCCACACCACCGCGCGAGCGTGACATCCTCTGGGAGCAGGTCGACAGTCACGCCAAGGGCGAGATTCTTCAGTATCTCAATGATGACATCCAGACCGAGTTTCTGACCCGGATGGATGCCTCACAGCTGTTGATGGCCACTCAGCAGCTCGACAACGACGACGCGGCCGACCTGCTTCAACGCCTGCCCCACACCACGCTTGAAGACATCCTGTCGATGATGACGCCCACCCGACGGGCGCGCATCGAGGCGGTACTGTCCTACCCAGAGGATACGGCCGGCGGCCTGATGGATACCAACACCATCACGATTCGCCCCGAGGTCACTCTGGACGTGGTACTGCGCTATCTGCGTCGTCACAGGCGTTTGCCGGAATCCACGGATAATCTGCTGGTCGTGACACGGCATAACGAGCTGATCGGAGTACTGCCCATCAACCGGATTCTGGTGAGTGCCCCCGGCATCAGCGTGCGTGAAATCATGGATACCGACGTGGTCACCCTCACCGCGCTGATGCACGAAGATGAAGTGGCCAGCATCTTCGAGCGCCGGGACCTGATTTCGGCGCCGGTAATCAGCGCCGACAATCGGCTGTTGGGACGCATTACCATCGATGACGTGGTCGATGTCATTCGCGAAAACTCGGCACGCACCATGATGAGCATGGCGGGTCTTGAGGATGAGGAAGACACCTTCGCCCCGGTGCTGCGTACCAGCCGCCGGCGTGCCGTCTGGCTGGGCATCAATCTGATCGCCGCCACCATCGTCTCAATTGCCATCGGCTTTTTCGAGGATACCATCCAGCAGATTGCTGCCCTGGCCGTGCTGATGCCCATTGTTTCCAGCATGGGCGGGATCGCCGGCTCGCAGACCCTGACGGTATTGATTCGAGGGATAGCGCTGGGGCATGTCTCTGGTGCCAATGTGCACTGGCTGGTCGTGCGTGAGCTGATGTCCGGCTCGCTCAACGGCGTGCTCTGGGCCGCGGTCGTGGCCGTCATGGCCGTGGCCCGCTTCCATGACATGACGCTGGGCATCATCATCGCCATGGCCATGGTCATCAACCTGCTGGTGGCCGCACTGGCAGGCACCCTGATCCCGGTCATCCTGAAAAGGCTGTCGATCGACCCGGCGTTATCCGGCGGCGTGCTGTTGACCACCATTACCGATGTGGTGGGCTTTGTGGCCTTCCTTGGGCTGGCCACAGCCATGTACTGACAGGGGTGAAAGACTTTCAGGGCATCACAACACCCTGAAAAATCATGCCTTTTTTATCCAGCGACCATCATGTCATCGATCAGCCAGCTACCGGTATGCAGGCTGCTGCGCCGGTCAATGTCATCGCCCAGCCCCACAAGATTGTGGAACATGTCGCGCAGGTTGCCGGCAATGGTGAACTCCTCCACAGGGGCCACGATCTTTCCCTTCTCGATGAGGAAACCGGCCGCCCCGCGGGAGTAGTCTCCGGTGACCGTATTGACGCCCTGTCCCATCAGTTCGGTCACCATGACGCCACGCTCGATGCTGCCCAGAAGCTCTTTTTCAGGCGTGAGCGGAGCCTGCAGACGCACGTTGCGCGCCCCACCGGCATTGCCGGTGGTGACCAGCCCCAGCCGCCGGGCGCTATAGCTCGAGAGCATCCAGCTGGCCAGCCGCCCGTCCACAATGAAGTCATTGTCACGCGTATAGACGCCGTCATCGTCATAGGCACTGCTGGCCATGGCGCCATACTCGCGCGGGCGTTCGCCAAGGCTCAACCACTCGGGAAACAGGGACTCTCCCATCGCGTCGCACAAAAAGGAGGATTCACGAAAAATGGCCCCTCCGGCGATGGCGTTGAGCAGATGTCCGATCAGCGAGCGTGCCATGTTCGGCGTAAAGATCACCGGCATTCGGCCGGTATCCATCGGCCGGGCACCCAGCCGCGCCATGGCCTGCTCGGCCGCCACGCGTCCTACCGACTCGGGCGTGCGCAGACGCGCGGCATCGCTGCTGACGGTATAGTCGTGATCACGTTGCATCCCGGCGCCATCGCGGGCAATCATCATGCACGACAGGGCGTGATGGCTGGCCCGCGTGGCCCCCATGAAGCCGTGGCTGTTGCCGTAAACGCTGACACCTTCACTGGTCGTGAGCGAGACGCCATCGCTGCTGTCAATGCCCTCAACGGCAAGGCCGCCCCGCTCACAGCGTCTGGCAAGCTCGATCCCGTCATCGGGTTCCAGCGCCCAGGGGTGATGAACGCCCATGTCAGGTATTTCGCGAGCCAGCAGTTCCGGGTCGGCCAGCCCGGCGGCCGGGTCCTCTGCCGTATAGCGGGCAATATCAAGCGCCCGCTGGATGGCGTCCGTCAGCGAGGCCTGTGAGGCGTCGCTGCTGGAGACGCTGGCCCGGCGCCGGCCAAGATAGAGCGTGACACCGATGCCCTGATCACGCGCCATCTCCAGCGTCTCGACGCTGCCCTTTCGTACGTTGATTTCCATGCCCTGCTGGACACTGGCGCCGATTTCACAGGCATCGGCGCCTGCGTTGCGGGCGTACTCCAGTGCCTGCGTTACGGCCGTTTCCAGCGTCGCCTGCTGACCATCAATATCGAGTGTGCTCGCCATGGCGCTCTCCTGTCTGCCCTGGAGGGGGAACGAGCCTGATATACTCGTCCACCTTATTCATTTGTCCTTCGCTCGCCGGAGCCCTTGCATGTCGCCACGAAAAAATTCACGCGCCCCCTCGGTTGATGAGACGTCGTCTGACACCGATCACCAGCATGATGCGTTTCATCATGACAATGGCCGTCCCAACAAGACCCGCCTGAAACAGGAAGCGCAGGAGCTCAAGGAACTGGGCGAACAGATCATCGCCATGTCCGAGACAGAGCGCGCCCGCCTGCCGCTGTCCGATGACCTGCTGGCCGCCATCGATGAAACCCGGCGCATCAACTCGCGTGAAGCGCGACGCCGTCACATGCAGTATGTCGGCAAGATCATGCGCCATGAGTATCTCGACGAGATTCGTGCCGAATTCGATACCATGTCTCGCGAAAAGCGTCAGCGCGAGCTCGGCTTTCATCACCTTGAGCAGTGGCGCGACCGCCTGATCGAAGGCGATAGCGACACCATCACGGCCTTTGTCAACGAATACCCGGATGTGGATCGCCAGGCACTGGGGCAGCTGGTACGCAACGCCCGGGCAGAACGCGCCGCCGAAAAGCCACCGGCCAGTGCCCGCAAGCTCTTCCGCCTGATTCGCGATACTGCCGGGCTTTAGAGCCCGATCTGGTCAGCCGCTTTAACCGGCAGTGCCGCCGACTGTCATGGCATCAAGTTTCAGGGTGGGTTGTCCAACGCCTACCGGCACGGACTGCCCTTCCTTGCCGCAGACCCCGACCCCGGTATCGAGTGCCAGATCATTGCCGATCATCGAGATACGTCCCATGGATTCCGGCCCGTTACCGATCAGCGTGGCGCCACGTACCGGGGTGGTAATCCTGCCCTTTTCGATCAGATAGGCCTCACTGGCCGAGAAAACAAAACGGCCCGAGGTAATATCGACCTGGCCGCCGCCAAAGCTTGCGGCGTAAATGCCATGATCCACCGAGGCAATGATCTCCTCGGGGTCATGCGCGCCTGCCAGCATATAGGTATTGGTCATGCGGGGCATGGGGAGATGCGCGTAGGACTCGCGCCGGCCGTTGCCGGTCGGCGCCATGCCCATCAGGCGCGCATTGAGCCGATCCTGCATATAACCGGTCAGGATACCGTCTTCAATCAGCGGCGTGTACTGCCCGGGCGTGCCTTCATCATCCACGCTCAGCGACCCACGGCCGTCTTCACAGGTAGCATCATCCACCACGGTCACGCCGCGGGCGGCCACCTGTTCTCCAATCCGCCCGCTGAAGGCCGAGCTGCCGCGCCGATTGAAATCGCCTTCGAGTCCATGCCCTACCGCCTCATGCAGCAACACGCCCGGCCAGCCGTTGCCCAGCACCACCGGCAACTGTCCGGCCGGCGCATCGATCGCTTCCAGATTGACCAGCGCCTGACGAACGGCCTCCCTGGCATACTGTTCGGCGACGTCATCACGCACGAACCGCGTCAACGAAAAACGACCGCCACCACCGGCGCTGCCCCGTTCACGACGTCCGTCACGAGCCGCAATGACCGACACGTTAAACCGTACCAGCGGGCGCAGATCCACCGCCTGAGTGCCGTCACTGTTTTGCACCATGACGGCGTCATAGGAGGCGCTCAGCGAAACGCTGACCCGGGCCACTGCCGGGTCCGCTGCGCGCGCCATCCGGTCGGCGTGCTTGAGCATGGCCACCTTGTCGTCGGCACCCAGCGAATCGAGCGGGTTATCACTGTCATAGCGCGGGGCCACCGATACCGGTGCACTGACGGCGACCGGCGGCGTGCGCTGACCGGTACGCACGATCAGTGATGCGGTTCGCGCCGTACTGGCGATGGCCTCACGACTCAACTGATTGGAGTAGGCAAAGCCGGTCTGATCGTGGTGCTGCGCCCGAATGCCCAGCCCGCTGTCGATGCTGTAGCCGGCCTCCTTGACCTCACCGTCTTCCAGTGCCCAGGACTCGCGCCAGCTGCGTTGCAAAAAGATATCGGCAAAATCGATGCCCGGCCCCATGGCCTTTTCAAGCCCTTCATGGAGCGCGGCATCATCGAGCCCGTGTGCTTCAAGCAGTAGAGCACGGGCATCGTTCGATCGAATGTCCGAAAGGGATGGCGTTGTCATCAGCGCGTATGCTCCAGCTTGACCTGTGGCGTCTCCCAGGGACCCGCCACGTGATAATGAACCTGCGACACCCGGTCGAACCAGGGCTCGAACAGCTTGTGTAATAGATAAAGCACACCACCGACCTGAGGGGCGCCCACCAGCACGGCGGCCAGCGGCAGATTCTGCGTTACCGGCACGGTCACACCCAGATGGGCATCCAGCGTACGTGCCGGTATATCGACCTGTCCGGCCACGGAAAAATGGGTGGCAGGGCCGTCAAAGAGAACGGGGTCGACCGTACGTACCACCCCATCATGCAGCGTTGTGCGGGCGTTGACCGACTTGAAGGCAATCCCCGAGCGCGTCACGTCCGAGAAATTGAGCTGAAGTCGTCGCACCAGGTTATCGAGGTTTAAAAGTGACACCAGATTGGCCCAGCGCGACTGAACAAAGGTCAGTCGCCCACTGCCCAGATCGGCATTGATACTGCCATCGACTTTTTCAACGTCGAATTGCCAAGGCGCCCCCGGCCAGGCCAGCTGCGTATTGATCTTGCCACTATCGGTCTGCAGCACGTTGTCGACCCCAAGCGAGGCCATGGTTTTGCCCAGATCGCCGGCCGTGGCTTCAAGGCGCAGACGGCTAAGGCTTGGCAGACTGCCGGACCGTTCCCATACAAGCTTGCCGTTGGCATCCAGACCATTCATGCGAACCTGAAGGGGGGAAATATCGATACGTTGATCATCGGAATGCCAGCGGCCCGAAAGACTGCCAAGAGTGCGCCCATCAAGTCGCACCTGATCAATATCAAACTCGCCATCCCCCAGATTCGCCAGCCCTTCCGGATAGGCCGTCAGCGTCTTGTCAGCGGCCGCGCCCGGACCGGCCGTCTCGCTGCTGCGTTTGGACTCGGTCATCAGCGGGGTAAGATCCAGCCAGTCGATATGCACCATGACCGGCAGGGCAGGGTTATCACGCCAGTCGACCGTGCCGCTCAGAAAGGAGCTGTCCACGCTGGCGTGCCAGTCGTTGCCGCGAACTTCTCCCAGCCCGCTTGCACTGCCAAGGCAGGTAACGCCGAACAAAACACAGTCGGTCTCCACCGAGATGCGCTCAATCGGCGAGATCTTCTGCGACGGCGCATCCGGACGCCGGCGGCGGCTGTTGTCATCGGCCGTGTCGGACAATTGCGAAATGGCCAGTTGCCACGCCACCAGGTCCAGCCGATTCGCGTGCCAGTTGACCTGCCAATGCTCCTGGTCGGGCCAGCCAATATCCTCGGGCGGCATCTGTTCCAGCCAGACCTGCCCCTGATGACTGTTGTGGCGCCAGCGCGCTCGTACCAGATCACCCACTTCAAGCTCGCCGGCACCGCTGCCCACATCAACGTCCAGCGTTAGCGGCAGCGGCGTATCCGGGGATTTCTGAAAGGGTTGAGGCAGCTGTAGTGACAGTCCTTTCAGCGGCGTCTGCACATGAATCTGCGCACCGCCGTCGCCCAGCATGATCTGAGCGGTATAGTCTATGGGGCCGTGAACGATGGGGATAATGTTCTCGAGGCCGAGCCAGCCGGCTACGCCTTCTGCATACCCCTGACCAGAAATATCAATGCCGCCGTCCATCAGGTGCAGTCGTGCCCTTACCGGACCTTCAAAAACCCGCGCATCCAGCGTCCCGGTAATGCTGCTTTGCTGACGCCGGTAGCCATAATGCACATTGCCTTTCACATCGGTGACAGTCAGATCCGACTCTTTCGAATACAGCGTGCCGCTGTCCAGTCGGCCATCGCCGTTGATGGTGACCGCCTCTGGATCAGTGGTCGGCAGGGAGACATTGACCGAGCCAATCAGGCTGCCGCTCGTGCGCCAGGTATTGAGTGTCTCGCTGAGCGACTGATCCTCCAGCGGGGCCTTCTGTAATAGCGACAGTAGATTTCCCGCATCACCGGTCACCAGCGCCGAAAGCGTAAACTGCTGATCGTGAAGCGACGCCTTCGCCCCGCGTGACACCATGCCCATCAGATTGGCATGGGTGATATCGGCATCGAAATTGTTGCCCGCCATTGTGAAACGACCATCGAGTCCGGTGACAGGGGGCCAGCCTTCCTGCCAGGTCATGCTGACATTGCGGGCCTCGACCGACAGTTTGACCTTGTCTTCCTCGGGCGCCTCGGGCCGGTCATCATTGAACACCAGCCGCAGCGCCACATTGCCCTCAGGAAGGTCGGCACGATGAATGCGTTTGTCCAGCCAGACGCGCACCTCGGGATCATCAATGGCCTTGATGGGCAGCCACTCCCTCGGTTTGTCGGTAGAAACACCTTCAAAGGCGACGTTCATGTCAAAGCGCTCCGGCTGGCCCGGCGGCGCTGTCAGGGCAAAGTCACCTTGTGCGTGGGCACCGCGATGCTCAAGCTTTATGTCGCTACCGCCAAAGTAAATCTCGCCATTATCGCCGACATTGAAGGCAAGCCGGCCGCTGACGTTATCGAGCGCCCAGGGCGTTAGAAAGACTTCCGGCAGATTCAGCTCGGTATGGGCTGCGCCAAACTGCAGCTGTGCGCTCAGCCCTTCAGCCGTTAACCAGCCATCGATCGGCCCGAATCCGGGAATCTGCTGCACCGGCTGGCCCGAAACGTCTCGAACTGCCGCCCGGGTTTCAACAGGGCCTCCCGGACTGCGGCGAACCGAAACACCTTCCACGCGCCCCTTGAGCGCCATCCCGGCCAGCATCTGACGGCTTTCATTATCCGGAAGCGGCACGAGATCCGACATGGTCGCCACATCGTCAAGCATAAAAGGCGTGGTCGTGACGCTGAACCCGGAAAAATCATCCGATGCATCAAGCTCGACTGCTTCAGGCAACAGCGTCAACACCCGACCGTCACGCGAAAGCCCCAGCTGTTCGATACCACCGTGCCAGCGCCCGTTTAAGTCATGCTCTAGACCGGCTTCCAGGGTCATATCGTTGAGGGTAAAGGGTGCGCCATGATGACTGCCGGAGAACTCCGCCACATTCAGCGACAGGCGAGCCGACGTCATGTCGCCCTTTTGCCAGCCTGCCCAGAGTGAGGCCTGTCCGCGGGCATGCTCGAAGTCATAATTCGGCCAGAGCCCGCTCCAGAGACCGGCCAAACGCCTTGCCTGCTCGGCATCGGCCCTGAGCTGCAGCTGGCCGTTCAGCGAGGAGACATGATCGAATCGACCCGCCAGGCCAAAGCCCTCATCATCGGCGTCTTCCCAGCGCGCCGAGGCTGCCAGCGTGTGCGAGCCATTTTTGGTGCCGGCAATGGCAAGCCGGTCAATCAAAAGCGAGGGATGCCTGACGGGAGCGCTGTCGATGGACTGATCGCCTGCAGGACGCTCAGGTGCAAGAGCATGAAAGTTGATGCGCCCGCCTTCAAGGTCAGCCGACTGGCGCACCAGTGTCTCGACCCAGGTCGTCAGACGCTCGGGCGTGATATCGACGGCGTCGTCATCGTTATCTTTCGATGAAGGCCCCCATCCCCACTGGCCCGGCGCGGTCTCATAAAGATCGATCGTGGCCTCATGGGCATGAAGGGAGGACAGCGTCAGCGTCTGCCTGGCCAGCAGATCAAGCACATCAAGGTGCGCCTCGAGCGAGCCCAGCGACACCAGTGAGCGCGTCCCCTTGTCACCGTCCAGAGCGAGGTTGTTCAGCGCCACGACCAGCTCGCGCCCCTCCAGCTCGACACGCATGTCCTGCCAGCGCACATGATATTGCGCCGGCAGATCCAGCAGTTCGAGTACCTGCTGCTGCAGGGTCGGCTGATTGAGCACACCCAGTCGCAGAGAGGTGGTTATTACCGCCAGCAACAACAGAACAATCGCCACCAGGGTCAGCAGCCAGCGCATCAGGATTCGCAGCGAAGACATGATCACATCAGTACGATGTCGTACTGCTCCTGACAATAGTGCTGTTCCACCTGAAAGCGGATGGTCTTGCCGATAAAGCTTTCCAGATCCGCCACCGCCGTCGACTCCTCTTCATGCAGTCTGTCTACCACGCTCTGAGCGGCCATGACCAGATAGGTCTCCGGTGAATAGGCTCGCTCCTCACGCATGATTTCGCGAAAGATCTCATAGCAGACGGTCTCCGGTGTCTTGAGGGTGCCGCGCCCCTTGCACACGGGACACGCCTCACAGAGTACGTGCTCCAGACTTTCCCGGGTGCGCTTGCGCGTCATCTGTACCAGTCCCAGCTCGGTCACACCCGAAAGCCGGGTACGGGCATAATCGCGCTCGAGCGCCTTTTCCAGCACCCGCAGCACCTGACGCTGATGGTCACTGTCGAGCATATCGATGAAATCGATAATGATGATGCCCCCCAGATTGCGCAGCCGAAGCTGTCGGGCAATCGCCGTGGCCGCCTCCAGGTTGGTCTTGAAAATGGTCTCTTCAAGATTGCGATGCCCCACAAAGGCGCCGGTATTGACGTCAATGGTGGTCATGGCCTCGGTCTGATCGATGATCAGATACCCGCCGGACTTGAGATCGGCGCGCCGCTCCAGCGCCCTTTGCAGCTCATCCTCGACCGAGAAGAGGTCAAAGAGAGGCCGTTCACCCGGGTAATACTCAATCCGCGATTCCAGCGCCGGCATCAGTTCCCGGGCGAAATCACGCAGGCGGTCATGGTTTTCCCGCGAATCGATCCGAATGCGCTCAATGCCTTCGCGCATGACATCACGAAGGGTGCGGGTCGGTAGTGCCAGGTCCTCATAGAGCACCGCCGGCGCCTTCGTTTCGCGCCGAGCCACTTCAATCTTGCGCCACAGCCTGAGCAGAAACTGCATGTCGGCGGCCAGCGATTGCTCATCGACGCCTTCAGCCGCCGTGCGGATGATAAAGCCACCGACCAGCCCATCGCGGGCGCTGGCCTGAGCATTGACCATGTTACGAAGCCGCTCGCGTTCCATCTCATCCTCGATACGCTGGGAGACGCCGGTATACGCCGCCCCCGGCATGTAGACCAGATAGCGCGAAGGGATGGAAAGCTCGGTGGTCAGCCGAGCCCCCTTGGTCCCCATGGGGTCCTTGATGACCTGAACCACCAGCGCCTGCCCTTCATGCACCAGCGTTCGAATCGGCGCCGCCTCCTGCCCGGGATGACCGGCCGGCATCAGCTCGTGAGCGTGAATAAAAGCGGTACGGCTCTGGCCGATATCGACAAAGGCCGCCTGCATGCCCGGCAGCACCCGTACCACCTTGCCCATGTAAATATTGCTGACGATGCCCCGGCACTGGTCCCGTTCGATCCAGGCCTCCTGCAGCACGCCGTTTTCAACCACGGCCACACGGGTTTCCATGGGCGTCATGTTGATCAGGATTTCACCGCTCACAACGCCCCTCCCCGTTCTGGTTCGTTATCGCCTGACCATGGGGTTACCCCCTGACGGGCAAGCAGCTGCGCCGTTTCACACAGCGGCAAACCGACAATCCCCGACCAGCTCCCCTCGATGCGCGAGACAAACATGGCGCCGCGCCCCTGAAGTGCGTAACCACCGGCCTTGTCGCACCCCTCTCCACTGGCAACATAAGCGTTGATCTCGCTTTCTGCCATCAAGCGAAAATGAACATCACTGATGACACAGGCTTCCAGAAGCCCGGCCGGGCCCGTCACGGCTACGGCGCTGATGACCTGATGCGAGCGTCCCGACAGGCAGCGAAGCCATGCCCGGGCCTGATCATCACTTTCGGGCTTGCCCAGAATCTGCCCATCCAGCGACAGTGCGGTATCGCCGCCCAGTACGGGCAGCAACGTGGAAAGCGCCTGTTGACCGGAAAGTGCCTTTTCACGAGCCAGACGTACGACATAGTCCCGGGCCGGTTCATCAGGATACGGCGTTTCATCCAGGTCTACCGGACAGGCACGCGCTGACACCCCGATGGTCGACAGCAGTTCAAGGCGCCTTGGGGACGCCGAGGCAAGAATCAGATCAGGCGATGACATGCGTATGGAGTATCCGAAAAAGGAGGCTGCAAGGGCGACCTGATTCACCGAACCGCAACGGGTCTGGCAACAGCGAACGGAAAATCAAAAGGAAGCAAAACGTCGACGTACGACCTGCATCAGGGTAAACAGCCAGGGCCATAGTATGCCACCCAGAAGTGCGGCGTAGACAAACTCGAGATGCAACGGGGAACTCAAGAGAATGGCTCGCAGCCACTGCTCGAAAAGCTGCATCAGTGCCAATACGATCGTGACCAGCATGGCCTGTCGCCAGAGCGCATAGATACGCATGCGCTGATAAAGCAGCAGCGTCAAAAAGGCGATGGTGGCATACAACAGCGCATTTTCTCCCAGCGGTGTGCCCTGTAGCAGATCGATCAGCATACCGATCAAAAAGCCATGGAAGACGCCCACGCGATACGGCGTGATGATGCACCAGTAGATCAACACCAGACCGACCCAGTTGGGCCGCCACAACAGCCACTCTTCGGGCAGGGGCATGACCTGCAGGATCAGGGCACACAGAAAGGACAGGGGAATGACCGCCGAGTAGCCTCTCATTGACTCGCCTCCTGACGGGCGGGACGCACCACCTGAAGCGCCGCATCCACGGCATCCTGACTTAACTGGTGGCTTTTGGGCCTGAGCCGGTCATGGGTAAACAGCAATAGAAAATTGCGGCTGCGGTCGAGCTGAGCGATGGGGCGTACTTCCACGCTGACAAAGGGCGTCCCTGCATTGCGCACAATGCGGCTGACGCGTGCCACCGGATAGCCTTCGGGGAAACGGCCGGTCAGTCCCGAGGTCACCAGAAGATCACCTTCACGGATATCGGTATTGTTGGGCACATTATCCAGCGTCAGGCGGTCGTGTTGGCCGGCGCCGCGAGCAATGAAGCGCAGACCGTTGCGATTGATCTGTACGGGCACCGAATGGCTGGCATCGGTAATCAAAAGCACCCGGCTCGAGTAGCGCGATACCGAAATGATCTGACCGACCAGCCCTGCCGAATCCACCACGGGCTGGCCGCTGTACACACCGCTCTGCTGGCCGCGATCGATGATCATCTGCTGCAAAAAGGGGTCGTTGTCGAGCGTTAAAAGTCCTGCCGTCAGCCAGGGAATTTTCTGGCGCGGCGCGGCCTTTAAAAGCTCGCGCAAACGAACATTCTCCTCGGAAAGACTGGCCATTCTCTGGACGCGCTGTGACAGGGTCAGCAGCCGCTCACGAAGCTGGCGATTTTCATTGACCAGCCGGGTCTGATCACTTAGCGCCAGAGACGCCAGACTCAAGCCCCGCGCCGGCAGGCTGACGATCCACTGCACTGGTGCGACAACGGTTGAAAACTGGGCACGCACGTCTTCCATCCAGCTCATGCGCTGGTCGGCAAACATCAGAAAAGACGCCAGAATGACGCACAGGATCATTCGATAACCGGGAATGGGACCGTGCGAAAAAAGCGGTTTGATAGGCCTTCCTCCCGCGAACCGTCTGCAGCCGACGCAAGGCGCGTCGGCTGCCGCTGCCATCAGTCGGTAGACAGCAGTTCGAAGGTGTGCTGATCGATCATTTCAAGTGCCTTGCCGCCCCCGCGGGCCACACAGGTCAGCGGGTCCTCGGCGATGATGACCGGCAGGCCGGTCTCTTCGGCAATCAGCTTGTCGATATCGCGCAGAAGACCGCCACCACCGGTAATGACCAGACCACGATCGGCGATATCGGAGGCCAGCTCGGGGGGCGACTGTTCCAGCGCACTTTTGACCACGGCCACGATCGAGGAAAGCGGTTCCTGCAGGGCGTCCAGAATCTCGTTGGAGTTGAGGGTAAAGCTGCGCGGTACGCCTTCGGCGAGATTACGCCCACGAACATCGATTTCGCGCAGCTCACCGCCAGGCCAGGCACAGCCGATCTCTTCCTTGATGCGCTCGGCCGTGGCCTCACCGATCAGGCTGCCGTAATGGCGGCGCACATAAGCCGTGATGGCCTCATCAAACCGATCACCGCCCACACGCACGGATTCGGAGTAGACCACGCCGGATAGCGAAATAATGGCGATCTCGGTGGTACCGCCACCGATATCGACCACCATCGAACCAGTCGCTTCCTCGACCGGCAGGCCGGCCCCGATGGCAGCCGCCATCGGCTCCTCGATCAAAAAGACTTCACGAGCGCCCGCCCCTTCAGCGGATTCCTTGATGGCGCGGCGCTCGACCTGCGTTGACATGCAGGGAACGCACACCAGCACACGAGGGCTTGGCGTCAAAAAGGTGCTTTGATGCACCTTTCGAATAAAATACTGCAGCATCTGTTCTGTAACGGTGAAGTCGGCAATCACGCCGTCCTTCATCGGGCGAATGGCCGTGATATTGCCGGGCGTACGCCCCAGCATCCGTTTGGCATCAAGGCCAACAGCGGCCACGGTTCTCATGCTGCCGGACTGGCGAATGGCCACGACCGAGGGTTCATCAAGCACGATACCGCGACCACGTACATAAATCAGAGTATTGGCCGTTCCCAGATCGATCGACAGATCACTGGAAAACAACCCCCGTAAACGTTTAAACATGAAAGTCTTTCACCTGGGCCAGACCGGAACTTGTGCGGATGCAAACGGTATCATCGCCGTCATGATGCGGCAAGCAGCCCGCCTGCCATGCCGTCGCTGCTTATGATACCTTCTTCCCACAATGTGGCCCCCCTTCTTTTTGTTGGTTTTATGCAGCCCGATCAGAAGTCGGACATCCACGCTTTTGCAATTTAACCCTGCATTGTTCAAAGGTAGAACCGCCATGGCTATTGAACACGCCAATGTTCTGCGCGCAGCGCATCTGGCCCGTCTGGGCGTGAGTGATGCCCAGGCGGAACGTTATGTCGATGATCTGTCTCGCATTCTCGAGATGGTAGACCGGCTTTCCGAGATCGATACCGAGGGCGTGGCACCGCTGTCCCACCCGCTGGATGCCACCCAGCCCCTGCGTGCCGATGAAGCGATCGAAACCGACCGCCGCGACACCTTTCAAGGCATTGCCCCTGCTACGGCAGACGGCCTTTATCTGGTGCCGCGTGTGGTCGAGTGATCGACCTCACATCGCCTGACCGGCTCGAGATGCGACAGATCAGAGACACTGCCCCGACAAGGGACAGCCAAGGAGTAACAAGCCCCCATGCATGACAAGACACTTGCCGAACTGGCCCGCGGCCTGGCTGCCGGTGACTTTTCCAGTCGTGAACTGACGACTTCGCTGCTTGAGCGCATCAAGCGCCTTGATCCGGTGCTGAACAGCTTTATCACCGTCACCGACGAGCAGGCTCTCAAGGAAGCCGATGCGGCCGATGCCCTGCGCCACAAGGGCGAGGCCGGCATCCTCAGCGGATTGCCGCTGGCCTACAAGGATATTTTCTGCACCGAGGGTGTGCGCACCAGCGCCGGCTCGAAGATGCTGGACAACTTCATTGCCCCCTACAATGCCACCGTAGTGGAAAAGCTCAAACACGCCGGCACGGTCAGCCTTGGCAAGACCAACATGGACGAGTTCGCCATGGGCTCTTCCAACGAAAACAGCTGGTACGGCCCGGTCAAAAACCCCTGGAACCCGACGCTGGTGCCCGGCGGCTCCTCGGGCGGCAGTGCCGCTGCCGTCGCGGCAGGTTTCGTTCCGGCGGCGCTGGGCACCGATACCGGTGGCTCGATCCGCCAGCCGGCCGCGTTTTGCGGCATTACCGGTCTCAAGCCGACCTATGGGCGCGTGTCGCGCTACGGCATGATTGCCTATGCCTCGAGTCTTGACCAGGCCGGCCCCATGGCGCGCACGGCCGAAGACTGCGCGATGCTGATGAACGCCATGGCCGGTCATGACACGCGTGACTCCACCAGCGTGTCGCGCAATGTGCCCGACTATACCCAGGGGCTGGACAAGCCGCTCAACGGACTCAAGATCGGCCTGCCGGTCGAGTACTTCGGCGAGGGTCTGGCCCCCGAGGTCGAGACCGCGGTGCGTGAGGCGGTCCGGGTGTATGAATCCCTGGGTGCACAGGTCATCGAGGTCAGCCTGCCGCATACCAGCATGGCCATTCCGGCCTACTACGTTATCGCTCCGGCAGAGGCCTCTTCCAATCTGTCGCGTTACGACGGCGTGCGCTTTGGTCATCGCTGCGATGATCCGGCCGATCTCGAGGATCTCTACAAGCGCACTCGCGCCGAGGGCTTTGGCGATGAGGTCAAGCGCCGCATCCTGATCGGTACGCATACCCTCTCCGAGGGCTTTTTTGATGCCTACTATCGCAAGGCGCAGCAGGTACGCCGCCTGATCCGTCAGGATTTCCTTGACGCCTTTGCCCGCGTGGATGTCCTCATGGGTCCGGCCGCGCCGACCACCGCGTTTGAGCTGGGCGCCAAGGCCGACCCGGTGCAGATGTATCTGCAGGATATCTACACCATCGCCATCAACCTGGCCGGCATCCCCGGTATCAGCGTACCGGCCGGTCTGGTCGACAATCGCCCGGTCGGCCTTCAGATTCTGGGGCCGCATTTCGGTGAGGCTCACCTTCTTAACGTGGCGCATGTCTATCAGCAGGCCACGGACTGGCATCAGCGCCGGCCCGAGATCAAGGAGTAACAACATGCAGTGGGAAGTCGTGATCGGGCTTGAAGTCCACGTGCAGCTTTCGACCTGCTCGAAAATCTTTTCCGGTGCCTCGACCGCCTTCGGCGCCGAGCCCAACACCCAGGCCTGCGGCATCGACCTGGGGCTGCCGGGCACGCTGCCGGTACTCAATGAAAACGCCGTGGCCATGGCCGTACGCTTTGGCCTGGCCATCAATGCCGAGATCCCGGAGTACTCGGTATTCGAGCGCAAGAACTATTTCTATCCGGATTTGCCCAAGGGCTATCAGACCAGCCAGATGGCGCATCCGGTGGTCGGACGCGGCGAAGTCGACATCACCCTGGGCGACGGCACGGTCAAGACCGTGCGCATACATCATGCCCACATGGAAGAGGATGCCGGCAAGTCGCTGCACGAAGACTACAGCGGCATGACCGGCATTGACCTCAACCGCGCCGGCACGCCGCTACTGGAGATCGTCTCCGAGCCCGACATGCACAGCGCGGAGGAAGCGTCCGCCTATATCCGCGCCATTCACGCCATCGTGACCTATCTGGGCATTTCCGATGGCAACATGGCCGAAGGCTCGATGCGCTGCGACGTCAACGTGTCGCTGCGCCCGAAGGGACAGGAGAAGCTGGGCACCCGCGCCGAGATCAAGAACGTCAACTCCTTCCGCTTTGTCGAGCGCGCCATTGCGTTCGAGATCGAGCGTCAGCGCGAGATTCTCGAGGACGGCGGCGTCGTGATTCAGGAAACGCGTCTCTATAATCCGGATCTGGATGAAACCCGCTCGATGCGGACCAAGGAGGAAGCCAACGACTACCGTTACTTCCCCTGCCCCGACCTGCTACCCCTGATGCTCGATGAGGCCTATATCGAACATCAG
Source organism: uncultured Kushneria sp. (assembly GCF_947497025.1). Lineage (GTDB taxonomy): Bacteria > Pseudomonadota > Gammaproteobacteria > Pseudomonadales > Halomonadaceae > Kushneria. The sequence continues at coordinate 163,118 of NZ_CANMFC010000004.1, forward strand.
CGTTCGCTGCTGCCGGAGCTGCCGAGCGAAAAGCGTCAACGCTTTGTCGAATCGCTCGGGCTTTCGACCTACGATGCAGACGTGCTCACCGGCTCGCGAGCGCTGGCCGAATATTTCGAAGCCGTTCAGCAGCACTGCAGCGATGCCAAACTGGCCGCCAACTGGGTCCAGGGCGATCTGCTGGGTCGACTCAACCGTGACGGTCTGGATATTACAGAAAGCCCGGTCAGCGCCGAGCAGCTCGGCGGACTGCTGGTCCGTCTGGTGGATGACACCATCAACGGCAAGGGGGCCAAGCAGGTCTTTGCCGATCTGTGGGAGCGCAAGGTCGAGACGGCCGACGAGATCATCGACGCCCGCGGTCTCAAGCAGGTCACCGATACCGGTGCCATCGAATCCCTGTGTGATCAGGTGATTGCCGACAATCCGGTACAGGTCACCCAGTACCGCGAAGCGAGCGAAGACAAGCGCGGCAAGATGATCGGCTTTTTTGTCGGCCAGGTCATGAAGGCCTCCCGCGGCACGGCCAACCCGCCGCAGGTCAACGCCATGCTCAAGGAAAAGCTCGACGCCCTGCTGTAACCCCGGGATGTCAGCGGCTACTGGATGTCAGTACAAAAGGGGCGCCTGCTGGCGCCCCCTTTTTTTGTGGGCCCTTTTTCATGCCTTGGTTCACTTCATGCGCCCTGTTTTGCGGGGCTTTTGCCACCTCTTCCCCGGTGTACCCGGACAAGGGGATCACTCCTCGATGGGTGGTGTCGGCAGAATGCACATGTCATGCACTTCCACACTTTTGGGCTGGGTCAGGGCAAAGATGACCGAGCGGGCAATATCGTCCGGCGTCAGGGCATTCTCCTGGGGCTCATCAAAAAAGGGCGTATCCACCATGCCCGGCTCGATCAGCGTGACCCGCATGCCGCTGCCCTTCACCTCTTCGCGCAGGTTGTAGGCCATGGCCTGCACGGCACTTTTGGTCGCGCCATAGAAGGAGCCCGGCATGACCCGACGCCCGGCTACGGAGCCTGTGATCAGGACATGGCCACGGCTTTTCTTGAGCTCCGCCATGGCTGCACGGACTGTCAGCGCCGGCCCCAGCACGTTGGTCAAAAGCACTTCACGCCACTCTTCCGGGTCGCTGCCGCTGTAGCCTCGCCCTTCAAGACCACGGCCGGCATTGGCAAAGACGGCGTCCAGAGCCCCGAAATGCTCGACCACCGAGGCCACCAACTGTTCCTGCGCCTCCCAGGACTGCACATTGCAGGTAAATGCCGCCGCTTGTACGCCGTATTCCTGCTCAAGCGTTTCGGCCAGCGTTTCAAGACGTTTGGTACTGCGCGCGGCCAGGGCCACGTTATAGCCGGCCTGTGCGGCGTGGCGAGCACTGGCTTCACCAATTCCGGTCGAGGCACCTGTAATCAAAAGCGTAGGGTTGGGCATGCTGCCTCCTGTGCAACCGGGTCAACGTGACCCGGAGATCATTCATGTGCACTGAGCCTGGCAAGTCGATTCCGCCTGCGCCACCCGAACGCACGATGATGGCCGCTCGCCGCAAACTGAAGGCGGCCCATCTACCATGGACAGCGACCATGACAGCCACGGTGCTTTTCAGCTATCCTGGAGTAACCCTTTTTATTGCTCTGAATCAATCAATGACCTGACACTCACCTTTGAACCGTCAGGTGACCACAACAATGGATGTCGCTCGCAATCGCGCGTCAGACAAGGAGAAATTCATGACCGGCCTGACGTCTCCGATCGTCGAACGCCGCTGTGTAGAGAACGACCCGCACGCGTCTCTCAACGGCGACATTCATGCCACCCTGGCCCGGGCCCTCAAAAATGAGGGCCGGCAGGGCATGATTCGTGATGCCATCAACCACCACCTTGCCGCGGCCGGCGGTTACCTGCGCGCCCGGCTCGGCTACCACACCGGCCGGGCGCTGGGTCTGGCTCATGAGCCCGCGCTGACCTGTGGCTGCATCAGCGAGCTGTTGCACAACGCCTCGCTCATCCACGATGACGTGCTCGATCATGACAGCATACGCCGCGGCCAGAAAAGCGTCTGGCGCGTCTGGAACGAGGGCGTGGCGATCTGTCTGGGGGATCTGTTCATTTCGGCCGCCTATGGCCTGCTGAGCGACCTTGAGACACATGCCTCACGCCTGCCCGCCCTGCTGTCCTGCGTGCACCATCATGTGCAAACCACCATTTATGGTCAGGCCGAGTGCTTCAGTCTGGCGATGGTCCCCGAGCCCGACTTCGAGCAGTGCAGTCAGGCCGCCTGCGGCAAGTCCGGACCGCTGTTTGCGCTCGCGCTTGAGGCGCCACTGCTGCTGACCAGCCATGATGACGCGCTCGACAATGCCCGGCAGGCGGCACTGACGTTTGCCACGATCTACCAGCTTATCGATGATATCGAGGATTTTGACAACGACATGACCGATCAACAGCAAGGGGCCTGTAACATGCTTCACGCACTGGGCAACCGTGGGGATGTCACACCCATGGCCTCGGCGCTGGATTACGGTCGACGCCATTTGAGCCGGTCCCGCCATCTCGCGGGCACTCTGCCCGACGGCAGTGGCCAGGCTTTGATTGAAGAAGTCCATCGACTCGAGGAGAAGCTGATGAGTGTGACGGGTGAGCGTTCATGAGCCGTGCTCTGGTCATCGGTGGCGGCTTTGGCGGCATGGCCGCCGCCCTGCGCGCCCGTAAGAAAGGCTACGAGGTCACGCTGATCGAGCGCTGTGCGTCACTGGGCGGACGGGCCCAGGTTTTTACCGATCAGGGCTTTCGCTTTGACGCCGGCCCCACGGTCATCACCGCGCCCTTTCTGTTCGAGGAGCTGTTCGAACTGTTCGGCAAGCGTCTGGAAGACTATGTCGAGATGGTCGCCCTCGACATCTGGTATCAGTTTTATTTCCAGGACGGCCGCACCTTTGACTACGGCACCGACATGTCGGCGACGCTGGCCAGCATCCGCGGCTTCAACGAGCGCGATGTTCAGGGCTATCAGAATCTTCTGAAAACCTCGAAGGAGATCTTCGAGATCGGCTTTGAACAGCTTGCCGACCGCCCCTTTCACCAGTTCTCCACCATGGCCGCGCAGATTCCGGCGCTTTTACGGCTGAAAAGCTATCGCTCGGTATGGCAGATGGTCTGCGCCCATATCGAGGACGACAGCCTGCGTCAGGCCTTCTCGATTCCGCCACTGCTGGTGGGGGGCAATCCCTTTCGTACCACCAGCATCTACGGTCTGATTCCCTGGCTTGAGCGCAAGTGGGGCGTGCACTTCCCGATGGGCGGCACCGGCGCGCTGGTGGCGGCACTGGAAAAGCTGATGCGCGATGTCGGCATCACCATCGAGACCGGCACCACCGTCAAACGCATTTTGAGCGAGCATGGGCGTGCCAACGGCGTGGAACTTGAAAGCAGTGAGAAGCTGCCGGCCAGCGTGGTCATCAGCAACGCCGACGCCGCGCATCTGTACACCCACATGGTGGACCAGGTCTCGACCAGCGCGAAACTCAAGCTGGCCGGCGCCAAATATTCGATGGGCCTGTTCGTGCTCTATGTCGGCACCAACCGGCAGTTCCCCCAGGCCGAACACCACACCATCTGGATGGGCCAGCGCTATCGCGAACTGCTGGAAGACATCTTCGAGCACCGCGTGCTGGCCAATGACTTCTCGCTCTACGCCCATCGCCCGACCGCGACCGACCCTTCCTTTGCCCCGCCCGGCTGTGATTCCTTCTACATTCTCGCTCCGGTACCAAACCTGCAGGGCGACGTGGACTGGTCACGCGAGGGCGACAAGCTCGGCGATGCCATCATCGAGGCGCTCGATCGCACCACGCTGCCGGGCTTTCGCGAATCGATCGTCACCCGTTTTCACATGACACCGGCGGATTTCAGCGAGCGCTATCTGTCGATGCATGGCACCGGCTTCTCGATTGCGCCCATTTTCCGCCAGTCGGCGTGGTTTCGCTTCCACAACAAGAGCGAAGTGCTGGAGAACCTCTATCTCACCGGTGCCGGCACGCATCCGGGGGCGGGCCTACCGGGCGTGCTGTCCAGCGCCAGAGTGGTTGATCACCTGCTGCCGGACGCCGACGCATGACGCAGGCCACCCCGCACGCCAGTGCCGAAGCCATTCTGGCCAGACACGGCAAGTCGTTTCGCTTTGCCAGCTACTTCATGGAGCGTCGTGATGCCCACGACGCCGCGCTGTTATACATGGTCTGTCGCGAGCTCGATGATCTGGCCGATCAGGAGATGCCCACCGAGGCCGAGAACGAAAGCGCCCATCAGCGCCTGATGACCATCCGTGGGGAACTGCTGGCCGGCGCCGGCAGTGACCCGCTCACCCGGGTGCTGATCGACCTGCAGATGCGGCGCGAGCTGGATACCCGCGCCGCCGTGGCACTGATCGACGCCCTGATCGGTGATGTGACGCGTCCGGCCCTGATTCAGGATGAGCGTGAGCTGATGCGCTACTGCTACGGCGTGGCCGGGGCCGTCGGCGTGTTGATGTGCCCGGTGGTGGGCGCCGATGACAGTGCCATCCCCCACGGCATTGATCTGGGTCTGGCCATGCAGATGACCAACATCGCCCGCGATGTGCGAGAAGACGCCGACATGGGGCGTCGCTACCTGCCGGCCGAATGGATCGATCAGTTAACGCCCGAGGATATCGCCCGCGCCGACGTTGATCAGCGCGAACGGATCGCTCACGCCATCGACCGGCTATTGACCCGGGCCGAGGCCTACTACGCCAGTGCCGCCGATGGTTTTGACCGCATCCCCGGCAAGAACCGACGTGCCATTGCCGTCGCCGCCGATGTCTATCGCGCCATTGGCTTTCGCCTGCGCGGCGAGCGGCTTGCCTGGTGGCGGGGCCGCGTGCATGTCCCGCTGACCGGCAAGGTGTGGCTGGCCACGCGCCGTCTGAGCGGCCGGGGCGCCATTGCGGGCAGCGGGCTTGATCACCATGACGGCGAACTTCATCGCCATATCGCCGACCTGCCCGGCGCCCACGGGTTTGATCACGCATGAACAGGGCCAGGCCGTTTGATCTCGTGATTCTCGGCGGCGGCTGCGCCGGGCTGAGTCTTGCCTATCGACTGGCACAGCATGACAATGCGCCGCGCACGCTGATCATCGACCCGCGCGTTGAGTACACCAATGACCGTACCTGGTGCGGCTGGCCGGTCACGGCTCATCCCTTTCAGGACGATGTGCGTGCCCGCTGGCATGCCTTGACGCTGCACACCGATCAGGCCAGCACCACCATTGAAAGCCGGCGCTACCCCTATGAAATGCTCGAAGCCGAGCGCTTTTACACCCGCACGCTGACCGCCATTGATGACCACCCGTCCATGGCAAGGGTTCAGGCGCGCGCGGCCGACGTTGAGGATCGCGAGGATGGCGTGACCGTGGCACTGGACAACGGCGAGACGGTTCAGGCCCGCTTCGGAGTGGATACCCGCCCGCAGCCGAAGCCGCTGACCTCGCCCTGGCTGTGGCAGGACTTTGCCGGCATCAATGTGCAGGCAGACGAGATGCCTCAGCACGCCGAGCTGATGGATTTTCGCGTGGGCGATAACCCGCAGGCCGGTATCGATTTTCTCTATGTGCTGCCCTACGCGCCGAATCAGGCGCTGTTCGAGTGGACGCGCTTTGGCCGCCCGCCCACCAGCCCGACCACGCTTGAGCGCGCACTGGAAGAGTATCTGGACACGCGTTTTGGCGCGGGAACCTGGCAAGCCCTGCGGCGTGAGACCGGCACCCTGCCCATGGCCCCGCCGACGCGCACCAATGGCCGATCGATGGTCGTGACCGGTGCCTATGGCGGCAGCATGCGCGCCGCCACCGGCTACGCCTTTCACGCCATTCAGCGCTGGGCCGATGAGTGCGCCGAGGCACTGCTCAAGGGCCAGCCGCCGGTAGGCGCCTCTACCGGTCGGATACTCCCGCATCTGGATCGCATCTTCATGAGTACGCTGGCACGCCATCCCGAACGCGCCCCCGAGTTCTACCGCCTGCTGTTTGACAAGGCCCCCACCGACAGCCTGATCCGCTTTTTAAGTGGCGTGCCCAGTGTGAGCGATACACTTTCAGTGATGAATGCCCTGCCCTGGGCGCCGCTGATCGAGAGCACACTGCGCTGCGTCCTGCCTGGCCGGGCATGATTCATCCTGAATACGCTCAGGGCAGCGCTGCACTTCCCGCCTCGCTTGCGTAGTATCATCTGATATTTCCAGCCCCATCCGAGCCGCTTGATCATGACCGACAGCCCTGCCACTGGCGCCCTCGAGGCGTACCCGTTTCTGGAAGCCCATCCTGAAATCACCCAGATCGATGTGTTGATCAGCGATCTCAATGGCGTCCTGCGCGGCAAGCGCATTCCGCGCTCAAGCCTTGAAGAGGCCTACACCAGCGGCGTCAATCTGCCCGCCTCCATCTTTGCCCTCGATATTACCGGTAACACGGTCGAGGAAACGGGACTCGGACTCGACAGCGGTGATGGCGACCGTGCCTGCCTGCCGATTCCCGGCACGCTGGTGCCGGTGTCCTGGCATCAGCGCGCGCCCACCGCGCAGCTTTTGATGACGATGGTGGAGCCCGACGGCAGCGGCTGGCATGCCGACCCGCGTCAGGTGCTGGCGCGGGTGCTTGAAGGCTTTACCCGTCAGGGGCTGACGCCGGTGATTGCCATCGAGCAGGAGTTCTATCTGCTGGATGCCGAGCGCAACGACCGCGGCCAGCCTCAGCCACCGCGCTCGCCGCTGACCGGTGAGCGCGCACGCTCCAGCCAGCTCTACTCGATCAGCGAGCTCGATGAATACGCCGATTTTATTGACGCCATTCACGAGGCCTGCGCCCAGCAGGGTCTGCCGCTGGATACGGCGCTGAAAGAGTGCGCGCCGGGGCAGTTCGAGATCAACCTGCGCCACCGCAATGATGCCCTGCGCGCCTGTGATGACGCCGTGATGCTCAAGCGAGCCATCAAGGGCGTGGCGCAGCAGCAGGGGTTCGAGGCGACCTTCATGGCCAAGCCCTGGGGCAATGAAGCTGGCAGCGGCACCCATGTGCATATCAGTCTGCTCGACGAACACGGCCGCAACGTGTTTGCCGCCGAGGACAAAAACCCCATGGGCAGCGCAGCACTGCATCAGGCGATCGCCGGGGTGCTGGCGCTGATGCCGGCGTCGATGGCCGTCTGCGCGCCCAACCTCAACGCCTTTCGCCGCTTCCAGCCCGGACTCTATGTGCCCATGACGCCCTCCTGGGGGCTGGACAATCGCTCGGTGGCCGTTCGCATTCCCTCCGGCCCGGCCGCTGCCACACGCCTTGAGCACCGCGTGGCCGGTGCAGATGTCAATGTCTATCTGCTGTGTGCGGTGCTGCTGGCCTCCATGGCCCACGGGCTTGATGAGCAGCTGACACCGCCGCCGGCAATCGAGGGCAACGCCTACACCCAGCTCGACGCCACCCTGCCCGATTCCTGGGGCGTGGCACTGGAATTGTGGATGGAAAGTGATGTGCTTGGTGAGCGGCTGGGACGGGCCTTTCAGCATATCTACTACGCCAACCGTCAGGCCGAGCGCGCGCTGGCCCAGCGCACCGTCAGCGCCCTGGAATATGACTGGTATCTGCGCCTGGTGTAGGCGTCTATCCGAGCCTGAGCAGCATCACGCCGGACAGAATGATCAGCCCCGCCACGAGTCGCTGACGGCTCAGGCGCTCACCCAGAAAGAGCGCCGAAATCGCGAGGGCAAACAGCACGCTGGACTCGCGCAGGGCGGCAACCATTGCAATCGGTGCCTGACTCATGGCCCAGATGGTCGCCCCGTAGGCGGCCATCGACATCGCGCCGCCCAGTAGCCCGATGCGATAGTGGCCGGCAATGGCGGCCAGTGTCCGACGCCCGCGCATGCCCCACAGCAAAAGCCCCATGCAGAGGCCATTGAGCGTAAAAAGCCAGAGTACGTAACCGATGGCATCACAATTGGCGCGCGCCCCCAGTCCATCACTGAGCGTATAGGCGGCGATGAAAGCCGAAGTGATGAGGGCATTGATCAGCCCGATACGAGACAGTCCTGTCGCACCGGCGCCGCGCACGGCCATCCACCAGATGCCGCCACTGAGCAGTGCCACACCGGCATGGCCGGTCAGAGAGGTTTGATCGCCCAGCAACATGACGCCCACCAGCGCCACGATCAACGGCGCCGAGCCTCGTGCAATGGGATAGACCTGGCCAAAATCCCCGCTGGCATAGGCCCGTCCCAGAAACACGTTGTAGCCCACATGCAAAACGGCCGAGAGCCCCAGCCACGGCCAGGCCGCCGCATCGGGAACACTGACGGCAGGCAGCATGGCCAGCGCCAGTACGCCTGCGCCCACCTGAATGAGCGTGACCGCCAGCAGCCGATCAAGCCCCACCCTGACCAGCGCGTTCCAGCCGGCATGCAGCGCGGCGGCGCCCAGGACAATGGCAAAGACCTCCGGACTCACGGCATTACACCGTTAATGCCACAGGTAGCCATCAAACACCCAGTCGGTCGCGCAGCGCGTAGTACCAGGCGCCCATGGCAGAAAACGGCACGGCAAAGCGTCGTCCGCCCGGGAACGGCAGGTGACGGATATCGGCAAAGGCGTCAAAGCGGGCGCTTTCTCCCTTGATGATCTCTCCCACCAGTCGGCCGGCCAGATGCGAGGCGGTCACCCCATGGCCGGAGTAGCCCTGGGCGTAATAGACGTTATGGTTGAGCCGTCCGAACTGCGGCAGCCGGTTGAGCGTGAGCAGAAAGTTGCCACTCCAGGCGTAGTCGATGGCCACCTTCTCAAGCTCGGGGAAGGTCTTTAACAGCTTGGGCCGGATGGCCCCCTCGATGCTGGCCGGATCACGTCCGCCGTAGGTCACGCCGCCGCCATAGATCAGGCGGCGCTCGCTCGACAGCCGGTAGTAGTCGAGCAGGTAATTGCTGTCCTCGACGGCGCGGTCGGTGGGCAATATCCGTTTTGCGGTAGCCTCATCGAGCACTTCGGTGGCGATCACCTGCGTGCCACAGGGCATGGAGCGGTCGGCAAGTTCCGGGACGATATCTCCCAGATAGGCATTGCCGGCCATCACGGCGCGCTCGGCTTCGATCACCCCGCCGGCGGTATGAATCTTCACCCGCTCGCCGTGTTCAAGGCGCGTCATGGGCGAGTGTTCGAAAATCACCCCGCCCAGCGCCTCAAGGGCCGCCGCCTGCCCCAGCACCAGATTGAGCGGGTGCAGATGGCCACCGGAGTGATCCAGCAGTGCGCCTGTATAGCGCGCACTGCCGATCTCGCGGCGATAGGCGTCACCTTCCAGCAGCTCCAGCTCCTGGTGGCCGTACTTCTCCCACAGCGCCTTGTGATGTTTGAGGGCAGCCAGCTGCTTGTCATTGCAGGCGGCAAAAAGATTACCGTTTTTGAGATCGCACTGAATGGCGTACTGTTCGATGCGCTCGCGGATGATGCGATTGCCCTCAAACGCCATATCGCCAAGTGCCCGTGCGGAGGCTTGCCCAAAGCGCGCCTCGATCATGTCCATGTCGCGGCTGTAGCTGTTGACGATCTGGCCGCCATTGCGACCGCTGGCACCAAAGCCCACACGCTGCGCCTCGAGTACCGCGACGCGAAAACCCTGTTCGGCCAGATGCAGGGCGCTGGAAATCCCGGTAAAGCCGGCCCCCACCACGCAGACATCCACGTGCTGATGACCGACCAGTGCCGGTCGGTCAGGCGCGGCGTGCATGGTAGCGGCGTAGAGCGATCGGGCATGGCCATCGCGGTGGGTCGATGCAACATCAGGCTGGGTCATGGGTATCTACCGTACAAGGCGGCCCTGTCCGGGCCGCCAGTAGTTAGCGACTGCGCATTTCATTGTTGAGCTGTGACAGCGTGCCGAGCTGCGCCCTGTCGATCAGGGGAACAAACACCAGCCGGCGTTTCTCCTCATCGCTGAGCCGTGACGGCGGCCTTTTCAGCGCGTCATCGAGCTGATCGAGCGCCGCCTCATTGGGCGTGGCGTAGAAGGTGTAGTTGCTGATGCGGGCGGCCACGTCGGGTCGCAGGGTATAGGCAATAAACGCCTGTGCCAGCTCGGGATGCGGCGCCCGCTTCGGAATCACCAGGGTATCGATACCGCGCTGGGAGCCCTCCTCGGGCACAAAAAAGCGCAGATGACCGTAGGTGTCCGGGTCTTCGGCCTGACGCCAGGCCAGGTCACCGTTATAGGTCATGCCCATGGCGCTGACGCCGCGCACGATCTGATCGATGGTGGCGGTGCTGTCGGTAAAGCCGATGAAGTTCGAACGGCCTTTGGTGCTCATCAGAAGGCGCGCACTGTCCACCCACTGATCCCTTTGCGTGCAGTCAAAACCGTCGCCCAGCGAGGCGCAGGCAGCGCCGAACAGGACCTGCGGGTCACCGCCCAGCAGGGTAAAGGGCGCACTTGAGTTCACGTCAGGATCAAACAGCGCCGACCAGCTGCGCGGCACGTCATCCAGCACCCGGCTGTCGTAGACGATACCGGTCACCCCCCACTGATAGGGCACACTGTAGCGGTTGCCCGGATCATAGGCGGGGTCCTGAAATTCGGGCAGCAGGTGTTCAAGTCCCGGCAGTTGCGCATGATCCAGCGGCTGGATCAGGTCTGCCTCGATCAGACGGGGCACGAAGTAGTCGGTGGGCACCACCACATCGTACTGGGCATCGCCGCCGCTGCGCAGTTTGGTAAACATCTCGGCGTTGGAGGTAAAAAAGTTCTGCACGATATGAACATTGTGCTCACGCTCGAAATCCGCCAGTACCTGTGGCGGCATGTACTCTGTCCAGTTGAACAGATAGAGCGTCTCCGCCGGCTTTTCCGCCGCCCCCGCCGTCAGGCTTGCCCCGGCCAGCAGCAGCGCACCGACTCGCCATCGCCATGCTCGTGTCATTGCACGCTCCCCTCATGACCCATTTGTTGTTGTGCCCTGCCAATGGCCCGTCCGGCAGCCCTTTATACCCGCAGCAGCAGATGCTCGCGCTCCCAGGAGCTGATCACCCGATAGTAGGCCAGGTGCTCGGCCCGCTTGACCGCCAGATAGCTTTTGACGAAGCGCTCACCGAGCACATCCGCCAGCGCATCACAGCCGTCCAGCGCATCAAGTGCCGGCCCGACATCGTTGGGCAGCGCGACGCCGCCGGTCCAGGCCGTGCCGGTCAGCGGCGGTCGGGCCTGCAACCGGCTCATCATGCCCAGATAGCCGCAGGCCAGCGAAGCCGCCATTACCAGGTAGGGGTTGGCATCGGCACCCGGTACGCGGTTTTCGATTCGCGTGGCTTCGGCGTTACCCACCGGCACCCGCAGCCCCACGGTGCGATTGTCATAGCCCCACTCCACGTTGGTGGGTGCCGAACCGCCGTGTTCGCTGGGCATCAGTCGCCGCCACGAGTTGATGTTGGGCGCAAAAAGCGGCATGGCCGCAGGCATCCAGGTCTGCAGTCCGCCGATGTAGTTCATGAACAGATCGCTGGGCTGGCCGTTGTCCCCGGCAAACAGATTCTCCCCGCTTACGGCATCCACCAGGCTCTGGTGCAGGTGCATGGCGCTGCCCGGCTCGTTGGCCATCGGCTTGGCCATGAAGGTGGCGTACATGCCATGACGCAGCGCCGTTTCACGCAGGGTGCGCTTGAAGATCACCACCTGATCGGCCAGATAAAGCGGGTCACCGTGCTGGAAGTTGACCTCCATCTGACCGGCGCCCTCTTCGTGAATGAGGGTATCGATGTCGAGCTGCTGCGCCTCGCAATAGTCGTACATCTCCTCGAACAGGGGGTCGAATTCGTTGACCGCATCAATGGAAAACGACTGACGCCCGCTCTCCTGACGCCCGGAACGTCCGATCGGCGGCTCCAGCGGATAGTCCGGGTCGGTATTGGTCTTGACCAGATAGAACTCGACTTCCGGCGCCATGACCGGTTTCCAGCCGCGCGCCTCATAAAGGGCCAGCACTCGCTTCAGGACATGGCGTGGCGCGATCTCGACCGGCTCCCCGTTCATGTAGTAGCAGTCGTGAATGATCTGGGCGGTCGGATCTTCCGCCCAGGGCACCAGATAGGCGGCGGCCGGGTCGGCAATCAGCTGCATGTCGAGTTCCGCCGAGTTCCAGAAGCGCAGGGCCTCGTCATCCGGGTAGCCGCCGGTCACCGACTGGATAAAGATCGAATCCGGCAGACGCGGCCGACCGCCGTTGAGGTACTTGCCGGCCGGCATGATCTTGCCCTTGAGAATGCCGGTCAGATCGCTGACCAGACACTCCACCTCGGTGATGCGATGCTCTTCAAACCAGTCCGTCAGTACCACCGGACAATGCTTTAGCGTCATGTCGGCCTCCCCAGCCGAGCCTGATCAAACGCACGAAAGGGCTGCCCGCCCGATGGCGAACAGCCGGTCACGTGCCTTAGCGTGACTGCACTTCATTCCAGAGCTGCTGATAGCGCTGCAGGTCCTTGCCGGACAGCGTCGGGGTGAACTTCAACCGCGCCATGTCGGCATCATCGGGCTGCGACGGCGGCTGCTTGAGTACGTCATCAAGATGCTCGACGGCCGCCTGATTGGGCGTGGAATAAAACGTGTAGTTGGACAGCTGCGCCCCGACCTGCGCATCCAGAATGAAGTTGATGAACTTGTGGGCCAGCTCCGGGTGTGGCGCCCGCGCCGGAATCGCCATGGAGTCCACCCACAGCTCGGACCCCTCTTCCGGAATCACGAACCGGGTATTGGCAAAGCCTTCCGGATCATCGTCCCTGTACTGCAGATAGTCACCGTTGTAGGTCACCCCGACAGCATTGACGCCTCGCGAGACCTGCCCCAGTACCGGCGTGGAGTCGGTAAAACCGGTAAAGTTGCGCCGGTGCTTGGTCTTGAGCATCAGCTTCGCGGCCTCGACCATGTCGTCCTGCGCGGTGCAGTTATAGGGTTTGCCGAGAAAGGCACAGGCCGCGCCAAACATGACCTGGCCGTCCTTGAGCATCGAAAACGGCTGATCGCTGTTCACTGACTCATCAAAGAGCATCGACCAGCTCGGTTTGGCCTCCGGGAAGGTTTTGGTATTGATGATCAGGCCGGTCGAGCCCCACAGATAGGCCGCCGTGTACCGGTTATCCGGGTCATAGGGCGGATTGACGAAACGCCCCATGAGGTTATCCATGTTGGGCAGCTGTGACCTGTCCAGCGGCTGCAGAAGGCCTGCCTCGATCATGCGCGGCACGAAGTAGTTCGACGGCACCACAATGTCGTACTGCGACACCCCGCCGGCCTGCAGCTTGGAAAACATCTCGCCCAGCGAGCCGTAGTAGTTCTGCACCACCTCAACGTCATACTGCTTCTCGAACGCCTCGATGATCTCCGGATCCATGTAATCGGTCCAGTTGAACACGTAGAGCCGGTCAGCGGCGCCGGCCGTGCCGGACAACATGACGGCGGCCACGGCGCCGGCCAGCAGCGCCGGACGGGATGAGAAAAGCGTCATTGGCAGGTTCCCCTTGAATGATCGTGATCAATGATCTTGCAGTTTTTATGGGTCCGCCGCGGCGCTTACGCGCGGCGACGGTTGAACAGCAGACTCAGTACGGCCACCAGTGCCACCGAGGCAATCATCAGCGTGGCAATGGCGTTGATCTCCGGAGAGATGCCGCGTCGAATGGCGCCCCAGATATAGATCGGCAGCGTCGCGCTTTCCGGGCCTGCCGTAAAGAAGCTGATGACGAAATCATCCACCGACAGCGTAAACGACAGGAAAAACGCCGATAACAGGGCCGGTTTCAGCGTGGGCAGAATGAAATGCAGCATCCGCTGCCAGGGGCTGGCATACAGATCCTTTGCCGCATCAAAGAGCGTGGCATCCAGCCCCACAAAGCGGGAGTAGACGATCAGCGCCACAAACGGAATCTGAAAGGTGACATGGGCAATGACCATGGTGCCAAGCCCCGGCGACAACAGCCCGGTGAGGCGATTGATCTGCACGAAAAATGCCATGTTGGAAATACCGAACACGATGTCCGGCATGACGATCGGCAAATAGATCAACACGATCAAAAGCCCGAGTTTACGAGCGCGGTGTCGATAAAGACCGTAGCCGATCATCGCCCCCAGAATCACGGCGATGATCGAGGAGATCACCGCCAGCAGCAGCGTATGGCCAATGGCACCGATCACCACATCGTTATGCAGCAGTCGCTCGTACCAGCGCAGCGAAAAGCCGCCCCAGCGCGCCGAGGTGTTGATGCTGTTAAAGGAAAACACCATCACCACCAGCAGCGGCGCATAAAGAAAGATCAGCGTCAGCCACCAGAAGATGGCAAGCCCTTTCCTGAAACCCCGGTTCTGCATGCCGCTCTCCTAGATCACCATCTCGGTGCCACCGCCCAGGCGGCGACCCATGCGACGCAGTATCACCAGCCCCAGCAGGGTAGCCAGCAGCATCAACAGCGCCCCGGCCGCCCCCAGTGGCCAGTTGGCCGCCTCACCGAACTGGCTCGCCACCAGATTGCCCAGCATCTGCGAGCGCCCACCGCCCAGAAGCTCGGGGATCACGTACATGCCAAAGGCCGGAATGGCCACCAGCACGGAACCAGCCAAAAGCCCCGGCAGGGTCTGCGGCAGCACGGCCACAAAAAAGGTCCGCAGGGGTGAAGCATAAAGATCGCGCGCCGCCTCGATCTGGGCGTGATCGAGCTTCTCGAACGCGGCATACAGCGGCAGCACCATAAAGGGCAAAAAGTTGTAGACCAGCCCCAGGGTGACGGCAAAGTCGGAGGGAAACAGCCCCATGTTGGGGGCAATCAGCCCCATGTTTTCCGCCAGCGTGGACAGCGGCGTGCCCGGTGACAGCAGGTTCATCCAGCCAAAGGCTCGAATGACCTGATTGGTCCAGGAGGGCACCACTACCGCCAGCAGCATGATGGCGCGCAGCCGCGGCCGGCACAGGGAGATATACCAGGCCACCGGATAGGCGACCAGCACCACCAGCCCCAGCGAGATCACGGACTGAAAGATCGAACGCCACAGCGTATAGAGATTGCCCGGACTCCAGCCCAGAAACCCAAAGCCGGCCAGACTGCGAAAGGCATCCAGCGTCAGCGGCAGCTGCGGCTGGCCGAAGCCGCCGTTGGTCATGAAGGCCACCGACATCAGATAGGCACTCGGCAGCACCAGAAAGATGAAGATCCACAGCGCCCCCGGCAGCACACTGACCAGAAGATGACGGGTTTCCAGGCGGCGACGACGGCGCCAGACCACATCCACCTGGCTCATGCGCCCTCCTCGTCATCGCTTAGCATGATGACGTCTTCCGGGTAGATCTCGACTTTCACCTCATCACCGACGCGAAAGAGACGATCCCCGGTATTGGAGATCTCGGCGATCAGCTCGCTGTGCTGCTCGCCGTTCTGGTGAGACAGGCGGTATTCGACGTTACTGCCGCGATAAAAGCGCTCCACCACCCGGCACATGAGCGTATTGAGCCGCTTGCCCGGCTCCGCGCTCGGCGCGCCGGGGGAGGTCAGCTCCAGGGTTTCCGGACGAATCAGGGCCACCTCCCCTTCGCTTTTGTCTTCGGTCTCCAGTGCGCCAATCGGCGTTTGAACCGTCGCGCCCTCTCTGGCCGAGATCGGGAAAAGATTGTCATGGCCCATGAAGCGCGCCACGAACAGATTGGCCGGCCGCTCATAGACCTCCTGGGGCGTGCCGATCTGCTGAATGATGCCATCGCTGAGCACGGCGATGCGGTCACTCATGACCATCGCCTCTTCCTGATCATGGGTGACGAACACGAATGTCATGCCGAGGCGCTTCTGGGTACGCAAAAGCTCGACCTGCAGCTGGCTGCGCAGCCCGGCATCCAAGGCCGACAGCGGCTCATCGAGCAGCAGCACGTCCGGCTCGCAGATCAGCGCACGGGCCAGCGCAATCCGCTGGCGCTGGCCGCCGGAAAGCTGATCGACACGGCGATCGACCAGTGACCCCAGCTTAATGAACCCGGCGATCTCTACCACCTTCTGCTCGCGCTCGGCACGCGCCATGCCGCGCATTTTCAGGCCGAAGGCGATGTTGTCGCGCACCGACAGATGCGGAAACAGCGCATAGGACTGAAAGACCGTATTGACGCTGCGCTTGTGGGGCGGCGTGTCGGTGACATCGACCCCGCCGATGGAGAGCGTGCCACCGCTGGGCTCATCCAGCCCCGCCAGCATGCGCAACAGCGTGGTCTTGCCACAGCCGGACGGGCCCAGCAGGGTGAAGAACTCGCCGGCACGAATGTCGAGATCCACGCTTTCCAGCGCCACCACCCCGCCCGGATACTCCTTGCGAATGCCTTTCAGACGGATGGAAGACGCCTCTCGCGCCGCACTGGCCTCGCTACCCGTGGTGCTCTCGATTGCTGAAAATGGCCCGCCGGGTGCGGCGGTCGGTGAGCGTTCTGCCATCGAACAGGATCCCCTTGCGTATGAAGACACCGCCAGTGCGATGCCTGAACATGAAAGTTGTGGAATAGCGCCCTGCCCCTCACAGGCGATCCCTTAATCGATAGAAGGTGGTGGCCAGCACCAGCAGCGGCGTTCGAAGGCGGCGCCCCCCGGGAAAATCGAGATGCTTCATGCCGGCAAACAGATCAAAGCGCTCGGACTGACCGGCCACGGTCTCTGCCATCAACTGCCCGGCAAGTCCGGCCAGCGCCATGCCATGGCCCGAATAGCCCTGCACAAAATGAATATTGTGATCCAGCCGGCCAAAGTGCGGCGCCCGATTGCGGGTGATCGCTACCCGACCGCCCCAGCGATAATCGATGGCCACGTTCTCAAGCACCGGGAAAAGCCCACGCATCTTGCGCTGCATGGTCGCGACCAGCTGACGCGGCTCGCGGCCACTGTAGCTGACCTGTCCCCCATAGAGTAAACGGTGCCCCTGGGTGAGACGATAGTAGTCCAGCACAAAATTGGCATCCGAGACCGCGTCACGCTGAGGCAGGGTCTGCGCCACCTGAGCCTCCGACAGGGGCTCGGTGGCAATGATGTAGTTCACCACCGGCATGATCTTGCGCTCGATCTCCGGCACCAGCCCTCCCAGATAGGCGTTGCCGGCCACCAGCAGATGGTCACAGTCGATCCGGCCCTGGGCCGTGCTCACCCGTACGCATTTTCCACGCGCGATATCGGTCACACGGCTGTACTCGAAAATCGAGGCCCCGGCATTTTGGGCCGCGCGTGCCAGCCCCAGCGTATAGTTGAGCGGATGCAGATGCCCGGCTTCTCGCTCATAGAGCCCGCCGAGGTAGACATCAGTGACCACATGGCGCTTCAGCGCCTCCCCTTCCAGCCACTCAAGCCCGTCATAGTCGTAGCGCGTGGCCATTTCATCACGCCAGGCCTTCATGGCCCGCTCGTGACGTGGCTTGAGCGCCGCATGCACGTAGCCGCGGGAATATTCGCAGTCGATGGCGTGGCGCTCGATCAGCGACTCGGTCAGCCGCACCGCCTCGCGACTCATCGCCCACACCTCGCGCGCCGCCTGATGCCCAAGCGATTGCTCGATGACCGACAGCTCGGTGCCCAGCCCCGGCAGAATCTGACCGCCGCTGCGACCTGATGCGCCCGCCCCGATCTCACCCGCCTCCAGCAGCGCCACCCGATAGCCCCGCTCGGCCAGATGCAGCGCCGCACTGCACCCGGTGACGCCCCCACCGATGATCGCCACGTCAAAGCGCTGCGCCCCCGCCAGGACCACCGTGTTGTCCAGCATCAGATTACGGGAGTGGGCATACCAGGAGTGCTCGCTCATCGGGACAACTCATCAAGGCATATGAAAAAAGTATTATGGTGGGAAAATGCGCCAGGCGGCCATGGATCAAAAAAATTTAGCGCGTTTTTTTGATCGGCCTGATCCGTTGGCGTTGTTTTTGGAGAACGCCGCCGGCTGCTTTTCATCAAAAGCAAGGCGGGCGACCACAAAAAAGCCGCGCTCGGGCGCGGCTTTTACAACACGGTTTGCCTTTAATGACGCGACTGACACACCGGACAGTGCGGGTCACGCCCCAGCCCGAAGTGGCGCCACTGCCCGCTCAGACCATCGAAGGTGGACAAGCCCTTCTGAGCAGTGCCACAGCCGCTTAGAAGCTTTAACGCCTCAAGTGCCTGATAGCTGCCGATCATGCCGACCAGCGGGGCAATGACGCCGCTTTCGGCGCAGGTCAGCGCGTCGTCATCGGCACTGTCGCCGTAGAGACAGGCATAGCAGGGAGCGGCGGGGTCACGAACATCGAAGACGGCGAGCTGCCCGGAGAAGCGAATGGCCGCGCCGGAGACCAGCGGTGTGCCGGCTGTCACGCAGGCACGATTGATGGCGTCCCGGCTCTCGAAGCGATCGGTGCAGTCCAGCACGACATCCGCGCGCGCTACGGCCTGTTGTAACCCTTCGCCCTGCAGCCGTTCCGTAATGACGTGCGTGTGGCAGTGACTGTTGATATCAGCAATGCTCTCGGCGGCCGACTGCGCCTTGAAGCAGTCGATATCCGCCTCGCCATGGGCAATCTGGCGCTGCAGGTTGGAAAGATCGACCCGGTCATCATCGGCCAGCGTGAGCGTGCCGACGCCAGCGGCGGCCAGATACAGCGCGGCCGGTGAACCCAGACCGCCCAGCCCGATAATCAATACATGGCCTTCCATGATCCGAACCTGACCGTCGTAATCCAGCTCGGAAAGCATGATCTGGCGGCTATAGCGCAACAGCTGGTCGTCGTTCATGAGCCCTCCTGCCTTAAAGAATCCGATAATGGCGACGGCCATTGTCCCAGACTGACGCGCTCGCGCCCGCCAAGGTCCTGACAGGTGCTGACGCAGCCATAGCCGGCCTCGATCAGCGCAATCCTTACCTCGTGGCCCTGCTGATGGCCGTGCTCCAGCAGCAACCAGCCATCAGGCGCCAGAAAGCGGCGCGCGGTATCGATCAGATGCAGCAGGTCGGCCATGCCATTTTGTCCGGCCACCAGCGCCGAGCGGGGTTCAAAGCGGACGTCGCCCTGTCCCAGATGCTCATCAAATTCGTCGATATAAGGGGGGTTGCTGACGATCAACTCAAAGCGGGCTGCAGGTGACAGCGCCGAGAAGAAATTGCCCTCTTCAAAATGGGCATTGGTGATCCCCAGCGCGTCGGCGTTGCGCCGTGCCAGAGCCACCGCGCCCGCCACGATATCGATGCCCGTCACCTGCCAGGCCGGGCGCTCAAAGGCCAGTGCCAGTGCGATGGCACCACTGCCGGTGCCCAGGTCCAGCGCACGGGCGCCGTTGGCCGGCATGCGCAAGAGCGCCTGTTCGACCAGCGTTTCGGTGTCGGGGCGGGGAATCAGGGTATGAGGCGACACGGCCAGACGCAGGCCGAAGAATTCACGATAGCCCAGCAGCCAGGCCACCGGCTCCCCCTGCGCCCGTCGCTCGATCAACGCATAAAAGCGCTCGAGTTCGGCGCCTTCGATCTCGCGATCCCCCCAGGTATACAGCCAGGTACGCGAACGTCCCAGCACATGCGCCAGCAGCAGCTGAGCATCCAGATGGGGCGTGGCGGTCTCATCGGTCGAGCAGCAGGCAAGACGGGCCACGGCCTCCGCCAGCGCCTGATCAATGCGCATGGAGGGAGCCGTCAGCCATTTTCACCGGTCATGGCCGCCAGCTGATCGGCCTGATACTCGTGCACCAGCGGGTCGATGATGTCATCCAGCGCCCCGGTCATGACTTCGCCGAGCTTGTAGAGCGTCAGGTTGATGCGGTGGTCGGTGACCCGGCCCTGCGGGAAGTTATAGGTGCGAATGCGCTCGCTGCGATCGCCGGAGCCTACCAGCGAGCGACGCGTGTCGGACTGCTGCTGATGTCGGGCGCTCTCGGCGCTCTGCTTGAGACGGGCGGCCAGCAGCGACATGGCACGGGCGCGGTTCTTGTGCTGGCTGCGCTCGTCCTGACACTCCACCACGGTGCCGGTCGGCAGGTGGGTAATGCGGATCGCGGAGTCGGTGGTGTTGACATGCTGGCCGCCGGCGCCGCTGGCGCGAAAGGTATCCACCCGCAGATCAGCCGGGTTGAGCTCGACTTCGGCCACCTCGTCAGCCTCGGCCATGACCGCTACGGTACAGGCCGAGGTGTGAATACGTCCCTGGGATTCGGTGGCCGGCACCCGCTGCACCCGATGCGCGCCGGATTCGAACTTGAGCCGGGCATAGATATCCCCGCCGGCCACCCGGGCGATGACTTCCTTGAAGCCGCCCTGTTCACCGTGACTGGCGCTGATGGTTTCCATCTTCCAGCCGCGGCTTTCAGCGTAGCGCGAATACATGCGAAAGAGGTCGCCGGCAAAGAGCGCCGCTTCATCACCACCGGTACCGGCACGGACTTCCAGAAAGACACTGCGCTGATCATCCGGGTCCTTCGGGATCAAGAGCTGCAGCAGCTGAGGCTCCAGGGCTTCAAGATTTTCATCGATCTCGACGATCTCGTCCTGCGCCATGGCACGCATGTCCGGGTCACTGTCCTCGAGCATCTGTCGGGCGCTGTCACGATCTTCTTCAAGTTCGCGATAACGCGCCCACTGACCGACCAGCGCTTCCAGATCGGCATACTCGCGGGAGTAGTTGCGAAATCGGGTTTGATCACCGATGACGCCCGGGTCGGAAAGCAGTCTGGAAAGCTCTTCAAAACGTTCGGCAAAGCCGTCAAGACGGTCTCTGAGCGAGGCCTTCATGGCAATTCCCGGTGCAATGCGCTGTCGTCGATCAAGAGTTCCTCCGCCGCCTGAATCAGATCCACCCGCTCGGCACCGGAGGCCGCGCGAATGCGTGAAGTCGTGCCATGCAGCAGCCGATTGGTCAGCTGCTGCGTCAGTTTCTGGATCACCCGTTCGGGGTCCTGCCCTCGTGACAGGGCCGCCAGCGCTTCAGCCTCGGCTTCGGCGCGCAGAATCTCGGCCTGATGACGATGGCGCCGGATCAGATCACCGGCGCTGCGTACCCGGCGCTCATGCTGCCAGGCCGAGACATTGGCCAGAATCATCTCTTCGGCCTGATCGGCGGCGGCCTGACGCGAACGACGATTTTCACTAATGACGTCATTGAGATCATCAATGCTGTACAAAAAGATGTCGTCAAGCTCGCCCACCTGCGGCTCGATGTCCCGCGGGATGGCGATATCCACCATGAAGATGGGGCGATGCTTGCGCGTTTTCAGCGCCGACTCCACGATGCCCTTGCCCAGAAGCGGTGTGGGGCTGCCGGTCGAGGAGATCACGATGTCGGCACAGACCAGCGCATTTTCCAGCTCATCCAGGCCAATGGCCACGCCACCGACTTCATCGGCCAGCGTCTGCGCGCGCTCACGCGTGCGATTGGCAACGATAATCCCCTGAATACCGGCCTCGCGCAGATGGCGGGCTACCAGCTCAATGGTTTCTCCGGCGCCGATCAAAAGCGCCCGGGACTGGCGAATATCGTCAAAGATGCGACCGGCGAGATTGACCGCGGCATAGGCCACCGACACCGGGTTTTCACCGATACCGGTTTCAGTGCGCACCTGCTTGGCCACGGCAAAGGTATGCTGAAAAAGACGCTCGAGATCGCTACCCAGGGTGTGATGGGTTCTGGCGACCTGATAGGCGCTTTTGATCTGGCCCAGAATCTGGGGCTCTCCGAGCACCATCGAGTCCAGACCGCAGGCAACTCGCATCAGATGACGCACGGCCTCGCCGTCCCGGTGCCACCGGGCGCAGTGCTCGAGCGACTCGATGGGCAAGCGATGAAAGTGGCCGAGCCATTCAAGTACCAGGCGCTCATCTCCTCCCTCGAGCCGACAATAGATTTCGGTTCGATTACAGGTCGACAGAATGGCGGCTTCCTGAACTTCCTCGAGGGATACCAGGTCTTCAAGGGCCAGTGCCATCTGACTGGAAGAGAAAGCGACCTGCTCACGTACTTCAAGGGTCGCACTTTTATGATTGATGCCTAGAGAAAGAAGCATCGTGATACCGTATTAGCTATAACGTTCGTGTAGAACGCTGAGACACGACTGGATAATGTGTCAGGTATCCAATCCTGCCAGGTCAGGTCCGTTATCGGTGATACAGTGCGTATTTCCTGCATGAACGGCGCCAAAGGATTGCGTACCGCATGGTGCTCGCACTTCATGGTCGTGCATTCTAACATAGCCCCGGGCGCCATGGGATGGAACGCTTTCATCAGCCTCATAGCCCCTGCAGGTTTCGCCATCAATGAGGACACGGATGCGCCAACGCACACTATGGCTATCGATGGCCGCCCTGCTGCTGCCTACGACACTCTGGCCGATGCCGTCCATGGCGGCCGATGGCCCGGCAGCGTCGTCAACCTCTCATGACATCAGCGACGAGCAACATGACACGACCAGAAAGCAGAACAATGCTTCTGGAGACAGGCTGGATGGCGCCACACTCGGCGCGCTGCTGGGAGCCGACATTGCCGCACAGCGTGGGGACATGGGGCTGGCCGCCCGCACTTATTTGCAGCAGAGCCAGCGTCATCAGGACATCGCCCTGGCGCGACGCGCCACCCAGATAGCACGCCTGAGCAACGATTCGCAGCTGGTCGTGTCCGCTGCCAATCGCTGGGCAGCTCTGGACCGCAACAGTGCGACGCCCCGTCGCATCCTGGCCGCCGCGGCTGCCGAGCAGGGTGAGTGGTCAACCGCCATGGCACTATTGCTGGAAGTCGATGCCAGTGACCAGGATGCCGATCTTGAGGCCTTTCTGGAAGAGGCCATTACCAGCGGCGCCAACCCTGAAGAACTGCTGGCCCCGCTGGAAAGCTATCTCAAGCGCCACCCCGACCAGCCTCATCCGCTGATTACACGCGCTCTGCTGCGGTCACTGCAGGGCAATAACGACGCTGCCGACCAGGACCTTGAGCGCGCGAAGACACTGGATGTCGGGTTGCCGGCCCTCTGGCTGGCTCGCAGCCAGATCGCGCTGGACCGGGAAGATGCCGCCAGGGCACTTGAATACGCCCGGCGCGGCCATGACCTGGCGCCGGATGATAACCGCTTCATTCTGGCCATGGCACAGGCCAACCTGGCCATGAACGATGTTGATGCCGCCGAAAAGCAGTTCGACCTCCTGATGCAGGAGATGCCGGACAACCTTCAGCTGCGTCTGGCGCTGGCACAGCTTTATCTGCGCAATGACCATGCCGAGTCTGCCAGGCGACTGCTGAAACCGGCACTGGCAGAGGATAGCGCCTCACCCTCGGGCGAGCTTTATATGCTGGCAGGTCTTGCCAGCGAAAGACTCGATGACATCGACCAGGCACTGGCACTGTACGCGCGCGTTCCCGAAGGGGAGCACTTCATGACGGCACGTGTACGCGGCGTTCGATTGTTCTCTGAGCAAAAGCGCATCGATGACGCATTGAGCTGGCTACAGAGCCAGGAAAATGACTATCCCGATCAGTATGCCGCGCTCATGGAGCTCTCCCTGTCATTGCTGGACCAGAACGATCAGCGTCCGCGCGCCGACCAGCTGCTCGACAGCGCCATCAGAGCACGCGCCCCCGACAACGACAGCCTGCTTTATATACGCGCCGTTCGCGCCATCGAGCATCAGGATCTCAAGGCCATGGAGCGCGACATGCGCACCCTGCTCAAACGCGACCCGGACAATGTCGATGCCCTCAATGCGTTTGGTTATACCCTGACCGAGCAGACCGACCGTCATGAGGAAGCCTTGAAACTCCTTGAGCGCGCCCATCAACTGGCCCCGGAATCGGCACCGGTTGTCGATAGCCTGGGCTGGGCGCACTTTCATCTGGGCCACCTCGATCAGGCCGTGGCGCTGCTCAAGCAGGCCTACGCCCTGATGCCGGATGAAGAGGTCGCCGCCCATCTGGCCGAAGCCCTCTGGGCCAGCGGCGACAGCGAGCAGGCACGACGTATCATTGCCGGGGCGACGGCACGTTTTCGCCAGCACCCTACCATTGATGAGCTGCTGAGCCGCTATCCGCTGCTGACCCCGCTCAGCCCGCCACCACAGGTAACGAATTCATCCACTGTCACTTCCCAGGAGAACACCCCATGACATCAGGCACTGCGATCGGTCGCACGCTACAGTTTCTGACCCTCGCCCTGATCGTCCTTCTGGCCGGCTGTGCCACTCAGGCCCCCTCCCAGAAGGAAGACCGCCATCCCGGCGACTGGCGCACCCAGCAGTCAAGCCTTGAAGCTCTGGACACCTGGACAGCGGCCGGCAAGGTCGGCATTCGCACCCCGGATGACAGCCAGAGTGCCAACCTCGACTGGACCCAGCGTGCCGATCAATATCGCATTTCGGTCAGCGGCCCCTGGGGGACCGGCCGCAATACGCTGAAGGGGAATGGTCGTCAGGTCACACTGACCAACGGCGATGGCACCTTCCAGGCGCCGACCCCCGAGGAACTAATGGCACAGCAGATGGGCTGGTCGCTGCCGCTCTCCTCACTGGTCTACTGGGTACGCGGCCTGCCGGACCCACGCGGTCCGTACCGCATGAGTGAAGACGACGTCGGCTTCCCTGCCACGATGGATCAGGCCGGCTGGCATATCGATTATCGCGACTGGCGCCAGGCAGACGGGCTGTGGCTGCCGCGACGCATTGTCATGACCTATGACGATCTGCGCACCACGCTGGTCATCAATCGCTGGCAGCCGGGACAGGCCGACCTGCCATGATCGGAGATGCTTCACTGACCCTGCCGGCACCGGCCAAGCTCAACCGCATGCTGCACATCGTGGGCAAACGTGCCGACGGTTATCACGAGCTGCAGACCCTGTTTCAGTTTCTGGATCACGGCGACACGCTGCATTTTCGTCTGCGCGACGATGACGCCATCACTTTGTCACCACAGATAGAAGGTGTCAGCTTTGGTGACAACCTCATTGTTCGCGCCGCCCACCTTCTACAGGGCGTTGTTGATCGACCATTACCGGGTGTGGAGATCACCCTGGACAAGAGACTGCCGATGGGAGGTGGCCTGGGTGGCGGCAGCTCCAATGCCGCTACGGCGCTTCTGGCGCTTGATCATCTCTGGCAACTCGGGCTGGATACGGATCATCTGGCAACGCTGGGGCTGACACTGGGGGCCGATGTTCCCGTGTTTGTCCGGGGGTTCGCCGCCTGGGGCGAAGGCGTGGGCGAGCGACTGATTCCGGCCCCGCTGGAGACCCCCTGGTTTGTCGTGGTTCATCCCGGCGTGAGCGTATCGACGGCCAGAGTCTTCGGCCACCCGCAATTGACACGCGACACCCCCTTGATTAGTATGTCGCGCGCCCTGCAGGGAGGTCATAACGACTGCGAGGCCGTGGTGCGAAGGCTTGAACCGGGTATCGGTGAGGTCATTGACCTGCTTCGCCAGCACGGGCCCGCCATGCTGACCGGAACCGGCGCCTGCGTTTTCTGCCCCATCGAGGATGAAACGTCAGCGCTTGAACTGGAAAAGGAGATACTCTATGGTATCGCCCGGCATGCGTACCCGAATCGCTGGAGCGTTTTCAGGGCACGCGGTTGTAACATCTCTCCTCTGCATCAGGCTCTGAACAGGCTTCGAGTATCCCAGGATACCGGAGTATCATGAAGCATTGAACGTCAGCGCTTGCATCAAAGGTTACTGGGGTATAGCCAAGTGGTAAGGCACCGGTTTCTGGTACCGGCATTCCCAGGTTCGAATCCTGGTACCCCAGCCATCTCTTTTCGATGTCACTCACGTTTGACTTCAAACCACCCCGATTTTCTACAAGCGTCCAAAGGTGGCTGCGCGTGTCTAAACTGATGGTCTTCGCGGGGAACGCCAACCCCGAGCTTGCCCGCAAGGTGGCCGAAAGTCTTGATAATCGTCTGGGTCATGCCACGGTCGGTCAGTTCAGCGATGGCGAGATCGCGGTCGAGATCAACGAGAACGTGCGCGGCAAGGACGTTTTTATTCTTCAGTCGACCTGTGCACCGACCAATGACAACCTGATGGAACTCATCCTGATGGTGGACGCCCTGCGTCGGGCAAGTGCGACTCGTATCACGGCTGTTGTCCCCTACTTCGGCTACGCCCGACAGGACCGTCGTGTCCGCTCGGCACGCGTGCCGATTTCTGCCAAGGTTGTGGCCGACATGATGGTCAAGGCCGGCGTGGACCGCGTCATGACCATGGATCTGCATGCCGATCAGATTCAGGGCTTTTTCGACGTACCGGTCGACAACGTCTATGGCTCACCCATTCTGCTTGATGACATCGAGCGCCAGAATTACGACGACATTGCCATCGTCTCGCCCGACGTCGGCGGCGTCGTCCGTGCCCGTGCCATCGCCAAACAGCTCAACGCTGACCTTGCCATCATCGACAAGCGCCGCCCGTCTGCCAATCAGGCACAGGTGATGCACATTATCGGTGATATCAAGGACCGCACCTGTGTACTGGTCGACGACATGGTCGATACGGCAGGTACCCTGTGCAAGGCTGCCGAAGCGCTCAAGGCGCACGGTGCCCGCCGCGTACTGGCCTATGCCACACATGCGATCCTGTCGGGTCCGGCGGTCGACAATATTTCAAAATCCCAGCTTGATGAGCTGGTAGTCGCTGACACCATTCCGCTGGCCGAGCATGCCCGTCGCAGCGGCAAGATTCGCCAGCTGTCAGTGGCCGGCCTGATCGCGGAAGCCATTCGCCGCGTCAGCAATGAAGAATCCGTCAGCGCGATGTTTCACTGATATTGCGCCGGTAATCGCTTTCGCATGATGCGAAAGCCCGATAAAACGGCACAGGTCTGGTCGCGGGCCGTGTCGTTTTCGACTTGAACCAATGAGGGTCCAACCCATGAAACATGATTATCAATTGACCGCTGTCGCTCGTACGGCGCTGGGGAAAGGTGCGAGCCGCCGCCTGCGTCGTGCGAACGAACGTGTCGCGGCCATCATCTATGGTGGCAGCACCGAGCCGCAGCCGATCGCCATCGACAAACCGGCCTTTTACAAGGCGCTTGAAGAAGAAGCCTTCTTCTCTTCCATCGTCAACATCGATGTTGATGGCAAGAAGGAACAGGTCGTCATCCGTGATCTGCAGCGCCACCCCTACAAGGAGCTGATCACGCACGCTGACTTCATGCGCGTTGATGCCACGCATGAGCTGACCATCACCGTACCGCTTCACTTTGCCGGTGATGAAGAGTGCAAGGGCGTTCGCGAACAGGACGGCGTACTGCACGTTCTGGCCAACGACGTTGAAGTCAGCTGCCTGCCGGCCGATCTGCCCGAGTATCTGGAAGTCAATGTCGCCAACATGGAACTGGGTGATACCCTGCACCTGTCCGACATTCCGATGCCGAAGGGTGTCACCATTGTGGCGCTGACCCATGGTGAAGATCACGACACCGGCATCGTCACGATCACGCATCCAGATCGTGGCACCGATGAAGAAGGTGAAAGCGAGCCGTCCGATGACGCTCCGCGCACCGAAGCCGACAACGGCGGCGAGGGCGAGCAGGTCTAAGGATGGCTTCTGCCATCTGATGCCTGACGGCCGGTCGGGCCGGGCTCGCGCCCGGCTCGCCCGGCCGTTCTGATGTATGGCCTGCATGCACCGCAGGGCGTTGTGATCACATTAGCGAGAACGCCTCATGAGCGATATCAAAGCGATCATAGGGCTGGGCAATCCGGGCGCCCAGTACACGCAGACCCGTCATAACGCTGGTTTCTGGCTGATTGACGCCCTGGCCGGCCGATATCACGCCACGCTTCGTTCCGAGCGCAAGCTGCTGGGCCACTACGCCCGCGCGACCATCGAAGGCCGGGATATTCATCTGCTGGCGCCTTCGACGTACATGAATCACAGCGGTCAGTCGATCGGCGCATTGGCTGCGTTTTACAAGCTGCCGCCCGAGTCGCTTCTGGTGGTACACGATGAGCTCGACCTGCTTCCCGGCCAGGCCCGCTACAAACAGGGCGGTGGTCACGGCGGCCACAATGGCCTGCGTGATACCATCAACGCCCTGAGCCAGAACAGAAATTTTCACCGCCTGAGGCTTGGCATCGGTCATCCCGGCAGCGCCAGCCAAGTGGTCAATTACGTGCTGGGTGCCCCGGGAAAGGGAGAGCGTCAGGCCATCGATGACGCCATCGAGGCGTCTCTGGAGACCCTGCCACTGGCGCTCGCCGGTGACTGGGCGCGCGCCATGAACCAGCTCCACAGTTTCAGCGCCGCCTAGCCGCGCGCCCCTCGCCGCAGGAGCTGCCTGTCATGACGCTAGAACGGTTCATACCGCTGGCCTTTATCGGCATCTGGTCGACCGGATTTATCGCAGCACGGCTGGTTGCCCCCTGGACCGACCCGCTCACCTTCCTGAGCTATCGTTTTTTTCTCAGCGCTTTGGTGTTCATGCTGATTGCACAGGCGGCAGGTGCCAGCTGGCCACGCGGGCGAGCGGCCTGGGTGCGAGCGCTGGTAGTCGGCATCTTGCTGCAAAGTTTCTATCTGGGTGGCGTTTTCTGGGCGGTCAATCGTGGTCTGCCCGCAGGTGTGGCGGCGCTGGTGGTTGGGCTGCAACCACTGGCCACGACGCTTTTTGCCACCTCGATGCTCCATGAGCGCCCCGATGCTCGACAGTGGCTGGGCGTTTTGA
This sequence comes from uncultured Kushneria sp., assembly GCF_947497025.1. Classification (GTDB taxonomy): domain Bacteria; phylum Pseudomonadota; class Gammaproteobacteria; order Pseudomonadales; family Halomonadaceae; genus Kushneria. Next base: position 191,840 of record NZ_CANMFC010000004.1, read on the forward strand.
TCGGCCTTGTCGGCACACTGCTGGTGCTACTGCCCGGGCTCAAGACGGATTTCGGCGCGATTGATCCCATGCCGCTGGCGGCGGTACTGATTGCCATGCTGAGCATTACGCTGGGAACCATCTGGCAAAAACGAACCGGCCCCGGTGCTGATCTTCGCACCAATGCCGCCATTCAGTTTATTGGTGCCCTGGTGGTGACCCTTCCCCTGGCACTGACCACCGAAGACATGCGTTTTGAGTCGAACTGGCAGGCATGGACCGGCCTTTTATGGTCGGTGTTTGGCCTGTCGGTAGGCGCCATCTCTCTGCTGCTGGTCATGATACGTCGCGGCCCGGTCTCAAGCGTGGCATCGCTTTTTTATCTGGTACCACCGGTAGTCGCTTTTTTGAGCTGGCTTTTATTTGACGAAACGCTCGGGCTTTTGCAGGTCGGCGGAATGCTGCTGGCCGCCTGCGGCGCGGGTCTTGTCAGCCGCCGAACATCCGCCCTACGGTAGCGAGGCGACCACGGCAACAGGTAAACTCCGCACCATCTCGACCCGCTCTGCGGATCGAATCAATAACATCGCCCTACATTGCAGGATGCACCTCCATGGGATTCAATTGCGGTATTGTCGGCCTCCCCAACGTGGGCAAATCGACCCTCTTCAATGCCCTGACCAAGTCAGGCATCGATGCAGAAAATTTTCCCTTCTGCACCATCGAACCCAATACCGGTATCGTGCCGATGCCGGACCCCCGCCTCGACCGACTCGCCGAGATCGTCAAGCCCGAGAAGGTCATCCCGACCACCATGGAATTCGTGGATATCGCGGGCCTTGTGGCCGGTGCCTCGAAAGGTGAAGGCCTGGGCAACCAGTTTCTGGCCAATATCCGTGAAACCGATGCGATCGCGCATGTGGTGCGCTGCTTCGATGACGACAATGTCATCCACGTCTCCAACCAGGTCGATCCACGCGCCGATATCGAGACCATCAATATCGAGCTGGCCCTGGCAGATCTGGATAGTGTTGAGCGCGGCATTCAACGCCTGGCGCGTGTGACAAAGGGCGGCGACAAGGAAGCACTGACCAGCAAGGCGCTGCTGGAGCGTATTCAGCCCCATGTCGCAGAAGGCCACCCTCTTCGCAGCTTCGGCCTTGATGATGAGGAAAAGAAGCTTTTAAAGGGGTTTGGATTTCTCACCCTCAAGCCCACCATGTACATCGCCAATGTTCATGAAGAAGGCTTTGACAACAATCCGCACCTGGACGTGGTGCATGCCATTGCTGCTGAAGAAGGTGCCGTGGTGGTGCCGGTCTGTAACAAGATCGAGGCCGAAATTGCCGAGCTCGAGGAAGAAGAGCGCGCCATGTTCCTCGATGAACTGGGCATGGAAGAACCCGGCCTGGACCGCGTCATTCGCGCCGGCTATGGCCTTTTGGAGCTTCAGACCTATTTCACCGCAGGCGTCAAGGAAGTTCGCGCCTGGACGGTGCCGGTGGGCGCCACGGCCCCACAGGGTGCTGGCGTCATTCATACCGATTTCCAGAAGGGCTTCATCCGCGCCGAAGTCATCGCCTATGAAGATTTTGTAGGCCTTGGCGGCGAACAGGGCGCCAAGGAAGCCGGCAAATGGCGCCTGGAAGGCAAGGAATATGTGCTCAAGGACGGCGACGTGGTGCATTTTCGTTTCAACGTCTGAAAACGCCGGTGCGGGGCTTGACGCATTGACGGCCTTTGCGTAGTATGCGCTCGCGTTGAACGGCTACGTAGCTCAGCTGGTTAGAGCACATCACTCATAATGATGGGGTCCCCTGTTCGAATCAGGGCGTAGCCACCAGATACGAAAAAACGGCATCCTCGGATGCCGTTTTTTTATGCCTGTACTACAACAGGCTGCTCAGGCCAGATGCTCACGATTACAAAACGCCGTCAGTGCCCGGATCAGGTAATCGGGATCATGCGCCCCCGCCGTTTCACGAATGGAATGCATCGCCCACTGCGCCAGCCCGATATCCAGCGTGGGCACCCCGGTGCGGGTCGCCGTGAGAGGCCCGATCGTGGTACCACACGGCATATCGGCACGACTGACGAAAGTCTGCACCGGCACGTCCGCCTCACGGCATATCTCGCGAAAAAGCGCGCCGGTCGCGGCATTTGTGGCATAGCGCTGACTGGCATTAACCTTGATGACCGGCCCTCGATTGAGTGCGGGCTGATGATGTGCATCGTGCTTGTCGGGATAGCTCGGATGCACGGCGTGTGCATTGTCACAGGAAATCAGCCGCGATGACTGCAAAAGCCGGACACGCGCTTCGGCACCGCCCTCTCCCCGGGCTTCGACCAGACGTGCCACGACATCCCCCAGCAGCGTGCCCTGCGCGCCGCCGGTACTGCCACTGCCAATTTCTTCATGGTCGTTGGCAATGAAAAGCGCGCCCTGCGCGCCATCGCTTTCCATCAATGCACGCATGCCGCAATAGCACGACAGCAGATTATCCAGGCGCGCTGCGCTGATCATCTCGCCCTCAAGGCCCAGCTGCGAAGGCGGCTGTGCATCGTAAAAACTCAATTCATAATCAATGATGCCGATATCATCAGGGTCATATTGATCGGCCAACCAGCGCTTGAGCAGGGATTCGATCGAGGGCGGCGCTTGATCGGGGCCTGCCTGCCAGACAACCGGCGCCATTTGCGTCTGGGCATTGAGTGCCTTGCCCTGATTGACGTCGCGATCCAGATGGATGGCAAGACTCGGAATGATGGCGACCGGTTGATCGACCTGAAAAAGCCGCTCCTTGAGCTGCCCTTCGCCATCGCGCAGATACACCCGACCGGCAACGGCCAGATCACGATCAAACCAGGGCGCCAAAAGCGCACCACCATAAACCTCGACCCCCAGCTGCATCCACTGAGCCGACATCTGTACAGGCTGAGGTTTTAAACGCAGCGCCGGGCTGTCCGTGTGGGCGCCGATCATGCGAAGCGCCTCCAATGGCCCCTCGGGCAGCTGAAAGGCGACCAGAGCACCACCGGCACGCGTGCAGTAATAACGCTTGCCAGGCACAAGCTGCCAATGTTCGGTCTCATCCAGTGGCATGAAGCCCGCCCCCTCAAGACGCGACGCCATCCCCCTGACCGCATGCCAGGGTGTAGGGGAATACTTGAGGAAATTGAACAAATCAGTAATTGTCGAGGAATGAAACACGTAATTCTCCCATACTACCTATCGGTGATAAGCACGTCGGGCTGCTACAATGACGGCCCTGCCTGCTGACCTGCAACAGATCCTTTTAATCTCGTAATAACAGAATATAAAGTGTACATGAACCCGGGAGTGCTTCATTGATGAGCCTGTTTGCCCCAGCCCGCAATATTGCGGTGTTCGCTCTGTGCCTTTTGACTGCCCTGCCCGCAATGGGTGATGAGGCAATCAAGCCGACCGACGAGGGGCGACAGGCGTCTCGGGAAGTCATTCAATCACTGGAATATGGTCACTATGAACCTGTAACGCTCAATAATGGCTGGGCCGACAAGGTTTTCAGCCGCATGTTGAAGCTTCTGGATTCACAGCATGCCTATCTCACTCGCGAAGATATTGCCCAGTTCAGCGATCTGCGCACAGGCCTTGATGAAATGCTGGTGGAAGGTGATCTGGATCGCGTCTATGCATTCTATGATCTCTACCAGGCGCGCCTGGAAAGTCGACTGGAATGGCTGATCGACCGGCTCGAAAACCAGCCCGACTTCGACTTCTCCAGCAATGAACGCCTGCCGACCAATCTTGAAGACGCTGACTGGGCAGAAAGTCGAAGCGAGCTGGATGATCTCTGGCGCAGGCGACTCAAAAATGCGGCCCTGACCCTTTCACTGGCACCGGATACATCGCAGAATCAGCCAGTAGTGGATACCAGCGTGTTGTCCGAAATTGCTACCATCCCGGCTCAGGTCTCCGAGAGCGGCCCGAGCGCAGGCGATAGCGGCAAAACGATGTCCCCCGAGAAGATTGCCAAACAGCTGGCCGACCGTTACAAGAGCCAGCTGGCCCGCGTGAAACAGACCAACTCCGAAGATGTGCTGAGCATTGTTCTCAATGCCGCCACGGGCTCCATTGATCCGCACTCGGAATACCTTTCTCCCAGCCGGGGCCAATCCTTTGACATCCAGATGAAGCTTTCGCTGGAAGGTATTGGCGCCCTGCTCCAGCAGGACAGCGAATACGTTCGCGTTTCAAGTCTGGTGTCCGGTGGCCCTGCCGAGCGCAGCGGCCAGATCAAGCCGGCCGACCGCATTGTCGCCGTCGGTGATGGCGATAGTGGCGAAATGATCAGCGTTATCGGCATGCGCCTGGATGAAGTCGTTGAGCATATTCGTGGGCCGAAAGGCTCAAAAGTACGTCTGGAAATCATCCCGGCCAAAGCCGTTGATGTGACCCAGACCCGTACCATCGAGATCACGCGCGACACTGTCAGTCTGGAAGATCAGGCGGCCAGCAGCCGCGTTGTCGAGTCCCATCGCAATGGAGAAACCCATCGCGTTGGCGTTATCAAGGTACCGGCCTTTTATGTCGATTTTGATGCCTATCAGGCCGGCGACAAGAACTATCGCAGCTCGACACGCGATGTTGCCCAGCTGATTGAAAAGCTGAAAACACAAAACGTGGAAGGCATTGTGCTCGACATGCGTGGCAACGGTGGCGGCGCTCTGCAGGAAGCCAACTCGATGGTGGGCCTCTTCATCGATCGCGGCCCTACCGTTCAGGTTCGCGATGCCCGTGGACGCATCAGTCTTTATGGTGACACGGATCGCGGTGCTGCCTACGATGGCCCGCTGGCCGTGCTGGTTGACAGACTTTCTGCTTCCGCCTCGGAAATCTTTGCCGGCGCCATACAGGATTACGGCCGTGGCCTGGTACTCGGCAACCAGACCTTTGGCAAGGGAACGGTTCAGACGCTCAGCGACCTGAGCCACGGCGAGCTGAAGCTCACTCGTGCCAAGTTCTATCGAATCTCGGGAGAAAGCACCCAGCTGCGCGGCGTGGAGCCGGATATTGCCTTCCCCAGCCTAATCGACAAGGATGAAATCGGTGAAAGCGCGCTTGACTATGCGCTGGCATGGGATACGGTCCGTCCGGTCAGCTATCGCATGTACGGCGAACCCTGGCAATTTGTGGCGCAACTCAGGCAAAAACATGAGCAGCGCGCTCAACACAATCCCAACTTCCATTATCTGACGCGTGAAGCGCAGCTGGCCGAGCAATTCCAGGCTCAGAACAATACCGTCAGCCTCAATCGAGAACAGAGAAAGCGCGAAATGGAAGCGCAGGAAGCCGAGCAGCTGGCGCTTGAAAATCAGCGCCGCCGCGCACTGGATCTGCCGGAGATCGAGACATGGACCGATGCACGCGATGAAGCGCTGCAGGCCGGAGAAGATGCGGAGTCCGAATCCCCCATTCAGCAGGCGGCTCTGGATGAAAGTGCCGAGATTCTACTCGATTACGCCTTGCTGACCGACAAGGGTCGCAAGCCAGAAACCTCGCCCCCCCAGCCCTGAGACAGCCATGAAAAAGGACTAATCAGATTATGCTTGCCGCATGAGTTTTAATATTTTAACAGTATCCTGATGACTCATCCCATAACTCTGCATCAATGCTTCAAGCTCTTCAAGAAAGGCGGGTCTGGCAGGCTCCTGCTTGTCGAGACTTCTCAGCATCTCGCCAAGCTGATTATCAAGTGACCACTTGTCCTTGATGGACAGGTTTCTCTCGCGAGGCATTCTTTTACATTCCTGAAATTATTAATGTTGCGGATGGGCGCAATGCTGCCAAAGAAATAGATAAATAGTGCTGCTAACAAGCAAACGCTGCGCAAAGGATATCGACGCTTCACATCAATGCAAAGTGGCAGAGCAGTTCGAGGCCTGTTGATCAACGCCTGGATAAAAAGTCACTAATCGACCATAAATTGAATAATCCGGAATACAATTCATCCGAAATACAATTTTGGAAGTACCAACGGTAAAAGTCACTCTCGACCGCAGACGGATATTTCTTATAACAAACGTCATTTATTGAGTCAAACAAGAGCCGACAAGGTATTTCGAAAGGACGTCATTATCTCAAACCAAATAATGCCGATATAGCATCAGGGAAATGGCGACACATAGGGGTTGAATAAATTTGATCGAGGCGTCGAACTGAAAGGCGAAATCAGGAGAGATGATGCAAGTGCTTTATTACACTTTCTCTTGCCAAATCATGGCAAGTATTGGCTCCCTGAGCAGGACTCGAACCTGCGACCCAATGATTAACAGTCATTTGCTCTACCAACTGAGCTATCAGGGAACAACGAAGTATCAGATTTTTTGGCTCCCCGAACAGGACTCGAACCTGTGACCCAATGATTAACAGTCAGTTGGACTATTTGAGTCGGAAAAACCCGAAGTTTCAGTCGCTTAAGAAAAACATGCCTGATATGAAGTGCTGGCTAATTGCCTACCGCGCCTGCACTACATTGGCATCAGCAATCTTGGATTCCGAGGTGATCATTGTCAAGCTGCCCGCCGCAAGAACGAGCGGCCGTCTCTGGGCCGCCCTTTGCTCGCCTAAAATCTAGGGGCACCGACGTTGATTCAGCGCCTTCCTCATGGAGTCAACGCTAGGATGAACATACTCCATGGTTGTGCGCATACTAGAGTGGTCGAGGATCATTTGGGTGACTCGGATGTTACGATCAGGGTCTTCCATGAGGTCGGTCCCGAGAGTGTGCCTAAACCGATGTGGTGTGACCCGCGTGCCGCAAAACCCTGACAGCCTCTTAAAGAAATGCTCGACCTGATTTATGTCCATCTCCTTGCGCCGATGCCTACGTGAAAAGCGGTTTACGTTAAAAAGCTGATCTTCACGTTTGAAACCTTCACGATGCGCCGCAAGCATCAGCTTTGCAATGTAAGGGTACAAGCCATCTGCGATCGGCACTACGGACTCAGAATAGGTTTTGGATCCTTCAAACGAAGTCACTAAAATCATTCTCTTGAGATCAACGTCTTTGGCTTTAATATGGAGCAACTGATTCAACCTGATACCTGTGAAATAAAAAGCCTCAATAACAGTCTCCCAAAACCAAGCGGGATAGAGCTTCGATGGATCACCTTGCGCGGTTTCGAATCTACGGCATACATCCATGACCTCACGCACATACCTGATAGTATACGGCTGTAAGGTTTTCTTAGGCTTGCGAGGCTCCCTGACCCGCACCTGATTAAACGGATTTTCCTCGACCATTATGAGTTGATGCTTGATCCCAAAATTGTATAGTGCAGCCAGATGCCTCACATAATTATTCCAGCTAACCTCGACAATGCCACGTGGATTTTCCCTCGAACGCAATGCCACTTTACGCCAAGCGCATACTTTTTCTCTGGAGAGCATGCTCGGATAAGTTTCCTTTCCGAAGTGACGGCGAGCGGCTCTCACTGCTGAAGCATAGCTATCAACGGATTTCGGCTTGAGATGTGTGTCGGCACAGTACCTGCTCAGCAACTCCATAAAAGACACATCATTCATTCGTTTCGTCCTTATCGACTTGGTGTGGAATTAAAGTCAATACCCAATTGTCAGGCGGTATCCGTTGACTCACTTCTCGCGGATCCTTGATCAAGTAACCCTTCAGCAGTCGGGTCTTGTTCGGCCCCTCGACGGAAACGTTATGAATGTTTTGTCCCTGGCTTCTGATATGCAAACCCAGCTTTTGGAAGCGCTTTTGAACTAACTTCCACTGTTCTTCATCACCAAGCTCTTTGGTGCTAAAGCGCTTGAATATGCCGGGACTGACCAGAAAATAGGTGCCTTCCACGACATGGATGGGCGCCTTAGTGTCATTGATGACGATGGAGTGATCCGTGCCCCCCATCTTCAACCACTGCCAGAACCGCTCACCGAGGTCCGAATTATTATTAACCCCCCGTGTACTCGACTTTGGTCGAGAACCGACATTTTTATCAGATCTAGATGAATTTGGCTCGGCCGAGCTTTCTTGCCCAGCGGCATTAGCGCTCTGAAGCTGGTCCGAAACTATCTCCGGCTCAGGATTCACCTCTGGAAAAAGTGTCATGATGTCGTCGTCCAGAGTGTCATTGACGGTGTCAGTCTGAGAAGAAGGCTGTGAGTCGGTGGTTCGCGGCGGCAGCATCTTGCCAGCCCGTGGCTTGTTCTCTGTGATCGATTCCGATTTGGTTACTGCCACATCTTCTGAGGACGACTTATCTACTGTTACTGCACCTTCACCTCTGATCGTGATTTTCCCTCGAAAAGGGGCTGGCTTATCCTCTACCCCCCAGATCAAAGTTGGGGGCACCTTGATCATGTTGAAGGACTGTCTCCAGTCCCCTTCCACGATCTCGCACTTCCACACCGATTTCCCCTCGGTGACTTCCTCGATCAGCCCATGTGACTGCAGCTCACCGTAGAGCCTGTTGAGGTCTCTTGGGATGCTCTTAACGCCCTGAGCATATAGGTGTGCTTTCAGTTCATTGACCGCACGCGGTGAAACCAGCCAGAGAGCCTCTTCAGTCAGCCAAGCGACTTCGCCCTTCTTATTGAGCTTGAACTGCTCCTTGACCATCCACCGCAGGCCTTCTGCCAGCTTTCTCTGGATGGACTCCACCGGGGCAGAAAGAGCCTGAAGCGGATCGCCTCCCAGAGCCTTGGCGACACTGGCGCGATCCGCCTGGTGAATCAGCTGCGCAACGATCCCGCCTCGCTCGGTGTGCCCTGCGATGGTGTACATGAACAGCGCAAAAAGCTTGGGCTGCGTCATCATCCAGTCGAGCACCTTCGCCCCAAGGACTCGTTCGCATAACAACGGATTAACCGCCGCGTGAAGGTGATACTCCCGTCCAGCTCGGTACCTGACGCGATAAGGCGCAGGAATGGGGCCGTGCCACAGCCTCCATTCCTGCCCATCCTCAAGATGAATTTCAATGTCGACCAGCGTCTTGGCTACGTCGTGCATGAGTGCACCGTAGATGACGGCCGCACTCCAAAGCTCACCTGCTGAACTTTGATCCTCGGGCTTTGCTCCGGGTGGCAGGAGATGACGCTGACGTAGACGCAGTTCGTAGCAGGCCATCTCCAGGGCATGATCCAGCATACCCCCTGGATAGGCGTGGTGATGTGATTCCGAGGCAGGGAGCAGTTGGACCAGCTTGGCATACCGGCAGATCGGTTCAAGGAGGTACTCGTCAAAGACCCTCTGGGTCAACGATGTCGCATCCCATAGCATTCTGACCATCTGCTGGCGGCGTGGAGTATCGAGCAGTTCCCCACCGCTAAACGGCTGCATGAAGCCTTGCGACGGCCTAGCTTTCTGGGTGGGTCTTGAGAACAAACGCCGTAGCATTGGTGATCCCTGTCGAATTGCGTGAGCGACAGGTATGACAGGAAGCCAGCAACAGACAAAGCAGAAACGTTAATTCTACCGCGCCGGCTTTCTCTAGCCCATTGCCATGCAACGTCTTGGCAGTGAACAAGGGGATCGCGTATAAGACGTTATCGCTATTCTGATGCAGCACAAACTAGATCATAGATACTGATAGGTAACACCCATTCCTGCTAGCGCAAGGATTTGCGTCGAGAGTCTCGATCAGTCATCGGATAATTGATTTCACATCCAAATCCAGTAGACCTCTCCCGAGTGAGCTTGAAGAAAAATATTCACATCACATGAAATAAAAAGTAGAAATCGGCGCATCACCCAAAAACAATCACCCAATTAATTTAAAGGGCATTAAATGCAGGCAGGCGGATAAAAAACGGGCAACCTTACACTATTACCATGAGGAACGCCAAACTCGAACCAACCACATAGCTTCAGCCAAGCCTTGAAAACGCAAACTTCGCATCATTGGAAACGAAATGGATTTTAACAACTACCCAGCAGCATCCTTCGATCCAGCATATGCTCTTTTCTTGCCCGGTCGGACTGAATAATAGGGTTCCCCGACAGCACCGCAACAACCTCTGTCGGTGTTGGACGAAAGAGAGTCTTATCGGCGATTCCCTTAGGGCAAAACTTACGCGACTTATCGGTATTAAGTAGGGCGATCACAGGTACTCCTTAAGCCGTGGCCATGTGCATAGGCCCCGTGTCCGGCGTAATCAATGTGATTACATGAGATAGCACAGCCGCAAATTCTCGAATAGGCATCAAGGGCAATATTTGACCCGGGGGGCCACAACACTGTTCCAAGTGCTGACGATAATGTTCCTCTTCGGGACCCACCATTACCACATAATTCTCTCCTGTCATATTGAGCTCTCGAATCTGCGCCTGCCAGAAAATTAGTGGCAATCGTTTATCGAGATGACCGCCGACGAATACTCCGGCAACGCCGCCCTCAGACGAATGCTTAAAAAGCTCTTTGGCCCTAGCATGTTCTTTTTCACTAACGACCATCCACGGCAATGATTCGCAATGTAAACCTAGAGAGTGTGCAATAGCGCTAGGTAGTTCATATGCGTGACTGGTTTTTCCTTCGATAAGCCAATCATAGGTATTCTGCAAGCGCCCTTTTTGACCCAATGTTTTCTTTGCGCCACAAAGGTGCGTAAAGGCCCAGCTGGTTAAAGATCCTTCTCCAATCTGGATTGCCAAGTCGTAGTTCTCTCTACGTAGCTCCCAAATCATGCGCAAAAAAAGCCAAGGCCGATACGAGAAAGTTCGACTGTAGGCATGATAACTTGAGATACCGATTCCTGAAAACAGCTGGACTGTCGTATCGGTACCCAGATAGTCTATTCGGATTTCCGGTTTATTTTTCGAAAATGCCTCAGCCAGCCGCGCCCCAGGGGCCGGCGCGCATCAGCCCTAAAGCGAATCCCACCTGACTACTGGCGGGCCCAGGTAGAAACTGGCAGAGCGTCACCAGGTCTGCGTACGCTTGTTCAGAAAGCCAGCGGCGTCGCTCTACGAACTCGCTGCGAAAGTAACCCAGGTGAGCGATGGGACCACCAAAGGAAGTCAAGCCCAGCAACAGAAAGGCCGCGAAGACCTCTCTAATAAGTCCGGCAGGGCGTGGTGTCTGATTCTCCATCCGGGCTCCTTGCCATGGCTCTCTTACAAGGGACTGTCGTCTTTTAAGGCCTCGCCGGACAGCTCTCTCAGCTGGCGTTTGGCCGTTTCAAGCCCTTCTCGACCTAGATCGGTCGCGCGATAGAACTTACGGCGAACGCTACCCTGATGCGCTTCGCGGGAGATCAGGTATCCCCTGTTCTCCATCGAGTGCAGCATGGGATAAAGAGTGCCGGGGCTCAGTCGATAGCCGTGACGCGCCAGCTCATCGATCATCCATTGTCCGTTGATTTCATGCTCGGCGGCATGTTGAAGGACGTGTAGTCTGACCAGGCCCACGAGCAAGTGATGATGCTTCATTGTATTGACTTCCGGTCTACCGAAAACGAAGATCGATATCGACTTTCGTTTTAGCAAGTCTTGCTCCTGATCGCAAGCCAACCCCCTCCTCTCATGGATTAGACAGATGTTGATAGAGAATGCGGTCTTGCTGGTAGCGACCGGCTTTGGCCTGGGATGGATATCCTGGGCACCGGGGACAATCGGGTCGCTGATCGGTGTGCCGTTGGCCTGGTGGCTGACACATCACTCGCCGCAACGCCGGGTTGTCATTCTGTCGGTACTGCTGGTCACGGCAGTGCCAATTTGTCATTGGGCTTCAATCTGGCTCGGCGGCGGAGATCTCTCCCAGATCGTCGCCGATGAGTACCTGGCGTTTCCGATCGCCATGCTCGGAATCACGGTGGCGCGCCGTGCCTGGACGATGGGAGTGGCGTTCGTGTTATATCGGCTGTTCGATGTCACCAAGCCATTGCCCATTGGCTATAGCGAAGCCATCGGTGGCGGCTTGGGTATCGTGCTGGATGACGTTATGGCGGCATTCTTTGCATGTATTGTGCTCTTTGTGGGGCTTACCCTGTGGCACCGATGGCATTCCAGGTGAAGCGATGATCCTGCCACCGTCACGCAAAAAACGGTCGATCGAAATGCCTGAGATGTGGCTTCGGGGAGGCGTCAGTTGAATGAACACCGAATTGGGATAAATCACGATATCCGGCGCCTTCCGGATTTTCAGGAACCATTCAGGAACCGGCTGTATCTTCGGCAAACAGATTCAGTCTCTCGATGAGCCATGAGAATATTACTGGTAGAAGATGATGAGCTGTTGGCGGAAAGTTTGGCAGAGCTTCTAGATGATGCTGGCTACCGCACCGACATTTCACCTAGTAGCCTATCGGCGTCCGCACTCTCGGCGAGCGAGGAGTACACGCTGGTCATTCTGGACCTTGGTTTGCCGGACGGCTCCGGGCTGAATCTCCTCGCCGACTGGCGGGGCGCCAAGTGGTCTGTGCCGATACTGATTCTGACCGCAAGAGATAGCTGGATGGATAAGGTCGAAGGGCTTCGCGCCGGCGCCGACGACTACCTCACCAAGCCTTATCATGAGGAAGAGTTGCTGGCCCGCCTGCAGGCCTTGTTGCGTCGTCGAGGTAGTCATTTTTCCTTCCTCTTGGAGATCAACAATCTTCGGCTCGATGAGGCACGCCAGCAGTTCAGTGTGGATCACCAGGAGTGGCAAACACTCACCTCCACCGAATTTCGGCTTCTGCGCTACCTGATGCGCCACCCTGATCGCGTTCACTCCAAGCGACACTTGCTCGAACAACTTTACGCGCTCGAGCAGGATGCTGCGGCTCCCAATCTCGTCGAGGTCTATATCGGCAGACTACGTCACCGGCTCGGACGTGAGCGCATCGTGACGCGCCGTGGTGAGGGGTACATGCTTGTCTCGGTTTAGCCGGCGAAGCCTACGCCTCCGGTTGCTGGGTAGCCTGGGCATTGCGGCGCTGGTCGTCGTCGGGAGTACCTGGGTACTGCATGGCTTGCTGCTGGACCAGTTGGCACGGAATTTTCTCGCCGATCGCTTACAGCAGGAATCCGAACTGGTCGTGCGCCGATTGCGACTCGAGGGCCCGGGTGCCCTGTCGCTGCCACCTGATTCCAGCCCCGCCGAAACCTTTCACCACTTCTATCAGCTGCGGACCAACGGCCGTGTCTACGCGACTCACGATGCGCTCGAGACATTGCCGGCCGGGGATACAGAAGGCGCACAACTCTTGCAGTGGCGCGATCATCGACTGCTGCTGTGGCGAACCCGATTGATGCTTGCCGGCGAACCCGCCACATTGACGGTCGGCGAAGACTTCGCCGGCATCGAGCGAGGACTGACACGCCTTCACTGGTGGATCGGTGCAGCGGCCATGGTACTGCTGTTGCTGTTGATACTGCTCAACCTATTCGCGGTCAATCATGCTTTACGCCCGTTCGGGCGGCTATCGCGCCAGCTCATCGAGCTGCAACGCGGCGAGCGCCGGCGCCTGGACATCAAAACCGTCTCCGAGCTGAAAGCCCCCATCGCTCAACTCAATACCCTTCTCGACGAACATGAACGTCGTCAGCAGCGCTCGCGGGAGTCACTGGCCAACCTTTCTCACGCGATCAGGACGCCACTAACGGCGGTCATGCAAGCCCTTCGCTCAAAACGAGCCCTGGATGATCAACGTCGTATGCAGATTCTGGCTCGTCTCGACGACATCGATGAAAAACTGGAGAGCGAACTACGCCATTCGCGTATCGCCGGCCAGTCTACAGGACAGCAACATACCGGCATGGCAGAAGTCATTTCCATGCTGGAAATGTTTCGTACCCTCTACCCCGATCGCGTCTTCGTTCTCGATGACACCGCCGTTGTCGATTTCCGGATACCGCTGGAGCGTCAGGACGGCATGGAGATGCTGGGTATCGTGCTCGACAACGCCGGGAAGTGGGCGCGCCGACGCGTCGAGCTTACGCTACTCCACACGCCCTATTGCCTAAGGCTCGAGGATGATGGCCCGGGGGTGCCGGATATCATGCTCGAGCGCCTGGGCCAGCGAGGCGTCAGGCTCGATGAACAACATCGTGGACACGGCCTGGGGCTCTCCATTCTGTCACAGCTCACCGAACGCTACGGCGGTCGTGTGACCTATGGCCGTTCACGACTGGGCGGGCTGCGGGTCGAAATCACGTTACACCCTGGCTCGGCACCGTGAAGATACTTTTCTCGTTTTGGCGGATCCATTCAGCCTCTTTTCAGCTTACCCACGTTTACTGTTGGCGAAGGCTCATGAACGCTCCGGAGATTCGTCATGCCAAGCAGAAACATCGCATTGTTGTTATCCGCAACATTCATGCTGGGTGCCCAAGTGGCCCACGCTTCACTGCCCGACCAGGCGACACTCTATAAAAGCCCTTCCTGCGGTTGCTGTGCCGCTTACGGCGATTATCTGAAGGAACGTGGTGTCGATGTCAAAGTCGTGGAAACCACCAACCTCGGCGAAATCAAAGAACGCCTTGACCTTCCTCATGGACTCGGGAGCTGCCACACCCTCGAGATGGGGGGCTACGTTGTCGAGGGCCATGTCCCCGGCGCAGCGCTCGATCGGCTTTTTGCCGAACGTCCAAGCGTTCGCGGTATAGCCCTGCCCGGCATGCCGGCTGGCACACCGGGGATGCCCGGCGATCAGGTTCGGGCCTTGAACGTGCATCAGTTCGACGGTAACGAAACTCAAGTGTTCATGACCCTGCCGATATCGGCAGGTTGATTCTGGCACCCGGCAATCTGGTTTTGGTATCCGCCGGCCTCGATCAGCGGGCGAAAACATCATTTTTAAATATCCTTTCTCATAACAGCGGAGCTTTTTGATGAAATTTCTGTTTTTGCTTTTTACCCTTGCTGCTGTCACCACCTCGGCACTGGCAGACACCGGCCACGGTCAGTCACAAAAAAAAGAGCCCGAACCCAGTCGGACGATCGATATTCAGGCCGGCGGCATGTGGTTCGACCCTGATGAACTGCAGATCGAGCCGGGCACGACGGTACGTTTTCGCATCGAGAACGTTGCCATGATCCCTCATGAGTTCACCATCGGTAACAGCCGCATGCAGCAGATGCACCGCGAGATGATGCAACAGGGCGGCGACCACCATGGCGCTGAAGGCAACGGCAACATGATGAGCGATCATCACGACGGCATGATGGATCACGGTGAGACCCAAAGCGCAGCCGTCACCATAGCGCCGGGCGAGACCGAGACACTGATTTGGACCGCGCCCGAGCAGGGCGACGTCATCGAGTACGCGTGCTTCCTTCCCGGCCATTACGAAGCCGGGATGAAAGGAACCGTCACCTTGAATTCGAACGCTTGAACCTTGGTCATGCGCACCGCACGCGCTCCTAGGTGATCTCACGCACGTTGGGGAATGAAATCCATGAAACATCGCTCGATCGATAATGATCGTCGTCGACTTCTGATCGCACTGGCCGGAACCGGCGCCCTGGCAGGACTGGAGTCACTGCTACCCAGCTATGCCCGAGGCGAGGCGCTCTCTTCGCAGAGTGGGGTCGCGGCGCTGGTTGCGGGCGGCTCGCCCCGCCCTGTCTCGCTGGATCTCGACGTGCGTCGAGAACGGGTTGCCATCGCCGGTGGCCATGGCAGCGGTATCACCATCAATCGTTCGATTCCCGCGCCGCTAATCGAACTATGGGAGGGGCAGACCGCACGCCTGCGCATTCACAACCATCTCGATGAAGATACCTCTATTCATTGGCATGGTTTGCTCTTGCCGTTCGAGATGGATGGCGTGCCAGGTGTGTCGTTCCCCGGCATCGCACCTGGCGAAAGTTTTGAGGCGGCATTCCCCGTGCGCCAGAGCGGCACCTATTGGTATCACAGCCACTCCGGCATGCAGGAGCAGATCGGTCTGACCGGCCCGCTCGTCGTGCACCCTGCAGCCCCCCATCGGATACAGGTCGATCGCGAATACGTGATCATGCTCAACGACTGGACCTTTGAAGATCCGCATAGAGTGATGGCACGGCTGAAAAGTCAAAGCGACTACTACAACTACAACGAACGCACGGCGAGCGATTTTTTCGAGGCCGTGGAGAAGCATGGTTGGAAAGCCACGCTACAAGACCGTCTGGCGTGGAACAATATGCGCATGAGTCCCAGAGACATTGCCGATGTGACAGGGTCGACGTACACCTACTTGATGAACGGCCGTCATCCGGCGGCTGGCTGGGAAGGACTCTTTCAACCGGGAGAGAGGATACGGCTGCGGGTCATCAATGCCTCGGCAATGACCTACTTTAACTTCCGCATTCCCGGCCTGGCCATGACGGTGGTAGGCGCCGACGGCGAGGAAGTGGAGCCGGTAGAAACCGACGAGTTTCAGATCGGTGTCGCAGAAACCTATGACGTTATCATCGAGCCGCGAGCAGACACTGCCTACACGCTGATGGCGGAATCAATGGACCGCAGTGGTTTCGCCTTGGGCACTTTGGCGCCTCGCGCTGGCATGCGCGCGGCGGTACCCCCGTTGAGAGAGCCACCGCAGCGCACGATGGTGGATATGGGTATGGATATGTCGCACGGCGCCATGGGCGGCATGGCCGCCGGTGAGATGAGTGGCATGAGCGATGGCAGCATGTCGATGAACCACGGCTCCATGAATGGCATGGGCGATGGTGGCATGTCGGGTATGAACCACGGCTCCATGAATGGCATGAGCGATGGTGGCATGTCGGGTAGGAACCTCGGCTCCATGAATGGCATGGGCGATGGCAGCATGTCGGGTATGAATCACGCCGGCGGCAACCACAACGCCATGGCCGGAATGGCCGGAATGGCCGGAATGGGCGCAGAGGATGCCGGCCCGGTCGTGGCACGCCATGAGCAAGGCGGCCACGGACCCGGCAACATCAACGTCGCCGAGGTTCAGCGCAACCGGCTCGGTGAACGTGGGACCGGTCTCGAGACTGTCGATCATCGCGTGCTCACCTATAGTCAGCTACGCAACATCAAGCCCATCCGCGACCGACGCCCGCCGTCACGCACGATCGAGCTGCACCTGACCGGCAATATGGATCGCTACATGTGGTCATTCGACGGCGTGAAGTATTCCGACGCCGAGCCAATCGACATCGTGCTGGGAGACCGTATTCGTCTGGTGCTGGTCAACGACACCATGATGGAGCATCCCATCCACCTACATGGCATGTTCATGGAGCTGGAGAACGGACAGGGGGAACACCTACCGTTCAAACACACGCTCAGCGTCCTGCCGGCCTCGCGTGCGTCATTACTTCTCACTGCCGATGAACCGGGTCGCTGGGCTTTCCACTGCCATTTGTTGTACCACATGGATGCCGGGATGTTCCGGGTAGTCAGAGTCGCTCCGGCGGAGGCGTTCGACAATGTTTAACAGCAAATTCACCTGTCGCGGAACACTCCTCCTCGCGGCTCTATGCTTGCCAGTCGCCGCTATCGCCGACAACCATGGCCGTGCCAATGTGGACGAAGTCGTCCCTGGCGGGCCTCTGAACGCCCACAGCGGCTCTCCCGCCGAGTGGAACGAACCGGTACACGATGACGCGCTGTTCAGCCAGATACTCCTGGATCGGTTCGAGTATCGCGACACAAACGGCGCCCCCAACGCCTGGCTGTGGGATGCCCAAGGCTGGATTGGAAACGACATCAACCGTTTCTGGTGGAAAAGCGAGGGAGAAGGGCCAATCAATGGAGGAAGTCCCGAAAGCAGCGATCTTCAGTTGCTCTATAGTCGCGCAATAACCTCGTTCTGGAACTTGCAGACGGGCGTGCGTCAAAGCTTCAATCCAGACCCTGATCGACGCTTCGCTGTCGTTGGCTTTCAGGGCCTGGCACCTTTGATGATGGAAACCGACACTGCGTTATTCGTCAGTGACGAGGGTGATGTCAGCGCTAGCACCGAATTTGAATATGAAATGCTCATCACTCAACGACTGATTCTTCAGCCTCGGCTGGAGCTCTCGGCATCGCTTCAAGATGTGCCGCAATATAACCTGGAGCAAGGCCTCAACAGCAGCGAGGTTGGGCTGAGGCTAAGTTATAGCCTGATACGGGAGATCAGCCCTTACGTGGGGATCAGTCATGAACGCAATTACGACGAGGATGAATCGACTACTGCATGGGTAGTGGGGCTGCGAGCCTGGTACTGAGTCTCTCTTGTGGGGAGGAGGAAGCATCACGATGGCATTTTTACCCGTGAAGGACACACCTGATCGCTACGGCAGAATCAGCCGATGGTTACACTGGGGAATCGGCGCACTGCTGCTTTGGCAACTTGGCGGGATGGCAGCAAAAATATTGTGGGGACACCCCCAGTGGGTACAAGCCTGGCTTTCGACCCATCAACCCCTGGGCACGCTGTTGATGGGCTTGATTGTACTTCGCGCACTTTGGGCACTGTTCAACTTACGCCACCGCCCGGCTCACGTCGGCAAGTTGGCCAAAATCGCGACTTTTTCGCACTTATTGCTCTATCTGCTAATGCTGGGAATACCGGCTCTCGGGCTCTACATGACCTGGCTCGGTGGTCAGCCATTCGCACCTTTCGGCATACCTCTATTCGACGGCCAAAGCGCCCAGGGCCCTCGGATGATGCTGGCTCGTCAGTGGCATGTCTGGCTGGGCTGGGCCCTGCTGGCACTGATTGTCGGTCATGCCGGTATGGCACTGCTTTGGCACGGTCTGATACGCCGTGATGGAACTCTTAGCCGCATAGCCGGGGCCCGGCGCCGCTGATCTAGCGTCAGTTCGAAGCAAGATTTCGGAAATATTCGGATGAAATAATTGGTGAAGCTCCCTGTTTTCCAATCTTTTGATCTTCTTGAAGAGTCGATGGATCGGACCGAAAATACTTGTTGGACTCAGGGAGACTCATGCTGGAAACCATGAATGCCGTCTCATCGTCATAGGTGTGACGTATCCATCGGGGTTTGAGGGATTCTAGTCGGTGTCCTTTATAATTCGATAGCTTGCATATGGATCCCCCGCGATCGTGTTAGACAGCACGGCCTTCCCCGATCCTTATGTTCGTCGAAATGCAGCTATCATTCGGAAACCGGAAGATCCACTCACCAAATACGCTAACCAGTGCCAGCTCTGCTGGCCGGTTCTGCAAGATTTATCTGCTGGCAACACGGCATCCCTCTACCAGCCATAGAAGTATCATTTCCTATACACCAAACCTGTTCAGGCGTTTTAAACACCGCTAGTGGCCTCGACCTTCGAGCAGATTCGAGAAACGCTCGGAATACAGAGAAGCGATAAAGAAACAGAGTTTAACATAAGTGGTGCTTTCAAAGGTCTGACGAGGTGTAGTGGCATGAACATCTGAAGATCTATCTAATTTGGCGGGAGGGTTGCGATGCAATAGAACAAGCAGAACCGCAAAGTAAACATTCATTTAGTGCAATAGACTTACGCCACCCCATTACCGGATTCGCTTTTCAAGTTCATCCATAAATATTCGTATTATTTTCAGCTCCAGTTCAGATTCGTCACACATACTTAGACTGTACCAACTTTTAGGAGATTGTCATGAACCGTGGAATTCAAGCATTGACCTTAGCGCTTGCCGTGGCTATTACAGCCCCCGCCTTTGCGGCTCCAGGACATCAAGATACAGCGAACAAGATATTACAAGAGGGTATCTCTTCTACCCAGCAGTTAGCGAGCACCTCCGTTCGCTACCAAGTCCCGGTTAATCGCGCTGGGAAGCTTTACTTAAGCAGCGAACACCTTGCCGGCGATTCAGGCCAACCAATGGTAATCAAAGCTGCATTATATAACTCTGCTGATCAGCTACTAGCTAGCGACACTGACAACAGAGGACACTTCATGATCACCGAGGACGTAACACCGGGGCAGTATTACCTTGAGATAAAAGGTTCTGCACTGGGCAGTGTCAACGAGTCAAACAGTCGTTACAATATACACATGGGGTTTGAATAACCAACAGAAAAACAATAACCAAATCAACGCACCAGGCCCTAAACAAATGGCTTGGCCGTCACGTTATTTGGTAAATTCTTTTGCAAAATAACAGTCAAAAAAGTATCCATGTACGTGATGCAGCCTAAGAAACAGTAGACTAAGCTCTTTCCAGATAATGAACACTAAACAGAGCGGCGTCATCGACCCACTGAGCTCTCGCTGGAAAGCCCGCACGCACAGCTAAAACCTGGAATCCCTCGATCGTGTATTTATAGGAATTCTCAGTATGTAGCATCTCTCCCGTCTCGAAACGGAAAATTTCGCCAGCCACCTCGATCTCCTGGGCAATATCGCTGACCAAGTGCATCTCGGTACGCGATTGCGCTTCGTTGTAAAACGCCAGAGGCGAAAATGAACTGCGGATCGAGATCGGCCTCGACTTCGCGGCACGGCCGCTCGAGCAGATTGAGGTTGAGGGCCGCCGTTACCCCCGCTACATCGTTGTAGGCAGCATTGAGGGTTTTGGTGTCCTTGATCAGATCGACGCCGATCAGCAAACCACTATCCACAGGCAGCAATGAGTGCAGGCTGTGCAGAAATGACTCCGTTTTCTGCGGTGTGAAGTCACCGATGCTCGAGCCGGGAAAGAAAGCCACCGGATGATCGCACGCCAGCCCCTTGGGCATCGCCACGCGCTGCGAAAAGTCAGCACAAGCAGCATGAAGGATAGTCAGCGGCGAGACGTCGCGTACTATCCAGCAGGAAATCACGGGAAATATCCATACCCAGATAGCTCGTCGGTCGCACCGCCTCGAGCAACAGGCGAACCTTGCGGCTCGCTCCGCTACCCAGTTCGATCAGCGTGGCATCCCGGCCCACCACATTGGCGATGTCATCGGCGGCATCGCGCAGGATCGCTTCTTCCGCGTGTGGGATAATACTCAGGCTGTACGCAGATCTGGTCGAACAGCTCCGAACCACGCCGATCGTATAAAACAAGGGCGATGCCATCTTGGGGGCCGACCTCAGGCCTCGAAGCAACTCGTCGCGTAGCGATTTAAAGGCAACCGGAGGTTGCTGATCGTGGAAACGCACGGCTGTTGCCGTGTTCGACATTATGGTCACGCCTCCCTTGCCAGGCGAAATCCCGAGAATGCCCAGCGGGCATGAGGCGGGAAGAAGTTGCGATAGGTGACGCGGACGTGATCGGCCGGCGTCGTACAACAGCCGCCTCGCAACACCATCTGGCCGGACATGAACTTGCCGTGGTATTCCCCCAGACTGCCCGGCAACTTGCGAAACCCCGGATAGAGACGATAGGCGCTGCCCGTCCACTCCCAGACATCGCCGAACACCTGTCCCGGGGCGCCTGTGTCCCCGCCAGCGGCGACCCGGCGCCTATGGTGGCAAGCCGGCGGTCGTGTCTCCCCAACCGTCTAGATCGCCGATTTGACGTAACGGCACCCAATGTTGTTTGGGTCACCGACATCACCTACATCCGCACTGACCTGCCACGGGATTTTTCCTCCATCGTCAACTAGAGTCCGACCTAACCAGAGGACGGACCATGAAACGCGCGAGATTCACCGAAGAACAGATTATCGTCATCCTGGCCGAGCACGAGGCAGGGGCGAAGTGTGCTGACCTGTGCCGCAAGCACGGCATGTCTGAGGGCACCTTCTACAACTGGAAAGCCGGGTTCGGTGGCATGACCGTATCGGAAGCCAAACGGCTGAAAACGCTCGAAGACGAGAATGCCAGGCTGAAGAAACTACTCGCCGAGCAGATGCTCGACCTGGCGGCGATGAAGGAGCTGGTCTCAAAAAAGTGGTGACGCCCGCCCAGAAGCGTGACGCCGTCTCGCATTTGAAGCGATCGCTCAGGTTTTCCGAGCGTCGGGCCTGTCGGCTGGTCGGAGCGGATCGCAAGATGGTCCGCTACCGATCTCGGCGAGCTCCGGATACGTCGCTACGCGATCGGTTGCGAGAGCTGGCCAACGAGCGTCGCCGGTTCGGCTATCGGCGCCTCTTCGTCCTGCTGCGTCGCGAGGGTGAGCTCTCCGGCATCAATCGTATCTATCGGCTCTATCGCGAAGAAGGGTTAACGGTGCGCAAGCGAAAAGCTCGGCGCAAGGCGATCGGTACCCGAGCGCCCATTCTGGTCGAAGCGCGCGCCAATGCGAGATGGTCACTGGACTTTGTTCATGATCAGCTGGTGTACGGACACCGCTTCCGGGTTCTCAACATCGTCGATGACGTGACACGGGAATGCCTTGCCGCGATCCCCGACACCTCGATATCCGGGCGACGCGTGGCGCGGGAACTGACGGCATTGATCGAGCGGAGAGGCAAGCCCGGCATGATCGTCTCAGACAACGGCACGGAACTGACATCGAATGCGATCCTGCACTGGTGTGCCGAGCACCTGATCACGTGGCACTACATCGCACCGGGCAAGCCCATGCAGAATGGCTTCGTGGAGAGCTTCAATGGCAGGATGCGGGATGAGCTTCTCAATGAGACCGTGTTCCATAACCTGGCCCACGCGCGAGCCGTCATCACGGCTTGGGCGAATGACTACAACACCGAGCGTCCGCACTCGGCACTGGGCTACGAAACGCCAGCCGCTTATGCGCGGGCACTCACAGGCGTGCCCATTGGCACGAAAACTGATCGGACTCCAATAGCCGTTGGATGAAAGTTCGGTGGCAGGTCACCGAAACCTGAACGTCGGAAACGCCTTTCAAGCGTTCCACCGCACCACGGATCTTACCGGCACAGCTTGGACAGTCCATGCCTTGAACGGTCCACTGGTATGTGTTACCGGATGCTTCGGTATGTGTAGCTGGCATGAAAAGTTACCTAGTTCAATTTCTCTGCTCAAACTCTAAACCTTCTAGTGGCTATAGAGTCAAACCGCATCGTCTTACTGGTAAGGAGGCATGCGAGGCCAGATAGTGCACGCTAAACAAGCCTTGAGTATCAGTCCAGCAGGAAATCGCTTCAAATCCTGCACGATCTGCCAGTGCCTGAAAGCCCTCGACCGTATATTTGTAGGAATTTTCTGTATGGATGGTCTCGCCTTTCAGAAAGCGGAAACGCTTTCCTTCAATAGTGACAACTTGAGGCAACCGGCTGACCAGGTGCATCTCGATGCGGGATTGCGCCTCGTTGAAGAAAGCCCGGTGGGCGAAATGCCCGGGATCGATTGCGATGGTTAGCTCCTCGCGCAGCCGATCCAGCAAGTTCAGGTTGAACGCTGCCGTCACACCCGCCGCATCGTTGTAGGCAGCTTCGAGTGTCGCCTTGTCCTTGAGCAGGTCGACACCTATCAACAACCCGTTGCCTATGGGCAGCAAGAAGCGCAAGCCGCGCAGGAAATCTTCGGCGGCTTGGGAATTGCCGATGCTCGATCCCGGAAAGAAGCCGACCGGCTGTTCGTAGTCCAGCCCCTCCGGCAGGACCATGTTGCAAGAGAAGTCGGCACAGGCGGCGTGCACCTCGAGCCATGGATAGTCTGCAGCCAGACGGCGCGTGCTTTCGAGCGGGAAATCACGGGGGGATATCGATACCCAGATAGCTCATCGGCCGCACCGCCTCGAGCAACAGGCGAACCTTGCGGCTCGCCCCGCTACCCAGTTCGATCAGCGTGGCATCCCGCCCCACCACATTGGCGATGTCATCGGCGGCATCGCGCAGGATCGCTTCTTCCGTGCGTGTAGGATAATACTCAGGTTGTACGCAGATCTGATCGAACAGCTCCGAACCACGCCGATCGTATAAAAACTTGGGCGATGCCGTCTTGGGGGTCGACCTCAGGCTTTGAAGCAACTCGTCGCGTAGCGACATGGAGGCAACCGGAGGTTGCTGATCGTGGAAGCGCACGGCCGTTGCCGTGTTCGTCATCATGGTCACGCCTCCCGTGCCAGGCGAAATCCCGAGAATGCCCAGCGGGCATGCGGCGGGAAGAAATTGCGATAGGTCGCTCGGATATGGTCTTGCGGCGTTGCGCAACAGCCGCCGCGCAGCACCATCTGTCCCGACATGAACTTGCCGTTGTACTCGCCCAAGCTCCCTGGCAGTTTTTTGAACCCGGGATAGGGCCGATAGGCGCTGCCGGTCCACTCCCAGACGTCACCGAACATCTGCCTTGGTACATCGACGGACGCAGCCGATGCAGCCGCGACCGGCTGCAGGTGGTCCTGCTCGATGAAATTACCCTGCATGGGTACGTCACGAGCTACCGTTTCCCACTCGGCTTCGGTAGGCAGGCGCGCCCCGGCCCACTGGGCATAGGCATCGGCTTCATAGAAGCTGACATGGCATACCGGCGCACTGCTGTCGACCGGCACCAGACCGCCCAGGGTATAGTGGTGCCAGACACCGTCCCGCTCGATCCAGTAAAGCGGTGCTTTCCAGCCCTCGGCCTTGACCGTGGCCCAGCCATCCGACAACCAGTAGTCGGGCTTGTCGTATCCCCCCGCCTGCATGAACGCGAGAAACTCGCCGTTGGTCACCGGGCGGTCGGCGATCTGGAAAGCCTCGACGAACTGGCGGTGGCGCCCCATCTCGTTGTCATAGGCAAAGCCCTCCTTGGTTTCGTCGTGGCCGATGTACCGAACGCCGGCCGGATAGACATGCCAGCCGAGCGCAGCGACGTCATGCGCGGGCGTCAGCGCCAGGTCGTTCCGGTAGGCCGGGCACAACGGGTTCTGAGCCAGGATGTGCTTGATATCCATTAGCAGCAGCTCCTGATGCTGCTGTTCGTGCGGCAGGCCCAGCTCGAGACGTCGGAGAATCTCCTGGAGATGTTCCTGCGGTGGATCGCTGAGCAGCGCTTCCATGGCCCGGTCGACGTGAGCGCGATAGCGATAGACATCGTCCACGGTCGGCCGCGAGATCATGCCGCGTTCGGGCCGGGGGAACGGCGTGCCGTGGGTCACGTAATAGGAGTTGAAGAGGTGATCGTACGCGGGGTCGAGGGTCTGGTAGGCGGGCAGGAACGGTTTCAGGATGAAGGCTTCGAAAAACCAGCTGACATGGGCGATGTGCCATTTCGGCGGGCTGACATCCGGCATGCTCTGCACCATGTAGTCTTCCTTGTGCAGAGGCGCACAGATGGCCTCGGTGGCGGCACGAATCCGCTGGTACGCGCGCAGCCACTCCTTGGCGTGCAGGTTGTCTGGCGTTTCGATGGCCAAACCTTGAGCAGGTGACATAAATGACTCCTTTCTCAGTATCACTCCATTGACGTGGATCCGGCAGGCCAGGCCCGCCGGGGCCTACAGGGCAAAGCGTATCGATTCTGTAAACAGCGAGAGCGCTTCCGCGCCGAGTCCTCCGACGATCAGCAGCACGCCCGCCACGGCCATCGTGGCACGCGCCCACTGGCCCGACAGCACATGCACGGCGGACCGATGATTGCCGAACATCATCGGCGCGACGATGCGCAGGTAATAGAACAGCGAGACGACGGTGTTGATTGCCGCCACGAGCGCCAGCCAGGCGTAACCGCCGTCGAGGGTGACGCGAAACAGCATCAGCTTGCCGAAGAAGCCGACCAGCGGCGGGATCCCCACCAGGGACAACAGCGACACGATCAGTATCGTGGCCGCGATCGGTGCGTGTCGGGCCAGCCCCCGGTAATCGTCCAGTGCGGTACGTCCCCGCAGGTGCGTGACCACGGCGAAGGCAGCCAGGTTGGCCGTGGCATAGCTCGCCAGGAAGAACACCAGTGCCGGCAGGGCCTGATCGCTGACACCCAGCACCACGATGGCCATCAGGGCATAGCCGGACTGGGAAACCGATGACCAGCCCAGCAGGCGGCGCACGTCCGTCTGTCGCAACGCCGCCACGTTACCCAGCGTCATGGTAGCGACGGAGATCAATGCCACGATCGCCCGCGAGGCGACGTCCGGCGGCAGCAGGGAGACGAAACGGGCCAGCGCCACTGCGGCACCGACCTTGGGAATGACAGTCAAGAAGGCCGCCGCCGGTACTGGCGAGCCCTGCGCCACGTCCGGCATCCAGGCGTGAGCCGGAAACGCCGCCAGCTTGAAGGTCAGGCCCAGCACAACGCAGGCCGTGGCAATGGTAAGCGCCAGGCGGTCGCTGTCCGTGGCAAGCGTTTGGGCGATGTCCGGATACCCGGTACTGCCGGTCAGGCCGAACAGCACCACCACCCCGATCGTCAGCAACGTATTGGTCAAGGCGCCGATCAGGAAATACTTCATCCCGGCTTCCAGCGCGGGCGCCCAGCCACGGTGATAGGCGGCCAGCGGGTAACTCGCCACCGATGACAGCAGCACGCCCAACACCAGTTCCATGGTATCGCTGGCCGATGCCATCATGATGACGCCCAGCAGGGCGAACAGCACCAGCGCGTAGTACTCGCCATGGCGGCGATCGGTCCGCATCCATTCAGGCGACATCGCGACAACCAGCGCACCGGCGACCAGCACCACCAGCTTGCTGGCGAGCGCCACGCCATCCAGGGCCCAGACACCGGAAAACGTCAGCCGCGGCGCCCCGCCCCATTGCGCGACGGTCAACCCCGCGCCGAGGCCGATGGCGAGCAGGGCCAGCACGGCTGCCCAGTGATGCTGCCGCTGACGGACGAAGCTGGCGAACAGGACGATCGCCACGGCACCCAGCGTCAGGCTGATTTCCGGCAGTACGTCACCGATAGGCATCAGCGACCTCCCACCAGCAGCGTCGCCGATGCCTCGACCAGGGTCAGCAGAAACGCCGGCGCCACGCCGATGATCACGAAGCCTGCCGACAGCACCGCGAGCACGCCCCACTCGATGGGACGCAGATCCTCGAACTGCGCCCAGCGCTCCGGCATCGCCCCGAAGAACACCTTCTGCAGCATCTGCAGAAACAGCGCCGCCGTCACCAGGATGCCCAGCACACCGATGACGGCGAGCCATGGATAGACACCGAAGGTGCCGGCAAAGATATGGAACTCCGCCACGAAACCGGCCAAGCCGGGCAGGCCCAGGCTGGCAAAGGAGGCGAGCACGGCGAAGGCGGTCAGCCACGGGGCCTGACGAAGCAGACCACCGTAGCTGTCCAGGTCATACTCCTCGGTACGCTGCCAGAACGAGCCACAGATCAGGAACAGCGCCCCGGTAATCAGGCCGTGCGCCACCATTTCCATCGTGGCCCCCACCAGGGCCAGCTCGCGGGCATATCCGGTGTCCTGGATCAGGGCACCGGCGGCGGCGATACCCAGCACCGTGTAGCCCATGTGATTGATCGACGTGTAGGCGATACGTCGTTTCAGGTTGCTCTGACCAAGCGCCACGAAAGCCCCGTAGAGAATCGACGCGACCGCGAACAGCGCAATGACCAGGGCATAGCGTGAGAACGTCTCCGCCATCATGGCGAACGGAATGCGGATGATTCCGTAAGTACCCATCTTGAGCAGCACCCCGGCGAGAATCGCCGAGACCGGCCCCGGGGCATCGACATGCGCCTGGGGCAGCCAGGTATGCACGGGCACCACCGGTGTCTTGATGGCGAAGCCGAGCATGAGGGCGAGGAACACCAGGCCGGCCGTCATGCCCGCGCCCGCCAGCGGTTGCTGCTCGATGAGCACGCGCATGTCGAAGGTATGCGGTTCGACCGACAGATAGAGTCCGATGATCGCTAACAGCAGCAACAGCGAGCCGCAGAAGGTGTATAGAAAAAACTTGAACGCGGCGAACTGCGCCTGGCCATGCCCCCAACGGCCGATCAGGAAGAACATCCCCACGAGGCTCAGGTCGAAAAAGACATAGAAGAGCAGCAGGTCCAGCGCCAGAAAGACACCCAGTGACACGGACTGCAGAAAGAGCATCCAGGCGTAGTACTGGCGAGGCTGATGCTTCGTGTCCACGGGGTAGGCGATGCTGGCCGAGAAGACTAGCGCACTCATCGTCGCGACAGCCAGCGCAATGCCATCCACGCCCAACCTGTAGCTCATGCCCAGGCTGGGTACCCAGGGCACCTCCTCGACGAACTGGAATAGCGCACCTTGCGGATCGAACTGTCGCCACGCCCAGGCCAGCAACAACACCGGCAACACCGAGACCGCGATGGCAAACCGGCGAGCCGTGGCCTCGGTCCAAAGGCTTGAAACGGCGAGTGCGAGAGCCCCCAGCATGGGAAGCCCCAAGGCTGCAGTCAAAATCAAAGGAGCGCTCCTATGCTCAGGATGATCAGGATCGCGGCGAGTCCTGCCGCGATACCGGTGTAGTAGTG
Organism: uncultured Kushneria sp.; assembly: GCF_947497025.1. Classification (GTDB taxonomy): domain Bacteria; phylum Pseudomonadota; class Gammaproteobacteria; order Pseudomonadales; family Halomonadaceae; genus Kushneria. Next base: position 219,998 of record NZ_CANMFC010000004.1, read on the forward strand.
ATGCATCTGCCCAGTGTGCACCCGACGTGCCACTTGCCCCGCCCAATCGACACCCTTCGCGAGCTGGTTCGTGGCCCCATCGAACGCGCCTTCGCCACGCCGCTCTCCCAGCCTGGCCAACCACGCACCGAAGCGGGCACTGCCCCGGATCCCGGCATCCACGGCGCGATCGTCGAAGCGTGCCAGGCCATGGCTGAAAATCAGCACGGCATTCGCACCACATGCTGCCAGCCTCGGCAGGCCCAGCCAGTCCGCCACGCCGGTTCGCGTGGCGCCAGGTCGGCGCGCCCCCGTCACTTCACGACGCACCGCCCAGACGCCCAGGCCCATGCCCAGCGCCACCAGCAGTAGCGACAGGATGAGTTCCCACGGCCTGGTCCCGGGAAAGTGCACGGACAGCCAATCGGCGAGACCATTTCCGACACCGGGCCACCAGAGTAGCGACAGTGCCAATGTGCCTGCCGCCAGCAGGTAGAGCGCGGCGGCTTCCGCCCGGGAGTGGCCGGGCCGGGAGACAGCCTCGCTCATGCGGTCATGCCGCCCCCGCCCGAACGCCAGCAGCTGAAAGCGCGTGGCGTACAGCGCACTGAGCCCTGCCGCCACGGCGACGATCACGGCCAGCCAGGGCGCCTGATGGCCGGCGGCCGTGACGATCTTCTCCTTGCTCCACGCCGCACTCAGCGGAACGACGCCCGCCAGCGCCAGGCTGGCCACCATGCTGGCTGCCGCGACGCCAGGAAGCAGGCGACCCAGGCGCATCGCCGTCAGCGAATAGCTGTCGACATGGCGTTCGGCGATGCCGGCGGCCAGGAACAGCGCCGCTTTGGTGAATGCATGCGTGACGAAGTGCACCAGGGCGACGCCGGGAAAGCCCGCCCCTGCCGCCAGCCACATCAGGCCATACTGGGCCGATGTCGAGGCGGCCAGCAGCTTCTTGGCATGGCCCTGAAGACAGGCCACGAGCCCCCCTGACAGGGCAGTGGTCAACCCCAGCGTGATGGCGACCGGCGCAAACCAGGCGACGGCGGAGAGTTCCGCATGCAGCCGGACCACCAGATAGATCCCCGCCGCGACCATGGTCGCCGCATGGAGCAATGCCGACACCGGTGTCGGCCCGGACATGGCGGCAAACAGCCAGGGAGAGAACGGCACCTGGGCGGATTTCGCGGCGGCGGCCAGCACGACGCCGGCAACGAACACGTCCAGCCGCCACCCATCGAGTTGGGCCAGGTCTGCAAAGGCAAACGAGCCCGTGCCGGCGAACGCTGCCGCCGCGGCGATGTACAGCCCCAGATCCCCGAAGCGAGTGACCAGGAACGCCCAGGCGGCATCCCGCAGGTTGCCGGCCTTCTGCCATTCATGGGCGATCAGCGCCCACGAGCATGCCCCGACCAGTTCCCAGGCGATCAGCAGGGTGACGAAATCCTCGGCCAGGACGAGCAGTTCCATCGCGCCGACGAACGCCGTCAGCAGCACCATCAGTCCGACGGGTGGGCGCGCCGTTCCCCCGCCACTGACCGGCGATGCTTCATGGTAGGCGCTGTAGACGATGATCGGCGCGGCGATCAGTGGCACGACGATGGCGAACACGGCGCTCGCGGACGTCATCCCGAGCGACAGAACGACTCGGGAACTCCAGCGATAGGTGCCGCTCCAGTCCACCGTGACCGCGACACTCACGAGCAGCAAGGTAGCGACCGTGATCGCCACCCCCGCCAGGGTCAGCATGGCACGGCCCCTGTCGTCGCCCGGCCAACGCTTGCCGACCCCATGGATGACGAGGGCCGCCAGCAGCGGCACGAGAGGAACGGACCACAGCATCAATGTTTCAGCCCGGTCAGCGATTCGGTCATGTCGGCCTGTTTACCGCGAAAGACCGCGACCACCAGGGCGAACCCCATCGCCATCTCGATGGCCATCACGGCCATGACGATGATCGTCAGCAGTTGGCCTTCCGGTGCTCCGGCCCCGCTGAAGGCCCAGAAAGCCACCGCCGCCAGCATGACACCGTTGAGGATCAGCTCCAGTCCCATCATCAACATCACGAACGACTGCTGGGAAAGCGCGCCATAGATCCCGATACCGATCAGTGCCGCTGCCAATAGCAAAAGTGTGGCGAGTGTCATGCAAGCCTCCCTGCCTGTCTGTCCCGCTCAGTGATGATGGTGATGATGGTGATGCTCGCCCTCGCCCGCTTCGTCCTCCTCGGGCTTGCCTGCCGGGTCGCCGCCCGGTTCCAGCCCCGGCGGCATCGAGCCCTCCGCCGCTGCGCCATAGCGCCCGCGATGGCTCGACAGCACCACCACGCCGATCATGGTGGTCAGCAGCACGAGACCCGCCGATTCGAAAATCAGCATCGAATCACCGAGCATTTCGTTGCCTAGTGATCTGACGGGTTCGAGGTCTGCCGGCACCGGCTGATCGGGAAATACCGCCAACAGGGCCATGGCGCCCAGTATCAGAAAACCGGCGATGCCGGCCCCGATGGCGATACGTTCCTGGTGGACCATGTTCATGGGATTCAGGCCGGCCGGGTTCATCATGAACATGACCATGAACAGCGCCATGACCGTCATTTCCACGGCCATCATGAAGAACATGGCAACACCCAGGTATTCCGCCGCCAACAGGATCATGATCACGCCCACGGCGATGAACGACACCAGCAGAAAGAAGGAGGCCCGTACCATCGAGTCGGTGCGAAACACGCGCCACCCGGTAACCACCGCCAGCGTGGCCAGCAGCAGAAACGCGATATCGACACCGATGCCGTCATTCATGCTCTCCATCACAACAGCGCTCCTATCCCGGCCCACACCAGATCGATAAACGACAGCGGCAGCAACACGACCCACATCAAGGTGACGCAGCGCTCCGGCGCCAGTCGCGGCAGTAGCCGCCCGAGCAACAGCAGCACGCTCAATACCGCCAGCATCTTGAGGGACATCCATAACGGGCCGGGCAGCCAGGGCCCCAGCCCCCCCCCCAGGAAGGCAGTCGCTGCCACGCCGCTGAACGCAACCAGCATGGCCGCCCGGGCCATGTCCCAGACCAGCCGTGGCGGTCCCGAGATCTCCGAGGCCGTGCCGCCGGCCAGATCCGTCGAATCGGCCAGGTTCAGCGGCCCCCAGAAGGTCATGCCCAGGCCGACGATGAGAAACAGCGGCAGCCCCAGCGGCTGGCGAATGACGTTCCACAGCCCTTCCTGCGAAGCCACCACCTGGGTGAACTGCAGCGATTCGGCCGGCAATGCCACGCCGATCAGCACGAACATGCTGATCAGGATGTAGGAGAGCCCCAGCGCCACGTACCGGTACCCGCCGATCAAGGCCAGTAACGAATTCGCCGACCAGCCATGCAAGAAGATGACGACGGTCGCCAGCGCTTCCACGCTGCCCCACAGCACCACGCTGGTGACCAGATCCGTGGCGACCAGCGATGCCGACCATGGCACCACCGCCAGCCCGCCCGCCGCCAACGCCAGATACAGGGCTGGTGCCAGCCGCCAGGCTCGCCAGTCAGGCGCTTCGGTGGCATTGGCGTGCTGGATCAGCAACCAGGCTCCGCGCGCTATCGGCGCCAGCCAGATACCTCCGGCCTGGGGGGTGCCAAGCGCGCTGGCAACCAGGCGATCGAGCACGGCAACGGCATAACCGCCGACAACCAACATGAAGATCACCATGAGAACCGGCAGAAACAGCTCGCTAAACATCGTTCCCGGTGCCTCCCCGTACCGCCCGGGACTCGCCGGATGGCCGTGTGCCGACAGGTTGATCGGCCACCCCCGCGACATCCAGGCTGGCGACCGTCGCCAGGGCATCGCCCCACTCCAGCCCGGGTAACAGCTCGTCGAAGAGCGCGCTCGCATCCGCCGGCCGCCGCGCCGACCAGGGGCCACGCGGTGTCTCGACGCTGCCTGTTCGCTCCGTGTGTACCCTGTCGCGTTCGGCCAGACGGGCCAGATGGAGGGACTGATCGATTTCGTCCAGAAGCTGCCGCCAGCGAGCATGGGTATCGCCCGCAGTCTGACAGACGGGAGAGAACCCCAATCGTCGATAGCCGGCATCCTCCGAGCGTAGGTCATCAGCCATTCCGGCAGCTCGAGCGGCGGACCCACCGATCATGCGCGCCTGCTCGGGGCCGAGCACGCCGCCGCCCGCCGTCAGGCGAAAGAAGCCGCTACGTGATAGTGCGCGCCGCAATCCATCGAGGGTACTCGACGTCGACAATCCATGCGCCAGACGCAAGGTCCGCAGGCTCACATTCTCCAGACCCGCCAGGTGCAATGCATGGAACAGCCGGTGAAGGTGATGGCGGGCCCGGGCAAGCTCGACCTCCGCAATGGGGACGGGGCGCTCGCGAGCGTTGAAAAAGATATCGTCGAGAGATTGTGGATATGGCGCAAATTGCGTTTGCCATGTCTGCACGAGATCCCCCTGCAGGGTGATCTCCGCCGCCATGCCGGGCGGAAACGCGAAAAAGAACGGCCCCAGCCGGAAAGTCAGTGAATCCAGCGTCAATCCGTCGCGGATGTCATCTGCCATGTTCATGGCCATGGGTCGCCCGTAGGGCACCCCGCCCATCATGCCTTCACCGCCCTGGCCGAAATCGCCCTCGCCTTCCCAAGGGTTGGGCGGCTCGTCCGGCAGGAGACGATGGGTACTGCCGCGGCAGCCTTCCATCAATTCGAGATGCGCCGTGACCAGTGCGCCGGGCAGGTCGTCGAGATCGTCGATACGGGCCACGCGTTCCAGATGAGGCCAGGGTTCGCTGCGAAACCACAGCGTCGTGAAGGGGTATGGCAATTGGTCATGCACCCGACGCAGGGGCTCGAAGCGGTCGGCCGGAATCTCCCCCGCCACCAGCAACACACTGGCGTGGCGCGGCGAGTCGACCAGTTCGATTTGCGGAGAAAGCGCGAGATGCCGCAGCGCGCCATCACCCTGCTTGCCCAGCACGGGAAACACAGGAACGCTGCCACGCGAGGCGAGTTTGTGCAGCCAGTTCACTGCCACTTGAACACCCCCTCACGCCAGGCATAGACGATGCCCACCGACAGGATGGCGAGAAACATGCCCATCTCCATCATGGCCTTCTTGCCCGTCTCGACGAACACGACCGCCCACGGGTACATGAACATCATCTCCATCTCGAAGGCGATCAACAGCAGCGTCATGGAGTAGTAGCGAACGTGGTAGCGGCTCCAGGCGTGGCTGTCGGGCGTCCCCCCGCCCAGAAACGGCACGCGCTGGGACCATCTGGGCCGAGGCTGATGACGCATGGGCAGCCACTGCACCAGCAGCCCGGCGCCCAGTACCACGATCAGAATGATGAGAAGAGCGAACAGCTCCATGCGGATCCCTCGCGTCGCTGATTCAAACGAACCTGGGCCAGAGACAATGACCGCGGGTCCCAGTCCCTTCGCTGATAACCAGCCCTTTATCGAAGGGTAGGCGGCTGACCTGAACGCAAACTGAATAAGCGTCCTCATTTAGCTCCTTGGATAAAGTAGGTCAACAATAGCCAAGGTGCGAGGCAGAGTCGGCCGTCACGCAGCCAGCGGCATCGGGTCATGCGGAAGTTACGGTCGGCTGGAACGGCAAGGTGTGAACGACAGGAAGAGGCAGCAAGGCAGAGCTGACAGTACTTTCTGACAAAACTTGCAGATCGAGTAGGAGAGGGCGTCACCGCACTAGTCCTCTCTTCAGATTCTACCTCGCGATGGACACCTTTGCGGTTCAGCTAGTGATTCCCCTTGCCGGGCCCACAGAGGACTTGCACCTCCAAGTCGTCCGTGCGGCCACTACGGCGGGTCGGGACAGCGTCATGCCCGGCGCACACATAAAAAACCCCTCCGAAGAGGGGTTGGGGTAAACCTGATCGTCACGCGACCAGCTGACGAGCCAGCTCCACTTCGACCGACTCGCCGTCGCTGTTGAGCGCATCGAGCCCGGACTCGGGGATATCCCCGGATGTGCTTTGCGCCACGGCGATCTTGGCTGCCATCAGCCGCAGACAGGCGATCTGTGACGTTTCGGCGTAGCCGAAGAACACCACACGCACCGCCCGGTGCTGACCAATACGCCAGGATCTTCGCGCCGCCTGCTGGAGCGTGTAGACGTTCCAACCGGTCTGCATGAACGCGATCGTCGGGAAGTCGAGAAGATCCAGCCCGGTTTTGACCAGCTCCGGATTGGTGATCAGGACATCGATCCCCTTCTCGACCTGATCCGCGATCCAGTCTTCCCGCCGACTGGTGTCGACACTCGAGCGCAACACGGCCACTTTGAGGCCCTCTTGCTCGAGCACGCGCTTCAGGCGACCCGTGGTATCGCGCTTGCCGGTGTAGGTGGAGTAGACCAGCACCTTGCGGCCCTGGGCCTTCTCCGATCGGCATAGCTCGACCAGCTCGTCCTCCTTCGGCATCGTCGACGCTTCGTCGAAAATCGACTTGGCGAAGCTGATCAGTGCCCGCGAACGCGGGTGCTTGACCGCTTCCGGTCGAAAACAGCAGTCAGGCCACGCCAGCAGCACATTGAGCACCACACCCAGCAAGGTGGTGTCCTTGTGTGCCAGCGCTTCCCGCAACGCCTGTGTCAGCTCTCCAGAGAGCTTGTCATAGGCACTGGCCTGAGCAGACGACATCGGCACTTCCACGAACTCCTCGTCATACGGCGGCAGTACATCGCCGCCGATGTCCTTGAGCTTGAGGAAGACCGTGAAGGGCAACACGTAGCGCAGGATGCCCTTGGGGCCGAAACCCGGTGCCTTAACCGTGCGCACCGAGGTTTTCCGCCCCTTCGCCGTCTTGTGTCCAGCGCCCTCGCGTTCCGAGTAGATATCCTTGAGGATACCGTGCTCGCGCATGAAGGCCATGGACGCCGCACCCAGTGAATTGCGCTGGGGACGATAGCCGTCTTCGATCATCACCGGTGTCAGGATCCGGAAGAGCAGATAGAACAGGTCGTCGGCGTAGCCGCCCATCAGCGTGCCAGTCAACAAAAGCGTCTTGCGTGCCTTCGCTGCCAGTACACCCATGGCCTGACCCTGGGCCGACCCCGCGTTCTTGTACTCATGCCCTTCGTCGACGATCAGCAGGTCGAAGAATTGGTCGGGGAGATAGCGCTTTATGAACTCGCTCGGCTGGAACCCCCCCTTCACCGAAGCCGAATTCGATGTTGGCCATCGCCCGTTCCATTCTCGTTGCCTGTCGATCGTTGAACACCAGGTCGCCGTTCTCGTCCATCAGGTTGATGAAATCGTGCGCGTTGTCGGCGAGCATCGACGACAGAAAAGCCTCGCCGAATCGGTCGATCAGCTTGTCGGCAGTCACCTTGCCGATGGTTGGAATGCGCTGCAGCGCCTTGAGCACCGAACGACGGCGGGCATCCCCTTCGGGCTGCCGCTGTCGTATGAGTGTCCAGAGCTGACCACCGCATCCCGCGCACGCCTGCTGACGCTCGGTCTGCTGGAACGACTCGAACCGGACCGGCTCATTGTCGTTATCGAGGATCATGCGGCCGCAGTCCGGACACGCCGCGAGGCGGCCGGACAGGGTGCGCCTGGGAGTGGCCACCGGTACCCAGTGAAACCCCATCCGCATCCGTACACGACCCAGCACGAAGAACTCCGGCCGGCCATCATCTGGCTGCCCCAACTGCTCGCGCAGCTTGAGTAATTTCGCCAGCGTATCCGGTCCGTTGAGTACCCAGACCCGAGCTTGGGGCACCGTCTCAAGGATCTCGCGCCGCCACTTGTAGACCAGGTGTGGCGGAGACACGATCAACGATCGACGATAGCCCTCGGTCGCCATCACGGCTGCGACGGCAATCGCCATCATCGTTTTGCCGGTTCCCATCTCGGCGTTGATCACGCCGGCACGCTCGTTCTGATCCAGTAGCAGCGCGCAGATCGCGTGAACGACATCTGCCTGTGCCGGGAACGGTTGGCGTGCCAGAGCGTTCATTACCGCCTGTCGCGCCGGATTCCCGCGACCGTCATAGACCGGGGGATGGGTGTGGTTGAGCGTATCCAGAAGCCCGTCGCCGAACTCATCGATAAAATCGTTGAGCGCGATGACGTTATCCGGTGCTATGCAGAGCATGTTCATGTCCGTCTCCAATGAAAACGGGCAGAACACGCCCCTACGGACGAAGTTCTGCCCGTAGGGGTTGGCACGCTCCATGAGCGCGCTTGGTGGTCTATGCCGTCTCGGCGTCCGAATCAGCAGGTTCAGATGGTGCCGGCGCATCCAGTGCCGGCGTCGAGGTGATCTTGAACAGTCGCCCCTTGTCGGGTGAGCCCGGGGTCACGTCCCAGGCCATGATGGCCGGCACGAAACGATCGGTCAGGATTCGACGCTCGCTGATGTTGCCATCGGCGTCTTCGTCGAACTCGACCTTCGAGGACTTCTCCTTGAAGGTATCGCCCTTCACGACCAGTTGACGCCCTGACCGCGAGGTCACGATGCCCGATATGCCCCCTGCTGCCAGCGACAGCGCGAGGTGCCAGCTGGAAAGCCGGCGCAGCGGACGTCGCTGCGTGCCCCCATCGGTCCAGAACGCGAGGTTGAAGTCGGGCCATAGCCCGCCCAGCTGATCTATTTCCTGCCCCAGCTGCTCGGGTTCCAGCGACATGCGGTAACAGTGAGGTGTGTTACCGATCGCCGGCGGCACGTCATACAGACCATCACACCAGATCTCGGGCAACGGCTCGGGTTTGAACTCTTCCAACCCGATTTGCTGCAACATCTGTCTGATCGTTTTGGCCCTGTCGTTGGCCAGTAGTGCATTGCGCTTCGTGCGAACGCCGAAGACGACGACCTGCTTGAAGGTATCGACCGCGGCCTCGAACACAGTGACGTGATCGAAGTGTTGGCTGACCCAGCTAGACAGCTCATCGTCGAAGACGTAGTGCGGCACGATCATCACCAGGATCCCGCCGTACTGCAGCAGGTGAACACAGCGCTGGTAGAACAGCTTTTCCAAACGCTGCCGGCCTTTGCCCGCGTATCCCTTGCTCCCGCCGGTCTCGCTGACGAGATCGCCGTAGGGTGGATTGAAGAACATCATGCCAAACGAGCGCGGCGATATGACGGTATCCATCAGATCCGACTGGATGCCGACATCGACCAAGCCCTGCATGTGACGCGCTCGCTCGAGATCGAACTCGATGCCATAGGCGTCAGTTCGATCCCGGCCCAGCCGGTGGGCGCTTTCAAGGATCGCATGGCCTTCGCCGGCACACGGGTCCAGAATGCGCACCCGCTGGTCGTGCGAGGTGCCCAATGCCTGAAGAGCACGTTCGATCGTGTCCTCGTCGGTCGGGTAGTAGCCGTTCTTTGCGAAGTTGCGCGCCAGGCGTGGAAACATCAAAGCCATGGTGGCCTCCCAGGTTCATTGCGTGGCGAGATCGCCGGCGTGGATGAGCTGACCGATGGCGTCCTGGACGCTGGCCAGCGAGAGATCGATCCAGACGCCGGAAAGGCGCTCGGACGTCTGGTCGAGCATGCGGATCGCTCCGTGCTCGAGGAGCAGTTGGACGACCGAGGGTCGCCATTGATCCAGCAGCGGAAACGCAGCGAGATCTCGCAGACGTGACCAGAGCATCGCGCTTTTGTCCTGTCGCGAGTCGTGTTCGTTGAAGATGGCGTAGCACTGACGATTGGCACGATCCGGATCCTGACAGCGTTGATCGAACAGCCAGAGGTTCAGCAGGCTGCCGAACCGCGTCTGCCGATAGGTTCGCGTCGTGCGTTTGGCCAGGCGTTCACGATCCAGCTGTAGAGAGACTGACTGACCGTCTCGCTGGAGCGTGATCCCCGTCCAGCCGCCTTCGGCGATGGGCAGGGTCAGCTTGGCCATCAGTTCGTGAATGGCGGTGTCTCGCCCCCAAAGGGACAGAAAGACCGAACGGTCGCCATCGGCGACATAGCTATCCAGAAAAAGCTCTGGCGCCTCCTCGAGACGCCAGAGCGGGGTTGCAGGTGACATGCTGCCTCCATTGACAAGGATGGGGACGAGCTGCCCCCTAGGGGCAGACATCGCCCCCGGGGGTTGAGTGTTGAATCAGGCCGGCACGAAACGACGCGAGTATGGGTCGTAACGCCAGGCGTCACGCTCGAGACGAATCGGGGTATGCCCGTCGAGGTAGATCGTGGTGAGGTATCGATCGCGATAGGTCAGTGCTTGCCGCGCCGAGACTTCGGGTATGCCCTCCGAGATGAAGAATTCAATCAGCTCCTCATCTGATGAGGATTCATCGTTGGCGAGCAGATCTTCGATCGTGTGGAGCTGGGTCTCGGTTAGTGCCGAGAACGCCGGCGCCATGGGGTGAGTGGTCGACATGATGTCCTCCAGGTTTCAAGCCGCTGCAGCTGCCGAATAGGTCCATGTCTGTGTCGTGGCATCGAATCGATAGCCCATCTGCTTCAGGCGAGTGACCTGGGCACGGAAAGTACCCCGATCGACCGTGGAATCCAGCTTGACGCTGTCACCCAGCGGCCATTGATGCCCGAAGAGCTCGATGTCCTGATCATCCGCCTGCGGTCGGCGCTTCGGCTTTGCCTCGGCGCTCTCCTTCAGCGGTTGATCGGTCGATGCCGACGTGCGGTTTTCCTCGTGCGTTTGCTTGAGGAATTCCGCTGCCAGACGTGCCGCGCCCGTGGCGCGAAAGATGGCTTTCTTGTCTGCTTGCATCACACTGATCCAGTGGGCGATGTAGGCAGCGTCGAAGGCCTCGTTGCGAATACCGAAGTGTCCGCACAGAAAGGCAGAGCCCAGCTGAGCGACCAGTTCCTCGAGCGCGTAGCGGTCGGAACCGAACGGCTTGGGGTCGGTGATCCCGATGCGAGCCAGGCGTGATTCGTGTCCGGTGGCATGGGTCAATTCATGCAGTGCCACGCTGTAGTAGCTGTCCGCATCGTGGAAACGCTCCTTGGCTGGCATCAACACCCTGTCCTGCCGGGGGTAATACCCTGCGATCTCGCGATCCAGCGAGTGCGTGACCTTGATGCCACAGCCGTCGATGAAGTCGTCCAGCGCGTTCACGCTGTCGAATCCCTCGACCGCCTTCGCCGGCGGAGTCGTGACCTCATCGGGCAGCCCGTCACACTGATCCACGTTGAACAGATTGAAGCCCCTCAGAATCGCGAAGTGCTTCTCCTTGGGGTTGCCCTCGTCGTCGAGCACCGGCTCGCCGGCGTCATCGACGATCTCGCGCTTCATGGGCTTGTAGAAGCACGCGAGCGTGCTCTTCGCACCCTTGCGTACCGTACCCCCGGCTTCTTTCGCCTGACGAAAGGTGAGCCAACGGTCCTGGGAAAATCCTCGACCCTCGGCCTCGCCCCAGAGCAGTGGCACATTGATGCCGCTGTACTGGCGACCGGAGACGGCATTACAGGGTATGAGTGGCGTTCGGCGGGACGGATCCCAGGGCCGTCCGATACCGGGGAGATGCCCCTGCTCGAGACTTTCCAGAATCCGATCTGTGATCGCCTGATAGATGTCGACCATCGTCGAAACCTCATGATGACGACCGAGATGCCCCCACCGGGAGCGAATCCCGGTCGGGGTAGAAGAGAAAAGCCCGCCGAAACGGGCTTATGGAGGTGGAATAGCGTGTGTTCAGGCAGCCAGACGATCTCGCCCGGACAGCGAGAACACCAGCGCCTGCTTGCCAAGCTGATGCTCCAGCTCGACATGGACACCGACGAACAGCGGTAGCAGTAAGCCACCAGTGCGATGCGGTGCCGGTATGTCGAGATCGAGCGATCGACTTCCAGCAGGCGCCTTTATCAGCTCGTCTCGAGCCTGTGCCAGAAACGCATCGAGGCGTTCGATCCAGTGCAGGTCCTCAAGAGCCGGATGCGATGTGCCAGCCATCTCGAAGAGCGCAACCACCTCGTTGATGAGGGGCTGCTCCATCTGCACCATCGCGTCGCGACGATCGGGGCAAAGCCCCAAACGCTGCGCTTTGGCAGTGAGATCGATACGGACGTTGGCGTTGTGCGTGTTGCGATTCATGGGTGCTTCTCCTCGGGAACAAAAAAAGGGGAAGCACCTCGCCCCATGGGGAAGGAAACTTCCCCATGGGGTGGATACCGCTTGGTTTATGCCGACAGAACGTGTGCCTTCCAGGTATGGCGATGTGTGTTCACCTGACGGTGATCCACCACCTTGCCCTGGTCATTGCGAACCGGCTCCTTGACCACAACCGCTTCACGCCCGAGAAACTCGAGCGCGACGGCATCGCCAACGGCCAGCGGGGTCTCATGCGCCACGCGTTTGAGATCGATCCCCCACACGGTCTTGTCGTCACCACGCTCGGGCCGCAGCGTGATGTAGTAGCTGAGGCGGTTGGCCTCATCGAACTGATAGGGCGCGCTGCCATGGGCAACGATCTCTCCCTGGTGAGTCGCGCCACGGCGATGAGATGTCGATCCCGTCTTGACGGAACCTGACGCTTCATTCTCATTGCCGGCCGCGCCGCTGCCGAAGCCAAAGCTAATGAGGCCAAGGCGCTTAAGCACTGCAAGAGCGACAAGCGTCAGCCAGATCCACCGAAGCGGCTCGGGCATGACATCAGGCAGCATGATCGGAATCAGAACGGAGAACAGCAGGGCTCGAGAGCCTTGGAAAGGATTCATGGTGCAGCTCCAGTGGATCGGGTCCGGGAGATACACCATCCCCATCCGGGGAAAGTGATTTCCCCGGATGGGTGGTTCGGCGGGAGGCCGAGTATTCGGAAGTGGCATCCAGCTCAGGTGAGCGCCGTCTTTCGGGATGCGTTAACGGCTTCGGGAGTTGCCCGAAGGCAAAGGGCGTCACTGATGACCGTCAGTGACCAGCGGCTAGCATCTCGAGGATAGCTGGACCTGATCCAAAGCTGCAAGAGCCAGTAATCGAGCTAGCACTGCCCTGCCTTCGCTTGATACCACGGGCGGTCTCGGACTGATGCCATGGTCGTAGTGACTGGCACTTCAGAAAACATTAATTTACATTATTAACATTCAGCAATGAGCATGGGATGGCTTGTCCCCCACGAGATGCAATGGCTGATGAGCTGCATTGGCGAGGGCCGCTTTCGACCCAAAGCGGACGTGGCGAATGACGAACTCCGCAGAAGTCATCGCGACTAAGCAATAAACACCTAGTGCAATAGGATCTCATCCCTACGGTAGAATCATGCAGATTTGAGGGTGCCATGTCCGACTATGAAGTTGTTATCAAGAACTGCAACAGTATCGACACGGCAAAGATCGTCTTGAAAAGAGAGTGTCTGAATATAAAATTTGGACCCAACGGGTTAGGTAAAAGCACAATCGCCAAGGCAATCGTAAGCCACGCCCGAAATGACGGCACTTTAGCGGAACTTGTGCCTTTCAAGAATCGTAGAAAAGTAGATGCCGCACAGCCAACAGTTAGTGGAATTGATGGCTTTGATTCAGCGCTTGTCTTTGATGAGGCATACGTAAATTTATTTACCTTTCAGCAAGATGAGGTTGTGAAAAACAGCTTTGATATTTTCGTCAAAACGCCAGAGTACGACACGGCAATGGACGAAATTGAAAAGCTCTTCGACGGCATCAAAAAGGCCTTTGCGGATAGGCCGGAAATAGAACAGGTAACTAAAGACCTCAGAGACCTAAGAGATGCGTTCGGGAAGCCAAACAAAGATGGTTCAATCGCGAAATCCAGCAAAGTACTCAAAGCGTTCGGCTCAGGTAATAAGATTGAAAATATTCCGGATGCATTGATGCCGTTCGAGACATTTGTGAAGAGTGAAAACCCATCAAAATGGATAGGCTGGCAAATTAAAGGCAAAGAGTTTTTAGATTTAGGTGACGCCTGCCCCTATTGCGCAACAGCATTGCCGAATCCTGAGCAAAAAGAAACAGCTCTGGCCGTGGCCAAGGAGTATAATTCGACAGACATCGCCCACCTTAACTCTCTAAAGGAAGTCATTCAGCGCTTAGGTACGTATTTTAGCGCCGGTTGCCAAGAGAGTTTAGAAAAGATAACAAAGGCAAAGACAGAGCTGACCGCACCACAGAAGAGCTTCCTGAACGACCTAAAAAATAGCATCGAGGCGTTGATTCAGCAGTTGGATGGTTTGAGAAATATATCATTCTTCTCCCTCCGCGACGTGGACGAGATCGATAAAAAGGTTTCGCTCCTAAAAATTGATCTTAGCATGATTGATAAGCTCGATTCCGATCAAACTCGAGCTGTCACCGATCCGATAAACGCGCAACTAGATAAGCTCATCGAACAAGTTGGAAATCTCAAAGGTCAGATTGGTAAGCACAAAGCAAAAATCAGGAAAAGCATCGAAGAAAACCAAGGCAGCATCAATGGCTTCTTGAAGTCTGCGGGCTATAAATACTCCGTTAGGATCATATCCGAACCCGATTCCTACAAGATGAAGCTAGTTCACGACGACCTAACGGAATTCGTCGAGTCGGCCTCTACACATCTAAGTTACGGTGAGAAAAACGCTTTTGCATTGGTTCTCTTCATGCACCAAGTAATAAGCGAAGACCCTGACATTGTTATTTTGGACGATCCGATCTCGTCGTTCGATAAGAACAAGAAATTTGCGATCCTTCATCAGCTTTTCCGAGGCAAAGATAGCCTTCGGAATCGCACGACATTGATGCTTACACACGACATTGAGCCAGCTATCGATGTGGTTAAAAGCATGGCTCACAAGTTCCAAGCCTCGAAGCCATCAGCAACTTTCCTCTCGTGTAGGAAAGGCGAGGTTAAGGAAACGCCAATCACGAGCGAAGACATTCGAACGTTTGCAAAAATCTGCAAGGATGTCATTGCCGAAAGCATCGACGACGTTATCAAAACTATCTATCTTCGCAGGCATTACGAAATTATGGATAATGTTGGCTTGGAGTACAACCTCCTGGCGAGTTTGCTGCATGGGCACAAGGTTCCAAACCTCAAAGCTGAAGGTCGCGATATGAGTGCCCAAGAGAAAACTGACGCAGAGACCCAAATAAAAGAAATGATGCCTTCGTTTGATTATGAAACCCTCGTGCAGCAAATTGAAGATGATGAGGTGATGATAGCAAAGTTCCTTGAAACTGATGTTGGATACGAAAAAATTCAACTTTTCAGGATCATTAAAGGAGCTCACCAGGACGACATTATTTCAAAATTCATTAATGAGTCATACCATATCGAAAATGAGTATGTCATGCAGCTCAACCCTCACAAGTTTGAGAGCGTACCAGAATATGTCGTTGAGGAATGTTCTAGGCTCTTGCAAGACGAGTAAAATGCTTGGCCAGCTACATACCGGACCCTAAGACGTTCAATAAATGCGAGGCCCGACAAGTATCTATGATTTGCGTTGATTGCGTGACACCGACCCCACTCAAGCAATTGGTCGACATACACGGGGCGGAGGGTAGCTGCAAGTACTGCGGCCGTCATGGGCATGCTATAGAGTCGAAGCAGCTATTCGATTACGTTTACGAGCGCGTTGCGGAGAATGTTGCCGGCAAGGATGACCTGTCCCACTACGAGCTCGGCTTGCTATATCACTGTGGATCTGACTTCGTTGCCGTTTCAACTATCGATATCGTCCTCTCGGAGTGGTTTGAGCTCGGCGACGAACCTTACTTTGAGGATCTCTGCGGCGCCGTTCCACATGAGTTCAAGGTGGATGACGCGGGGGACGAAACGCATTTTTACATCGATGATGGCACGTTGGAGCAGAACATCTACGATGCCCGCTGGAAGAAGTTCGTTGAGGATGTCTACTACACACACCGCTACTTCAATGCCGGAGCCGACCAGTTCCTCCATTCCGTTTTTTCGGTGCTGGTGACCGACGGCAATCAGCTAAAGCCGGAGGTAGAGCGGATCATAGCCCATGGCGAGCTGCTCTACCGGGCACGCCATGCCCAGAACCAAAAGCAGGCGGAAGAAATCATCGGTAATCCTACCAGTCAGTTCGGGCTCACGCCAAAGCATCTGGCCAGCAGCCAACGGATGACCCCGAGTGGCATCTCCGCCCTATATTGCGCATTGGAGCGAGAGACCTGCCTCAGCGAAATCCGCTCCATCACCGGGGACCATGTGGTCAGTGTCGCCCTAACACCCATCAGCGAGCTCAGACTTCTGGACCTCACTGCGCTGGATCGCGTAGAGCCACCGGCGCTCACGATGCTGGACGAAGGGTTCCGCGAGTCACTACACCAGAAAGTGTTCCTAGGCTCGTTGGTCAAGAAGATGTCCCGGCCCAAGGTGCGCAATGACAAGTTGAGCTATTTGTCGACGCAGGTGGTCTTCGAGTATTTGCGGCTGCGGTTCGGCAAGTACGTGGATGGTCTGGTGTTCCCCTCCGTCCAAACGGGCGAGGCAGGAACCAACGTTGTCCTCTTCCCTGAAGCCAGCCGACTCTGCTACGTGCCTCCGACCGATCCTGATCCGGCGGACGGGCCTGCCCCGATCGCAGTACCACCGGAGAACCCATTTGGGCCGCCGGCCAAACTGGCCGTCGTGGCTGACTCCCTCCGGTTCCACAAGGTCACTGCGATTGAAACTAAGGCCAAGCAGTACAAACATATCGAAGGCCTATTCATGAGTGACTTGAATCGTAAGCGCCTGGGTTCGAAATTCGAATAAGCGAGGTGATGGAGAAGGTTTTGGCTTCTGCTAGGAGAGGACCTATCCATAGGGCCAGTTATGGACGTCCGCTTCTCGCCGAATGCGACCCAAAGCGGTCATGCTGGAAAAGGCTATATCCTCGTTTATTGGTGTTATATAGCCATGTCGACGAAAGTGCACATAAAAATCGATGAGTTGGTGCCACGGTACAAGAATGTTGAACGCGCGGGCTCGTTCAAGTCAATCAACTAACGCGCTGTCTATTACCTGTTAGGTTTTCATCATGTCTAT
Organism: uncultured Kushneria sp.; assembly: GCF_947497025.1. Classification (GTDB taxonomy): domain Bacteria; phylum Pseudomonadota; class Gammaproteobacteria; order Pseudomonadales; family Halomonadaceae; genus Kushneria. Next base: position 236,917 of record NZ_CANMFC010000004.1, read on the forward strand.
CGAAACATTACGTAATCGAATAGCTCAACTCGAGAGAGAAAAAGCCAACTTCGAGAGATCGTTGAGTCGCGAGCAAGAAAACGCGCGCAAGAAGCAGGCCGAAATTTCTCAGATTAGCCGCTCGATTAACAAAAATACGTCGGTAAGCTCGCTCTCCTCGAAGCAACGGCAAATTGAGTCCAAACAACGCCAGCTGAGTGGCTACGAAAAAAAAGCTGCTGATTTACAGAGTAAGGTGGCAGGAAAGAATGCTGAGCTTCTTAAGAAGCTTAGCGAGGTTGGGAGAGCTGAGAAACAGGAGCAACGTCGTAATGACCAAGAGGAAAAGAAACGCCAGGGTCAGCAGCTCAGCCACTCGAAGCATGTGACAAGGGAGCTAGAAAGGCAGGCCCAAATCCATCGTCAATTATCTTCTGCTCCGATCGTAGTACAGTTTGCGGATTTGCCAAAGAAAATTACGGTTCTTTTTATTGCCTCGAACCCAACGGACCAAACACAGCTAAGACTAGACGAAGAAATACGTGCCATTACTAAGAAAATTCGCGAATCTGAGTACCGGGATGCTGTCGAACTCAAATCTTTGTGGGCCACTCGGCCCGATGATTTGCTCCAAGCCCTAAATGAATACAAACCGACGATTGTTCACTTCAGTGGTCACGGCTCCGACCTAGGCGAACTCGTCCTTCAAGACGACTCGGGGCATACAAAGTTGATTTCACTCGAGGCTATCGTCCAACTCTTTACGGTAATGGCTTCGGGGATTGAGCTTATTGTCTTCAATGCGTGCTTTTCTTATGCTCAAGCTGAGCGAGTGACAAGTCACGTCAAGGCAGCCATTGGCACGAACGATTCGGTAGGCGATGAAGCCGCTCGAGTGTTTGCGGCTCAGCTCTATTCGGCCATCGGGTTTGGTAAAAGTGTTCGAGAAGCATTTGCTCAGGCAAAAGTCGCACTTCAGCTCGAGGGCATCAAGGAAGAAGATATTCCCGAGCTATATGTTGCGGAGGATATCGACGATGAGAGTTTGGTTCTTGTGCGACCAGAAACCTAACAAATCGCTGCAGTTGACCGCCCAAATCGCTGCCGCGCTTCGGCCGGCAACTGAGCGTTGGCGTTATATCAGCTCTGACTGAATGTCCCCTTCTGGCCGAAAGCGGACGACTCAAAAGCCGCAGTTGTCGGTTAAAAGCTACCACCGCGACAGGGGTGGTCTGTTTCATGAGTGTGCTATTCCTATTGCGACATGTAACGCTGCTCAAGCAGAGGGAGGACAAGGTCATGGGTCAGTGGAGCTAGCTCTAGGCCGCAGGAATCTGATGCTGATATCCAAGCTATCTCATCGATTTCAGCAGCTGGAGTCGCCACATCTTCTGGTTTCGTTTCCACCCGGTATAGATCGCAATTGACGGTGAATCCCGGCTCGTTGGCGGCAGGAGCCTTGTAATTGCCAAGAAAAAACGCATCGTTTGGGTCAATGACTAAACCTAGCTCTTCTCGTAGTTCTCGCACGAGAGCATCCTGTGATCTTTCACCGTTATCTATTTTTCCGCCAGGTTGCATAAATGTCGAGGTGCCGCGTTTACGCACCACGAGCATTTGCTGCCGTTCATTGATCAGGACGGCTGCTGCTATATGGATCATACGTATCAATGTACAAAGCCCCCTTAGTTTATGAGCTGTTACCTTGCAACGAAGCGGTTTCTGGAACAAATAAATTGCTAACCGCTATAGCGCTTGTCTATCAATGGCCGAAAGCTGACACTGAAGGTGAGCCTGAGTCACTTGGCCAACCCGAACCGGAAGACTCTCAGTAGCAACTATCCGTGGAGCTGCCCTTTGGCCCTTTCCCTCGTCCGGCCCTTTGGGGTTGTCATGTTCAAACAACCGGATAACCCCCTTCCCCTTACTCCCCCTTCCCTTCCTATCCTTTTGCCGTAGGCTTTTCCTTTTCGGGAGGGCCTATATCCAAGAGCTCGAATCACGCGGCAGTTGGCCATGAGGGTCGTAGGCAACGAGTCTATCCGTGTCGGTCAGCGCTTCGGTAAAAAGAACCAGGTTCGTGCCCTCGGGCTTCGCTTGGGAAGGAAAGAGAGCACCCTTGCCGCCGGTTTCAAGAATCGCATCACCAATAAGCCAGGACGGCGGCTCGACTCGCTGGTTGAACCAGATACGGCGCCAATCACAGTAGAGTTCCTGCCACAAAGGATCCCAGGCTCTGCTGTAGCCCTGCCGGAAGTCGACCAAGTCAGTGACCTCCAATTCATAGCTCACGATCAGGCCCGGCGGCATGAGCGCTGACAGCTGCTTGTATTCGGCGATAGCCGTAGCCTCATCAATCGCTAGATAGAGCGCCGGCAACCCTACCCTGTTCAACCTTCCTCCGTGCTCTCCCGCGCCTGCACCGCTCGTCGGCATGAATGACCATTTGGGGTCATGAACGCGGTAAGTCACCGACGTGAACTGTGCGAGCCTGATCACCCGACTACCCCAGCCTGCAGGGCTCGGATGTAACGCAGCAGATCTTCGCTCCGCCCATCGCTGACCAACTGCTCCGCAGTCTGGTAATCGAAGGTGCTGATAGGCTCGTTGCGGAACCAGAACAAGGCATCGTGGAAATTGCCGTTAATATCGGTCGCTGCTGCAAGTACGCGAATGGCATCGCGCAGAAAGGTTTGGAGCTTTTCCGCACCCGCCGCGCGAGCGATGGTCGTGCGGTGAACGTGCGCTCGGCTGGCCAGTACCTGGACGTCCATGCTGAGAGCGCTGGCGAATAGGCGCGGGCTGATGATGGGTTGCCCGCCGGGGCGCGCCGCCGTCCTGAGATCCTCGACAAAACGGTCAAAGCTGTCCGGTGCCCGGTAGGCGCTCGGCTCGGTAGGCTCACGCAGGGCTTCGGTACCCATGGCACTCTCCTTGGCGTTTTGGTGCGCCATAAATGCATCACAAATGCATCATAACAGCTTCCCGCCGATTCATCAGGTCCGTGGCTTTTCTAACAAATTGCACTGGAACAGCGACAGCGCTACTGTGTAGCTATTGCAACTCTATCCATGGAGGCTCCAATGGGTCTCAAAAAATTGCTCTGGAACGACAACGCACGTGAGCTGTTCGCCGCTCGAGAGGCGCGCAGCGGCGGTGGCCTACGTGCGGCTTCTGAATCCCGTGGCACGGACCAGGCAAGAAAACTGGCCAGGGGTTCGGTAGCGTTCACGTCTGCCCTGCTGTTTGGGGCCAATGAGTCTCAGGGACTGTTGCGGACGTTGGCCCAGCCATCACCCGACCGGAAAGACAGCTCAGGGCTGGGATCCGTATTTGCTCCAGCAGAAGCTGAACTCGACGACCCACGCACAAACGAAATTTTTGGCGATTACTACGACAGTTTGGGTCGAAAAATTGAGTGATAACTGGGGCTCGACATTTACATGAGCCCCTGTGATCGGCATTTCACAGCGCTTTGTTTTGGACCTTATCTGCGGCTTGCCCCCCTGCCTTTTTCGATGCAGCCGATGCGTCAGAGATACCTTTCCCAACAGCGTTACCTGCCCCAGCACCAGCCCACGCCATTGTTCCGACCCAGATCCCGGGTAGCACCAGGAACATCATTCCGTTAACGAACCGCAGCACCATCTTGTCATTGCCGTTCTCCACGCCGGCTAGCCAGCTCATCTTGGCGGCGTCACTGCCGTACATCAGGTCGATCAGGTGTGAGTCGAGCCATCTGGCCAGCTCCCACCAGAACGTCAGGAAGAACAGTCCGAACAGGCCAAACATCGCGAGACCCGCGACCTTCACCGAGTAGCCCGACGCTACCGAAACGAACGGCAGGCAGATAATGATGGCCATCAGCATGATGCCCTGAATCATGGGCAGTGACTGTCTCAGGCTATCCATGCCCGCCTGGAACGGAATGGTGCCGAGCGCGTTACCGACCATGGCAGCCGCCGACGAGACGTCATCCGTAATTCCACCGTCCAAACTGCGATAGCCGATCGAGGCCTGTTCGGTGTTGCCGTTGGCCGCGCCCGAACGAGGGCTCACCATGCGGCGAATCATGTACTCCTCGGCGGAGGACCCGGTAGGGAAGAAGCTCTGCATCCGCGACCACAGCGACGTATCGACCTGATTTTTGAGTCGAGAGGCGAGGCCTGCGGCGTCATCGTTCCACCACTCTCGGCAGCTCGGGTATCCCGGTTGCCCGGGACCGGTGCTGGGGCGTGCTTGATCCCGGCTCGCCTGGTAGGGAAAGCCCGGCATTGGACGGGGCGCGTAGAAGCTATCGTAGTACCCACCGGTGTCGAGGAAGTAATCCGATCCGATCCAGTCAACGTCTTCGCTCGCTGCCTGATCCAGTGTCGTGCCGCTCTGGAACAGCTTGTTGCGGGCTGGCCCGAAACAGGCGAGCTGGAATTCACCCACCTCGCGCTTGAGACCAGGGTCCGAGATCGAGGTCAGATCGAGGGCGGTACGCACGGATTGATAGTCAGTGGAACAGGGGATTTTTGAGACGGCGACATTGGTGATCCCCTTGGAGATCGAGTGGGTCAGCGCCCACCACATGGGCACTCTCGGCTGCTGACCGTCGATCGAGGTCATGGTCGACTCGCCCCACTGGCCGGACGACATCATGACCGTACCGCATTGATCAGCGTGCTCCTGGTTCACGTTCACCGGATTCACGTTTAGGGTAAAAACGGGTACGCAGGTGAAGGCAAGCACCAGCAGCATGACGTAGAGCCGAGACTCGATCCGGTTGAGCGAAAGGACACCCTTGTTCCCCTCGTCATCCCCTTCCTGACGTGCCCGGAACCACTCGCCGGCGACGAGCGCGATGAACGGGACGACCGCAATGCCGGTCGAGGTCAGTGCATCCCAGATGCCGTTGTTCACTACCCACCCCAGGGTGAGCATGGTGCCTTCCATGTAGTCATTGACCGCAAACGTCGCCATGTCAGGCCCCCCACCAGGTGAATAGGTTGTATCCTTCGATCAGCACCACGACGATCAAAATCACGCGCTCGAGCTTGTGCAGGAGCAGCCGGCCCTGCTTGCCGCCGTCACGATCATCGGCCACGCGCTCGAGCAAACGCCGGCGTCCAATGCGGATCCAGAGGAAGACGAGCGAGCCATAGAAGACCAGGCGCCAGACCAGCAGCCAGTAGCGATGCTCGCCCAACGCGTTCTGGAACTCCTGAATGCCCCCATAGAGCCGCATGCCCACGGAGACGACGACACCACCGACGATGAAAGCGGCAACCAATCCGACCAGGCCCAACAGGAGTGGGTGGCGTTTGAGCATCGACATCATCACGCCCCTTACTCGGTGTCGACGGGCGCGCCGCGACCGTCCAGCTGACTGCGTGGCGAGCTGTACTCGTCCTGCACCGCGCCACTGGCCCGGTTGGAGGCACGACGGAGTGCGGACATCGCGGCACTGCTGGCCAGCGATTTGCGGATCTCCATCTCACTCTGCAGCAGCTCGATATCGCGGTTAAAGGCATCGACCTTGCGGTCCAGCGCGGTCATGCCCTCGGGATTACCTTCGATGCCGGGTTCACTGGATCCCGCGATCAGCGCGCGTCGGGCCCACATGGCCTTGGTCAGGGTGCGAGCCAGCGCCATCTCGCTTGAGAGGCGCTGGGCCAGCAGCGGCCCCTGGGGATCGCTACGCATGGCCTCGATCACGCCGCGCGATACGGCCAGGCCATTGCCGGCGGAGACGTCGTTGAGCTTCGACTGGGTGATCTCGCCACCGTTGAGCATGCCGACCAGCGTCTCGTGAATATCGCTCTGCTCGTCCTCGAGTTCTCGAATCAGCCCGGTACCGGCGATGGTCTCGGACTTCTCGCAGCCGTCGCAGGAGCGCAGCTCGGTATCACCGACGATCTTCTTGGTCCACTCGGCGGCATCGCCGGGCGATCCCCAAACCGTACACATGCCGCCCTGACAGTCGTTACCGCTACCACCTGAAGCGCCATTGCCGCCGGCGATGCCACCACCGCCGACCCAATCCCCGCTCGAGGTCGCCACCGATCCCCAGCCATCGCCCCCACCGGATACTGACTCGTCGCTCGTGGGATCGGTGCGACCGTACAGCAGGTTGTATCCCGCTTTGGCCGTATCCTCGACCACCCGCATCGGCTGCTGACCACTGCCGCCACGCTTCTGACCGCCGACCCAGGTCCGTCCGGAGTTTCCGGCCTGGGCTTCGGCTTGCTCCTGGGCTGAGACGGCATCCGTGTTGCCGGCCGCAATGTCCTGCCAGTTCTCTGCCATCGCCGCTTGCTGCATCTGGCCACCGATCGTGGCATCGGCCAGCTGCTCGGACATGCGCTGACAGGAGAGCTTCGATTTGTCGAAGTCGAGCCGGCCCTGCATGACGCCGTTGGTCAGCAGGTCGTAAAGCGCCGGATTGGAGCGCTGGATGATCATCGCGGGCAGGCTGGCCACCGCGCCAGTCGCGTTGGAGACCACGCTGCCCATCATGTTCTGGAAGCCGTTGGTGACGCCGTTGAGCTGATTGCTCACCGTCGATCCCACGTCGAAGTTGCCGCAGGTGGCATTGACGTCCCAACTGACACCGAGTCCCTGTGCTCTGGGGCCATGTCCCAGCCCTGCCGAGGCACCAAACGGAGCGGCACCACCGATGTCGTAATAGAGACTGTCCGCGGACTGCGCCTGAGCCAGCAGCGGTGTCGCGAGAGCTACCGAGAGGGTCAGCGGAATTAGGGTTCGTTTCATGGCTTACTCTCCGGTGAAGTACAGCAGTTCCTGGCCGCGTTTCTTGCAACAGCGATAGGGCCGCCACAGCGCCCAGGCGTAGTCGCCCGGTTCCTGCAGCTGATCGTTCTCGCCACCGTCGGGAAAGGTCGAGCACGACATGCGCATGTTGGGTGCCAGCTCCTGCCACTCGTGGGTCTCGGCATCACCCTCCTTGACCGGATCCGGCCCCCAGATGCCGTTGCTCTCGGAATGCCGGGCGATGAGGGGCTGATAGACGTGAGGCTGTCCGCTACGCGTCACGACGTCGGCAGCACGCTGTGCCGCCGTCGCCGCAACCTTGTAGTCGTGGGTCTGGGAGACGAAGCCACTGCGCGGATAGATCGGGCTCCACAGATCGCCCACACTGCCCATCTCTCGCATGCCCGGTGTCAGCGCTTCGGGGTAGGCCATCTCCGGCACGCCAGAGCGCCAGGCCAACGCATCGAGGGTCGAGATGAAGTACGGCATCAGTGGTTGCGAGTTGCTCTCACAGAACCAGCCGAAGCCGCTGGCAAACCGATAGAACAGCTCCGAGGGATGGCCGATCGCGTCGACATTCTTGAAATGCGTGTTCGAATGCTGCTGCGCGACGGACTCGCGCGCGGATCCACCGCCTAGGGCGTCACCCGTCGGGGGCGACAGCATCGCGATCTCGGTCCAGGGGTTATCACCGGTGTTCTCGTAGGCGCTGACGACCAGTTCGGGAATGTAGTGCTTCACCCGGATCGAGGTTCGTACCGTGCAACCCCAGGCCGAGCAGTAGAGCCAGGCGCACATGCCGATGACCTGGTAGTCGAGGCACTGGGTGCTCATCGACGACTGGAGGATCTCGGGCGTCGTGATCGCCTGCGCACGGGGAGCGCTCGTCATGCTGGCCAGCCCGACAATCAGCGCGAAGGCAACGGCAACAGGCAATGTCGTGAGAGACCGCTTCATGGTTGCTCTCCCCTCGCCTGTTCGATCTCCTCGAGCGCGCGTGAGATGTCCGGCTCGCCGTACACCACGTAATGGCTGTCGACCACCACGGCCGGCACTCTCTCGATGCCCAGCATCCAGGCACGAGCTACCCCCTGATAGAGCTCGCCATAGTCCTGCAGTGTCCGCTGCCACTCAGGGTCGTTCATGCGCGATTGCAGCATCTGCTTGGCCCGTGACGGGTCAGCGGGAAGATCCTGTGACAGCCGAGCGTCGAGACGCGCCGGCGCATCCAGCTCGACCACGGCAGCGGATGCCGGCACATTGACGACCGGCTCTCCCGCAATCGTAAACACCTCGACGCCGGCGACAGCGGTCTGGCCCCAGGCCAGCAGGCAGAGCGATGACAGCACGACAAGTGGGCGCAGTTGAGGAAAGGAGGACATGGTCGGGCTCCCGAGTGTAGGTATTGTTCAGAGGCTGACATCTGGGAGGAGGTGAATCGTCGGAAAACGTTAAACGCGTGCAGCATGTTTCCCGACGCGGAATGATTGAGTCAGGGTTCAGGATGAGTGTGACGTTTCAGCTCTTCGGGAACACGGTAGCTCGGCCATTCGCGCTGAAGAGACTCCCAATCCCCCTCAAGCCATAACCGCAGGAACGTGGCCGGTTCGTCGTCATTGATCGCAAACTGCATGGCGTCGATGAATATCTGTCGCTGTCGCATCGGATTCATGAGCTGGATCTCCCGATCGCCTGAATCAACTGTCGCGCGGGCACGTAGCCCTCTCCCATCTCGCCATTGGGGAGCACGATGGAGGGTGTCCCTTGCACCCCGAACTGCTGTCCCAGCGAAAAACCGTCATCAACGGCTGACTGGCAACTCTTCGACGGTCTGGACGCGAGAGCTTTGTCATGAAATGCACGGGTCATGGCATCAGTGGGAGACTCTGAACAAAGTACCTGAGCCAGTTGATTGGCCGCCGGAGAGTGGCTGCCGGCACGAGGAAACGGCACGTAGCGCACCGTGATGCCGGCTTGTGTCAGCTGATCGATCTCTTGATGCAGCTTCTGGCAGTAGGGACAGGTCGTATCGGTGAAGACGGTGATGCGTCCGATCTCCTCGCCCTTGGCGGGATAATCCACCGTGCCCCCCTCTGGAATGGCATTGAGCTGGTCCAGCCGCTCCTGACGGTCATGCTGCTCGGTGACGTTGATGAGCCCGTCGGGGCCGTTGTCGTAAAGGCTCCCCACGACCATGTGACGTCCCTGAGCGTCGCTGTAGAACGTGTCACCGTTTCGCAGCCGCACCTCGTAGATTGGTCCCTCCAGCTCGACCCGCCGAATGGAGTCCGTCGTCACGGGCTGGCCGTTGATTGCCAGGTCTTGCAGCGCAGCGGGAGGCGTCGTGTTCGGCACATCAGGCACCGGAATACCGGTGGCCTGCGCTGATACGGGCATCATCAGGGTCAGTCCGACAGCGTAAAGCAGGTTGGGAGCTTTCATCGCAGTGCCTCCAGGCATTCATGGACGGTGTCTCCGCCGTAGGTATCGATGGTCCAGCAATCCCCCAGGGTGATCGCCGGCAGTTCGAGTGACTCGTGGATATCCAGGTAGCGACAGCCATCCCGCAATGCTTCGCTGACGTGGGCACGCCGGCTTGGCGAAAAGCCCTGCCGCTTGAGACGAGAAAACCGGTTACGCCCGATCTCGGGCGCGGCGTGTTCCTCAGTGGCAAACTCGCTCTGCGCCCACCAGTTGGCGATATCCATCGACCAGGTGTTTCCACTCCCCTCCTCGAACACCAGGTCGAGCCGGTGCGTGATCTGGAAGTGACCGGGCGGCAACGCCGAGACGTCCACAGTCCAGTGGAAAGTCACTTCACCGGCCTGCTGCCCCTCTGGCAGCGTGATGAAGTGACCCAGATGGCAGTCGTCGGATCCACCGACGAAATACAGTCGATTGGGATACGGCTGACGAAGTGTCCAGCCCGTCGCAGGAATGACGGGCATGTCGAGCCAGCTCGCCGATACCGACAGGGTGATGTCCTCGAGCGCGACACCATCGAAGGGATCGACCTGCAGGGCCGGGAGTAGATGCAGCGTGCGCGCTCTCGCGTCGAGGTTCATCGTGCTCACCGCGTCGTCGATCTGGAGTTGTTGCATGTAACCGATCCTTCTTTCGGGGTCGTGAGGTAAGGCATCAGACGCTCCTGAATCTCCCGCGCGTCATAGCGACCGCTGGCCGGAAAACGCAACAGCGGCACGCCCGCCGACGCGAAGGCGTCGTCAACGAAACGGTCACGCCGCTTACGATCGCGACGGCGATGACTGCGGTCATCGAGCTCGATCGCGGCGAGAATTCGCCTACCGCGTGGCTCGCACACCACGAGATCGACATGCTTCGAACTGATCAGCCGGAAGTAGCGCCACCACCGCTGATCGCGGCCATGGCGCTTGCGAAAGCGCACCTGCAGCACGTCGGCGATCCGAACCTTGCAGGCAATCAACGCTGTCGAGCCGGCGGCCCGATGAACAGCGGCGTAGAAAGCCTGCTCGGTTGGGGTATTCAGTGAAGCCTGGGGAATATAGGGGAGTGAACGACCACGCCGGCCGGACAGGACAGCCAGAATGGCCCCAATAATCCCGAGGGCCAGTAGCCCTGCCACGACCACGCCGACGAGACTCATCACTTCGTTGATGCCATTCTGACTCATACCGCCACATCCTCGTCCCGCTGAGCCAGACCGCCGGACTCGAACGCGGCTTCGTCGATGAAGCCACGCTTGGCGTCCATCTCCTTCGCGATATGAATGGCCGCTTCCAGCTCGGAACAACGCTTCTCGAGCATGATGCTGCGGCGTGCCTTCTTCTCGTCCCCCTCGGTACCCGAGAGCGCGAGATAGAGGCTTGGCTGCACGACGCGAAACAGCGATTCCACCGCCGAGGCGAGCACCACGCCCTCGGTGTACTTCTTGGAGATCTTCGATGCCGAGAGCAGCAACTCCTCCTGCGCCGGCGACAGCGACTTGAAGCGCTTGATCTTCTGCACCTCGTCGGGCGGCATCACCAGACAGATCCAGAATTCGATCATGTTGAGCAGCTTCTCGGCGGCGTCCGGGAAATCTTCCACGTTCTGGGTGGCGAACCAGAGCCAGTACATGAGCTTACGGCCCATCTTGCCCACCTTGACGAAGAACGGGCTCAGCAGCGGATTGACCGTTACGACGTGACTTTCGTCGATGATCTGCACGATATGACGACCGTCGTACTGGGTCCGCTCGGCCAGGTTGGTGATCATGTTGGTGATCGAGATGACCGACAGTGCTAACTGCGCGCCATAGCCCTCGCGGGCATAGGTCGCGAGATCGACCAGTGTGACGTCACACTCCGGCCAGGGATCGCCGGTCGAGTTGAACACCTCGCCATCGAATCCATCGCAGAACAGGCCGATATTCATGCCCATCTCGTTGGCGCGGCGCTGGGTCTCCTCGTGAACGTCAGGATCCCGGGAGATCGCGAAGAAGGCCTCCCGCACGTCCTCGGTCTTGCAGGGGCGTGCCTCCTCGAAGGTCAATCGTGCGGCACGCATAATGGCATCGCGCACCATGCGTCGATCGGCACGCCGGAAGCGCCGCTCCTCTTCTTCCTCACCACCGGTGATCATCAACCGTGCGGTGATCTCCATTTCGCCGAGTAGATCACGCTTGTCCTCGTCGAGATCCTCCTCCTCGTCGTCATCCTCGATCGGTGCGGGCAGCGCGTCGTCGACGCTCTCCCCTCGTGCACGCGCTTCGGCATCCTCGGCAGCGCGACGGCGGGCGTGTTCGTCCTCGAGCAACCGGTGGGCTTCCAGAAACGGCGCCAGTGACACCCCGGAACCCGGCGACAGTTTGACCTTGTTGACGCTCAGGCCGTTGCGCTCGAAGTAGTCGGCGAGCAGCCCAAAGCTGTTACCGACCTCTAGAATGAACAGACGTGGCCGACGCACCGCCATGAGCTGGGCACACATTGCCGTCAGCGATGCCGACTTGCCCGCCCCCGTCGGTCCACTGATGAAGGCGTGGGCGTTCTTCTCGCGATCGGCCAGATGGAAGGGGTCGAAGGAGAGCGTTTCGCCGCCACGATTGAACATCGTCAGTCCCGGACGACCGGTGCCTCGAGCCCGTCCGAAGAACGGGCTCAGATTGGCCAAGTGCTGGACGTAGTTGTAGGCCGTGTACCAGCGGTTGCGCGCGTCCTTGTCAGGATCGAACGCCATCGGCATCCAGCGCAGATAGGTATTGAGCGAAGCGATCTCGTCTTCCGGCTCCACCGGTTTCAGGCTCGACTGATACAGCTTGGTGCTCAGTGCCTGACACTTCTGTCGCAGATCCGTCTCGTCCTCGCCACGCACGTAAAACACCAGCGACGACTGATACAGGTAATGGCGCTCGGCCATGAACTCCTTGGCCTTCTCGCAGTCCCGACGCACGCTGACCGCGAGCACGCTATCCCCGTGAGCCTTGTCCTTGAGCCGATTGATATGATCCTCGAGCGGCTCTTGCGGTGACGCGACAATGGTCAACACCATCACGGTTCCCTCGGGGAGCACGTCCATCAACGCGTTCGAGACCTTGGATTTGCTACCCTGACGCTTGACCTCGCCGGTGATGTGACCAATGTCCGGACGTCGGCGCAGCTCATCAACCACCAGGCAGCGGTGCGGCAGACCGTCGAAATACCACAGGCCCTTGTCGGCGTCGGACTCGGGGGCGTTGAAGAGCACGTCGCCGCCCAGGTCATAGTCATAGGGCAAATTGTCGTCGCCCGGGTACTCCACCAGGTCATAGAACGCCTGCGGATCCTCGGGAGACATGGCCGGTCGCGGATTGAGCCAGACCACCATCCAGCGATGGAAGTCGCGTCCGTCGTAACGCCGCAGTGTGAGGCCCACACCCTCGAGCGCCGACGCCAGTCGGTCATAGACCATGTTGGCCTCTTCCTCGGGCGTCAGCGGCTGACCGCGGCCGGACTGTGCCTGCTTGTTGAGACGGCGATACAGCACCAATCGTGTGCGCCGGGTCTGACCCTTCCACTGCGTCTGCGTCACCACGTCATCGTGAAAAACGCCCCCCTCCTGGGAGATGGACTTGAGGTGGCGCTCGAACTGCCCCAGCCACTCCTGGGTGTAGGCCGTCTCCAGCAGCCCGCTGGAGGCCCGGGTCGACTCCGGATCTGGACAGTCGATATAGGCTTTCAGACGCTCCATGATGTCGCGGTAGTCGACCTCATCCTGCGCGTAGATCTGAGCCACCCAGGGAGAGTTGTCGTGCTGCGGGAGCGCGTCCTGAAACGCCCCCTCGATCAGGTCACGCTTGGCGGTCAGCCACTCCTCGGAGCGCCCCTCGGTGGCCAGCGGCACGATCTCGGCCACGATCCCCACCGAGCGACAGTCGTCCATCAGAAAACTCTGCGATGCCGGTAGGTACTCGATGAATGGCAAATAGTTGGCAAACGATGGGGCGCGCTCGTAGAGCTTGTCGACATCGCGTTCGGTGATCGGCTTGCCGCGCGGCACCGATGTCGGCCGCCCACCACGAGAGGTGCCCTCCTCTTGATTAGCGGCGTCCTCCTCGCGCTGGTCGGCATGGCCGAACCAGCGGTTCATGAGCGCATTGAGCGACATCAGCGCGTCCTCCCTGCCGGTCGCGCGCCCTCCCCGGGCATGGCGTACTGCGGCTTGTTGTAGAGCGGAAAGACCGTGGAGTAGCCCGGTACCGGCACCGACTCACCACCGGCGAGGTGGGGATAGACGAACATCACCAGGTCGGGATTGGGTAAACGCGAGAACTGGCTATAGATCTCGTTGGCCGCCTCCCGCGTGTATCGCGTCTGCTCGGCTCGCATCTCGCCGTCTCCAATCGGACGACGCAGCGCGCCGCGAGCCGCGTCCACCGCACGCTGGCCGGGGCTGCCGGTCCGCTGGCTGTCGCCCCCGGCCGTGGAACCCTGCTCCCAAAGTTCCTGCATGGTCATGCCGTTGGTCGGCATCAGTTCGTCCTTCGAGGTCGCACAGCCCGAGAGCATCGCGAGACTGATCAAACCCAGTGCGGCGATCGCGATGCGCGTCGCCGCGCGATATTCAGTCGAGCCCGACTGTGGTTGCGGTTGACGTGTCATAGCGCACCTTCCTCCCTTCGGTCTCGTAATCGATCGGCAGCTGCTTGTTGATGTGGATGGCCACGTTCTGCCCCGGCGGCACGTAGACCGCCGCGAACGCCTCGCCGTAGAGCTTGTTGACCCACTCGCTCATGTCGTTGACGCCTTGGCTGAGGATCTGCCCCACGGCCTGGTTGCCGCTCATGGCCTGAGAAATGGAACCGTCGCTGCCGAATGAAGTAATCGACGTCGAGTCATCATCCGAGAGCATCGTCGCCGCGCCGGCGCCGGCGGCCGTCAAAAGCCCCTGGGTGCCGAGATACTGCTGGGCGTTGCTGCGGCGCATGCCGCTGATGCAGGGAAGGCCCGCCTGATCGCTGATCCAGCCGATGGAATCGCCTCCACCGATGGTCTGGTTCTGGTTGCTGCGGTTATCGTTGCCGCCACCGCCCTGATTGACGTCTTCTGGCGATGGCACCGTGCGGATCGTGCCGTCCTCGAAGACGAAGGTGAGACTGGTGATGTTTCCGCGCACACAGGAGAGGGTCCAGTCACCAGTGGCGGTGCCACTGGCGACGGCAGCCCGGACCTCGGGCAGTTCGATGCCGTTGGCCGTGAGGTTGTCCTTGCCGATCATCACCTTGAACGGATACGGGTCGTTGACCGTGCCGTCGACAGGTACCCGTCCCAACAACGCCGTCATGGCCAGAGAGCCCATCAGGGTCGAGTTCTCGGGGATGGTATAGACCGGCTCCACCGTGGCCTCGTCCGGCTGGCCGGTCGCGCTGGCCTTGATCGCGCTGTTGGCCCGCGACGCCGCATCACCCACATCGCTCGCCGCCGCCTTGAACGAGGTGGGGAAAGCCGGCCCCTCGGCTCGTCGCGAGCCATTGCGCCCGGTCTCTTGACGCTGATCCATTGGCTCGACCCACGCCAGATTGCCTCCGGCGCTGTAGCTACCGGTGGGACCGCCGCCGCCCTCGAGACCGAGACCGATCGGCATGTCGTCATCGCCGCTCTCGTCAGCGTCGCCGGTGAAACCCTCCTTCAGGTTGCGGATCTGGCCCTGAAGATTGTTGAGCAGGCTTTGATTCTCACGCTGGTTCTGGCGACGCTCTTGCGTGAAATCCTGCTGCTGATCGCGCAGGGCACTGCGGATGCGTCCGTCTACATTGTCGTTGCGCTCGGCCAGCTCCTGGTTCTGCTCACGCAGCTTGTCGTTGGCATCGAGAATTCTGTTCATTTGATCGCGCATCAACCGCGTCTGCCCCACCAGGGTGGCCACCGTGTCCTCCGGCGTGTCCCCCTCGATCCCCAGGGCCTTGAGCTCGTCCTGACTCAACGTCAGCGAAGGATCCTTCTTGTCGAGAGAACCTTGCTGTGCTGACTGTTGATCCGAGTCCGAACCTGGCCACATCACGACGATGGCCAATGCCAGTGCCAGAAACAGCGGCACGAGCACCTTCAACAGGCCGTTGCCCTGCAGTTTCATGAGTCACCTCCTACCCGAATGCCATCCTCGAAGGAGGCGGAGTCCCCGCCGTCGGATGAACCGTAGAGCGGTAATGCCTGCGCCAGGGGCTGGCCACGCGTCACGATGAAGGCGGTCGTGGTATCACGAACGCTACCGCGCTGGCCGAGCGTCGGATGCATGAAGGTGGCGCTATAGAGATCGCCCTGCAGCCAGCGTGGATCGAGTTCGAAGGCGCGCGAAGGGTCGCGATTGGAAAGCCGCACCGCCGTGACCACCCAGCCGTCGAGTTTCCACGCAGCGATTGGCGTAGCCGTCACCGGCAGCGCTGGCAATAGCGATGGCATGCGCTCGGGCAGTCGCATGGCCACGCGATTGATGCCACGAACAGGCTCGATGGTGCGGGTCGGCGCGTAGAGAGACTGTGCCGCGTAGCGAGTCAGCACGACCGGGACGGGGGTGTGACCCTGCGATGCATCACTGGATTGCCGATCGGTTTTCTCGGAGGACGAAGTGGCGTCAGAGGCACTGCTGTTGGCATCGGCGGATTCGCCATCCGGGAACACCACCTGAATTTCCTCGTCGCTCGCCCCGTTTTCTCTGGCCGTGAGGTCGAACAGAACGACCTCGTTGGTTTCGACGTCCTGAATGCGAACGCGCTGCGTGTCGAAAGGCTTGTTCGCCTTGAGATAGATCGCGCCGCCGGCACTCTGCACCCGCAGCGTCTCGGCATCAGCGATCTCCCGGGGCAGTCCGACGCGCACGTTGCGATCCAGCACGATAACGCGCTCGCTACCGACGGGCAGGTCGACGGGCAGTGGCTTGCGGTCCCAGTGCAGGATCTCGACGGCCTGCGCCTGGCTCGCCACGAGAAGCGCCACCAGGACGAGACCGTGGCGGAGGATCGAGATTGGATTCATGGCTGGGCCACCTCGCTGGAAGAGTCTTCATCGCTGTCGTCGTCGGCATAGCCCAGTCGCTGAGGCACGCCGGCAAAGCAGCCTTCACTGGAACCGATCTGCAGGCCCCAGGGATTACTGTCGGGATCGTTGTCCACGCGACTGACGTAGACCGGATAGCGGACGTAGGCGTCCCTGACGGAGGTGCCGGCATAGGATTCGCTGACCCCCATGTCGAGCGTGGCGATCCAGTGATCGCGATCGATCACACGCACGCCACCCGGGCCGTTGGGCGACTCGTTCTGGAACCCACGACCGGGAATCTCGTAGATGCCCCTCACGCGCCCTTTCAATTCACCGCGAGAGCGGCGCTGCTCGTATTCGTTCTGGAGATAGTTCTTGCACGCCGGCGTCAAAAAGGTGCCGTAGGCGTCGATATTGCGTCGATAGTCGGCTTCGCCATTGGCGGGCCAGCGGTTGAGGGTCTGCCAGACGTAAACCGCGAAGGTGTAGATGTTGGGCTCGGGGACTTTCCACCACTCACGCGTGCTGCCCGTGCGCAAGTCGGGCGGGGTATAGACCGTCAATCGATCCGGCGCGGTCTTCCAGCCCCAGAAAAGCCCCGCGCAGATCAAGACGAGAATGCCGATCGCGGCGCGCAGCGACGTGATGTGCGCGTCGCGCGCCGACAAGGCATGGCGCTTACGACTCATGATGGATCCCCTGATGACGCTGGCGACGACGGGGTTTTCTGACCACCGGACGTCGCACCGGATCGCGGCGAATTCGCCAACGAATCGATTTCTGGATCAGCTCGCTGCCCCCGGGCACCGGGATGCCCATCTTTTCCAGCTGCCACTGGATGCGGCGGTAGACCCAGGAGGTGGGGCGCCCCCGTCTCAGGCGGCGCATGAAGGTGCCGCCGAACCACAGAAACAGAGCCGCGCCCAGGAACATGCAGGTCGGAACCATGGCCCCCATGCCCACGATGGCCCAGCCGACGATCCCGACAGGGATGAAGAACACCAGACCCGACGCGGCGCAGATGACCAGCTCCTTGCCGGTCATGCCGCGAAAGACCACGGGCGTGGCGTTCAGGCGAGAGGGAATGAACTCGATGGTCATGGCCCGACGTCTCCCTCAGCCGCCCATGATCGGATCGCCGTAGTTCGCCAGCCAGATGACGACCACGATCATGAGAACACCGAAACCAAGCACGGCGCCGAGGACACTCCACTCGCCGCGTTTCTTGGACTCGTTGAAGGCCCAGATGAGGCCGACGATATAGACGAGGATCGCGAATGCCGCGAGCGCGATGAAACCAAGGCTGAAGCCCTCCTGCCCAACGCCCTGGATGGTTCCGAAGAGATCACCGTCGGCCCCCTCGGTGATGCTTTCCTGCTGAGGCAGTGCGGCCATGGCGACCGAGGGCAGTGCCATGAGAGCGGCTGCGGATGTGTTGAGCGCGCCTCGAACGCGGTGGAAAAGATTCATGATGGATTTCATTGCTCGGTTCTCCTTGGGTCACTTGCTGGTTGGATTACCAACCGACCGCCATGGCGTGGGCGGACGGCGCTGCCCCGACTGGGGCGTTCTGCTGCACCCGCTAGCGCAGAAGCAGCCAGAAAAGAATCACCACGACCATCACACCCCGTATAAAGCTCCAAGACATGACCCACTCGCCGAAGCGGCCACCCGTCCAGCCGCGCCAGGCGCTAATGGTCAGCCAGGTAAGCCACAACACAGCGAGCGCACAGCCGACACTGGCGATCAGCAGGTAAACGGTATCGGGGCTTGCGCCCGCGCCGGCCTCGAAGGCGGTACTGGTCGAAACGGCCATTACTGCCCCCGATCGTCGAGATAGTCGCCGTCGAGCGGCCGAGGCTGACGCGGCAGCAGACGATCCGGCGCGAGATAGGCATCGATACCGCTGGTAATGGAGTGCAGGTCATTGCGTAGACGTGGGATGTCGAAGTACACCCGAGTGGATTCGGGGTCGGCGTTCTGCTGTCTGGCGTCGATGCGATCGACCACGACCTTGATCTGCTCGATCTGGGTCTGAATCAGGTCCAGGTCGCGGCGCTGGATCTCGTCGATGTCACCGGCATGGGCAGACGGCGACAGGCCGCTGGCCAGTGCAAGTGCAAGTGCAAGTGCAAGTGCAAGGCTCGAGACCAAAGGAAAGGAAGAAAAACGTTGGCGCACCGTCATGGTTGAGTCCCGTCGTGAGTGGTGACGACATGACCTCATGGTCGAGGCAACTCACCCGGGGATCAGCCGGAAACGTTAAGCGAAACAGCGGGGTATTCTTGATAGGTTTTTAGAAACCCGGCTCGCTGTGGCGAAGCCGGGTAAAATCCATTACGAGGTCGCTCAGAGGTACTTCTTGAAGCTTGATGTGGCAATGGCGATCATCATTCCGAACAGCAGCGCACAGGGCAGCAGAAACAGGTTCGGGTGGATCGAAAACGGCAGCGATAGATAAACCAGCCAGCCGGTCAGGAAAATCGGTGTCACCATGCGCTTGGCATGGTGATAGATGAACGCCGACTCACGCCCCGCACCGAAGCGACGCAGATCGCGACTCACCAGACCGTCGGTGAATCCGACCAGCGCAGCCAGCACAAACAGTGGAGAGGTCAGAATCAGGATGACGCAGCGTGTGAGCGTCATCAGAGTGACGTACATGCCCGCCTGCAAGTAGGTCTTGACCACACCAAGCCACCCTTCCGAGTCGCTACCCGATTCGGCCCAGGCGGCAACGCCCGACTTCACGAACAGCCACTGATAGCAGGTATCCACGATACGGTTGGCAAATTCGACCGGTGCCGACACCAATAGAGAGCGGGTGAATTGGCTGTCCAGATACCCCATCTCGGACACCATCGTCTGATAGGCATGATCGGATCCCGTCTGACTGAACCAATCGAAGTAGATACCAATCCACTCGATCACGATCGAGCAGAAGATCGACACCACGACGATGGCCATGAGCGTGAACGGCAGCTTGAGCAACGTACCGACCAGGCCGCTGCGCTTTTTCTCGGCGCGGTGCGCCGGTGCCTCATCCCTCGCCATGACTCACCTCCCCGGCTCCGCCATCCACCACGACGGCATCACGCTCGACCGGCTCATGCAGACTCGGCGGATTGCTGAAGTCCATATGAATCGGCGGCGGCATGACGCCCGTCCACCACTGATCGCCCGTGGCGTATTTGGCGCGCATGCGACCCGCGATGTCAGCCACGTCCTTCGGCACGTCCTCGGTCTTGTCCGGCAACGGTAGCGGCATGCGGATCTTCCAGAGCTGGCCGCCCTCGAGCAGCGCGAAGGCCTGCCCCTTGGGGAGATTGATGACATCGTTGGGCGTCAGCATCTCCACGGACTCGGTGCCGATGCGGTCGCCTGCCGAGGAGCTGAAGTCCTGGTCGCTGTTCACGTCGGCGTTGTCACTGGCCATCGACACCATCAGCCGGGTCGAGACGTTCACCTTGGCCAGCTGGTCGGTCAGCAACCGCGCGGTGCGCTCCTCGCGCACCCTCAACATGATCAGGTTGTTGAAGTTACCCACCACCTGGCCGGCCTTCGCCGTGGAGCCGATCCGCGCTTCGATGTCCGAGAGCGTCTGGGTATAGGCGGTCACCTGGATGCCGGCGCCGCCGCCTTTGTTGATCAACGGGATGAACTCGTCGCCCATCAGCTCGTTGAACTCGTCGCAGTGCAGGTTGATCGGCAGCTTCTGGCTCCCACCCTCCCCGGGCAGGCCATCCTCGGACCCGAATTTGTAGATGTGACCGGCGACCGACACGATGTCGGCGAACATCGAATTGCCCACCGCCTGAGCGACCTCAAAATCACTCAGCGCGTCGAGCCCGACGTAGACCACTCCCTTCTTGCGAATGATCTGCTGCCAATCGATGACCGGACGCTCGTCCTCGATGTCGTCGTAGTCCGGCGAGAGCAGCTCGGCGATCTTGCCACTGGTCAGCTTCTCGAGCAGCGGCAGAAGCGATGCCACGATCTTATCGAAGTAGGTCTTGTCATAGCGCACGGCGGAGAGCAGTCCATCGAGCACGGGATCGCTCAGCGACTCGATAACGTCCGGCTGTTGCAGGTACTGAACGATCGCGACCACCCGCTTGTGGCGACCCTGCAGGTTACGCGGCGTGTTCTTGTCGTTGATCTTCCCCTCGATGTCGGTGATCTTTTGGTTCGACCCTGGAAGCTGCTGCTCCAGCATCTGCTGGACGTACTGCATCAAGGGCGCATCGATGTTCACCACATCGGCCAGGATCTGGCCGTAGCTCGGCCGCTCACCCAGGGCATGCCGGGCGCGAGCCACGATGTTGACGAAACGCCAGGCGAACTGGCGAAACGCGGCAGAATTGCCCTCGCCGGAGAGCTGGCCGGTTACGCGGGTCGATACTTCGGATAGGCGCGAAAAGCGCCCCACGGCGTTGTAACGGCACGAGACGTCCGGCCAGCCCAGATGGAAGATGTAGAACTCGTCACCCCGTCCAGCCTTCTGGGCCTCGGCGTACATGCGCATCATCAGATCCGCGTCCCCCTTGGGATCGAAGCAGATCGTGATGTCGCCGCGCCGGATGTCCTGGGTGATCAGAATCTCGGCCAGACGCGTCTTGCCCACGCGGGTCGTTCCCTCCACCAGGGTATGCCCCACCCGCTCACCGAGCGGCATCCAGACATCGTGCTCTCGCCACTCGACGGCATGCAGCGCCGGCCGCCCGCCGACCGGTGGTAGCGGCCGGACCGGATTGAACATCGAGTCCCAACGCAGCAGCGCGGCGATATGTTGGCCGACTGCTCCGCCCTCCATCGACTGCTCGAGACGACGGGCGCGCTGATACCAGGGGCTCGGCTGAACATACCCCTTGGCGGCGGGCTGGGCCGCTTCGTGCAGCCGCTGGGTGTGCTGGGCATCCCATTTGAAGCCCTTGCCCAGCCACAAACTCCGCCGGCTCAAGGGCACCTTGCGCGCCGGCAACGCGAAGCGCGGCAGGCGACGCATGTTACGGCGATAGCGCAACACGACCCATGCCTGACGGAATCGCCAGGCGCCGAAGGCGGCAAAGCCCGCTGCCGTGGTGATGCCAACACTGGGCGCCAGTGCCAGCGACCAGGGTGCCCAGATACACAGGACGACGCAGCCGGCGCAGATCCAGACGGTGTAAAGCTCGACGGCGGGTCGCAGGAGGGATTCGAGGGGGTGATTGCTGCTCATGCGGCTCGCTCCACCAGGGACTGATTGAGTGCCGCGATAACGTGCTCGGCGAAAGCTCGAGCAGCACTGGACACGTGTGTATTGCAATAGCTGTAGAGCTGGTTGAGCTGAAAACCGCCTGCCCCGAGATAAACGCCCAGCGTGGCGCGGTCCGCTTTTTCAGCGTCAGCGGCAGTGGGTACGATCGAGAAAACGAGATAGCCGCCATGATGGCAGTTCTCGTCATAGACGCTGACACAGTGGTGCATCACGTCACCCTCGATACGCAGCGCTTCGCTATCGGTTAGCGGCGTCGCCACGAAACGATCCGTCTGAATGGCGTCGATGGGTGACGACCAGGTGAGGTCTTGCGATAGCGCCCCATCACCCAACCCATCACGCTGCTGATCCTCTCGCCGTCTGCGTGCTTCCGCCTGCACGTGCTCATGCCAGGTATGGGAATGCCGCTCGATGGCAGTCCAGTTCATGTTGTGGTCCGGGTAACGACAGTCGTGGGACAGGCACCAATCGCTGGCCTGCTGGAGACTGGCCTCGCCCTTCGCCTTGGATCGCATCAATTCGCGATACCCCTGATCCCGCCAGACCGTTAGCCGCTCGGCGACCCAGGCGCGCCCCAGGCGCATGACCGCTGGCTGCTTCAGCTTGTCGAGCGCGAGTGACGCGTCACATCGTGCAAGGCAGTGCTGCATCAATATCAATCCCGCCCTGATGGCGAGCATTCGGGCGGCGGGACGACGGTCGGTAGACGGCGCAAGCGCCTGCAAGAAGATGATCCATTTATCGATGTGGCCATGGGCGCTGCCGAAATGCTCCGTCAGCTTCGCCCATCCCAGTAGAATCATGGCCACGCAAACTTGGGAGGAATCGTTGAGGAAACGAAAGCTCGCCGGCCGTTCCAGGCTACAAAGCCGCCGATCGCAACGAAGCGATCGCCGATCGACGGGCGCCGCCGATCCCCCCTGACGGACCCAGAGCTTGCGCGAGAACAAGTCGGAGCGTTCCCAGTGACGGGGATGAATCCTGGACAGCATGGGCAACCATTGCGGTCTTTCGCTGGCGATACGTTCCACCGCGTCGATATTGGCCTGAACCCGCAGCACCTCCCTCAGGTAAAGACACGCGCGTGTCCCCTCGATGCGTGACGCCAGGGAGACCGCAGGTCGATCCAGTGCGTCGTGCCACAGGGCGGTCATCAACGCCTTGACGCGATAACCACCCAGCGTCTTGAGCTGGGCATAGGAGCGCCCTTCGCCCAGGTTCAAGGCCCGAAGGTCGCCAAACTGCGCTTTTACCGTGGCCAACCGTTGCATCACCGTGCGTTCGTAATCTGCCTTGCGTTTCTCGTTCTCGGCGCATTCATGGCAGTGTTCGGCCCCTCTCGGCTGCCACTCCTCTCTAGATCCGACGTCGACAGCAGTCGCTCTGCGATCATTCCAATCCGTATGGCAGGTCACACAACCATCAACTTCCATGGGGTAACGGACATCCGACAGTATTTGCTGCTCCAACGACTGATCGTTGGCGAGTATCGAACACGCCTTCGATAGATCACGGCGATCCCAACGAATCACCAGCTCGCCATGGAGATAGTCGTACGCGGACGTCGGCAACCGAAGTGCCTTCGACGCTTGACGGAAGACTTCATCGAAGGCGTCCCCGATGAGACTTTCCCAGGTGAAAGCCAGCCCCCCTTCTGCTGTAACAGGCAACAGTTTCAGCTCTGGCCAGCGATCCAGATTTCGGTCCCGTCGCCAGCGGCCACTCGCCAGATCGAGCCGATAGGTATGTGTCTCTCCCGACGTCGTGTGCCGGATCTTCCACAACCCCAGGAGGATGTGGTCGGTCTCACCACGCCTTGTCACTTCACGCCGGATCAGTCGAGTCGCATTGTATTCGGCCAACCAACTCGCCATGAGCTTCATCACGTGCGACCACATCAGCTCGACTGCTTTCTCCCGTCGCGTGGTGCTGCGCTTGTAGCGTCGAAAGCATCGATCGACTGACGCCATCAGTGAATGCTTGTCGGGCAGTGGTGACGTCACCGGTTGTTCCCCGCTCATTGTTCAATACCCCGCTGGCTGATCAGCGCGGGGTAATGTCGAAGGCCAAGTCGCTCGGCTAGTCCATCACCGGAAACGGGGCGAAGCTCGAGCCCCTGGGCTGCATCGCGCAGAGCCTGTAGGGACGGCTCATCGGCTACCTGCACCACCAGCCCCACCGCGTTCATCTCGCGCAGGATGTCGCCGCGCTGGGCAAGCCACTGACGAGATAAGTCGTCATCACCAACCAAAAAGACGGGCGTGAACCCGCCTGGCAGGTCCAGCTGACGCGGCGTCACGGTGCCAGGCGTCAACTGCTCGCTCTCGAGCGGCAGCATGTCCTGTTCTCCAAAGGGCCGGGCAGGACGCGCCTCGCCACCCAGCTGCGGTGAGTAGCCTTCCTCCTCACCGATCCCGGCCCCCTTGATCGCCACGTAGTAAGGTCGGGCCGGCTCGCCCCCGTGATCGGCGATCACGGTCAGCTGAGGCAGCCCAGGGGGGCGCTCGGAAGAAGTCTGAGCCCATGTAGATGTCGACAGCAGCGCTATCGCACCCACTGACAGCAGGCTGAGGCAGCGTGTTTGTTTCATCGGGGTCTCCTATCGGACTGCGACTTCGGCCATCCAGGGCCGCTGCTCTGGCGTTACCCAGGTGACGTCGGTCTCGGGGGTGCGTGGGCCTGGTGTCACCCAGATCAGCGCCTCATCCGACGCTGTTGAGTGGTCACTTTCCACTGAGGCCAGGGCTGGTCGATGGGATCGCTTCGAGACCGGCGTCTGACGTGCAGCCATCCGTGCCGGCGAGTCAATTTCTAGAGAGGGGGATGTGCCGAGCCGAGCCAGCTCCTGACTCACCACGGCGCGGTAGCGCTCGGCGGGACGGCCACCTGCTGGACGGTGATAGCGACCGGCAGCGATCAACCAGTCACCGGCATCATCGAAGTGAGCGCGTATGAGTGCAGCCGCTTCATCGAGATTGGCGTAGGGATTCAGCCCATCGCAGGGATCCGCGAAACGCTGGCCAGCGCCGAACAATTGCGGCTGCCAGCGCACGTTGAGCTGCGCGATCCCCACGTCGACGATCTGCGTCGTCTCGAGCGCGTCGGTCAACGCCCGGCACGCGGAGGTTCTATCGCCGAAGCGCATCGACTTGCCGGCGACATTCAACGTCCAGGGCCAGGGGCGACGCCCCGCGTCGAGACTCACGACCGACTCGGCGCTGGCCACGGCGTAGAGCACCGCCGGCGGTACACCATGATCCTCGGCGGCGACCACATAGGCTGATGGGATGTCGGGTTGCTCGGCATGAACCAGGCTGGCAACTACCGCCGTCACCAGCCCAGTCAGTGCAGCTTTCAACGCGCGCGAGATCATTGCTTAGCCCCTCGGCGCGACACGCGGCAGTTCACTGCTGTCGACGTTCAGCGAGCCACCATGGTTGAGCGTCACCGTGCCGGCACGCACTTTCGCCGGTGGGATGCCGACCTGAGCCGCCCAGCTTCGAATGCGATCGTCGTCTCCGTTGGAATCCAGGACCCAGATGTCCATGGCCGCACCGCTGTTCAGCAGACGCTTCACGGTCGCATCGCATTGGTCACACCCCTCGGTGGCCACCACCACATTCAGGCGCTGGCTGGATGCCGATGGGTTGCTGCCGAACACCGATCGGGTCGCGTCTTCACCATCTCTTGTGGAGAATGAGTTGACCGGCATGTCGTTGGGATAAAGCCGCTGCCAGGCGTCGTCGTAGGCGCGTTGAAACGCGAGTTCCGCCTCGACGCGGGCGCGCTCGGTTTCAACCAGCTTCTCGGCGTACTTCTGACGCTCGGCCTGACTGCGAGCTTCCAATCCCAAGGCGGTCAGTGGATCCAGATCGGGAGACCAGGTGCCACGCGGCCCCTCCATGATCGACTCATAGCGTCGATACTCTTGCTGGTTCAGGCCCCAGGCCTCGGCAGCCCGTTGGCTGCTCTGCTCCAGGCGCGTCTGATCGATACGCGTCGACTCGCTCTCTTGCCCTTCCTGAGCCCACACGGGCAAGGCCGTAAACAGCAGCAGCGCGATAGCCAGGCGTCGATTGCGATTCAGCGTCATGGGGCTCTCCTCAAGGAACCGGAACGACCACGGTCTGGCCGTTGATGGTGAACGCCGCCGAGTGACCCTCGATCGACGACAGATGCCACTGCCCGATGTTCTGCCCCTCACCGACCAGACGTAGATCGCTCAAGCGCCCGGCAGCCCCGGATGCCACGGCGAGATAGCTGCGCCCGCCGCGCAGCTCGACGCCCGACACCGAGAACGGCGGTGACGGCGGCTCGGGTTGACGTCGTGTCTGACGTTGAGAGCTTGGCTGGCTTTGCTGGGCACTGGTCTTCTGGCTGGCTCGGAGCTTGCGCACCTCCTCGATCGACGACTCGAGCGACTGCTCTTTTTCCTGCGCCGCACTGAATCGCACGTCCACGGAGCTGGACAGCTCATCAAGGCGATGGGAGAGCGCTTGGACGCGCTCGGGCAATGCCTGCAGCGGCGAGTCCCGTCGGCTCGTCTCGAGATCGTCGAGGCGTGACGCGATTTCGCCAAGGCGGTTGCTGGTACCTTCGGCCTGACTGCGACGCTCGTCCTGGCCGCTCTGCAGCTCTTCGATCCGCACGCGCAGTTGGTCGATGACCTGCTGTTGAGACTGTAGCCGAGACTCCAGCGTTGGCCCCTCCGGCTCCGAACCGGCAAATAGAACGAAATAGATGAGCCCCAAAACAGCGAGAATCCCAAGCCCCAGGAGCGACAATCGCAGCGGACTCCAACGTCTGCGACTCTCTGCGTAGGGGGTGTAATTTGGCGCCTCGTGACCGGGTTCCTCGCGGTTGGCGTCACTGAAGTCCTGTCTGTCGTCATCATCGTGATGGGAAAACGAGGGTTCGCGACGACCGACGCTTCCCGTATCCGAATCGACTGGCGCTTCTGATCGAGGCTCCTGCTCCGGATCACCGGAATCGACGGGCCGCTGGCGATCATCCGTCATGACCGGTCTCCTCAATCAGCCGCTGATCGCGTACCTGGTAGCAGATGGTTCGCGCGATGGGGTCGGCCTGAACCTCGAAAGCGCTACCGGCGAGTACCTGCAGGGCTTCTCTCAGGGGCATCGGCCCCAGGCGGAAGTGCGCCGCCGGCAAGGGTCGGCTGTAGAGCAGTTGCTGCGGTTCACCCTGGGGAGCACAAAGGCTGTAACCGGTGTGCTGCAGGGTGTAGCGCAAGCCATCCTCCACCGATGGGCTCATGGAGGCAGGGATCGAGACATTGACGGTCTGCTCGAGGAGGTTGCGCTGCTGCAACGTGGCGTTGGCCGTGACCAGGGCGTAGCGCCCGCCTCGCATCACCTCGACTCGTGACGCATCGCGATCACGATAGACGTCAGGCTCGACATCGTGGGTGGGCTGATCCAGACCGGTGGCCACGACGCGGGCATGATGCCCTTCCTTGTTTCCCGCAAGGGCCAACTTCTCGGCGTCGGGATAGTCGGCGGCCAGGCGCTCGCTCTCGCTTGGCTGTGGGGATGGTTGCTGATGCGCGCAACCGGCGAGCAGCGCAATCAAGAATGCTAAGGGGACGACACTGGTTTTCTGGAAGGGATACATCGAGTTTGGCCTCGCGCGGTGAACCTGAATGATCGTGATCGGGTTCACCGTGCCGAAGCCCACCCGCACTCGCGACGGGAAATGTTAATTGCACCGGCAGGGCTTTTGCAGGCGGTCGGCGACCTCACCCAAAAGGGATCACCGAAGCCTTGAGCTATTTCTTTCAAGGGCTCTATCTATTGCGACGCGTTGGCCCCATGATGCGCGCCAGGGACGATACGACCCCAGGAACACCGGCAAGGATGCGGTCGGGCAAGGACGCCACCTCACCGTCGGTCCGGAGTACTTTCCACCCTGGCTGACAGCCAAAAAAACGCCCCGGGGGGCGTTTTGAGGTAAATCACTGGAAGTAGGTGGAAAACGAGGTCAGGATCTCGTCGTTGAGTGACGCGCCCAGCCTGCCAGCGCAATAGATCAGCGCACTCTGCTGATCAGGTCGATCGGCGATCCATTTCAACCCACCTAACTCATTATCGCGTCGAAAGATCGACCAGCTGGCCGGCTCGAAGGGATCCGGGCGATAGCCGATCTCAAGACAGTCGTCCGGGCGGAGCTCGCTACAGACCACGACATCGACTGCATTGGGGCCATAGCCCAGGATCCGCAACAGCGGAAGGCCATGACCGCATGCAGTCATCCCGATCGTGTCGAGCACCTGACCATGCCATCGACTCCCCTTGGCAAACCGTTGCGCGATCGATGCCACGGCCTCGGCATCCGATCGAAACGGGCCATTGGCGCGGGCCACGACGGCATAGGCGCCATCCACGACATCCAGATACCAGCCCTCGTGTTGAGGAAAGAATATCGGCCAGCCAGCATCGGCCAAGGATGTCGCCAGACTTGCCGCCGTGTCCGAGTCCCACTCGGGTCGTGACAACTCGGCACGAAAGCGCCGAATCAGAATGTCTCGAGCATCCTGGTCGTCAGCGGTACCGCCGAGGTTGAGTTCCTCGCACAGTTTGTCGATGTTGACCACATCCAGACTCTCGCCCCCGATATCCTGAATCGCATCGGGTATGTCCCATCCGGACGTGCGCTGTAACAGCCTCAGCGCGGCCAGAATGACATCGACGTCTTCCTGGGCCAGCTGATAGGAGAGAGTATCGCTCATGGAATTGCTCCTTCGTGTATCGATTGGAAAGGAGCCACCCCCTCGGGGCGTGGCCCCGAATGGGTGAGTAGTCTCGGTAGAGACTTAGATCAGCGTGACCCGCGTCATCGGACGAATGGCGAAAGCGTCAAGCGCCTTCTCGGGTGTGTCACCGGAGAAGGGCCGACCCAACGTATCGAATACGATCCAGGGACCGTGGCCATGATCGCGCTCTATGTCGTATGCCAGGCGCAGATACCCGATCGGGCACGCTGGCCAGGCAGAAGCGCCCTCGTAGACACTGTGTGAATCACCGGCCGAACCGGGTTGCAGGCAGTAGGGTTGCATGTGGGTGGCTCCTCGAGAGAATGGAGCCATCCCACCGGGAAATGGCCCCGGGTGGGAGAAGAAACGTTAAGTCAGTCAGGCAGCGTTACAGTCGTGACTGGCCTGTGGTGGATCGATCACAACGCGATCCCAGCGATAACGCCACATTCGCCCAGTCGCGTCACGGCCTATGAAGAATGTCGAAGTGTGAGCACGTACAAAGTCGATCGTGATAACAACATCACCCTCACGACTGCTTCCCAGATGATAGCGAAGCCGGTCACCCGGTCGAGATTGACTAGCCAGGCGGCGACGACGAGCTTTCGCCTTCCTCAACGTCCGACAAGCCTCTCGCCAGGCGACGGCCTCAGGACACTGAACATCCGATTGCTTGAGTAATCGCTCTGGACAGTCCTTCACATAAGGCCCCATCGACTCATCCATATCCTTGTACCCCCAGGCGCGATCACCTGAGCAGCCCGAGGCCGGCGTCGGCCCCTGCAGCAAGAACACAGCGATGAATCGATAGTCGTCTACTCGATTGTGAAATACGACGTAGAGCACATTGCCTCGTCGCGAATGATCAAGGATCTCGCATCGACTCGGTTCATGCTGATGCTCCAGCAGCCAGTCGATCAGTTCATCACGAGTCTCGGTTTCAAAGGGGAAGGTGTAACCCATGGGGAAATCTCCAATAAAACGGGAGAGCCCCCCATATCGGGAGAACTCTCCCGTAGGGAAACAAAAACAGCCTCCCGAAGGAGGCTGTCATGACGTGTAAGAATCTGTCTGAATCAGCGTTTTCGTTTTCGTCGCGCTTCCAACTTGCGATGCACGTAGTAGGCATAACCGCCGGCAATCGTCATCGCAACGGTCAGAACGACAAAAATCGTGCCAAGCAGCAGAGTCGCAGAATCCATCAGGCATCAGCTCGCATCAGTGATGCCGATGCTTCTGGCGTTTTTGCAAATCCTTGAGTACCAGCCAGGCGTAGCCCAGACCACCGATCGAGAGAATCAGGAACGGAGCCATTACGGCTGCAAACCGCAGGAATTCATCGTTCATTGGCCATCAGCCTCCTTGGCTGCGTCAATGGTTTGATTGATTCTAACCCTCAATACGACAGCGACCAATACCACGACAGTGGCAATACCCCCACCCAACACCGCATAGGCGAGTTGAATCTGGTGGGCAATGACACCGCCAAGTATGCAGGCCGCTACGATGGTTGAGGCGATGCGCTCGATTGCCTCAGCGATGGCAAGGCCTAGCGCGTGGTTTTTCTGCTTCATAGGCGTATCTCCAGAATATCGCGCCGAGATACACCGCCCGATCGGGGAGTGAATCCCCGGGCGGGTGGAATGAAAACCGTCACTGACGGGAAGCGAGCTTCCCGGTAAGTGAGGTGGAATCAGATGACCGCTTCGGCGGCGCCGACCGATCCGCTGACAACGGGTTGGGCAGGCGCATCGGTTCCCTGCGACGCTGTTTCGCCAGCCTGGGCACTGGTGGGGGTCGACGCGGTTTCGTCACGCCGTGGCGCTTCATAAACCTTGTCGCCGTCCACTTTGGCCCAATTGACGAACAGTAGACGCGCCTTGAGGCTCACGGCTGTTTCACCAGCGCGATCGCCCTTGGTCCGCGTGAACAGATCGGGATAGAGATCGCCGAGTTTGAAACCGATCAGGATCTTGGGCTCGTTAGTCCCTTTCTCCTTGCGATCGGCCACGGTTGCGGCGAATTTTTTGACCAGTTTCTCCGCTTCGGCCCCACTGACGCGGCAGTCGAAACGGCGATACTCGACATCATTGGCAGGGCCATTCAACGCGGATATGTCGCAAGCCCAGAAGGCATCGCCACGCTTGGGCGTGATCTTGCGGATCCGATTGACGTAGCCAACGCCGGTGATATGGAGATCGAAGAACTGGTTATCGGTCGAGTTAGACATGGTGTTGCTCCTTGGATCGAGGTACGGGAATCCAGAAGACACACCATCCCCATCGGGGAAAGTGTTCCCCCGGATGGGTGGTTCGGCGCGAGGCCGAGTATTCGGAAGTGGCATCCAGCTCAGATGAGCGCCGTCTCTCGGGATGCGTTAACGGCTTCGGGAATTGCCCGAAGGCAAAAGGCGTCACTGATGACCGTCAGTGACCAGCGGCTTACATCGACAGGATTACGCCACTTCTACCCGGCGTCAACCCCAAATCTCGATCGTCAATCGCAAGCCGGGGCAGCGAATTCTCGCCGCCTCGCCTTGGGATTGAGGACCAGCACTGCGCGTCCAGTCGGCTACCGATACCGGTTTGGGTAGCAAGTATGAATCAGCCATTATGCCGGCCATCGGCCATGCCCCTCGTAGTCATGGTGACGATTGCCGCTGCATCCGGTCCCGAATCATGGCGATGGACCGATACGGTTGTGCGCGGATCCCCGCACAAAGGGAGCCCAGGGGTCAGGCGGTGGGCGCCGCCACGGTAAAGACAAGTTCAACCGGCCAGCGAGGCACCTGTGACGAGATGCCTGGCTGGCCGGTCGAAATGGGCTTGAAGAAATGGTCGACGACCGGTCGACCTGAAACATAGGGAACCTGGAACCCGCATACACGCCAATGTAGTGCAAGCGGAGCCTGCGAGGGGGTGCGCTCTTTCGCCAGGTGATAGCGCTTTGGGTTCGGACCCAAGGAGAGTCCAAAGGGACCAACTGATGACCGTCAGTTGGCAACGGGGTGCAAGAGCAATTATCGAGGAGTGTCAGCGATCTGGCAAGGAGCAACGGCTGCCTCCGTGCGCGCCCTGAACCAGCAGCCCCACTCTCGAGTGCGTGGATACCCCAGTCGATCAAGATGCGGAGGTATCGCTCCCCGGGCGCTGCGATCGGTGCCGTAATGATGGCCACCCTTCTCGTTCAGGTAGTCGATGATCTGCTCGATATGGCGCTCCTTGTCCGGCTCCGATGACAGAAATTCGTCCACCATGGCCATGGTCCGTTTGAACGGCGTCATGTACTCGGTCTCTCCCCCTTTCGCTCCCGGCTGAGCGATACGCATGTCGGGATTGAGCTGGTCGATCAACCGATGTGCCGATCGGCGCGCGCCCGGTTGAATGCGTGGCGCGATACGCCGAGTGATGCTGTAGCGCTGCGGGGAAATCTCGACCTCTCCACCGTAGCGGATTTCCACGGCGGGCTGCTTCTCGATCGACATGAGCCCGATATCGAACTGTCGCAGCAGCCACCACAGCAGATTGTTGGACCGATATTGAGGCCGTTTGCAGGCGACCCAGATCAGATGAGGCATGCCCGCCTGCTCCGGCCGCGAGTGTGTTCGCCACCGGCTAGCCTGTTCGATCACACCCAGCGTCAACGTGCGCTTGCACTCGAAGACCTGGCAGATTCCCCGGCGCGTCGCGATGAGATCGGGGCGGCCCGCGAAGGTCTCCAGTACCACCTCGGGATAGGTCTCCCAGGATTGAGCGCGCAGCCGTTGATCGACTACCCACGCGATTTCCGTCTCGGTCATTTCCTTATCGAAGGCACCCGGCTCCTCGCCAGTTCCGGCAAGATACTCGGTGCAGTTGGACTCCCACTCATCGTGATGCATCACCCCTGTCCTCCCTGAGCTGTCCTGGGCTTCGATTTGCGGCGTGGCTTCGCCCTCGGTGCTTCGGGGAGATTCAGCTGGGGACGCTGAAGCGCGATACCGATGAGCTTGTCGAGCAATGTGCTTTGACGCTCCATGAAATCCTCCAGCGTCATCGCCCCCTCGGCGACCTGATCCAGCGCCTGCTCCCACAGGGCTGTCATCCCCGGGTTGCTGATCTGAGGTGGCAATGCCGCGATGAGACCCTGGCCAACCGGTGTCGAGACGATCGTGCGCCCTTTTTTCCGGATGAAGCCTCGCCTGAGCAGCGTCTCGATGATGCCGGCGCGTGTCGCCTCGGTACCGATGCCGGCACTCTCGCGCAGTCGCGCTCGTAGCCGCTCATCTGTAACGAACCGGGCCGCGTTCTTCATCGCCGAGATCAGCGCACCCTCGGTAAAGGGCTTCGGCGGTTGGGTCTGACGATCCCTCACCAGTAGATTCCGTACCGAACAGCTCTCCCCCTGACGGAGAGGCGGGAGCGCCTGCGCGCCGGAACCTTCTTGCTCCTCGTCGTCACCGTCCTGCCCTTTGCCCTTCCCTCGGGGGAAGAGCACCTTCCAACCCTCGACCTGTACCTGTCGGCCCGAGGCCACGAACGTCTCGCCGGCGAGATTTAGCCTGGCATCGGTCTGGTCAAACTCGTGGGCCGGCAGGAACTGCGCCAGGTAGTGGCGACGGATGAGATCGTAAACCCGGAACTCCTCGTCGCTCATCCGATCGATACGGCAAGGCGCCGTGGTGGGAATGATGCCGTGGTGAGCTGTGATCTTGCTGTCGTTCCAGACGCGGCTCTTGAGCGTCTGGTCAAGTCGACCGATCACCGGGGAGAGCTTCTCATCCGAATGCAGGAGCGCCGTCACGACGGCCCCGACCTCGGACAGCATCGATGTCGGCAGATAACGGCAATCGGTACGCGGGTAGCTCGTGGCTTTGTGGGTTTCGTAGAGGGACTGGGCGATGTCGAGAACCTGCTGGGCACCGAAGCCGTATCGCTTCGAGCACTCCTGCTGCAGCGTGCCGAGATCCATCACCAGCGGCGCCGACTCTTTTTTCCGTGACGTCTCGATGGCCGCGACAGTCGCCGCCGCGCCCTGGCATCGGGATGCGACCGCTCGCGCCGCTTCAGAATTGACGCATCGCCCCTCCTCGTCGAGCCAGTCAGCGTTGGCCGGCAGCCACTTTGCCTGAAACGAACCGCCCTCCGCCTGCAGGTTTGCCACCACCTCCCAGAACGGTTTGGGGACGAAGTTCGCGATCTCCTGGTCACGTCGGACGACAAGCGCCAGCGTGGGCGTTTGCACCCGGCCGACTGACAGGACGCCCTGATGACCCTGCTGCTGAGCCAGCACCGAGAACGCGCGGGTCAGATTCATCCCAACCAGCCAGTCCGCCCGGGAACGGCCCAGTCCCGCCTGGTACAGCGGATACGTCGACTCTCCCGGACGGATGTTGGCCAGCGCCTTGCGAATGGATGCCTGGTCGAGCGCAGACAGCCAGAGGCGAGAAACGCGACCCTGATAGCGGCAGGCGTCGAGGATCTCGCGACCGATAGTCTCGCCTTCTCGATCGGCATCGGTGGCCACCACTACCTCGCTGCACTGCTTCAGCAGCCCCTGGATCACCTTGAACTGCTTACTGGCATCCTTGCGCACCGTGTTTTTCCACTGCGCTGGACGGATCGGTAATGACTCCAGCGACCAGCGCTTCAGCTCGGGATCGTAGGCTTCAGGAGGGGCTTGCTCGAGGAGATGGCCGAAGGCCCAGGTCACGACGACTCCATCGCCCTGGAGACAACCATCGGCTTTACGGGTCGCCCCCAGAACCGCGCCAATATCACGCGCCTGAGAGGGTTTTTCGCAGAGAAACAAACGGGACATGACACCGGGCCTCACAGAATGGGTATGGCCTCAGCGTGACGGGCTGGATCAGGGGATTCAGCGGGGAATGTTAATCGAGCTGGAGCAGGTAATGGGCGTCGTCGATGATCCAGGCTTCCGCATTGCTGTGGGCAGCGCCGCGTGTGTTGTCCTCGGCTACGCAGGCGATCTCGGGGTGTCGTGTCAGCGCCAGAGCCAATCGCCGAGCCAGCGATCCACTGAATGGAATGTCAGCATCAAGCCAGAACCACTGCGCCGACGAAACGTTGTCGATGGTGATCACCTCACCATTGAGCCAGCGCATCGGGATCAGGTAATGCCCCTGACCGGGCTTGAGAATCGTCGGCTTGAGCAACATGCCATCGGGAGCAAAACGGCAATCGACCGCGTGATCGATGACAGCCTGAATGTCCGATTCGATCCGCGGGCGACGCCCCGGCAGGGGGCGAATGAAAAACCGCTGATAAACCGCTGCCTCAGTCTCTTTCACCCTTGAGTATCCCTAGGTCGATCCACTCGACGACCGTTTCGTCGCTGATTCCATACTCTCGCATCAACGCCTTGAGCTGAAGACGACACTCGACGACCCGGCCGGTCTCTTGCGTGTCGTCGAGTTCCCGCAGCATGTTGCCGAGCTGCTCGTCCAGACTCCAACCATCCTTGATGGTGAAGAAGTTGGGCATGAGCGATCAGTCCAGCGCAGCGTTCAGGCGCTGTGTCAGCGCAGACTCCATGGCATCCCCGTCATACAGGGTTCGCTTGTCAGCAGGTGCCCAGCTGTAGTGGATGCGCGAGCCCGAGCCGCTCTTCTCGATCTGAACCCGCTGCAGAATCGAATATCGTGTTCCACCAAGGGTCTGCCGACCGTAATCGCCGAGATTGTAATAGGCCCCCGGTGTGCGGTCGTGCTTCCAGGCCACATCGCCCATCTGCATTTTGGCCGTCGTGCTCTCCGGGCTCTCGAAGTCGTTAGGCGAGCGGAATCCCATCGCCGACTTGATCCGAGCATAAGCGGTATCGACATCGACGCGGGAATCGATATCGACGGAACCACTTTGACTGCCGAGGCTCTTGGCGTCGACCGTCTGTCCCTCGGCATTGGTCGCCACCTTCTGCGGCGTCTCGCTGGGATCGTAGTTCAGCGGTTCCCCCGTGACCGGGTTATCGAAGCAAGTGACGCATACCCCGTTCGAATAATAGTGATCCTGTGCCGCACAGCCGGACAAGGCCACCATCCCAGCCAACATCATCCATCGTTTCATACTCACCTCTGCCATTAGGCGCTTCGTCGTTAATTGGATTCGCCGGCCGCTTTTCGTTGCTGCTGCAGCTTTTTCTGAATCAATTCTTCGGATCGCTTGCTCTCACAGTCATCTCGAATGTCGGCAAGTTCGTCTCTGGTCACCGGTCGTTCCGCTTGACTCAAATGACGTCTCAGAGACGTCGCGACACAAGGGGTGCTGTTCAAACTCTCTTTCACTTCCGAATCAGACAATGGCTGTTCCAGGTGGACCTCCCAGGCCAACAATGCGCCACCAGCAATAAAGACCCCACCCATCAAAAGCGCTTTACTAAACGTCGCTTTCACAGAGGCGAGATTTTTCTTATCACCTCTCGAAACCCACAGGTCGTATCCTGCGACAGCGATAAACAACAGCCCTACGACTACTAAACCGACAGCCGCGTAAATCACGAATCGCTACCGCTTGAGCTTGCTCCGGATTCCATCGGGTTAGCCCACTCTCCTTCGTCTCCGGCGGACTTGGAATACGCCCCCTGGGGCGAAGGCGGCTGACGAGGTATCTGCTGTCCCTGAGAGGGCTCGAGCACGACCTGGGTGACGCGGAACGGCAGGATACCGATGCGAACGGCCTGCACCTTGAACTGCGACCGGCTGTTGCCCTCATTGTCCTGCCACTCGTCCAGCACCATGCGGCCCGAGACCATGACCCGCATGCCCTTCTGGTACAAGCGAGCCCACTGTTCGACATCGCGATGCCAGATCTCGACGTTCGCCCAGAACCCGCCCTTATCGACATTGCCGGTATCGGTCGGCACCGGATTGTCGAAACGGACGTTCAGGCGCATGACACCACGCGGTGGCTGATTGCCATTGGGGGAGAACATCTTCACTTCCGGATCGGAACCGATGTTCCCCTCGCCCATGAAATGCGTGCTCATATGAACCTCCTGAATCGAATGGATGCCCGGCTACAGTGGCGGCGAGCGGCAAAGGTCGTCAGCGGGAAACGTTAAGGCCGGCGTCGCACCATTCCCGTCCCAGGGTGAGTCAGACCATGGCCTCGACTTCATCAAGATCGTTGAGCAGGCGGTTCAGGCGATCGACCTGGCGTGTGGCCGCCGCGATTTTGGCATTGAAGATTGCGCGCTCGGTCTCGATCTCGACCAGTTGACGTTTCATCCCTACCGACACGTCGCCGTACTGGAGCACGGCCTCGAGAAGGCGTCGCCCCATCTGGGTCTGCGCCTTGTCGCGCCATTGCACTGCGCGAACTCGTCCCCCGCTGTTGTTGTGCGGTTTAAGCCAAAGCCCCGCCTGAACCACCGTGCGGTTGTAGCGGTTGGCAAAGTCCGCCGCCTCTTGCCACATCCGACGACACTCCGCATCCAACTCATCCCGAAATCGAAGAATCTCCCCTTTACCCTTAAAGGGTTTTAAAAGGCCCTTTGCGTACTGATTCAGTGCAAAGTCCTGACGCTGTTCCAGTGCAGTCATCGCGCTCACGGTCCTTTCCTGTTCTCGTTGCAGATACTTGGTTGCCTCACCGATCCTGCGGAAAGTGTTGCCAGTGGCAACACCCTGGCCTGTCTCTACCTGGAGTGTTGCCAGTGGCAACACCCTGGCCTGTCTCTACCTGGAGTGTTGCCAGTGGCAACACCCGCCTGTCTCTACCTGGAGTGTTGCCAGTGGCAACACCCGCTTGTCTCTACCTGGAGTGTTGCCAGTGGCAACACCCGCCTGTCTCTACCTGGAGTGTTGCCAGTGGCAACACCCTGGCCTGTCTCTACCTGGAGTGATGGCAGTGCCATCACCTGCAGCATTAGTCCTCCGAGGCACCGGACTGGGGCAGCAACTGGTCGTCGTCCAGGTCCGCGCCTTCGAGCTTGTGTGCCTGATCGCTGCCGGACGATGAGGCCTCCTCACGCCGGATCGTCGGCGCAAACTCGCTGCGGCGCGTCCCTTCCAGAATGTCCTGCGGCAGCTCACCGTATTTCTCGAGAGCGTCCCGCGCCTTGGCGTTGTTGGCCGCGAAGTCATCCCGCGTTGCCCCGCTGAACCCGGGGAACTTGACGGGGGCGTAGCAGAGCGAGCGCAAGGCATGACCGCCCTGATCACGGATCATCGCGCCGCGCTGCTTATTGCCCAGCAAGCCAATGTGATGCGCCAGCAGGACATCGCGCACGATGCTGTCGTACTGCATCAGCAACATGACGGCCTGCCAGCCCATCTGCCCGCCGGTAAACACGGGCGTCACGAACGGTTGCTGGCTGACGTTGCGGCTGACATCGAGTCCTTCCGGGATCTGCTTCAGCACACTGCTGACTCGAGTTTCCAGCTGCTGCAGCGCCTGTCGGGTCTCGTCGACCTTCTCCTCGAGCATGAGCAGCCAACTATCGGCATAGGGATCGTCTCGGCCCGCTGCCTGATGAACACGACCAGCAAGCGACAGGAACTGCTTGAGGCCGACTACCTGCGGTTTGCCGCTCTCGACGCCGCGCCCATGCCAGGCAAGCACTGCCGGATAGGTATGCAGGGTCATCTCGATCTTGCTGCGTAGCTGCCCTACACGGGGCTCAGTGCTGGCCATAATCACTCCTGAGTCGTCGATGCACTGGATGGGATGCCAGCATCAGGGGTCGATGAGCATTGCCCTACCGGAAATGTTAAACGCGATCTCACGGGTTTCTAGCGCCGCAGTCCGAGGCGCTTGAACATCTCCCCTCGCGCCTGTTCGGTTGCCGCCGACATCGGCTGCGGTTCCAGCTCGGCCGGCTTGGGCGGCGACATCGCCACCACCGGCGCGGTAACGACCTGGTTCTGTTCGTCACTCGTCTCGGCCTGGCCTCGCCGCTTGTTGGCGACGCTGCGCCCGAAGTGGGTCAGCTGGAAATTGTCCGAGGCGGCACGCTTGGCCAGGGTGTGTAGGAAGCCCAGGGTGTTCTTGACCTTGCCGGCATCGACCCGCCCGGCGGCTTCGTCGATCACCGCCTGCTGCGTCTCGGTCGACAACCCCGTCAGCAGGAACGCGACCGATTCCCGCTCGTCGGCAGTCAGCTCGAGTGGCCAGCTCCAGACCAGCGAAGTGTCGCCCGGCTCGCGCGCGGTGGTTTTACACACACTGTTTGTATAACTACGTACTGTAGGGCGAGTTGCATCGGAAACTGCGTCGTAAGTGTCTGATTCACGCATGAGTTTCCGCTGGAAACTGGGGGAATTCGCTTCCGGAAACTGTCCGAGTTTCCGCTGGAAACTGGGTGCATTTGGCTGAGTTTCCGCCGGAAACTGGGTATCTGGTGACTGAGTTTCCGCTGGAAACTCTGCGCGCTTCTGCCGCTCCGCACGCTGGTCGATGACATCGAGTCGGGTCGGCAGTTCGAGCACACCGCCCTCGGCCAACTCGTCGCGGACGAGTTGCGCCACCTCGGCGACATCACGGTTGTGGTGTCGAGTGCAACGGATGACGTACTCGATGTACTCGGCATCCAGTGACAGCGACTCGGCGGGTGCCAGCGGCTCGTCGTGCAGCACGTAGACGTTACCGATCATGCGTCCGTTACCGGTGTTCCGCGCTTTCATACCCAACGTCATCCAGCGGGTCAGCCTGAGGATCGCGATGACACGCGCCACGGTCTTGCGTGACGCCTTGCGGTTCGCACCGGAACGCAGCAACGGCTCCAGTTCGTCATAGGTTGGGAAAGCGGTGGTGCGGTCAGCATTCGAGAGCAGTCGGATCATCTGCCACCCAAGCACGTCGACCGCGCCCAGGCGTTGATCGAGTAGCAGGGCTCGGGGAACGGTTTCATGGGGATTGCCCATGAACAGCAGACCGTCGAGCGCATCCTCCTGACCGCTTGACGCCGAGGCGGCCTCGCCTCGGCGTTGAGTCATGGATGACGCGGCGCGCCCGATGAGCGCGTCAAAATGTTTCATCACGCTACCCCTTCACGCACCACGCCCTCGTCCTCGGCAAGCAGGCTTTGTTGTCGCGCCTGCTCCGGCTGGGTCCACTGCTTGATCAGGGTCCAGATCACCGCCAACGGCAGCGCGACCTCTTCAGCCAGGACCAGCATGCCGCGAATGTCTTCCACGGCACCGGGACCGGACGGATCGTCAGAAATGGTCTGCCAGCGGTGGTACGCCTCGTGCTCTATCTTCTCCTCCGGCATGGGCAGGCGTCCCTGCCGGCTCGGCACGCCCAGCAGCGTGCGACGCGCCGAGCAGTCGTTCGGGGTCAGACCGAAGAAGGTGCTCAGCATGTGCACGCTGGCCCCGTGTCGAATGCAGTGATCGACGAGCCCATCGCGATCCTGGTCGCGATCGACGCGGCGCAGCGCCGCTTTGAAGGTGTCGTGATCCAGCTCGAACCGGGCCACGCCCGGAAACTCGTGGATCAGGGACTCGATCTCGCTGGCCCGCAGCCGACTGAGACTCTGCAGCTCATCGTCGCGGAAGCCCAGCGCGCGAGCGCGACGCATGTCGCCCTCACGAATCAGGATCAGCGCCTGGTTGAACAGCGCATGGTTGAGTTGCGGTGTCGCCATCACGAATCCCCCTCTGCATTGAGCACGTCACGCAGCACCCGGATCAGCCGGGTCAGCCAGAACACACGAACGAAGAGACCGTCGGGCAGACGCACCTCGGTGTCGTCACCATGACTGCCCACCAGTTCTCCCAATAGCGAGATGTCGCTCGGCATCACCGGATCGATGTTGCCCTCGAGACCGGCGAGCAGTTGCCAGACGAGCTGAGCACGACGGCTGGGTGCGCCCTCAAGGGGACCGAGTTCGTAACCGATACCGTCGCGCGCATTGAGGCGAATGACCTCGCTGGATCCGCTGGCCTCAACGCCGGCCCAGCTGGCCAGCACCTGGACCACTTCACCAATCTGCATGCGTAGATCCTGAGCGTTGCGACGCCAGGTCGGCACATGCCAGAGATCCGTGATCGGGGCGACACGGCCACCGTCCTGCAGCGGTACGCTTTTGAGTGCCGCTGCCTCGAAGTCG
This sequence comes from uncultured Kushneria sp., assembly GCF_947497025.1. Taxonomy (GTDB): domain Bacteria; phylum Pseudomonadota; class Gammaproteobacteria; order Pseudomonadales; family Halomonadaceae; genus Kushneria. Next base: position 277,199 of record NZ_CANMFC010000004.1, read on the forward strand.
ATGGCCTCCTCGCCGTGTTCCTTCGCCTGCCAATGACGCAGCTGGCGATGGCCCTCCGTCTCGTGGTGTGGAGAGAGGGTCAGATCGGCGGCGATGGTCGCCTGCTCTTCGGCAGAGCGGGTCGGCTGAAGTGTGTGCTCCTGCAGCAGACCATCGGTGTCCAGTAGCCCGCCGGCGTTGTCGTTCCAGTCGTCATCGAAGCTGCCGCCCTGTGGGGCCACCGGTGTTCGCTGGGTCTGAGCCTCGAGTTCGGCGTTGCGCTGCTCGAGCTGCTCGAGCTGGGCGCGCATCTGTTTCATGGCGACCGACTCGCCTACCCCGCCCGCATCCGGCACACCGCGCGCCGGCGACGGTTCCGGCGCGGGATCGAGGTCGCTCTGGCCATCGCCGAAGGTCAGATCATTGGGGTCGAGTTCATCGTCATCGCCGGTGGGTTCGCTACCGCTACGAGAGGTTTTGGCGGTCGATGGCAGAGAGGAAGGAGCCGACGACTTGCCGGACGACGAGCCACCCGGAGAAGTATCCGGTTTTGGCGGATAAAGGTGGCGCTCCTGGGGATGACGCAGGCGCTCCAGTTCACTATCGACAGTGGTCCAGATATCCGCGCGCTCCTCGTCCGTTGCCGCCCGGGCATACTTGCGTACGGTGAACCAGTTCTTCCACGCCATGTCGATGGGGTTGAAGTGCAGACCGGTGTGCTCGTTGAGCATGCCCTTCAAGCGATCTTCGACGATGTTCCAGCGGAATTCGGTCTGCCCCTCGTGATCGAGCTGGGCCATCTCCTCATGCCAGGCCAGCGCGAAATCGCCGTCGACGACGTTGTTGGCCCAGTGTTCCCCCTCGCCCAAGTCATCGGCGTGCTCGATCCAGTAGTCGGCACAGCGGGTCCAGCACTCGTCACAGAACTGGCGATAGGAGATCAGCTTCTCGATCTGGGGACGGCCCATTCCCGCATCCAGTGATAAAGGTAGCGTGGGGAGAAAGTGCTCGATGGTGTAGAGCATCCGACTTACGTGGCCATGATTGATGGTGTAACCCAGCACGCGAAGCCGCTTGGTCAACTCGCGCTGGGAGATGGTCTCGCCGGCGTCCTCCTCGATCATGCGTTTGGCCTCGAAGATCCCGCGTGCCCGCTCGATCCAGCTCAGTTGCCCCCGGTTGTCGTTCTCGGCCAGGTGGCCGGCAAGCACGTTGATCTCGCCCTGCCACGGGATGAAATGGCAGTCCTGGTGATAGAAGGACTGATCGCCCGTCTCCTGATACAGCTCATTGAGAATGGTCAGGCGGGTATTGCCCCCATCGGAGATCATGTAGCGGTCATCGCCGGGACGCTGCGTGACGGTCAACTTCTGCTTGAGTCCGACTGCCTTGATCGACGCCTTGATCTCATCGAACTTGGGGTTGTGATGGGTTCTGGGGTTGCGATCGTAGGGACGCAGCTGATCCAGCGTGAGCGACATCGCCTGTTCGCGGGTCGGTGCCGGCAGCCGATCGGTGGGCTGGCTCCTGAGCGTCGGCCCCGGCTGGTTCAGCTTGGCCGTGATCTGATCGGGGGTAACGGATGGTTTACTCATGAGGTCCACTCCGGCTGCCGCGAGGCGCAGCCATCAGAATCGAAAAAATGGTTCAACTGCTGGTTGAGACGACCGATGCTCTGGGTCAACCCGTGCAGGCTCAGGTCGCTGCGCGTCTGCGGCGGATGCTGCTGGCACAGCGCCTGCAGGCCACGACGCAGATCGAGCAGGTTGTCATTGACGATCACCAGCAGCTCGAAATCGCTGAGGTCGAAATACTGGAGCTGTGCCCAGCGCAGGCTGTGGTGGGGCTCCATCTCAAGCCGACTGGCCCTGTCGCAGGCCATGTGGAAGACCAGCCAGGTATCGGCGAGCAGCGAGCGCAGCGCATCGTTGCGCTTGTTGTGCGCCCGGGGATGCGCCGCGAACCAGGACTCCAGTGTCTCGACCCAGCCGGCAAAGGGATCGAGCAGTCCCAGGGCCAGACATTCCCGGCCCAGCAGATAGCGTTCCATGCCCCGGTCGGTCGCAGCGCGTGTCGGAAACGTGACGATCTCAGCCATGGGACAGCTCCTTGTGTTGGTCGCGATCGACGCCGCCATGCAGGCGCGCGTTACGACCAGCGGCGTACCCACGGGCCATTGCACGCTGATCGTCACGGCGTTGACCGCGGTCGATGGCCTCCATCGCCTCGAGCTGTGGATAGAAGCGCTGCTGGAAGTGCGCGATTGCCGCGACTGACGCCTCCGTTTTCTGCACCGGGACGATGTGCTCATACGCTCCGGCGACCCATGCCAGCGCATAGGCGTCTGCCCGACGGATCTTGGTGACGCGCTTCGCGCGCTTGTGCATGCCGTTCAGGAATGACTTGCGATCGCTGATCAGCTGACGCTGCAGCACCTCGAAGGCATACGCCGCGATGCGCACCTGGCTCGCCTCGCCGAGGAAGGCGAAGTACCCCTGCCAGCTCTCGAACGTGGGACGCGGTTCGTAGACCGTGGCGGTACCGAAGGCGGCATTGACCAGGCTGGCCAGATGATCGAGCCAGCGCGGCGGCTTGCGCCCGGTTGGCGACTTGACGGCCACACGGTCGATGGTCGATGCCGCGACATCGATCTCACTGACGCCGTACTCGTCCATCAGATGCTGCGCCTGACGCAGGGCCGTTCCGGCCTCGTGCTCGTTGGCAGAGCATGACAGCGCCAGACAGCGCTCGATCTTGCGAAGGATGCGATCGGGAGTCATTGGACACCTCCCGCCGCACCGTTGGGAAAAGGTGCCGGGCGCATCCCGTGGTAGGTTGAAAACGCTCCCCAAGAGCACATCTCAACACTGGCCACAGGAGGCCCGACATGACGGAAAAAGCGGAATTTGTCTATCGAGTGAATTACGAGATGGAGACCTCGCACGGTCAAAGTGAACCACTGAGAATCCTGAAACGAACAGATCACTTGCTTTACAAGCTCGCAGAACCACCCGTCATTCCTCGACAAGGCGAATACGTCGCCTTCAAGGACGATCTGTTGTCGACTGATATCGAATGGCTGAAAGTGAAGAACGTGTTTCATGGCATCACTCCTGGTCCACTCGGGGATCTACAACATCACTGGGTGACCGTCCTGCTAACTGCTGACGAATCCATTCCGGAGTGATACCAAGAAATGCCAGGACCTCTCTGACATCACCGTTGAGAACGATCATCTGATCGACGCTTAACGCACATCGACCGCGCATACCCGGAAACGCATGGTGTGCGCGGTACCAATGCCGCGTGCAGCTGGGCAGGCTGTAGATAGGCTCATCCGAGGTGCTCATCGGCAGCATCAAGTCAGCCAGCAGGCCTCTCGCTCGAGGGCTCAAGTCATTGATGGCTGGGTTGGAGTTATCCTTCATACCTCACCCTCCTCATGTCGCTGAACCCTACGTAGGCGTGCCAGCACGTTCTTCTCGGCTCGCGCGTCGCTGGGTGAAAAGCCGGTGAAGACGGGCGGGCAGCCCGGCTTGACGAAACGAACGTGACCGCCACGTGTGCGCTCAACGTTCCAGCCATGAGTCACGGCGTAACGCACTACACGCTTCAAGGCGCGGGTCGAGCAGCGGATCGGGAGTGCGTCAGGCATGGGGCACCTCCCCGATGAATTGATCGGTGTGATCAAGCTGCTGACGAAACAGATCCAGTTGGCCTTCAAGCGACCGGATCAGTCGCTCTCGTTCACCTCGAAGCAGTCGACATTCGCGGTTGAGCCGCGCAAGTTCGTCGCGTTTTTCAGCGAGGCGAGTTTCGAGATGCAGTAGTTCCTGGGCTGCACTGTTCATGAGCGCGCCTCCTGTACCTGTTTCCACGCCAAAGACTCGAACCGGGTGCTCGAGCCCACGAACGTCAGATGCACCGTGCCGGTGGGACCGTTGCGCTGCTTGCCGATGATCAGCTCGGCCAGTCCCTTGTTGTCGGGGTTATCAGTGTTGTAGACCTCATCGCGGTAGACGAACCCGATGACGTCGGCGTCCTGCTCGATCGCGCCGGAGTCGCGCAGATCGGCCATACAGGGGCGCTTGTTGGGTCGATTTTCTAGCGTGCGATTAAGCTGAGAGAGCGCCACCACCGGGCAGTTGAGATCCTTGGCGGTGGCTTTGAGAATCCGCGAGATCGCGGAGATCTCGTTGTTGCGGTTCTCGCAGCCCGGCTCCTCGAGCAGCTGCAGGTAGTCGATGAGGATGAGGGCCGGCTTGCCATGGCGGCGCATCAGCCGACGGGCACGAGACTTGAGTGAGGTTGCGGAAAGCCCGCTGGAGTCGTCCACGAACAGGCGCTCTTCGAACCCGAGTATGCGATTCGTGGCGGAGGTCAGCTTCTCCCAGCCTCCATCGTCGAGCTGCCCTGAGCGCAGCTTGCTCAGATCCAGCCGCCCCATGCTTGCCATCAGGCGCAGCATCAGCTGCTCCTCCGGCATCTCGAGCGAGAAGACGAAGATCGGTGCCGTGGCCAACTCGGTACGGCCCGCCGTGGCAACCAATGCATTCTCGACGAGGTTCATCCCCAACGTCGTCTTGCCCATCGACGGGCGGCCGGCGAGGACGATCAGATCGGAGTCCTGCCAGCCGCAGGTCAGCGCATCGAGATCCTGGTAGCCGGTCGGCGTGCCAGTAATGCCGTCCTTGGCGTTGAAGGCGCGATCAATGGTATCGATCGCCGCCGTCAGTGCCGGACGTATGCCGGTTTCCTTGCCCTGCCGATTTTCGGCCAGCTCGAACAGTTGACGCTCGGTGGCTTCGATCAACGCCTGACTGAGCTGCTGCCCATCCAGCGCCCGCTGACTGAGATCGCGCCCCATGTTGGCCAGTTGCCGGCGACGCTGATGCTCGCGAACGATGCCGGCATAGGCGACCACATTGGTAGCCGACGGTGTGTGACGGGCCAGCTCGGCCAGGTAGGACAAGCCGCCGCAGGTCTCGAGATTCCCATCGCGCTCCAGAACTTCGGAGAGCGTCACCACATCCAGCGGCTTTTCGTCATGGGATAGCGCTTCCATCGCCTTGAAGATCAGCCGGTGCGGGTACTGATAAAACGCGCCGGCATCGACGATTACGCAGATGTCATCCCACTTGGTGTTATCGAGCATCAACGCACCCAGCGTGGACTGCTCGGCCTCGATGCTATGCGGTGGCAGAAGCCCCATGGCCTCGGCTTCGGCGGATGCCGGGGATGCGGCTTCAATGGACATGACCCACCCCCGATTTTTCGGTGCCGGTTTTACCGCTCGGTGCATTGGTGCCCACCGCGCGAATGGCATCGGCCCACTCGGGATAGAGATCGATGGCCACGGCTTTGAGCTGGTCGGCACAGGCCGGTGCCTTACGGCTGTATGGCTTGCGCGGCTCGACCCGGTGAACGGGCAAGCCCTGCAACGCTGCCGAACGATAGGCGGAGAGATTGACCAGCGGCGTCTCGAGCACGCTAATGCCGTGATCTTCGACCTCGGCATACATGGTGCGAATACTGTCGGCAATGTCGCGGGCATCGCGCAGCTGGTCGGTCATCTTGTTGAGCAGGATGGAGACCGGCGGCACCTCGAAACGGGTATAACGTGCCAGCTCGCGCAGCTCATTGAGCATGCCCTGGGTGCCACGCACGAATTCGCGCGCGGTGAGCAGTTCGGGAACGATGGGAGAGATCAGCCGATCGGCGGCCATGACGGCCATCTCGAGAATCACCGAGCGCGCGCCCTGGGTATCGATCAGGATGGCGTCATAGCGATCGGCGAAGCGATCGAGCAGGTCGATCAGCCGGAAGCGACCATTCGGGGCATTGAGCAATAACTGCTGCAACTGATTCCGATAGTCGTTGGAGACGATGATGTCGAGATTGGGGATAGCGGTGTGCGAGATGATCTGGTCGAGGTCGACCAGTTCTGTCGCGAGCAGCTCGTACACCCCACCAGGGGCAGGCTGGGACAGCTCATAGTAGGAAGAGAGGGTTGGCTGGGAGTCGAGGTCTATGAGCAGGACCCGTAGACCGGCGTCTGCCAGGAGACCGCCCAGATTGGCCGTCGTGGTGGTTTTCCCGACGCCGCCCTTGGAGCAAACCGTTGCTGAAACACGCATAACTGCACCTCATCCGTCAGTGATTGGAATGAGTGCAGAGGCGGTATTACATACCAGGATGTTTTGTCTAAGCGTTCGGCTGGCTCCCTGAGCAGGACTCGAACCTGCGACCCAGCGATTAACAGTCGCTTGCTCTACCAACTGAGCTATCAGGGATCGATATGAATGCTTCCCGACACGATGATAGCGATGGCTCCCCGAACAGGACTCGAACCTGTGACCCAATGATTAACAGTCATTTGCTCTACCAACTGAGCTATCAGGGAACAACGAAGTATCAGATTTTTTGGCTCCCCGAACAGGACTCGAACCTGTGACCCAATGATTAACAGTCATTTGCTCTACCAACTGAGCTATCGGGGAATGTCTTCCGAATACGCGGCGTAGTATACGTATTTCAGAAAAAACGTCAAGGGCCTGATAAAGACCCCGGCGTTATTCGCGACGATCATACGACACGAATATTGCCTGTCGCTGGTGGCTACGCCCTGATTCGAACAGGGGACCCCATCATTATGAGTGATGTGCTCTAACCAGCTGAGCTACGTAGCCATGCGACCGTGCGCATTGTACAGAAGCACCACCGATATGCCAATCCCTCATGTACTCCCTTCACCCATGACCGCTCGCCCGCCACTGCCCTCACCTCTTTCACCAGGAGTCTCATTAAATGAGAACACTCACACTCGAAACCACACAGGTTTATTGTTTGTCTGTCATAAAACCTGTGCGCCAGAAGCGCCAAACACATCACCCATTTTTATTGATTGATCGTTCAATAAAAAATGACTACCCTGAATAACCTCACAGGTGTTCACAACAGGAGAAGCGGCCAGTGCCCAAGGTAGGTATGGAGCCCATTCGTCGGCAACAACTCATTGATGCCACCATGGCCACAATCGATGAAGCAGGCCTGGCCGACAGCACCATCATTCAGATCTCGCGTCGTGCGGGGGTCTCTGCCGGCATTATCAGTCACTATTTTGGCGGGAAGGACGGGCTTCTGGAAGCCACCATGCGTCATATTCTCGCAGACCTCGGCGCCTCGGTTGCCCGAAGACGTCAGGCATTGAGTAGCGATGACGCGAGAGCGCATCTTTATGCGATTGTGGAAGGCAACTTTGATCGCAGCCAGGTCAGTCAGGCGGTGATGAAGACATGGCTGGCCTTCTGGACCACCAGTATGCACAAACCGGATCTGCAGCGACTGCAAAGGGTCAATGACCGTCGCCTCTATTCCAATATTACCTATCAGTTCCGAAAACATCTGAACCCTGAACAGGCCCGCACGGCCGCGCGTGGGCTGGCAGCTCTGATCGATGGCCTGTGGCTGCGCGGTGCGCTGTCGCCCGAGAAATTCGATATTTCAAACGCCATATGGCTTGCCTGTCGCTATGTTGATGAACAGCTTGATGGCAACGATACCGCCTGACGCCATATGACCTTTTGGCACTTTAAACCCATATTTATTCGGGAGAACCTCATGGCCGTTTTCGATACCCAGCAGCTTTATATTGATGGCAAACGCGTTGATGCGACCTCTGGTGAAACCTTTCAGTCCATCAACCCCTATAATGGCGACGTACTGGCCGAGATTCAGCAGGCTTCACAGGCCGATGTCGACCGGGCCGTTGAATCGGCGCGCCGCGGCCAGAAGATTTGGGCTGCGATGACTGGCGTGGAACGCTCGCGCATCCTCAACCGCGCCGTAGCTCTACTGCGTGAAAGAAATGACGAGATCGCTCGCATTGAATCGATGGACACCGGCAAGCCTCTGAGCGAAACCACCGCGGTGGACATTGTCACCGGTGCCGATCAGCTCGAGTATTACGCAGGCCTTGCCGCTGCCGTTGAGGGTGAGCAGATCCCCATTCGCGCCGATTCATTCGCCTATACACGCCGTGAGCCGCTTGGCGTATGTGCCGGCATCGGTGCCTGGAACTATCCGATCCAGATCGCCTGCTGGAAATCGGCACCGGCACTGGCCACCGGCAACGCCATGATATTAAAGCCCAGCGAAGTCACCCCAATGACCACGCTGATGCTGGCTGAAATTTTCACCGAGGCCGGCCTGCCCGATGGCGTCTTCAACGTGGTGCAGGGCGATGGACGGGTCGGCGCGATGCTGACCGAGCACCTCGGCATCGACAAGATCTCCTTTACCGGTGAGGTGGGTACCGGCAAGAAGGTCATGTCGTCTTCAGCCTCTTCTTCACTCAAGGAAGTCACCATGGAGCTGGGCGGCAAGTCTCCCCTGCTCGTCTTTGCCGATGCTGATCTCGATCGCGCTGCCGATGGCGCCATGATGGCCAACTTCTACTCCACCGGTCAGGTCTGCACCAACGGCACCCGCGTGTTTGTCGAGCGCTCGGTCAAAAAAGCGTTTGAAGCCAAACTGCTTGAGCGCGTCGAGCGGGTGAAGGCCGGCGACCCCATGGACGCGGCCACCAATTTTGGTCCACTGGTCAGCTTCGAGCACATGGAAAAGGTCTGCGAATACCTGGAAGCCGGCAAGCAGGATGGCGCCAGCCTACTGGTGGGAGGCTCACGCATGACCGACGGTGAATTTGGCAAGGGCGCCTTCGTGGCTCCCACCATTTTCACTGACTGCAGCGATGACATGCGCATTGTGAAGGAAGAGATCTTCGGCCCCATCATGTCGATTCTGGCCTTTGATGATGAAGAAGAGGTCATCCGTCGCGCCAATGACACAGAGTACGGCCTGGCCGCCGGCCTGTTCACTGATGGACTCAACCGCGCACATCGCGTCGTGCACCAGCTTGAAGCCGGCATCTGCTGGGTCAATACCTGGGGCGACAGCCCGGCACAGATGCCGGTAGGCGGTTACAAGCAATCCGGCGTGGGGCGCGAAAACGGTCTGCTGACGCTTGCACACTACACGAAGGTCAAGTCGGTCCAGATCGAAATGGGCCCTTTTGAGTCGGCGTTCTAAACACGGCGATGTCCCGTTTTAACAAGACGCAGGCACACGCGACATGCCTGCCTTTTTCGATTACCTGATCAAGGCACGCCAGGAGGGCTCTATGGCTCACACTCGTGAATATGACTACATCATCATCGGTGCCGGTTCAGCCGGCAATGTGCTCGCTGCGCGTCTGACCGAAGACGATGATGTCACCGTTTTGCTGCTGGAAGCCGGTGGCCCGGACTACCGACTGGACTTTCGTACCCAGATGCCGGCAGCACTGGCCTATCCGTTACAGGGCAAGCAGTACAACTGGGCCTTTGAGACCGATCCTGAACCCTTCATGAACCATCGGCGCATGGAGTGCGGGCGCGGCAAGGGCCTGGGGGGGTCATCACTGATCAACGGCATGTGCTATATCCGCGGTAATGCCATGGACCTGGAAGGCTGGGCCGAGCAGCCCGGTCTCGATGACTGGGCCTACGCCAACTGCCTGCCCTACTACAAAAAAGCCGAGACTCGCGACATCGGTGGCAACGACTACCACGGTGATCACGGCCCGGTACATGTGGCCACGCCCAAACCGACTACCAATCCGCTCAACCGCGCCTTTATCGAGGCCGGCAAGCAGGCAGGCTACGGTGAGACCGACGACCTCAACGGTCACAAGCAGGAAGGTTTCGGGCCGATGGATCGCACCACCACGCCCAATGGCCGTCGCTCATCGACGGCCCGCGGCTATCTGGATATTGCTCGTCATCGCAGCAACCTGACCATCGAAACCCGAGCGATGACCGATCGCATTTTGTTCGAGGGCAAAAAGGCCACAGGCGTTGCCTATTCGCGCAAGGGCCAGGACGAGCAGGTGCATGCCCGTCGGGAAGTGCTGCTGTGTGCAGGCGCCATCGCCTCGCCGGCCATCCTGCAGCGCTCAGGCGTCGGCGATCCCGAATGGCTTGAAGAGATGAGCATCGATGTGGTGCACGCGCTGCCGGGGGTGGGCAAAAATCTGCAGGACCACCTGGAAATGTACATTCAGTACGAGTGCAAGCAGCCCATTACGCTTTATTCGGCGCTGAAGTGGTACAACCAGCCTAAAATCGGTGCAGAGTGGCTGTTTCAGGGCAAGGGTATCGGGGCCAGCAACCAGTTCGAGGCCGGTGGTTTCATTCGTACCGACGAAGGCGAATCGTGGCCCAACCTGCAGTATCACTTCCTGCCGTGCGCGATCAGTTACAACGGCAAGAGTGCCGTCCAGGCGCATGGCTTTCAGGCCCACGTAGGCTCCATGCGCTCCAAAAGCCGTGGCCGGATCAAAATCAAATCGCGCAATCCCTCGGAGGCGCCCAGCATCCTCTTTAATTACATGAGCGAGGAGCGCGACTGGCAGGAATTCCGGGATGCCATCCGCGTGACGCGACGCATCATTGAACAACCGGCCATGGACCCTTACCGCGGTCGTGAAATTGCGCCCGGGCCGGAGGTTCAGAGCGATGAGCAGCTCGATGAATTCGTGCGCAACCATGCTGAAACCGCCTACCACCCCTGCGGCAGCTGTCGGATGGGGGAAGGCCCGGATGCCGTGGTCGACGGTCAGGGGCGGGTGCATGGCATGGAAGGTCTGCGGGTGATCGATGCCTCTCTCATGCCCGTCATCGTGACCGGTAACCTGAACGCCACCACCATCATGATGGCGGAGAAACTGGCCGATGTTGTCCGTGGCCGTGCACCGCTGCGCCCTCTGACCGAAGTGCCCTTCTACACGGCGCAGAAGGCCAATCAGAACGATCGTGAGGCCGAGACCGCGAAAGCGCACCAATAGCGCCAGGGAAATCTGCCAACAAAAACACCGGGCCATGGCCCGGTGTCTGTCGTTCATGATGACCGGCTCACACCAGGGTGTTCTGCCTGTCAGCGGGCGAAACAGGCGCAACTTCAGCCGCCTCGAAGCCACCAAAGGTACTGGCGCCCTCCTCGGCGCTGCCGACCAGCTGGCGCATGCCGGCAAACATCTCTCGCCCCAGGCCATGATGATACTGCTCGAGATCGGCGCACGCGCACGGCCGCGCGGCAAACTCATCGGTATCGACAAGCACTTCAAGACGACCGCTGATCGAATCGAGCCGAACCATGTCGCCGTCACGCAGGCGTGCCAGCGGCCCGCCATCGAGTGCCTCGGGGGTCATGTGGATCGCAGCCGGTACCTTGCCGGAGGCACCCGACATTCGGCCATCGGTGACCAGCGCCACGCGAAAGCCACGATCCAGTAATGATCCGAGATAGGGCGTGAGTTTGTGAAGCTCCGGCATGCCATTGGCACGCGGGCCCTGAAACCGCACCACGGCAATAAAGTCATGCTCGAGCTCGCCGTTGTTGAAGGCGGTTTTGAGCGCATCCTGATCGGCAAACACCCTGACCGGCGCCTCGATGACGCGAAACTCCGGCTTGACCGCCGAGACCTTGATCACGCCGCGCCCGAGGTTGCCATCCAGCACCGCCAGCCCACCGGTGGCCGAAAAGGGATGCTCGACATCGGTCAGCACGTCCGGATCGAGACTTTGTGCCGGACCTTCGCGCCAGACCAGCTGCTCGCCCTCCAGAAAGGGCTCCTGCGTGTAGCTTTCCGCCAGCGTTTTACCTGTCACGGTCGCAATATCACCATGGAGAAGCCCGCCCTTGAGCAGCTCCCGGATCAATACACTCATGCCGCCGGCGGCGTGGAAGTGGTTCACATCCGCCTGACCGCTCGGATAGATGTGCATCAGGCTGGGTACCACGGCGGACAGCTCGGCAAAGTCATCCCAGTTCAGGGTAATGCCGGCCGCACCGGCCATGGCGATCAGGTGCAGGGTATGGTTGGTGGAGCCGCCTGAAGCCAGAAGCCCCACCAGTGCATTGACGATGGCGCGCGCATCGATCTGCTGCCAGAAGGGAAGGTAACCACCGCCCGGTTCGGAGTTCTTGATCGCGCGCTCGGTCGCATGTGCCGTCAGGGCATCACGCAGCGGCGTATTCGGGTTAACAAAGGAGGACCCCGGCAGATGCAGCCCCATGATCTCCATCATCAGCTGATTGGAGTTGGCGGTGCCGTAAAAGGTGCAGGTGCCGGGCGCATGATAGGAGGCCGACTCCGACTCCAGCAGTTCGGCGCGCCCTACCCTGCCTTCGGCAAACTTCTGGCGAATGCGGGCCTTTTCCTTGTTGGGCAGGCCGCTGGGCATGGGGCCGGCGGGAACAAAGACGGCCGGTAGATGCCCAAAGCGGGCAGCAGCGATGAAAAGACCGGGAATGATCTTGTCGCAAACGCCCAAAAAGAGGGCCGCATCGAACATGTTGTGGGAAAGTCCGATGGCAGCAGCACGAGCGATGTTGTCGCGCGAAAAGAGTGACAGCTCCATGCCGGGCTGGCCCTGGGTGACCCCATCACACATGGCTGGCACACCACCGGCGACCTGCGCCGTTGATCCCATCCGGCGGGCGGCCTGGCGAATGAGGTCGGGAAATTGCTCAAAGGGTTGATGAGCCGAAAGCATGTCGTTATAGGACGTTACAATGCCCAGATTGGCGCTATTGGTCAGTTTGAGCTGCTGCTTGTCGGAGACACTGCAGGCGGCAAAGCCATGGGCCAGATTACCGCAGTCGAGCGCACCACGATGAACACCACGGCGATGCTGTGCCTGCATGCGAGCTTCATACAGGGCGCGACGCGGGGCAGATCGTTCAATGATGCGCTGGGTTACGCGGGTCAGGGTGGTGTGCATGAAAACCTCACCTGTCACGGTCTTGATGGGAAGTGGATCAGTCTATCCGAATTATCTCATCCTTGTAGTTAAACTACCTTTTGCGTCTGCCACAATTCCCGAGCCGTGAAACGACCCCATCCCAATGATGAGGTAAACTGACCGCCTGTAGGCCAAATAATGTCATTCCATGGACCGAGCACATGAATAAGGGCCATGACCTCATGTGATGTCCCTGGTTTTTCCTCAATCATCGTCAATAAAAACGTTAACCTGACACTCTCTGCCGACAGGTGCCTGCCCGGCGCCCGTCGTGGAAAACAACAGCCTGACAACGGAAGTGGACGCATGCCTCACCCCTCAACGCGCCGTGTTTTCGCCAAGCGTGTGCTTTTCTGGACCCTGTTGCTTTTGATCGGTCTGGTCGCCCTGTGGTGGTTTTTTCTGCGCGACAGCTCTGAAAGTAATGACAAGAACGGACCAGACGCGTCCATGCCACGGGCAGCCGTGGCGGCTGTCACCGCGCAACAGGGAGACTTCCCGGTCACTCTGAGCGCGCTGGGCACCGTGCGTTCGCTTTCAAGCATCGAAGTTCGACCCCGCGTCGAGGGCGAGCTGGTCTCGGTCGATTTCAGGGAAGGTCAGCGCGTTGAAAGGGGTCAGGTGCTGGCGCATATCGATGATCGTATCTATCAGGCCCAGCTGGCCCAGGCCAATGCCGAGCTGACCCAGAACCAGGCGCAGCTCGCCACGGCACGAGAAGACTTAAAACGTTACGAAAATCTAAGCCGCGCCAATAATGTCTCGCGTCAGGATCTGGAGACTCAGCGCCAGCTGGTCCGGCAGTATCAGGGGGCCGTGGAAGGCTCACGCGCCAGCGTCCAGGACGCACAGGTTCAGCTGGACTACACCACCGTACGGGCCCCGGCCGGCGGCATCATTGGTCTGCGCAACGTAGACCCGGGCAATATCGTTTCGACCGGCGACGACAACCCTATCGCCACCCTGACCTCACTTGACCCCATTTCAGTCGTTTTCTCCCTGCCCGGTCAGTATCTCTCCCGGATCCGCAGCAGCATGCAGCAGGGCCCCATGACGGTCAGTATCATGGACGACAGTGCGACCGACACGATAGCCAAAGGTGAGCTGACCAGCATCGATAGCGCCATTAACACCGACACCGGCACAGCACGACTGCGTGCGCGGTTGGATAACGACGACGAGCAGCTTTTCCCCAACGCCTTTGTCAACGTGGAACTTACCCTGGCCACACTGGAAAACGTGGTGATTGTCCCCGAAACCGCCATTCAGAACAGTGAGTCAGGCAACCATGTCTATGTGGTGGACGACAGCGACACCGTGCACCAGCGCAGCGTGAGCGTGGGGGCCAGTGACGATCTGCATGCCGTGATCGACTCGGGGATTGAGGTCGGCGAGCGCGTGGTGGTAGATGGTGTGGATCGCCTGCGCGATGGCGCCAGCGTCAATGTGGTCAGCAACAACCTGCCGGGCGAGAGCGATACCCGTCACGACACGCCACCGGCGGGTGAGTCCACCAACGAAGGTCAGTTAAAGGCCACTGACGCACCCACGGACGAGGGTGATCGCTCGTCATGAACCCGTCGCGTCTTTTCATTGTTCGACCGGTGGCGACATCGCTGATCATGCTGGCCATCCTGCTGTCCGGCGTCATGGCTTATCGACTTTTGCCGGTGGCCTCCCTGCCGGAGGTGGATTACCCCACCATTCAGGTCACGACGCTCTACCCGGGGGCCAGCCCCGAGATCATGCTGTCCAATGTCACCTCACCGCTGGAGGATCAGCTCGGGCAGATATCAGGACTCGAGGACATGCGCTCCACCAGTACCGGTGGCGCGTCGCTGGTGACCTTGCGCTTTGGCCTTGACAGCGATCTGGGCGTGGCCGAACAGGACGTGCAGGCCGCCATCAATCAGGCCAGCAATCTGCTGCCCGATGACCTGCCCATGCCGCCAAGCTACAGCAAGGTCAACCCGGCGGATGCGCCGGTCATGACCCTGGCGGTGCGCTCGGACAATCTGCCGCTGACACGTGTCTATGATCTGGTGGATACCCGCCTGGTGCAGCGACTGTCACAGATCAGTGGTGTCGGTCTGGTATCACTGTCGGGCGGCCATGAACCCGCCATTCGCATTGACGGTGACGCCCGTCAAATGGCGGCACATGGTCTGGACATGGAGGCCGTGCGCAACGCCATTGCCGCGGCCAACGTCAATCAGCCCAAGGGCACGCTGTATGGCCCCTACCGGGCGCTGACGATCGATGCCAACGATCAGCTCACCTCTGCTGACCAGTACCGCGACCTGATCGTCAAATATGACAACGACATGCCGCTGCGCCTGCGCGATATCGCAAGCGTCCACGAGGGCTCGGAAAATGCCTGGCTGACCGCCTGGGCCAATCGCGATCCGGCGTTGATCATCAGCGTCCAGCGCCAGCCCGGCGCCAATGTCACCAGCGTGGTTGATGATATCCGCCGCCAGCTGCCCGAACTGCAGGCGAGCCTGCCAGACAGCGTGGATATTTCGGTGCTCAGCGACCGTACCCAGACCATTCGTGCTTCGGTCGAGGATACCCAGTTCGAGCTCGTACTGGCCGTGGGACTGGTCATCCTCATCACCTTTTTGTTTTTGCGCAACATCCCGGCCACCATCATCCCGAGCCTGGCCGTACCCATGTCGCTGATCGGCACCTTTGGTGTCATGCACCTAGCAGGATTCAGCCTCAACAATCTCACCCTGATGGCGCTGACAATTGCCACCGGCTTTGTCATCGATGATGCCATCGTGGTGCTGGAAAACATCATTCGCTACCTGGAAAAGGGCGAAAAACCCATTGATGCGGCGCTCAAGGGCGCCAAACAGATCTTTTTCACCATCATCTCGTTGACCGTATCGCTGGTGGCAGTGCTGATCCCGCTGCTGTTCATGCAGGATGTGGTCGGTCGCCTGTTCCGAGAGTTTGCCGTTACGCTGGCCGTCGCCATCGTGATCTCGGCGTTCATTTCCCTGACGCTGACCCCCATGCTGTGCGCGAAAATGCTCAAGGCGCGCGCACCAAAAGATGGCGCCCACCAGGTAGATGAGGCTCAGACACACGCCGAAAGCTACGCGGGGCTTTTCGGCCGACTGCTGCGTCTTTACGACCGCGGGCTTAAATGGGTGCTGCGCCATCAGCGTCTGACGCTGGCTGTGGCCGTCATCACCTTTGGCGTCACCGCGCTTTTATATCTGGCCATCCCCAAGGGGCTTTTCCCGCAGCAGGACACCGGCGCCATTCGCGGCATCAGCGAAGCCGATCAGTCCATCTCCTTTGAGGCGATGGCCGAGCATCAAAAGGCGCTGGCAGACATTATCCTCAAGGATCCGGCAGTGGAGAGCTTCTCCTCGACCATCGGTGTCAACGAGGACAACAGCACACTCAACACCGGACGCTTTCAGATCAATCTCAAGCCACTGGCCGACCGGGACGGTGCTCAGGCGGTTATCGAGCGGCTCAACGAGAAGAGTCGGTCCGTGGCCGGCATGCGACTTTACCTGCAGCCGCTGCAGGATTTGACACTGGATGACAACGTCAGCCGCTATCAGTACCAGATGTCGGTGACCAACAACGATGCAGACCTCCTGTCTCACGACGTGGATGCCCTGCTCCAGCGGGCCCGTCAGTCGCCGGCCATTTCCGGTATGGCCTCGGACCTGCAGGAGCGCGGCCTTCAGCTCTATCTGGACATTGATCGCGACCGGGCCAGCCGGCTGGGCATCAGCGTCAGTGATATCGACGCCACGCTCTACAATGCCTTTGGCCAGCGCCTGATCTCGACCATTTTTACCCAGTCCAACCAGTACCGGGTAGTGATGAACGTCGCCGACGGCCAGCAGCGCGGCCCCTCGGCGCTGGACCGTCTCTATCTCGAGGCCGACAGCGGTGACATGGTGCCATTGACGTCACTGGTCAGCGTCGAACAGCGCTATACCAGCCTTTCACTGTCGCGACAAAACCGCATTGCCGCCGCCAACGTCTCCTTTGACGTGGCGCCCGGCTACTCACTGTCAGAAGCCTTTGATGCCATTGATGAGGCCAGCCAGCAGGCGGACCTCGACCGGGATACGCAGCTGGCCTATCAGGGCGCCGCACTCGGGTTTGCCGGTTCCACGGCCAATACGCTGCTGCTGATTCTGGCCGCCGTGGTGGTGATGTATATCGTGCTGGGCGTGCTTTATGAGAGCTATATCCATCCACTGACCATTCTCTCCACCCTGCCCTCCGCGGCCATCGGGGCATTGCTGGCGCTGATGATCACCGGGAACGATCTGGGCATGGTGGGCATCATCGGCATCATTTTGCTGATCGGGATCGTCAAGAAAAACGCCATCATGATGATCGACTTTGCCCTCGACGGTCAGCGCCGTCAGGGGCTTGCCCCGCATGAGGCCATCTATCGGGCGGCACTGCTGCGCTTTCGTCCCATCATGATGACCACCTTTGCTGCGCTCTTTGGCGCCATTCCGCTGATGCTCTCCAGCGGCTTCGGCTCGGAGCTGCGTCAGCCGCTGGGCCTGGCCATGGTGGGCGGACTGCTGGTCAGTCAGCTGCTGACACTGTTTACCACCCCGGTCATCTATCTGTTCTTTGATCGTCTGGCCAGCAGGTGGCCCCCTCGCGATGACAACAATACTGCCATCGACGACACCACCGATGGGCATGCCTCATGAGTCTGTCCTCACCCTTTATTCAGCGACCGATCGCCACCTCGCTTTTGACGATGGCGATCATTCTGGGCGGGCTGCTCTCCTACATGCGCCTGCCGGTGGCCCCGTTGCCGGCGGTGTCATTTCCGACCGTACTGGTCACGGCCAGTCTCTCCGGGGCCAACCCGGAGACCATGGCGTCAACGGTGGCCACGCCGCTGGAGCGTTCGCTGGGCCAGATTGCCGGGATCACCCAGATGACCTCGTCAAGCTCGGAGGGCTCCACCAGTGTCGTCATCCAGTTCGAACTGGAAAAGGACATCAACGAAGCTGCCCGTGAGGTTCAAGCGGCCATCAACCGGGCCGAGGCGCTGCTGCCCAGCGCCATGACCAGCTCTCCCAGACTTCGAAAACTCAATCCGGCCGACTCACCGATCATGCTGCTGTCGCTGACCAGCGCCGAGATCGACAAGGGCACACTTTATAATCTGGCCGATCAGGACATTGCCCCGCGCATTGCACAAGTGGAAGGTGTCTCCCGCGTCAGCGTCGGCGGCAGCTCCTCGCCGGCAGTCCGGATCACGCTTAACCCGCGCAAGCTCGAAAATGCCGGTATCAGCCTTGATCAGATTCGCGACGCCATCAATGCCGCCAACAGCAACCAGCCCACCGGATTCACCGAAGATGATCGGTATCGCTGGAGTATTCATACCGATTCACAAATGTTCGAGCCACAGGGCTATCGCGACCTGATCATCCAGCGTGATGGCGATCACATCATGCGTCTGGGCGATGTGGCCAACGTGGAAAAAAGCGTCGAGGACATCTACAACGTCGGTTTTTACAACCGCCAGCCCGCAGTGGTGATCGTGGTCAGCCCGGCCAGCGACGCCAATGTGATCGAGACCATCAATCGCATCAAGGAGCGCCTGCCCGGTATCCATGCAGCCCTCCCCGCCAGTGCCGACCTGCATACGGTGCTGGATCGCTCACCCGGCATCAGCGCCTCGCTGCATGAAACCCAGATCACCCTGATTCTGGCCGTGATTCTGGTGGTCATGGTGGTGTTCATCTTTTTGCGCAACCCGCGGGCCACGCTGATCCCGAGCGCCGTCATCCCGGTATCGCTTTTGGGCACCTTCATGGTGATGTATCTGCTGGGCTATTCGCTCAACACGCTGTCACTGATGGCGCTGATCATTGCCATCGGCTTTGTGGTCGATGATGCCATTGTGGTGGTGGAAAACATTGCCAGACACATTGAAGCCGGCATGGATGTGCGCCAGGCCGCTCTGCTGGGTGCTCGCGAAGTGGGCTTTACGGTGCTGTCAATGAGTGTCTCGCTGGTCGCCGTGTTCGTGCCACTGCTGTTTCTTGGCGGGTTTATCGGTCGACTGTTTCACGAGTTTGCCGTGACGCTGGCCACCGCCGTCATGGTCTCACTGCTGGTGTCACTGACCCTGACCCCGATGTTGTGCTCAAGATGGCTGAAAATGGCCGCCCACCATCGTGCTCCCGGTCGCCTGCAGCGAGGCATCGAGCATTGCGGGCGGGGCATTCTGACAGGCTATGAGCGCACACTGGATGTCGCGCTGCGCCATCGGCGCCTGACGCTTTTGTCGCTGGTGGCGGTGATTGTGCTCAACGGCTTTTTGTACGTGCACATCGACAAGGGGTTCGTGCCCGATCAGGACACGGGCCGGCTGATCGGCGCGGTACGTGGCGATCAAAGCATCTCGTTTGATGCCATGTCGACCAAGCTGGACATGGCGCGGGATCGCCTGCTGGCCGATGACTCGGTCGCCAGCGTTCTGGGCTTTCTGGGTGGCAGCGGCCCGTCCGGTGGCGGCGTCAATTCCGCCACGATGTTTGTGACCTTAAAGGAGGAGCGTACGGGTGACACCAATGCCAACGGCAACCGGCTTTCCGGGCTGATGAGCGACATCCCCGGGGTGCAGGTATTCATGCGCGGCCTGCAGGATCTGCGCATGGGCGGGCGTTCATCCAGCAACAGCCAGTACGAGCTGACGCTTAAAAGCGATGATCTATCGCTGCTGCAGGAGTGGTCTCCGCGCGTGGCGCAGGCCATGCGTGGCATTTCGGAAATTACCGGCGTGGACAGCGACAGTCGCGATGGCGGCCAGGCCATCAAACTGGTGGTAGACCGCGATCTGGCCGCGAGACTGGGGCTGAGCATGCGCGACATCGATACCCTTCTGGGCAACGCCTTTGCCCAGGGACAGATTTCAAGCGTCTATGAAGGCACCAATCAGTATTACGTGGTGCTGGAAGTCGCCCAGCAGTGGCAGCGCTCGGCCAGAGCGCTGGAGATGATGCATATCGTCAACGATGACGGCAGCCCCATACCGCTGTCGGCCTTCAGCCACTACGAGCGCAGTACCAGCCCAATCAGTGTCAGCCATCAGGGCCAGTTTGCCGCCGCTACGGTGTCGTTCAATTTAAGCGAGGGCGTGTCACTGTCCCGCGCCACCGACATCATCAGTGACCGGCTGGATCGTCTGCACCTGCCCACGGATGTACAGGCCGATTTCGAGGGCAGCGCCGCCAGCTTTCAGAGCGGCGTCGAGGCCATGCCCTGGCTGATACTGGCGGCCCTGGTCACGGTCTATCTGGTGCTGGGTATCCTTTATGAGAGCTACATCCACCCGCTGACGATCCTGTCCACCCTGCCCTCGGGCGGTATCGGCGCGCTGCTGGCACTGATGTGGCTGGACAAGCCCTTCACCCTGATTGCCCTGATCGGCATTATCCTGCTGATCGGCGTGGTCAAGAAAAACGCCATCATGCTGGTCGACTTTGCCCTGAGCGCCGAGCGCGAGCGCGGTCTCTCTGCACAGGATGCCGTTCGTGAGGCGGCCCTGGTGCGCTTTCGCCCCATCATGATGACCACGCTGGCGGCCATTCTGGGCGCCCTGCCGCTGATGTTCGGCACCGATGAAAATGCCGCCCTGCGGGCCCCGCTGGGCATCTCCATTGTGGGCGGGCTGATCGTCAGCCAGATTTTGACGCTTTATACCACCCCCGTGGTCTATCTCTATCTGGATCGTTTGAGACGACGCTAACGACTCATTTTGTCGATCCCTTTTTTCTGATGACCCTGTGACAAGCATCGTCAGTGTTTCTGACGGTGTTTTTTTGTGCCTGCCAAGGGTTAACCACACTTAAACCATAAACAGCATTTATCAATTTGGTAGCAAATGGTAAGTTACAACGCGACAAAAATAGCCTACGACAATAACAATTCGCTACAAACCTCATAACAAGGATCTTCAGAACAGCTCATGACATCAGGAACCGATTCACGACGTCTGAAAGCACTGACGCTCTCTCTGAGCATTGCCACGGCCATGACCGCTACCGCCGCGCAGGCCGCCCCGGAAGACCAACAGACCATCGAGGCACTGCGCGCGCAGCTCCAGCAGATGCAGCAAAGACTTGATCGTCTGGAACAACAGCAGGCAGCCGGCACTTCCGGTGGCCAACAGGAAGTCGCCAATCAGGGCGGGGAAAAGAGCAATACGGCGACGACGCCTGACCCACAGCAGTCAGAACCACGTCCTCAGCAGAATCTGGCCCAGGAAAACAGCTCAGCCATCGAGCAGATGCAGCAAACAAAGTTCAGCGGCCAGCTTCAGTTTAATGGCAGCTTCAACGACTGGAGCGAGCAGAGCAAGGACACCACCGGTGATCTGGATTTCGGCAAGTTCGTCCTCGCGGTCAATGGCGAAGTGGACGATCTGGAATATGATATCGAATATCGCTTCTATGACGGCTACCAGTTCCTGAAGTCAGGCTGGCTCGGCTTCAATCCCAATGACGATGACACCATCCGGGTCGGTCTGGTCCAGACGCCCTTTGGCAACATGGATTACGGCTATCAGGGGTGGTATGGCACCCTGCCCTATCTCGCCGGTTTCAACGACAACCAGAACGCCGGGATCAAGTGGGACCATCATCAGGGCCCGTGGGATATTTCGCTGGCCTTTTTCAAAAGTGATAACCTGGGCAGCGGTAACGAACACTATGGCGCCAACGCTGTAGGTGGGACAGATGACGCTGTATATGACGATGATGGTGCGCTGACAAGTCGTGGCAATCAGGGCAACAGCGAGGAAAACCAGCTCGCGCTCCGTAGCGGCTACACCTTTAATCACGGCGAGGACTACTCGACCCAGCTCAACGTCTCGGCCAAGGGCGGTCAGCTGTATAACGAGCAGACCAATCGCAGCGGTGACAACTGGTCGGCGGCCATCGGCGTGGATGGGTCATACGGCAACTGGCGTACCATGTTTCAGGCCACGACCTATGAATATAACCCCAAGAATCCGTCGGAAGCGCAGTCCGGTATCTCCGATAACGCCATCCAGATCGGCGCCTTTGGTTTCAACTATCTGATCCCGAAACGCGGTCAAATGTACACGGCCAGCGCCAGCTACAGCATGGATGTCGACTGGGGCCCCGTTGAAAACCTGTTTTTCTTCAACGACTTCAGTTACATCGACCCGTCCGATGATTTTGCCTCCATCAACGGCGGCTTTGGCGATCAGGATGATCCCATGCTCAATGATCTGGGCGTGCTGGTCACTGCCGGCCCCTACTTTGCCTGGTTTGACATCATCACCAACAAAAACGGGCTGAACTACTTTGGCTCGCCGGTCAATGACAAGTGGCACACCAGCGTCCAGACCAATTTCGGCATCAATTTCTAAAGGCCGATGACCATAAAAAACCCCGGCACAGCCCGGGGTTTTTTATGATGGTATCGATCAAACCAATGTATGGAAATGCTCAAGACCTTCGGTAAAGCGTGTCTTGTAACGCTCAAAAAGTGCGGGATCGCGCTTGAAGGCACGCAGTACGGCATCTGCTTGAAAATCCACCACCTCCGGCGCCATTGATAATGAATCAACGCTGGAGCGCGCGTTGAAACCGGTGCGCAGCTCACTGTCGGTGTGGCGATACCAGCGTTCGAAACCAAAGGTGGTAAAAAAGGCTTCAAGCCCTGGGTCAGACGTTGTGACCCGCATTGCGGTGGATTCCCCAAGCCTTGCCACCAGCCGACGGCCATACCCTCTTCCCCGCTTTTTCTTGGGGGTGCCCAAAAGCCTGAGTGCCACCCCGCGCCCTTCCACTTCAAGCGTAAGGAGCGCTACGGAGCAAAGCCTTTTGCCGTCATCGAAAAGAGCCACGATACGGGCCGATTCCTGCTCCAGCAGTCGGCTCACACCGGCAAACTCCACCAGAGGCGCAAGCCCCGCTTCTCGTCCGAATACGCTGGCACAGAGCATGGCCAGACAGGCATCCCGATCCCGTGTGTCGGTGATATATGAAATCTTCAAAGCTGCGTCTGCCCGCCGTTCAAAAGGGCCATGATGCCACGCGCCTTTTGCTTCTGGCTAACCTCCTGTCGATATTGATGTTGGCGCATCCCTGCTGATACACCTTCATATATCCGACACATGCCCGCCACATGATGGCCATGCAGGCCTCTCGGTATATCGCCGCAGCAGAGGCTGCCATCTATAAGGACAGCGCGGAGCACAACATGGTCAAGGGTTTCAGCGTCATTCCGGCGGAGAAGGTTAACGAGGCTGAGGCCCCTTCGTCTGTTTGATGATGATGGACAACGCCTGTCGACCCGGCCCAGACTTGCCGATATCACCTGTCCCATGGAGTCCTGAGATATGCAGCTGCCTCGCTATATTGCCCACCGCGGGCTGTCCGCCCACGCGCCTGAAAACACGCTGGCCGCCATTCAGGCAGCGGCGGATGCCGGCTGTGAGTGGGTTGAGCTCGATGTTCAGTGCCTGGGAGACGGCACCCCGGTGGTCTGGCATGACGACAGCGTCGATCGCTGCAGCGATGGCAAGGGGGCGCTGATCGACCTGACACGGGATCAGATCCGCCAGCTGGATGTAGGCAGCTGGTTTTCCTCTGCCTTTCGCGGTGAGCGCATGGCGCTGCTCGATGAAGCGCTGTCGCTGGTCAGTGCGCTGGAGATGGGGCTTAATCTTGAGCTCAAGATCAACGCAGGCCATGACCCGGCAGAGCTTGCCCGCATTGCGGTCCATCGCGCCCGCCAGGTCCTGCCGCTTGATCGTCTGCTGGTATCAAGCTTTGACCGAACAGCGCTTGAAGCCGCCCGGTCACAGGATGAAGCACTGGCGCTGGGGCTTTTATATGAAGCAGTGCCGCGGCACTGGGCCAGCGATGCCGAGCGGCTTCGCCCGACCAGCGTGCATGCCGACTGGACACAGCTTGACCAGGAGCGACTCATCGAGATCCAGAGCGCCGGACTTGCCATGCTGTGCTATACGGTCAACGACCCCGAACGCTTTGCCTCCTGGTGGGATCATGGGGTCAACGGTGTCTTTACCGACGACCCCGGGCTGTTTGATGACCGCTATCAGCGTCAGTCGCGAGGTGACGGGCGCCGCAAGCCGCGCTGAAAAACCTGGAAAGTCGAATGTAAAACGCCCCGAACGAACACTGCCAGCGCAGGGCTGGCAGTGTTGATTCGAGGCACTTTTAACGGGTTCGGTCGAATCGATCGAACTCAGGTAAAAAAGAGCTGGCGAAGGGCATCGCCCGGGTCCGGTTCGCGCATGAAGCGCTCCCCGACCAGAAAGGCATTGACGTTGCCGCGGCGCATGCGCGCCACGTCTTCACGAGTCGCAATGCCTGATTCGGTCACCACGCGAACGCCCTCGGGGACCTTCTCCAGCAGCTCGAAGGTCGTGTCCAGCCGAGTCTCGAAGGTATGCAGATCCCGGTTGTTGATGCCGACCAGCGCCAGATCCAGCTTTAGCGCCCGCTCAAGTTCTTCAAGACTGTGCACTTCAACCAGCACGTCCATGCCCAGCTCGATGGCCAGCGTGTTGAGCGCTTTCATCTGGCGATCTTCAAGCGCCGCCACAATGAGCAGGATCGCATCGGCACCCATGCTGCGTGCTTCATACACCTGATAGGGTGCCACGATAAAGTCCTTGCGCAGCACCGGCAGCTGGCAGGCCCCGCGTGCAGCGATCAAAAAGCGCTCGCTGCCCTGGAAATAGTCGGCATCGGTCAACACGGACAGACAGGCTGCACCACCGGCCTCGTAACGCTGGGCAATGGCCACCGGATCAAAATCGGCACGAATAATGCCCTTTGAGGGCGAGGCCTTCTTGATCTCGGCGATCACTGCCGGGTCGCCATTGGTCAGACGTTGATTGAGGGCTGCGGCAAAGCCACGGGTGGGCGGCGCCTGCTCGGCGCGCGCACGCAGCGTATTCTCGCTGATGCTGGCCGAGCGCTCGGCAATTTCTTCATGCTTGCGGGCAATGATTTTCGTCAAAATGGTAGGCAGCGTGCTCATGCAGTGTTCCCTGAAAATCGACCGGCCGTGACAGGACGCAACGCCCGGTCGCTATTATGATAATTCAGTCGCCGGCCTCGGCCAGTCGGGCAGAAAACTCTGCCAGTGCGTCCAGTTTTGCCAGTCCCTGACCTTTGGCAAGTGCCTCGCGCACGGTCTGCACGCCCTCCCTGAGGGAGCCGGCCACATCGGCCACGTACAGGGCAGCGCCTGCGTTGAAGGCCACCATGTCAGCCGCCACGCCTTCGCCGCGCAGGGCCGCCTTGACCAGCACCAGGCTGGCCTCGCTGCTGTCGGCGCGAATTGCCTCCAGCGGCTGGCGCTCCAGTCCCACATCCTCGGGCGTGACCACATACTCGTTGATCTCGCCGTGATGCAGTTCGGCGACCCGGGTCTTTGATGCAATCGAGAACTCATCGAGTCCGTCCTCGGCATGGACCACCAGCACATGCTGGCTGCCCAGACGGCGCAGCACCGTCGCCATGGGGACCAGCAGATCAGCGCTGTAGACCCCGATGACCTGACGCGTGGCGCCGGTGGGGTTGGTCAGCGGCCCCAGGATATTGAACATGGTACGCACACCCAGCGCCTTGCGGACCGCCACGGCATGACGCATGGCCGTATGGTGATTGGGGGCGAACATGAAGCCGACCCCGATCTCCTCGATGCAGCGGGCAATCTGTTCAGACGACAGTTCGAGCGACACGCCGGCGCGTGCAAGCAGATCGGCACTGCCGGAGCTGCTGGACACGCCCCGGCCGCCGTGTTTGGCAACACGGGCCCCGCAGGCCGCAGCAGCGAAGCTGGAGGCCGTCGAGACATTGAACAGCCCGGCACCATCCCCGCCGGTACCCACGATGTCGACCACGTGATCGGCATCGACATGTACCGGGTACATCAGCTCGCGCATGACCATCACGGCGGCCGTAATTTCATCAACGGTCTCCCCCTTCATGGCAAGACCGACCAGAAAGCCGCCCATCTGCACCGGGTCAGCTTCCCCGCACATGATGGTCGACATGACCGTTCGCATCTCGTCCAGCTCGAGATCCTCACGGCGCGTTACGCGTGAAATGGCTTCCTTGAGCTCCACGAGTCTTTCTCCATGCCACGAGTAGCAGGCGCCACCCGAAAGGGGTTATCACCTCAAAGGGACCATACGTCAGGGCCTCAGGCCTCGGCCGCAACCCCCTGCGGAACGTCGCGCGGCTGACGCTTGAGGAAGTTGGCCAGAAGCTCGTGGCCCTGACGTGACAGAATCGACTCCGGATGAAAGAGCACGCCTTCCATATCCAGCGTTCGGTGACGAATGCCCATCACGATGCCGGGCGTCACGTCGTCACTGACGGTTGTCGCCGTAATCTCGAAGCAGTCGGGCAGCGTCTCGCGCGCCAGAATCAGCGAATGATAACGCGTCACTTCCAGTGGATTTTCAAGCCCTGCAAACGCGCCCTGACCGTCGTGATCCACCATCGACGTCTTGCCGTGCATTACCATCGGCGCCCGGATCACCTCGCCGCCATAGGCCTGGCCAATGGCCTGAAAGCCCAGACAGATCCCGAAGATCGGAACCCGGCCGGCAAAATGACGAATCAGATCCAGCGAAATACCGGCTTCACTGGGGCTGCAGGGCCCCGGTGAAATCATTAAATGGGTAAAGTCACGCTGCTCGATCTCCTCGATCGTGAGCGTATCGTTGCGGATTGTCTCGACCTCGGCCCCCAGCTCGCCCAGATACTGGACGATGTTGAAGGTAAAGCTGTCGTAGTTGTCGATCATCAATACTTTCATGGCCTACAAGCCCCGTGGTTACTGGCCTCGATGTATGGCGGCCTTGGTTTTTACCCAGAATTTTACCCAGATCGATAAATGTACCGGGCAAGACCATAAAAAGTGACGGCCCAGATAATAGCAGACGTGTCAGGCAATTAGGATACGACTCCACATGCTGCCGTGAGAAGTGTTAAAGGAACATTCGCAGATGCCGATGAACCCAATGCGCACGTGAGACATGCGCACTTTGATGGATTACTTCGCCCGGACGATCCCCTCGTTCCGGGCTTTTTTGTATGCTGTCAGAAATGCCATGAGTAATGGCCAATGCCAGCACCCACCTATCGGACGAACTCAGAGCGCTGGGCAGCCGACGCAACCGGCAAGATGCCCGGCGACCTGATCCTGCTGGGTCAGCGTCTGATCGAACAGGCCGAGCTCGACGCGCGGCACCGTGATAATCGGTTGCGCGACATTCTGGGGGACAACTGGTGGGGTAACATGATCAAGATGGCCAGCAGGAATCCTGATCGGTCAAAGCAGCTTTGGCGACATCTGATTGAGCGACGCAGCATGCCGTCATGGATCAACAGGCGATGATCACCGCCTCGAGACCATCACCGCCTCGAGACCATCACCGCCTCGAGACCATCACCGCCTCGAGACCGACACTCAGCACCGCCAATAATCACGTTGCTTAATACGGTCGATACCTGATCGACTGACAATGACGGTCATTCGTCGACGTAAAACCAGAAGCTCGCCTCGCCAATCATCGGCAGCTAGATCAGCAGCACCGAGCCCTGCCCCTTGTTCTGCAGAGCCATCTGACCACCAGCAGGTATTCCGCTGGCTTCGTTGAGATTGACCCATGCTTCTCGGCCGGTGAATACGTCAGGTTTGTCCTTGCCATAAGGCCTCCTAAAACTTATCCGCCCTCTGCCAACTGTTTTCTACAGTTTTGTAATCCCACATACCTTTACCTTTATGGGACAAAGAAAACTTGAACATATCATCGTGAGTAATAAGACCAACCTCTGATGAAAATTTTGACGTCAAAAAATTCTCCCCCAAGAGGCCTGGGCCGGAGTCTCTCCATATACCTCTGCGCTTACCGGATAATATAGTTTCGCATGCAGACTCAAGAGCGGACCAAAGAAATACTGATCTTCTTCTTGCGGCAATAAAACTGTTCAAAATTTCACGCTGATGAGGAGGAAGGTTACTTCTGTAATAAAAGTTAACGCACTTCTCAGAATCCAGCATTAGGTTTGAAAAAGTTTCTTTTGGAAGGAAATCAATATCTACGTAAACCCCACCATTTAAATATAAGTATGCCAGCCTAAATAAATCGGCCTCTTGAGCAGGATGCAATGACAAATCAAAAGCTTTAAGAAAATTGATAGGAAAATGAGTATTTATAAAGGCTCTAGCCTGTTCTCTGTTGTAAAGAACATGATTAAACCCTTTTACGCGACTCCAATTATCCAAAGAATCGCGCACATCATCAGTTAACGTCTCAGGATTATCCCAGTACTGAACAATGCTCCTGCAGCCATGCAAACAGTCTGAAAGCTGTAAATATTTAGAATCTTTAGACATTATGCCCTGAGCATCCATAGAAATCATTAAAGACATTTCTTGGCGGCTATAATCTTTTAACTTTTTATTTTTATCGACTACTTTAAAAAAGCTTTCACGTGAAATTGGACCTAACAAACTTGAAGCCGACAAAAACATTATCGCCGTATTTTTTCGCTTCAAGTCATTTAAGGATATTTTTGAGATTGCATGGCGCGCTTTTTCTATATTTGAGGATTTTACTATGCTTTCGAGATACTCTGACACCCAATCTTCGTTAGAAATCTTTTCTTCGTCAATTTCACCTAAGACACTTATAGCTTCATCTGAAGACCTGTTCTTCTTTATAAAACTGGCATAAAAAGCCAAGTTTGAAATATTATTTTCAACATTATAATATTTTTCAGCCCATACGATCGAATCTTTGTGCCTACCGGCCCTATGTGAAATATCTGCCTTTTTCCTTAAAGCATCAGGCCTTTTTGGATCACTCTTGAGGCAATTATCTATCATTCTGTCGGCGAAATCATACTCTTTTGTTTTTATACATACAGAAACAACTTCGCTTAAAAGCTCTTGATTCGGAACAAATCCTATTTTCTTTATCAACAAGCCGGCCTGATTGAAGTCCCCGGCATTTCTCAAACCCCTTATCTTATTTGAAAGCTCAGATTGGTTTTTTTTATTAACTAGAAAAATTTTCTCAATTACTTTTTTAAACATTGTAAAAGCCCGTCGCCAGTTGACGGGCGCAACACTATCATAACGATCAATATTTAGTAATTTATTTGGCTAATAAAGCTCCTTGCAAGAGCTGACTCCAAGCAAAGAGCTTCTTCATAGCAAACGCCATAGTAACCTTTAGAATCGATGTTTACGATGCCATACTCCATGGCATCCAAGCCCTCGGCTCTGAAGCATTCGATCACCTGCTGAGCAAGAACCCCAATGTGGAGCTTTCCTAGGTTGCTTTTTAAACGGTACTTGCCGTATTCGACATTTGACCATGCTCTAAGCTCTGCTGAAAGATCAGATGACCACTGCTCTTTTAGCCTGGCATCTGAGGTGCTTACAGTTCCGCTGGGAGTTCGGACAGTGGGGGCATTCAGTAGGATGTCATCAGAGCGCCATTCAATTTTGGTGACAGTATTTCCTGATCGACTGACTATCTCGTAGTTAACGTTTGTTGTTTCAGCGTCGTTAGAGACCTGCCGGACACGATTGCCCATATCCACAACATCTTTCCAGACCCGGTTGTCAGTCGCAGCGTCCGTCTCTTTCATCACAGAGCGCGGCGCAGAAGCAACCCGTTTATCGAGGTCATCCTCAAAGATGATGGAGTCGTACCGTATACTTGCATCCTTCACGAGGAGTGAGTACGTCGCCCCGCTGTTTGACACTGAAGGGGTCTTTGCGCGCACATTACGCGTATTGTCGCGGGCATTGATGTACACACCACCCCCACCCGCCAGTACGTCCCCTGTGATGGTAACCCCTGACGCGTCGCTAAAGTCGTACACATTCGAGAGGTTGTTACCGGGCATGTTGTTATGCAGGGTCAGTGCACCTGATCCGTTCAAGGTCTTTAGCATGGAGTGCGTGCCGGCAAAGGCGGTTACGCTGTGATCCGGCTGCGCTGTGATTGCGCCGATGCTACAGACGGCGCAGTCGTCAAGGATGATGGCATTCCAGTCGTGAGTAGCACCAGGCCAACCGTTCTTGTGTCGCCGAATAGTGACATCATGGATACCGCGGGCATCTGATCCTATAAGATGGATACCCGTGTGTTGTGCATTGATGTTGCCTCCCCATATTTTAGGTTCATTGTAATGGACCGTTCCAGTGGTGCCGATACCGTTGTAGGCAGCGATGAGATCAAATGCAGTCAGGGTATAGAATACCGCGTCCCCAACTGTAATCGTTTCATACACTTGACCTATCTCGATATTTGACATGCGGGCACTGAGAATGGCTGACCCGTTCGAAGAAGCATCAAGCAGAATACCCCCATCATGAAACTGGGAGGCAGGGTCCTGTTTAATATCGAACTGACCTTGATGTACATAGTTAACAATGTCGATACCAACGCCATCGCCTACATGCAGTCCGTATTCGAACCCGTAATCCCATGCGAATCCGTGCTTCTCAGGCACTCGATTCTCGCCACGAAAGAAGAGCTCAGCAAAATGCCAGCTTGTGTAGTAGTCAAAATACTGGCTTGAGTCCTTCGGAGTTGTGAACGCGCGCCCCATGTTCGCCCTGGATGCAATAACTTGCATGCCGATTGCGCCGCCTTGGCGGCCTACCACATCTGAAGGTTGGAAGACAAAGCCGTCGTGCGACTCAGGCCCGCGCAGTATGATACGAGTCCCACGGCCTTTGCCGATGAAAATAACCGGTTTTCCGGTTACCTGCTTTTCGAGAACAATGTCACCGGCTGGCAGCTGGATAATTGAAGCACCCTGTTGGTCAGCAGCCGTCCATGCGGCTTGTAGGAAATTCGCTTGGCTGCTGCCGTCGCCAGTGACGCTGTACTGTGACGCGTGGATAACGCCACTTGTGGTGGACTTCAGGATGCCACCGGCATCGACCAGATCAGAAACTTTAACCCTACGCCCTGTGTCACGGTCAATGATGCCGCGTCCTGCAAAATCTGCAATTGGTAGTGTGGCTGTGGATTCAGACATTGGTTTTGATCTCCGTACCTTCGCTAATGGTGACGATGGTGCCGTCAGGGATGTTTACGGTGACGCCGTCACCAATGGTCACAACGGGCCCAATCAGCAGGCCGTTACTGTTTGCAGGCCACAGCGGGTCTTCGGTGATGGTGTTGCTGTGAAAGATGCCGGGAGTCTCCGAATAGAGAGCGCCACGCGGCTTGTAGACGAGCGCGCCGGCCTCGAAGCGGTAACGGGCATTGCGCCCGTACTTCGTCTCGTCTTCAAAAATCTCGACCACCTGCCCTTCTTCCAGGGTGGCCGCCTCGGCTTCGGCGTAGTTATCGAAATACCGCACCGATCCGGATGACTCGGAAGCCACACGCGACTCCTTGGCGTAGGCCTCGGAGAGGTTGGCCGAAAGCCCTGCCTGATAAGCGTCCTGCTCGGTGGCCAGCGCTGCCCGCTCCGCCCGATCACGCGCCGCCAGCGCGGCCTCAAAAAGCTTGATGGATGGGTAGCGCTTCACCTCTTCGGCCTGGCCGTTGACGACCTGGTACAGGATCACGAACTCCTGCTCGATCTCGGACAGCACCGAGAAGAACGCGCCCTCGCCCGTGGCCGCCAGCCCTGATGCCAGATCCTCATGCAGGGCAAAGTTGGGCATGTAGCTGGCGACCAGCTTGGCCAGTGACGGCCGGCTCTTGCCGTCAAGTGTGGCGTCCATCTCAGGCCCGCCGAGCATTACCTCGTCAAAGAACCTGACCTGCTCGCCCAGCCGGTTCGTATAGCTGGTGATGTTGCCGGTATCAGAAGCCATGTTTTCTCCTGGCGTAAAAAAACCGCCCGGAGGCGGTCGTGTTATTTATCGTGTGAAGGGATCAGGCGGTGGCCGGCGGCTCGGCATCGTCATAGGCGTAGACCTCCGGCGCGTAGTTCACGCCATCGACCTTGACGCCATCCATGCCCGACGGGCTGGCACTCATCACCAACACCGGGAAGGACCACGTCTCGAGCGTGCCGAACTGCACGATGGTCGGCTCCATCTGATCCTCGATAGTGACCGGGTCAAAACGTGGATCCGCACACAGCAGCACATGAGGATCATCGGTCTGCTCTGCCGCCAGCGGCCCGGCCGTGGTGCCATCGGGCCGGCGCAGGGATGCCACATGCACCTCACCTTCCTGCCAGCGCAAAGGCTCGGTGAGCATCAGGCGCATACGCCCATCGTCCTCACGCGCCCAATCAAGCACCAGCGCGCTCTGGCTGTAGCCGGGCACGTCATCCGATACCGGGCAGTAGGACAGGTACCGACTATTGAGCGCGTCCATCTCGGTCTCCCAGCTGTACTGGAACCGCTGATATTTGATGCGCATCAGCTCGCGCATCCCGATACGCCATGCCCGGGTTTCGTCCGTTATTCCCTCCACCTTGAGCGATTTGGTCTTGCGCTTCTCGGATCCCGGCAGCGCGCACATCACCGTGGTTTTCTGCCAGGTGATGGCCGAGGTGAACTCGACTTCTACAGAGTCATGGTCGTCATCGCTGGGCGCTGAATACTGTCGCGTCAGCGGGCCGGTCATGTTCTGCGGGCTGTACTGGTGGTCCCACACTTCGCGGGGCCCATCGCGCACCGGCAGCACCTGCCCGTGCTGAATGGTGAAGTCGGCGTAGCCCGGCGTCAGCGCCAGCTTGAGGGCTTCTTTCACCGTAGTCTCGTCCTCGATCGTGCAGTCCAGCGTGTCACCGCGTTGGCGCCACAACACGTCGAGCCGGTCCAGCGCATCAAGGTCGATCTCGGCGTCCTTGTATCCGCGCGATTTCAGTATGTAGGCCACGAACGGCGCGATGTCCCGGGTAGGCTCCGGCGGTTGCCAGACGCCGTTACGACGCACCGGCAGCATCCGGGTGCCGATAGCTGAGATCAGGTTCTCGGACTGGCTGGCGAGCTTCTGGCCTCCCTTGAGCGTGATGGCAATCGTGGTCACGCCTTCATAACGATCGGGCGATTCGATGCGAGAGCGCAGCCCGTACCACTGCACGTCATCCTGTATCTGGGTGTCGGTGCTCTTCTCACCGATGCGGCGCATGCGCACTTCGGGGCGCATGGCATAGGGCAGGCTGATGCGTTGCGTGAAACCCAGCTGATCCAGCGTTGAATCCTTGAAGGTGCGCTTGACGGAGGTCCAGGCGCCGCGGTCCGCGATGTCGCGCCACTGGATCTCGACCTGTACCGAATACTCTTTCAGATCGCCATCATCATCGATCTCCGCCAGCCCGCTGGGGAACATCACATCCCACTCGATGGCACTGGTCGTGGCCCCATAGGGGCAAGCCACGAACGCGCCGGCCCAGTCGCCCTCAACGGTCGAGGCATCCAGCACCACGGTCGTGTCACGGCTGGTCTCAGAATTGAAGCCCGGCCAGTCCTGGTCGGATTCACCCGCGTCGTTGAGACGCGACACCGTAATCTGCTGGCTGGATGCCGACACAATGGAATACTTGAAACCGGGAAACCCAAAGGCGCTGCGCTTCGAACCGGTGGCCAGATAACGGGCTGGCTGTCCGTTGGTGTTGTTGAGCGTGATGCGCCCGGGCTGGCCGTCTTCGTGCGAGTAGCTGGCCACCACATAGGTGCCGGCATTATCGCCCGCCAGCTCGACCGGCATGCCTTCATACGGGTCCAGCGCAGTGAAGTCGCCCTCGATGATGTCAGCGGCATCGCCACCGTCGATCACGATGACATCCTGCGGTACCCGAATGATGGCGATCATGCCCGACTGCCAGCCGTCCGGGAACGAACCGGCATCGTTGGGTATGGTGACCAGTGAGCCGCTCAGGATGTAGGCACTGGCCGAGGGATTGCGGCTGACCGAATACGTGGTGGCCAGCTCGACACCGGCGGTACCGGTAGACGTACCGCCAACCTCCGGCGCGTCATGCCAATGGATCCGCGCGGGGTGATCGATGAATTCGCCCGGGCCAAAGATCTGGTATTCGCCACCCGAGCCCAGCGAGATGATGGGCGTGTCGCCCACATAGACATCTTCGGGATCGATCAGGTACTGGCCATTGGCAAAGCACAGCAGCATTTCCGTGCGTTGCTCGCGCTTTGATTCAAACCAACGCCGCGGCGGGTTGAGATAGTCCGGATACCGGCGCATGCGGCCGGCGACTTCTGGGCGCACCGCGCCCAGCTTGGGCTTGTTGCCCTTGGCATTCGCGCCGTAGAGCTCCTGCCCCTTGCCCGGTGAGTTGTAGTCGTTGCCGGAAATGCTGGGCGTGTTCACGAACAGCTTGAACACGCTGTTGATCACGCTGGAAACAATCGAGCCGATCGCTTCAAAGGCGCCGCCCTTGGGCTCGATCACGATCTTCACGCAGTCGTCACCGGTAATGCGTGTGTGCGCCCATGCCATTGGCGGGATCAGGCAACCGTTGAGCGTGATGCTGATCGGCGGCTGCTGGCCGGCCTGCGCCAGATACGCCACGTTCTGGTAACCGTGCACCTCCGCCAGCAGCCACTGCTCGAGCGTCACGTCATCGGCGTAGTGCGTTTCAGCCGGGCGTCCTTCCAGGCTCGATGGGTAGATCTCGATCACGGTAATACCTCACCCGGGTGTATTGACGTTCGAATTCAGGGATGCGCATCCAGCGCGGGCCGCCAGGGCGCGTCTCCAGCACGGCGAGATCACCTTCTATCTCGACCACCACGGCGACGTGCAGGCACAGACGACCGCGATAAACCGCCGCGATGGCACCGGGGAATGGCTCGCATTCCTGCATCAACTCCCGCTGTCGATCGTGGGCCTCTGTCAGAGACTCCTTGTCCATGGCATGGATACCGCCGAAGGATGGCAGCAGCGGCAGCCCGTAGAGCCGGTGGCGTACCTCGCGCACCAATGCCCAGCAGTCATAGGCCGGACGGCCGCGCACGAGCTCGCCGCGCCCACAGTCCTGGTAGACTGAGGTCAGGTATTCATTGAGCATGGTGAGTGCCTACAGGTAGATAAGGCCGGGTGAGAACTGCGAGGTGTAACGCTCACGCGGCCAGGCGGTGCCAATCATGTCGTTATAGCTGGCCGTTATTTTTGCCATGCCGCCCTGCATGGTCACGTCCTTGACGATCATCTGCATGGGCAGCTCGGCGGGCTCGTCCAGATTGGTGGAGAGATAGAGGCGGTACGTCATGCGCACCGGATAGCCGGCCTTGTGGGTCTGGTCGATGATGCGCGACACCTCACCCATCAAGTTAACGAGCCCAAGCTGGATAGCCTGCTGGCCGCTGGTGTCGTGCTTCGGAAGCGCCACCTTCATGGCGCAACCTTCAAAAACGGCTGAATCGCCGCCGGGCAGAGTAACCCTTATATCTTCGAAGCCCTCAACCACTCGAATGCGCTCTTCAAAACCATCGCTCGAAAATTCCAGCGTTGGCAGCAGCACCTGGCCGGAGGGTGCCGAGGCATACACCACGCTGAGCAGATTACTGGCCATCGGCGGCCCCCTGTTCCCAGTAGCGGGTGTAGTAAAGGCGGGACACATCCTCGAGGCGCTCGACCGCGGTGATGAAGTCGCCGCCGGCGATGATCTCGATCGTCTCGGTCTCGGTCAGCGTCGGCCGTTCGAAAACTTCCAGCTCGGCTGAATAGCGCCAGTATTTGCCGCCGGTCAGCGTCGGCCCGTCATAGATGTCGGTAAAACGCGCTCGGTACTGCCGGATGCCCTGGGGTGTCCTGATCGGCAGCATTGCCCAGTCAGCACCATCGGTGAGGCCGTACCGGTACCACCCTTCAAACAGGGCCGCTTCCGGCTCGGTCATCAGCCATGACACCGTGACCATCGATGGCGTGGAAGTGAAGCGCTGACGCTGCCGGGCGCGCCCAGAATCCATATCGGTGCGCATCAGAGGTGAGGTGTGCTTGAATCCATACCCCTCCTGCAGCGGCAGGGGCAACGTGGCGGGATATTCTGCTAGCTTTGCCATCTGCTACCCTTTATCAGCATTTTTTAATTTGGAGATTGAAATGGAAATCAATGTTGGCAATTCCAGAAGTGACGCTCAAAAGATCGATGTCGTCGTCGATTTTTATTACCAAGGCGAAGACGGTTTTGGGCGAAATGTCGAAGTTAGAACATGGGTCGATAACGTCGATTCTCGTTCTGAAAGCTATAAGGCGGCCAAGCACGAGGCTTTAAAACAGCTTAAAAAAGCCGTAGAGGCACTTGAAAAAGAACTTTGATTTTCAAATCAAAAGGACGAAAGCTAATTTTCAATAACCTTTCGTCCTTTGTCCGTACTTGTTTTTCATTACATCGTGTACACGGCCATCTCCCATTGCATCAGCCACCCATACATCAATAACCCATTGCCTATCATCCTGTAATCGCTCTCTGGACTGTCCCGCTTTAGATGGATCTTCAAAGATGTTGACGTTTACCCCCCCAGCCCTATCTTGATTGCGACTCACGCTGTCCAGCGTCTGATCCAGCTTGGCGCTGGTCTGAGCGGTGGTGACACGCTCGCCCTTTTCGAGCAGCCATGTCCCGGTTTGGGGGACCGAGTCGATACCGTCGTGGGCCATGCCGCTGAGGCTGGCAGATTGCACCGAAGAGATCTGCGCGGTCTGGTACGCCAGAGCAGCGCCGGCCGCCGCTACACCCAGCGCCGGGCCAACGAACGGAATGCCCGCCATGGCGGCGTAGGCGTCCGAGGCCGTCTTCGGCGCGTTCATGATGACCTTGGCCAGCGCATAGGCCTTCTCGAGCGCGAACGCTGCCCGGTACTCGGAGGACTGCTCACCAAAGAACGTCTTGGTGATGTCCGACATGTTGCCGAAAAACTCTTCGCCGGCGGCCATGCGCGCCACCTGTCGGGCCCGTTCGATGTCTTCGAGCTTGGCTTCGTGTTCTTCCTTTAGCGCGCGTTCCTGATCGTCCCATTGCGCGGTGAGGTCAGCGCGCTCGGAGCGGAACTCGTCCAGCATTTCGAGCTGGGTCGAGTACCACTCTTCCAGCTTCTCCTGGGCATCATCGACCTTGTCCAGCTCGCCTAAAGGGCCGCCCACCGTGGCATCCAGCCCCTGATATTCCGGGGCATCCATGAATGCGCCCTCGGCGATCCGGGCGGCAACGTCGGCATATTCCTGTTGCGATACCGTCATCGCATCCAGAGTCGCCAGACGCTCACGCAGCTGCGCCGTTCGCTTTTCTTCGTCGGTCTGCAGAGCGCCCAGCAGCTGCTGGTAATCCTGCGTCGCCTGCTCTTGCTCCTTGAACGCCGAGACGGTTTCCAGCGCCGCACGGGCCTGCATCAGCTGGGCATCGGTCGCACCTTCCAGCGCCAGCTTGTAGAGCTGGGTTTCATCGGCCGCCATGCCAACGGTTCTGGCCTGCAGGTCGAGCGCATCCAGCTGTGACTGGATCGCATCGACGGCTTTCTGTGCGGCGGCGGCAGCATCCTTATCAATGGGCCCTGCGCCGGTACCGGTGGCAATACGAACCGGCAGATCGACGCCCTCGGCCATCTTGGTCTGGACGTCATCAAGGTATTTGGTGATTGCCGTGCTGGGCGGCTCACGCCCGGCAATGTCGGCCAAATCCTGCTGGAAGCCATCCAGCTCGACACGAGCATCTGCCGCCTGCTGCTGGATGCCGGCGAAGAACTCCGACTCTCTGAAGCTGCCCAGCAGATCGATGTCATCGACACCTGGGATAGCGTTCAGGCCACGGATGATGTTGTTGATGCCGTTGATGGCCGTCTGGATGAAGTAATCCATCGACTCATAGCCGGACCGGGCAAACTCGGCCACGGCCAGATCCATTGAGGACATGGCCACCTGAAACTGCGCATCCACTTTCTGGAATTCGTAGAAGCCGTCCAGCAGAGGACCGAGCGCCTCGACAGCATTGTGCAGCGCGCCGGGCAGTGCTTCGCGCAAACCATCGGCGCCATCGGCAGCATCGACGATGTAGTCGGCAAGCACGCTCAGATACGGTGCCAGCTCGGCGGCCAGCAGGTTGCTCATCGAACTGAAGATCGAGGTCAGCCGGGTGAACTGATCGCGGAATTCACCGAGCCGGGCAATGTCCATTTCAGACAGCACGATGCCCAGGCTGTCAGCCTCGGCGGCCATCTCGGCAAAGCCGGCACCACCATCTTTCAACAGCGGGATCAGCGCCGTGGTGTCACTGGCCATGGCCTCCAGGTAGAAGGTCATATCGGCCTGTGACAGATTGGCCTTTTCCAGACTGTCGTAATACAGCTGCAGCGCCTGGGGGCCTGACAGGTTACGGAACTGCTCGGCAGTCACCCCAACCTGCGGGGCAATGTTCTCGAAGAAGTCGGCCATGGCGCCGCCGCCGGTGGCCATGAAATCACCGACGCGATCGTTCACGTCTTTCAGAATGTCCGACAGCTTGTCCTGCTCGACGCCAACACTGTTGGAGGCGTACGACAGGCGCTGAAATTCTTCGACCGATGTGTTCGCCACATTGGCCTGGTTCTGCAATTCCTTCGCGCTTTCGGCTGCGTGGTTCGTGAAGGCAATCACAGCAGCGCCTGCACCAACCGCCGCAGTGCTTACGCCGACGATCGAGGCAGTCGCGGCCTTCACGCTGCTGGCGATGGCCGTCATCTGCTTTTTGGTTTGCCGCTGGGCCTGATCCAGCGGCCCGGTAAAGCCGCCGATGCGAGCCACCAGATCCAGCGTTAATTGTCCGAGGCTCGCCATTGACTGTCTCCGTTAACGCCAGGCATCCATGGCCTGATCCAGCGATATTGCCGGCTCTGATTCATGCGGCATGAAGTCGTACAACTTCACGGGGTCCGCATCCTTCTTCTTGTGTGCGTTGGTATAGAGCGCGGCCAGCAGCGCCGAGCCGCGCTCTATGCGCATGCCGGCATGCATCGTGCCGCGCTTCTGCCGATAGGCCACCCAGCTCAAAAACTCCGGGTAGCTGATGTTGCGCTGGGCCTCTTCGATCGTGCGGCCGCCGATACCGCACATGACCAGCTCGTGCCATATCTCGTCAGTGGCGGTCAGCTCTTCGGCGTCTGGCGCTTTCCCAGGCCGGACACATCACCGATGACACGCAGCAGCTCCATCGTCAGCCCATGATTGAGCGGGCCGCGTTCCGGGTCTGCCTCGCCGGTGATGTCACTGGCCTTGAAGATCGGATTGCCATCTTCATCGCAGATGCAGTACGCAATGCGCGCCGCGCCGGCATCGCCGCCAGCACGTACCGAACTGATGTCGCTCATCGCGGTGTGATAGGAGAGCGGGCGCACATGCACCGTGGCCGTGTGCGTTTCGTCGCCCTGCTTCCATTCAATGTCGCGCTCTACCAGGGCGCCACTGAAGGCGCCCATATCCTTGAGATTGTCGAGAGTCAGTTTCATGGGTGTGCCTTATTCAGCAGCAGCTGCCTTCGGAATCCATGCGGACCCGCCTGAGCGCTGAATGGTTGCGGCCGTGGCCACGACCGAATTGCTCTGGAAGTCGAACGGGAAGTCGGAGACGTAACCCTCGAACACGAACCACGTCCGGGTGGTCGGCAGCTCGAAGTCGGTGCCTTCAGCATTGACGGTCGGGGCCTCGGTGCCGTCTGACCAGCCGACTGCCCACTTCACATCACCAATGGTGCGGCTTTCGGACAGCTCATGCAGACGGATGTGGCTGGCATACTGCGGGTCAGCGTTGACGCCCAACGATGCCTGCCCCGGGGTGCGCAGGCCGCGCTTGTAGGTGCGGTCCTGATCTTCGAGGCAGGTTGTTTCGATCTGGTCGGCAGGCGCGCCGGCAGGGTTGAACGATGTGGCGCACTCGACCGTAACGACTTCACCGGTCTCGGGGTCCAGAAAGTAGATGTTGGTGCCTTGGGCCAGCAAAGCCATGGTGTTCTCCTATGCCCCGGCGGGGCGTTCTTGGGGCGTAAAAAAACCCGCCGCGGCGGGGTCTTCTGGGGAAGTCAGCGTGGCGTCAGCCAGTCGACATCAAAACTGATGTGGTAATTGCGGGTGTCGGGGTCTCTGTCCTGCCCGCCCCAGCGCGTGATGTGCGCTCGAAGCTCGATGGCATCGCGTACCGCGCGGGCTGCATCAATGACGCTGTTGGCATCAGAGCCGTACACATCGACCTGCAGGCCGAAACCATCAATGTCGGGCCGACCGGCCAGGTAATTCTCGGGTGAGCCGGTGATGACACGCCAGACGGCATAGGGATGCGCGACATCCTGCGGCGCTTCGCCGAACGGGTAGAAGCGCACCGGGGCGGCACCGAGTACCGCAGTAGCAGCAGGCGCACTGGCGACGGCCTTGAAAATCGGTGGGTACATCAGCCGCCTCCGTTCTGCTTTCTGGCACGTTTGAGTGCGCGGTCGACAGCCTTTGAATACTGCTCAACAAATTCATTGGTGACCGGCTGCAGGTTGTCGGCCAACGCAGGGCGCAGGAACGGTTCAGCGGGCATCTTCTCGGTGCCCAGCTCCAGCAGGCGCCAGTGTGGTGTTTCACCACCTGCGCCAGTATCCGGATTGCCCTTTCGCAGTTTGCCGCCACCGAGTATGCCGAGCCGAAAATGCAGGTCACCGGTCTGCTTGAACGTTTTGCCACTCCAGCGCACCGCGACGTTATCGGCGATCTTTCGGCCAGTCTCGGGGTCATCCAGTCGAGAGGCATTCTCTCTGGCCTGCTCGGCCACCAGCTGGGCGGCCTTGCGCAGCGCGAACCGGCCGCCCTTGTACTTGATGTCCTGAGAGACGCCCTCGAGCTTGGCGTTCAGAGAATTGACGCCTTCGATTTCAAAGCTGATGGAGTCAGCCATCGTTGACGCCTCCAGAGACGGGCATGGTCAGATACTGCCGGCCGGTGCGGGGATCAGGCAGCACGCCTTCAATGTTGTAAACCAGACCGCGGTGCAGGATGCGCATGGTGGCGTCCAGCCCGGCGCGGTACCGAATGGTGATGCGAGCGGTAATTTCAGCCTGCTCGCCGCGGGAAGCAATGAACTCCCGAACGCTCAGCGGCTCGACGTTGGCCCAGACGGTGACCAGATCAGACCAACCCTCGACCATGGCGCCGGTATCCGGATCCTGCACGGCCGAGCGGTGCTGAATGGTGATGCGGTGACGCAGTGTGCCGGCGCGCATGGCTTACCTCACAATTCCCGGGGCGGTGGCTTTTCAGGCAGTGAATGCATGGGAGGCGGATCAGGCTGATAACCGCCAGAATTGCGCGGCGTGCCATCCAGATAATGAGCAGGCGGCGCATCATTGCCAGCGCCCTCATCTGCCAACGCTTCCACCATCTGCAGGTTGATCTCTGCCAGCCGGTTGATAGACGCCGTCTGTTCCCGGATCGCCTCGGTCTGCTCTCGAAGGGCGTTCAGAATCATTTTCTGGAAACGTTCGCTTGATGCGGTCACGGGCAATACCTCTCCATTTGTTGAGCCATGCGCGGCGACGCTCACATCCCGGGCAGGCCATCAGACGCCGAGCCTTCGATGTGGCCACAGCAGCATTGGCACCGCCATGGGTGTTTCTGTGATAGACACGCCCGGTGTCACCGCCTCGCGGTTTTCGTACCAGTGCCCGACCAGCAGCAGCATGGCCGTCGTGATGTCGTCATCCAGTAGCAGGGCTTTCGGGTCATCGAAATAACCCGCTTGCTGGTCCGTGGCGTACAGAGTGCGATCGGTATAGTTCTCAACGTGACGCTTGGCGGCACCTGCATAGATGTCGAGCAGGTCGTTGTCGTCGTCGAAGTCTGTCTCGAGCCGCAGATGCTGTTTCATGGTTTCAAGGTCGAGCATTGCGACTCCCGGAAATGAGAGAGCCGCCCGGGTAGGCGGCTCTGATGGTGGTGCGGGCCGGTGTTATTCGCCGGCCTTCTGCTTTTCTTCAATGGCCGCGGCCAGCGCTTCGGGCTCAAGCTCGGCGGCGTTCTCGATTTCGAGCGACTCCGCCAGCTTCAGCTGCTCGTCACGCTGCGCCTGCTCGCCCTGCTTTGCCTTGATGGCTTTCTCGAGATCGGCCTTTTTCATCTTCGGCGCATCTTCAATGCCCAGGGCTTGTGCCTCGGAACGCAGATCATCGATTGTCGGGGCCTTGCTGCCGCCGGTTTTCGTTTCGGGCTCTACCGGTTTGACCTCGTATTGAGAAGCCAGCCCCAGCCGGATCAGGTCTTTGGCGCGATCAGTTTCAACATCCTTCAATCGTTGACCTGCCCTTACCAGACCTTCCTTGCCGTTAAACGTTTTGAGTGCTGTCAGATCCATCAGCGATCAGGGCGCGTCTCCGCGCCCTGCTCCATGGTTAAGTGCTGCGATATGGTGGCCTATCAGGCACCAGCGCTTGTGTCGGGGAAAGAGCCGACCACGAACGACTCGGGGCGGTAGACGCACATCGCCAGGCGCTCCTCGGCGCGCACCGTCACCATGTTGCGCACGAAGTTGTCACGATCTTCAGTGGACACTTCGACAGTGGTGGTTTCGCGATCAAAGATCTGCGCTGCCATATTGAAAGCACCGACCATCATTTGCCCTTCGGGCATGGCCGTGGTTTCAACCACCGGAAGGCCCCACAGTCGCGGCTGGGTCTGGGCTGTCGGATTGGCGAAAACGTAAGCGTTATCGTCAGTCTTGGTCAGCTCGATACGCTCCCAGTCAGTCGGGTGCAGCACGATACCGCTGGCGCGATACTCAGCCAGGCGCACCTGCAGGATTGCGTGACGGATAGCATCGATACGCGTATCGCCAGCCTTGTTGAGGCCAGTGTTGTAGCTCGTGGCCTGCGGGATA
Source organism: uncultured Kushneria sp. (assembly GCF_947497025.1). Taxonomy (GTDB): domain Bacteria; phylum Pseudomonadota; class Gammaproteobacteria; order Pseudomonadales; family Halomonadaceae; genus Kushneria. The sequence goes on from NZ_CANMFC010000004.1 coordinate 319,892, forward strand.
AGACCGAGGATGTTCTGACCGGTGCCGTCACCCAGCAGCAGCTGCTCTTCTTCGACGTAGGTCAGGCCGTAGCGCAGACGCCCGTCGATGTAGCTGGCCAGCTGCGGGGCATCATCCAGAATCTGCTTGGTCGCCGGAATCCAGTGCGCGATCGTGCGAACGTTGGCCGTGGCCAGTTCGAACGCCATGTCGGACTGGGCCTTGAGCTCACCTTCAACCTGCGGCGCAGCATTGTTGGTGAAGCCGGTTTCGCGCACATACTCGATGGCGTTGGAGGTGGTGCGCCCCGGCATGATCAGATCGCGGATGGTCGCAACACGATCAGGCTGGGCCACAATGCCAGGCAGGCGCTCAGTGACCACCATGTCGGCCGCAGAGTCCGGAGCACTGGTGATTGCCTTGACGTCGATGCGGCCAGTACGGCCGACACGACCTTCTGCCATTGATTTGAAAGAATCAGTCTCAACGACCGAGTGGCCCCAGGTCTTGGTCCTGGCTTCCGGCTTTCCGCGGCGCGCGCCCTTCTGCTCAAGCGCCGTCAGGCGCTCCTGCATCTCGCTACCGGACTTGGCCAGCAGCTCCAGCGCGCCCTTGGTGTCGTCGGCAATTTTGCCGGTTTCCTTGATTTCTTTCTGAGCGTTTTCGCAGAAGGTTTTAATCTCCTGATCACGCTGGTTAAGCGCATCGATCAGGCCTTTCATTTCAAGGTTGTCCTGATTGTTGTCGTCGCCGTTATCACCGCCACCGCTCTTGCGGTTCAGGGAACGACCGTGCGGGAATTTTTGATGCATGCCCATGAGCTTTATTCCTTAAATTTCGGGAGTGAGAAGCCAGAGAGCGCTGCCTGCAGCGCCTTCAGGTCTTCGGGATTGGATTGCTTCGCCTCGCCCGCGGACTCACTCCGGAGCAGATGGGACAGGCCACGGTTGGCGATCACCGCAGACTGCGACTTCGAGAAGCCTGCCTCACGCAGGAACCGCTCGAAGTCAGGAAGGGATGGCAGGTCACCATGAGCGATGGCGAACTTGACCGCCTCGATGCGTGCTTCATCGTTGGCCGGGAACGTGACCAGTGAGATCTCCATCAGGTCCAGCTCTTTGAGCCGGCGCACCCGGTCGACCTCGTCAAAGGTGTCATCCATCACGTAGTAGCCGATCGATAAACCGGACACCGCCTCGGCCTTCATCAAGGCGTGAGCCTCACCGGCCTGGCGCACCGTGTCCTTGAGTAGACGGCCTTCGACGTAAAGGCCGCGCTCATCTTCGACCAGCTTGTCGTAAACGCCGATCGGCTCGCCCTGCCGGTGCTGCCACAACACGGGCACCTTGCGGCCGGTGGCCTTGATGCGCTCGAGAGACTTTGCGAAAGCGCCCGGCATGACCACTTCGCCGTAGCTGTCGGCATTGCCGAATACGCTGCCGTAGCCACTAAAAAAGCCGTCATCGTTGACGGCTTTGATAGAGAGCTCGAAGTCTCGAACCTTGAGCGATGCTTTTTTACGGTTCACGTGGCGGCTCCTCTTCTTTTAGCCACGCACGCAGCGCAGCCTTTGCCTGCTGGTCGTCAGTGTTCTGACCCAGCGCGGAAAGATTGATCATGTTGGATTGGACGGTCAGGGTGTCGCCGCCAGGCTGAGGCGGCAGATTTTCCCGCGCCCTGATCTCGTTGCGGGTATTGATGCCGTTCTGAGCCATCTGGCTGTAAAGCGCGGCACGTCCCGCACTGTCAGCACGCAGCAGGCCTTCAAGATTGAACTCGGCAAAGTAGCGCTTGCGCTCGGCCGGCGTCAGCAGCTGACGCTTAACCGCCTGCTCGATGCGCGTCAGATACGGTCGCAGCGAGTAGGTCAGAAACGCGATGTTCTGCTGCTCAAGGCCGGTGCCCCACGTCGTGCTTTTCTCGGTGTGACCAATCATCCAAGGCGGCACGCGGAACCAGCGGCAGATCTCCTCGATGTTGAAGGCGCGCGTCTGAAGCATCTGCGCGTCTTCGGGCTTCATCGTCAGTGGCTGGTAGGTGAAGCCGCCCTCAAGAAGCAGGGTCTTTCCGGCGTTATTCGAACCGGTGAATTCCTGAAGGCTTTGCCTGAAGGTGTCGCGTTGTTCTTTGGTGAGCTGTTTTTCTGACTGAACAAACCCGGAGCTTTGCATGCCGTTGGCGAACATCTTGCCGGCGGTTTCTTCAGTGGCCAGCGCCACGCTGATCGAGTTGCGCGCCACACCAATGACCGAAAGGCCCACCCGACCATTCACGCCAAAGCCCTTGACGTGAAAGACTTCGCTTTCGCCCAGCTCTTCGCGGCCATCCGGCCCGTTATAGACAAACAGCAGGTCACCATCTTCGTCGTACTCGGGATCATTCATGTGCTCGGGCCAGAGCGGCTCAAGCGACACGATGGTGCCAGCACCGTTGCGCGTTATCCGTGAGTAGTGATTTCCCCACATTGCGACGTGGCAGACGACCAGCTCCCAGTATTCGACAGCCGTCAGGTCGGCGTGTGGCTGATCATGAAGCAGCGTATAGAGGGTGTGATCGGATACGGCTGACTTGCCGCCGCGCGGATCGCGTTCATAAAGCCCCAGCGGCAAGGTGGATACGGTTTCTGACAGTAGCCGAACGCACGACCACACCGCTGATAGCTGCAGCATGGTTTGTGCGGTGACGCTCTTTCCTGCAATTGAATCGCCGCCGTAGTAGGACCGCCAAAAGCCGCCATCGGTCAGGCGCAGCGTTTTGCCGATCCACTGGCGCGTGGCTGTAAGCAGTCCCATTAAACGATCACCATGTTGTTAATGAAGTCGTCGAGGTCTTCGACGGGTTCGCGGTCATTCGCCATGGCGCGGCCTACTGCCATGATCTGCGCCACGGCACCATCGATTTTGTTGTGAGCGCCCTGCTTGATGGGGCGCACGATGTCGTCGTTACCAGCGAGGTGCTTTCCGATCACGTTGCTGACACACCAGGTCATGATCGGGTTGCCGTCGTGATGGAATCGACCGGCGACGATGGCCGCTTCCAATTCCTTCATTGGGTCCGACATGTTGGTGAAATTCTGCGTGATCGAGATGGGCGACAAGCCTTCGTCCGCCAGCTGGTGCGACAGGTTGGCAGCGCCATGGGGGTCGATCGGGGATTCAAGCGCTGGCGTTTCGGCGTTGGCCTCTTTCGCCGCCTCGAGGATCTCGCGGTAATCGACCTCGCTGCCCTCCGTCGCATCCAGATACCCGGCGTTAATCCAGCCCTGAAATCTCTCGGCCGTGCGGCGGTCGTCATTGTCAAAGGCGGTGTCTTCCGGCACCCAGAAGCGAGGAGCAATGCTGTAGTAGTGCCGCTTACCGTCGATCTCGCGCCAGAACAAGCGCGCCATGCTGTTCATGTCCAACTTGCGGGCAAGGTCGAAGGCGAGGATGCAGTTTTCGCCGGCGAACTGATCCAGCGTCAGCGTTTTGTCTTCGCAGGCCTTCCAGGCTTCCATGTTGAAGAAGCCTTCCTTTGCGGTAACCCACACGCCCAGATGCTTGGTCTTGAACCGATTCGTGAAGCGAGCCCGGTTGATGGCCTTCTGCTGTTGGGCCTTGAGGTACTCGACAGAGACCGAAACACCCGCATTCGGATTGGCCTTGATCAACGCCTCTTCAGTGGTCCAGTCGTCGCCGGTGTCGATCGTATGGATGATGCCGAACAGCTCATCGTCCTGGGTCACGCCGTCGAGCATCTCCACCACGCGATCGCGCATGTCGTAGCAGGGCCCGTCGAGGTTATAACCGGCTGTTGTGATGACCCACATCAGCGGCTGGGTGCGGGCCCCCATGCCGGTGCTGAGCGTGTCGTATAGATTCGAATCGTCGTGCTCGTGGTATTCGTCAACGATGCCCCCGTGTGGGCTGGAGCCGTCGCCCGGGTCACCGATGACAGGCTCGAACACGGAACCATCAGGCCTGATCATCTTCTTGGCCCAGACATCGATGGTGAAGTGCTTGCGCAGGTCTGGCAGCTTCTTCGCCATCTGCATGGCAGGCTTGAACACCTCCCATGCCTGCTTTTCGGTACTGGCACCGCAGTAAACCTCTGCGCCGTATTCGTTGTCAGCGCAGAACAGATACAGCGCGGTACCGGCGGCCAGAATCGACTTGCCGTTCTTGCGTGGCACCTCGACATACACTTCACGAAAGCGGCGCTTCTTGTCTTTCTTCCGGACCCAGCCGAACGACACGGCGTAGATGAACAGCTGCCATGGCTCGAGCTTTATTCTTGCCTTGGCGCCCTGGGCTCGCGCCCACTCGCCTTTCGTGTGCGGCAGCAGCTGGATGAAGTTGCATACCCGCTCGGCGGCATCTCGGTCAAACCGGTACGGATAGGCCGCGGCCTTGCTGCGCTTAACATCGTCAAGATGGCGCTGGCAGGCATTGATAACGTGCTGGCAGGCGAGGATCTTTCCGGCGACAACATCCCGGGCATACTGCTGGGCTGCATTGATGTTGGGATATGCAGCCATAGGTCAGAATCCTGCGAATGCGTTGCCCTCTTCGCCGTCCCCGCCTTTGGCGGCGCCGTTCAGGCGCATGCGTGTGAGAGGATCGAGCCCGAGCAGAGAGCCCAAGCGCGAAAGCTGGGAAACTGCTTTATCTCGAGCGTTGACGACCGGGTGCATTTTCTCGCTGCCGTCAGCCGTGGGAATCGTCAGACCTTCCTTGGCGATGCGCACTTCGGCGTCGAGCATCAACTGCCAGCTATTGCAGTAGGCCTGCAGCAGCAGCGCGTCTTCGATCTCGAATGTGCCGCGATCAATCAGCACTTTTGATTGCTGCTTCCAGGCTCGGATGGCGTGATCGCCCATCAATTCATCGGGCGGGTTGATTCGGGTGATGGAGCTTTTCTGCTGGCCGGTGGTTTTCGGTTTGCGGCCACCGCCGGAAGCGCGGACCGGGGCATTGTTGTTCGCCATGGCGCGCTCCAGGAAAAAGTTCGTTATTTCTCGTGCGTAAAAATATGACTGAGGTGGCGGTGTCCGAGTTCGATAGCCACAGACTTTTGACCCGCCCCCTCCCTCCGGTGGCCTCGCTCACCGTTTCGGTGCATTTCCGGCCTCGAATCAGGATTTCGCGCGGGCTGACTCCGCCTGCGTCTTTGCCTGATGGCATGAACGGCATACGCTAACCAGATTGAACATGCTGTCGGTTCCGCCCTCTGAAACAGGCTTGATGTGGTCAACCTCAGTGGCAGGTGTTGCGCGCCCATTGATCTGACAGGGCTGGCACAAATACCGATCACGCTGCAGAACTGCTTCACGCTTGCGCCGCCACGGCCGGCCACCTCGGCCGCTCTTGCCTTTGCGGCGCTCGTTCCATCCAACAGCCATGTGCTCATGCTCGGGGCAGTAGCCGTGCCGTTCAGTGGTCTTGCCATTGCAGCCAGCAGCACGACAGGGGCGCGGGACTTTACTTGGCATCACCGATCTCCCCGCGCAGCTGGATGCCAAACATCGGCTCACGACCTGACACATGGCAGGCCAGCATGTAGAGCGGCGCCACGACCTTCTCAGCCGCGGCGAATACTGGATGCTTGAACTCAAGTAACGGCGCATCGGACAGCAGGTCACCGGCATAGCACGGCAACAGACCGTACAGCAGCGCATTGTGTGTGAGGCCATGGCGACGGGCTTCTCGCTTACTCATCCATCCCAGCATCACTGAACCCTCGCATCGATCTCATTGGCCAGCCTGCCGGTCTTGGCCTGCTCTTTCGCCACCTGCCCCTGCTGCCACGTGGCCAGCCCGCGCTCAGCGGTCTGGCCCGCAATGTACCCACCGACACCCAACGTCATGAGATCCCACAGCGACTGAGGCAGCGGCAGGGTCAGACCCACACCGAACATGGCACCCAGATACGGCGCCACCAGATAGTTGTTCGCCACTATGGCGACAATGACAAGCATCAGGATCGGGCGCCAATTGCGCTGCAACCATGACTCGCCACCGGCCTCGGCCAGCACCACCTGCATGCGCGCATCAAGTTCCTTGCTTCGAGCGTCAACCAATTGAGACTGAAGCTGGCGCTTGATCTCGTTGGCCTTGTCCTTGTCCTCAACCACCTGATCAACGACACCGAACAGCGGGTCGATGATGGCGCCGATCGCCTTGGTCACGATGCTCATCATCACTCCTTGTCCAGCTTGTGGCAGGCCAGCTGCTGGGACGTTATCCGGTAACCGTTATCACGCAGGATCGACTCAAGTCGGCATCCCTCATGACGCCAGGCATATGCCGCGCCCTTCCAGCTGCGCTGCTGACCCTTGGCGCTCTCAAGCTGACTGGATAGGCTTTGACCCTTCGCCTCCATCTCGCCGGCCTTGGCCGCTTCGTACTGACGCCCCTGCATTACGATAGCCACGGCGGCCGATGCGCCAGCCGCCATGTTCGCCAGACGATCAGCATTCTTTTCGAGCCGTTTAATTTCAGCGTCATGACTGGTCGACTCGGCTTCACGCTCTTTGCGCTCGTCGGCCCAACCGGCGAACGCTACCGAAGAAGCGACCAACAGCAGCGCGATGACCCACAGCGGGATGCGGTAACACCTGACGAGTCGTTTCATTTGCGCGGCCTGCCCTTTATCGCGTTGACGATTGCCCGAGCGACCGTGTTTACGTCCAGGCTCTGAACTCTATCCTGCATGACATGCACGCCCATCAGCGCCATGCCCGCACCGACACCAGACGCGCCCTCAACAGGCAGCTGATACGCACCATCGAATGGCACGCCTGTTGCCCAAATGATCAGCTTGATCGTACAGAAAGCGACGACGGCACATGCCAACGCCGTGTTCCGGTTCCCCATGAGCCATGACAGAGCAAATGCCGGCACAGCGGCAGCGATGCGAGGATCAGAAAACGGGATGGTAAGCAGCGACCACAGCTGTGCCAGTAGCTCTTGCATGAGCGACTCCTATGATTTCGAGCCGCTGTGATCCTTTAGAGCCACATATGCGATGAGGACAACGATCTGGTAAAGGGTTTGGACCGCCATGCCGCCCGCAGCCCGGTAGCCCTCGGCAACGACCTCGGTCACAGTGCCGAGACGCCAGGCAACCATGCCGCACGACACGGCAGCGATCATCAACCAGATCATTGAGCGAATCCATTCGCCGCGGTGCTGGCGGCTATACCTGACAGGCCCATGACGCTTGTACTGCCTGCCATATAGAGCAGCGCTTATAGCGGCCAACGGGATCTGCAGCAAAACGAAGATAGTGTCGATCGTCATGAGAGTTCCTTCTCATACGGCCGGCAGTTTGAATCACCGCACAGCACGAGCTCATCCAGCCAGCTCGACGGGGCCTTGGCCTGAACCGGGGCCAGGAATAGATCACGCTCGGCCGCTCGACGCTTCACCAGACCGTTGAGCTTTACGCCTCCCGCATACACCCAGCGCGGGAATTGATCAGCAGCCCCCTGATAGTCACCGGCATTGAGCAGGCGTAGCAGAGTTGACGACTTGACCGCGGCATTGCCGACGTTAAAGCAGAGCGACACCAGCGCATCGAACTGATTCTGATTGATCTCAACGCTCACCATGCGATCGACAGCAGCCTCAAAGCGCTTGAGATCCGTCTGCAACAGCGACTCGGCACGAGCGCGACTGATCACGTCACCCATCTGAACATTGAGCGTGTGGCCGTATCCGATGGTCGGAACGCCAACACTGTCTCGATACGCTTCAAGCTCCAGCCCTTCAGCCGCCTTGATGAGGTCAAGACCGTTATGACTTGTCCTCATGACAGCCTCCGTTCGATTTCTGGCAAGCGAGCACATAAAAGGCCCGCCGATCGGCGAGCCTCAGAAATAGGCGAGCCCCGACACGGGAATGATCGGGGCTCAGGGGTACGCTTCCGGGAATGAAAGCAGACAGGCGACACCTGCTGACGCAAATACCGCACTGTACAGATATAGTAGCTAACGGTAACAGGAAGCACAATATGTGGTGTGTTTATTTATACAGCTGTACCACATGTTGATTTTCAGGCGGCCAACACCTCCTCCCTCGCAAACGTCATCAACACCTTATCCGCCAGCGCTTTGCGCACTCGCCCCGCCAGCATCGACAGCGCCTTGTCAGACGGGAATGCGTCGAACGGCACGACCAACTGACCGGCGTTTACCTGCAGACGCACACCCATCCCCATACGCTCCGCCAGCACGAACTGGTGATCGACGATCCACGACAGAGTCACTTCCCGCGGCGCACGTGCCAGACGCTCGGCATCGACCGGTCCCTTGGGTGCCGCCGTGGGGTAAGCCGTCAGCATCACCGCCGCCAGCGCTCGAGCCGGAAGATCCGACAGCAGCTGCTGCCCCAGCATCGCAATATGAGAGCGCTGCGCCATATGCTCGCATTCCCACTCCATCGTGCTATAACCGCCGCTACCACCGCCGGGCGGGTTGCCCATGGTCGCTGTAGGCGAAATGCTCGGATACCCGATATGGGTCTCCTCCTCAAACAGCCGGTAATCAACCTCCGCCTCTATGGCCGCCAGCACCAGCTGCTCGGCTGCCTGTTGCCGTTGGGCCTCGGTTGCGTCCGCCAGCCCCAGAATCCTGATCATCGACTTAATGGATCTCATGAGCGCCACTCCGTGCCATGTGCCAGTGACTGCCTTGGGCCGTGTACAGCAGTGGCCGGCATGTTCATGTATTCGCGGATAACCGCCTTGGCTTCCTCAAGGCCACGGGCCAGCACTGCGCAATAGCCCTGCTCTTCCACCGTGGCCAGCCATTCCTTTTGACCTTCCGATGTTGCGGCATGCTTCGGCGGGGTCGCCTTGAACTCCAGATAAAGGCCATGGTGACCACCACGGGCGCAGGCAATCACCAGATCAGAGACACCAGCCCTCACGCCCTGGCGCTTGAACTTCGCGGCCTCGACACGATGACGGCTGCCACCATTGGGCACGGCATAGGTGCAGGCATAGGCCGGGCCAATGACGCTCTGGCGCTGCTTCTCGCCATACAGCCACATGATCAGAGCTGTCTGCTCGGTGCCTTCATGGTCCACACGGTTACGGCGAGCCGGGGCGGGCTTGCGTTGGGTTGTTGTGGTCATTGGGCTGCTTCCTTCTCTCTCAAAGCCGCCAGCGCAAGCTCAAGGCGGAAAAGCACGCAGCAAGCCTCATGAGCCAAATGATGCAGGCCTGATTCAGCGTCATGTGTTTCACCGCGGCTGACGGCCAATGCATGGCGAATGCTGGCGGCCAGGTATCGCGTGTATCCGTTTTCAACGCGCTGCCAGCTGTGGTCAGCATATTTGGCAGCACCAAAGGTCATGACGCGGGCTACCTCCTCTAATGCGTGAGGCATGCCATCAAAAAGCAGGTCAAGGCGCGGCTTGTCGCTGTCGAATTTCAGTCCCACTGGATGCAGTGCCGGTTGCTTGATCATCGGCCCGCCCTCCCTTGCCGGCGTTCCCACGCCTGATAATCCGAAACGATCCGGTCAAACATCTGCGCGGCGCTGTGCGATGAATCCAGACGGCCCCGGCTCTCAACACCACAGGCCTTGCGGATCACGTCAGCGGCATCTTCCTCGCTGTGCGTGCCATCCGGCAGCTGCTCAGGTGCGAGCCCATGACGGGCCCGCTTTGCCTGGTCGAGATAGAGACGAAAGCGCTCGTTCTTGCACATCATCACGGCGCGCTGTGTGCGGCTGCTGGCGGTCATGCAGACACCTCCCGCTCTTGCTCAACCGTGAGAGTTTCATCGTCGCCACCGTCGATCCGCAGCAGATCCCTTTCGAGAAAGTCAGCCTTGCCAGCACCGAAGTGATCGGAGTACACCGCACCCTCTACACACCAGACAGTGCATGGCGGGTCGTCGTGCTCATGCGTGCTGTCATAGAGTACGGTGACAGTCTTATGCCGATTCTCGACGTGATTAACGTGCCCAGTGGTCAGTGCCAGACACCCTGGCTCGATTGGCTTGAAGCTCATGCCGCATCCTCCCGCAGCACGTCCGCCAGCGATTCCGGCCACTTGAGCTGCTGCACCGGTGAACCGTCACCATGGCGCTTGCCGGTATCCATCATCCGGCCACCAGCGGAACGCCCGGCATCCAGCAGCTGCCACACCAGCTTGCCCTTGCCGTCACGGGTTTCACGCTGATAGCCCAGATCACGCAGCACGCGATTGACCGCCACGCCGCTCATGTCATGCGACACGCCCAGCTCGGTCGGTGTCATGAAGCGCTCATTGATCGGGCTCAAAAGGTGAGTAGCACCCAGCTCGCCCAGCAGGTTGACGCCAGTGCGCTTCTGCACAGCCTGATTGACCGACAGCAGGCGCATGTTGTCGTCAAAGCCAAAGGCCCGCGCTGCGGCATCCAACGCACCAGCAATGGCAGACGCCCGGGCAATGTCGGTCAGCTTGTCATCCGGCACTGGGGCGGCCGGTGCTTCATAGCGGCCGTGCTGGCGGATGGCAGGCAGGACTTCCTCGAACACCCAAGCCTCGAAGCGCTCAGCACTGGGGAGCTTGCTGCGAACAATCAGGCGATAAACGTCAGGCTCTCGGATAACGCTGAAGGTCTGCACGCCACTCGAAGTGGGGATGTCCCGTTTCAGGACCCCCTTGCAATGATCCTGAATTGCTTTGGTGGGCCTGGCATATCCCAGAGCTGCTGCAATATCTCGAGCAACAAAGAGCGTGGTGCCGCCATCTTCCTCAACAACGCGAACCGGATGCTGGTCGAATTCAAACGGAATCAGCTGTGTCATCTCAATTTCTCCCCAGTGCGGCACGCAGACCGGCGATGCCGGACGGGCCTTTGTGTTCTGCCGCCAGTCTTGCGGCCTTCTCTTCACCGGCACGGACCGCCAGTTCTGCCGGCGTCATTGCGCGGTCAGATTCGAGCAGTGCACGCGGCACCAGCTGGTCACCGGCCATAACGCGATTGATCAGCGCCTGGTATTCCCGGCTGAAGCGCTTGCCCAGACGTTCGCGCTGGCTCTGCGCCGTGGTCTCATGCAGTACCCGCCAGCCGATCGCGTAACCCGCCAGACGCACAGCCTCATGGCTCCAGCGATGACCGGCCGGGTCATGGGCGTGGTCGTTGGCTTCCTGCCATGCCCTGGACACGTCAGGCATCCCCAGATCAGCAGCAGTCGGCTCACACAGCGCGGCGAACTCCACCGGCTGCGGCGGCCATGCTTCACGACCAGCCCGGGCAGCGTCCTGCACCTGAGTACGCAGATGACCCAGACCCAGCTCCAGATACCGACGCGGCAGGTGGGCAACCTCTGCCAGCCACAGCCCGGTTTCATCCCAGTCGCCCCACTGGCTCACAAACCGGTTGCCGAACATCGAACGCATGGCGTTGAACACGTGATCCATGTCTTCAGCCGTTACCCTGGGACCAGTCGCCATCGAAGGTCTGTCCTGCTGGCTGCTGTCCTGATTCACGCTGTGCAGCGGCGCGGGCTTCCTGTGCAGTTCGATACTGGCGAGGACGTTGCTGGCGGTTTGCATGGTTGCCTCCGGTCTTGGCGGTTGTGCTGGCAGTGTTCTGGTTGCGTGCTGCCTCACGGCGGCGGTTCTCGTGGATCCAGCGGGCAAAGCGGGCTACCCAGGCATGGGCACCAAAGCGCTTGCCGGTGTCGGCAAAGTGGGCAGTGAAGTCCGCCAGCTCGGCGGCGGTGTGCTGGGTGTCCATGGGCAAGCCACGGCGCTGGCATTCGATGGCGAGGGCCTGTTGATCAGGAACCCAGTCCAGTGACATCGGGAGTTGATCAGCACCGGCGGTCAGGGGTTTACCGGAATCATCGAACTGCTTGGCACGTTCGAAGATCGACTGTGACGGCTCGCTCACGTCATCCGCGCCAGAGAGAGAGGGGTTATTGATATTGGTATCTTGATTCGTCGGAGATTTTTCCGACCCTTGACGGATATTTTTCCGACCCTGATCGGATTTTTTTCCGGGGGTCGGAGATTTTTCCGACCCTGCCCGATTCCACTCGATGCCCTTGGCCGTCAGGCGAATGAACGTCTTGTTATCGGTGCTGGTCATGTCGATCAGGCCGGCATCGCGCAGCTGCTTCATGAGGCGATAAACCGTGTCCTGCTTGTCGGTCAGGATCGGCAGCTCTTCGACGACCTTGCCCTTGCCGCAGTTGAACCACGTCACGCCATCAATCTGGCGAGAGTCCGCCCAGGTGGGCACCTGATGGAGATAGGCAAACAGCAGCGCCTGCTGGGCATTCAGGCCCCACTCCAGCGCCTTGGTTTGATTGATAGAGACGATGAATTGCATCAGGCCACCGCCTGCGGGCCAGCGGCCATGCCAGACCAGTAGTTCAACTGAGCCACGTGCAGAGCCTCTTCTGTCTCGGCAGCATGCAGCTGACCCATCGTGGCGCTCTCAATGCGCAGATGGGCTACACGGCGGCCAGACTGCTCGACACGCACGCGGTAATACTCCGCCAGCGCGCTGATCATGCCCGGCCGGTTGTCCTGTTTGGCGTAAAGCCAATGGTCGTTCTGTGCGCGATCGGCATGCATTTGCAGCTGCCGGTCACTCAATGTTGATAGGTCGATGCGTTCCATTCCCGTACCCCTGTATAAACAACCAGCCGAGTCGAGCACGCTTATATCCGGTGCCGCTGGCGGTAAAATGCTCAACATCAAGCAGCGCTATGAGCGCCGAAGACGTCAGGACGAAGTTGATTCGCTTTGACTTTCCCGCCAGTAGCTTTCACGACTGCATTAACCCGAACAGCCGGAACGACACTCCACTGAGAAATTGCCTGGGAACTGATACCCAGGCATCGAGAAAGCGCTGAAGTCCCGCCAGCGAGAAGAATTGCTTTTTCAAGTGCCTGCTCAGGTGTCATATTTAGGTAATCCATGCTTAACCTTGATCCCCCAAGTGTAAGTCAGACTTACTCTTGCGTGCAAGTAACTCTTCCGTTGTCGTGCGTAAGCGATTCTTTCAATATCGCGGCACACGAACACGCGGGCGAAAAGGGTATGAGCGAGGAAGAAAAACTCGGTAAACGGATAGCTCACGCACGGGCTGAAGCGCATATGACACAGCAAGCGCTGGCTGATGCGATCAAGGTGTCTCGCCCTGCTATTGCGCAGTGGGAGAAAGGCCGCACCAGCCCATCGGCCGAAAACCTTCGCAACGTATCCAAAGCCACCGGTATGCCTCTGATCTACTTCTTTACTGGAGAGACAGGTCAGCCTGTAGCGGTGGCGTCAACGATCAGCGAGTCAGTGCCTGTTATCAGCTGGGTGCAGGCGGGAGATTGGTCTGACGTTACGGTGAGCCCGGGTGACTTTGAAATGTGCCCCCGGCCTCCGAATTGCGGACCATCGACGTTTGCCTTGCGCGTCCAGGGCGAATCGATGATCGATAGTTACCAGCCAGGCGTGCTGATATTTGTTGATCCTGATGTCGAGCCGGTATCAGGTGACGACGTGGTTGTGCTTTGCGAGCAGCACGGCAATGCAGAGGCGACCTTCAAGCGTTATCTGATCGAGCCTGGCACCGGCCCGATCCTGAAAGTGCTGAACAGAAACTGGCACCAACAGTACATGCAGCTCACCTCCGACTGCAGGGTGGTTGGTGTGGTAATGGCGCAGATGAGCATGCGTCGACACTGAAATAGGCAGTAGAACTACCAAGCCCGGCCATTGAGCCGGGCTTTTTTGTGCCCATCGGAAGCTTACCTAACAATTGCTGAAAGTTTTTCTTACTTTTCTATTGACCAATAAAGTAAGTATAGATTACATTGCATTCATCAGCTCAACGCAGGGACTGGTGGACAACATGAACATCATCGAATCAAACGGCTGGAAAGCGATCACGCCTCAGAAGCGAGACGGCCAGCATCTTTCTCCGAAACAAGCGCTGTATCTGCTGGGTGTTGCCCAAGGCATGACCCACAAGCAGATCGCCCGCCAGCACGGCATAAGCCCGGCCATCGTCGGCAAGGCCATGGCGGTCATCTACTACAAGCTGCAAGTAGAGCGCGCCACGGCCGCCGTGGCCGAAGCCATGCGCCGCGGCTGGATCAGCCCGCTGTGCATCATGCTCGTGATGTTCTCGCTGACCGCCGGCATGCAGCAGCAGGCCATGCGAGTACGCCCTACCCGCCAGCAGGCCAGCAGCAGCGTCAGGGTTTCACAGCGGGAGGCATTGGCATGATCCGTTCAACGATCGTCAGCACCCCGCGAGGCCCGGTCTCGTACCCGTACCACTTCGCAATCGTCGATTTCCTCACAGTCGCCATCAGCAATGGCTGGCGGCTGTCGGTCGACCGCGGCCGTGTCGCCCTGGTCGAGCAGTAAGCACCACCCGAGCTGCCGGGTAAGCAGCACGCTCTTTAACTTCGCCGGAATAGCGCCGCCCTCTCGCTCAATAGAGGGCATCCGGATGAGTCCTGCCGCTGGGAGTGCCCGGCGGAGCGCACAGGGCTCATCACGGATAACAGAGGAGGCAAACCATGCCCATGCACGTCACCACCCACTCAAGCCTTAGCGGTGCTACCCACGTCACGCTGCGCGACGAATCAGGCCGCGGCGTTGATGCCATCAACATGTCGCCGTTCGTCTTTGAGCTGTACCTGGCCTACCGCGAAACCATGTCCGACGCCGAAGCATTCGTGCTGGTCCGCGATGGCAGTGAAGAGGAGCAGGCCGCATGACAACCGCACTCGGCGCGGCACTGGTCGCCGCATTTATCGTTTTTCACTGGCTGGCGGGCCGCCGGCCATCACGCCGTCAGACAGCGGACGACCTGAACTGGTCATTCAATCGCGGCAAGGCCCGAGAGATGGCAGTGCTGAGGCGCTGCTGGGATCAGCGGGCACTGCAAACCCGCACCGCTCGCAGCATCTCGAGCGTGAGGCGCTGACATGGATCTACTCGCAGAGCGTGCAGCGCTACAGCAGACCATCGAGGCGCTGCTGACCGACACCGACCGCCAGCATCGGCTGGTGCTACTTGATCACACGGTTTACCGGGTCACGGCAGAACGAATCACCGACCCGCAAGAGCTGGAGCAGGCAGTGCAGGAACACCTGAAGGAAGTGAGCCAGAGGCTCAAATAGAAACGCCCCACGGGAATGGGGCGCTGTTGGACGAAACCGCGAAGAAACGACTCAACGTCAAGGAATTTACCATGAAAACACCGATCATCGCCATTACCGCATCCGCCGCTGTATTCGCCGCCCTCTCATCGTATGCCGAAGCTGGCACCGTCTCATCCCGTGATGTCTCGGTGCCCTACTACGGCAACCAGCAGAGCTTCAACAACCACATTCAGGGGCAGACCAACGATCAGCGCGACATGATCGACCACCTGCAGCGCTCGGATACCAATCACAACGCATGGACCGGCCGCCAGCAGGAACAGATTGACGGCCAGGGCGAACGCCTGACCAGTCTTGAAGGCTGGACCGATCGGCAAGAGGGTGCGATTCGCGCCATCAACATCGGACAGGACGACCAGAACCGCCGCCTTGATGCCGGTGACGTCCGGGACCAGCGGCAGGACGGCAGCATTGATAACGCCCACGCCCGAATCGGCGGCGTCATCGAGCAGGCCAACGAGGACCGCGCGGTGATCGACAGCAATACCGATCGCAGCACCGGAAACCAGAAAGCCATCGGGTTCCTGCAGGAGACGGACACGAAGCTCTCCGAAGCCATCCAGCAGGGCCAGCAGGCCCACGCCGTCACCGACAAGCGCAGCATCAACAACGCCGGGCGCCTCGATGGTGCTGAAGGTGCCATCAGGGAAACGAACCAGCAGGTCACCGACGACCGTACCGCCAGCGTCGAGCGAGACCAGTCCATTGCCTACAGGGTGGATTACAACCAGCAGGTTAATGAGGCCTACCAGCGCCAGTCAGCCGCGCAATTCGAGCAGCACGCTGCAGCCATCGAATCCAACGCCCAGGCCATCACCAGCGAGCGCGAAGCACGCAAGCAGCAAGGGCGCGAAGCCAATGCCGGCATCGCTTCAGCGGCCGCCATCGGCCAGCACCACTTTGACACCAACTATCACGGCTTCCAGCTGAGCGTTTCCGGTGCCGGTTACCGCGGCGAGCACGCGCAGTCGCTCTCTGCCGGCGGTGCCATCACCGACACCATCTTCGGGTCGGTCGCCGTCGCTCATGACAGCCGGGGCAATCAGTCCTACGGCATCCAATCAACATTCAAATTCTGAGACCAACAACATGATGACACTGGTTGCAGTTACCGGCATCGGATACGCCCTCCTGATCCTGTTCATGATCGGTTCAATGATGATCAACCCGCGTGACCCCATCGACCCGCCAGCCACAGCGGAATGAACGACGGCGCCAGCAGCGTGACCTGCTGGCCATTGATCAGGGCTCTTGATGAGCCGGCGAAAGGCCATCGCGGCCCGGAGGCGATAGAGCCCTGATCGATGCGCGACGGTGCATCACATGCAATCCCTGCGTTTGCCTGGCCGACCGGCCGGGCCTTTTTCCCGCGGGGCAAAGGAAACGCCAGGGTGAACACATGAACACATGCATTGAATTTGAGGGCAGCAAGTTCCCGTCAGGATACGGACGTAGTTTGGTGGATGGACGAGAAATAAGCGCCCACAGGGTTGCTTACTGCAAAGCAAATGGTATCGAGCTCAAAGAAATCGAAGGAAAGGTAATTCGGCATATCTGTGATAACCCGCCATGCGTCAATCCAAAACACCTTTTGATAGGCACTCAGAAAGAGAACATGCAAGACAAGGTCAATCGGGGTCGCCTTGTAATGCCAAACACAAAGGGAGTTTTGCATTGGAGTCACAAGCTCACTGAAAGCGATGTGCTTGAAATACGCCGAAGAGCAAAGGTCGGTGGAGAAGAAAACACGACCAAGCGGCTTGCTATCGAATTTGGCGTAAAGCCGCCAGCGATTCAGAAAATTATCAAAAGATTGAGATGGAAACACATTCCGGAACAGGAGGCAGCATCATGATGTGGGCACGCAATATTCAGGTTTACCGGCTGCTCGACACCGAGCACCTGCCGCTTGAGCAGCTGACCGAAGCGCTCGAAACATACCGCTTTCAGCCGTGCAGCGAAACACAGGCCCGCCGTGTGGGCTGGTCAGCCCCGGCGGGCAGCGCTGGCAATGGCCAGCTGGTGCATGAAGTCTCTGGCCACCGCCTCATCACCCTGATGCGGCAGGAACGCATCCTGCCTGCCCCGGTTATCCGCGATGAGCTGGCCGAGCGCGTCGATAAGCTCACCGCGCAGCAGGGCTACCCGCCAGCCCGACGCGACAAGCTGGCGATGAAGGAACGCATCGTTGAAGAGCTGCTGCCGCGTGCGTTCACCAAGAACAGCCGCACCGATGTCTGGATCGATACCAAGGCCAACATCATCGGCGTGGCCGCCAGCAGTGCAAAGCAGGCCGAAGAAGCACTGGACGTGCTGCGCGAATCTCTGGGCTCGCTGAAGGTCATCCCGCTGGCACCGCAGACACCGGCCGGGCGCACCATGACAACGTGGATCAATGATCCGACCACCCGCCCCGGAGGCGTGGTGCTGGGTGACCGTGTAGTGCTGCGAGCCAAAGGCGATGACGGGAAGCTGGTAGCAACCGCCATCGACCTCGACGGCGATGAGGTTCGCACGTCGCTGGAAGTCGGCCGGCAGGTATCGCAGATGGCCCTGACGTTCGAAGAGCAGATGTCGTTCATCCTGGTCGAGGACATGACCATCAAGTCAGTGCGTTTTGCCGATGCGGTGCTGAAGGAAGTCGATGATACCGACAGTGACGAAAACCCGGTCCTGCAGATGGAGACCGAGTTCGTGCTGGCCGCTCAATGCCTGGCACACACGATCGACAAGCTGATGCATGCGCTGGGTGGGGAGGCTGATCCGATGCAAGCCGTCGAAAAGCGGCTTGATGACCCAGAAGACGGGATGTTGCCCAAGGTCATCGAAAGCATCCGTGAAAGCGGCAACGAGTTCGCCAACATCAGCTATGTGCAGCGCACTTTCAAGATCGGATACAACCGAGCAGCCCGGCTTGTAGAAGCCATGGAAGATCTGGGCGTGGTGTCGAAGATGGATAACCAAGGGCGCAGGAGGGTTATCCGGAAATGAACCGAGACACCATCCTCTGCCTGTGCGACTACAGCGGTGTGATGGCCCAGCCCTGGGTGATGGCGGGTTACACCGCCATCCTCATCGACCCGCAACACCCGGCCGGCATCACCACCGATGGCGGCTATGTCCGGGTGGGTCATGAGATCGACCACCCGGTCAGCTGGCAAGTCATCCGCGACCACCTGCCTCGCCTGGTATTCGTTGTTGGCTTTCCACCTTGCACCGACGTTTCCCTGAGCGGCACCCGCTGGTGGGCAAAGAAGGCCGCCGCGGATCGCTACTTCCAGTGCAAGGCCACCCGAGTCGCCGAACAGTGCCAGACGATCGGCAACATGTCCGGCGCGCCATGGATCATGGAAAACCCCATGTCAGCCTTCAGCCGCATATTCCGCCAGCCCGACCACAAGTTTCATCCGTTCCACTACACCGGCTGGGAGCCGGACGACAACTACCGCAAGGAAACATGGCTCTGGTGCGGCGGCGGGTTCGTGATGCCGCCAGCGCTTCAGGCCAGCGGACTGGACGAACCTGATAACCGTATCCACCACTGCCCGCCCGGTGCCGAGCGCGCCAACATCCGCAGCGCCACACCCCGAGGCTTTGCCCGGGCCGTATTCAACGCCAACGGTGCCGCCAGCGGCTGCTCATCAAAGGTGCTGGGCCCCAAGGCCGAGCGCTGGGTGCAGGAAATCGAACAAGGAGCAGAAGCATGATCCTTACACAGCATGACCAACAGGTGGTGCAGCACATTCGATCAAACACCATCAAGCGACATGATACACGGCTGAGCATCGAGGAGCGCGCCGCGGCAGTAGGCGTTCACCCTCAGACAATCAAAAGCCGCATCAAGGCCATCAAGCGAAAGAACCCGGCGATCAGCGATGAAGACGCCACAGAAAAGGCACTGAAGCAGGGCAAAAGCGAACGCTGCGGGAGGCGCTCATGATGACTATCACCAGCCCGGCCGGTAGAAGGCTGGCCCGGGCAAAATCTGCACTGGATTTGGAAGAAGAAGCCGATGCCCTATTTGATCCGCGTCGGCTGAGAATTGCGCGGCTGGATTTCGAAACTGCCGCTCGAGAAGTTGCTGACGAACTGATAGAGCAGCGCTTCCACCTTTGTGAGGGCAATGACTGATGGCCGGCATGCAGGCGCTGACGCGCACCGTGGCCATGACCGATACCGGCGAGATCCGCACCTTTCCCTGGCTGGTGCCGCCAGCCTATGAAGACGACGACATTCGCCGATCGGTGCGGGACATGCCGCTGCAGCAGACGCTTAAGGTCACCGCAAACATTTCAGGCCAGACCATCTGGCAGCTGGATTCAGAAACAGAACAGGGAGTAGAGGCATGAGCATGGCACGCGATGCGGTCACGAAAGCATTCTGCGCAGATGAGGGAGGCATGGGCGCGCCGGTTTACGAGAATGGCCGGTGCTATGTGGAGCATGAGGGACCGGGGCTGTATCGGGTATATCGCAGCAACATGACGCATGCAGTGTTACGAAGCACTATAGATTTTCCCAGGCAGCCTGATTATGCGCTCGAACGCGCAAAAGATGAATGCGATCGGCGGGCGGTCGATGAGCGTGACGCCTTTTGAAGGTCGAAGCATGTGGCCGCGTTTTCCTACCCGGCGATAATGAGGGCTACCGAGTAATGGCAAAGACCCGCCCCCTTCACTGGCAGGAGCCAGCCACGGCGCCCTGCCCGGGCTGCAACGGCACCGGCGAGTGGTCGGGCATGTTCTCCAGCGGGCCGTGTGCGGCATGCGACGGCACCGGTCTTGTCGGCGAGGATGGCGAACCACTCGACCAGACCGACCTACTGGCGATCATGCGCCGCCAGCGTGACCGCCAGCATGACCGGCTCAAACGACTATGGGGCACGCCCGGCGTGCCGGAGGCCGTAGAGCGGCACCGCCAGCAAAAAGCACAGAACGAGCGTGACAAGCACGCAGAACGAAAGCATCAACTGAGAGGAGCGTGACCATGCCGGTATACGAGAATGGCCGCTGCTATGTGAAGCACGAAGGGTCGGGGCTTTACCGGGTCTATCGCAGCAACATGACCCATGCGGTGCTACGCAGCACTATCGATTTTCCCGGGCAGCCTGAGTATGCGCTCGAGCGTGCAAGGTCTGAATGCGACCGACGCGCCGTAAAAGAGAAGGACGCCTTTTGACGCTTACGCACGATACGCAAGGCAGCTTGTGTATCACGAAACGCGAAATATGAACATCAACTGAAGGGAAAGTGACCATGCAGACACAGAATGAAGAACGGCTGGCCAGCCTGGTCGAACGAATGGAGGCAGTGCTGGTGCATCAGGCCCAGCAGGAGGAAGTGTTGCTGTCGATGTCAGAGGTATGCGAGCGCACCGGCTACAGCAGCACCAAGATGTACAAGATGATTCAGGACGGGCAGTTCCCGGCCGGCCGCCGGATGTTCAACGGTGGCGTGCGCTGGCGAGCCGCTGACGTGAATGAATGGATCAGGCAGGAATGGGCGCGCTCGGCACCTGCCCCGCGTCGTGCTTGAGTCCCTCGATGTAATCCGCCCACCACTGCAACATGCGGCGTCGATCATCCAGATAGTCTGCGTGGTTGTACGCCGCTCTCACCTTATCGCCTGGCGAGTGCGCCAGCTGCTTCTCTATCAGGTCACCCCGCCAGCCATGCTGATTCAGCAGCGTTGAGGCCGTAGCGCGGAAACCGTGGCCGCTAAACTCCCCGCCCCATCCCATCCGAACCAGCGCCGTATTGATCGTGGTGTTCGTCATGAACTCATTGGGTCGCCGGTTGTTCGGAAACATGATTTCCCGATTGCCTGTATACCCGTACAGCTCGGTCAGCAGCGCCATGACCTGATCAGACAGCGGCACCACATGAGGAATGCGGCGCTTCATCTTTTCCTTTGGCACCCGCCACTCGCGGCGCTGCCAGTCGATCTCCTGCCAAAGGCCCTGGCGCATCTCCCCCGTTCGCAACATCGTCAGCATCAGCACCTGCATCGCAATCTGCGTCAGCCGGTAGCTTTTCGATTCATCAATGTCGCGCACCAGCTTCGCAAGCCGGGCAGGCGTCAGGCTGGTGGAGTGTTTGGTGGGCACCCGCCGCACCGTGCGCCTCAGCGCCTGCGTTGGATCAGTATCAACGCGCAGCGTGTTGATGGCATGGCCATATACCGCGCCGATCCACTGGCGGGACAGCGTGGCCACCGATGGGGCCCCGCGCTCAGCGATTCCCGTGATCAGCTCGAGGATGTCCGCGGGCGTGATCTCCTTGACGGGACGCTCACCCAGTGTCGGCAGTATGTCGTTGTCGAGCCCTTTCCTGACCTGCCGGCCGTAATAGAAAGACCAGCGCGGTGACTCGTTGCGGTACCACTCTTCGGCCAGCTTACCCAGCGTATTTACCTGCTCACGGCGGGCGGCCACCTGCTCGGCCTCGCGGGCCTTCTTGGGGTGTACCCCCCGGGCAGCCTGATCCTTTGCCCAGTCACGAATGGCCCGGGCCTCTTTCAGCCCCACGCCCGGATACTGTCCGATCGTGAACATGCCCTCTTTGCCATCCACAAAGTAACGCACCCGCCAGCTCTTCCGGCCGCTGGGCTGCACGTCGAGATACAGGCCGTTATCGTCGGACAGACGATAGGCCTTCTCCTTTGGTTTTGCCTGGCGCGCCTTCGTATCTGAGAGTGGCATGGCTGGGTAAAAGCTCCGGGCTGGGCTGGGTAAAAACGATTTACCCAGCATTTTACCCAGATCATAGCAGGATGGGCACGGTTTGATATGTACCAAAAAGGAAAAGGCCCCGCCAATGGCGGGGCCTCAAGAGCATGTGATGTCTTTATATACAGTACATGGGAGACCAATAGTGATTATCGATCATCAATACTTTCATGGCTTTCCATCCTCACGGTGACCGGGCGGTCGATACCTCGACACGATCATGCCCGGCCTGTCTTCGGTGTTGGCCAGTTGATTGCGCAACGCAATCCGGCGCTATTCGAGGTTGTCCAGCCCACGCTCTGCCATGGCCACGGCGCGGAACATGGCGCGACGCTTGTTGAGCGTCTCCTGCCACTCATTGTCCGGATCGGAGTCGGACACGATACCACCACCGGCCTGCACGTGAAGCTCTCCGTTCTTGATCACGGCCGTTCGAATGGCAATGGCCATGTCCATGTTGCCCTGCCAGGAGAGATAGCCCACGGCGCCTGAATAGATGCCGCGCTGGACCGGCTCGAGCTCGTCGATGACTTCCAGGGCACGCACCTTGGGCGCACCGGAAAGCGTACCGGCCGGGAAGGTGGCCCGCAGGACGTCCATCGGCCCCAGTGACGGCTTGATGCGCCCGGTCACGTTGGAGACGATATGCATGACGTGCGAATAGCGCTCGATGGTCATTTTGTCAGTCAGTTCGACCGAGCCGGGTTCACTGATACGGCCCACATCGTTGCGCCCCAGATCGATCAGCATGACATGTTCGGCGATCTCCTTGGGGTCGGACAGGAGCTCCTGCTCAAGCGCGCGGTCCTCCTCTTCGCTGGCACCGCGATGGCGGGTGCCGGCGATCGGGCGCAGCGTGATCTCGTCGTGATCCAGCCGGGCCAGAATCTCGGGCGAGGCGCCCACGACGTGGTGATCATCGAGATTGAAAAAGAACATGTAGGGAGACGGATTGAGACTTCTCAGCGCCCGGTACAGATCCAGCGGCGGCGCCTGATAGGCAATGGTCATGCGCTGGGAAGGCACGCACTGCATCAGATCGCCGGCCGCAACATATTCACGGATGCGCGCCACGGCGTCCTTGTAGCCCTGCTCGGAGAAACTGGCAAAGAAATCGTCCTCGACCACCGCGTTTCGGCCCGTGCCGGGGCTCGAGGTGGTGATCGGGGTATGACGAAGCTGATGTTCAAGCGTTACCAGACGTTCCCGGGCCTGCTCGAGCGCGTTGTCATTGGCCGGGTCGGCATGAACCAGCAGGGTCAGGCGCCCGGAGAGGTTGTCAAAGACCACCAGCTCGTCGGCCACCATCAGCAAAATATCCGGCACGTCGATCGGATCGGGCTTTTCAACCCCGCGCAGTCGCGGCTCGATCAGGCGGATGGTGTCATAGCCGAAATAGCCCACCAGCCCGCCATCAAAACGCATGGCATCGGAAGACTCGGGCGCCCGAAAGCGTCGACGAAACTGTTCGATCCACTCCAGCGGGTCTTCGACTTCGGTGGCGCCCTGCAGATAGTCATCCACGTAATGACGCACGGTAAACCCGCTGACTTCGATACGCTCACGGCATGGCAAGCCGATAATGGAGTAACGGCCCCACTTCTCCCCCCCCGTGACTGACTCGAGCAGAAAGCTCCAGGGCGCATCGGCCAGCTTCAAATAGGTCGACAGCGGGGTTTCAAGATCGGCCAGCACGTCACGGGTAACCGGAATGCGGTTGTAGCCTTCGGCGGCGAGTTCGGCGAAGCGCTCGGATGTCATCATGTCGCAGATTCCTGTAGAGAGAGAAACGGTAATACGGTGCAGGGGGCCGGTATCACCAGCGCCAGCGCTTGACGTTTCTCATTAGTCCGCAGGCCTTTGCATTGAGTGACATGATTGTATCTCGCAAGCTAAAGAATCCTTCGCACGAAGGGGAAAAGGGCGAGCAGCGCGAACATGGCGCGTTTTCAACCCTAAACGAGTTTTTCAAGTGAATCAAGAAGATGGTCAGGGTTCAGTGCGGCAATGGGCTCACCATGATTGTACCCGTAGGTGACCGCCAGACAGCGACATCCTGCCGCTCGGGCAGCTTCTACATCGCTTCGTGAATCACCGATCATCAACACCCGCTCGGGGACAATATCCAGTGCCCGGGCAACATGCAAAAGCGGCGCCGGGTCGGGCTTTTTCCTGGGCAGCGCCTCGCCCCCCAGAGTATGAGTGAAAAAGCCTTCCAGTCCCATGGCCTCAAGCAGCGGGTTGATAAAGCGTGACGGCTTGTTGGTCACCAGCGCCTGGGCTATGCCGCGCGAGCGCTGTGCTTCAAGGCAGTTGATGACACCCGGATAGCAGAAGGTATTTGACAGCATGCGCTGCTCATAGAACTGCATGAAAAGTGCCAGCGCATCGTCGAGCTGCGCACGGTCAGGTCCTTCGGAGCCAAAGGCGCGGGTGTGCAGGAGCGCCCGCTCGACCAGCCGCCGCGAACCGTTGCCGACCCAGTCGCGCACCCGCTCGATCCCCACGGGTGCAAGATTCATGGTTGAGAGCACGTCATCGACGGCCAGCGCCAGATCCGGCGCCGAGTCGATCAGGGTGCCATCAAGGTCATAGATAATCAGATCAATATCGTTAAGCGCATCATGCATTTTCAGGACATCACTGCGGGTGAATTCAGGTCATGATGACCCCATATAGAATAAGGTGGGCAGGCCGGCTATTGCCGGGATCATACGCACCGCCGTAGTGTCAGAAGTATTGATGCCGAATGCTGGCCTGTCACGGCTCCTTTTGATCAAAAGCGTGACAAAAAGCCTTCAGGCCGTGGCCCGAAAGCCGGGTCACCGCCTGAATGTTTTCCTTTTCATCCTCTTCCATGGAGCAGTCAATGGCGATCCCTCGCATTGTGGTGGTTGGTGGCGGCGCCGGCGGTCTCGAGCTGGTGACGCGTCTCGGACGCAAGCTGGGCAAATCAAAAAAGGCCGAAATCGTTCTGGTCGATCGCAACCCTACTCATATCTGGAAACCACTGCTGCACGAAGTGGCCGTCGGGGTAATGGATTCAAGTCTTGATGAAGTGTCCTATCAGGGGCACTCGGCCGATGCCGGCTATCGCTATCAAATCGGCACGCTGTGCGGACTTGATCGTGAACATCGCCAGATTCGTCTGGCCGCCATTCACGATGACAAGGCCCGTGTCGTTTTGCCCGAGCGGCGCCTGGATTATGACTATCTGGTGCTCTCGGTGGGCAGCGTGTCCAACGATTTCGGTACGCCGGGCGTAGCCGATCACTGCTATTTCCTGGACAGCGTCAAACAGGCAGAAGCCTTTCGCAAGCAGATGCTCAATACCTTCCTGCGCTGCAGCAATCGCGAAAAATCCGGTAAATCCGGCATGTCGGTGGCCATCGTGGGGGGCGGCGCCACGGGCGTGGAGCTTTCTGCCGAGCTTCTCAATGCCACACAGATGCTCCACGGCTATGGCTTTAGCCGTATCAGCCGCCAGCAGCTCAAGATTCACCTGCTGGAAGCCGCCCCACGCGTGCTGCCCGCCCTGCCCGAGCGCATCAGCGGCTCGGTGCACCGTGAGCTTGAACGACTCGGCGTCGAGATTCATACCGATACCCGGGTCACCCAGGCCGACGAAAACGGGTTCGAGATTGCCGATGGTTCACGAATTGATGCCGATCTGACCGTCTGGGCGGCCGGCGTTCGCGGGCCCTCGATATTGTCCGAGCTGGGGCTTTCCACCCAGCGCAACCATCAGGTCATCGTTCATCAGAACATGCAGAGCGTGGATGACGAGCGTATCTTTGCCCTGGGCGACTGTGCGGCCTGCCCGCAGCCGGGCGACAGGATGGTCCCGCCGCGGGCGCAGGCGGCCCACCAGCAGGCCAACACGCTCTACAAAAACCTGAAAGCGGCCATGGCCGGAGGCGAGCTGAAAGACTTTCACTACAAGGACATGGGCTCGCTGATTTCGCTGGCGCATTTCGACGCCGTGGGCAATCTCATGCGTGGAGCGTCTGCAAAGGGCGTGCTGGTCGAGGGCTGGCTGGCCAAGATCTTTTACGCCTCGCTGTATCGCATGCACCAGGCCGCCATCCACGGCTATGTGCGTACCGGCGTTCGCATGCTGGTCGATCGCATCAACACCATCATTCGACCGCGCCTCAAGCTGCACTGAGCCTCTTGCGCACACCGCATTTTTCACACCACCAGCCGCATCTCCGGGGTCGCAAATAGCGGCCCCCTTTTTTGCCTGTCCGCCCCACTTGTTGCCAGCACCCTCCAGACGCTCTGTTAAAGGCAACTGCGACCAAGGTCTGGTTTTCTGCAGGGCTTTCGTGTCGCAATCTGCACCGGGGTTGGGAACGATCCCAATACCATTGCACAAGGTTGGCAAACAGGCAGCGAGATGACAGCGTCCACACCCGGCCATCGATCAGGGTCCGCCCATGAGCGTCGCCCGACCATACACGACGTGGCGCGCGATGCCGGCATCTCCAAGACCAGCGTCTCTCGCTATTTTGGTCACGAGCGCGCCCTGCTGTCAGAGTCCATGGTGCAGCGCATCGAGGCTGCCATCGAGCGTCTCGGCTTTGCGCCAGACCGCCTTGCCAGCGGTCTGCGCGGCCGCCGTACCGGACTGATCGGCATGGTCGTCGCCGACATACGCAATCCCTATACCGTCGCCATGCTTCATGGTGCCGAACTGGCCTGTCGTGAGCACGGCTACTCGTTGCTGGTTTGTAATACTGACAACAGTGACCAGCTCGAACGGCGACACCTGGAAGTACTACACGGCTATAGCATTGAAGGTCTGGTGGTGAATACCCGAGGGCGCAACGCAGCATCGCTGGCCGCCCGCCGTGATGCGGGCCTGCCCATGGTGCTGGTGGATCGCCATATTGACGGGCTCGACTGTGACATGGTGGGCCTTGATAACGAACAGGCCGTGACACTGGGTGTATCGCACCTGCTGGATCAGGGGTATCAGCGCCTTTTAATGATGACTGAACCGACCGATGGGATCAGCTCTCGAGAGGCACGCGTTGATGTATTTCGCCATCAGGCGCACGCCGCGGGAGTGATCGCGGAAGTTCGGGAAAGCCCCCAGGAGACGATCAATCCGGACTGGCTGACCGCAACGCTGACGCAATGGCTCAGGACCAGTGATGCCCCGGGCGCCATTGTCTGTGCCAACGGTGTGATCACGCTGGCTGTCTGCCATGCCCTGTTTGCACTGTTTGAGACGCCATTTGATCAGGTTGGCGTGCTGGGTATCGATGAGCTGGCGTGGTGCGCTCTGGTAGGTCCGGGCATCACTACCGTAGCCCAGCCGGTCGACGATATCGGCTATGGCGCCATCAAGACCCTGTTGAATCGTATCAGGGGCATACCGGGCAAAAGTGAGATCACGGCCCACGCGGCGCGTTTGCATCCGCGCGGGTCCACTACACTGAAAACGACATGAGCATTTTCCATACTGCGAGGCATGAAGCCACAGCGGCCATCCTTTCCGGAGCCGCTTTCAGACCAGGTGACGCAAGGAGTTTTCCATGGGACCGGTAATGATCTGTACTTCTGCCTTTGGCGCCGATCTGGTCAAGCGACTTGGTCAGGCAGGTGTTCTTGAACACATCAGGGGCGCCGGGGCACAGGGGGTCGAAATTCGCGAAGAGCTCCTGAGCGACCACGATCTGCCGCTGAGCCAGCTGCGCAAGGCCATCGAGCAGGCCTCGCTGACCTGTGTCTATTCGGCCGCCGCACCGCTTTTCGATGAACGAAGCCACCTGAAGGAGGGCGAAATGGCGCAGGCTCTGACGCGGGCCAATGAGCTGGGCGCGCAGTGGGTCAAGTTTGGACTGGGCCAGCTGTGCGCCGAGTGTATCGACGACGGCGCTGCCGCCCTCAAGGCCGCACTGGCCGATCAGACGATGCCGATACTGATCGAAAACGACCAGACGCCCTGCGGCGGCGATCCGCTGATTCATGCTGCACTGCATCGGGCGCTCGGATCTTCGCTGATCGGTACGACCTTGGACCTGGGCAACGGCTACTGGACGGATCACGATCTCTCACAGGCCGCCAGCAGGCTGGGAGCACAGGTGCGCTATGTGCACTGCAAGGCCGTCACCCACGTGGAGGGTCATCCCAGAGCCTGTCCGCCGGATGACGCCGCGCGCGCGCACTGGTCCGCCCTCTGGCACCACTTCCCGACCGAGGTGCCCCGTGCCATCGAGTTCCCTCTGGATCACGACGATGTCAGTGCCACCGCGCGTCATGTCGAACTATTGAAATCACTGGCCTGAACCCTCCGCGTGGTCCAGGCACCACGCGTCAACCGCATCACACACCGCCAAGGATGGTCGCCTCGGGCTCTATCCACCCCCCTGTATCAGGAGAAATCATGTCCTCAAAAAAAACGGTTATTGTGTATCAGCGCGCCCTGAAGCCTGATCTGCGCGAAAAGCTGGACCGCGAGTGCCACGTACTGGATTTTTCACAGACGCAGAATTTGACTCAGGATGCCGAGTTCAAAAAGGCGCTGTCTCGGGCGCACGGCCTGATCGGCTCGAGCGTTACCCTCTCCCCCGAGCTATTGGAGCAGGCGCCCAATCTTGAAGTGGTATCGAGCATTTCGGTTGGCGTGGACAACTACGACATCGACTATCTCAGCAAGCGGGGCGTCGTGCTTTGTCACACGCCGGATGTGCTGACCGAAACTACCGCCGATACGGCCTTTTTATTGATTCTGGCCAGCGCCCGCCGCGCCGTCGAAATGGCCGAGATGGTGAGAAAGGGAGAATGGACCGGCGGGATCGCCGAGCCCCATTTTGGCGTGGATGTTCAGGGCAAGAAACTCGGCATTATCGGCATGGGCCGCATCGGCGCGGCGATTGCCCGACGCGGGAAGTTCGGCTTCAACATGGCGGTGAGCTATCACAATCGCTCGCGCCATGAAGATTTCGAGCAGGAGCTGGGCGCTGACTGGAAGGAACTCGACGACCTGCTGCGCGATTCGGACTTTGTCTGCGTGACCGTGCCGCTTTCCGATGCCACACGTCACATGTTCGGCAAGCGCGAGTTCGAGCTGATGGGTGAAGACACCATCTTCGTCAACATCGCCCGGGGCGGGGTGGTGGACGAGCCAGCGATGATCGAGGCCCTGAAAACCGGCACCATTCGCGCCGCCGGCCTGGATGTGTTTGATACCGAGCCCCTGCCCGGCGACTCACCGCTGGCGCACATGGACAATGTCGTGGCACTACCCCATATCGGCTCGGCCACTCATGAAACCCGCTATGCCATGGCAGAACTCGCCGTGGATAACGCTTTGGCAGTGCTCAAGGGTGAAAAACCCCGCGCCCCCTACAACTGGAACGCCCTTGATCGCTGAGAGGTGCCGGAGCCATGGTCAACCGATAAAGCAGCAGTATCGAGCATCAAAAAATCGCCGGCCTGAAGGCCGGCGATTTTTTGCAAAAGTGATGACGCTACTGTCAGGTGACGCCGCGTGCAGACCAATGAATGCCACCAAAGCAAACTGGCTAACCAACAGGGAGGCGGCCCGTTTCAATAATGACCAGACGCTGTCGACGAGAAAGTTTTTTGACGCGCCGCTCAAGACTGAGCGCCCTGCCCTGATCCCCCACAGGGCAGGAAAAACGTAGACGCAGCGGCCCCTTGCCACGCAGGGATCTGGCACAGCGCGCACCGTCGCGCTGGTGCTCGTTAAAACGGCGCGCCACATCCGTGGTCACGCCGGTATAAAGATGCCCCAGCCGATTTTCGATGATGTAGAGCGACCAGACTGCAGAGGCTGTCTCGCCATTCTGCTCAGCCTGACAGACCATCCAGCGGTTCCCTGAAGGCGCGCAGGATCGTGTCATAGCGGTTGGGGTCACTATCACTGCGTTTGGAAAAGATGGAAGAGCCGGAAACGAAGGTATCCGCACCGGCCGCGGCGATCTCGCCAATGTTATCGGCATTGATGCCGCCATCAACTTCAAGGCGAATGGGCTTGCCGGTAGCATCGATCATGGCGCGCGCCAGACGAAGCTTGTCCATCATGGCCGGAATGAACGACTGGCCGCCAAAGCCCGGATTGACTGTCATCACCAGCAACATTGACAGCTTGTCGAGAACATGGTCCAGCGTGGACAGCGGGGTGGCCGGGTTGAGCGCAAGCCCTGCGGTGGCGCCGCCATCAATGATCAGCTGCAGCGAACGGTCGATATGCAGGCTGGCTTCAGGATGAAAGGTGATGTGATTGGCACCGGCATCCAGAAAGGCACGAATCAGATCATCCACCGGCGACACCATCAGGTGCACATCGATCTCGGCCGTAACGCCATAATTACGCAGCGCATGGCAGATGGCCGGACCGAAGCTCAGGTTGGGCACATAATGATTATCCATGACATCAAAGTGAATCACGTCAGCGCCGCTGGCCAGTACGTCGTCCACTTCCTGCCCCAGACGAGCGAAATCCGCCGACAGAATGGAGGGCGCAATCCTGAAGGGTTGTTGCACTATAAATACCTCATCAGACAAATTCGATATGGATCAGCGTACACCGCGATCGCGCATGGTAACAGGGTCACTCCAGGGGAGTATAAAGTGCGTGGCATAAAAAAGGGCCGCATCATCGCGGCCCTCTATCAAGGCACTGAAGATCAGTTTTCACACTCATAGCGCTTGACCGCATCAAGCGCCTCTTGCTCCGTCTCGTACTCGCTGAGCAGGGTATCCTTGTCAGGGTTGACGCCGCGAACTTCATAGACCGTCTTGCCGCCGCCCTTGTCGACCTTCTTGACACAGGCAGTGCGGGGAGTAGGCGTTTGATCAGGCATATCCGTAACCTCTGAGTGAACGTGCAGCCATCACTATAGTGCATGCCTGACGGGAAGCGAGCCATCGGCCAGAACAGCACGCCTTCCGGCAACCGTGCAGATCTTTTATGCTGGCCATACTGCATGAAATACCACTAATGCAACAACACCAATAAAATCAAAGGGGAATTTAAATGCCTGCCCGGACATCACCCATGCTGGCGTGTCTGTTGTGTCTGCTCCTGATGCTGCCCTCACTGGTAGCCACCGCTCAGCCCCCGATTATAGAAGGCGAGCGCTTTCATCCCCAACCCGGCCAGCACGCCATGGTCGTGACCAGCCATACGCTGGCAAGCCAGGCCGGGCGCGATATTCTGCGGGAAGGCGGCAACGCCGTAGACGCCGCAGTTGCGATCGGCTTTGCGCTCGCCGTAGTGCAGCCGCGCTCGGGTAATATCGGCGGTGGCGGCTTCATGGTGATCTCCGATGAGAAAAGCGATCACGTGACCTCGATCGACTATCGGGAGACTGCCCCAGCCGGAGCCTTCGAAACCATGTTTCAGGATGACCAGGGCAACGTGATCGAGAAAGCCTCGCGCTTTTCGGCCAACGCTTCAGGAGTGCCCGGCACGGTCGCCGGCATGGCAATGGCGCTTGAGCGTTACGGTTCCATGTCGCTTGACCGGGTCATGGCGCCCGCCATTCGCCTGGCACGCGATGGTTTTGCCATTCCGCCGCGTTTTGCCGATGGTCTCAACGGCAGCCGCGAGCAGCTTGAAAAAAACGACGGCACACGCCGGTTGTTCTACAAGGCCGATGGCAGCGACTGGCACGCCGGTGAGGTCTTTCGACAGCCCGAACTGGCGGCCACGCTGACCCGTATTGCTCAAAACGGGCCGCGCGAGTTTTATGAGGGCGAGACCGCCGATCATCTGATCGACACCATCAAGGCTCACGACGGCATCATGACCCGGGAAGATCTCAAGGGGTACCGGGCCGTCGAGCGGGCGCCGGTTCACGGCACTTATCGAGGCTACGACATCTATGCGATGGCACCACCCTCCTCCGGCGGCGTTCACATCGTGCAGATTCTGAACATGCTGGAAAACGATGACCTGACGGCCATGGGGCATGGCTCGGCTGCCACCATGCACCTGATGAGTGAGGCCATGCGCCGCGCCTATGCCGATCGCTCGAAATACCTGGGCGATCCTGATTTCTTTGACGTTCCGGTCGAGGCACTGACCTCAAAGGCCTACGCCCGCGAGCTTCGCGCACAGATCTCCCCGGATCGGGCAACGCCCTCGGATGCCATCGGCCCGGGCAACCTCACACCTTACGAGTCCAACGAAACCACACACTACTCGGTCGCCGACGACTCGGGGCTGGCCGTTTCCAACACCTATACGCTCAATTTCAGTTACGGCTCCGGCATCGCCGTACCCGAGGCGGGCTTTTTGCTCAACAACGAAATGGATGACTTCTCGGCCAAGGCCGGCGTACCCAACGCCTTTGGCCTGATCGGTGGCGAGGCCAACGCCGTGGCGCCCGGCAAGCGGATGCTCTCCTCCATGACGCCAACCATCGTCAAACGTGATGGCAAAAACCTCCTGATCACCGGCAGCCCCGGTGGCTCCCGCATCATCACCACCACGCTTGAGGTGATCAGTAACGTGATCGATCACGGCATGAACGTTCAGTCGGCCGTCAGCGCCCCGCGCTTTCATGATCAGTGGCTCCCCGACGAGGTCCGCGTCGAAGACGGCTTCAGTCCGGACACCCTCCGCCTTCTGGAAGGCATGGGTCATCACGTGGTCCGGAAATCGGCCATGGGCGCCAGCCAGTCGATTCTGATCAACAGGGACGGCTTTCAGGGCGGCGCCGATCCGCGTCGGGAAACCTCCTCGGCCATCGGCCTTTAGCGGATCAAGAGAGAAAGCGCCTGGCGCTTTCTCTCGATCAATTCCAAATCGATCCATAGCTCAGGCTTAAAGAACAAAATGGCATAACTGGTCTGATTGTCATTCCCACGAGTTTTGTTTAGCCTTCCTTCAAGGATGTGCCGTCAAAGCATCCTATCGATAAAAAAACCTGCCGATCAGATGCCGGGGAACACGATATGTCCGTACGCTCGACCCTTTTACGTCGCGTGATTGCTACCGCCGCGCTGAGCATGGCGCTTGGCAGCACACAGGCCTTCAGTGCCGACCGCGAACTGCTCAACGCCTCCTACGATATCGCGCGCGAGCTCTTTGCCGAGCTCAATCCGCAGTTCATCGAGCAGTGGCAGAAAGAACACGGTGAGTCGGTCGAGATCAAGCAGACCCATGCCGGCTCCTCGACCCAGGCCCGCGCCATCCTGCAGGGGCTGCGCGCCGATGTCGTGACCTTCAATCAGGTCACCGACGTCGACGTTCTGGCCCAGAAGGGAGAGTTGATCCCCGCCGACTGGCAGTCGCGCCTGCCCAACTACAGCTCGCCCTACTACTCGACCATGGCCTTTCTGGTCAGAAAGGGAAATCCGAAAAATATCCACGACTGGGCGGATCTGGCCGGTGATGACGTGGCGCTGGTCTTCCCCAACCCCAAGACCTCCGGCAACGGGCGCTATACCTATCTGGCCGCCTGGGCGGCGAGCAATCACGACAATGGCGATGATGAGGCCGCTACCCGTGACTACATGAAGAAGATGCTGGGCAATGTCGAGGTCTTTGATACCGGCGGCCGTGGCGCCACGACCACCTTTGCCGAGCGTGGCATCGGCGATGTGCTGATCACGTTCGAGTCGGAAGCCAACAATATTCGCAACCAGTACGGCACGGACGACTACGAGGTGGTGGTGCCGCCAGTGGATATCATGGCCGAATTCCCGGTCACCTGGGTGGACAGGAATGTCGAGCGCAACGGCACCGAGGATCTGGTCAGGGGCTATCTGGAGTATCTCTACTCGCCTGAAGCACAGCGTACGCTGGCGCAGTACTACTACCGCGTCAACGATGACGAGATCAGCGACGAGTTTGCCGAGCGCTTCCCCCAGACCACGCTGCTGCGCATCGAGGACGCTTTCGGCAGCTGGGGAAATGTGATGCAGACACATTTTGCCAGTGGCGGTGAACTCGACCAGCTGCAGCGACGTTAATGAGCGCCCGTACTGCCCGGGTTCTGCCCGGCTTTTCGCTCTCGCTCGGCGTGACCCTGCTGTTCGTGTCTTTGATCCTGCTGCTGCCGATGACCAGCCTCATCGGCCAGCTGTCGACACTGTCATGGTCACAGTACTGGGCCGCCATTACCGACCCGCGCCTGATCGCAAGCTATAAGGTGACACTGCTGGCCGCTCTGGCCGCCTCGCTTTTCAATGCCCTGTTCGGGCTGTTGATGGCCTGGGTGCTGGCGCGCTACACGTTCCCGGGCAAGCGCATCCTCGATGCCTTGATGGACCTACCCTTTGCCCTGCCCACGGCGGTGGCCGGTATCACACTGGCCACCCTTTATTCGCGCAATGGTGCCATGGGTAGCCTGCTCGAGCCGCTGGGCATCGAGGTCGCCTATACCTGGCTGGGTATAGCACTCGCCATGGCCTTTACCAGCGTGCCCTTTGTCGTGCGCACCGTGCAGCCGGTGCTCGAGGATCTGCCAGGTCAGGCCGATGAGGCCGCGCTGACGCTGGGGGCCAGCAATCTGTACGCCTTCCGCCGGGTCATCCTGCCGCATATCTGGCCGGCGGTGGTCACCGGCACCGGACTCTCGTTCGCCCGATCACTGGGTGAGTTCGGCGCGGTCATCTTCATTGCCGGCAACATGCCCTACCGCACTGAAGTGGTCTCCCTGATGATGGCCACACGCCTGGAGGAGTATGACTACGCCGGCGCCGCGGCCATCGCCTCACTGGTGATGCTGGTATCGCTGCTGCTGCTGTTGGCCATCAATCTCTGGCAGGGACGTTTCTATCGCCGCCTGCATGGCGGGAGGCACTGACATGAAGCGCATTGGCGATGGCGCTGCCACACGTATCGGGCTGATTGCGCTGGCCGTGATACTGACCACGCTGTTTCTGGTCATCCCGCTGGCCGGCATTTTCTATCAGGCCTTTGCCGAAGGCATGGCGCCGTTCTGGCAGAACCTGACCAGTACCTTTACCCGCGAGGCGATCGGCCTGACGCTGCTGATCGCGCTGTTGACCGTACCGGTCAATCTGATTTTCGGCATCTTTCTGGCCTGGCTGGTGACCCGCTTTGCCTTTCCCGGTCGGCGCATTCTGCAGACACTGATCGATATTCCCTTTGCCGTCTCACCGGTCGTGGCCGGCCTGCTCTATCTGCTGCTGTACGGCCGCACCGGCTGGCTGGGCAGCCTTCTTTCCGAGCAGGACGTACAACTGATGTTTTCCTGGCCCGGCATGGTGCTGGTGACCGTGTTTGTCACCTGCCCGTTCGTGGCACGGGAGCTGATTCCGCTGATGCAGGCCCAGGGCAGCGCCGAGGAAGAAGCCGGCGTGACGCTGGGCGCAGGGGGCTGGACACTGTTTCGACGCATCACCCTGCCCAACATCCGCTGGGCACTGGTCTATGGCGTCATCCTGACCAACGCCCGCGCCATCGGCGAGTTCGGCGCCGTATCCGTTGTTTCAGGCAGCATTCGCGGCGAGACCATCAACCTGCCGCTACAGGTCGAGCTTTTGTATCAGGATTACAACACGGTGGGTGCCTTCACCAGTGCCGCGCTGTTGGCAGCCCTTGCCATCGTGACCCTGATGATCAAGGCCGTACTTGAGTGGCATACCCATCGTCGGGAGAAAACAGCATGAGCATTACCGTAAGCGATGTCTCCAGACGCTTTGGCAGTACAACGGCGCTGCACCCGTTGTCGCTGGAGATCAAAAAGGGAGAGATGGTAGGACTGCTGGGGCCATCGGGCTCGGGCAAGACCACGCTTTTGCGCATCATTGCAGGTCTTGAAGCACCGGACAGCGGCTCGATCCATTTTGGTGATCGCGATGTGACCCGGGTCCACGTCCGAAAGCGCCGGGTGGGGTTTGTCTTTCAGCATTACGCGCTTTTTCGTCACATGAGCGTGTTTGAAAACGTGGCCTTTGGCCTGCGGGCGCGACCGGCCGGCGAGCGTCCTTCCAATGCCGACATTCGTGACCGGGTACAGCACCTGCTCGAGCGCGTACGCCTCGATGAACTGTCCAAACGGCTGCCGGCTCAGCTTTCCGGCGGCCAGCAGCAGCGGGTCGCACTCGCTCGGGCGCTGGCCGTCGAACCCGAAGTGCTGTTGCTGGATGAACCTTTCGGCGCGCTGGATGCCAGGGTGCGACTGGAGCTGCGTCGCTGGCTCAGGCATCTACACGAAGAATTTGGTTTTACCAGCGTATTTGTGACCCACGATCAGGAAGAGGCGCTGGAGCTTTCAGATCGTGTGGTGGTCATGAGCAACGGTCGCATCGAACAGATCGACACACCACAGGCACTCTACCGGGCTCCGGCCAATCGCTTTGTATTTTCGTTTCTGGGGGAGACCAACCGCTTTGGCGGCGATCACCAGAATGGGCGGCTACAGCAGGGGGA
Organism: uncultured Kushneria sp.; assembly: GCF_947497025.1. Lineage (GTDB taxonomy): Bacteria > Pseudomonadota > Gammaproteobacteria > Pseudomonadales > Halomonadaceae > Kushneria. The sequence goes on from NZ_CANMFC010000004.1 coordinate 356,139, forward strand.
GGCCTGGATTGCCATGGCGCGCTCGGACATCGCCCCCAACGAGGTGCTGTTGCGCCCGCATGAGCTGATGCTGACCACGGCGCCGGACGAGCGCGCGCACCTGCCGGTCAGGGTAGATGCGGTTTCCCCGGTGGGCAGTGACGTTCGTGTCGAGCTGACGGCAGACTGGATGGACACTCCCTGGCTTGCCAGCATCACCCACCACGACTTTGATCGCCTGCAGCCTCAGCGCGGCGACCGCTTCTACGTGGTACCTTCGCGCTGGCACCAGTTCGCGCCTGAAATGGCCTGACCGGCGGAAGGCATGGATGGCAGGCCACATCGCCTGCCACCCTTTGCTCAATAGCTTCGGCCTGTCAGCATGACAGGGGCGCCTTGCGCTGCATGCGCCAGACGATATCGGTCATGCCGCGTTCGTCACGCTGCTCACCCAGTTTTTCCAGCACGAAGTTGGCAGCAAAAAGGCGCTGCATCTCTTCGTCGGTCACCACATAAGGCGGACCTTCATCAGGTCGCTCATCACGCACCACGGAGATCAGCAGCCCCTCTACGCCAGGCCGGCACAGCTCGGCCAGTTTAAGCGCGTAGCGCTGACGGGCAGCTTCCGGCAGGGCAATCAGCGCGGCCCGATCATAAAAGGCATCGATCTCATCACTCAGGCCGGCTTCCAGATGGAAGAAGTTGCCCACATCGAACGTTACGGCGGCGCGACCGGGTCGTGCACAACTGTCGAAACGATCGAAATTCGTGCGTGGCGCGGCCGGTGGCAACGCCTCCTCCTGCGCCTCGAACCAGCCTCTGACGGCCTCCTCCACCAGCTCGACGCCGAGAACGGGATGGCCCTGTCGTGCCAGCCAGCCAATATCACCGCTTTTGCCGCATAGCGGCAGCAGCACGCGCGCCCCGGGTGCCACGGCCAGACTCTGCCAGTGGCGCGCCAGCAGGGGCTGGACGCTGTCGCTGTGAAAGCCGATGCGCCCTTCCCGCCAGCGCTCGAACCACTGCTGGTTGCCCTGTTCAGAAGAGGACGACACGATCAGAACCAGCGATCGCGCTTTTTACGCCGTCTTGGCAGATGCGGCACAAGCAGACCCAGAATCAGGCCGCCACCGGCAACGCTGCCGCCATAGACGAAGTAGCGCATCAACAGATCCTCGCGCTCGGTATCCAGCTTTGCCTGATACTCACGCATTTTGGACTGCGCCTGGGTAAGCTGGGCATTGAGATCGTCATTACTGGTCTGCAGCTCGTTGACCCGTGACTGGCTGCTTTGCAGCGCGGTCTTCATGTCGGCGACGCGCTGGTTCCACTCATCGTCGATGCCTTCCAGGCGCTGTGTCAGGGTCTGCACGCGCTGCTGCATTTCCGGCATCTTTTCCTGAACGCTCTGCTCTGACTGCAGGTCATCGCTGGGAATCCAGACGCTGTCACCGCTTTCAGTGCGAATGCGACTGTAGTCGCCCTGGGATTCGAGCAGTGTCACACGCTGGCCGGCATCTACCGTCCCCACGATGCGATAGCTGTCAGTCGGGCCACTTCGAACATAGGTCGATATCGAATCACTGACCCAGCGGGCTTCTTCGGCGTGGGCGGTGCTGATACCGACACCCAGTAAAATACCGACGCAGAGTTTTCCAATTGTTTTCATGGTGGAGTCATTGGTTCGTCAAAATTGTATTCACATCATGATGTCTGAGCCGGGCGTAACCATTACCTGAACCCCGAAGGGTTGTCCCTGATGCCCGAGACGGTCGCACCTGATCTCCAGGGCGGCCGCTCATCCACAGTTTCTGTGGATAACCTACGGGACAACCTGATCACATGACGCACAAAGCGCCCGGCAGACAGGCCATGACACCATTTTGCTTAAAAAATGTTCAGCCTGAGCCTTTACTCTTCACGAGGCGGCCAGTGCATGGCCCCCGGAAAAGCGGTGACGTTGCCTTCCGCCTTGACGGCTCTTGGTGTGCCTTCACGCTCGACTTCATCGATTCGAACAATGGCATTCATCGGCAGATAACTGCGCGAGACGCCTTCAAACGTGCGACGCAGCTTTTCAGCACCGGGGTCGACCACCACTTTCGTGTCATCGCCAAACACCACACCCTCGACTTCGATAAAGCCCCAGAGCTCGCTTTGAAAGATATCGCGGGCGTAAAGCTCCCAGAGCTCGCCCTGCTGCAGGAAACTGATTCTATAAAGGGGCCTTGCCGCCATGTACGCTCAATCCTCACTGTATTGCGCCAGACCGATGGTCATTGCAGCCCCATTCGGGGCCACAACAAGCGCGAAAGTCTATCATAGGCTTTTGCGCCAATGGCGCCTGTCGTGAGCCTGCTCACGTGTTGATACACAAAGACCATTTTTCACTACACAAGCGCGTGCTGGCCTGTGCCTGTGCGCTTGCGTATAATTTCGCCATTCCATGTCGCTGCGCGACGATTCATGACACTTCTCTCGATGGTAGGGCGAAGGCACGGCAGATTTTGTGCCGTCATCGCTGCATCATCGTCTGACACCCATCTTTTTATGTGTACCCAAGGCCCATGACGAAGAAACTCTTCATCAAGACCCACGGCTGCCAGATGAACGAGTACGACTCGGCTCGCATGGCCGACCTGCTGGGCGAATCCCATCAGCTTGAACTGACAGACAACGAACACGAGGCGGATGTCATTCTGCTTAACACCTGCTCGATCCGCGAGAAGGCGCAGGAGAAGGTCTTTCATCAGCTCGGCCGATGGAAAAAGCTCAAGGCGGCCAACCCGAATCTGGTGATTGGCGTTGGCGGCTGCGTGGCCAGTCAGGAAGGCGACAACATTCAAAAGCGGGCGCCCCATGTTGACATGGTGTTCGGCCCGCAGACCCTGCATCGCCTGCCGGACATGATGGACAATCGTAACGAAAGCGGAAATCTGATTTCGGTGGTGGATGTCACCTTCCCGGAAATCGAAAAGTTCGACCGTCTGCCGGCCCCCACTTCCGATGGCGCATCGTCGTTCGTGTCGATCATGGAAGGCTGCTCGAAGTACTGCAGCTTCTGTGTAGTGCCCTATACCCGTGGCGAGGAGATTTCACGGCCGTTCGAGGACGTGCTCGATGAAGTCGTCCACCTGGCCGAACAGGGGGTACGCGAGATCAATCTGCTGGGCCAGAATGTCAATGCCTATCGCGGCATTGATGACAACGGTGAAGAGATCGACCTGGCCGAAATGATCGCCGCCGTGGCGGCCGTGGACGGCATTGATCGCATCCGCTTTACGACCTCGCATCCGGTAGAGTTTACCGACAGCCTGATCGAAGCCTTCGGCGACATTCCGGAACTGGTGAGCCATCTGCACCTGCCGGTACAGTCGGGCTCGGACACCATCCTCAAGGCGATGAAGCGTGGTCACGGCCGCGAGGAATATATCGCCAAGATGGAGCGCATTCGTGAAAAGCGCCCGGACATCAGCTTCTCGTCGGATTTCATCATTGGCTTCCCCGGGGAAACAGAGCAGGACTTTCTGGACACGATGGACCTGATCGAGCGCATCGGCTTTGATCACTCCTTTTCGTTTGTCTACTCCAAACGCCCGGGTACGCCGGCTTCCGATCTGCCTGACGACACCCCGGAGCTGGTCAAGAAGCAGCGCTTGAAGATCCTTCAGGATCGCATCACCCAGAATGCGATCGGCATCTCCCGGCGCATGGTAGGCACGACACAGCGCATTCTGGTCTCGGGCTTTTCACCGAAGGATCCCGGCGAGCTTTCAGGACGGACCGAAAACAATCGCGTGGTCAACTTCAGGGCGGCCAATCCGATCGAGCTGATTGGATACTTCGTCGATGTTGAAATTGTCGAAGCCTTCCCCAATTCTCTCCGGGGTGAGCTGGTCTCTGACCGGAAATACTGATTCGACAGGCACGCCCTTGATGCCATATCGCCTGTCCCGGACCGGCACGCCATCGCAGACACGCTTATGCGATGGCGTCTCTTTCTTTTCGATCGAGCAATTGGTGCTATTGTTCCCGTAAAGAATCAGATTCAGGCTGCCTTTCAACGACGCAACGACCGGACCCAACATTGACCCAGAAAACTGCCAACGCGCACCGTATTCTTCAGCTGTCGCTGGAACCCAATGATCCCATGCGACTGGCCAATCTCAGCGGTCAGCAGGATGAACATCTTCACCTGATTGAACAGCGTCTCGAAGTCACGGTACGCAATCGGGGCAACGAGTTTCAGCTGGCCGGCAATGCCGCCCGCGTCAAGGCGACCGCCAACGTGCTGGAACATCTGTATCGCGAGACCCAGACACAGACCCTGTCGCCGGAAACAGTGCATCTTTATCTGCAGGAATCGGGACTTGAATCGATTGCCGAGGATGAAGATGACGACATGCCACGCGAGGGTGTCATCCTGCGCACCCCGCGTGCCGTCATCAAACCGCGCGGGCAGAACCAGCAGCAATACGTTGAGCACATCCGAAATCACGACATCAATTTCGGCATTGGTCCTGCCGGTACCGGCAAGACCTATCTGGCAGTTGCCGCCGCCGTTGAAGCGCTCAATCAGCAGGACGTGCGTCGCATTCTTCTGGTGCGCCCGGCTGTTGAAGCGGGTGAAAAGCTCGGCTTTCTGCCGGGGGATCTGGCCCAGAAGATCGACCCCTATCTGCGCCCGCTTTATGACGCGCTCTATGAAATGCTGGGCTTTGAACAGGTCAACAAGCTGATCGAGAAGCAGGTCATCGAGATCGCACCGCTGGCTTACATGCGCGGACGCACGCTCAATAATGCCTTTGTCATTCTCGATGAGAGCCAGAACACCACGCGCGAACAGATGAAGATGTTTCTGACACGTATCGGTTTTGGTTCCACTGCCGTGATCACCGGCGACATTACGCAGGTGGACCTGCCGCGCGGCACGAATTCAGGCCTGATTCACGTGCTCAATGTCCTCAAGGATATCAACGGCATCAGCATGACCCGCTTTGCGTCCAGGGATGTGGTTCGCCACCCTCTGGTCGCGCGCATTATCGATGCCTATGAGGCGCACGAATCCGAAGAGGATCGCCACTCATGAGCGATGCTGTCTACGTCGACCGCCAGGTGGCGGTCGACTTTGACGCCCTTCCCGAAGAGATGGCACTCGAGCACTGGTTTGCCACGGTGCTTGAGCATTTTCCGGGTGAGATCCGGCGCGAGATGACGGTCCGTTTTGCCAGTGAAGAGGAGAGCCAGAGCCTCAATCACGACTATCGCGGTCGCGACAAATCGACCAATGTACTCTCCTTCCCCTTCGAGGCCCCGCCGGAGATTCCTCTTCCGCTGCTGGGAGATCTGGTGGTCAGCCCTCATGTGGTAGAACGTGAAGCCCTTGAACAGCACAAGCGCGTCGAGGACCACTTCGCCCACATGATCGTGCATGGTACGCTGCATCTATTGGGTCTTGATCACATCGACGACGATGAGGCCGAGGCCATGGAACAGCTCGAGCGGGACATCCTGTCCACGCTGGGCATTTCTGATCCCTATGCTGTTGCCCCTGAAGATTTCGGGGGGCGTGATGGCCATCAGGTATCCGAGGAGAAGAGAACCGACGCATGAGCGATGACCGACCGGCAAGTCAGCCATCCCGATCCTGGCTTGACAGAATAATCGGCGCTTTTTCCGGCGATAACGAAGAACCCAGCAGTCGCGACGAGCTGATCAGCTTTCTCAAGGAAGCCTCTTCGCGACTGAGCCTCGATCAGGATGGTCTGACCATCATCGAGGGGGCCTTTGATATCAGCACCATGCAGGCACGTGAAGCCATGGTGCCCCGCTCCCAGATCGTGGCCATTCAGGCCGATCACTCTCCCGATCAATGCCTGCCCATCATTCGCGAGACCGCCCATTCCCGCTACCCCGTCATTGATGACAATCTCGATGAAGTCGTGGGCGTGTTGCTGGTCAAGGACATGCTGCCGCTGATCCTTCAGGACAGCGAGGAGCGCGAGCGCTTCAAACTGCGTGAAGTGTTAAGGCCTGCCCTGTTCATTCCGGAATCCAAGCGGCTCAACAATCTGCTGCGCGAGTTTCGCGACACACGTAACCACATGGCCATTGTGGTCGATGAGTACGGCGGTACAGCCGGCATCATCACCATTGAGGATATTCTCGAGCAGATCGTCGGTGACATCGAGGATGAGCACGATATCGACGAGGAAGACGATATTCGTGACCTGGGCAACGGTACCTACGCCGTCAAGGCACTCACGCCCATTGATGACTTTAACGAGCGCTTTGAAACCACCTTTTCCGATGAAGAGTTCGACACCGTTGGCGGTCTGGTCATGCAGCGCTTCGGTCATCTACCGGCACGCAACGAGTCCACTGAACTTGAACACTGGCGATTCACGGTCATGAACGCCGACAGCCGTCGCATTCGCTGGCTTCAGGCGGCCCGTACCGACACCAGCGCTCTCACCGACGATGTCTCCCGATCCGATCATTGATGCAGGATAGCGGCAGGTTTGAACACGCCCCTGCCTTGTGATCCCCGCAACGGGCAGGCATGATCGCCTGCCCGTTTTCTGTCACAGGATGCAGCATGGTCTCCCTTCTACAGCGTCGCGGCGTCAGTTCGCTTCTGGTCCTGCTGGCCGGCGCACTCACGACACTGACCTTCGCGCCCTTTAACCTCTGGGGACTTGGCCCCGTAGCACTGGCGGCGCTTTATGTCGCCCTCCAGCACATCAACATGCGCCAGGCCTTGTGGCGCGGCTGGCTGTTCGGCGTTGGCATGTTCGGCAGTGGTGCGTCATGGGTGTATGTCTCGATCCATGACTATGGCAATACCGGTGGGCCGCTGGCCATTGTGCTGACGGTGCTCTTTATCGTCACGATGGCACTGTTTGTAATGCTGCCGGCACTGTTGTACCGCCTCGGCGCCGCATCAAGGCTGGATGTTGTGGCCTTTGCCGGCGCCTGGGCATTGAGCGAGGCCTTTCGCAGCTGGGCCTTTACCGGTTTTCCCTGGCTTTTTCTGGGCAGTGCTCATGTCAGCTCGCCTCTGGCCAGTCTGGCGCCACTGGGCGGCGTCTATCTTGTCTCGCTGGTCGTGGCACTGAGTGGTGCGTTGCTGGCCAGAACCCTGTTGTCCCGACGCTGGTGGCTGCTGGCACCGCTGGCAGCCCTGTGGCTGATACCGCTGGCACTGCCCACACAATGGGCTCGACCCGCCGGTGATGACGTGACCGTGTCGCTGGTACAGGGTGATTTGGCACAGCTGAGCAAGTGGACGCCCGACGGCCAGCGTGATGCGGTCAACACCTATTTCAGCCTGACCCGCCAGCAGGCGCTGGACAGCGATCTTGTCATCTGGCCGGAAACGGCGCTGCCCATGCTGGAGCAGCAGGCCATGCCGTTTTTGCAGCGCGTGCAGTCGACCCTGCCGGCGGACAGCACGCTGATGACCGGCATCATGCAGCGCGATCAAACCGGCATGTTTTACAACAGCATGATTGCGCTGGGGGACACGCCCGGTCAGTACCGCAAGGCGCACCTGGTGCCCTTTGGCGAATACCTGCCGCTGGAGTCGCTGCTGGGCGGACTGCTGAAAATCTTCAACATCCCGATGGGCAACATCGGCGCCGGCAGCGATGACCAGCCGCCGCTGCAGGCCCATGGCCTGCACCTGGGCGTGGCCATCTGCTATGAAATCGTCTATCCCGATCTGGTGCGGCAGCGTGCCGAGAACGCCAATGCGCTGGTGACCATTTCCAACGATACCTGGTTTGGCCACTCCATCGGGCCGCTGCAGCACATGCAGATGGCGCAGCTCAGGGCACTGGAAAACAATCGTTACCTGCTCAGGGCCACCAACAACGGCATGACCGCCATCGTAACGCCGGATGGTCAACTTCAGGGACAGGCACCGCGCTTTGAGCCAGCAGTCCTCAATGGCACCATCCAGCCGATGGAAGGCCTGACACCCTTTACGCGCACGGGAAGCTGGCCGGCGCTACTCCTGGCACTGTTAATGTTGCTGTGCGGTGGTATCTTGCGCGCTCACCGACGCGATCAAACCGCCCATTGATGACTTGATACCCTGGCAGAGACTTTGACCATGCTGACGCTTTTAAAGATGTATCTTCTGCCGCCGGGCATCATTATCGTGGCGCTGTTGTTCGCCCTTGTTGTTGTGTGGCGCTGGGGGCGGCGACTGGGCATCGCAGTTGTGCTGGTTTTCTGGGCACTGTCCACTTCACGCGTGGCCACGCTGCTGATGGACCCGCTGGAAACCTCCGTGCCCATCGCCACACAGACGCAATGGAAGCAGGCCCAGGCCATCGTCATTCTCAGCGGCGGGCGTCTGTTCGGACAACCCCAGCTCAATGACTTTGACGACGTCACGCCCATGGCCATGCAGCGACTGGCCGATGGGGCCCGCATCAAGCGTGAGACGGACCTGCCGGTGCTGATCAGTGGCGGCGGCGGACGTCGCGGCACACATCATCCGCCTGAAGCCGATCTCATGGCGTTTCGCTTTGAAAGCAGCTTTGGTCTGCCAACACGGTGGCGAGAAATTCAGAGTCGCAATACAGAGCAGAACGCGCTCTATAGCGCCCGCATGCTGCGCGATGACAACATTGGCACCGTGATTCTGGTGACCAGTGCCTGGCACATGCCCCGTGCCAAACGCGCCTTTGAAAATGAAGGCCTTACCGTACTCGCCGCCCCTACCGGATTTACGGCGCGTGCAGGGTTTGGCCCGCGCAGCTTTTCGCCGGACATGACCGCCCTGAGCAACAGCTACTGGGCCCTGCATGAATATATCGGGCTGCTGGCCGGAAGATAGACAGACGATGTGTCCAAAGGTCGTACCTGACAACGTGAGTGGCGCTCTAGCGGGAGCGAGCGGGTACGGCTGATGTCAAACTGACGAGGCAGGCATCCTTCGTATGCTGATCACTCGTTCAGGAAAGCGACCATGTCCAATAACAATGACGCCAGCCTATCGAGCAGCGGTTCCCCCCGCTCTCCCCTGTCTGAACCCCTGTCGCCGGAAAGACGCAAGGCGATGCATCAGGTTATCGTCGCCTCGGCAATTGGTAACTTCGTTGAATGGTTCGATTTTGCCACCTACGGCTTTCTCGCCATCATCATTGCCCAGCATTTCTTTCCACCGGGTGAGCCGGCACTCGCCCTGCTGCAGACCTTTGCCGTATTTGCCGTCTCCTTTGCCCTGCGCCCGATCGGTGGGCTCTTCTTTGGCAAACTCGGTGATCGCATCGGGCGCAAGCGTGTACTGGCCATTACCATCCTGATGATGGCCGGGGCTACCGCGCTGATCGGGGTATTGCCCACCTATGGCGCCATCGGCATCGTCGCGCCACTTCTGCTGGCACTGGCACGCTGCATTCAGGGATTTTCGGCCGGCGGCGAATATGCCGGGGCCTGTACCTACGTGCTGGAGCATGCGCCTACACACCAGAAGGCGCGCTATGGCAGCCTGATCCCCGTATCCACCTTCATGGCCTTTGGCTGCGCCGCCGGGCTGACCCTGCTGTTGAGCACGGTCATGTCGGACGGCACCATGCAGGCCTGGGGTTGGCGCATTCCGTTTTTGATCGCCGCACCACTGGGCCTGGTCGGCCTGTATATGCGGCTTCATCTGGAAGAATCACCCGCCTTCAAGGCCCTGCAGAAGGCGCCTGAAACACCTCATGCCACGCTTAACGAAACCGTCAGGACACATGGCGCGACCATTGTGTGTCTCAGTGCGTTTATTTCCGCCACGGCGCTGTCGTTTTACATGTTCACGACCTATCTGGTGACCTACATGCAGGTCACGGGTAACGCCACCCGTACCACGGCACTGCTGGCCAGTCTGGGGGCGCTGGTATTCTCGGGGCTATTGTGTCCGGTGATAGGACGACTGTCGGATCGCATCGGGCGTCGGAACACCATCCGCGGTGCCTGCCTGTGTCTGATGGTGGCGGTATTTCCGGCCTACTATCTGGCCGGCAGTGGCGAGCTGATGCCCGCCATGCTGGGCGCTTCGCTGTTGGCCGTTGGCGCCGTCATGTGTGGGGTGGTGACTGCCGTGCTGCTGGCCGAGCAGTTTCCGACGCGCGTGCGCTACACCGCCTCGGCCCTTTGTTACAACGTGGCCTACACCATCTTTGGAGGTACGGCGCCGCTGATTGCCACGTGGCTGATCACGCTGACCGACCATTCTCTGGCGCCCGCGTTTTACCTGATCGCCATTGCATTGCTGGCCTTCATTGGCGGATCACGTCTGCCGGAATCCTCGCAGCGCGCGCTGGATGATAATGAGGCAAACTGGCATGACCAGCCCGTCGGCTTGCATCAAAAGGCCGCGACCGTGCCCTCCTGATCGATCAGGACCCCGCGCGCTGAAAATAGCGATGGCCACACTGGTGGCAGGGCTCAAGCAGCTGTCGATAGTGCAGGATGACAGGATGCTCGCAGTGAACGCAGGACATGCGGCCCGGTGCCACCACTTCACCTTCGGTATAATCAGCGCGCGCTACCTCAAGCTCCTCTTCAAAACGCCGTTGATCCAGCGCAGTGCGATCGGCCACCGACAAAAGCCCCTGGCGCAAACGATCGGACAGCATGCTCAGGTCGATACCCAGAAAGCCTGCCAGGCTCTCCCCGCCATTGACCAGATAGCGTCGAAACTCGCTGATGTCACGTTCCACCCAGGCCCGCAGAATGGCCAGCTCATCGCGGGTAAACTCCTCGACTTCCGCCTCAAAGCTCAACGCTTCGTCAAGCTCCTCCTGCATCCCTTCCCGGGACAGTGAATCGCTGCGGTTATTGAAGCGCGCCACGATACGTTCATAGGCCTCGGAGAGGCGGCCGGAGCCGTGATCGGCAGAGGGCTCGGGGCCAGCGCCCGAGGCATTGTCCTGCGGGGTCGCAGGTGCGATATCGTTGTCTCTTGCGGGTTTGTCATGCTCAGCCATGGCCCAGCTCCTTGCATGTGTGTTTGATGATGGAAACGTCGCGGTTCGGGCCTACCTGTCACTGGCCGAGTCGGGTATCCTTGATCACCACCAGCGGCCGAATCGATGTCGTCGTTTCAAGCATTGACGGCTCAGGGCGCGCTGTCCAGAACGATGTTGATCACATCATGACGTCGTTTCGCTGCCTCGACTATCGGTCATTCGGCCCGCATACATTTTCAGGGCGTCGCTGCCCAACGCCTAAGGCTTCAAGACGAACACGATGGACGCACAATACAACCCCTTCGAAATCGAACGCACCGCCCAGCAATTCTGGGAAAAAAACCGCTGTTTCAAGGCGGTTGAAGATGCCAATCGCGAAAAGTATTACAGCCTGTGCATGTTTCCCTACCCCAGCGGCAAACTGCACATGGGGCATGTGCGCAATTACACCATCGGCGATGTCGTCTCCCGTTTTCAGCGCATGCAGGGCAAAAATGTCCTGCAACCGATGGGCTGGGACGCCTTTGGCATGCCGGCCGAAAACGCCGCGATCAAAAATCGCGTCGCGCCCGGTGACTGGACCCATCAAAACATCGATTACATGCGCGACCAGCTCAAGGCGCTCGGCTTTGCCTATGACTGGGACCGCGAATTCGCGACCTGCGACAGCGACTACTACCGCTGGGAACAGTGGTTTTTCGCACGTCTGGTCGAAAAGGGTCTGGTCTACAAGAAGAACTCCACGGTCAACTGGGACCCGGTCGATCAGACGGTGCTGGCCAACGAGCAGGTGATCGACGGTCGTGGCTGGCGCTCGGGCGCGCTGGTCGAACGCCGTGACATCCCGCTGTGGTTCTTGAAGATTACCGATTACGCTGAAGAGCTGCTGGCCGATCTCGAGCATGTCGACTGGCCCGAGCAGGTCAAGACCATGCAGCGCAACTGGATCGGCAAGTCACGCGGCCTGGAGCTGAGCTTTGATGTGGCCAGCGACGGTCTCGCCCTGCCGGAAGGCAGCGAGGCGCTGACGGTGTTTACGACCCGCCCGGATACCCTGATGGGCGTGACCTATCTGGCCGTGGCCGCCGATCATCCGCTGGCGGAAGCCGCCAGCGCTCACGTCGAGGGCATGACGGCCTTTCGTCAGGCGTGTCGCCAGGGCGGCACCTCGGAAGCCGACATGGCCACCATGGAGAAAAAGGGGTTGGCCACCGGCTTTGAAGCCATTCACCCCATCAGTGGCGATCGACTGCCGGTGTTCGTGGCCAACTTCGTTCTCATGGAGTACGGTACCGGCGCGGTCATGGCTGTCCCCGGCCATGACCAGCGTGACTGGGAGTTTGCCACCAGATACGACCTGCCGATTGTACCGGTCATTGCCAATGGCGAAGGCGAAGCCCCCGATCTCACCGAAGGCGCCTTTACCGAACACGGCACGCTGATCAACTCCGGCGAGTATGACGGCCTTGATTTTGACGCTGCCTTCTCGAGCATCTCTGCTCGCCTCGAGCAGGAAGGCCGCGGCGTTGTCAAAACCAATTTCCGCTTGCGTGACTGGGGCGTGGCCCGCCAGCGCTACTGGGGAGCACCGATCCCGGTCAAGTATGGCCCCGAGGGCCAGACTGTCCCGCTGACCGATGATGAGCTGCCGGTCGAACTGCCCCGCGAAGTCGAGTTTGACGCCACCGGCTCGCCGCTGAAGAAGATGCCGTCCTTTTATGATCTGGGCGATGGCTGGGTTCGCGAAACCGATACCTTTGACACCTTCATGGAGTCATCGTGGTATTACGCTCGCTTCTGCTGTGCCGACAACGATCAGGCCATGCTGGATGAGCGCGCCAACTACTGGTTGCCGGTGGACATCTACATTGGTGGGATTGAACACGCCATCCTCCACCTGCTTTATGCGCGCTTCTTCCACAAGCTGATGCGCGATTTCGGTCTGGTCGAAAGCGACGAACCCTTCAAGCGCCTGCTCACCCAGGGCATGGTGGTCGCTGAAACCTACTACCGCGACCTGCCCAATGGCGGCCGTGACTGGTTCAATCCGCTCGAAGTCACGGTGGAGCGCGACGAGCGCGGACGGCCACTGACCGCACGCCTGATCAGCGATGGCGCGCCGGTGACGCCCGGCGGCATCGAGAAGATGTCGAAGTCAAAAAACAACGGCGTCGATCCACAGTCCATGATTGATCGCTTCGGTGCTGACACTGTACGTCTTTTCATGATGTTTGCCGCCCCACCCGAGCAGTCGCTCGAGTGGTCCGATTCCGGGGTTGAAGGCGCCCATCGCTTTCTCAAGCGTCTCTGGCGCCAGGTCATCGACCATGTCGAGACCGGCACGCCGGCCACCCTGGAGACTGAAAGCCTTGATGATGATCAGCGCACCCTGCGGCGCAAAACGCATGAAACCATCGCCAAGGCCAGCGACGACATCGGGCGACGTATCACGTTCAACACCGCCATTGCCGCCGTCATGGAGCTTTCCAACTCGATCTCGCGCTTTGAAGATACCAGCCCGCAGGGACTGGCCGTCGTTCGCGAAGCGCTGGAAGCCTGCGTACTGCTGCTCGCGCCCATTACACCGCACGCCATGCATGCGCTCTGGCAGCGTCTGGGTCATGACACGCCTGTCATTGATGCCGACTGGCCGCAGGCAGACGAGCAGGCGCTGACGCGTGACAGCGTCGAGCTGGCCGTTCAGGTCAATGGCAAGCTGCGGGGTCGCATCAGCATGCCGGCCAGCGCCGAACGTGATGATATCGAGCAGGCCGCCATGCAGGATGCCAACGTTGGCCGTCACATCGAGGGCAAGACAGTGCGCAAGGTGATCGTGGTGCCCGGCAAGCTGATCAACATCGTGGTCGGCTGAACCGACGCTTCCAGAACGTTTCCCGTCGTCACCCGGCGGAAAACAGGACAATACCCTCTGCGCTGTCGTCATGGCGTACAAGGAGTTCAAGGTGAAAAGACGCTCGTTTCTTTCAGGCCTGGCAGGTGCAGGCCTTGTACTGGCTCTGGCAGGCTGTGGCTTTCAGCTTCGCGGCACGGGCCCCGGCAGTACGCTTAACCTCGGTGAGCTGGCACTGGAAAGTGCCGGCGGCCCGACCAGTGCACTGACCCGCCAGGTCACCCAGGAGCTTAACAGCGCCGGTGTCACTCTTAACGACCAGGCACCCCTGCGTCTCAACCTGAGCTCGGAAGAGTTTCAGGAACGCGAGCTGACGTTTGGTGAGGCCGGCACGCAGGAACGTCAGCTGACGCTGACCGTGCCGTGGTCACTGCAGCGGGTCGCCGATGGCGCCTATCTGGCCAGTCAGGAAAGTGTGGTCGTGTCGGGGACCTTCTATACCAGCAGTGATCAGCTGCTGACCCGCGACGACGCCCGTCAGTCTCTAAAGGATGAACTCCACCAGGAGGCAGCTCGCCGTCTGATTGACCGGCTGCAGACCTTTCAGCCTGACAGCACCGGCACGGTTCAACCTTCGACGGCATCATCCTCCTGAAGGACCGGATTGAATGAGGGTCTACCCCGACAAGCTGTCCGAGCAGCTTGCACGCAAGCTTTCGCCCATCTATATCGTGGCTGGTGAAGAGCCGCTGCTGCATATGGAAGCCTGTGATGCCATCCGTCACCGCGCACGCGAAGCGGGCGTCGAGGAGCGTGAAATCCTGCAGGTGGAACAGGGGTTCGGATGGCATCAGCTGATGGAAAGTGCCAACAGCCTGTCGCTGTTTGCCACCTCCCGGCTGATCGAGCTGCGACTGGGATCGCAGTCCCCCGGGCAGGAGGGCGCGCGCGCGCTGGAAGCCTATGCGCAGCAGGCTGACAGTAGCAGCGATATTCTGCTGATCAGCGCCGGACGCATGGAACGGCGCCTTTTGCAGAGCAAATGGTTCAAAACGCTTGAAAGCAAGGGCGTTCATGTTCCGGTGTGGCCCATTGATCATCAGCGGCTGCACTTCTGGGTGCGAGACCGCGCCGGTCGCCACGGGCTGGAGCTGGACCAGGAGGCCGCGCGTCTGCTGGCCGAGCGCACCGAAGGGAATCTGCTGGCCGCCGATCAGGCACTGATTCGTCTGGCGCTGGTCCATCCGGCCGGTGCGCGACTGAATGCGCAGGCCGTTGCTGCCGATACCGAAGACAGTGCCCGCTTCGATGTCTTCAATCTGACGGATGCCTGCCTGCGCGGTGAACGTGACCGCGCGGTCCGGATCGTGTCGGGATTGAGAGAAGAAGGTATCGAGGCGCCCGTGGTGTTGTGGGCACTGACTCGTGAGCTGCGTACGCTGCTCTCCGTTCGGCAACACATGGATCAGGGCCAGAGCCTTGAACATGCCTGCAAGGCGCAACGACCCATGATTCCGGAAAAGCGACGTCCCCAGTATCAGCAGGCCCTGAAGCGGCTGCCCCTGAAGCGACTCCACAAGCTATTGCTGCTGTCACAGCGCATCGATCAGGCCATCAAGGGTGCGGCTCCCCTGCCGACCTGGGCAAGCCTCGCCGATCTGGCCCTGACGCTGGCCGGCGGCCGTGGCATGCTGGCCGAAATGGCAGACAGCTATCGCACTACCCTGCCCGGACGCGGATAAGCCCCATGACCAATGTGTCCAATCTTGTGCCCGCACGGCTGGAGCGACTCTATCACTGGCTGCGCCGCTATTACTGGCTATGGCCGCTAATCAGTTTTGGCAGCGGCATCTTCAGCTTTTTTTTGATCAGTCGCCAACAGAGCCTGGGCGCATGGCTGGCGCTGGCGCTGATGTTGACCTGGCTTCTGCTGTCGCTTGAAAGCCTCTGGAGCTGGTGGCATCGCCACCGTGAACACTCCTCGTTACCACGGCTTCTGGCGACCTTTTGTGCCCAGCTGACCCACCAGGAAACCCTGTTCTTCTGCCTGCCCTTTTTCCTGATCACTACCGTCTGGGACAGCGGTCAGGCCATCTTTACCGGACTGCTGGTCGTCTGCGCCATTGTCTCCATCGTTGATCCGCTCTATTTCAGCATTGCCGAAAAACGCCGATGGCTCTATTTCAGCTATCACGCCCTGTGCGTGTTTGCCGTACTGCTGGTGGTCGGCCCCCTGCTGCTGCGACTGTCCACCGGGACCAGCCTGTTGCTGGCCGCCATCGTTTTTCCGCTGGTGGCGCTGCCCAGTCTGATCAGCATCCTGCGCCCGGACAGAGCCTGGCGGTGGCTGGCGCTGGTGGTTCTGGCCATCAGTATCAGTGGGGGGGCCTGGGCGCTGCGGACCTTCATTCCGCCGGCCACGCTCTGGATCGATGCCAGCGCCCTGTCGCCTTCCTTTGATACCGCCGAGCGCGAACCGCGGGGCAGCATGGTGCTGACACCCGATAACCTTCGCGCCAGGGGACTTTATGCCTTTACGGCCGTTCATGCCCCGCTGGGACTCAACGAACACATCCGTCATGTCTGGCGCCACGAAGGCAAGGTGGTGGACGAGATTGATCTGACCATCCAGGGCGGTCGGGATCAGGGCTATCGTGCCTGGTCACGCAAGCAGCATTTTGGAACCGATATTGCAGGAAACTGGCAGGTGGATGTCGTAACGGATGCCGGACAGCGGCTGGGCGTGATACGCTTTGAGGTGATCGACGATGTCGATCAGGCCCGCAAGGTCGATGGTCGTCTCGAAAGAACGCCTGGCATCGGCTGGCTGCGCAGGCATCAAAAGGATTGATCCCTGCCGTCCCGGACAAAAGTTAACCTGTATCGAGGCGCCGTCATTCGAACATCGGCGCCCGATCCATCATGACCAACGGACAACATGCACGAATCTCTCTGCCTCAAGGTTTCGCGTGTACCGCGGCTGTGGCGTGCCGTGATCGACAAGCGGCTTGCCCCTCTTGGCATGACGCATACACGCTGGGTCACGCTTTATCATTTATGGCGCTACGGAGATGGTCAGGCACAGTGTGATCTGGCGCGCACGATTGGTGTTGAAGCACCGTCACTGGTGCGCACGCTGGATCAATTGAGTCAGCAGGGGCTGATCGAGCGTCGGCCCAGCGAGGAAGATCGTCGTACCAAGCTGGTGTATCTCACGACGCGCGCCACGCCGCTGCTTGAAGAGATCGAAAAGGCGGTCAACGATGCCCGCAGCGATATGCTCAAGGACATCAGCGAAGAGGACCTTGAACAGTTTGAGCGTGTCCTGACCCTGATCGAAAGCAACGGCAGCCACGAACTGGCGCTGCAGGACAGCGAACCATCGAACTGAGTCGATTTTTCCGCTGGAACTTCCGACCTCTTCCCTCCCTCTTCGCCAGCGGCTAAATTATGATCACGACGCTGACGAGGCATTGTCAACGGATCAAGCCATGAAGCCCTTCGCTTCGGGAAATGATGGGAGAACAGGAACATGAGCGAATTTTATCAGCACGTACTGGTCGCCGTTGACCTGACACGCGATTCCGGGCTGGTTCTGGCGCGAGCCATACGTATTGCACGACGAAACCAGAATGCCAGGGTCTCCATCATTCACACGCTCGAACCGCTGGGATTTGCCTACGGCGGCGATATCCCCATGGATCTTACCAGCATTCAGGATCAGCTGGATGGTCATGCCCGTGATCGGCTGGCCGAAATTGCCGACGCTCATGGCATTCCGCGTGAAGATCAGCATGTGGTCGTGGGCATGCCGGACGCCGAGATCCACCGCTTTGCCGGCGAGCGCGATGTCGATCTGATCGTGGTGGGCTCCCACGGCAGAACCGGGTTTGCGCTGCTTTTGGGCTCAACGTCTACCGGAGTACTGCATGGCGCCAGGTGTGATGTTCTGGCCGTGCGCGTTGGCGCAGACGGTGAAGCCACCGAATAATGCCAACGTCATCCGCTGAGCAAAAAAGGGGCACCGTTCATGACGGTGCCCCTTTTTATTCTGGCCGACCATCCTGTGGCTCAAGGCGCATCGCTCACAAGGGATGGCTTCTCATGCCGGTTGCTCAGTCATTGTCGCTTTCAAGCTCCAGCCAGCGCTCCATCGCCTGCTCCAGCGCCTGCTGAGCATTGCCGTGATCGGCAAGCGTGGCGTTGATGGTGTCACTGTCCTGCTGATAGAAATCGGCCGATCCAATGGTGGTTTCCAGCTCGGCAATACGGGCTTCAAGTGCCTCGATCTGGCCCGGAAGCTGCTCAAGCTCGCGCTGCAGCTTATAGCTGAGTTTTCTTTTGGCAGGTGCAGCGACGCTGACCTTTTCCGGGGCCGGGGTCCTTGCGGCCGTGGCCCCTTCACCGGTGTTGGAGGTCCGCTCGCGCCTCTCTCCGGGCGCCGGTGGCAGCTTGCCCCCCTGTCGTATCCAGTCGGTATAGCCCCCGACATAGTCCCGGATGACGCCGTCGCCTTCAAAGGCCAGAACACTGGTCACGACGTTATCCATGAAGGCGCGATCGTGACTAACCAGAAGCAGCGTGCCGTCGAAGTTGATCAACAGCTCTTCAAGCAGCTCCAGCGTTTCCACGTCCAGATCATTGGTCGGCTCATCAAGAACCAGAACATTGGCCGGCTGGGTAAACAGCTTGGCCAGCAGCAGGCGATTGGACTCCCCACCTGACAGGGCACGAACCGGCTGACGCGCCCGATCGGGTGAGAACAGGAAATCCTGCAGATAGCTCATGACGTGACGATCACGACCGTTGATGGTGACCTGATCGCGCCCGCCGGCCACGTTGTCCAGCACGGTAGCCTCCATATCCAGCCCCGCCCGCAGCTGGTCAAAATAGGCCACCTTGAGATTGGTGCCTTCCCGAACACGGCCTTCCTGAGGCTCGAGCTGTCCCAGCAGAATCTTCAAAAGTGTTGTCTTGCCGGCCCCGTTACGGCCGATAAAACCTATTCGGTCACCGCGCTGGATTTCGATGGACAGGTTGCGTACGACCCAGTCCTGACCGAACCGGTGGCTGACGTTTTCAAGCTCCACCACGCGCTTGCCACTGCGCTCGCCGCTATCGACGTTGATATTGGCATTGCCCTGGCGCTCACGACGCTCGGCCCGTTCACTGCGAAGCTTCTCGAGCGCACGTACCCGACCTTCGTTACGGGTTCGACGGGCCTTGACGCCCTGACGAATCCAGCGCTCTTCAGCAGCCAGTTTCTTGTCAAACTCGTCGCGTTCGCGTGATTCGATCTCAAGCTCATGCTGCTTCTGGGCCTGATACGTTTCATAATCACCCGAATAGCGTCCGAGACGGCCACGATCAAGCTCCAGAATGCCGGTTGCCAGCCGCTTGAGAAAGGCGCGGTCGTGGGTGATGAACAGTACTGAACCGTTGAACTGTAAAAGCTGCTCTTCCAGCCACTGGATGGTATCCAGATCCAGATGGTTGGTCGGCTCATCGAGCAGCAGAACATCCGGATCCACCACCAGGGCACGCGCCAGTGCCACGCGTCGCCGCCAGCCGCCCGACAGGCCTTCCATCATGGCCGTGGCCGGCAGTCCCAGACGGGTCAGCACAGTGTCAATACGCTGATGATAGGACCAGCCATCCCTTGCTTCGATGGCGGTCTGCAGCGTGGCCATGCGATCCATGTCGGGATCGTCAGACTCGATCAGATGCTGATACTGGCTCAGCAGCTCACCGGTTTCGGGCAGCCCTTCGGCGACCACATCAAAAATGGTGCGCCCCTCTGCCGGCGGAAGATGCTGCAGCAGCGTGCCGACCCGAAGCCCCGGCATCCGCCAGATATTGCCGCCATCCGGCAGGGCACGTCCCTCGATCAGAGACATCAAAGTGGACTTGCCGGTACCGTTGCGGCCCACCAGCGCCAGACGCTCGCCCTTCTCCAGCACGAGGTCGGCGCCATCAAGCAGCACATGGGTGCCATAGGCCAGTTGAAGCTGTTCCAGTCGTAAAAGCGTCATGGAGCTCTGCAAATTAGTGAAGGCGTATGCGAAGGCCTTATTGTACCTCATGCATCCGGGTCATGGCTGCCGGGCGATGGTACATCAATGAAGTGCCTGTCCTACAATATCGACCGGAACCCTCATGACCCACGGAGACGGCATGCTGCCTGACGCCCTGTGCTTTCAATCCCCGGAACCCCTGATTGATATCGGTGCCAACCTGGCACATGAAAGCTTTCAAAAGGATCTGGACGCCGTACTCGAACGCGCCGCCCGGGCCAACCTCACTGCGATGGTGCTGACCGGCACGGACCGCGCCAGTATTGAAGCCAGCGCCGAGCTGACGCAGCGGGAAAATCCGGTGGCGCTTTACGCCACGGCTGGGTTGCACCCTCACCACGCCGGCGACCTCGACAGCTCGCTCAAACGCTTTATCGAGGATTTTCTCGATCACCCCCGAGTGCTGGCCGTGGGAGAGTGTGGCCTGGATTATCATCGCGATTTTTCGACGCCCGCCGATCAAAGGCGTGCCTTCGAGGCCCATCTGGAAATGGCCGCGCGAACGAAAAAACCCCTGTTTCTGCATGAGCGTGACGCTGGTAGCGACATGCTGGATATGCTCAGGCAGTGGCGCGATGATATCGGCCCGGCGGTGGTTCATTGCTTTACGGGGGACAGGGACACCCTGTATGGCTATCTGGACCTGGACCTGTATATCGGCCAGACCGGCTGGCTGTGCGACGAACGCCGCGGTCATCATCTGCGCGAGCTGGTGGCCGATATTCCCGACAATCGCTTGATGATCGAGACCGACTGTCCCTATCTGCTGCCACGCAACCTGCCCGCCAAACTCAAGGGCAGACGCCACGAACCGGCGCTGCTGCCCTGGATTGCCCGGGAAATTGCGCTTTTCCGGGGTGTCAGCGAGGCTGTCATTGCGCGTGACACCACCGCCAACGCGCATCGTTTCTTTAACATCCCCGACCCGGCATAACCGTTTCAGACCCGCTGCTTCATGACAAACCCACTTCAGGACATATTTACTTCAGGACACCATGGACATGCAGGACGATTACGAGTTTTCCAATACCGAAGGTCTGAGTCTTCCCGGTTTCATCGCACTGGAAAGCGGTGAAGGCGATGTACCGGTCGCCATTGCCTGGACGCTGCCGGATGGCGGGGTCAAACATACCCTGATCCAGCCCGATGAGACGTGGCTCGAAGACGAGGTGGCAAGCCTTGGGGACTATCACGCCGATGAGCTTCTCACCATGGGCGTCAGCGTCAGCGATGTCATACGCGAGCTGGAAGCCGATTATCACGGCAGTACGCTTTATAGTGCGAATCCGGACCAGGATGAAGCCGCTTTGTCCCGTATCTTTGAAGTCATCGCCGGCACGACGTTCGTGTCCATTGTCGATGCCGGTACGCTCTATAGCGATCCCGAAGAGTGGCATCAGCAGCGCAGCGAGATGTTTAATGAAATGGGGCTAGAGCCGGGGCGTGCAGAGCATGATCTGGAGACTCTGCTGAAGCTGCATGTTCGCTGGATGGATGACGATATGCTCGCCGACTGAGCCCACCCTGACGACCGATCAGCTCAACGCTTATGCTGATCGAGCCAATCGCCCGCGCAGCGAGCTGCCTGCTCGGGCGATTGCCCTTCGCTGAAAAGTGCTACCAGTGCCTGTCGAAAAGCTTCTGCCCGTGCCGGAAGGCCTTCCACCAGATAGCGCTGTTGCCTGGCGTCCACTCTGGCAGCAAACGCGTCGCGGTCCACTTCTGCACTGCCCTCGAGATTGTCCACGCTGACATTAAAGTGTCGGCCACAGGCCTGTGTCAGTATTTTTTCGATCGCCTGAGGCGCAATTTCGGCAGCCTCGAAAGCTTCCTGAGCGCTGTCATCGCGGCCATCCGGCATATACCAGTAGCCATAATCCTCCAATAAACGTCTTTGCGCTCCGGCAATACACCAGTGACTGATTTCATGCAGTGCACTGGCAAAATAACCGTGGGCGAAAACGATACGGTGGTGCGCGTGCGCGTCATCGGCAGGCAGATAGATGGGTTCGTCATCACCGCGCACCAGCCGTGTCTGATAGCGCGACGAGAACACATGATTGAAAAGCGCGATCAGCTGCTCGACCTGGCGCTGCTCCTGTTGCTGGGACGTCACCTGCTTCTCCTGGGAAAATGCTTTCGGCGCACTACTTTATCATGAGGTTCGAATCCCGAAGGTTTTGGCAGGACCGCGCTTTGCTACAATGGCGCTTTCTTCTGGCTGGAGCCGGCCTTGTTACGCATCGATCCCACTGCCTGTCGCCTTGAAACCTCTGCATTGATGCGTCTGGCGCTGCCCATTCTGGGCGCCCAGCTGGCACAGGCGGCCATGAGTACCGTTGATGTCATGATGTCCGGTCATTCCAGCGCCACGGATCTGGCGGCCGTATCAGTCGGTGCCAGTCTCTGGGTGCCCCTGATGCTGTTCATGACGGGCACGCTGATGGGCCTGACCCCCATCGTTGCGCAACATATGGGGGCACAACAGCAAGGCGCCATTCGGCCTTCGGTACACCAGGCGCTCTGGGTGGCGCTGCTGCTGGGCGTGGCAGCCTGCGCCCTGATCTGGCTGACGGCCGAGCCGATCTTTACCTATATGTCGGTCCCTGAGGCAGTTGCTACGTCATCAACACGGTATCTGCATGCCGTTGCCTTTGGCATGCCGGCCGTTGCGCTCTATCAGGCGCTGCGCGCGTTTTCCGACGGCGTCAATCACACCCGCCCGGCCCTCTGGATCAGTCTGATCGGCCTGGCCGTCAATATTCCCTACAACTATCTGCTGATCTTTGGTGGTGAGGGCATCGTGTCCCTGACGGGCATCTCCTTCCCGCTACTGGATGCCGTGCCGGCGCTGGGCGCTACCGGCTGCGGCATTGCCACGGCGATCGCCATGTGGGTCATGTGCGGCTGCATGGCCCTGTATACCCACCGTGCCCGGGTCTATGCGCCCATCCATATCTGGCAGGGGTTCAGCCGCCCCGATTTGAAGCTGACCGTCGAACTGCTGCGCGTGGGCCTGCCGATCGGTGTGGCCATCTTCACGGAGGTCACGCTTTTTGCCCTGATTGCGCTGTTTGTCGCAAGCCTTGGAGAGATCGTGGTCGCCGCGCATCAGGTCGCGCTCAACTTCACGTCACTGCTGTTCATGCTGCCGCTGTCTTTGGGCATGGCATTGACGGTTCGAGTGGGCAACACCCTGGGTCAGGGGGACAGCAGGCGTGCCCGCTTTATCGCCTGGAACGGCGTGGGCATGGCGCTGGTGGCAGCCCTACTGATCGATGTCGTTTTGATTGTCGCCGCACATCCCATCGTCGCTCTCTACTCGAGCAACATGGCGGTACGCTCTCTTGCGGCAAATCTGATACTGCTGGCAGCCATCTATCAGATTTCAGATGCGCTTCAGGTGAGCATGGCGGGGGCGCTGCGAGGCTACAAGGATACACGCATCATCATGCTCATTACCCTGGCGTCCTACTGGATCGTTGGGATGGGCGGTGGCCACCTGCTGGGGGGCGGCGTACCGGAGATCTTCTCCGGCTGGGGAGTATATGGCTACTGGCTGGGGCTGATTGCAGGGCTCAGCGTGGCCTCCGTACTGCTGGGGCTTCGCCTGTACCGCACCTCCAACAGACACTGCCGACCGGCACCTGCTAAAGCATAAGGCTTTGCGGGCTGGTCACGGTTGTTTCCAGTCACGGGTCGTGAAAGTATCCCTTATGGTATGGTATGACATTCATTGCTGCAGATGTGCTAATAGTTAAAAAAGCGTCTCAATGACCGGACGTCAGCTGGATCGAGGACAGGGACATACCGGACAGATAACCGGAGGGGCAAGCAATGAACACGATGTCGACTCATCATCGTATGCAGGTTATCGACCTGGACACCGTTCGTCAGCAGCGGCGTAAAAGGCACCGCATCGTGCGTCTGGCCCCGGAGCTTGACGGGCTTGAAATGCTCTATCAGCTTGCCAGCGATCCTCAGTCCCTTTATGGCATGCCGGTGCTGGCATGGGGATTACAGGAAGACGGGCACGTTGTGGGATTGGTCCCCTGGCTGGATTGCCTGACCCGCTGTGATACGCTGGAGGATCCGGAACAGGGTCGTTTTGTGGGCTATCACGACCCTGAATCCGAGCATGTCATGGAGTCACCACCGCTTCACAAGGTGGTCGAACTCGAGCATGCCGCCGCCTATTTCGAGTATGAGCATGAAGATGAGCCCTGCATCCTTCAGCATTTGCCCGATACGCAAGGGACCCACGCCCTGTGTCATGCTCACGATGACAGCTGGCAATTAAAGCAGGTTCACGGCTGGCATCTCTATAGCGACGGCACCATAGAAGCGCTCTTGCATGATGAAGACCAGGTCTGCGAAGAGCCGATCCTGCCCGGTGATGACTGTCTTTATGCGGGGCATTCCCGTCACGAATCGCTCTATCTGTTTCAGCGCCAGATCGCCAACCGTATCCGTAGTCAGGACCCTGCCACGCTGGAGGCGCTATCGGTCATGATGGTGACGCAGGAATAAGGTCACTGATCGGAAGAGGCAAGGCGAATATAGTAACGCCACGTGCCCTCTTCTTCGCGCTGATCAACCAGTTCATGCCCCAGAAAGGTACAGAATTTGGGTACATCCCGCGTGGTAGCCGGGTCAGTGGCAATGATTTCAAGCACCTGCCCCGGCGCCATTTCCCTGACCCGGTTGTGCATCATCATGATGGGTTCGGGACAGTAAAGCCCGGAAGTATCCAGCGTGTCGTTGCTTTCAGGTGGTGGTGTCATTGCCCTCTCCTGCGGGTTGTTTGCACGTCATTAAACGATCGCTACATAGACCGTCACTTCTTCCCGATCATGATAGAGGTGACGGCATCTGATATGCGCCTTGAATCCGGCCTTTTCGACACATTGGTGTAAAAGCTCAAGGCAGTGCTCGACCTCTTGCCAGCGCTGTTTCATCGGTAACTTGAGATTGAAGATGGCACGCCGTGTCCAGCCGTTTTCAAGCCATTTACCCATGAGCCTGGCGACCCTGACCGGCTGATCCACCATATCGCATACCAGCCAGTCCAGCGGATGCGGAGGCTTCCAGCTATAGGCATCTTCACGCAGATGTTCGACCTGTCCGGTATTTATCAGTGACGCCTGCATGGGGCCATTGTCGATAGCGTAAACGCTCATGCCGCGCTTGACTAACTGCCATGTCCAGCCACCGGGTGCAGCGCCAAGATCGGCAGCCCACATGTTTTCTCCCAGCAGCTCGTCCCATTGACCTGGTGCAATAAAGGTATGCCAGGCCTCTTCAAGCTTGAGCGTCGAGCGACTGGGTGCGTCATGCGGAAAGCGAAGATGGCGAATACCGTTAGGGTACTCACTGCGGTTGCCCGGAAAGCTGATGGCCACCTGCACCTGATCACCGGCTGTCCAGAAAAGATGCAACCAGCGCTTGCCGGCCTTGCGGCGTAGCGCACCGCATTTACGACTGGCACTTTCCAGCGCCTTTTGAATTGACTTGCCAAGCCCTGTCAGCGCCTTGCCATCGTTGGTATCCGGCAGATCCTGACAAATGTGCTCAAAGCTCCAGCCGCTTTCGCGAATCAATGCCATGACCGGTGATATACGATCTTCACGGTCCAGATTGGCAAGGGGCGGAAAAGCGACCAACGCCTGTCGCGCAAACACCAGCGTCTCGAAGGAAAGCTGCTTTTGAAGCGTATGGGCCGGCTGATGATCAGCCAGCACATAGCGTACGAATCCCGTATTGGTCGCGGCAATCGGGTAGCCATTGGCACCGAGCACGGCGGCCTTCCTGGAAATTTCCGCCGCAAGGTCCGCCTCGAAGCCGGCACGGCAATAAAGCAGTATTTCGCTGGCAACACGATCGGCATTTGCAGACATAAAGGAGGCTGTTCCGGGAAGGCGGTGCATGAAAGCAATTATTGTACACGATCGATGCTGGTTGGGACGCCCTGAGGCGAGACGCCCTCGCCCTCGCCCGCGGTCACGGTCGTGACCGCGGGCGGGGCCGGCGCCGCAGGCCGTGACGGCCGTATGGCGCATATAAGGGAACCCCGGTCCATCTCTGGACCGGGGTTCGGAAGGGGTGCCTGACGATGACCTACTCTCACATGGGGAGACCCCACACTACCATCGGCGCG
>NZ_CANMFC010000005.1 GCF_947497025.1 uncultured Kushneria sp.
TCGTACCTCCTGTCCATGTGGAGGTCATATCCTGGCCCAGCTCAGGGGGCGAATTCCACACCCAGCGACGAAGAGCCTTTTTGAATGTTCTGCCCTGAAGCTCGGATTTAATTGATTGAGATTGATAATGTAGATGGCCAAATAATGTTTTAACTAATACAACTTTTTTTTATTCCGTGAACATGTTGAGATGGTAGCTCCCCGCCTGGAGTGCTGTAATGATCGGTCCCCTGCTTGAAAAGCTTCAACACTATAAGGATCTGGATAAGCACGAAATCAAAATGCTGCGCGCAGCACCCACTCAGGAAAAACGCCTTGAAAGGGGCAGTTACATCATTGAAGCAGGGGAGAATCCTCCAGCAGTCCATCTGATGATTGAGGGATGGGCATGCCGCTGCAAAATGCTTTCTGATGGCCGCGAACAGATCATGGGATATTTGATCAAGGGAGATCTTTGTGATCTTCATGTCACGCTGCTGTCCCGGATGGATCATTCAATACGCACTATTACTGCAACAACCGTAGGCATGGTGCCCGAGGAAAGCATCAATCGGATCATCGAGGATTTTCCTCGCCTGGCCAGAGCACTGTTCTGGTCTTTGATGGTGGATGAAGCCATTGCCCGACACTGGATACTCAATATTGGGCTGCGTAGTGCTGAAGCGCGTGTCGCACACCTTTTTTGTGAGCTGCTTGTACGCTTTCAGGTCGCCGGTCTCATACAGGATCATACGCTGGAAATGCCGCTGACTCAGGCCAATCTTGGGGAGGCACTCAGCCTGACGCCAGTCCATGTTAACCGGGTCTTGCAGCGGCTGCGTCAAAAGGGGCTTATCAGGTTAACGCGCAAGGAATTAACCATACTTGATCCTGAAGGCTTAAAAAATGTGGCCGAGTTCGATGCCGTTTATCTACATCTTGATAAAAATTTGGCGAACGATAAAGGCGAGTTGATTAATAAAAAAGAAAAGCGAATCCTTTCGCTCTGAATCAGTATTATCGTCCTTGACCGGGGCAATTCCCTTTACCCGAAAGCATTACTATCTTCCCTGATTGAGCATCCAGTGTGCTGCTTTCCTGTAGCGATCTATATAATTTAAATTAATTAACTCTAATAGATTTGTTTTTATTTTGTTACTACCTGGTTAAGGATTGTGGCGCTATACATCCTGGGGCGATGATCACGATGCCATTACGATTAGCGGCATGAGCCGACAGAAAACAGCGCCTCAGGGGCGCCGTCTTTGGTGTTGGATATCCTTTCATGCTCGATAATGGTCAGGTGCGCTGGGCTCGCAAGGCCCTGACACCCAGTACTATCAGGGTGACCGCGGTCAGGGGCAGGGCATAGAACAACATGGCATGGCCCAGCAGGGTGGCGCTGTCCTGTCGGGTTGAGTAAAGCACCAGATAGGCGGTGTAGGCGATGTAGTAGGCAAAAAACAATAGCCCTTCCCAGCGATCGATCCGATAACCGGTAAAGAAAATGGGCAGGCAGGCGATCGATACGGCCACCATGACCGGGAAATCAAACACCAGCGCATTGGCCGAGACGACAATCGACTGTGGCGATACCAGTGAGGCCAGCCCCAGTACACACAGCAGATTAAACAACCCGCTGCCCACCACGTTGCCCACGGCAATATCGCGTTCGCCGCGTACGGCGGCCAGAATCGAGGTGGCAAGCTCCGGCAGGGAGGTCCCGATGGCCACCACGGTCAGCCCGATCACCAGGTCGGAAAGCCCCAGGGCGCGCGCCAGTGTCGTGGCGCCTTCTACCAGAAAGTGGGAGCCGCCTACCAGCAGCGCCAGCCCCGCCAGAACCATCACCAGGTTAAGCATCCAGGCGTTGCCGCGTGCTGCTGGTGTGGCTTCAGCAGGGGATTCGGCGCTCTGCTGCGCGCGGTCCTCACTGCTCTCGTGCATGCTGCTTTTCACCATGAACACCGTGTAGGTGATGATGGCTGCAAACAAAATGGCGCCATCAAGACGGCTGAGCGTGCCATTGGCGGCCAGTCCCCAGGTCAGTAGGCCGGCGGCGATCAACAGCGGGACATCCAGACGAATCAGTTGACGTGAAACAATCAGCGGCGCGATCAGGGCTGTCAGACCCAGAATCAGCAGCACGTTGGCAATGTTGCTGCCGATCACGTTGCCGATCGCCAGATCCCCCTTGCTGCTGAAGGCCGACTGTACGCTGACGGCCGTTTCCGGCGCGCTGGTACCAAAGGCCACCACGGTCAGCCCGATCACCAGCGGCGATATGCCAAAAAGAGCGGCAAGCTTCGACGCGCCCCGCACCAGTATTTCGGCTCCCCCCACCAGCAGGGCCAGACCTGCTGCCAGATACACAAAGGTCATCAATGTCATAACAGGGCATCTCTTTTCAAGGTGACGTCAAAACGTGGTCGTTGGCTGTCTTTCGATGCTGATCAAAAGAGTAGTCACCGCCGATACAGATTGCCTTGATGGCGAGCTGAAGCCTGCCTCAAACAGCGCCGTTGGGGGGGGAGTAAAAAGAGCGTGTCGGGGAGGGGGAGTGCGCAAATGATTGAGGCCCACACCGTGGTGCGGGCCTCGAAAGTGGCGGTAAAACGTTGGCAGGATAATCAGCGTTTGGCGGTGGTGTCGTCTTCTTCGGAGCGCTTCAAAAAGGTCTGTGTGATGGTCGGGAGATGATCCTCGAGCCATTTGGCCATGTCTTCTTCCTGCTTGAGAATGCGCTCACAGGCTGATTTGACTTCAGGCTCACCAAGATAGTCTGCTGCACCGATCAGCGCTCGATAGTTGGCAATTTCGAAGTGTTCGAAGGCGTAGCTGGCAGCCCCGCCCTTGACGACTTCATCACTGGTAAACATGCCGCCCATGCCCTGTGCCATGGCCGTCATTTTGCCGCCCATATCCTTGAAACTCGAGGTACTGCCGTGCAGGCGAGTGATGCACTCTTCCAGAAGCTCGGCCTGGCCGCGGGTTTCTTCAATATGCTGCTCGATGCGGGCCTTGAGCTCGGGATAGTGTTCCAGCCGTTTGGCCTGCGCCTCGAGCATGGTTTCGGCCTGCTGTTCCATGGCATGTGCATCACGCAGCCAGTCCATGAGATGAGATTTGGCATCGGTAGTCATGATCAATGTCCTTTTGATGGCAAAACGATGTCATACAGAAAATCTGAAAGGGCCTGCCTGTACCGGCCAGGCCCCTTGTCCTGCGAGCCGGTACCCTAGAGCTGTTCCTTCTGTGCGCCTGAGCCCGGTTTGGCCTTGCCCAGACTCGGTACCTGCCCCAGCGGTTCGGGCTGCTGCTTGAAACTGAAGTTGCTGCGGCCATCCAGCGACGGGCCTTCGCTCCAGCGTCCCTGCGGGGCTTCCTTGTCGAGCAGGGTATTGAGGAAGTAGTAGGAGTGCTCGGTAGCCTCATGCTCTTCCGGCGTGCTGTTGGGTATCGGCAGGCTGGCCTGCAGGCCACCCATGTCCTCGATAACCGCCAGCCACTGTTGCTGGTGATAGGTGTCACGGGCAATGAGAAACGACAGGAAGTCCTTCATGCCCTTGTCATCGGTCCAGTTATACAGCCGTGATGCCAGCACGCGCCCGCTGGCCTCTGCCGCCACGTTGGCCTGCATGTCCGCGGCAATGTTGCCGGTGGCATAGATGTGGCTCATGTCAAAGGGGACGCCGTTGGCGTTGACCGGCATGGCAGAGAGCCCGGAGGAGAGCAGGTGGCGCGGATTGGCGCCGCCCAGAATCGCGTTGATAACGGGATCCCTGGCGGATTCTTCCTGATAGGAGACGGGGGCGCCTTCCAGGTTGAGGGCTACGGCATGACCCAGCATCTCGATGTGGGCAAGTTCCTCTGTGGCCGTGGACATCAGAAGATCACGAATGCGGTCATCGCCCCGAGCGCCCATGGCCTGGAAGAAATACTGCATGGCGACACGAATTTCGCCTTCAACGCCACCGATGGCCTGCTGCAGCAGCATGGCAAACTGCGGATCGGGCTTGTCGACACGAACGGGATACTGAAGTTTTGACGAGTGATGAAACATGGAAGCCTCCCTGCATGAATGTTTACAGCACAATGATGAGTTGGCATGACAACCAATATTCGATGGCCATGGCGTTCATGGCTGGATCATTTCAGGCATCACGAACATGGAGGGTGTCATGCGAACTGCTGCATCAAGCGTGGGCAGGAAGACAGGGAACAGCAATATTTATAAGGTGTTTTAATATAGGGAAATGTGTCGTTTTGCAGAAGATTAACGGATATCAAGGCCCGTTTCGGGAAATAGGCTACGCGATGTCGTTGGCAGGCAGGGCAGGGGTCATTTTCAGGAGCAGGTGATGGCGCGCACACTGCCTGACCAATATTGCCCCGTGATGTGTGACGGCAACGCCAGGGGGCAGAGCCTGCCGGCACAACGCTTCTGCCGGAGTTACAGGGTTTCGATGTTGATGTCCTGTCGCCATTGATCAAGCGCTCGGCGCTGGCGCCAGGAATAGAGTTGATGGGTATTGTTGCTTTCCGGTACCACCAGCATCCGGCCGCTGTCATCACGGACAAGGTTGAATCGACGCCGGGCCCCGATCGGGCGTTTTTCCGTTGCCTGAATGATAATCAGATTAATCTCGACAGCCTTGAGCACCTCGTCGCTGCCTCTAACGGCGTAATCACTGTCGAGCTTCAGCCCATGCTGCTCCGCTGCATGAGCAATGATGTGATCAAGGTTGCTTGCCTTCATGTATTGCATCGAGTTGAGTGGCCCCATGCGAGTGACCAGCTCGCCTTCTTCTTCACCACCCCCCTTGTTGGTGTCGCCTTTTTCGGTCGTGTCCTCCTCGGAGGATGACGGCTGCTGGCGGGTATCTTCATCCGTCAGCTCGGTGATATCACTGGTCAGCGTCTGCTGATCGGTTTCAAGACGGGCAATGATGGACTCCACAAAAACGACGCCATGACCCATGTTGCTGATCAGACAAGGGCTGTCGAGCCGTCGGGCCTTGCCATGCTTGATCAGAATGGAAGGGCGGCGCAGTGCACGAGCGTCGCTGACAGCTACCTGCATGGCGATGCCCCATATCAGCACGTGGCCGATACTGGCCAGACCGCCGACCACGATCGCATTGTCGGTAATCCACGCCCACAGTGGGTGTAACTGGCTGAGCATGCCGCCCTCTCTCGATAGGCATGAAAGATGTTTGAAGGGTTATGGTAGCAGAGCGCGTGAAGCAGCCCTTCATTGAACTGCCTGATGCATCACTTTCGGTCATATCCTGTAAACTACGCCGCCACGTTATCAATGGTTTCAGGTGGTCATCGAAATGGATGTTGTCTCTTCCCGAATGCGCGGGACACTGGCGCTGGCGCTTTGTCAGCTGCCGCTTGTCTGGCTGATCGCCCTTCGTTATCTCCCTTTCATGGAAGTGCCGCACGATGGCTGGGGCATTCTCTATCTGGTGCTGACCTGGATCGGGCACTTCGGACTGCTGGTGCTGCTGGGCTGGGTGCTGTTGCTGATACCGGCACTGGTGCTGCCATCGCGCCTTCTCTGGCCGCTGGCAGCGCTGGTGGCCGCGTTTGGTGCCAGCGCGCTGCTGGTGGACACGGTGGTCTACGCCCAGTATCGCTTCCATGTGAACTACTTCATGGTGTCACTGTTTTTAAACGATAAAAACGGCGAAATCTTCAGCTTTTCCATCGAGACCTGGTTGATTGTCGCCGGTGTGGCCCTGGCGCTGCTGCTGGCGCAGGGATGGCTGGCCCGCAGGCTGATCATGACCGGTGGTCAGCGTCGTCTGCCGGTCGGAAAGATATCGGGTGTTCTGCTGCTGGCACTGGTGGCCAGTCATCTTTTACATATCGTGGCAGATGCCCGCTACATGCGTAGTGTCACCCAGCAGACCGGCGTCTATCCGCTGCTGTTTCCGGCCACGGCCAAGGATTTCATGGCCGATCACGGCTGGCTGGACCCGCGGGCCGCTCGCAGTGAGCGGGCCGATGTGAATGTGAAGGCGGCTGATGAGCTGGAGTGGCCGCTCAACCCGCTCCAGTGCAGTCCGCAGTCCTCTCCCAACATCATGCTGGTCATGATCGACTCCTGGCGCAGCGACGAGTTTGATGCGCGGACCACGCCCAATATTCATGCCGCGCTTGAGCAGAGCGGGCGGCGCTATACCCAGCACTACAGCGGCGGCAACAGTACGCGCACCGGGGTCATGAGCCTGTTTTATGGTCTGGTCGGCAACTACTACCACTATATCAACAACACCCAGACCCCACCGCTGCTGGTTACTGAAATGCAGCGCCAGGACTATGCGCTGGGGATATTTGCGGCAGCGAGCCTGGATAGCGTGGGGTTTGATCGCACCGTATTTTCCTCGGTATCGCCGCTGCGCACAGGGACACCCGGCGAGACCCCGCACGGGCGTGATGCCCGCATGACCGACGACTGGCTGTCGTGGCTCGATCAGCATGAGCGCGTCGAGGGTGACAGGCCCTGGTTTGGCATGCTGTTTTACGATGCCCCGCACGGTTACAGCGTTCCCGAAGATGCGGCCATGCCTTTCCAGCCGTCAGCCAGTGAGATGAACTATCTCGAGCTTGGGCCGGATACCGATCCCACGCCGCTGTCCAACCTGCATCGCAATTCGGTCCACTATGATGATCAGTTGATCGGGCGGGTCATTGATGACCTCAAGGCGCGCGGGGAGTGGGATAATACCGTGCTGATCGTCACTGCCGATCATGGCCAGTCGTTCAATGATTTCCACAAGAACTACTGGGGGCACAACAGTAATTTCGCCGCGCCTCAGACCCATGTGCCGATGATCCTGCACGGCCCCGGTGTGCCCCCCGGTGTGGAAGACGGCATGACCAGCCATCTGGATGTGGCGCCCATGCTGATGCGTCATGCGCTGGGCTGTACCAATCCCCTGTCGGACTATGCCCAGGGCGGCGATCTGCTTGATGAGCAGCTTGATCATCCCTGGGTCATTGCCAGCAGCTATCTGGATTACGGCGTCATCGAACCCGACCGGATTACCGTGGTCGATGGCACCGGCAAATGGAAAATCCTTGATCGCCAGCTTGATCCGATCGAAAACGCCGACTTTTCTCCGGCGGTATTCGAGGCACTGCAGCAGTTTCGTCAGTTCTACGAAAAGTAGATCGGATGGCACAAGCGTGAGGGAGGTGCCTCGGGCCCGGCATGGCGCCAGGGCCCGAGGCCTTGTAATGGATAATGATGACGGCGTTTACTGCTCTTCGACCTGATCGTCGCGCTCGCCGGATTGGGTGGGCGCCACATTGCGATTGTGACCCGAGGGAAACCGGTGAGAGCCGTAACGGACCACCAGAATCGACAGGGCCAGCAGCAAAATCGAGCCGGCAATATAGATGATGCCCATGTCCGGGCGATGATGATGCTGAATGTCGCCGATCATCATGCGCGTCAGCGCGGTGATGGCCACATAGATCAGAAAGCGCACCGGCATGTGGTTGGTCCTGAAATAGATGCCGACCATCGCGCCCAGTTCCAGGTAGATAAACAGCAGCAGCACATCATCAATGCCCGTCTGGCCATCGGCAATCATCTCGAGAAAGGCGCCCAGGGCGGCCCAGGCAATCACGCCGCCGATGGCAAACAGCGCCATGAAGTGGAAGGTGCTCACCAGAAAGTTGCCCAGACGGTCAGCCTGTTGATGCAGCCGCGTACCCGGGGGCTCGTTTGTCTTTGTTGGCATGATCATGTCCTGAAAAAAGAGAAAAGTTGAAGGTGCAGAAATGTCATGACGGCCGAGCGGGCTGGTAGACCCGTGGACAGCGATGCGACGCTCATCGGTACATGAGTGTGCCATCCTGACACCATCATGATGATTTTCATCATGTCCTGACGCACGGCACAAGTAACGGAGAAGATTCATGACGCAGGAGCAGGCGCATCGCGATCATCACGGACACGGTCACCACCATGGGCCCTGCCATCATCACGGTACGGACAACGAGCGGCGTCTGCTGTGGGCCATGGTGCTGACCGGCGGCTTCATGGTGGCCGAAGTGGCCGGTGGGCTTGTGACGGGGTCACTGGCGCTGCTGGCGGATGCCGGCCATATGCTGACCGACAGTGCCTCGCTGGCGCTGGCCTGGGTCGCCGCCCGGCTGACGCATCGCCCGGCCAATGCCCGCAAGACCTATGGCTATCATCGTGTGCAGGTGCTGGCCGCTTTCGTAAACGGCCTGGCGCTGCTGGTGATCGTGGCCTGGATCCTGTTTGAAGCCGTGCGCCGGCTGTGGGCGCCGACCGAGGTGGCCGGTACCGGCATGCTGGCTGTCGCCATTGCAGGACTTGTGGTCAATCTCGGCGTGTTCTGGCTCCTGCATAGCGGGGATCGAGGCAACATCAACATTCGCGGCGCGCTGTTGCACGTGCTGGGCGATCTGCTGGGTTCAGTGGCCGCCATTGCCGCCGCGGTGGTGATCATGGTGACCGGCTGGATGCCGATCGATCCGCTGCTCTCACTGCTGGCAGCGGCGCTGATCGCCCGCAGTGCCTGGAAGATTACCACGCAATCGGCACATATCCTGCTTGAAGGCGCCCCGGCCCATATCGACAGCGAGCAGCTGATAGAGGATATCCCGCATGCGCTTTCCGATATTGAAAGCGTCCATCATGTCCATATCTGGTCACTGACCCCGGAGCGAGTGATGGTGACCCTGCATGCCGTGATCCATGATGGTGTGGATCAGGATCAATCCATTCTGGCCATCAGGGCGTATCTCAAAAAGCGCTTTGACGCCGATCACGTCACGGTACAGATCGAGCGGCAGGCGTACTGCCTCGAGCAGACAGACATTGACCATGAAGCAGACCATGGACACGCCCATCTTTCATGATGGCGTTGCTGCGCCACGTCGACAGTCGGACCTCCTGGATAATCCAGGTGATGGAGACACACGGGCAACTGCTTTTGAATATGCACCACCTTCGCGCTTCAGGCAGAGCGCTCAAGGTCTTTTGACGACATGGCGGCCCGAAGCCGCTTTTTTGCATATCATCATGAAAGGAACGAGATACCGTGTCTAACAATGCCCAGAGCGCCAAATGGGACAAGATTGCCGGGCAGCTCAAGGAAAAATGGGGGGTGGTTGCCAACGACCTGTCGTCCTATGAAAAGGGCGAGGTGCAACGCATCGCCGGTCTGCTCAAGGAGCAAAAGGGGCTGAACGAGGAAGAATCACAGCGTGAAGCCGAGCGCATCATGCGTAATTCCTGATCAGGCTGTAAGGTGTGTCACACCGTGTGGCGCCCCTGATCCCACAAGTGCAGGAAGCCCGGCCATTCGCCGGGCTTCTTGCGTTGATGGTCGACAAGAGCGCAGATTACAGCATGGCCTGACAGGGAGTGACCCAATGAGTGAGATCGATACCATGAGTATGTCGAAAGCCTCGCGGCCGGCGCCGGTGACTCTGGTGTGGATCGTGCTGGGCGTGGCGTGGGGCGCCTTTTTGCTGCCACAGGCCGGCTCCGGGCTTTTGATCGGCTGGCCACTCAACCTGGTCGCCTTTTGTCTGGCCATCCTGATCATGGTGCGCGGCCGCACGGTAGCCGGCATTGTGGCCATGGTGGCGTCCGTGGTGGTGTCGCCGCTGATCTATCTGCTGGGGCTTTTATTGCTGCTGCTGACCACGGCCTTTCATGATGTTGATATCGACATTCAGGAGTCGGGCCCGGTGCGCGAATACCACGCGCCGCCGCCGCGAATCGAGCAGAGCCCATCGCTGCAGGTAACGGTGCGCTCACCCGGGGGACATTATCCTGAGCTGTCAGACATCAGCGCGGCAATTGATGGTCACCAAACCTGACGCAGGTCATGGAAGAGCAGATAAAGACTGGCTATGCTCTTTCTTTTCATGGAAGAAAAAAGACGTTATGAACATGATCAGGGTGGTGTTTTTTCAAAATGATGCGCCAATCAATCACTCCTTCTGCAATAGCGAAGGGGTCATGAAAATGCCGGCTGTCCCTCGCATTGGGGAAGACATGATGTTTGATGGCAAGCCGGTCAAGATCATCAACGCGACCTGGATGCTGGGAGAGCGGGATTACGATGTCCGTGCTGACCTGGTGCCCATACCTGTTGAGTGACAGCTCCAGTGGTTCGAAATCCTGTCAAAAAAGGCGCCATTCAAATGGCGCCTTTTTTATCAGCTCATTCACCGTTGGTCGGGGTCATTTTTCTTCGGCGAGATAGTCGGTATTGACGCTGATCTCCCGCCACTGCTCGATCTCTTCCAGCGTCTGGCGCAGATGCGCACTCACCTGATCCACCCCCCAGGCGCCGAGCACCAGATGCTGCGGCGGATTGGCATGTTCATAAATCTCGATCATGGCGCGCGCGGCGCGTATCGGGTCGCCGGGCTGCTGGCCGCTGCCCTGAGCGGTGCCCGCCATGCGCACACCCACGGTCTCGCTATAGTCATCAAGCTCGGTGGTGGTCTGCTGCAGTGAGCGCCCGGCCCAGTCGGTGCGAAAGGGCCCGGGAGCAACGCTGGTGACCTTCAGTCCCAGCGGCGCAACCTCGGCGGCCAGCGCTGTCGAGAATCCCTCGACAGCGTGCTTGGTGGCCGCATAGTAGCCCGAGCCCGGGAAGCCGATAAAGCCCGCCACCGAGCTGATGTTGATGATGTGACCCCGTCGACGCGCGCGCATGCCGGGCAGCACCAGGCGGGTCATTTCGAAGAGCCCGAACACATTGGCATCAAACTGGGCACGCACCCGGGCGTCGTCTGCCTCCTCGACGGAGGACTGATAGCCGTAGCCGGCGTTATTGACCAGCACATCGATCCGGCCGAAGTGCTGTTCGGCGCTTTTGACCACCTCACGCAGCTGCTCGCTTTTGGTGACATCCAGCCCGAGCGCCAGCACGCGATCCTCCGCGCCCTCGGCCAGATCGGCCACCCGTGCGCTGTCCCGCGCGGTAACGACTGCCTTCCAGCCTCGCTCGATGACCAGACGGGCCAGCTCGCGTCCAAACCCGGTCGAGCAGCCGGTAATCAGCCAGACGGGATCCTTGACTGCACTCATGTCTCTCTCCTTTGCGCCGGTGAAAAGCCTGTTGGATGGACAGGCCACCATCCATGTTTCTGTGGTCACTATAGGACAGTCGCGCGGTGTGCCTGATGGAAACAGACCATACGGGACATGGCAGCGTGCCTCGGAGCAGGGGGCAACACAGTGGCTTAACAGCAATCGATAAAAAACAACCCTTTACTACAGGGCATTCGGATTAATGCCTGTGACGGCAACGTAATGAATCAACAGGGTTGTCGGATCGATACAAAATTAGAACAATAGTCTTAACCTGATTAAGTCGTGATGAGTTACAAAAGGCGGTCATACAACGACGCCATTACCAGAGTGAGCGCCTTTCATGTCCAGCGCATCCTTCATGGATCCAGCAGCACAATATCGCCGCATCGAACACCGGCTCAGGTCCGAAATGGAGGAGGTGCTGTTGTCAGGAACCTTCATCAACGGACCGAAGGTGGAAGCGCTCGAGCAGCAGCTGGCCGAGCGTGCCGGCGTGGCACAGTGCGTAAGCTGTGCCAGCGGCAGCGATGCGCTGGTACTGGCCCTGCGGGTTCTGGACATTGGCGCCGGTGACCGGGTGCTGTGTCCGGCCTATACCTTTGCCGCCACGGTCGAAGCCATCGTTCGGGTCGGGGCGCAGCCGGTGTTGATTGATATCGAGCCGGGCTCCTTCAACATTGACCCGAGTGCGCTCGAGGCCTGGCTTGAGCATCATGCGACATCACCAGGCGCGCAGGGTGTCAGAGCCGTGATGGCTGTCGATCTGTTCGGGCGTCCGGCGGATTACGCCGCGCTTGATCGCATCGCTGCGCGTTTTGGTCTTTATCTGGTGGCCGATGCTGCCCAGAGTTTTGGCGGTGACTATCTCGGTCGTCCGGTCGGATCACTGGCCGATATCACGATCACCTCCTTTTATCCGTCCAAACCGCTGGGCTGCTACGGCGACGGTGGCGCCCTGTTCGTACGTGATCCTGCCATTGCCGAGCGACTTCGCTCGCTGCGCAATCACGGCATCAGCCCCGATCACGCCCGTCATGAAGAGATTGGTATGTGCTCGCGGCTGGATGCCCTGCAGGCCGGCGTGCTGCTGGCGCGGCTGACCGTTTTCGATGAGGAGCTCACCCGGCGTGAGGAGATTGCCCGGGCCTACCAGGAAGGGCTCGGGGCGCTGCTTGCCACCCCTGACGTGCCCACAGGCTGTCGCTCGGCCTGGGCGCAGTACACGGTGCGTCTGCCGGACGCCCCGGAGGAAGACAACGCAACACTTGAGGCGCGTCGCGATGCGCTCGTGGCCGCGATTCGCGAGCAGGGCGTTCCGGTGCGCTGCTATTACTCCCCGGCGCTGCATCGCCATCCGGCCTGTCAGTCGATGGTGCATGACGGCCTGATCCAAACCGACCGGGTCGCCGCTGCCGCCTTCAGTCTGCCGCTGCATCCCTATCTCGAAACCCATCATGTCGAGCAGGTCTGTCAGGCCGTCAGGCAAGCCTGTCATGAACACTAGGGCTTCGGAGGTGCTTCGCGTGGCCGTGGCCGGTGCCGGCCGCATGGGCGCCAGGCACATACGTACCTTCAACGCGCTGGCAGGGGTGGAGGTCAGCGTGATCTTTGATCCTCGTTCGGCCAGTGACTGTGGCCTGTCAGAGGCCATGCAGCGCCGCTGTACCCAGAGTTACCGAACCTTTCTCGAGCAGGCACGCCGGGCGGACATGGCCGTAGTGGCCGGCCCCACGGCCACGCACTTTGGCGTCACCCGGGACCTCATCGGTTGTGGCCTGTCGTGTCTGGTGGAAAAGCCCCTGACCGTACGACCCCGGGAGTGCCTCCTGCTGAGCCGTCTGGCCCGGGCACACGGTACCGGGCTCTTTTGTGCCCACATCGAGCGCTTTAATTCGGCGCTGCAGGCCACCGCCGGGCTTCTGCGGGATCACCCCTGGGAGACGGTGAACATCACCCGGCACAACCCGTGCAGTGCGCGGCTTGCCGGGGATTCCATCGTGACGGATCTGATGATTCATGATCTGGATATCGTGCAGCACGTCATGGGGCTTAAGCCCGAGGCTTTGCTGGATGTCGAAAGCGGCCCCGGCCGATCGGCAGGAGAGGGCGCCGATCATGTGGCGGTGTGCCTGCAGACCGATGCCGGTTATCCGGTGACCCTGAGTACCGGGCGGTTGCCGAGAAACCGTCAGCGCACCATTCATGCCCGAGGCGCACAGGGTAGTCTGCATGTAGATTTGCTCAATGGCGGTCATGACGTTCAGTTCGTAACGCAAGGCCTTCCGTCGGCATTCATCGCCAACACCACAGGCGACGCCCTGACCCGTCAGGCACAGGCGATGGTGCACAGTGTCATGGATGGGCAATCGCATGGCCTTGCCAGCGCCGAGGAGTCCTGGCAGACCCTGTCACTTTGCCAGCTCATCGAGCAGCGGCTGCGGCTCGCCTCATGAACGCCTCTTCGCCTGCATCAGGGGTGTGGCTGCCCGTGAAGGGATGGTGCTAAAGTCATGAAGACGTGCCGCTGAACGGCCGGTCACACGGGAAGGTAATCTCATGAAGCGCATGACGTTTTTGATGGTGATGATGTTGTTGTCTGCCGCGGTACTCGGCGGCTGTAATACCATGCACGGGGCAGGCGAAGACATCTCTGACGGCGGGCAGGCTATCCAGAACGCCGCTGACTGAGGCTTTCCGGGGCTTCGGCATGACAGGGCCCGCAGCCATCCGGCTGCGGGCCCTGTTGCGTTTTCTTTCGGTGTGCCTACATGGCGTGCTTGATGCCCTTGTTGACCAGCCACCAGTTGGCGGGATAAGAGGTCAAAAAACCGACCAGCATGGCGATCTGCATCATGAACCAGAATTCGGGCGTCGCGGCATCCATCCGACCGTCCAGAAACAGCGGCGTGGCGATCAGCATCCAGAAGTACATGCCGAACTGAAAGGCGATCAGCGACAGCGTATCGGCCTTGATGGCATCGATCAGCGCGCGCCGTGGCGAACCCCCGCCCATCTCGCGAATGGGCAGATACTGAAACAGGACGCCGAAGGCGTAGGCCGCCACAAAGGCCAGCAGAAAATGGCCGGCCATGTGCGAGCCGAAAAGGGTAAATCCGAGTACCGTGGCCAGCGGGGTCGCGACGATATCCCCCAGCGTACACCCGCCGCCGCAATGGGTGGCAGAGACAAACACGCCCTGCCATTTGGGCTTGTCACCGTGATGGTGATGACGGCCCTGATGCTCGTGACCGCCGTGTTGATGAGACTCTGAAGTCCCATGGCCCTTGTGGCTGTCATGGTCCGCATGGGCAGGGGCCGCTCGCCCCATCTTCTGATAGACCCACCAGCCCAGCACCGGCATATAGAGCCCGGTGATCGGCCAGGTCACGTTCATGATGGCCATATGCTGTGGCCGACGACGCACATCCAGGGCGATCAGCGCACAGGTGGCGATCCCCAGCAGCAAAAATATCCACGACCAGAAGGTCGGCATTGGCACGCTCCCTGTTGCCTTCAGTTTTAATTCACCGGATGACACAAGGGTTTAGTGCAATCGGAGCGATCGGGCAAACCGTGGGGCGGGCCACAGATGCTGTTTGAACCTGCTCCAGCGGGGAAGAGATTCAGAGCAGGTCGTTAACCACGATTCATCTGTCGCTGCGCTCGCAGAATGTCTGCGGTATAGAGAGCAAGGCCGGCCCAGATGCAGGCAAACGTCACCAGGTTCGCCTGATTGAAGGGCTCATTGAAAAGAAACACGCCGGTGAGCAGGTGCAGGGTGGGGGTCAGATACTGGATCAGCCCCAGCGTGCCGAGCTTGAGCCGCCGGGCGCCCATGGTGAACAGCACCAGCGGTAGCACCGTAATAACGCCGCAGCCCATCAACAGCGCATCGGTGCGCAGGTTATCCAGCAGAAAGACCGCCTGCTGCTGAGTGTACAGCGCCCCCAGCCACAGCAGGGCAAACGGCAGCAGCAGCATGGTTTCGATATAAAGCCCGGTAATGCTGTCAACCGCGATGCGCTTTCGAATCAATCCGTAAACGCCGAAGCTGCCGGCAAGGATCAGCGACACCCAGGGCACCCGCCCAAACCCCACCACCATGATCATCACGCCGGCCGCGGCCAGAAGCACTGCGGCAATCTGTAATGGGCGCAGCCGCTCGCGAAAAAAACCAGCCCCAGTACCACATTGAGCAGCGGGTTGATGTAGTAGCCCAGACTCGCCTGCAGCACGTGATGGCTCGACACCGCCCAGATAAACACGCCCCAGTTGGTACTGATCAGCAGCGCCGAAGCCAGGAGCGCGAGCAGCAGATGAGGCTGGCGCAATACGGCCATCACCCGTTCATGGCGACGGCTGATCAGCACAAACAGTGTGAGCAGAACGGCCGCCCATACCATGCGCTGGGTCAGGATCTCCCAGGGAGAGACATTTGGACCGATCAGATGAAAGTAGATCGGCATCACGCCCCACATCGAAAAGCAGCCCAGCGCTGCCAGAAGCCCTGCGGTGTGTTCACGCTTGTCCGTCATTGCCCGGCCCTTCAGAGAAAGGTCAGCATCATACGCCCGATGGCAGGTCGCGGCGACGCGTAATGCTTGACTTGCTCATAACATGTCCATATATTTGGACATATGGACAATACATCTGCTATCGATATTTTTTCTGCGCTGGCTCAGAGCACTCGTCTGGACGCCTTCCGCCTGCTGGTACAGCACGAGCCCGAAGGGCTTGCGGCCGGTGAGCTGTCACGCCTTCTAAATGTGCCGCATAACACGCTGTCGGCGCATCTTGGCGTGCTGTCGCGTGCCGGCCTTGTGGTCTCGCAGCGTCAGAGCCGCTCGATCATCTACCGCGCCAGCCTTGACCAAATGCAGGCCACACTGGCCTTTCTGGTTCGTGACTGCTGCGCCGGGCATCCCGAGCTCTGTGCGCCGCTGCTTGAAGCCCTTCAACCCGCCTGCTGTTCCATCGAGGAGGAGACGCCATGACCCCCGTGATCTATCACAACCCCGACTGCGGTACCTCGCGTAATACGCTTGACATGATGCGCCAGTCCGGCGAGACGCCGGAAGTGATCGAGTACCTCAAAACACCGCCCACGCGGGAGCGGCTGGTCGAACTGCTGGCGGCGATGAACATGACGCCTCGCGAGCTGCTGCGAAAAAAAGGCACCCCCTTTGATGAACTGGGCCTTGATGATCCGGCGCTGAGTGATGAGCAGTTGATCGATGCCATGATGGCGCATCCGATCCTGATCAACCGCCCGATCGTGGTCACCGATCGCGGTACGCGGCTGTGCCGGCCCTCCGAGCAGGTACTGGCCCTGCTGGACAACCCGTTGACCGAATTCACCAGGGAAGATGGCGAGGTCGTCAGACCGGGAGCGCCGGACGCATGAGTGACACGTTGCCCCATATCGACATGGATCAGCTTCAGCCCATCGATGTCGAGGCGTTGATCCATCCTGACGATCCGCGCCACGCGCCGCGTATTCTGGTGCTGTATGGCTCATTACGTGAACGCGCCTATTCCCGACTGGTGGCCGAAGAGGCCGGTCGGCTTCTGCAATGGTTTGGCTGTGAGGTCAAAACCTTCAACCCTTCCGGACTGCCGCTGCCCGATGATGCCGAGTCGGATCACCCGAAGGTTGCCGAGCTGCGCGAGCTGGCGCAGTGGTCGGAGGGCATGGTGTGGGTGAGCCCCGAGCGCCATGGGGCGATGACCGGCATCATGAAAACCCAGATTGACTGGATTCCGCTCTCGCTGGGCGGCGTCCGCCCGACCCAGGGCAAGACGCTGGCGGTAATGGAGGTTTCCGGCGGCAGCCAGAGCTTCAATGCGGTCAATCAGATGCGCATTCTGGGGCGCTGGATGCGCATGCTGACCATCCCCAATCAGTCGTCGGTGCCAAAGGCCTTCAACGAGTTTGACGACGAGGGGCGCATGCACGCCTCCCCGCTTTACAACCGTATCGTCGATGTCTGCGAGGAGCTGGTGAAGTTCACCTGGCTGACGCGCGGCCGGGCTGGCTATTTTGCCGATCGCTACTCCGAACGGGTCGAAAGCGCCGAAGAAGTGTCGAAACGGGTCAATCAACGCACCCACTGAGCGTGAATCAATAGGCGAGAGGCAATATGCTGGCACTGACCATTTTCGTGATCACCCTGGTGCTGGTGATCTGGCAGCCGCGCGGGCTGGGCATCGGCTGGAGTGCACTGGGCGGCGCTGCAGTGGCGCTGGCCACCGGGGTCGTCAACTGGGGCGATGTGGGTACCGTCTGGGGCATCGTCTGGGACGCGACCTTTACGTTCGTGGCGCTGATCATCATCTCGCTGATTCTGGATGAAGCGGGCTTCTTCAACTGGGCAGCGCTGCATATTGCCCGCTGGGGCAACGGGCGTGGCCCGGTGCTTTTCATGCTGATCGTGATGCTGGGGGCGGTGATTGCGGCCCTTTTTGCCAACGACGGCGCCGCGCTGTTGCTGACGCCAATCGTGCTGGCGATTCTGGTGCGTCTTGAGTTCAGCGCCAGCGCGGCGCTGGCCTTTATCATCGCCACCGGCTTTGTGGCCGATACCACCAGCCTGCCGCTGGTGACCTCGAATCTGGTCAATATCGTCACCGCCAACTATTTCGATATCGGTTTTGGCGAATACGCTCTGGTGATGGTGCCGGTCAATCTGGTGTCGCTGGCGGCCACGCTGCTGGTGCTCTGGCTCTATTTTCGTCGTGAAATTCCGCGGGACTACGATCGCAGCCGGCTGGAGGCGCCCGCCAGTGCCATCGTGGACCCCTGCGTCTTTCGCGCCGCCTTCCCGGTGCTGGCCGTGCTTTTGATCGCCCTGTTTGTGACGGCGCGCTGGCAGGTGCCCTTTGCCTTCATCATGGGGACGGCAGCCCTGGTGCTGATGGCGATTGCCGGACGCTGGGGCGTGCGCGGCAAGCCGGTGGTATCACTGAACAGGGTGATCAAAAACGCCCCCTGGCAGATCGTGCTGTTCTCGGTCGGCATGTATCTGGTGGTCTATGGACTGGGCCGTGCCGGGCTGACCGATGACGCCGCCGGCGTGCTGAACTGGCTTGCCGCACAGGGTACGTTTATTGCCACACTGGGTACCGGGATGGGACTTGCGGTACTGGCCTCGGTCGTCAATAACATGCCCTCGACCCTGATCGGGGCGCTGGCCATCGATCAGGCGCAGGTACCGGTGCTGACGCAGCAGCTGATGGCCTATGCCAGCGTCATCGGCAACGACCTGGGTCCCAAGTTCACCCCGATCGGCAGCCTGGCCACGCTGTTGTGGCTGCATGTGCTGGCCGGCAAGGGTCACCGTATTGGCTGGGGGCAGTACATGAAGGTGGGGCTTGTGATCACGCCGCCGGTGCTGCTGATCACGCTGATCGCGCTGGCGGTGTGGGGGCCGTTGGCCATTCGGTTGGGTGGCTAGTGCCCGGTCAGGCCGGAAGGGTTCGGGGCGCTGGTTAACAGGGCTTATATCAGGCAGGGCTCAAGAAGTGGGCGTGGTATGCCGATGCTGCCCTGACTGATGCCCGGGCTGCAGACATTATCTGCGCCCGCTCCACTGCCAGCGGCAGGAGTTTTCCATGTTTCGATATACCCCTTCTTCCCGTCAGGCCC
This sequence comes from uncultured Kushneria sp., assembly GCF_947497025.1. GTDB lineage: Bacteria > Pseudomonadota > Gammaproteobacteria > Pseudomonadales > Halomonadaceae > Kushneria. The sequence continues at coordinate 18,732 of NZ_CANMFC010000005.1, forward strand.
CGCTGGTGGGTGCCATCCATCGCGCCATGGCCGTCATTGAATTCGATCCGAAAGGCATGGTTCTGCGGGCCAATTCAGCCTTTTTCGAGGCCACCGGCTACCGCGCTGAAGCACTGATTGGTCAGCATCACAGTGTGCTCTGCCCGCAGGGTTATGTGGCAAGCGACGAGTATGCGACCTTCTGGTCCCGGTTGCGCGAAGGCGAGTTCATCAGCGGTCGCTGCAAGCGCCTGCGTGAAGATGGCGCGCCGCTATGGCTGGAGGCCACCTACAGTCCGATCCGTAACCGCCGTTCCCCGCAGGCGCGGGGATGAACCGCAGCCCGAACCCCACTTTTAGATTCTGTCCCACCGTTCCCCGCAGGCGCGGGGATGAAGCGCGTGCCCAACCACGGCGGCATATATCTCGGCGCCGTTCCCCGCAGGCGCGGGGATGAACCGCAGGCTCCCAATGGTAGGACGCCGGGCAGGTCCCGTTCCCCGCAGGCGCGGGGATGAACCGTCGTGGCCGTCGAGGTCGTCATGCGCGGGCGCCCGTTCCCCGCAGGCGCGGGGATCAACCGCGACTATCAGCAGTTTCTGACCGCGCCGGTTCCCGCTCCCCGCAGGCGCGGGGATCAACCGGTTGATGGCGTGAACTACGCGCCGGAGGTCTACCGTTCCCCGCAGGCGCGGGGATCAACCGATCGCCCGACCCGGTGGCCAGATCCTCGATCCGTTCGCCGGTAGCGGCACTACGCTGGTCGCGGCAGAGCTTGAGGGTTATGGCTCGACCGGTATCGAGCTGTCTGACCACTATCACAATATCGCCCAGGCACGACTGGATGAGATCCGGCAGCCAGATCTGTCCACGGCGTCATGAACGACACCTACCGCTGCGGCGGTGGGCTTTTTTTATTGCTCGTCTTGTATCGTGTGTCGCTACACGATACAATAAGCGCATGCCAATAACGCAGTGGGCGACAATGGATGATTAAGGGGTTTGCACACGATGGTCTGGAAGGTCTTTATCGGACCGGGACGACAAAGGGGGTACAGCAGGATCACGTTAAAAAATTGAGGCGCATACTGACAACACTGGATGAAGCCTCAAAGCCATCGGACATGGGGTTACCAGGGTATAACCTGCACCCACTTGAACCAAAGAAGGATGGCATCTGGTCAGTGAAGGTAAACGGTAACTGGCGAGTGACGTTCAGGTTTGAGGGCGATGACGTGGTGCTGGTCGATTACCGCGATTATCACTGAAAGGCACTCTCCGAGGGGCGGCGCGAGGCGCTCCTCGAAGAAGGCCGGATATAACGCAGAACATAGAACGCAAAACGACGAACACGAACAGGACACGGCAAATATGAGCATGTTTAACCCAGCGCATCCGGGGGAGATCCTGAAAGAGGATGTATTCGCCGCGCTTGGCATGAGCGTGACCGAAGCAGCCAGCAAGCTAAAAGTATCTCGCGTCACCCTGTCACGGGTGCTGCATGAGCACGCGAGCATTTCACCGGATATGGCCGTGCGCCTCGAGCGCGCCGGCATTAGCACCGCCCGCTTCTGGATGGCCCTGCAGAGCAAGTATGATCTTTGGCAGGCAGAGCATCGAGATCAGCCCGCTGTCGAGCGCCTGGTCGCTCCGGCGTGATCACCGGGCCGAACTCCTATTTTTTTTGATAGGGGGTTCGGAAAATCGAATGTCCCTCATTTGAGGGATAGAAAGGCAAAAGCCCCTACCGTCTCGCGGCGGCAGGGGCTTTTTTACGTTTGTACATTTTTACGCATGTACATTTGTCAGCGCAGAGGGCCGTCAGGCATCTGTGGAGGTTTTGCCCTGTCCCGTTCCCCGCAGGCGCGGGGATCAACCGCGGTTATCGGCAGCGGTGCCGTGGTACAGCATCCGTTCCCCGCGCCCGCGGGGCCAGGCCGTGGATACTCGTCAGCGGTCGATCGAACCAAAAAACGCCCGGCCAGAGCCGGGCGCGCCTTGTGAAGAGGTCATCACATCTTTTGGTCGGCGTGGATCTCCTCCGGGCCTGGATTGTCGGTTGCCGAACGGTTTAGCGTTTCGCAGTGGCTTTTGGCCTCTTGCTCGGAGGCGTAAATACCTTCCTGATCGAGGGTGTCTTCATCAAAGACGATAAAGCTTTGCTCGGTCTCGGCCGCCGAAGTGGCATCCAGTGCGTCCTGCGAGGCAGGTTTACAGGCATAGGTCATGTCAGTGCCCTCCATGGGGGAACCTTCTGACTCTAGTGCTGCGCGGTCCATGCTGCCGGTGCGCAATAGTCTTGTCTCCCGGTGCCGACAAATGAGCGAACATCGTTCGGCCGGGCATCAGGTCAAATGTCTGGCCCGATGGCGCCCCACCAGCGCATTCCACGCCGTGAATACCGCGCCCAGCGCCAGCATGGCGGCAATCGCCAGCAGGGCGTGTCGGCCCAGATGATGATTGAGGGGAATGGCCAGTGCGGCGCCGGCGACCAGCGCGCTCCAGCGCACCAGCCCATCCAGTCCGGCCCTGAAATTGCCTTCGGCAAAGGCGCGCCCGGTTCTGACCAGCATGCCGGTTAAAAAGGTCACCCCCGATTCGTTGCCGCTGACCTGGTTGAGCATGCCCATCGCGGCGGCAATCAGAAGCACCGTGATGAAGGGATAGTCATCCCCCTGGGCAAAGGGCATCGAGGCGCTCATTAAAAGGGCCGTGAGCAGCAAAATGACGGTGGGTCGCCAGCGTTTGGCGCGTATCCCGATCCATGCCCCCAGGGCCGTGGCAGTGAAAAAGGCCGCAATGACCGCGGCCAGCGGCGTAATGCCGGCCCAGTTCCCTTCCCCGATATGGCGCCCGATATGGGAGCTGTTGCCGGTCATGTAGACCGCCAGCAGGTCCCGGCTGTGCAGATAGATCAGCGCATCCGTGGCGCCGGCCACCATGAACAGCAGGGCAAATGCCGGGAAAGGAATTTTCTTGTCGAGCATGGGGGCCCCTGAAAACGATCATGACGGCCGTGAGTGTAGTGCTTTCGCAAGTGAGTGTGCCGGCATTGATTCGACCTTCGTCATGCACCAGCCATGTCGTCTGCACCAGGGTCATAATGAACAGGGTGTGGAGCACGGCGAGCAGTACACTGCTCTCATGGTCTGTCACGTTTGGTGGAGGGGGTCATGCCTTATCGCCTTGAGATGTCTGAAAGTAGCCGGAAGGGACTCGCGCGCATTGCTGCCGAGCAGATCGGTCGGGCGCGCCGCGATCTTGCCCGTCGCGATACGGTGGAGGGTATTCACAAGCTGCGCCAGCGCTGTAAGCGCGTTCGGGCCATTTTGCGACTGGCACGGCCGGCGCTGGGCGGGCACTACGCCCGGGAAAACGGGCGCTTTCGAGATATCGCCCGCGCCGTGGGCGGCCCGCGCGATGAACAGATCCTGATCGATACCTTTGATGCGCTGCTGGCGGCCCAGGGAAAAAGTGTTGATCGACGCCAGTTCACGCCGACGCGCCAGCAGCTGCTCAAGCGACACCGTCAGGCGCTGGAGACGAGCGCCATGCCGGACATGGCCTGGCTTGAGGCCGAGCTTGAAAGGGCCCGTCACGCGCTTGAAGACTGGACGCCTGCCATCGACCGCTTCAGGTCGCTGCGCGAGGGGATGGTCGAGACCAATCGCCGGGCACGTCAGGCGATGAAAAGGGCCGAGCATGCCAGCGATGAGGCGGCCTTTCACGAGTGGCGCAAACAGGTGAAATACCATCGCCACCACTGTGAACTGCTCTCCGGTGTCTGGAAGGTCCCGATGGAGGCGCGCGCCCGGGAGGCCCACCGGCTGGCGGACTTGCTGGGTGAAGAGCATGACCTGGCCATGCTGGCCCAGGTGCTCCGTGAGCCCGATGTGGCGGTGCAGGACCAGGACAAAACACGCCTTGTGCTGGAGATGATTGGCGAACGTCGGCTGAGGCTTCAGCGCGAGGCGCTGCTGCTGGGCGGGCGGCTGTTTGCTGAAAGGCCCGGGGCGCTGGGCAAGCGGATCAAACGCTACCGAAACGTGGCACGTCGGGAAGCCCGAAAGGCAGCGCCTGCGGTCTCCTGATCGACGCCACTGGCTAAAATGGCGATGATAAGCCCTCACTCATGAGTGCGGAGCCGACGACATGGCGGGGCAGCAACATCACTATCAGGTCAGGGTGCAGTGGCAGGGCAGTCGTGAGACAGGCACGACCGGCTATCGTGATTACGGGCGCGAGCATCAGCTAAGCGTTGCCGGCAAGGCCTCCATTGATGGCTCTGCTGATCCTGCCTTTCTGGGCAACAGGGATCGCTGGAATCCAGAGGAGCTGCTGGTCGGCTCGCTGTCAGCCTGTCACAAGCTCTGGTATCTGCATCTGTGCGCCGAGGCGGGCGTGGTCGTGCTGGCCTACGACGATCACGCCGAAGGCGAGATGGATGCCGCGCTGGGGCGCTTCACCCGAGTGACCCTGTGCCCGCACATCATCTTGAGCGCTGACAGCAGCGAGCAGCGTGCGCGCGAGTTGCACGAAAAAGCCCACGAGAAATGCTTCATTGCCGCCTCGGTCAATTTCAGGATCGAATGTCAGCCGGTATTTGTCCGTGAGGGCGCCTGTCATGGCTGAGCAGACCATCTGGTATCTCGAGATGCGCGACCCCGATGCCCATCGCGCCCGGGCACTGCCGGAGACGCTCAGCGTGGTCGAGTGCGAGATCCCGCAGTTTGCGCTGAACCGCTTTTTGTATGAGCTGGTCGGGGCGCAGTGGCAGTGGAGCGAAATGCTCGAGGGGGACCAGCACAAGTGGCGGGCGATGATCGAAAGTGACGCCCATCGCACCTTCGTGGCGTATTACCGCGGTGCGATTGCCGGCTACTTCGAGCTGTACCGTCCGGATGGCGTCAACGTCGAGATTCTCTATTTTGGACTGGTGGCGGCGTTTATCGGTCGGGGCCTTGGCGCCGGGCTTTTAAGTCATGCCATCGATCAGGCCTGGCACTGGTCGGGCACCGAGCGGGTGTGGCTGCATACCTGCTCGCTGGATCACCCGGCGGCGCTGGAAAACTATCAAAAGCGCGGTTTCGAAATCTATCACGAAGAGATCGCGCCCTATTAAGCGCCATTGGCGCCGCAGACTGCTCGCAGCGAGATAATGCCTAGGCGTTGCTGGTCACGACACCGGCATGACCCGGGATGACGGCCTCGAACGCCCGGCAGTTTTTCTCCCCAATCCCTGCGACAGGGCGGTTATCATGGGTGGTGCGGCCGATGCCTTCAACGCTTGCCGCACTCTGCCTTTCAATCACCGTTTCGGGATAAATGTCGATGTCGTTTGTGCGCGCCCCTGTCGTTCAACGCCTGCTGCCGGTCGCCCTGCTGCTGGTGGCCATGAGCTCGATCCAGAGCGGCGCATCCATTGCCCAGCAGCTCTTTCCCCTGGTGGGTGCCTCTGGTGCTACCTCCATTCGCTTGCTGTTGGCCGCCATTTTAATGCTGGTTATCTTTCGGCCGTGGCGCCAGCCGTTAACGCGCAGCGCCTGGAAGGCGATCACTGTTTACGGTGTGGCGATGGGGATGATGAACTTTCTGCTCTATCAGGCGCTGGTCACCGTGCCGCTGGGCATTGCGGTGGCGCTTGAGTTCACCGGGCCATTGGCGGTGGCGGTGTTTACCTCGCGAAGGCGGCGCGATCTGGCCTGGATTGCGCTGGCCATCGTAGGGCTTGCGATCCTTTTATGGCCGGACAAGAGCCTCGAGCAAGACATCGACCTCCGGGGCGCGCTCTGTGCGCTGGGGGCGGGGGTGTGCTGGGCGCTCTATATTCTTTTCGGGAGTCGGGCCGGTAGCGGTAATGGCACCCAGAGTGCGGCGCTGGGCATTACCATTGCTGCGATCGTCATGGCGCCAATCGGTCTGATCGAGGCCGGTCCTGCGATCTTTTCATCGGCGGTGCTGCCCGTGGGACTGGTGATCGCGGTGCTCTCCACGGCGCTGCCCTATACGCTTGAGATGTTCTCCCTGGCGCGCATGCCCACCCACATGTTCGGCACGCTGATGAGCCTGGAGCCGGCCATCGGCGCGCTGTCGGGGCTGATCTTTCTGGGCCAGCAGCTCACGGTGCTTCAGTGGCTGGCCATCGGGACCATCATCACGGCCTCGATGGGCACGACGCTGACCTCGCGTTCGGCGGCGCCCGTTCAGGACTGACAGAATCTCGCCATCACCAACAGGACACCGGGAGGCCCATGACGGCAGTGCTACCCGTTCGTATTCCGCTGATCCAGGCGCCCATGGCCGGCGTCTCCACCCCCGAGCTGGCGGCAGTCGTCAGCAATGCCGGGGCGCTCGGCTCGATCGCCATCGGGGCTGCCTCTGTCGATACCGCCCGAGCCATGATCGAGCGTACCCGATCGCTGACGGGCAAACCCTTTAATGTCAATGTCTTCTGCCATCGCACGCCGTGTATCGATACCGAGCGCGAGGCGCACTGGCGCGATCATCTGGCGCCGCTGTTTGCCCGTTTTGATGCCGACCCGCCCGAGCAGTTGGAGACAATCTACAAAAGCTTCAATGATGATGCGGCGATGCAGGCGCTGTTGTGCGAATTGCGCCCGGCGGCCGTGAGCTTTCATTTTGGTCTGCCACCAGAGTCGGTCATTCGGGCGCTCAAGTGCCAGGGCATTACGCTGCTCGCCACGGCGACCACGCTGGCCGAGGGCCGGGCCATCGAAGCAGCCGGCATCGATGTGATCGTGGCGCAGGGCAGCGAGGCTGGCGGTCATCGTGGCGTGTTCGAGCCCGAGCGCGGAGATGCCATGCTGGGCGTACTGCCACTGGTGCGAATGCTGGTGCAGCACACGGCTCTCCCCGTGATCGCGGCCGGCGGGATCATGGATGGCGCAGGTATCGATGCAATGCGGGCAGCCGGCGCCCACGGTGTGCAGCTGGGGACGGCCTTTATCGGCTGCCCGGAGTCCTCGGCCACCGAGACCCATCGCGCCTGGCTGGGCGGGGCACATTCCTTCGAGACGGTGGTGACCTCGGTCATCTCCGGACGTCCGGCGCGAGCGCTGGTCAACGGCCATACCCGCGAGATTACATCGCTCGATGTTCCCGACTATCCGCGGGCCTACCTGGCGGGCAAGGCATTGACTGCTGCTGCCTCAAAAGCGGGTGAGCAGGATTTTGCCGTGTGCTGGGCGGGGCAGGGAGCCGCGCTGTCACGTGCGCTGCCAGCGGATGAGTTTATGGCGCGGCTTGTTGATGAAAGCCAATGGCTTGCCAGTTTATTCAAAATCATTGAATAAACAATCACTCATGAAAGAATGTCGTTACGACGAAGATTGATGCCACGGTCGTCATCCATGGGGTTGACGATCCTGCTGCGTCGATCCCCCGCATTCGACAGCGCAAGGAGTGATCATGACAGGCCAGCCCACGCGGGTTCGAGACATACACCACGACGTGGTCGTGATCGGTGCCGGCACCGCCGGTATTGCCATTGCCCAGGGGCTTCGCCGGCGCGATGCACGCCTTGATATCGCCCTCATCGACCCGGCATCGGAGCACTATTATCAGCCGGGCTGGACGCTGGTCGGCGGCGGGGTGTTCGATGCCGACCAGACAAGGCGGGCGATGACGGCGGTTCTGCCAGAGGGGGTGGTGCATTACGCCTGCTCGGCTGCCGGCATCGACCCTGATCGGGGCGTTGTGCGGCTGGAGGATGGCCGCACCCTGAACTATCGCGCGCTGGTGGTGGTGCCGGGTCTTGAGCTTCACTGGGACGCCATCGACGGTCTTGCCGGGACGCTGGGAAAGTGCGGCGTCACCTCCAACTACCGCTTTGATCTGGCGCCCTATACCTGGTCGCTGGTCAAGGGGCTGCGTCAGGGTCGAGCGCTTTTCACTCAGCCGGCCATGCCCATTAAATGTGCCGGTGCCCCGCAAAAGGCGATGTACCTGGCCTGCGATCACTGGCGGCGCAGCGGCGTGCTGGACAACATCAACGTCTCCTTTCACAACGCCGGTGGCGCACTGTTTGGCGTACCGGCCTATATCCCGGCCCTGATGGAGCAGGTCGAGCGCTACAACATCGAACTTGAATTTCATCAGCAGCTGATGGCCGTGGATGGTCCCGGGCGGCAGGCGCACTTCGTGATCCACGACGCCGATGGCTGTCAGCGTGAGCACGTCGAATCCTTTGACATGCTCCATGTGGTGCCGCCACAGCGCGCGCCGGCGCTGATCCGTGACAGCCGACTGGCCAACGATGTCGGCTGGCTGGACCTGCACCCCCATACCCTGCAACACCAGCACCACCCCGCCGTGTTCGGGGTCGGCGACGTCAGCGCCACGCCCAATGCCAAGACCGCGGCGGCCGTGCGGGTTCAGGCGCCGATCGTGGCCGATAATGTTGTGGCGTATCTACAGGGAGAGGCGCTTTCAGCGCGCTATCAGGGCTACGGGGCCTGTCCGCTGACGGTCTCGCGGGGGCAGGTGGTACTGGCCGAGTTCGGCTATGGCGGCGAGCTCATGCCGACCCTGCCGAGCTGGCTCAACGATGGCCAACGGGCCACGGGGCTTGCCTGGCAGCTCAAGGCACATCTCATGCCGATCATCTACTGGGAAATGATGTTGAAAGGACGTGAATGGATGGTGTCATGACGCGCGCCATAACCTTTTGATCAGGTTGGGCGGGCGCGCATGCTTTAAGCTTGTGGCAATTGTTCCAATGAGGAAGTGCCGTGGCTGCTGGTAGCCTGTTGACCCTGCTTGATGATATTGCCGCCTTGATGGATGACGTGTCTGTCATGACCAAGGTGGCCGCCAAAAAAACCACGGGTGTGCTGGGAGATGATCTGGCGCTTAATGCCCAGCAAGTCACCGGCGTGCGAGCCGATCGTGAGTTGCCGATTGTCTGGGCCGTCTGCAAGGGCTCACTGCGCAACAAGCTGATGCTGGTGCCGGCGGCGCTTTTGATCAGCGCCTTTGCCTCCTGGCTGGTGACGCCGCTATTGATGCTGGGTGGCGCCTACCTGAGCTATGAAGGGGTGGAAAAGCTGGCACACGCCTGGCACAAGTGGCGACACCCGCAGGCTGCAAAAAAGGATACCAAAACCGCCGAGCGCTCCCCCGAGGAGCATAAGGCCTTTGAGCAAAAACGTATCAAGGGCGCGGTGCGTACCGATTTCATCCTGTCAGCGGAGATCATCGCCATCACGCTGGGGACCGTGGCCAATGAGGCCTTCATGCAGCAGGTGGTGGTGCTGTCGATTATCGCCCTGGCCATGACGCTGGGCGTTTACGGTCTGGTGGCGGCGATCGTCAAGCTGGATGATCTAGGGCTTTATCTCAGCCGTCGCAGCGCCTCGATCGCGCAGGGGCTGGGGCGCGGTATCCTGACCGCGGCACCGTGGCTGATGAAGTTTTTGTCGGTGGCGGGAACGGCTGCCATGTTCATGGTGGGTGGCGGTATCCTGACCCACGGCATACCGGTGCTGCATCACGCCATCGAGGCGTTGACGCTGGCCGAAGGTGATATCCCCGGCGTCGGTGTCATTTTGCAGCCGATCACGCCCACGCTGATTAACATGCTGGTAGGGCTGGTACTGGGCAGCGTGATTCTGGGCGCGGTGACGCTGATAAAAAAAGTGCGCGGCGCCCACTGACATCGTCTCTGCTGAAACCATATTCACTGCATCAGGCCCCGATGAATGCGGGGCTGTCACCGGAGCGGGAGACAACACATGACCATGCCCGATAGCGTTGTACCGGAACGTGAGGAACTTGATGGCAGTCAGGGGCCGGTAGTGGTGGAGTTTGGGACGCCCTGGTGTAGCTACTGCGAGGCAGCGCAGCCCTTGATCAGCGAGGTCATTGGTCAGGCCGCCGGGGTGTGGCATGTCCGCGTCGAAGACGGCAAGGGCAAGCGGCTGGGACGGTCATGGCAGGTCAGGCTCTGGCCGACGTTGATCTTTTTAAAGGATGGTCAGGAGCGGGCACGCTGCGTGCGCCCCGAGACGCGTCAGGCGCTGGAAGCCGCGCTTGAGCGCATCCTGTAAGACAGGAAAAGGGGGTAAGGCAGACAATATGTGGCGTACAGGTACAGGGTGACCCGGCAATGTCATCATTGACAGCCATGACGTCCTGCCATGGCGCTCATCCCTGAGTCTTGCCGGGTCGACGCGGTCTGCTTCCCTGCCACGTCCTGTCTCCCTCTGGCGGACACCTTCAGGTTACCCGGTCAGGTGCCGAGCGTGAGGAATATGATTCCCTTCATCAGCCAGGTCCTTCTGTCCGGGTGCCTTCCTGGCACCACCTCAAGCCACAGTCAATATATCGGCTTCGCCACACACCCAATAGATGCAGATGTACCAACGCTCTTGGTGCATTTGAATTACTGGTCTTGCGCTACCTGAAAAGGGGTCATGATGTCTTTTTCGGGTCCGTTGCAACATCCAGGCCCTGCTGGCGCGCGACGATAATGGCTTCGCTGCGGCTGTGGACATCCAGCTTTCGATATAGCGAGGCGATATAATTACGCACCGTGCTGTGGGCCAGCGATAGCTCGATGGCAATGCGCTTGTCGGACAGCCCCTGACACAACAGCACCAGCACGTCGCGCTCACGCGCACTGAGATTGATGACAGATGGCGCCGTGACCGGTGTGGCGCTATTGGTATGTCGTACGCTGGCAAGCTTTTCGACCAGCGTGCGGGTAAACCACGAGGCGTCCTGCATGACGGTGTCGATGGCGGCAAAGAGCTCTGCTTCAGTGCGTTTGCGCTGGGTAATGTCGACCAGCGTCAGCAGGACCCGGTCATGGTCATCGATGCTCACCATGGTCGCCGAAACCAGCCAGGTCAGGCACTCGCCGCCGGGAAAGGTCATGTTGCTTTCAAGGCCACTGATGGTATCGCCGGCATCCAGTGCCGACAGGATGCGGCGGCGAACGGCAGCCGGCAGGGGTGCATACTGCGTCAGCGGCCCGGTCGCCGGTACGCTGGCGTCATGCCCCAGTGCGCTGTTGAAGGCGTCATTGACCTCGAGCAGCGAGAGCGTGTGATGATCCGCTAGTGCGGTGGGCACCGGAGACATGTGAAACAGCGTTGAAAACTGCGCCTCGCTACGGCGCAGCGCGCTCTGGGCGCGTCGGGTCGGCTCGAGGTCGGTGAAGGTCAATAGCATGCAGGCCTCATGACCAACCTCAATGGGCTGACCGGCCACCACTACACACTTGCTCTCACCCGTCGCCCGCGGATGCAAAACGGCTTCCATCTGCGCGATCGTCAGCCCTTCATCAAGGCGGCGAAGTGCCTGTTCACGCTGATCGGCGCCGGCAAAGACGTCCAGCTCCTGAATGGTGCGTCCAAGCACCTCCTGCTCGCTCAGATCGGTCATGTCCAGAAAGCCCTGATTGACGCGAATGAAGCGCTGGTCACGCAGCCGACAGATCAGGGCCGGGGCCGGATTGATGTTGAATGATTTCTCGAAGCGCTCCTCGGCGCTCACCAGTTCAGTGATGTCCTCGATCAGCAGGGCCGCCAGCCGGGCACCATCGCCGTCGAAAAAAACGCACCCCCGGGTGCTGTGCACACGCGTGATCTCCTCGGGCCCCGGCAGCATGATTTCCACGCTGATCTCGTTGAAGGGGGTACCCGCTAGCAGCGCGGTCACCAGGGCCTCATTGTGTTCATCAGGCGATCGAAAACGCGGCCGAAAGCGCCGTCGGTAATCGGCGATGTCAGGGCCCAGCGCCTCAATGCGGGAAACGTCATGCATGGCAAGTGCGGCCTGATTGGCCCAGCGCAGTGTGCCATCGCTGTCCAGCAGAATGACGCCTTCGCGCATCTTCTCTATCAGCTGATAAAGCGGTGAGAAGGGGGTGTCAATGGCAATGGAGTTATCAGACATGGTCGGTCCTGCGTAGACGTGCCCGAAAGATACGGGCCGCCATGATGCTATGCGGCCGCGCGCATGAAAAGTGCCTGTTAAGGCCTGTGGGCACTATGCTGTGTCTGATCAAGCGTTTGACATATGCCAGTACCATGCCAGAGACCGGGAATTTATAAACCATGACCGATAGCGCAACAACACTCTGGCAGCACCGACTGTGCGATTTTCGTGACGCCGTGGCTCGAAAACCGATGCCTGGCTGTGGCGCCACGGCCGTGGTCAGCGCCGATCTGGGTCTGGCGCTTGTGCTGAAGGGGCTGTATCTGAGCCAGCAGCATGACGCCAGCGTCTCGCGTCAGGCGCTGATTGATGAAGGAGAGGCGCTCAAGCAGCGTCTGGCGCCGCTGGCCCAGGAGGATATGGATGCTTTCGAGGCGTTCATGGCCGCCGTTGGTCGCGATGAGGACGACGAGGGCCGTGCTGATGCCATTCATGCCGCTGCCGACATTGCCGTCGAGGTGCCCCTGAGAACGGCGCAGCTGTGCGATGCGGCGCTGGCACTGACCCACCAGGCCGGGGCGAACATCGAGCAGCAGTTCTCAAGCGATGCCGTCGCCGGTGCCCGGCTGATTCATGCCGCGCTGCATGGCGTGCTGCTCAACGTTGACGCCAATGCCGGTCAGCTTGGCAGTGACGCCGCTCGCGATCGAGCAAGACACGCCCGCGACGATCTGGCGCAGCGCGCCGATGCGCTGCTGGAGATTCTCACGAACGCCCCGGCCTGAGCTCTGATCAGTTCATCTCATCAGCTCATGGCCTGGGCGCTTTTTCGACGCTGGGTCAGCGCCACCGCGCCGTCGATCAGAATCAGCACGACCAGGCTGCCGCCCAGTACCGGCAGTGCCAGCCCCAGCAGAACTGCGAGGATCACCACGGCCAGCGCTGCCGGTCGCGGTGCCTGCAGCAGCGTTTGAATCAGCGTGACGGTTGTCATGGCGTCGCTGGCACGGGTGGGACGACGGCGCCACCACATGGCATATCCCAGTACCAGCATGACCACCAGTGCACTGGCAAAAACGACCAGCACCAGTTGATTGATCACCCCGAACAGTACGCCCATGTGTAGATCCACCCCCCAGCGGGTCAGTTTCGCGGCCAGCGGAAACGTCTCGAACCGGGTGCGATCAATCACGGCCAGAGTGGTCGGGTCAATGGCGGCCTCATCCACCTCGGTGGGCCATTCGCGGCCGATCTCGCGTACCTTCCAGGCGTTGCCCGGCCCGGCCGCGGGGACAATTTCAATCTTGCCGGCCTCGAGCCCTTCTTCGCGTGCGGCTGTCAGCACCCGATCGTAGAGTCCCGGATCAAAGGCATGATCCTTCATGGCCATGTTGTGACCCGAATGGGCGGCGTGTTCGGCGTGTGGGCCCGGCTCGGCGGGGGTGACGCCATCCAGGCTCGTTGAGACCGTCGGTGTCTGCCAGCCGAACATGTGCCGCAGCTCGCCGATGTTGCCCCCGGCGTATTTCGACCAGGTCAGTCCCGTGGCAGAGAAAAACACGAAGCCGATCAGGGCCCACGGCCCGAGACGGGTATGCCAGCGGCTGGCACGCTGGCCGGCATCTGCCTGGCCGCTGCGCCGTCGCTTGAACCAGAGGGCCAGCCCGCCCAGCGCCACGATCCAGAGCCAGGAGGCCGCCAGCTCGCTGTAGACGCGCCCCGGCTCGCCCAGCAGCAGGCTGCGGTGAAACTTGTCGATGGTGATGCGAAAGGCCGAGATGCCGCTGGTGCCATAGACCGGCAGGGCGCCGCGCACCTCGTTGGTGGCTGGATCGACAAAAATCGCCAGATGCTCCCACTGACCCACGCTCGGGTCCGAGAACATGACCCGGGTCGTCTCGCCCGGAGAAGGCGCCGGGCGTACGGCCATGGGTGCCTCGTCGCGCCCCAGCGCCTGCTGTGCCGCCCGAATCTGGTCGGCCAGTGGCAGCGGCGTGCCGCTGTCGCTTCCGGTATAAAACTGCTCGTGGTAGAGGGCCTGCTCGATCTGCGGGGTCAGGGCATAGACGATGCCGCTGAGGGCGACGAGCAAAAGAAATGGACCGACCAGCAGGCCGATATAAAAATGCAGTCGGGCAATGAAGGCCCAGCCCCACGGTTTGCGACCAGATGGCGCTGTGGCGGTATGATCTGTCATGAAGGCACCTGTCATGGCCATGGGTATTTATGGCATGGCGTATTCTCGATCGGCCTTTTCTGGCTGGAGGGCCGATAACAGCAGGAACGTGAACGAATGACCGTTCAGCCAGGCAGGGGCGGGGCGCGCGACAGGGCGTTGGGGAAATGAGGGTGACAGGCATGGCCCTGCAGTCGAGCGGGAACAGGCATTGCATCCGGTCCGGCACGGCCGGGCGGCAGCGTCAGGGCGGCCTCGATCATCAGGGGCGTATGGGCCAACAGCGAGCAGTAGCCGCACTTGGCAAGATCCATATGGCCGATGGGATGGGGCTCGTCAGACGCTTTACTGTGAACGCTTGCGAGGGCCTGATGCGTTTCAGGCGTTTGCAGCCGGGTCATGATGTGACCGGCATGCATGCTGGAGGTCTGCTCCTGCCAGCGGGAAGCAGGGGAGGCGCGCTCATGGGCCAGCGCCAGTGTCTGCGACAGCACCGGGGCCAGAAAGATGACCAGCATGGTGGCCAGGGCCAGCCAGGCCGGGAGAGAGCAGCGCAGACGAGTCATGAGTGGGCGAAGGCAGCGCCAGGCAGTGGGAGGTTCAAGGCCCGTGACCTTACCGCAAACCGATGCTCGAGAACATCCCGGCAGGTCGGCCGAGCCTGGGTGGCACTGAAGTCGCGATCGATGCGGAAGGTCGGGCCGCATCGGTCCCGGCATCCATGACCCCGGCTAGGGCCGGGGCAAGGTGTCCTATTCGGCCTGAGAGGTGGCGCTGGCTGTCAGCGAGGCGCTGGCGCTCGGTGCCTCATCGTCATTGACCGCTCTGAGCGCCACGGGGGTATGAAGTACCACGGCGCCGGGTTGAACATCGAATGGCTCATTGGCCGCACCAACGATCAGGCGACGACGCTCAAAGGCCAGGTCGCTGCGACGGCCCAGATAGGTCTCGCAGTCCCGGCAGTGCACGGGATCTTCGACCGGGCGCATATGCCCGGATCTCACAATAATGCGTCGGCTGCCACAGTGAAAACAGCGGACATTGAGCTCTGTGGGCCTCATGAAACACCTCTGTAATTTATTTATTCATGTTATGTGATAACGCCCGTGCGCCCTAGCATGAAATTGCCTTTTCATACTTCAAGCTCAGGCCTCTGAACCATCCATTTCATGTCTTTAATGATCGAGGCGGTCATGACCCTGATCTGTATGGCGCGTTCACACCCATGAGATGCCCGTCGGGCGCCGGCACACCCGTGCGAATCATGTCGGAGAAGCCGGAAAATGCATGCCCCCCGTTATCGGCCGCCCTGGCCCGTGAGTTGATATGGCCGCGCGTCTTTAATTCGGAAAGTGGTCGGGAGGTATCAAGAGCTTTTAGATCATATAGATAGCCGGGCAGATAGCCCGACAGCAGCAGGCGGTAGTCGGTGGGCAGCCCCGGAATGATCCTTTTGACCATGTCAAACACCAGCGTGGTGCAGTTGCTGGTCAACGTGTTGTAAAAGGCGGGCGTGTCGCGCAGGTCATCGGCCTTGTCGAGATAGGCCAGAAACAGGGCGCGAGCGGCGTCCTCTGGCAGGGCCACGCGATAGAGATAGACGTCTTCGTCACGGACGTTGGAGCGGGTGCGGATAATGTCGTGTTCATCGGCGGCGATCAGGGCCATCTCGAACTGTTTGAAAAAGCCGCCGATGGCAGAAAAGGCCTCGCCGCGTTGACGGCGAATCTCGACCGAAAACACCAGCTGCCGCCCGTCATCAAAGCCGAAGCTGACCAGCGTGTGGGCAATCGCCGGCCCCATCCAGTAGGAGACAATCAGATCCGTGGAGGTCAGTTCGGACAGGCGGTAGGTGCGTGTCTCCCAGCGCTCGGTGTAGCGCTCCGGCGTCTGCCAGTCAAAATTGCGCACGTTGTCGATCGTGACCTGATCCCCGTCGATGACAGCATGCGGCAGGCGCGCCACGTCATCGGCCCAGTCACGATCGCCCCGGGGCGTAATGCTCTGCCACCAGGTCAGCAGGGCCGTCAGTGCCAGAAGCCATGCCACCAGAACGATTCGGCGTCGCGCGATGAGCACGTGCAGTGTCACCAGTACCGCACCGAGTCCGAGAAGGCCCCAGCCCACCATGACCGTCACGACCACGGCAGCAGGGCCGGGCAGCTGATACCACAGCGCCAGCGCGCCCCACAGGGTGGCCGACACGATCAGCAGCGCGGCGACGAGACGCCATGTCCAGCGCAGGACAGGGCGCCACCAGCGCTTTAACAGGGAGGGCATGGACAGGCTCCGATCATGGTATTCAGAAAAATTTTTGCGCCGGGCAGGAGGTCGGATCCGCCGTCATGCGCCAGGCTTGAGGCAAAGATACCGCATTGCCTGAATCAGAGCCTGCCAGGAGAGCGCCATGGCCGTACAGCCCCCCGTTACACCGGATATTCGCCGCACCATGATTGCCGCCGTATTGCTCGGCATCGGCTTCATGGCCGCCATCGACGAGATCATCTTTCACCAGATACTGGCCTGGCACCACTTCATCGATACCGGCTCCTCGGCGCTGGCGCTGGCCTCCGATGGCATCCTGCACACCATGGAGCTGGTGCTCTTTATCGTGGGCGCCTTCATGATGATTGAACTGCACGGGCGTGCCGCCCAGGCCCCCGGCTACCGTGGGCCCGGGTTTCTGCTGGGCATGGGCGGCTTCCAGACCTTTGACGGGATTGTGGATCACAAGATTTTAGGGCTCCACCAGGTGCGCTATGTCGAGCATGTCTGGCTCTACGATATTGCCTGGATCGGCGCGGGGCTTGTGGTGCTGGCCATTGGCTGGAAGCTTTTACAGCGTGCCCGGCGGGGGCAGGCCACCAGTCAGCACTGATTAGACAGGCACCGCCGTGACCGCCCACTCGACCCTGCACGCGCCCATGGCCATGGGCGTGACTTCTGCCGCTGCATGGCTGCTGATCGCTTGTCTCTGGCTTGTCTATATCGCGGGCGTGTGGCGAACGCGGCGACAAAAGCCCTGGCCTCGCTGGCGCATGCTGCTGTTCACGCTAGGCTGCGCCACGCTTGTCGCCGCTTTCATGCCCTCGCTGATGCACGCCGCGCACCAGGACGTGCGCTGGCACATGGTGCAGCATCTATTGCTGGGCATGTTCGCCCCGCTCGGCCTGGTGTTTGCCGCCCCCATGACGCTTTTATTGCGCAATCTGCCGCCCGGTGGCGCTCGGCGGCTGGTGCGTTTTCTGGGCACCTGGCCAGTGCGTGTGCTGACCCACCCTGTCACGGCCCTGATCTTCGATATCGGCGGCATGTATCTGCTCTACATGACGCCGCTATATGCACAAAGCCTGACCACGCCCTGGCTTGCCAACGTTTTGCATCTGCATTTCGTGCTCTCGGGCACCCTCTTTACCTGGGCGATCGCCGGCCCCGACCCGGCGCCGCATCGCCCGGGCTGGCGTATGCGCATGGGGGTGTTAATTGTTGCCATGGCGGCGCACGCCACGCTTGGAAAACTTTTATATGCGTTCGGTTTTCCGCGCGGTACCGGCGCTGGCCTTGAGGAACTGCAGCAAGCGGCGATGTGGATGTACTACTGGGGCGATCTGGCCGAGGCGGCGCTGGTGGTCGCATTGATGCTGGCCTGGCTGCGCCGCCGTCAACGCATGGCACGCCATCTCAACGCTGCCTCACTTGATACGCATACGGGATGAGCGGCGCGGTTGCGACTCGATGATTGAGGCAAAATGGCGTAGACTGCGCCACAAATTCCTTACCCCTCCATGAGCCGTGCGCCAGCCTGACACTGCGCGCATGGTCGTGACGATACCGTGCGGGCCCCGTCTTGCAACTCGAAACCCGAAAGCTTGGCTGCGAGCGCGATGAGCGCTGGCTTTTCAGCGATCTTGACTGGCAGATCGGTGCGGGCGAGTTATGGCGGATCGAGGGCCCCAACGGGTCGGGCAAGACCACGCTGTTGCGCATTCTTTCCGGGCAAATGGCCGATTACACCGGCACCCTTTTATGGCAGGGCGAACCGCTTTCCCGCTGTCGCGAAACCTTTATGGCCTCGATGCTCTATATCGGACACCGCCCCGGTATCAAAAGGGCGCTTACGGCGCTTGAAAACCTCGACTGGTATCAGGCCATGAGTGCGGTGAAGGAGGGCGGCGCCCGGGCACGTCGCGACGCCTGCTTTCAGGCGCTCGAGGCGGTGGGGCTGGCAGGCTTTGAAGAGACGCCGGTGGAGAGCCTCTCCGCCGGTCAGCAGCGTCGTGTGGCGCTGGCAAGGCTGGCGCTGGGCCATCAGTGGCTGTGGATTCTCGATGAGCCCTTTACCGCGATCGACCACGACGGCGTGCGCCAGCTGGAAGCCTGGATGACGGCACACTGCCGGGCCGGTGGCAGCGTGGTGGTGACCTCGCATCATGACAGCGGGGAACTTTCGCCCGCGTCAGGGGTTCTCAGAAATCTTCGCTTCGATGGCCTGGGAGGCGTGCACGTTGACCGCTGAGCGCACCGCGACCGATCGTATCGCCGGGCCTCTGCCCGGGCTCTGGCAGGGGTTTTCGGCCACACTGTCGCGCGACTGCCGACTGCGCTTTCGCCGGCGCAGCGAGCTGGCCAATCCGCTGATCTTTTTTGCGCTGATCGTCACCCTCTTTCCGCTGGGGCTGGCACCTGACAGCACGCTGCTCTCCAGCATCGCCCCCGGGCTTTTGTGGGTCGCGGCGCTTTTATCGGTGCTGTTATCCCTCGATGGTCTTTTTCGCGATGACTTTGATGACGGCACGCTCGAGCAGCTTCTGCTCGCCCCGCAACCGACCGGCATACTGGTGCTGGCCAGGATCGTGGCGCACTGGCTGACCACCGGCCTGCCGCTGGCGCTGATCTCGCCGCTGCTGGCGGTCATGCTGTCGCTGCCCGGTCACAGCATGGACGTTCTGATGCTGACGCTGCTTCTGGGCTCGGCCACGCTGAGCCTGATCGGCGCCATTGGGGCGGCGCTGACCGTAGGGCTCCGTCGCGGTGGCGTGCTGCTGTCGCTGCTGATCCTGCCGCTGTATACGCCGGTGCTGATCTTTGGCGCCGGCACGGTGCGTCTAGCCATTGAAGGGGCGCCGGTTGCGCCGTGGCTTGCGCTGATGGGCGCCATGCTCGCCCTGTCCCTGCTGGCCGCGCCCTGGGCGGCGGCCGCTGCCCTGAAACTCTCTCTTGATGGCTGATCCCGCCCCGGCACCGACTTGAACAACGTTGATCGATAATCATGTGGCCCATTATTCATAAACTCGGCTCTCCCAAATGGTTCTACACCATGAGCGGGCGCTGGCTACCGTTTCTCTGGGGGAGCGGTACGATCCTGGTCGTTTTGGGTAGTCTCTGGGGGCTGGCCTTCGCACCGCCCGACTACCAGCAGGGCGACAGCTTTCGCATTCTCTATGTGCACGTGCCGGCCGCCATTCTGGCCCAGTCGTGCTTTGCGCTGATGGCGATGTGCAGCCTGATCTTTCTGGTCTGGCGCATCAAGCTGGCAGACATGGTGGCCGGGGCCGCAGCGCCCTTTGGTGCGGCCATGACCTTTGGCGCGCTGTTTTCCGGCGCGGTCTGGGGCGTGCCGACCTGGGGCACCTGGTGGGTATGGGATGCGCGGCTGACCTCGATGCTGCTGATGTTGTTTCTCTATCTGGGCATCATGGCCCTGCGCGGGGCGTTTGCCAGCCGCGATGGCGGCGCCCGGGCGGCCGCCATTCTCACCCTGGTGGGTGTGATCAACCTGCCGATCATCAAGTATTCGGTGGTGTGGTGGAACACGCTGCATCAGGGCGCCACCTTCAGTCTGACCGAAAAGCCGGCCATGCCGGCGAGCATGTGGCTGCCGCTTCTGCTCATGGTGATCGGGTTTTATCTGCTGTTTGCCGCCGTCACGGTGGCCCGCACGCGCAACGAGATCATCAGACGCCAGCCCACCGCCCGCTGGGTGCGTGCGCTGGTGCAGGGAGGGCGCCATGGCCTTTGAATCGCTGGCCGATTTCTGGGCCATGAATGGCTACGCCGTCTATGTCTGGCCGGCCTTTGGGGTGGTGCTGGGCAGCCTGGTGGCGTTTGCTCTCTACAGCGTGCTGGAACAGCGTCGGCTGCTGCGCCACGTGGCAGCGCTCGAGCGGCGTGAAAGGCAGCGCCCCACGGCTCGCCCCGCGACGGATGATGGAGAGACGACATGAATCCGCGTCGTCGACAGCGTTTGATCATCATCGTGGTGTTGGTGGCACTGGCAGGTATTGCCATTGGCCTGACGCTCTATTCGCTGCGGGCCAACATGAACCTGTTCTACTCCCCGACCCGGATCAGTGCCGGCGAAGCGTCGGTCGGGCGGTCGCTGCGTGCCGGCGGCGTGGTGCGCGATGACAGCGTTCAGCGTGATCAACAAACGCTGGATGTAACCTTTACCGTGACCGATTTCGAAGAAGACGTGCCGGTGCATTATCGCGGCATCCTGCCGGATCTGTTCCGGGAAGGGCAGGGCGTGGTCATTGTCGGCACGCTCGACGAGCGCGGCTGGATCGAGGCCAGCGAGGTGCTGGCCAAGCACGATGAAAACTATATGCCGCCGGAAGTCGACGGGGCGCTCAAGGCCGCCGAGGCCCGTCGGGCCACTCCTTCCGATACCGCCGCGGTGGCGGAGCGCCGCACCTCCGGGACGCCCTGAAACGAGAACGTCATGCTGATTCAGATTCTCCCCGAAATCGGGCTCTACGCCATGATGCTGGCGCTCGCCATGGCGCTGGTGCAGGCCGTCGTGCCGCTGGCCGGCAGCCTGGCCCGTCGTCCGCTGTGGATGAGCTACGCAGCCCCCATGGCCTGGGGGCAGGCGCTGTTTTTGCTGACGGCCTTTGTCTGTCTGGCGCTGGGCTTTTTGTTCAATGATTTCAGCGTGGCCTATATCGCCAGCAACGCCAACTCGCAGCTGCCCTGGTATTACCGACTCAGTGCGGTCTGGGGCGGGCATGAAGGGTCGGTGCTGCTGTGGTCGATGATGATGGCCTTCTGGGGGCTGGCGGTCAGCGTCTTTTCGCGCAATCTGCCGCGCGACATGCTGGCCCGCGTGCTCGCGGTGCTGGGCATGATCAACGCAGGCTTTCTGATCTTTATTCTGGCCACTTCGAGCCCGTTCGAGCGCATTTTGCCGGTGCCGCCGTCGGACGGTGCCGATCTCAACCCGCTGTTGCAGGACCCGGGACTGATCGTGCATCCGCCGATGCTCTACATGGGCTATGTCGGCTTTTCGGTCGCCTTTGCCTTTGCCCTTGCCGCGTTGATGGGCGGGCGCCTGGATGCGGCCTGGACGCGCTGGGCGCGCCCCTGGACCAATCTGGCCTGGGCGTTTTTGAGCGTGGGCATCGCGCTGGGCAGCTGGTGGGCCTACTACGAGCTGGGCTGGGGCGGCTGGTGGTTCTGGGACCCGGTCGAAAACGCCTCACTGATGCCCTGGCTTGCCGGTACGGCGCTGATGCATTCACTGGCAGTGACCGAAAAGCGCGGCGGCTTCAAGAGCTGGACGGTGCTGCTGGCGATCGTCACCTTCTCGCTGTCGCTTTTGGGGACCTTTCTGGTGCGCTCGGGCGTGCTGACCTCGGTCCACGCCTTTGCCAACGATCCCTCCCGCGGCACCTTCATTCTGATTCTGCTGGGGCTGACCGTGGGCGCCTCGCTGACGCTGTATGCCTTTCGGGCGCCCCGGGTCAAAAGCCCCCTCGGCTTTGGCTGGTGCTCCCGCGATGCGATGCTGTTGTTCAATAACATCCTGCTGCTGGTGATGATGGTGACCGTGCTGCTGGGCACGCTCTATCCGTTGATTCTCGACAGTCTGGATCTGGGAAAGATTTCGGTCGGCCCGCCTTATTTCAACACCCTGATCGTGCCGCTGACGGTGGCACTGGGGCTTTTCATGGGCGCAGGTCCGGTGACGCGCTGGAAGCAGATGGCGCCTCGCGAGCTGATCAAACGGCTGTGGCTGAGTGCGATGGTTGCGTTGATGGTGGCGCTGACGATGCCCTGGCTTTATGACGGTGCCTGGTCGCTGTCGGTCACTCTGGGGCTTCTGGTGGCGGCCTGGATCGTGGTGCCGCTGGTGCGCGAGCCGCTGGTGCTGATCCGCCGTTTTGGTCTGCGCGGGCCGGGCAAGCTCTCGCGCAGCCACTACGGCATGGTACTGGGCCATATCGGCATGGCGATGACGATTGTCGGCGTGACCATGGTGTCGAACTACGATCACGCCGATAACGTGCGCATGCGCCCGGGGCATTCGGTCGAGGTCGGCGGCTATCGCTTTACCATGACGCAGCTCAACGAGGTCCATGGCCCCAACTATCTTGCTGATCGCGCCACCGTACGAGTGACGCAGGGCGATCGGCTGATGGCGATGCTGCATCCGGAAAAGCGCTTTTTTGATACCCAGCGTCAGGCCATGACCGAAACCGCGCTGGACCACGGGCTGACCCGCGACCTGTACGTGGCCATGGGCGAGCCGCTGGATGATGGCGAGTCGTGGGCAATGCGCATTCAGGTCAAACCCTTCGTGCGATGGCTGTGGCTGGGCGCCCTTTTGATGGCCGCCGGCGGCATTCTGGCGGTCTGTGACAGGCGCTACCGTCACCGCAGCCGAACCCGACAAATGATGGAGGCCCGGCCATGAAAAAACGCTACTGGCTGTTCGTGCCGCTGTTGATTTTTGTGGTGCTGGCGGTGCTGCTCTGGCAGGGCCTCGGGCGCGACCCGTCTCATCGCGAGTCGGCGCTGCTGGAAAAGCCCTTTCCGGCCTTTTCGCTGACCACACTGGAAGACGGTGAGCGCACCGTGGACGCCTCGTGGCTGAAAGGGCAGGTCACGCTGGTCAACGTCTGGGGTGAATGGTGCCCGACCTGCAAGCGCGAGATGCCGCAGCTGCTGGCGCTAAAGGACCGCGGCGTGCATCTGATCGGCGTGGATTACAAGGACACCCGCGACAGGGGGCGCGCCTTTTTAAACGAGTTCGGCAACCCCTTTGCGCTCAACGTCTTTGACCCGGAAGGCTCGCTCGGTTTTGACCTCGGCGTTTATGGCGCGCCCGAGTCCTTTATCGTCGACGCTCAGGGCAACATTCGCTATCACCACACGGGCTATATCACCCCCGAGGACGTCGATGGCGTGATCCTGCCGGAGCTTCAGCGATGGCAGTGATCCCGAAGGCACTGATGGCGTTGCTGGCAGCGGCCATGCTGGTGCTGCTGGCAGGCACGGCAGGCGCCGATGATCTGCATCACTTTGATGATCCGGCCCTGCAGGCGCGTTATGACGATCTGACCGCCTCGCTGCGCTGCCCCAAGTGTCAGAACCAGGCAATCGGGGATTCCGGCTCCCCCATTGCCGGCGATATGCGCGCCTACGTGGCGCGTGCGCTCAGACGCGGCGACAGTGATGAGGCCATTCGTCAGGCCATGGTCGATCGCTTCGGCGATTACGTGCTGTATCGCCCGCGTTTTGAGTGGCGCACCCTCGCCCTTTGGGCCGGCCCTGGCGTAGTCGTGCTGCTGGGCATGGCGGGTATTGGCGCGCTGATCCGGTCGCGCCGCGGCGAGCGCGTTGAAGCGCTCGATGATGAAGAGCGACAGCGGCTCGACACGCTGCTGTCGCGCCATCAGGCGTCTGACGATCAGACCAGGAGTCATCAATGACGACGTTATGGGTGGGCCTGGCCCTGCTGTTGAGTGTGGCCATCATGTTTTTGCTGCTGCCGCTGTGGCGCAGTCGGGGCCTGCGTGCGGCGCAATCGACACTGGAGGCGCGCGGTGATGATGCCCGTGACAACGTCAGCGTCTTTCGTGATCGGCTGGCAGGTCTTGATGAGGAGCTTGCTCGCGGGGAGATCGATCAGGCGCGTTATGACACGCGGCGGCTGGAGCTTGAGCGCGATCTGCTCGCCGATACCGAAGGGCAGGCGCCGCAGGTGCTAAAATCGGCCTACAGTGGGTGGTGGCTGACCGCCGTCGTGGTGGTGGCCGTCGGTTTTGGCTCGCTGTATGCCTATCACCGCGAGGGCAGCGCAGATGATCTCGAGCTGTATCAGGCCCGTCAGCAGGTTGAACAAAACGGCGGTGAGCCGCAGCAGTTCATCGCACGCTTTGAGCAGGAGGCCCGTCGCCAGCCGGATAACCCCAATGTCTGGGCGTCACTTTATCCGCTGTATCGCGACAGCCAGCAGTACAACCGGGCCGATCACGCTCTGGTGCGTCTGATTGAGCTCAAGGGCCGGACGCCGGCACTGGTCTCGGAGCTGGCCCAGATTCGCTTTGTCGAAAATGATCGACAGATGAACGATGAGATTCAGGCGCTGGCCGACGAGGTGCTGGCCGATGATCCCCGTCAGCCCACGGTGCACGGGCTGCTGGGCTTTGCCGATTTCAGTGACGGGAACTATCAGGGGGCCATCGATCACTGGCGTATCGCGATTGCCGGCAGCGACAGTGATGATAGCCAGCAGGCGCTGCGACAGGCGATGGCGGCGGCCAGGGCGCGCATGGGGCCTACGGCTGAAGGCGCACCGGTCGAGCAGGACAGCGAGGCGCGCAACGAGCAGGACAGCCGTCCTTGAGTCATGACGCCAGCCCCTGGCCGGCGTCTGCGCCAAAGGAGGGCGACTCCTTGCAGGAGCACTCCAGTGCGTGCAGCAGGGCCCCCAGCCCTTCCGGGGCGCGGGCCTGACATCGGGCACTGGTGATGACGCGAAGCTCGCTGGCCCAGGTGATGCTGCCGTGTGTGGCCATGTGCCGCTCGATCAGGTCCACATCTTCATGACAGCGCAGCGGGCGAAACCCGCCCAGCCCTTGATAGGCTGCCATGCTGATGCCCAGATTGGCACCGTGGATATGCTGTCGGCTGACGTTCTGGTGCTGATGCGCCAGGTAGCGCGCGCGCAGGGCCGGTGACAGACTCTGCCACTGGTTCAGATGGACGCCGCCGCATACGGCGTCGGTGCCAAATCCATGCTGGGCGCTCAGCCAGTGCTCGGGGACGCAGGTATCGGCATCGGTAAAGGCCAGCCAATCCACCTTCCCGGGCAGGGCCAGTACGCCGGCATGGCGGGCCATGCCCACATTGGCGGCAGTCACGTTGAGCGCCGTCACGCCGTACTCCCTGACAATGGCCGCCGAGCGGTCCCGGCAGCTGTCCAGTACCACTACCAGTGTCACCTCATGGCCCAGATGTCGGGCATGGGAAGCCGCGCGTGCCAGTGCCTGCAGACAGTCCGGCAGATACTGTTCTTCATTGTGTGCCGGCACTACCACGCCGATGTGCGCCATATCATTTCCTGTCGTCATTGCCGGATTCCTGACGAGAGGCCACGGGAGAGGGTGTGCGCTGCCAGAGATTGATCAGGGTGTCGCTGTCTTCATAATGTCCGTGGGCCAACCAGCCCAGGCGCCTGCCGAGATAGTCATGAACGCGCTGGGCATCCAGCTCGCTGCCATCGATGGGATGGCGCCAGTGACAGGCCAGCAGTTCGCCGTCCTCGCTCAATGAGGCCTCGATGCGCTCACACAGCGTCTCCAGCGCCTCGGGTTTCACGTAGTAGCCCATTTCGCTGATCACGATCAGATCAAAACTGCCCGGTGGCCACTGTTCGGGGATGGCACCGTGGGTAATGTCCACATGGGGCTGGCCCTTGAGCGCCTCGCGTGCGCGCACCAGGGCGCTGTCGCTGACATCCTGTATCCACAGGGCATCACAGCGTGTGGCCAGCTCGGCGCTGAGCACGCCAATCGAACAGCCGGGCTCGAATGCACGGCGATAGCGCTGACGGGTCAGCATGGACAGGGTCAGCGCGCGCTTTCGCTTTTCATACCAGCGGGTGTGGTAATGCCACGGATCGGCATGTGCGGCATGTAACTGCTCAAAGGCCCGGGCGTCCAGACGGGTCATGGTCATCGTCTCCGCTCGTTCGTGGCCGTTTCATGGGGCGCGGGGATCAAAAACACTTCATAAGGGCGCGTCAGACGCCTGAGCACGTAGTCCGGCAGGATAGGGGCCTGTCCGGTGGCCGGGTCGACCGTCAGCTGACTCTCATGGGCCTGAATGGCGTCCTGCTTGCACGCCAGCATATCGGCCTCCAGCGGCAGGCGTCGGGCCTGGGCCCAGGGCACGCGAGGATCACCGGGCGCGGCCCAGTGCCAGGTCCAGATCGGGATTTCGATCAGTCGGGCGCCACTGATTGCACAGGCCCGCGCACAGGCCCGCCCGGTCGCTTCGTGATCGGGGTGGCCATCGCCACGCCAGGTGGTCAGCACCACATGATCCACCGTGAGCTGTGCGGCCAGATGATCGGCAAGCGCGGCTTCATGGTGCGCCACGGCCGTATCCGGCAGGCCCAGTCGTTCCACGGTGGTCTGCTGTTCACAGCCCAGTCGCCGGAGCGCTTCCAGACTTTCCAGCGGACGCTGCTGCGCCAGGCGTTCGGCGCTCCAGTGAGTCGAGCCCGCATGACTTGCCGTGCCATCGGTCACGGCGATCAGCTGCAGGGTGTGGCCGGCCGCGGCAAGCTTGAGCATGAGCCCGGCAAAGCCCAGCGTTTCATCATCGGGGTGGGGCGCCACGATCACGGCATGCTGATGCGGGGCGACCAGCGCGTCATGGGTGATGGTCGCCATCGCCTCAAGTCCACCCCAGGCCTGCCAGTCGGCTTCCAGCGTGCCTTCCCCTTCAATCCGACGATCATCATCGCTCATGGCTGCCACCCGCTTTCGGTTTCGGTGCAGAGCCGGCCCAGCGCGGCAAGATCGCGCTCGGCGTGGCTCTGACGCAGATAAACCGGCAGGTCGGCCATCATGCGGGCAAAACGGCGATCGCGACAGAAGGGCGCAGCCCCCAGCGCGCGACCGCAGTGCGTGATGATCTGATTGACACTGTGTTCAACCAGCGCGCGGGTGCGCAGGGTCAGCCTCTGGCTGTTCTCGCTGGGGGCGGCATCAATGGTGGCAGCGGCGTCGCGAAGCCCGGCAAGGCCGGCATGCAGCGCGGCATCGACATGGCCCAGCTGCGCCATCAGGAGGGCGTCGTCCTGTCGATTTGAGGCCTTCGCCTGCAGTGCTCGTGCCAGCGCGTGCGCGCCGCCCAGCCAGCAGGCCGCGATGCCGGCACCGCCCTGCCAGAAGCCGGGGCGGTCCAGATAGGCATTGGCCGGGCCGATCAGCTTGGCATGGGCATGGTCAAGATCGACGTCAACGCTGGCGGTGGCCTGCATGCCGACGGCCTGCCAGCCCCGGTCGGTAACGCTCACGCCCGGCTGATCCATGGCCACGGCGGCCAGACGCTGCTGATCATCCTGCCAGACGGTCATCAGGGCATGGGTCACAATGGGGGCACCCGAACACCAGGCCTTGGTGCCGGTAAGGGTGACCTGCGCTGCATTGGCACTATCGACATGGCCATCATCGACATGAACCCGGGCCTGGGGCGGCTCGGCGGCCCACATGGCCCAGCGGGCCTCATCAGGGGCATCGGGCGTGACGCCAAGCTCTGCCATGATGGCCAGCGCGTCGGTGTGGCCTTCATAGAGCTTGATCAGCGCCAGATCACAACCGGCCACGCGATACAGCGCACGCCAGCGTGTGAGCGTGTCGTTTGATCCGGGGCGGGCAAGCGGACCCAGCGCGATCAGCTGATCCAGTGGCAGAATCAGGGCATCGATATGCTCGGCAGGCGTGTCATGGCCCGCCAGCATATCGTTCAGACGCCGGAGGAAAGGGTCACCCATGAAAACTCCTTGTTATGCCTGTCAGGGGCTATCCGTGCCGTTAAAAAATGACAGGGTCGCGCATCAGCATAGTCAGGAATGATTCGGGGGAGATTGCTCGAGGTTAATAATTTGCAGTTGGATACAAAAGGATCAGCGTGAGGCGAGCTGGCGCACGGTGTCACCGGTCAAAAGGCGCCTTGCGCCCAGATAGTGGCGCTGCCAGTAGTTGCCCGAAAGCGAGCTGACGCGAATGTTTTCTCCGGTGCGCGGGGCCTGAACGAACTTGCCATCGCCCAGGTAGACGCCGACATGATCAGCGGCGCTGGCCGCCTTGATGCGGAAAAAGACCAGATCGCCGCGCTTGAGCGAGTCCAGGGCGACCGGAGTGGACCCTGACCAGTGATACATGCCGTTGGCGGTGCGCGGCAGATCCCCGGAAAGCAGGTCACGAAAGGCGTAATAGATCAGACCGCTGCAGTCAAAGCCTGCCTGGGGTGTGGTGCCGCCCCAGAGGTAGGGTCGCCCGACCTGATCCATGACGGTGTCCATGGCGCGCGCCATGGCTACCTCGCCGGGACGGTCGATCTCTTCGTTGAAGGCATACTTCTTGTAGTTGAAGTTATCCACACCCGCCGCGATGGCTCGTGTCGATCCGTTTGGGACAATCGAGCGACCCTGAGCGGCGGCCTTTTTGAGCTGGGTCTCGGAAAGCCCCAGTTGACGGGCACGCGCCTGCTCGCGTTTGCGTTTGGCACGCAGTTCGCTGGCCGTGCCATGCTCTGGCTGCAGCAGCTGTCGGGCCTGCGCCTGCTCAATGGCGCCGGGCAGGCCGGGGCTCAGCAGCAGGATCAGCAGCAGTCCCAGCGCCCCCTGGCGGGCCGCCCGGCGTGAAAGGTCTGGATGTGGCATTTGGGTGCTCATCAGGTCGGTATCGTGTCAGGCATGAGCCGGCGCCCCGGTGGGCGACAGTCTGACAAATCACGGCAGGAACATTGATAACATCCAGACAGGGCCTGAGAACATGATCAATGCGCGCATTCTACGGTTGAACGCTCCGTGCCTCGAGAGTAATCACCCGGGTTCTCGAGGGTAATAACCTGAGTTATAGAATACAGGGGAGCGTCATGTTCACGTGAGGGCCTCACGCGTGTCCTGCTCAAACAGGATGCGATTGCCCGTGAGTTCCCGAAAGGGTCAGGCGATGGTCATGATCTGTCGACGTCCCGAGACCGAAAGCATGTCTCCACAGGCGCCGCCGGCGCCGGATACCCGTAGCGCCCCCTGAGGGGGTGACGTCAGGCAGGATGCCGTCGTCTTTTTGTTGATCAAGGAGGACACATGTCAGCTGTACACGCCCAGCGTCACAATACGCTGATGGAAGACCCGTACCCTACGCGTCTGGCGACGCCGTCCGAGCGCACCTGGCTGCCGCGTCAGGAAGATATCCTGCGTGGGCCACAAGAGGGGCCGCTGACGAGCGAGCAGCGCGAGGAATTTCGCCGCAAGGGCTTTGTCTTTATCCCGAACTTTCTCGATGAGGCCGAGCTTGCCGAGTACCAGCGCGAGCTGAATGCCCTGCTTGAACGCGATGATTACCGCGACCAGGACTTCACCATCACCGAGCCGAGCAGCAACGAGATCCGCTCGATCTTTGCCATGCACTTTCTGTCAGAAAAATTCGGGCAGCTGGCGCAGTCTCCGAAGCTGGTCAAAAGCGTTGAGCAGTTGATCGGCGAGGATGTCTACGTGATGCAGGGGCGCATCAACTACAAGCCGGGTTTTGAAGGCAAGGGCTTTGACTGGCACTCCGATTTCGAGACCTGGCACGCCGAGGATGGCATGCCGCGCATGAATGCCGTGAGCGCCTCGATCGTGCTCACCGACAACCACGAGTTCAACGGCCCCCTGATGCTGATCCCGGGCTCGCATGAAAAGTTCGTGCCCTGTATTGGCGAGACGCCGGAAGACAACTACAAAAGTTCGCTGAAAAAACAGGAAGCGGGCGTGCCCGGGCGCGAGGCGCTGGCCGAACTGGTGGCCGAGCACGGCATCGAGGCGCCCAAGGGGCGTGCCGGCGGGCTGTTGCTGTTTGACTGCAATACGCTCCATGGCTCCAATGCCAACATGTCGCCGGACGCTCGCAGCAATATCTTTTTTGTCTTCAATCGGCGTGACAACGCACTCGATGTACCGTTTGCGGCCAAAAAGCATCGTCCCGATTTCCTGGCCCACACGCCGGACGGCCGCTGGCGTGACCTGACTCTTTAAGCCCTTTCAAGGCAGGCCGTATCGAGGGCACGGGCACATGGCGTGCCCTCGTGATCCACGGAAAACAAGCGGCAGGGCGCCATCGCGCTTTGCCGCTTTTTCATGGGTGTGGTTTTGTTATGGCTGTAATAAGGCGTAAGTTGCATCAATCATCATGCATGGATCTTCAAAAGGAACAGGCCATGGCCTTCCAGCCCGGTTTCACCGATGGACGCACGTTTGCCGAGCCTCTGGGCAAGATTGTCTGCGTGGGGCGTAACTACGCCGCCCATGCCAGAGAGCTTGATAACGAGGTGCCCACTACACCGCTCTTGTTTATCAAACCGGCCTCCAGCGCCACGCCCATGAGCGAGCGCATCCGGGTGCCGCGGCATCTGGGCGGGGTACATTTTGAAACCGAGGTGGCCCTTTTGATCGGCCGCCGGCTATGCCGCGCGCGCCCTGAAGAGGTGCTGGCGGCGATTGCCGGCGTGGGGCTGGCGCTGGATCTGACCCTGCGCGATGTCCAGTCAAGACTCAAGGACAAGGGGCACCCGTGGGAGCGGGCCAAGGGCTTTGATGGCGCCTGCCCGATCAGCGAGTTCGTGCCCTTTGATGCACAGGGCATGAATCTTGATGACCTGCGCTTTAGCCTGACCATCGACGGCGAGCGTCGCCAGACCGGGCATACCGCCCTGATGCTGTTCAAGGCGGTCGAACTGATCAAGGAGATGTCGCACTCGTTTACGCTTGAGCCCGGGGATGTGATTCTGACCGGCACGCCGGAAGGGGTCGGGGCACTGCCCGAGGGCGCACGGCTGAACCTGTCTCTGGATGAGTATTTCGAGATCACGGCGCGCAGCTGATTTCATGCTGAAGCAGGCTGGGCGTATACTCGATACCCTGTGCCGGGCCTGACACCCGGCCGCGCTATCCGCGCAGTGCGTGTGGCCCGCTTTCGAAGATCCGAAAGCCCTGCGGCGACACGCTTCTGTCGATGTTCAGACCTGCCCTGCACGGGCGGCATCGCCGCCGTATGGGAACTGCCATCGACAGCGCTTTCGTTGGTTCCGGGCATTGCGCCTCCATGGAATGGACCGGAACCTGTTCGTATTCATTACCATCAAAAGTGATCAGATCATGAGCCAGGAAGACCGGCCGGATAGCCCCTCTACCGCACCGCTTGCCAATGACCGGAGTCATACCCGTCGCCATTCCTCCCCGGTCGTGGACGGCCCGGGCAAGGCGGCCAGCCGCGCCATGCTGCGCGCTGTGGGCTTCAGCGATGAGGATTTTACCAAACCCCAGGTCGGGATCGCGTCGACCTGGAGTCGCGTCACCCCGTGTAACAGCCACATCAACGTGCTGGCGGACGCCGCCAGTGACGGCGCCGATGAGGCCGGCGGCAAGGGCGTGGTGTTCAACACCATCACCGTCAGTGATGGCATCGCCAACGGCACCGAGGGCATGAAGTACTCGATGATCTCGCGCGAGGTCATTGCCGATTCGATCGAGACCGTGGCCGGCTGTGAAGGCTTTGACGGCGTGGTGGCCATCGGCGGCTGCGACAAGAACATGCCCGGCTGCATGATGGGGCTGGCCCGTCTGGACCGCCCCGGTATCTTCGTTTACGGCGGCACCATCCTGCCGGGCGAAGGGCACACCGATATCGTCTCGGTGTTCGAGGCCATGGGCGCCCACTCCCAGGGCAACATGGATCTTATCGACGTCAAGCGCATCGAGGAAACCGCCATTCCAGGGCCGGGTTCCTGCGGCGGCATGTATACCGCCAATACCATGGCCTCTGCCATTGAAGCGCTCGGCATGAGTCTGCCGAACTCCTCGGCACAAAATGCCGTGTCGCAGAACAAGCAGAACGACAGCCGCGCTGCGGGCGCTGCCGTGCTCAAGCTGCTGGAACTCGACATCAAGCCTTCCGACATCATGACCCGCAAGGCGTTTGAAAACGCTGTGACCGTGGTCATTAGTCTTGGCGGTTCCACCAACGCCGTGCTGCACCTGATCGCGATAGCCAACACCATTGGCGTCGAGCTCAATCTGGATGACTTCACCGAGATCGGCAAGCGTGTGCCGGTAGTGGCAGACCTGCGCCCCAGCGGTCATTACATGATGAGCGAGCTGGTCGCCATTGGTGGCATTCAGCCGCTGATGAAGACCCTGCTCGATGCCGGACTGCTGCACGGCGACTGCCTGACCGTCACCGGCAACACGCTGGCCGAAAACCTGGCCGATGTGGCGCCCTATCCGGAAGGTCAGAACATCATCAAGCCGCTGGATAACCCCGTGAAGGCTTCCAGCCACCTGCGCGTGCTCTACGGCAACCTGGCCCCGGAAGGTTCGGTGGCCAAGATCACCGGCAAGGAAGGCACTCGCTTTACCGGCAAGGCTCGCGTATTCAACTCTGAAGAGGAAGCGCAGGCACGCATCAACGACCTGACCGTGGTGGCTGGTGACGTGCTGGTGATTCGCTACGAAGGTCCCCGCGGCGGTCCGGGCATGCGGGAAATGCTCACCCCGACGTCGGCCATCATGGGCCGCGGGCTGGGGGACAAGGTGGCATTGATCACCGACGGGCGCTTCTCCGGCGGCAGCCACGGCTTCGTGGTGGGTCACATCACGCCGGAAGCCTTCAACGGCGGGCCGATCGCGCTGGTCGAAGACGGCGATCAAATCACCATCGATGCCGAAAACGACGTCATGACCCTGCACATCGATGAGGCAGAGATGGCGCGTCGCCGCAGTGCCTGGCAGCGCCCGAAGCCGCGCTACACCCGCGGGGCGATGGCCAAGTACGCCCGTACGGTCAGCTCGGCCTCGCTGGGCGCCATTACCGACCTGCCGGACGCCACCGACGATCTGACCTGATCCTCGGTCTGTCCCTGCACGCAAACGCCCCGGCCATGGCCGGGGCGTTTTTTATTGCCTTTCTCCTGGTTTTCTCCTGAGCGCTCGCTCAGCGTGTTAAAGGCCGTGTTTTCTCCAGAAGCCAGTTCCGGGTTTCCTCATCCACTTCTGGCGACAGCCGCTCGAACACCGTGCGGTGATAGTCATCCAGCCAGGCGATCTCGTCATCGCGTAGCAGCGAGCGCTCGATCAGGCGGGTATCGATGGGGCACAGCGTCAGCGTCTCGAACTCGAGGAAGGCGTCGTCACTGAGGGTCTCAACCTCCGTCACGAGACGATTGACGACCAGGTTTTCGATGCGAATGCCCCACTGATCCGGGCGATAGAGCCCCGGTTCGATCGAGGTGATCATGCCTTCCCGCATGGCGGTCTGGGGTGTGGGCTGCGCCCCGCGGGAGATGACCTGTGGGCCTTCGTGTACGTTGAGGAAATAACCCACGCCGTGGCCGGTGCCGTGGCCGTAGTCCAGGCCCGCTTCCCACAGGGGCGCGCGGGCGATGGCGTCCAGCCGGGGCGCTTCGATGCCTTCCGGAAAGCGGGTCCGCGACAGCACCATCATGCCCTTGAGCACACGGGTGTAGTCGGCCTTCTGAGCCGATGTCGGCTCACCCACCGGAATCACCCGGGTAATGTCGGTGGTGCCGTCCAGATACTGGGCGCCGGAGTCGATCAGCAAAAGTCCCTGACCCTCGATGACGGAATGGGCCGCCTCGGTGGCGCGGTAGTGCGGCAGGGCACCGTTGGCGTTGAAGCCGGCAATGGTGGGAAAGCTGCGCGAGACGAAGTGTTTCTCCCGCACCCGTTCGGCGGTGAGACGCGCATCGATGGTCAGCTCGGTGATCGATTCCCCACGTTCCAGCGTCTCGTCAAGCCAGCAGAGAAACCGGCACAGGGCCGCACCATCGCGGGCCATGGCCGCGCGGACATGATCGATCTCGGCGTCGCTCTTGCAGGCCTTGGCAAGCGTTGTTGGCTGAAAGGCCTCGACGAGCGTGACCTGCCCGGGCAGGGCCTCCACCAGCGACAGCGTCACCCGCGCCGGGTCGATCAGAAGCCGTGTGCCCTTGGGCAGGCGCGTCAGCGACTCGCGGGCTTCGGCATAGTCATGCAAAAACACGCCATCATCGGCCAGCGCCTCGCAAAGCGCCGCTGGCACCTTGTCCTGATCAATGAAAAGACGGACATGGTGAGCATCCACCAGCGCGTGGGCCAGAAACACCGGGTTGTAGTCCACATCGCTGCCGCGCAGATTGAAAAGCCAGGCGATGTCGTCGAGCGTCGAGATCAGGTGCGCGTCGGCGCCGGCGTCATTCATGGCCTGGCGCAGCTGTCCCAGGCGATCAAGGCGGGTCTGGCCGGCAAAGGCGTCGTCATGGGCCATCACCGCCGCCTGCGGCAGGGCCGGTCGATCGGACCAGATCTCCTCGAGCAGATCCCGGTCACTTTTGATCGTGACGCCATCTCCCAGCCGTGCGCTGAAGGCGCGATGGGCGGCCAGCGGCAGGACGGCGCCATCGAAGCCCAGGGTGGCGGGCCCCTGGTGATGGACGTCAAACCAGTCGATCGGAGCGAGAATCTGCTGGCCCTGGGCCACCTTCATCATCTCGATGCCACTGCCGGAAAGCTCCCTGGCGGCCTGCACCCAATAACGGCTGTCGACCCAGAGCCCGGCAAAATCACGGGTGACCAGCAGCGTGCCGACCGATCCGGTAAAACCGGTCAGCCACTCGCGTCCCTGCCAGTGGCCGGGCAGGTATTCCGACAGATGCGGGTCGGACGAGGGGACCAGCCACGCATCGACGCCGTGTGCCGTCATGGATCGACGCAGGGCCTCGATGCGTTGTGAAGGCGTATCGACAGAAGTGGTCATTGCGGTATCTCCGAAGTGCCTGATTCAGCGGCGCGGCCATGGGCCAGCAGTCGGCGGATGGGCCTGATCAATATCATGAGTATGACCGCCCCGATCAGCAGCGCCAGCGCGCAGCGTCCGAAAAGTTCGGGCAGCTGTGCCACCTGCTCGGCGCTGACGTGACCACCGATCAGCCCGGCGACCAGATTGCCCAGTGCCGTGGCGGCAAACCAGATGCCCATGATCTGCCCGCGAATGGGCGTTGGCGCCAGCTCCGTCATGGTGGAAAGCCCTACCGGACTCAGGCAGAGCTCTCCCAGGGTCAACAGCAAAAGGCTGGCCACGATCCACAGCGGTGAGACCTGAGCGGCGCCGCCGACGACCTGCCAGGCGGCCATCATCATCAGGCCAAAGCCTGCGGCGGCAAGGACGAGGCCGGCGCTGAACTTGGTCACGCTTGACGGTTCGAAGCCACGGCGTGCCAGTGCCGGCCACAGCCAGCCGAAAACAGGCGCGATCATGATGATAAACAGCGGGTTGAGCGACTGGAACCAGATCACCGGAATGTCAAAACCCAGCACCTGGCGGTTGGTGTAATCGGCCGCAAACAGGTTGTAGGAGGTGGGCTGCTGCTCGAACGAGGCCCAGAACAGGGCGGCGGCCACAAACAGCACCAGACAGACAATAACGCGGGCGCGGCCCATGCGGTCCAGCCCGCTGAAAAACATCAGATAAAGAAACCAGCCCAGTACGCACAGCCCCACCACATAGCTCATGGTGGTGGCAATCAGGACCGGATTGAAGGTGATCACGCCGGCCAGTCCGAGCGCGGTGATCAGTGCCAGCAGCAGCAGACACGCCGTGACGCCAGCGCCGACATGGCGGCGCCGGTTGACCGGTGCGTCCCAGCTCGAGGCGCGGTCCTGGTCCCGGTCAAAGCGTTTCATGGCCGGGATGGCGGTCAGTCTGAAAATGGTCAGCGCCACCAGCATGCCGATCCCGCCGGCGCCAAATCCCCAGTGCCAGCCGCCGCTGTCCATGGCAAGGCCGGTGATGAGCGGTGCAATGACGGCGCCCAGATTGATACCCATGTAGAAGATCGAGAAACCACCGTCGCGACGACTGTCGCCTTCCGGATAAAGCGTGCCGACCATGACCGAGATACAGGTCTTGAAGATTCCCGAGCCCAGCACGAGCAGAATCAGACCGATATAGAACATGGACGCGCCCCACAGCGCCGATAGCGCGATGGACAGGTGGCCCAGGGCAATCAGAATCGAGCCATACCAGACGGCGCGGCGCTGTCCCAGCCAGTTATCGGCCAGCCAGCCGCCGGGCAGGGCGCTTAAATAGATCATGCCGCCAAAGATGCCGACAATGGCGGCGGCCGTGTCGCGTGGAATGCCCAGCCCGCCCTCGGCAAGCGTTGCTGCCATGTAGAGCACCAGCAGCGGGCGAATGCCATAAAACGAGAAGCGCTCCCACATTTCGGTGAAAAAGAGCGGGCCCAGCGGGCGAGGGTGGCCAAAAAAGCCGCGTTCAGAGGAAGTTGCCATGACAGTATCCAGCAGGTAAGGCCCAGAATCGTAGCGGCCGGTGAGGGCCTTTGATAAACGCCATGCACCATACGAGCCGGCACGGCAGGGTGCAAACCATCCATTGGTGTCATTGCCCGAAAGGATCGAACCAGGTGCCGTGTTCAAAAGCGGTGAAATAATTGTCGGGTAAGTTGCCCCGAGTGTTCCTACACTCAACAGGAAGCCAAACTTCAGGGATGAATCATGAATGTACACAAGGGTATGTGGTGTGCCGGTGCTCTGGCGCTTGCGATGACCGGCGTCAGTCAGATGGCGCAGGCCTCGGTCGAGGAGTCTGCCGACGTGCCCCAGGCCGAGCGTGAGCTGGTCAATCAGTGCCATGATGCCGCCATGGCCAGCAAGGATGGTGACACCTTCGAAAGCTCGCAGCTGTTGATGGAGCAGCAAAACGCCGGGGACTACGAAAAGGGCGAAGAGCTGCTGCTGCACATCAACATGCTGGGCCACGGCACCACCATCTACAACGTCAGCTGCAACGTGGATGAGCAGGGCAACGTGACCTACGAGGAGTTTGAAAAGGCCGGGACGCCGGCAGGCTCCACGCGCTGATCAACGTCCAGGATATCCATGAGAAAGGCCCCATCCGGGGCCTTTCTGCTGTCAGGAGACAGTTTCATCAGGAGACAGCTTCATGGCGCTTTCGCTGTGTAATCGCACATCCTTTTCCATTGATACCCCCGTGGGCGTGATCAGCGACACGCACGGACTGCTGCGCAATGAGGCCTTGAAAGCGCTCGAAGGCTGCGCGCTGATCCTGCATCTGGGCGATGTCGGCGACCCGTCCATCCTGGATCGGCTTGCCGAAATGGCACCGCTGATTGTGGTGCGGGGCAATATTGATCGGGAAGACTGGTGCGAGATGTTGCCCATGCATCGCGACATCACGGTCAACGGCTGGCGGCTGCATCTGGTGCATGACATGGCCGATTTTGACAGCGCGACAGTTTGCGACGCCGTGTTGTTCGGGCACTCTCATAAACCGCGTCAGCAGTGGGTCGAGGAAAGCTCGGGGAAGAGGCGGCTTTACTTCAATCCGGGCAGCGCCGGCAGGCGCCGTTTCAGGCTGCCGATCACGGCCGGCAGGCTTGATGCCCGCAAGGACAGGCTGTGCAGTGGCGTGATGCATTTTGTACTGGAGGGCTGATGCCCGGCGGCGCCGGGCATCAGGGGGTGGTTGTATGAACGGATCGCGTTACATCGGAGGAACGGTGCCCTCCAGCCCGACAATCACGACCTTCGCCTGTACGGGCGAGGCGGACAGGTCGCCGGCCACAAAGACCGCTTCACCCTTTTTAATGTCGTCCATGGTGGCTTTCTGAACGGCCACGACCGGCACATCACGCGGTACCATGATCTGCTTTTGGCCATCACCGTAATCCACGGTCAGGGTCATCATGTTCTGATCACCGCTTTCCGACTGGCTGACGGTGCCATTGGTCATTGTCGAGCCACCGCCGGCGCCGCCCATCCTGCTGCTGTCGGCCTGGCTGACGGTGCCGTTGGTCATGGTCGAGCCACCGCCGGCGCCGCCCATCTTGCCGCTGTCGGCCTGGCTGACGGTGCCGTTGGTCATGCTTGAGCCACCGCCAGAGCCGCCCATCTTGCTGCCTGACGAACCGCTCTGGTCATGTCCGCGCGGGGTATCCCACGGGTAGTCGCCTTCACCGGTACCCTTCATCTCCTCAGGAAAGACGACCACTTCCAGTGCCTTTGAAGGCTGGCCATTCTCACCTGGCGCATTGGCGGTGCCGATAAAGGTGCCTTCCCTGATCTCGTCAAGGCTCGACGGCGTGACGCCTGCCACGCGTGTCTGGTCATTGATGGTCACCTCATGTGTGTCGCCACCGCTGGTGGACTCCACGGTAAAACCGTGATCGCTGACCGCACTGATGGTGCCGCGCAGGTGCTCGGGTGTCTTGCCTGATGCATCAGCCGCCAGGGCAGTACCGGCCGAGAAGGCGCAGGCCAGTGCGATGGCCGAGGCCAGCAGGGTGGGGCGAGCAGTGTTATAAAACGTCATCAAAACCTCCTGAATCTTTCGGAGAGCGGGGCCATGGCATGACGCCATCCTCCCGGGATGTCTTTCAGTTCAGCCTGGCATAAGCTTTTGTCAAATCGACATCGGTGATACACGACCAAAGCACCACAAATAGTTGCTAGATACCGGCATACCAGGTATAGCCGCGGTCTTCCCAGTAGCCGCCCCTGCCGCCCTGAATATCATCGAAGTGTTCGACCAGCGTAATGCCCTTGAGATACTTGGCCATCTTGTAGCCGAGCTGTCGTTCCACGCGCAGGCGCAGCGGCGCGCCATTGCCCACGGGCAGCGGTTCGCCGTTGAGCGAATGGGCCAGCAGGGTCTGGGGGTGGAAGGCCTCGACCATGTCGATGCTTTCGTAATAATCGTGCTCACCATCAAGCTGATCCATGCAATGAAAGACCACGTAGCGCGCCGAGGCGTGTACGCCGGCCTGCTCCAGAATGTCGCCCAGCACCGGTCCTGACCACTGCCCGATGGCGCTCCAGCCTTCCACACAATCGTGGCGAGTAATCTGGGTGCGCGAGGGCATTCCGCGAAGCGTTTCAAGCGAGAGTTCCAGCGGCGTCTGCACCAGGCCGTCTACCGTGAGGCGCCAGTCGGTGAAATCGTAGGCGGCCAGCTGTCGATACAGTGCGGTCTGTGGGTCCACCGTGCCGTTGGGCCGAAAGACCGGCGATATCATCGAGGCCGGATACTCCACGGCCAGCGACTCGCGCCCGGCCAGCAAACGCTGCGCCTTGAGATTGAGCGTCTCGGCACTGCCGATAAGCTGGATAATGGCATCGTTTTCCGACAGCCGATCGCAGCCGACCAGTCCCAGGGCTGCCGCTCCCAGAAGGGTACGCTGCAACAGGGCGCGGCGAGTCAAAGAGGGTTCTGATGGTGGGCGCCGGCTCATGACGGTGACTCCGGATCAGAAGACGAAGACTCGCGTGGCATGTGGCCGGTGATCATGCCGCGCAGCTGGCGCAGGGGGTTGGAGAGCAGCACCATCACCATGTGAACCACGGCAAACAGCACCAGTGAAAAGGCCGTGATGAAATGAAGCGAGCGGGCGCTCTGGCGCCCGCCGAACAGGTCCAGCAGCCAGGGGGCGGCGGCATTGATGGTCGGCGACATGCAAAGACCGGTCACGATCATCAGCGGCAGCGCCAGAAATACCACACTCAGATAGCTGAGCTTCTGCAGGCCGTTGTACTTATCCGCATGATCATGAAAACGCAGCTTGAGATGATGGATGACGTCCTGCCCCAGAGCGCGCCAGTCGCGACCATCAAGCCAGAAATTGCGGCGAAAGTGGCCACTCAATAGCGCATAAAGGGCAAAGAGTGCGCCGCTGATGGCAAACAGCCAGGCAAAGAAGAAGTGCCACAGCCGGCCCATGCTCAGAAACTGATAGCTCGGTAGCGTCGCCCAGGCAGGGAAGCCGCCAACGCTCTCGCCCGAGTATCCCAGTACGCCGGTGGTCGTGAACTGCCAGGGCCCCAGCGCGGTCATGCCGTTGATACTGCCATCGGCGGCCCGCATGGCGTACATCTCAAGCCAGGGGGCATCAAAGCTGGAGGCACTGCCCCAGTAAAGCGCAGGGTGGGCGTTGAAAATCTGCAGGCCGCTGAGCAGCAGCACGATCAGACACCAGAGATTGACCCAGTGCCAGACGCGCACCGGCAGGCGATGTCGCAGGCGGCGCGTGATGCTTTTATCTGAAGAGCGTCCGGGCATGCCAATGTCCCGCAGAACAGGGTGAGTTCTGGAGTATGGGCCGGAATTGCCGCCTTCTGCCAGTCATCCTGCTCCACGGCAACTTCAATAACAGGGAAGGAAAAGTGGCGCTGGTCAGAAAAATTAACGCCCGCCAGGGCGGGCGCGATATGAAACATTACTGGCCGGGATTACCGGACTGGCTGGGATTACCGGCGCGCCAGGCCATGGAGGAAATAAAGGAAGACGAGCCGCTGATCAGGGCCTCGGTGACCCCGCTTTCGGTACACCACGTCTGGCTGTCGGCCATGCCCAGGCGGGCGCTGGTCGTGCGAATGGACTGGCTGTCATTGTCGATGTAGATACACTCAAGCGGTGTATCCCGCGGCGGTGCCTGCTCTGAAGTCAGGGTGTAGCCGCCCTTGCGTACGACGTCGCGATAGTTGCTGACAATACCTTCCATGGTACTACTCCTTGAAACATGACTCGGGTTTTGCTGACCGGATCGCCTTCATTGGCAATAACGGTTATCCCCTATCCAAGCATCCAGCGCGAGCGCGCGCCATAACATAAGTTTATATTGATACAACCCTTCATTAGTCAAATCTCTTTACTGACTTATGTAGTGAGACAAACGTGCATCAAACGCATCATCGTCTATATTTTTATCCAGTATCCACATGGCCGTTCACGGAGAGAACCCTATGACCAATCGCACGGAAGATCCCAGCCATAACGAGCAGGCCAGCAATCTCGAGAAGGACCCCAACGACTGGGCCACGGGTGATGAAAGCATGACCGGTGCTCAGGCTTCCTACCTGCGCACGCTGTGCGAAGAAGCCGGTGTCGACTTCGACGATTCGCTCAACAAGGCCGACGCGTCCAAAATGATTGATGAGCTCCAGCACAAGACCGGCCGGGGCGAGAATCACTGATCCTGTTGCCACAGAAACGTCAGCAGTTGAAACGTCAAAGCGCCTGCGGGCGCTTTTTTCATGTCTGTTTGAGCATCCGGTGCCCGGCCGTGCCAAATTCGGAGGGCTGGCGTATGATCGATGAGCGGCCGGGGCGAAGGCCCGGCTGATCCAACCCTCCAGAATGCTTGAGCTTCGAGTCTGCCGTGTTCCTACCTGCCCGTCTCAATATCGACAAGTTTCTCCTTTATCTTGTCTGCACTGTCGTGCTGGCCTCGCTGCTGCCCGTTTCAGGCCGCTACGCCGAGTGGTTTTCGATCGCCACCACCATTGCCATTGGCATGCTGTTTTTTTTGCATGGCGCCCGGCTCTCGCCCAGAACCGTTGTCAAGGGCATGACCCACTGGCGCCTGCATCTGGTGATCTTTCTGACCACCTTTGGGCTATTTCCGGTACTGGGGCTGATCATCGGGCTGCTGTCACCGGCGTTGCTGTCACCGGCGCTGTATACCGGCATCCTGTTTTTGTGCGTGCTGCCCTCGACCGTGCAGTCCTCGATCGCCTTTACCTCGATCGGCGGTGGCAATGTGGCCGCGGCGATCTGCTCGGCCACGGCGTCCAATATTCTGGGCATGTTCATTACACCAGTCCTTCTGGGGCTGGTGCTCAGCGTCAATGCTGACGCCGGTGCCGGCCCATCGCCGGGAGCCATCGGCAATATCCTCATGCAGCTGCTGGCGCCCTTTCTGCTGGGACAGCTCCTGCAGCCCTGGATCGGGCAGTGGGTTCGCGAACACAAGGCACCACTCACGATCGTGGATCGCGGCTCGATTCTGATGGTGGTCTATCTGGCCTTCAGTGAGGCCATCGTGGGCGGGCTCTGGCAGCACGTCGATGGGGTCAGCATCGCGACCATGATCGTGGTGGACTGCGTATTGCTGGCGCTGGTTCTGCTGATCACCCGCACCGTCAGCCGTCTGATGGGCTTTTCGCGCGAGGATGAGGTCGCCATTGTCTTTTGCGGTTCCAAAAAGACGCTGGCCTCGGGCGTACCGATGGCCAATGTCCTGTTCCCGGCCGCTCAGGTCGGCAGTGCACTGCTACCCTTGATGCTGTTTCACCAGATTCAGCTGTTTGTGTGTGCCATGCTGGCGCGCCGCTATGCTACTCGTCGCGCGGTGGCAACCGCGCAGGCACAGACCGCTTCATCAAGTGCCTGATCGGGCGTTGGTATTTGATGATATTTAATGACTGACCATCGAGCAGGGAGAAATCACGTGAATAAAAGCGTTTTCGTTACCGGTGCGACATCAGGATTTGGCCGTGCGGCGGCGCGCCGTTTTGCCGAGGCCGGCTACTCACTGGTGCTGACCGGCCGACGCCGCGAACGCCTGGAAGCGCTTGAACAGGAGCTTTCAGGGAAGGTGGCCGTACATGTCGTCGAGCTGGATGTGCGCGATGAAACGGCCGTGAAAAAGGCCGTCGATGAGCTGCCCCAGGCGTTCGCCTCGATCCATGTGCTGCTCAATAACGCAGGCCTGGCGCTGGCGCCGGAGCCGGCTCAGGAGGTAGCACTCGAGGACTGGCACACCATGATCGATACCAACGTGAAGGGGCTGGTCAACGTCACTCACGCGCTGCTGCCCACCCTGATCAAGGTCGGTGCCGGCGCCAGCATCATCAATATCGGCTCCACCGCCGGCAAATGGCCCTACAAGGGCAGCCACGTATATGGCGCCACCAAGGCGTTCGTCGAGCAGTTCAGCTACAACCTGCGCTGTGACCTGCTGGGCACTGGCGTGCGCGTGACCGACATCGCCCCCGGCATGGCCGAAACCGAGTTCACCCTGGTGCGCACCAAAGGCGACCAGGCGGCTTCCGACCAGCTTTATGGCAACACCACGCCGATGTCGGCTGAAGACATCGCCGAGCAGATGTTTTATGTCGCCACACTGCCGGCGCATCTCAACATCAACTTCCTTGAAATCCAACCGGTGCGTCAGGTCTGGGCCGGCATGGCCGTTGATCGCGACGAGTAATTTGATCGTGTCATGATCCTGTTTTATGAGGATCGAAAAACGCCGGCCCATGGGCCGGCGTTGTCATTTGAAAAGGGTCATTTGAAAAGGGTCGTTTCAAAAAGACCCTGATTGGGGCTGCAAGGGGTCAGGCGCGTCCGGTACTGGCCTCATACTGATCATCGATGATCTGTCCGTCCGACAGGGTCGGCAGCTCGGCGTCATGATCGGGCTGCTCGTCATCGCTCATGCGCGTTACGCGAAAGCCGATCAGGGCATAGAGCACAGCAATGCCTAAATTGATCAGATTGAAAAAGGCGAAGGGCGCATAGCTCAGGGTGGCCACGCCCAGCGTCGCGGCCATGTAGGCCCCACAGCTGTTCCACGGGATCAGCGGCGAGGTGATCGTGCCGGAATCCTCCAGCGCCCGCGACAGGTTGACCGGCTTGAGCCGCCGGCGCTGGAACTCGGCCTTGTAGATGCGCCCGGGCAGGACCACGGAAAGATACTGATCGCCGGTTACGATGTTGGTGGCCAGTCCCGTCGCCAGCGTCGAGATGATCAGGGAGGAGGTACTG
Source organism: uncultured Kushneria sp. (assembly GCF_947497025.1). Lineage (GTDB taxonomy): Bacteria > Pseudomonadota > Gammaproteobacteria > Pseudomonadales > Halomonadaceae > Kushneria. The sequence goes on from NZ_CANMFC010000005.1 coordinate 62,430, forward strand.
CGTGCTACGCGCAAAAGACCGCTGACGGCGCGCTCCAGCAGTCCCAGACGCTCGATGACGCCGCCAAAGGTCATGGCCGAGAGAATCAGCCAGACCGTGGTCAGCATGCTGGCCATGCCGCCGTTGGTGAGCAGTGCATCGATCGCGTCATTGCCGGTATGGGCGCTGTAGCCGTCATACAGGGCGATCCAGCTGCCCTTCAAAAGGGCCATGGCATGACCCAGCGAGGGCGTGTCGGCCAGACCGATCACCGCCTCGCGCTGAAAGATCAGCGCAAACACCACTCCCAGCAGGGCGCCGATGAAGATGGTCGGAAAGGCCGGCATCTGCTTCCACGCCATGATCAAAAGCGCCAGCAGCGGCAGCAACAGCCAGGCGCTGATGGTGAAGTGATCACTCAAGGTCTGCTGGATGTCGGTAATGCGCTCGGGTGTGGCCACCTGATCAGGGCCGCCCAGCCCCAGTACCAGAAAGGCGATCAGCGCCAGAATGAGACTCGGTGTGGTGGTCCAGAGCATGTGACGGATATGGGCAAAGAGCTCGGCCTCGGCCGAGGCAGGGGCCAGATTGGTGGTATCGGACAGCGGCGACATCTTGTCGCCGAAATAGCCGCCGGAAATGATCGCGCCTGCCGTAATCGCACTTGAAAGCCCCAGCCCGTTGGCAATGCCGATCAGCCCGATGCCGATGGTGCCGGCCACCGTCCAGGAGCTGCCGACCGACACCGAGACCAGCGCACACAGCAGGCAGGCGGTGGCGTAGAAGTAGTGGGGCGACAGGATTTCGAGCCCGTAGTAGATCATCGTGGGCACCACGCCGCCCATCGTCCAGGTGCCGATCATCGCACCCACCGACAGCAGGATCAGAATCGCGCCCAGTGACAGGTGAATGCCGCGATTGATGCCCTCTTCGATGGCCTGCCACTGGTGGCCGTTTTTCAGGCCCACCACGGCGGCCAGCATGGCGCCCATGATCAGGGCAATCTGGGTCGGGCCGCTGGACGAGTCGGCGCCGAACAGCGTCACACTGAGGGCCAGCATGACGATCACGGCCACAATGGGGAAAAGCGCATCCAGCATGCCGGGGGCACGGGGCGAAGAGGTGTCGGCCTCGTGACGGGAAAGGAAAGCCATTGTTTCTCTCGTTGCTGCAGCCAGAAAGGACAGCACCCCATCGATGGCTCGACGGGGTGCTGTTGTCGTAATGGGCGCGGATTATTCCAGAATCGCGAGCATTTGTCCGCGATCACGCCCCATCGGCTGGCAGCACTGTTCCGACCGAGGGTCGGGGCAGCGTTACGCTAGTCCACCATCGGCAGCAGCGCATTGAGGCTTTCACGGGCATCGCCATAGAACATTCGGCTGTTCTCCTTGTAAAACAGCGGGTTTTCGATGCCGGAGTAGCCGGTGCCCTGACCACGCTTGCTGATGAACACCTGTTTGGCTTCCCAGACCTTCAGTACCGGCATGCCGGCGATCGGGCTGTTGGGGTCTTCCTGGGCGGCCGGATTCACGATGTCGTTGGAGCCGATGACGATGACCACGTCGGTGGAAGCAAAGTCGTCATTGATCTCGTCCATTTCCAGCACGATATCGTAGGGCACGCGGGCTTCGGCCAGCAGCACGTTCATGTGGCCCGGCAGACGACCGGCCACCGGATGAATGGCAAAGCGCACTTGCTTGCCGGCCGCGCGCAGCTTGCGCACCAGATCGCTCACCGCGCTCTGGGCCTGGGCCACCGCCATGCCGTAGCCCGGGACGATGATGACGCTGTCGGCATCGTTGAGCGCACTGGCCACGCCACTGGCGTCGATCGCCACCTGCTCGCCCTCGATCTCCGCGGCCGGGCCGGTGCTGCCACCAAAGCCCCCCAGGATCACGTTGACGAAGTTGCGGTTCATCGCCTTGCACATGATGTAGGAGAGAATCGCCCCGGAGGAGCCTACCAGCGCGCCGGTCACGATCAGAAGATCGTTGGAGAGCGTAAAGCCGATGGCCGCGGCGGCCCAGCCGGAGTAGCTGTTGAGCATCGAGACCACCACCGGCATATCGGCACCGCCAATGCCCATGATCAGGTGGTAGCCGATGAAAAACGCCAGTCCTGCCAGCAGCAGCAGCGTCCAGAAGCCGGCGCCGTTGAGATACAGGATGGCCAGCAGCAGTGAAAGCACGGCAGCGCCGGCATTGAGCAGATGACCGCCGGGGAGCTGGCGCGGTTTGCCGTCGATCCTGCCGGCCAGCTTGCCAAAGGCCACCACCGAGCCGGTAAAGGTGACCGCCCCGATGAAGATGCCCAGCACCACTTCAACCTGCAAGAACATCAGCTCATCCGGCGCCTTGTGCGCCAGAAGCGCGGCAAAGGCGGAGAAGTCATGCATGGCCCCATCAACGGCACGGGCTGCCAGCACCCGGCGACGTTCCAGATCGGCACTCCAGGCCACGAACACGGCCGCCAGGCCGACAAAGCTGTGCAGCGCCGCCACCAGCTGGGGCATTTCGGTCATCTCGACCCGACGTGCCAGTCGGGTACCAATGATGGCGCCGATGATGATCATCGGAATCATCAGCCAGTAGCCGCCGATACCGGGGCCGAAGGCGGTGAAAAACACCGCCACGGCCATGCCGATGATGCCGTACCAGACAGCCCGCTTGGCCTTCTCCTGATTGCTCAGGCCACCCAGCGACAGAATAAACAGAACACTGGCCGCGATCGCCGCGGCAGATACGAACCCTTGACCCAGCATGTCGTTTCTCCGCCGCTCAGGATTTTTGGAACATGGCGAGCATTCGGCGTGTCACCAGAAAGCCCCCCACGATATTGATGGTCGCAATCAGCACTGAAATCGCCGCCAGAATGCCCACGATCACGCTGCCCGAGCCAATCTGTAGCACCGCCCCCAGAATGATGATCCCCGAGATGGCATTGGTGACCGCCATCAGCGGCGTATGCAGCGAGTGGCTGACCTTCCAGATCACCTGAAAGCCGATAAAACAGGCCAGTACAAAGACAATAAAGTGCTGCATGAACGAGACAGGTGCGACCTGACCCAGCAACAGCATCAGTGCGCCGCCCATGCCCAGCAAAATCGCCTGACGTCTGGTCTGCGACTTGAACTCGGCGGACTCAAGAGCACGCTTTTCCTCGGCGGTAGGTGCTTTCTCCTTAGCCCTGGGTCTGGCGGCGCCAATCGCTTTGGTCTTTGGCGGCGGTGGTGGGAACGTGACCTCGCCCTGATGGGTGACCGTGGCGCCACGGATCACGTCGTCTTCCATGTTGTGCTGGATGACGCCGTCCTTGTCGGGCGTCAGGTCGGTGAGCATGTGGCGGATATTGGTGGCGTACAGAAGCGAGGACTGGGTCGCCATGCGCGAGGGGTAGTCGGTATAGCCGACCACCACGACGCCGTTGTCCGAGACCACGCGCTCATCGGCCCGGGTCAGATCGCAGTTGCCGCCCTTTTCGGCGGCAAGGTCAATGACCACCGAGCCGGGCTTCATGGCCGCCACCATGTCCTCCAGCCACAGTCTGGGTGCCGGCCGGCCGGGGATCAGCGCGGTGGTGATGACGATGTCCACTTCCGGTGCCTGAGCGCGGAAACACTCGAGCTGCTTTTCGCGGAACTCGGGGCTCGAGGGCGAGGCGTAGCCACCGCTTTCCGAACCGTCCTGGGCGTTGTCGAAATCGAGAAACAGGAATTCGGCGCCCATGGACTCGATCTGCTCGGAGACTTCCGGGCGCACGTCAAAGGCGCGCACCACGGCGCCGAGGCTTGTGGCGGTGCCGATGGCGGCAAGCCCGGCCACACCGGCACCAATCACCAGCACCTTCGCCGGTGGTACCTTGCCGGCGGCGGTCACCTGACCGGTAAAGAAGCGGCCAAAGTTGTTGCCGGCCTCGATCACCGCGCGATAGCCGGCAATGTTGGCCATGGATGACAGCGCATCCATTTTCTGTGCCCGTGAAATGCGCGGCACCATGTCCATGGCGATGACGCTGGCGCCCCGGGCGCGGCACTTCTCCAGCATGGCCTCGTTCTGGGCCGGCCAGAAAAACGCGATCAGCGTCTGGCCCTCGCGCAGACGCTCGGCCTCCTGCTCGGAAGGCTCGCGAACCTTGATCACGATGTCGGCGTCATCGAACAGCGCCTGAGCGCTGTCGACGATGGTGACGCCTGCCTCGCGGTAGGCCTGGTCGTCAAAACCTGCAGCCACACCGGCGCCGGTTTCGATCAGGCACGCATGGCCGAGCTTCCGGATCTGTGTCGCGCTCTCCGGGGTCAGCGCGACACGCGCCTCTCCTCGAACACTCTCTTTTGGTGCGCCTATCTTCACTCGTGTTCCCCCTGGGTGTGGAAAGCGGGCCATTCGTCTCGATTGTTGGCTCTTGTGGAACGAGCAGCCCTTCGGACAGGGCGTGCCATGGCAGCCGCATCATTGCTCAAATTGAGCTAGGCTCGCACGGCCCCTGTCAAAAAGCCGTTCGACCTTTGATTAACAAACGAAGGGGGCGTCGTGGATCGAACGATGAAGGTCGTTCCCGCCTGAACACACCATGCACAGGCTGACTGATTCACCTGCCAGGGTAAGGGAGACTTTCTTTTCAGTGATCAGGAAAGCTTTCTTTCAAAAGGGGGAGGAGCAAGGGAGGAATCAAAGAAGAGAAGAAACGTCTCGCCCGGGACACAGGCCCGGGCGAGACGATGCGAAGTGAGACAGGAAGCCGAGTGTGGCTATTGCAGAATCACTACTCCAGGTAGGTATAGCCCTCAAGCCCGGCTTCGAGCTCTTCAAGAAACATCTCGCGTTCCTGTCCGGAAACGTCGCTGCGCAGCAGCTGGCGCTGGAAGCGGCCCTTGAGACGATCCGGATCGAAGTTTACGTAGCGCAGTACGTTGGCCACGCTATCGCCGACGATCGGGGCGCCCAGCTTCCAGTCGCCATGCTCATCAAGACTGACATCGATGGAGTCGGTGTCACCGAAGAGATTGTGCAGATCGCCCAGAATCTCCTGATAGGCGCCGACCAGGAAGAGCCCCAGCAGCTTGTCGTCACCGGATTTCCACTCCGGCAGTGGCAGCGTGCTCTCCACGCCCTGACCATCGACGTAGCGCTCGATACGCCCGTCACTGTCGCAGGTGATGTCCTGAATCACACCGCGGCGCGTCGACGGCTTGTCGAGGTTGGACAGCGGCAGCACCGGGAAGATCTGATCGATCCCCCAGACGTCCGGCAGGGACTGAAACAGCGAGAAGTTGACGAACAGCTTGTCGGCGAGCTTCTCGTCCAGCTCATCGAGGATTTCACGATGGGCGCGGTTGCGTCGATCGAGCTTGGCGCGCAGCCGCTTGCAGGCGGCGGTGTAGAGCGCCTCGCCTTCGGCACGCACGCCCAGCGTGGCGCTGCCCAGCACGAAGCGGTCCTGAATATCGATCATGGCCTGATAAAGGTCGTGATAGTACTCGACCAGCAGGCGCGGCTCGGCAGGTTCCGCCAGCCAGTCATAGGTCTGCCACAGCACGTCCAGATGCGTGTCGCCCTCATGCTGGCCACGTTCGGGTAGAGCCACCTCATGGCGCTCCTCGTCGATCACGTTGGTGATCAGTACCGCATGATGGGCCGTCAGCGCCCGGCCGGATTCCGAAATGATGTCCGGATGGGGAATATCCATGCTCTGGCACAGCTGGGAAAACGCGCCGACCACGTTATTGGCATACTCGGCCATCGAGTAGTTGGTCGAGCAGTAGCTGCGTGAGCGGGTGCCCTCATAATCCACGCCCAGGCCGCCACCGACGTCCACCACGGCGACGGGGGCGCCGACATCGCGCAGGCTCTTGTAGAACTGGGTGCATTCGCGCAGGCCACGCTGGATATCGCGGATGTTGGCGATCTGCGAGCCCAGGTGAAAGTGCACCAGTTGCAGGGACTCGAGCCGATCATGGGCGCGCAGGTGATCGACCACGTGCTGAATCTGACGCGCGGTCAGGCCAAATTTGGACTTGTCACCGCCGGTGCTTTCCCAGTTGCCCTTGCCCACCGAGGAGAGTCGCGCGCGCACGCCAATACGCGGCATGACGCCCAGGTTATCGGCCTCTTCCAGAATCAGCTCGAGCTCGGCCTGTTTTTCGACCACCAGAAAGACGCGGTGACCCAGCTTTTCGCCCATCAGCGCCAGGCGAACGTATTCGCGGTCCTTGTAGCCGTTGCAGACGATGGTCGAGGTGGTTTCCGAGGAAAGTGCCAGCACGGCCAGAAGCTCCGGTTTGCTGCCGGCTTCGAGCCCGACGCGCCCGCGGCCGCGCTCGGGGGTGGCCAGAAGTTCCTCGACCACGCGACGCTGCTGATTGACCTTGATGGGATAGACGGCCGTGTACCGGCCCCGGTACTCGAGCTCATCGATGGCACGGTCAAAGGCCTGGCACAGCTGCTCGACGCGGTCATGCAGGATATCGGTAAAGCGCACCAGCATGGGCAGGCGCAGCCCGGCGTTCTGCAGCTTTTCGACCAGCCCCTTCAGCGGCAGGGCCGGGCCGTTCTGGCCGTCGGCGTCGCCAAACGGGCGCACCACGGCCAGCCCCTGATCGTTGACATCAAAGTAGCCACTTCCCCACTGATCGATGTTGTAGGTGCGGCGGGCCTCCGACTGGGCATGGGCCTGGTCAGGTACGGATGAATCATTGGACATGGGCGGGCTCCGGACAGAATTGGCCGCAAACGACATTGTGAAGGTAAGGTAGCGACATAAGGGAAGGGCAGCAAACGGCTGCCCATGAAGTCATTTTAGCGCTTTTGCGTCATGGGGGGCAGTCAGGCCCGCAAGGGCATTCAAGCGGTTTTCGTAATGGGAACGACCTGACGGGTAGGCAGCCATTGCTGATGATCCAGACACCATTGCGCCAGATGCTGCACCCCGGTGGCCAGCGGCATGGTCGGTCGATAATCGATGACGGCCTCCAGTCGGGATGTGTCTGCCCAGGTACGGGTGACATCGCCATCCTGCATGGGCAGCCACTCGCGCGGCGCCTGCTGCCCCAGCGCGTCTTCCAGCCATGTAATAAAGTCCATCAGTGCCGTGGGCTCGCCCCGCCCGATGTTAAAGACCTGATGGCGACCGGTTTCGCCGCCGGCGCGGTGAGTATTGATCAAACGCACCACGGACTCAATGATGTCGCCGACCCAGGTGAAATCACGCGCCATCTGACCGTGGTTGAAAATCTGAAGCGGTTGATGGTTCATGATGCTGCCGGCAAACAGCATGGGCGCCATGTCCGGCCGGCCCCAGGGACCATAGACCGTGAAAAAGCGCAGGCCGGTCAGGGACATGCCATAGAGGCTGGCATAGCTGTCGGCCATGAGCTCGTTGGCTCGCTTGGTGGCGGCATATAGGGAGGCGGGGTGGTCGACCGGATCCTTTTCGCTGAAGACCTCACGACTTGAGTGCCCGTACACCGAGCTTGAGGAGGCGTAGTAGAGGTGTTGAACGCCATGCTGGCGGCAGGCTTCGAGCACGTTGAGAAAGCCGGTCAGGTTGCTCTGGCCATACACATGTGGATGCGTGACGCTATAGCGTACCCCGGCCTGAGCGGCCAGATGGATCACATGCGTGAACCCTTCGCGCCTGAAAAGGGCTTCCACCGCGTCACGGTCGCTGACGTCCAGCAATCGACAATTCCTGATGCCCAGCGCTTCAAGGCGCGCTCGCTTGTAGTCCACGCTGTAATAATCCGAAAAACTGTCAACACCGACCGTCGCCACGCCATCTTCCGTGAGTCGCTTTGTCAGCCAGGCGCCAATGAAGCCGGCGGCGCCTGTTACCAATACTTTCATGTTCATAGGGGCTCCGGACAGAGAAAGAAGGGCGTTGCGATCTGCAGTGCCGATACCGGCATGACCCTCAGCATGCGGGAACGCCACGGAAAGTCCTGTGCCAGCGCCGGTACATAAAGCGAGGGCAGTTGCCGACTGTCGCCTATTACCCAGCCATCGGGATGATCCTGTCGCCAGTGACACAGATCCGCTGGCCGGGAGTCGATGGTCTGCAGCGGCGTGGTCAACCGGCCGGCAAACTGAAAGCTGGCCTGATAGTTCCTGCCGTACCAGGCCACCGGATGGCCCTGGTGCTCGAGCTGAGACAGCAGGGCGCCCGGACGCTGAGTATCCACGCGCGGCCACAGGGGGGCCATCATGATCGTGAGGATCAGTGTCAGGCTCGCTGTGCCAATCATGGCCAGTAACGTTGCAGCCGCTGTCGTTTGAAGGCGTATCACAGCGGCGGCAGCCGCGAGTACCCATAAAAGCCAGACGCCATGGAGCGAAAGCATCGCGGCCAGTTCGGCGTTGCCGACCATTTTCACGATCAAAGCGAGGGCACCGGTGGCGAACAGGGCAATTGCCGGCACTCTCAGCGTGCGGCGCTGCGCCGGAACAGAGTGTGTCAGAACCTCGGCGATGAGCAGGGCCAGCGGTGGCAGGATGGGCATCAGATAGTGCGCCTGTTTGCCGCTGACCAGGGAAAACAGCACCAGCGGCGCCAGTGCCCAGACCCAGAGCAGCCGGCGGGCTTTGCGCGGCGTGGCAGGGCTGTTCCGACGCCAGAGCTTCAGCGCCGGCAGCCACAGTGACCAGGGCAGCAACAGTACCGGCAGCATGGGGAGATACCACCAGAAGGGGCGGGCATGATCGGCCACCTGCTCCAGCCGATCAACGCTCTGATGCCACAGGAGATTGCTGGCATAGGCATCGCCACCGATCCACGCCGAGCTCAGGGCCCAGCCAAGCAGTATCAGCAGGGCCGCGACAGTGGCCAGCCAGAACATGAGCGGACGACGCTCATCTGCCGGGCGCTCGCTCCACAATGGCAGGGTCACAAGAATCGGCAGCCAGCTCAGCATCACCGCCGGTCCCTTGGCGAGCAGCGCCAGCCCCAGCCACAGGGTGACGCCAATAACCCGCCGACGCAGCACGCCAGTGCCGGTCAGGGCGGCCACGGCGCCCAGCAAACAGGTGGTCAGAAGAATATCGAACATCAGGGTGGCGCTATAGAGCCACCACATCAGCATCGACATCAATACCAGCAGGGCCATCCGCGCCGTACGGGCTTCATAACCAAGGTTCAGAGCGATTCGTCGCAGCTGAAAAAGCCCCAGCAGAGACGCCAATGGCATGATCAGGCGTGGCCACCAGTCGTTGACGCCAAACACGCCCCAGCCAAGATTGATCAGCCAGAACAGCAGCGGTGGCTTGTCGGCGTAGGGGGCGCCGTTCATGTGCGCCACCCACCACTGACCGCTTTGCCACATCTCCCAGGCCACCGAGATATAGCGCGTCTCATCGATGGGCATGATCGGGCGCAGCTGGAAGCTCAGTACGCCGGCCAGCCAGACCAGCAGGAGTGCCCCCCACGGCAGGCCTGGATGATCGATCAGCCGATCAGGTCGCTGGCCTCTCCCGCTCATGGCGTCGTGGCTTCTCCGGGCGAGGCACTGTCCTGATGCCAGGTGGTCGGGGCCTGATAGAGCGGTGCGGCATGCTCATCACCGGGGCACTGCGCCACGCTGTCAGCGCGCAGAAGCTGCCACTCCGCGTCGCCGCGCTCCTCCACAGGCGTCAGGGTGCTGCGGTCAACGCAGGCCTTGTTCTTGAGCTCATCGTTTTGCACCAGCGCCCAGCGCGTCTCGGGAGCTTCTTCAAGCCAGGCGGTCATGCGTACAAACTGATCATCCGCCGGTGTGCCATCGCCGAACTGCACGATGGGCTGCTGCGCCTGCAGTACGTTTTCTTCATCAAAATCGATCAGTGCCAGAGGCTGGTGGTGGGTGGTCATGGCGACCTCGGCCATCAGTGCACTTCGCGAGCGATGGTCATCCATGACCCCATAACCCCAGCTGGCCCAGAGGATCCAGAACATCGCAAGCCACAGCCCGAGTCCTGCCAGGCCGCGCCGGGGCGGAAGCCGCCAGGCGATCAGGGCGGTCAGTACTCCAACGCTCAGCCACCATCCCCATGGGTTGATGATGAAGTCATCGCCAAGGGTCGTGCTGTCGAGCAGGCCGACGGCCAGGAGCAGGCCGACAATACCGATCACGCCACCCAGCGCTACGGCCAGTCCCCAGGCGAGCCGATTGATGCCGGGGCGTCGAATCAGACCCGGAAGCGCCGGCGCCAGCGCCAGCACGAACATCGACATGCCCGGCGTCATGTAGACGCCACGCTTGCCGGGGCTCATGGAGAAAAACAGTACCATCAATATGACCCAGGACAGCGGCAGCCAGAGGCGGGCATCGCCGCGCCGCAAACGGCGCCACCAGTGAGGCGCGACCCAGGGCAGGGCCAGCACGCCGGGCAGCCAGGCCCAGGGCAGCACCTCGAGCAGGTAATAATAAAAGGGCTTTAGATGGTGCCAGGCATCGGCGTAGCGCTCACCGGTCTGACGAAAGAGAATATTATCGCGATAGGCCGCCAGCGCCGGATCACCGCTGAAACTGGTGTAGAGCACCATGGGGATAACCCAGCAGGCGATGGCGGCCAGCACAAGCCCAATGCCGATCAGCAGTTGACGCAGGGTCAGCGGGACAATGCGGTGAACGCTGCCGGTATGGCGGCGCTGATACCAGAACAGTCCGAACCATGCGGGCAGCAGCAGCAGGGGCAGAAAGCCGACGCCCTTGGTAATCACCCCAAGTCCCATGGACACGCAGCCCAGGTACCACCAGCGCGGCGCTGGACCCAGCAGGGCATGGCGCAGTGCACCGTAAAGCCCCAGCGTGATGAAGCCCGTGACCAGCATGTCGATCTGGGCCGTGCGGGCCTGCAGGGTGAACTGCGCGGTCAGCATGAGCGTGAGGCCGGCCAGCCACGCAATGCGGGGGCCATAGAGACGGCGGGTCAGATCAGTGGTCAGGCCAAGGGTCGTCAGCGCGCCCAGCAGGGATGGCAGCATGAAGGCCACCTTGACGCTGCCGGTGACCAGAATGCCTAGCGCGATCATCCACATGAAGATGGGCGGCTTGTCCGGATAAAGCTCGCCGGCCCGATGAGGAATCAACCATTGATGGGTCGTGATCATCTCCTGGGCGATCAGGGCAAAGCGTGGCTCATCGGCCGGCCATGGCCAGCGCCAGCCAATCCCGAGTCCCAGAAAAACCAGTGCGATGACCAGCAGTGACAGCACTGGTGCATTGATCAAACCTCGCTGTAGCCCTCGGCCAACGCGTGTCTTCGTCATGCCTTTTCTACCTCTGAAGCCGTGGTGTCAGCAGGCGCCGCCTGTCGAGCCTGGCGCTTTTCCTTTTGAATCAGCATCAGGTTGCGTACATAGATGAAAAGACCGGAGCCCTGGCCGATGATAAAGACCGGGTCACGTCGGTAGATGGCGTACATCAGCAGGATCAGGCCGCCCCCGATACTGAGATACCAGAAAAGATGCGGCACGATACTGCGCCTGGCCCGTTCGCTGGCAAGCCATTGCACGATAAAGCGTGCCGAAAACAGGGCCTGACCGAGCAGGCCGATCGTGATCCAGAGGGCTGCACTATCCATGGGGTCAGGGCTCCTGACGAGCGTGGAGATCCTTGTCGACGTCTTTCCCGGAACGCAGATCAAGAGGTGCTGGCAATCTGGAACGATGTGCCAGCCACATGACCCCACCCAGATCCAGCAGCCCGGCCATCAGTCGGTCCAGGGTGCCGTAGTTGGAACTTCCGGCCTGGCGGGCGCGGTGATTGACCGGCCAGGAGAGGGTCGTGCCGCCCTGAGCGCGGATCAGTGCCGGCAGGAAACGGTGCATATGGTTGAAGTAGGGCAACCGCAGAAAGGCCTCGCGCTCAAATATCTTGATGCCACAGCCGGTATCAGGGGTGTCGTCCTTCAAAAGGCGCGATCGCACGGCGTTGGCGATACGCGAGGAGAGGCGCTTGATCTCGCTGTCGTTGCGCTTGTGGCGATAGCCTGCCAGCAGCGTGATGTCTCCCTTTTGAGCGCGTTCGAACATGGCAGGCAGGTCGGCTGGATCATTCTGGCCATCCCCGTCCAGCGTGGCCAGCCATGCGCCGCGAGCCTGCCATGCGGCCTGCCAGATGGAGGTGCTTTGTCCGGCACTGTGCTGATGGTGATAGACCCGAAGGCGCTCATCGCGAGCGGCATATTCTGTCAGGACCTGCAGACTGTGATCGCTTGAGCCATCATTGACGACAAGCATTTCGAATTCGATGCCGGCACCATCAAGCGCAGCGCAGACCTCATCAAGCAAATGAGGCAGGTTGTCGGCTTCATTGCGCGCCGGAATCAGGACAGACAGGGATAGATCGGTCATATGAAGGCTGGGCCAGTCTGGGTCATTTAAAGTCAAGAAATTATACGGCAGTAATTTTCAAGTTAAATTAAGCAACTATTAGTCCTGCCATCATGATGCAAGTTCAGCCATTAGCGCACAAATGTCATTGACAGCGCGGCTGGAGGCGATATCGGCGAGGATACCAAAGAAAACTCGGCCTATGAGTTCAATAGGTAAAAACTATTAAGTGCGGGGGTGCTGAAAGGTTTTGCCAGGCGCCCCTGCGTTTGACCGGGGCGCCATGGCATGATCAGGGCAGTGGCGCGGGCGGATGATCAATGCGTGCCTTCAGGATCTGGCGATACTGGACCGGGTCCTTGGGCGTCAGCGCGTGTGCCGGGGGATCGACATAGACCACCAGCAGGCGCGACAGCCAGTAGCGCAGTGCCGTCAGCTCCAGCATCGTGGGCCAGACCCGGCGCTCCTCGTCGGTGAAGGCGCGCTCACTGGCATAGGCCTCAATGATGGCCTCATAGCGCTCGGGGATCAGCTCGCCGCTGTCGTCGCTGCACCAGTCATTGATGACAATGGCCAGATCAAAGAGCAGATCACCGGTGCAGCCGTTGTAGAAATCGATCACGCCGCACAGACGGTCGCCTTCATAAAGGGTGTTGTCGCGGAAGAGATCTCCGTGGAGGGCGCCCTGGGGCAGGACTACCTTCCTCAGGCGGCTTTCCAGCGCATCGATGCGATCCCGGATCAGGGTCTGATCATCCGGGCCCAGATAGCTCATGACCCGGGAGTGCACGGCGTGCACCCAGCGCAGGTCGCGCGGGTTGGGGCGGCTGCCCTGAAACCCCTGTGAGATGCGATGCATCTGGCCCAGCACCTGGCCAATGGCGGCACACTGGATGGGACCGGGTTGCTCGGGATGGCGTCCGGGCAGGCGCGGAAACAGCAGGGCAGGGCGGTCGGCCAGACGCTGAAGGGCCACGCCGTTGCGATCAAACAGCGGCCCCGGCACCGGCAGCTGATGCTGGTCGAGCCAGGCCAGCAGGTCGACGAAAAAGGGCAGCTCTTCCTGCTCGCCCTGCTCGAACAGGGTCAGCACCAGCACTTCCCGGTCGGTGGTAACAAAAAAGGTGCTGTTTTCCGTGCCGCCTGCCACGCCCTCGAGCGCGAGCGGGGTGCCGACGTCGTAACCTTCCAGAAATTGAGCGACCTGTTCATCGCTTAGAGGGGTAAAAACCGCCATGTGGCTCCTGGCGCGCTGCGGAGGCGCTCATCGTGCTGGGTAACAAACGCCGCAATCGGTGTCGGTTGCGGCAGTGACATGTTCAGGCGCTTGATGTCGGGTCATGAAGCATCCCGGGTATGGCCTGACATCGAGCAGCGCGGAGTCTATCACCGAAACGGCATATTCTGCCCACGGCGTGTCACGCGCCAGGGCGTGAGATTACTGCGACGATTCCTGAGTCCATGACGGCGGCCTGATCTCGGCATCTTTTGGCTGGCGTCGGAAGTTGCCATCACCATCGGTGTCCAGCAGTACCGTGCGTTGATCGCCTTCAATGATCTCGATGGCGTAGAGCCTCCCCTCGAGGCGATATTCATGCACGAGGCGATCGCCCTGCTGCTGGGTGGTGACCTGACCGCGGGGCTCGGCCAGTGCGGCAGGGCTGATGGTCACAAACACCAGCAGCGCTGACGCCACCAGGGCAGGCAGACTCCGTGCATTGGTCATGATGATCTCCAGGGGCTGCATCTTGAATAGGGCTGTGTCTTGAATAAAGCTGTATCTTGAATGTTGCATAGTGTAAATCGCATGGCGCCAAATAGCAGCCGTGGTGGGTCGCTCGATCAGCGCTGAATGCTTTCGCCACTGACGTCGACGCAAGGCTTGCGTATCATGACGTCATATTCGAGTCGTTAGCTGGAGCTTCCATGGCCGCTGCCCCGATCGTCCTTGTGGACGGTTCTGCCTACCTGTACCGCGCCTTTCATGCCCTGCCGCCCCTGTCGACCTCGACCGGTGAGCCGACCGGCGCCGTTCGTGGCGTCGTCTCCATGCTCAAGAGCCTGATCCGTCAGTATCCCGAAAGCCCCATGGCGGTGGTGTTTGATGCCAAGGGCAAGACCTTTCGCGACGAGCTTTTCGAGCAGTACAAGGCCCATCGTCCGCCCATGCCCGATGAACTGCGCGCTCAGGTCGGACCGCTGCATGAATGCGTGCGGGCGCTCGGTCTGCCGCTTCTGTGCATCGAGGGCGTCGAGGCCGATGACGTGATCGGCACCCTGGCGCGCATGGCCACCGAGGCCGGGCGCGATGCGATCATCTCGACCGGCGACAAGGACATGGCGCAGCTGGTCAACGAGCACATCACCATGGTCAATACCATGAAAAACGAGACGCTCGATGTGGCCGGTGTGGAAGAGAAGTTCGGCATTCCGCCGCATCTGATCATCGACTACCTGGCCCTGATGGGGGACAGCGTCGACAACATCCCCGGCGTGCCGGGGGTGGGTCAGAAGACCGCGCTGGCGCTGTTGACCGGCATGGGCGGCGGGCTGGAGACCATCTATGGCGATCTCGAGCGGATCAGGACGCTCTCCTTCCGTGGTGCCAAAACAATGGCCAAAAAGCTCGAGGACCACCGCGAACAGGCCTTTCTCTCCTATACGCTTGCCACCATTCGTACCGACTGCGAACTGCCGGTCGGTCTGGATGGTCTGGACATTGCCCACCCGGATCGCGAGGCGCTGCTCTCGCTCTATCAGCGCCTGGAGTTCAAGGGCTGGCTCAATGAGCTGCTTGAAGGGGGCAGTACCGGCGAGCCTTCCCCCGATGTGCCTACCGGTGAAGGTGAGCTGGATGGCGGCGAGGGCAGCGATGAGACGTCTGCCATGGCCGGCGAGCAGCGCGACTATCGAGCCGTGTTCGATCAGGCGGATTTCGATCACTGGATCGAGCGTTTAAAGCAGAGCCACACCTTCTGCTTCGATCTGGAAACCACCAGCCTTAACTATATGGACGCCGAGATTGTCGGGATCGGTCTGGGCATTACACCGGGCGAGGCGGTCTATGTGCCGGTGGCGCACGACTATCTCGATGCCCCGGATCAGCTCGATCGGGGCGCCGTGCTGGCCGCGCTCAAACCGCTGCTGGAAGATCCCGCGATGGCCAAGATCGGTCAGAATCTCAAATATGATATCGAGGTGCTGGCGCGCTATGACATCGGCGTCTCTGGTGCGCTTTATGACACCATGCTCGAATCCTACGTGCTCAACTCCACCGCCACGCGCCATGACATGGACTCGCTGGCGCAGGCCTATCTCGGCCACCGGACCATCTCGTTTGAAGAGATTGCCGGCAAGGGCGCCAAACAGCTGACCTTCAATCAGGTGGCGCTCGAGCAGGCGGTGGAATATGCCTGCGAGGACATCGACGTCACCCTGCGCCTGCACGCGCACCTGCGTCCGCGCCTCGAGCAGGAGGGCCGGCTGGCCGAGGTCATCGATACCCTCGAGCTGCCGCTGATTTCAGTGCTCACGCGCATGGAGCGTACCGGCGTTGCGGTGGACACGAAGCTGTTGGGCGAGCAGAGCCGGTCGCTGGGCGAGCGCATCACCGAGCTTGAGCGCGATGCCTTCGAGCTGGCCGGACGCGAGTTCAACCTGGGGTCGCCCAAACAACTCGGCGAGATCCTGTTCGAGGAGCAGAAAATTCCGGTGATCAAGAAAACGCCCAAGGGCGCACCGTCGACGGCGGAAGCCGTGCTCGAGGAGCTGGCGCTGGATTATCCGCTGCCCAAGGTCATCATGGAGCATCGCGGGCTCTCCAAGCTCAAGTCGACCTACACCGACAAGCTGCCCCAGCTGATCAACGCCTCGACCGGGCGCATTCACACCAGCTATCACCAGGCGGTGACCGCCACCGGGCGGCTCTCCTCGAGTGACCCCAACCTGCAGAACATTCCGATTCGAAGCGACATCGGCCGGCGCATCCGCACTGCCTTTGTTGCCACACCCGGCTATCAGCTGGTAGCGGCGGACTACTCGCAGATCGAGCTGCGCATCATGGCGCACCTCTCCGGTGACGAGGGCCTGCTCACGGCCTTTGCCGAGGATCGCGATATTCATACCGCCACCGCCGCTGAAGTCTTTGGCACCTCGCTTGAGAAGGTCAGCAGCGATCAGCGCCGCAGCGCCAAGGCGATCAACTTCGGGCTGATCTACGGCATGAGCGCCTGGGGGCTGGCGCGCCAGCTCAGGGTCGAGCAGCGTGAGGCGAAAACCTATATCGAGCGCTACTTCGATCGCTATCCGGGCGTGGCACGCTACATGGAGCGCATCCGCGCCGAAGCCGCCGAACAGGGTTATGTCGAAACCGTCTTCGGACGGCGGCTATACGTGCCTGAAATCAACTCGCGCAATCACGCCCGCCGTCAAGGGGCCGAGCGCACCGCCATCAACGCGCCGATGCAGGGCACTGCGGCCGATATCATCAAGCGAGCCATGATCGATGTGGACGCCTGGCTGCGCGAAGGGGCGTTCGACGCCAAAATGGTCATGCAGGTGCATGATGAGCTGATCTTTGAAGTGCGCCGCGAGCAGGTCGAGGCGTTCAAGGCCGAGGTCGTCAGCCGCATGCAGGGCGCCGGTCAGCTCGATGTGGCGCTGATCGTCGAGGCCGGTCACGGCGACAACTGGGAAGAAGCGCATTGAAGCGTCCCGTGCTGTGACTCCGGTCTGACCGTAACGGCAGGCCCCCATGATAAAGCCGGCCCAGGGGCCGGCTTTTGTATGCAGGGAAAACAGGATGCAGGGAAAACAGGTGTTTACACCGCCCAGGCAGCGTCTTCCGGGAGCGTACGGGGCGCAGAGACATCGGTGGCGGGGGAAGACGCGCTCCCGGTGCTCTGAAAGCCTGCCATCAACTGCTCCAGCGCTCGAGCCTGCTCTTCCAGTGCCGAGGCCGCGCTTGCCACCTCTTCGACCAGGGCCGCGTTCTGCTGGGTGACACCGTCCATGTCGGCCACGGCATGATTGACGTCACCGATGCCGGCAGCCTGCTCTCTGGAGGCCAGCGCGATCTCGTTGACCAGTCCCGTGACGCGCCCTACGGCGGCGACCACTTCCTGCATGACCTCACCGGCTTCGTGGGCATGGCGGGTGCCCTCATCGATGCGGGTCAGGGAGGCCTTGATCAATGCGCCGATCTCGCTGGCAGCGGTCGCGCTGCGGGAGGCGAGATTTCGCACCTCACCGGCCACCACCGCAAAGCCGCGTCCCTGCTCGCCGGCGCGAGCGGCTTCGACTGATGCATTCAGCGCCAGCAGATTGGTCTGAAAGGCAATCCCATCGATCATGCTGACGATATCGGCCATCTTCTGTGATCCCTGGCTGATGTCCTCCATCGAGGCGATCACGCGTGTTACGCGGGTGCCCCCCTGTTCGGCCACGCTTGAAGCCTCACCGGCCAGCCGACTGGCTTCACCGGCGCTGTCGGCATTGTGTGCCACGGTCGAGGAGATCTCTTCCATGGCCGAGGCGGTTTCCTCCAGGGCGGCGGCCTGGGATTCGGTGCGCCGTGACAGGTCCATGTTGCCGGCTGAAATCTCGCGCGAGCGGCTGGCAATGGTTTCGGAGACTGCGCTGACGTCATCAAAAAGGTGGTTGAGTCGGGCCGCGTAGCGGTTGACGGCGCTTCGTAATGCGCCGATTTCATCGGGGCGGGCAATGCTCAACGCTTCGCGCTGCGTGCCGCCCTCCCCCATCCGTTCGATCTGTCGCGTGGTTTCACTGATCTGGGCCAGCAGCATGCGACTGCCCAGCCAGGCCAGACCCAGCAGGAGCGCTACCACCGGCAGGATGAAGATCAAAAGATCCCGGATCAGGGAGCTGGCCAGATGCGTGACGGTGCTCAATGGCGTGACAAGCCCGATGGTCCAGCCGGTGCCCGCCATGGTGAACTGCTTGACCATGGCCTGATCCTGCAGGGTCGGATCTTCAAGGCGTATCTCGCCTTCCGGGCGGTCTGCGGCTGTCAGCGGCGCAAGCCAGGACAGTCGTGATGCCAGCTGTGACAGGCTCTGCAGCCCGTCCTTGAAACTGGTACCCGGGAAGTACATGACGTTGCCGTCCTTATCCAGCACGTAGGCGTAGCCACCGGTGGCCTGCCCATGGGCCTTCATGAAGTCGGCAAGACCTGCAAGGCTCACATCGGTGGTGGCCACGCCTGCAAATCGACTATCTCGCTGATAGGGAATGCTGCAGGTCACCATCGGCGCCTGGGTGATCGGATCAAGATAGGCCGCTGACCAGACGCACTGGCCGCCCGGGGCACCCACGGCGGCGCGATACCAGGGTTCGCTCTGATAGGGACTGCTTTCAGTCGCGTTGTACTCCTCGGTATAGGCCAGTGCGCCACTTTCGCTGCGCCCCCAGAAAAAGCTTCTTTTTTCAACGCCGGGTGTAAAGGCCCCGGGCTCCGGCCATAGTCCGCCACCGGCAATGGCGCGATTGCCATTGGCATCGATGATGCCAGGCAGCGTTGACACGTATAAGGTCGGGTCGGCGGGGAGGATCGAGGCCATGCTGGCAACGCCTGCCGTCATGCTTTCAACGCGTCCCATTTGTGCCTGCAGGCCGTTGACCAGTGATTGTCCGGTCTGGCTGACCAGCGTATTGCTGGCCTCGATCAGGCGTGGCTTGCCCCTGAGCGTCATGACGCCGTAAATGGAAAGGCCGATCAGTGTCGTGAGCAGTATTCCGCCCAGGGTAATCTTTCCTGCAATGGTGCGCGGCAGCAGTGGCATCATGTTGTTCCCCGTTGTTTGCCCTTCGATTCTTATCGGCACACAAGGCGTACCATTGAGGGGAGCACCATCCACGTCCATCAATATCTCAGGGGCTGACGCATGAAACGTCTTTACACAGCACTTCCGATAACAGGACTTCTGGTGATGGCAGGGCTTGTCGGCTGTGCCGGAGCGGGGCATGAAAAGGGGGTGTCACCTGATCATGATAGGCTCGGGCAGGCGACGCTGAGCTTTGACGGCTATCGCGTCAGCGGGAGCGGAGGCTGTAATCGGATATTTGGTCCGGCGCAGGTCGAGCAGGGCCGGTTGATCGTTGGCACGCTGGCGTCGACCCGCATGGCCTGCCCGGGGCACGAGGAGGGTGATCAGGCCCTGATCGATTTTCTCGAAAGCCGACCCCGCCTGATTCAGGGCGACAACGATCAGTGGCGGCTTGAAAACGACACACAGCAGATGGCGATTGAGCGGGTGCTCATGCAGTAGAGTAGGCGCCCCAGGCGATCAGCCCGTGGGCGCTTCGTCGTCATTGGAGTCGACCTCGAGCATGTGACTCAGGTCCAGCTGGATATAGGTCTCATCGAACTGCGCTTCGCGATAGAGACGCTTGTAGTCGAGAATTTCCAGCGTGCGACGCTGTTTTTTCACCATGCCTTCCTGGGCCAGCTCGCCAAGCATGCGGCTGACATGCACGCTGGTCAGCCCCAGAAGACTTGCCATCAGCTTCTGGTTCAGCGGAAATTCAAAGCGAAGGCCCAGGTCGGGATGGGTGTGCTTAAGACGCAGATACATCTCGATGATAAAGTGGGCAATCTTCATGCGGGCGCTGCAGTGCATGAGACTGGTGATGCGCTCGGTCATCAGCGCCTGGTCCCGCGAGGCGGTGGCGAAAAAGGCTGCCGATAGCGCGCGTGACTGCTGACAGGCTTCCAGAATGTAGCGATAGGGGAAGGCGCATACGGTGCCATCGGTCATCATCCGTACATCGGTCAGATGGCGGCCAAAGGTGAAATCACGCAGCCCGATGATGTCGCCGGGGGTGAAGATTTCGACCACCTTCATCTCTCCCATCAGGGAGATCTTGTAGGCATAGGCCCAGCCGTCCTGCAGCGTGTAGAGGGTCTGGGTATGCTCGCGAAAATGCCACAGGCTCTCGTGGCGTCTGACCGCTCTGGCGTCCTTTTCAAAATGCGCCAGTATGTTCTTTTCGTGCTCGCTGAGTGCAATCAGATTGCTGAAGTTTTCAACGATACAGCCATGACTCATCGTCATCTCCTGCTGTGTCGGCCCTCGTGTGAATGATGCTCTGCCAGCGCCGCCTCTCGCCATTACGAAAGTAACGGGCTTATTGTTATGAGCCTGCCCGGTCATTAGGGTGTATTTATTAGCGTTTCTAATGTCAGGGCGTACCCTGAGCATGGCGCATGTCACCGGGCTTCACCACTTTCCGGGGCAGGGATGCGATGAAATGATCACCTGGGCGCAATTTTACCTGTCGCCGAACAGGGACAATCGTCGCGCGCTCTGCCAGACTGGCCTGCCACCCCATTGGCGTGGCACATTCGCCGGTCGACAGCATGCTGTCCATCCCCGTGCGGGGCATCATGGCGCGCAGGCATGTACAAACCGCGCGCCGTAGTTCAATGACTGCTGGAGTAGTGAAAGGCAATGACCAGACAACAGATTGGTGTCATGGGAATGGCAGTAATGGGGCGCAACCTGGCGCTCAACATCGAAAGCCGCGGCTATACGGTGTCGATCTATAACCGTTCCTCTGAGAAAACCGACGAAGTACTGGCTGACAACCCCGACAGCAAGCTGGTCCCGTTCTATGAGATTGAAACGTTCGTGGCGTCTCTGGAAAAGCCGCGTCGTATTCTGTTGATGGTCGCCGCCGGTGAAGCGACCGACAGGACCATCGAATCCCTGAAGCCGTATCTGGACCGTGGCGATATCCTGATTGACGGGGGCAATACCTACTATCCGGATACCATTCGCCGTAACCGCGAGCTCTCCGAAGCCGGTCTGAACTTCATCGGCACCGGCGTTTCCGGTGGCGAGGAAGGCGCTCTCAAGGGCCCCTCGATCATGCCCAGCGGTCAGCGTGAAGCCTACGACATGGTGGCGCCGATTCTCGAAAAGATCGCCGCGCGTGCCGAAGACGGCGAACCGTGCGTCAACTATGTCGGTCCCGACGGTGCCGGTCACTACGTCAAGATGGTGCACAATGGCATCGAATACGGTGACATGCAGCTCATCAGCGAAGCCTACGCCATTCTCAAGGAAGGGCTGGGGCTGTCCAACGACGAGCTGGCCGATGTCTTCACCGAGTGGAATGAAGGCGAGCTCGACAGCTACCTGATCGACATCACCGCGCGCATCTTTAGAAAGCGCGATGAAAACGGCGAGTACGTGGTCGATACGATTCTCGACTCTGCCGGTCAGAAGGGCACCGGCAAGTGGACCAGCAAGAGCGCGCTGGACCTGGGTGTGCCGCTGCCGCTGATCACCGAATCCGTCTTTGCCCGCTTTATCTCTTCTCTCAAGGAAGAGCGCGTGGCGGCCTCGAAAGTGCTCAAAGGCCCGGCTGAAAAGCCCTTTGAAGGCGATCGCGCCGAGTTCATCGAGAAGGTGCGTCAGGCGCTCTATTTCAGCAAGATCGCCTCCTACGCCCAGGGCTTTGCCCAGATGCGTGCAGCCAGCGATCACTATGACTGGAATCTCGACTACGGTCAGGTGGCCAAGCTCTTCCGCGCCGGCTGCATCATCCGCGCCCGCTTTTTGCAGAAGATCACCGATGCCTATCAGGACCAGCCGGCACTGGCGAACCTGTTGATGGCGCCGTACTTCTCCGACATCGCCGACCGCTACCAGCAGTCGCTGCGTGACGTGATCAGCCATGCGGTGCAAAACGGCATTCCGGTGCCGACCTTCTCGTCTGCCGTGGCCTACTACGACAGCTACCGCGCCGAGAAGCTGCCGGCCAACCTGGTTCAGGCTCAGCGTGACTTTTTCGGTGCCCACACCTACAAGCGTCTTGATCGCGAGGGTGTCTTCCATACCGAATGGCTCGAAAAGTAAGCACCGCTGCTTTCTGATGCACCAAAACCCCGCGCCCGCCGCGGGGTTTTTTCATGTTCGCTTTCCGTACTTCCCAGCTTGCGTCGGTACGACGCTGCTGATTGACACTGGCATGCTTGTTGCTAGCTGAAGATGACGATCCATCTTCAGGGAGCCATGTCATGAGCAGTTCTACCGTTGCGACTTCTTCCGTGGCTTCACGAGCCCTTTCCGTACGCTGGTATCAGTTGCTGGCCGCCGTGGTCTGCATGATGGCCATTTCCAGCCCGCAGTATGTCTGGACCCTGTTTACCGGACCGCTGGCCGAGCGTCTGGGTGTACCGCTGTCTCAACTTCAGATCACCTTTTCACTGCTGATCGTATTGCAGACCTTTTTCTCTCCGCTGCAGGGCTTTCTGGTAGACCGCTTCGGCGTGCGTCGACTGGTGGCCGCCGGCGCCCTGGCGACCGGGGCCAGCTGGGTGCTGGCGGCGCAGACCACCACCCTTTGGGGACTGTATCTGACCTACGGCGTACTGGGCGGACTGGGCACCGGCATTGTCTATATCGGCACGGTGGGGCTGATGGTGCGCTGGTTTCCGGACCGGCGCGGGCTGGCCGTCGGGGCGGTAGCCGCCGGTTACGGTTTCGGGGCCATGCTGACCACACTGCCGATCAGCACGCGCCTTGACGGTGCCGGGCTTGAAGCCACGCTGACCCTGTTTGGTATCGGCATTGCACTTGTCGGCATGAGTGCTGCGATGTGTCTGAAAATGCCGCCGCCCGAGCTGGCAGAACGGCGTCCGCCTGCAACAGTGCAGACCACCACGGCCCCGGAGACTCGCCCGGCCGAGATGCTTAAAAATCCGGTTTTCTGGCTGATGTTTGTGATGTTCACGATGATGTCGACCTCGGGACTCATGGTGATCTCCCAGATGTCGAGCTTTGCCGCCGATTTTGGCGTCGCCGGCGTGACCGTCATGGGCATGGCGGCTGTCCCGTTGGCGCTGACACTCGATCGCGTCTGCAACGGCGTGACTCGCCCGCTGTTTGGCTGGATTTCCGATCGCTGGGGGCGCGAAAACACCATGGCGCTGGCCTTTATTCTGGAAGGCCTTGCCATGATGGTCTGGCTGGCCACCAGCAGCAATCCGGTGCTCTTTGTGCTGCTCTCGGGCATTGTCTTTCTGGGCTGGGGGGAGATCTTTTCGCTGTTCCCGGCCACGCTGACCGATACCTTCGGCACCCGTCACGCCACGACCAACTACGGTTTCCTTTATATGGCTCAGGGCATCGGGTCGATCATTGGCGGTCCGGCCGCAGCACTACTGTATGAAACGAGCGGCAGCTGGTTGCCGGTCTTTTCGGTCGCCATCGGTTTCGACATTACCACCGGGCTGGTGGCCCTGCTGCTGCTCAAGCCCCTGCGTCAGCGCTGGCTGTCGCTGGGGCACCGGTGCGCCGTCCGTAATCCTTCAGCGCTTCGAGCAGGGCCAGGCCACCGCCGGGCAGGGCGGTGGCATCACGCACCACCACGCTGCGCTCGCGTACTGCCCATGGTGCATCGATAGGCACCACACTCAGTGCCATGAGCTGGCAGTGACGGTGTGCTGCACTCTCTGGAATGACCCCGATGCCGACGCCGGTCGCCACCAGCCGACAGATCGCCTCAAAGCTTGAGACCTGTATGCGCAGTTTCAATACCGCGCCGATATCCTGAAACCGGCTCTGTAGAAACTGCATCAAACTGCTGCTGTCGTGCAGCCCCACGTGGTAGTGATCGATCATGTCGGTCGGTGTAATGCATTGACGGTCGGCCAGTAAATGGCCGGGGGGCGTAATCAGCACCAGCCGGTCGGTGCTGAAGTGAAAACGCTCCAGTTCTCCCGTTCCCAGTGGCCCTGCCACGATCCCCATATCGGCGCTGCCCTGGGCGACGCCTTGCACGATGTCATGATTGAGCCGCTCGCGAAGGTCGATGGTCAGGCGCGGCCGGCCGGCCAGGAAATCGCTTAGCACGGCCGGCATCAGCTCGGTCACGGCGGTGGTATTGGCCAGAATGCGCAGATGGCCGGACTGATCCTCTGCCTCTGACATGTCTTCAACGAGATGGTCGACCTGGCGCAGAACGCGCCGAGCGTGGGTCAGCAGGCGCTGACCGGCGCGGGTCGTTTCCATGCCACGAGTGCTGCGATAAAAAAGCTGTTTTCCCAGCCGAGCCTCCAGCTGCTGGATGCGAGCGCTGGCGGCAGCCGTCGAGATATGGGCCCGGCGCGCGCCCTGAGTGAGGCTGGGGGCCTCAGAGATATGCACAAAAAGGCGCAGGTCGATCAGGTTCAGTGACATGGCATTCTGCCAAAAGAGAAACAGGGAGGCGCCAAAACAGCAGGCGTTCGCCTGAGCCTAACGCGGGGTCCTGCAAAGGCCAATTCTCCTTATGGTCAAAAGCGCGCAGTCTGAGGCCTGTCGATATCAAAGCCTGTCGATATCAAGGTCAAGGCCTGTCGATATCAAGGTCAAAGAGAGTGCCATGACAACACATCGAAGCGATCAGGTCGCAAGCGGTACGCTACCGCTCGAGGGCGTGCGGGTCATCAGTCTGGAGCACGCCATTGCGGCGCCGTTCTGCTCGCGTCAGCTGGCAGATCTGGGAGCGGAAGTGATCAAGATCGAGCGTCCCGGTACGGGGGATTTTGCACGTCAGTACGACAGCCGCACCCGCGGTCTGGCCTCGCACTTTGTCTGGACCAACCGCGGCAAGAAGAGCCTGACGCTGGATGTCAAGGCGCCCGAAGGCATTGAAGTGCTGTTCGATCTTCTAAGTGATGCCGATGTGCTGATCCAGAATCTGGCGCCGGGTGCCAGCGCGCGGCTCGGGCTCTCCTTTGAGGGGCTCTGTGAGCGTTTTCCGCGTCTGATCGTCTGCGATATTTCAGGCTATGGCAGTAACGGGCCTTATACGGACAAGAAGGCCTACGATCTGCTGATCCAGAGCGAGGCGGGGCTTTTGTCACAGACCGGTACATCTGACACCCCGGTCAAGGCCGGTGTGTCAATCTCTGATATCGCCGCCGGGATGTATGCCTACAGCAATATTCTCGCGGCCCTGCTGGCCCGTGGCCGCAGCGGGCAGGGCAGCCATATCGATGTGTCGATGCTCGAATCGACCATCGAGTGGATGGGCTATCCGCTCTATTATGCCTTTGATGGCGCCGAGCCACCGCCGCGTGCCGGCGCCTCGCATTCGACCATCTACCCTTATGGTCCCTTTCCGGCCGGAGACGGCCGGTCGGTGATGCTGGGGCTGCAAAACGAGCGTGAATGGACGCTTTTCTGCGAGCACGTCCTTGGGCGCCCGGCACTGATCGATGATGTGCGCTTTGCTACCAATGCTGCCCGCAGTGAGGCACGCCAGGCGCTTGACGGCGTTATTGACGAGGTCTTCTCCACATTATCTGCCGACGACATCGTGGTGCGGCTCGATCATGCCGGCATCGCCAACGCCCGCGTCAACGAGATGGCTGATGTCTGGGCTCATCCGCAGCTGACAGCCCGCGACCGATGGCGCGAGGTGGCCTCACCCGTCGGTCCGCTGCCGGCCTTGTTACCGCCTGGTCAGGGGCGAGCCTTCAACACCCCCATGGGCGCCATCCCGGCACTGGGCGAACATACTCGGGAGATTCTGGCTTCGCTGGGTCATGACGATACAACCATTGCTGGTTGGCGTGAGAAAGGAGTGGTGTAAATGACAGTCTCCATCGAGATGGCAAGTCGCATGCGGCAGGCGCGATCGGCACTTTTCGTGCCGGCCACTCGCCCCGATCGCATCACGAAGGCTTGCGACAGCGAGGCGGATCTGGTCATCGTGGATTTCGAGGACGCTGTGGCGCTGGAGGACAAGGCGCTGGCACGCGAGTTGCTGGAGCAGTATCTGGAAGAAACGCCGGAGGTGACGCTATGCGTACGTATCAACGCGCCCGGCAGCGAATATTTCGATGCCGATCTGGATCTGTGTGCCCGGCTTCCGGCCGTCTCGGGGATCATGGTGCCCAAGGCAGAGGCCACCACACCGCTTGAGCAGGCTGCAGCGCTTGGGCGCCCCCTGTGGCCACTAATCGAAAGTGCGGCAGGCCTTGACTGGATCGCCGAACTGGCGGCTGTCGAGGGCGTGGAACGCCTGAGTTTCGGAGCGCTGGATCTGGCACTTGATCTGGATCTTGAAAGCGATACTCCCGGTGCCGAGGCGGTACTGGACCAGGCGCGCTATCAGCTGGTACTGCACTCACGGCTGGCCGGGCTGGCACCCCCCATGGCCGGGGTCTCGCCGGAGCTCGACGATGACGAGGCCCTGCATGCAACAGCGTTGCGCGCGCGCCAGATGGGCTTTGGCGGCATGCTCTGTATTCACCCGCGTCAGCTGGCACCTGTCCATCGGGCGTTTACGCCTGGCATCGAGCAGCTTGAGTGGGCGCAGCGGGTGCTCACCGGCGCGCAAACGCAGGGCGGCGCCTTTCGCGTGGATGGACAGATGGTGGATGCCCCGGTCATTGAGCGGGCTCGGCGACTGCTGGCGCGGAGCGGGCACTAGCGCCTCTCCAACGGGAAAATGCCATACTGGAACTTTATGTTATCCACACCCGGTGGGCGATTAAATGACCCGGTTTTTCCTGCTTGTGCTGACGGCCGTTCTGGTCGCCGGCGCACTCTCGGCTGCGGCGACGGCGACGCCGTTTGAATCACGTTTTCTGCGCGTCTCGGCTGCTGATGCCCTGCCCGCGACGGTGGCACGTTCGTTAAATGATGAGTCACAGGCGCTCAATACCCTGTTCCTTTCCTGGTCCGATGATCAGGCGCTGGTGTTCAACGGCGCACTGGCGTTGGTGCGTCATGGCGATACCGCCCGCGAGGTACTGACCGAATACGGCTTTGAGCCCGGCTTTCAGCAGGTACTCTCGCGGTTCGGCCCCGACGCCGTGTTGCCCGTGGTCTGGTTTCATGACAATGAGGTGCCCAGCCTGAGCGCACGCCACTGGGCCTCGCAGCGCTACCGTGAGGCTCGGGGCGCCATTGCCGGCTGGTGGAATGACCCGCCGGTGGATCAGGACGATGCTTCCGGAATAGACGATCAGCCCGGCCTGACGGCGCATCAGCGTGGGCTCTACGCCGTCGCCTTTATGCAGGAGGGCGGCTACGGCTTTCTCGATCAGTTCGTGGTGGACGAACACCAGGTGGTGCACTGGCTGCAGGGTGAGCGGCTGGTATCAAACGTGAGCGATTTCTTTACCGGCGGTCTGCGCGATCTGGAGCGCACCGTGCAGGGGCCCAATGCCGCAGGGCCGGCGGACATTGCCTGGGCCGGGGTCGATGTGGTCATGATGGCAGGCACCATCAAGTGGCTGCGCGCCGGTCGGGCGATGCGCGCCGGCGCTCTGGAAAGCCGAACGGCCGCAGGCGCCAGCGGGGAGCTGCGAAGTAGCCGGGCGCTGGTCCCGGCCGGGCTTCGCTTTACCCGTCTGTCGCGGCCGGCAAAACTGGCCGCCGTTGGCGCCACGGCCTGGGTCGTGGCGCGTCATCCCTCCTTGATCAGCGGCCTTGGAGCCAATCTGGCCCACTGGCTGGGCTGGCCGGTGAAACTGGGCCAGTTTCTGCTCTGGTTTGTGATCGCGCTGCCACTTCTATGGCTTGGTCGGCAGCTCTGGATTTGGCTGATTCGACCGCTTTTCTGGATGATGCTGACCATAAAGCGCGCCAACGGTCGGGAAATAGCTAAAGTCTAATACGCTTTTCTCTCCAAACGGCCGTATATGCACTCAGGATGGCGCCTTCCTGCCCTGTGTCGGCGTCCCAATAGCCTATTGTGGAGAAATGCCCATGTTTCCTGTCTCTCTTGTCCGTGCGCTGGGTCTGGCTGGCGCGACCTGCATGCTCTCTTTCGGCACGCCCGCAATGGCCGGTGACAACGCCCCCATCGTGATCAAGTTCTCCCATGTGGTGGCGGACAGCACCCCCAAGGGGCAGGGCGCGCTGATGTTTCAAAAGCTGGTCAAGGAGCGCATGGGTGACCGTGTGAAGGTCGAGGTGTACCCGAACTCGTCGCTGTACGGCGATGGCAAGGAGATGGAAGCCCTGCTGCTGGGCGATGTGCAGATGCTGGCACCGTCGCTGGCCAAGTTCGACAAGTACAACGAGGCCATTCAGATCTTTGACCTGCCGTTTCTCTTTGATGATCTGGCCGCCGTCGACCGCTTCCAGGCCAGCGATGAAGGCAGGCAGCTGCTTAACTCGATGGAAGACAAGGGCATTCTCGGGCTGGGCTACTGGCACAACGGCATGAAGCAGCTCTCTGCCAACAAGGCGCTGCATGAGCCGAAGGACGCGCGCGGGCTCAAGTTCCGCGTGCAGGCCTCCAATGTGCTTGATGAACAGTTCAAGGAACTCAGGGCCGTTCCGCGCAAGATGAGCTTTGCCGAGGTCTATCAGGGCCTGCAGACCGGGGTGGTCAACGGCGCCGAGAACCCCTGGTCCAACATCTACAGCCAGAAATTCTATGAGGTACAGGACTACATCACCGAGTCCAACCACGGCGTGCTGGATTATATGCTGATCACCAACGCCAAATTCTGGAACGGTCTGCCGGAAGATGTTCGAGGCGAGCTGAGCGAGATTCTTGATGAGGTCACGGCTTCAGTCAACGATCAGGCGCGTGCCATCAACGACCATGACCGTCAGGCCATCATTGATGCCGGCACCAGCGAGATCATCGAACTTACCCCCGAGCAGCGTGAAGACTGGCGCGAGGCGCTGCGCCCGGTGTGGAAGAAATTTGAAGGCCAGATCGGTGCCGACCTGATCAAGGCCGCCGAAACCGCCAACAGTGCGGGCTGATACGTTAGCGCCTCGGGAATCATGGCAATGAAGACACTGCTCAATCTCTGGAACCATCTTGAAGAGGGCCTGGTGGCCCTCTTTTTAACGGCCATGACGCTGATCACGTTTGTCTACGTGATGTTCAATAACCTCTATGTGGTGTTTTATGCCGGCGCCGACGCGTTCCCGGCGCTGGAAGCGCCGCTGTTTGCCGTGGGCGACACACTCCTGGATGTCGTCCAGGCGATGACCTGGAGCTCGGCGCTGACGCGTGCCTGCTTTGGCTGGCTGATCTTTTTGGGGATCTCCTATGGCATTCGCACCGGCGCCCATATCGGCGTCGACCTGCTGGTGCGCACTTTCAGCGCACCGCTGCGACGTGTCTGTTCAATGCTTGTCCTGCTGATCGTGCTGGGCTACGCCGTGCTGATGATGGTGTCGAGCTATGACTGGGTCGCGGCGCTGCGTGGTGCGGGACTCGGGGCCGAGGATCTCGATGAGTTTCATATCATGCAGTGGCACATTGCGATGATCGTGCCGCTCGGATTTGCGCTGGTGATCGTACGCCTTGTGGAGGCGTTCGTGCTGACCCTGCGCGGTGAACAAAACGGGCTGCAGATGGCGGATGAGGCCGCTGATGCACTCAAGCTGGCGAGCGATGTCCATCCGGGCACGTCGAAGGAATCACGGCCATGACCATTGCCTTTTTGTTTATCGCCCTGTTCGTGCTGCTGTTTTTGAGCGTGCCAATCGCAATCTCGCTGGGGCTTTCGGGGGCGCTGACGATTCTGCTGTTCAGTCAGGACTCGATTCGCTCGCTGGCCATCAAGCTCTTTGAAACGTCCGAACACTACACGCTGCTGGCGATCCCGTTTTTTCTGCTCTCCGGCGCCTTCATGACCAGCGGTGGTGTGGCGCGGCGGCTGATCGATTTCGCCAACGCCTGCGTGGGCCATTTTCGCGGTGGTCTGCCGATCGCCTCGGTCATGGCCTGTGTGCTCTTTGCTGCCCTGTCGGGTTCATCACCAGCGACGGTTGCCGCGGTGGGCTCAGTGGTCATTGCCGGCATGGTGCGTTCGGGCTACACCCAGTCGTTTGCCACCGGCATTGTCTGCAACGCCGGCACGCTGGGGATTCTGATCCCGCCGTCGATCGTGATGGTGGTCTATGGCGCGGCGACCGAGACGTCGGTGGGCAAACTGTTCATGGCGGGTGTGGTGCCGGGCCTGATGCTGGGCCTGTTGTTGATGATTGCGATCTATATTATCGCGCGCATCAAAAAGATGCCGGCGCTGCCGCGGGTGCCCCTGAAAGAGACGCTGGTGCTGGCGCGCAAGTCCTTCTGGGGGCTGATGTTGATCGTGATCATTCTGGGCGGTATCTACACCGGCATGTTCACCCCCACGGAAGCGGCGGCGGTAGCAGCGGTGTATGCCGCCTTCGTGGCGCTGGTGGTCTATCGCGACATCAGCTGGCGCGAGTGCCCGAAGGTGATTCTGGAGGCGGCGAAGCTGAGCATCGTGCTGATGTTCATCATCGCCAACGCCATGCTCTTTGCCCACGTGCTCACGACCGAGCAGATTCCGCAGGCGATCACGGCCTGGGTGGTCGATCAGCAGTTCTCGCCGATTGCGTTTTTGCTGGTGGTCAACATCATCCTGCTGGTGGCGGGCAGTTTCATGGAGCCTTCAGCAATCATTCTGATTCTGGCGCCGATCCTGTTCCCGATCGCCATGCAGCTGGGCATCGACCCGGTCCATCTGGGCATCATCATGGTGGTCAACATGGAGATCGGCATGCTCACACCGCCGACCGGACTCAACCTGTTCGTGGCCTCGGCCGTGACCGGGCAGCCCCTGACGGCCGTTATTCGCGCCTCCAGCCCGTGGCTGTTGCTGCTGATCAGCTTCCTGATGCTGATTACCTACGTGCCGTTTATCTCGCTCGGGCTGCCCGAGTTGCTGGGCATGTAGGGCGTTATCGCGGTTTATTTCGATCCGTCCTCTGCCTGTCTGCCCCTGTGACGACTCGTCGCAGAGGGCAGACAGGCGTATGATGCCGGTCGCCGAGGAGCTCACTTCGACCGGATGACGCGTTCAAGGGCGCGTTGCTTGAGAATCGAAAGGAAGGAAAACGTGTCATGACCGTGATTCGCCAGAATGACCTGATCGACAGCGTCACCGACGCGCTGCAGTACATCTCCTATTACCACCCGAAGGATTTCATTGATGCCATGCATCAGGCGTATCAGCGCGAGGAAAACCCTGCCGCGCGTGATGCCATCGCTCAGATCCTGATCAACTCACGCATGTGTGCCACCGGTCATCGCCCCATCTGTCAGGATACCGGGATCGTCACCGTGTTCATCAACGTGGGCATGAACGTGCAGTGGGATGCCGACATGAGCCTGGATGACATGATCAACGAGGGGGTGCGTCGGGCCTATAACCATCCGGACAACATTCTGCGTGCCTCGATTCTGGAAGACCCGGACGGCGCGCGTCGCAACACGAAGGACAATACGCCGGCGATCATCCATCACCGGCTGGTGCCGGGTGATCAGGTCGAGATTCACGTGGCGGCCAAGGGCGGTGGCAGCGAGGCAAAATCGAAGTTCGCCATGCTTAATCCCTCCGACAGCGTGGTGGACTGGGTGCTCGACCAGGTGCCAAAAATGGGCGCCGGCTGGTGTCCGCCGGGCATGCTGGGCATCGGCATTGGTGGCACCGCCGAACAGGCGATGAAGATGGCCAAGGAGTCGCTGCTCGAGCCGATCGACATTCAGGCGCTTCAGGACCGCGGCGCCTCAAATCGGGCCGAGGAGCTGCGCCTGGAGCTTTTTGACAGGGTCAATCGCCTCGGCATCGGCGCTCAGGGGCTGGGCGGTCTGACCACGGTACTGGACATCAAGGTCAAGGACTGCCCGACCCATGCGGCCAACAAGCCCGTAGCGATTATCCCCAACTGTGCGGCCACCCGACACGTGCACTTTCATCTCGACGGCAGCGGCCCGGCGACCCTGCCGGTGCCTGAAATTGACGACTGGCCGGAGATTGCCTGGGAGGCGGGCGAGGGCGTCAAGCGCGTCAACCTGGACGCCATTACCCCCGAAGAGGTCGCCACCTGGTCACCGGGTGACACGCTGCTGCTCTCCGGCAAGCTCCTGACCGGACGTGACGCGGCGCACAAGCGTATGGTCGACATGATTTCGAAGGGCGAGCCGCTGCCGGTCGATCTCAAGGGCCGCTTTATCTACTACGTCGGGCCGGTCGACCCGATGGCTGGCGAGGTCGTGGGGCCGGCTGGTCCCACCACCGCCACGCGCATGGACAAGTTTACCCGCACCATTCTGGAAGAGACCGGGCTGCTGGGCATGGTGGGCAAGTCCGAGCGTGGTCAGATCGCCATCGAGGCGATCCGCGACAACGGCGCAGCCTATCTGATGGCGGTGGGCGGCGCGGCCTATCTGGTGGCGCAGGCGATCAAGGGATCGAAGGTGCTGGCCTTTGAAGATCTCGGCATGGAGGCGATCTACGAGTTTGACGTCAAGGACATGCCGGTGACGGTCGCGGTCGATACCCGTGGGGACAGCGTGCACACCCAGGGGCCGGCGAAATGGCAGGAGATCATCGCGCGTCGTTGAGCCCGCCACCGGTGTGATCGATCATGCCGCGCCGCTCCTTTCAGGGGCGGCGCTGTCGTATGGAAGACAACCCGGCACCTGCCTTCGTCTCGGGGATTGATCCGGCGGGCTTAACGCGTCCGGGTGACGATGGTCTAATGACGTCCTTTCCCTTTTACCATTCAAGCGAGGCAACCATGGCCGGTCATCACGGCAACAATCAGGACCCGAGTGCAGCTCTGGGGTTCATGGGACGACTCAGTGGCGCCATGGTCGCACCGGTGGCGGTCTATATGCTGTTGTGGCAGCTCGGGCTGCGGCTGGTCCACGAGTTCTCGGGCTCCGCGCAGCAGGGGACGAGAATCAGCATCCTGTCCGTCGCCATCCCGGCGCTGGGCGTGCTGGCCGCGGTGTTTATCGCCGGTCGCCGCTCCGGCGCTCTGATCGGGGGCGCGGTGATGATGCTGTTCTTTTTGTACCTCTATCTCTCCTCGGCGGCGACGCTCGAGTGGGGGCCGCCGCTTCTGACCCTGCTGGGGGTGGGGATCGCTGCTGTCCTGGCCCGTTGGTGCCCAACCATGGGCGAGGAGCTTTTCGATGCCCTGCGACGCTGAACGGGGTCTGATCTGTGCTGCGGTGACATTATCCCCTGGTCTATAGACTTAGGTCTGATTCCGGGGGGGGTCCCCTCCTGTAAGATGCCTCGGGCCATAACGTTCGTTATTGGCAGGGGTTCGTTCAAGGGGACACAAAAATGGATGGTTGGACACAGACAATGACGGCCGGCCCCCTGCTGGGGATCGCGGCGGCAGCCATCGCGGCGCTGCTGATACTGGTCATTCGTTTCAAGCTGCACGCCTTTCTGGCGCTGATTCTGGTGAGCCTGATCACGGCCTTTGCCACCGGCATTCCGGTTAACCAGATCGTGCCGACGCTGGTCAATAACTTCGGCAAGACCCTGGGCGCTGTTGCCCTGCTGGTGGGCCTCGGTGCGATGCTGGGGCGGCTGGTCGAAAACTCCGGTGGCGCACGCGTACTGGCCGATCGCATGATCGAGCTGTTCGGTGAAAAGCGTGCACCGCTGGCGCTCGGGATGGCGTCGCTTTTGATGGGCTTCCCGATCTTTTTTGATGCCGGCCTGATCGTGATGCTGCCGATCGTCTTCGCCGTGGCGCGTCGCCTGGGTGGGCCGATTCTGTTGTACGCCATTCCGACAGCTGCGGCCTTCTCCGTCATGCATGTGTTTGTCCCGCCGCATCCGGGGCCGGTCACCGCATCAGAGCTTTATGGTGCCAACCTGGGGCTTTTGATGCTGGCCGGTCTCGTGATCATCCTGCCCATGTGGTATCTCTCCGGCTATCTGTGGGGCAAATTCTGCGCCAAACACTACAGCTTTCAGCTGGCCGAGAGTTTCTTTGGCGGTGTCGACGATGACGAGGTCAAAAATCCGCCGTCGGTCGGAACCGTCATCGGAATGCTGTTGTTGCCGCTGGTGTTGATCTTCATGAATACCGGGCTGGATTTTCTGCGCGCGGCCGGCATGGCCGATGCCGACCAGACCTGGTTTCAGGTGCTGTCGACGCTGGGCAGCACGCCGATTGCGCTGCTGATTTCGGTGCTGGTGGCCGCCATCGTGCTGGGCACGCGTCGCGGCGAAAACGGCAGTGCCATCGAAAAGATTCTTGAAAGCTCGCTGGGGCCGATCTGCTCGGTGGTATTGATCACCGGTGCCGGCGGCATGTTCGGCGGGGTGCTGCGCGCCTCGGGCATTGGCGATGCGCTGGCAGACTCGCTGGGTGATCTCGGGTTGCCGGTGATTCTGGCTGCCTATGTGGTGGCAGTGGTCATGCGTCTGGCCCAGGGCTCGGCCACCGTAGCGCTGGTAACGGCAGCCGGTCTCATGGCGCCCGCTGTGGCCACGGGTGATTACAGCACCATGCAGGTCATTGCGGTAACGCTGGCCACGGCTGCCGGCTCCGTCTTTGCCGGTCACGTCAACGATTCGGGCTTCTGGCTGGTCGGACGTCTTCTGGGCATGGATGTGCGCACCACGCTCAAGACCTGGACCGTTCAGCAGACCATCGAGTCCCTGGTCGGTTTCGTGCTGGCCTACATCATGTTCATTATCTTCTAAAGGACGTTTTCATGGCGGTTAACCCGTTTGATATCAAGGGAAAGCTGGCGCTGATCACCGGCTCCTCACGTGGTCTGGGCTTTGCTCTGGCCCAGGGCCTTGCCGAGCAGGGCGCCCGCGTCATCATTCACGGGCGCAGTGAAGACACGGTTCAAAAGGCGGTGCAGGCCATTGTGGAGGCCACCGGTGCCGAGGCGTTCGGCGTGACCTTTGACGTCACTCGCAGCGACGAGGTCAAAACGGCGTTGACCGGTCTGGTCGAGACCCACGGCGTGCCGGAAATTCTGGTTAATAACGCCGGCCTTCAGCGCCGCGCGCCCTTTGCCGAGTTCGAGCCCGACGACTGGGATGCGGTGATTGCCACCAACCTGTCGAGCACGTTCTATGTGGCCAACGCACTGGCGCGTCACATGTCCGAGCGCGGTCACGGCAAGATCGTCAATATCGGGTCGGTGCAGTCGATGCTGGCTCGCCAGACGATCGCGCCCTATTCGGCGTCCAAGGGCGGT
The DNA here is from genome assembly GCF_947497025.1 of uncultured Kushneria sp. Lineage (GTDB taxonomy): Bacteria > Pseudomonadota > Gammaproteobacteria > Pseudomonadales > Halomonadaceae > Kushneria. The sequence continues at coordinate 97,707 of NZ_CANMFC010000005.1, forward strand.
GTGGTAATGCTGACCAAGGGCATGGCGGCGGATCTGGCACGCTTTAACATCCAGGTCAACTGCATCTCGCCGGGCTATTTCAAGACCGACATGAATACGGCGCTGTGGCAGGACGAAGCCTTCAACAGCTGGGTCGAATCACGTACGCCGGCTCAGCGCTGGGGCAACGTCCAGGAGCTGGTCGGCACGCTGCTCTATCTCTGCTCGGATGCCTCAAGCTTTGTCTCGGGGCAGAACATTTTCGTGGATGGCGGCATGACCTCGGTGGTCTGAGCCTTTTGAACAGGGGCCGCGGGGCCCTTGCGCTGTCTGCGTCTTCCCATTTTTGGGCATGCAACGGAGCATGACAATGAAAGCACTGGTCATTCATGGCAAACAGGACCTGCGCGAGCAGGAGTGGGCCACGCCCGAGCCGCAGGACGGGCAGGTGCGGGTACGCATTGCCTGGGGCGGTATCTGTGGCTCCGATCTGCACTACTACTTTGAGGGGGCCAACGGCGCCTTTGTTGTCCGCGAGCCGCTGATCCCGGGTCACGAACTCTCGGGCACCGTCGATCTGGACCCTTCCGGTGAGCTGGCCCCGGGCACGCCGGTGACCTTCCACCCGGCGACCTTTGGCGAGTGCCAGCCGGGCCTTGAAGAGTTGCCGCATCTGTGGCCAAAGGGTGCCTATCTGGGTTCGGCATCCACCACGCCCCATACCCAGGGCGGCATGAGTGAATATCTGGTGGTGACGCGAGGCATGATTCGCGTGCTGCCCGAAGGCCTCTCGCTCAAGCGTGCCGCGCTGACCGAGCCGCTGGCCGTGGCCCTGCACGGTATTAACGTGGCCGGCGGTGTGGAAGGCAAACGGGTGCTGGTCTGTGGCTCCGGCCCGATCGGACTTTTGACGGCCGCGGCAGCACTGGCAAAGGGCGCGCGCGAAGTCACCGCCACGGACGTGTTTGAGGGCCCGCTTGAGCGCGCTCGCGCACTGGGTGTGCATCACACCATTCGCATCGGTGAGCAGACGCCCGACGCTGAAGCCTATGATGTGGCGCTGGAGTGCTCCGGCGTGCCGGCTTCGATCGACACCGCCATTCGCGCCGTGCGTCGGGCCGGTGTCATCGCCCAGATCGGCATGATGGGTGCCGGTGCCCAGCCGCTGGAGCTTGCCATGCTGATTTCAAAAGAGATCCAGCTGCGCGGCTGCTTCCGTTTCAACCAGGAAGTGGATGAGGCCATCGAGCTGCTGACCCGTGATGAGCGCTTTGACCAGGTCATCACCCACGAAGTGCCGGCCGACCAGGCCGTGGAAGCCTTTGCCACGGCGAAGGATGCTCAGGTCTCCGGCAAGGTGCTGGTGCGTCTCTGGCCGCAGGACTGAGGCACTGACGAATGTCCGTTGCGCAGGAGGCAAGAAATGCACATTGTCATTACCGATTGTGATCATGAAAGCGTCGAGATTGAGCGCGAGTGTGTTGATGCTGCCGGCGGTCGTCTGACGCTGTGTCAGGACGCAACACCCGAGGGCATCATCAAAAATGCCCGTGATGCCCAGGGGCTGATCGTGCAGTACGGACAGATTACCGCCGAGGTGCTGGCGGCGCTGCCTGAGCTGCGCGTGGTGTCACGCTACGGGGTCGGGGTAGATACCGTGGATGTCGAGGCGGCCACCCGCCATGGTGTGGCAGTGTGCAACGTGCCGGACTATGGCACCGAGGCGGTGTCTGACCACGCCATCATGCTCTCGCTTGCCGTGCTGCGTGACGTGACAGGTCTTGATCGGCGTCTGCGTCAGGGGCAGCCTTCTCTGGCGCCGGCGCAGCCGATCTTTCAGCTGCGCGGGCGGCGTTTCGGCGTCATCGGCGCAGGGGCCATCGGCATGGCCACAGCGCGCAAGGCCGCAGGTCTGGGCTTTGAGGTCGTGCTGTGCGATCCGCGTCTGAGCCCGGGGGAGACCACGGGTGATGGCTGGGCGGTGGTGTCATTCGAGGAGCTGCTGGCCTCGTCGCAGGTGGTATCGCTGCATCTGCCGCTGATCGAGCAGACGCATCACCTGATCAATGCCGATGCGCTTGCCACGATGCGCCCGGATGCCATCCTGATCAACACCGCGCGCGGTGGGGTGGTGGATACCGACGCGCTGGTCGAGGCGCTAAAGGCGGGTCGGATCTTCGGCGCCGGGCTTGATGTGCTCGAAGAGGAGCCGCTGGCCGCAGGACATCCGTTGACCCGATTCGAGCGCGTGATTCTCACCCCGCACGCCGGATTTTATACCGAGGAGTCCTACGCCGAGCTCAAGGCGCGCACGGCGCAAAACGCCGTGGATGTCGTGGCCGGCAGACGCCCGCGCAATATTCTGAACCCTGAGGTACTGGCGCAACCCTGACGTGCCGGCTCGATGGTTCTCCCCTGGGTTGTTGATCGCGGAGAAGCGCCTGGCGCTTCTCCGCTTTTTTATGTTCCTCACCAATCACATCGATAACTTGCCAGATGCTCAATCCTTGCCATGCTGTTAGCCGGCTAATTGAAAGGATGGCCGAGTGAATCAGTCGTAATCGAGTTGAGGAGGGCGCTTCATGGACTATCGCAATCTGGGTCGTACCGGGCTCAAGGTATCACCGCTGTGTCTGGGCACCATGACCTATGGCACGCCGCAGTGGCGTGACTGGGTGCTGGATGATCGACAGAGTCGACCCTTTATCGAGCAGGCGCTCAATGCCGGCATCAATTTTTTCGATACCGCTGACATGTACTCCGACGGTGCCTCCGAAGAGGTCGTGGGGCGGGCGCTGAGAGACTTTGCCCGCCGTGAAGAGGTGGTGCTGGCCACCAAGGTCTATAACCCGACCGGCAACAGGACGCCCAACGAGCAGGGACTGTCGCGCAAGCACATCCATCACGCCATCGATGCTTCGCTCACGCGGCTGGGGATGGACTATGTCGATCTCTATCAGACCCACCGCTGGGATTACGACACGCCCATCGAGGAGACGATGGAAGCCCTGCATGAGGTGGTGAAGTCCGGCAAGGCGCGCTATATCGGCGCTTCCAGCATGCACGCCTGGCAGTTTGCCAAGGCGCAGCACATTGCCGAGAAAAACGGCTGGACGAAATTTTCGACCATGCAGCCGATGGTCAATCTCATCTATCGCGAGGAAGAGCGCGAGATGATCCCGCAGTGCATCGATCAGGGCGTGGGCGTGATTCCCTGGAGCCCGCTGGCGCGCGGCATTCTGGCCGGCAGCAAGCCGGTGGGCGGTGAAGGCCAGACCACGCGCGCCAAAAGCGACGAGCAGATGCGGGCCTGGAAACTGGGCCTTGAGCGCGACACGCCCGTGATTGAAGCGCTGCATGAGGTGGCTGAGGCTCGTGGCGTGTCACCGGCGCAGATCGCGCTGGCCTGGCTTCTGCAAAAGCCGGGGATCACGGCGCCGATCGTGGGGGCCAGCAAATCCCATCACATGGATCAGGCCCTTGGGGCCCTCGAGATCACGCTGAGCGAGACCGAAATCGAACAGCTCGAGGCGCCCTACGTGCCCCATGAGGTAGTCGGTTTCGTGTAAATCACGCCCCGATAATGCGTCGTGTTAACCAAAAGCCTCGGCAGATGCCGGGGCTTTTGCGTGAAAATCATTTTGAATCAACGAAATGGGCAAAAGGGTTTGGCAGCGGCCCCAGGGATCCCTAGACTTTTGGCCGATTGAAGGGCCAGGGCATGCGCTGATGCCTTGATCATCAAAACATTGAAAAACACCCGCGCCCCGACCGGGCAGCCATCAGGGAGAGAGGATGGAAAACTGGAGTCAGACCATGTCGGCAGGGCCACTGTTGGGTATCGCGGCGGCCGCGATTGCAGTGCTATTGCTCATGGTGATCAAGTTCAGGGTGCATGCCTTTGTCACCCTGATTCTCGTTAGTCTGTTAACCGCCTTTGCCGCCGGTATCCCCGTCGATCAGATTGTGCCGACACTGGTGAACAACTTCGGCAGCACACTGGGCTCGGTGGCCCTTTTGATCGGGCTGGGGGCAATGCTGGGCAAGCTGGTGGAGTCTTCCGGCGGGGCCAGGGTGCTGGCCGATCGCATGATTGCGCTTTTTGGCGAAAAGCGCGCCCCCTTTGCCCTCGGCGTGGCGTCCCTGCTGATGGGCTTTCCCATCTTCATGGATGCCGGCCTGATCGTCATGCTGCCGGTCATCTTTGCCATCGCCAGACGCCTCAATGGCCCCATCATCCCGTTCGCACTACCGGCGGCAGCGGCCTTTTCGGTCATGCACGTGTTTGTGCCGCCGCATCCGGGCCCGGTGGCGGCCTCCGAGCTGTACGGCGCCAATCTGGGGCTGGTGATGCTGACCGGGGTACTGATCGCCTTTCCGCTGTGGTATCTGTCGGGCTACCTGTGGAGCCGCTTTGCCGCCTCGCGTATCACGCTTGAGCAGGTGGCGGGTGGCATGTTCGGTGCCAGCAATGAAGAGGAGATCACCAATCCGCCGTCGATTGGCGCTGTGCTGTCCATGCTGCTGCTGCCGATGGCACTGATCTTCATGAACACCGGGCTGGATTTCCTGCGTGCCGCCGGCATGGCCGACAGCGATGCCGGCTGGTTCAAGCTGTGCTCGGCACTGGGCGAGACGCCGATTGCGCTTTTGCTCTCGGTGCTGGTCGCGCTGTGGGTACTGGGCGGTCGCCGTGGGCAATCGGGGACGGCCCTTGAAAAGGTGCTGGATTCCTCGCTGGGGCCGATCTGTTCGGTGGTGTTGATTACCGGCGCCGGCGGCATGTTTGGTGGGGTGCTGCGTGCTTCGGGTATCGGTGATGCGTTGTCGGGCTCGCTCGAAAACCTCGGGCTGTCGGTCATCATGGCCGCCTATGTGGTGGCGGTATTAATGCGCGTGGCGCAGGGCTCGGCGACGGTGGCGCTGGTGACGGCGGCCGGGCTGATGGCCCCCGCCGTTGAAGCCGGTGATTTCTCGACCATGCAGGTGGTGGCCATTACGCTGGCCACGGCGGCAGGCTCGGTGTTTGCCAGCCATGTCAACGATTCGGGTTTCTGGCTGGTCGGGCGGCTGATGGGCATGGATGTGAAAACCACGCTCAAGGTATGGACCACCCAACAGACACTGGAATCCCTGCTGGGCTTTGTGCTGGCCTATATCGTTTTCGTGCTGTTCTAGTCCATGCGCTGTGCTGCTACAGGCGTTGTCCTGGTACAGGCAGTATGGATCAAAAAAACGACGCCCTCGGGCGTCGTTTTTGATGGGGTCACACCAGGGTTTTAGCTGCCAGGACGCGTATTGCCCGGAACATGATCCGTTGAGGTGCTGGTGGTGGTTGATGTGCTGCTGCCAAAGCGCGGCTCGCTGTCGCTGCTATCGGAGGACGGCTGATGGCTGCTGCCCGAGGACGATGGATTACGATGGTCTGACGACTTCTGATCGCGATCGTTCGAATCCTTGTCATCGGAGGCATGCTGGTCAGCGGCTTCGCGAGCCTTGTCGCTGGCACGTTCCATCTGCTCGGAGCCTATCTCGCTGGCGCGATCAACCAGATGGTCACGAGTATCGCCCATGGCACGCTGCTCGGCGCGCGAGGTGGGAAGCAGCGAGCCGAGCAGGGCGCCTGCCGCCAGACCCAGTGCGCCTGCCGCGACCGGGTTGTCATGCGCCATGTCGCTTAGCCATGAGCCGGTGTCACGCGCCTTTGAAGAGGCGTTGTGAAGACGGTCGCTGGAACCCTGTCTCATACGCTGCATGCGGTCACTGGCACCGCTTTTCATGTTGTGTGCGCGCTCGCCGGCGCCACTTTTCATATTGCGCGCACGATCACCGGCCCCATGCAGGGCGCCCTTGGCGCGCTGGCCCAGGCCACCGCTGTCGCTCGAGGATTGCCCCTGACGATACTGGTCGATGGAGGCGCCTTCGCTATAAAGCGGCTCATCAAAGAGCGGCTCGTCATAGAGCTCATCATATTCATGCGTCTGCGGCTCCGTTTCTGCCGCTGCATGACGAGCACGCTTCTGGCGCTTGTCGTTGAAATGGTTCGGCACACTGCCACGACTTGAGTCTGAATTGCTGGAGTAGATCAGCCAGCCAATGCCCACACCGATCAGAGCAGCAGGCATCGGATTGTCCCGCACCGAGCGCCCCAGATTGGAAAAATAATCCCTGGCGGAATCGCTTTTCACGTATTCCATGGCGCTGTGCATCATGTGATCGGAGGAGAAGCGTTCCTGAAAATCGCTGAGCGTGTCATCAAGGTGCGAGCGAGTCTTGTTGATGTCCGCTTCAATCTCTTCAGGGCTGCGAGTATCCTGTTGGTCCTGATTCTGGTCTTGATCACTCATTGCTTGTTCTCCTCTTCCTTGTGGCTGCTGGCATGTTCCTTGAGCATGGACTGATCACGCTGCAGGCTGTCGACGGTACGATCCGGCGTCATGGCCTGGGTGCTCAGCGTATCGCGCGCCTTTTTCATCATGCTCATGCCGATGATGACGACGATGGCGCCCACGATCAGGGCCGAAAGCCAGGGGTCAAGTACGTGGCTCAGGCCCAGCACGGCTGCTGCCAGAAGGACCAGCAGGCCTGCATTCAGCACGGCACCTGCTACCACGATGGAGGCAATGGCGGCGCCGGCGCGCTTGATGTTCTGCTGCATCTCGGCCTTGCCAAGTGCAATTTCCTGGCGAACCAGCGAAGTAACATCGTTGAGCAGCGAAGAGAGCATGCCTACCATGCCGCGAGGCTCGTCGCCGCTTTCTTCGGCTTGTCGGCGCTCTTCAATGCTGGGGTCTTTATGACCTGAAGGTTGTGTCATGATCAAACTCTCCCTGTTGATCCGAACAATACAAAATGGTTTTCCTGTCGGACGTACCGGTCAGGGACGTTCAGTGATTGGAGCTTTTGAGAAAACGCGACAGCAAAAAGCCGCCAGCAACCATGCCACCAATGAACAGGGCCGGCTCACGGCGAGAAAAGTCCTGTGCCTGTTTCAGCAGTGACTCGCTGTTTTCATCACGCAGTCGATCCGCCAGAGTGTCGGTTCTGTCGGCCAGGCGATAGGTGTAATCGGCCAGCGATACCTGATCCTGGTCCTTGAACTGCATGGCCATGCTGCGCACGGCTTCCGAAAAGTTCGAGATATAGTCGGCAACAAAACCCTTTTGGCTGTCAGCGCGGCGCAGGGCTTCCTCGCGGGCCTGGTCGGCCGTTTCCCGAGCCTTTTGCCGCGCCTGTTCCCTGTTCTGGTGAGCCTTGTCGTTGCCCTGTGAACCGCCATTGTCTTTACTGCCCTGCTGGCGGTTATCGCCATGCATGAAACGTTCGTCCGTGTCGCTCATGATGTGCACCTTAAAGCCAATAAATTAATCTGGATCAATAATGCCTTTATGAACAGAACATTGTGATGGTCTGCTCGGCATCTACCTAGAAACAGTAGATTGAACGGGCCAAACGTCAAGGAAATGGTGGGATTATAAAGTCAGGGAAAAAGCCGGGTTTTTGTTATAAAGGGTTTAAATATGATCCATGTTAATAAAGAGATTTAAATGGATTTTTGAATGCCAATATCTTCGGCACTGCGGGCCTGAGGATGAAAAAGGCGATCGAAATTGCTGATGCAGAGCGGGGGCGGAAATCGTTGTCACCGGAAGGAAGAAAGAGAGTTGAAAGGCAGGGCAGGGCCCCGTCAGGAAACAGGGCCGTGCTGCCAGGTAACGACGCTGTCAAGCAGCGTGCTGACCACCTTTTCACTATCATGGGCCAGTTCAAAAAGTGTCTGCTTCAGCAGCCAGTCCGTGATCACCCCCTTGAGACAGGACAGCAGCATCGAGGCTGCCATGGCAGGCGTCAAGCCGTTGCGAAGGACGATCTCGCCGCAGTCCATGCCGCGACGAAAGGTCTGGCTGATCATGTCGCGACACTCATGCATGTGCAGATCAAGCTGGTCGTTGACCCAGGCAAATTCGCCGATGAACTCGTTGCGCGATGAGGTCAGCAGCAAAATGCGTTGGAGCCGGCCATCCCGTGATAGCGATTCAAGGTCCTGTACCAGCGTCAGGCGCATGATGCTCACCGGGGCGTGGGCAAGCTGCTCGCACTGTGCCAGGTGAGCGGCCAGACGCTCGGTCATCTGGCGTTTGCGCTCTAAAAGCGCGGCCAGAATACTGGTCTTGCCTTCCGGGAAATGCCAGTTCAGCGCACCGCGCGTGACGCCGGCACGCGTGGCGATGTCGTTATGTGTGGTACGGCTGAGTCCCTTTTCGATGAAAAGATGCTCGGCGGCATTCATCAGCGACTGACGCGTCAGTTCCGCTTCTTCCTTGGTCTTTCTCATGGACGTCTTCTTGACGTTAAACCTGTCATGAAATGGCCTGGCTGCGTGGACAGGGCGTTTCACGCAGGCGGGTGCACAATAATGCATACATGCGCGATTGTATATTTGCGCACGGCGTTCATGAATAGATCATTGGTCTTTTCCATGAATTTCAGCGTTTGAGCATGATGCTCAACGGCGCCTGTAATGTCGGATAACTGCAACCTCGGGTTGCTGGCATGACATTCGTTACCTACCTTATAGACTCCTTGCTGCACGTATAAGGCGCATGGCAACTCACCATGACGCCCTTTTGACAGCGCCAGGCAAGGACTGTCTCAAGCATGAACCGTGGATTCGATACTTATAAAACGTGATCCGATGCCTGCCCTGTCGGGTGCTTCGATGATCACAATAATGTAATGACCGTACAAGACGACTGATGAGGATCTGACTCATGGCACCTGTTATCCGTCCTTCAACGGGCGTGGGGTTTTGTACCCCCGGCGCCCAGGCAGAGATCGCTGAACGCCCCAATGCCGCTTCCGGCGAGCATTCCGACACCCGCCGCATCACCCTGACCGTTAACGGTGAGCAGCATGATCTACATGTGGCGCCCAACGCTGTGCTGCTGGATGTGCTGCGCGAACAGCTGGGTCTTTTCGGCACCAAAAAGGGCTGTGACCATGGCCAGTGCGGCGCCTGCACCGTTCATGTCAACGGTCGCAGTGTCAACAGCTGCCTGATGCTGGCCTGTCTGCAGGAAGGCGCCGAGATCGTCACCATCGAAGGTCTGGCCGAAAGCGCCGGCTTCGAACAGGGTCATCACCCGGTGCAGGCAGCCTTTCTCGAACATGATGCCTACCAGTGCGGCTACTGCACGGCCGGACAGATGATGACCGCCGCTGCCGTCATCAGTGACGACAGCATCGATGGCGATGAAACCTCGCTGCGCGAAGCGCTCAGCGGCAACATCTGCCGCTGCGGTGCCTACAAGAACATTCTCGATGCGGTGCAGAGTGCCCGCGGCAAGATGCGGGGGGGGCAATAACATGCGAGCGTTTGAACTCGAAAGTGTCGAGGCCATCGATCAGGCCGTGAGCCATCGCCGTGTCCATGATGGCGAGGCCTTTATTGCCGGTGGCACCACGCTGCTGGATCTGGTCAAGCTGGATGTCATGCAGCCCGAGAAGGTCGTCGACGTGAGCCGACTGCCACTCAAGCGCATCGAGACACTGGAAGATGGCCGTCTCAAGGTGGGCGCGCTGGTCTCCAATACCGAGCTTGCCAAACACGAGATCGTGATGCGCGACTATCCGGTGCTCAGCGAGGCGCTGCTCTCCGGTGCCTCGACCGGTCTGCGCAACATGGCCTCCACTGGTGGCAATGTCATGCAGCGCACCCGCTGCCCCTACTTCCGTGATCCGGCCATGCCGTGCAACAAGCGCGAACCGGGCACGGGCTGTTCGGCCATCGAGGGCATCAACCGCAATCACGCGGTACTGGGTACCAGCGAGCATTGCATCGCTACGCACCCCTCCGACATGTGTGTTGGCATGGTCGCCGCCGGCGCCACGCTGGTACTGGAGGGCCCCGATGGTCAGCGCGAGGTGGCCTTTGAAGACTATCACCTGCTGCCGGGCGACAGCCCCGAGCGTGAGCATGATCTGAAGCCGGGCGAGCTGATCACCCACGTGATACTTGATGCCCCGCGCAGTGGCGGCCAGCACTATCTAAAGCTGCGTGATCGCGCCTCCTACGAGTTTGCGCTGGCTTCCTGCGCCGCGATCGTCAACCTGGACGGTGACAACATCAGCGAGGTGCGCCTGGCACTGGGCGGTGTGGCCACCAAACCATGGCGTGCTGATGCTGCCGAGGCCGTGCTCAAGGGCCAGCCGGCCACGCAGGAGAATTTCGAGCAGGCCGCAGAGGCTGCCTTCAATGATGCCGTCGCCTATAGCCATAACGGCTTCAAGATCACGCTGGGCAAGCAGGCCATCGTGCGTGCGCTCAGAGACGCTACCGCTGCCGCCCGCGGCTGATCACGGAGAGATCACATGACCACCGAAACACAAAAGCCGCAGCGCGTTGACGGCACGTTGACCAGCATCGGTCAGAAAAAGCCGCGCATTGATGGCACGCTCAAGCTGACCGGCGGTGCCGACTATGCCGCCGACCGCAATCTGCCCAACCAGACCTGGGGCTATCCGGTCTCCAGCACCATCGCCAAGGGGCGACTGGTCGCGCTGGAGCTGGATGAGGCGCTGGCAATGCCAGGCGTGCTGGATATTTTCCACCACGACAACTTCGATAAGCTCAGCCGCTCACCCAACGATTTCGCCGCGGCCAACAAGGTCGGTGAGTCGCGTCTGCCGTTTGAAGACAACGAGATCTACTATCACGGCCAGTACATTGCGCTGGTCGTGGCCGACACCTTTGAGCATGCCCGCGCGGCGGCCAGAAAGGTCAGGGCGCAGTACGAGAAAAGCGATGATCAGCTCACTGACATCCTCGCTCTCGACAGCGGTCAGGGTGATCTGCCGGGCGAGGACGTCCCGGGAGACGCCAGCAGCCGCGGGGATGCCGACTCGGCGTTTGAATCAGCCAGTATTCAACTCGATCAGCGTTACTCGATCGCCCACGAAAACCACAGCGTCATGGAAATGCACGCCTCGGTGGCGCAGTGGGAAAACGACATGCTGACCGTGTACGAATCCTCCCAGGGCGTGGTCTTTCAGCGCAATGCGCTGGCAAAGATCTTCGGCATCCCGCAGGAGAAGGTCACGGTCATCTCGCACTTTATCGGCTCGGGCTTTGGCAGCAAGCTCTTCATGTGGCCACACGCCGTCATGACGTCCGTGGCTGCCCGTCGCCTGGGTCGTCCGGTCAAGACGGTCGTGCCGCGCGAGCTTGAATATCTCAACACCGGCTATCGCCCGACCTCGCTGCAGCGTGTTCGTCTGGGCGCCGATGACAGCGGCAAGCTGCTGTCCATCCATCACGACGGCTGCAACGAGACGTCGCCGGCCGGTCTGCACGATGACACCGTCAGCGGTGCCACCCCCAGCATGTATGACTGTGACAACGTGGCCGTGACCAATCGGCTGGTGACGGTCAACAAGGGTGCGCCGACGTCCATGCGGGCACCGGGTGAAGCGTCAGGCGCCTTCGCACTGGAAACGGCGCTGGATGAGCTGGCCGTCAAGCTCGAGATGGATCCGCTTGAGCTTCGCAAGAAGAACTTCGCGGAGAAAGACCCGGCCGCCGATCTGCCCTGGTCGAGCAACCACCTCAAGGAGTGCTGGGACAACGCGGCCCAGCGCTTTGGCTGGAACAAGCGCAACCCGACGCCCGGGGCGATGAAGGACGGTGACGAAATCATCGGCTACGGCATGGCGACCCAGAGCTGGGAAGCGATGCGTCAGCACTGCAGCGCACGCTTTGGCTTTCGCGATGACGGCACACTGCTGGTCGCCTGCGGCACGCAGGATATCGGTACCGGCACCTATACGATCGTGGCGCAGACTGCTAGTGAGATGACCGGCGTGCCCATCGAGATGATCGATGTGCGCCTCGGGGATTCCTCGCTGCCGTCGGGCCCGCTTTCCGGGGGCTCGTTTGCCACGGCGACCGTGCTGCCGGCAGTCTCCGCGGCCATGAAGGAAGCACTTGCCGAGCTCAAAACGCTGGCCACGGCTGAAGGCGGCGTGTTTGAAAACGTCGATCAGGACAGTATCACCCTCCGTGACGGCCGGCTGGTCAGCGGTGACAACAGCATCGAGATTGCCGAGCTGCTGCGCCAGAACCGGATCGGATTGGTCGATGGCGAGGCGAGCACGAAGCCCGGCGACGAGCAGGATCAGTACAGCTTCCGCTCCTTTGGCGCCGTGTTCGTGGAGGTGCGTTGGGATCCGGGCATTTCGCGCCTGCGCGTGGCGCGCGTCTGTTCGACCATCGATATCGGCCGCGCCATCAACCCGCTCACGGCAACCAACCAGGTCGAAGGCAGCATCGTGATGGGCATGGGCATGGGGCTGTTCGAGCAGATCGAATACGACGCTCATGGCTATCCCTACAACAACAGTCTGGCGGACTACGTCGTGCCGGTAAATGCCGACATGCCGCAGATTGAAGTGGAGCTGCTCGACTATCCCGACTACCTGCGCAACGAGTTTGGTGCGCGCGGCGTGGGCGAGGTCGGCCTGACCGGCGTGGCGGCCGCCATTTCCAACGCGGTCTACAACGCCACCGGCAAGCGCATTCGCGATATGCCGATCTCGATCGAGAAACTGCTGGCCTCCTGAGTCCTACGCGGTAACTCGTGACCAACGGGCCGGCTCCTGCAGAGGAGCCGGCCCTTTTATCAAATGCCATCTTCCCGGGATGAGTCGGCCTGAACAGGGTCTGAAAGCCCCTCGCCTGTCGCTGGCAATCTTGCTGCTGCCGGTCCAGGCTTGAATCGTTCGCCAGCAAACGAGTTGCCCGGCCACTACTGATGTTCCACACCATTTCAGAGCGCCCGAAGGCGCCATTACTGGCAGCCGACACTGCCAGAACTCATATCGACCGTGACGAGACAGGGTGCGATACAACACCAATGCCCTGATGCAATGAGGAGTGACACATGAGTGATCACCACAACAATGAAGGATTGGGCGTCGAGACCTTTGATGCCCGTTCTCCCTCCAGGCGACGTTTTCTCAAGACCATGGGCGCCTCCAGTCTGGCGGCCGCTACGGCGCCGGCCTGGGCGCAGATTGCCCAGGCCGGGCAGCAGCAGAAGGAGCCCGTCGAGCCGCGCGATGATGGCGCCCCTGCCGAGGGCGAGCAGCAGATCCAGCTCACTGTCAACGGCGTGGCACATACCCTGAACGTTAAACCCAACGCCGTACTGCTCGATGTGCTGCGCGACCGTTTGATGCTGACCGGGACCAAAAAGGGCTGTGATCAGGGCCAGTGCGGCGCCTGTACGCTGCTGGTCAATGACACGGCGATCAACTCGTGCCTGTCGCTGGCGGTTTCTCACGATGGGGATGAAATCACCACCATCGAGGGGCTCTCACAGGGCGATGAGCTGCATCCGGTACAGGTCGCCTTCTGGGCCCACGATGCCTATCAATGCGGCTACTGCACCTCGGGGCAGATCATGAGCGCCGTCGCCATTCTCAACGATGACAACATCGGCAGTGATGATGCCTCGGTGCGTGAGGCAATGAGCGGCAATATCTGTCGCTGTGGCGCCTACAAGAACATTCTGGCCGCCGTGCAGGACGCCCGCGGCAAGATGGAAGGAGCGAGCTGATGCGCGAATTCGACTATGCGCGGGCCGACAGTCCCCGTCAGGCGGTATCGACCCATGGCCGCAGCGAGCAGGCCGCCTATCTGGCCGGTGGCACCACGCTGCTGGACCTGGTCAAGATCGACATCATGCGCCCGGATCAGGTGGTTGACATCAACCGGCTCGATCTCAACCAGATCGAAACGCTCAATGATGGTCGTACCCGCATCGGCGCGCTGGTAACCAATACGGCGCTTGCCCGCGATGACCGGATCAAAAATGAGTACGCCGTGCTCAGCGAGGCACTCTTGTCAGGTGCCACCACGCAGCTGCGCAACAAGGCCACCACCGCCGGCAACGTCATGCAGCGTGTGCGCTGTCCGTACTTCCGGGATGGTGTCTCGAGCTGCAACAAGCGCGAGCCGGGCTCGGGCTGTGCCGCCATCAAAGGTCACAATCGCAGCGTGCACGCCGTACTCGGCACCAGCGAGCAATGCATTGCTACCCACCCGTCTGACATGTGCGTGGCCATGGCCGCCATCGGCGCGACGGTCACGGTCGAAGGCCCGGACGGCCAGCGCGATATCGGCTTTCTCGACTTTCACCTGCTGCCGGGTGATACCCCCGAGCGCGAGCACGCCCTCAAGCCGGGCGAGCTGATCACCCACGTGACGCTGGACGCGCCGCTTGAAAACAGCCGCTCGGGCTATCTCAAGCTGCGCGACCGCGCCTCCTATCAGTTTGCACTGGCCTCGAGTGCCGTGATCGTCACGCTGGAGGGCGACACCATCACGAACGCTCGCGTGGCGCTGGGCGGGGTGGGGACCAAACCCTGGCGGGCCCTTGAGGCCGAGAAGGCGCTCAAGGGCCAGAAGATCGGTGAGGCGAGCTTTACGCATGCCGCCGGGATCGCGTTCAAGGGCGCCACACCCTACGCCCACAACGCCTTCAAGATTCCGCTGGGTCAGCAGGCCATCGTGCGCAATCTCACCACCCTGACGGCGCAGGAAGACAGGAGAACGTCATGAGTGACAGCATCATTGGCGCAGGTCCGAAACGCATAGACGGCCAGCGCAAGGTCACCGGCGCGGCCCCCTACGCCGCCGATCATCATCCCGACAACATGGCCTATGGCTATGGGGTCTTCAGCACCATTGCTCGCGGCACCGTGACCGGGCTGGATCTGGACGCTGCCCGCCAGTCTCCGGGCGTGATTGATATCTTTCATCACGATCACTTCCCCGAGCTTCACCGTTCGCCGTCCTCGATGGCCCAGGGCAACAAGGTCGAGGAGACCCGCCTGCCGTTCGAGGACAATCAGGTCCACTATGAGGGCCAGTTCGTGGCGCTGGTAGTGGCCGATACGTTTGAAAACGCCCGTGCCGCCGCGCGCAAGGTGGGTGTAAGTTATCAGCGTGATGACAACGCGATTGCCAATCTTGATCAGGGCGTGAAGGCCCACGGCACGCAAAAGGGACAGGGCAACCACGAGCGTGGTGACGCGGCCGGGAATTTCGACGGCGCTGCCCACAGCATCGATGTGACCTACACCACCCCGGTGGAAAACCACAACCCGATGGAGATGCACGCCTCCGTGGCGAGCTGGGAAGGCGATCGTCTGACCATCTTCGAATCCTCCCAGGGGGTGGTGCAGCAGCGCGGGGCGCTGTCAAAAATCTTTGGCATCCCTCAGGAGCATATCCGGGTGGAATCACCGTTTATCGGCTCGGGCTTTGGCTCAAAGCTCTGGATGTGGCCGCATGCGGTGGCGGTTTCCGCTGCCGCGCGCGAGATCGGCCGTCCGGTGCAGCTGGTGGTGCCCCGTCAGCAGATGTTTACCACCACCGGCCATCGCCCCGAGACGCGCCAGCGCATGCGTCTGGCCACCGATGAGCGCGGTCGGCTGGTGTCGCTGCGTCACGAGTCGATCAACACGACGTCGTTTACCGACCAGTATGTCGAGACCTGCGGCAGCGTCACCAAGAGCCTCTATTCGTGCCCCAATCTTTTGGTCAGTCACGAGACCACCCGGGTCAACCGCGGCACGCCCACCTCGATGCGGGCGCCGGGCGCCGCGCCCGGGCTGTTTGCGCTGGAGTCGGCCATCGACGAGATGGCGCTGGCCGCCGGCGTTGATCCGCTCGAGTTTCGCATGAACAACTACGCCACCCGCGACGAGAGTCAGGATCTCGACTTCTCCAGCAACCATATCCGTGAGGCCACCGAAAAGGCGGCCGAGAAGTTCGGCTGGCAGGATCGCAATCCGGAAGTCGGCTCAATGCGCGACGGTCACGAGATCATCGGCTACGGCATGGCCGCCTGTAACTGGGAGGCGATCAAGCGCGAGTGCGAGGCGCGGGTCTCCCTGCGCGCCGATGGTACGGCCTATGTCACCTGCGCCACCCAGGACATCGGTACCGGCACCTACACCATCATTGCCCAGACGGTCAGCGAGCTGACCGGCCTGCCGCTGGAAAAGATCACCGTGCGCCTGGGGGATACCAGCTATCCGAAAGGGCCGATTTCGGGCGGTTCCTGGACCACGGCGACCACACTGCCGGCCATCGCCGCCGCCACTCGCGAGGCGATCAAGGAGCTCAAGGGCTACGCCACCGGTGAGAAGGGCGACTTTGCCGGTGTCGACAGCGATAGCGACAGCCTCACGTTCGAAAATGGACAGCTGACGCATGATGGGCAGAGCGTGGACTACGTTGACGTGCTCAAGGGCCAGAAACTGGCCAGCGCCGACGGCCACGCGCATACCCAAGGTGCCGATGACAAGTACTCCTATCGCTCCTTCGGGGCGCATTTCGTGGAAGTACGCTGGGACCCGGGCATCTCGAATCTGCGCGTTTCCAGAGTCGTCAGCGCCATTGATGTAGGTCGTGTCATCAACTCGATGACCGCGCGCAACCAGGTGGAAGGGGCGATTGTCATGGGGCTGGGCATGGCCCATTTCGAGGCGACCGAGTATGACGCGCGCAATGGCCGGCCGGTGAACAACAACTACGCCGAGTACGTGGTGCCGGTGCATGCCGACCAGCCGCCGGAGGTCGATGTGATTTTGCTCGACTATCCTGATCTGGCGTTCAACGAGTTTGGCGCCCGTGGGATCGGCGAGATCGGGATTACCGGCATGGCCGCGGCGGTGGCCAACGCGGTGTATCACGCCACCGGCAAGCGCATCCGGGATCTGCCGATCTTCAAGGAGAAGCTGATGGAAAACGTCCCCGAAGTGCAGTCGGCGTAAGCCCCTGTTCGGACGATCTTCACGCCGGCGTCCTGTAGAAAGGCGCCGGCGTTTTACATGTCATGACCCTGGTCCACCGGGTCACCTGCACGGAAGCCTGTCATGCCGATCAATCATCTGCGTCACCATGAGCGTTTTGACTACCGCCCGATCACCGACCGGGACGATTTTCGCTGGCCGGGCGATACCCGTCTGGCGGTCTACGTGGGCGTCAATCTGGAACACTTTGCCTTCGGCGAAGGGCGCGGCCCCGGCATTGCACCGCCCGCGCCCGAGGGCGAGCCGGACGTGCTCAACTACGCCTGGCGGGAGTACGGCAACCGCGTGGGCGCCTGGCGCTTTCTGGAAATGCTGGAGGCGCTCTCCCTGCCGGCCGGTGTGATCGCCAACACCTCGATTCTCGATCACTGCCCGGAGCTGCTGGAGGCCTTCGTCGCCCGCGGCCACGAGCTGATCGGCCACGGCCATACCAACGCCGAGCGCCAGGGGCAGATGTCTTCAAGTGATGAGGCCGCGCTGATCGCGCGCAGTCGCGAGCGTCTGGCGGCCCACTTCGGCACGCCTCCCGAGGGCTGGCTCTCGCCGTGGATTTCGGAAAGCGATCGCACCCCGGATCTTTTGCAGGAGGCGGGATTTTCCTACACGCTCAACTGGGCGCACGACGACCGACCCGTTGCCATGCGCACCCGTCACGGCCAGCTGTTGTCGATTCCCTATCCGCAGGAGTTGAACGACATTCCGACCATCTCGACCCACCGGGTCAGCATGAACGAGTTTGCCACCATGATGCGCGATCAGTTCCTCGAGCTGCTCGAGCAGTCCCGTCATCAGCCGCTGGTCATGGGCATTGCCCTGCATCCGTGGCTGACCGGCCAGCCCTTCCGGCTGCGCCTGTTGCGCAAGGTGCTCAGCGACCTGGCCGGGTATCGCGAGGCTGAAGGCGTCTGGTGGACCACACCGGGCGCGATCGCCCGTCATGCGGCCCGACAGATCGTTTAACCGAGGGGAGAGCACCATGAACCATGACCCGCAGATAACGCCTCGTGTGGCGATGATCTCGGGGGCCAGCCGCGGCATTGGTGCCGCGATCGCCCGGCGTCTGAGAGCAGAGGGCTGGCAGCTGAGTCTGGGCGTGCGTCGCCCGGAGGAGATCGACCCGGCACTGATCGGGGAGCACGTGCTGGTGCATCCCTATGACGCCACCACCAATGCCTTTGATCAGGCCTGGGTCGAGGCCACGGTGGCGCGCTTCGGCCGCCTGGATGCCCTGATCAACAACGCCGGCATCATGATTCCCAGGACGGTGATCGAAGCCGAAGATGCCGACATCGACGAGATTTTCGACATCAACGTCAAGGCGCCGCTGCGACTGGCGCGTGCGGCCTGGCCGCATCTGAAAAAAACCGGTGCCGGACGCGTGGTCTCGGTGGTGTCCCTGTCCGGACACCGGGTCAAAAGCCCCGGCTCCGGGCTTTACGCCATGAGCAAGTTTGCAGCACTCGCGCTGTCTCACGCGCTTCGAAAGGAGGGCTGGGAAGACGGCGTACGGGCTACCGCGCTGTGTCCCGGACTGGTCGCCACCGACATGGGCGAGTCGGTCGGCAACATGGCCCCCGAGCAGATGACCCAGCCCGAGGATCTGGCCCGGCTGGTGTCGATGGCATTGAACCTGCCCAATACGGCAAGCCTTGCCGAACTCAACGTTAACGCCTCGCTGGATGACTATTACTGAGGCGCCCGGCTGGGACATCCGGCCGCGGTGTCTTTTCAGCCTGTGTCATCGCGGCGATCATGACACGGCGTGGCCGCTCGCTGGCCTCGCCTTATCGAGACGATCCACCCGTGGAGAACAACATGAACGCCCTGAAACGCTGGATGGCCCCGCTTTTTTTGATCGCTCTGAGCGTCAGCGGTCAGGCACTGGCCCACGCCCATCTGAAAGAGGCCACGCCCGGTGACAAGGCGAGCGTCTCTGCGCCGCACGAGATCAGCCTGACCTTCAGTGAGGCCCTTGAGCTGCCCTTCAGCGGTGTCGATGTTGTCAGCACGCAGGGCGATTCGGTCACCCTGGAGGAGGCCCGACTACAGGATGGCGGCAAGACCCTGGTAACGCCGATCGGTGACGCCCTGAAAAGCGGCAGCTACGACGTGCACTGGCATGTGCTCTCGGTCGACGGTCACAGGACGCAGGGGCAGTACCGCTTCGACGTCGCGCCGTGATCGAGCCGGCCACGGCGCTGCTGGTTGCTCGTATCACCTTCAATCTGGGCGCGCTGCTGCTCTGGGGCGGCAGTGCCTGTCTGCTGCTGATCGTGGACCCATCGCTGCGTGACGTGCTGTGGCAGCGCCTGCGCTTCTGGGGGCTGATCGCGGCCGGGCTTGCCTGGCTTGCCACGCTCACTGCCCTGCCGACACTGACCGCCGCGATCGGCAGCGGCTGGGAAGCGGCATCCTCCCCACGGATGCTGACGCTGGTGGTCACAAAGACAGTGATAGGCCACGCCTGGGGCTGGCAGCTGGGGACCATGCTCGTGCTGACAGCGGTACTTGTCATGCGTGTGCTACGGCGTCCGGCGGGTGTCGGCATTGCTTCGGCGCTGATGCTGGCCACGCTGACCGTTTCAGGCCATACGGCGATGCATGAGGGCATGACCGGCACACTGCATCGGCTCAATGACTGGGGGCACCTGCTGGCCGGTGGCTTCTGGCTGGGCGCGCTGGTGCCGGTCGTGATGCTGCTGGGGCAATTGAGGGAGCCTTCAATGCGCGCCGGCGCCATTCAGGCGCTGATCCGGTTTTCCAGCGTCGGGCATCTGGCGGTGGCGCTGGGGGTACTGACCGGTATGGCCAACACCTGGCTGGTGGTCGGGGGCTGGCCGCTGGAGCCGGGCGCCCTCTATCAGCGGGCGCTATGGCTCAAGGTGGTGCTGGTGGGGCTTTTGATGATCATGGCGCTTTATAATCGCTATCGACTGGTTCCCCGGCTTTCCCGGGAAGCGGAGGCGCTGGAGACGCTGCGCCGAATCTCCATCGCGGAAATCATTGTCCTGATCAGTGTGGTCGCGCTGGTGGGCTGGTTCGGCACGCTCCCGCCGGCTCGGGGCTGATCACTATGGGCCTGTCTGGCCCGGGCGCATCAACCGCCGAGAAAGTCTCCCAGGGTCATTTCAAGTGTCTCCCTCGGGATATCGCGGGTAATAAACACCAGCCGCGAGAAACGCTCGTCGCCCGGCCACGCCTCAAGCTCAACCGGCGGATGAAAAAGATGCTGCACGCCATGAATGACCAGTGGTCTTTCGCGACCCTCGATGTCCAGCATGCCCTTGATGCGCAGCATGTCGTGGCCCATCAGGCTGGTGATCAGCGACAGCCACGCCTCGAGCCGTGCCGCCTTGATCGGGCGTTCAAACACGAAGCAGTGGGCGCGGATATGGTCGTCGTGGCGGTTGGGATCAGGTAGCGGCGCCGCCGGTGACATGCCGGTCTGCACTTCGGCGCTGTCAACGCGGGCGAACAGCGCCCCGGGTGAGAGTGTAGGCGCATGCGGAGTGGCGGTGTGCGTGGCGGCCTCGCCCAGCCAGCGCTGGATATCGGCGCGGCGCGTACTCATGTCATCAATCCCCAGTCCCAGCAGGGCATTGGCCTCGATATGGCCGTAATCCAGCAGCGTTTGCGTGGCGCTCGGGTTGATCGCGGCCAGCCGCTGGCGCAGGGCCTCAAGCTGGTCCGTTGAAGCCACATCCTGCTTGGTGATCAGCAATAGATCCGCCATGGCTGCCTGGCGCAGTGCTTCCTCATGGCGATCAAGGGTGGTACTGCCACTGGCGGCGTCCATGACCGTGACAATGCCATCAAGCGCATAGTGGCGTGCGACCTTCGCCTCGCTCATCAGGGTATGGACGATGGGGGCGGGGTCGGCAAGGCCCGTGGTCTCGATGATCAGGCGATCAAACTGGCGCTGCCCTTCGCGCGAAAAGCGCCACACTGCATCCCTCAGGGTCTGTGCCAGATCGGTGCGAATCGAGCAGCAGATACAGCCGTTGCTGAGCTCGATCTGTTCGCCGTCGGTGCTGGCGGTGAACAGCTGATGATCCAGCCCGATCTCACCGAACTCATTGATGATGACCAGCGCGCGCGACATGCTCGACTGCTGCACCAGTTGGTTGAGCAGGGTGGTCTTGCCGCTGCCCAGAAACCCGGTCAGCAGGGTCACGGGGATGCGTTTCGCATTGGGCGAAGAGGTATCGAAATAGGACATGGCAGTGCCTGCAGGAAAAACGAAGGGCGATCAGCGCCGATGTGCAATAATGTTACTTTATAACACTTCCGTCAATCCTTTGCGGCCGGCCATGGTCGTTGCGCGCTCAGGCCTGCGTGGCCGATGCCTCACCGCGGGCTGCGCTGTCCGGAATCGGAAAGACCACGTCATAGACCCAGTTGAAGACAAAGGCGTAAACCACATAAAACAGCGCCAGCGAGGTGACCAGCGGCGCGGCCTCGGCAAGCGTTTGCCCCAGATACAGGGCAATCAGCGGCAGCAACACGCAGATCAGCCCCAACTCGAAGCAGATGGCATGAAACACGCGCATGATCACGGTCTTGTGGACATGGCCGCGCAGGCGTTTGAGGGCGTGATCCACCCCGAGGTTGTAGACATAGTTCCAGATCGTGGCGACCACGGCGCTGATCACGCCAACCATGCCCATGTGGGTAGTGTCCAGCGAGAAGAGCAGATGGCCCAGTGGAATGACGATCAAAAGGCCAATGATTTCAAACATCAGCGTGTGGCGAATGCGGTCAGGTGTTGTACGCATGGTGTTGAGCTTCCGATAAATGTCGATGCGCACTATCATCCATGAAAGTGCCCAGACAAAGTTGGATACCATCTGTTTTATAGATGGGTCCCTGATTGACTCTTTCGTGCAGAGTTATTGATGACCCCAACTCTTGAACAGCTCAGCGCCCTGGTGGCGACCGCCGACACCGGCTCGTTTTCGGCGGCCGCCCGGCGTCTTGGCAAGGCGCAGTCGCTGATCAGCACTCATGTGGCCAATCTGGAACTGGATCTGGGCCTGACGCTGTTTGATCGCAGCGCCCGCCTGCCGGTGCTGACTGCCAGCGGCGTGCGCATGGTCGAGGAGGCCAGAGGCGTTCTGGCCCGGCGTGAGCGCTTTCTGGGCGTGGCGCGACGCCTTGAAGCGCACATCGAGCCGCGCCTGAGCCTGGCCATCGACGAGTTCTACCCCGAGCATCTGATTGGCGCGCTGATGCAGAATTTCGCCCGCCAATATCCAAGCGTCGAAGTCGAGATGCATTTCCCGCTGCTGGAGGATGTCGGACGCATGCTCGAGTCGGGGCAGGCGGATCTGGGGGTTATCTGCCGACCGCAACCCCTGTTCCCGGCACTTGAGACCCGACCGCTGGGTCGCGTGCCGCTGAGGCTGGTGTGCGGAAAGACCCATCCGCTGGCCGGTGAGGCAAGCGTTACGCCGGAGGATTTGAGACAGCATCGCCAGCTGATCGTGGCCACCCGGGGCCAGCCCGGGTCACGGCTGGCCGAGCGCGTTGGGGCGGACGTGTGGTGGGTCGAGAGTCACTTCGTGATGCTGGAGCTGGTCAAGCACGGGGTCGGCTGGACGCTGATGTCGGATCATGTGATTGCGGCCTCGCCGGCCCGCCCCTCGCTGGTCACGTTGACCGCCCCCGCGCTTGAGCGCTGGGTGGCGCTGGAGCTGGGCTGGCATGCCAGTCGCGGGCTGGGGGTGGCGGGCAGCTGGCTACGGGATCGTTTTCTGGCGCAGCCTCTGACCCCACCGGTGCCGCTCGAGCGTGGCTGAAGGCGTCACCAGGGCGCCAGCCCAAAGCCTTCGGGACGCATCAATCCTTCCAGCTTTCCCAACTGGGCAAAATCGACCCGGCTCAGGATGTCATTCATGGTGCGTCCTTCGCGGTGCAGGTTGCGCACCACGCGCACGCGCCGTGGCTGGCCGCTGTCATCGAGCTCCATGACCCAGGCCAGAAAGCCGCTTGAAAACTTCACCAGACTGCCGATCGGATAGAAGCCGTGGCGCTGAATATAACGGGTCACCCAGTATTTATCGAAGCACCCGGGGCGGTGATAGAGGTAGCGGTAGGCCTCGATGGCCGTTTTGCCTCGCCGGTCACCGCGTGTGCGCATCATGGCGTCCACGGTGTCCACCACGGCCGCCATGCGGGCAATCGGCGAGAGAGCCTCACCCTTGAGCGCTTGCGGATAGCCGCTGCCATCCAGACGCTCATTGATGGACTGGATCACGTCATGATGCATGACCGGTGTCAGCCATTCGGCGCCCTCGAGTGCCTCCAGCAGTACAGGCACGTGGCGACGAAGGTGATCACGCTGACGAGTATCGAGCTGGCCCTCGATCGACGGCAGCGTCTCGTCGACCAGCATCATCTTGCCCATGTCATGCACCAGAGCGGCCACGACCGCATCGCGGGCGTATGAGGCATGCTCGAGTTCGGCCTCGAGCAGATCGCCCAGTCGCACGGCCACATTCAACGAGTGCTGCACCCAGGCAGGTTCCTTGTGCAGACAGTGCAGGGCATAGAAAAGATTCTGGCGCTGCTTTTTCAACAAGGACAACAAGGTGTCCGCGCTATCGAGCAGACAGTTTGCCGGCAGCGGACGCTGATTCTGCAGCGCCAGCAAAAAGATATGCAGCTGGCGGGTTACCTCAAGCAGCGTCGCCACCATGGGTGTCTGACGGGACTTATGAAGGTGGCGCCTGGTGCTGCGTTTGGCGCCGGGCTCACTGGAGGAATAAAGCGGCGATGGAAAGCTCATGCGACCACCTTCACCGCTGCGATAGGCCGTTTCACGCTCGGTTTCGTTGACCAGATATATCAGGCGCTGCTCATGGGCGCGGTCCGTATTGATAAAGATCACACCAATGGCAGCGAAGTGTGACCGTCCGGACGGATGGACGTGACGAATCTGGCCCATGGTGGTGAATTGTTCGCCATTGGGGAAGGACAGTTCGAGCCCGGCGATGAACTCATCTGTTTTCAGGGGGGCGCTGGCCGCCAGAGGAATGTCCAGCAGGGCCCCACCAATGGAGAGATTGCGCAATCGCCCGACAATGGGTGGCTGGTTTTCATACAGGGTGATGCCTGCCCCGACCTTCATGCCCTTTGAAAGAAATACACGCCTGCTGTTGCGCTTGGCGGTGGTATGAAGCGTCTGTGGCAAAGCGCATCGCATTTCGAGCAGATCGTTTTTGCGTACCCCCTCGAGCGCCACCATGGCCTCAAGGCGTAGCGTCTCGCTATCACCTTCGGCCCTGAGTGTCAGCGACTGATTGACAAGCTCGGCGGCATTAAGGCTCTGGGCGTCCAGCAGGGAGAGCGACAGCACCCGGCGCTCGTGATCCAGCTCGCTTAGCGTGACCGGCCAGAACACCGATGACTCGCCCACGCTGACCGACAGTGCGTGGGTATGATAGCTCAGCGCATCGACAACCCCGGCAATATGATCGGCATCGCGAATCTCGATCTGTGGCAGTTCCTCTGCCTCGGTTGTTTCCATCAAGGGCGCCTGCTCAACGAATAAGACGGTCATGTGCCAGCGCGGCACGCGGTAGACACGCTATCGGCAGAATAAGCAGCTTGATTTAGATCAGGGCGGCGATTTTGGTGGGATATTGATGTCTGAGCTGCCTGTGCGGCAGCGAACGCCCTCCTCGCGGTATTGGGTGACACGGTACTCTTCTGAGCTGCCTGTGCGGCAGCGAACGCCGAGCTTCATGGCTTCGGCCTGCAGGTCTGCTTCTGAGCTGCCTGTGCGGCAGCGAACTTCCGATCCCAGACGTACTCATCGATGGAATGCTTCTGAGCTGCCTGTGCGGCAGCGAACGGCGTGCGCTCCCCCGACGAGATGACCGTCGACTTCTGAGCTGCCTGTGCGGCAGCGAACAGAATTAGCAGCCCGACAACTCATGCCAGCAACTTCTGAGCTGCCTGTGCGGCAGCGAACGAAGCCGCCGAGCAAAAGGCCGCCATGCCTGACTTCTGAGCTGCCTGTGCGGCAGCGAACGACGAAACAGAAAGGGCGCTTTCATATCTCATCTTCTGAGCTGCCTGTGCGGCAGCGAACACAGGCTCCCGGCGCTTCTGTTGTTGATTTCACTTCTGAGCTGCCTGTGCGGCAGCGAACCGCTCACCATATGTCTTGCTCATGTAGACGCACTTCTGAGCTGCCTGTGCGGCAGCGAACTGTCCGTGCAGCTGCGTGGCCGCCCGGTCTACCTTCTGAGCTGCCTGTGCGGCAGCGAACATCAACGACCTTGGTGACGCCACCCATTATCACTTCTGAGCTGCCTGTGCGGCAGCGAACGCCAACATGTACAGCCCGCAGAACTATCTGGACTTCTGAGCTGCCTGTGCGGCAGCGAACTGTGCCAGCTTCACCTGACTGGCGTTGGTTGTCTTCTGAGCTGCCTGTGCGGCAGCGAACAATTTGCAGCGCAACCTCTGCACTGGCGTCAACTTCTGAGCTGCCTGTGCGGCAGCGAACTCCATAAACGGGAATGTGCTCCATGTTTTTGTCTTCTGAGCTGCCTGTGCGGCAGCGAACATGGAGTCGCTGCCGCCGAACAATTCCCGAATCTTCTGAGCTGCCTGTGCGGCAGCGAACGGCATGCAAATGTATGAGGCGGGTTAAACAATCTTCTGAGCTGCCTGTGCGGCAGCGAACATCCGAATGCAAAGGGCAACCAGCCGTCTCTTCTTCTGAGCTGCCTGTGCGGCAGCGAACATCCTGCAGGAGGCGTACAAACGCTTCACCGACTTCTGAGCTGCCTGTGCGGCAGCGAACACATCCGCGAAGGCATCGAGAATGCCGGCGTACTTCTGAGCTGCCTGTGCGGCAGCGAACGCGCGCGCGGTACCAACGAGGACTTCCTTGAACTTCTGAGCTGCCTGTGCGGCAGCGAACGCCGAGCAGCTGGCCGCAATCGACGCCGAGCACTTCTGAGCTGCCTGTGCGGCAGCGAACCACCAAAGCGCCGATTATGGTCGAATCGTGGACTTCTGAGCTGCCTGTGCGGCAGCGAACGCTTTCAGAACGGCCATCGGCCTTGGCTCCCTCTTCTGAGCTGCCTGTGCGGCAGCGAACTCGCTTACCTGCTAATCACGCCGAGTTTTTCACTTCTGAGCTGCCTGTGCGGCAGCGAACGACGCTATCCAGATGCCTGATGCCATCACTGACTTCTGAGCTGCCTGTGCGGCAGCGAACACCGATATCTGGCAGCGCTGCACCGAGAGCGACTTCTGAGCTGCCTGTGCGGCAGCGAACATGCCGGAACATCATCGTGCGGCCTTCCTTCTCTTCTGAGCTGCCTGTGCGGCAGCGAACTTTCGACTGCCGTCTCTATCCGTGCTCATACTTCTGAGCTGCCTGTGCGGCAGCGAACAGTTAAGCTGACGCCTCTGGCTGCTCCTTCGTCTTCTGAGCTGCCTGTGCGGCAGCGAACATGCCCGATGCTATCGCCCAGCTTGGCAACATCTTCTGAGCTGCCTGTGCGGCAGCGAACAAGAGTTAAATACGGTTAACGCGTTATTTTTAAAGAGCTTTCGATTTGATCTTGTTGTTAAACCCTTTTTGGGGAAGTCCCTGTAACTCATTGATTTTGCGAGCGCCGCGATGACGCTCGCAAAAAAGGGTCAAAACCAGGGGATGGTGGCGTTCCGGCTCAGCCCATACAGGGTGAAGTGCCCCGAGGCGGGTTGCGACTGCAGTGGACCGTGCTCGATGAACAGCGCAAAGCGTTCGCCCGTGGAGCGGCTGCTGATCTGCACAAACGGCAGTTCGATGCGTCGCTGGGCGGGAGCGTTCATCAGTTGTTGCGCCTCGGTTTCTGACACGTCATGGCGGCGCGCGTAGCGCCGTGCGCGACTGGGGCTACCGGTATTGAACTGGCGTCGCTTTACGATCCGATGGCTCGCGCCTGCAGGCACCGGGGTCACGTCGCTGCACTCGACGAGTTCGCGCAGGCCGGTCAGCCAGGCGCGCGCCATAAGCGCTTTAAGACGACCTTTCTCGCCATGAATCCGAAGCCTGGCGCCGGGCGTGCGCGCCTTCACGCCGGTCCTGTAATCGGGGAAGCTCACGCCGATATCCTCTGCCTCCAGCTCGAACAGCGCGCGATGCAGCCGGGCGTAGAGCGCGCCCATCAGCATGGCCGGAGGAAAGTCCGGATCAGCGCGCAGCCGAATGTCGATATAGTGATCCATGATTTACCCCGCATCGCCGAAGACACCGCCGCGAATCAGGGTCGCCATCACGAAGTGCTGGTTCTCGGTGGAGGGCACCTGATCCTTCAACAGCCAGTTATCCAGCAGGTTGTAGAAATCGACCTTCTGTTTCGGCTGACGATAGGCCGTCCCCTGGGTGGTCACCGAGCCGTAGGGTTCGACCGCGATGGGGCCGAGGTCGCTGCCATCTTCCGGCGCCGGGTACCAGGTGTCGATGGTGCGCAGGGCGTTGCCCAGCTTCTGAGAGTGGATGGCGGCGTTGTGATCGTCACCGATGCTGTAAAGCGTCTTGCTCTTGTCACCGCGTGAGCGATCCAGAATCAGCTCCTGCGAGGGGAAGACTTCCTGACCGGCCCCCACGCGGGCAAAGGCCACTACGTCCAGCAGCAGATACTGCTCGCCTGCCAGCGCTCCGGCGATAAGTTGTCCCAATTCACGCGTTTCATCGGTGCCGGTGAAATCACGTGTCGAGTGATCAAGCGCGTCGAAGGACCATGTCTTCTCTGCCTGTCCGCCTTTCATCTGGCTGACCGTCACCTCGATCTGTTCGGCACCCATGCGGTTGCGCCACAAAAAGCGGGCGTTGGCGAGGTTGCAGGCGTAGCGGTGCGCCAGTTCATCGAAGCCGTGCTCACTGATATAGCTACTGACGGTCTGCTTGAGCTTTTGCTGGTACTCGGCGTTGTTGCAGGCGGAAGGATTGCCGGCGCCTGACAGCACCCGCAGCGTGAAGCGGACTGCCAGCGTGTCGGCCTCATGGGGCAGGGCGGCGACATCGACGGTCTGCAGGTTGGGATTCTCAATTTGAGCATCGAGTTTGGCCGGGTCCTGATCCTTGGCCTTCAGTCGATTGGAGATGGTGCCGCGCACCGACTTTTCGCGAACCGGGATGCCGGGCCACGTCTTGTATTGATTCCGCTCATCCCATGAGCCCGCGCTGAACAGCGCATCGGAAGGGTCGAGCTTGCGCTCGAAAGCGAGGACGGAAGCGGTCTTGAGGGCGTCACTTTTGGCCATGATGGTCTCCTGGAGGATCAATCGTTGTCAGCGTGGGTAAGGGCGTAGTCATTGGTCAGGCGATAGATGCCGCGTTCGAGGTCATTTTCAACAAACCACAGCAGCGCGTCGGGCGAGCGCAGCCGGTGCGGGCTGATCCACTCGCCGATGGAATAAAGGCTCTCGACGAACTGGAACGACACGCTCGGATCGCGGGCATTGGCGACCTCGCCGGGCGCGTATAGATCAGAAATCGCGCCGTAGCCGACCGGAATCGGTACCAGCCAGCCGGGATAAGGGCGGCGGATTGCCCACGTCGCCACCTCCCTTGTCTGGCCGTCCCTGTCCTGCTGCGTCTCGATCCGGCATTCGTGGTTGAGCCGGCAGAGATCAAGCCAGGCCTCCAGCGCCGTGGCGCTGTCGTCTTCGCCCTGCAGCGTCTCGGTGTGCTCGCTCAGATAATCGTCGCGCAACACCAGCGCGAAACCGGGCAGCAGCCGGCGCTTGAGACACCGCCACTGTTTGGCGCGCCGCGCTTCATCGGCATCAAAAGTGATCAGTTCGGGGCGCTGACGTGTCGCGGCACTCAGCGGTGGCATGACGCTGCCGCCGGCAATTCGCATGCCCTGTACCTGTTCAAACAATTGACGGGCGATGGTCTGGCGGCGTTCAAGACTGCCGAGGTCGTCTCCCTCGGATTCGATGCCGATCAGCAGCGTCACGTCCAGATGCGCGCGGCCCTCTTCGACGATGGCTGCCGTATTGCCGGCTTTATCCACCGGATTGCGCGTGAGATGAAACGCGCGAGTGAAGCCACCTTCGGTGACCTGCGGCTCGATGTGGTGGCACACCACGCCGACGCCGTCGAAAACGATCCGGATATCGTCGGGCAGGTGACGCTCCAGTGCCTGGATGGCGCCCACGAAGGCGCTCATGGCGGGAAAGCCCCAGGTCATGGAGCTCGAGATGGCATTGGCGTTCTGAATGCGCAGCCGCGGCAGAACGAGCAGATGGGGAATGGCGTCAATCATGCCGCTGCTCCTTCATCTTCGTCGTCGTCACGCAGCGCGTCCTGCAGGTCGTCGAGCTGGCGGCGGAAACTCTTGAGTACGGCGTCGAAGCGCCCTTTCCAGTGCTCATGCTCGACGTCACCGACATTGAGTGCGCTATCGCGGTTGAGCTCCCGATTGAGCCACTGGGCGGCACGCGCGCTGACCGTCTCATGCCACTCGGATTGGTGCCGCGCCTCGGCAAAATCCGCGTCCTGCTCCGCGCGTCCCGGGTCGAGCCAGTACTGCTCATCAGCCGCCAGCTGACAGTGCTCGTCGGTCGTCCAACCCGAGGAGACCGAGTGAATGTCGAAGGTGAACAGCATCAGCTCGTCGACCAGCATGGCAGTCAGGTCGTCGCGCAGATCGCGCGTATGCCTATTGGCGGAGGGGTCGGATTCGAGAAACCGCTTGAGGTCAGCAAGCGTGCGCCGCACGTCCTGACGCCGGCCGAAGGTTTGAAACGCATCGCGCATGGGCGGATAAACGTCGCGCGACCGCCAGTTCGGCGGCAGCGAGGCGAGCAGGTAGTTCTGGCCGCCGCGTTCGCTGTTGAGTTGAGAGATATTCTGGGGCTTGGTGCCGCCGAACTTCTGAATGGCCAGGTTGGGATAGCTGGTATAGCCGCCCTCGAATGGCGTCTTGTCCTTCAGTGCCTTGCGTGCGGCCTTGTTCTGATCACCGTAAAACCATGTGTTAAGGCTGACATGAGCGTAAACACGGTGCGCCAATGCCGTGGCATAAAGCGGGGCCAGCAGGCGGTAGCTCGCGTCATCGCAAGGGTCATCGCCGACCAGCCAGTACAGCTGCTTGAGTCGGGAATCCGTGGCAGGCTTGGGACTCTTCGCATCTAGGAGGGTGCTATATACGTCTGAAACGTCGTCCGTTTTCGTGCCTGTTGCAAAGGCTGACAGCGCATCCTGATCATTTTTACCGAGCCATTCGCTGAACTTTTTAGCCTCAAACTTTGCTTCGAGAAGCAAGTACAACTCGTAAGCCGCAGAATTGACGGCACCATTGCCTGTAGCGTCTGCAAGGCTTTCTTTAGCTGACAATAAATGCGACCCGACTTCGCTTCGGCGAGGTAATTCCCCGAACTCAACGTTCAGGTTGTTAACCAGTTTCACCTGCAAGTCAGGGTGAGTCGCTTTTGCAATGTGAGTGGCTATAGCCACACCAGAGGCACAACTGGCACCTTTTTTTAAAATGCTATCCAAGCTGTACTTTTCATGAGCCTTCTTGATTTCCGCTTTGGCTTGAGTGTCAGTACGCCCCTCAAACTTGGCAATCCTTTTCTCAAGGCGTTTTTGAACATGAGCATGCATTTCCTGCAGCATTGCTTTACTTCTTGCGGTAAGTACATTTTCTCCACCCACTTAGCCCCCCTTCTTTTCTTCGTATTCAAAAATCATCTTGTTGGTTGATGTCCTGAACGATCGCTTGCAATCTCCGAAGCGGCTTACTATTTCCGCCTCACAAACCCCAGCGCTGGATGGAAGTGCCATCCCTGCGGGGCACGATCGGGTTTCAAACGAATGCGGCCAAAGCGCCTCGCGCAGCGCTCCAGCGTCATCTCCATCGCGTCCGCCTGCTCACTCAGGGCGGCCATGTAGTCCGGTTCGTTCCACGGCGTGACGCGCGGATTCGCCAGCGCCTCATCGGCCAGGCGGTCCAGCTCGGACTCCACCGGCGTGAGCACTTCTTCCCGACCGCTCTGGTCTACCCGCCAGAAGCCGTAATCCTCACCAACCTCATCCGGGTACAGCGCGAATTCAGCCTCCGGTTCGTTGTCCTCGCGAAAGGGCTGCTGCTGAATGGCGACGGCGCTCAGCGACATCGCCGTCGGCCGGTAGAACAGATATGCGCCCAGATGGAGCGGCTTCCGGCGACGGGCTCGCCGCTGCTTTGGCGGTTCGGCGCCTTCCACCATCAACATCCTGAGCCGTGCATGTTCAAGATCGACCAACCGCTGCGTGGGTTCGAGAGCGTCGGCGGCCAGCAGGCGAGGGCGCGAGTCGATGGCGTTGATCTCTTCATCGCGCAGCAGGCTACTCAGCCGATGTTTCGCCAACGGCCAGTTCTGGTCGGTCTCGAACCCCGGCCGGCAGAAAGCCGGAGACTTGCCCGCAAGATGGCGCAGGTTGGTGTCCAACAGGGCGATATTGGGCGCGACCACCGGATCATGACGATGGCGTCGGACGCGCCCGGCGAGCTGAATGATCGAGCGCATCGAGGAAGGCTCGACCACGGCCCAGTCGTAGTCGTGATCGCGTCCCACCTCGGTCACCGGCGAGCCCAGCACGATAAACAGATGGTCGTTATCTTTACCGCTCAGCCGCTGGCGAATATCGGCCAGCTCGAACACCGTATTCGGCTCACGGCGGTCCAGCGTCTGATCCAGCCGGTTTTCCAGTCGCGAGCGCAGCAGCAGCGGAAACTGCGAGTGATAAACGCAGAGGTGAATCCGGGTGCCTTCGGGAATCGCCGTGCGATAGATCGCCTGCGCCACGGCAACCAGCGGCTCGATGTTGGCCATGCGCACCAGCCCGAAGCTGACACGTTGACCGCTGTGCGGGTCGAGTGAGTGATGCTGCTCATGCAGTGCGAAGGCTTGTTTCAGTACGGTCTGCGCCACCGCCTCGTGAATGGCGTCAGGATGTCTGGAAGGCGCCGATACGGGTACGAGAGTGCCGCGCCGTCGCGGCTCAAGCACGGCGAGTCGGGCTGCGCGTTGTCGGGCAAAGGCGTCATGGGTGATATCGAACGCTTCGCCATCGGCGCAGGTCTGATGGGTACAGCCGTGTTCGTCGAACCAGGCGACTACCGGCGCCACCGGAGCGCCGGGCATACCGCGATGGCGCTGGTATTCGGTGCGCCCTTCGCGATAGGCGTCAAAAAGGCCACGTACCAGCGCCGGCGGCAGCGTAGCGGAGGAGAGCAGTACCCGGGCGCCCAGCAGACCGGTCCAGTAGACCAGCCGCGTCAGTCCGGGCAGGTCGTTGATGTCAAAGTCATCGGGTTCGTCGAGTACCAGATCGCCGTTCATGAGCCGCAGCATCGGGGCAATCTGGCTGCCACCGCGCAGGCTCTCGGTCGCCGGCATCAGGTGGTCAATGGTGCAGACCAGCACCGGCGCCTGAATCAGCGCACGCGCATGCGGATCGGCGATGGCCTTGCCCAGCACTCGGTGGGCTTCCAGGTCGCCTTCAAAAACAACGTGGGACTGGTCGTCGAGCAGTTCGGCGCGGGATTCGGAGCCGCCGGCACCCTGCTGATGCTCGAACAGCGCACGGCTGGCACTGCCACCGACGCGGATCGCCAGCTCGTCACTGCCAAGCCCCAGCCGTTCGCGGTAGGCCTGGCCTGTCTGCAGGGTCAATGTGCGAAGGCCCAGCGCAATCGAGAAACGCGCGCCGACATCCGGGTCCGCCAGCGCATACAGGATGCGTCCATTGGCGATGGTCTTGCCGCAGCCGGTCGAGGCCATGTTGATGCCGAAAAAACCGTGCTCGAGACTTTTGTCACGCAGGCCAACTGCGAGGTCGAAGGCCTTGTCCTGCCAGCGAAAGCGGGCATCACGACTTCGTGCCCTGAATCCCTTGTGACGGGCAATGCGCGGCAGCGCTGCTGCCATGTCCGGCAGATGATGGATGATGTCGCCGGTCGCTTGGACGACGCCCAGCAGATGTTCGATCAACGGCTGGCAGAGCTCACGCTTGCCATGGCGTGTGGTGGTATTGGCATACAGCGCTCCATCCCACGACCCGCCCAGCCGCCCGCTATCGACGAGGCTCGAGTAGTGATGGTCTGCCAGCATCAGTGCCAGCCGTGCCAGGTGCATGACATAGGGTGATTCCAGCGGCGGTGTCTCCCGGCGGCACTCGCTCAACTGGCGGGCCAGACGAGCTGCCCGCGCTCGCCAGGCATCATGTGTTACCGGCAGGCCGTGTAGAAACGTCCAGTAGGGGATGTCTTCCCTGTCGCTGATGGGCTGTACGATCTCGTTCCAGCTGGCCGTGATGGCCTGTGGCAGCGTGGGCAGGTTTTCGGCATTGAGGATGGATCGGGCGCCGACGCGTTTTTGCGTACCGTCGTCCTGTTCGGCGGGGAGTGCCGGCAGGCGGTGGTGGCTGACGATCAGCCAGCCGATGGCGGCGGCCAGGGGCGGCAGGTTCTGAAAGGGCGATGGGCCAACCAGGGTATCCAGCCCATCGCGTCGGAGTCGGTCCAACCAGCAGGTGTCGTCATCGATTGAGGGACTTTGCAGTCGGGCCAGCCAGCGGGCATCGTCATCTTCGCCGACAAAGGCTTCCAGAAAACGCAGCGAGACCCATTCATGACGGTAGCGATTACGGCCTTCCAGACGGCCGGTCAGCCGCTGCTGAAAGGCATCGCTTGCCTTGCCCAGATCATGAAAGAGCGCGGCCATCGAGGCGAGCAGATGCATCAGTCGCAGCGAGTGCCAGTCGTTTTCGTCTTCACTGCGCAGTACGTTGCGCCGTGTGGTGTTGGTGGGTGTCGCGCCGCGGGCGTTGAACTGCGAGGCATCACCAACGATCCACAACAGCTCGCTGTGGTCGTGGCCACGAATCCAGTGACAGGCCACGGCGCTGTTCTTTCGCGCCTTCCGGCGCAGCAGTTTTCTCAGCGTATCGAGCCCGGCCTGGGTGATGGCGGTCTGCCAGGTACGTTCGCCGCGGCGCTCGGCGAACTGATCCAGAATGCGCCGGGTCTCCCTGAGTGCATTCTTGTGGCACTGCGAGACGATCAACACATTCATCGACTGGCCTCGTTTCCGAGCCGTTCGGCAACGCTTTTTAACGTATCGATCATGGTGTCGAGCGCCTCGACCTGGGTCAGTCGCTCGATACAGGCCTGACGAAACTCCTGCTCTTCATCGCCACGGCTGGCGGAGATGAACGCCTGGGGCAGGATAACGGCGTCCTTGATCAGGTCGGCGACATCGAACACCAGACCACCGCGGCGGGTCTTGCCGTGCAGCACCGCCAGTCCGTGGGGCAGGCCCAGCACCCAGGTCGCAGTGGCGCCCAGGCCATAAGCCAGATAATTGCCGTGATCGAGAAAACGGTTGGCAGGGTCGGCACCGCTGCCGCGCTTGGCCCGGGTAAAATCGCCGTAGTCGGTGGCAATACCGGCCAGTCGGTACAGCTGTTTGGTCAGTCGCGCCTCTTCGGTGAGCAGGGCCGTCGTATCCGGTGCCTGGGCAATGGCAGTGCGGCTGCGCTCAAGCAGTGCCTTGAGCTCGGCCGTGGAAGGCGTGAAGTCCGTGGCACGCTGAAAACGCGCCTCTCCCCAAAGCCGCTCGACCTGCTTGAGCCGTTCGATCTGAAAGGCACGGGCGGCTTCCAGACGCAGACCGTCATCAAACCAGAAGCGCACCCAGTGCTGCAGATATTCGGTAGGGCGGTATTCGCTTTGGGGATTGAACCAGGCCACCTCGATATCGACCTCGTTGGCCGAAAACAGCGGTGTACCACCGCCACCACAAAAGCCGACCAGCACACCGGCCTTCGACAGTTCGCGCATCGCGGCCTGGGTAATCGAGGTGCCCGTTCCCAGCAACAATGAGGTGGTATTGGCAATGGGAATGTTCCAGTACTTTGAGCGCTTGCCCTCGTCGGTGACGTACTCGACGCGCCCACCGTTGACCAGCACTCGACAATGCTGAAGATAATAAAGATTGGCGCGTTTGGAGTGCAGGATCGTTTTCAGGTCACTGGCAGCAAGATCATCCATGGCGCACTCATGTTTTGACGGTTCAAGACGTTATCGTCGAAGACAGACTAAACATGAGTAATATATGAAAATGGTCGGTCGCGAAAGACAATGGCGCCGGCAAAAGGCAATGATGACAATGCCATCATTGATGCCATCGAGAGGTATGGCGGCGTGCCAACACCATGCGCGTTCGCTGCCGCCCAGGCAGCTCAGAAACTGTCGGTTATATCGATCGACGTGCTGATGTGGTTCGCTGCCGCACAGGCAGCTCAGAAACTTGCCGGCGCTCCCACGCTTGGTAATCACTGGTTCGCTGCCGCACAGGCAGCCTGAGCAGGAAATGAGAGAGCCGCCCGGATAGGCGGCTCAGAGAGGGTACAGGCCATCGGCATTTGCCGTCACAGGCTTTGATGTCAGGCCGTCTCGTCTCGGGGCTCTGCGTCCAGACGCCGTTGGGCCCCCGGAGAGCGACAGGCCGCGGCGGTAAAGAGCACGTCGGTCGAGGAGTTGAGCGCGGTCTCCGTGGAGTCCTGTAGCACGCTGATGACGAAGCCGACGGCGACAATCTGCATCGCGACGTCGGCGGAAATACCGAACAGACTCGCCGCCATCGGAATCAGCAGCAGCGAGCCGCCGGCCACCCCGGAAACGCCGCAGGCCGCGAGGGCCGAGACCACGCAGAGCAGAAACGCGGTGAGGAAATCGACGCCGAGACCAAGCGTGTTCGTCGCGGCCAGCGTCATCACCGTGATGGTGATTGCCGCGCCGGACATGTTGATCGTCGCCCCCAGCGGAATCGAGACCGAGTAGGTATCGCGATGCAGGTCGAGACGTTCGCAGAGCGCCAGATTGACGGGAATGTTGGCCGCACTGCTACGGGTGAAAAAGGCGGTGATGGCGCTGCCGCGCAGGCAGGCGAAGACCAGCGGATAAGGATTTTGGCGCGTGTGGGCGAACACGATGAGCGGATTGGTCACCAGCGCCACGAACGCCATGCAGCCCAGCAGCACGGCCAGCAGGTGAGCATAGTTGGCGAGCTCTCCAAGACCCGTATTGGCGAGCGTGTTGGCCACGAGCCCGAAGATGCCTAGCGGCGCGAAACGAATGATGAAGCGCACCAGCCCCGACACCGCGTCGGACAGATCACCCAGCGCGTTGCGGGTGGTGTCGCCCGCCTGGCGCAGCAGCAGCCCCAGACCCACCGCCCAGGCGAGAATGCCGATGAAATTGGCCTCCACCAGCGCATTGACCGGATTGTCGACGGCGCTCAACGCGAGATTGCGCAGCACCTCGATGATATCGGAAGGCGGCGCGCCATCGGCCGGTGGAGCGTCGATCGCCAGCGTGGTCGGAAAGGCGAAGCTCGCCAGGACCGCCACCAGCGCGGCGACCAGGGTGCCGACCAGATAGAGCCCGAGCACGCCATGGACCTGCGTGGGTCGACCGCGCTGATGGGCGGCGATGGCCGCCATCACCAGTACGAAGACCAGAATCGGCGCGATCGCCTTCAACGCATTGATGAAAAGATCACCGAGAATGGCGAAGGACTGGGCGATGCTCGGCGCCCACACGGCCAGCAGCGTGCCGGCGACGATGCCAATGAGAATCTGTGGAATCAGCCCCGGGCGGGGCAGGGGTGAACGACGATCGGAACGGGCAGACATGGCGCTCTCTTGTAGGCCGAGACGTGTGAGGCACGGGTGTTACCGCGGGCGCCGGAAAAATCTCGATGAACGTCCGCGAAACGGCGCATTCTAGCACCGCCACGCCGGCCATACGCCATCGCTTGTGTCTGTCGCTCAAGGGGTGTGGCCATCAAATGCTCGGCGCGGTCAGAAGGCCGGCATGGGGTTGACGGCGCATGACGCCATGGTTCGCTGCCGCCCAGGCCGCCCTATTGGGTCGACCAGGTGCGCCCGCCCGGCGGGTTGGCGTCGCCGTCCTCGCAGGTCATGCCGGAGCTTGAGTAGCTGCGCGAGCCATCATGATGACGGCAGACATTGGCGTCCCCTTCGCTGACGCCGTCATAGCCGTTGAGCCGGTAGCTGTCGGGCACGTAGTTGCTGCGCCAGTGCTCGAGCTGTTCGGGTGGCAGGATCACGCCAACATCCACATCGCGAACGGGGTCGAACTGCTGCGGATGGCGAATGCCAAACGGTGGGTAGCGATGGGGTGGACGGTAATCCAGGGGCGGGCCGCGGCGGTCAAGAATCACCGATTCGCCGGCCAGCGCCGTATGAGGCGTGCCTGCCAGCGTCGCGGCGGCCACAAGACAAGCCAGAAAACAGCCCGGTACGGCGGGCTTCATTGATCGGCGCGGCATGGCGTCTCTCCCTGTACCTGATCCGCAAAAGAGCGGACCTGAGTGGCTCTATCGGCGCGGCGAGCACGCTCTGAAGCCTTGCTGAAATATAGCGCGTTTCAGGCGCGTCGGCGCAGCAGGCGAAAGAGGATCGGCAGCAGCATGACGACCGCCACGCCCAGAATGATCACTTCCAGATGGTCACGCAGCAGCGGCACGTTGCCCAGGAAATAGCCCAGCGAGACCAGAAGGCCGGTCCAGAGCAGGGCGCCCAGCAGGCTGAAGCCGGTAAAGACGGGCCAGGGCATGTGACTGATGCCGGCCACAAAGGGGGCAAAGGTGCGTACCAGCGGTACAAAGCGTGCCAGCATCACCATCTTGCCGCCGTGATGGGCGTAAAAGGCCTCGGTCCGGGCCAGATGTTCCCGGCGCAGCCAGCGCGAATGCTCGTTGAAAAGCCGGGTGCCGTAGCGCCGCCCGATCCAGTAGTTGAGGTTGTCTCCCAAAAGCGCGGCGGTGGCAATGACGGCGCCTGCGATCCAGGGGTCCAGATGGCCGCTGCCGGCGATGGCGCCGGTGATGAACAGAAGCGAGTCGCCGGGCAGAAAGGGCATGATGATCAGCCCGGTCTCACAGAAGATGACCGCAAACACCAGGCCGTACACCCACACGCCATGATGCTCGACCAGGGTCGTGAGGTGCTGATCCAGATGCAGAACAAAATCGAGCAAGGCCGCTGCCCCTGAGGATGAATGGCGGCCAATACTGCGCCCGGCCCGTGGCAAAAGGCAATGATCGCCTGTGGCGTGCGTCCAGGTCACACTACAGGCCTTTGCGGCACGCCTGGTCGTGAGGCTGTCGATGTTTTGCCCGTGAGGTGGTCTTGTTCGACGACGATGTAGATGCTCTGCGCCAGTGGCGCCAGACCCTGATGACCGTCCGCCATCGTGGACTCCTGTGGCTGTCCGGCCCGGCGGACGTCGTGCGCGCGCGCGCCGACGCCCTGCTTGAGGCGCTTTCCCTGACGGAGGTCCTGTGGGTGGGGGCACCCGTCTCTGATGCGATTCAAACACCGGTCGAGCCCCTGATGATGAAAAAGGCCCGCACCCGACTGGGCACCGAGCAGGGGGCGGTAGTGTTTGACGCCTTTAACGGCTTCGACCCGGATGCCTTCGGCGCGCTGGCCGGTACCGTGCGCGCCGGCGGGTTGTTGATCCTGTTGACGCCTGAACACTGGGGCGCGGCGCCGGACCCCGACTACGCGCGCCTGGCCGATCACCCCGTTGAGTGGCCGTCGCTCACCTCGCGCTATCTGACCCGGCTGGCGCGGCTGCTGGGCAGGGATGCCGGGGTGGCCCGCTGGGCCCACGGACAGCCGTTGATTGTGCCGGCGGGCGGGAGAACGACGCTGGCGGAACCGGTGGCGGTTGAGGATATCGACTGCCTGAGCCCGGATCAGGCGCGAGCAGTTTCGGCCATCACGCGGCTGCGTCGGCGACGCCCGCTGGTGCTCACGGCCGATCGGGGCCGGGGCAAGAGTGCCGCCCTGGGCATCGGCGCGGCGCGGCGTC
Source organism: uncultured Kushneria sp. (assembly GCF_947497025.1). Classification (GTDB taxonomy): domain Bacteria; phylum Pseudomonadota; class Gammaproteobacteria; order Pseudomonadales; family Halomonadaceae; genus Kushneria. The sequence continues at coordinate 136,478 of NZ_CANMFC010000005.1, forward strand.
TCGTGCAGGGGGATACGCGCATCTTGATCACCGCACCGCGCCTGGCCAGTGTGGCACCGGTGTTCGAGCGTCTTGCCGCGCTCCTGCCGGACGGCGTTCTACAGGCGCAGCGTTTTGTCTGGCAGGGCCGCGAGGTGTGCTTCGTCGCCCCGGATCAGCTGGTGGCCAATCTCGATCACTGGGGGGGCGATGGCAGCGTGCTGCTGGTGGATGAGGCCGCAGCTCTGCCGGCGGCGCTGCTGCATGAGGCGCTCGAGCATTTTCCGCGCGTGGTCTTTGCCACCACCGTCCATGGCTATGAGGGCAGCGGCCGCGGTTTTGCCCTGCGCTTTCGCGCCCGACTGGACCGGCATACGCCGCAGTGGAAGGCGATGACGCTGGCGTCGCCCGTGCGCTGGGAGCGGGATGACTCGCTGGAGCAGAGTGTGACCCGGCTGCTGGCGCTGACCGTTGAGCCGCCGGCCGCCGGTGACGCGTTCGACGACGTGTATCACCATCGTCTTGACCGCGACGCCCTGGCCCTTGATGAGCCGCGCCTTGAGGCACTGTTTGCGCTGCTGGTACAGGCGCACTATCGCACCACGCCGGCGGATCTGCGCACCCTGCTGGATGGCCCGAATATCGGCATCGAGACGCTGGAGAGCGCCCCGATCGCGGGTGAGGGCCGGCTGCTGGCGGTGGCGGTAACGGTGGATGAGGGCGGGTTTGATGAGCGGCTTGCCGAGCAGATTGCCCGCGGCGAGCGTCGTCCGCGCGGCCACCTGATGGCGCAGTCGCTGGCACTGCATGCTGGCGTGGTCGAGGCCGCCACTCATCGGCTGCGGCGCATCATGCGTCTGGCCGTGGTGCCGGAGTGCCAGCGCCAGGGGCTGGGTCAGAGACTGGTCGAGAAGGTCATCGAGGGCGCGCGCAGTGAGGGCAGGGCGCTGCTGGGGGCGAGCTTCGGTGCCGAGCTGGGGCTCATGGCCTTCTGGCAGCGCTGCGGACTGGCCTGCGTGCGCCTCGGGCTGCATCCTGAGACCTCCACCGGCGAGTATCCGGTGATGACGAGCCGGCCGCTGAACGGACCGGGCGATGCGTTGCAGCGTCTTTTAAGCGCCGCCCTGCGCGAGCAGCTGCCGGCGCTGCTGGCCCTTGAACTGTCAGGCCTGTCGCCCGAGGTGGTGGCGCAAACGCTGCTGGATCAGGCGGTGCTTGCCCCTGCCTCCCCGGAGCGTGCGCAGGCACAGCTGGAACGTCTGGCGCTGGGGCAGGCGCCCTGGGTGCCGAGCCGACAGGCGCTGGCCTGGCGGATGCATCAACGGCTTCAGGCGTGTCGTGGAGAGACGGTGCCGCCCGAGCTGATCACCCTGTGTGGCCTGTTGTGGCAGGGACGTTCGATGACCTGGCTGGCCCGGCGCGAGGGCCTTGCCGGTCAGGCGCAGGCGATGGACTGGGTGCGCCGCCAGGCGCGTGCGCTGCTGGAGGGTCAGGCGCTGTCCGCGGGGGGCGGGGCTGAAGGGGCGCGGTGAATGGCGTATTCTTGAGGGCAGATATCGAGTCATACGCCATCAGGAGAGTCTGCGTGAACGAACATCTGGACACACTGGAACCGACGCTTTTATGGCGCCACTTTCGCACCTTCTGCGAAGTGCCGCGTCCGTCAGGCAGGGAAGAAGCGCTGGCCAAACGTCTTGAGGCCTGGGCTGCCCACAAGGGCTTTGAATACGAACGCGATGAAGCCGGTAATCTGCTGATTCGAAAGGCCGCCACCCCCGGGTACGAAGACCGCCCCGGCGTGGTGCTGCAGGGCCATCTGGACATGGTCTCTCAGGCCGCCCCCGGCGTGACGCACGATTTCGATCGCGATTCGATCGACACCGAGATCCGCGATGGCTGGCTCTACGCCCGCGGCACGACGCTGGGCGCCGACAACGGCGTGGGCGCCTGCGCCGCACTGGCCATTCTTGAAGACGAGCATCTGACCCACGGACCGCTCGAGGCGCTGATGACGGTCGAGGAGGAAGCCTCGCTGGTCGGTGCGATCAATCTAAAGCGGGGCTGGCTCAAGGGCACCTACCTTTTGAATCTGGACTCCGAGGACGAGGGCCAGGTCTACATCGGCTGTGCCGGCGGCGCCTCGGTGCGCACGAAGGCGACCGTGGTGAATGCCCCTTTTGACGGGCCCATGGAGACGCTCGCCATCAGCGTGCACGGTCTCAAGGGTGGCCATTCGGGGCTGGATATCCATCTGGGCCTGGGCAATGCCAACCGGCTGCTGTCGCGCCTGCTGCATCGTCTCTGCGACTACGGGCTGCGACTGGTCGATTACGACGGCGGCACCATGGGCAACGCCATCACCCGCGAAGCGACGGCCACGGTGGCGCTGCCGAAGCAGCATCACGAGGCCGTGATGGCCGAAATCGAGCGCTACCAGGCGATCTATTGCGAGGAGCTGGCAGGAATTGATGACGGCGTGAGCGTCAGCGTCGAGCCGGCACAGGCCGAGCGGGCGCTCTCCAGTGACGACACCTACCGCCTGATGGGTCTGATGCACGGGCTGCCCTACGGCGTGGCCGGCATGAGCCGCTCGGCGCCGGGTGTGGTCGAGACCTCCAACAATCAGGGCATCGTGAGCCTCAAGAATGGCACCTTCTCGATCCAGCTGATGGTGCGCTCGCTGCGCGATTCGACCCGCGATGAGCTGGTGGCCCGCATCGCCACCCTGATGCGCCTGACCGGCTTCGAGCCGGCCATCAACGAAGGCTATCCGGGCTGGACGCCCGAGCCGGAGTCCGAGCTGCTGGGGCGCTTTGAGCGCGTCCACGAGCGGGTGACCGGCGAGGCGCCCGAGGTGCGTGTCATCCACGCCGGGCTCGAGTGCGGCCTGATCGGCTCGAAAAATCCGGGCATGCAGATGATCTCGTTTGGCCCCACCATTCGCGGAGCGCATACCCCGGATGAACGCGTGGAGCTGAGCGCGGTGGAAAATTTCTACACCGTGCTTCGGGCGATGGTCGAGGATCTGGCGAACGCCTGACGCTTTTGAAAACGCCTGTCAATGGTGACTCGGGAGGGCCTTCGGGCCCTCCCTTTTTGTATCGGCAGCCTGGGCCACCCGGACCCGCCCGGCAGGACAGTCCCTGTCAGGATCGCTAATATGGGACGGGCATCAGGCCGCCATGACGGTCGCTGCCTTTTCCCCATCACAGTCACAAAAGGGCGCGCCATGTTGACCCGTTTTCTCTCCTGCCATCGCCGGTTGACCGTGGTCATGACGCTGGGAGCGGCCGCTGCGCTGATGAGCGCCTCGGTGGAGGCTCGCGACTCGCGCACCGAGCGTGCCGCCGAGGTCATGGCCGAGCTTCGCGATCAGCCGCCGAAGCTGCGGGTGTTCCTGCAGCGCATGCCCAAGGGCGGTGACATACATCATCACCTGTGGGGCGCGCCCTGGCCGGAAACCCTGCTGGCGGAGGCCGGTCGCGCCGGGATGTGCGTGCGCGCCGATGGCTCGGCGATCGCGCCGGCACCCTGCGATGACGATGCACTGGTGCCCGCCGAGGGGCTGGCACAGCGCGACAGTGCGCTCTACGCCGAGCTTTTGAATGCGCTGTCGATGCGCAACACGCCCACCGGGCCCGGCACACCGCCGGTGGACGGTCACGACCAGTTCTTTGCCACCTTCGATCGCTTCGCGCCGGTGGCGGCGGCCTCGCCCGGCGCGCTTTTGAGCGCCTCCCAAAAGCTGGCGGCGCTCGATCGTCAGAGCTATCTGGAAACCATGTCCAACCCGGGGGCACTGCACGGCTTTGGCGCCATGGCGCAGTCCCGCGAGCTTGATAGTGATGATCTCGACGCGGCCTGGCAGGCGCTGTCACCGGAGCTCGAGTCGTCTCTGACCGAGGCGCGGCAGGAAGTGGATGACATGTTTGCGGAGGCCGCCTCGCGCCTGGGTTGTGACCGCGAGGAGGCCGCCCCCGGCTGTGACGTCACGGTGCGCCTGCAGGGCTTTGCCGTGCGCACCCAGCCGCCGATGGCGGTGTTCGGCGAGCTGATGATGGCCTTCGCGCTGGCCGATGCCGACCCGCGCTACGTGGGCGTCAACATCGTGGCGCCGGAGGATGATCCGGTGGCGCTTGAAGATTATGACCGCCACATGCAGATGCTGGCCTTTCTCTCGAAGCGCTATCCCGGGGTGCCGCTGGCGCTGCATGCCGGGGAGCTGACGCTCGGGCTGGTACCGCCGCTTGAGCTGCGCGATCACATCGAAAAGGCGGTCGACGTTGCCGGCGCCCGCCGCATCGGTCACGGCGTGGACATCGCCTTTGAGCAGAACGCGCCGCAGCTTTTGCAGGCCATGGCAGAGCAGAACGTGGCGGTGGAGATCAATCTGACCAGCAACGACGTGATTCTCGGGGTGCGTGGTGAGAAGCACCCGCTCAACCTCTACCGCGATGCGGGCGTGCCGCTGGTGCTGGCCACCGACGATCAGGGCGTGTCGCGCATCGATCTGACCCATGAGTACGAGCGGGCGGTCACCGAGCACGGCCTGGACTATCCGGCGCTCAGGCAGATGGCGCGCAACAGCCTCGAGTACAGCTTTCTGGACGGCGAGAGCCTCTGGGCCGACGGCAGGGCCGGCGAGGCGCGCGTGCCGGCCTGTCGGGGCGCTTCACTTGATGCCGCGCCCGCAGGCGACTGCGCTGACCTTCTGGAACACAGTGATCGTGCCCGGCTGCAGTGGCGGCTCGAGCGGGATCTGATGGCCTTCGAGTCAGAGGTGGCGCAGTGGCCGCAGTGGCTCGGTGGGGCGTCGCGCTGAGCGGACAGCGCAGACGTTACGGCGCCGCCACCGGGCGGCGCAGCACGCTGACCAGTACGCTCAGGGACAGCAGCATCACGAAGACGCCGTAGACGTATACCGTGGCCTCAAGCCCAGAGTGCTGGGTGGCGATGCCGGCCGCCAGCGCCGGCAGGCTGGCGGATAGATAGCTCACCACGTAGAACACCGCCATCAGAGATGAGCGCTCGCCGGCCGGCGCCAGCGGCATGACCGCGCGCAGCGCGCCCATGAAGCCGGAGCCAAAGCCTAGGCCCGCCACGGCGTAGCCGATGATCAGAAGCACAAGGCTTGGTAGATAGACGCTGATCAGCACCAGGACCAGCCCGGCGGGCAGCAGGGTGCTCGAGATCAGCAAAATGGTGCGGGTCGTGAAGCGGCGAAAGCGCCAGACGCTGATGCCGCCCATGACCGACAGGATGCAGGCTAAAAGCCCACCCATCAGGGCGCTGTGAAACCCGGCGACCTGCTCGGCCAGCGCCGGGCCCAGCGACAGGCTGAAACCGCCCAGCGCCCAGGCCGCCACGTTGGCGGGCATGGTGCGCACGAAGGTGGGTAATACGACCGCCGGTACACGGGCGCGGGGTGCCATCGAGGCCAGTGCGCCGGGACGGCGCGTGACGCTTTCTGTCATCCGGCCAAGGCGACAGGCCTGGCAGGCGAAAATCACGATCATCACGACGTACACCAGCCGCATGGGCCAGGGCGCCCCGGCCACCAGCAGGCTGGCGCCCAGCGCGCCCAGTCCCATGCCGATCATCGGCGCGACGCTGGCCATGACCGGGCCGCGCTGGCGGTCGCTGTCCATGAGCGCCGCACTCAGCGCGCTGGTCACGATGCCGGTGGCCATGCCCTGCAGTAGGCGGGCGGCAAACAGCCACTCAAGATCGCCTGCCAGCAGGAAACAGCCCATCGAGGCCAGCTCGATCACAAGGCCCGCGAAGATGACCGGGCGGCGACCGAGATAATCCGACAGGGCGCCGGTGAACAACAGCGTCACCAGCAGCGCAAACAGATAGCTGGCAAATACCAGCGTCAGCATCGACGTGGAGAAGCCCCAGCTTTGCTGGTAAAGCTGATACAGCGGCGTGGGCACGCCCGAGGCGGCCAGAAAGGCCATCAGCACCAGCGTGTAGAACACCAGTTCCCGCGGACGTGACACCACCGGGGCAGTGGCAGAGGACATGAGAGGCACCTTAAGGCAAAGGTTTTGCGTTAAAATGCATGCAGTGTAAGTGATTCAACTGCTAAGGCAAATATTTTGCGTTAAGAGGCGCCATGACCCCCAGACCGACCCTTCGCCCCGGCGGGCGCAGTGCCCGGGTACAGCAGGCCGTTCACACCGCCGTCAGTGCGCTGAATGACACCGTGGGACGCGAGCAGCTGACCATTCCGCTCATCGCCGAGCATGCCGGCGTTACCCCGTCGACGATCTATCGACGCTGGGGGTCGCTGCGCGAACTGCTCGCCGATGTGGCCGCCGAGCGGCTACGCCCGGAAGCCCCGCTGGCCGATACCGGCTCGCTGGAGGGGGATCTGATGGCCTGGGCCGGCGAATTCATGGAGGAGATGGCCTCGCGCCCCGGACAGCAGGTGATGGCCGATGCGCTGGGCAGTGCCGGTCATGAGCCGCGCCGGCGCTGTCACGCCTGGCAGTGCGAGCAGCTCGCCCTGATGCTGTCACGTGCGCGTGATCGCGGCGAATCGGCACTGCCGGAGGTCGATGCGCTGATCGATGGCGTCATGGCGCCCCTGATCTACCGGGTCAGCCATGCCCCCGAGACGCTCTGCGAGACCCGGTTGCGCCACTGGGTGCGCCAGGCACTCGGCAGCGCCGGCGAAAACTTTAGGGCGACCGAATAGGGCATGAATTCATGTTCATTCCTCCTGATTGACCCGGGCGTGCTCATGGCACCCTTGGCGCCATGACATGAAGGCGACAGGCCAGGACAACACCTGCGGCCTGCACCACTGCCGTCGATCAGGAGAGCCAGGCATGGGGGTACACCGTTTTATCGGCACCAGCGCACGCGATGCCATGCGTCAGGTGCGCGAGTCACTGGGCGACGAGGCGCTGATTCTCTCCAATCGCCAGGTCGAGGGGGGCGTCGAGATCGTGGCGATGCTCGACGCCGATCAGGAAAGCCTGACCGGTCATCCGGCCGAGCCCGCACCTGATGCCCCCGAGTCCGTTACACCGGTGCCCGTGACGCCCGAACCTGCCCCCATCCCGCCTTCGGCCCCGGCGACCGCACCGCAGGAGATGCAGGCCTTCAGCGCGCAGCTGATGAATGAATTTGCCGCCATGCGCGATCTGCTCGACAGCCGCCTGAGCGCTGCACCGATGGCCGAGCCGGAACGGACCACGCCGGCCACCCGCCTGCGCCAGCGCATGATCGGCGTGGGGTTCAGCCAGACACTGGTGCGTGAGCTGATTGCGCTGCTGCCGGCCGAGTTTGCCGACACACCTGAAGAGACCATCGACGAGGCGCTCAACGGCTGGATCAGCCGTCAGCTGGCCGCTCGGCTTGAACTGCTGGACGCTGACCGCGACCTGCTGGCCGAGGGCGGCGTGATGGCCCTGATCGGTCCGACCGGCGTCGGCAAGACCACCACCACCGCCAAGCTCGCCTCGCGCTACGTGATGGCCCACGGCAACCGCGACGCCGCCCTGATTACCACCGACAGCTACCGTATCGGCGCCCAGGAGCAGCTGCGCATCTACGCCCGTCTGCTGGGCGTGGAAGTCCATGCACTGGAAGGCGACGGCGATCTGGGGGCGCTGCTGGCGCGCCTCATGACGCCGCGTCGCGCACTGTTACAGATGCAGCGCGCCACCCCCAAACGCACCATCCTGATCGACACTCTCGGCATGAGCCAGCGCGACCCGCGGCTGGCCACCGAAGTGGCACGGCTGGGGGAGGCGGGCGTACCGATCCAGACCCTGCTGGTACTGGACGCGGCCAGCCACGGCGACACCCTCGAACAGGTGGTGGCCGCCTATCAGCAGGCCGCCGAACAGGCCGGCACGCCGATCCGCGGCTGTATCATCACCAAGCTGGATGAATCCGCCCGGCCGGCCACCGTGCTGGACATTCTGGCTCGCCATCGGCTGCAGGTGCTGTTTGTGGCCAACGGCCAGCGGGTGCCGGAGGATCTGGCTGCGGTGGATGTGGCCGCGCTGGTGACTGAGGCGCTCGCGGTCGACAGTGCCTCCCCGTTTGGGTATGACGCCGCCACGCTGGCCGAAATGGCCGGGCAGACGCGTCAGTCGAAGGCGCATGCCCTGTCGCGCGATGTGGTCAGCCACGGTCGTTCGCTGCACGCCATGTTTGACACCCTGGCCCGCCGGGCGCCGGGAACCGCGCTGCTGGAACAGCTCTGGACCCATGGTGTGAATGATGCCGCCGGTGAGAGCTTTGCCGCCCATATGGCGGCCAGGTCGCCACTGACGGTCGCGCCAAGAGAAGAGCACGCCCTGTGGTGGTCGAAAGAGGGCGGCTCGCGCAGGCAGGACTGGAGCATGCCGCTGGTCTCGCTGGATGATCACGGCCTGCCGCTGCCGCAGACCTGGCTGCGCCATCGCCTGCCGGCCTCGGAAGCCGCGCGCATGCGCTGGGCGCGCGAGACCCACCAGAGTGCCTGGCACCTGATGGCCGCTCCGCCGGCCATCGATGAAATGCACCGGCTGGCGGCCGACCGGCAGCTGTGGATGGCGGCGGCCACGGCCGCCCGCCGGGTTCGCCATCAGGGCGAGCGTCAGCGACTGGTCGATCTGGCGGGGCTTGCCGCCGAGATCGATCAGCGCCAGTGCCGCTGGCGCGCCCGCCCGGTCAACATGGTGCTCTCCTGTCTGCCGGCGCTTTACGAGACGCGGGGCAGTGGCGCACCGGTCGAGGTGCTGGTGTGGTTTGCAAGGCTGCATGACGTTGACGACAACCGGGTGCTGGCGCGGCGCTACTGGCTCTCCAATGCCGTGACCGGTCGCGATGTGGCCTCGAGGCTGGCCCGGGCCGTGGCGCTGGAAGGGCTCGAGGGGCTGACCCGTCAGGCCATGCGTCGCTTGGAAGAGAGCGGCGTGGCGCGCAGTGATCGCGAGACCCGGCTGCAGCTGGCCTCCGGGCTGGCGGCACTGGCCACCCGACTGGAGCTGTGCAGTGAGGACTGGGCGATGGATGTGCGCGCCCAGCTGTTCAATCTGTCCGGCGGCACACGGCGGCGCACCGGCACCGTCCTGCTGGAGGCCTTGATGCAGGCCTTCACGGCCCGCGATGCGCTGATGGATGCCCGCGGAGCGCGTGCGTGAGGCGGTGTCATTTAAACGGTGACGTCCATGCAAGGGGGGACGTCCATGTCAGGTGATCAGGCCAGCGGTCTGCGCCAGTGGTCGCAGGCGCACGCCTTAACGCGGGACGTTCAGGGCTCGTCGATCGAGCTGGTGGTCATGACCTGGCATGAAAAAACCGCAACGCAGACGCTGGCCCGGCAGCTGCCTTGCCCCGAGCCGGACACGGTCTGGCAGCCCCGGCCGCTGATGCTGTCCTTGCCGCTGCCGGGGAGTGTCCCGGCTTCTCCCTGGTGGGTGCTCCATCTGAGCCATCTGGAAGCCCGTAGCGCGCCGGCACTGGCCGAGGCGCTGTGCTCACTTCGTCATGCCGGCATGCCACACACCGTATTGCTGGCCGCCCCCGATCATCTGGCGGTGGCCGGGCTGGTCAGCGCCGCGCGCACGCATCTGGGCGTGAGGCTCCTGCAGGATGCGCGCGCCTGGCACCAGGCGGTCATGGCGTCTCCGAGCCCGGGTTAAGGTAGACGTCAGGTCGACGTTAATGAAATACTTTGCACCCTTACGATATTTCCCTTGCGCCTGTCGCCATCCGCTTGTGGGCTTCCATGCCCGCCAGGCGGCATGCGTCGTTCACGATGCCGATCATTGTCGATGAGAATTGTCTCGAGTATTACCGGTGACCACTGGGTGCTGGCGCTGCGCACCGTGCTGGCCGTCTGGCTGGCGCTTTACGTGGCGCTGCGTCTGGATCTGGCCCAGCCGGCCTGGGCGATTCTGGCCGTCATGATCGTGACGCTGCAGCCGGTCATGTTCACCGGCGGCACGCCGCCGCTGGGTATCATCATTCATCGCTGTATCGGCCGGTTGATCGGCACCTTTCTGGGCGCGCTGATGGGGGTGGTGCTGATCGCGCTCTTTGCTCAGCAGCCGATGCTCTATCTGCTGGCCGCCGGTGCCTGGCTGTCGTTTTGTACCTTCTGCGTGATGCTGTTAAACGATGAGCCGGCCAGCTACATCATGATGCTCAGCGGCTATACCGCCACGCTGGTCTCGCTCACCGCGATCGGCACCGGCGTGGACAACATCTTTGATCTGGCGCTGGCGCGTACCACGGAAACGGCGCTGGGCATCGGCGCCGGTTTTTTGATGCATGTGCTCATTGTGCCCCGCTTTGGCAGCTACGCGCTGCCGAGCACCCTTGAGGCGCTGATCGAAGGCGCCGCCGGTGAGGTGCGCGTGGCGCTGGTGGAAAAGCGTTCAAGAGCGGTGCTCAACGAACGGCTGCGTGCGCTGATGGGCAAGCACCAGCAGTTCGAGGCCCAGCACGCGCTGGCGCGCTTCGAGTTCCGCCGCTTTCGACGGCTCTTGCCGGCGCTGGATCGCTTCGCCGGTGACAGTCTGGCACTGATGACCGGGCTTCGGGAGCTCGAAGAGGCCGTCGACCGGCTGTCGCGCTGCGAGGGCGCCGATGAGATCCTCGATGCCCTTCAGGCCGCAACGCTGCCCTTTCTGGACGCGCTGAAAGAACACGGCGATCAGCTGCCGGCTCTGCCGGTTCTGCCTGATATCGACACACTGGTGGCGCCACAGGCGCGCGTGATGCGGGTCAGGGCCACCCTGGTGCGCGAGCGCCTGGCCGAGGTCGTGCGGCTTTTGCATCATGGTCGGGCGCTGAGCCTTGCCATGCGCCGTCATCGCCATGCCCGATTGATACAGCTGACCGGGCGCCGTCCGCGCCGGACTCGCCATCCCGAGTATGGCGTGGCGCGCTACAACGCCTTTCGCGTCTTCATTGCCTTTGAGCTTCTGGGGCTGTTCTGGATTCACAGCGGCTGGCCCTCGGGGTATCTCTCCATGATGCTGCTGGGGGTCTTTATCGTGCTGTTTGCCAAGGCGCCCGACCCGGCGGCGGTGGTACGCCAGTTTCTCACCGGCACGATCTGGGCGGTCATCATTGGCTGTCTGTTTTCCTATGTGGTCTTTCCGGCCATCACCGGGTTTCCGCTGCTGGCGCTGAGTCTCGCGGTGCCGGTGGTCATCGGCACCCTGATGACCCCGCATATGCGCTACGCCGCGGTCGGGCTTGCCGGCGCGGTGACGCTGATGACGCTTTTGAATCTGCACCGGACCTACGTGTTTCATCCGACCCAGTTCATCAACGGCGGTCTGGCCTCGATTCTGGGCACCATCGTGACCATGGTGACCTATTCGCTCTTTCGCCAGCGCACCCCGGCGCAGCGACTGGAGACGCTGGTGGCCGCCTACTGGCGCGGGCTCGAGCGCGTCACCCGTGCGCGGCGGTTGCCGTCGCGGGCCTGGCTTGAAAGCCGACTGTACGACCGGCTGGGCCGTTTGCTGGCGCTGGGCAGCGGTGAGCAGATGCTGCGTGAAGCGGTGGACCTGCATGCCCTGGCCATGTGCCTGTGGCGACTGCGACGGCTGGCTCGCCAGAGCGGGCCCCACCAGCGCGATATCGAGCGCTGGGTGTTTGATCTGGGCCGACAGCTGCCCCGGGCCGGGCGCGATGAAAAGGCCTGGCAGCGTCTGGCGGCGGACAGTGAGGCCCGGGCGGCCGCCCTTTACGAGATTGAGCCACTGCCCATGGCGCTGATCGGGGAGTTCGAGATGCTCTCGCACCTGCTGCGGGATCTGCCCGGCGCCGCGGCGCAGGCCCGCGAGGCGCTGGCGCAGGCCGATGACGAACAAGGAGCCATGGATGCTCGATGAGTGGTCGTTTCTGGGGTTTTTGACACCGCCCCTGTTTGTGCCGGTGTTTCTGGCGCTGCTGTTGTTCTGGGGCGTGCGCCGGGTGATGTCGTATTTCGCGTTGTATCGATTTTTCTGGCAGCCGGTGCTGGCCGATATCGCCATTTTTACGCTGCTGTTGTGGGCGGTACTGATGCTCGGCGGCGCACTGCCGGCAGGAGGAAGGGCATGACGGACAAGGAGTCGGGTATGAAGGGCGTGTCTGCGCTGGCAGGGCGCACCCTGCGCATGGTGTTGACGCTGTTGCTGGTCGTGGCGGCACTGCTGGCAGCGTGGTGGATATGGCATCACTACATGCATGACCCCTGGACGCGCGACGGCCGTATTCGCGCCGATATCGTGCAGGTCGGCGTAGATGTCTCGGGGCTGGTCGATACGCTGGAAGTTCACGACAACGACCTGGTCCAAAAGGGCGATGTGCTTTTCACCATCGACCAGGCCCGCTATCAGCTCGCCCTGGATCAGGCGAAGGCCAGGCTGGCGCAGCTTCAGGAGCAGCGCGACGAGGCAAAGGCGACCAGCAGCCGACGTGATCGGCTCAATAATTATGTCTCCCAGGAGGCGCGCGACAACGCCCGCTTTGAGTATCGATCGGCCCAGGCAGGCGTTCAAAACGCCGAGGTGGCCGTGCGGGCCGCGAGGCTGGATCTTGATCGCTCAACGGTGCGCGCGCCAGTGGATGGCTATGTGACCAACCAGCAGCTGCGGCCCGGGCAGTATGTCAGCGCCGGCACTCAGGCCATGACGCTGGTGGATCAGCACAGCTTCTACGCGCTGGGCTACTTCGAGGAGACCAAGCTCGGGGGCATTCATCCCGGCGACCCGGCGCGCGTACGCCTGCTGGGGCGCGACCGGGAGCTCCAGGGTCATGTGGACTCGATTGCCCGCGGTATCGTCGATAACAGCCTGACCGGACAGTCGAGCGGACTGGCCGCCGTCAATCCTTCCTTTGACTGGGTGCGCCTGTCCCAGCGGATTCCGGTGCGCATCCGGCTGGAAAACGTGCCTGATGATCTGGTGCTCTCCGCCGGTCAGACCGCGACCATCTACGTCGATGCCCCCGGTCATGAACCGGACGAGCGCGGCTGGGGCGCGTCGCTGCGTCGCCAGCTGGAAAGGCTGTTCGATATCTAGGCCCCGGCCCGGAAAGCTCCGGGGCTAGCGGGTGTAGGGCGTGGCCGGTGCCGGTCCGCGCGGGTCCGAATAGAGGTCAACGCCACGGTCGGGATGGCTGAACGCGGGCGGTCGCGACTGGCCGGGCAGCGGGTAGCCATGCGGTGGCAGCGGATAGCTGCCCGAGGGTGGCCGATAGCCGCCTGGCGCCGGATAGGGCGAGGGCTGCCACTGATCAGGACGATGGAACCGGTGTGGGGCGGTGCCGTAAATGGTGGCCTGACGTTCGCGGTCGAACTGACGACGCTGGCCATCGTAGAGACGGTCGTACTGTCGTCTCAGCTGCTCATCGGTGTCGATGCGCTGCGGGCGGTGCCAGCCAAACCCGGGACGCCCGTCGTAGCCCCACTGGCCGTGATACCCCGGCGGTCCGCCATGGCCGGGACGGCCGTCAAAACCCGGGCGGTTGTTGAAACCGGGGCGACCATCGAATCCGGGTCGACCATCAAACCCCGGGCGACCGGCCTGCTGCCAGCCCCGTTCACCAAAGGCGTCGTTCTGGCGAAACTGTGACTGGTTTTGTGAAAAATATGATTGGTGCTGCGAGAAATGCGAGCGGTCCTGAGAAAAATGCGAGCGTACTGGCCCCTGGTCATCGGCCAGCACTGCGCCGCTCAGCACTGAAGCGATCAATCCTGCGACAAACCCTGCCTTTAACGATGTCATGACGGCCCCTCCCGGGAGTCGTTCGGTGCAGCCTTTATTCTAGCCTGGCAGAGTACGGGCCGCGCCATGCCGGGGTTACTCTCCGGTCGTCGCCTTTTTTGCCGCCTGTCGCTCAAGCTGGCGGCGCAGTTGTGGCGTCGCAATGCGTAAACGCCAGGGCGCGTCGCGATGCTCGGGCTCGGCGTAGTCGATGCCGATGCGCGGCCCCAGAACAATATCGTCATCGGTCACCGGTGTGCCCGGCTCGATCCAGATCCCTTCGCCGCTGCAGACATCGCAGTGATTGAAGGCGGCCTTTGTGATGCCCATGGCGCGGGTCAGCTTGCCGGGGCCGTTGAGCATGTCCCGGCCGCGCTTGCCGTTGCGCCGCTCGATCATGGTGTCTTCGCCCTGAATCGGCTCGATGGCACGAACCAGCACCGCGCAGGGGTCACCCACGGCCTCGGTCACCAGATTAAGCATGTCGTAGATGCCGTAGATCAGGTAGACATAGGCATGGCCCGGCGCGCCGAACATGATCTCGGTGCGCTGGGTGCGCCCGTGCGAGGAGTGGCAGGCGGTATCCATGAACCCAAGATAGGCTTCGGTTTCGGTGATCCGGCCGATCAGGCGCTGCTGGCCGTCATCGACAATGAGATGACACCCCAGCAGGTCGCGGGCGACCTCCAGGGTCGGACGGTCATAAAAGCTTCTGGGCAACGGGGCCGGCGCGGGTACAGCGGGCATTGAACCTCCTTGTCGATGCGTCTTGCGCGAAAGCATTCGGTGCCTTCGGAGTCAGGGGATGCGATAGCATGGCCCCCATAATGGACGAGCCCGGCGCGTTTCGCCGTGTCGGGCTGTCCGATTTTTTTCATCTCTTTCGTGGTTGAACGCTCATGCTGCCAGAACCGCACGACTTCAATGAAAGGCGCCTGCCCGGCTGGCAGGGCGCGCGAGGGGCCTGCCCGTCGCTGGCCACGCCCATGGAGACCGGGGATGGCTGGCTGGCGCGCCTGCCGCCGTTGATGGCACCGCTTGAAGGAGACGATGTCATCACGCTGTGCGAGGCGGCCGAGCGCTTTGGCAATGGGCTGATCGAGGTCACGCGGCGCGGCAATCTGCAGCTGCGCGGTCTGGCCGAAGGCGGCCACCGTGAGCTTGCCGATTACCTCACCCGGCGGCTGTCGCGCCACTGGCTGGAAAGCGGCGCGCCGGCGGTATCGATTGATCCGCTGCTGGACGTCGATGAAGCCATTGATGCGCCCACACGACAGCTGGCGCGTCGGCTGCGCGGTCGGATCCTGACCGGTGCGCCGGTAACGCTTGCGCCCAAGTGCGCCGTGGTGATCGACGCCGGTGGCTGGGCCGGGCTGGCCGGGCTCTCCGGTGATGTCCATGTGCGTCTGGACGGTGCCCGCGGCGGGTGGATCGGCCTGGCCGGTGATCACGGCAGCGCCACCTGGCTGGGCTGGATGGTGGCGTCCAAGCTGGCCAGTGCCGTGCTGGGACTTTTAAGCCAGATCGACATGCTCGGCCCCAGAGCCCGTGCGCATCATCTGCTGGCCGAGGTGTCGGTCTATGCGCTTTATGATCTTCTGGGCTGTCGCCCCGGCGCGCCGCCACCGCGCAGCGGTCTGTATCAGGGGCCGGATGCCGGCGCCCGACGCCAGCGTGACGTGCTGGATGTGGTCTGGCCGTTCGGACAGATGCCGGCGCTGGCGCTGCTGCGCTTTACGCGTCAGGCCATGAGTCTGGGGGTGCTGAGCTTTGCCGCCGCGCCCGGGCGGCACTGGCGGCTTCTATGCCAGGAGCATGCCGATATCCGGGCGGTTATCCGGGCCGCGCGCGAGGCCGGTCTGATCGTGGCAGACGATGATGCCCGTCTGGCCATCGTGGCCTGTACCGGCGCACCGGGCTGCGCCAGCGCTTTCATGAGCACTCATCAGACGGCCCGCGCCCTGAGCGAGCGCTGGTCGACGCTCTTTGATGGTTCGGTCCGACTGCACCTGTCCGGCTGCGCCAAGGGTTGCGCCAGCCTGGATCAGGCCACGTTCACGCTGGTCGGGATGGCCCGCGGCATCGGCCTGGTGTTTCAGGGCAATCCGCGCGGGGTGCCCCGGCTGGTGGCCGAGGACACCGCATCGCTGGTGGCGGCGTTTGAATACCTCGCCCGGGCGCTGGCCCGGGAGGGTCATGCGCTGCCGCTGGAGGAGGCGGCCCTGACCCGGGTGGGCGAGGAGCGCCTCGTGGCACTGCTGCGCACGGGCAGCAGTGGTAATGGCAACGACGGTAATGGCAACGACGGTAATGGCGGCAGTGGTAATGACGACAGTCGTCATGGCGGCGGCGTGTAAGGGCGGACGCTGAGGCGGCGCCAGGGTAGAATGGCGCGCCTGACCGCCCTGACACCCATCCTGAAGACGAGGGAACCCATGACCGATCGCCATGGCACCCATGACGCACCTGCCAAACGTTCCCTGCATGAGTACGAACATGATGGGCAGGCCATCTATCGTCAGTCGTTTGCCATTATTCGCTCGGAGGCGGATCTGGTGCGCTTTTCGCCGCTTGAAGCCGAGGTGGCCGTGCGCATGATTCACGCCTGCGGTGTGGTGGCGCTGGCCGAGCAGATTGTTTTTGGCGGTGGCGATATTGTCCGGGCGCGTGAGGCGATTTTTCAGGGTGCCCCGATCCTGTGCGACGCTGGCATGGTCGAGCGGGGCGTCACCCGTGCCCGGCTGCCGGCCGACAACGACGTGGTCTGCACCCTGCATGATGCGCGCACGCCGGCGCTGGCGGCACGGATCGGCAACACCCGCACGGCGGCGGCCATCGAGCTCTGGGGCGATCAGCTTGAGGGTGGGGTAGTCGTCATCGGCAACGCGCCGACGGCGCTCTTTCATCTGCTGGATCTGCTCCATCAGGGCGCGCCGCGCCCGGCCGCCATCATCGGGGTGCCGGTGGGCTTTGTGGGCGCGGTAGAGTCCAAGCAGGCCCTGATTGATGCCGGGCTCGACATTCCCTTCATTACGGTGCGCGGACGCATGGGCGGCAGCGCCATTGCCTCGGCCACCATCAATGCGCTGGCAAGCGACCGACTCTGATGCGATCAACTCCCGAATTCTCCGCGTCTTCCGGCGGCCAGCCGCTCGCCTCCGGGCGTCTTTATGGCGTGGGCACCGGCCCCGGTGACCCGGAGCTTTTGACCCTCAAGGCCGCCCGGGTGCTGGCTGAGGCCGATGTGGTGGCCTGGTTTGCCAAGGCCGGCAATCAAAGCAACGCCCGCCGCGTCATCAGTGAGCATCTGCGTCCCGATCAGCCGGAGCTGGCGCTGTATTATCCGGTGACCACCGAGCTGCATCGCCATTCCAGCGGCTATCGCGACGCCATCGCCGAATTTTATAAAGAGAGCGCCGAGCGGTTGGCGGCAGAGCTTTCCGCCGGGCGCAGCGTGGCCGTGCTGTCGGAAGGCGATCCGCTCTTTTTCGGCTCCTGGATGCATCTGCATGTGCGCCTGCGGGACCGGTTCGAGGTCGAGGTAATTCCGGGTGTCACCGGCATGGCCGGCGGCTGGTCGAGCGCCGGCGTGCCGATCTGTCAGGGTGATGATGTGTTGACCATCCTGCCGGGCACGCTTGCGGAAGATGCCCTGGTGGATCGCCTGTCACGCTGCGAGGCGGCCGTGATCATGAAGGTCGGGCGCAACCTGCCGCGCATTCGCGCCGCGCTGGCCCGGGTGGGGCTATTGGAGCGCGCGCTGTATGTCGAGCGCGCCACCATGGCGGGTGAGCAGATCATGAAGCTCATCGAGCGCGATGACCGCCCGGCCCCGTATTTTTCAATCGTGCTGATTCCCGGCTGGGCCGAGTGTACCCACCCGGTGACACTGGACGCGCTGGCGGTGCGCTCATGAGGGGTCGGCTGATCGTGATCGGGCTGGGGCCGGGCGAGGCCGCCTGCATGACGGCGCAGGCGGTCAAGGCGCTGGCCCGCGCCGACTGGTTTTACGGCTATGGGCCCTACGTGGATCGGGTGATGGCCCATGATGATCCACGCCGCGTGGTGTCGGACAACCGCGAGGAGGGCGCACGTGCCCGCGAGGCGCTGGCACTGGCGGCCCGTGGTGAATGCGTGGCGATGCTTTCCGGCGGTGATCCTGGCGTGTTTGCCATGGCCTCGGCCGTGTGTGAACAGATCGAACGCGGTCCCGAGGCCTGGCGCGCCCTGACGCTCGAGATTGTCCCCGGGGTGAGTGCCATGCTGGCGGCCGCGGCCGCCTGTGGCGCGCCGCTGGGCCATGATTTTGCCGCCATCTCGCTGTCCGACAACCTCAAGCCCTGGGCGCTGATCGAGCGGCGGCTGCTGGCCTGTGCCGGTGCCGGCCTTGTCATGGCCTTTTACAATCCGATCTCGAAGGCGCGCCCCTGGCAGCTGGGCGTGGCGCTTGAGCGACTACGCGAGGTGCTCGCGCCCGAGACGCTGGTGATTTTCGCCCGCGCTGCCGGTCGTCCGGAAGAGCAGATCAATACCACGACCCTGGGTCGGGCCCGCGCCGAGCAGGCCGATATGGCAACGCTTGTGATCATCGGCAGCGAGGAGACTCGCGAGGTCACAAGGCCGGGGCAGGCGTCACTGATCTATACGCCGCGTTTTGCGCCCGGCTTCGACCCCGAGCCTGACGACTCAGCACGCTGAGAGCCAGTCGAGCAGCCGCGCCATACTGTCATCCTCGACCCCTTCTACGGTGGGGGTGTCCGGCATGGCGGGCCGGCGCATCATGATGACGTCAATGCCCTGTTCCCGTGCGGCCACCAGCTTGGGTCGGGTGGCCTCGCCACCGCTGTGCTTGGTCACCAGCACGTCGATGGCGTGTTCCCGCAGCAGACGTCGCTCCTGTTCCAGCGTAAAGGGGCCACGCGCGATCAAGTTATCCACATGGGGCAGCGCCAGCGGCGGGTCGATGGGATCAATGCTGCGAATCACGTAATGATGGTGAGGCGCGGCTTCAAAATGTGCGGCCTGCTGTCGGCCGAAGGTGAGCAGCACCCGACGGGGTGTCTCGCCCAGCAGGGCCATCGCCTGCTGCGGGGTGTCGCATTCCAGCCAGCGGTCGCCCTTCTGGCGCTGCCAGCCGGGGCGGGTGACGCGCACAATGGGCAGCCCAAGATGCGCTGCCGCGTGCTGGGCGTGGTGCGCCATTTGCGCTGCGAAGGGGTGGGTGGCCACGATCACGGCATCGATACGATGGTCCTCAAGCCAGTGCACCAGCCCGGTCACACCGCCAAATCCGCCGCTGCGGGTGGTCACGCCATTGTCGATGGGCATGCGGGTGCGTCCGGCCAGTGACAGGGTGACCGAGACCGCGGGTTCGCCGGCCAGTCGCGCGGCAATCCGGCGGGCTTCCAGCGTACCGCCCAGCAGCAGGAGGCGTTTATGATGAGAAGAGGTTGCAGACATGGCCGGTCAACGTCGTGATCCGTTCAGTAATGATGGAAACGCAAAAAGCCCCGGTCATCGTACACCCAATGGGTATGCCGGCAGGGCACGCAATATAACAGGAGAGTGATGCATGAGCCTCAGTGATGCCCCCTTTGACGCGCCAGCGGCAGGCGATGGCAACCTTCACGGTGCCTGGCTTTCCATCGTCGGCATTCAGGAGTCCGGCCCCGAGGAGCTGTGTGAAAAGGCGCGCGAAGCGATCAGTCGGGCTTCGGTGGTCTTTGGCGGCACCCGGCATCTGGCGCTGACCGCCACGCTGATTCACGGCACGCCGATCGCCTGGCCTTCGCCGCTGAGCGCAGGCATCGATCAACTGCTGGCGCTGCGCGGACAGCCGGTGTGCGTGCTGGCTTCGGGCGATCCCTTTCACTATGGCATCGGCTCGACCCTGTCGGAATACGTGCCGGCCAGCGAAATGGTGGTATTCCCGGCACCGTCGGCCTTTTCGCTGGCCTGTGCCCGCCTGGGCTGGCCACTGCAGAAAAGCCGGCTGCTGTCGCTGCACGGGCGGGCCATGAGCCGTCTCAATGGCCATCTGCATCACGGCGTTCGCATCGTGGCGCTCACCAGCGATGGCGCGGCGCCTGCCCTGATGGCCAGCATGCTCACCGAGCGCAACATGGGCGACAGCCGCATGACCGTGCTTGAAGCGCTGGGCGGACCGCGCGAGACCATCCAGAGCTTTACGGCACAGGCACTGGCGCGCGAGTCACGCGAGTTCGACGCGCTCAACGTGGTGGCACTCGAGATTGTGCAGCAGGGCGACGCGGCGGTGGCCGGTCTGGCCCCCGGACGCAGTGATGTGCTCTTTGAACATGATGGCCAGATTACCCGACGCGACATTCGCGCCATGACGCTGGCCCGGCTGTCGCCGCGCCCGGGTGAGCGGCTGTGGGACATCGGTGCCGGCTCCGGCTCAATCAGCATCGAGTGGCTTCTGCTGGATGACTCGCTGGAGGCCGTGGCCATCGAGCGCGACGAGACGCGCTGTCAGCGTATTCGTCGCAATGCCGAGACGCTGGGTGTGCCGCGCCTGGAGATTGTGCCGGGCCAGGCGCCCGAAGCGCTCGAGGGTCTTGCCACCCCACAGGCCATTTTCGTGGGCGGCGGCGTCAGCAACATGGCGCTGATGGCGCGCTGCTTTGATGCGCTGGCCCCCGGCGGGCGGCTGGTCGCCAATGCGGTCACGCTGGAAAGCGAGCTGGCGCTGGGTGAGTGCCACCGGCTGCTGGGCGGTGAACTGATGCGCCTGAGCCTTGAGCAGACCGCGCCGCTGGGCAGCATGATCGGCTGGACGCCGGCACGCACCATCACCCAGTGGGTCTGGATCAAACCGATGGACTTTCAGGGGGGCTCATGACGGTCCATTTCATTGGCGCAGGCCCGGGTGCTGCCGATCTGATCACCGTGCGCGGCCAGCGTCTGCTCTCGCAGTGCCCGGTCTGTCTCTATGCCGGCTCGACGGTGGCCACCGAGCTGCTGGAATACTGTCCGCCCGGGGCGCGCCTGATCAATACCGCGGCGCTGGATCTTGAGGCCATTGAGCGGGAGTATGTGCGGGCGCATCAGAACAATGAGGCGGTGGCCCGGCTGCATTCGGGCGATCTCTCCGTCTACAGCGCGCTGGCCGAGCAGCTCCGGCGACTGAAACAGCGCGGCATTGACTACACCCTGACGCCCGGCGTGCCGGCCTTTTCCGCCGCCGCCGCCCTGATCGAGCGTGAACTGACGGTGCCGGAGGTGGCCCAGAGCGTGGTGCTGACCCGGCTGTCCGGACGAGCGTCCAGAATGCCCGAGCGCGAACAGCTCGAGCGCTTTGCCGACACCGGTGCGACGCTGGCCATTCATCTGGCGATCCATCGCCTGGAAGAGATCGTCACGCGGCTGACGCCCTTTTACGGCGCGAACTGCCCGGTGGCGGTGGTGTACCGTGCCAGCTGGCCGGAAGAGCGCATGATTCAGGGCGTGCTGGGCGATATGGTTGAGCGTCTAGTGGCGGATCCGAT
This sequence comes from uncultured Kushneria sp., assembly GCF_947497025.1. Lineage (GTDB taxonomy): Bacteria > Pseudomonadota > Gammaproteobacteria > Pseudomonadales > Halomonadaceae > Kushneria. The sequence goes on from NZ_CANMFC010000005.1 coordinate 157,677, forward strand.
CGAGCGCAGTGCACTGATTCTGGTCGGGCCAGCGCTGGGGGACAGTGCTTTTCGCGACAGTGCGCTCTATGAAACGGGCTATTGCCGGCGCTTTCGCCACGGTGAGGGCCTCGAGGCACTGACACCGTCGGACAAGGGATGAGATAGACGACATGCAAAATGATCTGCCCGGGCAGGGCGCTGATAGTGAGGCGTTTTACGCCTTTCGGGAACACCGGCTGTCGTGGGTGGCCTACGGCGACGCCATTCTCAAGGGCGTCGTGGCCATCGCCATCAGCATCGCGCTGATGCTCTCGCCGCGCTGGATCATGATGACGCCCATCACGGCGCAGATCCTGTTTTACGCCGGCATTGCCTTTGCGATCTGTGCGCTGGGACTTTCGATCTATCGGCTCTGCTATCTTCGTCGCGTGCGTCTTTACACCGATCAGGACGGTGTCTGGTGCTATCGCGGCATTCTGCCCTGGCGGCGTGGCGTTGTGGGGACCAACTGGCGTGATGTGCGCCAGGCCAGCTATGGCACGGGCTTTGTACGCTGGGCCACAAGGGCCTATCCGATCAACGTCGATAACCGCTTTACCGATACCGACCCGATCCGGCTTGCCCATGTGCACCGCGGTCATGAGTTCGTCGGTCACGTGAATGCCTGGCGCAACCGGATGCTGCGCCAGGACGGCGAGACGCTGCGGTAGGGTCGTAAAGAGCTGAGTCGGCCTCAGGTCTCGACAGGTGGGCGGTGCTCCCTGATGACCTCTCGATCGCGAATGCAGTCCTCTTCGTGAGAGGCCTCCCGCCAGGGTTCCTGAATGCCGGCGTTGACCCAGTCCGACACGGATGGATGCGCCAGCAGCCGATCCACATAGGCCATGGCCTGCTCACCGAGCGTGAGCTGATAGTTGTTGAGCCGCACCGCCACCGGCGCAAAAAAGGCATCAACGGCGGTAAAGCGATCCCCTGCCAGCCACGGCCCGCCAAAACGCTCGAGGCCATAACACCAGAGCGCCTCGAGACGCTCGAGATCACGCTTGAGCGCCTCGCTCGGCGTGGTCAGCGCAATGACCAGTCGACAGTTCATCGAACACTCATCGCGCAGGGCGGGAAAGCCCGAGTGCATCTCGGAGGCCGCGCAGCGAGCAAAGGCGCGCGCCACGGGCTCGTGGGGCCATACGGCGGGGCTTGCCTCGGCAAGGTACTCACAGATGGCCAGCGAATCCCATACCGTCAGCGGTCCATCCACCAGACACGGCACCTTGCCGGTGGGCGAGAAGGCGTCAAAAGCGGGCTGGCGCGCGCCGTACTCGAACGGCGTCAGCACTTCGTCAAAGGGAATGTCGAGCGCGTGCATCAGCACCCACGGACGCATCGACCATGACGAATAGTTCTTGTTGGCGATATGAAGACGGTAGCGCATGACACCTCTTGAACATTGGTGGTCAGATCACCCCCAGCATACCCAGGAATACCCGCAGCGCCAGCAGGCAGACAATCAGCATGACCGCGCCATAGACCAGGTTCTGTCTGAATGTGTTGGACAGCGCGCCCAAAAGCGTTTTCTGATTGCACAGTACCCAGATCGACCCCACGATCGCCGGCAGCAGCAGACCGTTGATCGCCTGCGCGGTCAGAATCAGCTCAATGGGCGTACTGCCATACAGCGCCACGATCACCACCGGTGCCAGTGCTGCCAGCAGCATGACGCCACGGTTGCGCGAGCTGCGGGCACTTTCGTTACGCCCGGTGGCCTCGCCCAGCAGCGGCGGCTGCACGGCGATATTGAAAAGCCCCGAGGAGAAGCCGGCCGCCCAGAGCCCCAGCGAGAACAGCACCCCGGCGTATTGACCCAGCACCGGCGTAAGCTGGCCGGCCATGTCGGCCGCGCCCGATACACCGGTGCCCAGCGGATGAAGGGCCGCCGCCGAGCACAGGAGGATGGCGACCATGACCACGCCGGTAATGACCACATTGGTGGTGTGATCAAAGCGTGACAGGGCCAGACGCCTGTCCATCGGTGTGGTGGTGTCGCCTTCATACTTGCGTTTGATGAAGGCCGACAGCCCCAGCACGGTGTTGGGCGGCAGGGTAGTGGCGATCAGAGCGAGAATCAGCCAGTAGTTGCCCTCGGGGATCTGAAAGGAGAACCCGGTGGCTGCCACCTCGCCCGGATCCGGCCCGGCCAGTGCCAGCGTCAGGACAAACGACAGCACGATCAGACCGATGATCACGCGGTTGATGTTCTCCAGCAGCCGGTACACCCCGACCCAGCACATCAGCAGTGCGGCCAGCGCCAGCAGGCCCACCCAGACCAGGATCGGAATCGACGGCAGCAGAAAATTGAGCGCCAGGGCGGCGCCGGTGAAATTGCCGGCCTGAAAGGCCACGGCGCCCAAAAGGAGTGCAACGTAGAGCGTAATGGCCCATTTTCGACCCATACGCTGGCGAATGCCTTCCATCGCCGACATCCGCGTGGCGAGGGTAAATCGGATCACCGGGCGTTGAAAACAAAAGGCGACCACGGAGGCGGCGATCACGGCCCAGAGCAGCGTAAAACCGTATTCGGCCCCGGCGACCGAGAGCGTGGTGATTGAGCCGGGGCCGAGAATGCAGGCAGCGACCATGGCGCCGGGACCCAGTGCACGCAGCCGCTCGGCAATCCCCAGTGACGCCGGCGTCCGCGGGGCGGCGCTTTCGTGAGTGGTCATCGTTTTCATGTTGGGCCTCGTGGCAGATGGGCATACCTTTTATCCATGCAAGAGATGTGCCTGATGGCGCTGTCGGCATGTTTTTATCCCCACGGGGTTCCGGGGCAGGGCAATGGCCAGAAATCGGACCAAAAAAAGCCCCGCTCGAGGCGGGGCAAGGGAGAGAAAGGATAGAGGGTTATTAGTGGGCCACGCTGCCAGAGGCGCCGATGCCGGTCTGGGAGCGTACGAACTGCGCATCGAACAGATCGCGTTCACGTTCGGCAGAGGCCGATTTGTCGGTGACCGAGAACAGCCAGATGCCGATAAAGGCCACGGCCATCGAGAACAGCGCCGGATAGTCATAGGGGTAGATGGGGGTGTCGTGACCCAGTACCTGTACCCAGATGGTCGGACCCAGAATCATCAGTACGATGGCAGTAAGAAGGCCGAGGCCGCCTCCGATGACTGCTCCGCGCGTGGTGAGCCGGCGCCAGTACATGGAGAGCAGCAGCACCGGGAAGTTGCAGCTGGCTGCGATCGAGAAGGCCAGGCCCACCATGAAGGCCACGTTCTGGCTTTCAAAGGCAATGCCCAGCACGATGGCCACGATCCCCAGCACCAGTACGGAAATCTTGGAGATGCGCACTTCCTTTTTCTCATCGGCGTTGTCATTCATGATGACGCCGGCATACAGGTCATGCGAGATCGCCGAGGCACCCGCCAGTGCCAGGCCTGCCACCACGGCAAGAATGGTGGCAAAGGCCACCGCCGAGATGAAGCCCAGAAAAATACTGCCGCCCACGGCGTTGGCCAGATGCACCGCCACCATGTTGGTGCCGCCAATGATCGCCCCGGTACTGTCCTGAAAGGCCGGATTGGTGCTTACCAGAATGATGGCGCCAAAGCCGATGATGAAGGTGAGAATGTAGAAGTAGCCGATGAAGCCGGTCGCCACGAACACGCTCTTGCGCGCTTCCTTGGCATTGCCGACGGTAAAAAAGCGCATCAGGATGTGGGGCAGCCCCGCGGTGCCGAACATCAGTGCCAGCCCCAGCGAAATCGCCGAGATGGGGTCCTTGACCAGTCCGCCCGGACTCATGATCGATGCGCCATTGGCATGCACGGCCACCGCTTCATTGAAAAGCCCTTCGATACTGAAATCTACGTGCATCAGCACCATCAGGGCCATGAAGCTGGCTCCGAACAGCAAAATGGCGGCCTTGATCATCTGCACCCAGGTCGTAGCCAGCATGCCGCCAAAGAGCACATAACAGACCATCAGTACCCCGACCACCACTACGGCAATGTGATAGTTCAGGCCAAACAGCAGCTGAATCAGCTTGCCGGCGCCGACCATCTGGGCGATCAGGTAAAGCGCAACCACGGCCAGTGAGCCAAAGGCGGAGAGAATGCGCACCGGTCGCTTGCTCAGACGGAAGGAGGCCACATCGGCAAAGGTGTAGCGCCCCAGGTTACGCAGCCGCTCGGCGATCAGGAACATGATCATCGGCCAGCCAACCAGAAAGCCCATCGAGTAGATCAGACCGTCATAGCCCGAGGTGAATACCAGTGCCGAGATGCCCAGAAAGGAGGCTGCCGACATGAAGTCACCCGAAATCGCCAGGCCGTTCTGGAAACCGGTGATGTTACCCCCGGCCGCATAGTAGTCTGACGCCGACTGGCTCTTTTTTGAGGCCCACCAGGTAATGTAAAGCGTGATGCCCACGAAGATCAGAAACATGATGATGGCCGGCACGTTGAGCGCCTGTTTTGTCACGGGCCCGGTCAGGGCGTCGGCCATGGCAGTGGCGCCGGTCAGCAGGCTGCCCGCTGCCAACAGTGTCAGCTTCAACAGCACGGTATTCATTGACCGATCTCCTTGAGCACCCGGGCATTGAGACGGTCAAATTCGCCGTTGGCGCGCCGCACGTAGAGTCCGGTCAGCACGATGGCGACCACGATCAGTCCCAGACCGATCAGAATGCCCCAGGTCGTGGTCATGCCCTGGGCAATCGGGGCCCCCAGCACACCGGGGGTAAAGGCGATCAGCAGGATAAAGGCCATGTAAAGCCCCAGCATGATGATGGAAAGCGTCATGGCAAAACGGGAGCGCTTTTGCACCAGCTCCTGGAAGCTGGCATTGCGCTGAATATCGCGCCACTGGGTATCGTTGTGCGTTGGTCCATTCATGGCTCATCCTTGTTATTCCGGCAGATCACCGTTTTTATGTGCGGGGCCACTAATACTTGCCCGGAAACAGGGGGAAAGAGCAGAGCACTTTAGTCGTGATTCGACCAAAGAGTCGTTCAGGGACTCAAATGTTGCTGATCGCAATCGCATCAAATAGCCCCATGAACAGGGTAATCAAAAGCGGCATGTCACCATGATGATATGCAAAGGGCATGACAGGGAGCAGCAAGCGAATGGATATCGAGCAGCTGGAAATTCGCCAGCACATGGCGCAGTACGCGCCCTTTGAATATCTCGAGGATGAGTGGCTGGATCAGGTGGCCACTCGGGTCGAGATCAGCTATTTCCAGGCAGGCACCGACATTCTGGCGCTGGATCAGGAGATCAACGAGCTTTGCTATGTGCGCAGCGGCGCCGTTGAAGTCTCAAGGCGCAGCGGCCAGCTGTTTGACCGCCTGGTGGAAGGCGACATCTTTGGCTATTCGGACATCATGCGTAATCGTCGTGTTCGGTTTCCGGTGCGCGCCATCGAGGACACGCTGATCTACTTCGTACCCGCCGAGCTTTTCGAGTCACTTCGCGCCGAAAACGATGATTTCGCCGACTTTGTCGAAACCGGCGGCGACCGCCTCAAGGCGACGGTCGATCAGCAGCGCAACGACAATCAGATGAGCAGCACCCGGGTACGACGCCTGATCCGGCGCAAGCCGACCATGGTGGATATTCACACCCCGGTGGGCGAGGTGGCGCGGCGCATGCGCGAAGACAATGTGACCTCCGTGCTGGTGCTCAGTGAGGAGGAGGAGGGGATCAACGGCCCACGTCACTTCACCACCCAGGAAGGCCAGGTGCGCCGTCTGGCCGGACTTTTGACCGACCGTGATTGCTGTGTGCGGGTGCTGGCGGAAGGCCTCAGCGTTGATACACCGGTGGGCGAGGTGATGTCGACCAGTCTGATGACGGCCCAATCGGATGCCTCGATCTATGAGGCCATGATGACGATGCTCAATCACAACATTCAGCATCTGCCCATCCTTTATCGGCGTCGACCGATCGGGGTGCTGCAGCTCAGCGATGTCATGCGCTATGAGACCCGCAGCAGCCTCTATCTGGTCAGTTCGATCTTTACCCAGTCCGGGCTTGCCGGACTGGTGCGTCTGAGCGGTGACCTGCCACTGGCCTTTGCGCGCCTGGTGGATGAAGGCGCCGATGCCCAGATGATCGGCCGGACCATGGCCACCATCTGTCGAAGCTTTATTCGCAAGCTGCTGGAACTGGGGGAGACCGAGCTGGGGCCGCCGCCGATCCCTTACTGCTTCATGGTACTGGGGTCGTGCGCGCGCGATGAACAGACGATCTTTGCCGATCAGGACCACGCCATGATCCTGGATAACAGCTTTGTGCCCGAGCAGCACGACGCCTATTTCCAGTCACTGGCCCGCTTTGTCAGCGACGGGCTGGCGGCCTGCAGCTATCCCCTGTGCAAGGGCGATGTCATGGCGACCAATCAGCGCTGGCGTCAGCCGCTGTCGGTCTGGCAGGGCTACTTCCGCGACTGGATTGAAAACCCCGACCCCGAAGCATTGCTGCACAGTGCCATCTTTTTTGATCTGGGCTACGTGCATGGCGAGCTTGACATGGTGGAAGCGCTTCAGGAGCTGATTTCCAGTCTGGCGCCTCAAAATCCCTTCTTTCTGGCCGCCATGGCCCGCAATGCGCTCAACCGCACGCCGCCACTGGGGCTTTTCCGTACCTTCATTCTGGAAAAGGATGGCCAGCACAACGATGCCATCGATCTCAAGCGGCGCGGTACGGCGCCGCTGGTCGATCTGGTGCGCGTCCATGCTCTGGCCTGCGGGTCCGCCTCGCACAATACCATCGACCGGCTCAAGGATATTGCCGAAACGCGTCTGCTGCCCGAGGGGGTCAACGATCGGCTGCGCTACGCCTTTGAATTCATCTCGATGGTGCGCATTCGTCATCAGGCGCTGGCCATTGAAAGCAATGAGTCACCTGATAATCGTCTCAAGCCCAGTAACGTCGAAAGTCACGAGCGTCATAATCTCAAGGATGCCTTTGAAGTGCTCAGCCATGCTCAAAAATTTCTGAAGTTCCGCTACCCGGTACCTTCCAGCTCGAGTCGGAAGAGAGGGCGCTGATGCGCGACTGGCCTCAGCGACTGCAAAAGCACTATCGGCGCTGGCAATGGCATCGACGCGGGCGGCTGGTCTCCGAATGGCCGGCCTATCTGGCGGATCGACACGGCCAAACGCGTGATGATCGGCTGGCCCACTACTTCGGGGCCGGAACACTGGACCCGCAGGCCCCCATCAGCGAGGTGCCGCTGGTGGCGCTGGATATCGAGACGACAGGTCTTGATCCATCGCGTGACAGTATTGTCAGTATCGGTGTGCAGCCCTTTACGCTTGGCCGCATTCCGGTGGCCAAAAGCCGTTACTGGGTGGTGTCACCGCAGCGCGCGCTCAGCAGTCGTTCCGTGGTCTATCACCGCTTGACGCATAGTGATCTGGCCGATGCGCCGCGCTTTGACCAGATTGTCGGCGAGGTGCTCGAACAGCTCGCCGGCCGTCTGGTGGTGGTGCACTACACCCGAATCGAGCGCGAGTTTCTCGATGCGGCGGCGCGCCATTATTTAAAGGAGCCGCTGCTGTTTCCGCTGATCGATACCATGGCGATCGAAGCCTGGCAGCATCGTCGGCTGACATGGTTTCAGCGACTGATCGGTCGGCGGCCGGTGTCACTGCGTCTGCATCCCAGTCGCGAGCGCTATCACCTGCCGCCCTATCAGGCCCACCATGCGCTGATTGACGCCCTGGCCACGGCCGAGCTTCTGCAGGCGCAGATTGCCCGGCACTATGCCCCGGATACACCGGTGGGCGTACTCTGGGAGTAGCGCATCAGCCGGGCCGTATATTCTCCCCCCACGAAAAAGGCGGCCCGAAGGCCGCCTTTTATTTATATGCGCTTAAAAAGCGCTGTCACTTCAGATCACTCTAGTAGCGTGGCTCCGAGCGCAGCCCCTGGATGATGGCGTAACACGCGGCCAGCAGCACGAGAGTGAAAGGCAGCCCGGTGGTGATAACGGCAGCCTGCAGCGCAGTCAGACCTCCGCCCAGCAGCAGGGCAATGGCGATGGCGCCCTCGATCAGTGCCCAGAACACGCGCTGTGGCTTGGGCGCATCGACCTTGCCACCGGCGGTAATGGAGTCAATGACCAGCGAACCGGAGTCCGATGAGGTAATGAAGAACACCATGACCAGCACGATGCCGACAAAGGAGGTGATCGACGACAGCGGCAGCTGACCCAGCATGGTGAAGAGCTGAAGCTCCAGTGCTGCGTCCTTGACCCCGTCGAAACCGTTGGTCAGCTGTGAGATGGCGGTATCACCAAAGGCGGTCATCCAGATTACGGAGACAACGGTCGGAACGAGCAGTACGGCGATCAGGAATTCCCGCACGGTACGGCCACGGCTGACGCGCGCGATGAACATGCCCACAAACGGGGACCAGGAGATCCACCAGGCCCAGTAGAAGGCCGTCCAGCCATGAACGAAGTCACTGTCTTCACGGCCGAAAGGCATCGCCAGCCCAGGCAGGTTCTTGAGATACGAGCCCATGTTCTCGATAAAGCCGGTGGCAATGAGCATCGTGGGACCGACGAAGATGACGAACAGCAGCAGCAGAAAGGCAAGTGCCATATTGATCTGCGACAGGCGCTGTACCCCTTTGTCGACCCCCAGCATGACCGAGAGCAGGGCCACCAGCGTGATCCCGATGATCAGTATCACCATGGTGACATCGGTATTGGGCGTGCCGAATAGATAGTTTAGACCGGCGGAGGCCTGAGAGGCGCCAAGCCCCAGGGACGTCGCAAGGCCAAAGAGTGTTGCAAATACTGCAAGAATATCGATGACATGGCCCGGCCAGCCCCAGATACGCTCACCCAGAATCGGGTAGAAGATCGAGCGCATGGTCAGCGGCAGGCCCTTGTTATAGGAAAACAGGGCCAGCGATAGCGCCACGATGGCGTAGATGCCCCACGGGTGCAGGCCCCAGTGGAAGATGGTCGCGGCCATCGCCAACGACTGCGCACCAGCCTGGTTGCCTTCTGCGCCGCCCAAAGGCGCCCAGGAGTCACCGGTCATGGATGTGCCGAAATGCGTAATCGGCTCCGAGACGCCGTAGAACATCAGGCCGATGCCCATCCCGGCGGCAAACAGCATGGCGAACCAGCCAGCGTAACTGAAATCCGGTTTGGCATGCATACCGCCGATGCGCACTCGGCTCAGCGGCGTAAAGATCAGCACTACCGCAAGGATGACAAAAATGTTGGCTGCAAAGAGAAACAGCCAGCTGAGATTGTCGGTCAGAAAGCTTTTGGCACCGTTGAATATCGGAGCCATTTGCTCCGGCAGTGCGAGCGTGACGATGACGAACAGCAAAATGACCAGCGAGGAGACGGTAAAGACCTTGCCGTGAAGATCAACACTGAAACCGAACTTGTCGGTCTGAATATTGTCTTGACCAATGACATAGTCAGTATCGATCAGATTGGCCTTGCCTGTGGGAGCGGGTATGCCCTCACTGGTTTGGTCTTTCTCGTTATCATTGTTTCCGGGTGTCTGACTCAAGGCATTTCTCCATTGCAGTCGTAAGAAAACGGTCTGGGCAGGCGACGACAGAGCCCAGTGTAGTAAAAATAATGATATGAATTGATAGATTGAACCCCTGATTGCGACAGAGTGTAAGTGAAATACGCAGCATGACAATCCTTCATGCGCGATCTGCTCGTTTGACGTTACCAATTTAGCGTTATGGAAAAGCGCCGATAGTGTACGTTTTATTTTATGTTGTTGTCGGCTCAGCCGGGGTCGCCGCTTGTCGCCACAATCCACTGGCATCGATAAAATCGGCAAAAAAATGGAGCCGCCCATGGGCAGCTCCCTGTTTAATGTCATTGTTTCAAAATGACATTAATCCTGATTACGCGGCTCTGACATCAAGCCCTTGACGATTCCAAAACAGCCCAGCAGCAACACAATGGCAAAAGGCAAACCGGTCGAAATAACCATGGCCTGAAGCGCACCCAGACCACCACCCAGCAGCAGTGCAATGGCGATCACACCGCTGATCAGCGCCCAGAACACACGCTGTGAGGTCGGTGCGTCGATCTTGCCCCCAGCGGTGATGGTGTCAATGACCAGTGAACCGGAATCCGAGGAGGTAATGAAAAACACCATCACCAGCAAGATGCCGATCAGTGAGGTGATCGTGGACAGCGGCAGGTGCGAGAGCATCGCGAACAGTTTGAGCTCCAGCGCAGCGTCAGCAACATCGCTCAGCCCGCTTTCGACCTGGCCAATCGCGGTACCGCCGAACACGGTCATCCACAGCACACAGACCAGCGTCGGTACGATCAGTACGGCAATCAGAAACTCGCGTACTGTTCGCCCGCGGCTGACGCGTGCAATAAACATGCCGACAAATGGTGACCAGCTGATCCACCACGCCCAGTAAAAGGCAGTCCAGCCACGGGTATATTCTACATCTTCACGACCAAAGGGTACGGAAAGCGCTGGCAGATGCGTGGCATAGGAAAGCAGGTTGGTGAAAAAGCCGCTGACCAGATCCATCGTGGGGCCTGCGAAAAAGACAAACAGCAGCAATGAAAACGCCAGACCCATGTTGAGCTCGGAGAGACGTTTTACGCCGCTGTTAACCCCTGCCACGACCGAGCACAGGGCAATCAGCGTGATGCCCGTGATCAGTAGTACGCGTGTCACGTTGGTATCGGGCACATCAAACAGGTAATGCAGACCGGCGGTGGCCTGCTCTGCACCGAAACCCAGTGAAGTGGCCAGTCCGAACAGCGTAGAGAATACGGCCAGAATATCGATGGCATGGCCGGGCCAGCCCCATATGCGCTCACCCAGTATCGGATAGAAAATTGATCGGATGGTGAGCGGCAATCCCTTGTTGTAGGAAAAAAGCGCCAGGGACAGCGCTACGATGGCATAGATGGCCCAGGGGTGCAGGCCCCAGTGCAAAATGGTGGCTGCCATGCCCAGTTCTTTGGCCGCAGCTGCATTGCCGGCAGCAGCGCCCAGCGGCGCCCAGTCGATACGCACGCCGTTTTCCACGGTAATGCCTGCCATGGCGGTGTCATAGTGCGAGATGGGCTCGGAGACCCCATAGAACATCAGGCCAATACCCATGCCGGCGGCAAAGAGCATGGCAAACCAGCCAATATAGGAGTGATCCGGCGTCGCCTCGGCACCACCCAGACGCACCTTGCCCAGTGGTGTAAAAATCAGCCCGACCGCCAGTACTACAAAAATGTTGGCCGCAGTCAGAAAGAACCACGACATATTGGCCATCAGCCATTCACGTACACCGTTGAAAATGGGCGAAACCTCTTCCTGCAGGGCGAGCGTCAACACCACAAACAGCACAATCAGCAGTGCCGAGATGCCAAAGACCTTGCCGTGCAGGTCCACGTTGAAAAGCATTTTGCCCTGAAAGTTGTCCTGACCGATGACGTAGTCAGTATCGATCAGGTTGGCGTCGCCGGTGGGCTCCGGAATCCCCTTTCCGGTGTCACTTGCCTCATTCTTGTCCTTCTTTTTATTTTCCGATTCTTGCACCAGTGTTGTTCTCCTTTTTCACGCCCCAATAACGTCGCAGGACGAAACGGGTCGAATAAGTATCAGATCGGGTTTGTCCCGTATGTTTTTGTGATTTCGGTTAGCAGGGTAGACGCTGTCAAAAAATACTCATGGCTCCTTGAGCTTTTCATCGATGAAATTTGAGAGAAATAATCACGGATACACGACGCCGCGCGCCAAGGGCGTGCCTAGCAGTTACGCGACTTGCTTTGACCGACACAAAGCCCGTTCCGGTCAAATACCATGACATTGAGTTCGATGCCGCTATGGCGCATGACCTGCTCTGCGCGTGCGTGGGCGCTTTCTGCCAGCAGATTCCCCAGCGCAATGCCTGCCCTGTCGGCAAGTTCAAAGGCCTCAAGGCCCGAGTTGGCGCCAATGATGCGATCGGCCAGCACGTCGTCACCTCCTGCCTCGCGCGTCAGGCGCGCCAGCCGTTCAAGATCGATGGCACCACGCTTTGAGTGCACATCCAGCATGCCCTGGCCAAGCTTGGCCATCTTGGCGATGCCGCCGGCAATGGTCACCTGTGGCACTGGATGCTGGCGCAGGTACTTGAGCATGCCGCCGACAAAATCCCCCATCTCGATCAACGCGCTCTCATCGAGTGCGTAATGTGCCTGCACCGCGGCTTCCGACGTTGAGCCGGTTGAACCGGCAATGTGTGGCAGACCACGGGCGCGAGCGACATCGATGCCGCGGTGAATGGAGTGAATCCATGCCGAGCAGGAAAACGGAATCACGATGCCGGTGGTACCCAGCACCGAGAGACCGCCCACGATGCCCAGCCGTCCATTGAGGGTGCCAAGCGCGATGCGCTCTCCCTCGTCGATGGCAATGGTCACTTCCAGATCCACCTGATGATGGCCAGGCGTCTCGTGCGCGACCGCCTTAAGCGCCTGACGAATCATGTGTCGGGGCACCGGGTTGATCGCAGGCTCTCCGGGCGGGATGGGCAAACCCGGTCGAGTGACCGTACCAACGCCCGGGCCTGCCTTGAACACCAGACCGGAGCCGGCCTTCAATGGTCGAACCGTGGCGCGCACCAGCACACCGTGCGTGGCATCCGGATCATCACCGGCATCCTTGATGATGCCTGCCATGGCCCAGTCATTGCCGCGCTCATGAACGGCCAGCGCGAAGGCCGGCGTCTGTCCCTTCGGAAGCGTGATGGTCACCGGGTCGGGAAATTCCCCGCACAGCAGCGCTGCATAGGCCGCCCGGGCAGCGGCGGTCGCGCAGCATCCGGTGGTCCAGCCACGTTTGAGAGGGGCGCGTTCCTGGGTCATGGCGCATCGGTATCTTGATGAGACGACAGCGATTCTAGCATGCACGTCTCAAGGACCCTATCCACTCATTGCCGGGCCGCTGCGCCTGCCTGCGCTGTCACGCTTCGGAAAGGAGCGGGGACAGGTGTCGTGAAAAAGAGCATGAGGACAATAGCGAACACTGTTTGCCATCAGCATTAAGGCTAAATTAATATTGATTTAATATTTCCTTAATTCCCGTGGCGCACCATCCATTGGGCAGACCAATGGAGTAACCCACCATGAATCACGTTACTGCTTCACCACACTGGGAACGGCTCTCTTCCTGGCACGCCGCTCGCCGCGTTTATCCAAAGCGGCGAGAGTGGAAGATGCGCTACAAGATGTTCATGCGCGCAACACTGCACCGAAGCGTTTATCGCGCCCTGTTGATGGGCGTATCCCTCAACCCGCTGCTTGAAAGGGCAGTGACCCATCGTGCCAACCTGCTCAACAAGCCGTTTCGACCCTATATCTCGATTCGCTATGGTCATATCGAGCGCCTGCGTCATCTACTGCTGCACTATCAGTTGCAAAAAAGCCTGCTCGGCGATGACGTCAGTGCCCGGATCACGCAGCGGCCCGGCCTTTGGCTGGGAGAGTGTGTGGTCGGTGGTGAAACGGCCAGTATCCATCTGGGCTATCGCGGAGCACATGACAAGGAGGGCGAGATGATGCTGATGATCATCCGCCCGCCCAGAAAGCGTCTATACAGCGCGGCGCTCTCCTTTATGCGTGATGATCAGGGGCGCCCGGTGCTGTGTCTGGGTACCGTGCAGGGCTCGCGTCAGCAGTCGGACTGGAACCGTCAGTTCACCCGGGATCATTTTGGCCTGCGGCCGCAATCGCTGATGGTCGAGCTCACGCAGATGCTGGCGCGCGCGCTGGGCATGCAAGGCATTCACTGCGTGGACAATGCCCACCACGTCTACCGTGCAAACCCCAATGGCCGCCGTCAGCGCGGGTTTGATCTGGACGCATTGATTCTCGAGCACGGCGGCGAGGCGAAAACGTCAGGCTGGGTCGTGTTGCCCGCCGACCAGCGCCGCAAGACACTCGAGACCATTGTGTCCAAAAAGCGCAGCATGTATCGCAAGCGCTATGCCTGGCTGGACGCGCTGGAAGGGCAGGTCGGCCAGGCCCTGATCGGCATGCCTGAACCGGTATCGCCCGAGGCTGCGGCTCTGGCACAGACGGCCCGAGTCCCGATGACCCATGCGGGCCACGCACCGGCCTCACCCATGGCCGGTGCGCAGGACGGGGCGGTAGCGTCAGCGGCGCTCTGAGCGCGCCTCGCCCACCTTGACCGGGATGCGATAGAGACTTTTGGTGGCGGTCACGAAGAGATAATGCTCACCGTCATGATCGGCAAAGGCCAGATTGGCGGTGCGCTCGGGCAGGTCCACGCGGCCAAGGCGCTGGCCCTCGGGGTTGAAGACCTGCAGGCCGCTGTCGCTGCTGGTCCAGACATTGCCATGCTCGTCGACCTTGAGACCATCGGGCACGCCGGGAGAGACCTCGGCAAAGATGCGCTCGTTGGACAGGGTACCGTCATCCCTCACATCGTAGGCGACAATGTGATGATTGAGGCTGGCATCCTCGCGGTCATGGCCCTGCTCGGAGTCAGCGATATAAAGGGTGGTCTCACCCGGGGAAAAGGCCAGTCCGTTGGGCGTGTTGACCGCGGGCGTTGAAAGCCGGGTCAGCTTGTCACTGTCGGGGTCGAAGCGATAAACGTACTCGCCGCCGGTCATGGGAGTGCCCCCGTAGCCCTCTTCGGGCTGATCGATGCCAAAGGTGGGGTCGGTAAACCAGATGCGCCCGTTGGAATCCACTACCAGATCGTTGGGACTGTTGAGCTTTTGTTCGCCGTCCAGGTCGACCAGTACCTCCCACTTTCCATCCTTGTTCAGGCGCTCCACGGCGCGTTTACCGTGGGACGCGGCCAGTATCCGACCCTCGTGATCCAGCGCATGGCCGTTGTGAAACTGCGCCGGTCGCAGCCATTCGCGCACCTTTTCTCCCTCGCGCCAGATCATCACGCGATTGTTCTTGATGTCGCTCCAGATCACGCTGCCATCGGGCAGTGCCAGCGGGCCTTCGCTCCATATGCCGCCATCAAAGAGCCGTTGGATGTCAGCGCCCTTATCGATCAGCTTGTTAAACTCGGGGGTCTCGGCGACGACCTTCGGGGCATCGCTTCCTGAGGCCAGCGCGCTGCCGGCCCCCATGCCCGCCATCAGCAGGCCGGTGCACAGGGAGTGAGAAAGGTGTTGAAACCAGCGGGCCATGAGCGGCGCTCCTCGTATTGGGACAATGACGCCAGCCTGACGGCTGAAGCGTTTTTCGCCAATATGACCTTTCGCCAATATGACCTTTTGCGATTGACATTGACGCGCAGGGATTGCTCGAGCGTCGCTTGCGAGCTAGTCTGATCCCGATTCGTTTTTCGAGTCAGATCCTCAGGGCGGGGTGAAAGTCCCCACCGGCGGTGATGTCAAAACCGGTTTTTGATCCGGCAGCGAACAAGCCCGCGAGCGCACCACGCGCAGGAATCGGTGAGATCCCGATGCCGACGGTGATAGTCCGGATGGGAGAGGATCGACGTCTGATTGTCCGTTTCGGATGAGGCGTCGCTGTACGTGTCGTACAAGCACTCCTGTCTTGCCCTGTTCCTTGTCCCTCGCCCTTGAAAGGCGATCCTGGAGCAGCCTTTATGTCCCGCAATATCGACAATGATGTCTCCCTTTCCGAAGCCGCACGCTCGCGTGTTCGTCTGGCACTCGACAGCCTGGCCCGCGGCCACGGCGTGGTGGTCACCGATGATCCCGACCGTGAAAACGAAGGCGATCTGATCTTTGCCGCCACCACGCTGGAGGATCATCAGATGGCCCGGATGATTCGTTTTGGCAGCGGCATTGTCTGCCTGTGTCTGACCAATGATCACGCCGACCGGCTGGAACTGCCGCCGATGGTGGTCAACAACGAAAGCCCCTACTCGACCGGCTTTACCGTCACCATCGAAGCCAGAGAAGGCGTCACGACCGGCGTCAGTGCTTATGATCGCACCGTCACCGTCCGGGCCGCGGTCGCTGACAATGCCCGTGCCGATGACCTTGTCCGCCCCGGCCATATTTTTCCCCTGCGCGCCCGCGATGGCGGGGTATTGACGCGTCGTGGCCATACCGAGGCCACCATCGATCTGGTGCGTCTGTCAGGCCATGCCCCTGCCGGTGTGCTCTGTGAACTGATGAACGATGACGGCACCATGATGCGTGGTGAGGCGCTGGAAGCCTTTGCCCACGAGGGTGGTTATCCCATGGTCTCGATTGCCGAGCTGGTGGCCTGGCGAAAGCAGCACGATCAGGACGAATCATTTGATGTGGCGGCGTTTGCCTCGCTGTAGGCCTTTCGATTCAGACGTTATCCCGCGATAACCTTCGCCCCGAGCCCGGCCTGCCATTTTTATCTGCAAGGAGTGTTTCATGACATCCCCCACGGCCTATCAGCAGCTCGAGGCCCGTTTTACGCGGCTGCATCGCTACGGCCATCTGGGCGCCATGGCGGGCTGGGATCAGCTGACCATGATGCCCTGGGGCGGCAACGACGCCCGCGCCGAGGCCATGGCCGAGCTGAGCGTGCTGATGCATGAGACGCTGACCGCGCCGCAGACGCGTGAGCTGCTTGAGGACATTGACTCCTCATCGCTTGAGCCCGGGCAACAGGCCAACCTGCGCGAGATGCAGCGTGAGGTGCGAGACGCCACCGTCATGCCGCCGGCGCTGGTCGAGGCCCAGTCGCTGGCCGGTGCCCGCTGCGAACAGGCCTGGCGCACCTGTCGGCCCAACAACGACTGGCAGGGCTTTTTGCCCACGTTCCGGGAAGTGGTGCGCCTGTCGCGCGAGGAGGCACGCATTCGCGCCGAGGCCGCCGGCTGCAGCCGCTATGAGGCGCTGTTGCAGAAGTTCGAGCCGGGACTGACGCTTGAAGCGCTCGACAGCATCTTCAACGACCTGCGCCAGTGGCTGCCGGGGCTTTTAAGCGAGGCCGTCGAGCGCCAGCGCGGGCAATCGCCCGTTCTGCCCCAGGGGCCCTTTGGTGAGGACGAGCAGCGCCGACTTGGCGAGCGCGTCATGCGCTGGCTCGGGTTTGATTTCGAGCATGGCCGGCTCGATGTGAGCCTGCATCCCTTCTGCGGCGGCGTGCCGGACGACGTGCGCCTGACCACCCGCTATCGCAGTGATGAGTGCCTCACGGCGCTGATGGGCATCATCCACGAGACCGGTCACGCCCGCTACGAACAGAATCTGCCGCCACAGTGGCGCAGCCAGCCGGCCGGACGTGCCCGCTCGATGGCGGTCCATGAATCCCAGAGTTTGAGTTTCGAGATGCAGCTGGGGCGCAGTGCGGCGTTCGTGCGTCAGCTCAGGCCCTGGCTGATCGAGGCGCTGGGTGATCAGCCGGCCTTTGAGGCGGACAATCTGGTGCGCCTGTCACAGCGGGTCCAGCCCGGTCTGATCCGGGTCGATGCCGACGAAGTCAGCTATCCGGCACATATTCTGCTGCGTTACGACATCGAGCGCGCCCTGATTGAAGGCGAGATCGAGGTCGAAGATATTCCGGCGCTGTGGGACGAGGGGATGCAGCGCCTGCTGGGGCTGGATACCCGCGGCAACTACCGCGACGGCTGCCTGCAGGACATTCACTGGACAGACGGCTCGTTTGGCTACTTTCCCACCTATAGCCTGGGTGCCATGCTGGCCGCGCAACTGATGGCGGCTGCGCGTCGCGCCGAGCCGCAGCTTGATGCGCGCATTGCCGAGGGCGACCCGAGCCTGCTGCTTGAGTGGCTCAAGGCCAATATCTGGCAGCAGGGCAGTCTGCTGGAAACGCCTGAGCTGATTCGCCGTGCCACCGGTGAGGCGCTGGATCCCACGTACTATCACCGGCACCTGCGCGAGCGCTATCTGGGTTGAGAAGATCACGCCGCCGGGGCACGTTTCATCTTCTACCCGGACCGCCACTGTGCGGCCCTTGCTGTATTCATGACGCCCGGTCCCGTGACGACGCGTTGTAATGGTGCACCAATACCTTCCATGCCCTGTCAGGAAGCAGCGTCCCTGACCATAACTGGGGTTTTAAAAGATATCTACAGGGTTTTAAAAGGTATCTGTAGGCTCCGCTCACCTAAAGTCAGGCACTTATCTGTCATTGGCACACTTCCTGCAATACCGACTTGTATACAAGCCGATATATCAGCAGGGCGTGATCATGACGCAGACAATCGAAAGCAGGGGCTGGACGCTCTCACAGTGGTGCAGCGCACAGCAGGATGGGCAGGGCCGTGAGCGACTGCAGGCGCTGGCAGCGGCGCTGGTGGATTCGGATACAGCATGGATCGCACGCGCCGATGCGGCGCTGATTGACAGCCAGTGGGCCGAGCTGGAGCGCCAGGCCGACAGCGTCGGTATCCAGGCACTGCCGCTGTACGGCGTGCCGTTTGCGATCAAGGACAATATCGATGCCGTGGGCTGGGAGACCACCGCGGCGTGTCCGGCATTTGCCTATATTGCCGAGCAGGATGCCACCGTGGTGGCGCGTCTCAGAGCGGCCGGCGCGATCCTGGTGGGCAAGACCAATCTGGACCAGTTCGCCACTGGCCTGGTCGGCACCCGCTCTCCCTATGGCGCCGTGTCCAATAGCTTCAATCCCGATTACGTCTCTGGCGGCTCCAGTGCGGGATCCGCCTCGGTAGTGGCGCGCGGGCTGGTGCCCTTTGCGCTCGGGACCGACACCGCGGGTTCGGGTCGGGTGCCGGCGGGGTTCAATAACATCGTGGGGCTCAAGCCCACCCGCGGCTGGCTCTCCATCGGCGGCGTGGTGCCGGCCTGTCGGACGCTGGACTGCGTCTCCGTTTTTGCATTAATGGTAGAAGATGCGCTGGCGGTCACCGAAATTGGCAGCAGTGCACCGGATGAGCGCGATGCCTACAGTCGCCCACACCCCCGCACGGCGCCGGTGGCCATGCCGGATCGGCCGCGGCTGGCGATACCGGAGACGCTTGAATTTCATGGCGATGACGTCATGGCCCGGGCCTTTGATCAGGCCCGCACGCAGCTTGAAAGCGTCGCCGAGCTGGTGCCGATCGATTACACCCCCTTTGCCGAGCTGGCGACGCTGCTTTATCAGGGGCCCTGGGTGGCCGAGCGCACCCACGCGGTAGGGGCGCTGCTGCTCGATGATCTGCAGGCCATTGATCCGACCGTACGCAGCATTATCGAGAAGGGACTGGATTACTCGGCGCTGGACACCTTTGACGCCGAGTACCGCCGCGCCGAGCTGAGTCAGCGCATTGCGCGGGTGTTTGAAGATGTGGACGCGCTGGTCGTGCCCACGTCCTCCACCATCCGCACCATCGCCGAAATGGCTGAACAGCCCGTTCAGTACAACAGTGAATTTGGCACCTATACCAACTTCACCAACCTGGCCGATCTCTGCGCGCTGGCGCTTCCAGCAACCATGCGCGATGACGGCCTGCCGGCCGGGATTACCCTGATCGCACCGGCCTGGCATGACCGGGCGCTGGCAGATTTTGGCCGTCGCTGGCAGACGCTGTGTGATCTGCCACTGGGCGCCACCGAACAGCCACTGCCGGTCGCCGATGAGGGGCCCCGCCCGCCGGCACCTGAGTGCGTGCGCGTCGCGGTGGTCGGAGCCCATCTGCGGGGCATGCCGCTCAACTTTCAGCTCACCACGCGCCGCGCCACCTTCGTGGAGACCACCCATACCGCGTCGAACTACCGTCTTTATGCGCTGGCCAATACCACCCCGCCCAAGCCGGGGCTGGCCAGGGTTGAAACAGACGGTGCCGCCATCGAGGTGGAGCTATGGGACGTGCCGCTGGCACGCTTTGGTGAGTTTGTCGCCGAGATTCCAGCCCCACTGGGGATTGGTTCACTGACGCTGTCCGATGGTCGCGTGGTCAAGGGCTTCATCTGCGAGTCCTGGGCACTGCCTGCAGCACGGGATGTGACCGAATACGGCGGCTGGCGGGGTTTCATGACGGCGCTGAAGGGTGTCGCCACAGGAGGTGAGGCATGAGTGCGCTTTCTCTGACACGAGTGCTGATCGCCAACCGCGGCGAAATCGCCTGTCGCGCCATGCGAACGCTCAAGCGTCTGAACATCGAAAGCGTGGCCATTTACAGCGATGATGACCGCAATGCCCTGCATGTGCGCCATGCCGATCACGCCGTGGCGCTGGAGGGCCAGCGCGCTGATGACACTTATCTGGCGATCGACAAGGTGATCGCCGCCGCTCGTGAAAGTGGCGCACAGGCGATCTATCCGGGCTACGGCTTTCTTTCCGAAAGTGCCGACCTTGCCGAGCGCTGTGAGGCGGCAGGGTTGATCTTTATCGGCCCGACGCCCGCGCAGATTCGCGATTTTGGTCTCAAACACCGGGCGCGGGCGCTGGCAGAACAGGCCAGTGTCCCGCTGACGCCCGGCAGCGACCTGCTCGATGATGTTGATCAGGCGTGCAGCGAAGCCATGCGTATTGGCTATCCGGTGATGTTGAAATCCACCGCCGGCGGTGGCGGTATCGGCATGACCCGCTGCGCCGATGAGGTCGCACTGAAGGCCGCGTTTGACAGCGTCGTACGCCTGGGCCAGCAGTATTTCAGCGATGCCGGTGTTTTTCTGGAGCGCTGCATCGATCACGCCCGCCACATTGAAGTGCAGCTGCTGGGCGATGGTCAGGGACGCGTGGTAGCGCTTGGCGAGCGTGACTGCTCGCTGCAGCGTCGGCACCAGAAAGTGGTGGAGGAGACCCCGGCGCCGCATCTGCCGCCGGCGATTCGCGAGCAGATGTTGGCCGCCGCCGTCAGCCTGGGGGAATCGGTCCACTACCGCAGCGCCGGGACGGTGGAGTTCATTTATGACGCGGGGTCTGGGCGTTTCTATTTTCTGGAGGTCAATACGCGCCTGCAGGTGGAACACCCGGTCACCGAATGTGTCACCGGGCTTGATCTGATCGAGTGGATGCTGCGCGTGGCCGATGGCCAGCCGCTGACCGAGGAGCTGGCGGAGATCACGCTCGAGGGCGCGGCGATCGAGGTACGTCTTTACGCCGAGAATCCACTGAAAAACTTTCAGCCCAGCCCCGGTGAGCTGGATGCGGTGCATTTCCCTGTCGAGCTTCCGGGCGTGCGCGTGGATACAGGTGTTGAGAGCGGCAGTCTGGTGTCGGCGCAGTTTGATCCCATGATCGCCAAACTGATTGTGCATGGCCGTGACCGCGACGAGGCGATCAACCGGCTGGCGGCGGCGCTGGAAGCCACCCGTCTCTACGGCATTCCCACCAATCTGGAGTATCTGCGCGCGGTCATCGGTGATGACGCCTTCAGACGCGGTGAGGTCTCCACCCGGGCGCTGTCACGGTTCACGTTTACCCCCCACTGTCTGGAGGTGGTCTCGCCGGGCACCTGGACCAGCGTGCAGGACGTGCCGGGCCGGCTGGGCTACTGGGATATCGGCGTGCCGCCGTCAGGTCCGATGGATGACATGGCGTTTCGACTGGCCAATCGCATCGTCGGCAACGCGGCCTCCGCGGCAGGGCTTGAATGCACTCTGATGGGACCGGAGCTGGTGTTTCACCAGGATGCTGTCATTGCACTGGCCGGGGCGCCCTCCGAGGCGCGACTTGATGGCGAGGCGGTGGCGTTCTGGCAACCGATTGATGTCCGTGCCGGCCAGCGGCTGGCGGTCGGGCAGGTCAGTGTGGGCTGTCGCTGCTATCTGGCCGTGCGCGGCGGTATTGATGTGCCGGTCTATCTGGGCAGCCGCTCGACCTTTGCTCTGGGTCAGTTCGGCGGCCACGGTGGGCGCGTGCTGCGCAGTGGTGATCTGCTCTCACTGCTCCATGAAGGCGACGCTCTGGAAACCCCGGCTGCCGCTCCCGCGGCGCTGATACCCGACTACGGTCATGAGTGGCGTATCGGCGTGCTCCCGGGGCCTCACGGCGCGCCGGACTTTTTCACTCAGCCGGCGTTTGAGCAGCTGTTGGCCACCGACTGGGAAGTGCACTACAACGCCAATCGCCTCGGCGTACGACTGGTCGGCCCGACGCTTGAATGGGCCCGCAGCGATGGCGGCGAGGCGGGTCTGCACCCGTCCAATGTCCATGACTGCGAGTACGCCATTGGCGCGGTCAACTTTACCGGCGACAGCCCGGTGATTCTGATGCGCGACGGCCCCAGCCTGGGCGGCTTTGTCTGTCCGGTGACCATCGCCCGCGGCGAGCTCTGGAAGGCAGGCCAGGTGCGTCCGGGGGACACGATTCGCTTTGTCCCGATCACCGTTGAACATGCCCTGGCGGTAGAGGCTGAGTGGCTGCAGGCCATCGAGACGCTGAGTGCGCCCGACCCGGAGATCATGGCCCTGCCGGCGCGGATCGACAACACCCTGATCGCCGCGACGGGGAAGGCGCCAAAAGCCGAACATTCGCCCTGTGTGCTGGCCACGCGGGCGGCCAGCGAGGAGCGTCCGGCGGCGGTCTATCGTCAGGCCGGCGATGGCTACATCCTGCTCGAATATGGTGAGAACGTGCTGGAGCTCACTACCCGGGTACGGGTGCATCTTTTGATGACGGCCATTCGTGACGCGGCCATCGAAGGGATTGAGGAGCTCGCCCCCGGGGTGCGCTCGCTGCAGATTCGCTACAACGGTCATGTGATTCCCCAAAAGACGCTCATCACGCAGCTGCTCAGCCTTGATGACGGCCTGGGCGACGTGCGCACGCTCAGGCTGCCCACCCGCGTACTGCATCTGCCCATGGCATTCGAGGACAGTGCCACGCTGGATGCGGTGACGCGCTACAGCGAGACGGTGAAGGCCGACGCGCCGTGGCTGCCCAACAACGTCGATTTCATCGCCCGCATCAATGGCGTGGATCGTGAGACCGTTCGCCAGACCCTGTATGAAGCGCGCTATCTGGTACTGGGACTGGGGGATGTTTATCTGGGCGCCCCCTGCGCCGTGCCGGTGGACCCGCGCCACCGGCTTCTGAGCTCCAAATACAACCCGGCACGCACCCATACCGCCGAGGGCACGGTGGGTATCGGCGGCATGTACATGTGCATCTACGGCATGGATTCGCCCGGCGGCTACCAGCTGGTGGGCCGCACCGTGCCGATCTGGAACACCTGGGGCAATAACGCTCAATTCGCCACGGGCGCGCCGTGGCTGCTGCGCTTTTTCGATCAGGTCTGCTACTACCCGGTCAGCGAAGAAGAGCTGACCCTGCTGCGTGAGGATTTCCGCCACGGACGCTTTGAAGCGCGCGTGGAAGAAGAAACTTTCGATGTCGGCGCCTATCTCGACTTCCTTGAGGAGCATCGCGAGAGTATCGAAGCATTTCAGGTGCGCCAGCGTGAAGCCTTTACCGCAGAGGTCAGCCGCTGGAGTGCGGCGGACATTGCGCCGCCGGCGATTGAAACCGCGCAGACCGCACCGCTGGACAGCGACACCCTTGGCGCCCATCAGTGTCCGGTACAGGCCGATATTGCCGGCAGTGTCTGGAAGTTGGTAGCTGAACCCGGCGCCCGGGTCGAAGCCGGCGATCCACTCCTGATTGTCGAGGCGATGAAGATGGAAGTCGCGATCACCGCGCCGCAGGCGGGCACGCTCAGTGCCTTTCACTGTCAGCCCGGTACGCCGGTGCGTGCCGGTGAGCTGCTGGCGGTGCTCGATACCGGGCCTGTGTCATGAATCGCGCCTCGCCCTTTCGGGAGCGCGACAGCACGCGAAAGCAGAGTCTGGCCGAGCGCGTCTACGAAGCGCTCAAGCAGATGATCTTTGATTTCGAGTTGCTGCCCGGGGACTACTTCAGCGAGGCAGAAGTGGCCGAACGTACCGGCGCCTCGCGTACGCCGGTACGTGAAGCGCTGCATCGGCTGCGTCGCGAAGGGTACGTGGAGGTGCATTTTCGCAGCGGCTGGCAGGTGGTGCCCTTTGATTTCGAGGTCTTCGAGCAGCTCTATGACGTGCGCATCGTGCTGGAGTGTGCCGCCATCGGACGCCTGTGTGCGATGAGCGAGCAGCCGGCGACGCTTCAGGCACTGCGCGATATCTGGTGCGTGCCAATCGAGGAGCGTTCGTTTGCCACTGCGATGGCCGAGCAGGACAAGGCGTTTCATACCGCACTGGTCACGGCGTCGGGCAACCAGGAGATGGCGCGCATTCACCGCGATGTGAGCGAGCGTATTCATATCATTCGCCGGCTGGATTTCACCCAGCCGTCACGTATCGAGGCCACCTATGACGAGCACGCTGCCATTCTTGAGGCACTGGCGCGGCGGCGGGAAGCGCACGCCTGCCAGCTGTTGAGCACCCACATAGCGCTCAGTCGCAACGAGGTGCGCAAGATCACGCTGCACATGCTGCACGAAGCCCGCAGCCGCCATGCGCAGGGCCCGGTCGGAATGTAGGTGCCGGGCGCCAGCGTTATTGATGTCCGTGGTTTGTATCCATGCTGTCCCCGCCCCGAGGCTCAGGCCCGGGGTACCCTCACCAACAATGATAATGAGGTAAGACATGAAAGGATTTTCAATGGGGTCACTATCCCTGTCCCGCCCGCTGCTGATGGGTGCGCTATTGAGCGCAGGCGCCGCCCTTGGTTTGAGTGATGACGCGCGTGCCGAGGCCGACCGCGATCCGATCCGGGTCGGTATCCTGCATTCACTTTCCGGCACCATGGCGATCAGCGAATCCACCCTGAAGGATGAAATGCTGATGCTGATCGAGCAGCAGAATGAGCGCGGCGGTCTGCTGGGGCGCCAGCTCGAACCGGTCGTCGTCGATCCGGCCTCCGACTGGCCACTGTTTGCCGAGCAGGCGCGTGATCTGCTCTCCGGTGATGACCGGGTGGACGTTATCTTCGGCAACTGGACCTCGGCCTCGCGCAAGGCGGTGCTGCCGGTGGTCGAGGAGCTCAACGGGCTGTTGTTCTATCCGGTGCAGTACGAGGGCGAAGAGTCCTCGGACAATATCTTCTATACCGGGGCGGCGCCCAATCAGCAGGCGATTCCGGCCGTCGAGTATCTGCGCGAGCAGGGTGTGGAGCGCTGGGCGCTGGTGGGTACCGATTACGTCTATCCCCGCACCACCAACAAGATTCTGGAAGCCTGGCTCAAGGATCAGGGCGTGAGCGATGACGACATCATGGTCAACTACACGCCGTTTGGGCACAGCGACTGGCAGTCGATCGTTTCCAGCATTGCCTCGTTCGGCGGCCAGGGGAAAAAGACCGCGGTGATCTCCACCATCAACGGTGATGCCAACGTGCCGTTTTATCGTGAGCTGGCCAACCAGGGCATCTCGGCCAGCGATATTCCGGTCATGGCCTTTTCGGTGGGGGAGCAGGAGCTGACCGGCATCGATACCGCACCGCTGGTGGGCCATATGGCGGCGTGGAACTATTTCATGAGCGTCGACAGTGATGCCAACTTCGATTTCATCGACAGCTGGCTGGCGTACAAGGGCGATGACAGTGCGGTCACCAACGATCCGATGGAGGCCCATTACATCGGTTTCAACATGTGGGTGGAAGCGGTCAAAAAGGCTGGTACGCCGGAGGTTGATGCCGTGAGGGACGCCATTATTGGTGTCACCGTACCCAATCTCTCCGGTGGCTCCTCGGCGATGATGCCCAACCACCACATTACCAAGCCGGTCATGATTGGCGAAATCCAGAACGATGGGCAGTTCAGCGTGGTCTGGCAGACCCCTTCCAATATTGCAGGCGATGCCTGGTCGGACTATCTCCCCGACTCGCGCAACCTGATCAGCGACTGGCGCGCGCCGCTCCACTGTGGACGTCTCAATGTCGCCAGCATGACCTGTGAGGATGGCGAGCCGGCCGTATCGCAGTAAGTGCTGATGCGCATGGCCCCGTCGTTGTGAAGTGACGTCATGAAGTGATGTCGTCGTGCAGGGACGCCGGGTTGCTGGCCGCAGGCGAGCAACCCGGACGTTTTGAAAGTGGGGGAGAAAGCATGTCAAGACGCGCAATACGTGATCTGTGGCGGGCCGGAGTCGTGCTGGTACTGGTCATGCTGGCGCTGCCCGGGGTCGTTCATGCCGGCGATCAAATCAGCGATGAGCAGGCCCGTACGCTGCTGGAAGGGCTGGACGCCTCGGGGTTTGAAGCAAAGGGCGAGGCCGTCGAGCGTATCGCGTCCAGCCAGGCCACCCAGCGAGAGCGCTGGCTGCAGGCGCTGCTGGAGGGGCGTCTGGCCCGTGAGCGTCGCGGTGAACATTTCTACATCATTACCGATGATGCCGGTCGGGAATGGCCGATCATCGATGCCATTACGCTGGAAGACGCCGGTACCGGCTCACGGCGTACGATCAACACCATCACCATCAACAACACGCTGCGCACCCGGATTGAGGGGGCGCTGGCGGCGATGTCGCTGACGGCAGGCGATGTCAGTGCAAGGCTTGCGGCGGCTCGGGCGCTGCTCGGAACACTGGATGAGGCCAGTGCGCCGGGCGTGGAGGATACGCTGGCCGACGAGGAAGACCCGGCAGTGCGTGAGCAGCTGGAGACGGCACTGGCGCTGTATCGCGTGCAGCAGGGGGATGTGGCGGCCCTGGAGACGCTGCGCGGCCATCTGGATACCCGGGTGCGTAACGCACTGGTACCGCTGGCCGAAGGCGACGGCGAACTGGCAGGTGAGGCGCGTCGAGTGCTGGCAGGCATTGAGCGCAAGCGCGAATGGCATCAGCGGGTACAGACGCTCTTTTTTGGCCTGAGTGCCGGCTCGATTCTGGTGCTGGCCGCGATTGGTCTGGCGATCACCTTTGGCGTCATGGGGGTGATCAACATGGCCCACGGCGAGCTGATCATGCTGGGCGCCTATAGTGCCTGGTGGCTGCAGCAGCTGTTGCCCGGCCAGCCGGGACTGGCGTTGCTGCTGGCCATTCCCTTCGGTTTTCTGGTCGCGGCAGCCTTTGGCATTGCCATCGAACGCAGCGTGATCCGTTTTCTGAAAGGGCGCCCGCTGGAGACCCTGCTGGCGACCTTCGGGGTGAGCCTGATCCTGCAGCAGCTGGTACGCACCGTGTTCTCACCGCTCAACCGGGCGGTAGCGGCGCCCGAGTGGCTGCGCGGCAGCTGGCAGGTCACCGAGGCGCTCTCGATCAGCTATAGCCGGCTGGCCGTGCTGATCTTTTGTCTGGTGGTGTTTGCCGCGCTCTGGGCCGTGATGCGCTTTACCCGGCTGGGGCTTGAAGTGCGCGCGGTGACGCAAAACCGTGACATGGCGCGCGCCATGGGCGTCAGGGCGGCACGGGTGGACATGCTGACCTTCGGTCTCGGCGCGGGCGTGGCGGGCCTTGCCGGTGTGGCGCTGTCACAGATTACCAACGTGGGGCCCAACCTGGGACAGAACTATATCGTCGACTCCTTTCTGGTCGTGGTCTTTGGCGGTGTGGGCAACCTGTGGGGCACGCTGGTGGCCGGCATGACACTGGGCGTACTCAATCAGGTGCTGCAGCCCTGGGTCGGCGCGGTACTGGCCAAGATCGTGGTGCTGGTCGGCGTGATCCTGTTCATTCAAAAGCGTCCGCAGGGGCTCTTTCCCCCGCGCGGGAGGGTGTCATGAGTCAGGTACGTACGGTGTCCTCCGGCACTGGATCGGTACGGCGCAGCATGGGCCATCTGAGCGATCGCACCACCACGTTCACCTGTGCGGTTTTGATGATGGCTGCCGTGCTGGTGGTGGGGCTCAACCTGTTGCCCTCAGATCATGCCCTGCATGTGGGCGATGCGACGGTCAGCCTGCTGGGCAAGTACTGCTGTTATATGCTGCTGGCCCTCGCCGTGGATCTGATCTGGGGATATCTGGGTATTTTAAGTCTTGGCCATGGCGCCTTTTTTGCCCTGGGCGGCTACGCCATGGGACTTTATCTCAACGCTCAGGGGGCGAATGTCGACGGCTGGCAGGCCTGGCTGGGCCATTTTCCGCTGGCCATGCTGGCGGTGGTACTGGCGCCCGGCCTGCTGGCGCTGGTCTTTGGCTGGCTGGCCTTTCGCTCGCGCGTGACCGGCGTTTATTTCTCGATCATCACCCAGGCAATGACCTTTGCCCTGATGCTGGCGTTCAATCGCAACGAGATGGGCGTGGGCGGCTCGACCGGGCTGACCCGCTTTCGGGAGCTTCTGGGCATGCCGCTCAACAGTCACGCCATGACGGTAGCGCTGTTCGTGGCCTCGTTAATGGCAGTGCTGCTGGCCTTTGTGGTCTGTCGCATGATCACCACCTCACGTCTGGGCCGGGTCTGTATTGCGACTCGTGACGCCGAGGCCCGGACGCGCTTTCTGGGCTATCGGGTCGAACACGTCAAGCTGGCGGTCTTTGTGGTGTCGGCGGTCATGGCAGGCATCGCCGGTGCGCTCTATGTGCCGCAGGTGGGCATTATCAACCCCGGCAGCTTCGCACCGCTGTTTTCCATCGAAGTGGTGGTGTGGGTGGCGCTTGGGGGGCGTGCGACCCTTTTTGGCGCGCTGATTGGTGCACTGGTAGTCAACTGGCTCAAGACAGTACTGACCACCGAGATGCCCGATGCCTGGCTTTTTATTCTGGGTGGTCTTTTCGTGGTGGTGACCATGGCGCTGCCGCAGGGCATTGCAGGCCTGGCGGCCTCTCTGCGCCGCAACAGGGGAGGATCTGCCCATGAGTGAGACCCTGAACCGACTTCGCGATATGGCGCGTCCCGATCGGGTATTTGATTTCATGGTGCCCGACGTCTCGCCGGTGGATGTGCGCCACGGGCCGATTCTCTATATGGAAGATGTCACGGTGAGCTTTGACGGTTTTCGCGCCATTGACCGGCTCAATCTGACCATCGATGACGGTGAGCTGCGCTGCATTATTGGTCCCAACGGCGCCGGCAAGACCACCATGATGGATATCATTACCGGCAAGACCCGGCCCGACAGCGGACAGGTATGGTTTGGCTCGCGCCATAACCTGCTGCGTCTGGCAGAGCCCGAGGTGGCCAGCCTGGGTATCGGCCGCAAGTTTCAAAAGCCTACCGTGTTCGAGGCTCTCACGGTGTTTGAAAATCTGGAGCTGGCGATGGCCGGTGACCGGCGCGTGTGGACCACCTTCATGGCAAGACTCGATCATGAAGGGCGGGCGCGTCTGGATGAGGTGCTGGAGACCATTGGGCTTGAGGCCGAGCGTGACCGATGGGCGGGGGTATTGTCCCACGGCCAGAAGCAGTGGCTGGAGATCGGCATGCTGCTGATGCAGCGTCCGCGCCTGCTGTTGATTGATGAGCCGGTCGCCGGCATGACCGAGCAGGAGATGCACCGGACCGCTGATCTGTTGAATCGTCTGGCCGGTCAGCAGTCGGTGGTGGTGGTCGAGCATGACATGGGCTTTGTCCGTTCGATTGCCCGGCATGTCACCGTGCTGCACCAGGGCAGCGTACTGGCCGAGGGCAGCATGGACGCCGTGGCCGCTGATCCTCGGGTCAGAGAGGTCTATCTGGGTGCCGAGGAGGAGCGTCATGCTTGAGATTGAAGGGCTTGATCAGTATTACGGCCAGAGCCATACCCTGCGTGGGCTGTCACTTTCGGTGCCCACCGGGCAGTGCACCTGTGTGATGGGGCGCAACGGCGTGGGCAAGACCACGCTGATGAAAACGATCATGGGAGAAGAGCCGGTTCGCGGCGGGCGCATCCTGTTTGAGGGTGCCGACATCTCGCGTGCCAGGCGTGAGGCGCGCGCCGGCCTCGGCATTGGCTACGTGCCCCAGGGGCGGCAGATATTTTCGACCCTGACGGTCGAGGAGAACCTGCGCATTGGCCTGCCGGCGCGGCCTGATCGCCGGCGTCGTATTCCCGAACGCATTTATGCGCTCTTTCCGGTGCTTGAGGAAATGAAGCGTCGCCGTGGAGGTGATCTTTCCGGGGGACAGCAGCAGCAGCTGGCCATCGGCCGTGCGCTGGTACTGGCGCCCAGACTGCTGATTCTCGATGAGCCGGGGGAGGGCATTCAGCCCAATATCGTGACCCGGATCGGCGAGGTACTGCGTCAGCTCAATCAGGAAGACGGGCTGACGGTCCTGCTGGTGGAACAGAAGCTGCCCTTCGCGCGGCGCTACGCTGACCGCTTCATGCTGATGGACCGCGGTGCGCCGGTGGCCGAAGGTGATATGGCCACGCTGGATGATCAGCTGGTGCAACGCCATCTGACGGTATGATTTCCGGCTGCCGGAAAGTGTTACAAAAGGACAGCCACAAAGGCGATCTGTTGGTGTGACATTCGTGCCGCCGGCCACCACACTTGGGCGTTCAAACTCCTGAATGTCGAGAGCTCGGGTGATGGGTGTACAGGTACTGTTCCACGGCTGTCTCGATGATTTTCTGCCGCCTGCCGGGCGAGGGCAGCCGGCCACGCCACACACGTCCAGGCGTACGTCTCTCAAGGATCTGGTGGAGTCGTTCGGTGTGCCGCACACGGAAGTCGCCGCGCTGACGCTTAACAACCACCCGGCGGCGTTCGAGACACTGATCGAGCCGCAGGACGATGAACCCTGTCTGATCAGGGCGTGGCCTGCCGGGGTGTCAGGCGGCCTGCCGGGTGGGCCTGCGCTTCAGCCGCCACGCCCGCGGCCGGCGCGGTTTGTGCTCGATGTTCATCTCGGTCGACTGGCGCGCTATCTGCGATTGCTGGGCTTTGACGTGTGCTGGCGCAACGACTTCGAGGATGAGGAGCTTGCCTATATGTCGGCTGCTCAAAAGCGCATTCTGCTCACCCGTGATCGACGCCTGCTGTATCGCCGCCAGATTGTGCACGGCTATTTTGTGCGCGCCACGGACCCGTCACGACAGGTTGAAGAGGTCTGTCGGCGCTTTGAGCTGCATGACGAGATTGCTGCCTTCCGGCGCTGTGCGCGCTGCAACGGCCTTCTGATGAGGGTGGACAAGGCTTCGGTTGATCGACAGCTGGAAGCGCGCACCCTGCGCTATTACAACGATTTCTACCGATGCGCCAGATGCCACCACATTTATTGGCAGGGCAGCCACTTTGCGCGCATGTCGGCCTGGGTCGAGGCACTGAAGCAGCAGGCCGGCTGACCTGCTGCCGTGTTTTATCCACGGTCCCGGACGCTTTGCGTTGTCAGATGGCGGTGTCGCTGACCTCGGCGGTGTCCGGCCCCTGGGCCACACGAGCGATCATGCGGCGTATCTCGTCGGCCACGATATCGGGATGATCCTCGGGATTGAAATGGCGCCCGCCCGGGATGCGTCGCATGGCCGGCGCGGAAAGCCTTGCCGCCAGTCGCTCGGCCGAGGCCAGACTCAGCGGGTCCTGATCGCCCCAGACCAGCTGGACGGGCATGGTCGGCGTCAACGGCAGTCGCGCGGCAATGGCCTCGGTATCGCCTGTGTTCATGCAGCGCGCCTGGTGGGCAAAGCCGGCCGGTCCGGTCGGCTGACTATAGGGCCCCCAGAGCAGCGCGGCCGACTGGGTGTCACGTCGGGTACTGTCATGGCCGAGATTGGCCAGTGCGGTGTGAAAGAGGGGCCTCAACAATGCCGGCGGCAGTTTTTCAATCACGCCTGCCATCTGTGCCGCGGTCCTGACCGCCGGGACCGGCCAGTTGTCAAAGGCCACCGAATCCACCAGCACCAGCCCCGCAATACGCTCGGGATGCAGGGTCAGTAGTGCCTGCAGTACGCCGCCGCCAATGTCGTGACCGACAAGGGTCGCGCGCTCGATCTGCTGATGGTCCAGCCAGGCGATGAGATAGTCCGCCTGAGCAGTCACCGAGATGTCGCGTGTCAGCCCTTCATTGATCGACCAGCCAAAGCCGACCAGCTCCCAGGCCAGGCAGCAGACTCCGGTATCGGCAAGACGCGGGATTACATGGCGCCAGATGCGCGGGTTGGTGGGAATGCCATGCAGCATGACGACCGGCGGCTGATCACTGCGCTCACCGTGTTCTTCCCAGCGCATCAGCATGCCATTGACCACGGCACTGCGTGAGAGCTCCGGTGCCGTATGGAGCTGGTCATGCCGTGACGACTTGAGCGCCTGCCGTTTTTGCCAGCTGGCCCAGGCCATGGAGGCGGCCAGTCCTGCCAGCGCCCAGCGGCCCTTGTGTGAACGTTTGCGTGAACGCGCCTCTGAAAAATCGCGTGCCATGATGGGTTCCTCCCGAATGGTGGCGACCTGCCTGCATTGAAGCGTAGTCCGCCTCCCGTACCGTGCCATCAGAGGAAGGTAATCAGCCCTCTTTTTAACCACGGTATAATTGTATTACCCTAGTGTTCTTAAGGCCTGCTTCAACGAAGGAATCCTCATGAGCGCAAGACCCGAACAGCCAGCGTCGCTGCTGGGTACCGATGTTGTGCCCGGCAGTATCAGCGTGCCCCGGGGCGGCAGTGCCTTTCGACGCTTTCTGGCCTTTCTGGGGCCGGGCGCCATGGTGTCCGTGGGCTATATCGATCCGGGCAACTGGGCGACTTCGCTTGAGGGCGGGTCGCGCTTTGGCTATACGCTGTTGTGCGTCATTTTGCTGTCCAACCTGATGGCCATACTGCTGCAGTCACTGTGCGCGCGCCTGGGAATTGCCAGTGGGCGCGACCTGGCGCAGAGCTGTCGCGAACACTATCCAAAAGTGGTCAATGTCGTGCTCTGGGCGCTGTGCGAGCTGGCCATTATTGCCACGGATCTGGCAGAAGTGATCGGCACCGCCGTGGCACTCAAGCTGTTGTTCGGTATTCCGCTCGCCTGGGGGGCCGCGATCACCATCGTGGATACGGTGGTGCTGTTGATGCTTATGCGTCGCGGATTTCGCTGGCTGGAAGCCTTCGTCATGTCGCTGATGGCGATGATCTTTGGCTGCTTTGCGGTGGAGCTTGCGCTGGCGCAACCTTCGCTGGCCGGCATTGCCGACGGCTTTTTGAGCCCCGATCCCGCCATCGTGACCAATCCGCAAATGCTTTATATCGCCATTGGCATCATCGGGGCCACGGTCATGCCGCATAACCTGTATCTGCACTCGGCGCTGGTCAAAACGCGTGATTTCGAACAGCACGCACAAGGCAAGCGTGAAGCGCTGCGCTTTGCCACGCTCGACAGCACGCTGTCGTTGTCACTGGCGCTTTTCATCAATGCCGGCATTTTGATTCTGGCCGCGGCGGTCTTTCACAGTGCCGGCAAGACGGTCGTGGAGATCGAGGAGGCCTACGGGCTTTTGAGCCCGCTGCTGGGCGCCGGCATTGCCGCTACGCTCTTTGGGGTGGCGCTGCTGGCCTCGGGGCTCAATTCAACCGTCACGGCAACGCTTGCCGGTCAGATCGTGATGGAGGGGTTCTTGCGTTTTCGCATGAAACCCTGGGTTCGGCGGTTGATCACCCGAGGGCTTGCGATTCTGCCGGTGCTGTATGTCACCCAGGTCTACGGTGATCAGGGCGTGGGGCGGCTTCTGGTATTGAGTCAGGTCGTGCTGTCGCTACAGTTGCCCTTTGCGATCATTCCGCTGATGCGTTTTGTGTCCCGCCGTGACTGGATGGGAGAGCTGGCGATCGGCTGGAAAATCAAAACGCTGACCTGGGCCATTACGGCGCTGATTCTGGTGCTCAATGCCCGGCTGGTCATGGAAGTCTTTCACGGTCTCTAGCGTCTCGAGGGGGCTGTCGCGGCACGAACGGCGACTGATACGCCGCTCGGGTTGTTCAGGCATTCACATTGCGAAAGCGGGCGTTGACCAGGCAGTAGCAGCCATAGGCCATCAGCCCCAGCGCGACCAGTCCCAGAAGCCAGGGACCAAAGGGCTGCTCTGCCACCGCGCGCAGGGCACCGCCCAGACCCCGGGCATCACTGGGATCAGTGTTGATGGCAGACAGGCATAGAAACAGGGCAATGATCATGAAGACAATGCCGCGTGCGGTCAGTCCCACGCGTGAGACGTTGGCAGCAATCAGACGCTGACGATGGCTCATCTGCTCAAGGTGCCAGTTCTTTTCATAGCTGTGATGCCAGCCGCGCCAGATTTGCCGTAAACCTACCCCCAGAAAACCCAGTCCCACGAGAAAGATTGCCACGATGCCGCCCGGGTGGGCCATGACGGTACGTGTTTGACTGCTTGTGGAGCTTGAGCTGCCGCCATTATCAAGCAGTAGCTCGATGCAATTGATGGCGATGCCGGCGTAGATCAGTCCGCTGAGGACATAACCCAGTCGGGTCAGAATGCCTTTCCAGTCGCGACCCTTGTGTTCGGCGTCAAAAAACGCCTGCACCAAACGCCAGGCGGTATAGCCAAAAAGCCCGACCGACAGCAGCGTCATCATCACACCGCCGAAGGGTTGGCTGGCCAGCTCCCGGACGGCGTCGGAGGAACCGCCGTTACGACCGCCCATACCCATGGTAGCCATCATTGATAGCCAGCCAATGGTGATATAGACCATGCCCTTTGCGGTGTAGCCGCAGCGGGCTGCAAGGGTCACAAGACGCTGGGTATTGCCGCTGGGATGGTCCAATCCAACTCCACATCATCAGTAATGGGTTTTGAGAAGGGTTCAATTCTGGGAAACAACACCCGCTTTTGCCAGCGTTATTGATCTGCGCAGCACTTCTTGTACTTCTTCCCGCTGCCACACGGGCAGGGATCATTGCGACCGGCACGGGCCATGGCGGGTGGATTGATGACGCCATCGACATACTGCCAGCGGCCTGCGCTGCGTCGAAAGCGTGAGCGCTCGTGCAGCACGTGTTCAAAGCCGTCTTCCAGATACCACGCCCTGAACTCCACCATGCCCTGGGCGCCATGCACGCTCGTCTGGATGATGTCCAGACGCTGCCAGTCCACGGTGCGCACATTGAGCATGACGGCATCCTCAGGCGGTCGTCCCGGAGCGTTGTCGGCCCAGGTCCTGAACAGATACTCACCCAGCCCGCCCAGGGCGAAGGCACTATATCGAGAACGCATGAGGGCTTCAGGCGTGGCGGCGAGCTGTTCGTCGCGGTGAAGCGGGCCGCAGCAGTGGGCGTAGGTATGCCCGCTGCAGCAGGGGCAGATGAAATCGGTGGTCATGGGTCAACCCTGTGGCAGTGCTGCACAACGCCATAAGTCAGGCGTTGTGCGGGTAAAGGTGATGTAGAGCAATGTGGTACAGATAAAAAAAGACCGGCCGACAGTGTAGAGACTGTCGGCCGGATGTCGAGGCGCGGGTCAAACGAAGTGATCAGGCCTGCCAGCGAGCGTTCAGCCAGTTCAGGGCGCGGGAGGTGGTGGCGCGTACGCCGCGCCCCAATGCGCTTTCATCCAGACGCGAGGTCGTGATGATGCTCTTGTCCCTGGTGGCGTCGCGGTCGGTCAGCTCGGGGGCTGCCTTTTTCTGATGCTGCTCGTCGGACAGGACCTTTTCCTGTGGCTGGTCGATCGGCTCACCTGAATACAGCACCCACTGGTTGCTTTCCCGGACCGCATAAGAGTGTATTTCACGTGGTGCGGTCACGGTCATGTCAGGCAGATTATCCGTGGTGTCACCCTTGAGCAGACTGGCAAACCAGGCAAGACGCGAGGTTTCAACGGCCGGCTGCCAGGGGGCGTTCTCCTGAGGGCTATGCTGAGGGGCCAGCTGCCAGCTGTCGGCGCCCATTTGCTGCCACAGGTCCAGGCGAGGCGACTGCTGTGCAAGTGTCGGTGTTTCTACCTGCGACAGCTGAGTGGCCTGCACGGCTTCCTGCGGGGCCAGCGCCATGGTGGTCGCGGCGCGCGGTGCCGGACGGCTCTGGGCCACCTGAACCGGTGCGCTCTGCGCCGGTGCCTGCTGTACTGCCGCCGGAGCAGGCGCTGCTGCTACAACGCTCCCGGTGCGGATCTCGTCATTCAGCGCGACAGGTGCCCGCTCGGACGCAGTATTGATCGGTTCGACAGTGGAGGCCTGAGCAATCGTGCGTGCCGGTGCCGGTGCGACGGTGTTACCGGTACGCAGCTCATTGTGCATGCCGATGGGCGCGCGCTCGGGTACGGTATTGACCGGCTCGACGGCGGGGGCCTGAGCGACCGTGCGTACCGGAGCAGGGGCAACGGTGTCCCCGGTGCGAATCTGACTGTCGAGACCAATGGGCGCACGCTCGGGTGCGGTGTTGATCGGCTCGACGGCAGGCGCCTGAGCGACTGTGCGAACCGGTGCCGGTGCGACGGTGTTACCGGTACGCAGCTCATTGTGCATGCCGATGGGCGCGCGTTCGGGCGCGGCATTGACCGGTTCGGCCGGCGGCTCGACGGCACGGGCGGCAGCGACTTGAGGCTGCTGCACGCTGGCAGGCCGACTGGCGGCCTGCTCACGGGTTTCACGCTCGATGGCGCGATCCATGGCCAGAGCGCTTTCCGTTGCACTGGCATCCGCACTGCGGCCTGCCGGGTTCGGACCAAAGCTGGCATGCGTCAGCTGTGGATCGGAATTGGTATGAACCACCACGGCGTGAACGTTATCGCGCAAAAGCCACATGTCGCCGGTCTTGTCGAGCTTGGGTCCTCGCTTGAGAAATTCGGCAAGAACCTGCTCGCGGCGATCATCGCCGGGCTGGCAGGCCATTCTGGTCGAAGCAATCTCGCCGACTTCAAGTGTGGCGTTTTCCGGTCGGGCGTTGGCGCTCAGATGGTTGCAGCCGACCCAGGCATCAAGCCGGTTGCCGGTCAGATTGACCCTGGCACCGCTGATGTTGGTCAGCGCCGTGGCGTAATAGCCTGAAGATGAAGACCCGGAACTGGCGCATCCTGCCATCAGGGTGGCCAGTGCCAGCGTGGTGAGCGTTGGCCTGAATGCGTGTCGCATTGAAACTCCTGTTGCGTTGATCATGCTACCTGTCCCGGGTAGGCGTTCGGTTTGATGAGAACATCGGCACATAAGGGTTATAGGTCGCAAGCATACCCTGGTGTGAGCGCAAAGATGTGATCGAAGTGATGATTGTTACATGCTGTGGCATAACACTGTTATCCTTCGCCTCTTTTTCGGGTTGACATGGCCCGCACCAGGGGGCGTCACATCAGGACATGACATGACGGATCATACTATCGGCCCGGACGCCAAAAAGTTGCGTTCCCGGGTCATCATGCCTCGCAGTCGTCGCGGGTGCTGGCTGCTGGCGGCGTTCATGCTGCTGCTGGCAGCCGGTTGCTGGCCGGTCATCATGCTGTTTAACCGGCCCGTGGTGGTGGCCGGGCTGCCGCTGATGGCGCTATGGAGCTATGTCATCGTGTTCGCCAGTGTCGCGCTCATGGCGCTGGCCAATCGGCTGCTGGCAGGCCGCAAGAATGCGCCGCCGGCCGGACATTATCCGCCATCAAGGGAGTCCCGGGAACCATGACAGGCATGACGCCGCTGTGGCTGACCCTTCTATATATAGCGCTGGCCTTGTGGCTTGGTCTTCGCGCGCGTCGCGGTCATGCCATGACAGCGCTCGAACAGTGGGGCGTTGCCGGTCGCAGCATGAACGCCATGATGCTTTATCTGCTGATCGGCGCCGGTAGTGTCAGCGCCTACACCTTCATGGGGGCGCCGGGCTGGGCATTCTCGCGAGGCGTGGCGGTCTTTTATGTGGTGATCTATCTCTCTTATCTTGCCGTGGTGGCCTGGTATTTTGGTCCAAAGGTGTGGATGCTGGGCGCGCGTTTTGGCCATGTGACCCAGGCCAGCGCCATTCGCGATCGTTTTGAAAGTACCGCACTCGGGGCGCTGTCGGCGCTGGTCATGGCCATTGGTACGCTGGCCTACGCCGTACTGCAGACCATGGGCGCGGCCTATATCCTGGGGGTCATGAGCAATGGTCTGATCCCGATATGGGCGGGCGTACTGTTGGTGCTTGGTGTCATGGGAACCTATCTCTACACCAGTGGCCAGCGCGCCATTGGCATGACCAACGCCTTTCAGGGGGGGCTCATGCTGTTTGTGGCCTGGCTGGTGGGCCTTTGGGCCGTGCATGATTTCACGGGCAGCTGGACGACCGGCCAGCTTTTTGAGCGCTTGGCCACCGAGCGCCCCGAGTTCATGACCCTGCCGGGGGCCAGCGGCAATATGAGTTTTGCTTTCTGGACGACCTCGATCATCGTGTCGATGCTCTCCTTTCTGCCGCCGGTCTGGACGCAGTGGATGAGCGCCCGCTCGTGCGAGACCATTCGGCGCAGCGCGACCTGGCTGCCGACCTACTACGTGGTCATTCTGCCGATGGTCGTGGTGGGCTTCATTGGCATTTTCACGCTGCCGACCCTGTCGCGGGCCGACACGGTGGCACTGGAAATGGCGATGCAGACCATGCCCGTCTGGCTGACCGGGCTGCTGGGTGCAGGCACGCTGGCGGCGGCAATGTCCTCCTGTGAGCCCTTCATCCATTCGGCGGCGCTGTCGATTACGCGGGATGTCATCCAGCCGGCACTGCGTCTCGAGGACGCCTTCACCGCACGCCTGGCGCGCTGGATGCTCTTTCCCGTTCTGGCACTGGTGGCGGTGCTGGCGATCAGCGAGCCCGGCAATCTGGTGATGATCCTGCTGGTCGGGCTCGGCTTTGCCGCTCAGGTGCTGCCGGCCTTCATCGGCATGTTCTTCTGGTTCGGGGCAACCCGCAGCGGCGTCATGGCGGGGCTTCTGGCCGGTTTTGTCGTGACGTTTGCCTTCACCGTCGTCTGGTCCAACCCGCTGGGTGTGCATGCCGGCTTCTGGGGGCTTTTGCTCAATCTGCCGCTGTTTGTCATGGTCTCCCGGCGCACCCGCCCGGCATCAGCGCAAACGCTGCAGCGCTTTTATGAGGTGGCCCGACAGTTTTGAGACAACACGGCGAACGCAGGCAGAGGCTGCGATGGTGGGGGTAGCTGCTTGTGGCTACCGGCGCTGGCTCGAGCCGGTGTTCGCTGATATGTCTCTTTTATCGGGTATCGCTGGTTTCCGGGCGGTCGACAAAAAGCCGCCAAAGGCTGTGATACAGTGAGTTTCCTTCGACAGATCGGTATCGCACCTTGTTACACGGTTTGACAGGGTGATGCCGCTGTCCTTTTCTGAAATCGGATAAACAACTATTAAAGGTATCCGTATGCAGATTCGCAATGTCATGACCAGCGTGTTCGCCCTCTCGATGATGGGGGCGGCTTCCTCGGCACTCGCTGATACCTGGCGCTTTGGCCTTGAGGAGACCGAAGGCAGCGTCCAGTACGCCTATGCAGAAGCCTTCAAGGATCTGATCGAGAAAAACAGTGATGGTGATGTCACCGTACAGATCCTGCCCTACGGGGTCTGGGGCTCCAACTATGATGCGCTGTATGATGCGCTGCAAAGTGGCGCCATTCCCATCTCCTTCGGTTCGGGCTTTCTGGGGGGCACGGTCCCCGAAAGTCAGCTGATGAGCCTCAACTACGTCATGCCCAATGATCAGCTGGAGACGGCCGAGATTCTCAACTCCGATGCGTTCATGCAAAGCGATGCGTGGCAGCAGTCGTTCCGTGAGCGCGGACTGGTACCGCTGGCCGCTGTCCCTGAAGGTTCCCAGGTGTGGACGGCCAACAAGGAGATTCGCACGCCCGAAGACATGAAGGGCCTGCAGATTCGCGTCATGGATAACAGTCTGCTGCGCGCCACCTATCAGGCCTATGGCGCTGCCCCCATCACCATTGCCTATGGCGAGCTGTACAGTGCGCTGCAGCAGGGCCAGGCCGAAGGCAATATCCAGCCGGTCTTTGCCCACGAGAACATGGGCTTTTATGAAGTGCAGGACGACATGATCTTTGCCGAGCAGGCGCAGTTCATTGGCAACCTGATCGCCAACCAGGACTGGTATGAAGGGCTTCCCGACGATCAGCAGGAGATGCTGCAGTCCACCCTTCACGAGATGGTGCAAAAGGGCCACGACATCCAGACGCAGTTCAACGCCGAGCGCCTTGAAACCATCAAGGAAAAAAGTGATATCAACATCATTCACCTCAGTGAGGAAGAGCGCAGTCGCTTCCGCGAACTCGCCCGTCCGATTCGTCAGGTGTATGTTGATATGGTCGGCGAGCGCGGCCAGAAGGCACTCGATATCCTGCTCAAGCAGGTCGAAGAGAGCAAGTCCGGCTCCAGCGACAGCGACCATCAGAATTCCTGATCTGCTGATCGCATCGAGAGCCACCCGCAGACACGGTCTGCGGGTTTTTTTATGCCGGGCGATTGCAGAGGGCGATCAACGCGTCTGCGTTCGCCTTCCCTTTAAAGGCCATAAAAAAGGCAGGCCAAAAGGCCTGCCCGGTAAAATATCTCGTGTGATCGAGATTCAGTCACCGCCCAGCGATGGCAGCAGTAGCGAAATCTGCGGAAAGACAATCAGAATCAGCGTGGCCAGCAGCAAAATGAGGATAAAGGGCGGTGTGCCTCGAATGACCTCCAGATAGGGGCGGCGAAAGACGGCAATGGCGGTAAAGATATCGCAGCCAAAGGGCGGCGTGGCCGAGCCGATGGCGGCCTGCAGGGTCACGATGACCCCCACGTGTATCGGGTCCAGCCCGGTTGACTGCACCAGCGGTTTGAAGATGGGCACCAGAATCAGGATGACCACGATGGGGTCAACGAACATGCAGCCAATAAAGAAGGCCACCGCAATCAGAAGCAGCGCCAGAAACTGATTGTCGCCGATGCTCTCGATCAATGGTGAGAGGATCTGCTGCGGTACGCCGGCGGTCGCCAGCGCCTGGGAAAACGCCGCGCCAATCGCCACCAGGATAAAGACCACAGCGGTGATCATGCCGGTCGAGAGCGCCAGACTGCCAAGATCACGAATCTTGACCTGACGGTAGATCACCACTTCCAGCAGCAGGGCATAGGCGACCGCCACCGCCGAGGCCTCAACGGCGCTGAAAAAGCCTCCATAGATACCGCCCACGACCAGAATCGGAAAACCCAGCGGCAGAATCACGCGGCGAATGGCACGGCCCCGCTCGCGCCACGAGGCCTTCGGGTCCGGCTCGATCCCCTTCAGGCGCGAGTCGATCCAGCAGTAGAGAGAAAACAACACCAGAATCAGAAGCCCTGGCAGGATGCCGGCCAGGAAGAGATCACCGATCGAGGTCTGCATCGCCACGCCGTAGATGATAAAGCCGATACTGGGCGGAATCAGCAGGGCGACATCGCTGGCGTTGATGATCAGGGCCAGCGTAAAGGCATCGGAGTACCCCTTTTTGAGCAGGCGAGGGCGCATCGGCCCCCCCATGGCCACTACGGTGGCCTGGGTGGAGCCGGATACGGCCCCGAACAGGGCGCAGGAGGCGGCCGTGGTAATCGGCAGACCGCCGCGCAGATGGCGGGTAAAGGCATCCACCACGTCCAAAAGCCGATTGGCCGTATGGCCCTTGGTCAGAATGTCTGCAGCAAAAATGAACATCGGCACGGCTGCCAGCACCCAGCTGCCGACACCGCTGATCATCCAGCTGACCGCCTGATCGGGGCCGAAAAAGGTCATTCCGGTAAACATCATATAGAGCGTGCCGGCTGCCAGGGGGACCATCATGGGAAAACCCAACAGCAGCAGCACGAGCATGATTACGCCCAGGCCCATCAGCATGAGATCTCTCCTTTCATTTTTTGTAATGAATCTCTTGTTATCAACGGCGTGCGCATGATCACTGATCGCGCGGCGCGCTGGCAGTCTCTCCCACGCTGCCTTCCAGCGGCACGTCGTTGTAGCTCTCCTGTTCGGTGAGCGAGCGCCAGATACCGTCACTGGTCAGGTTACGGATAATGGTCAGCACATACTGAATACCGGCCAGTGCAAAGCCGATGGGCAGGGCAAGATAAATGATCCACAGCGGGATCTGTAGTGAGGCGCTGGTACGCCCGCGATCATGAATCGCCATGACGTACTCGACGGACTTGTAGCTGAAATAGAACATCAGCACGGCCGTGCCCAGACAGATCACGATCAGCAGGGCCTTGCGTGCTCGACCACCGAGCTGATCGTAGATCGCCGACATGCTGATATGGCGGGCGTGGCGCGCAGCATAGCCCACGCCCACGAAGGTAATGATCACGATCAGCATTTCGGTGATCTCGTAGGTCCCGGCGATGCCCTGACCGAACACAATGTTGCCGACGACATGGGCACTCATCAAAAACGCCATGGCGAGAATGCTGCCGGCAACGATCAAGCGCTCGATCAGGCCCAGCATGCGGTCAAAAAGCAGCAGTGCCCGCAGCAGCGCATTCGGACGTCCATCACCATCCTGTGAGGAAGAAGTCTGGCTCATGAGATTTTGTCCTTGTTTTTAAGAGCATGTCCTTGCTGTGAAGAGCGCATCACAGACAATACAGGCCTGCCCCTTTATAACAAGGGGCGGGCTGATATCACCAGCATCGCTCTACCTGGCGCTGGAGGCCAGCGCCATTTCGACCAGGGACAGCTCGCGTACCAGCCGACGCAGGTGTCGGCATCGATCGGGTGATTCGAGCGCAGTCGATAATATTCGCGCCGTTCGGCGGTATGGCCGCCGGACGCATTTCGAGGGAAAGGTTCTGGTCATGCTCGTGACGCTCGGAACTCGAGCGCCTGTCATTGAGGGTTATCAGGTTGCGGTAATGACGGGTGATGCGAGGCACTGACCCTGGTCAGTGCCGAGCGTTCAAGGTCCGAGTCGTGGTGCTTTTAAGCGCCGTGACATCAGTCTTCCATGGCCCCTGCGCTGACGGGGCCGGTGCTCGATGATGTGGCGGCGTTCGTGCTTGACACCCCACCCCGTTCGGACGGCGGGCCGGTCAGACCTCAGTGATGGGCTTGGCCGGTATCGCCGGTCAGCGCCGTTTCGGCCAGATCCACTTCCCGCACCAGCTTTCGCAGCACGTCATCGTTGATGTGATGTTTGCCGCGCAGGCGATAGTACTCCCGCCGCTCGGCGCGCAGGGCTTCCACACGTGTTTCCCGCTCCAGCGAACGGATGGCCTCAAGCCTGGGCGTCGGGACAGTCGTGTCTCCCAGCTCAAGGCGCTGGCGGTACCAGCTCATCAGCTGTGAGCTGATGTCATTGAAGGCGATGATGAACGCTTCGCTGTGGTGTTCACGGGTGATGGCTTCCGCTCGCTGATGATGAAAGTCCTCAATGCGTCGAATGGCGGCCTCGGCCGCTGCGATCCGGGCGCGACGCTCCTCTTCGAACTCGTGGGTGTCGCGGGGCAGGTCAAGATTTTTCAATACCAGCGGCAGACCGATACTGCCGGTGATCAGGGTGAACATGATCACGCCGGTGGCCAGAAAAATCAGCAGCTCACGCGCCGGAAAGGGCGTGCCGTCATTCATCAGCTGGGGGAGCGATAGCGCTGCGGCAAGCGTGATGGTGCCGCGAATGCCGGCCAGCGTGGCGGCCAGCACCACCCGCATCGAGATGGCGGCCCTGTGCTCTTTCGAGAAAAGACGCTGAAGCCAGGTAGCGCTCAGAATCCAGACAAAGCGCGACAGCAACAGCGCGATCGAGATGACGGCCACGTAGCCTAGAAGACGCAGGAACTCGTAGTCGCCCACGTCGTGCAGCGAGTGGTCCAGTGCGCCGCCGACGATATCCGGCAGCTGAAAGCCCAGCAGCAGAAAGACCAGCGCGTTGAGGGTGAACTCCAGCATTTCCCAGACGCTTTTGGTCTGCATGCGCATGTTGACCTGGCTCTCACGCTTTAGATCCGTGCGGTTGATGACCATGCCGGCAGCCACTGCGGCCAGAATGCCGGACATGCCGAAATGCTCGGCCAGCAGATAGGCCGCAAAGGGAAGTAACAGCAGCAACAGCAGAATCTGGATGGTCGAGCCTTCGCCCAGATGGCGCTCGATCAGGCGCGTGCGGATCACGTTGAATACGAACGCGATCGCCGCACCTACCAAAAGCCCGCCAATGGAGATCACGAAAAAGCCCAGCGTGGCATCCATCACCGAGAAGGTGCCGGTCAGGGCGGCGGCGACCGCAAACTTGAAGGCAACAAGGCCCGAAGCATCGTTCATGAGCGACTCGCCTTCCAGAATGCGCATCAATCGCGGCGGCACCGGCAATCGCCCCGAGATGGCCGAGACCGCCACGGCATCGGTAGGAGATAGAATCGCGGCCAGGGCAAAGCAGACCGGCAGCGGCAGGGCCGGCAACAGCCAGTGAATGAAGGTGCCCACGCCCAGCACGGTAAAGAGCACCAGTCCCAGCGCCAGCGCCAGTATCGGGCCGCGCAGGACCATGAACTCACGCTGTGGAAAGCGTCTGGCATCGGCAAACAGCAGCGGGGCGATAAACACCAGCAAAAAAAGTTCGGGTTCGAGCTCAACATTCAGATTGATGCCTGGCAAGGCAAGCAAAACGCCAAAGGTGATCTGCACCAGCGGCGTAGGCAGTGCGGGCAAAAAACGGGCAGCCACACCGGTGGCCGAGGCCACCAACAGCAGTATCAGTACGAGAAAGACGGCATCCATGGGGTCAGCTTATCGATTGGCCTGAGAGGACGTCATGAGTGACGGGTCAGGCCAGCATAGCGTATTTCCCGGCACAACAAGGAGTGCCGACAGCTTGTCGCTGTCGGCCGTGGCAGAGTTCAGCGTTTTATTCGTGGGGTCAGTGCCATCTCGACCAGGTCCAGTTCGCGCACCAGCCGCCGCAGGGTGTCGTCATCGATCTGGTGAATCGAGCGCAGTCGATAGTACTCGCGGCGCTCGGCGCGTATGGCCGCCAGACGCATCTCGCGGGAAAAGCGCTGGTCATATTCGTGTCGCTCGGAGCTCGAGCGCCTGTCATTGATGGTCATCAGGTTGCGATAGTAGCTCACCATGCGGGCGCTGGCCTCGGTCAGCACCGATCGTTCAAGCTCCGTGTCATGGCGCTTTTGTGCGTCGCTGTACCAGCTTTCGATGGCCTCGATGGCAGCAAGGGAGGCAGCATGGCGGGCCGAGCGGGCCTCTTCATCGCGCCAGCTGTCATCGGGCTTGTCCATGCGTCTGAGCAGCAGCGGCAGGGCGATA
Source organism: uncultured Kushneria sp. (assembly GCF_947497025.1). Lineage (GTDB taxonomy): Bacteria > Pseudomonadota > Gammaproteobacteria > Pseudomonadales > Halomonadaceae > Kushneria. The sequence continues at coordinate 202,567 of NZ_CANMFC010000005.1, forward strand.
CTGCCCAGTAGCAGGGTGAACAGGATGACGCCGGTGGCCAGAAAGATCACCAGCTCGCGGCCGGGAAAAGCTTCGCCGTTGGGTAGCGTGAGCGGCAGCGAAAGTGCTGCGGCAAGCGTGATGGTGCCACGAATGCCGGCCATTGTGCCTACCGCCATGATGCCGCTGGACAGGGGGACATGCGCACTGCGCCGCCGTCGTGAGGAAAGTCTCGAGAGATAGATGGCGCCCATGATCCAGAAAAGGCGCAGCAGCATCAGTGCCAGCGAGATCACGACCACATAAAATCCCAGTTCCGCCAGACTGAAACTGCGGGCATCGTTGAGAGAGACTTCGATGGCCCCGCCAATGATGTCCGGCAGCTGTAGCCCCAGCAGCAAAAACACCATCGCATTGAGCAAAAAGGTCAGAATCTCCCAGAAGTGGTTCATCTGCATACGGGTTCGGGTCTGGGCGTAACGCTTGAGCTCGGTGCGGTTGATGGTAATGCCGGCCGCTACGGCGGCCAGAATGCCGGAGCCTTCCAGATGTTCGGCGATCAGGTAGGCCGCAAAGGGAATCATCAGCATAACCAGCAGAATTTCGGTCGAGGATTCGGTCCCACGCTTGTCAATCAGCTTGCGGCGAATGGTCGAAAAGAGGAAGGCAAGGACGACGCCGACCGACACGCCCACGAAGGTGATCAGGGCAAACTGCAGGCTGACCTGTCCAAGGGAGAAGGCACCGGTCATGGCTGCCGCCACGGCAAACTTGAGCGATACCAGGGCTGATGCGTCGTTCATCAGCGATTCGCCCTCAAGAATGTGCATCAGGCGTGGCGGTACACCGAGCCTGCCGGAAATGGCCGAGACGGCCACGGCATCGGTAGGCGACAAAATGGCGGCCAGCGCAAAACATACGGCCAGTGGCAGGTTGGGTAATAGCCAGTGAATCAGAAACCCTGCACCCACCACGGTAAAGAGTACCAGTCCCACGGCCAGCGCAATGATGGGATGGCGCAGTGAGGTCAGCTCACGCTGAGGAAACTGCCAGGCGTCAGCAAACAAAAGCGGCGGCACAAACAGCAGCATGAAGGTTTCGGGCTCCAGGTTGATATTCAGCGGCGTATTCAACCAGGCCAGCAGTGCGCCTATCGCGATCTGTAAAATGGGCAGGGGCAGGCGGGGCATGAAGCGCGCCAATATGCCGCTGCCGGCGGCTACCAGAATCAGCGATAAGGCCAGTAACACAATATGCATCAATGACTTCCTGTCATGTGTTCCTGTTTTTTGATGAATTCCAGGGGAAATGGTTGCATTTATTTTGGCATGACGCGGGATCATGCGCCCCGGTGTTGTTGAGGTCTGAAACGACAAACAGGTTTTGGCGTTGTCGCTTATAGAGGGTCTCAAACAAAAAACCGGCATCTCGTTTGAGATGCCGGCAGATACTCTTGAACCATGGTCTTTCAATCCGTGCGCAAGGCACTGGATGTCATGGCATCAGGCGTGCTGGTTGCGGTGACGCCCTTCCTTGATCTCTTCAATCAACTTGTTGTTGAAAGCATTGAGATCCTTCGGCGCGCGGCTGGTGACCAGCGCGCTGTCGCAGACAACTTCACTGTCTTCCCACTGTGCGCCGGCATTTTTCAGATCCTGCGCGAGAGTGGGGAACGACGTCATGCGACGGCCATCGACCACTTCAGCGTTGATCAGTATCCAGGGCGCGTGGCAGATCGCCCCCACCGGCTTGCCGGCCTTGAAGAAGTCGCGCACAAAGCTCAGCGCCTTTTCATTGGTGCGCAGTGTGTCCGGGTTAAATTGACCGCCCGGCAGCATCAGCGCGTCATAATCATCGGCACTGACTTCATCAAGGGACTTGTCGACCGGATACTCTTCGCCCCAGTCGGTTTCTGCCCAGGCCTTGATGCCCTGCTTTTTCAGTGACACAACGTGTACGTCAATGCTCTGGGCTTCCAGCGCCTTTTTGGGCGAGGACAGCTCGGATTCTTCAAAACCGTCGGTGGCCAGGATGGCAACCTTTGTGCCTTTCAATTCGCTCATGTCAGAACACTCCTTGCTCTGGACAGTGAAGGGTAGATATCGGGCTTGTCTTACGCGTGCTGCTTGCGATGACGGCCTTCATGGATCTCTTCAATCATCTTGCTGCAAAAGGCATCCAGATCCTTCGGCAGACGGCTGGTGACGAACGCACTGTCGCAGACGACTTCGCTGTCTTCCCATTTGGCGCCGGCATTTTCCAGATCCTTGCGAAGCGACGGAACCGAAGTCATGCGGCGACCCTCGACCACGCCTGCGTTGATCAGCGTCCAGGCCGCATGGCAGATGGCGCCGACCGGCTTGCCTTCCTGGAAGAAGCCACGGGCGAAGGTCAGTGCCTTTTCGTTGGTGCGCAGATTATCGGGGTTGATGACGCCGCCCGGTAGCACCAGCGCGTGATAGTCGTGAGAGCTGACCTCATCAAGGCTCTTGTCGACCGGATAATCGTCGCCCCACTGGGTCTCGGCCCAGGCACGAATCGTGCCACGCTCGGGCGAGACGATGTGCACCTCAATACCCTCGGCGGCAAGCGTTGCCTTGGGTACGGCCAGTTCGGACTCTTCAAAACCGTCGGTGGCCATAATCGCGACGCGAACGCCCATTAGATCCTGACTCATGTGTCTCCCCCAATTCTTTGGTGGTTTCAGTATGTGCTTTCCCATGACCTTTGGCCGACAGGAAGGCATTTCAAGGGTCGTGCAATGATTGCTGGAACCTGACTGGCAGGTTGTGATGATTCGCTGTCACGTTGTGTCGATAGCGAATCATCATGGCGTTTTACGCCTCGTTCCTCGTCGGCGGTGCCATCCTGTCCAGCAAGACCTTCATGGCACCTTTTTACGCCTCGTTCCTCGTCGGCGGCGCCATGAATTCCGGCCCGACCGGGTCGGTGATGCATTCGGCAAGGATAGCGTCGATGTCGCGCATCGCCTTGTCATTCAGCGACCAGCCCATGACGTCGTTGGCCGGGTCGAGCTGGTCCGGACGACGAGCGCCCCAGAGGGCTACCGAGACGCCGGGCTGGTCGAGCAGCCAGCGCAGGGCCAGATGCAGTACGCGCTTGTTGTAATGCTCCTGGGCGTAGGCGTCGAGCTTTTCAACGGCGCTGATGTACTGCTCAAAGCGCGGCGACTGAAACTTGGGATCGCTGTTGCGCAGGTCGTCACCGCCAAAGGTGGTGTCGCGATTCATCTTGCCGGACAGCAGGCCACGGCACAGGGCGCCGTAGGTCAGGGTGCCCACGCCGTCTTCGCGAATGGCCGGCAGGATGTCGCCTTCGATGTCACGCTCGAATAAATTGTAGGGCGGCTGCATGGTCGACAGCGGGCAGATTTTTTCAAACGTACGCATCTGCTCGACCGAGAAGTTGGAAACCCCCACGGCCCGGATCTTGCCGCTGTCCTTCAGTTCACGCAGTACGGTGGCGGCTTCCTCGATATCCACGGTCGGATCCGGCCAGTGCAGCTGATAAAGATCGATGTAGTCGGTCTGCAGTCGCTTGAGGCTGTCGTTGATTTCCTGCTCGATACGCGCCCGGCTGGCATCACGATACGGGCCATCGTCGTTCCAGTTCAGGCCGCACTTGGTGGCCAGCACCGCCTTGTCGCGGATGCCGCCCTCCTTGAGCGCCTTGCCGACCAGACGCTCGGACTCACCGAAGCCATAGACCGCAGCGGTATCAATACAGGTAATGCCCCGCTCGATGGCGCTCTGGACGGTCGCAATCGACTGCTTTTCGTCGGTGCCGCCCCATTTCCAGCCGCCAATGGCCCAGGTGCCCAGCGCAATGCGGGAAGGTTTGAGATCACTGTTGGGGAGTTGAATCGTTTCCATCGAAAAGCTACCTCCTTGGGAGTCGAGTTTCTGAAGCAGGGCCGGATCATGATCAGGCCGCCATGAAAATCGTCACTCAAGCGTAGACGCCGCCCGGGCATCGTGCATGCAGCACCTGCTAATCAAGCCGCCCTGTCACGGGTGCACCGTTTCCGGGGCTCGGTTAAGCTGGGCGCCTGTGATTTCTGCTCCGGCCGGTCGAAAGCTTTCATGACTCGCCGGGGGCTTTTCATGACCCGTTTTTCATGACCCGTTGGAAGTGCCCATGAACAGTGCGCTGCTGATCTCCCTGATGGTGATGACCGTCGCCGTTGTCGTGGCCGTCGGCCTGTGGTGGCGTGGTCGCCATCAGGGCGCGCTGGTGGAAACGCTTGAGGAGGAGCTTGAGCGTCTGCGTGAACAGGTTGGCGATACCGAGCGCATGCTGGCCGAGCGTGAGGCCCTGCTCGAGCGGGAGCAGACCCATACTCAGGAGCTTCGGGCTCAGCTATCACAGCGTGAACATCGGCTGGCCGAGGTCAACGATGCGCTATCGGATTACCGTGAGCGTACGACGCGGCTGGAGGTGGAAAAGCAGCGCGATACGGCCCATTTCGAGGAGCGTCTGAGCCTTCTGGGCAGCGCACGTCAGGAGCTGACCCATGAGTTCGAACGCCTGGCCGGGCGCATCTTTGATGAGCGCCAGCAGCAGTTTTCCCGTCACAGCCAGGAGAGCGTCAGCGCACTGATGGCGCCGGTACGCGAACAGATCGAGCAGTTTCGGGCGCGCCTTGAAACCCTGCATGGTGAGCAGCAACAAGGCCGCACTCAGCTCACGACCCAGCTGGACTATCTGGCCGGACTCAACCGCCAGATGAGCGAGGACGCCAGCAACCTGACCCGAGCGCTCAAGGGCGACAGCAAGTCGCAGGGCCACTGGGGCGAGCTGATCCTGGAGCGGGTGCTGGAGCGTTCCGGGCTGAGACAGGGCATCGAGTACGAGCGCGAGGTCGTGCTGACCCACGATCAGGGCCGGTCACGCCCGGATGCGGTGATCTATCTGCCTGAGTCGCGTCATCTGATCATCGACGCCAAGGTATCGCTCACCGCCTGGAGCGAGGTGGTCGCCGCCGACAGTGACGCGGCCCGCGAGCAGGCGATGCGTCGTCATCTGCGCTCGGTACGAAGCCATATCGAGACGCTCTCCGACAAGGGCTATGCGCGGCTGCCGGGGCTGAATGCCCCGGACATGGTGTTTCTGTTCATGCCCATCGAGCCGGCCTTTGCCGCTGTATTCGAACATGATGATCGACTCTTTCATGAAGCCTTTGATCGCCATATCGTGCTGGTGACGCCTTCCACGCTGCTGGCGAGCCTTCGCACGGTGGCGGGGCTGTGGCGGCTGGAACGCCAGAATGACAACGCTCGGGAAATTGTCGCGCGCGCCGAGAAGCTTCTGGAAAAGTGCCACGGCTTCGTGACCAGCATGGAGGAGGTGGGTACGCAGCTTGAACGCGCGACCAGCAGTCATCGTCAGGCAATGAACCGCCTGCGCGATGGCCAGGGCAGCCTGATCGCTCAGGCCGGACGGCTCAACGCGCTGGGCGTGCGCAACCGCAAACCCTGGCCGGAGAGCGTTAGGGAAAGCGCCCAGAGCGGGCGCGACGCTCAGGAGGCACGGCAGGGCCGGCAGCACGCCCCGTTTGCCGAGTCGGATGAAGCGCCAGGGACGCTGCGCTTTGATGAGGATTGACGCCCCTGATCAGTGATCAAACGTTCAGCGCCCGTGCTGGAACAGCCGAATGATCGACGCACTGCGCGCTGCCAAAAGTTCCGATGTGCGCTCAAGCGCCTCTTCCAGTGCCATCGGGCCATCGGCGAGCGCAAAGGCGGCGGTTACCCCTTCCTCGAGCGCCTTCTCCCAGCCGCTGTCCAGCTTGCCGGCCAGCACCACACAGGGCACGCCCTGACGCCGGGCCGCGCGGGAAACCCCGATGGGCGTCTTGCCGGAAAGGCTCTGGCCATCCAGCCGCCCTTCGCCGGTAATGACCAGATCGGCGCGCTCGAGCGCCTGCTCGAAGCCGACCTGCTCCATGACAAGCTCGATCCCCGGGCGTAATGTGGCCTTCAAAAAGGCCAGTGCGGCAAAACCCATGCCACCGGCGGCACCGGCGCCGGCACTGTAGCGGTGGTCATGGCCGGTAGCCTCTGCAGTGATATCGGCAAGTCTGGCCAGGGCGTGATCCAGCTGGTTGACCTGCTCTTTTGTAGCGCCCTTTTGCGGGCCGAAAATCGCACTGGCGCCCTGATCGCCGCACAGTGGGTTGTTCACATCCACGGCGGCCTCGACCGTGAGTTCTGCAAGACGTGGGTCGATGCCGGAAAGATCGATGCGGGAAAGTCTGGCCAGCGCCGCGCCGCCGGGCTCAAGGGGCTGATCATTGTCGTCCAGAAAGCGCACGCCGAGTGCGCTCATCATGCCGGCACCGCCGTCATTGGTGGCGGTGCCACCCAGGGTCAGCATCAGGTGCCTGGCGCCTTCCTCCAGCGCCGCCGTGATCAGTTCGCCCACGCCCCGGGTGGTGGTGTGCAGAGCATCGCGTTCCTCTAGCGTCAGGTGCTGCAGGCCACTGGCTTCGGCCAGCTCGACAATTGCCGTGTGGCGATCATTGATCCAGCCCCACTGCGCCGTGCGTGGCCGGTTCAGGGCGTCATGGACGTCAAGACTGCGCGCTTCGGCGCCGCTGGCGGTCAGAAGAGCTTCCAGCGTGCCTTCGCCCCCATCGCCCAGCGGACACAGGGTCCAGCTTGCCTCCGGAGAGGCCTGGTGAATGCCCTTGGCGATGGCGTTCGCAGCCTCCGTGGCGCCGAGGGCATCCTTGAAGCTGTCGGGGGCAATCAGAATATGCATGCAGACTCTCCGGCAGGAATGGTGATTCCCGAGCATACCCCGGCAGGCGTGGCCGCCACCATAGGAGTGACAGCATGGCCAACCCGCTAAAGGTCGACATTGCGGGCCTTTCATATTCGCTCTACTGTCTAACAAAGGCCCGGAATTCGGTGCCTTTCTCCCACCGGATCACCCGCGGGTGTCAGGGACATTTCACCGGGGATGCACGCCATGTCATCCATGCAATCGTTTGTGACACTGTCATTGCTCGGTCTCGGGCTGTCAGGCTGTATGTCCCTGTCCTCGACACAGCCGCTGGGTGTTCAGGAACAGTCCCTGCCGGAATCATGCTATGCCTCCCATGGCGGAACACGTCTGGCCCAGATCCGTGCCATCGCTGACGCGCTGGAATCACAGGGGTACGAGGTGCGTGCCAGTGATGTCGAACTGGGGCTGGTCAGCGCCGAGCGTATCCGGCGCCAGCCGGGTCTGGGCGCCACTCGCCAGTGGCGGGGCAGTGGTTTGGGCTGGTCTGGCAATCGTCGCGGCGGGTTCATGCTGGGCGGCGGGTTCAGCGACCCCTTTGATGTCTTTCGCTCTGACCCCTACAGCGTCGAGCGCGTGTCGGTCAGTGCCGATGATCAGCGCTATCTGGCCGTGCGCAGCGTGATGGTGGTGTCATCGGATGGTTTTGTCATCGATGCTCGCCCCGCTTCTCCGGAACCCTTCTGCCAGCAGACGCACGCCGTCATCGATCAGGCGCTGGCGCGCTCGGGAGCCACCCCATGACACTCGTCGGATATACACCCCGATATGAACGCGGCATGCGATGGGTAGTGCGCGGGCTCGTCATGCTATTGATGCTGGGCGGGCTCAGTGCCTGTGCCACAACTACCTCGCTACCCCCGCCTGAGCGCCTTGAGCACTTTAATGCCCCACCCGAGCAGGTGATGCAGGCCACCATGGCGACCCTGGCCGAGCGCGGCTTTGTCATTGTCTATGGCGATCGTGCGCTCGGCGAACTTCGTGCCAGCTACGCCGCACGCCCGGAATGGCGCGTCGAGGCTCATGTGACGCAAGACTCGCGTGGCAGTGAACTCAACCTCAGAGGCTGGCAGGGCAGGGCGGCGCTGGGTGTGGGGGACTTTGATCGGCTGGTGACGGCCATTGCCGAGCGTCTCGGAGAAGGCCCGCTGTCAGGCCCTGCCGTTCTGACGCCCTGAGCTTCGCGGGCTCAGTCGCCTTTCAAATCAGCAGCAAAGCGTTGCAGCAGTGTCAGGCGTGTCTGACGGGTATCGTCTTCCAGCGGCTGCGCCTGGCCTGCGCCCCAGACCGGCCCGGGCCAGGCGGCGTCCTCTTTTGATCGCGCGATCACATGCACGTGCAACTGCGGCACCATGTTGCCCAGTGCGCCGATGTTAATCTTGTCGGCACCGGTGTGGCGCATCATGAACGCGCCCAGCCGGTCGACCTCCTGCCACAGCAGTGCCCGCTCTGATGCCGGCAGTTCAAAGCTTTCACGAACGACGTCTCGTTGCGGTATCAGAAGTGCCCAGACAAAGCGGGCATCGTTCATCAGGCGCAGCTCGCAGAGTTCGAGCGAGGCCACAAACAGGGTGTCAGCGGCAAGTCTTTCGTGCAGCACAAAGGCCATGACAAGGCTCCATGAGCGGATGGCAAAAGGACAGTAGGGTCAGGGCATTGGAGGCGATCGCTGGTGAAAATGCAAACCGGCGCAAAAAATGCCAGGCTCATGTCATGGGAACGCAATAACGAGTCCATCTATTCCGGACGAGGGCACCCATATCACCCGATCTACAAGGAGTTGTGACGTGAAAAAATGGATGAGCATGATGCTGATTGCCCTCTTTTCCGCAGCCGCGCTGTCAGCCTGTAACACCGTCGGTGGTGCAGGTCAGGACATCGAAGAAGGTGGTGAGTCCATTCAGGACGCTGCCAACTGATCATGTTTCCCGGGCAGGGGCGCAATGCTTCCTGCCCGTTGTATTCCCTCCTAAAGTTTACTCCTGCGCTGACTGTTTTCTGCCTCGATAGCCTCTCTGGCTGCCGGTTTCCACTGTCTGATTGAAGCACCGTGACAGCGATGATGTGCTCAAGTTCAAATGATATAAACATACACTTGATAATCCTTATCATTAAACTTAATGTGACGTCGCTCGGATAACGCCTTCGCATGCCTGAGCGCGGGATTTTGCGCCGATCAAAAATGCGGCAGTGATCTATAACAGTCAGGGGAACAGTCATGAATCAAACGGGGAAGTTCTGTCCCGGTGCAGGGGAAGTACGTTATCTGACCTCGTTGCTGGCCGGGGCGGTGTTATTGCCGGTGACCGGCGGTGTATGGGCGGCCGAGCAGCCCGGTGGTGATGCAGCAGAGACCACGACGGTCACCACGACCACCGCCACGGCCTCCGGCGGTGACGGCTCGCGTCTTGATACGATCACCGTGGAAGGCAACCGGCTCTATGACATGCTTCCCTCGGAGCAGACCGGCGGTTATGGTGTGGATGCCGCCACGGTCGGCACCAAAACGCCCGCCGCCCTGCGTGACATTCCCCAGTCGATCAGCGTGGTGACCCGCGAGGCGATCGAGGATCAGAACTTCGATACGCTCGACCAGATGGCCAGGCGCACGCCCGGCGTTCGCGTACTCTCCAATGACGACGGCCGCTCCTCGATCTACTCGCGCGGCTATGAATACGATGAGTACAACATTGATGGCCTGCCGTCGCCGATGTCGAGCATTACCGGCTCGGTGCCTTCCCTGTCTTCAGTGGATCGAGTCGAATTGATGCGAGGGCCGTCGGGGCTTTTCAACAGCACCAGCGAGATGGGCGGTATCGTCAATCTGGTGCGCAAGCGCCCGACCTATGACTTTCAGGGGCATGTGACCGGTCGCTACGGCAGCTGGGATCAGCGCTATATCGAAACCGACCTCTCCGGCCCGATCAATGCCGATGGCAGCGTGCGTGGTCGGCTGGTGATTGATAACAGCGACACCAATGGCTTTGTCGATCACAACGATAACGAGCGCAACAATTTCTATGGGGCGCTGGACATCGATCTGGATGACGCCACCACGCTGTCGCTTGCCTTTTTGCGCCAGAGCAAGGACATCACCGTTAACAACGGTGTGCCCACCGACACCAATGGCAATCTTCTCGATATACGTCGCTCCAAATTCTTTGGTGCCGATTGGAACAGCTTTGATAGTCAGTCCAATGACTGGATTGCCGAGCTGACCCACCGCTTTGATAACGGTGGCTATGGTCGCGTAGCGGCGCGATATTCCAATCGCAATGCCGATTACAACTACATCTTTGGCGGCAGTACCGGTATCAATGCCGACAACGAGATCAGTGTGGCAGGTACTGGCGCCCACATTGATCAGCAGTCGGTATCGGCAGATGCCAGCTATAGCCAGCCGTTCGAACTGATGGGGAATACGAGCGAGTTTGTGGTAGGTACGGACTACAAGCGTTATGAGCTCGAAAATGAAGCTTCTCGTTCCCAGAATGTCTACGGGGAGCAGGGTGCTATCGGTTTTGTCGACGCTGACGGTTTCGCCGGCCTTCCCTATCGTGATCTGTTACAGCAGGGCCGCAACGGCGCTGGCGGTTTCCGCTATAACGACGACCGCACCACCCTTGAGGAGTACGGGCTCTATACCAAATTGACCTTCCGTCCCATTCAGGATCTGGCCCTGATCGGTGGTGGACGTGTCAGTGCCTACAATGCGCGCGCCAATGACCGTGTGGCGGGGGAGACCGACTCGCGCAGCGATGATGCAAAGTTCACGCCCTACGCCGGGCTGGTCTATGACCTCGACAGTCATCATTCGCTTTACGCCAGCTACTCGGAAGTCTTTAATCCCCAGACCTCGCTGGTGGGTGATGCTGGAAACCGGGAACTGCTGAAACCCCGTGAAGGTCAGCAGTATGAAACGGGCATCAAGGGAAGCTATTTCAACGGCGATCTCAATGCCCGTTTGAGTGCCTTTCGGATGTATGACGAAAATCGTGCCGCGAGCACGCCGGATGGCGATACGGTTTCAAGCGGTAAAACCCGCATTCAGGGGGCCGAGCTGGAGCTGACCGGCAGCATTACCGATCAGTGGGATGTGATCGCTGGTTATACCTATCTGGACACCGAGGTAAAGGATGGCGATGAAGAAGCCACTTTCCTTTTGATGCCAAACAACATGGTCAATCTCTGGACCCAGTATGGCTTTGAAGGCGGTGTTCTGGATGGCTTCCGCATCGGTGGCGGTGTGACAGCGATGGATGGCTTTCACTCCAGTCAGGGGGTCGAAGCGCCAGGCTATGCGGTGGTCGATGCCATGGTCGGCTATGACTTTACCCGGAACCTGTCAGGGCAGCTCAATTTCAATAACATCCTCGACAAGAAATACTATGACCGTGTCGGTAGCTTTGGCACGTTCAACATGTATGGCGCACCCTCAAACGTCGTTGCGTCACTACGCTACGATTTCTGAGGCCAGCCGGGCTCCTGCCTGCATGGTAGGTGGCCCCGCATGAAACATTGAAAACCCGGCACATGGCCGGGTTTTTTAATGCTCATGGATCGCCTTTAACCTGTCACCGAATGCCCAGCGTGGCCCCCCCGTCGATGCGCATATCGTGCAGGGTGATATGACGGGCGCGGTCAGAGAGCAAAAAGCGAATCGCCTCGCTAACGTCTTCGGGTTCGGCAATGCGCTGGAGCGGAATGCCCAGCTTCCAGTCTTCCAGTGAGCCGCGAATCACGTTGTCGCGACCGCTGTCATCGACCCACATGCCGCGCTGCATGTCGGTATCCGTGGAGCCGGGCGAGACGATGTTGCAGCGCACGTTGTATTCGGCCATTTCCAGCCCAAGACAGCGCACCAGTTGATGCGTGGCGGCCTTGGAGGCGCAGTAGGCGCCCATGGCCTGACGCGGCGTATCGGCGGCATTGGAGCCGACCACCACGATCGCCCCCTGTCCACGCTCGGCCATGCGCCGGGCCACGGCGCGGGTGACATTGAACACCCCGGTAGTATTCACATTCAGCGCATGCAGCCACTGAGCATCGGTCAGCTCCGTGACGCGGCCCATTTGCAACACACCGGCCACATGCGCCAAGCGCGTGATGGGCGCGTGGGCCTCGATCTCGTCGATGGCGGCGTCTACCGCAGTCGAGTCGCTGACATCCACCACGTGTGCGCTGACCCGTTCGGGGCCGAATTCGTGACTCAGCTGTGCCGCCGTACTCGAGAGCGCGTCTGCGAGACTGTCCAGCAGGGCAACGCTGGCACCTTCCTCAAGAAGATCACGCGCCAGCGTGGCGCCGATCCCGCGGGCCGCGCCGGTAATGACGATGTGGTCGCCCTTGAACTCGCCGCTCATTTGAGTTCATCCATGATGCGATGACGCTCCTGGTGATAGCGTTCCTCGTTCCAGCAGTGGCGCCAGTAGGGCACCGCGTAGAGCTGACGTTTGGTCAGGCCGCGAATGCCCATCAGATGCTCGCGCAGTGACAGGACCGCCGAATTCTCGCCGCCGACCCAGGCCGAGATGCTACCGGCGTCGGGGAAATCCATGGCGCGCACCGCATCAATCTGCACGGTCGACAGACATGACGGGATATCGCCGCGATAGAGCCAGTGCACGTCAACACCCGGCGGATGGCGCAGCGGCTGGCGTTCGGCAGGGCTTTCCACTTCGATCAGCACCATGCCGCGGGCTTGCTCGCTCATGGCTTCCAGCAGGGCGCTGATAGCGGGCAGGGCGGTCATGTCGCCGGCGATCAGTGACCAGTCGGCCGGCGGCAGCAGCGGATCGGGCCCGCCCGGACCGCTAATGCCGATCAGGTCGCCGGGCCGGGCAGCCAGCGCCCAGCGCGAGGCCGGGCCTTCATCGCCGTGGGCGACGAAATCCACGCTCAACTCGCGCCGTTCGACATCGAAATGGCGCACGCTGTAGGTGCGGGTAATCGGCTTTTCCTCGGCCGCCGGCCAGACCACGCCGGTCTCGGTCAGCTGTGGCAGCACCGGTGCGCCTTGATGTTCAAGCGGCAAAAAGACCTTGATATGGCCGCCACCACGGTGGGCGGGAAAGCCTTCCAGCGCCCCTCCGCCGAGCACAATGCGGATCATGTGCTCGGTGATGACTTCACGGCGGACCACTTCCAGCAGCATCGGCGGGCGCTTTTTGCCCTTTGCCGGTGGTGCCTTCGCCACCTGGGCGGCGGTCGTTTCGGCAACACTCATGCACTTGCTCCCTGACGGTTGAGCAGCGCGACCCAGTCGACAATGGTCGGCGCCTCGACCAGATCCATGAAACTGACATCAAAGCCTTCCCGGCGCAGTTCCTCGACAAACGTCATCATGCGCATCGAGTCCAGCCCGTAGAAAAGCAGGTTGTCATCGGCCGGGATCTCCTCGGCGCTGACGCCGGCCAGGGTGGCGACTCGCTCGGTCAGCGCTGCCTGGGTCATGTCACCCGCGGCCTGCTGACCCTTTTGTGCAGATTCCAGCGCCTCAAGGGTCTGGGCGCTGGTGGTCACCACGCCGCAGCGCCCGGCCACGTATTCAAGGGCCATGTCATGACGCGCGCGGGAGAAATCCGCCACACCGTCGGTGAGCATGAAGCACTGCACGTCCTGCATGAAGCCTTCCAGTGCCGTGGCCATGCAGCCGATATGGGCATATACCCCGCCAATGATCAGCTGATCGCGCCCCCAGGTGGACATGCGCTCGCGCAGGTCGCTGCGCTGAAAGGCGCTGTAGCGCCACTTGGTCAGCACCACATCGCCATCCTGTGGGGCAAGCTCATCCACCACCGGATATTGCTCGGGATGGGCCGGCAGGCCCGGGCCCCAGAAATCGTTGAGCAGGGCGCGATCATCATCGGGCTGATCGGTCGGCTGGGCGGTGTAGACCACCGGCACACCCACGGCACGGGCGGCCTTGATCAGTGCCGCCAGATGATGAACCACTTCAGGGATCGGTGCGGCACTCACGTCATACTTGGCCAGAAAATAGCGCTGCATGTCGTGAATCAGCAGTACCGCGCGCGCCGGGTCGACCTGCCAGTTGACCCGGTTGTCGGGCAGATCGGCAGTGCCAGGCAGTGAATAGCTCGCGATGGCGGGAATGGCCATGATACCTCTCCTGTAATCTTTCAGCGCCGCCGGCAGTCGTCACTCACCGGCAGGTGCATCGGCTGCAAACCAGTGCGCCTTGAGCGTCTGGCGAAGCGCCTTTTTGCTGATCTTGCCCACCCCGGTCTGAGGGAAGGCCTCAAGAAATTCAAAGCGCTCGGGCACCTTGTAGTTGGCAAGGCCCCGCTCGCGCAGAAATCGTGCCAGTACCATCGGCTTTGGCGCTTCGCCACGTGGGACCACAAAGGCGCAGACCCGTTCGCCCAGATAGGGATCGGGCATGGCCACAACGGCGACATCATGAACGTTGTCATGGGCCAGCAGCTGGTTTTCGACTTCTTCGGCGGCCACCTTCTCGCCGCCGCGGTTGATCTGATCCTTGTCGCGACCTTCGACGATCAGATAGCCGTCGACCGTCATCTGAACGCGATCACCGGTGCGATAAAAGCCATCGCGCGTGAAGGCGCGCTGGTTGTGAGCGCCTTCAGGCTCATCCCCTTCGGATGGCGCCACGAAATAGCCCGGGATGGTGTAGGGCCCGCGCGTGATCAGATGGCCCACGCCGCCTGGCGGGATCGGCTGATCGTCGTCATCGACCACCAGCACCTCATCAAGCGGTGACATCGGCTGACCCTGGGTGGTGTTGATCAGCTCGATCGGGTCATCAAGGCCGGTGTAGTTGACCAGCCCCTCGGCCATGCCAAAGACCTGCTGCAGTCGACAGCCCAGTGTCGGTGCCACGCGGCGTGCTGCTTCGCTGACCAGCTTGGCCCCGCCGACCTGCAGGATGTCGAGACTTGAAAGATCGGCCTGTGTATGGGCGGCGCTGTCGAGCCACAGCATGGCCAGCGGGGGTACCAGCGAGGTCATGGTGACCCGCTCGCGCTCGATCAGCGTGAAGCACTCATCGGGGCTGGGTCGCGGTGCAATCACCAGCCGGCCGCCGCCGAGCAGCACACCCAGAAAGCCCGGCGAGCTCATGGGGAAATTATGCGCAATCGGTAGTGCGATCAGATAGACCGTATCAGGCGTCACCGCGCAGGCGCGATTGCTCTCGCGCAGGCTGTAATGATAGTCGTCATGTCGACGCGGAATCAGCTTGGGCACGCCCGTGGTGCCGCCGGAGAGCTGGAAAAAGGCCAGATCATGGGCATCTGGCACGTCCTCGACCGGCTCGCCCTCGTGCTCAAGAAGGCTGTTGAAGGCAGTGAACTCCTGGGCCTCGCCGCAGACGATGACCTGCTCGAGCGTGGGGACTGTCTCGCGGACGTCGCGTGCCATGGCGCGATAGTCAAAGCCGGCGTCTTTATCGCAGATCAAAAGCGCACGCGCCGTCGCGGCGCGACAGAAATGCTCGATCTCAAAGCGGCGATGCGCCGGCAGGGCGAACACCGGCAGCGCGCCCAGACGAAAGAGGGCAAAGCAGGCCACCACGAACTCATGGCGGTTGGGCAGCTGGATGACGACCCGGTCACCGCGCTCGATGCCCTGGCGGCGCAGACCGCGGGCAAAGGCATCCACGCGCTGATCAAGTTCGGTGTAGCTCAGGCGCAGGTCACCGTCGACCAGCGCTTCGCGCGGGCCGTGTTCGGCACCCAGGCGGCGCAGCATGGCGCCGAAGGTTTCATCGATCCAGCAGCCCTCGTTACGGTAAAGATGCTGGCGCTCGAGCGGATAGTCCGGGCAGCGTTCGATGATGTCATCAAGCGTGGCGCGCCGGGTCGGCGCTGTTGTCGAGGAAGATATCGGGTTGGTCATGATCAGGCAGCCGCGTTCGTGGCATCGTCTTCGTAATCAAGGCCCATGGCATCCAGCATGGTCCGCATCTTGGCCGCTGTTTCCTCGAGCTCCCCCTGCGGGCTGGAGCCCGGCACGACACCTGCGCCGGCAAACACGCGCACATGGTCGGGAGCCAGCTCGGCGCAGCGTATGGCAATGGCCCATTCGCCATCACCAGTGTCATTACACCAGCCGACCAGGCCGGTGAAATAGCCGCGCTCAAAACCTTCAAGTGATTCGATGGCCTGATGAGCGTCCTGCCAGGGCGCGCCGCAGACCGCCGGGGTGGGGTGCAGTGCGGCCGCCACACTCAGTGAGGTCATGGTGGGGTCCGCCAGTTCCCCTTCAAGCGTGGTGGAAAGATGCCACATGCGATCGGTGGCCATCACTTCCGGGCCTTCCGGAACCTCCAGGGTGCGGCACAGCGGGCGAAGGGCGGTTACAATGGCATCCACGACCAGCGCGTGTTCGCGCAGATCCTTGTCGGAGATGCCAAGCCCCTCGGCGCGGCGCTGGTCTTCCTGCGGATCACTGTGACGAGGGATGGAACCCGCCAGCGGATTGGCGATGACCCGGTTGCCCTCGCGGCGAATCAAAAGCTCGGGGCTTGCACCCACAAGGCTCTCGGTGTCACTGGTCGGCAGGGTAAAGTTATAGCCTCGCGGATTGATGCTTAAAAGCCGTTTCAACAGGGCCTGCACATCCACCGATGCCTGAGTGTGCGCGCGTAGCGACCGGGCCAACACGACCTTGTTGAGCCTGGTGGTCTCAAAAAGTGTCAGCGCACTGTCCACGGCCCGGCAGTAATGCTCGGCTGCCGGCTCCGGCGTGATCGCCAGGGCGCGGGTCTCAAGCGGTGCACTGCCAGGGCACTGCTCAAACGTGCCGGGGGCGGCGCGCAGCAGCTCCCGGGGCATAAAAAGGCGCGCGCTGTCAGCGTGATTAAACGGAATCAGGCCCATGATGACGGGATCCGGATGCCCCTGGGCACGCGCCGTATCGAACAGCTCGCGAGCGGCATCATCGAGTGTATGGGGCCGGGCATCCGGCGTGTGACATTCATGGGCAATGCCACGTCCGAGCAGGGTTGTGGCCGGTGAAGAGAAAAAGGCGTCGCCCGGTTTGAGCCCCTCAAGCAGCCCCCAGGGGGCCTGATCCATGGAAAACCGGGAAGGAAATGGCTGATTCACGTTGACTCCTGACAAGTCGCGTTGTCAGTGGACGGGCACCGGAAGGTGTTATTCGGTGCGGTAACAGAGCGCCACTCTAGCCCAAATGAGAAACATTATCAAAATCATTTGTGTTGGCAAAAGCCTTCTGTTGGCCAGCTTGATGAGCTCGGCGCAGGCCCTTGTACGATCGGCTATGCTTGCCGGGATATGTGAACATGCCGGTCAACGTGACCCATTGCAGGAGCGCTCGATGCAGGACCTTTCTCGCCACTCGACGTCTGACGTCCACATCGAGTGGGCCGACCGGCTGGCGGCAACCAGCTTTTTTAACGCCCTGTTGCGCGAAACCACGCACTGGTGGCTGGAGAGCCTTGGCAGTAACGAGATTGCCGTCATTCCCCTGACCGACGATCGCAACTTCTGTCTGCGTCTGACGCTTGAGCATCGAAGCCTTTCGGGACGCTGTCGCATCCAGCTGCCGGTGATGCGGACAACGGGTGACGCGCTCGAGGCCATCTCTTTCGAGCAGGCTGTGACGGCCCTGCTGGAAAGTCCGTGGCTACGTGAGCATCCGCTGGTTGGCCAACTTGATGACGCGCGGCGCGAGACGTTCTTCAAAAGCGTGATGGGCAGTCGCGACACCATTGCCGCCGCTCTGGCCGGGCGCGATGATCTTGACCATCTCATCCAGGGGCCGCTCGGGTTTCTCGAGGCCGAGCAGGGGTTGCTGGTCGGTCACGACTTTCACCCGGCGCCCAAGTCTCAGGCGCCCTTTGATGCCGGGCAGGCGCATGACCATACCCCCGAGCATCGG
Source organism: uncultured Kushneria sp. (assembly GCF_947497025.1). Taxonomy (GTDB): domain Bacteria; phylum Pseudomonadota; class Gammaproteobacteria; order Pseudomonadales; family Halomonadaceae; genus Kushneria. The sequence continues at coordinate 220,237 of NZ_CANMFC010000005.1, forward strand.
GCCTGTTTCGGGCTTGTCTGGTGGGGCGTCTCTCCGGCGCGCGCGATAGGGAACAGCAGTCGTGACACCGCGGCCGCGGCCATGATGCACGATCTTTTGCCCGAAACGCTGGCCGAGTGGCTGCCGGTGGGGTTCAGTGCGCTGCCGATGCATCCCTGGCAGTCCCGTTTTCTGCAAAGCCGCGACGATATCGCGGCCCTGATCGATGCCGGTGAACTGGTCGTGCTGGGCGAGGAGCGTGACGATGCCGCCACCACGCGGCGCTGGTATCCGACCTCATCGCATCGCTCGCTTTACTGTCCGCAGACCGACTGGATGGTCAAGGGCTCGCTGTCGGCGAAGTTGACCAACTCCCTTCGAGTGCTGCACGGCAACGAGGTGATGCGCGGGCTGCGGCTGGATCGCTGGTGGCCGGGAGTGAGCGTTGAGATTCGCGAGCACTTTCATTTGATGCAGGAACCGGCCTGGCTGGGCTGGAAAAACGACGACGGTGAGATCGATGAGGCGAGCCTGGCGCTGTTGCGTGAAAATCGCATCCAGGGGCCTGACGCGCCGAGCGTGGTGCTCGCCACGCTGACCCAGCCGCTGGGCAAGACCGGCCAGACACTGCTGGCCAACGGTGTCAGGCGCCTGGCCGCACTGGACAACCTCGGCGAACGCGAGGCGGCGCTTTCATGGTTTGAAGCCTTCTGCAAGCGGGTGCTGTTGCCGCTGATCCGGTTGGTGGTCGAGGAGGGCATCGTGCTGCTGGCCCATCAGCAAAACATTGTGGTGCGCCTTGAGCGTGAACGTCCGGTGGGCGTGGACTATCGCGACTGCCAGGGCAGCGGGGTCACCGCGCACTTTCTGGCGCGTCATCCCGAGGAAAGCGTCAGTCAGGACCATCGCATCACGGCGGACATGCTCAAGCGCTATTTTCCCTATTATGTCATCGTCAATTCGGCTCTCTCGGTCACGGCTGCGCTTTCCGAGGCGGGGCTTGTCGATGAGTCCGTGCTGGTCGCGCATCTGCGTGATCATCTGGCGGCGCTGCGCCACCACTGCCGTGGCGGCGATACCACGCTGCTCGATCATCTTTTGACATCACCTACGCTGGAGGTCAAAAGCAACTTCTTCTGCTATCTGTCCGGCATCAACGAGTCCACGCTGGATGACCCGGCCAACATCTATCTGGATATGCCCAATCCGCTGTTGACCCCGTCCACTGACGATTGAGGCCTGCACGTTTTGAACCATGACCCTGATACCGCGAGAAATCACCATGTCCAGCCATGACGATCTGTCTGCCAGCGAAAGGCTGGCGCCCTCGCAGGAGCGCTCGCTTCTGGACGCCATCGATCATCATTTCGCGACCCGCCCGGCGTGTCGTCTCCTGATTCTTGATGACGCCTGGCGTGCGGACCCTTACTGGTATCCCCTGTGCCAGGCGCTGGGCGCGCCAAGGGTGCTGCGCGAAAGCTTCTATCAGCGCCCGTGGCAGTGGCTGCAGTCCGACTACGCCGCGCAGCCCTTCCAGATCGAGCTGGGTCGGCCCTGGCGGCCGGCCAGGCCCCACGGCGTGGTGTATGAACGCCTCGACCCGCGGCTGGACAAGCGTCTGACCCTGCGGGTGTGCGACGGCGAGCGCGATCTCGATCGTCTGCATCAGTGGATGCACAGTGAGCGGGTGGCCCGTTTCTGGCAGCAGAACAAGCCGCGTGAGGCATTTGCCGAGTGGCTGTCGCACCGGCTGACCGAGCCGCATCGACTGTCGCTGATCGGCGAGCTGGACGGCGAGGCATTCGGTTATTTCGAACTCTACTGGGCGCCTGAAGACGTACTGGGCGAGTACTACGACTGGCAGGCCTTTGACCGCGGTCTGCATGTGCTGGTCGGCGAAGAAGACTTCCGCGGCACGCAGTTCGTGGATGCCTGGCTGACCGCGCTTCAGCACTACGCTTATCTGAGCGAGCCACGCACCGAGCGCATCGTGCTGGAACCCGATGCCGGCAACGAGCGCATTTTTCGCCATCTCGAACGGCTGGGGCTTTTCAGCCAGCGTGAATTTGATCTGCCCGACAAGCGCGCCATGCTGGTCATGGGCAAGCGCCATCACTTTTTTGGACAGGTGATGTGATGGTGTTTGACTCGACCCGATCGGCACCGGTCTCGATCCTGCCGCCGCCGCTTGCCGCCATCGATCCTGACGAGGCCATCCGCCGTCACTGGTCGCGTGCCAACCGCGCGCTGATCGCCAAAATGATCAGCGAGCTGGCCTGGGAGCAGGTGCTGCTGCCCGAGGGCGGCCCGAAAAGCTGGCGGCTGGATATCGAGGCGGTTGCCTCGGAGGATCGCAGCACGTCGGCCGAGAGCCGAGCCTGCGGCCGCTGGCACTTTCAGGCCGATACCAACCTGTGGGGGCAGCTGCTGATCGAGGTCGACAGCCTGCGCGGGCCGAAAGGTACCAGTGAGATGCCGGAGGCGGCCGAGTTCCTGCTGGCGCTGGCCCCCGGCATGGGCATGAATGACGCCCAGCTGGCCGAGCATCTGGAAGATCTTTACAACACCCTGCGCGGTGACTGCTATCTGATCGAAGTGCATCAGCGCTTGAACGCCGATGAGGCCATTCGGCTTTTTGAGCCGCAGCGTCAGGCCGTGCTCGATGGCCACCCCAAGTTCCTGTTCAACAAGGGGCGGCGCGGCTGGGGCGTAGAATCGCTTGAGCGCTATGCGCCGGAGTACGGCCATCCCTTTCAGGTCGAGTGGCTGATGGTGCGCCGCGCGCGGCTCAAAAGCAGCCGCATGGCCATCGATGACAATGTCCTGCTCGACAGTGTGCTGGAGGAAAGTGACAAGCGTGCCCTGCTGGCCGCGCGCGATGGCAAGTGTGCGGTGCTGGGGGAGAGGGCTGACGCGTATGCGCTGATGCCGGTCCACCCCTGGCAGTGGGCGCGCATGCTCGCCATGCTGCACGTCGGCGATATCGGTCGCGGTGACATGGCCTGGCTGGGCGCCTTTGGCGATCACTTTGTAGCCCAGCAGTCGCTGCGTACGCTGACCAATGCCAGCCGCACCGGGCAGTATGATCTCAAGCTGCCGATTACCATCATGAATACCTCAAGCTATCGCGGCATTCCGGGTCAGTACATGCTCGCAGGCCCTGCCGCCTCACACTGGCTTCAGGCGCGCGCGGCAGATGACGAGGAGTTTCAGCGGGCCGGGCTCGAGATTCTGGCCGAGCCGGCCCCGGCGGTGGTCGAGCATGATCAATATGGCCGGCTGGAGGCGGCGCCCTATCGCTTTCGCGAACTGTGCGGGGTGATCTGGCGTGAAGGGCTTGCACCACGAGTGGGCAAGGGCGAACACGCGCTGTTGATGTCGGAGCTGATGCAGTGCGATGCCCGCGGCCGGGCCTGGCTTGCGGCCTATATCGAGGCATCCGGCATCGAGGCCGAGCAGTGGCTTTCCCGCATGTTCGAGGCGACGCTGATCCCGATGTATCATCTGATCTGCCGATTCGGGGTCATTATTATCGCCCACGGGCAGAATCTGACGTTGATCCTGCGCGATGGCGTACCACACCGACTGGCGCTCAAGGATTTTCAGGGCGACCTGCGCCTGGTCGATGAGGATTTCCCCGAGGCTCATGATCTGCCGCGTGAGCTGGTGGAGGTCACCGTGCGTCTGCCGCCGGAAAAACTGATTCACGATCTCCAGACCGGGCATTTCGTGACGCTTCTGCGCTTTGTGGCGCCGCTGGCCGCGCAGGCCGGTGTCAGCGAGACACGTTTTTACCAGCTCTGTGCCAGGGCGCTGGGCGACTATATGGCCCGTCAGCCCGATCTTCAGGCGCGCTTTGACCTGTTCAGCCTGTTCAAGCCGCGCATTTTGCGACTGGGGCTTAATCGCTCGAAGTTTCTGCATGCCAATGATCACTCGGCGGCGCGCATGCTGCCGGACATGGATCATTTAATCGATAACCCGCTCTATCACTGCCTGAGTGACGACGATCCGCTACGCCAGCAGGGCGAGGCGGCACTGTCGCGTCAGGGCGCGTAACCACCCGAGACATTGCCCAACATGGCTGATACCCCCGAGCTTCTGGATCTGGCCGGCATCGGCGCCGGTCCGTTCAATTTAAGTATTGCCGCACTGGCCGATGGCCTGCCGGCACTTTCGACGCGCTTTTTTGACCGCCAGGAGCGCTACGTCTGGCATGAAGGCATGATGCTGCCGGACACGCACCTGCAGACCGGCTTTCTCAAGGATCTCGTCACGGCGATCGACCCGACCAGCCGCTGGTCGTTTCTCAACTATCTGGTCCAGCATCGCCGCTTTTATCGCTTTTTAAATGCCGAGCTCTCCACGGTGTCACGCGCGGAGTTCTCCGACTATCTGCGCTGGGCTGCCGAGGGGCTCGATAATGTCTGGCTCAACCATGGCGTGCGTGAAATCGACCACGACGGTGAGCATTTTCAGCTCAGAACCGATACCCGCACCTTTCGCGCCCGGCATCTGTGTCTGGGCAGTGGCAAAACGCCCTGGCTACCGGCATTTGCGCGTGACCATCAGGGCGAGCACTGCCTGCACGCTGAATCGATTGCCTGGCACGCGCGTGATTTCACCAATCAGCGCGTGGTGATTGTCGGCGGCGGGCAGAGCGGGGCGGATATCTTCATCAACGCCCTGCGCGGCCACTGGGGGCCGCCCCGATCGCTGCACTGGCTGTCGCGTCGGCGCAACTTTCAGCCGCTCGATGAAACGGCCTTCACCAATGAGTACTTTACGCCCGGCTATACCGCACAGTTTGCCGAGTTGAGCGATGAGGTACGCCGGCGTGAGGTCAGCGCGCAGAAATACGCCAGTGACGGCATTACGCCGGCGGCGCTGACCGGGATCTATCAGACGCTCTATCACCGTTTCGATGTCATGAACGAGCCGCGCTGGGCGCACCTTTTGCCCCATCGCGAGGCGATCGACATGACGCGTGATGGTGAGGTATTCATGCTGCAGGCCCGACATGGCACGACCGGCGTGCTGGAACACTTTGATGCCGACGTGGTGATTTTTGCTACCGGCTTTGAGTCAAAACTGCCCGAGTGCATGGCGCCGCTGGCGGAGCAAATCGGACGGGACGAGCATGGCGCGCCGAGCGTAGGACGCCATTTTCTGCTCGACTGGCAGGGCGGGGGCGACAGTCGCATCTACGCGGTCAACGCCGGGCGCCTGCGCTATGGCATTGCCGAGCCGCAGCTGTCGCTGATGGCCTGGCGCTCGGCGGTGATTCTCAATCACCTGAGCGGTGAGGCGCATTTCGATCTGGAAGACAACCCGGGCCCGGTAGGATGGTCGCCGCTGGGGCGTGAATCATCATAACGGCAAGGTGCTGTTCAGGTGTTCAGGGCATACTGTGGCCCTGAACGCCCGTGAGCGGTGTGCGCTCAAACCGGCATGTATGGCGATGAACCAACCTGTCGGCGCTGTTGTCACACGCAAGACATGACCACCGGGCAGGCCGTGCCGGCCCTTGCACCACCGACCAGACAGGACATGAGGACCATGAACAATCAAGCGTTGCGCAAGCGAGCCATCGTGATGTGGGCAGTGGTGTCACTGCCGATCCTGTGGCTTTTTGCCGTGATTACCAGCCCGGCCTTCGGTATTTTCCAGATCGTCAGCTTTGCGCTTTTACTGGTGTCGGCCGCCGTGACCTTTCATGTGCTGACCGACATGCTCTGGCGTCGGGGCGTGGGCTACAGTCAGAACATGTTCTGGCAGCGCCTTGATAAATCCCTGCGTCGCGCCGTGGGCGGTTACGCCTTCTGTCTGGCGGCTGCGGCGCTGTATGCCCTTTTCCAGAACCCCTTCATGGCGGCCGTGGCCTTCCTGCTGGCCATCTTCGGGGTCTGGTGGATTCTGAGCGGGCTGATGAACGTCATGGAGCAAATGTACGAAGACGAGCTGCGCATCCGCCGCGACGCGAGCATCGCTCGCCGTGAGCACACCGAGGAAACGCCCGATCAGGACAACGCTCAGGCCTGAGCCGGGTGCTCATCCGCTCGGGTGGTTTTCAGCCGTGGGCAGTTGCCGCACAGCCCGAGCGTGTCATCGAGATAGCGCAAACAGCACATGCGACGACAGCGCCAAGGCTCGATCGCGCCGTTGTCGTCGACCACGTCGATATAGTCCACCGGGCGGTAGAAGGGATTGCGCTGGCGGTCCGGCAGCTGGCGTAATTCCATCATGGCACGCGCGCCGTTGATCTCGAAGGCGCTGGCCAGCCCCTGTCTTTCCAGCTCGTTGACGGCAAATTCGAAATAGACCGCGGCGTTGCTCCACAGCACGCGAGGTGAAAAATGCACCTGGCGTGCCAGCGTGTCGATCAGCGGTGTGAGGTGACGGGCGATCAGCGAACAAAAACGCACGCAGCCGTTGTCCAGACTGATGGTCCCTTCATGCGGCAGAACGAATTGCTCGGGCGTGCCGTCGTCTGCCAGCACCATGCCCATTTCATCAAGGCTCAAAGGCAGGTGAATATCCCGGCACAGCTCCACCACCGTGATGGGGATGATCAGCTGGCTTAGATAGTGCTTGGACCACTGCGTGGCGACCGCACGGCGCTCACAGGGGCCGTGATGGTCACTAAAGCGTGTCAGCACCCCTTCAAGCATGTCCTTCTCCAGCAGCCGGCGCACGGGTATAACGTCTTCCATGCCCGAGCGCTGACAGGTCAGGACTGTGCCAAAGCGGGCCAGTCGCTCGTTGAACAGCGCGTCAAACATGACGATGTCCCTCCGGGGTTGCCGACCCCTTTCAGGTCAGGCACTGATGCGTGAATGAGAATGATTCTAGCAACGAACCCGGGCATCTGCAGTTGCCCGGGCGATCATGTTGCTGGACCATGCTCTGATATCAACACGCCATCACCCGAAAGAACGCGGCATCACACGAAAGAGAGGAGTGCCTGTATGCAGTCATCCGGTAAGTATCGCGCCGTTTTGTTTGATTTTGACGGCACGCTGGCCGATTCCGAAAGCGCCCATCACCGGGTGTGGAACGAGGTGCTGTCTGAACTGGGCACGCATATTGATGACGAGGAGTACAAGCGAGAAAGCTCGGGGGTGCCGGTGACCCAGGAGGCCAGGCGCCTGGTCGAATCCCGCGGATTGAAGATTGACCCCGACACGCTGGTCGAGCGCAAGGTCGAGCGCACCGTGGCAAGCTTTACACAGAATCCGATTGCGCTGATGGATCATGCCCTCGAGATGCTCGAATGGTGTCGTGAACGCGGTCTGCCCATGGCACTGATCACCGGCAGCGGACGCGAGGAGATTGCCCCGACCATCGAGCATTACGATCTCGGGCGCTTTTTTGACCACATCGTGACCCGCAACGACGTGACGCACTCCAAACCGCATCCCGAGTGCTATCTGAAGGGGCTGTCTCTGTGTGGCATCGAGGCCGCACAGGCGGTGGCGATCGAGGACACCTGTCATGGCGTGAATGCGGCCTGCGCCGCCGGCATCGACGTGATTGCCATTCCCAATGCCTATTCGCGCGGGCAGGACGTCAGCCGCGCCACGGTCGAGCTGGAAAACCTGGCCCGGGCGCGTGACTGGATCGACGCGCGTTGCGCGCCGCGCTAGCCCCGGCATGGACCATCGACAGCTCGGTTTTCTGGTCGCCCTGGCCCGCGAGCGCCATTTCGGGCGTGCCGCTACCGCCTGCAACGTGACCCAGCCCACGCTCTCGGCACGGCTCAAGCAGCTGGAAGAGGAGCTCGGGTGTGCGCTGATCATTCGTGGCCACCGCTTCGAGGGGCTGACCCCGGAAGGCGAGCATGTGCTCAGCCATGCCCGACGCATTCTCGCCTCGCTCGATGAGCTCAATGCCGAGCTGGACCCCGAAAGCCCGCCCAGCGGTCTGCTGCGGCTGGGACTGATCCCGTCGGCGCTCGATGCTGTCAGCCGCTGGATCGTGCCGTTGCGCGAGTGTTATCCGGCCCTGTCGCTGCGTTTAATGGAGCGGGCCACGCTGCCCCTGATGCAGTCGCTCATGGAAGGGGACATCGATGTGGCGGTGGGCTATCTCGACGTGCCCGCCGCCGAACCCTTCGTGGCGCGAAGGCTTTATACCGAGCGCTACGCGCTGCTGGCGCGCGAGGACTGTTTCACCCTGCCGAAAAAACCTGCATGGGCGGATCTTGGCGCCTTTCCGCTGTGTCTTTTGACCCCGGACATGCAGCACCGCCATCGCATCGATATTCATGCCCGACGCGAGGGCGTGACGCTCTCGTCGGTACTGGAAGCGGAATCCATGGCCGTCCTTGAGCGGCTGGTGGCGCAGGGGGCTGGCGTCGGCGTGGTGGAGCAGTACGGGGTCGACGGCCGTGGCCACGCCGGCCTGGCCCATCGCCTGCTGCCGGCCACCGAGGAGGACCCGCCGGTGGGGCTGCTGTGGCGTGCGGGCGCGCCGCCATCACGACGCTTGCGGGCGCTGCTGGAGTGGCTGCGCGAGCCTCTGGACGACTTCTGAGAACAGCGGCGCCCTGAACCCTGATAGCATGACAGGAGGGGCAGCCCTTCAGACGTTGATCGGTCTTGAAACCTTGACCGTTTCGAAACATTGATAGACGTGCTCGATCAATTCATGGCGTTGCTCCATTGGAGCCCGTCACGCGCGCGGCGTTATACTTTCGTCACTTGTCATCGGGGCACCCGCCTGTCGATGCCCTGTCCGGGCCTGCCGTGTTGCCTGCCATGCTCGCCCGTCAGAGGAGCCGTACTGCCATGTCGCTTTCCGATTACGAAGACGCTACCCGAACCCCCAGCGAGCAGCTCCAGGGACCTTCGGAGCTGCCGGTGACGCTCTCCTTTAACGACACCGCCTACGCCTCCGTGCTGGCCACGCCCGAGGCGCTCGAGCACTGGGCGGTAGGGTTTGCCTTCAGTGAAGGGATGATTACGCGGGCCTCGCAGGCCGGCGAGATCACCATCGATCGACTGCGCCACGGCGTGCGGGTGCGCATGAGCGTGCCGACCCACATCGAGCGTCTGGCCGGCGAGCGTCGTCGCATTACCTCGGCCTCCTCGAGCTGCGGTCGGTGCGGCAGCGCCGAGGAAGCGCAGATGATGGAAGGGCTGCAGCGTCTGCCGGCCAGCACCCCGCCACCACCGGCGCAGCTTGAAAAAGCACTTGCGCAGCTCTCCGATGAAGGCCAGCCAGGGCTTCACATGGCGCTGGGCCTTGATAATGAGGGGCAGTGGCTGGGCAGCGGCATCGATATCGGTCGACACAACGCGCTCGACAAGCTGATCGGTGCTTCGCTGATTGAAGGCCTGCCGATCGCCATGGTGCTGCTCTCGAGTCGTTGCAGTCTGGAGCTGGTGCAAAAGGCCGTGCGTGCCGGCATCCCGACGCTGGCCACGCTCTCCCATCCTTCGCCGCTGGCGGTCGATATCGCCCGCCTGTGTGCGCTGAATCTGATCTGCTGTCATCGAGGCCGGCGCCTGACCCTGCTCAGCAGCGGCTGACCCTCGGCCCGCCCGGGCCTGCAAACTGACCCTTTTCCATGACCCGCCTGTCATCACCTGACATAAAGAGTTTTCCGTGAGCCAACCCAGGGAACGCATTTTCGAATACACCCACCCGGCTGCCGGCTGGGGGGCGCTGATCTCCGTTGGTCGGCATCTTCGCCACAGTCGCGCACCACTTTCCAACGTGCGTGCGCTGTTAAAGCTCAACCAGCCTGATGGCTTTGACTGTCCGGGCTGTGCCTGGGGCGACCCCGAACACGCCTCGTCGTTCGAGTTCTGTGAAAACGGCGTCAAGGCCGTTACCTGGGAGACCACCGCAAAGCGCGTCACACCACGCTTTTTCAGGCGCTGGTCGGTCAGCGAGATGAAGACGTGGGATGACTACCGCCTGGAGGATCAGGGCCGGCTGACCTCGCCAATGCGCTACAACCCGGAGACCGATCACTACGAGCCGATTGACTGGGAGGCGGCCTATCGTCTGATCGCCGATCGTCTCAAGGTGCTGGATCACCCCGACCAGGCGCTCTTTTATACCTCCGGCAAGGCGTGCAACGAGTCCGCCTGGGTCTTTCAGCTGCTGGCGCGCCTTTATGGCACCAATAACCTGCCGGACTGCTCCAACATGTGCCACGAGGCCAGCGGCACCGGACTGGTCGAAGCGCTCGGCATTGGCAAGGGCAGCGTGCTGCTGGAGGATTTTGAAAAGGCCGAGGCGATCTTTACCTTCGGACAGAATCCGGGCACCAACCATCCGCGCATGCTGGGCACCCTGCGTGAGGCGGCCGACAACGGCTGTCAGATCGTGGCCTTCAACACGCTCAAGGAGCGGGGGCTGGAGCGCTTTGCCGACCCGCAGCGCAAGCTGGAGATGGCGACCGGTGGCAGTGGTCGTATCAGTTCCCTCTATCTGTGTCCGGCGCTGGGCGGTGACATGGCGGCCATTCGCGGGATGGCCAAAATCGTGTTCGAGCGCGATGATCGTGACGGCAACGTCATCGATCGTGACTTTATCGCGCGGTATACCGACGGGTTTGACGCCTGGCGCGCCGTGGTCGAGGCTACGCCCTGGTCGGCCATCGAGGCGCAGTCGGGCCTGAGTCGCGAAGAGATTACCCGGGCCGCCGAGATCTATATCCGGTCGAATGCGACCATCTGTGCCTGGGCGATGGGGATCACCCAGCATGAGCACTCCGTCGCCACGGTGCGCGAGATCGTCAACTTTCTGCTGCTCAAGGGCAATATCGGCAAGCCCGGTGCCGGCACCTGTCCGGTTCGCGGGCACTCCAACGTGCAGGGCGATCGCACCATGGGCATCTATGAAAAGCCCGCCCAGGAATTTCTGGACGCGCTGGAGAACTTTTATGGTGTGCCGATGCCGCGCCGGCACGGCCACGACACGGTGTCGGCCATTCGCGCCATGCGTGACGGCCGGTGTCGCGTGTTCATTGGCCTTGGGGGCAATTTTGCCCGTGCCACTTCCGACTCCCATGTCTGCGAGGCAGCGCTGGAACGCTGCGATCTGACGGTCCACATGAGCACCAAGCTCAACCGCAGTCATCTGGTCACCGGCCGCGACGCGCTGATTCTGCCGGTGATCGGCCGTGTGGAGGTGGATCGCCGCGCCGACGGCAAATCGCAGCTGATTACCGTGGAAGATTCGATGAGCATGGTGCACGGTTCGGCCGGCATCCATAAGCCGGCCTCCCGCGAGCTGCGCTCGGAGATCGCCATTATCACCGGTATCGGCCGCGAACTGCTGGGCAGTGACGTGGTGGACTGGGAAGCATTGGCCGGTGACTACGACCGTATTCGTGACCACGTGGCGGCCGTGCTGCCGGGCTTTGAAGACTTCAACGCCCGCGTGCGTCAGGAGCGCGGCTTCTGGCTGGGCAATCCGGGGGCCCGGCGGGAGTTCCCGACCGAGACCGGGCTTGCCAGGTTCTCCAGCGAGCCGCTGCCCGAGGCGGTGCTGCATCAGAAGCTGGCCCGGCGGGAGGGCTGGATCACCCTGCAGACGATGCGCAGTCACGATCAGTACAACACCACGATCTACGGCTACAACGACCGCTACCGCGGCGTGGAAGGCACGCGCCGGGTGATTTTCATGAGCGCGTTGGACATGGCCCGCCTGGGCGTCGCCAACGGTGACTGGGTCAACCTGATCGGCGAGTCCGAGGATGGCATCGAGCGGCGCGCCGACGGCTTTCGCGTGGTGGAATATGACACCCCCGAGGGCTGCGCTGCGGCCTACTATCCCGAAACCAATCCACTGATCCCGCTCGACAGCGTCGGCATCAAGAGCAATACGCCCAACTCCAAGTCGGTGGCCATTCGGCTCGAAAAGAGTCAGCGGCTGGTCTGATGGATATCGAGTCACTCACCTGCGAGCAGGTCGAGCGCCTGACGCGCTGGCTGCAGCGTCATCCGGACCTTGATGGGCTGGAGGCGCTGCTGCTGGCGCGTCTGGAAAGCGCCGGGGATACCGGGCCTGTGCGGCTGGACAGCGGCCGACTCTCCCGGGAGTTCGATGTGGCCCATGCCCTGGTGCGACGTAGCGCTTCCTCGCTGGAAACCCGTGGATTGATCGAGATCACCTCGCGCCGTGGTGCCGGCCCCGGGCTCTGGCTTTCGCTCATTGATGAGTGTGCCGTGGGCGGGCCCTGAGTCTTTGCCGATGTGCGCAGCTTGCAGTCCAGGCGGCATCGCCCTGCGATGGCGCCTTGATTCTGTCGGCACCAGGCAGGCACGATGCGAGCTTCCTGAACAAAACGTGCCCGGCACGTGGGGAGCATGCGATGTTTCGGCTCGGGTTCGGCCGACGTCTCTGGTGGTGTCTGGTCACCGGCATGCTGATGGGGCTTTTGATGGCGTCATCGGCCAGCGCGGACGGGGAAGTTGAACCCCCGGGCGGTGATCGATCCCTGCATCTTGAACAGAAAACCCTGCCTGAACTGCGCGGCATGCTCGATCGTGGCGAGGTGAGCTCGGAGCAGTTGACCCGGTTTTATCTGGCCCGTATCGGGGCGCTGGATGACCGGGGGCCCACCATCAACGCCATGCTGGACCTGGCGCCCGGAGCCATCGCCCGGGCCCGCAGGCTTGATCGCCACCGTCAGGAAGGTGGCCATGGGCCGCTTTACGGTATTCCCTTTGTGGTCAAGGACAATGTCGATGTGAAGGGGCTGCCCACGTCAGGCGGCTCCATGGTGCTGGCCCATGCCTATCCGCCGGACAGTGCCCACGTGGTCCAGCGTCTGGAGCGCGCCGGGGCCATTTTACTGGGCAAGACCAACATGACCGAGTTTGCCGCCAGTTATGGCGAGCCTGGCTACAGCTCCCGGGGCGGCATCACCCGCAATCCCTGGCGTCTGGATCGCAGCGTGCTGGGGTCCAGCAGCGGTTCGGCCGCTGCCGTGGCGGCCGGTTTTGCCCCCTTTGCCATTGGCACCGATACGGAGGGTTCCGTGCGCGGGCCGGCGCATGCCACAGGGCTTGTGGCGATGCGCCCGACGCTGGGTCGCGTCAGCCGGGACGGCATTATTCCGCTGGCGATGTCCTTTGATACCCCGGCGCCCATGACGCGTACCGTTCAGGGCAATGCCTGGGTGCTGGCGGCCATGGCCGGCCGTGATGACGCCGATGATGCCACCTGGTTCAATGATCACTCGCCGCTAAAAGGCCTTGACCCTGTCCCGGTACCTGCACCGCCCACACCACTTCAGGGGCTGCGCGTGGGCGTGATCGAGCATCGTGAGGCGGGCAATGCCGAGATCGAAGCGCATTTTGCTCAGGCGCTCCAACGTCTCAGGGCGCTGGGGGCCACGCAGGTCAAGGTCACGCTCGAAAAGCACTATCTCGATCTCTGGCCTGCGGCGGTGGGTCCGGTGCATCAGGCGGAGTTTCAGCCCCAGCTCGAGCGCTATCTGCGTCAGTTTGATCAGGGGCAGCCCCATACGCTCAAGGAAATCATGACGCAGTGTGAGACGCTTAATCAGCGTGCCGGGGATAACCCCCCGGTCACCCCACAGCGCATTCGTGGCATGCAGACGCGCCTGGACAAGCGGCTGGAAGGCTCTCCCGGTTATCTGGAAGTGGTCTCGCGACGCCTCCCCGAGCTTCGTGAGCATCTGACGCAGTTCATGGCCGACAACCACCTTGATGCCCTGATCTTTCCCACCGAAGCCTGCCCGGCGCCACCGCTCAGAGACGGCAAACGCGATGATTATGAATGCACGGCCAAGGAGCCGTTTGCGCTGGGTTATATCGCCTCTGCCACCGGTTTTCCCGAGCTGACGATACCGATGGGCATGACCCATGCCGGGGTGCCGATCAATCTCTCCCTGCTGGGCGGCGAGCGTCAGGAGGCGATGCTCTATCGGATGGGGCTGGCATTCATGCAGGATGTTGCCGATGATAAAAGGCTTTCTCTGCCTGCCATGGCCCCTCTGACAGCCCCCGGACAGGCATCAGCCAACCTTGATCGGAGATCACCATGAAACACGCTCTGCTTGCCGCGATTGTCACCACCACGTTTCTGGGGCTTAACGGCTGCGCCTGGTTTGGTGGTGGCAGCGATGAAGCGCCTTCCACCCAGACCGGCAGTAATGCCGGGACGGCGTCCCAGCCCTCCGATGAGGCCCTGAAGGCGTGTGGGGCTGATCGTCTCAAGGCACTGACCGGCGCCCGGCTTGATCAGAACGTGCGCCAGCACATCGTTGATCAGAGTCAGGCACAGCAGTTTCGCGTGCTGGCACCGGACACCATGAAGACCATGGATTACCGCCAGGATCGCCTGAACATTCATGTCAATGAGCAGGGCGTCATCCAGTCCTTTAGCTGTGGTTAATCCGGACTCAGGCGGTTTGAGGCATATGGCGCGGCGGTTTGAGTCGACGCGAGAGCCGCTTTTCCAGCAGTTCGAAACTGGCCCATGAAAGCGTTGCAATGATCGCCACGCTGATGGCCAGCGTCAGCCAGGCAGGGAGTCCCCAGTGCTCATGCAACAGGGCATTGGCCAGCCACAGCACGATGACGTGGACCAGGTAGACGGAATAGGACTGATCGCCCATCCGGCGCAGACCATGACAGCGCATGAAGATCGGTTCAAGGCGGATCATGGCGATCACAAGCAGCGCTGCCGGTACGCCCCAGGTGGCCAGTCGCCAGCCGGACTGATCGGTAAAGCAGAGCATGAGCGCGGCACAACCCAGAGCCAGTACGACCCAGGGGCTGCGCATCCTGACCGGCGAGAGTTTGCCATGGCGGTAGAGCATGCCCACGCCAACACCCAGCAGAAACTCATAAATAATGGGATCGGCGTAGAAGCTGCTGATCATGTCCAGCCGTGACAGCAGCAGATTGAGTAGCGCAATCATGGTCAGTACGGCCCACATTCTGACCCGTGCTGGCAGTAAAAAGGAGAGGGCAAAGATCAGATAGAACATCATCTCGAAATTGAGTGTCCAGCCCACCGGCAGGATGGGGTAGTCGCCAAAGCCGGCCGGATTCTCATTGGGAATGAACAAAAGCCCCATGATCAGTGAGGGGAGGTCAAGCCCGTAATCCGGCATCAGATCACTGGCGAAAAAGAGGATGGTGGCGGTAATGGCCGTATAGAACCAGTACACCGGCACGATGCGCGCCGCGCGCTGCCAGAGAAAGCGCAGGGTTTTTATCGAACGGTCGGCGGTGGTGATGTAGATGACGAAACCGCTGATGACAAAAAAGATATCCACGCCCATTTGCCCGCGGGTCGATAGCAGATGGCCGGCGAGATTATCGGCTTCGAAATTGAAAAAGACCTGCATGAAGTGATGAAAGACCACAAGCCAGGCGGCAAATGCACGAAGCGCCTGTACGGAGACGAGCATACAACGTTCCCTGTTGTGCAATGAGCAGTTTTTGCCTGCCTGAATCAGGATGACGAGTATGGGACATTGCGCAGGTCCTGGAATTCACTGTCTGAACAATTTATTAAGTAATGCCCGACCCTCATGGCCTCCGAGGAACAGTGATTAACGCCTGTTGATAGGCACTGGCAATCTGTTCGGCCGACAGCCCCAGTCGCGCCAGATGAGGCCAGTTGATCTGCTCCCAGTGCGCCTTTTGATAGTCGATGGCGGTCTGAAGGAGCATCCCCAGTGGACCGTGGCGATACATCAGGGCCGCTTCGATATCGGGGTGAACGGGAATCTGCGCCAGAATCTCTTCCAGCGGCTGATCCATGAAGCTGTCGAGGCAGGAGAAAAGCCCCACGGTAAAGCCCATCTCGCTGGTCTGACCGGGAAGCTGCTGTGCCAGATGGTGACAGAAGTGAGCGCGCATCATGGCCAGCTGCTGCAGGGCGTGCGGCTTGTCATCAAAACGTGACAGCACCAGAAGGCTTGCCAGACTTCGGATGCGTGAAAGCCCCAGCGCCATGACGGCGCCGTGCAGCGATGTGACCGGTCGGCTTTGCTGGGCGAAGGCAGAGTTGGCCATACGCAGCAGGCGCACGCTCAGGAAAGGGTCGCGCTGTACGATCTCGGCCATATCGCGCATCGAGATATCCGACGCGTTAAGCTCGGCCAGAAGCCTCAGGATGTTCAATCGGTTGACCGGCATGACCCGACCATAGACCGGCTCGGGGCGGGCCAGGAAATACCCCTGAAAAAGCGTGCACCCGGCATCCATGGCGATGCGGTAGTCTTCCTTTGTCTCGATCTTCTCGGCCAGCAGCTGAAGGTTCGGGTAGCGTGTCTTCAGGGCCCGGATAACGTCTTCCAGCGCCTCGCGGGTATAGACGGGGTAGTCGAGCTTGACGATATTGACAAAGGGCAGCAGCGGGTGACTGGCATCGTTCAGGCTATAGTCATCAAGCGCCATGACATGGCCCTCTTCACGCAGGCGCGTCAATGCCTCGATGACCTCCGGTGTGTCGGTAACGTCTTCCAGAATCTCGATGATCAGGACACGTGAATCGAAGGGGATATCCCGGATCAGACTGTCGGTTGTGAAGTTGACATAGGCGGGCTGGTGGTCACAGACCTTGTCGATATCGGCCGCCGTAAAGGCATTGATCAATACCTGACTGGTTGCGCGATTGCCATCAAAATCGGCCGCCACGATCGGACCGCCGCCATAGGGGCGAAACAAAAGTTCATAACCGGCCAGGGCCAGCTGACGGTCATAGATGGGCTGGCGGGCAAAAAGTACGCCGGCGTTGTCGTGGGGGATATCGCTCATGATGTTTTGGGTATCTTTAAAATAACGCCTGCGCTGTGGCCATGAATGGCAGTGATCCCGGTGCCATTCATCAGTGTTCTTCAGTGGCCTTTATATCGTTATCGTCCAGCATCGTCATGGCTTGAGGGTAAATGCCCTGAAATGCTGAACGCTTGGGTGGCGCTATGTCATTGACGCAGGCGTATTGTCATCCGGAAGGTCCTGCATCGAGACAAAGCCGGGGATTTCCTCGATGCGCCCGCACCACTCCACGACGTGAGGCCAGTCCAGCAGTAAAAGGCCCGCCTGGTCGGCGATATGGGTGTGGGCAAAAAGGGCAATATCGGCAAGGGTCAATGTATTCCCGGCCAGAAAGGGCTGTGTGCTCAGTGTCTGCTCCATGATATCCAGCGCCTGCCGTGCGTTTTCCTGGCGCGCCAGCAACTCTTCGAGGCGTTCGCTCGGGTCGCCCTGATACCAGTGGATCAGGCGCGCTACGGAGAGCGATGGCTCATGACGGTGCTGCTCGAAAAACATCCACTGCAGCATGCGGGCCCGATCAAATTCATCGTCGGGGACCAGGGCGCTGTTGTGGGCCAGGTAATAAAGAATGGCATTGGATTCCACGAGCGTGCGCCCGTCGTGACGTTCCAGCATGGGAATGCGACGCGCGGGGTTGCGAACGGCAAAGTCATCGCTGCGGGTTTCGCCGGTCAGAAAGTCGACATCGAACCAGCGGTGGGCGATCTCCAGCAGTGCCAGCGTCAGTCGAACCTTGTAGCAGTTACCCGAACGATAGTCGCCGTAGACGGTCATCATGGCATCGTCTCCGTGAGCGGTTGGTGCGTGAGAAGTGACCAACATTGTGGCACAAGCCTTCAGCACCATCCTTAAGCCTTTACCATCCTCAAGCCTTTTGGCATGTCACGACACAGGGCCCTGTCACCGAAGTGGCAGGGCCCTGAGGTGATTACCTGTTGAGGCCGTCATCAGGCGGTGGCGAGCATGCCGGTCTGCTGTTGCACCTGCTCGGTGTCCATCAGATGAATGGTCACGGGCACCGACTTGGCCGCAATGGTGTTGCTGCGCTCGTCCCGGTTGGCAATCGGGATCAGACCATTGGTTTCGGGATAGTAGGCTGCCGCACAGCCTTCGGGCACATCGTAGGGCATGACCCGAAAGCCCGAGGCGTGTCGTGCGATGCCATCTTCTGCCACGGCACGAAACTCGATCAGATTGCCCTCTTCAAGACCGAGCCGCTCGATATCCGCCGGATTCATCATCACCACCATGCGTGTGCCGTAGACATCGCGATAGCGATCATCGAGTGAATACACCGTGGTGTTGAACTGATCATGCCCCCGGGTGGTGATCAGCTGGAAATGGTCCGCCTCCGGCGCCGTCATGCCGGTATCGAGCGTCTCCCCCGGGAACAGGAAGTTGGCGCGGCCGCTGTCGGTCTCCCAGACCCGTTCACGGGCGGCGTTGTAGAGATGGAAGCCGCCGGGGGTGCCCACGCGGGCGTTATAGTCCTTGAACATGTCCGGAAAGACCGCCTCGATCCGATCGCGAATGCGGGCGTAATCCTCGCTGAGCCACTCCCAGTCGACCTTTGTATGCGGCGGAAGCGTGGCGCGGGCGATACCGGCAATGATTGCCACCTCGGATTTTAGATGAGGCGAGGCGGGTTCAATCTGACCGGTCGAGCCGTTGACGTTGCTCATGCCATCTTCCAGTGTCACGGTCTGCAGTACCCCGGCCTGAATATCCTTCTCGGTGCGCGCCAGACACGGCAGGATAAAGGCCTTTTTGCCGTGAATCAGATGGCTGCGGTTGAGCTTGGTCGAGATCTGTACGGTCAGCTTCAGCGTGTTGAGCGTCTTCTCGGCCACGCGTTCAATATCGGGAATGGCGCGAAAGAAGTTGCCGCCCAGTCCGATAAAGGTATCCACGCCACCGGCGAGAATGGATTCACAGCAGGCCGCCACATCATCACCGTGTCGACGCGGCGACTCGATATCAAAGACCTTGTCGAGCTGGCTCAAAAACGCCTCGCCCGGCTTTTGATAGATGCCGACGGTGCGGTCGCCCTGAACGTTGGAGTGACCGCGTACCGGACAGGCGCCCGCACCGCGTCGCCCGATGTTGCCGCGCAGCAGCAGCAGGTTGACGATCTGCTGCACGCCGTCGCCTCCGTTTGTTTGCTGGGTGATGCCCATGCCCCAGCAGCAGATAACGCGCTCGGCCTTCATGTAGACCTCGGCGGCCTGCTCGATCGCATGGCGGGTCAGTCCGGAATGGCGTTCGATCCGCGCCCAGTCAAGCTGACGACAGTGATCGGCGAAGGCGTCGAGACCGTGAGTGTGGGCCTCGATGAACTCATGATCCAGAATCCTCTTGTCGCCGTTGGCGCGGGCCCGGTCGTCGGCTTCGATCACGACCTTGCACATGCCCTGAATGGCGGCAATATCGCCCCCGATGCGCAGCTGATGATACTGCGAGCTGATGGTGGTGCCGGAAGGCTTCAGCATGTCCATCGGACTTTGCGGGTTGGCAAAGCGCACCAGCGCCTTCTCGCGCAGTGGATTGAAGGTCACCACCGCGCCGCCCCGGCCCACCAGCTCATGCAGGTTGCCCATCATGCGCGGGCTGTTGGTGCCGGTGTTCTGACCGAAGATGAATACCGCATCGGTGTGGTCAAAATCATCCAGCGTGGTCGTGGCCTTGCCGACGCCCAGGCTTTCGGGCAGCGAGACCGTGGTGGTCTCGTGGCACATGTTGGAGCAGTCGGGAAAATTGTTGATGCCATACATGCGCCCGAACAGCTGAAACATGAAGGCGGATTCATTGGGGGCGTGCCCGGAGGTGTACAGCTGCACCCGCCAGCGGTCTTCCTGCGACTTGAGTTCTGCACCGATCTCCTGAAAGGCGTCATCCCAGCTGACCGCTTCGTACTTGTCCGTTGTGGCGTTGTAGCGCATCGGGTGGGTCAGACGCCCCTCGCTTTCCAGCTCGTGATCGCTCCATTGGGAAAGCTCGGTGACGGTGTGGCGCTCAAAAAACTCGGGGCGTACCCGCTTGCGGGTCGTCTCCCAGGCCACCGCCTTGGCACCGTTTTCACAGAATTCGGCCATGGCCGGCTTGACCGGGTCGGGCCAGGCACAGCTGGGGCACTTGAACCCGTTGTGCTTGTTCATCGACAGCATCAGGCGGTTACCGGTAAAGGGCACCTGCTGGCGAAACATGTGCTCCTCGACGGCCTTGAGGGCCAGCCAGCCGCCGCCGGGCGAGGTGCCCTTGTCCTGACTGCCATAGACCTGGGCGTTACTTTCATGCGCGGTGTGCTTTTTCACCATGATGGCCTCCGTGCCAATACGGTTGGGAAATGACAGAGGGCGCTGACGCTACCTGGATGGCCGAAAAGAATGAACAGGGTCATCAGGGCCCTGGCTTCTGCAGGGCAGGAGAAACCCGAACCGCGTCAGTGCCGAAAACAGTGGCCTGCCCTTAGCCTGGTATAAAAACTGAATTGCTGCTTAATAATTGATGAGCTGATGTCTGCCAGATTCAGTGCATCGGACCACCGCCGGGGAAGGGCGGTCGTGCCAGCCAGATCAGGCCGATGGCCACCACAAAAATGATGCCGAACACCCAGATGACGTCATTGAACGCCATGGTGGCGGCCTGAGCGTTGACGACGTTGTTCATCATCATCCAGGCGCTCTGATCCTGCAGGCCCAGCGTGCCGAGTTGATCCAGATAGTGCTCGGTGGCCGGGCTGCCGGGCACCACCGACTCGGTCAGGCGGGCATGGTGATAGATGCTGCGATGATCATAGAGGGTGACCGATACCGCCGTGGAGATACTGGTGGCCAGCGTTCGACAAAAGTTGGAAAGCCCGGAGGCATCGGCGATCTGATCGTCTCTGAGACCGGCAAAGATGATCTGATTGATGGGCACGAAAAAGAACGCCACGCCCGCGCCCATCACAAAGCGCGGCATGGCCAGCTCGCCATAGGCAATCTGGCTGTTGAAGCCGGCCGCCCAGAATGAACAGAAGGCAAAGATGGCAAAGCCGAAGGTCACCAGAAAGCGCAGGTCAAAATGGCTTTGAAAGCGCCCCACCAGCGGGGAGGCAAACAGCGCCAGTATACCGATGGGCGCCACGGCAAGCCCCGCCCAGGTGGCGTTATAGCCCATCACCTGCTGTACCCAGTTGGGCGTAATGACGGTATTGCCGAAGAAGGCAAACATGCCCAGCGA
The DNA here is from genome assembly GCF_947497025.1 of uncultured Kushneria sp. Lineage (GTDB taxonomy): Bacteria > Pseudomonadota > Gammaproteobacteria > Pseudomonadales > Halomonadaceae > Kushneria. Next base: position 241,218 of record NZ_CANMFC010000005.1, read on the forward strand.
CAGACACAGCGTGCCGATGGCGAAATTGCGCTGACCGAACAGACGCAGATTGACCACCGGGCGGCGGTGCATCAGCACCCAGGCCACCAGAAAGGTGATGCCCACCAGCGCCACGATGCCGAGCGTCAGAATCATCGGTGAGGCGAACCAGTCATGATCGTTGCCGTTGTCGAGCATGAACTGCAGCGCGCCCACGCCCACGATCAAAAGCCCCAGCCCGATGACATCGACCGGCACTCGCGTGGTTTTTGATTCGCGCCCGCGCAACAGCCACAGACTGAGCACCAGCGACAGAATGCCGACCGGGATATTGATATAGAAAATCCATGGCCAGGAGTAGTTGTCGGTCAGCCAGCCGCCGAGAATCGGGCCACAGATGGGTGCCACCACGACGGTCATTGCCCAGAGGCCGATGGCCATGCTGCGCTTCTCGGCTGGGTAGTTCTTTAACAGCAGCGTCTGGGTCAGCGGGACCAGCGGACCGGAAACTGCCCCCTGCAGCAGACGAAAGATCACCAGCATGATCATGCTATTGGCAAATCCGCAGAGCGCGGAAAAAACGATGAACAGTGAAATGGAGGTGCAAAACAGGCGCACCTCGCCAAAGCGGCGCGCCAGCCAGCCGGTCAGCGGCTGGGCAATGGCGCTGGAGAGCGCGTAGGCACTGATCGCCCAGGTGCCTTCACTGGTACTGACGCCCATGTCACCGGCAATGGTGTGCACCGAGACGTTGACGATGGAGATGTCGAGCACCTCCATGAAGGTGGCAAGACCCATCGCCAATGTCAGCAGCACCAGCCTGATGCCACGCAGGGGCGCCATCGCCTCCTGATCATTGGGTGCGGTGGCCGCCTCACTCATGGATTGGTGCTTTCGGTGGTATCGGTGAGCAGGTCGCCGGCGTTGTCGCGGATAATGGCCATGGCGGCCTCATCAGCCTGACGCTGACGCGCATCAAATACCTCGGTGTGTTGCGGCGCACGAACTCCGGGCGCATCGGCAAGCATGGGGCCATCGGCAGCATCGCTCAGATCAATCCGGGTGTAGGTGGAAAGCCCGACCCGCAGCGGATGAGATGACAGCGTATCGCCATCAAGGGTGATGCGCACCGGTACACGCTGGACCACCTTGATCCAGTTGCCGGTGGCATTCTGGGCCGGCAGCAGGGAAAACGCCGCCCCGGTACCGGCCGACAGTCCGGCCACGTGGCCGTGATAGACCACGTCATCGCCATAGAAATCGGTGGTCACGCTCGCTGGCTGACCAATGCGCACCCGCCCCAGCTGGGTTTCCTTGAAGTTGGCATCTACCCAGAGATCATGAAGCGGCACGACCGTTAAAAGCGGTTGGCCGGCCTGCACACTCTGGCCCAGCTGCACCTGTCGACTGGCCACACGGCCGTCGACCGGCGAGATCACCTGGGTTCTTTGCTGGGCAAGCCAGGCATCACGGTAGACGGCGCGCGCCTGCATGACGCCCGGGGCATGCCAGAGATCGTTACCATCAATCAGGGCATGGGCTGCGCGTGCCTGTGCCTGGGCCTGCTCAAGCTGTGCTCTGGCAGCGTCGTACTGGCGCCGGGCGCTGTCGACTTCTTCTCTTGAGGCAGCGCGCTGCGCCAGCAGAGGCTTGCGGCGCTGATATTCGTCACGGGCCCGTTCGAACTGTGCGCGCGCCGTGACTGTGGCGGCATCAAACTGGATAGCCTGCGCGAGCTGCCGGCGATACTGGCGAACGGCCTGCGCCAGCTGCCCGTGGGCCTGATCAAGTGCATTGCGGGTATTGCTGTCGTCCAGTGTGATCAATACCTGGCCGCGCTTGACCGGCTCGGTGTCCTCGACGTTGATGGCGGTGACCGTGGCGTTGATCTGCGCGGAAATATTGACCTGGTCACCCTGCACATAGGCGTCATCGGTAATGACCCGGGTGCTGAGCACCATCGCATCCAGCAGATACCAGCCGATGCCGGCCAGCACGAATACCAGTGCGATAACGAGCAGGATGATATTGCGTTTTTTGCGCGACACCGGCGCTTCAGCGACCTCCTCTCCGCCAGACGGATGACCGGGATCATCGCGGTCGGTCCTGGCATCGTTGTCATGACTCATCAGTGGCACTTCCCGTCGTCAAATAGCGCGCGTCGCGTTCGGGCACGCGTCCATGATAGCCCCCGCCCAGGGCGTGAATCAGCTGTATGCGGGTATCCAGCAGCTCGCCTTCGAGCGTCAGACGGTTCATCTGCTCACGAATCAGCCCCTGCTGCGCCTCGATCAGCGAGCGTGGGTCCTCGACCCCGCGTGCATCCCGCTCGCGGGCGAGTTCGAGGCGATGCTGAAAGCTTTCAAGTGCCGTTGCCTGAGCGTCGCGCTGGGCCTCGATGCGCGACAGGGTAACGGTCTGGCGCGCCACTTCCTGCGCGGCATCGACCACGCGCTGGTTATAATCGGCAATGGCGCTTTCCAGCTGAGCACGGCTGGCGTTATAGCGGGCATCGAGACGTCCCCCTTCAAAGATGGGCAGCGTCACGGCCGGACCAAAGGAGGCGACCGAGACATCGTCGTTGCGACCGCTGCCCAGCGGGTGAACGCGCAGAAAGCCTGCCAGAGCCGACAGGCTGACGTTGGGATAATAGTCCGCGCGCGCCTGGTCGATGCCACGCATGGCGGCCTCGACCTGCCAGCGGCTGGCCATGATGTCGGGGCGGCGGGCAATCAGCTCGAGCCCGGCTTCCTCCGGCAGGGTCGTGTCCGGTTGAGGCAGCGCCCGCGGTGTCAGGTCATCAAGCTGACCCGGAGAAACGCCCATCAGCGCGGCCAGCTGCACCTGATCGAGGCGGGCGGCACCCTCGATCTGCGCGCGCTGCTGCTCAAGCCGTGAAAGCTGTTCGTGGGCCTGGTCAAGCTGCGCGGGGTTTTCGATGTCGCGCTCGACCCGCAGCCTGGTGATGCGCTCGCGATCGCGAGCGGCGCTCAGCAGGGTATCCAGCGCCGACAGCTGGGCCTGACGCAGCTGCCAGTCCATATAGGCACGAGTGATGCCTGCCTGCAGCGCATTGGCCGCGGCAGCCTGTTCCAGTCGTGCGGCGTGGCGTTGATCCAGGGCGGCTTCGATGGCAGCACGTTTCTTGCCCCACCAGTCGAACTCCCAGCCAAGTGACAGGGTGGCCAGGCCCGTGTTGCTGCGCTGATGGTTACCGGCACGGCCGGCTTCGAAGCCCGGCAGCCCGAGTGCCGGATATTCAAGGTCGGTGTGGCTGACGCTCTGGTTGGCCCGGGCACTACCTTCGAGCTGCGCGCGGGTATCTGCCTGGCGGCCCTCCAGCTGGCGAGAAGCGGTGTCAAAGCGTGCGCGGGCGCTGTCCAGCGACGGCGCTTTGGTCATGGCGCGTTCGATCAACGCATTGAGCTGCGGGTCGTTGAAGTCGTGCCACCATTCCTGGTCCGGCCAGCGCCCGGGTGCGTCCTGATCAGAAGCAAGCCCTGCCAGCGGAGCCTGCTCGCGCAGTGCCAGCTCGACCGGCGCCATGGCCGGCGCGCCACACGCTGTCAGCAGTGCGCAGATCAGCGTCAGGCAGAGCAGGGTAGCGGCAGGACGCCACGGGATGTGGGCTGAAAAATGAGACATCATGTTCCTGATGAAATGGCAGGCAGGCGTTATGGTAATACACCTTAACGGCAAGGGAGGATGAATGCTTTCAAAGGCATTTTTCAGCACCAGACAAGCCCGCTGCACTAATGTAGGCCTGACCGTCGCGCGTGTCGCGTGGCCCAAGCTTCAAGGAGCCTTTTGTGCCTTCCATCGCCTGGCGAGATACTCGTGAATATTATGGGTGGATCAGCCGTCTTTTTCACTGGCTGATGGCGGCTCTTTTGCTGTGGCAATTTGCCGGCATGATCGCGGCCAATCTGGTCGGGCGCGCGCCCTGGGTCGCCTTCATGGTGGGCACCCACAAGAGCATCGGGTTTGTACTGATGCTGCTGGTGGCCCTTCGTTCGACATGGGGGCTTTACAACCTTTCCAACCGCCCACCCCATGACCGGGGCGCCGAAATGCTGGTCGCCTTTGGTCAGCTGCTCCTGTATCTACTGATGATTCTTGTTCCGCTTCTGGGGCTGACCATGAACTGGGCTTCCGGCAAGCCATTGCAGGTATTCGAGATACAGCTTATGAGTGGCGGGCGCGAGATGGAAGGGCTGGCCAGGCTGACCGCTCAATGGCATGTCTGGATGGCCTGGACGCTGGGCGTACTGATTACCGGGCATGTGTTTTTGGCCGTGGTATGGCATGGTCTTGTTCGACGCGACGATACCCTGAAAAAAATGGCGACTCGCCCTGATCCCTGAAACGCCTTTCGAAGGCGTCCGGCACACGTTTCAGCGCATGCCGGCGCAGGATGAGAGTGGCGTTGCGTATGTCAGGCGTAATGTCGTGGTTCTTCTTCGCGCTAGTAGTAGCGCTCCTTCCACCGTTGTACCTTTACTTCACTTTTCAGCACGTCCAGCACCTCGACCAATACCTGCTCAAGCGCCTTATAGTCACTGGCGCTGGCGGGCACGCTGCGATCAATGGTGCGGTTGGCAAGTTCCTCGATCAACGACCGGAAGTCCGGTGAACGAATGCCAATGACGGCTTCCCTGATCAGCCGGCTGGTGACATCAGCCATCGCTTCGTCCATGGCCTCGACCACCTGTGCCCCCATCGGCAGACGCTGCAGACTGCGAATGGTGGGATTTTCCGTTACGGCGCGATGAATCAGGCCGCTGACCCAGGTGTTGATGTCCTCGCGATGATGGGCATAGCTTTCTCCCAGCACGCGCTGAACGCGATGCGACACGTCATCAATGAGCTGCTGCTTGCGGGGCAGCAGAACCTCATCGGTTACGCGGCGGGAAAGATTGCCCCTGGAGAGAAAGCCTTCCTGCACATCGGTCAGCATCCGAACGATGATGCGATCCGAGAGCTCCTCAAGCGTGATCTCGTAATACTTGTAGAAAAACCGATAGATGCCCCAGGTACGAATATCGATCAGTCGCGTACGCTGCAGCCGGATCAGGAGGCCAATGACACGCAGGACACGCAGCAGGCGAAGGCCACCGACCGGGATGCAGCCGAGCACGTCGTACCAGTGCACGAACGGATAGAAAAACCAGCGGTGATAGCGCTTGTCCCAGATGGCAAAGGCCCAGCCTACCAGCACATCAAGAACGAAGATGGCGACAAACCAGAGGTCGATGGTTTCGAAATTGGCGTTCAGCCATGCCCCGCCCTGCTCAAGAGACGGCGAGATGGCTGACAGCATGGTGCGAAAGGGACCGGTCAGATAAAGCGTGTCAAAAAGGATCAGCAGCAGGCTGGCCGACACCAGCACCATGATGATCAGGTCCCAGACGAGATAGCACTTCTCACGCCAGCGCGGCACTTCCCGTCGAGGCGAGTGCTTGTCCTTTTCAGGGGCATCGCTGCGCGGCTGGTCGGCCCAGCTGTTGGCCGGCGGATAGCGATCGCGCCGGGCGCGATCGTCTGATGGGGAATCCTCTTGATGCATGCATGCCTCCTTGCGTGTGAGGCTATCTCAGATGGTTGAGCGCTCCGCGTCAAGTCGCGGGCGCTCAAACATCCTGTCCGCATCGGGATTTCAGAATCAAAAGGGCTTACGGCGCGCGCGGCAGTTCCCGCTTGTGCGCCGTTCGATCATAGGTGCTGATGATGCGCTGCGCCGCCTCGGGGTCGATCTCCTTGCCCTCAAGAAAGTCATCAATCTGATCGTAGCTGACGCCCAGGGCATCTTCATCGGTGCGCCCGGGGGAAAGGGATTCCAGATCGGCGGTCGGTATCTTGTTGACCAGCGATTCAGGCCCATCAAGCACGCTGAGCAGCGCGCGTACCCGCCGCTTGTCGAGCCCGGCCAGCGGCGTGAGATCACAGGCGCCGTCACCATGTTTGGTGAAAAAGCCCATGACCGCTTCGGCGCCATGGTCGGTACCGACCACCAGACCGTTGTGACGACCGGCCACGGCATATTGCGCAATCATGCGGGCGCGCGCCTTGATATTACCGTGAACGAAATCGCGCTGATGTTGGTCATTGAATTCAAGGCCGCCTTGCTCGAGGCCTTCGAGCATGCCATCCGCCGAGGGCTTGATGTTCACATCCAGCTGCTCATCTGCCCGGATGTAGTTGATGGCCATCTGGGCATCATCCTCATCGTGCTGCTCACCGTAGGGCAGGCGCATGGCGTAAAAGGTGGCATCGCCACCGCGCTCGCGGACCCGCTCCACGGCAAGCTGACACAGTCGGCCGGCGGTGGTGGAGTCCACGCCGCCGCTGATTCCGAGTACCAGCGCCTTCGTGCCGGTCTCTTCCAGATATTTCGCCATGAAGTCGATGCGTCGTTCCACTTCCTGTTGAGCATCAAAGTGCTGTTCGATCTCGAGCGCGTTAATAATCTGCTGCTGGGTGGTCATGAGCGATCATCATCCTGCGTGCAGTGAATGTAAGAACTACCGACAGCGTAGCCGGAAATCAAACCCGATAATATTCCGTCAGGCGTCAGCATCGTTGTGCAAGCACTGTTCATGATAATGGGTGATGCGTGAAAGCGCATGGCGCGCTGCCGCCAGACGCACGTCATTGCGGCCGCCGTCAAAACGCCGGGTTTCACAGAAGACGTGATCACCCTTGTCGGTGCGAAAGGCCCAGGCAAAGCAGACGGTGCCGATGGGTGTGCCATCGTCGGAGGGCGCCGGGCCTGCGATGCCGGTATTGGCCACGGCAATGGTGGCCTGCGTATTGTTGAGGGCCCCCTTCGCCATCTCGCAGGAGAGCACCTCGCTGGTCAGCGAGTGCTTTTCAAAGATCTCTTCATCAATATCGAGATAGCGCTGCTTGGCCTCGGGAGAGTAGACCACCAGCCCGCTGTCGATGAACTGCCCCGAGCCGGGAACTCCTGCCAGTTCCGAGACGATCAGCCCGGCCGTACAGGACTCCGCTGTGGTCAGAATCTGTTGTTGCTGATCCAGATAATCGATCAGCGCCTCGATCATGCTGTCCTTTTCATCGGCCATGTGTTTCCTCCTGAATCACGGTAAGGGAATTCAGTATCGAGGATAGGCCTTCATGTCTGATGAATATTTAACCGAGGACATAAAGCGTGCATTTCAGGTGTAACGTCAGGAAAACAAGTGTACTGACTGGGTATCCCGGCACGCCGATAGCGTGGTTTGAATACATTTATAGATATAAATCAACCATTTTTCCCCTACGGTAACCCTTTGCAGTGCCAGGCTTGAGGGGTGATCGAGGGCAGTCGCCCTTCAAATGTTAACGTGCAGGAGGCACTTTCATGACGATCGAGCAGGGACGTGAGGTATATGACGCCCAGGGCCAGTTACTGGGCAGGGTCGATGCCGAAGAGGGCGACCATCTCAAGCTGGTCGATGAGCACGGCAAGCACTTCTGGGTGCCCGTTGCGCTTGTCAATGACAGTGATGGGCTGCGCGTGGATCGGAAGGCGGAAATCCTGAATACCGACCCCGCCATCGACAGTGACATCGGTCATGTGGATGAAGCGGTGGAGGAGAGCTTTCCCGCCAGTGACCCGCCGAGCTTTACCCCCGAGCGTTAAGGACAGGGCCCCGCCGTATGGCGGGGCCTTTTAATGTCATACCAGTGAAACCGAGCATGGTATTGAGCGGTCAATCACTGCGAAAGGCAGCGCAGGATCACACCCTGAATATCCTGTCGTAGCATCAACGTTATGACAGCGACATTTCGGTGCCCACCAGATGCACCCGCCCGCGGCCGGCATGCTTGGCACTGTAAAGAGCCTGGTCGGCCAGTTCGATCAATGTACTCATGTCACGGCCCTGACGCGGGGCATCGATCAGCCCTGCCGAGAACGTAAGATGACCGATCCGCTCATCACCGACCTGCATGGACCACTGACCGAACTGCTCAAGCACTTCGTCAAGGCGCATCATGGCGATGCTGGCGGAGGCGCCCGGCAGGACCACAATGAACTCCTCGCCGCCGTAGCGACATGAGATGTCGGTGGCCCGCAGCCGCTGGGTCAGAATTTCGCCCAGCGCGACCAGCACCTGGTCACCGGCATCATGGCCCCAGGTATCGTTGAGCCGCTTGAAATGGTCCAGATCCAGCAGGGCGAGCGACACCGGGGACTCGGCGCTGGCGTTGCCAAGCAGGTCGGGCAGCGTCTCATTGAGATAGCGCCGGTTGTACAGCCCGGTTAGCGCATCACGATAGGCGTGGTCGGTCAGCTGACTGCGCATGCGTAGATTGATGATGGTCAGCGTCAGAATTCGGGCCGTCTCATCGGTCATGCGCTCGAGGCGGTGACGGTCCTCGTCGTCCAGCGGCTCCGCCTGCAGGGTCATGCGCCCGAGGGCACCGGTCGATGTTGTCAGACGCTGGCGGTATTCAAAGATCGGTTGCTCGGTCAGCGTGCTGCCCCAGGTGAGACAGTGTGCCTGGTCCAGCTCTTCAATGCGCAGGGCCAGTTCGCCGCGAGTATCAGGAAAACACTTCGGAAGGTATTCCTCCAGCAGTGGGATGACCCCGGTAATGTCGTTGAGTTCGAAAAGTCGCGTGCTCAGTTGATTGAGATGCTGGCGATACAGGCCATCGCGGGACAGACGCTGATTCAGCAGCGCCATGCCCTGTTCGGCCTCCTTGCGCGCCGTGATGTCATGCACCATCTCGTAAATCAGCGTTTCCCCGCCAATCACGACGGAGGCCACAAACACTTCCACATCGCGTATGGCGCCATTGGCCATGCGACGGCGGGTCTCGAAATGCCCCTCCTGTTGCGCCAGTGTCTGCCGGGCACGCTGTTGACGGGTTTCCAGAGGCGCCAGTGAAACGTCTTTTATGGACATCATCTTGAGAGTTTCCAGCGAATACCCGTAATAGTCGCTGGCGGCCGTATTGGCATCGACGATGGCGCCATTTTCAGGATTAATGAGCAGTTTGATGGCATTGCCGCTTTCAAAGGTACTGCGATAGAGCCCGGCATTTTCAATCAGTAGCTCGGTCGTTTGCTTGCGGGCGCTGATGTCCTCAATCAGCAGAAGATAGAGATTTTCCTCCGGCAGCGGCGCAATGACCCATTCGGTCCACAGGGGCTGTGCGGCTCGACCATGGCCATAAAGGCTCATGCGAAGTTCGCGGTGCCAGGTCGATTCGCGACGTTGTGTGGTGACCTGTTGTTGCCATTTTTGCCAGTGCTCAAGAGCGTCCGTGCGCGCCTCGTCACTCACCCATTGCCAGATATTTTCCTGGCCGGCGACAATCTCGTGCGGCGCCAGCAGCTGCTCCAGCATGGGGTTATGTTGATGGACAACGCCCTGGGCATCGATCACCAGCATGCCGTTAGGCGTGGTATCAAACAGGGTCTGCAGGCGCTGGCGGGTATTGGCCAGGCGCTGCTCCTGCTCGCGACGTGCCTGAATATCAGTGAATGTCCCTACAACCCGGGTAGGGCGCTGGTGTTCATCAGAGGCCATGATCTGACCATTGGCCAGCACCCAGCGCCACTGGTTGCGCGCATCAAGAATGCGATATTCACAGTGCCAGTGTGCGCTATTGCCCGCCACGTGCTCGTCAAAGCTTGTGATGACATGTTCGCGATCTTCCGGATGAAACAGGCGCTCGCGCCAGAGCTCGCCACTGCGTGGTAGCGCGCCATTGCGATAGCCCAGCATCTGATGAAACTGGGCAGAAGCAAAAATTTCATCGGTTTCGAGATTCATGTCCCATACGCCCGTGCCGGAGCCGGTCAGGGCCAGATTCCAGCGCTGCTCCTGCTCGGCCAGACGAGCCCGAGTCTCGTTCAGGGCCTGCCAGGGATAGCGCAAGTGACTTAAAAAGAGAGCGCGAAAGATCAGAACATAGGAAACGGCCTTGTAGACATGTCCCAGAATGTTGAATTCGTCATTGGCCGATCCGTAGAGCGTAAAGCAGATCTCGGCCAGTGCCGTGACCCACGCCGCCAGTGTGAGCATTTCCCGGTCACGTCGCTGACGCAGACGCGAGGAGCGCAGCAGGATGATGCCGGCGAGTACGCTCATGCCGGCCAGTCCCCATTCAAGCGTGATCTTGAGAAGCGTTAGCCCCTGCCCCGGGATATAAAGTGCCGGCAGACGCTGTGGATAGCCAAAAACGGCCATCAGGACCACGAGGCCCGCTGCAAGAAAGGGTATCAATACCAGACGCGGAAATCGGGCAGGCTGATCCGACAGATGGGAAAGCGACAGCAGCAGCAGGGCGCTGATGGCGCACAGGCGTGCCACCAGCCAAAAATAGATCGACTTGTTTAGTGTGTTGGGGGAGAAAACTCGGCCATGCCGGGCATGGAAAGCAGATGCAGGGCGTCCATCGCCGCGGAAAGCGCCAGCAGACTGCCGACACACAGATACTGGGAGGACAGCGTTCGATAGCTGTTGAAAATGGCCAGCGCAGATAAAACGGCTACGACCACACAGGTCAGCTCAACAAGGGAGTGAAATCCCAGATAGCTCTGCAACAGGCCAGACACCTGCTGACCCGGCAGCAGGGCAAGCACCACCATGAGTCCCAGCAGGACCCAGAAGAGGCTACCCAGTGGGCCGGTCAGCAGGTGTTTGAGAGCTGTCTTGAGCGTTGCCATTCTACCGTCCGGCGTTGAGAAGCGCAGGTCTGCATATTAGGGCAATGCGGGCAGAACGTTAACGTTTGAAAATCGCGCTTTCCTGGGGTCTATTCATCATAAGGGAAGCTTTTATCGGCCCACTGTCGCTGTCGTCTTGCCAGATAAAGAATGCCAAGTCCCAGTGAGCGCACCAGCGTAAAGGCGGTAAAGGCCAGCCAGAGTCCGTGATTACCCAGCGGCTGGGTCAGCCACCACACCGGAAGATAAACCAGCAGGGCCACAATGATCGTGTCCCGCATGGCACGGGTATCCGTGGTGCCGATAAACACCCCATCCAGCAGATAGCTCCATACCGCAATCAGGGGCATGACGACCAGCCACGGTAGATAGTCGCCGGCCAGCTGGCGAATGGCGTCTATATCGGTCAGGCGCGCAATCAACCACGGGCCTGCCAGCGCAAAGGTCAGCGCTGCCAGTACCGCCGTCAGCAGTGAGAACACTGCACAGGCGCGCACCGAACGCGCAAACTCGTGCCAGTCGCGTCTGCCGGCTGCCTTGCCGGTCAGCGCTTCGGCGGCGTTGGCAAAACCATCCAGGCCGTAGGAGATCATCATGACCAGCTGCATCAAAATGGCATTGGCGGCCAGCGTCTGATCGCCCAGCTGTGCGCCCTGGGAGGTAAAAAAGGCCATGGCAAAGAGCAGGCACAGGGTACGTACAAACAGGTGACGATTGACGCGAAAGAGCTCGCCATAGGCGGATATACGCTTGAGCGGAGCCATATCAAACCGGCCCCCAAGCGTTGTCAGTTCGCGTCGTATCAGCCAGAGTCCGAAGATCAGTGCCGTATAATCGCCAATCAGCGAAGCGGTGGCCACGCCCTTGACGTTCATGTCGAACCCGACGACCAGCACGATATCCAGCACGATGTTGACGCTGTTGGTGATCAGCATCAAAAACAGGGTCACGCGGGCGTTCTGACGTCCCAGAAACCAGCCGATGATGGCGTAATTCATCAATACCGCAGGCGCCGAGAGAATGCGGACATGGGCGTAATCAGCAGACAGCTGTGCCGTGGCCTCGCTGTCAGGCTGCAAAAGCCACAGACCGAAATTGATCAACGGCGCGGACAGCGCCATCAGGGCAAGCCCGATGACCGCGGCAATCAGCAGGGACTGCCCGAGCAGATTGCGAACGGTCTGATCCTCGCCACGCCCGACGGCCTGAGAGGTCAGGCCGGTCGTGCCCATGCGCAGAAAGCCAAACCCCCAGAACAGAAAACTGAACAGCGTACTGCCAAGGGTCACAGCGGCCAGATAGCGCGCGTGGGGCAGGTGCCCGATCACGGCCGTATCCACCAGTCCCAGCAGCGGTACGCTGGCGTTGGAGATGATAATGGGCCAGGAGAGTCGCCAGACGTCGCGAAGACGCTGTGGAAAATCTGGAGAGTGCGAAAGGGACATAAGGTTACCGGCTGGTTTGTGCTCGAAGAGCTTGCCACACACGGGTCATGGCGTCAGTAAACCGGCAGAATCAGGGAAAATGACGTTGATCCTTTAAAGCATGGAGATATTTGCCTAAGGTAACCCCTGTTTCAGAACAGGGTTTTAAAACCCGGCGACGGTATGACTGGCAGGGAAAGCATGTGCCCCGGCCAGGGGCATACGAGCCTTTCATCATAATAATCTCGACCCGGCAGGACGGCGCAGGATGGCGGCCGAGCCGCCCAGGGATCGACATTCGGGAAATCACATGAATTTTCGACGATATATGCCGCTTCATCGCGATGCGGCCACGCTCGCCATGGTACTGGCGGGTACGGTCATGGGGACTTCCACTGCCCATGCCCAGGCGGTGACCGATCTGGATTACATTGACCCTGGTATTCAACAGCCCACGGCAAGACATGAGCTTTTCAACGATCGTGATAATGGCATTCGTCTCAGCGGCGGGCTGAGCTTTTACGGCTACGGCGCTACGACCCGTAACCTCAATTTCGGGTCTTCCAGAGGGATTGATGGCGCAACGCCGACCGGCAAGCACCCCGCCTGGTGGGAGCTGTCGGCCACTCCGACACTGCGCGGCGAGATCGATACCGGTCAAAGTGTAATCTTCGCCGGCGTTGTGGGGGTCGGCAGCATGACGCGCGGCAACGCCTACGGTGATGCTTCCGGGGCCACACCCGACCACCCGGAGCATACACGCCTCGATCAGGCCTATATCGGCTGGCGAAGCGGGTCGCTGCTAAACGATTCGCTGGGCGAGGACGCCCTGACCTTCTCGTTCGGTCGACAGCAGTTCATGTTCGGTGAAGGGTTTCTGGTCGGTGACGGTTATACCGATACCGGCAAATACGGCGGCTACTGGAATGGCCCGAGTCAGGGCTTCAAAAACGCGGCCATTGCCTCGATCGACAGCCACGGCTGGCACGGCGATTTGTTCCATCTGGAGCAGGATCAGTACGTGCAGGGCGGGCCTGATGAGGAGACTTCGGCCAACGGTATCAACGCTGAATATACCTTTACCGATCGCGCCAAGGTCGGAGGCGCCTGGCTTCGCACCTACGACAGCGATATTGCCGGGCGTGACGGCATGGATGTCTGGAACATGCGACTCAAGGGCAGGCCGCTGGCAGAGGTACCGGGCCTTGCACTGGGCGGACAGTACGTTAGCCAGAAAAATCGGGATGCCGATATCGATGACGATGGCTGGTACGTCCAGGCCACCTATACCTTTCAGGATGCACCCTGGTCGCCTGAAATTGCCTATCGTCATGCCCGGTTCAGCGAAAACTACGACACCCTGTTCTACGAGTTTGCCGGTGGATGGGGCAACTGGTTCATGGGAGAAATCACCGGCGAATACATGCTGTTTAACGCCAACATGAAAATCGACATGTTGCGGGCGTCGGTCTCGCCGCGTGATGATCTGGAAACCGGCATCATCGGCTATCGCTTCCGTCTGGATGATCCGCAGTCCGTTGGCGCCAGTGACGCCGACTTTGCAAAGGAGATCAACCTCTATGCCGACTGGAACATCAGTAAGCAGGTGACCCTGTCCGGCGTCTATGCGGTGGCCTTCCCCGACGAGGGTGCACGCTCTCGCTTCGGCGGGAACGACAATACGTCACAGCTTTTTGAGCTGTTTGCCACCTATACCTTTTGATCGAAAGGCACTGCCTCGACGTTCCAGTCGACAAAAGGGGGCGAAAAAAGGGGCGGCCCATGGGCCGCCCTTTTCCTGGCTTGTTGCCGGCCTGTGTGGCTCAGCTTTCGACCGCCGTGATGCGCTCGTATTTTGCCATCAGCTGTTCACGAGACTCCTCGCGCTCGGGGTCAAGCGGGATACAGTCGACCGGACAGACCTGCTGACATTGCGGTTCATCAAAGTGGCCGACGCACTCGGTACAAAGCCCCGGGTCGATCACGTAGATCTCTTCGCCCGGCGAGATGGCGTTATTGGGGCATTCCGGCTCGCAAACGTCGCAGTTGATGCACTCATCGGTGATCATCAGGGACATGGTAACCTCCTGGTTCGCGCGCGCCGTCATGGACGCTGCGCGGCTGTCATCCGCCGGCTCGGGGCCGTTTGCCGGTTCAGGCGCTGCGAAAGTGTTCTGCAAGCGCCCGGGCGATGCGGGGATGCACCATCGATGAAACGTCGCCGCCAAGGCGGGCAATTTCACGCACGATGGTGGATGAAATATAGGAATTCTCGACTTCAGGCGTCAAAAAAAGACTTTCAACGTGGGGCGCCAGCGCCCGATTCATGTTGGCCAGCTGCAGCTCGTACTCGAAGTCCGAGACGGCACGCAGCCCGCGCAGGATGATGCGTGCCCCGACCCGATCCACCAGCTGGGTCAGGAGACAGCTGAACCCCACGACTTCAACATTGCCAAGATGGCCCAGGATGTCTCTGCCAAGCGCCACCCGTTCATCGAGTGACAGGGTCGGCTGCTTGCGCGGGCTTTGCGCGACGGCCACGATCACTCGATCAAACATCGACGCCGCGCGTTCGATCAAATCGGTGTGGCCGTTGGTAATCGGATCAAAGGTCCCGGGGTACACCACAATGTTCATGTACGGACTCCATTCATCTCCGACCTGCCTGCAACGTCACGCCAGAGGTATCCCTTGATGATACGCTCCCGTACAGTCTGGCCGCTCTTGCATGCCGGGGCCGGGAGACTACTGTAAAGCGTCATGGTCGACAACTGCACCTGCCGGACCGGCACAAGGATCGGTCCGATTCAATGGTCCAGCGTGCCGAAAGGATTGTCGACCTCAAGCGATACCGGCTTGTGGTAGCCGGGAATGTAGATATCCCGGGCGCCGACTTCGAGTTCGGGACCTTCGAGTACGCCCTCACCAAAGCGATAGATCGGTGAGAATTCACCCTTTTGCGACTGCGCCTCGAATTGAGCCTGACGTTCCTGCACTTTCTCGCGGCGTCGGCGCCACTGCGTCATGGCCGCTTCACCGTGGCGCTGAGTCAAAAGCCTTTCGGTGACCTCCGGCGACAGCAGCGGGGCGGTGGCATTGTTGCCGCCAAACCCCTTGGCATTGATGAAGCTGACATCGGCGCGAAACTCACGATGCTCGCGGAAAAGATCCAGCCGCTCACCATGGACGTCATCGGCCACGGCATCGAGGGTGAAGATGCCCGGCAGCAGGCCGGTCTGGAAGCTGCCCAGCGCACTCATCAGCTGATCGCCGGCCGCGCTGCCCTGAGAATGCCCCAGATAGGCCTTGATGGCGGCGACCGGCCAGTGCTCGATGCCGTTGGCACGGGCCACGCTGTCGAGCACATGGGATTCGGTAATGCGATTTTTGGGGGTGCTGGTGCCATGGGAATGAATATAGCTGCGCTCGCGCACGGCCTTCTCGCCCAGAATATTGCTCGCCAGCGCCACGCTCTTGCCAAGCGTGATGTAGTTGCCGATGCCGGGCGCCGAAATGGAGCGCTTGTAGCCGTCGGCATTGATGAAGACTTCTGGTACAGCGCCCAGAATATCGGCGCCCAGCTCGAGTGCCAGACTGTCATCCATGAGCATGACAAACTGGGCAGACTCGGCAATGGTGAAACCACAGTTGCGTGCAAACGGACGACAGACGCGCTGATAATCCTCGTCGGTCAGAAGCTCGAGCGCATCAAGCGCCTTGACACTGGCGTCATCGGCCAGAGCGCTCATGACGCGAAAACCTTCGACAATCTCCGGTGTAATGGGGGCATCTGCCGTGCCCACCATGACCAGCCGGCGCCGACCCATGCGAATGTCATCCACCCCCAGACGCAGATTGTATAAAAAGGTCGCGCAGGCGCCCTGCATGGCGCCCGTGGCACCGACGCTGCCCAGCACATAGGCATTGAGGAAATCGGCCGGCATCTGTCCGTAGCCCAGCGGCATCTGCTTGGAGGTGGCACGCTGACCGGTGACGAAGCTGTTGATCAAACCGCCCCAGCCCTGCGCGTCAAGCTGGCCGATCGAATTACCGGCATACACGGCGATCTGATCGGGATCCAGCCTTTGACTCAGGCTGTCCCACTCGAAACCGCTCTGACCCAGACAGTCGGAGGCCGCGAAGATGGTCATCGACAGGGCGCGCGGATGGTGCACGCTACGATAGAAGCTTGCCGGGTCAAAGCCGGTCGGCAGTTGACCGGCGCTCTTGACCAGCGCATCGCGGCGCTCCGGCAGCAGCACTTCAAACTCACCGGCAGGCACGGTCACGCTGACATGGCGTTCGTCGATCTCTTCGATCTGCCAGTGCGCCGGTGGATTTTCAGGCAGCTGTCGACGGCTGAGGCTGACCGTTAATGGTGCATCAAGGGTCATGCTGGCCTGACGATTGGCCGGAATGCCGGCGTCGGCAAAGCGGTCATCCTCGATACGGCGAATCAGGGTATGACGACGCACATATGATTCATGACGTGCGGCCAGAGCAGCATCATCCAGGGGAGTACCGTGATCCTGCGGTCCGTTTGACAGGCGTTGTCCCATCAGACCGGCGAGTCCCGAGAGCGTGTACTGTCGGGTCTTTTCGGGCAGTGCATCGATCACGGTCCGGTAAAAGGACTGATGACCGGACGTTCTGCCAGCGGGATTAATACCGCCCATGCCGACGATCACCGGTAACTGTGACAAGCCGAAACCCTCGTGTTGATGCCTATAAGGAAGCGATGACGCCATGGCGATCGCGTCGCTGAAAGGATGGCGATATCTCTCTACCACACGGCGTGGTGAGTCCGCCAAAACAGGGCAATCATGATAGCATCGCCCCGGACAGGACGTCATGTCGACTGGTCAACGAGTTGTCATGTCGGGATGGCAGGTTATTGGAGGTGCTGGCCGAAAAACAATGACCTGATCTGCGGGCCGTTGTTCTATCGGCCCGGGCGTCGATAATGGCGCCAGAGACGCACCACATATAACCCGGCGACGGCCAGCAGTACGACCATGACAACCCACATGCTGCCCGACAGGGTCGTATACTGCAAAAGCCAGTGACTGCCGCCAACCAGACAGCATGCCCACAGGGCAGATCTCAGCGTGGTGTAGAGCAGGTAGGACGCCAGCGGCATGCGGTGAAAGCCTGCCGGTATCGACACCAGTGAGCGCATGCCCGGTATCAGGCGACCGAACAGCACCACCAGGGGGCCGTAACGCCCGAACCGTTGGCTCGAACGCTCGATATCCTTCGGAGCAAGCGCCAGCCAGTGCCCGTGGCGGGCCAGAAAGCGCATGCACTGGCGCTCATCGAGCCACCGCCCCAGCAAATAAAGCGGCAGGGTGCCCAGTACCAGCCCCAGGGTGGCGGCCACAATGGCTGGAATCAGCGTCACGTCCTCGGATGACATGATGTTGGCCAGAACGGGAAGCGTCGATTCGGCAGGCAGGGGCGGGAAGGCGTTGATGATCAGTGTCAGCAACGTAATGGCCGTATAGCCGTGCGTGTCCAGAAGCTGCTGAAGCCATGCCTGCATGTTGTTCAGGATCCATCGAGTCAGGGATTGGCGCCATTCAGCGCCAATAAAGTTCCATTATTATTGTTAAACGTTGCCATGTTCGCCAATTCCACGCCGGTACACTCCTCGCAGGCAGACCTGCATCCCGACCTCTCTCATCATGTCCAGCGTGCGCTCGATAATGACTGGCAGCGGCCCATTGCCGAGCATACCCGGACGGCCTTTGAGAAGGCGCAGCGGTTTTATCAGGCGCATGGCGGGCCGCTGATTCTGGATGCAGGCTGCGGCACGGGCCGCTCGACCCGTCAGCTGGCCCGATATTATCCACACGCCTGCGTTCTGGGCATCGATCGCAGCGCCGATCGCCTGTCGCGCGATTACTCTCGGGAACTGGGCGCCTTTCCCGACAACGCCCTGCTGGTGCGCGCCGATCTGGTCGATTTCTGGCGGCTGGCGCATCTGGCCGGCTGGCAGCCGGTCCGGCATTGCATCTTTTATCCCAACCCTTATCCCAAGGCATCACAGCTCAAAAGACGCTGGCATGCCCATCCCGTCTTTCCTGTTGTTCTGGCGCTGGGCGGGGTACTTGAGCTACGCAGTAACTGGCAGATCTATGTCGAAGAGTTTGCCTGCGCCGTAACACTAATCACGGGGCAAAAGCCTGGCGTCGAGAAACTGTCGCTGACGCCGGAGAGCGATTTCATCAGTGCCTTTGAACACAAGTACTTCGACAGCGGACATTCCCTGTGGCGGCTCCAGTGTGCGCTGGGGGTGCCAGCCCTGCCGGCGACCGTTCGTCCTGCCCACCCCATCTGAAAGGAGGATGTCATGCCCTGGCTCTACCTGATTCTGGCCATCTGTGCTGAAGTGATCGCCACCAACGCCCTCAAGGCCTCCGAGACCTTTAGCCGGCTCGGCCCCAGCCTGATCACGGTTGTGGGCTACGGGCTGGCGTTCTATCTGCTGTCGCTGGTCTTTAAAACCATGCCAGTGGGCGTGGCCTACGCCGTCTGGGCGGGGCTCGGCATGGTGCTGACGCTGCTGGTGGCCATGGCCCTCTTTGGTGAACGTCCCGACGTGCCCGCCATGCTGGGCGTGGCGCTGATCATTGCCGGTGTGGTCGTGCTGCAGTGCTTTTCGAAAATGAGCGCCCAGTAAGCCTGTAAAAAATCGTGGATCGCGGCGGCGCGCATTGCCACGGTACAGGCATGCCCATTACTCTGAGGCTTAAACAAGCTGCCCATGGAACAGGGAATCCTTCATGCCTGCAAGGTTTACTGCCGTAGGCGTTTATCGTCCGGCTGTCTTACGTCTTTTGTCCTGCCTGCTGTTTTCTCCCCTGATCCTGATGGCCGGGCTGACCCTGGCCATGCAGGCCCGTGCCGAGGGCTTCCCCGCGACAGGGGCGCTGGCGGAAAAGGGCTTTGTGGTGGGGGCTCAGGCGCGTCTTCTAGACAGCGGTGAGACGCTAGGCAGCATTGCGCCCGATCAGCAGATGACGCCGGCATCGGTATCGAAGCTTTACACGGCGGCGGCGGCGCTAAAGCAGTGGGGGCCGCAAAAGCGCTTTACGACCGAGCTTCGCAGCAGCGGCGCCATCGTGGATGGCGTGCTCAAGGGCGACCTGATGCTCGATGGCGGCGGCGACCCGGGCATGACCAGCGAGGACTACTGGCTGCTGGTACAGGGATTGGCAAGCCGCGGCATCCGTCGCATTGATGGTCGCGTGCTGGCCAGCCAGTGGCGCTTCGGGCCGGTGACCTGCGTGACCACGGATCGCTGTGATGCCCGCACACGGACCCGACATGCCTTCGATGCCCAGCTTACCTCCACGGCAGTCGATTTTGCCACCTGGTGCATGCGCGTCATGCCGGGAGATGCCGAAGGCGTACCGGCGAGAGTCACCAACTGCGCAGGGCCCACGCCCCTGACAAGGGTCGACAATCGTGTCACGACCGTGGCCCAGGGCAATACCGGCATCAGCGCCGAGCGAACGACCGTCAACGGCGAAGACATCATGGTGATCTCCGGGCAGATTCGGCTGGGCAGCGCGCCCAGCAATGTCTATCGCTCCAGTGCCGATCCGACCGAGCAAACACTCAAGACGCTTGAGTCGCTCATGAACGATGCCGGCATTGCGGTGACCGGGGGCTTTGCCGCCACCTCGACCCCCCCTGGCGATAACACGCAGGTGCTGTCCGCTGTCGAGGGCAAGCCGCTGCAGGAGCAGCTGCTGCGCATGCTCAATTACTCCAACAACTTCATGGCCGATGTACTGGCCCTGGATCTGGTGAACGGCACACCCACCCTGCAGAGTGCCGGGTCGACGCTGGATGCGTTTGCCAACGATATCCCCGGACATGGTCCGGTCAAACTGCGCTCCGGCAGCGGCCTGACGCCGGAAAGCCAGACCAGCGCCCGCGGCGTTACCGCGCTGCTTGATTACATGTACCACCAGCCGGCGCTCTTTCCGGTGTTTGTGGCCGGTATGCAGGCGCCCGTCAACGGGCCGATGAACTTCATTCGTCGTGGCAGCGAGCGCTTTCAGCAGAGCGTCATGA
Source organism: uncultured Kushneria sp. (assembly GCF_947497025.1). Lineage (GTDB taxonomy): Bacteria > Pseudomonadota > Gammaproteobacteria > Pseudomonadales > Halomonadaceae > Kushneria. The sequence continues at coordinate 261,390 of NZ_CANMFC010000005.1, forward strand.
TCAAGACCGGCACGCTCAATGAGCCGGTGCCGGTGCGCGCCGTGGCAGGTTATTTTCGTACGCAGTCAGGCCGCTGGGGCGCCTTTACGGTCATGGTCAATGGACGTGCTCCCACGCCCTATATCAACTGGACGACCACCCTGGAGGCGGTCGCCAGCGATATCGATGCCATGATTGCCCACCATTGAGGCCGGGTCCGACCTCAATGGTCGGGCATCGCCTGTTCCTCGAAGTTGTCGAGCAGATGGCGCAGTCCGTTTCGCAATGACTCTCCCGACATGACCCGGCCATGGCCGGTCATGGCCACTTCCGGTGTCAGCTCCGCCAGTGCCTGGACCGAGCGACGTGCCGCCTCCCAGTCCGGTGTGAAATAGCGCGGCGGGCCGCTGATCTCACGGTGTTGAGTGAACACCTGATAAAGCGACTCCTGCCTGACGGTGACGAAGGCGTCGCCGGCCAGCAGGGCGCGGTCCCGGTCGCGAAACAGCGAGACGTGTCCCGGCGCGTGACCTGGCGTATGCAGCCAGCGCCAGTCGCCAAGAAAGGGGACGCTGCCATCTTCCGGCAGGGGCCGGAGGCGCTCACCCAGATCAACCGGTTCACGGGGGAAAAAGCCGGCCAGTGAGGGGATGATGCCGCCGCCGGCATGGGTATCGGGCGGAGGGTAGTGCGCCTGCCCGGTGAGATAGGGCAGTTCGAGGGCATGCGCGTAGACCGGGACATCCCAGTGCTCGGCCAGCTCCACCACGGCGCCCACGTGATCAAAGTGGCCATGGGTGAGGATAATGGCGCGCGGGGGAACATCCTGACCAAACCGTTCGGCGGCTTCACGAATGATGTCGTCTTCACAGCGGGGCATGCCGGCATCAACGAGCACCCAGTCGCTTCCGGCTGAAGCCCCCACCAGATAGACATTCACGATCTGGACCGGATAACAGTATATCTCCGGCAGGGCTTCATATCCCTTGCCGCTGCTCACGGAGGTCAGCGGCAAATGTTTGTCGTGCAATGGATTGTCGGTCATGGTGACGTCGCTCCCTGATGGACTTTTCCACAGCCTGGCAGCTCAGGCGGCGGGAGCGCCATAACATTCGACAGGTTTTGAACAGTATCTTTTGATGCGCGGGCGTGTCCTGGTCGTGGCCCCCTGGTCCACTGCTTTGGTAGGATGCCTCCTTCCCCTTAAAGATGGCAGGTTGCCTGCAATGCCTGTGATCCATGGACAGGAAACCACTGCATGAAGCCCGCGCATACCGGTATCAAGCGGCTATTTTACTCCACTCGCTACTCCTGGAAAGGACTGACGGCGGCCTGGTGCAATGAGGCGGCCTTTCGCCAGGAATTGATCGTGACCGTATTGTTGCTGCCGGCTACCTTCTGGCTGGGACAGTCGCTGCTGGAGTGGCTTTTATTGATAGGCAGTGCTGTGCTGGTGATGGCAGTGGAGCTGCTTAATTCTGCCGTGGAGACCGTGGTGGATCGCATTGGCGTTGAGCATCACGAACTCTCCGGACGTGCCAAGGACCTTGGGTCGGCCGCCGTTTTTCTCAGTGTCCTGTTTGCCTTTCTGGTCTGGGGCAGCCTGCTGGTGGTGCGCCTGGTCTGATTGGCGACTTTTTTCTTCTTCCTTTCAGGTTTGTCTCTTCTAAACAAAAGGGCCCGAGGTATCTCGCCTCGGGCCCTTTTTTGTCAATGCTACTGCCCGAAGAGCATCTGTCATGCAGTCAGATCATGCCCCTATGTTTATTTGTTGATTGCAAGCTCGCCCTCAAAGGCTTTGGATAGACCGGGTATTCCGGTGTGGCATGGGTGCCATATCGCCACGACGATGGCACGGCAATATCCCCGGAATACCCGAGTCATGCAGGACACATAACGATAAATTACGGGTAAACCGCTATGACACACTCCATTCGACCATGGGTCTTCTGGCCCGTGTTTCTGGTGTTACTGGCCGCCGTCATCACAAGCTTTATCAACATGGATGGCTTTGTCAGCGTTGCCGGTTCACTCAACGATTTCGTCCTCGGCCATTTTTCATGGCTTTTCAGCCTGGGCAGCTTCTATCTGCTGGTGCTGGGCGCCATCATCTATGTCTCGCCGCTGGGGCGCATTCGCATTGGTGGGGCGCGCGCCACGCCACTGCTCTCAAGGCTTCGCTGGTTTTCGATTACCCTTTGCACCACGCTGGCCGTCGGCATCCTTTTCTGGACCACCTCCGAGCCGCTGTATCATTTTCACGGGCCCGCACCGGGACTCGGCATTGAACCTGCCTCATCCGATGCCGCACGCTTTGCCATCTCCAGCATGTTCCTGCACTGGACGTTTACCCCGTATGCCATTTATGCCGTGCCCGCCCTGATCTTTGCGCTGGTGTGCCCGCCCTGATCTTTGCGCTGGTGTTTTATAACCGCCGCCAGCGTTTTTCGATCGCCAGCTTTTTTGAGCCGCTCTTTGGCCGCGCGCGCGTGCGCCGGGTCGGCGGGCTGATCGATGCCGTGGCACTTTATGCGCTGGTGGCCGGTATGGCGTCATCGCTGGGTACCGGCACGCTGACCATCACCGGTGGGCTCAACGGCTATATCGGGGGGGAGACCAACCCCTGGAAACTGGGCATCGTGACGGCCCTGATTGTGACCACCTTTGTGATTTCGGCCGCGACCGGCCTCCAGCGCGGCATTGCAAGGCTGTCATCGCTCAATGCCTGGCTTTTGCTGGTAGTGGGCGTTTTTACATTGGTTACGGGACCCACGCTCTACATGCTGGGGCTCGGGGTAGAGTCGATCGGAACCTATCTGGATAATTTTGTCTCGAAAAGCCTTTACACCGGTACGGCGGCCGAAGACAGCTGGGCGCAGTCCTGGAGCATCTTCTACTGGGCGGTGTGGTTTGCCTGGGCGCCGGTCACCTCGCTGTTTCTGGGCCGCATTTCGCGCGGCTATACGGTGCGCGAGTTTCTCAATATCAATCTGATCTTTCCGTCGCTGTGTGCCATGGCCTGGATCATTATCTTCTCGACCAGTGCATTGCACCTGGACATGGCGGAGAACTCGAAGCTTTACGCCATTCTCAATGACAGTGGCATCGAGCAGGTGCTTTACAGTTTCTTTGGCGAGCTGCCGCTTTCGGGCATCACCGTGCCACTTTTGCTCTTTATTGCCTTCATCTCCTATGTCACGGCGGCCGACTCCAATACCGATGCCATCGGCAATCTGTGTACCCGCGGACTGACAGCCGATTCCGACATGGGCAGCTCCCTGCCCATGAAGGTGGTCTGGGGCATGGTCATCGGTACCGTCTCCTGGGTCATGACCAGCTTTGTCGGCATCGAGGGCGTGAAAATGCTCTCCAACCTTGGCGGTCTGCCGGCCATGCTGATGATTCTGCTGGCCAGCGTCTCGATCTGGCGCTGGATTGGCGACCCGCCACGAATCAATGAGCCGCCCCTGTTTGAACGGGTGGCCGATCAGTTCTCGGAAAGTCTCGGCGCCGAGAGTACGGCCTCCGCTGCGGCGATAGACAACTCGACGTCCACGACCGACAGGGTAGTGAAATAATGCAGATCAGGGATGACTTTCCCCATCGCGTACGCGACATCGACAACGCCTGGATCACGCTTGCCGATGGCACCCGCCTGGCGGCGCGTCTCTGGCTGCCGGAGGATGCCGAGCAGCATCCGGTGCCGGCGATTCTGGAATATCTGCCGTACCGAAAGCGTGATGGCACGGCAGTGCGAGATGAGCTGACGCATCCGTATCTTGCCGGGCATGGCTACGCCTGTGTCCGGGTCGATATGCGCGGTAACGGCGAATCCGACGGGCTGATGCAGGATGAGTATGCCCCACAGGAGCAGGCCGACGGACTTGAGGTCATCGACTGGATTGCCGCCCAGCCCTGGTGCAATGGCAGGCTTGGCATGATGGGCATTTCATGGGGGGGCTTTAACAGTCTGCAGCTGGCCGCGCTGCGACCGGAGCCGCTCAAGGCGATCATCACACTGTGCTCCACGGATGATCGTTACGCCGATGATATCCACTACAAGGGCGGCAACATGCTGCTTGAAAATCTCGGCTGGGCGGCGACCATGCTGAGTTTTTCGGCGGCCGTGCCGGACCCGCAGCTGGTCGGAGAGCGCTGGCGCGAGATGTGGCTCAATCGGCTTGAAAACATGCCATTGCTGGCGGAAACATGGCTTTCTCACCAGCATCGTGACGCGTACTGGCAGCATGGTTCGGTGTGTGAACGCTACGGTGATATCACGGCGGCGGTCTATGCCATCAGCGGCTGGGGCGATGCCTACATGAACGCGATCCCGCGCATGATGGAACATCTCACCTGTCCCAAAAAGGCACTGGTGGGCCCCTGGATTCACAAGTATCCGCACTTTGCGATTCCTGATCCGGCCATCGGTTTTCTGCAGGAGGCGCTGCGCTGGTGGGATTACTGGTTGAAGGAGATCGACACCGGCATCATGGAGGAACCCGAATGCACCTTTTATCTACAGGACGGTTTGCCGCCGGCACCGAAGTATGACGTGCGCCCGGGGCAGTGGGTGCATACCCATGGCTGGCCGGCCTCGGGAGACGAGGTCGAGACGACCACGCTGATTCTGGGCGACCACGGTCTGGTCGCGTACGGCGAGCTGAGTGAGTCGCGCCGAATTACCTCGCCGCTGACGGCCGGGTCGCTGCAGGGAGAGTACATCGGGCTCTGGTATGGCGCTGACTTCCCGCCTGATCAGCGTCGCGATGACGGGCTGGCGCTGATCTTTGACTCGACGCCATGGCAGGATGGTGTCGAGATTCTGGGTCAGCCAACCATTGAGGTGTCACTGGCCAGTGACACCGACTGCGGTCAGCTCAATGTACGGTTGTGTGACGTTTCGCCCGACGGCGAAAGCGCGCTGATCACCTATGGCACGCTCAATCTCAATCTGCGTCATGATCCCGGCATGATCGAGCCGCCCGTACCGGGTCAACCCATGCCGATCCGTCTGCCGATGGATCTGATCGGTTATCGCCTGCCGCCGGGTCATCGCCTGCGTGTGGCGCTCTCCAGTGCCAGCTTTCCGCTGGTCTGGTCACCGAAAAGACGCTCGGATCTGACCCTGCTGGCCGGGACGCCGCGACTGGCGCTGCCCGTCTCCAGGGCCCCACATGTCGACATGCCGTTCGAACCGCCCGAGGCGGCCACGCCCTGCCGGCTGGAAACCCTGCGCGCGGGTGCGCCCAGACGCACCATCAGCGAGGATGTGGGCAGCGGTGAGGTCAGCGTGATCGTGGAGGATGACATGGGCGACGTGCGCTTTCTCGATCACGGCCTCAGGGTCGATCAGCGCGCGCGAGAGGTCTATACCAGCCATCCGGCGGATGCCACGAAAACCCGCGCCGATATCGCGTGGACCTACAAGGCGAGTCGCGATGAGGGGGACGGGCAGTTCTCGGTGACAGTGGAAAGCCGTTATCAGCTTCGCTGTGATGAAGAGAATTTCTATCTGAGTGCTTCGCAGGTGGCGCGTGAAGGCGAGCAGGTCGTCAGTGATCGCCACTGGTCGCATACGCTGCCGCGAACGGCAATCTGACCCGGCTCCTGCCCACCGGGACGAGCATGCTATGCTGGTCGGCTCCCGGTGTCGCGAGCGTTATTTCATGTCTTCACGTCATGCGTTGCCGCCTCTGAACTGTCTGCGCGCCTTTGAGGCGGCGGCGCGTCTGGCCAGCATTACCCGCGCAAGTCACGAGCTGGCTCTGACCCAGAGCGCCGTCAGCCGTCAGATTCAGCGGCTGGAGAGCGATCTGGGCAAACCTCTTTTTGAGCGGCAGCTGACAGGGCTTGTCCTGACCGATGTCGGCGAGCGCTATTATCGGGTCGTTCAGCGCACCCTGCGCGAGCTGGGCGAGGCCAGCGCCGACATTCGCCGCCGCCCGGCGGAGCATAGTCTGACCATCGCCTCGTCACCCACCATTGCCTCTTTCTGGCTGTCTCGGCAGTTGAGCGACTTTCAGGTGCGCTGCCCGGACATCAGCATTCGCTTGCTGATCATCGAGGATCCCAATCGGCTGGAACCGGGCGAATGTGATCTGGGTATTTATTATCATCTACAGGGTGAGGTCGATCCGGTGGGGATGACGGCAGAGACGATTTTTGATCAGGAGCAGGTTGCCGTGCTGTGCTCACCGACCTATCTGGTCCGTGAAGGCAAACCGGAAAGTGTCATCGAACTGCTTGAGCGTCATGTGCTGATGGTGGTCGAGGATCATTACCATGATTGGCTGACCTGGCAGTGCTGGTGCGAGACACTGGGGGAGGCGTGGCGCACGCCATCACGTACCCTGTCCGCCAACAGCTACCAGCTTTTGATGAATGCCACGCTTGCCGGTCAGGGCGTAACGCTTGGCTGGACGCGCCTTCTGGAATACGAGCTGCAACAGGGGCTTCTGGTGGAGGCACTGGATACCCGCATCGAAAGCCGCGGGCGACTGTCACTGTTAACGCCCGGGCAGTCTCGGAGTACGCGCGCGGCCCTGCTGTTCAGGCAGTGGCTGATGTCACAAAGCGCCGATACGCTTTCGCCCTTTGAACGCTGACCGCGTCGAGCCGATCGACGCGGCCTGAACCAGAGAGCAGCTACCAGCTCCTGTAGGGCAGGAACTTGCCATTCATGGTGATTTTGACGCGATCGCCCTTTGGGTCTTTCTCGCGCTCGACGTCCATCGAAAAGTCGATGGCGCTCATGATGCCGTCGCCGAACTTCTCCTGAATAACGTCCTTGAGTGTCGGTCCATAGACACCGACCACTTCATAAAGACGGTAAATCAGCGGGTCCTGGGGGATAGCACCATCCCAGGTTTTGGTCGGATAGGCCTTCAGGGCGTCGACGAGTGCCTGATCTTCAAGGCCCAGGGCGCTTGCGAGTTTTTGAGCGATATCAGGCGGGGCACTGTTCATGCCGTAGCATACGGAGGCCACCCAGACCGGAGACCGGCCCACGGCCTCGCCCAGATCGTCCCAGCTCATCTTCTGACGTGCTCGGGCGGCCATCAGGGTGTGGTGCATCTCGATCTTGTCCATGTCATGACACTCTTGTTGGTGATTGGAAGGTTACATTACAGCGATAACATCGTGGACCGACACGAGCCAGTGATGGCTCAGCGCCGGTGACTGGCGTCCGGATCGACCAGTGATGCCAGAGCCGGCATGACCTGCAATTCGATGGCCGGGTCAATCATGTTTTCTGGCGGTAGTGACAGCAGCGGTGCCCAGGCACGTTCGAAGTCGATATCCGCATTCAGCCGGGCCTCACCCAGGCGGGCGACGTAGACTTCCAGCATATCAAGCCGGCCGTGGTTATCCGGTGCAGCAAAGCGACCCAGCCAGGCGCTGTCCACTGCCTGTAAGCTGTCGGCCAATTGCAAGGTTTGAAGCGCTGCTACGGCCTGGGACAGGGCATTATTCTCGGCGTCCGCGGTCACGGTCATCATGGGCAGACTATAGCAGGTCTGTTGCGTTTGACGCACCAGCAGCACTTCATCGCGGGCGCTGAGCAGGGCGAGCGCCACACGTCGCTGCGGTGCGCGTCGCTCGGTGGTGTCGAAAGCGTCAGCGTCTGTCATGTTACTCAAACCTTTGACGCAGGGCCGGCAGTACCTCGTCGTGGAGCAGAGGGGCCAGCGTCAGTGTCTCGTCATCGAGCGCCATCCAGCGTATCTCCTCGATTTCACCGCAGGCCTGTGGCGTGCTTTTCATCTCTTCGATGATAAAAATATCAGCGTCGATATGAGTGTCGGGCTCGTTGGCGGCCCGGGTGCGAAAGCGCCCCAGCATGGCCAGTTCATCTGCCTTCGGCGAGGTGCCCAGCTCTTCCTGACACTCTCTGGCCAGCGTGGCCAGAGGCGTCTCGCCATGCTCGGGTTTGCCGCCCGGCAGCATGAAGTGTCGGGTTCCGTGTTTTCTGACAACCAGCAGCCGTTGATCCTGATCGAGCAGGCAGCCGGCAACAACATGAATGATGGACATCGCGGTGACTCCGAATAGATCTGTATGGATAGCAGGACCAGGCTCTGATGTTGTGATCAGGACTTAGTGTGGATGCACAGAGGGTTCCCGGGCAAAGCGGGCGATAAAGCGCGCCATGGAGGGCCCGATGAGCACCACGGTAAACAGTCGCAGCGCCTGCAGGGCAGCGACGATCGCCACATCGGCGTGGGTGTCGAGTGCAATGATGGTCATCGAGTCCAGCCCCCCGGGGCTGGTCGCCAGATACAGCGTCAGAAAGTCGCTGTGCATCATGGGGACCAGCATCAGCGCAGAAAGGGCGCAGAAACCGATCAGCATCATCGAGGCCATCAGCATCCATTTGAAGGCATGCATGACGCTGCGCACGGTCTGGCGATCAAAGCGCAGCCCCACGTAGATACCGATGCAGGCATAGGCGGCTTCCAGCAGCGGCAGAGGCAGCTGGATCTCGATAAATCCGGAGACCTGCACCACGGTGCCCAGCAACATCGGGCCCAGCAGCGCACCGGCCGGCAGCAGGCGGTCACAGATGAAGATGCCCACGGCTATCAGCGCGATCGAGACCGACAGCGACAACAGACCGTGAAGATCCCATGTCATGCCATGAGAGGTCGTGTGGTCGGTCTCCGCAACGCCCAGAAAATGGCTGACCAGGGCACCGGCCATGATCACGCAGATCACGCGTACATACTGCATGGTGGCGACAATGCGCGGATCGGCGTTGGCCTGCTCTGACATGGCGACCATCGCTGCGGCTGCCCCGGGCGTGGTGCCCCAGGCGGCCGTGGTGCCGGGCAGCCCGCCATAGCGCACCAGCAAAATGCCGACCACGGTACTCAGTACCAGCGTGACCACGGTGGCCAGCATCATGGCCGGCCAGCTCTCGGCGATGGTGGACAGTACGGTCAGCGTCATGGCCTGGGCAATCAGCAGCCCGATGACCCCCTGGCCTGACTTGAACAGGACCCGCGGTAGTTTCAGGCCGCCGATCATGACGCCGAAGATGACGGATACCGCCATGGGGCCAATCAGTGCACCGGCCGGCATGTGCACCAGCTGAAGTAAAAGGCTTGCCAAAGCACAGGCGCTCAACAGCAGTATCCAGCGAAGAAGAGAAGAGGTAGGCAGGCGATCGGCAAGCAAGGTGGTCAGGCTCCGGCAGCGGGCAAAAGACGAGATGAAGAGGGGATAATACGGTATCAGGCCACGCTGTCACTGCCGCGCGGCCTGTAAAGGGCTGCGGCGTTGTCATGCAGGGCCAGCATGGCGTTGGTATCACCCAGCGTGTTGTGCAAAAGCTCGATATCGCCCTCCCTGAAGGGGCGAGGCGCACGCGTGCCCGGCAGGTCAGTACCAAACATCAGGGCGTGCGGGTTGATATCGGCAATGGCGGCAAGCGTTGCCGGCACATCCAGCGAGACGCGCCCGAAGCTTGTGGCCTTGACGTGTGCGCCTGCCTCAACCAGCGCCAGAAGGGTCGGCAATCCTTCCCGAGAAAGCCCCAGATGATCGATGACCACGGACGGTAGTGTCCGCAAAAGCGTCAGGTGTGGCGCGAGATCACGGGCATCGGCGTAGATTTCGCAGTGCCAGCCGACCAGATCGAAGACGCGCTGTGCCTGTCGGGCCATGGCGTCAATGTCTGGGGCCATGCCGCGCTTGAGATTGAACCGGATGGCCCGTACACCGGCTTCATCCAGCTCGAGCAATCGGGCATCACTGATCTCGTCGGGCAGCTGTGTTACCCCCACGAAATCCCCGCCCAGCGCTTCAAGAGCCGCCAGCAGATAATCCTGATCCGTGCCCTGAAAGGAGCCCGAGACAACGGCCCCGCCGCGGATATCAAGCCCACGGGTCGCCTTTTGATAATCCTCGATGGTGAAGGGCGCCGGACGATAACCCTGATTGTCGATCAGGAGAAAGCGAGGATCGATGATGTGCAGGTGGGCATCGAAGCAGCCGTGCGGCTCACGATGATCGTGTCGGTAGTATCCGGTGAAGGGAATAACCTCAGCCATGGCAACTCCTTGAGCATCCAGCGATCACGAGACAGCGCATGTCGTGTCTCGAGCAGACACGACAAGCATGCGGGGTGATGGCTCGGACTGCAATCTTCGTTATGCTGACAGGTAACGGATCAAATAGAGGCCCTTCCATGTCCCTGCAAGCCGCCCTGACAGGCCTGCCTGAAGTACTGCAGTCCCAGGCCCGTCGTACTCTTGAGACGTTTGATGAGGCCCTGCTGGCACGTCTGGGCGAAGAGCGCCTGCGCGAACTGGTCACGACCATCACGGCCAGCGATTTTGTGGCCCGGGCCCTCTCACACGATGGCGTCATGCTCGATCGCCTGCTGTCACACGAAGAACTTGTCGCAGCCCCTGGCCGGGAAACCTTGGAAAGCTGGCTCGACAGTGCCCTTGACGGTGCGGCCACCGAGGCAGATCTGCAGCGGATACTGCGACGGTTTCGACGGGAACGCATGGTGGCGATCATCTGGCGTGACCGTAACGATTACGCCGATGCCTGGGGCATCGCAGCGGCCGTGTCGCGTCTGGCCGAGGTCTGCATGGAGGCGGCGCTGCGCTGGCACGAAAGGGCGCTTGCCGCACGCTATGGCGAGCCTTCACCGGACAGCGACGGCCGGCCTCAGCGCATGGTGGTGCTGGGCATGGGCAAGCTGGGCGCCGGCGAGCTCAATCTCTCCTCCGATATCGATCTGATCTTTGCCTATCCCGAAAAGGGCCAGACCCGGGGTGGCGAGCGCACCCTGGAACACCAGGAGTATTTCACCCGGCTGGGCCAGAAGGTCATCGCCTCACTCGATGCCATTACGGCCGACGGCTTTGTCTTTCGCGTTGACATGCGACTGCGGCCGCTGGGCGAGGGCGGACCGCTGACCGGCAGCTTCGCCAGCCTTCTGTCCTACTATCAGAGCCAGGGACGTGAGTGGGAGCGCTACGCCATGCTCAAGGCGCGTCCGGTGGCCGGCGATCTCGAGGCCGGCCAGCGTCTTTTGAGCGAACTCAGACCCTTTGTCTATCGCAAATACATTGATTTCGGGGCAATCGAATCGCTGCGCGAGATGAAGGCGCTGATCAATCGCGAGGTGAGACGGCGCGGGCGCGAGGACGATATCAAGCTGGGGGCCGGCGGTATTCGCGAGGTGGAGTTTGTCGTTCAGGCCTTTCAGCTGATTCGCGGTGGGCGCGTGACCGAGCTGCAGACGCCCTCGCTCAAGCGGGCGCTGACCGAGCTTGAGCGCCTTGAAATCATGTCACGCCATGATGTGCGCGCCCTGCAGGCCGACTATGTCTTTCTGCGCGATCTTGAACACGCCCTGCAGGGGCTGGAGGATCGCCAGACCCAGTCGCTGCCCGATGAGGATCTTCCTCGCGCCCGGATCGCCTTTGCCATGGGCCATGCGCACTGGGAAGGGCTGGTCGCGGACCTTGATGAGGTGCGCCGTCGGGTGCGCGAGCGATTCGATGAGGTGATCGCCCCGCCCGAAGAGGAGGATCACGAGCTGATCGAGGCCGGCGCGCTGGAAGAGTGGCGGGCGCTCTGGCAGGAGGCCTTTGATGATGAGGCCGCGATTGCCCTTCTATCCGAGTCCGGCTTTCGCGACCCTCCCCGGGCCCGGGAACGGCTTCTCAAGCTGCGCCATGGACGCGCCGTGACCAGCATGCAGCGTATTGGTTTTGAGCGCCTTGAGGCCTTGATGCCGGTGCTGCTGTCCAGCGTTGCCGGCACCGAAACGCCGGATATCACGCTGGAGCGGGTACTGGCGCTGGTGGAGTCGGTACTGCGCCGCACGGCCTATCTGTCGCTTTTGAAGGAAAATCCCGACGCGCTGGCGCAGTTTGTTCGCCTGTGTAGTGCCAGTGCCTGGATCGGGGAACAGCTGGCACGCTATCCGGTACTGCTCGATGAGCTGCTGGATCCGCGCAATCTCTATACGCCCCCCGAGCGCAGCGAGCTCGAGGACGAGCTGCGCCAGACCCTGTCACGACTACCGCCCAATGACGAAGAGAGCCAGCTCGAGGCACTGCGTCTGTTTCGTCATGCCCGCGTGCTCAATGTGGCGGCGGCCGATGTGGCCGGTGCGCGCCCGCTGATGGTAGTCAGCGATCATCTGACCATGATTGCCGAGGTGGTGCTGGAGGCTATCGTGCATCTGGCCTGGCAGGGGCTGACAGCGCGCTATGGCTATCCTCGCCGGCGCGACGGCAGTTATGCCGGTGCCGACGACGTCGATTTTCTGGTGGTGGGCTATGGCAAGCTCGGGGGTATCGAGCTGGGTTATGGCTCCGATCTGGATCTGGTCTTTTTGCATGACGCCGACCCGCGCGGCAGTACCAATGGTTCGCGCAGTCTCGACAATCCGGTCTTCTACGCCCGAATGGGTCAGCGCATCATCCACATGCTGACCACCACAACGCCGGCCGGCGTGCTCTATGATGTGGACATGCGCCTGCGCCCGTCGGGCAATTCGGGGCTTCTGGTGTCATCGCTGGAAGCCTTTGCCGACTATCAGCGCCGTGAGGCCTGGGTCTGGGAGCATCAGGCGCTGGTACGCGCCCGTGGCGTTGCCGGCAGCCCGGTGCTGGCTCGCCGTTTTGAGGAGATTCGCCGCGAGACGCTTTCCAGCGAGCCCGATATGGACACGCTCAAGCGGGAAGTGGTCGCCATGCGGGAGAAGATGCGTCAGCACCTGGGCAGCAGCCAGCAGTCCCGCAGTGCCGGCTGGTTTCATCTCAAGCAGGACCCGGGCGGCATGGTCGACATCGAGTTCATGAACCAGTTTGCGGTGCTGGCCATGGCGCATAAAGAGAAGGCCCTGCTGACCTATACCGACAACATGCGCATTCTGGAGACACTGGAGTCGTCCGGCCATCTGCCGTTTGAAGGCGCCGAAGAGCTGCGCAAGGCCTGGCTTGCCTACCGTGATGCCAGCCACCGTGGGGCATTGACGCGTGCCGGAGCGCTGGTGCCGGAGGCTGGGTTCGTCGAGCACCGCCAGGCCGTACAGGCCCTTTGGCAGCGCTATCTCGAATCCGATGGGGAAACCTTCAATAGTGCTCAGGCGTCCATTGACCCATAAGACCGCCCTGTTGGGCGGCCCGGTGCGATGGCCTGATTCTGGCTCAGTGGTTCTGGCCGGTACGTGGGTCGCGACCGATGGGGTGGGCTTCTCCGCGTGCCTTTGCCAGTTCGATCTGGCGCTGACGCTCGCGGGCGCCTGCACGCGTCTTCTCGGGAAGGCTGTCCCAGCAGTGTGGGCAGCTGATGCCCGGTTCGTAATACTCTGACTGCTGGTCTTTTGCTGAGATAGGCCGCCGGCAGGCATGACACTGGTCAAACTCGCCTTCTTTGAGGTCATGGCGCACGGTCACCCGGTTATCAAAGACGAAGCAGTCGCCACGCCAGCGCGATTCCTGCTCGGGGACCGTCTCCAGATACTTCAGAATGCCGCCCTTGAGGTGATAGACCTCCTCGAACCCCTGCGCCAGCATGTAGCTGGACGCCTTTTCACAGCGAATCCCGCCGGTGCAGAACATGGCGACCTTCTTGTGTTTGGCGGGGTCGTAATGGGACTTCACGTAGTCGGGGAACTCGCGAAACGAGCGGGTTTTCGGATCCACGGCACCTTCAAACGTGCCAATTTCGACCTCGTAGTCGTTACGCGTATCGATCAGCAGCACTTCCGGGTCGCTGATCAGTTCATTCCACTGCTCGGGCTCGACATAGGTGCCCACGCGCCGATTGGGGTCAACGCCGTCCACGCCCAGCGTCACGATCTCGCGCTTGAGCTTGACCTTGGTGCGGTAAAACGGCTGCTCCTGCGCCCGGGATTCCTTGTGCTCGAGATCCGTCAGCCTCGGGTCGCTTTTGAGCCAGACCAGCAACGCATCGATGTTGTCTCGTGTGCCGGACACGGTGCCATTGATGCCTTCCTCGGCCAGCAGCAGCGTCCCCTTGACGTCATTGGTGCGCATGGCTTCGAGCAGCGGCTCGCGAAGCGCCTCATAATCGGGCAGGGAGACGAACTTGTAGAGGGCAGCCACCACAATGGGGCCCTCGTCGGGTAGATCAGAGGGTGTCATGCAATTCTCCAGGCAGTCGCCCTCGCAAGGGGCGGACCAGGGGGCGTTACAGTCCCGAATGGACTGCGGCGCGTATTTTACGCATCCGACCGGCCGGTTGCACCTCCCGCCCCTGGTGGCAGGTATCATTGGTGGGAAAGTCGCGCCCCGGTCACATCGCGCAGCACTCCGGCAGCACTGATATCATCAGGACACCGGGTCATGCAATGACCTGACAACAACGCAACACCTGTGCGCTTATGGCGCAGGTCAACGTACAGTGGAAGGACTCATGTCTCGAACAGTCTACGTCAATGGCCGGTACGTACCGGAAAGCGAAGCCAGCGTTTCCGTCTTTGATCGCGGCTTTCTGTTTGCCGACGGCATTTATGAGGTGACGGCCGTGCTCAAGGGCAGGCTGGTGGATTTCGAGGGGCACGCCGCGCGTCTGCACCGCTCGCTCAATGAGCTGAACATGCATCTTTCGCTCAACGACAACGCCCTGCGTGACATTCATCGTCAACTCATCGATAAAAACGATCTGCAGGAAGGGCTGGTCTATCTGCAGGTCACCCGTGGCGTTGCCGATCGGGACTTTGCCTACCCCGACGCACAGACGCCGGCCACGCTGGTGGCCTTTACCCAGCAAAAGCCGATCATCGACAGCCCGTTGGCCGAACGGGGGCTCAAGGTCATCTCCCTGCCCGACATGCGCTGGGGTCGTCGCGATATCAAGACGGTTCAGTTGCTGTATCCGTCCATGGCCAAGATGGAGGCCAAAAAGCGCGGGGCCGATGATGCCTGGCTGGTGGAGTCGGGGCTGGTGACCGAGGGTTCTTCCAGCAATGCCTGGATCGTTGATCATGACAACACGCTGATCACTCGAGAGCTGTCTCGCTCGCTTTTGCATGGCATCACCCGTCGTACCGTCATGCAGCTGGCCAGGGAGCATGACATGAAGGTCGAGGAGCGCGGGTTTACCATTAAGGAGGCGCAAAACGCCCGTGAGGCCTTCATGACCTCGGCCACATCGCTGGTGTATCCGGTCGTGTCGATCGATCAGCGCCCGGTGAGCGAGGGGCAGCCGGGAAATATCGCCAGAGCCCTGCGTCGTCTTTATATCGAGGCAAGCCTTCAGTCACTGGATGCCGGGCAGGAGCAGGCATAGCCTGAAATGTTTGCGCCGCGATTCAGTTACGCGCTGCCCGGTCGATACAGGACGCCATGAAGTATCGGGTAATGGAATTGAGCGCGCCGGGAAGTCAAAAGTCGCAGGCGCTGCTCTTGAGAAGCATCGACGTGCCGAATCGATACACGCATTGGAAGCAGGAACAGGAAAGGCGGCGGCTGGCGGCGTTGAAAGGGCTCGGAGTACCTGGAACGCCACGTGAGGAGCGTTTTGACGTCATTACCCGGCTTCTGGCACGTGATTTTGACGTACCGATCTCAATGATCTCGCTGGTGGATGACAAACGGGTCTGGTTCAAGTCGGCAGTCGGTCTGGAAGGCATTGAGGAGATTTCCCGAGAGATTACCTTCTGCAGTCACGCGATCGAGGCAGGCCATATTCTGGTGGTCGAGGATGCCCTGATTGATCAACGCTTTTGTGATAACCCGCTGGTCACCGGTGAAATGGCGCTGCGGTTTTATGCCGGCGCGGTGATTCGGTCATCATGGCGAGAGCCGCTGGGCGCGGTATGTATTATCGATCACAGGCCGCGCCCGATGAGCTATCGTGACCGACGGTTGCTGATCGATTTTGCCGCATACGTGGCACGTGAAATGGAAGGATCCGGCGATGAGACGATGGCATCCTCTCTGGCAGGCATCTCCCAATGACAATGCCCCGACCATGGTCGGGGCATTTTACTGATATCAGAGTGTGGGCGACCAGACATGGGGCAAAAAGCGATAGCCCTGCGTGTCTTCCACAATGTGGCCAATACCGGGGAAATCCAGATGGTGGCCGGCCACCATGAGTTTTTCCCTCGCCACGCGCGCAAGGATGTCCTTGCGTGTCGCTACGGCCCGTTCCCCGTCGACATCGAATAAAACGCCGGCATTGGGTTCTGGGAGCTGAATCTGCGGCAGGTGTACGATATCGCCCCACAGCAGCAGCCTTTCTTCGCCGGATTCGATCAGGTAGCCGCTATGTCCCGGCGTATGGCCCGGCAGGGCAATGCGGGTGACGCCGTCCATGACCTGATCACTGTCGATACGCTCGATCCGGTCACGATTGATCTCGAGTACGCGGTGGGCCGCGTCAAACTGCTGGGCAAACATGTCGGAGGCATCAGCTGGCGCTGGTTGCTGCCAGAAATCCAGCTCCTCGCCCGGTACCAGAATGCGCGCGTTGGCAAAGGCCGGCTGATCGCCCGAGGTGATCAGGCCACCGATATGGTCCGGGTGCAGATGCGTGATCAAAACGGCATCGATGGCGTCAGGCAGCACGCCAATGTCGGCCAGCCCCTGTGTCATGCGGGCCCCCTCGTCACCGGCCAGTGCGCCGAATCCGGTATCCACCAGTACGCGCTGATCACCGATGTGCAGCAGATAGGCGTTGAGCGTGATGCGTGGCGGAGTGGGGCGCAGGCTTTGTGCCTGAAGCGTTTCGGCGCGCGAGGCATCAACGTGCTGGATCAGCTCCAGTGATCCCTGCATATAGGCATCCATCAGCGTGGTGACGACAATCTCGCCGACGCGCAGATGGTGGACATTGGCAGGCTGCTGATTGGGAAACAGGCTATCGTTCACGGGACCTCCAGTCATGAATATCGATGGGGCCAGCATAGCGTGTCGCAGTGAGATCGCCAGCCCCGGGCGTGTCAACGTCCGGTCAGGCCGGACGGAAATTCGCCCATAAAAAAAGCGCCTGTCGGTGAAGACAGGCGCCTTGAATATCTGGTCGGAATAGCAGGATTCGAACCTACGACCTCTGCCTCCCGAAGGCAGCGCTCTACCAAGCTGAGCTATATTCCGAGTGTCATGAGCTCGTCATGACGGTGCGCATTATACTGCGTGTTTCAGGTAATGCAAGCCCTCTCAGGCGTGACGGTCCACGGCCTGGCGGACCAGCAGTTCAAGGCTCTCGCGATACGGCGATGGCGGCAGCAGCGTGAGCTGCTCGAGTGCGCGATCCACCATCTCATGGGCGCGCTGACGAGTGTACTCCAGTGCGCCGGTGTCCCGCACGATGGCCAGCACTTCATCGAGATAGGAAAGCCCGCCTTCACTGATGGCGCGACGGACCACGTTGGCCTGTGCCGGGCTGCCCACGACCATGGCGCGAATCAGGGGCAGGGTCGGTTTGCCCTCGGCGAGATCGTCGCCCACGTTTTTGCCCATTTCGCTGGCATTGCCCTGATAGTCCAGCAGATCGTCAATGAGCTGAAAGGCCAGTCCCAGATAGCGACCATAGAGCTTGAGGGCCTCGATCTGGGCTTCGGTGCCACCGGCCACCATGGCGCCGGTATGGGAGGCCGCCTCGAACAGCATCGCGGTCTTGCCCTGAATGGTGTCGAAGTAGGCGGCTTCGTCAATGTCGGCATTGCCGATATTGGTCAGCTGCAGCACTTCGCCTTCAGCGATGATGGAGGTGGCGTTGGAGAGAACGGCCATGATCGGCATCGAGCCGACCTCGACCATCATTTCGAACGAGCGCGAATAGAGAAAATCGCCGACCAGCACCGAAGGTGCATTGCCCCAGGTATCGTTGGCCGTGGCGCGACCGCGGCGCAGATGGGACTCATCCACGACGTCATCATGCAAAAGCGTCGAGGTATGCATGAATTCGATCAGAGCCGCCAGCGTGATGTGCTGTTGACCTTCATATCCCAGTGCTCTGGCCGATAGAAGGGCCAGCAATGGGCGAACGCGTTTACCACCGCTTTCGATAATATAGTTGCCGATCGTTTCGATAAGGGGGACATGGGAGGCAAGCTGCGCGCGAATGGTGCGGTCAACAGCTGCAAAGTCTTCCATGACGGGTTCATGGGTCCTGGAGACGCTGGGTGAAACGACTTGGCTGTTCACAGTGAACCTCGGGCTTCTATTCCCTGCAGGCATGGGCCCGGGCCGGCAGGACAACAGGGGGCTTGGGTTTGCCGGGCAGTCTTCTCGAAGGCCCTTTGGGCGTCGAAGCGGCATGGATGCCCGGTATGCTAGGTAACCCCTTCATGGGCGTCAAGATGCATCATGCCGGGCCTTGAGTTGCCCCGCGCGGGCGGTTATAATTCGCGCCCTTAACTCATCGTGCTCCCTGTAAGATGGCTCGTACTCCTTGATTGAACGCGAGTTTTGAGCCACTTGCCACAGGTCGATGAAGCAGCCAACCGGATGAGTCAATTGGAGAATTCCATGTACGCAGTAATCAAGAGCGGCGGCAAGCAGTATCGCGTCAAGGAAGGCCAGCGCCTCAAGCTGGAAAAACTGGATGTGGCCACCGGTGACAGCATCGATTTCGATCAGGTGCTGATGGTGGGCGGTGACGACGTCAAGATCGGTGCACCGCTGGTGTCGGGCGCTGTTGTCAAGGCAGAGGTCGTCTCTCACGGCCGCGGCGAGAAGGTTCACATCCTCAAGTTCCGCCGCCGCAAGCACAGCATGAAGCGTCAGGGCCACCGTCAGTGGTATACTGAAGTCAAAATCACCGGAATTACTGCGTAAGCGTTTTCCGCATTTTCAGGAGGTCATACTCATGGCTCACAAGAAGGCCGCAGGCAGTACCCGTAACGGTCGCGATTCCGAGTCCAAACGTCTCGGCGTGAAGCTCTTCGGTGGTCAGGAAGCCTCTGCCGGCAGCATCATCGTTCGTCAGCGTGGCACCCGTTTCCACGCTGGTACAGGCGTCGGCGTCGGTCGTGACTTTACCCTGTTCGCGCTTCGCGACGGTCAGGTGAAGTTCGAGACCAAGGGTCCGAAAAAGCGCAAGCACGTCAGCATCGTCTCCGCCTGAGACTGCTGACTGCTCAAAAGCCCCGCTCAGGCGGGGCTTTTTTTTATCATGTGGGTTCGTCGAAAGAACAAGCCCATGGGCTCTCGGGCCATGCCGGGCGTAATATAATCGCCACGGCATGGATTTAGACGACAGTCCTTTATTTTTCGATCATGATTTTTGTATACAGGGCGACGAGTCGCCGGGAGTAGTGGCATGCAGTTCGTCGATGAAGCCTCGATCACGGTGGAAGCCGGTAACGGTGGCAGTGGTTGCGTCAGCTTTCGCCGCGAAAAGTACGTGCCGCGTGGCGGGCCGGACGGTGGCGATGGTGGTCACGGCGGCAGTGTCATCCTGGTCGGTGATGAGTCGCTCAATACGCTGATCGACTTTAAGTTTCAGCGCTTTCACAAGGCACCCAACGGGCAGCCTGGACGCGGCAGTCAGATGAACGGCCGCAAGGGCGAGGATCTGATCGTGCAGGTGCCGGTCGGGACGACCATCATCGATGTTGAAACCCTCGAGGTCATTGGTGACATCACGGCTGTGGGCCAGCAGCTCAAGGTGGCCCAGGGTGGGCGCCGGGGGCTGGGTAACGTGCACTTCAAGTCCTCGACCAACCGTACCCCGCGTCAGAGCGTGCCGTCAGGCGAAGGCGAGCGCCGGGAACTGCGCCTCGAGCTCAAGCTGATGGCCGATGTTGGGCTACTGGGCATGCCCAATGCCGGCAAGTCGACCCTGATCCGCTCCGTGTCCGCGGCGCGCCCCAAGGTGGCGGACTATCCGTTCACGACGCTGGTACCCAATCTGGGCGTGGTCAAGTTAGGGCTCCACGAGCACTTTGTCATGGCCGATGTGCCGGGGTTGATTGAGGGCGCCGCCGACGGTGCGGGCCTGGGGCTTCGCTTTCTCAAGCATCTGACCCGCACGCGCCTTCTGCTGCATGTCATCGATGTGGCGCCCTTTGATGAAAGTGATCCGGTCGAGTCGGCTGAAAAGATCATTCATGAGCTTGAGCAATACTCTCCGACGCTGGCCGAAAGCCCGCGCTGGCTGGTGCTCAACAAGTGTGATCTGGTCGATGATGATACCCGCGAAGCAATGCTTGAGCGGATTGTCGAGCGTTTGAACTGGGACGGCCCGATCTTTCGTATTTCTGCCATTGCCGGGCAGGGCACCGATGCTCTGGTACAGGCCGTGCATCGCTGGCTTGTTGAGCAGCGCCAGCTCGAGCAGGAGGATGAAGGTTATGCCGGACGCATGCGCGCCATTCGTGAGCGAATGGAAGCCGAGGCCGTGGCGCGTACCGAGGCTCGCATGGCCTTCATGGCCGGCCGCCAGAGGCGTGATATCGACAGTGGCGATAGTGATGACGATGACTTCGACGATGATGATTTCGACGTCGAAGTGGAATATCAGCCCTGATGCCTGCCGGGCATGACACCGGAGCTGGAGAGCGCGATGACGAAACAGGCAGTAGCGGCAGGCAGTCGTCGTCAGATGACGGGGCTGCGTCGGGTAGTGGTCAAGATCGGCAGTGCGCTGTTGACCAACGATGGGCGCGGGCTGGATGAAGCGGCCATCGGTGGCTGGGTGGATCAGCTCGCCGAGTTGCATCGACGCGGCGTTGAAGTGGTGCTGGTCTCTTCCGGTGCCGTGGCCGAAGGTATGGTCAGGCTGGGCTGGCAGGTCCGCCCGAGTGCGCTTCACGATCTGCAGGCCGCCGCTGCCGTGGGACAAACCGGACTGGTGCGCAGCTACGAGGACAACTTTGCCCGCTTTGATATTCGCACCGCGCAGATCCTGTTGACCCATGATGATCTATCCAACCGCAAGCGCTATCTCAATGCGCGCTCGGCCCTGCGTACCCTGATTGATCTGGGCGTGGTGGCCATCGTCAACGAAAACGACACGGTCGTGACCGATGAGATTCGCTTTGGCGACAATGACACGCTGGGCGCGCTGGTGGTCAATCTGCTGGAAGCCGATGCCCTGATCATTCTGACTGATCAGGAAGGCCTCTATAACGCCGACCCTCGCAAGGACGCCGAGGCGCAGCTGATCAGCGAGGGCAAGGCGGATGATCCGCGCTGGGTGGCCGTGGCCGGTGATGGCGGCAAGCTGGGTCGGGGCGGCATGGCGACCAAGATTCGTGCCGCCAGACTGGCCGCGCGCTCCGGAGCACTGACACTGATTGCCAGCGGTCGCCAGCCTCGGGTGCTGTCACGTCTTCTTGAAGGCGAGGACATCGGTACGCTGCTGGTGCCGGAACATGCACCAATGACCGCCCGCAAGCGCTGGCTGGCCGGGCAGCTGCAGGTGCGTGGTACGCTGACACTGGACCAGGGGGCCGTGGCCCGCGTTCGTCAGCGGGGCTCAAGCCTTTTGCCGGTAGGGGTGACGGCCGTGGAAGGTAACTTCCGTCGCGGCGACATGGTGCTGTGTGTAGATGGCGACGGCGAGCCGATTGCCAAGGGGCTGGCCAATTACGATGCTCAGGATACCGGGCGGATACTGGGCGTGCCGACCCATGACATCGTGGCGCATCTGGGCTACATCGAGGCCCCCGAGCTCATTCATCGTGACAACATGGTGATCCTTCGCGACCCCTGACAGGGGGCTGGTATTGCTTCGGGGGCGCTGCTAGAATGCCGCCTCTCTTGTGAAGGTGCCCGCCCAAGAGGCACTTTTATCAAAATTCATCAACGTCAACACTCCAGGGAGTAGACGATGGCCAATACCCGTCAGGCTCGCAAGCGCGCCGTTCAGGCCGAGCGCCGCCGCCAGAAAAATGCCAGCCAGCGTTCCATGGTTCGCACGCACATCAAGCGTGTTATCAAGGCAATCAACAGTGGCGATCACAGTGCCGCCATGGCCGAGTTCCGCGTTGCACAGCGTGTGATCGACCGCATTGCCGACAAGCATGCCTATGACAAGAATCGCGCCGCTCGTACCAAGAGCCGTCTGAACGCGCGTATCAAGGCGCTGGCTGCCTGATAACAGGGAAACGCCCTGTTATAGACAGCAGTACCTGCAAAAAAACCGGCTTCGGCCGGTTTTTTGCGTATCCGGGCAATGCCGCGATGAAAGACAGGGATCATCATGTGGTCCTTTTCAGGTGGGGAGATCATATCTCGTGAGTGCTGAAGTGAGCGGGAAAAAGGGCGCTGGTCTGTTGCGCTCGGGCATGGTGGTAGGCGCCATGACCATGCTGTCACGGGTGCTGGGTCTGGCTCGTGATGTGGTCGTGGCCACGTTGTTTGGCGCCGGCAGTGGTGCTGACGCCTTCTTTATCGCCTTCAGGATTCCCAACTTCCTGCGTCGCCTTTTTGCAGAGGGCGCCTTCAACCAGGCCTTCGTGCCGGTATTGTCGGAGTATGCCTCTCAGCGCGAGCGTCGGGAGGTCAGAGAGCTGCTGGATGCCACGGCCGGGACGCTTGCCGTGGTCCTGCTGGGCATTACGGTGCTGGCGGTACTGTGTTCTCCCTGGCTGGTCTGGGTCTTTGCACCGGGCTTTCATGATGACGGGCACGGCAAGCTGGCGCTGACGGCCGAGATGCTGCGCCTGACCTTTCCCTATCTGCTGCTGATTTCGCTGACGGCCTTCTCGGGCAGCGTGCTCAACAGTTACGGTCGTTTTGCCGTGCCGGCCTTTACCCCCGTGCTGTTGAATCTGTCGATGATCGGGGCGGCGCTGTGGCTGGCGCCACTGCTGGACGTGCCGGTCATGGCGCTGGCCTGGGGCGTGTTGATTGCAGGCATTGCACAGCTGCTGTTTCAGATTCCATTCTTGATGCGGCTGGGGTTGCTGCCGCGCCTGCGCCCCAACTTCCGCCATACCGGCGTTCGTCGCATCCTGCGCCTGATGGGCCCGGCCATGTTTGGGGTATCGGTATCGCAGATCAATCTGCTGCTCGATACCGTGCTGGCATCCATACTGGTGGGCGGCAGCGTCTCATGGCTTTACTACTCCGACCGACTGGTGGAGCTGCCGCTTGGTGTGTTTGGTATCGCGATCGGCACCGTGATTCTGCCGGCCCTGTCACGCCAGCATGCCAGTGACGATCCCACGCACTTTGCCCGCATGATCGACTGGGGTATTCGCGCCGTGCTGCTGATCGGGCTGCCGGCGGCGCTGGCGCTGATCGTGCTGGCCGAGCCGCTTCTGATCACGCTCTTTCACTATGGGGCGATGACCGATCACGACATCGTCATGGCCTCTCGCAGTCTGCGCGCCTACGCCCTGGGTCTGGTCGCCTTCATGCTGATCAAGGTGCTGGCGCCCGGCTACTACGCACGTCAGGATACCAGGACGCCGGTCAAGATCGGGATCATTGCCATGGTAGCCAACATGGCTTTCAATCTGATCCTGATGTGGCCGCTGGCGCATGCGGGGCTGGCGCTGGCGACAGCCATGTCGGCCTGGCTCAATGCGCTGCTGTTGGGGCGTGGCCTTCTACGGCGTGATGTGCTGAAGTTTCAGCCCGGCTGGGGGCGGCTGTCCCTGCAGCTGCTGGTGGGCTGTGTGCTGCTTACCGGCGGGCTCTGGTGGTTGACGCCCGATTGGCAGCAATGGCTTGCGTGGGGGATCGAGCAGCGTCTTGCGGTATTGCTGGGCCTGATCGTCGCGGCTCTGGCAGTCTACTTTACCTGGCTGGGACTTGCCGGAGTACGTGTGCGCCATTTCAAACTGCGCGGCTGATGCCTGTCCGTTGGACGTGTACAGCGCTATAATCGAGGGTTTATCACGGCGGGCAGCAGTGGGCATGGAACTGATCAGAGGTTTACATAATCTACGCCCCCGGCACCGGGGCAGTGTTGTCACCATCGGCAACTTCGATGGGGTCCATCGTGGTCATCAGGCCATTCTGGATCAGTTGAAGGCACATGCCCGGGCGCATGACCTGCCGGCCGTGGTCGTGGTATTCGAGCCTCAGCCACGCGAATATTTCTCCGGTGATCAGGCGCCGCCCCGGCTGACCCGACTGAGTGACAAGGTGCGCCTGCTGGGTCAGTACGGAGCGGATCGGGTGCTGTGCCTGCCCTTTAATCGCCGCCTGCGCGAACTGTCGGCCCGCGAATTCGTGGATCGCGTGCTGATCCAGGGGCTGGGCGTTCGCCATCTGGTGGTGGGCGATGATTTTCGCTTTGGCTGTGATCGTGCCGGAGATTTTGATCTGCTCAAAACGCTTGGCGAGCAGGCCGGCTTTTCGGTCGAGCACACGCGTACCTTTCAGACTGGGGGGGAGCGGGTATCGAGCACCCGCGTGCGTACCCTGCTTGCCTCGGGCAATTTCGAGCAGGCCGAGCAGCTTCTGGGGCGTCCCTTCAGTCTGGAAGGCCGGGTGGTGAAGGACCGCCAGCTTGGTCGTACCATTGGCGTGCCCACGGCCAATCTGCCCATGCTGCCGGGCCCGCTGATACTGCGCGGGGTCATGGCGGCCATGACCCGGCTCGAGGATGGCCGTGAGGTGCCCGGGGTGCTCAATATTGGCTGGCGACCCACGGTTGGGGCGGATCGACCGGTTCTGGAAGTGCATCTTTTCGATCTTGATGAGTCCCTTTATGGACAGCGCCTGATCGTCATGCCCTGCGCCAGACTGCGGGGCGAAGAGACCTTTGCTTCTGTCGATGAACTCAAGCGCCGCATTCATCTGGATATCGATCAGGCGCGCGACTATTTCCAGCAACACGCTTTCCAGCAGCACGCTTCTGACGGCCCGGGTGCCTCGCCCGACGCAGAAGGGGTGGATGCATCATTGCCTTCCTGCCGCTATCCCATGGCCTCGGCGCCACTGGCGGCGGAACGCAGCAAACATGAACAGTGACGGCTGACCATCAGGTTATGAGCGACTACAAGCATACGTTGAATCTGCCCCATACCGATTTCCCCATGCGCGGCATGCTGCCCAAACAGGAGCCGGGTCGGGTCTCGCAGTGGCAGGACATGAATCTGTACCAGCGCCTGCGTGAAGCGCGCGCCGGTGCCCCCCTGTTCGTGCTGCATGATGGCCCTCCCTATGCCAACGGCAGCATTCACATTGGGCATGCGCTCAACAAGATTCTCAAGGACATCATCGTCAAGTCGAAGAACCTGGCAGGCTTTGATGCGCCTTATGTGCCGGGCTGGGACTGTCACGGGTTGCCCATCGAGCACCGGGTGGAAACCACCC
Source organism: uncultured Kushneria sp. (assembly GCF_947497025.1). GTDB lineage: Bacteria > Pseudomonadota > Gammaproteobacteria > Pseudomonadales > Halomonadaceae > Kushneria. The sequence continues at coordinate 286,595 of NZ_CANMFC010000005.1, forward strand.
ATGGCAAGCATCTGGAACCCGAGAAGGCGCGGGCGCTGTGCCGCGAATATGCCGGTGCCCAGATCGAGACCCAGCTGGCCGATTTTGTTCGACTGGGCGTGATTGGTGACTGGGAACATCCCTATCGCACCATGGATTACGTCAACGAAGCCGGCGAGATCCGGGCGCTGGCCGACATGGTCGAGACAGGGTTCGTCTTCAAGGGACTCAAGCCGGTCAACTGGTGTTTTGACTGTGGCTCGGCACTGGCCGAGGCCGAAGTGGAGTATCAGGACAAGCAGTCCGATGCCATTGATGTGGCCTTTCCGGTGGAAGATGCCGACAGGCTGGCAGAGGCCTTTGGCCTTGAAGCGCTGGCAAGACCGGCCGCAGCGGTCATCTGGACGACCACGCCCTGGACCATCCCCGCCAACCAGGCGCTCAACGTGCATCCGGACTTCACCTATGCACTGGTCGATACCGGTGAGCGTTTGCTGGTGATGGCTGAAGCGCTGGTCGAAAGCTCTCTGGAGCGCTTTGGCCTGAGCGGTGAAGTGATCGCCACGACCGCGGGTAAATCGCTGGAGCTGATCAACTTCCGTCATCCCTTTTATGATCGTCTGTCACCGGTCTATCTGGCTGACTATGTCGAGTCCGAAATCGGCAGCACGGGTATCGTTCACTCGGCCCCGTCCTACGGCGTGGATGACTTCAACACCTGCCGCGCCCATGGCATGAGCTTTGACGAGATGCTCAACCCGGTGCAGGGCAACGGCGTCTATGTTGATGATCTGCCGTTTTTTGGCGGCCAGATGATCTGGAAAGCCAACCCGAACATCATCGAAAAGCTCGGGGAAGTCGGCGCGCTGATGGCGCACAAGCCCATCACGCACAGCTACATGCACTGCTGGCGCCACAAGTCCCCGGTGATCTATCGCGCCACCGCACAGTGGTTTGTGGGCATGGATATCCAGGGCCGGGAGGGCAAAACGCTTCGCGAGCTTGCCCTTGAGGGCATCGAGGCTACCCGGTTCACACCGGGCTGGGGCAAGGCACGTCTGCACAGCATGATCGCCAATCGTCCGGACTGGTGTATTTCGCGTCAGCGTAACTGGGGCGTGCCGATTCCGTTCTTTTTGCACAAGCAGACCGGTGAGCTGCATCCGCGCACCGTCGAACTCATGGAAGAAGTGGCCCGGCGCGTCGAGAAAGAGGGCATTGATGCCTGGTTCCGTCTCGACCCGACCGAGCTTCTTGGCAATGAGGCCAATGATTATGAGAAGGTGATGGATACGCTGGATGTCTGGTTTGACTCCGGCACCACCCACCGTCATGTGCTGCGCGGCTCGCATCCTCAGGGCCATGACAGCGGCCCGCTGGCTGATCTGTATCTTGAAGGGTCGGATCAGCATCGCGGCTGGTTCCACTCCTCGCTTTTGACCGGCGCGGCGATCGACGGTCATGCGCCGTATCGTCAGCTGCTGACCCACGGTTTCACAGTGGACGCACAGGGACGCAAGCAGTCGAAATCACTGGGCAACGTGGTGGCACCGCAGACGGTCATGGACAAGCTTGGTGCCGACATTCTACGCCTGTGGGTCGCCTCGACCGACTACTCGGGCGAGATGGCAGTGTCTGACGAGATTCTCAAGCGTACCGCCGATGTGTACCGTCGCATTCGCAATACCTCGCGCTTTTTGCTGAGCAACCTCAACGGCTTTGACCCGAAGCGCGATATGGTGGCGTTTGACGACATGATTGCGCTGGATCGCTGGGTCATTGATCGTGCAGTGCTTTTGCAGGCACGCATCGAAAAGGCCTTCGAGGAGTATCGCTTCCGCGACGTCTACCAGCAGGTGCACGATTTCTGCGCCCGCGACCTGGGCGGTTTCTATCTGGACATCATCAAGGATCGCCAATACACCACCCAGGCTGATTCGCTGGCCCGCCGCAGCTGCCAGAGTGCGCTCTATCACGTGATCGAGGCGCTGTCGCGCTGGATCGCGCCGATCCTCTCGTTTACGGCCGAGGAGATCTTTGAGCATATTCCCGGCGAACACGGCGACAGCGTGTTGCTGGAGACCTGGTACGAAGGCCTTGTCACACTGCCGGAAGACGCCGACATGGGGCGTGCGTTCTGGGATCGCGTGATCGAGGTCAAGCAGGCGGTCAACAAGCAGCTCGAGGACGCTCGTAATGAGGGCATCATCAAGGGCGCGCTGGACAGTGAAGTCACCCTGTATGTGGACAATGAACTCCATGCGCTGCTGGCTCGTTTCGAGGATGAGCTGCGCTTTGTGCTGATCACCTCCGAGGCCACGCTGGCGCCGCTGTCGGCAGGCAGCGATGCACGTACGACCGAGCTTGATGGCCTGAAGGTCGCCATTCGCCTGAGCGAGTTTGACAAGGATGAGCGCAGCTGGGAGCGCCGTGCCGACGTGGGTGCCAATCCGGACCATCCGACGCTGTCGGCGCGCTCGATTGCCAATCTGCCGGGCGGTCCCGGTGAGGTGCGTCGTTATGCCTAAGGGGCAATACGCGCATGCGCGCTATACGCTGCGCTGGTGGTGGCTGTCACTGGTCGTCATCGTTCTGGACCTGGGCGCCAAGGCGTGGGCCAGCATGTCGCTTGCCTACGCGCGCCCGGTCGAGGTGTTGCCGTTTTTCAACCTGACGCTTTTGCACAATACCGGGGCGGCCTTCAGCTTTCTGTCGGAGCATGCCGGCTGGCAGCGCTGGCTTTTTTCCCTGATCGCTGTCGGCGCCGTCATCGCGCTGAGTATCTGGCTGGCCCGCCTTGAGCGCCATGACCGGCTCAACCAGGCGTCGATCTCGCTGATTATCGGCGGCGCCATCGGCAATCTTTTTGATCGTGTGGTTCACGGTTACGTGGTGGATTTTCTATCCTTTCACTGGCAGGGGTGGTATTACCCGGCCTTTAATCTGGCGGATACGGCCATCACGCTGGGTGCCGTGGGCATTATCATCGCCTCGTTCAAGCGTGATAAAAGGGACACTTCACCAGCGGAGCGTCATCATGACGGATAAGTCTGTAGGGCAGGGCGACAGCGATGCAGCGCTGGTCGCCGATGACAACATGACGATCGCCATCCATTTTACCCTGCGGCTGGAAGATGGCACCGAGGTGGATACCACTCGTGACAAGCGTCAGGCCGAGTTTGTCTTCGGCGACGGCAATCTACCACCCGGTTTTGAAAAGCCGATCCGGGGCATGCGAGTGGGGGAAACCCGCACAAGCGATGTGGCGCCGGAACACGCCTTTGGCCCCTGGAATCCTCAGAACGTGCAGATGCTCAAGCGTGCGGATTTCGAGGATCAGGAGGCGCTCGAAAAGGGCGTGGTCATGTCCTTTGCCGATCCGGCCGGTGGGGGCGAGCTGCCCGGGGTCATCAAATCGGTGGATGAGCGCCAGGTGGAGGTGGATTTTAACCATCCGCTGGCGGGACGCACTCTGACCTTTGAAGTCGAAGTGCTCAATATCACGCCCGCCACGACCCACTGACAGCATTTCATGATGGGATCCGCCGATCCCATCGCCGTTCGCCCATCAGCGCCTTGATGTGCGACACTGACACCATTATTCAACAGCGAGGTGGCCCATGCAGATCAGGCTGGCCAATCCACGTGGTTTCTGTGCAGGCGTTGATCGCGCCATCGATATCGTCAATCGGGCGCTCGATGTGTTCGGTGCGCCGATTTATGTCCGTCACGAAGTGGTTCATAACCGCTACGTGGTGGAGACACTGCGCGAGCGCGGTGCCATCTTTGTCGAGGAGCTTGATGCCATCCCCGACGACAACATTGTCATCTTTTCGGCGCATGGCGTGTCGCGTGCCGTGCAGCAGGAAGCCGAGCGCCGCGGTCTGCGCATCTTTGATGCGACCTGCCCGCTGGTGACCAAGGTCCATATGGAAGTGCTGCGCTACGCCAGGCGTGGACGTGAGTGCATTCTGATCGGCCACGCCGGGCATCCGGAAGTCGAAGGCACCATGGGGCGTTATGACGAAAGCTACGGCGGCGCCATCTATCTGGTCGAAGATGAAGCGGATGCTCGTGCGTTGAAGGTCAAGGACCCCGAAAATCTGTCCTTTGTGACCCAGACAACGCTGTCGATGGATGACACTTCAAAGGTCATCGATGCCCTAAGGGAAACCTTCCCGGCCATTCAGGGGCCGCGCAAGGATGACATCTGTTACGCCACCCAGAATCGTCAGGACGCCGTGCGCGAGCTGGCCGAGCAGTGTGACGTTCTGCTGGTGGTCGGCAGTGCCAACAGCTCGAATTCCAATCGCCTGGCCGAGCTGGCCGAGCGCATGGGGACGCCGGCCTGGTTGATCGATGACGCTCGGTCGATGCAGGGCGAGTGGTTTGAAAACTGTCAAACTGTGGGTGTGACCGCCGGGGCCAGTGCGCCTGAGGTGCTGGTCAGAGGCGTGATCGATCGTCTCAAGGAGCTGGGCGGTCAGGAGCCCGAAGAGCTTGCCGGGCGTGAGGAGACCATTACCTTCTCCATGCCGAAGGAGCTGCGCGAGAAGGTGATCGTCAGCGCCTGACATCCATTGGGAGGCCTGTATGGGAGATCTGCTGCTCTGGGTGATGCTGTTTGTGCTGGCGTTTGCCGGCATGGAGTTCGTGGCCTGGTTTACGCATCGCTACATCATGCACGGCTTTCTGTGGTGCTGGCATCGTTCACATCACAGCGAGCGCCACGGGCGCTTTGAGCTTAACGACCTGTTTGCGGTCTTTTTTGCACTGCCCTCGGTGGTATTGATTTACAATGGGCTCAATGGCCATGCCTTCCAGCTTGCACTGGGGCTGGGCATTGCCGCCTACGGACTGGTCTATTTCATGTTTCATGATGGGCTGGTGCATCGGCGTTTCCCGGTCCCCTTCAGTCGCCGCCAGCACTTCTGGAAAAAGCGTATTCAGGCTCACCGCATGCATCACGCAGTGGAGACGAAGGAAGGCGCCGTTTCCTTCGGCTTTCTGATCACCAAACCCATCGATCGTCTGAAGCGTGAGCTGGCTACCCGACGCCGGCCCTGAGCTGTTCGCTTTCGCCTGCTTCGATCCTCGTTGAAGCAGGCGCCTCTCGTCTCAAGTTATGACACGATCATGCCGATAGGAGCGCTGTTCAGCGCCCGGATTCGACATGATGTTTCATACGTGTATGCCCGCCCAGCGCGGCTTTTCCCTGCTGGAAGTCCTGGTTGCCATGGTGGTGCTGAGTCTTGGCGCCATGGGGGTCATGGGCCTTGTATTGCATGCCCAGCAGGCCAATGAGCAGGCCCTGCAGCGTGGCCGCGCCACGCTGCTGGTCAACGACATGCTGGAGCGATTGCGCGCCAATGCTACTCGTGAGGCGATGGCCGTCTACAACGTCGGGGAGCGTGCGAATGCCCCCATCGGTGATCAACAGCAGCAGGGTGGCGGTGGCAGTGATTGCCGGCAGGTGAACTGCAACAGTCAGGCACTGGCACGCTTTGATCTCGCCGACTGGGAGCATCAACTCATGCAGGCGCAGGGTGAGCACCGCCGCCTTGATGGTCTGCCGCAGGCCCATGCCTGCATCAGTGTCACGACGCAGGCGCAGCGGTTCGATGCCACCGTCACGCTGGCCTGGCACGGTACCGGCATGGGTCATCATGGCGATGAGATCTGTGGCAGTGCCGACATTACCAGCGCCCGTCAGAGCGTCACCGCCAGCAGCCGTTATTCCCCGGGCCGCGGCTGATGACATTCGCCTCCCCATCTGCGCATGCCCAGCGAGGCGTCACCCTGCTTGAAATGATGATCGCCATGGCGCTGGGCCTGATGGTGCTCTCTGCCGTGATCGTGCTCTACATGCAGACCGCGCGCACCTTTCAACAGCAGCATGCCATGGCCGACCTGCAGGTCAGAGGGCGCATGGCTACGCAGCTGCTGGGTGAGGAACTGCGCCGCACCGGGTTCTGGGGCGAGATCATGTCGCCGCGGCGTGATGATGAGTGCCGCAATATAAGCAAGGCCGTCGAAGTTGCATGTGCCCTGCCGGTCTGGGGCGGCGAGGTCACTCAAGCCAAAGCGCTGGGTCTTGTGCCTCAAAGCGCGGTAACCCCCGCCAGCAGCCCTTCACGTCCCTCCGCCGTTGTAGCGGTTCGCTACGCCGATCATGGCAACGGTAGTTGCCTGACGCTTGATCCTTCACGACACCTCACCCTCGATCAGCCCTGTCAGGGCGACTGGCACTATCACGCCGGTATCTACTACCTGCGCATGGTAGATGACGCGTATAGCGGAGAAAGCGTGCCGGCACTCTACGTCAATCAGCGCAGCGCATCGGGCAATTACTCCAGCAGTGAAATCGTGCGCCATGTCGACGCGTTTGAGGTGGAGTGGGGACGTGACGACACCGGCGATGGCAGCGCCAACCGCTTTTATGACAGCGAAACCGTGGCTCAGTGGAAGCCCCAGGACTGGGACCGTGTGGTCGCAGCGCGGCTCTACATGGTGATGCGCAGCGAAAAAATGGCGCAGCCAATGCCGGCGCGCGAGTTTCTGGTCGCCGGGCGCGCCATTACCTTTGGGTCCGACCACTATCAGCGACGCCTTTTTGTGACCACAGCGACGCTGCGCAATGGCCGTCTCAGGGGGGCGTATGGTCTCTGATCACCGCCAGAGCGGCTTTACGCTGGTCATCGGTCTGATTTTGCTGGCCGCCATGACGCTGCTGGCCGTCTCGCTGGCCCAGCGCGCGCTGCTGGATACCCGACTGGCGCATTATGCCGAGACCGGTGTGCAGCGCTTTCAACAGCAGGATGGGGAGATCGAAACACAGCTGGCAAGACTCGACGCGCTCATGCCGGGCTATCTGACACAGCCCTGCAGCGAAAGCGCGGCGGCCCCTGAGACCGGAACACAGTTGAGCGTGCAGCGACTGTGTCTGGATGATGATCAGGCGGGGCTTTCAAGTGAAGTACGCGAACAGCTCGAGCGTCGCTATGCCACAAGCCTTGCCGCCCCCGGCAATCAAACGCTGAAACACTATCGCTATTTCAACCTGCGCGCTGTGCCGGAAGGTTTTGATGCCTCCCGGGATCAGGATCGTGGGATCTATCAGGGCGTGGTCACGCTCAGTACCGGGGGCGCGGCACCATGATGCGATGGTTGATCATGCTGGTAATGTTAATACCTGTGGCACAGGCGCTCGCCGATGACGTGGATATCTATCTGCCGGCCTATCAGGCGAGTGGCGGTGGCGGGCAGCCGCAGGTCATGCTGATCATCGATACCTCGGCAAGCATGAAGGAGGCGGTCAAAAACAGCCAGCTATCACGTCTTCAGGTTACCAGGGACATCGTCAGTGGGCTGGTCAGCAAGCATCCCGGTATTAATTTCTCCCTGAGTGTCTTCAACGATAATCGTGCCAATATCCAATGCAGCTGGTATGGCACCAGCTGTCAGGTTCAGGAGCTTTACAACGGTGGACGCATTGTTCAGGCCTTTACTGGCAAGCCTCGCCAAAGCGGCAATGAACGTCTGTCACTTTTAAACACTATCAATGCACTGCAGGCCAATACATCCACCCCGTTGTGCGAGACCATGGCTGAGGTATATCGCTACTTCACCGGGCAGGAGGTAACGTATGGCAAGGACAGTGGCGGTGTAGCCCCCCCGCGTGATCAAAACGCCGAAGATGGCAACGATCGTTATCATCGTCCGCTGCGTTCCTGTGAAAACGCTTATGTCATTTATATGACCGATGGCATTCCACAGTGGGATCTCAGTTCCAACGCTGCTATTAAAAATCTTACGAAAAAGTCATGCGGCACCTACGATGCCGTTAATCCGGTAGTAAATTCAACCAAGGAGGTTCAGCAGGAAAACTGTCTGCCACAGCTGACGCGTTACATGGCCGAGAAGGATCTGGCTGCCAACCTGTCTGGCACTCAGCACGCCTACACCTTTACCATCGGCTTTACCACGCAGCAGCGTCTTCTCGAAGATGCCGCCCAGCCGCCGCCGGGCATCTCGCAGGGCTACTATGAGGCCAACGATCGCGACGGGCTGGATCTGGCCTTTAGTCGGATACTGGGCAGTATCATCGAAAACGAGATTCAGACCCAGCGTTTCACCATGGCCACCAACATCGATGGTACCGAGAATCTGGGGCTGGTCTATTCTCCTGCCTTTTTGCCGAGAGGCTATGTTCCCTGGACCGGCAATCTGAAAAAGTTTGCCGTTGACACAAGCCGACCCAGCAATCCTGTGAAAGAGGATCTCTGGAGTCGTGGCATTACCGAGATTGCTGCCCCGGACAGCGTGGAGCAGGGCGGCGCAGGGGCGCGTATTCGAGAGCAGGTCGTTTCCGGCAGAAAACTTTATACCGATCTGGGCAAGAGCACCGTTTTTGCCACGCTTGCCAGACCCGGCATGCAGCAGCGCTTTGATGCCAACGGCATCGATGGACGTGCCATGGCGGTACTTGAGCAGGCGCGCTATACCCCTCGTCAGCTGGCGGACTGGGTCTATGGTCTGGATGTCACCAATGACAGCGAGACCGACATCAGGCCCTGGGTGATGGGCGATATCGTGCACTCGCAGCCGCTGGCCATCAATTACGGCTGCGCTGATACACGCTCGAACTGCTCGGTGGATGATCAGCGTATTCGCATTTTCGTAGGGACCAACGAGGGGCTGCTGCACGCCATCGACGATAGCGATGGCTCAGAAAAGTGGGCCTTCTGGCCGCGCGAGTCGGCAAGCATGGCCGTGTATCGTATGCTCAATACCCGACCAGAGTACCCGTGGCCGGATAGCGCCGGTGGTCAACAATATTTTTCCCAGTCGACCCATTACGGCGTGGATGGTTCGCCGGGGGCCTGGCTTGCCTATGACACAACCTCTGGTTCAGTGGGACAGCGTCATGTAACGCTTGAAAATGCGGTGCTGGCGTTCGGGTTTGGTCGAGGGGGGCGCGGTTATTACGGCCTGAATGTGATCGACCCGGATGAGCCGACACTGGCCTGGCACACCGTTACGCCGGATTGGGGGCAGAGCTGGTCCACGCCGGTGGCGGTCACGCTGGCCGATGGTCGCGCCGTGTTTCTGGTGGGCATGGGGTATGACATCACGGCTGGTAGCCGGGTCGACCGAGGGCCGGCGCGCTTTGGTGCGGGCATGGCAGTGATCGATGCCCAAAAGGGTACGGTTATTGCCTCGCTCAAGGGGCCGAGCGATAGCGTGCCGAGTACCATTACCCCGGTGGATCGAGACTTTGACGGGGCAGTGGACGGTGCCTTTTTCGGTGATACCGGCGGCAATGTCTGGTTCGCCGACCTGCGACTGGGCGATGACAACAGGGGCAGAAAAAAAACAGTGTCAGACTGGCAGCTTCACCAGGTGGCCTCACTGGGGCGTCATGATCAGGAAGGCATCGAGCGCGGCTTTTTCAATCGAGCCAATCTGGTGCGCACCTATCTGGATCAGAAACCCGTGGATCTTTTGATGCTGGGCAGCGGCGACCGAGCCGATCCACTTCGTCGTGACAGCCGGGACGCCTTTTACATCATTGAAGTCAGTCAATGGCTTGATGGTTCCCTCGACGGTTCTGCACCCGGCATACTCAATAATGATGATCTAATCGAGGCGTCGTCGCAGACATCGACCTATACGCTTGAAGCCCCGGTGGATCAACAGGGGTATCTGAACATGAAAGCCTTCCATGGCTGGCGGCTTATGCTGCCCGCCGGTCAGAAGGTGTTGTCGGATGCCTCAACAGTCACCGGTAATACGCTTTTTACAACCTACCAGCCCGAAGTGCCTGACAACATGTGCATGGCTGCTCGTGGTGCTTCGCAACTCTACGGTTTTTCCCTGCCGGTCTGGCACGACAATGGCCATCGACATGAGCAGCAGGCTGCCACGGTCAAAAGCACTGATATGGGCAACTACCTGCAGGAAACGCCTGCCTTTTTGATAGAGGGACTGCGCACTCGTGTTCTGGACAGCGAGAGAGCCCGTTTGGTCGCAGAAGTGCTGAAGGACGACAAGGGCACCTCAGACAACGGCGACGAGAATGGCTGCGGTCAGTATGATGCCGCAGACGGTGCCTTTCGTGAATGTCTGGTAACCGCTCCGCTGTGGTGGTACCAGCAGTAATCGTGAGGCATATCGTGCACACGGCAAGAGCGCATCAGGCAATAGCATAATAATGGCCCCAAAGGGCAGGGTGCAGGGAACAGATGCTGGGAATCTACGAGCAGATCTTTGGGAACAGCAATCACCGGCGCCTGGCACGCTGGCTACGACTAATGTTGTTCATGCTGGCTTACCTGTTGCTGGCGCTGGGAACCATGAAGCTGTCATATGCCGATGCGGCCGTGGTGGCGCCATGGCTCGCCGGGCCCATGGCCATCGGTGCTCTGGTGCGTTTGCATCCACGTGACTGGGCCATACCACTGATCGGTATTGCGCTGGTTGATCTGCTGGCCCACTACATTTGCCACGCACCGCACGGCATTCCCCGATATACCGTTATCAATGGCATTGAAATCCTGGTGGGGGCTTCATGGCTACGCTGGCGCCATGGAGGAACGCCGAATATGGCCACCTTCTCTTCGTTTTTGAGTGTTTTGCTGGTCAGCGCCTTTGTGATTCCCCTGGTCGGCTCCCTGATGCTGGCATTGACCGAGCCCCGACATGAACCCGGGCTTCTTCAGCTATGGTGGAGCCACTATATAGCCGGATGTCTGGGGATGCTTGTCATGCTGCCTGTAGCCCTTAACAGCTCGATCATTCGCTGGCGTATGTTGCTTTCCCGGGGCATTTTGACTTCGTTTAATGCCATGCTGGCACTGATCATGCTGGCCAACACTGTCATCGTTCTGTTTTTTCCGGATGAAATGGTCTGGAGTATCGCGGCGCTTTTGCTCGGGGCGCTACTGTTTGATTTCTTTCAAAGCGCGCTGCTCAACGTGGTCAGCGTTGTTTCGCTGGTTTTGCTGGTCTATCTCTACCAGCAAAACGGGGCAACCCACTTCAACATGTTTCACTACATCACCATCGTCCTCACGGTGTTGCCGGCGCTGCTTCTGGGCATGGCACTTCAGGGGTTTCGCCGGGAGCAGGCGCAGTTATTACAAAGCGAGCAGCGCTGGAAATCTGCTTTGGAAGGAAGCGGTCAGGGCGTCTGGGAAATCGATCTGGTACGCCGGCAGATCAAGGCGTCTCTGGAGACGCATCGCATGCTCGGAGAAAGTGATCATTCTGCCTGTTCGATAGCCTGCTGGCGTGAGAAAACCCACCCTGATGATGTGGCACATGTAGAGCAGGCGCTTTCCGCCCATGTGGCGGGACAAACGCCACTGTATGTTGCGCAGTACCGCGTGCGTCAGAAAGATGGCAGCTATCGCTGGTATCAGTCACGCGGCAAGGTCATGCAGTTCGATGAGCAGGGCAGCCCGCTGCAGATGATCGGTACGCTGATCGATATTCATGCTGCCCGTCAGGCCGAACTTGAGCGCGAGCAGCTGGCCCGGGACCTGCAGGAAGAAAAGGAACGGCTGCAGGTCACGCTCGATTCGATTGGTGATGGTGTCATTGCCACTGACATGGTCGGCAACGTCGTATTCATGAATCCCGTCGCTGAAGAGATCACCGGCTGGAGTTTCTCTCAGGCCAAAAAGTGCCTGCTTCAGGAAGTGTTTCATCTGCACGGGCCGGACATGACGCCCCAGTCGCTTGAACTGATCGAGACCTGTCTATCGCGTAATGAAGTCTGCATGACCGGTGACGATTCGATTCTGATCAACAAGGGGCATAATGTTCGCGAAGTGAAGGCGACCGTGGCACCGGTACAGGCGTCCGGGGGGAGGCCCATGGGCGTTATCGTGGTCTTTCAGGACCTGTCCCGAGCGCGTGAGCTCCAGCGTCGTCTGACCTTTACCGATAGCCATGATGCGCTGACCGGGCTGTACAATCGCCGGCGCTTCGAGCAGGCGGTTGAGGACGCCATTCGTCAGGCCGGGTCGACGCCGGCCATTCTGGTCGTCCTGAACCTGGATCATTTCAGGGTTATTAACGATTCGGCCGGTCATCTGGCGGGAGACGCCCTGCTGATCGAGATTGCTCGTCTGATAGAACAGCATCTGGGCGAGCAGGATGTGCTGGCCCGGCTGGGTGGAGATGAATTCGCGCTGCTGCTCCATGGGCGCGATATCGAGACGTCGGCGTCATGGGTAGACGCCGTAATCGAGGCCATCAGTGCTCTGCGGTTTTCCTGGGACGGCCGAACCCATGAGGTGAGTGCCAGTGCCGGGTTGATACCGGTGGACAGTCCTGCTGAAAGTTTTGGTGTCCTGCTCGGTCGCGTCAATGTGGCCTGTTATACCTCCCGACAGTATGGTCGCAACCGGGCGACCATCTATCATCCGGGGCAGCAGGATATTGAACAGTACCATCGCGATATCTTCATGGCCGCCGGTCTACGGGAGGCCATCGAAAATGATCGCTTCGTGTTGTTTTGCCAGCGAATCATGCCCCTGCAGGGTGAGGGTAGCGACTATCTGGAGATACTGGTCAGAATGCTGGGCCGAGAAGGTGAGGTGGTGGCGCCGGGTGCCTTTATTCCGGTGGCCGAACGCTACGGGATCATGGCCTCCGTGGATCGCTGGGTCATCGAGCATGCGCTTGTGCATGACGGTTAGCGATTGAAGCAGGTGCTCAATGGCCGTTCACTGAGCATCAATCTGTCGGCCAACTCCCTGAACGACTCGGAATTTTTGCCCTGGCTGCTGGCCATTCTGTCTGCTTCTCCTCTCTCCCCTCGGGCGTTGATATTTGAAATCACGGAAACGGCACTCATGAACCATCTTGACCTGGCGCGCGAGGTCATCGATGCGTTACGCAAGGCAGGGTGTCGTGTCGCGCTGGATGATTTTGGCAGCGGGTTGAGTTCCTTTGGTTACCTGCGCAACTTTGTGGTCGATATCATCAAGATCGATGGCGGTTTTATCCGTCACGTCAACGATAACGCTCTTGATCAGGTGATCGTTGATGCCATCAATCAGATTGCCCAGCGACTGGGCGCGTTGACCGTGGCCGAGTTTATCGAGGATGGTGCCAGTGCGGAGAGGCTTGTCAAAATGGGGATCGATTACGGCCAGGGTTACCACCTGCACCGTCCGATGCCGCTTGACAGGCTCTGGTTCGCATAATGGTCAGAACTCTAGCGCATGGTCTGGCAGTCATCTTTGGTGTCAGTGGTCTGAAAGCGCATGCGGCCCAGTCGATTCACGATCAGCCGCCGCGCCTTGTGGGCATGGCAAAGATAAAACGTGCCGTTGAGAATACTGCTTGAAAGCCTGGGGTGAAAAACGAGCGCCCTGGACAGTCCTTTCCAGCGTAGCGTGACAGGGTCGTGTTTTCTGATGCGATAATGAACGTGGCCCTCGGCATCCAGCACCAGCAGATATGTCCACTGACCATCACAGCGCTGGCCATCGTGGCTGCCGCATAATGTCCATGGTCTACCGTGATCCAGACTGGCCATTTGAGCCTGTTGCATCAGTCCCTGTACATCGCGCATCTGGGCGTCCAGCAGGCGGCCGGCATGCCACTGTTGCATGGAAGGGATGGCCCAGCCGATCATCACCGCCATGACAGCCATGGTCACAATGGCATCCAGTAAGGTGACCCCCCGCTGAACATGCAAAATACTATCCCCTTTTGTGGACCAGTATTCTTTAACGGCAGGATGGATACGTTTTTTAGATTTTTATGATGGATGGCTTTTGCAGGGCAACCAGCCCGAGCTACATACAGGGATGAGGGGCGTGTGAACGCAAGCGATGTGATCGTGGTCGGCGGCGGCATCAATGGCATGATGAGCGCTTTCAAGCTGATACAACAGGGCTTTCGGGTCACGCTCGTGGAGCGTGGACTGTGTGCCCGGGAAGCGTCCTGGGCGGGCGGAGGCATATTGATACCGCTGTATCCTTGGCGCTACCGCGACCCCATTGCCCGTCTTGATGCGCTGGCGGCGCCACAGTGGGGTGAGCTTGCCGGCCTGCTGGCGGACGCGACCGGCATTGATCCGCAATATACGGCCCATGGTGTCATGCATGTTCGGGTCGAGGATGCCGAAAGGGCCCGGGTGTGGTCGGCACGTCATCATGACCTGCTTGCAACACTCTCATCGCCGGAGGCGTACAGGCATCTGGGCCGTCAGGTCACGCCATCACTTGAGCCCGCTTTCTGGATGGCCGGGCGCGGCAGTATCAGAACACCGCGGCTGGGTCAGGCGCTGCGGCAGTGGCTGCTGAACCATCCGCGCGCCACGCTTTTTGAGCACTTTGAAGTCACTTCCCTGCTGATGAGCAATGGGCGGGTCGAGGGTGTGGAAGGGCCGCAGGGCAGACACCTGGCACCACGTGTCGTTATGGCCGGCGGTCCCTGGACACGGCAACTGATGGCGCGTCATGTCCGGCTGCCCATTACGCCGGTGCGAGGACAGATGCTGCTGTTCAATGCCGCGCGGCCGCTGCTTCAGACCGTCATGCTGATGAACGGCTTTTATCTGATTCCCCGACGCGATCATCAGATTTTGGCCGGTAGCACTTTTGAAGACGCAGGCTTTGATCGCGCCACGACCGTTGAGGGGTATACGCAGATCCATGCCATGGCGCTGGAGATGTTGCCGGCGTTAAAGGATATTGAGGTGTCTCATCACTGGGCAGGACTGCGACCGGGCTCGCCGGACAGTATTCCTTTTGTTGGCGCCGTGGATGATATTGAAGGGCTTTATGTCAATGCCGGACATGGCGGCAATGGCGTGGTGCTGGCCCCGGCCACGGCAGATCTTCTGTGTGCACTCATTGCGGGCACGCCATTGCCGGTGGATCCTGGGCCTTATGCCCTGCCTTGCTCAGGGTGAGCGTCGACGCGGCTGGGGGCCGTTGCTGATAAAACGTGCCTGATGGTCCGGACAGCAAAACCAGTGCTTTTCGCCCGGCAGATGGCGCGATAGTTCGTTGGTGTGAGGATCTTCCAGTGCATCATGGCGCGCCACATGAACATGGCAATAGGCGCAGCGTACCATCGCCTCTCCTGAGGCCGGTGTTGGCGGATGCGGTTTGCGCTGACGCTTCAGGCGTCGATAGAAAAGCCATCCCAGCCAGAGCAGGGTAGCCACAATAATCAGTCGGGCCATGAAAGAAGTCGGACTCCTGAAAGATAGGTGGGGAGGCGGGCGATGCTACATCATGACATCAGCATCACCATGGCTCTCGAATGTAAAAGAGTATCATGAGGGCGCCAACGTCGCGCCGAATACCAAAACGCCCCACCGAAGGGTGAGGCGCTTTTGGTCATCGATACGGCAGGTGATCGATCAGTTGTCTTCAAGGCTCAGCGAGCCGCCCAGGTAGCGCGGGTTGAAGGTGTTACCGTTGAGACGCGCATTGTCCGGATCGTTGTGAATCAGCTCGGCCAGTGCCTGACGAGCTTCCTTTTCCATGTCCAGACCCATGTAGCCTTCCACCATGACGGCCAATGCGTCACGTGTGGCGGGGGTCTGTGGATAATGTTCCAGTACCCAGCGCCCGCGATTGACGGCGGCCAGATAGGCCTGCTTGCGCAGGTAGAAATCACCGATCTGAAGCTCGTGGCGGGCCAGAACGTTGCGCAAAAAGATAATGCGCTGACGGGCGTCCGGAGCGTAGGCACTGTCCGGGAAGCGGCGTACGACTTCACCGAAATCGACATAGGCATCACGTGTGGCGCCCAGGTCCCGCTTTGAAATGTCGATCAGGTCCAGACTTTCCAGACTGAAACGGCCTGATTCCCATGCCGCCATGCCACGCATGTAATAGGCATAGTCTACCTGAGGGTGGTCAGGATGCAGCCGAATGAAACGGCTGGCCGCCGCGCGTGAGGCTTCCCAGTTGCCGACCTGATAATAGCCGTAGATCAGCTCCAGCTGTGCCTGCTGCGCGTATTCACCGAACGGGTAGCGGTTATCCAGCGTTTCAAGCTGAGTGACGGCGGCAGAGTAGCGGCCATTGTCGAGCGAGCGCTGAATGTTTTGGTAGAGCTGCTGCTCGGTAAGCTCTTTATCCTGCTCCTGGCTCTGGCTGCTGGCGCAACCGGCCAGCATGACGGCAGCCAGCGCAAGGGCGCTCAGGGAAATGGCGCGCATTGTCGTCCTCGTCTCAAACAAACCGTGGCGGCATGATAGAATCCGCCCAACAGCTACTGAATGAAGTGTGTGGGGCCTACTATACGGACCGGCAGCGCATTACGCGAATGACGCGCTGCCTGTTCCCGGTACCAATGATCCCGCACTATAAAGCATTGTAAAGCCGCGGCGAAATGCTCGGCCCATGCTCCTGCAGAGAATTGCATGTCACAGACCATCGAACAAACACACATTGTCCCCGACGCCATGACCGGTCTGCGACTGGATCAGGCCGCCGCGGAGCTCTTTGACGAGTTTTCCCGCGAGCGCCTCAAAATCTGGATCAAGGAGGGCGCCCTGACCGTGGATGGACAGCAAATGCGCCCGCGCGCACCGGTCATGGCGGGCGCCACGCTGGTACTCAATGCCGTGCTGGAAGAAAACCGTGTCTGGGAAGCCGAGGCGATCGCGCTGGACATCGTGCATGAAGATGATGACGTGCTGGTGCTCAACAAGCCGGTCGGACTGGTGGTCCATCCCGCGGCGGGCAACTACAGCGGCACGCTGCTCAATGCGCTGCTGCATCATGCCCCGGAGCTTGCGACCCTGCCACGTGCCGGTATCGTTCATCGTCTGGACAAGGACACCAGCGGATTAATGGTGGTAGCCAAAACGCTGGCGGCGCAGACCTCTCTGGTCGAGCAGCTGCAGGCGCGCCGGGTCAAGCGTGAATACGACGCCATTGTGATCGGCGCCATGATTGCCGGAGGCAAGGTGGATGCCCCCATTGGTCGGCATCCGGTGGATCGCAAGCGTCAGGCCGTTGTGGCCAACGGCGGCAAGCCGGCGGTGACCCACTATCGGGTCGTCGAACGCTTTCGCGGTCACACCCATGTTCGCTGCCGCCTGGAAACCGGGCGTACCCATCAGATTCGCGTGCACATGGCACATCAGCGCTTCCCGCTGGTGGGCGATCCGGTCTATGGCGGGCGCCTCAAGCTGCCGGCCGGCGCTGGCGAGGTGCTCAAGGAGACGCTGCGTCACTTTTCGCGACAGGCCCTGCACGCGCGTCGGCTCGCCTTTATGCACCCGACAAGCCACGAAACCGTCGAGTTCGGCGTGGAATTGCCGGATGACATGTTCATGCTGCTCGATATTCTGCGCGAGGATGAGGCTCAGACATGAATCAGGACAGTCGCGATCAGCCCACGCTTATCGTGCCGGACTGGGTAGCACCGGGCTCGGTCGGCGCGTTTGTCACCACCCGTGAAACCGGCCCCAGCCAGGGCCCCTATGCCGCCTTCAATGCGGCCTCTCATGTGGGTGATGATCCGGAAACGGTGGCCTGGCTGCGTCAGTTGCTGGGGGCGAAAATCGGAGATCATCGTCCGCTGTTATGGCTGGATCAGGTCCACGGTGCGCGCGTCCAGCAGTCCTTTCAAACACCGCCGCCTCAGGCCGATGCATCTATCGCACGTGATCAGCAGTATGCCTGTGTGGTCCAGACCGCCGACTGTCTGCCGGTACTGTTCTGCGATCGACGCGGCACTCGAGTGGCCGCCGCACATGCCGGCTGGCGCGGCCTGGCCGGTGGGGTGCTGGAGGCCACCGTGGGGGCCCTTGGCTGCGCGCCCGAGGAGATCATGGCCTGGCTGGGGCCTGCCATTTCCAACATGCAGTATGAAGTCGGACGCGAGGTGCATGACGCCTTTGTCAATGTCCATCCCGAGGCTGCTGCTGCCTTTGAAGCGAGCCCCTATCGGCTGGGCCACTTCATGTGTGACCTCTATCGTCTGGCGCGCCTGCGTCTGGAGGCACTGGGCGTGACCGATATCAGCGGCGGCCATTTCTGTACGGCTTCCGACCCGCGCTTTTATTCCCATCGTCGCGACAATGGCCTTACCGGTCGCATGAGCAGCATTATCTGGCTTCGCTAGGGCGCTGATGGCGCTGCGGCAAGCTCCCCTTGAATTTAACATAATATTTTGATGGCCCTGCTTGAAACGGTTCCCGGCGCCCCCATCTTTGTCTTTGTTGTCAATATACTGATACACGCGCTTTGAGATGCCGGTGCTGCGACTGTGCAGCCCTGATCGGCCAGAGCGCCGGATGAGAGGACACAGGATGAGAATCGACAAACTCACCAGTAAATTACAGGCCGCTCTGGCCGACGCCCAGTCTCTGGCAGCAGGGAAGGGACACAATCAGCTTCAGCCGGGCCATGTGTTGCTGTCACTGCTGGACAGCCGCGACTCGGGTTTCAAGGGGCTGATTCAGAAGGCGGGCGGTGACCCCGGCCGCGTGCGCGAGGCGCTGACCAGGCTTGTGGACGATCTGCCCACGGTCAGCCAGTTCGACGGCAATGTCACCATGGGTCAGGAGCTTGGGCAGCTTTTCAACCTTGCCGATCGTGAAGCGCAAAAGCGCGGCGATCAGTTCATCGCCACCGAACTGGTGCTGCTGGCAGCACTGCAGACAAGGTCGGCGGTCAGCCGTGCCTTGAGTGGGGCGGGGCTTTCCGAGCAGGGCGTGCGTCGCGCCATCGATGAGCTGCGCGGCGGCGACAACGTCAACGATGCTGAAGCCGAAGAAAAGCGCGAGGCGCTGGACAAGTACACCACTGATCTGACCGAGCGAGCCGCCAGCGGCAAGCTGGACCCGGTGATCGGCCGGGATGATGAAATCCGGCGCACCATTCAGGTGCTCCAGCGCCGGACCAAGAACAACCCGGTACTGATTGGCGAACCCGGCGTCGGCAAGACCGCCATTGTCGAAGGTCTGGCCCAGCGCATCGTCAACGGTGAGGTGCCGGAGAGTCTCAAGGACAAGCGTGTCCTGTCGCTGGATCTCGGTGCCCTGCTGGCGGGCGCCAAATATCGTGGGGATTTCGAGGAACGTCTGAAGAGCGTGCTCAACGAGCTCTCGAAGGAAGAAGGGCGCGTGATCCTCTTTATCGATGAGCTGCATACCATGGTGGGCGCCGGCAAGACCGAGGGCTCGATGGATGCCGGCAACATGCTGAAGCCGGCCCTGGCGCGCGGCGAGCTGCACTGTGTCGGTGCCACCACGCTGGATGAGTACCGTCAGGATATCGAAAAGGACGCAGCCCTTGAGCGTCGTTTCCAGAAGGTGCTGGTCGATGAGCCTTCAGAGGAAGACACCATTGCCATCCTGCGCGGGCTCAAGGAGCGCTACGAGGTCCATCACGGGGTAGACATCACCGATCCGGCCATCATCGCTGCAGCACGTCTGTCGACGCGCTACATCACCGACCGTCAGCTGCCGGACAAGGCGATCGACCTGATCGACGAGGCGGCCTCTCGCATCCGCATGGAGATGGATTCCAAGCCCGAGGAGATGGACCGCCTGGAGCGCCGTCTGATTCAGCTCAAGATCGAGCGTGAGGCCCTCAAGAAGGAAACGGACGAGGCCACTCGCAAGCGCCTTGAGCTGCTGGAAGGCCAGATTGAGACCATGTCGCGTGAATACGCCGACCTTGAGGAGGTCTGGAAGGCCGAGAAGGCCAGCCTGCAGGGCGCGGCGCAGTACAAGGCCGAACTTGAACAGGCGCGTACCGATCTGGAAGCGGCGCGTCGTCAGGGCGACCTGGGGCGCATGTCGGAGATTCAGTATGGTCGGATTCCGGATCTTGAGCGCAAAATCAGTGAGGCCGGTGAGGCTGAAAGCACGCCGTTGAAGCTGCTGCGCTCGATCGTGACCGAAGAGGAGATCGCCGAAGTCGTGTCGCGCTGGACCGGTATTCCGGTCTCGAAAATGCTCGAGGGCGAGCGCGACAAGCTTTTGCGCATGGAAGAGGCGCTGCATGCACGCGTCATCGGCCAGGATGAAGCCGTCACCGCCGTGTCCAATGCGGTGCGTCGCTCACGCGCGGGCATCAGCGACCCCAATCGTCCCAACGGCTCCTTCCTGTTTCTGGGGCCGACCGGGGTAGGCAAGACCGAGCTGTGCAAGTCGCTGGCCGGCTTCTTGTTCGATACCGAAGAAGCCATGGTACGCATCGATATGTCGGAGTTTATGGAGAAGCACTCCGTGGCACGACTGATCGGGGCGCCTCCGGGCTATGTGGGCTATGAGCAGGGCGGTTATCTGACCGAGGCCGTACGGCGCAAACCCTACTCGGTGCTGCTGCTGGACGAGGTGGAGAAGGCCCATCCTGACGTCTTCAATATCCTCCTGCAGGTGCTGGAAGATGGCCGGCTGACCGATGGTCAGGGTCGGACGGTGGATTTCCGCAATACCGTAATCGTCATGACCTCGAATCTGGGGTCCAGCATCATTCAGAACCATGCCAGCGAGCAGGACGACGCCGGCTATGAGCGGATGCGGGCCGCGGTCATGGATGAAGTCTCCTCGCACTTCCGCCCCGAGTTGATCAACCGCATCGACGAGGTGGTCGTGTTTCATGCGCTGGGGCAGACGCAGATTCGCGCGATTGCCAACATTCAGCTTGATCAGTTACGCAAGCGACTGGCGGATCGTGAGATGGCCATTGAGGTCTCTGACGAAGCGCTGTCACTGCTGGCCGAGGCAGGCTTTGATCCGGTGTACGGCGCACGTCCGCTGCGTCGTGCCATCCAGAACCGGATCGAAAACCCGCTGGCGCAGGCGCTGTTGTCCGGTCACTACGCGTCAGGTGACACCATTCGTATCAAGGAGCGCGACGGCGAGCTGGTATTCGAACACTAAGGTCGGCACACGATATCCATCTCGGACGATAAAAGGGCGGCTACTGTCGGTAGCCGCCCTTTTTATGCGTTGGATAATCCAGGTCAAAACAGCGTGATCAGGGTGCCGTGTTCTCGAACGTGGCCTCAGGGTAGAGGGCCAGCAGGGCACGCAGCACGCCGTTGGTCCAGCCAAAGCCATCCTGTGCCGGGTATTCACCGCCATCCGGGGCGCCATTGATATCCATGACGTTGTACTTCTCCAGCAGTTTGTGATCCTTCTCGAAGCGGTAGAAGTTGTTATGCATCCAGCGTTTGGCGATGGTGTCTGCCAGGCGATCATGACCGTAGCGCTTGAGCCCCTTGATCGCCATCCACTGAAGCGGTGCCCAGCCGTTGGGGGCATCCCACTGCTGTTCGGTGTCGATGGTGGAGGCCACCAGGCCGCCGGGCTGGAGCAGTTGCTGCTCGATGGTATCTGCCACATGGGCAGCCTGTTCCTCGGTAGCCACACCGAAGTACAGCGTAAAGACGATGGCGGCACTGACGCTGTCGGTCAGCTCGTTTTCATGCCAGAGATAGTCTCCGAAACGCTTTTCTTCCGCTGACCAGAACAGCCGACGCAGTGCATCGAGGCGTGAATTGGCTGCGCTCTGAAACAGGTCGGCGCGCTGGTAGTGTCCAATCCGGCGATGCGTGGCGGCCAGCAGGGACTCCATGTGATACAGCAAACAATTAAGATCCAGCGGCAAAATATCCACGGTGCGAATGGTGGCCAGGTCATGGGGATCACTCAGCCAGCGTGAGCTGAAGTCCCAGCCGCTTTCCGCGCCGGCACGGATGTTGCGCCATACCTCGATATGATCGCGCGTTGAATGACAGGCCGTTTCCATGTCCTCACGAAAGGACTCTTCTCGTGGCGTGTTCAGATCGTCCCAATGACGATTGAGCAGCGTGCCTTCGGAAAGCTTGACGCAGCGACGGTAGGCTTCGCCGTGGTGTAGTGCTTCGACCCCATCCATCCAGTAGGTATATTCACGCTCCATCTGGGGCAGATAGTGCTCATATACCCCTTCACCGTCGTACTGGGCAAGTTGACCGACCATGCCGCAAAAAAACGGCGGCTGAGAGCGTGACAGATAATAGGTACGGTTGCCGTTGGGCACGTGGCCGTAGGCATTTATCAAAAAAGCGGCGTTGTTGACCATGTCACGCATTAGATCAATGCGGCCACTTTCACGGAGACCCAGCATCGTGAAGTAGCTGTCCCAGTAATAAATCTCGTTAAAGCGACCGCCGGGAACCACGTAGGCGTGGGGCAGTGGCAGGCGCGACGAGTTGGGGTTGTACCGGGGCCGCGGCTGTCGAGTCAGCACGTTCCAGAGCGCGTCAATATGATCGCGTATGTTGCTCTGGCGCTCGGGCGGTTCAACGTTGGCCTGGGTTTCGATGCGTTCAAAGCGCGCTTCCACAAATTCGCGCAGGACCTTGTTACTGACACATGGGGCATCACCGCAATCCGAGTAGCGCTCTCGGAGCCTGGCATAGTCAGCCATGATCTCCTCGACCGGTTTGGTCGGAATCATGTCCACAAAGGTCTTGCTGTCATCGAACAGACCGCGACTCTGCACATCGTGGAACAATCTGCCCCAGAGGTGCTCAGGCAATGGCGGAAGTTCAGCAACTTCCGGCGTGTCCGGCATCGAAGGTGTCAATGCGGCAGCGGTCATGGTCATGGCAAATTCCTGAAACAATAAATGACGTTTCTGCCCGGTCGTTGCTGGCAGGTTGAAAGTGGCCCTGTCCTGACAGTTTAGAGGCGCCTGCGGTACGCAATACGCCCCTTTATGATGACCGGTGTTAACGCAGGATAGTTCATCACGATGTCGTTTCCCTGGTACACAGCATAACGGCAGACACTGATCAAAACTGTTGTGCTTCCATGCACTGATATCGTGCAATATGTAGCCCCTATTCGAGACCTGAGCGCTATAAATGCGCATCCATCAGTTGACACCGGGGCATCACTGATAGAGTCTTGAAGGTTCCTGATTGCAGGCATGAATTCTTCGGGCGATCCCCGGAGTCATGGAGGACAGTTGCGCGGCGACTGCCTGCCTGCCCAAGGACCTGAACAGGCGGGCCAACCCCCTGCCTGATCAACGCCCCTATATGTCGACCCGACATGAGATTGAGCAGGTCCTCGTTGCAACCGATCATCAGGCTGCAGCATCAGGTGTCGCTGGCCCCGGGCCGCGGCAGGCGGCAGAGCCGTCCTCGAACGCCGATGCGCATGGCATCGTGAACGCACTCGAGACCTTATAGGGGAACTCAAACGTGGAATTGCTTTCCGGAGCCGATATGCTCGCCCGCTTCCTCAAGGATGAGGGCGTTGAATATATCTACGGCTACCCCGGCGGTGCTGCGCTACACATCTATGATGCGCTGTTTCGCCAGGATGATGTCAAACATATTCTTGTTCGCCATGAACAGGCGGCCACCCATATGGCCGACGGCTATGCCCGTGCCTCGGGTAAACCCGGCGTGGTGCTGGTCACCTCGGGCCCCGGGGCGACCAACGCGGTCACGGGGATTGCCACAGCCTATATGGATTCCATACCGATGGTCGTGCTGTGTGGTCAGGTGGCCAGCCACCTGATTGGCGAGGATGCCTTTCAGGAAACCGACATTGTCGGGGTCACGCGTCCAATCGTGAAGCACAGTTTTTCGATCCGTCACCCTTCTGATATACCGACCGTACTCAAAAAGGCCTTTTATATCGCCTCTTCCGGTCGTCCGGGTCCGGTTGTGGTCGACATCCCCAAGGACATGACCGCGCCGACAGAGCGCTACGAATACGTCTATCCTCGCAAGGTCAAGCTGCGGTCATACAATCCCGTATCGCGTGGCCATACCGGTCAGATTCGCAAGGCGGTCGAGCTGATCATGAGCGCCCGGCGTCCCGTGATCTTTGCCGGTGGCGGGGTCATTACCGGCCGTGCCTCCGAGGCACTGACGGCGCTGGCGCATCGGCTCAATCTTCCCGTGATCACCTCCCTGATGGGGCTGGGTGCCTTCCCGCAAAACGATCCTCAGTCGCTGGGCTGGCCGGGCATGCATGGCTCCTATGAGTCCAACATGGCCATGCACAACAGTGATCTGGTACTGGGTGTCGGCGTGCGCTTCGATGATCGCGTGACCAACAACGTCACTCGATTCTGTCCCGATGCCCGCATCGTGCACATTGACGTTGACCCCAGCTCCATTTCCAAGACCGTGCAGGCCGATGTGCCCATTGTCGGGGCGGCCGATAACGTGCTCAACGAGATGCTCAACCAGATCGGTCAGCGGACAGAGGCACAGGAGCCGCTGGACGAATGGTGGGAGACGATCAACGCCTGGCGTGACGAACGTCGCGGCAAGCTCTATGAGCCGGCCGCTGCCGGTGAGCCCCTCAAGCCCCAGCAGGTGGTCGAGGCCGTGCATCGTGTCACGCACGGTGATGCCTACGTCGTGACCGATGTCGGTCAGCATCAGATGTTTGCCGCCCAGTATTACAAGTTCAATCAGCCCAATCGCTGGATCTCGTCAAGCGGGCTGGGGACGATGGGCTTTGGGCTGCCGGCGGCCATGGGCATCAAGCTCAACTATCCCGATGAGCATGTCGTATTGTTCACGGGAGAGGGCAGCTTTCAGATGATGATGCAGGAGCTGTCGACCTGTAAGCAGTTCGGCATTCCGGTCAAGATCGTCAATCTCAACAATGCCTCGCTGGGGATGGTGCGTCAGTGGCAGGATTTGAATTACAAGTCCCGCCACGCCCACTCCTATATGGAGTCACTGCCTGATTTTGAAAAACTGATCGAGGCCTATGGCTTCAAGGCCATTACGGTCAGAACAGCCGAAGAGCTTGAGCCGGCGCTGGAAGAGGCGTTTCGCTCAAGGGATGAGCTGGTGTTTCTCGATATTCATGTCGACCCGCGCGAGCACGTCTATCCGATGCAGGTTCCGCAGGGGGCCATGTGTGACATGCTGCTGTCGAAGACGGAGCGAACCTGATGCGCCATATCATATCGATGCTGCTTGAAAACGAGCCGGGCGCCCTGTCACGCGTGATCGGGCTCTTTTCCCAGCGCAACTTCAATATCGAAACGCTCAACGTGGCCCCGACCGATGACCCGACGCTGTCGCGTCTGACGGTGACCACCAATGGCGATGAGCGCATCATCGAGCAGATCACCAAACACCTCAATCGTCTGATCGATGTGGTCAAGCTGGTGGATCTGACCGAAGGGGCGCATATCGAGCGCGAACTGATGCTGGTCAAGGTCAAGGCACAGGGGAGCGCGCGTGATGAGGTCAAGCGCACGGCGGACATCTTCCGGGCCCAGATCGTGGATGTGACGCCAAGCGTCTATACCGTGCAGATTACCGGCGACGCCAACAAGATGGATGCCTTCCTGCAGGCCGTGACGCCTCTGGGAGTGCTGGAAGTGGCGCGTACCGGTGTGTCCGGAATTGCACGTGGTGACAAGGTGCTGAGCATCTGACGCCGAAGTTTTTGCACAACGTTTAGGTTAACCGATAGCGTTTATGTCAACCGATGGCGCTGCCGTCCATTAAAAGGTGAAGGTAATGCAGGTTTATTACGACAAGGATTGCGATCTCTCTCTCATCCAGGGCAAGAAGGTCACCATCCTGGGATACGGCTCGCAGGGCCATGCCCACGCCAATAACCTCAAGGAGTCCGGCGTTGATGTCACCGTTGCGCTGCGCAAGGGTTCCGGTTCCTGGCAGAAGGCAGAAGGGTCGGGCCTGAAGGTCGCTGAAGTGGCCGATGCGGTTTCCGGTGCGGATATCGTCATGTTTCTGGCGCCCGATGAACACCAGAAGCAGATCTACTATCGCGACGTCGAGCCCAACCTGAAGGAAGGCGCTGCACTGGCCTTTGCACATGGTTTCAACGTGCATTATCAGCAGATCGAGCCGCGCGAAGATCTGGACGTCATCATGATCGCGCCCAAGGCGCCCGGTCATACCGTTCGCCAGACCTACACCCAGGGCGGCGGTGTGCCGAGTCTGATTGCGGTCTATCAGGACAGGTCCGGCAAGGCACGTGAGCTGGCCCTGTCCTACGCCAGCGCCAACGGCGGCGGTCGTGCCGGTATTATCCACACCACCTTTCAGGAAGAGACCGAGACCGACCTGTTCGGTGAGCAGGCTGTTCTCTGCGGCGGTGCCACGGCGCTGGTACAGGCCGGCTTTGAAACGCTGGTGGAAGCAGGTTACGCTCCGGAAATGGCCTATTTCGAGTGTCTGCACGAGCTCAAGCTGATCGTCGACCTGATGTATGAAGGCGGAATGGCCGACATGCGTTACTCGATCTCCAATACGGCTGAATATGGTGATTACGTCACAGGTCCGAAAATCGTGACGGAAGAGACCAAAAACGCCATGCGTCAGGTGCTCAAGGATATTCAGGAAGGGACCTTTGCCAAGGACTTCATTCTGGATCACCAGGCCGGCTTCCCGACCCTCAAGGCCAAGCGCCGCCGCGGTGCCGAGCACCAGATCGAGGAAGTCGGCACCAGGCTGCGTGGCATGATGCCCTGGATTGCGGCCAACAAGATGGTCGACAAGTCGAAAAACTGATTTGAAGGACACTCGAAAGATTTAAAAACTTCGAGAAAACGGATGCGATATCGCATCCGTTTTTTTATGCCTGTCACTTGAGGTGCAATACTCAGGACGGCTGGAAAAGCTGACCCTGTACTGTCTCGGTGGCAACGGGCATGACCGTGACGCAGTCGCCATGATAAATGATGCCGCCTCGCACAATGCGGGCGGTCATGCCGCCATGGCCGCGCAGAGCGTTATAGCCGCCCGGACCCAGGGTCCTTTCCATGCGACTGCAGGGCGCGCACAGCCCGGTGATCTCAAGGATCACGTCGTCACCAATGGCCAGTTGCTGCTGTCGGCAGGCCAGCAGGTTGAGTCCGGATACCACCAGGTTACGCCTGAGCTGCTCCGGGGGCAGAGCCGCCATGCCGCAAAAGGCAGCAATGACCGGTAAATGCTCGGCCTGAAAAAGCGTGACTTCGCGCTTGCCGCCTCGGGCGCTGTAATGATCCCCCTCAATGCCCCGACCCTCGATCAGGGTAAGCGTATTCATGATATCGACATCACCATGACGCCTGGGGCGGCGACTCAACCATTCCAGGCGGCCGGGGTAGGGGAAGTGCGTCATAAGGCTTCTTAAACTTTCCATTTCCTCTCCGTGTTAACACCTGGTCATCTTCTATGCTTTGATGGTCGTATCTTTTCAAAGGACATCATTGTCATGACGCAGACGCCTCCACCGAACAATCGACCGCCCCGCGATCCCTTTTCCGAGTTCAAGGATGATACGGAAGTGGTTGAAGACATCGTGCAAAACGGTGAGCGCATACGCCGGCGCGGTATTTATCTGTTGCCCAATCTCTTTACCACTGCTGCGCTGTTTTCGGGCTTTTTTTCCGTGGTGGCTGCCCTCAATGGCAATTTCGGGTCGGCGGCTATCGCCATCTTTGTCTCCATGGTGCTTGACGGCTTCGATGGGCGAGTCGCTCGCATGACCAATACGCAGAGTGCCTTTGGTGAAGAGTACGATAGCCTCGCCGACATGCTTTCCTTTGGTGTGGCTCCTGCGATCGTGGCCTTTGCCTGGATCCTTCAGGATATTGGCAATCTCGGCTGGATAGCGGCCTTTGTTTATGTCGCTGGTGCGGCACTGCGTCTGGCGCGCTTCAATGTTCAGATCGGTAGTACCGACAAGAAGTGGTTCATCGGGCTGCCCAGCCCGTCGGCAGCCGCCGTCGTGGCAGGGTTTGTCTGGACCTTTCACAGCTTTGAGGCCACGGCTTTCGGCTTCAAGGTACTCATGGCCATTATTGTGGCAGCGGTTGGTATTCTAATGGTGAGTAACATCCGCTATTACAGCTTCAAGGAAGTGGACTTCAAAAGCCCGGTCCCTTTTGTATTCCTTCTCGCCATTGTGCTTGCCTTTGTTTTGATCTCGCTGGAGCCGGCCATCATGCTGTTACTGCTGTTTGGCAGCTATGCAGCCTCTGGTCCGATACTGGCCATCATGCGGCGTACCGGCCATGCAAAACCCATTAATAGTGGCGGCGAAACCGCAGAAGAACACATGGAAACCAATGAGGCTGGCACGCCTGCAACATCAGTGAGTCCTGATGAGCCAGAAGCGGCAGGTGCTCCAGAAACATCCGAAAAACCCGATGAAAGAAAGTAGCCTCTTTTTTGGAACAAGGGGTTGCGCGATCCCGGGGTGATCTATAAAGTACGCATCCGCTGCCACGGAGCACACGGCGACGAGGCGGCGGG
>NZ_CANMFC010000006.1 GCF_947497025.1 uncultured Kushneria sp.
GCGATGATCTACCTGATCGGCAGTCCGGTGGGCCGCCTGCTCGATCAGGCCAAATCCACATGAAGTGACGAAGAACCCATTTTTAACGGGTTGCTGTTTTTCTGGGGAGTTGCCGTTACTGGTACAATCCATGGCAGACTGGCGAAACTTTCCCACCTCGAAAAACGGCGCTTACAAATGAAAATTCTGATTGTTGAGGACAATGCGGTACTTGCCAAAAGAATATCGGACTGGCTTGCGCAGGCGCACTACACAGTCGATATCGCCAAAACCGGCAAAGAAGCGGACTCGTTGATTGAAACAAGCTCCTACCAGGCCGTTATTCTCGATATCGGACTGCCCGATGAAAATGGACTGTCTTTAATGCAAAGATGGAGAAAAAACGGGAAAAAAGAGGCCATCCTTATTCTGACCGCACGCTCCAACTGGACTGAGAGAGTAGAAGGGTTGAACGCGGGTGCCGACGATTACCTTCCCAAACCGTTTGAGTTTGATGAACTGAAAGCCCGGCTCAATGCAATTATCCGAAGGAAGGATGGCAGAACAACAGATCAAATCAGTGTCGACGGATTTCGTCTCAACGCCAGCTACCGAACGCTGACCACGCCCGACCAGAAAGAGTTCAGACTGACAGCCACTGAATTCCGCCTTTTGCAGTGTTTCCTGCGTTCACCAGACAGGGTATTTTCACAGGATGAACTGGTTGAAACCCTCTACAACATTGAAAGATGTCCCACCAGGAATGTTGTTCAGGTCTATATAGCCAGGCTCAGAAAAATAATAGGGGGCAATAAAATCAAGACTTTGCGTGGCCAGGGCTACTTCTTCGAAAAAGATCCTACTGGCTGAACGCCCGAACGAACCAGGTCAACATATGCCAGCTCCAAAGAGTATCCGAAGAACAGCCATTCAGTATGGGGCTGTTTTCAGCCTCGTCTATTTCACCCTGATATTCTTTTCACATGCCTACGTGATAAAACAACTATCGGACGAGTCCAGGAAACAACACCTGAGTAAAGAGCTGGAAAACTTTCAGGCAATCATTGAGGCTGAATCCCCCACAACCGACGACCTCAGCAACATGATCAATCAGTTTGAAATGCTTCTGGGGCATGCCATCATCATCGAAACGGCAGGCGGGAGCGTCCTGACGAGCAACAACTTTGACCTGAGCCAAATGCAGGGCGTTGTGGATAAGCCCGAGGGTTTTATTCACATAGCGCAGGGCGCGAACACGCTTTTTGGGCTTAGACGTACGTTCACTGCTACTGGAAAGCTGGCCTCAATCACCGTTCTTGAAACCGAGGGGGCGCTCTCTGAACGACCGCTGAAGGCCCACCTGACATTGCTCGGTGCCTCGGCCGTTCTTCTGGCGATACTGCTGGCTCTGATTGGAACCACCACACATCTGACGTTAAAGCCCATCAGTAAGATAAAAGAGGACCTGAGACGGCTCCAATCCGGGAAACAAAGTCGTCTGAACCCTCACGTGCCGGAAGAGTTTCGTCCGCTGATCCGGCAGCTCAATGATTTGCTCGAGCTGTCAAACCGGCGGCTGGACCGCCACCGCCGCCTGAACTCCGACCTCTCTCACCTGGTCAAAACCTCCATTTCTGCCAATCTTGCCATTTTGTCGGATATCGATACCTTGCCTCCGTCCCGGGAGGATGTTGTGTTTATGGCCTCTAACTTGCGGGAGCTTGACAAATCCCTGAAATACCGGATGAGCAAAGCAGACATATCAGGCAGACAGATGGGACGGACGTGCATGCCGGTTGAAATCACGGCAAGTGTCATCACCGTTATGGAAAAAATCTTCCCTGACACGGTTTTTCGCCTCCACACCAACTTACCTGAAAACTTCAGCTGGCCAATGGAGCGACAGGATCTTTCAGAGCTACTTGGCAATTTACTCGAAAATGGCGGGAAGTGGTGCCAGACAACCGTCGACGTTACAATCGCCCGCACGTCATCAGGACTCTCCATAGAAGTAGCGGACGATGGCCCCGGAATTTCTCCCGAGGCGGCAGCCACTGTCATGAACAGGGGTACCAGGCTGGATGAAACGGTCGCCGGTTTTGGGCTCGGATTGTCCATCGTGTCCGAGATTGTCGAAGACAACCTCGGACAGATGAACATGGGTACCTCAAAAAACGGAGGAGCCAGCATTGTCATTCTACTGCCACTTCCGGATTAGAAAACCTCCAGAAAGGCAACCGTCGATGACGCAGCGCGGCTTCTCCCATTTTTTACCGTTGGATATCACTCACCTTGGCTCTTGAAAAGCGACCGAACAGAACCGGCAAAACAAAGAGTGTCAGGAAAGTTGCAGTCACGAGACCACCTACAATCACGCTGGCCAATGGCTTCTGGATTTCCGCACCCACGCCCGTCGACAATAGCATCGGTATCAAACCGAGTGCCGAGGTTATTGCTGTCATCAAGACAGGACGCAAACGGGAGACGGCACCTTCAAACACCGCAGTATCCACGTTCAACCCATCCTGTATTCGCTGATTGATGCTTTCGACCATTACGACCCCGTTAAGCACCGCCACACCAAACAGTGTGATAAATCCAACGGAACTGGGCACCGAAAGATACTGGCCGGAGATCCAGAGTGAAAAGACGCCACCAATAACGGCAAGCGGCACGTTGACCAGAATCAACAGCGCTTGACCAACCGAACTGAAAGCAAAGTACAGCAACAGCGCGATCAGGCCCAGAGATACAGGTACCACAATGGTCAATCGCTTCTGAGCTCGTTGCTGGTTTTCAAACTGACCACCAATATCCACCGAATAGCCGGGGGGAAGGTTCACTTCTGTCGCGATGGTATCCTGAATATCGGCAACCACACTGCCCATGTCACGACCCTGCACATTAGACTGAATGACCACACGGCGCTGAACGTCGTCGCGGCGCACCTGGGGCGGGCCGGACTCAATAGACACATCGGCCACATCGCCGAGTCTCACCCAGGCTCCGGAAGGCGCCTGCAACCTGAGATCAGCAATGGCATCCCGGTCTTCCCGGAAACGTTTGGCCAGGCGCACATAGATATCGTACCGCTCATTTCCGTTGATGATCTGGCCCGCGGCGGCACCACCCAGTCCGTCCCGGACGACACTCATCACATCAGACACGGCGAGTCCGTACCGGGAAAGTGCCTGACGGTCTGGCTGAACCACCAACTGCGCTTCACCGGCAATCTGCTCCATGGCCACGTCCCGGGTCCCCTGAACAGTTCGGACCGCCGCTTCGATCTGTTGGCCTTTCTCGGCCAGCACCTTGAGATCCGGGCCAAAGAGTTTGATGGCCAACTGCGCGCGGACACCAGACAACAATTCGTCAACCCGAGTTGCAATAGGCTGAGAAAAGTTAAACAGTAGCCCCGGGTGCTGTTCGAGCTTCGCCTCAAACAGGGCCTGCAATTCATAGCGATTACTGGCGCTGGTCCACTCGGCTGTTGGCTTGAGGCCAATGTAGATTTCGATGTTGTTGACGGGCTCCGGATCGCCGCCTATTTCCGCCCGCCCCGCCCGGGACAGCGCGTAGGTCACCTCTGGAAACTCCATCAGCATGGCCTCCAGTTTCGGCGCCACTTCAAGCGCCGTATCGAGGCTTGATGAAGGGGCCAGGGTCACCCGGAGGTTAATCGTGCCCTCTTCCAGTTCAGGCACGAACTCCGTGCCCAGTCGTGGAACAATCAGCGCCGCCAGTACAACAAGAACCGCCGCCGCGCCAACAACCACGCGGCTATGCTTCAGTGACCAGGCAAGCCCCATGCGATAGAGCTTTTCCAGGGGTTTTAGAATGAAGCTTTCCCGCTCCCGGATACCCTTACGGAACATGTATGACGCCAGCGCGGGTACAACCACCAGAGCGACGATCACAGCGGACACAATGGCCAGCATGATGCTGATCGCCATTGGCTGGAACAGCTTGGCTTCCACACCTTCAAAGCTGAACAGAGGCATGAAAACGACCAGGATAATCGCCGTCGCGAAAAAGATCGGCCGCGCCACTTCCCGGCCCGCTTCCTGCAGTCGAAGTGCAATGCCACGATCATCGTGCGATGCATCCAGCGGATCGGGGTCGCCTTCAGCCAACTCATTCCGGTGGGCGTCATGCTCAGCATCGGGATGGGTCAGATGCTTGAAAATGTTCTCAACCATAACAACAGAGCCATCCACCAGCATGCCAATTGCCACAGCAATACCGCCCAGAGACATCAGGTTGGCCGAGAGACCGAACCAGGCCATGATCATCAGGGCAATACCGATGGAAATCGGTATTGAAAGCAGCACCAGCGTTGTTGCCCGCAGATTCATCAGGAACAGGGCAAGCACAATCGCAATAAACACAAAAGCCAACAAAAGCGCATTGGTCACCGTCTCTACGGCCTTGGTCACCAGATCCGCCTGGTTGTAATAGGGCTCAAAACGAACCCCACTCGGAAGCGCCTGATTTATGCGATCAATGCGGGCCTCGATGCCGTCGATGGTGGCTTTTGTGTTGGCCCCCATTCGTTTGAGTACAATGCCAGAAACCACTTCACCCAGTTGTTCAACCTGACCGGCTTCATCCTTCCGGGTCATGGTTACCGCACCCTGGCGAATTTCAGTGCCCAGCGCTACCTCGGCGACATCGTTCACTGTCACTGTAATGCCATCACTGGTTTTAACGGGCACCTGACGGATCTGCTCGAGCCCCTGCTCGCCATTACCCAGCCAGCCCATACCGCGAATAACCAACTGCTCCTGCCCGCGGCCCATATACCAGCCCCCAACATTGGAGTTGTTGTTCTCCAGGGCTTCCATGACATCGTTCTGTGATAAGTCATAGGACAGCATTCGCGCCGGGTTCAGGTTAACCTGGTACTGGCGGACCTCTCCGCCAAACGACAGGATTTCCGTAACCCCTTCAGCCGGTATCAGCAACAGTTTGACCAGCCAGTCGTGCAAGCTGCGCAATTCCATTGCGTCGTACCCCGAATCCGGGTCCGCTATCAGCAAGTACTGGTAGACCTGGCCAAGACCGGACGTATTCGGCCCCATTTCAGGCACCCCGACCCCGTCCGGAATCAGCTCCCGCGCGGCCTGCAACCGCTCGAAAACCAGTTGGCGCGCGAAATAGATATCCGTGCCCTCTTTAAAGACCACGGTGACACCAGACAACCCGGTTTTGGAGATGGACCGAACCTCCTCAACATCCGGCAACGCATACATCACCGCTTCAATGGGATAGGTGATCAGCTGCTCGACTTCCTCAGCCGCAAGTCCGGGCGCCTCTGTATTAACAGCGACCTGGACGTTTGTAACGTCGGGGAAAGCATCAAGATTCAGTTTTGGTATCTGAAACGCGGCCGTGGCGATAAGCACTGCAAGCGCAATAAGAACCAACAGGCGGTTCTGAACCGCCAAGTCGACTACTCGGTTGAACATAATGGCTCCCGGAATCAGTGGTTGTGCGGATCAAAGCCGCCTTTGGCAATCTCAGAGGCCACAAAAAATGCGCCCCGCAAAACGACTCGTTGGCCCGCAGCCAGGCCGGAAACCTCACGGAGCCCGCCAATTGAGCGGCCCAGTTCCACTTCCACGGGTTCATACTCGCCTTCGGCCTCTTCCACATAGACCGTCCAGTCGCCGTCCGCGCCACGCATCAATGCAGTCTCCGGCACGGCAAGCACCGGCTCGCTGGTCTTAAAACGAAAATACACATCTGCGAACATTCCTGGATGAAAACGATCTTCAGGATTGTCCAGCTCAAGCCTGACAATCCGCGTGCGGGTCACAGGATCAATGGTGTGGGCTTCCTGGGACACCGTTGCCACGCCCACACGACCCGCTGCCCTGACTTCGGCTTCCGCGCCCTTCTCTAGAACAATGTCGGAGCTTGCTGGCAGATGGGCTTCTACCCAAAGCTCACTCTCATCAGCAAGAGTCACCAGCGGCTGGCCAGCCTCAACTCTTTGTCCTTGCTCAAACTCATCGGTCAGTACTGCACCATCCACGCGAGCCCTGAGCATGTATTCACCGAGACTATCCACCCCGCTGGCCTTCAACGCACCAATGTCATCATCGTTCAGCCCGTAAGCAAGCAGAGTCGCCCTTGCTGCTTCAATGTTGGCTTTCGCTGTATTGAACCGCTGATCGCCAACCACGGAACGACCCAGCCCGCTGATTCGCTTCCATTCAGGAAAAGCTTTCCTGTAATCCGCCTGCGCCTGTGCCACCGTCTCACTGAACAGGGTTACCAGCGGCTGGCCCTTGGTTACGTGCTCACCCAGTTCCACGTGACGCCGCAGCACCACTGAGGCAACCCGGGGGGACACGTGATAGCTGGTATAGCCGTTGGTCAGCAGCTCACCGGGAGCGTAGATTTCATAGTCAACGCGCTTGCTCTCGAGGGTTGCTACCTCAATGCCGGCGAGCTCTTTCTGTTTGGCATTGATGCTTGCGGTAGTTGATTCTTCATGACCACCATCGCTCTCCTCTTCGTGGCCATGACCTTCTTCCTCTTCATGCTCACGTTCTTCAGCATGCCCGCCCTCATGCTCATCCTCTTCACCGGTACCTTCTCGATGATCGTCGCCACCGGCGGCATGATCATGGCCCGCCTCGTTATGCGCATCTTCCTCGGCCTGCACCAATGAAGGGGGAGCTATAAACAGCGTCAATACAAATACTGAAATCAGAGTTTTTTTCATGATGACTATCCAGTTTCCAGACTAGTATTGGAAGGGGGTGATCAGTTCGCCAGACTGGCTCAACAGTTCAATCAGGCCCAGCTGCGCCAGCTTTTCCAGTTCAATACCGGTTTTCAGGCTCTCCGCGCGCTGGCCTAACGCCTGGAGATACTCAGAGGTGGAGAGGTCGCCGACCTGCCACTGCTTCTCAAGCAAATCGGCACTTCGCTGTACACGCCCCTGGGAGAGTTCTTTCCATCGACGAAGTTGCTTGTCGTATCGCTTCCAGGCAGCTCGGGCGCCTGCCAGGTCATATTGTTGTTTCCGGTAGAGCGCCTGAAACCGCGCTTCGGCCTCCAGAGCCCGTCGATTCGCGGCCCGGATTTCGGCACGGTAGTTATTACGGACGTTCAGAGGGATCGAGAATGTCAGGCCAACCACGTTCTCGCCGCCGTCACGCCCTCCGCTCAGCCCTACTGTCGGCGATGCTGTGGCTTTGCGTCTCGCAACCTCTGCCTCACTTTTCAGCACCTGCCACTCGGCTCGAGCGACTGCAATTGACGGGTGTGACAGCAGATCAGCCTCACCAATCTGGGACTCCAGCGCTGGCCATATATACTCGGGGATTCCCCCATCCTGAGGCCTCCAGTCCGGCAGACGTTCTTGAACCTGAGTTTCTGCCCGATCAACTGCGGCCTTTGCCTGGGCGACTTCGCTCAACTGACGGGATAGATTTAGAAACAGAAGCTCTGCATCGGCACGCCCCAGGTCGCCCGCCTGCTGGCGTTGCTCAACCTGCTCCAGCAAGGCATCCAGACGGTGTTGCTGGGATTCCGCAATTTCTTCGGCACGCGTCGCCGCGCGCCACTCGACAAGCGCAAACAGCGACTCGGACGTTTGTGCCAAAACCGCCTCGTTCAAATCAGCTTCAGCGGAAAGCCTGATCAGCTTTGCCTTGTCCTTTAGCGCACCCTGTTGATCAGACCAATCGATCGTTTGTGATAGCCCTGCCTCAAAGTTGTTTTCACTGCCCGTTCTGTCTGCTCCAACAGACAGCTCCGGGTTATACAGCGGTTGTTCGCTTGCCTCAGCATCCGCATCCCGGGCTGCCGCCTGCTCTGTCGCCGCCATGACATCCGGATGCTTGCTTATCTGGCCAGTGAGCCAATTTGTCCAATTCACAGTCTCCGCTTGACCGAACAGAGGAATAGACAATAGTACTGAACACAGCAACGCCCTGGGCGAGTGCTTGCTTGCCTTCATC
This sequence comes from uncultured Kushneria sp., assembly GCF_947497025.1. Taxonomy (GTDB): domain Bacteria; phylum Pseudomonadota; class Gammaproteobacteria; order Pseudomonadales; family Halomonadaceae; genus Kushneria. Next base: position 7,956 of record NZ_CANMFC010000006.1, read on the forward strand.
GACTTTCTCCCGAAGGGGTTGTTAGCCACAATTCATGGGGGCGAGACGCCCATGACAAGGTAGGTAGAGGTGGAGATAGTAAGTGAAAAGGTCGAAATGAACTTGAATTCGAAGCGTCATCCACAAAAGGGGTATACGGATTTAATGGTTGATGGGGTGAAGGTGCCCCATCAACCATTAAATCCGTATACCCAATATTCGCAGCGACCGGGACGCCTCACGCCAGGTGCTGATCCAGCAAATGCAGGCCACGATTGAAGGCCTTTGCAGCGCGGCCGGCGCCACATATACGCTGACGCCCATCCATCAGATTCCTCCGCTCGTCAACGATGCCCACTGGAGCCAGCGTGTCGTGGAGATCGCCAGCCAGCGTGGCCTGGGTACCCGCGTTCGCGCCATCGACGAGATGCCGACCATGGGCGCGGAAGACTTTGCCTTCTATTTACAGCGCACTCCCGGCTGCTTTTTCTTTGTCGGCAACGGCGCGGACAGCGTCTATCTGCACAATGATCGTTACGACTTCAATGACGACATTCTTGAGGTGGCAGCCGGTGTTCATGTCGCCATTGTTGACGAGATTCTCGGCCTGCCCTCAAGCCAGTAACGCCTGTTCCCTTACGACAAACTGAACAACAAAAGGGATCCACGTCATGAAAGGTATGCTCAATACGGTCGAGCGCGTCGGCAACAAACTGCCTCACCCCTTTATTCTCTTTGTGATTCTGTCCGGGCTGATCATTGTCCTGTCGGCATTGCTGTCAGGGCTGGGAGTGACGGCGGTCAATCCGGAAAGCGATGCCGAGGTCGCGGTGCGCAGTCTGCTGTCCGGTGACGGTATCGTGTTCATGCTGACCAGCATGGTGGACAACTTTGTCGGCTTTCCACCGCTGGGGCTGATTCTGGTCGTCATGTTCGGTATTGGCCTTGCCGACAAGGTCGGACTGATGTCGACCCTCATGCAGGTCAGCGTGGCCAAGGCGCCACCCTCCCTCCTGACCTTTTGCGTTTTCATGGCCGGTATCTGTGGCAGCATCGCCTCCGATGCCAACTACCTCATTTTGATTCCGCTGGCCGCCATGGTGTATCAGGCAGTGGGCCGTCACCCGCTGGCCGGGGCCGCTGCAGCCTATGCCGCGGCAGGCGCCGGGTTCGATGCCAGCCTGTTCGTGACCGCCGGCGATGCGCTGTTTGCCGGCATTACCACCGATGCGGCGCGCATTATCGACAGTGATGCCTATATCTCACCGATCGATAACTACTACTTCGTCGCCTGCTCGGTGTTTGTGCTGGCCCTGATCGGCACGCTGCTGATCGATTACGTGGTGGAGCCGCGCCTGCGGCGTACCCAGCCGCTGGAAACCCTGCGCATGAGCGAAGTACAGCTCAAGACGCTCAGTGACGATGAGAAACGTGGGCTTAAAAGAGTCGGCCTGATCACGCTGATCTATTTCGGCCTGGTCGTGCTTTCCGTACTGCCGGCCGGCTCACCGCTGCGCAATGCCGAAGGCGGGCTGATCCCTTCTCCCTTTCTCGAATCCTTCGTGCCCTTGCTGTTTGGCTATTTTGTAGCCATCGGTCTGACCTATGGGCTGTGTACCGGCGCAATCAAAAAGGCCCGTGATATCCCGGGATTCATGGCCGAATCGGCGCGGGATCTGGCGCCAACGCTGGTGCTGTTTTTTGCCATTTCCCAGTTCATCGCCTACTTCAAATGGTCCGAGCTGGGTCAGTTCATCGCCATTGAGGGCTCCAATGTACTGGAACAGACCGGCTTTACCGGCGTGCCTCTGGTCATTGCCTTTATTCTGATGGCCACCACGCTCAATATCTTCATGACCAGCGGCTCGGCGCAGTGGGCCCTCATGGCGCCCGTGTTTGTTCCCATGCTGATGCTGCTGGATTTCAATCCGGCCTTTGTGCTGGCCATGTTTCGTATTGGCGATTCCTCCACCAACATCATCTCCCCCATGAGCCCCTACTTTTCAGTGGCGCTGGTTTATATGCAGCGCTACAAGCCGGATCTGGGGCTGGGCACGCTGATGGCCACCATGCTGCCGCTGTCCATGGGCTTTCTGCTGATCTGGACGCTGTTTTTGATGTTCTGGATGTGGATGGGTCTGCCTTTCGGACCCGGAATCTACATGATGTCGTCCTGACCCTCGCTTTCAGCGCATCGAGGTCATCAGCTTCCACAGATAGTCGGCCGCCGGCGACAGGCGGCGGCCGGCGCGCCGGATCAGATTGCCACAGGTGTCCTGAGCGACAGGATGATCCACCGGCAGGGCGCACAGTTTTCCGGTTTCAACATCCTGTCCGGCGGCCATTTTCGTCATGAACGCGATACCGATACCGGCAATCGCCATGCGTCTGGCCGTAGAGTGCAGATTGCAGCGATAGGCCGGCGTCACGATACGCTGTTCCGATCGAAACAGGCTCTCCACAAACATCTGTGACCCCGACCCCGGCGGCAGGAAGATCAGCTTCTGTGACGACAGCGCTTCAAGGGATACGCAGCTCTGCGAAGCCAGCGGATGCCGGGGCGACATCAGGGCACAAAGCGGCCCGCGCGAGAAGGTGTGACGCACGAGTCGCGGGTCGGTTTCAGGCCCGTAAGTGATGGCGATGTCCACCTCATCCGCCAACACCATTTCATGCGGCTCACGCGGATAGTAAATACCGCTGAGCAGTTCGATGAAGACCTCCGGGTACTGAGCAGCCACTCGGGTCAGTACCGAATCGACCAGACTCTCCACAAAGCCTTCACCCACGGCCACGACGACCTTGCCGGCCCGGCGATGACGCAACCGCTCCAGAGAGTGCTCAAGCTCCTTGTCCAGCTGGCGACGCGTCATGTGATTGTCCACCACCGTGCGCCCTGCCTCGGTCAGTGACAGATAGCGACCGTTACGCTCCATGATCGGCATGCCGACATCGCGTTCGAGCTCCCGAAGCTGACGACTGACCACTGAAGGATTGATGCCCATGTGCTCGGCCGCCGCCCGCACGCTGCCACACTCGGCCACCATGAAAAGATATTCCGAGCGACGTCCGATCCGATCCAGACCCATGGCATTTTCCTGTTGGTTTTGACGGTGGGCCGACGCCTCACTTGCCGCTGTCGCCCTGAATGACACCTGGTCCGGCAGTCTTTCGTTCACTGCCGGCAAAATCGCCAAAATATCATGCTACCTCCCGGCCCTGACTGGTTTCACTGATATATCCGCTCGTCTCTCTGCCCGGCATGATCCTGCTGACACTGACTAGCGTTGCCATCACCAAAAATGATACGTTATAACATTAAATAAAAATGGTTTGTTCATTACCGGGAGCCACCCATCATGACACCTGCCTTCACCCGTTATACTGCCACTGCCCTGCTGACCGCCGGCCTGCTTGCGACGGCCAGTACTCAGAACGTATTCGCCTCGGAGTCGCATGACCACGACCATTCCCATGGGCACGAACATGACCACGGGCATGCCCATGGACAGGACAAGGAAAAGGAAAAGGACATTCACAGCGGTTACTTTGATGATGATCAGGTCAGGGCGCGCGCCCTCTCCGACTGGGAGGGCGACTGGCAGTCGGTGTACCCGCTGCTGCAAAACGGCGCGCTGGACGAGGTTTTTGCCCACAAGGCGCAGGAAGGCGACAAGAGCGCCGAGCAGTACAAGGCATACTATCGCGAGGGCTATCGCACTGACGTCGAGCGCATCGAGATTCACGGTCAGGACGCCACCTTCCACGCCGATGGCGACACCTATACGGGTCAGTATGCCGATGACGGGTACGAAATACTCGAGTACAAGGCCGGGAATCGCGGTGTGCGCTTTATCTTTAAAAAGACTGAAGGCGACGACCGGGCGCCGGAATTCATCCAGTTCAGTGATCACGACATTGCTCCCACCGACGCCCATCACTATCACCTCTATATGGGCGATGACCGCCAGGCGCTGTTGAACAACGTGGTCAACTGGCCGACCTACTACCCTGCCGATTTGAGCGACCGGCAGATCGTTGAGGAAATGCTGGCGCACTGAGCGCTCACCCGAAGGCCGTCGACCGAGGCGGCCTCTTTCGATATCTACCGCCTTAAACCCGAACTGAGGAACGCAGGGTACGCTTGAGCCCATTCACGGCAGAGGCACTTCTGCTCTGCCCTCCTCTCGGCTCAAGGGTGACTCCCATGCACAACCGGCCCGCCCGGCCCATCACGGTGATGCATTTCGTCATCGCCCTGCTTACGGGCACGCTGCTGGGCAGCATCGTCCAGACCCAGATAAACCTGGCCGCGCTGCAGCAAATGGATGTGGATATCTCAATCAGCCAGCGCCTTGTCACCACGCTGGGCGATCTGGTCACGTTTTCCCCCGTCTACGCCGCCCTCTTCTCGGGCGGGTTCATCGTCTCGCAGGTGGTGGCACTCTGGATCTCGCGCCATCGCTGGAACGGTCACCATCGACCCATCGTCTGCGCACTGTCGGCCATCGTGGCACTGTGGCTGACCTTCCAGCTGGTCAATTTCTTCGCGTCCATGCCCACACTGATCGCGGCGACCCGCACCACGGCCGGGATGGTGGCGATGCTATCAAGTGCCGGGATCGCCGGCGTGGTGCTGGCGCTGTTGAGAAGCCCTGATCGCCAGCGCTCCCTGGACAGGGCCGCCAATACGATGGCAATGACCCTGCTCGCCGCAGGGGTTGGGGGCATGGCGCCCGCTTCAGAAGCGCTGGCACAGCCCCTGACAGAGGCTACCGACTACCGCATCGAGACCGTGGCCGAAGGGCTGGAACACCCCTGGTCGCTGGCCTTTTTGCCTGACGGGCGAATGCTCGTTACCGAGCGGCCGGGGCGACTACGGCTTTTAAGCGCTGAAGGCGAGACGCTCACCGCCTCGCTTAAGGGCGTGCCAAAGGTGTTTGCCTCGGGCCAGTCCGGGCTTTTCGACGTGCTGCTGTCACCGGATTTCGAGCAGGACCGGATGCTGTATCTCAGCTATTCATGCGGCACGCCGAGCGCCAATCGCGCCTGCCTCTCCAGAGCGCGTTTCAGTGACGCGGGGCTTGAGCAGGTCGAGGAGATCTTTCGGGTGGATATGGCCAAGCGTGGCGACGCCCACTCTGGCGGGCGCCTGGCATGGCTGTCGGATGGCACACTGATCCTCACGCTGGGAGATGGCTTTGACTATCGCGAGCAGGCCCAGAACACCGCCAACCATATCGGCGCGATCGTGCGCCTGAACCCGGATGGCAGCGTGCCCGTAGACAACCCCTTCGTGAATGACGACACCGCCCGGCCCGAAATCCTGAGCTATGGCCACCGCAACGTGCAGGGCCTGGTGGTGGATGGAAAAGACCACATCATCATTCACGAGCACGGCCCGAAAGGCGGCGACGAAATCAACCTCATTACGGCGGGCACCAATTACGGCTGGCCGATCGCGACCACCGGGCTGGATTACACCGGCGCCCGTGTGACGCCCTTTGAAACCTACCCCGGCACACAGCCACCCATCCTTGAGTGGACGCCCTCCATCGCCCCTTCCGGCATGACCCGCTATAACGGCACGCTGTTTCCCCGGTGGCAGGGTGACCTGCTGATTGGGTCGCTGGTGGATCGCGAAGTGCGCCGCGTCGCGCTCTCGGCAGATGCCACGCAGGCCGAAGACGTCGAAGGGCTTTTTGGCGAGCTGGATGAGCGCATTCGCGATGTGCGCACCGGTCCGGAGGGCGCGGTGTATCTGCTGACGGATAACGCTGAAGGGCGGGTGCTGCGGGTGATGCCGGCGCAGTGAAGAATGTTGTCAGGTCCTCGCAAAGTGATATTGCGTTGATGTCCATTTAATGTGGCTGTCCATTATTAATGGACACCACAAAATAATGGACAGAGAACATCAGGAAAGACATGCCATTGCGTTTCAAGCATGACCTGGTGCATTCCGACAGGTTTAAACAGCTGCTGACCATCAATCCATACCTGACCATCATATCGACGGCTCAATATACCGGCCGCACCTGATGCGACACCACGCCCACCATCTCCACGTTGGTGAGATCCCCCGTCCACAGCTGCCCATCGAGGCCTTCCAGCACCGGCACATTGATGCGGTGGGCATACCGATAGACGTACAGTGCCTCATCGGCATTCACCACCACCAGCACGCCATCACGCAGTGACAGCGACCGATCGACGACCAGCCAGTCGCCCTCCTGCCACGGATCAATAGCGTCATCATCCTGAACCACTTCGGCCAGAAAGGAGACGTGCGCATGCGGGGCAAAAAACTGTTGCCAGCGGTGGGCGGCCGGATTCCAGGTCAGGTCCTGCTCGCCCTTGGGCACCATGGTGGGCATGGGCATTCGATACGCCACGCGCATGATTCATCCTCACTGACATTGAACGGCAAGCATGACGACAGGTGGCCTGCATCAAGCCACTGCGCAGGGCGTCTACGCGCATGCATGAAGTGTAGCCCTGGCAGGCATCCCTACATGGCGACCTGCCGGAGGGTACTACCTCACCTCATCGTTTGGTCGAATAACGCCTATTCCGTAATGGAACCGCCTGCTCATTATGCTGTATATATATACAGTCATTTAACCTCCACCAATGCAGGCAACCGACATGCTTCATGTCACCCGTATGCAGTCACTGGCGATCGACCCGCCGCGGCGCAGCATCCCCTGGGCCATCTACCACGTTCGCGGCGGGATCAGCGGCTTTCCCTCTCCCGCGCAGGATCATGAGGGCCGGCACATCGATCTCAACGAGCAGTTGATCCCGCGGCCGACCTCGACGTTCATGGTCACGGCCGATGGCGATTCGATGCAGTGCCCGGATGGCTCGGGCATCTATGCCGGTGACCGGCTGCTGGTGGATCGCTCGATCGATGCCGACCACGGCGATATCGTCATTGCGCTGGTGGATGGCGAAATGATCGTCAAGGAACTGCGCTGCCGGCACTGCCCGCCGGCGCTGCACTCGGCCAACCCGCACTATACGCCTATTCCCCTGCGCGACGCGCAGTACCAGATCTGGGGTGTGGTCACCGATATCCTGCGTCGGGTGCGGCGATGAACGGCCTGATCGCGCTGGTCGACTGCAACAACTTCTATGCCAGCTGCGAGCGGGTGTTCAGGCCTTGGCTGCACGGCCTGCCGCTGGCGGTGCTGTCCAACAATGATGGCTGCGTGATTGCCCGCTCGCAGGAGGTGAAGGATCTCGGCATTGCCATGGGCACGCCGATGCATCACCTCCCGCGTGAAGCGTTTGATCGCGGGCTGGTGCTCTGCTCCAGCAACTACGAGCTGTACGGCGACATGAGCGCGCGGGTGATGGCCACCCTGCGTGAATTCACGCCCCACCTTGAACCCTATTCGATCGATAAGAGTAAGTTATATAGTAGTGACACCCAAACCATGAAGTTAGTGCCATGGACATGGCCAAGCTAACTCGGAGCAATGAATGGCGACGTTAGAACGCATTCACTTCGTACCCCACCACGTTGTATGCGGCGATAAATCTACCACTTACTCGCCCAGTAACAGTCAACCATCTATTGAAGGCTTGCCTCAGCTTTTCTGGGCAGACTGCATGCCCTGGAGGGAAGCAAACCTGTGGGCAGTAGAACGAGCAACAACTGGCAATGCTTCTCTAAAGACTGTTGTCAGCAACATGAATGGCCTGCTCAATTACGCCAAGTTCTTGGAATCTCATCATCTACATTGGTTTGAGTTTCCTGTTCGCAAAGCTGATCGATGCTTGGTGTTGTATCGGGGAGCGTTGATAAGGACGCGCGATGCGGGCCAGATCAGTCCATCAACAGCGTCCGAGTACATGCGCAATTGCGTCATGTTCTATCGATGGGTGAAACACAAGGAGCTTCTATCTCCTTCCCTTACCTTATGGCGGGATAAGCCCTACCTGGTTAAATACTTCGATCAGATCGGGTTCGAAAGAACAATAAGTGGAATCACGACCGATCTTGGCATCCCGAATCGTAAACGGTTTGGGCAGACACTTGAGGATGGATTACTTCCAGTTTCAGAGGCTGATCGCGACGCGATCATGAATTTTGCTGCACTGCATGCTACGCCTGAGCTTTATCTCATGCTGGCACTCGGTTTTTTCACTGGAATGCGGCTTGGGAGTATCTGTGATCTCAAGATCCAAACCCTTAAGCACGCTATCCCAGACCCTTCCGCTGAAGGGCTACTGCGCCTTGCGATAGGTCCAGGCGCCTCTCCATCGGTGCACACCAAGTTTGGTGTGACTGGCCAAATCTGGATTCCCGAAGCGTTGCTTGATCAGTTGCTTGAATATGGCAATGGATTGCGGCGGCTAAGAAGAGAGGCGAAAGCATCACCCGAACAGCGTGATCTGCTGTTCCTGACTCGATTTGGCAATGCTTACGGCAGACGTAGCACCGATCAGTCATCTGCAGTAAATGTTGAGATGTCAGCGTTTCGGGAGCGAGGATCAAAAGCAGGTTTACAAGCGCTTCGTAAATTTCGTTTCCACCAGTCACGTTGCACCTTCGGTACCGAATTGGCACGTCTGGGCCTTTCCAGTTGTACCGATGTCGCTATCGTAATTTCGATGGTCAGAGACGCACTACTTCATAGTCCCAGTTCGGAAGCGACTACTTTTAAATACATTCGATTTTTACAGGCATTGCCAGTCAAGCAAGCGCTCTCAAATAGCTTTATGGCGGCATTCAGTGGCATCGGCTCCGGGGTACCGCATCATGAGTAGCTGCACCGTTGATCTTACATTTACGATACTTGAGTACGGGATTCATGAGAGACCATGGGATCTCCGACCGCTGCTATACAGAGGCGGTGCTGCTGCAAAAACGAAGAAAGTTGACAGTCAGATCGATCAGGGCGAGCTCGGTCAACTATTACCAGAGCGCATCGAGTTGGTAATGCGGCTACACGAACACATGGCTGCCGACCTTGCTGGTGGCGGAAGCCGCTACTCGGCGCAAAATAAAATTGCTGCGTTGCGACGCTTCTTTGCCTGGAGCGATGCGACAGGAGAAAAACTTGATCTCGAAACGGTGTCCGATACCTTCATTCGTTGGACTGATCACTTACTACACCGTTATCGAGTCGAGCGCAGCTTTAGTGAAGGCACCCTATATGACCTTACCAGGCTCACCGCGACAATGCTTGACCGTGCGCTGGACCGCCAGGCGAGCTTGAGCAAAAGCACTCGTATTCGCAAGCCACGCAGCAAAGGCAAGGTGCATACTGCTAGAGCAGATAAACAGAATCTGCAAAGCACCTTCGAGTTCGGACATTTACTAGCTGATATATGCAACGCATTGACGTCAGAAACAATAAAGGGAGCGCTGCCGGTTTGTATCCCGTTACGCACCGGACAAGTCTTGGAACAATGGTCAGGACTGCCGCAACCGGAGAAAGCAGCGGCTCGACGTACCAGACCCCAATCCCGGGCGCAGATAGAAGCGTCAGCGGCAGCTCGTGCTGCCTGGCAGGAAGATCGAACCCTGCGAACTCGTTATCCTCTTGTCAATTTACGCATTGAAAGCGAGCTGCTGATATTCATTGCTCAGACCGGCATGAACCTGCAGCAAGCCCATACCATGCGAGTCGAGCATTTCCATTACGCCAGTCACCTAGACGGCTATCAGGTACGCACCTTTAAAAAGCGCCGCGACGGTGAAGTACTGTTCGAAATTTATGCCAATTACCGAAACTGGTTCGAAAATTATCTCGTGTGGCGCTCTGAATGGTTTTCCACCGAGCCAGATGATTTGCTATTTCCACTTGTGCGCATTGGAGGACGAATCACAGTAGAGCCGCCTCAATTCACGAGTCTTATGAATGTTTGCAGCAAAATCGGCATACAACTTGTAAGGCCAAGAAAAATGCGCGGAACGCGTATCAACTGGTTGCTTCGTGAGTCTCAGAATCCGGAACAGGTTGCAGAGATGGCTCAACACACGGTTGAAACGCTAATAAGGGTATATTCCGACCCGCATCCACAGACCGCCATGGCGGAGATTACACGCTTCCATCAAAAAACCGACCCATCCCTTTCTTCTCCCGCCCCAGGTCAATGTATATCGGCCAAACCTGAACTGCTAAGTGAAACTCCGCGGAATGCACCGCGTCCTGATTGCATAAATGCAGCTGGCTGTCTGTTTTGTGTGCAACATCGGGATATCGAAAGTGAAGATCATGTCTGGTCTCTCGGCAGCCTGCGTCACCTTAAATCACTCGAGCTGGCATGCTACCACCCGCCTAGTGCAGGAAGTCAGGTGGCGACAGAACATCCAGCCTTGCTTACGATCAAGCGTCTGACGGCCAAACTGCGTTTTTTTGAAGAAAGTAACAATATACGAAAGCTTTGGGTGGAAGAGATGAGTGCCCGTATCACAGAGGGTGATTATCATCCGGTCTGGGCAGGGTTCATTCGATTGGCAGAACTACGACAACAATCAATATAATGCAAAATCCTCTTTCGCAATTTGGCCTTTCCATTGACTCGCCTCTGGCAGTTCCTGACGCGCCCAACTATCGTCCACCGTGTTGGCCACCGCAACGAGATTGGCCGGTCATCATTGATGCAGCTGGTCACATAGTGAGTCGTTGGGGTGATCCTATTTGGCGGCTTGATCCGTGGGCAGGAAAAGCGATTATCCTCAACTTCGGTGACGGCCCGATAAAAAAATATGCAGCCGTGATTAGTCCTGCGAATGCAGATTTGCTGCGAACCATTATCGGTTGGTGGTTGTATGGCCCGAATGGAGCACGCGGTGTCCGAGGTCTGAAAACCCGTTTCGATCAGATGCGTAAGCTGTTTGTTCTATGTACTCAAGAAGGCATTCTAGCGTCTGAGCTAAGTCAGTTTCCTCGAGTTTCAGATCAACTATCAAAAGTGCTTCAAATATCCCGATCAGGCGAATTTTTAGCACTATTAAGTGAACTTTATGAACGCCGCAATACTATAGGGTTCACTGTCCTTGATCGCGCAGGACTGGCGCGCCTTGCAGCATCCTTACCTGAACATCAGGTTAACCAGACCCCGTATATCCCACCTCGCATCTGGCATTACCAAGTTACACGCTTACGCGCATGCCTGGACGACTTTCTGGCTCATCAAGAGTCTGTAGAGGAGTGCTTCCGCTTCTGTGTGAACGCCTATAGGTCCAACTTCATAACCCCTCAAGGGCAAAAAAAGCCCAAGTCGTTTTATCCGCTTAGGTGGCCAACTGACGAAGCTAACGGCCAACAGACTGGACGTCAGTATTACGGTCAATTCATCGATACGGCCCGCCGGTTTGGTATCGCGGACCTTCTGGAACGCTGGACAGGCCGGAGCGACAGAGAGATCCGTGTCCAGACACTGACCAGCTACTTAAATCTCGTAAGCAGAGCCGGACTGGGCTATTTGTTGAACTTCAGTCTTATGCGAGTCGAAGAGGCCTGGAACCTCCGAACGAATTGCCTGCAAATAGAGAAGGATCCGTCCTTTGGTGATATTTATATCTTGCAAGGCTGCACGACTAAAACCATGTCTGACTCCCAAGCCCTTTGGGTAACCTCTCCCTCAGCCAGGGTAGCGGTTAAAGCCATGCAGGTTGTCGCTAACCTCCGTACAGAAAGTGCTTTGTCTGAGCCCAACGCACACCCAGAAACAAAAGCTACAGCCTCAGAATCGCGCTATCTAATTGGCTATGCAACTGAACCGTGGAGCAAAAGAGGGAGTAAAGCCAATCACTCTCTTCGTCCCGGGATTCCATACTTGGCAAGAGCACTTCAGCTATTCGACCCTGAGCAGATGCGTATTACCCAGAAAGATTTTGAGTTGGCACGTATGGTTACACCAACGTTATCTGATGAGTTCGCAGTTGGCAAAATATGGCCGTTGGCCTGGCACCAGCTGAGGCGAACCGGGGCAGTTAATATGCAGGCCTCGGGGCTGGTCAGCGACGCCTCCCTGCAGTTTCAGCTCAAGCATGTCACCAGAGCGATGAGCCTCTATTATGGTCAGAACCACTCACGAGTGCGGCTGGACGAGAAAGCCCATACGCTTTATGTCCGTACCATGTACGAAGTTTTGGGACGACAACTGCAACAGCTTGCGAGTGACCGTTTTGTCAGCCCGCACGGTGAGAAGCGGAAATCCGAGATCGTGCGGCTAATCTCAGCTACTGATGCCAGGAAAGTGATCAATCTGGCCAAGAAAGGTATAGCATCTTATCGTTCTGTATTGCTTGGCATTTGCACCAGTAGAGCCCCTTGTCCCTATGGCGGTATCGACAATATCGCACATTGCGGTGGAGGCGATTCTCTTGAGCAGCCCAAGCCATGTGCGGACGTGCTGTATGACCCCGCGCAACTCAATGAAGTTGAAGCGTTGGAGGCAATTCTGGACGAGCGCCTGGCTACTGCCGAAGCAGAAAGTCCTCTGAGAGCTTCACTCGAAGCCCAGAAACGTAGTGTGGAGAACTATCGCCATGCCATCCAGCAAATGTAACTCTACTGGTTCAACCAAGCGTACGAGCGCCGAAGAGCAGTATCGCGCGGCGTTCGAGCGCCTAAAAAACAACAAGTCCGAACGACTGCCAAAGGGTACTCCTTTAAGTCAGAACAACGTTGCCAAAGAGGCCGGCAGTGACCCCTCTGCCTTGAAAAAAACGCGATTTCCTCTCTTGGTTGATGAAATCCAAAAGTACATTGAAGTGCATGCTGAGGAATACCCAAAATCTGCGCGTCAGGTCAGTTTATTGACTCGCAAGAAAAATCGTGGCTTTCGGGAGCGGATCGAGGAAATTACACGGCAACGAGATCACCTTGCAAGCCTGTTAAGTGAGGCCGATGCCAACATGCTTGAGCTGTATGACCGCATTGATGAGCTAGAACGGCAACTACCTACATCAAATGTCTTACCTATCGATCCACGAGGACGCAAAAAACTTTGAATCTGACACTCGGTAGTATTTCAGAAGAAGTCGCACTTTAGAGCGTTCGGAAAGCTCTTTACGGGATAGTTTTATGTGCCATTGCGCTCGTCAGGCCATCCAGTCGCATTGGCATTAACTACTCTCCACACCGATCCTTCGATGAAAGAGGCATGGCAGCCAAAGAATCGCCGCTTCATGCCGGTTCCAGCCAGCATCAATCGAACCAAAACCAACATGTCGGAAACGGTGATAGATCCGTCCAATGGAAGCACAGTGATCAGGTTCTGTCTGAAAAGTCGGCTCTCATGCATCGCTCGGCAGTCCAGCGACACCATGGCCCTGAGGCTGCTGGCCGGTTTGTCGTAACGGGTATTCAACCGACGTTTTCCTTCAGCCAGCCAAACAGGCGTTCCACCACGTTGCGCTGACGGTATTTTGGCCGGTCGAACTTATGCGGCAGACCCGACCGCGGGCGTCGATGCATGCGGCATCGCGGGATGAGATCGGACGCATGTCGTAACGTGTACAGTAGCGTCGCAGCACATCGCTGTTGTAGCCCTTGTCCGCCACGATGTAACGGCCGCATTTGCGAGGTCGACCCGAATGCCCCGGTAATCGAACCTTCTACAGCAGTTCGGTCAGGTGTATCGAATCGGCGCACTGGCCTGTGGAAAGGGAGAAGACAAGAGGAAAGCCGCGGCTGTCACACAGAAGATGTATCTTCGTGCCCAGACCGCCACGGCTACGGCCGAGGGTATGATCCGGTGGTTATACCGATGCCTTTTTTACCGGCACCGCTGGCTGATCGAGCCGCTCTGATGGATGTTGAATTCATCATTCAGGTGTCGATATCCATGATGCCGTCTTCACAAAGACGAAGGTGTAGGCGTGCCAGAATCCGATCGAAGATGCCGTCATCACGCCACTGTGGAAAGCGCTGATAGACGGTTGTCCATGCTGTCTGGGCCGGAGCGCATTATTCAGAGTAAATCCCGGGTGCGGCCAACCCATGGCATTATGGAAGTGATGCTTTAATGCTGTGGGCGCTCAGTGTGCCTCTTCTGCTTGAACAGGTTCAGTGGTAATAATCCAGGCAGCATCAGCAGGGCAGCGAGTATCCAGGCGGGCCAGCTACCGGTGCGAGTGAACGGGGTCAGGCCCTGCATAGGGGTTACCTCGCCAGTTAAACTGGTCTGTTCAAACTGTGGGGCGCGGGCAGTGACATGGCCCTGGGAGTCGATCATGGCCGTTACGCCATTACTGGTGGCACGAATCAGGTGACGGCCATTTTCCAAGGCGCGTAGACGCGCCATTTGAAGATGTTGGAGTGGGCCAATGGAACGCCCGAACCACGTATCGTTGGAAACCGTCAATAGCAGTTCTGCATTACGTGCCTGCCGGGCTACATGATCGGCAAAAATGATCTCATAGCAGATGGCATTGCCAATGATTGTCCCGGCTACGTGTAACGGTGCCTGTTTGTCTGATCCTGGGGCCATGCCTGGTGCTGGCAGGTCAAAAAAAGCGAGGGTGTCGGCGAGGAGGCTTTCTAGCGGCAGGTACTCGCCAAACGGTACCAGGTGGGCTTTTTGGTATTGGCCTTGTACGTTATTTAGACCGATAACGCTGTTGTAGGAGCGCCCTTCATTGTCGCGCTGCAAGATACCGGTAAGTAACGGGGTACCCGGCCCGAGATCAGACGATACTTGCTCGAGTATTCTTTGCGCTTCCTGCTCAAACATGGGAAGTGCTGCCTCAGGCCAAACGATGAGATCAGTCTGCCCTGATTGCTCCTGCGTCATCTTTGTGTAGATATTGATCGCCTCACGCTGGCCTTTGGCACTCCATTTGATGCGCTGGTCAAGATTCCCTTGCAACAACGTCACACGTACGGGGTCGCCAGCCGGGGTTGTCCATTGGGTAGGCAACAGGAAAGGAACGAGCCACAGCACGGCAATCGGGACAAGGCAACCCCAGCGGCGGCGTAGCATCTCTACCCCTAACGTGCCTGTCAGCGCAGTAAAGAGTGACAGCAAGTACACACCCCCAACGGGCGCCCAGGGGGCTAGTGGAGAATCTATCTGAGAGGTGCCCAGCAATAACCAGGGAAAGCCGGTAAACAACCAGGTGCGTAGCCATTCGCTAATCACCCAGACACCGGCAAAGCTGAGAAAGGCTAACCGTGGCCCCGTTATGCGTCGATAGAGCCCAAAGGGGATTGCAAAAAAGAGCGCCAGGGCGCTGACAAAAAGAGAGGTAAGGAGTATCGCTCCAAGGGCCCCCGTGCCACTGAAATCGTGAATAGCAACGAAGACCCATGACGTGCCGGAGCCGAACAGGCCTACTCCATAGCACCACCCGCGCAGGGTGGCCATCGCGGGCGTTAGTGTCTGTATCTTCCAATAGACCAGTGCCACGGCCACTGGGCCAAGCCACCACAGGAAGAAAGGGGCAGCACTCAAGGTGGTCAACACCCCGGCGGCTAGCGCTACAAGGCAATCGACTATTGGTGAGAGTCGCCCAGTAAAAAATGAATCTCTCTTCTCTTGCTTGACCGAGTCCATACTGTTACTCAAAGAGCTTAAAAGCAGGACGCTCACGCCATAACGTCATTGCGTACATCAATACACTTGTCAATAACGCTATATCGGCCATGTTAAAGGCGGGCCAATGCCATTCGCCCGGTAAACGTCCCGATAGTCGACGACGCGCCCTCGCGCCAAATGATTAACGGTATTACCAAGCGCGCGGCCGAGCATCAGGCTGTACGTACAGGCTTTCGACTGTGGTAGGGGTTTGCATGGCTGCACTACCAATCAAGCCAGCGAGGGTGAATCATGGCCAACGATGTGAAGGGCCGTCGTTTTGCGCTGCTTTCATGACGTTGTTTTCCCTTGAGACAGGCCTGTCAACGAGTTATCGGGCGAAAATCGGTAACCTAGCAGTCGCATGGCATTCAGCGTAACCAGGACGGTTGCACCGGTATCGGCCATCACCGCAATCCACATGCCGGTAATACCCAGAGCCGTGGTGACTAGAAAAATGGCTTTTAGGCCAAGGGCGAGAACGACGTTGGTTTTGACGTTGCGCAGCGTGGTTCGAGAGAGGTCTATCAGCTCGGCGATGCCGGTAACGCGATTCTTTAGCAAGGCCGCATCTGCCGTTTCCAGCGCCACATCCGTGCCGCCGCCCATGGCGATACCGACATCGGCTGCCGCGAGGGCCGGGGCATCGTTGATGCCATCGCCTACTTTACCGACGGGGCCACGGCCCGTCGCTTGCCAGTCACGAATATACTCTGCCTTGTCTTCAGGCATCAGTTCGCCATGCGCTTCAATGCCCAGGCGGTCTCCAGTGGCAGCGACGGTCCGTGTGTTATCACCGCTGAGCATCACGGCTTGCACACCCAACCGCGATAGCGCCGCCAGGCCCTCAAGGGCATCTTCGCGTGGTTCATCGCGAACAGCGATCAAGCCCAGTAGACGTTCGCCTTCGACGAGGATAGCAAGGCTCTTGCCGGCTTCTTCCAACTCGACAATCCGCGCACTGATACTTTCATCAAGCATGACTTGCCCATGAAGGTGACGAGGCGTTACCAAGCTTAGCTCGCGATCCTCCACCCGGCCTGAAACGCCGCGTCCCGCCAGAGCGCGGCTGCCGGTGGCCAGGGGGAGGGTCAGGCCCGACTGATGGGCATGATCGACGATCGCCGTAGCGATAGGATGACTGGAATCTCGCTCTATCGCGGCGGCAAGCCGTAATACGTTTTTATCGCCTTCCTCGATAGCCCAGGACTCAACATCCGTGACTTTTGGGGTACCCGCAGTGAGAGTGCCCGTCTTGTCTAGCGCTACCAGGCGAAGCTTGCCTAACTGTTCAAGAACGACACCGCCTTTGATCAGCAGGCCGCGCCGAGCGCCCGCCGAGAGCCCTGCGGCAATGGCGGCAGGGGTTGAAATCACCAGTGCGCAGGGGCATGCGATCAACAGCAATGCTAACGCCCGGTAAATCGACTCCGACCATGCCATGGTCGATACCAGCGGTGGCACTATCGCCATCAGTAGCGCGAGCAAGACGACGGCGGGCATATAGTAATAAGCAAAACGATCTATGAAGCGGGCTATGGGCGCCTTGGCAGCCTGCGCTTCCTCAACCAGACGGATGACACGCGCAATGGTGTTGTCATCTGCGCCTCGTGTTACCTCCACCTCCAGGGCGGCATCAAGGTTCACTGTGCCAGCAAAAATGTCATCACCTGGTGCGCGCGAACGGGGTATGGACTCACCGTTTACCGGCGATTCGTCCAGGTCTGACGTCCCCACCAAGATACGTCCATCACAGGGGACGCGATCCCCGGGACGCACCAGCACGCGCTGACCGGGTTCAAGCGATTCTGCCGAGACGTCACGCAGATCGCCATTGTCCATCAGTCTTGCGGTTGACGGCGTCAAGTTTGCCAAGGCTGAGATACTGCGTCGCGCCCGTGAAGCGGCTACTCCTTCGAGCAGCTCTCCCACGGCGAACAAGAACACGACCATTGCTGCTTCAGCAGCGGCATTGATGGCCAATGCGCCAAGCGCCGCAATGCACATCAGCATCTCGATGGTAAAAGGGTTGCGCATCTTGAGTGCGCCCCAGGCACTCTTCGCGATGGGCATCAAGCCGACCAGCGTGGCCAGAATGAAAGGGATATTACCCAACGAAGGCCATGCCAAACCAAGCACGAAGGCCACTACCAGCAGATTTCCTGTGATAATGACCAGGCGCCCTTTGGCGGTTTGCCACCAGGGAATTGAAGAGCTGGACGCCTGTTTGTGGTCATCATCGGAGACCACTTGGTAGCCTAGCTCGTTCAGAGTGCCTTCAATGGTTTTTTGCGAGGGGGGCCTGTGATCGTGGTGGTGAATCTTCACCGACCCCGTGACAGAGCTTGCCGTCACCTCCTCAATGCCGTCCAGTCGTTCCAGCGCAGACACTACCTTGCGCTCACAACCGCCGCAGTCCATGCCTTCGACACGCAGCGTCAAGACGGTAGGCTCTGCTGTCTGCGTTGATGTTTTCATGGAATCGCCCCTCCCATATGAACTATGGTTTCGAAGTGTAAACCTTGTAGCAACTACAGCTTCAAGCTCTTCGGAAGGAGTTTTACCATGTCGATGAGGGGGCAAAGTATCAGCATTGGTGAGTTGGCAAGGCGGGCCGATTGCAAACCTGAAACGGTTCGCTACTACGAGCGTATCGGGCTGTTGCGCGATGCGTCACGAACCGACGGAGGGCAGCGCCGTTATGGAGATGACACAGTTCGGCGTTTGAGTTTCATCCGCCATGCCCGAGACTTTGGCTTTTCGGTGGCCTCAGTGCGAGAGCTTTTGGCAATGTCAGATCAGCCTGACATGTCTTGCCAGGAAGTCGATGCCATTGCCACACATCATTTGAAAAAAGTAGAGTCTCGTCTTCAACGACTGTCTGCACTGCGTGAGGAGCTGCAACGCATGGTCACGCATTGTGCCGGAGGCAAAGTGGAAAGCTGCCGAATCATTGAAGTCATCAGTGATCATCAGCTCTGTATCACTGAAAACTCACATGGAGGGGCTCAAGACCTGGGTTAGAGCCCACGCTATTTTCCTCTTCCAACGCGTCAGACCAGCGAGACATCCAAAAACAGCATGAGCACCAATCCGATGGAAAGGCCCAGCGTGGCCTTTTTTTGGTGCCCGCTCCGATGAGTTTCGGGAATAATCTCGTGACTGATCACGTACAGCATCGCTCCGGCAGCAAAGGCCAATCCCCAGGGCAGTAACGTTTGTGACATGCTGACGACGCCAGTGCCCAACAAGCCACCCAATGGCTCAACAAGCCCCGTAAGGGCTGCAATCGTCCATGCCCGCCAACGTGAATAGCCCACGCCTAGCAGCGATACTGCTACGGCCAGCCCCTCCGGTGCATTCTGAAGTCCAATGCCAATCGCAAGTGGCATGCCTCCTTCGCTACCTCCTGCGCCAAAAGCCACGCCAACGGCGAGTCCTTCTGGCAGGTTGTGTATCGTAATCGCAATAATAAACAACCATATACGGCGTAGTGAGGCAGCCTCCGGCCCTTCTCGACCCTGATCGAAGTGCTCATGAGGCAAAAACTCGTTCAGTAGTGCTACCGTTCCCATTCCCAGCAAGATGGCAGCGCAGGCAATTGCCGCAGGTACAACGCTACCTCCATAGCGCAGCTCCGAGGCTTCCAGGGAAGGTATGATCAACGAAAAGAAAGAGGCCGCCAGCATGACACCAGCGGCGAACCCCAGCGCTAAATCCTGGACACCGCGATTGGGTGTTTTGGTGAACAAGACAGGAAACGCACCAATGGCCGTCATCAGGCCCGCCGCAAGGCTTGCCAATACACCCATGGTAACGGGAGAAACATCCTCCATAAATGTTACCTGTACAATGATGGATAGCTGATCAAAAAGCTCAGGCTCGATAAAGACAAAACCATATCTTCACATTATCCACACTTCATGCAAAGCCGTTGAACACGGGTGGTTATTGCTGGTTGAGCGAGATCAAGTCATAAATGGATGCAGTACCTATAGCCTGTTCCAGGCGAACTCTTGCCTCATAAAGTGAAGCCTCATACTCCTTTTGAGTCGGCTGTTCACCCAGCATGATGCGTTGGCCTTGATCAAGAGGGTCAAAAGGCTGGTTATTGACCCTCACTTCGTAATGCAGGTTGGGGCCCGTGGTGAGCCCAGATGAACCTACCTTTCCTAGCGACTCCCCCGCGTTGACTAAATCCCCAACCACTAGCTGTGGGGAAAATCGGCTAAGGTGTGTATAGCGACTGATCGCCCCCGTGTCGTGCTCCACCTCTATCACCTGCCCATACCCTCCCTGGCGACCCAGGAAGGATACGCGCCCGGGTGCGGTGGCGATGACCGGTGTT
Organism: uncultured Kushneria sp.; assembly: GCF_947497025.1. Classification (GTDB taxonomy): domain Bacteria; phylum Pseudomonadota; class Gammaproteobacteria; order Pseudomonadales; family Halomonadaceae; genus Kushneria. The sequence goes on from NZ_CANMFC010000006.1 coordinate 27,826, forward strand.
CCAGCCGGCGCAGCCAGGTCAATTCCATTATGAGGACGAACCCCTCCATACACAGGATGTCGCCGATTCCCGAAGCGAGACGTTAAGCGGGCACCAGGAACCGGTAATCGCAATGTGTCTAGCAGGATGTCATCCTGAAAGAATGCTACGCCTCCCTTTCTGGCGACCGGCCATATGATCTCTACAGGCTCTGCCTGATCAGGCAGAGCCACATAATTGAGGCGCGGTGGCCCAATGCGAGTGCCATCCTGGCGTCGATCTTCCTCCCACACTAACTGGATACGCTCACTGGCGGAAAACTCCACCGGAGCCTCCATAAATTCGCTTAGCAATGTTTCCAGTTTGGTGGCGAAACGCGTGGGAACTTCTTCTGCTGAAAAGGCTTCATAAAGGGTAGTCTCAATGACGACATCGCGCCCAATGATCAGGGTGTCAACGCCAGCCTGCATCGTGGTGCCTTCTTGCTCGCCAGCCGCCGGTAACCCGAGGGATACTGATTCAGCCGGCGGCAACGAAAGATGCGTTTGCCAATTGGCTTCGGCTAGCACGGGGTATAAGCCCACCAAACCTATTAACCACCAGCGCTGTATCACTGGCTATCCTTTTTCGTAGAGATCTTTTCTACTTTACTCTCGACGGTATCAATGAGCTCTTGCATACCAAAGGGATCTAAAGGTTCGCTATTGATGAAAAAGGTTGGTGTTTGGCGAATCTGATTGGTACTGACATCCGTCATGTTTTGGTCGATCACTGTTTGCACCTTAGCAGAAGTCAGTTGTTTTTCGGCGGCCATTCGATCAACCCCCCCTGGTAAGCAATATCGAGGATAGCGGATTCATCAAAATCGCCTTGTGAGGCCTATCGATTTTGGCGAGCTTTTTTCAGCCATGGTTGGAAAATCCGAGTTGAAAAATAGGCCAATCGCTATGGGATGAAGCCAATCTCTAAAAATATGATCTGGAGAACAAGCCTCTGTCTGTCACTCATGTCCATATAAGCTGGCATTTTGATGAGCGTGGTCACTATGCTCAAACTCCAGACTGGAATGAGCAATATTGAAGCGCATTTTTAGCTGTTCCTTGATCTCTGCCTTGACTGATTCAATCTGATGCCAGCCTATTTCTGTCAGGACCACGTGGCAGTCAAGGGCTGCCGTGTTTTCCTGCATCTGCCATAGATGCACATGGTGAATATTCTGGACACCCTCGACATCTTTTACGGTCTCAATGACTGACTGACCGTCAATGTCCGGGGGAGACCCCAGCATTAGCGTACGGATAGGGCCACCAATTTCAGAGAAAGCAAGGTAAAGGATATATAGCGCAATCCCTATCGTAATCGCGGGGTCTACCCAGCGCATGTCGTACAGTAAAATAAGTGATCCACCGATAATCACGGCAATGGAGGCAAACGCATCCGATAAGTTATGCAGAAAAAGGGCACGGATATTGACACTCTCTTTTTGCATTGACCAAGTAAGCACCGCAGTGAGGGCGTCGATGACAAGCGCGATGCCACCAATAATAACGATCGTCCAACCTTCTATCTCAGGGGGATTGATCATCCGCATAGCGCCTTCGTAAATCAAGTAGGCGCCAACAATAATCAGAGTGGTGTAGTTGATAAGTGCTGCCACTATCTCGATGCGGCCATAGCCAAAGGTCATGTGCGCATCGGCAGGCCGTCTGGCGATTTTACGAGCGGCAAAGGCAATGACCAACGCTGCCATGTCAGAAAAGTTATGTAACGCATCAGCGATCAGCGATAGGCTTCCAGCCATAATACCACCGACGATTTGAGCGATGGTTAAGAGTCCATTGGCCCAAATGGAGATGCTAACGCGCCGGTCGCCAGAAGCAGGATCAATGTGGGGATGATCATGATGATGTCCCATCTATTACCCTCTCTCGAATTATCCGTTCTTGTTACTATAAAACCTCTAGCAACTAAAGCTTCAACCCTTGAGCATTGTCTATTTGAACTGCTTGATCAGGAGGAGCGGCCCCAGCTCCCAAACGAGTCATGGCATGCTGGGCAGATAGTAATCATTGAGGCTTCTGCTAGAGCCTGGTTAAGCGACGGCTATGCAGCGCCTTGGGCTTGCGGTGCAGAAAGTGACCTTGTTTTGGGAGCACCATTCACTTCAACCGGTAACGTCAAAGCCACCATGAGCAGATTCATTTATTTTGTCGAGGCACACCTTGTCTGGTTTGTGATGGCTGTCGCGGGGGTAGGCTTATTCTTTCCAGCCACCGGAATAATGCTTGAGTCCGCGATTGGGCCATTGCTGGCGTTACTGATGTTGATCATCAGCCTCACGTTCGACGCACATGCAGTTCGCATCGTGTTCCGTAAGCCATCGCGCCAGTTGTTGGCCCTGGGACTAGTCTATGGGCCGATGTCGATTGCCGGGTGGCTGACTGGCCGTCTATTTTTTGGAAGCGGCTCGCTGGCTGCTGGCCAAACCTTGCTCGGCACTCTGCCTACGGATGTGTCATCTCCTCTTCTGGTACTGATGGCGAGAGGCAATGTGGCACTTGCCGCTGTTTTCAATGCGGTTAACACCGCGTTATGTCCGTTTATTGTTCCGTTCTTGTTTTTATGGCTCACCGGTATCCAGCTAGACGTTCCGCTTGGCTCAATTATTCTCGAATTAACGCTGATCGTGCTTGTCCCAACCATTATCGGTGTGAGCTTGCGAACAAGGTTTACGACTTTTTTTGCATGGCATGATTCAGCGTATGCAGGTATAGGGTCGATTCTGTATCTGCTGATCCTGCTCGCCATGGTAGGACCGAATGCCACCACGATCATTGGTTATGGCTGGTATGCATTTGTGATTGCGGGCGTGGCGCTGTGCCTTAATTTGATTGGGTACCTGGTAGGCATGGCCTCAAGGTTACTTACCTCCGATCGCAAAGAGATAATTACTTATCTTTTCACTGTCAGCAAAAAGGAATTCAGCATTGCCGCAGCATTTGTAGCTGCTTCTGGCTTACCATCTGAAATCGCGATCCCAGCTGCCTTTTTTGCTGTAATTCAGATGATCACCTCGCCCATCGCAGCGAAGATCCTCGTCCGTCACTGAAGGCTGGCAGCATTGGCTTATCGTCAGAAAAGCATATAGCACCTACACCAGTCACTGCGCGCAATACCGAGCTTGCGAAAAACATTCAGTACAGAGGTTTCGCAGGATATCTGTTCATTTTTGGATTTAGGGTGCTTGAAAGTATCAGCGCCGCCTAGGCAGCGTCCCACCAACTTTTGGACGCCCCCTTGAACGTGCCGCACGCTAGAGAGTACCTGGCGCAACCAGTGCTCAAATCGGCATTGGAACTCCATGAGATAGAACGTTTGATCTAAAACATGCACGCCAATAATGAACACTCCGCGAGTCGACCTAGTCTGTATATCAATGTAGACCCAGTAGGCCACTGCCGTTTCCAAATCGTCGTCTATTGCGAAAGGTTCGAGGCTGATCTTGGTCATTTTCTCTGGCCATCGCCTTTCTGGTGTCGACAGGAGTGAGGCAGAGCGCAATTTGTGGACAAAGCAAATATAAACGGTCAGTGAGTACAATTAAATTAATCGATATACCATGGACATAACCAGGCTATGTCGCATGAAAACGGCTTCTTTCCATGGACAGCCTGATGCTGTTTTGAATAGCGGTGTGACTTGGCGTAGAGCCATGTCCATAGTTAGTCTTCTTTCCTTTAGATTGATGAAAGCTGGCTGGGGTTTGAAGGCTTTGACCGCGTCACCCTGCCCGCCCACTGTCAGGAGATGCAGCGGATCGTCTACAAGTGGACCGGCATTCCGGTCTCGGTAGGCGTGGCCCCCACCCGCACGCTGGCCAAGCTGGCCAATCGCCACGCCAAGCAGCATACGGCCACCCGGGGCGTGCTGGTGATCGACTCGGCGGACAGCCCCGACACGCTCGCCCTGCTTGAGCGCACGCCGGTCGGCGAGGTCTGGGGAATTGGCGGGCGCGTGACCACCCGACTGTATGAGATGGGCATTCACACCGCGCTGGATCTCGCCCGTGCCAACCCAAAATGGATACGCCGGCGCTTTTCCGTGGTGGTCGAGCGCACCGTGCGGGAGCTGACCGGCATTCGCTGTATTCACATGAACGACGATCACGACAGCAAGAAGATGATCCTGACCAGCCGCTCATTCGGCCGGATGACGGCCGATCGCCGTGAGGTCGAAGAAGCCGTGCGCGCCCACGCCGCCCGCAGCGCCGAAAAACTGCGACGACAGCACAGCCTGGCCTGCGCGCTGCGGGTGACGGTCAGGACCAACAGGCACATGCTGCACCTGCCGCAGGACCACGACAGCATCACGCTGGCGCTGCCCTTTCCAACCGACAACACCTTCGAGATCGTGCGTACCGCACAAAAAGCCCTGCATCGCCTCTGGAAGGATCGCGGCATTCGGTATCAAAAGTGCGGCGTGCAGCTGATGGATCTGATCGACGTAACCGGTCAGCAGCTCGATGTCTTTCAGCCCCCACAGCCTGCGGTTGAAAGGGACAAAAGCGACCGACTGATGTCGGCGCTGGATCAGCTGAATGCGCAGTATGGTCGCGGCACGGTGACCGTAGGCGTCCAGCGCCCGGACGCGGCGTGGCAGCTGCGCAGCAACCACCGCTCAAAGCGCTGGTCGACCCGATGGGAGGAACTGCCCACCGTGAGGCTGCAATGACCACCGCCTACCGCCCCTTCGAGACGCACAAGCAGGCGATCACCTACAGGCACGCCAGTGCCGCGATTTTGCTGGTCCGCCGGCCGGACAACCGCGGCTGGCACGGCGCCATCGAATGGAACGACGAACGGATCTGGATGGAGCCCATGCCGCGTCACGACAAGACCGAGCGGGCATGGCTGGAAGTTGAAAGCTGGGCCATGCGTACCATCACGGTCATGGCGCAGCACCAGCCCGTAATCAGGCAGGGTTGATCGGCTCAACCAGCTCGGCGTGATCATTGCCCACCCGGTTGGCGTCCTTCGACACCGCCCAATGCGTGATCAGTTTGGCCGGCACCGGCTTGATCAGCTGGCGGATGGTTTCCCGATCGGTCATGTGCGGATCAAGCCAATCCTCCAGACAGTCATCATTCAGCGCCAGCGGCATCCGATCATGCACGTCGCGGGCGGCACCGCGCGCATCGTGCGTGATGATCGCCAGCCCTGCCTCGCCATCCTGACGCGTTGACCAGATGCCGGCCAGCCAGATCAGTGCCCGGTCCTTACGGCAGATAAAGTGCGGCTGCTTGCCCTCATCGGTATTGAGCCATTCATACCAGCCATCAGCCGGTACCAGGCAGCGATGATGAGAAAACGCGCCTGAGTAGTATTTCGAGGTCGCGACCTTCTCGGCCCTGGCGTTGATCGGCGTGGGCGCATCCTCGCCCGCCCAGTGGGGGTGGTAGCCCCACCAGACGTTCTCGAAACTGGCCTCATCCGCGTCTTCGCGATGCAGAATCACGGGCACATGCGTGCCCGGCGCCACGTTATAGCGGGGCCGCTCGGCGCCATCAATTTGATCGCGCACGCCAAACGGCAGCTGCCGGGCTGCCTTCTGACGCTGGGTGAAAAATACGTATCGTCCGCACATGAAGGGAGTGTAGTCGTCACCCCAGAAGAGACAGGCAGGGATTGGCGTATCGCCAGCCCCCATCGGGCATGGCCCATTGCGACAGCGCCAGATAAAATACTGTTTTTATGAGTATTTTTGATGACGTTTTTGCATTACCAGCTGGTGATTTTTATCTCGGTGCTGTGTCTGACCCGGCTCCATCGCAGGGTGGGGGCGGTCGCAGCCCTTGGCTGGACACTGTGGTCGGTGCTGACGCTCAAATGGCCGGGCTTTATCGCCGTACAGACCTTCACCGCCTGGACGAGCTGGTACGGCACGTGGTGTTCCCTCAGGCAAAAAGTGCGAGCCGGCAATGCGCCTCAAACCGCCGACAACAAGGCAGCACCCAATGCCAAAAGAACCTCGGCTAAAAGTTCTCTGGTACAGGGCCGCGATCATCACAATGAGCTGACCCATGCCCTGCAGATCGCCAAAAAGGAATTGATGATTGTCTCCGGCTGGCTATCCGACAGAGTCGTGAACGATCGGTTTTGTGGGCTGCTGGCGAGCGCGCTCGAGCGCGGCGTCAATGTGCATATTGCCTACGGCGCGAGCGATCGGGACAGACAGCACCGGCTCTCCGATACCGCGCTCAGAGCGTTAAGCAGCTTGGAGGAAACCGGGGCGCAAAGTCACAAAGGCCGGCTGACCATTGTGAAGCGCGCCACGCATGAAAAGTGTCTGATTGTGGACAAACGCTACGCCATCGTCGGCAGCTTCAACTGGCTGGCCAACGCGCACTATCGGGACAAGGAAACCAGCCTCAGAACCCATCAGAGAAACGTGGTGATCGAACTGGCGGCGGCGTGCAGGCGTGAGGACACGAGACAGACGAATGTGGGTAACGCGGCTTGAGAAATGCCGTAGGGCTGGGCTGGACTGGCGCCTTCTGCCCGGTAAATTAAGGTGTGGCTGCTTGCCATCGTTACTTTGAAGAAGGTGCAGTAGAAAGGAACATGGATCAAGGGATCACGAGGGCGCTTCAGGACTCACCATATCAACACAACTTCTTGTTTCTATTTAGATTATTCCTTTATTTTTGCTCTTTAGACCATACACCTTTGCTTCTATGTTGACAGGTTGTGGACATAAATAAGTCACTCAAACTATCATTGAAAGCATGAAAGTAACAATCGACATAATAAAAACCAGCCCTTCTAATAGCTTAAGACTATTAAAAAGGAGTTACCTTTATGAACGTAACCTTTGCTCGCGATCTTTCTATCGAATCGGTAAAACACAAAAAAAGAGAGATTATTAAAAAAGCACGTAAGAACAGGGATATAAAAGTTATCGGCTCAGGGACTGTAGTTGTCGAATATAATGTTGACAAGGACTACTTTTCTGATATCCAGAGAAAAATAGATAAATTTTACAAGAATCAGAAGTAAGTAAATTCAGTGATCGGCATACTTATAATACCGGTGCTGATCTGTGGCTACTTGGCTATCATTTCGCACCCAAGAGAAAAAATAAGGTTGAGTCTATACCAAGGATGGTCGCTCTACTTAAGAGCAGCCTGCTTTGGCATGTCTATATTAGCATTAAGCTTATTTTTATGGGGGTATTTTCTTCCATCTTTTGGTTTCTGGCTAGGGGATCATCTTAGTATAAAGATTTTGCCAAACAAGAAGCCTTTCGATTTGACTTCAAGTTTCTTGAGGAACTTGCTGCATGCTCAAGATGATCAAAAGAATGTTACCGAATCTAGTTTGACTATAGCATCCATATCATTTTGGTCATTAGTAACCGGAATTATAGCTTTCTCTTTTAATAAGCTCATGGAGTGCATGGCCAGTAAGCGCCAAGCTTGGTTTTTCAGCAAATTTTTTAGTAAAAGCAAGGCTATTGAAAAAGTCTTTTGTGAAAGAGCCCCCATCGAGTATCAATTGGTTAGAATATCTGAAAAATATAAAGAAGACTTCAACTACAATAAAGAGGTTTTATTTTATCGGCACGTGTTAGCTGAGTCTTTTAGTTCGTTGAACAAGAAAGAAAAAGAAGAAGGCAGTCTTGTTCGTGCTGAAAGATTGAATTCTATCAGGGAGGTTAAGAAGGAGCTTAAATTAAGAGCGTTGAATTATGCTCTAATAACTCTTGAAAATGGAAAAACATACATATGCCTCCCGCTCACTATACCCCCTCCTGATGAGGAGGCTATATCTGCAAACTCTATTTCTGTCATACCTGTCATGTCTGGGTATAGAGATAATGACAAAGCTTTAAAATTTACAACAAGGTATGATTTCGATTTACATAAGCCTTCTGACGTTGACTGCATTTCAATAGACAGAGAAAAGATTGTTACCGTTTCTGGATTCAGCTTTGAAACCTACTATCGGCTAAATCCAGACAAAGAAAAAAGATTTGGCTTTTATAAAAAATAGCTTTGCCGACTATATTAAAAAATATTAAAATAATTGCCGTTGCCTTCCCACCCCCCCTGCAATATCATTTATTTTTAATATTTTATGTTACTTAGTATCCGCGTTTGTTGGCTTAAGCTTGCGGCTCGTCTTCTTAACTTCAGGACTCATCCGTCACGCTGCTTCGTTTACCTGACCCGTCACGAGCCAAGACGTGCACCGGGGCCATTGATTAGCAGATAACAACATCAACGCTTACACGAAGTTACGATGGCTTTTGAAACCAGTACGCCTAACGTCGAATGAAGACGTTTTGGTACTTTGAGGCGCTCATTTTTGCCCACAAAAAAGCCCGGCGCTTATGCGCCGGGCCTTTAAGATTCTGCGGGTGCCGGTAAGTGGACTCGAACCACCGACCTACGCATTACGAATGCGTTGCTCTGCCAGCTGAGCTATACCGGCGAACCCGAGAATTATTCTAGCTATCCCTTTTTGCCCTGCCCAGTCCCTGTGGCAGAGTAGCGACTCCTTTTTCATCACGCTGAGCCCGCCATGGCCCCTGTTATGACCACCCTGCTTTTTATCGTGACGGCGCTGGCCGAGATCGTCGGCTGCTATCTGGTCTATCGCTGGTGGGTGCTGGCGAAAAGTGCCTGGTGGCTGGTGCCGGCGGCGGCGTCACTGGCGCTGTTTGCGTGGCTTTTGACCCTGCATCCAGCCGCCAGCGGGCGCATCTATGCGGCCTACGCCGGCGTTTACCTCATCACGGCGCTGGGGTGGCTGCGTGTGGTGGATGGTCAGCCGCTGCAGCTGACCGACTATCTGGGCGGGGGCCTGGCGCTGGCCGGGGCGCTGATCATCATGGTGGGCTATTCCTCTCAGTCCTGATCGCGAATGAACAGATGCACCAGCAGCCATACCACCACGACGGCGAGTGCAAACACGATCACCGTCAGCCGTACCGGCAGCGGCCAGTGCATGAAGGCCGGATCATTTTGCAGCACGGCGCCAAAGAGATAGCCGCCCAGCAGTACCAGCGCCCCAAGGGCGCAGCTTCTTGTCACCAGGGTCATGCCTGTCTCCTGCTACCATGAATACTCATTGCGCGGTGGGTGTCTGCCCGGCAGCCGCCTTTCCAGTGACCGTCCGTGTCAGCGCACGGTTTCCATGTCTCATGATCACAAAGCCCCGAACATGACCACACCGTCTCCAGACCATAGTCGCCGACGCGCCTTCCGACCACGCTGGCAGCGCCTCGGCCGCCATCCGGACTATCGCTTTTCGCTGGCCAATGAACGCACCTTCCTGGCATGGATTCGCACCGCACTGGCGTTCATGGCCGGCGCGGTGGGCATCTATCAGTTCGCTCCGGATATCGCCACGCCCTGGGCGCGCGAGGCAATGGCGGTGCTGCTCTCTTTGGCCGCGGCCCTGCTGTCGCTTGCGGCCTATCGCCGCTGGGCCGGTAACGAACGCGCCATGCGAAGCGACGCCGCCCTGCCCTATACGCGGCTATTACTGATTCTGGCGCTGTTTGTCACGGCCGTGGCTATTGTGCTGGGCCTGCTGCTGGTATGGGGCTAGCCGCATGACCGAACCTGTCCGTGACCCGGGCCTTCAACCCGAGCGTACTGCACTTGCCTGGTCACGCACCGCCTTTGTAGCGCTGTTGCTCTCGGCGCTGCTGCTGCGCGGGGGGATTGTCCATCACGAACCCGGACTTGCCTGGGCCGGCATGGCGTTGCTGATCGCGACCGGCGCCATGTATGGCTGGGCGGGGTGGCGTCTGCGCATGACGACCAGTGCCACGACAAGTGCTGCCCCGGTGACGGCCTCGGCCACCTGGGTCATGCGCGCCACGGCGCTGATTATCGCACTGGTGGGGCTGGCCGTGGCAGGCAGCGTGCTTTATCACGGCCGGCTGATTGAGCATATCAGTGCCCTTGTGCACTAAAGGACGTTCAGCGTGCCATCACGGCGCTTGAACCCCGACCATCGACGGGCGTTAAATCGGGACATGTTCATTGCCGTCACGGAGCACCCTCATGGCCCGGCACGTCCGTCCTGATGATATTCGCACCCGTTTTTCCCACGCCATGTCCGACATGTATCGCACCGAGGTGCCCCAGTACGGCACGCTGTTGAAGCTGGTCGCTGATATCAACGCGCAGACGCTTTATCACAACACCCGAGGTGAGGATGCCCTGACCAATCGGGGCGGCAGCGAGATGGCACGCATCGAGATCGAGCGTCACGGCGCGATTCGCCTGGGCACCCCAAACGAGCTTCACACCATGCGACGCGTGTTTGCAGTCATGGGCATGTCGCCGGTGGGCTATTACGATCTGGCGCCTGCCGGTATGCCGGTCCACGCCACCGCCTTTCGCCCGGTGGATGACGAGGCACTGGCCCGCAATCCGTTTCGGGTATTCACCTCGCTGCTGCGCCTGGAGCTGATCGAGGACGAAGACCTGCGCGCCCGGGCCGCAAACATTCTCGAGCGCCGGCAGATCTTCACCGATCGATTGATGACGCTGCTGGACCGGTTTGACAGGGAGGGCGGGCTGAATGATGAGGATGCCACCGCCTTTGTCATCGAGGCGCTGGAGACCTTTCGCTGGCACAGCTACGCCACGGTGGATGCCGAGACCTACCACGCCTTTCACCAGGCGCACCGGCTGATCGCCGATGTGGTGTGCTTTCGCGGGCCGCATATCAACCATCTCACCCCGCGCACGCTGGACATTGATGCCACCCAGCAGGCCATGCCGGAATGGGGCATTACGCCGAAGGCCACCATCGAAGGCCCGCCGCGGCGCCACTGTCCGATTCTTTTGCGCCAGACCAGCTTCAAGGCGCTGGAGGAGCCGATTCTCTTTCCTGCCGATGAAGGTGGAGAAAGTGGCGAAAAAAGCGGCACCCATACGGCACGCTTTGGCGAGATCGAACAGCGCGGCGCCGCGCTCACCCGGCGCGGACGCAAGCTGTATGACCAGCTGCTGGCCGCCTCGCGTGAGGTGACCCACGGTCTGGAAGGGGAAGATCAGCAGCGCGCGCTAAGGGAGGCCTTTCAGGACTTCCCCGATGACGAGGCGACCCTGCGCCGTGAAGGGCTGGCCTGGTTTGATTATCAGCCAAACGAGGGCGCGAGCGTGACCGACGTGGAGGCACTGCCGCGTGATCGGGACGCGCTGGTCGAGGCCCTGATCACACAGGGCGTGATTCGGGCGCGGCCCATCACCTACGAGGATTTTCTGCCGGTCAGCGCTGCGGGCATCTTTCGCTCCAACCTGGGCGATAATGGTCCACAGCACTACGCCACCACCGACAGCCGCGCCGATTTTGAAGCGGCACTCGGCGTGGCGGTCGAGGACGAGTTCGCCCTGTATGAGCACCGCAGCGAGCGATCGCTGGCAAGCTGTCTAAAAGCACTGGGCCTGTCGCGCCCTGCCTGATGGCCGGGATCAGGGGCCGGAGGCAGGCCTTTGTGCCATGACATGGGCAGAAATCGGCCCATGTTGGCGCGCTTTTCAGGCAGCCTTTCTATGCTTAAAGACAAACGGGGCTGAAAGGCAGACGGGGCCATCTGCGGGTGGCTGCCCGGATGCCGCCCTGCTGATTCCCTACCTGTTGCCACAGGGGCATGCCATGACCGACATTCCTGCCGAACACCGTCTGGACAGCACGCTGGATCTGATGAGCGAGGGTTATCTCTACATCGGTAATCATTGCCAGACCCACCAAAGCCCCCTCTTCAAGGCCCGCATCCTGTTTGAAAACACGCTGTGTCTGCGCGGTGCCGAGGCGGCCCGGCTTTTCTACAACACCGAGAACTGCCGACGTGAAGGCGCCGCGCCGGTTCGTCTGCAGAAGACGCTCTTTGGCGTGGGCGGCGTTCAGGGGCTCGATGACAGTGCGCATCGTCACCGCAAGGCGATGTTCATGGATCTGATGTCACCGCAGGGTATCGATCAACTGGCCGAGCGGGTCAATACCGAGTGGCAGCGCGCGCTGCCACAGTGGGAAGCGATGGAGGAGGTCCTGCTGTTCAAGGAGTGTCAGTTCATTCTCTGTCGTGCCGTATGCGCCTGGGCCGGCGTGCCGCTGCCGGAGGAAGACGTCGAGCGACGCACCCATCAGCTGGCCGCGATGATCGACGGCGCCGGCACTGTCGGGCCGCGCCACTGGCAGGCGCGCCGCAGTCGCCATGACGCCGAAAACTGGATCGGGAAGCTGGTGGAGAAGATTCGCCGCGCCCCCGACGATTACGAGGACAGTGAGACCCAAAGCGCGTTGATCCGCTTTTCACTGCACCGCGATGAGCAGGGGGAACTGCTGCCGATTCACACGGTTTCTGTTGAAATTCTCAACGTGCTGCGCCCGACGCTGGCCATATCGCGCTACATGGTCTTCATCGCCCACGCTCTGCATTGCTGGCCGGCCACCCGGCCGGATATCAACGATGATGAGGCCGTTCACCGCTTCGTACAGGAAGTGCGCCGCTATTATCCCTTCTTTCCGGTGGCGGCCGCCCGGCTGCGTCACGATATCGAGTGGCAGGGCTACTCACTCTCTGCCGGCACGCGCCTGCTGCTGGATCTTTACGGTACCAATCATGATCCCGGTGGCTGGGAGGCGCCCGAGACCTTCAATCCCGAGCGCTTTCTACAGCGTGAGGTGGATGCCTTCCAGCTGATCCCGCAGGGCGGCGGTGATCATCACGTCAATCATCGCTGTCCCGGTGAGTGGATTACCCTTCGCCTGATGGAGGACACGGTCAGGCAGCTGGGCCGCATGCACTGGCAGGTGCCCGAGCAGAATCTCGAGATCGATTTAAGCGAGGTGCCGGCCCTGCCCCAGAGCGGCATGGTCCTTCGCGAGGTGCGCGCACCTCGCGACTGAGCCGGCGTTCTTCGACGCTGTCAAAGCCCTGCGGTCAAAGCCCTGCGTAAGGGTTATTGTCGACGGCCCCGCCCGGTATGGGGGCATCCTCGTCATCATGCACGCTGATGACCATGCAGGTGGCGATATGGCTGACCTTGTGGGAGACGCTGCCCATGAGCATGCCGCTCCAGTCGCTCAGGCCGCGGCTGCCGATGACAATGACCTCGACCTCGAGCGACTCGGCCTCATAAGCGATGATCCGTGCCGCATCGCCATGACGACCGTGGGTTTCGATCCGGCCGGTAAAGCGGCTGCGAAGATGCGCCTGCGCTTTATCGAGGATCTCCCTGATTTCTTTTTCGGCGGTGTCGGGTGGGGAGGCCTGAATGGCCTCCTGAATACTGAGCAGACTGCCGTAGTGCAGATGCGGCAGCAGTTCACGCACATGCAAAAGGTGCAGGGTAGCGTCGGGGGACGCCAGCTGTGCCGCAATGCTGAGTGCCTTCAGGGCATGGACCGAACCATCCACGGGTACGAGCAGTGAGGTGAACATGGCGCATCCTCCAGTGGCATCGACGGCGCCGGGAGGCACCATCGGAGGCGATCAGCATGGCGCAACGCGGACCGGCTCAACTTGATCGTGATCAATTACGCCACCAATAGCGCCTGGTCTTTGGTCGTGTGTCACACGCCCTCAGAGCGGATCGATGCTCATCATGAGGCGGCGCTGACCGGAATCAAGTGCCGGGCTTCGATGCACCAGGCCGCCACGACCGTTTCCGCGCCAGCCACTGCCCTTGATCAGGGCCACATCGCCGGTGCCCAGACGCTCAACGGCACTTGAATCCATCACGATCTCGGGCTTGTGCGGTGACGGCGCCCCCAGTCCGCGTCGATCCAGCGCCTGCTCAGGCAGCCACTCGCTGCCCGGCCCCAGCCAGCTGGTCACCAGCCGCACGGTGACGTTGTCGCAGTGAAAGCGCGGGCACATGGTGTCTTCCAGCCGCCGCAGTCGTACCCGCAGTTCGGTCACTTCCAGCATCGAAGCCATCAGCCGGGCCAGCGTCATGACATCCTCGACGAGGGCCTCGGCGGCGGCAGGCACCGGCAGCCGTGTGCGCAGCTCGTGTTCAAACGCATTGTCCGGTGGGCCCTCCAGCGAAAGGCTCCAGCCGCGCACGCCCTGACACTGCGCCAGCACGCTGGCTTCCAGATCGGCGGGCAACGTGCGCGGGGCGATCGCGATATCCCGGTCGGCGTCAAAAATGGTGGCAAGCTCGCGGGCCATCGTCATGGCCGGCCCAGACGTTTCAACAGTACTCAACGGGGGCATAAGTCTCTCCGGCCAGGCAGGGCGAGTGTGGCGCTCACCGAGGCGGCGATGCACCAGCCCCGCCAGCGTCATGAGCACAAAACAGATGGCGGCCAGGCTGACCATGGACGGGCCGGCCGGCGTATCGAAATGCCAGGCGATGGCCAACCCGCCATTGGCGGAGACGATGGCCACCGCCGCGGCCAGCACCGCCATGCCTTCCGGTGTGCGACTGAAGGGGCGCGCGGCGGCAGCCGGAATGATCAAAAAGGCCGCGATCAACAGCACGCCGACCACCTTGAGCGCCACGGCCACTACCACGGCCAGTGACAGGGTCAGCAACAGCTGCTCGCGACGCGGGTCGACGCCGCTGGCGCGGGCAAGATCAGGATTGAGCGTCGATATCAGCAGGCCCGACCAGCGCAGGGCGACAATCAGCACCACCAGCAGCGCCCCGCCCCAGATCAGGATCAAGTCCTGGCGGCCGACGGCAAGAATGTCGCCGATCAGGTAACTCATCAGATCCAGCCGGGCCACCTGCACCAGCGATACTGCTACCAGCCCGAAGGCGAGTGCGGCATGCGCCATCACCCCCAGCAGCGTATCCATGGTGTAGCCGCGGTCGCTGAGCAGCGACACCACCAGCGCCATGATCAGCGCCACCACCAGAACGCTTGCCAGCAGCGATACCGACAGCACCAGCGACAGCGCCACACCCAGCATCGCGGCATGAGCGGTGGCATCACCGAAATAGGCCATACGCCGCCACACCACGAAGCAGCCCAGCGGGGCCGCCGCCAGCGCCACACCGGTGCCGGCCAGCGCCGCCCGTATCATGAAATCATCCAGCATGGTGGCAGGCCCTTTTTTCCTGCGGGGTTTCCCGGGCGTCGTTGTCCGGCTCGGCATGACCCGATTCACTGTGACGGTAAAACGCCACCGCATCGCGCTCTTCGATGCCAAACAGCGACTGCCAGGCGGGCGATGTGGCCACATTTTCAGGGCGCCCCTGACAGCAGATGGTGCCGTTAAGACAGATCACGCGATCCGAGGCCTTCATGACAACATGCAGCTCGTGACTGACCATCAGGACCGCACACCCCAGCTCAGTGCGCACCCGGTCAATATGACGGTAAAACTCCGCCGTGGCGCGGTGATCCAGCCCCTGGTTGGCTTCATCGAGCACCAAAAGTCCGGGGCGCTCCAACAGCGCCCGAGCCAGCAGCACCTTCTGCAGCTGTCCGCCCGAAAGTGCCGAGAGCTGCTGCCTGGCCAGATCATTGGCGCCGGCACTGGAAAGCGCCGCCTCGATCTCGCCACGACGGCGACGATGCGGCAGCGCCATGAACCGAGCGACCGTCATGGGCAGAGTCGGATCGATCTGCAGACGCTGAGGTACATAGCCGATAGTCAGATGCTCGCCTCGTGTGATCCGCCCGCGGGAAGGTTCAAGCGCGCCGATGATGATGCGCAGCAGGGTGGATTTCCCCGAGCCGTTGGGCCCCACGATGGTCACGATCTCACTTTGGCCGAGCGCAAGGCTCACATCATTGAGGATGACGTTGCCATTTCGGACCACACCGATATCTTCAAGCGTTAACAGGGACATGCGTCCTCCTGGCGGTAACAAAGGGACGGCGCTTGTCAGGTCATACGCCAGCCGTTAATGTGTCACGTTATAACATAACACTAAATGTCGACTCATCCCCTGTTTAGAGAGCTCCTCATGAAGCACCCTCGCTACTGGCTGCTGCCGCTGCTGTTTGCCCCCTCGCTGGCGCTGGCCGATGTGCCCCGCGTGGCGGTGGATATCGCCCCCATTCATTCACTGGCCGCGCAGGTCATGGGCGATCTGGGCACGCCCGAGATGGTGATGCCACCCGGCGCTTCGCCGCATGGCTACTCAATGCGCCCGTCGGAAGCCTCGACGCTGGATAGCGCTGACGTGGTCTTCTGGGTCGGGCCGGCCCTGACACCGTGGCTGGCCAACTCCATCAACACCCTGGCCGGCGATGCCGAATCCGTCGTGCTGCTTGACGCCCCCGGCACGGCCCGACTGAACTACCGCGAAGGTGCCACGTTCGAGGCCCATGATCATGGGCACAGCCATGATCACGGCCATGGCCACGACAGCGGCCATGATCACGATGACAATCACACCCACGACGACGGTCACGGCCATAACGACCATCACGGCCACAGCGGGTTGAACCCGCATGCCTGGCTCGACCCGCAAAACGCCCGAGTCTGGCTGGACGTCATGGCGAAGGCGCTGGCCGAGGCCGACCCCGAGCACGCCGACACCTATCGCCAAAACGCCAAAAGCGCGCAGCAGCGTCTTGATCGGCTGATTGCGAACACCGATCAGCGCCTAAGAGACGACCATGACACCCGCTTCATCGTCTTCCACGACGCCTATCAGTACTTTGAGGAGCGCTTTGACGTTCACGCCGTCGGCGCCATCTCGATCGGAGACGCCTCAAGCCCGGGGCCGGCCCGGATACGCGAATTGCAGGACAGGGTGAAATCGCTGGGCGTGCAATGCGTTTTTTCCGAACCGCAGTTCAATCCGCGCATGATCGAGAGCATCTTCGGCGACATGCCGATCAACACCTCGATCGTGCTGGACCCGCTGGGCGCCGGCATCGCCCCCGGCCCGGCACTGTATGACGAGCTCATCACACACATTGCCACGAGCATTGATGAGTGCGCCGAGAGCACCGGCGCGCAACAGGCAAGCTAGCCTTCTCCGCGCAGCGTCACCATCCGTGGCCGGCCGACCATGACGCCGGTCACGGTCTGCACGCCCAGAAGTATTAGCAGCAGCCCCATCGACACCCCCCAGCCGCCGGTCACACCGTGGAGCGCGCCAAACAGCAGCGGCCCGCTGGCGGCGAGCAGATAGCCCACGCTCTGCGACATGCCCGAGAGCATCGCGGCGTGCTGCGACTGTCGGGTGCGCAGGACAATCATCGTCAGCGCAAAGCTGAAACAGCCGCCCTGCCCGGCGCCGAGCAGCACGGCCCACAGCGCCGGCGCCAGCGTGGGTGCCAGTAACAGTCCCGAAAGACCGGTACCAATCAGCAGACACATGCCCAGCACCAGCAGACTGTGATGGTGCATGCGCGCCGCGATGCGGGCGATCACGTAGCTGGCCGGAATGGTGATCAGGTTGAGCAGTGACACCATGTTGCCGGCCATCGTGCTGGAGACGCCTGCGCTGATGGCCACCGACGGCATCCAGGTCTGCAGGGTATAAAAACCCAGCGACTGCATGCCCATAAATATGGTCAGCGTCCAGGCGACCGGGCTTGTGAACAGCGCCGTCATGCGCACCGGTCCGCCCGCCGGCGGCGCCACTGCCCGTCGAAAGGCCAGCCACAGCCAGCAAAGCGCCGCCACCACGGCAAGTCCGGCCCACAGTTGTATCGGTGTCGACCAGTGGCCGCTGGCCTGCAACAGCGGCACCGCCGTGCCCGCCGCCAGCGTCGCTCCGATGCCCATCACCACCGTATAAAGCCCCATGGTCTGCCCCAGACGGTCGGCGCGATCACGCTTGACCAGACTCGGCATGAAGACGTTGCCAAAGGCGATGCCAAGACCTGCCAACAGCGTCCCGACCAGCATGACGGGGAAATGCTCGATACCGCGCAGCACACTGCCCAGCGCCACCGCCACAAGTGCCAGCGCAATGGCCCGATCCAGCCCGAGCCGGGCCGCCAGCGTCGGCGCAAACGGCGAGAGCAGCCCGAAGCAGAGAATCATGCCGGTAGTGAGAAGACTCGCAGCGCCGGCGCCGATGTTCAGGGAGCCCATGATCGGTTCCAGCACCGGGCCGATGACCACGATGGGGGCACGCAGATTGAGGGCGGCCAGACCAAAGGCCAGCAGCCACAAAAGGAAAGCGGACAGGCGTGGGGTGTAGGACATGAGTGCTCAAATACCGGCAGGAAAGCTTGAGAAAGGCGCAGTCTAGCACTGTCAGGCACGCCCGGAACGTCACACCGCCTTACCCACCGTCACAAATTTTCTGGTGGTGAGTCGAGCGCACCGTGGAGGCATTGCTACGCTAAAGAAACGTGCGGACCACGTGTTGAATGTCAGCCCCTGGCCGCCACCTGTTCAATGCTTGATGCGATCTCATCGCGAGGACACGTCATGACCCAGACGACTCGAGCGCCGCTTGAAAATGCCGACGGCGCCCACATCCGCGAATGGCTGCGCCGCTTCCAGCACGTGCGCCGTGCCAGTGAAACCCTGTGTGCCCCGCTCGAGACCGAGGATTACATGGTCCAGAGCATGGCGGATGTCAGTCCGCCCAAATGGCACCTGGCCCATGTCAGCTGGTTCTTTGAAGCCTTTATCCTCACCCCCTGGCTCAAGGATTATCAAACGCCCGACCCGGCATATGACTTTCTGTTCAACTCCTATTACGAAACCCATGGCAAGCCGTTTCCGCGTAACCTGCGCGGCACCATCTCGCGCCCCACGGTGGCGCAGGTCTATCAGTTTCGTGCCCATGTCGATCAGGAGATGGAACGGCTTTTGAGCGCCCCGCCGCCCGAGCATCTCGACGAGATCATCGACCGCCTCGAGATCGGCCTGCATCACGAGCAGCAGCATCAGGAGCTGCTGGTGATGGACATCAAGCACATTCTCTCCTGCAATCCACTGCATCCGGTCTATCGCGACGACATTCGCCAGCAGCTGCTGGCACAGGCCGACCAGGCCCCGGCAACGCCTGAAGCACGCTGGCACCGCTATGCCGCCGGCGTGCGCCAGATCGGCGTGGACTATCCCACCGAGTCCGCCCTTGATCACGACGGCAAGGGTTTTGTCTTTGACAGCGAGACACCGCGCCATCGCCAGTATGTGGCCGAGTTCGAACTGGCCGACCGCCCGGTCACCAACGCCGAGTTCCTCAAATTCATCGAGGATGGCGGCTACTCGCGCACCGAGCTGTGGCTGTCGGATGGCTGGCATCTGATCCATAACACCGGCTGGCAGGCCCCCGAGTATTGGGAGAAGGTCGACGGGCGCTGGCACACCATGACCCTGGGCGGGCTGGTGCCGGTCGATCCGAGCGCGCCGGTGTGTCACGTCAGCTTCTATGAAGCCGATGCCTACGCGCGCTGGGCCGGCGCCCGTCTGCCGACCGAGACCGAGTGGGAAACCGCCGCGGTGGATCAACCGCTGGAGGGCCACTTTGTTGAAGACGAGGTGCTTCAACCACAGGCGTCCTCCAGAACACAGGGCCAGGGCCCGCAGCAGCTTTATGGTGATGTCTGGGAGTGGACCGCCAGCGCCTTTCTGCCCTACCCGGGCTTTACGCCGCTGGAAGGCAGCCTTGGCGAGTACAACGGCAAGTTCATGTCCGGCCAGATGGTGCTGCGCGGGGGCTGCTGCGCCACGCCCCGTGACCATATCCGGGCCAGCTATCGCAACTTCTTCCCGCCTCAGGCGCGCTGGGCCTTTTCCGGCATTCGACTGGCACGCAATGTCTGAACCTGCAGGGGCCGCCCGCTGGCGGGCGGCCCGATCCGGGCTCCCCGAGCTCTGGAATTCCTGAAAAAAGGACCGGCCGTCATGTCACAGGCACTCTCTTCTGCGTTTTCCTCTCCGAGCAACCGTCACCGGGTATGGTTTCACGATCAGCTGGCAGACCCTGCTGATGAGCAGAGCCTGCTGGAGGCACTCACGATCGGGTTGACCGATTCGCCGCGCTGGATCTCGCCCAAGCACTTTTATGATCACCGCGGCTCCGAGCTGTTCGACCGGATCTGCCAGCAGCCGGAGTACTACCCTACCCGCACCGAGGAGGCCATTCTCGAGCAGTCGGTGGACGCCATCGCCGCCTGCGTCGGTCGGGATATCGACCTGATCGAGCTGGGCAGCGGCGCCTCCCACAAGATCCGCCTGCTGCTGGATGCCCTGCGCCCGCACCACTATGTGGGTGTGGATATCTCGCGTGACTTTCTGCTGGAAAGCACCCAGCGCCTGGCCAATGACTATCCGTGGCTGTCGGTTCATGCCCTGTGTGCCGATTTCACCGCCCCGTTCAGCCTGCCCGAGCTTGAAGGCGACGCCCATCCGGTGGTGTTTTTTCCCGGCTCTTCGATCGGCAATTTCACCCCGCGGGAGGCCATGGCGCTGCTGGAGCGGGTTCATGATCAGCTGCCGCCCGGCGGCGGGCTCCTGATCGGAGTGGATCGGATCAAGGATCGCGACCGTCTGGAGGCGGCCTACAACGACGCCGCCGGCGTGACGCGCGAGTTCAACCTCAATCTGATCCACCGCCTGCGCGATGAACTGGGTGCCGAAGTGTCACCCGACGATTTCGAGCATCTGGCCTTTTACAACGAGGCCGCCTCGCGCATCGAGATGCACTTGGTCAGCCAGCGCGATCAGACCTTCAGCCTCGACGGTCAGACCATCACCCTGACGGCCGGCGAGCACATTCATACCGAAAACTCCTGGAAGTACAGCCGCGAAGGCTTTGAAAAGCTCGCCGGCCACGCGGGTTTTCAAACCCGCGCGCACTGGTGTGATGAGGAAGAACTCTTTGACGTGCACTACTTCGAACGCCCGGCCTGAAGGAGGGAAGGATGTCGTTGATGTTGTCAGACCAGAGAGCCCTGCTGCCCTTCGGCACCCGCCCGGCACGCTACCAGGCACTGTGCCGGCAGGTAGAGGTGCTGCTAGGGCAGATGACGCTGGAAGAGAAGATCGGTCAGATGAATCAGGTGGCCGGCAGTCGTGACACCACAGGGGCCCCTGCCAATACCGAGATCGAGGAGGACGTGCGCACAGGCCGGGTCGGCTCGGTGTTTAACGCCTTTGGCGTCGAGTTTACCCGCGAGCTGCAAAGACAGGCGGTCGAGCATTCAAGGCTCGGCATTCCGCTGCTCTTTGGTTACGACATCATTCACGGCTTTCGAACGATCTTTCCGATCCCGCTCGCTCAGGCAGCCAGCTGGCACATGGAGGGCATCGAGCGTGCCGCTCGCATCATGGCAGTGGAAGGCGCGGCCTCCGGCGTGCATTGGACGTTTGCCCCCATGGTGGACATCGCCCGCGACCCGCGCTGGGGCCGGGTGATGGAAGGCGCCGGAGAAGATACGCATCTGACGTCGCTGATCGCGCGTGCCCAGGTCCGCGGCATTCAGGGCAGTGACCCGGGCGCCACCGATACGCTGGCCGCCTGCGTCAAGCACTACGCCGCCTACGGCGCGGTGGAGGCCGGGCGAGAATACAACACCGTCGACATGTCCGAGTGGCGCCTGCGCTCGATCTATCTACCGCCCTTTCTGGCCGCACTGAGTGAAGGCTGCGCCAGCGTCATGACGGCATTCAACACCCTCAATGCCCTGCCGGCCACCTGCCATCCGCTGCTGCTCGATCAGATCCTGCGCCGCGAATGGTGCTTTGAGGGCATGGTGGTGACCGACTACACCGCCATCATGGAGCTTGAGCAGCACGGCGTGGCGGCCGACGCCTCGGAGGCCTCATGCAAGGCGGTCAACGCCGGTGTCGACATGGACATGCAGTCCGGCTACTTCATCGACACTCTGGAAGCGCTGGTCCACGACGGTCAGGTCGAGGAAGCGCGCATTGACGAGGCGGTGCGACGCATCCTGTGGCTCAAGGCCGCGCTCGGGCTGTTCGAGGACCCGTATCGCTACGCCGATGAGGCGCGCGAGGCACAGTGTCTTTTGACCGATGAACACCGTCGCGCCGCCCGCGAACAGGCCGCAGAGTCCATGGTGCTGCTGAAAAACGACGGCCACGTACTGCCGCTGTCCGATCAGCATCAAAAGATCGCCCTGATCGGCCCGCTGGGCAACACGCCGCGCCTGCTCGGCTCCTGGCACGGTAACGGCGATCACGACGACACCGTGACCCTGCGTGAAGGTCTGGCCAACCGGCTCGGCGAGGACGCGGTGATCCTCTACGCCGAGGGCGCTTCCAACCAGATCGGTGAAAATGACACATCCGGTATCGAGGAGGCGCTGGAGCTGGTGCGTCAGGCCGACGCCGTGGTGCTGGCTCTGGGCGAAGATGAGGATGATGCCGACGAGGCCGCCAGCCGCGCCGATATCGGCCTGCCCGGCGCGCAGCTCGAACTGGCCCGCCGGGTGCTGGAAATCGCCGGTGATACGCCGGTCGCCACGGTGCTGTTCAACGGTCGGCCGCTGGCGCTGACCGAACTCGATGACATGGCGCCGGCCATTCTGGAAGCCTGGTGGCCGGGCACCGAGGCCGGCAATGCCGTTTCTGATGTGCTGTTTGGCGACGTGAATCCCGCCGGGAAACTGCCGATGAGCTTCCCGGCAAGCGTCGGCCAGATCCCGGTCTACTACAACGCCTTCAACACTGGCCGTCCAAAGGGCGTTGATCCCAAATACGCCTCGCAGTATCTGGATATCCCCAACGCCCCGCTCTACCCCTTCGGCTTCGGGCTGTCCTACACCACGTTTGAGTATGGGTCGCTCGAGCCGGCGTGCACGGAGATTGCGCTCGATGACACCCTCGAGGTGAGCCTCACACTCACCAACACCGGCGAGCGCGAGGGTACCGAGGTGGTCCAGCTCTACCTGCAGGATGTCCACGCCAGCGTCGTGCGCCCGCTTTATGAGCTCAAGGACTTTCAGCGCCTCCGGCTGTCCCCAAAAGAGCGCCGTGAGGTGACCTTCTGCATTACCCCTGACATGCGCTGCTTTTTGAACGCCGAGCTTGAACGCGTGCAGGAGCCGGGGCTGTTTCGGGTACAGATCGGCAGCTGCTCGGAAAGCGGGGAGGAGATCGAGTTCCGGGTGGCGTGATGGCTCCACCGACAGCGCCCCGCTGGTAGCGGGGCGCTTTTCATTGATGCTGATCCCTTCGGCTCAACGCGCCAGATAGCGCATCAGGGCGCCGAGGCCGAACTGCCAGGGGGCAATGGCATCACTGCGGTCGACCCGATTGATCAGGGTGCCCAGCGCCGGGGTGTGAATACTGACCCGATCCCCCACATGGTGGGTAAAGCCCTGCCCGGGAAGGTCACGGTCCTCCCCGGGGGAAAACATGGTCCCCAGAAACAGCATGAAACCATCAGGATACTGGTGATGGCTGCCGCAGGTCTGGCGGACGAGATCCAGCGGGTCACGGCTGATCTCGCGCATATCACTGCGCCCTTCCAGCACGAAGTCATCGTCGCTGCCCTCGATGCGCATCGTGACCTGCGCCTGACGGATCGTGTCCATGGTGAAGCGGTCATCAAACAATCGAATGAACGGGCCGATGGCACAAGCACCGTTATTGTCCTTGGCCTTGCCCAGCAACAGCGCACTGCGCCCTTCGACATCGCGCAGATTGACGTCATTGCCCAGCGTGGCGCCTCGCGGCTGCCCCTGCCCGTCCATGGCCAGTACTACCTCGGGCTCCGGGTTGTTCCAGTTCGAGGCGGCGTGGACGCCCACGTTGGCGCCAAAGCCTATTGAGGACATGGGCGCCGCCTTGCTGAACACCTCGGCATCCGCCCCGATGCCGACTTCCAGATAGGGCGACCACTGACCGCGCGCCATCAGCTCTTTGCGCAGGGCCATGGCGGCCTCGGAGCCGGGCACGATGCGGGAGAGATCCTGACCGATCAGCTCGCGCAGGCGGGCACGAATATCGCCGGCCTTCGAGGCATCACCGGCGGCCTGCTCCTCGATCACCCGCTCCAGCAGGCTGACGGCAAAGGTCACCCCACACGCCTTCACCACCTGCAGATCGCAGGGAGCCAGCAGCCGGTTGCCGTGCTCATCGGGGGTGGTGGCGCTGTCGGCCAGCGACTGGGTCAACCAGGGCTTGACGGCACCCAGCGATATTCCGCTGGCCTCGCGTGCCAACGTCAGTCGATCATCGCGGTCCAGCAGCGCGCTCATGGTGCCCACGTGGGCAGTGATATCGACAAGTTCGCCGCCGCGCAGGGCGACGATTCGTGGGCCGTCACCGCGCCAGACACGCCCGACTAGGGCCGCCGCCTCGTGATCCTTCGGCAGACACTGTGAGATATCAACATCCTGCATGGAGCCTCTCCTTTTGTAGATCAGTGACGGTGGATAAACCGACAGGCAAACGCCCGGTGGAATTCGAGGGGCTGTAGTCGTTGCCGATCAGACCATGAAGTGTCGCGAAATAACGCCCGCCCTCGCCCGTCATGTCTTTTGAAAACGCCAGTGAGTGAGACATTTGCCATTGGCTCAAACAGGGTCGCCATCGGCGCGTAATCAGCGTACCCTCCCGCGTCAACACACTGCCTGTCCGGTATTTGTGACCGGATTTCCTCTGCGATGGAACATCTCATGGTTCGACTGCTGCGCACCCATGCCCGCACTCTGCCGGCGCGTCGTCTTTCTTCGGCTCTGGTGGCCGCCATTCTGTGGCTCGCGGCGCTGGCCCTGATGCTGGGCGTCTGCCTGGCCCCGCATGCCGAAGCCGCTGTCGCGCCGCAAGCCTCGGCACTGGACCGGATCATCGAGCGCGGCACGCTCAGGGTCGGCACCACCGGCGACTACAAGCCCTTCAGCTATCGCGCCACAGACGATCGTTTCATCGGCCTTGATCCGGACCTGGCGGCCGACCTGGCCCGAGCACTGGGCGTGAAGCTCGAGCTGGTGCCCACCAGCTGGCTCACCCTGATGCAGGACTATCAAAACCACCGTTTTGACATCGCCATGAGCGGTATCTCGGTCAATCTTGATCGCCAGAAGGCGGCCTGGTTCTCGGCGCCCTATCAACGCGATGGCAAGACCCCCATTGCCCTGTGTGAGCACCAGGACGACTATCAGACCCTTGAACAGATCGACCAGCCCGGCGTGCGGGTCATCGTCAATCCCGGTGGCACCAACGAGCGGTTTGCGCGCGAGCACCTGAACAGGGCCACGATTGTCGACTACGACGACAACGTCACCATTTTCGACCAGATTGTGCAGGGCAAGGCGGATCTGATGATGACCGATGCCATCGAAACGCGCCTGCAGGCCAATCTCCATCCCGAGCTGTGCGCCATCCATCCCGACCGGCCGTTCAATTTTTCCGAAAAGGCCGTTCTGCTGCCAAGGGACATGGACCTCAAGCTTTTTGTCGATCAGTGGCTGCGCCAGCTCAGGGAGAGCGGCTCGTTTGACGAACAGCTCAAGCACTGGCTCGAGTACGACTGGTCACATCATTCGAGTTGATCGGTGTCGCGGTGCCCCTGCATCACGTTCAGCGATGCAGGGGTACACTGTTCACAACACCATGTGTTCAGAACACCATCGCCGGCAGGGCCAGTGACAGCGCCGGAATAAACGTCACCAGCAACAGCATGGCCACCAGCAGCAGCCAGAAAGGCACCATCGCCCGAATAAAGTCGGGCAGTTTTACCCCGGTAATGCTGCACGTGGTGAACATGACCGTGCCCAGCGGCGGCGTGATGGTACCGATGGCGGCATTGAAGATGAAAATGATGCCAAAGTGCACCGGATCAATACCAAACTGCGCAGCGACCGGGGCCAGCAGCGGTGACAGCACGATCAGGATGGCATTGCCCTCCAGAAACATGCCCAGCACCAGCAAAATGGCATTGGCCAGTAACAAAAAGGCCACTGCACTGCTCACCTCCGCCGACAGGAAAGTGGTGATGGTTTGCGGCACCTGCTCCCAGGTGAGAAAACGGGCAAACCCCTAAGCCACACAGATGATGAACAAAACGTTCACCGCTGACAGCAGCGATTCACGCGTGGCCAGCGCGATGGTGGTCGGGCGCAGTTCGCGATAGACAAACACCCCCACGATCAGCGCGTAGGCCACCGCCATCGCCCCGGCTTCGGTTGGCGTAAAGACACCGATGCGAATGCCGCCAATCACCAGCACCGGCAGCGCCAGCGCAATCAGTCCGGCACGGGTCACGCTGATCCACTCCTGACGTGAAACCCGTTCGCGTCGCGGCGGCTGATAGCCATGACGCCGACACATGATCGACACCATGACCATCATGGCCAGTGCCATCCCGATGCCGGGCACCACCCCGGCCATGAACAGCCGCCCGATCGAGACGTTATTCACATAGCCGTAGATGATCAGCGCAATGCCGGGCGGAATGGTTGAGGTAATCAGTGACGACGCCGCGGTAATGGCCGCTGAAAAGGGCGTGGGATAACCGCGCGCGTTCATCTGCGGCACCAGCAGCTTGGCGTTCATGGCGGCATCGGCAATGTTGGAACCGGACAGCCCGCCCATGAAGGTACTCAGCAGCACGTTGGACTGGGCCAGCCCACCGTGAAAGCGGCGGGTACACAGCTCGGCCAGATTCAAAAGCCGGGTGGTAATGCCGGAATAGTTCATGAACACGCCGGCCATGATGAAAAAGGGGATGGCCAGCAGCGACACCGACTCAAGACCGCCGGCCAGGCGCTGAATCAGTAGCACCAGCGGTTGATCGGCGCCGATCAGAAAGTACAGAAATGTCGAGAGAAACAGGGAAAAGGCCACCGGGGTGCCCATGAAAAACAGCACCATCAGGGCGCCAAGGGCTGCAAGGACTGCCATAAGCGTCTCTCTCCTATCGCGTGAACAGCCGACGCGCACCGTGATAGAGCATCATGGCGGCACTCAATGGAATGACGAGATACACCCAGAAATAGGGGATCTGAAGCATGGGGGTACTGCGAAAGGCGGCAAAGGGCAGAAGCTTGAGCCCCCAATAGAGCATGACGCCGGCGGCCATCATGATCATGACGACGTTGAAGATCCGCTCACGCCAGCGCTCGAGCGGCCCGGGCAGTCGCTCGCCGAAAAGATCGATCAACACGTGCTCGTTGCGCCGTACCAGCGCACTGGCGCCCAGAAAGGTCGCCCAGACCAGCAGCAGCTGCAGTACCTCTTCCGCCCAGGCCAGCGGCGTGTTGAGGAAGTAGCGCATCAGCGCATTGGCCAGTACAATCACGAAAAGGGCAAAGAGGGCGAGACTGCCCAGCACCTCATCCAGATGCATCAGACGATCCAGCCCGGCCATGATGGTCTTCATCCTCTCTCTCCCGGCCGGGAGCGCTGAGCCCCCGGTACTTGTGCGATGCAACAGGTGTGGTCAAGGGACACCGCGCGCGCGGTGCCTTTCAACCCCGACACGGCCTCAGCCATTGATGATCTCGCTGATACGATCATAAAGACCCGGCGACCACTGCGGGAAAGCCTCGGGAATTTCCTTGCGGGCACGTTCCTGGAAAGGGGCGATATCCACTTCATTGACCTGAACACCGGCTTCTTTCAGACGCTCGATATCCTTGTCGTTTTGCGCCATGACCAGTTCGCTGGCGTGGTCGGCAAAGCGCTTACCCGTCTCGGTCAGAATGCGACGCTGGTCGTCATCAAGCTGTTGCCAGAAGGCCTCCCCGGTCACAAACGGGGTCACGGTCTGCATGTGACGCGTCAGGTTGAGCTGCTTGACCACTTCATAAAACTTGCCGCCATAGAGCACCGACGGCGGATTCTCGACCCCGGAGACCATGCCCTGGGCCAGCGCCGGATAGACATCCCCCAGCGACATCGGGGTAGGGATGCCACCCATGGCGCGAATGGCGGCCACATACATGGGCGAGTTCTGGACCCGTACCTTCACGCCCTGCAGATCTTCGGGCGTTTTCACGGCGTTTTTCGACAGCAGCTGGCGCTCACCGTAGACCACGTTGGGGACCACAATGTGATAGCCCTGAGCATTGAGCTTCTGGTTCTGCTCGGCAAACCATGGCGAATCAAACACCTTGAGCTTGTCGTCGAAGGTTTCCGACAGATAAGGCGCATCAAGCACGCTCAGATCCGGCACCGAGTCCATGAAGTTGCTGTAGGCATTAATGCCGATCAGTGCCGAGCCAAAGCGTGCCTGCTCCATGACCTCGGTTTCAGAGCCCAGCTGACTGGCCGGAAACGGCTGCAGCACCAGATCCCCGTTGCTCTCCTCCTTGACCCATTCGGCCCACTGTTTCACGGCCACATCGATCGGCTCCCCCGGCTGATTGCCGTAGGCCACCTTGATTTCCGTTGCCGCCAGTGACGTGGCACTCATGCCCAGCGATGCCACGGCAACACAGCCCAGAATGAAATGACGCATGATGCTGACTCCTTGTCGGTGAAGGCGCAGGCAGTTACCGGCGGCCGTCAATCTCCGCAGCCCAGGCACGCAGCAGCGGAATATTCATGTCGTGATGCTCGGCCAGCGCCAGCAGCGGGATAACGCGACGCTGGCACTTGGCTTCGTGGTTTTCGGCGATATCTGCCAACCGATGGTCCAGAAAGGGGTTTTCAAAACGCTCGAGGGTGGTGGTGCGATACGCCGCCGGTTCCAGCATCGGGAAGGCGCGTGCCAGCAGTACGACGACCTCATCCAGCAGCGCTTCAAGTGGTGCACGCAGTCGAGGTTCAACAATCGCTTCACGCACGAACGCGATCTCGTCAGTCAGTGACAGCGACTGCCACTGATGCACCAGAAAGGTGTGGGAAAGATTGAGGATATGAAGCTTTTGTTTTTCGAATGGCTCGATGTCATCCACCAGGTTCACATCCGGATGGCAGCAGGGCATTTCCAGCCCCGGCGTGCGGCGCACCGCCCACAGCGCGTAGGGCTCGGCCACGGCACCAACCGGTTCGATGGCCTCGGAGACGATGCGGTCCACCAGGGTGTCCACCCACAGACAGCGAGTTTTGAGCCAGCTCGTGAAGGCATCATCGGCGTAATGCTCACCGGCCAGATCCAGCATCAGCCGGCGCAATACCTGGCCGTTGTCACTGACCAGCTCGCACGGCATCAGCGTGACACCTGCCCTGCCGGCCTTGAAACGCGCCCGCAAAAGCTTCAGAAGTCGACAGGGAAAACTGCGCGGCAGCGCCTCACACGGGCTGTCGTTCTCGGCCACCTCATAGCCGCGGTCGGCAGTATTGGAAACCACATGCGTAATGCGCTCGACAAAAAGTGCCTCCAGCGTTTCCCACTGCTCATCGGCAATCAGACAGCCGGCCAGCGCATCGATCTGATGGGTTTCATCGATGTCCTGACCGTCACGCCGACCGCGAATACGCAGCGGATAGACGCTCTGGTGCATCAGGGCACGCGCCTTTTCACGCCCGGCCGGACGCGGGGAAGACTGCACCACCACAACCCGCTTGTGCGACTGGCCGGCGGCCAGCGAGGCGCTCACGAAGGCATCGACATGCGCCAACAGAAAGCGGCTGGTGCCGAACTGGAGAATCCCGGCATGCGCATTCTCAAGGACGTCACGGGTCATAGCGACACTCCGCGCTTCCAGGGGATGAAGTCCTGCTGATCAAGCCGTGAGGCACAGCTCTGATAGCGCCCCGAGGCGGTGTCAATGCAGCGCTCGAGTAGCGCATCGGCCAGTGCATCGATGGAAGAGCTGCCCTCCACAATCGGACCGGCATCGAAATCGATGGCATCAAACATGCGCCGGGCCAGTTCGCTGTTGCTGGCAATCTTGAGTACCGGGGTGACCGGGTTGCCGGTGGGCGTGCCCAGCCCCGTGGTAAAGAGCATCAGGTTGGCCCCGGAGCCGGCCATCGCCGTGGTGGATTCCACATCGTTGCCGGGCGTACACAGAAGGCTCAGGCCCGGTCGGGTGACCGGTTCGGTGTAATCGAGCACATCCACGATGGGGCTATCACCGCCCTTGCGCGCTGCGCCGGCGGATTTCATCGCATCGGTGATCAAACCATCGCGGATATTGCCCG
The DNA here is from genome assembly GCF_947497025.1 of uncultured Kushneria sp. Taxonomy (GTDB): domain Bacteria; phylum Pseudomonadota; class Gammaproteobacteria; order Pseudomonadales; family Halomonadaceae; genus Kushneria. The sequence continues at coordinate 57,775 of NZ_CANMFC010000006.1, forward strand.
GCGACGGGTTCATGGAAAAATCCGCACCGACCGCGCCGGCATGGCGTTGATAGGCGCTCATCAGATCGCGAAACCGCGCCGCGAGCGCATCGCTGGTGCAGCGCGACGCCAGCTCATGCTCCACGCCGCACAGCTCGGGGAACTCACTGAGAATGCCCGACCCGCCCAGCGCCACCAGCCGATCGACCACGCCGCCGACCAGTGGATTGGCCGAGATACCTGAAAACCCGTCCGAGCCGCCACATTCAACGCCCAGCACCAGTTTTGAAAGCGGCGCGGGCTGACGGGTGATCTCGTTGGCCTGACGCAGACCGTCAAAAATGGCGCTCAGCGTTTCGCGCATCAGGGTCTGTTCATCGCCCAGGGCCTGCTGCTCGAAAAAATGAACGGTGCGCGTGCCTTCAGGGTCGCGCGCCGCAATGGCCGCCTGCAGCAGGGAGGCCTCGGCGTTCTGACAACCCAGACTCAGCACCGTGGCACCGGCCACATTGGGATGACAGATATAACCGGCCAGCAGCTGACACAGCGCGCGGGCATCTTCACGCGTGCCACCACAGCCCATCGAGTGGGTCAGAAAGCGCACCCCGTCGACATTGGGAAAGGGCGTATCCATCACCTCCTCACCAATGCCTTCCTCGTTGGCGCCCTTCCCGGCCAGGGGCTCGCCGCTTAACAGCGCGCGTGCCATGCGCTTGTAATGGCGATGCGGATCATTGCCCAGCGCATCGTTGATACAGGTGCGCAGCACTTCGATATTGCGGTTTTCACAGAACACCAGCGGCACCACCAGCCAGTAGTTGGCCGTGCCCACGCTGCCATCACCGCGATGAAAGCCCTCAAAGGTGCGTCCTTCAAAGGCACTGACATCAGGCGCCTGCCAGTCGGTGCGACGCGCCTCGCTACGGGCGCTATCGGTCACGTGCTCCACGTTCCCGGTCGTCAGTCGCCCGCCAGCGGCGATCATCTGAGTGGCGCGCCCGACCGTCACGCCATACATGGTCACGACATCGCCAGTGGCCAGTGCCTGATGGGTAAACTTGTGCTTTCTGGCAATGGGTTCGGCCAGGGTCACGACCGTCTCGCCTACGTCCACCTCGGCCCCCGCAGGCAGATCCACCAGCGCCACGCTGACGTTGTCCAGCCGATGAATTCTGAGCGTGCGGCGAAGATGCTGGGTGGCAATGACATTACTCATGAGCGGCCTCCGGCGTTTGGTGATCGGTCTCTGAACCACCGGCAACATGCACCATGCCCTTGATCACGCCGGTGGTCGGATCACACCACTGCGCCATGATCCCCGGCATGTCTTCCAATGGCGCCCGGTGAGTGATCATGGCGCGCTCAAAGAGTTTTCCGGCCTCCATCAGGCGGGTCACCCTGTCGAAATCCTCCCGCGTGGCATTGCGGCTGCCCAGCAGGGTCAGCTCGCGCTTGTGAAAATCCGGGTCGTTAAAGGTGATATCGGCGCGCACCACGCTGACCAGCACATAGCGCCCACCGTGGCCGGCGAAATCGAAGCCGCGGTTCATGGCCTGCGGATTGCCGGTGGCATCAAACACGACATCCGCCATGACTCCATCGGAGAATGACGCGATGGCATCAAGGCTGTCGCCTTCGGCCACATCAAAGGTCTCGACACCCAGCGTGTCGCGACAAAATGCCAGTCGCCCCTCGTGGTTATCCAGCATCATCACCCTGGCACCCTGAGCCTGTGCCAGCTGCGCCACCCCCATACCAATTGGCCCGGCGCCCGCCACCACCACCAGCTCACCGTCGCCAAGCTGGCTGCGACGCACGGCGTGGGCGCCGATGGCGAGGCACTCGACCAGTGCAAGCTGTTCAAAGGAGAGCGTTTGGGAGGTCACCAGATGCGTGGCCGGCACCACCAGATACTCCGCCATGCCGCCATCGCGATGCACACCGATGACTTCAAGGTTCTGGCAGCAGTTGGTGCGCCCACGCAGGCAGGCACTGCATTGACCACAGTGCAGATAGGGGATGACGTAGGCCCGCTGCCCGACAAGCGAGCGGTCCACATCGTCGCCGGTCGCCACGACCTCGCCGGAGAGTTCATGGCCCAGCACGCGCGGATAGCTGAAATAGGGCTGTCGGCCGCCATAGGCGTGAATATCGGTGCCGCAGATCCCGACGCAGTGGATACGCAAAAGCGCCTGACCCGGTCCGCACCGAGACGCATCGGTCTCTTCAAGCGTCATTTTTCCTGGCGCTTCACATACCAGCACGTGCATACCCGTCTCCCGGCAATTCCTGATCGTCGTCAGACATCACATAACCAATGGTCTGACCTTTAAACCGATCATAAGCCGGTGGCCTCGGAACTCAATTGATCGATAGGCTATGAGACGAAGGCATGAAGGCGTGGAGATGTCCCTTGAAAGGGAAGGCGGGACGCAACATTGCGGCAGGTATTAAAAAAGCGCTCCCGGCACAGGAAGCGCTGCTGTCGATCCGTCATGCCCGTCAGAGACGTCAGGGGGGCATCAGGCCTGCACGGTGCGCCGGGACTGCTCGCCCAGCCCCTCAATGCCCAGCCGCATGGTCTGCCCGGGGCGCAGATACACCTTCGGGCTCTGCCCCATGCCCACGCCCGGCGGCGTGCCGGTCGAGATCACATCGCCTGCCTGCAGGCTCATGAAGCGGCTGAGATACGCCACCAGATGCGCCACACCAAAGACCATGGTGCTGGTCGAGCCATTCTGATAGCGGTGCCCGTCCACTTCCAGCCACATGCCAAGGTTGCCCGGATCACTGATCTCATCGGCCGTCACCAGCCAGGGACCGAGCGGGCCGAAGGTATCGCAGCCCTTGCCCTTGTCCCAGGTGCCGCTGCGTTCGAGCTGAAACTCGCGCTCGGAGATATCGTTGATGACGCAATAGCCGGCCACGTGGCTCATGGCATCGGCCTGATCGATGTAACGCCCGGGCGTGCCAATCACGACGCCCAGTTCGACTTCCCAGTCGGTACTGCGAGAGTCCCGGGGGATCTCGATATCATCGTTGGGGCCGCAGATCGCGCTGGTCCACTTGTTGAACACCACGGGTTCGACCGGCAGCTCGGCACCGGTTTCGGCGGCGTGATCGGCGTAGTTCAGACCGATACAGATGAACTTGCCGACACGACCTACGCAGGGACCGATGCGCGTGCCTGATGCCACGATCGGCAGGGCATCCGCGTCCAGCCGTGAGAGCCTGGCGAGCTGATCGGGCATGAGTGCCTCGCCGGCAATATCATCCACGTGGCCGGACAGGTCCCGCAGGCTGCCGTCGGCCGCCACCAGACCCGGCTTTTCAAGGCCCTTCGGCCCGAAACGCAATAGTTTCATGCAGTTCTCCATGGTGAAGTGATACCGCTCGCAGACCTGATCAGTTGGACCAGCCGCCATCGATCATCTGGGTGGTGCCGGTAATAAAGGCTGACTCATCGCAGGCCAGCCAGGCCACCAGCGCCGCCACTTCCTCGACGCGTCCGAGCCGAGCCATGGGCTGACGCGCCACGAACTCGGCCATCACTTCCGAGGCGGCAAGCCCTCGTGCGCTCGCCTGCGCCTTGATACGTTCGTGCAGTGAAGGAGAGTCCACGGTGCCCGGACATATGGCGTTGCAGCGAATCCCCCGGGTCATGTAGTCCGCAGCCACCGATTTGGTCAGTCCGATGACCGCGGCCTTGGTCGTACCATAGGCGCAGCGGCTGGCGACCCCCTTGATGCTGGAGGCCAGTGAGGCCATGTTGATGATACTGCCACCCCCATTGGCCAGCATGGCCGGCAAAAAGGCCTGAATGGTATGGAACATGGCCGTGACATTGAGCGCCATGGCCATCTGCCAGTCCCGGTCATCGCACTCCAGCACACTGCCGTGATGCACAATACCAGCGCAGTTGAACAGCACGTCGACCGGGCCCACCTCCAGAGCCAGCGCATGGATGGCTTCAACATCGAGCACATCCAGCTGACGCTGCGTCATCCTGTCAGGATCGGATAGATGCGACAGATCAAGATCGGTGGCGATGACCCGGGCACCCTCATCGGCCAGACGACGCGCCGCGGCGCGGCCAATGCCCTGTCCGGCCGCCGTGACCAGCGCTGTTTTGCCCTGCAGGCGCCCGGGAGAAAAAGTTCTGTTCGTTTTCATGGCACATTACCCTTGAGCCATATGTCATCCTCGGTGCGGATGACATGACACATCGATTAAAGCAAAATGCCCAATGGACTGACCTTTAATCATTGGTCGCAGCACCGTGTTCTTTTTTAATCGTGCCTGACTGATCCCTGCTACCGGATAACGCTTTTTCGATGCCACTCAAGACCATTCGCAATGCGCGCCTTTACCGCCAGATTGCCGACCAGCTGCACGATCTTATCGAGGCCGGCGAATTCCCCCCGGGCAGTCTGCTGCCACCGGAGCGGGAGCTTGCCCAGACGCTGGGCGTCAGTCGCGCTTCCGTTCGTGAAGCCCTGATTGCACTGGAGGTCATCGGTCAGGTCGAAGTCCGGGTCGGCCATGGCGTGCTGGTCGGTCCGCTGGTACCGCGCGGCGAGCGGTCCATTTTGCATGCGGCAGCGCAGCAGCATCCCTGGTCACTGGACCCGGAGCTTGAGCAGGAGTTTGCCGCTCAGAGTGATGAAGAGATCCCGCCCTATTCGTTATTGGAGGCGCGGCGTCTGGTCGAGCCTGAAGCGGCGGCGCTTGCGGCCGCCAACATGACACCGGCGATACTCGCAGGGATCGAGGAAGCCTATGAGCGTCATGTCGCTGACAATAACGAGGAGGTCGACGAGCGCCATCAGGGCATTCCCTATACGGCCAATCACACCGGCGACCGTCTTTTTCATGTCCGCATCGCCCAGGCCAGCGGCAACCCGGCCTACGCCCTGCTCATTCGCCATATTCTCGGCCATCAGTACGGCGTCATGTTTCGTCGCCTGCAGGATCTTTACCTGACCACTGACATGAAAACCCGCTCACGCGAGCAGCATCTTCGCATCCTCAACGCCCTGCGCCAGCATGACGCAGAACGCGCCCGACGCGCCATGGCAGTACATCTTGACGATGTCATTACCATCTTTTTCGACAGCTGAAAAAGGGAAGGTATTTCGCCCTTTTTTATGGCATCAAGATACCTGAAGGGCAAAAGGAGCTGAATTCGCCATCTCTCTGGTTCGCAACGCTTTATTGCTTTAAAGGGCCGTACAGATTGATAACCTGTGTTAAGGAACGGCGCAAATATTGAAGGTAGCCTCACGCTTTAAAGCGTGATATCAATGCCTGAACGTCTCCTTGCGCCATGGCGCCCTGCGCCACGAAAGGGGTTTTCAGCTCCCTTTCCCGTACGCCTTGAACCGTTCAACCCCGGCATCTCCCCTCACTTCTTTATCAGACACTCGAACCGCTCGTGCGGCGCACTGAAGGCAGAGGTACATGAAAGACCTGAACCGTGTATTCAAACACTATCAGCAGCAGGTCAGCGGCAAGAATCCCCTGCACCCTCACTCTGTTCAGGAACAGTATGGTGAGGCCGATCCCGAAGAGCCGGCAAGCTTTGACGAGATTGCCCAGCGTATTCTGGTGCCTGCCATGGAGTGGGCGCGTGATATCGCTGCGGGCAATCACTATGCCAGCGAGATTCATGTGCACTGTGAGGATGAGTCGAACGTTCGCGAGATCGATGCCGTCGAGTTTCATCTGCTGCCGGTGCAGCACGTCACCATGAAAAGGGGCTTTACCAACCTCAACCATCTGCGCATCAGTCACGATCCCGATCATGATGGTCTGCGCATCGATCGAAGCTTCATGAAACATCACCGCCACGAAGAGCAGGGCGAATCCTGGATCTCGTGTGGCGATCTCACCCAGGACCGGGTGCAGGACATCATCGCGGACTTCATTGAAATGGTCCTGGCCAACCAGCTCGACAACGAAGCCGACCCCAGCCTGGCCTCATTCTGACCCTCCCTTTTGCTCCTTGTGCGTCGCCACGGGTTTCGAGGGCGTCGTTCTCCTTACCAGGGCGCTGTCTTGTTTAAAAATGGCCACCTCCGGAAACAGGCTGCCCCGGCCATGACACCCTTTTGTGCCGATAGCTGAAAACCGCTTTGCATATAAAAACTTTTTCTTATTCCTTTAGTGAAGGTTGCGGTACGCTAGTCGTATTCGGCGCTCGCAAGGCGCATGTCTTTTCAGGAGAACCTCATGACGGCTTTCAGAACACTGGCCCGGACGCTTGCCATCACGTCGCTGGGACTGACGACCCTTCTGGGCGCGGCAACGGTCGCTCAGGCTGACACCCTGCGGGTAGGCATGTCCGGGAGCTATTACCCCTTTACCTTCGTGAGTCAAGACAAGCTTCAGGGCTTTGAAATCGATGTCATGAACGCCATCGGCGAGCAGACCGGCGACGACATCAGGTTCGTCACCGCCAGTTTCTCGGGGCTGGCCGGCATGCTGGACTCGGGTCGTATCGACACCATCGCTAACCAGATCACCATCACGCCGGAGCGTCAGGCCAAGTACGCCTTCTCCGAGCCCTACGTCTACGACGGCGCGCAGGTGGTGGTCCGCAAGGGCAACGACGACATTCACGGCGTCGAGGATCTCAAGGGCAAGACGGTGATCATGAACCTGGGCTCGAACTATGAAACCCTGCTCAAGGCGCTGCCCTATGCCGATGAGATCAATCTCAAGACCTATGAATCCAACATCGAGCAGGATGTCGCGCTGGGCCGCGCCGATGCCTTCGTGATGGACCGCACCAGCGCCGCCCAGGTCATCAAGGACAAGCCGCTGCCGCTGCAGCTCGCCGGCCAGCCGTTCTCGAAGATCGAAAACGCCCTGCCGTTTCGCAACGATGACCAGGGCCGCGCCCAGCGTGACCGTGTGAATCAGGCACTGGACACCCTGCGTCAAAACGGCGAGCTCAAGGCGATTTCCGAGAAGTGGTTCGGTGATGATATTACCAGCGCCCCGGAAGCCCCGGAGTCGGAAAAGACCGGCAGCGACGCCTGATCAGCGCTATGCTCTGCCCAATGGCCCCGGCATGTCCGGGGCGTTTTGTTTTCACCCTCTGCCGCCTCGCAGACTCTTGACGCGGGCCGCTCGTTTTAAAGCGCATCGCCATGCAAGCACTCAACCTTGATTACATGGTCGGGCTGGTCCCCGTCCTGCTGGGCTATCTCCCGCTGACGCTGGGCATGGCCGCCGCGGGCATGGTCTGTGCCCTGATGCTGTCCTGCCTTCTCGCCGTGGTGCGCGTCTCGCGCCTGCCGGTGCTCGATCAGGCCGCGCAGCTGTTTATCTCGTTTTTCCGCGGCACCCCGCTTTTGGTACAGCTCTTTTTGTTCTATTACGGGCTGCCGCAGTTTCTCTCCTTTCTGGTCTCCATCAACGGCGTCACGGCGACCATCATGGGGCTGACCCTGCACTTTTCGGCCTACATGGCAGAATCCATTCGCGCCGCCATCACGGGCATCGACCGCAGCCAGACCGAAGCGGCCCAGTCGATCGGCATGACCAACGCCCAGACCATGCGCCGCATCATCCTGCCCCAGGCCACGCGGGTGGCCACGCCCACGCTGATGAACTACTTCATCGACATGATCAAGTCGACGTCGCTGGCCTTTACGCTGGGGGTCACCGAACTGATGGGCGCCACCCAGAAGGAAGCCGCCAGCAGCTTTCTCTACTTCGAAGCCTTTCTGGTCGTGGCGGTGATCTACTGGATCATTGTCGAGGCGCTCTCCTGGTGTCAGAAGCGGCTGGAAAAACGTCTCAACCGGGCCTACCAGCGATGATTGCACTCAAGGGCATCACCAAACGCTTTGGCGAACATACCGTGCTCGATGGGATTGACCTGTCGCTTGAGCGCGGCGAAATCATCGTGGTGATCGGCCCGTCCGGCACCGGCAAGTCGACCCTGCTGCGCTGCGTCAACTTCCTAGAGCGCCCCGATGCCGGGCAGCTGACGGTCGGCGATCTGAGCGTGGACGCTGCCCGCGCCACCAGCGACGACATTCTCGGTCTGCGCCGGCGCACGGCTTTTGTGTTCCAGAACTATGCCCTCTTTGCCCACAAGACGGCGCTGGAGAACATTGCCGAGCGCATGATCGTGGTCGAGGGACTGTCAAAGGCCGAGGCGCACGCGCGCGCACGCGAGATCCTCGAGCGCATCGGCCTTGCCGACAAGGCGGATGCTTATCCTGCCGCACTGTCCGGCGGGCAGCAGCAGCGCATCGGCATCGGCCGCGCCATGGCGGCGAAGGCCGAGGTCATCCTGTTTGACGAGCCGACCTCGGCGCTGGACCCGGAGTGGGTCGAGGAAGTGCTGGCCCTGATGAAGCAGCTCGCCGCCGAGCAGCAGACCATGATCGTGGTGACCCATGAGATGCAGTTTGCCCGCGAAGTGGCCGATCAGGTCGTGTTCATGGACGGCGGGCGCATCGTCGAGCAGGCGCCGCCTTCCGAGCTTTTCACCCATCCGCGTGATGAACGCACCCGCAGCTTTCTGCGCAAGGTGCTCGCCGGCAACGCGCCATCAGACGCCTGACGGCGCGCCGCTGCCCTTGTCAGCCATCCAGTCAGCGCGTTTCCATGAGCTCACGATAGCGCAGCTGGTCCTGATGCATCTGGCGATAGACCCGGTACTTGGCGTCAAAAAAGCCGCGCCGGGTCACGTCCGGTGTGATCGTCTGCGCCGTCGCGCTCATCGCCGCGGCCGCCTGACGAAGTCCCGGGTGATCACCACAGGCGGTGGCTGCCAGCATCGCACTGCCCAACAGCACCGTCTCGCGTTCCTCGGGCAGCTCGATGACAAGCCCGGTGGCATCGCTCAACTCCTTCAGCCAGCGTGCGTTTTTGAGCGCTCCGCCGCACAGGCGCAGCCGCCTGATGGCATGGCCGTGCTCGTTGAGCGTCTCAACGATATGGCGCGTGCCCAGGCTGACCGCCTGAAGCGTGGCCAGATAGCGCACCGCCAGGCCGTCGAGGTCACGATCAAGCGTCAGCCCACTGACCATGCCCTTGAGTGACGCATCCGCCAGCGGCGAGCGATTGCCGTGGTGATAATCCAGCACATGCAGATGCCGGGTCAGCTCGTCACGGCGCTCCTCCTCCAGCGCGGCCAGCCGGCGATTGAGCAGTTCGAAATGGCTGATCTCGGCGACCTCTGCCGCGGCCATCAGGGGCTCGACTGCTCCACTGTCGGCAATCACGTGATCGATCAGCGCCCCCACCGCACTCTGCCCGCCCTCGTTGATCCAGCCATCCGGCAGTACCGCCCCCCAGTACGGCCCCCACACGCCGGGCACGAAGCAGGGCTCATGGGAGAAGGCGATATGACAGGCCGACGTGCCGGCGATGACGGCCAGACTGCCCTCCGGGTCATCGCCCAGCATGCCCAGCGCCCCGGCATGAGCATCGATCAGCCCGGTGGCGACCACCGTCTCGGGCGATAGCCCCATCGCCTCGGCCGCCTCCGGTGAGAGCGTGCCGGCTCTGGAACCGGGGGCGCGAATCTCGCCCTGCATGGCCGGGCGCGACATCAGCTCATCGAGCCCGAGCCGTTCGAGCAGATCCTCGGGCCAGCGGCCCTCATGGGCCAGATAAAGCCACTTGCAGACCTGGGTGCACACGCTGCGCTCCGGCTCGTGGGCACCGTCCAGATCACGGCTATCCAGATCACCCACCGCGCGCGCCACCATGAAATCGGCCAGATCAAGAAAGAGCGCGGCGCGTTCGAACTGATCCGGCCGATGGCGGTTGAGCCACAAGAGCTTGGGCAGCTCCAGCTCCGGACTGACCTGCCCGCCGATGTATTCCAGCGCCGGATGACCAGTGGCGGCAATCTCTTCGGCCTCTTCAATGGCGCGATGGTCCATCCACATGATGATGTTGTGGTCATCATCATCGTCGGGTGAGACCGATACCGGCGCGCCCTGCTCGCCCAGTGCCACCAGCGAGCAGGTGGCATCGAAGCCGATGGCCCGCACCGCCTCTCCGGTAATGCCGGCCTTTTTGACAGCCTCGCGCACGGCCGTTACGCACTGCGACCAGATGTTGTCGCTGGACTGCTCGACAAACCCGGCCCGCGGCCGGTACTGCTCGATGGCCTGGGCGGACTGCGCCAGACAGCGCCCGCGCGCATCAAACACGCCGGCCCTGACGCTTGCCGACCCCACATCGATTCCCAGGTAATAGGCGCTCATGACGGCTCCTGATAATGGCGTGGCGCTACCCTGACACATTGCCACAGCGCCTGCCCTGCCGACCTTGGTCCAATCACCCAAAGGTGAATTGCCAGTGCGCGTAAAACGGCGCTAAATACCAAATGACAACGTTAACATTAATGCGTCCAGCCGGTGGACCGGTGACATGAAGGGACGCTGCCAGCGTTGTTGACCGCCCATGGCGTGTGCCATGCCTTCATGATCAGCCGGGAAAACACCATGTCCATCACGATTCCAAGCGCCAGGGGCCTTCTGGGCGCCGCCCTCGTCACGACGCTGCTGGCCTCGCCCACGATTGCGCTGGCCAGTGCCGCCGACAAGGCCCATGACAAGCCGGACGACGAGCTCGTCATCGGCATGTCCTTTCAGGAACTCAACAACGTCTACTTCGTGACCATGCAGCGCGCGCTGCAGGAAGCCGCCAACGACATGGGCGCGAAGCTCGTCTTCACCGACGCCCGCCACGACATCTCCAAACAGATCAACGATGTCGAGGACATGCTCCAGCGCGGGATCGATATCCTGCTGCTCAACCCCACCGACTCGGTCGGCATCCAGTCCGCGGTGCTCTCGGCCCATGACGCCGGCGTGCCGGTCGTGGCGGTGGATGCCCAGGCCGAAGGCCCGATCGACGGCTTCGTCGGTTCGAAGAACTTCGATGCCGGCTACAAGGCCTGCCACTACATGGGCGAACAGCTGGGCGGCAAGGGCAAGGTCGCCATTCTTGACGGCATTCCGGTGGTGCCGATTCTCCAGCGCGTTGAAGGGTGTGAAAAGGCCCTCGGCGAGTTTGACGGCATCGAGGTGGTCGACAAGCAGAACGGCCATCAGGAGCGCTCGACGGCCATGAACGTCACCGAGAACATGCTGCAGGCCCATCCGGATCTGGCCGGCATTTTCAGCGTCAACGACGTGGGCTCGCTCGGCGCGCTGGTCGCCATTCAGTCCTCCGGCAACGACGTGAAGCTCGCCAGCGTCGATGGCAATCCGGAAGCGGTCAAGGCGATGCAACAGCCCAACTCGCCGCTGATCGCGATCGCCGCCCAGCACCCGGCCGACATGGTGACCCAGGCACTGGAACTGGCCGTGAAGAAATACCGCGGTGAAGAGTCTCCCAGCGACGTGCCGATCGACGTCACCCTGGTGACGGCCGACAACGCGGCCGACTTTCACTGGTAATGCGTCATTGGTCATTCGGTCACTGGCAAGGCGTCACTGATCATTCGGCTCTGGTCATTTGGTACTGATCATTTAGTACGGGTAATCACTCTACCAGGCACACCGGTCGCGCTTCAGCGCGACCTGGAGGTTCACATGGCCCTGCTTGCCCTGGAAAAGGTCAGCAAAGCGTTTCCCGGCGTGCGTGCACTTCATGACGTCAGCCTCAGGGTCGAGGCCGGCGAGATCCACGCCCTGCTGGGAGAAAACGGCGCCGGCAAGTCAACGCTGATGAAGATCCTGTGTGGCATTCATCAGCCCGACAGCGGCGAGATCCTGATCGACGGCCGCGCCCAGCACTTTTCGAGCTATCGCCGCGCCTGCGCCGCCGGCGTGGGAATCGTCTTTCAGGAGTTCAGCCTGATCCCCGGGCTCAGCGTGGTGGACAACATCTTTCTGGGGCGCGAACCCCGCAATGCGCTGGGGCTGATCCGTCATGGAGAGATGGTGGATCAGGCCCACGCCCTGTTCGAGCGGCTGGGCATCGATATCGATCCGCTGATTCGCGTTCATCACCTGAGCGTGGCCGACCAGCAGTTCGTCGAGATCGCCAAGGCGCTGTCGCTCAACGCCCGCGTGCTGGTGCTGGATGAACCCACCGCCCCGCTCACACCCACCGAGGTCGAGCGGCTGTTTGCCATCATGCGCCAGCTGCGTGAACAGGGCGTGGCCATGGTGTTCATCTCTCACCACATGGAAGAGATCTTCGAGATCTGCGACCGGGTCACCGTGCTGCGCGACGGCGAATATGTCACCACGCTCAACGTGAGCGAAACCGATGCCGGCGCGCTGGTCGAGCAGATGGTGGGCCGACGGGTCGACAACATCTTCCCCGAGCGCCAGACGCCGCCGCCCACCGACGACATCGTGCTCGATGCCCGCATTCGCATGGCCGGCCGGAAACATACCGACCACATCCGGCTGGCCCGCGGCGAGATTCTGGGCTTTGCCGGGCTGGTCGGCTCCGGGCGCAGCGAAATGGCGCTGGCCATGATCGGCGCCCACCCGGTGGCTGAACGGCACATGCAGCTTGAGGGCCGGACGGTCACGCTCAAATCTCCCGCCGATGCGCTGGGGCGCGGCATCGGCCTGTTGCCGGAAAACCGCAAGCAGCAGGGGCTGATCCTGCCCTTTACCTGCGCCGACAACATTTCGATCAACCATCTCGAGCGCTTTCAGTCACCAAAGCCCTTTATCAGCCGCCGCCGCGAGCAGGCAGCGGTCGAGACGCTGATGGATCGAGTGCGGGTCAAGGCGCCCGGCAGTGACACCGTGGTCGGCACGCTGTCGGGCGGCAACCAGCAAAAGGTGGTCATCGCCCGCTGGCTGGAGCGCGGCTGCCGGGTGCTGATCTTTGACGAACCGACCCGCGGCATCGATGTCGGCGCCAAGTCCGAGATCTACGCCCTGATGAAAACGCTCACCGCCCAGGGCATCTCGATCATCATGATCTCCTCGGAGCTGCCCGAGATTACCGGCCTGTGCGACCGCGTGCTGGTGTTCAACCATGGCCATGTGGTGGCCGAACTGGCCGGTGACGGGATCGAGGCCAGCACCATCATGACCCACGCCACCCGCCAGATTTCCCTGAATCACCCCACGGGTGCCCCTGACAAGACCGCGGCCACCATGGAGCGCGCCTCATGACCACCCCAGCCTCTACCTCAGCAGTTAACCCCAAACCCCGGCGCCAGCGGCGCTCGCGCTGGTCACGGCTGGTGCACTCGCCGGTCTTTTTCCCGCTGATCGGGTTTATCGCCGTGTTCATTGTCATGGCGCTGGTCAATGACAACTTCCTGCTGCCCAACAACCTCACCAACGTCGCCCGCCAGGGCGCGATCATCGGCATCATCGCCGTGGGCATGAGCTTTGCGATCTTCACCGGCGGCATCGATCTGTCGGTCGGGCCGGTGATGGCGCTCTCCGGCACCATCATGGCGGGGTTGATGGCGGCCGGCTGGCCGCCCACCGTGGCGGTCATTGCCGGGCTTGCGCTGGGTATGGTGTTTGGCGCCTTCAACGGCGCCTGCGTGGCCTTTGCCCGCATGCCGCCGATCATCGTGACGCTGGCCACCATGGGCATCGCCCGCGGGCTGGGGCTGATCTACACCGGCGGCTACCCGATCTCCGGACTGCCGGCCGGCTTTGCCTTCTTCGGCCGCGGCGAGGTACTGGGCATTCAGGCGCCGATCGTGATCATGCTGCTGGTCTATCTGGTGGCCTATGTGGTGCTGCACCACACCTCCTTTGGCCGCTACGTCTACGCCATCGGCGGCAACGAGGAGGCCACACGCCTGACCGGCATTCGCGTGCCGCGCTACAAGCTGCTGGTCTACACCATCAGCGGCCTGACCGCGGCGATCGCGGGGCTGGTCATCACCTCGCGACTGATGAGCGGCCAGCCCAACGCCGGTACCGGCTTCGAGCTGGATGCCATCGCCGCCGTGGTGCTGGGCGGTGCGGCCATTGCCGGCGGGCGCGGCGCGATTCTCGGCACCCTGGTGGGTGCCATGCTGCTGGCGATCCTGAACAACGGCCTCAACCTGATGGGGGTATCGCCCTACCTTCAGGATGTGGTCAAGGGCGCCATCATTTTGCTGGCGATCTATATCGGGCGCGGCCGCAACGCCTGAGCCCCGTCACCTTTTCCTGAACCTCTCTGCCACCGGAGTCTGACCATGAGCGATACAACGGCTACCCCCAACACCATGCAGGCCGTGGTCTGCCACGCCCCCAACGACTACCGGCTGGAATCGGTCGCCCGCCCTACCGCCGGGCCGGGTGAAGTGATCCTGAAAATCGGTGCCTGCGGCATCTGCGCCAGCGACGTGAAGTGCCGCGGCGGCGCCGAGATGTTCTGGGGCGGCAACGGCCAGCCCGCCTGGGTGAAGGCGCCGGTGGTGGCCGGCCACGAGTTTTTCGGCGAAGTGGTCGAGATGGGCCCGGGCGCGGAGGAACACTTTGACGTGCGCGTGGGCGATCAGGCGATTGCCGAGCAGATCGTGCCCTGTGGCAAGTGCCGCTACTGCGACAGCGGCCACTACTGGATGTGTGAAGTCCACAACATCCTCGGCTTTCAGCACGAGGTCGCCGAAGGCGGCATGGCCGAGTACATGCGCATCCCGGCGAAGGCGCGCCTGCACCGCATTCCGGAAAGCCTGAACCTGGCCCATTCCGCCTTTATCGAGCCGCTCGCCTGCGGCATTCACGCCGTCAACCGTGGCGACATTCAGCTCGATGACACCGTGGTGATTGCCGGTGCCGGCCCGATCGGCCTGGCCATGGTGCAGGTCGCACGGCTCAAGACGCCGAAACAGCTGATCGTCATCGACATGATCGACGAGCGCCTGGCACTGGCCAAACGCTATGGCGCCGACGTGGTACTTAATCCGTCACGCGATGACGTCAATGCGCGCGTCAAGGAACTGACCGGCGGCTACGGCTGCGATGTCTACATCGAGGCGACCGGTGCGCCCAGCGGCGTGCGTCAGGGGCTCGAGATCATCCGCAAGCTGGGGCGCTTTGTGGAGTTCAGCGTGTTCGGCAAGGAGACCACGGTGGACTGGTCGATCATCGGCGATCGCAAGGAGCTCGACGTGCGCGGCGCCCACCTCTCCCCGCATACCTTTCCGGTGGCCATCGACCTGATGGCGCGCGGACTGGTGACCACCGATGGCATCGTCACCCACGAACTGCCGCTGGCCGAGTTCGAGGAAGGGTTCCGCATGGCGACCGCCGCTGAATCCATCAAGGTACTGCTGGTACCGTAAGCGAGGACAAAATGAGTGACACCATGACCACCACCCAATACGCCGGCCTCCGGGGCCGGCGCTATCTGGTCACCGGTGCGACCAGCGGCATCGGCCAGGCCGTGGCGCTGGCCCTGCGCGAACAGCACGCCGAGGTCGTCGCGCTGGGGCGCAACCCGGAGGCGCTCGCGGCACTTGAAGCCGCCGGCTGCACCACCTGCGCCCTCGAGCTGACCGACACCGAAGCCCTTGAGCGCGCCATCACCGAGCACGGCCCGTTTGACGGACTGGTCAACAGCGCCGGCATCACTCACGTGGAGCCGGCCCTGACCCTGCCGGCCGAGGCGATCGACAGCGTCTTTCACACTAACGCCCGCGCCGCCGCCATGGCCGCCCGCTGCGTGGCCCGCGGCATGATCGAGCGCGGCCGGGGCGGCAGCATCGTCAACGTCTCGAGTCAGGCCTCTCTGGTGGGGCTGGATGATCATCTGGCCTACAGCGCCTCCAAGGCAGCGATGGACGCCATCACCCGGTCGTTGTGTCTGGAATGGGGCGCACACAACATTCGGGTCAACAGCGTCAACCCGACCGTCACGCTCACGCCCATGGCACAGAAGGTATGGTCCGCGCCGGAAAAGCGCGACCCGATGCTGGCGGCCATTCCGCTGCACCGCTTTGCGGAGCTAAAAGATGTGGTCGAACCAATCCTCTTTCTGCTCAGCGACGGCGCGGGAATGATCAGCGGGGTATGTCTGCCGATCGATGGGGGGTATACGGCGAGGTAGGGGTTGGGCGGGTGCCAAGGGCGGGTGTTATTCGTAATGGCTCCAGAGTCGGAGAACCTTCACCACGCGCTCCTCCTCAAGCACCTGGTACATCAACGTCCGTGTCACCAGTTCAGCTCTCCATCGCACTCTTCGATGGAGGTATCCATCTCCTCACGAATGGATTCGCGCATACCGGGTACGGAAAGCAGATAAAGCGTCTCCTGAATGGCGAACCAGTCTTCTTCCGATACCAGTACCGCTTTATTGCGCTTGCCCATGATGACAATCGGCTGGTGGGATTCGGCGGTTTCATCGATCAACCGGTAAAGATTGCTGCGGGCCTCGGTAGCCGTAATTTTCGTCACGATGTACCTCCAATGCACTCAACTTCGATGAAGTGTACGCCTACAAGTACTTACATCAAGATGAACGCTTTACAGCGCCCGCGCCACCTCCAAGGCGGCAATGGGCGCCATCACCCGGTCACTGTGTCTGGAATGGGGGGTACACGAGATTCGGGTCAACAGCGTTAATTCAGCCGTGACGCTCACATCCATGGCGCAGAAGGTGTGATAGGCACCGGAAAAGCGCGACCCGATGTTGGCCGCCATCCCGCTGCATCGCTTTGCGGAGCTTGCATACGTGGTCGAACCGATCCTCTTTTTACTCGGTAACGGAGCGAGCATGATCAGTGGGGTGTGCCTGCCGATCGATGGGAGGTATACAGCGAGGTAGGAGTTGGGCTGTTGCTCTGAGGCTGGCTGAGGGGTATAGGATCTTGGAGCCAATGCATAACGCTCTAGGGCAATTCGGCAAAGTTACCATGAATGCACATGGCACACAGTATTACTTCACATGACCATACACCTAACATCAGCAATAACCCTGCGTATTTATAGTGACCACAACGAAAGAAAAATGCGTCCGCGTTCACAGCCTTTTTAAACTTATGCCCTTGAAAGAAAGAGACAAAGATCTTCTCTCAGACTGGAAGCTACTATATTTAATGTCTTTTCATCTTGGTTCAAAAAACCGATGCATGAGACGTGCATATCGCTTGACAAGCCAAGCAGTCCTGTCTGTGCCCCATCTGTTCTTTTTCGTTTGTATGTGCCTGCAAATGTCGAACCGGTGACTTTTCCAGCC
Source organism: uncultured Kushneria sp. (assembly GCF_947497025.1). GTDB lineage: Bacteria > Pseudomonadota > Gammaproteobacteria > Pseudomonadales > Halomonadaceae > Kushneria. The sequence continues at coordinate 74,893 of NZ_CANMFC010000006.1, forward strand.
AACTCCACTGCGTAATTACTAACGCTAAAACCGGCCAACTCCTCTGACCAGCTTGCCTTAAACGAGCCATCATCTATTTTGATGCTTACTTGGTGTTTGCCATTGAGAACCCATACCCCTTCAAGTAGCTCACTTTGTCCAAGGTAATATTGCTCAAGGTAAGTACGGACCGATTTTTGGCGATCTAGCGCTTTGCTGCTTAGCTCATCCCATTTCTTCTTTTCTTTTTCCTTCCGTTCGTGTATCGCGGTAAGCAAGCTATAGATATTCTGGTGAGTGTCATTCTCTGCAAGTGCTTGCTGCGCAATTTCTTCCGCTTCACTGACGAACCCCGCATCAAGCAGAAGATAACCCTGATTTGCCATGGCCAAAGTGTTTTTAAAACTTGCTGACCTTTTATAATTTTCTATGGCTATAATCTTTAGGTCGGCCTCTTGAGCTTGAGCGCCAAGGTTATTTAATGCAGTTGAATTATCTCTATCGATACCAACGAGCGTTACATAATTGCTTATCGATATCTCATCAATATCTTCATTGCTAGCGGCATACGCAGAGTTAAAAAGCTCGTTTCTATTACCAGGATAGTACTCCAACGACTTATCCTTGCAATATACAGAGATCGTTTTGTTCCCCAGCGACAATTCTATGTCTGAGAGCGCCTCGTAAAGAGATGACAACTGCTCATCTTCTTCGGCTTCCTTAAGCCGCTTCAAAAGTTCTGCTTTTGCTTCGTTAGCTTGACCGTCTTTATTTAGGGCGTAAGCTAGGCTGATTGTAGCCTTGGTTATCAATAAATTGGATTTGGCTTCACTTTTTGCGGATCGCCATACTCCAATTTCCTTCTTATGTTGTTTACTATCGCTCAAACAAAATGAAAGCCAAGTAAGCACGCTAAACTTAGACTCTTCTGTACTTGCAAAACTGGCTAGCTTTTCAAGTTCTTTGATAGCAGCATCATCTTTACCATTCTCGAACTTAAAATAAAAATAGAGGGCTTTATTTTCTTCTAACTTAGACTGATCTTTTTCATCAATTGCATATGCTTTAAACGCCGCATCAGCATCTTCGATGCGACCATCCAAGAAGGCTTTGTGCATTTCAGAAAACCAATTTTGATCTTTTTCTCTCTCTTGTATTTTTTCTGCTGCATCTGCAGAATCTGGCTTCTCTACCGCTTCTTCTAGTGGCGCGGTTTTCTTATCATCGCGATCTAATGGCGCTGTTTCTATACTAACTTTTGAACCTCCGTTTTCGTAGAAAAGCGACTTAAGTCTGGAAATCAGACCAGCTACAGATTCTCTAAATATGTACAGCAATAGCACAACTGCGATAGTAGTTGAGTTGTCAGAGAGAAAGCTCGTAATTATTGTCAATACTTCGACGATCATGTCTGATAACTCGTTCATTTTTTTGCGCCTAATACCGCCAGCACGCGCGGCTCTGGCGGCGTCCGTTGCAATGCGGCGACAAATACCACCGAGCTATTTTCCAGTTGACAAATAGATTCGATCACTGACTGAGTCGAGGTACTATTGCCGCCGGTAAGAAATGAGATGTTACCCATACTTGAACTTCCTTATTTTTCTATATGCCTGACGGGTATTAGACAGCTCGCTCGCTGTCAAAATTGAACGCGCATGCGTGTTCAATAACCTTATTTAGCCCGCCATTCCGCGCATAATCTCTTGATTTTAAATGTAAGAACTGAATAACCAAGCGCGTTTTCTGGATATTATATTAATTTATAAAATACAGAAAATTTTGGAGGAGCGCCCGCTCAAAAGCGGGCGCTGTGCAATACGTAATAACGCGGCAATTAGCCTCCGGCCTTCGCCGCCCGCCAGGCATGCAGCTTTTGATAGCTGGTGATCAGGCGCTGGTGCCGATCGATGCCTTCCAGGTTCATGCTGGTATCAAAGAGACCGTAAAAGCGCACGTCGCCGTTGACCGAGCCCACCGCGGCGAGAATCTTCTCCTCGCCGAACATGCGCGAGAGGTTCCTGTAGTAGTCCTCGAATTCGAGCTCGTCATCGATGGCGATCTCAAGCACCGCGGTAAGCGCCTGATAGAACAGGCCGCGGTCGCGGGTGTTGTCGTTGAACTGCAAGAACATCTGCGTGCGGTCCAGCGCTTCCTCATACTGCCCCAGCGCAAGGCTGATCAGTAACTTCAGCTCGGCAATCGTCAGCTCGGACCAGACGGTGTTGTCGTCGAACTCGACGCCGATCAGCGTGACGATCTTCATCTGCTCGTCGAGCTCGCTCTCCTCCAGCCGCTCGAGCAGCGCCGCCAGTTGCTCATCTTCCAGCGCGTGCAGATTGAGGATGTCCTCGCGGTAGTTCAGCGCCATGTTGGTGTTGTCCCACACCAGATCATCCACCGGGTACACCTCGGAATAGCCCGGCACCAGAATGCGGCACACCGGCGCGCCCAGATCCTCATGGTGGGTCACGTAGGCTTCATGGCCGTCTTCCGTCAGAATCGCGAACAGTTGCTCGGCTTCCTCGCTCGTCGCGCCGGAGAAGTCCCAGTCGCAGAATTCTACGTCCGCGCGGGCGCTGAAGAAGCGCCAGGAGACCACGCCGGAGGAGTCAATAAAGTGCTCGACGAAGTTGTTCGGCTCCGTCACCGCCTGAGAGTTGAAGGTCGGCTGGGGCAGATCGTCCATGCCTTCAAAGCTGCGACCCTGCAAAAGCTCGGTGAGGCTGCGCTCGATCGCCACCTGCAGGCTCGGGTGGGCGCCGAAGGAAGCGAACACGCCGCCGGTGCGCGGGTTCATCAGCGTCACGCACGCGACCGGGTAGCGACCGCCCAATGAGGCATCCTTCACCAGTACCGGAAAGCCCTGGGCTTCCAGCGCGTCGATGCCTGCCTTGATGCCGGGGTAACGCGCCAGTACCTCCTCGGGCACGTCCGGCAGGGCGATCTCCTGCTCGATGATCTGGCGCTTCACCGCCCGCTCAAAGATTTCCGACAGGCACTGCACCTGGGCTTCCGCCAGCGTGTTGCCCGCGCTCATGCCGTTGCTGAGAAAGAGGTTCTCGATCAGGTTCGACGGGAACCAGACCGTCTCGCCATCCGAGTGACGCGTGAACGGCAGGGCAACGATGCCGCGATCGGCGCGGCCGGAGTTGGTGTCGATCAGGTGCGAGGCACGCAGCTCGCCGTCGGGATTGAATATCTCGAGGCAGTGATCATCCAGCAACCCTTCCGGCAGAGCGTTTTCCGGCCCCGGCTGGAACCAGCGCTCGCTGGGGTAATGCACGAAATCACTGTTGGCGATCTCGTTGCCGAAGAACTGATCGTTGTAGAAGAAGTTGCAGGAGAGGCGCTCGATGAACTCGCCCAGCGCCGAGCACAGCGCGGCTTCCTTGGTCGAGCCCTTGCCGTTGGTAAAGCACATGGGGGACGCCGCATCGCGGATGTGCAGCGACCAGACGTTGGGCACGATGTTGCGCCACGAGGCGATCTCGATCTTCATCCCCAGCCGTTCGAGAATGCCGGTCATGTTGGCAATGGTCTGCTCCAGCGGCAGGTCCTTGCCCTCGATCCAGGTGCTCTGCCCTTCGCCGTCCTTTCCGGGCGCGTTGCCCATCAGCAGCGCCTGAGCGTCCTCGTCGATGTTATCGACCACCTCGATCTGGAACTCGGGGTTGTTCTGGATCACCCGCTTGACCGAGCAGCGCTCGATCGAGCGCAGAATGCCGGTGCGGTCCTTCTCGGAGATATCATCCGGCAGCTCGACCTGAATACGGAAAATCTGGTTATAGCGATTGTCCGGGTCGACGATGTTGTTCTGGGAGAGCCGGATGTTCTCGGTCGGGATCTCGCGGGCGTTGCAGTACACGCGCACGAAATAGGCCGCGCACAGCACCGTGGAGGCCAGAAAGTAATCGAACGGACCGGGCGCGGAGCCATCGCCCTTGTAGCGAATCGGCTGGTCGGTGATGACGGTGAAGTCATCGAACTTCGCCTCCTGACGGAGGTTGTCGAGATAGTTGACCTTGATTTCCATGAGGCAGAACCGGATTGGTGGCGGGTGTCGCACAAGGCGAATTGCCCGCCATTATCCGGATTTGAGGAGGGTGTGTCTTGGGGGGAAAACCCGTCAATAGGTGTCTTTCTATCGAGTAAAACTCAAAAGATTTAAATAAATGAGACTAGAAAAGTCGCAAAAATACTTAAAATCGAGACACAGATTCCAGCAATAATTAGCCTTTTATTTTTCTGTTGGTTACGCCGATTGTATTCAAATATCAACCAATCAAAAGGTGCTCCATCGCTGTAGCCTACAAATTGTGATTCTCTGATAGTGCTTTCTAGGTCTTTAGTTTTCAAACGCCTTATAGCTTTTGGGTCTCGAGTGCCCAGTTGGCGATAAACGTTCTTACTTGTTTCACCAAGGTGCTCCCAGGCAGACATTATTTAGATCTCCCCAAGCCATATAGCTTCTCAAACAGCCCAATTTCATCAAATATCAACCGATACATTCCATGAACACCGTTCGGCCCAACGATTCGATGCAGTGCCTGCGCGAAAAAGCACACACGGCAGCCATCAAGGCTTTGTGCGTCGATCCAATCAGCGTAGCCGGCGTAGTAGTGGCGGCACTGGTCGAGCGTAAGCGAGAGGGAAATATTGACATGGGGGATGGCGGCGTCCGGTGACATGATTATCTGGGTTCTATCGGCTCGGATGCACATTATTTTAGAGAACACGCATTTACAGGCCATACGACATAAGGGCAATTCGAATGGAAAACGTGCCCGACTGAGCGGGATGTTATAGCCTTGGATCAGGCGTGAAGGGCAGCTCAATTGCCGCGTGAACTATGGTGTCGAACTCTGGGTGATTGGGGTTGAGCAGGTAGTTGATTTCGCGGGGAACCACGACACTTGGCAGCGCCAAGGCGAGGCTTACGTTCGAGGCCAGCCACTCATCCCCCATCTCAGCGGTTTCGGGGGGCGCGGGCATATCTCGCCAGTTGTCGGGCAGGCAATCGCTTGAAATCTGGCTAACGAGCGCACTCGGCAATGCAAGCAAATAGAGCGCGTACTGCGAAAGCAGTTGATAGTCCTGCAGGTGGGCCATGACCTCGAGCATCGCAAGCGATTCCGAGCTGGTCAGATAGACACATGCCCGGCCGGGGCTGTTCCAGCGCCCGCCATACAGTCTGGCCCCTTCGCCGTCGAACGCGGTATCGCGATACTTTTGCTTGACCAGTCGGTACGCTACCACCTTCACGCCATGACCCCATGCTCCAGCCGCCCGATCAGATTCAGCACCGTACGATGCTCGGCCGAGGTCTTGATCATTTCGACAGGCGCCCGCCCACCCAAACCGGGGTTGGATTTAAGCACCCATTCTCGAGCGCGGGCGTGGTCACCCTCGAACAGGTCTAGCGCGGTCTTAAACAGCTCCGCGAACCGGTAGAGCCGGTCGCTTTCATCACACGTAAAGCGCTTTGATTGTGCCCGACGCCCAAGGGTAGCCGAAGCGATATTTACATAACGGGCCAGTGCCTTCGGCTCGATGCCGGAGGCCTTGGCAAGCTTTGGATAGACACCGTACGCTATACCGTCGTGCAGCGCTTCATGTAGCTTTCTCCCACGCGAAGGTATACCGATCTGCCCCCAGAAGCCGACCCCTTTAGTGGGCGTTGGACGGTATTCTGTAAATAGCATGACCCACCCTCCCAATCATTTGATGTCTAATTTTATATCATTTGATGAAGCTCTTTCCAAGTATCCTAGTAACTGCAATGAATGACACTCATCCCTGCGCGGTCTAAATACAACCAAGACGGCAGCAAGCGGCTGACGCGGAACCTGGCCTTTTTGCTATAGTCCGCCGCGGCCCGCGCTTTCGCACCTGCACGCCCGGGCCACTACGTAAGCACGTTCGAGACCGGCTCAACTTATCACTGTGCTTAAAAAAGCCGGACCTAAAAAAACGCCGAGCAGGTGAGCGGCGTTTTTCATGAGCGGACAGAGCATGTAAGTACTTACAGCCCCTCCTCCAGCAGCTGGGGGGCGAAGTAGGTCATGATGAGATCGGCGCCGGCACGACGCATGGAACCGAGCGTTTCGCGCACCACGGCGGATTCGTCAATCACGCCCTGCGCCGCGGCAAACTTGATCATCGCGTACTCGCCGCTGACCTGATAGGCCGCCAGCGGCAGCAGGCTGTTGCGGCGAATGTCGGCCATGATGTCGAGATAGGCCAGCGCCGGTTTGACCATCAAAAAATCCGCGCCTTCGGCTTCATCGGCGAGGGACTCCCGCAGGGCCTCACGGCGGTTCATCGGGTCCATCTGGTAGGTCTTGCGATCGCCTTTCAGCTCGGTGCCGGCCGCTTCGCGGAACGGGCCGTAGAGCGCGGAGGCAAGCTTGGTGGAATACGCCATGATGGGAATGTCTTCAAAGCCCGCCTCATCGAGCGCTTCGCGGATCGCGGCGACCTGGCCATCCTGGGCCGATGAGGGCGCGATGATGTCGGCGCCGGCCTTCGCCGCCTGCACGGCCTGAATGCCGAGGTTCTTGATGGTCAGGTCGTTGTCGACGGTGTTGCCCTTCAAAATGCCGCAGTGACCGTGGCTGGTGTACTCACAGAAACAGATGTCCGGAATGACCACCAGCTCCGGGGCGGCTTCCTTGATGATGCGTACCATGCGCGCCACCATGCCGTTCTCTTGAAGGGCGTCGCTGCCGGTCTCGTCCTTGTGATGGGAAATGCCGAACGGCATGATGCTTCTCAGCCCTAGCGCGCTCAGGCGCCTGGCTTCCTCCCCCAGCCTGCTTTCCGGGATACGCGACTGCCCGGGCATGCCTTCAATGGGCGTATACTCGTCGGTATCTTCCTCGACAAAGATCGGATAGACCAGATGTTCTGCCCTGAGTGAGGTTTCCCGCACGATATCGCGAAGGGCGCCGCTCGAGCGCAAACGACGAAGGCGGGCTTGCGGAAACTGGGCCGGCATGGTATCTCCTGACGGTGATGGAAAGACGATTCAGGCCTTGAGTATAGCGCCGGGCGCGGATGAGGTCAGGGTAACGGGGGCATAGAGCGGTGCTATCGACGGTCAGCGACACACCTGCCCGGTTCAGGTGAAAAACGTCGATCCAGGCGTGAGTGTTTACCCAGGTTATGTTGCCGGGCACCACGGCTGTCTACGATGGGCACCGACCGTAAAAGTTCGCCTGCCTACGACGAATCCGACCTTTCTGTCTCAACGCTGCACTCTTGTGCGGCGTTTTTGTCGATAATGGCCAGCGCGTCGCAAGAACTCATCAAGCGTCGGGCGCGTACGACCATGACACGCGCGTCAACACGTTGATGCGCGAGCGGCGACACTCACTCAGTTAATCATTATCGTAACCACGCCATCATCAGGGAATACCACTTTACACATGACCTCCAGGCCTGAGCGCGCCCACGAACAGAATCGTTCCTGCTGGGCGCTGGGCATTTTACCCGCACCGGAACTGCCCACGCGCATCGTCGAAAAAATTCGGGAACGCCTGACCGAGCGGCTCTCCCGCGAAGTTGCCAGCGATAACGACTGGCGTGTCGAGACCATCACCGACCCCATGGTCGGCACCGATGAGGATGCCGATGACATCATGGATGAAGCCGAGCGCTTCAAGCGTGAGCACGGCTGGACCTACGTGGTGTGCCTGACGGATCTCCCCCTGTTTCATGAGGGCAAGCCACTGGCGGCCAGCGCCAGCGGCAACCGGGGCGTAGCGATCCTGTCTCAACCGGTGCTGGGGGCATCACCGATCGCCAGACGCGTGGAAGAAGCCATTATTCAGCTGGTCAGCGAACTGCACTTCGGCAGCTCTCGGGAAGGGCGAAACGCGTACTGCCAGTATCACAATCGAACGCGGCGTGGCCAGCGCAGGGAGGCCGAACGGCTGGTCAAGCGGCGGCTGTCCGAATGGGTGGCGCCCTTTGCTCGACATGACATCGGCCAGCAGGACAGCGATCTCGACGTGCTCTTCACGGCCCGCTTCAAGCTTCCCGGCTATTTCAAGCTGATCGGGGGCATGGTGCGGGCCAATCGTCCATGGTCAATCTTTCCGGCCTTTCGTCGCATTGGTGCGGCCGCGTTCGCGACCGGCGCCTACGGGATGATTTTCAACTCGATGTGGCGGCTGGCCGACAGCTACGAACCGTGGCGCTTTTTGACCCTGATGATGCTGTCCATGCTGGCGATGGTGATATGGATCATGATCGATCACGGCCTGTGGGAGCCGGTGCGTCACAAAAACGCGTTTTCCAACGCCAATCTTTACAACATTGCCACGATCAGCACGCTGGGTATCGGGGTGCTGTTTTACTACCTCCTGCTGACGTTGCTGTTCTTCGCCACTGCCTTTCTCTTTGTGCCCGCGGCGGTCATGGGGCAAACGCTGGGCCATGAGGTGGGCGCGCTCGAGTTTGCCGCGCTCGGGTGGCTTGCCGCCTCGCTGGCCACCGTCGGCGGCGCACTGGGGTCCGGGCTGGAAAGTGACGACACCGTGCGAAATGCCACCTACGGCTATCGACAGCAGCTTCGCCAGAAACGACTGCAGGAACAGCGCGACAGCAATAACGGCAACGAGGACCCCGAGGACCCTGAAAAGAGCGACGGTGAAGAGGGCGATGATGGGCGTGAGGCGCACGACGATCAGGAGCCACCGCATCAGCCGAAACGCTCGAGTACCAGCAGGGATTAGCAACCCGTTGCCCTGCTGCTAACGCGTTTCCAGCGCGCTGCTGACCAGGGCGTTTTGATCGATCTCGGCAATCGAGCGTTTGCTGGTCAGCGTCATCGCCACCCGCATCTCCTTTTCAAACAGATCGAGCAGATTGGCCACACCCGCCTCTCCCGCGGCGGCGAGCGCAAAGATCCACGCACGCCCGAGCATGACGGCATCGGCCCCCAGGGCAATCATGCGCACCACATCTAGGCCGTTGCGCACGCCGGAGTCGGCCAGCACCTTGAGCTCACCGCTGACGGCATCGGCAATCGGTGGCAGCGCGCGGGCACTCGAAAGTACGCCATCGAGCTGTCGTCCGCCGTGGTTGGACACCACGATACCATCAGCGCCAAAACGCACCGCATCACGGGCATCCTCCGGGTCGAGAATGCCCTTGATGATCATGCTCCCCTTCCAGAACTCGCGGATCCATTCCAGATCCTTCCACGAGATCGCCGGGTCGAAATTCTTGCCCAGCCAGCCGACGTAGTCCTCCAGCCCGCTCACCTGGCCACGGTATTCAGAGATGTTGCCCAGATCATGCGGGCGACCGTGAATGCCGACATCCCAGCTCCACTGCGGATGCGTCACCGCCTGCAGCATGCGCCGCTGCGCCGCAAAGGGCCCGCTCATGCCGGAGTGGGCATCGCGATAGCGCGCCCCGGGGGTGGGCATGTCCACCGTGAACACCAGCGTGCGCACCCCGGCCGCCCACGCCTTTTCCAGCACGTGCTGCATGAAGCCGCGGTCCTTCAACACGTAGAGCTGAAACCAGATCGGCTGACTGGCGGCGGCCGCCACCTCCTCAACCGGGCACACCGAGACCGTCGAGAGCGTGAAGGGAATGCCTTTTGAGGCTGCCGCGCGCGCGGCCTGCACCTCTCCTCGTCGGGCATACATTCCCGCCAGCCCCACCGGACCGAGCGCCACCGGCATGGGAAGCTGCTGGCCGAAAAGCTCGGTGGAAAGGGAGAGCTCCGACATGTCAGTCAGCACTCGCTGGCGCAGGGCGATATCGGCCAGATCGCTGACGTTGCGCTCCAGGGTATGCTCGGCGTAGGAGCCGCCGTCGGCGTAGTGAAAGAGAAACGGCGGCAGCCGGCGTTTGGCGGCGTGGCGATAGTCGGTAGACGCGGAAATGATCATGGCAGTGCCCGTTGATTTCGGAATGGATAAACACGTAGAAGAAAGCCACAACGTCAGGATGGCCGGCTACCGGGCATCCTGCCACTCACGGGCACCTGCCCTGCCCGGCGACTGGCTGCCTTTCACGTCACCAGTTCCCCGCGCACGGTGAGCGTGCACGGCCCGGCCTGCGGGTCACGCATCTGTACCAGCAGCTGTTCGAGCGCCTGAGCCCCGGCGCGGTAGCCGTCATGCACCACGCACGGCACGGTGATGTCGAAAATATCCAGATAGGGCAGCCGATCAATGCCGACCACGCTTAGCTGACCGCGATCGATGCCGGCCTCGCGCAGCGCCTTGAGCGCGCCGAGGGTAATCAGCTGGTTGAGACCGAAGATGGCCCGCGGGACGCCGTGGTCATTCAGATAGCCCAGAACCTGCTCGACTGCCGGCGCCAGGGTGTAGTCGCCCCACAGCACATCAATGCTGATGTCACTGCCCTGCTCACCGAGCACCGTCTGCACACCCTCCAGCCGCTCCCGCGAGATCCGCGAGTGCTCGGGTCCGGCCACCACCAGCAGACGATCTTCGCGGGTACGTCGCTCAAACGGGAAGGCATGGGTCAGCAGGTAACGTGCCACGCGTTCTCCGGCCCAGGGATTGTCCAGCACCACGGCGCTGAAGCCACTGTCATGCAGGGTGCGATCCAGCTGCACCACGGCAATATCGCTGGCCCGCAATCGGGCCAGATAGTCCGGCCGGTAGTCGGGCTCATCGGACACCGGAGAGAGGATCAGCCCGGCGGCCTGATAGCTTAAAAGCGTCTCGATGGCCATGGCTTCAAGATGCGGATCACCATCGGTGTCAAAGAGCATGATGGCGTAGTCATGCTGCTTGGCGTGGCGCGAGATGGCCTTGATCATCTCGGCGTAGAAGGGGTTATCAAGACTGGCCGTCACCACACCGATCAGGCGGCTGTCGCTGCGCTTGAGGCCACGGGCAAAGGCGTTGGGCACATACCCGAGCTCGAGTGCCGCCTGCTCGATACGCTCGCGCGTGGCCGGTCTGACCATCTCGGGCCTGTTGAGCGCGCGCGAGACCGTGATGTTGGTCATGCCGACATGGCGGGCGATATCGGCAATGGTGACTTTCCTGCTGGCGGGCATGGGGCGTGTGATCTCACTGGAAGGCATTTCACCGGGAGGCCGTATCCCTGTTTCAGGGGATGCCCGGGCGTGACAGTGTTTGGCGAATGTCGCACGCTGATGACCATACAGCGTCACAGGCACGGGCGCTGCCGCCCTTTTCACCTGACTGTCGGAGCCCATCATGGCACAGCTGACCTGCCGCTTTGCCTCGCAGATTCTCGAGGTGACCCTCTCGCTCAGCGCGATCGTTCCCGAACACGCCAGTGCCCCGTCGCCGGTGCTCTATCTACTGCATGGGCTGTCCGACGATGATAGCGCCTGGCAGCGCTTTAGTGCCATCGAGCGCTACGCGGAAAATTACGGTATTGCCGTGGTCATGCCACAGGTGGGGCGAAGCTATTACACCGACATGGCGTTTGGCCCGGACTGGTATCGTTTCTTGAGTGAGGAGCTGCCGGTCATCAGCGCACGGCTTTTCCCCATTTCGACACGCCGGGAGGATACGTTCGTGGCGGGGCTTTCCATGGGGGATTATGGCGCCTTCAAATGGGCGCTGCGTGAACCCGAGCGCTTTGCGGCGGCGGCCAGCCTTTCGGGATCACTGGATATTGTCGCGGTGGGCCTGCGTAACACGCCACCCCCGGAGTATCCGCTGATCTTTGACCAGTCACCGGCCGGCAGCAATGATGATCTTTTTGCCCTGCTCGAGCGCTATCGCACGCCGCAGGCCTGTCAGCCGGCGCTGTTTCAGTGGTGTGGCAGGGAGGATTTTCTATATGACGCCAATGTGCGATTCCAGAAGGCCGCTAGCGAGACCGCGCTTGAGCTGGACTGGCACGAGGGGCCGGGCGATCATCAGTGGCGCTACTGGGATCGCCAGATTCAACGTGTGCTCAAATGGCTGCCGATCCAGTCACCTTCCAGCGACCGAGCAAGCGCTTGATAGCGCAATACCCGGCGTATAGCCGGGTATCAGAGTGCCCATCAAGACGCCTCATGGCCGCAATGGCCTATGACAGTGACCGGGGCTCTTCATCAGTCAGTTGAGCGCTTTCCATAAAGTGACCACTATTGGCAGCGACCCCCATGGCAGAAAAGACGGCAATGACAGCCAGTGTCGTGACTACAAGATAAACAATCAAAATTCCCATGACGGTACTCCCTGGTCGCATTAAGCAAAACATTTGATGATGGTCTGGCCGCTGTTGTTATTTATGGGCCGTACAATATTATTTATGGGCCGTACAACAATCCTGTTATTTTTATTTTCAAAGGCAACAAGGACAAATACTGAAATCAGCAAACTGATATTTATCAAGAGCAATAAAATCATCCGAAATTCAGCGCTCGTCATACAATCGACACATTCATCATGCCTGACATCCATAGGCAGCGAGACTATCAAAAGGTCTATTTCAAGTAACATCAGGTAACGCTGGCACCACACCTTAAATACCGACTCATGGCGACGCATGAAGGCTTTTATGAGCATTTTCCTGACAGCTCGACAAGGGGCCTTTCAAACAATCTGTTTCTCAAAGACAATAAAACTCACACTTTATTTTCGATATATCTAATGCTCGATCGTTTTTTAATCCGTCAAAAGGACCGTAATCCTCGCCCTTTTTATCGATGCACAATATTGCATAGATAATCCTGCCAAATAGAACGATGTTACTGATTACATCAGAACGATTTATTGCCATCTGCAATGACGCCACTGCCGGCCTACTAAAGTCTGATGTATTAAAAAAACCTCTTACCAATGAATAAAAAATATTCATTCAGGAACAGGTCATGGAAATGACAACACGACCGGTGCGCACCAATCACCGGCACTCGCTGTGGTATGAACGCATTCTTCTAAGCTTTCGGATTCACTATTTTCTTGGCCTGATCCTGACCGTTTCCCTGCCGGCCCTGTGGGAGTGGGGGTGGTCTGCCTGGACCGTGCACAACGATGATGCCGGCACGACCCTGCTGGCCAGTGCCATCGCCTGGATGGCAGCGTTTCGGACCATACAGCAGCTCTCCCGTCACCCGGGCACCGCGCCCGATACCTATGTCATTCCCGTGGTCACTGCGGTGTACCTGACGATGCTGGCCCTGCTGACGCTGCTGTCCATCCCCTTCTCACCCTGGCAGCTGCTGGCCTCCGGACTGCTGGCGCTGATCCTTGGCTATGTGGGCTACCGGGCGACCCGACGCTACCGCCGCCTCAAGATGGCCATCGTGCCGCTGGGCAATATCAGCGAGTGGTTTGATCGTCAGGACATCGATCAGCGCTGGCTGTCGGGGCCGGATCTTGCCCATCTGCGCGTGGATGGCGTCATCGTGGATCTTTCCTGCGACCTGAGCGATGAGTGGCAGCGCTTTCTGGCCGACTGCACCATCCAGCGTATCCCGGTCCATGACGCCCGCCGCTTCGGCGAGGCCCGCACCGGCCGCATCGGGCTCGATCAGATTCACGCCAATCGCTACGGCTCGCTGATGCCCAGAACCAGCTACGAGCTGTTCAAGCGGCTCGCCGACATTATCGCAGCGCTGCTGTTGCTGCCGGTAGCGCTGCCGCTCATGGGCGCCGCGGCGATCATGATCAGGCGTGACGACCCGGGCCCGATTCTGTTTCGACAGCGCCGCTCGGGCTTTCAGGGTGAGGAGTTCGACGTCTACAAGATGCGAAGCATGTATGTGAACCCTGACGATGCTCGCCCCACTCAGGAAGGTGACGACCCACGCATCACGAAGGTCGGCAGGTATCTGCGCAAGTACCGTATCGATGAACTGCCGCAGCTGTTCAATGTTCTCAAGGGCGAAATGAGCCTGATCGGTCCGCGTCCCGAAACGCCAGCGCTGACCGAGGCCTATGAGCGCGATATCCCGTTTTTTCGCTACCGCCACGTGGTCCGGCCGGGCATCTCGGGCTGGGCCCAGGTCGAACAGGGCTACGCCTCGGAAGTCGAGGGCTCGCGTCTCAAGCTCGAGTACGACTTCTACTACATCCGCAACTTCTCGTTCTGGATGGACCTGCTGGTCGTGATTCGCACCATTCGTACCATCTTTACCGGCTCCGGCGCTCGCTAGCCCGGCGCCGTTGAGTCACATTGAATTTTGCACGACGATGGACAGCTTACCCACGAAAAAGGCCCGCCAATGGCGGGCCTTTTAGTACGTTGGCAGTGACCGGAATCAGGGACTGGCCGGCATTCGGGTCCGGCGCTGACGCCAGCCGCGATACATCGGCAGCAGCACCATCAGGGCCACCAGCGCCCAGCCACCCCAGGTGATCGGGCTCGACCACAGAATGGACAGATCGCCGTTGGAGATCGACAGCGCCCGACGCAGGTTCTGTTCCATGATGCCGCCCAGGATGAAGCCCAGCAGCACCGCCGAGAGCGGGAAATCGAATTTGCGTAGGATGTAGCCCACCACACCAATCACGATCATCAAAAAGAGATCGAAAGTGGTCGCGTGCACGCCATAGACCCCGATGGCGGTCACGATCGCAATCCCCGGTACCAGCGCCCAGTAGGGTACGGCCAGAATCTTGGTGAACACCCGAATCAGCGGAATGTTCATGACCACCAGCATGACGTTGGCGATAAACAGCGATGCAATCAGGCCCCAGACAATCTCCGGCTGGTTCTGAAACAGCATCGGCCCGGGCGTGATGTTATAAAGCGTCAGCGCGCCCAGCATGACCGCTGTGGTGCCCGAGCCCGGCACGCCGAGTGTGAGCATCGGGACCATCGAGCCGCAGGCCGCCGCACTGTTGGCGGTTTCCGGTGCTGCCAGACCGCGCAGATCCCCGTCGCCAAAGCGGTTGTCCCTTGTGGCCATGCGCTTTTCGCTCATGTACGCCACGGCGCTGGCCATGGTCGCTCCGGCGCCCGGCAGAATACCCATGAAAAAGCCCACCACGCCGCTACGCAGGATTGTCCACTTGATGAACATGGCTTCTTTCATGTTGAACATCATGCGCCCGCTGGTTTTCAGCGCCGCCTGACCGTAGTAGGTACGCTCCAGCAGCACCAGAATCTCGCTGATACTGAAAAGACCCAGCACCAGCACCACGAACTGAATGCCATCGGAAAGCCCCAGACTGCCAAAGGTAAAGCGATACACACCGCTGTTGGAGTCGATGCCCACGCAGGCCAGCATCAGGCCGATCAGCGACGCCACGGCCGTTTTCATCGGCTTGTTGCCGGCCATGCCCGCCAGACAGGTAATGGCGAACACCATCATCACAAAATATTCCGCCGGCCCGAACGCTACTGCCCAGGTGGCCAGCAGCGGCGCAAAGATGGTGACCCCGATGGTGGCAATCAGGCCACCGGTAAAGGAGCCGGCCGCCGAAATCGACAGGGCAATGCCTGCCTTGCCCTGACGGGCCAGCGGATGACCATCAAGGGCGGTCATGACCGCAGATGCTTCACCCGGGATGTTCAAAAGAATCGACGAAATACGTCCGCCGTATTCGCAGCCCAGATACACCGCCGCCAGCAGAATCAGCGAGGTTTCAGGCGGCAGCCCCAGCGCAAAGGCGATGGGAATCAAAAGCGCGACCCCGTTGATCGGCCCAAGTCCCGGCAAAAGCCCGACCACGGTACCAATCAGCGTGCCACACAGGGCCGTAAACAGATTCAGCGGTGTGGTGGCCACACCAAATCCCTGGCCCAGATAGCCCAGTGTTTCCATGGTTCAGCTCCCCAGTCCTGATAGCACGCCCAGCGGCAGCGGCACGTCCAGCAGACGATCAAACAGTACATAAAAGGCCACTGACATCACGGCGCCAGTGATAACGCTGGTGACCCAGCCGCCGTTGTAGAGACGGCACATGGCAATGGCGAACAAAAACGACGAGACGACAAAGCCCAGCTTTTCGAAAAAGAAGGCAAACAGCGACAGCGACAGCACACACAGCACCAGCTTGCCCAGAACATGTTTGGTCAGCGGTGTATCGGCATTTTCCTCGGCCATGTGGCCGGGCCGGATGATCAGATAGACCGTGCCGGCCGCCAGCAGGATCAGCAGCAGCAGCGGAAAGGCGCGCGGCCCGACCGGCTCATAGGAAAAGGCCGCTTCATAACCCATCGTGGCCACGGCCAGTACCGCGTAAACGACAAGCAGAACCACCAGAAAGAGGCGTTGATACAGCATGGACATGCTCCAGACCAACCGTCACGAAGCGAGGCCTCCTGAACGGAGGCCTGCGCAGGACTTGATGGATTGTTACTTGATCAGACCGTACTGATTGGCCAGTTCACGATAATCAGCCACACGCTTGTGCACGTAGTCGTTGAGCTCATCGCCGGTCATCGAGAAGGGATAGAGTTCGCGGTTTTCACGCAGCTTGGCGAAATCATCGGACGCCAGCATCCTGTCAAAGGCATCCTTCCACCAGTTGTAGGCTTCATCGCTGACCTCGGGCCCGACATAGAAGCCACGCACGACCGGCCACTCCACGTCATAGCCCTGCTCGATGGCGGTCGGAATGTCACCGGTGACCTCCCCCGGCAGACGCTCTTCCGAGAACACGGCCAGAATGCGCATGTCGCCACTTTCAACGTGCGGTACGGAGTCGGCGATGTCGGTACTGGCGACCTGAATATGGCCACCCAGCAGGGCTGTTGCCAGCTCACCGCCGCCTTCCATTGCCACGTAGCGCATCTTCTGCGGATCCACGCCGGCGGCCTTGGCAAGCATCGCCGTCTGCATCCAGTCCTGACCGCCGACCGAACCACCCGCCCCGATCACCACCTTGCTGGGATCCTTTTTCAGCGCCTTGACCAGATCATCCAGCGTCTTGTAGGGAGAGTCGTCCCGCACGGCAACCGCGCCATAGCTGGTGCCCACGCCGGCCAGCCAGCGCACGGCGCTTTCATCAAAGCGGCCGAACTTGCCCTGGGCCAGGTTCAGAAGCGAACCGCTCGACCAGGCCACAATGGCATTGGGATCATCGGGACGCTGAGCCACCACCGTGTTGTAGGCCACGGCCCCGACACCGCCGGGCATATAGGTCACACGCATTGGCGTGGAGAGAATCTTTTCCTGTACCAGCGCACTCTGGGCCAGCTTGCAGGTCAGGTCGAAGCCGCCGCCCGGCGCCGCCGGGGCGATACACTCGGGTCGATTGGGCTCTTCTGCGGCCATGGCCTGAAGGCTGGTGCCCAGGCTCAGGGCGCCCATCAGGGCCAGCGCCGCCATGCGTCCCTTGCCGAAAGTACGTCGCGTCATTGTCATGCTGCCTGTTCCTCACATCTGTCCGGAAACCTGCCCGGAGCTGTTGTTATGTCGTATGCGAAGCTGCCAGACCAGGGCGTGGGACCACCGGCGCATTGGTCGCCGACCGGTGGGCGTGCATACTGTCATCACTGACAGACATGACGTCCCTTGAGGGTGTCAATGGGCTCGGGCTTCGCTTGCAGGCACGATAGCCCGGCAGGCTTTCAACAACCTTTCACGGGAGCGGCAATGCGTACGCTATTGGTCGAAGACCACCCTTCGCTGGCCGACAGTATCCGCTGCTCGCTGGAAGAGGCCGGCTGGCGCGTGGACGTCATGCATGATGGCGTCTCGGCGCGTACAGCCCTTGAAACCGAAAGCTACGCCCTGCTGCTTTTGGATATCGGCCTGCCGGAGATGGACGGTTTTACCCTTCTGAGCTGGCTTCGAAAGCGCGACACGCGCCTGCCGGTGATGCTTCTCACCGCCCGCGGCAGCATCAATGACCGCGTCCGGGGGCTCAACCTGGGCGCGGATGACTACCTGATCAAGCCCTTCTCGCTGTTTGAGCTGCAGGCGCGCATCAACGCCCTGATCCGCCGCACTCGCCACGACGGTCAGCAGATTCATCGCTGCGGCGCGCTGGCCTTCGATATCAGCGCGCGCAGCTTCACGTTGCTGGAACAGCCGCTCACGCTGCCGCCGCGCGAGCTGGCCCTGCTGGAAGCACTGATGGCCCGCGTCGGGCGTACGGTCAGCAAGGAGCATCTGGCCGCCCAGATGTTCTCCATGGAAGAGGACAGCTCGTTTGAAGCCATCGAGGTCTATATTTCGCGGCTGCGCCGCAAGCTGGAAGGCAGTGACGTGCGCATCGTGACCTTTCGCGGGCTGGGCTATCAGCTTGAGTCCGCTCCGGGGGACGCCCCCGCCCACCTGTCATGAAGGCCAGCCTTTCGCCGCGCAGCCTGCGCGGGCGACTGACACGGCGCATCGGCGCCGCGCTGCTTTTGCTGATCGGCGTCGGCGTGCTGGGTGCCTGGCTGGATGCGTGGCGAGTCGCCAGTAGTGCCTACGATCGCCCGCTGTTGATCGCCGCCCGCGTACTGGGCGATTCGCTCACCGTTCAGGAGGGCCGGGTACAGGTGCAGATCTCGCGCGCCGTGCTTGATCCATTTTCACTCGACAGCGGCGGCAGCGCCTTTTATCAGGTCATCACCGCCGAGCAGGGCTCGATCTCAGGCTTTGAGGACCTGCCCGGCCCGCCGCCGTCAATTGCCATGACCACTCGCTACCCGTCTCTGGCACGTTTTTATGATGCCACCTACGGCGGACGCGACGTGCGCGTGGTGTCGCTTCTGGTGCCGGTCAGCCAGCCGGGCTATCAGGGCATGGTCGAGATTCGGGTCGCCGAACATCGCGACATTCACGCCCAGCTGATGCATGACCTGCTGGGAGATTCACTGCTGCGTCTGACGCTGTTTGCCATCGGCGCCTTTATTCTCTTTCTGCTGGCCATCGATGCGGCGCTGCGACCGCTCAGACGCATCACCGACATGGTCGCCAGCCGCTCACCGGACAATCTCGAGCCGCTGCCGACCGAAAACGTGCAGCGTGAGGTGCGTGGCCTGATCGAGGCCATCAACCACCTGACCGCACGCCTTGACGACACCCTGCGCGCCCAGCGTGCCTTCGTGGCCGACGCCGCCCACGAGCTTCGCACCCCACTGTTTGCCCTGCGCGCCCGTCTGGAGCTGGGCATGCAGGCCCAGGAGACCGGGGCGCTGAGAACAACGCTGGAAAGCGCCCAGCGCGACCTTGAAGCGTTGACGCTGCTGGCCAATCGGCTGCTGTCGCTGGCCCGGGTGGAAAACGATATTCGTCGACGCGACTTCAGTCTGCTGGACCTGACCGCAACGGCGCGGGATTTCTGCATGAGCATGGTATCGCTGGCCTGGCAGCGCGGGCTGACGCTGGCACTCGAGGCAGACCATCCGGTCCGGGTGCATGCTGATAGCGCGCTGATCAACGAACTGCTGGCGATCCTGATTGGCAACGCCCAGGCCTATACCCCGCCCGGCGGCCACATCACGGTGCGCGTTCTGCCAGATGCTGTCATCGAAGTCGAGGACGACGGTCCGGGTATTGCCGAAAGCGAGCGCGAGCGGGTTTTTGAGCGCTTCTACCGGGCACAGCAGGCGTCACACCAGACCGAGGATGCCGGGCGCGCCATCAGCGGCACCGGTCTGGGTCTGGCGATCGCCCGCCAGATCTGTACGGCACTGGGCGCCGACATCTCACTGCATGAAGCCTCAGGCGGTGGCACGCTGGCGCGCGTAGCGTTTACAGCCGGCGCCGTGCCGCCAGGTCCTGGACGTTAGCCGTAGCACTAAAGCGCAATAGGCGCGATGCTGATGCAGCGCTAGCCTGTCGAACGTATTTGGATCGATCCAAAACGCTCAAATGACAGGTCATCGGCATGCCTCAGTCAGGAAAACACGTCACCCTCAAGGATCTGGCCGCCCATGCCGGCGTCTCGCGCTCGACCGTCTCGCTGGTGCTTCAGGAGAGCCCACTGGTCGCCAGGCACACCCGCGAGCGCGTCATGGCCGCTGCCAGGGCACTGGGCTACGTCTACAACCGCGGCGCGGCCACCCTGCGCAGCGCTCGCACCGCGACCATCGGCGTGGTGGTACACGATATTGCCAACCCCTTTTTCGGCGCCATGGTGGCGGGGATTGATGAAACCCTCCAAAACGCCGACTACGTCTCCCTGCTGGCCAGCACCGGGGACAGCCCGGCGCGTCAGGAGCGCCTGGTGACCCGTCTGCGCGAGCAGCGCATCGATGCCCTGCTGCTCTGCCCGGCCGAAAACACGCCGGACACGCTGACTGACACCATGGCTGACTGGGGCCTGCCCTGCATCGAAGTGATGCGCCACATTGGCGAGACACCCCGTGGCCACTACGTCGGCGCCGACATTCGCACCGGTCTTGCCCGCGCCGTGGCGCATTTGATCCATCACGGCCATCGCCGCATTGCGCTGCTGACCGGAACCGGCTACAGCTCGGCCGACCGCGAGCGCATGATGGGCTACCAACAGGCCATGCACGAGGCCGGTCTTGCTCCCGACATCCGGACCGGGCGCAATGAACTGACCCGCCGCGCCGGGCTTGAGCGCACGCTCGAGATCATGAATGAACCCACACCACCCACGGCCCTGATCTGTCACAACGACCTGATGGCCCTGGGTGCCCTGCTGGCGCTGGCCCGGCTGAACATCACGCCGGGCGCTGAATGCGCGGTCATCGGCATCGATGACAGCGATGAAGCGGCGCTGAGCGAGCCGGCGCTGTGCAGTATCGCCACGCATCCTCACGCCATCGGCCGTGCCGCAGCCGGGCTGGCACTGGCGTGTCTGGCTGCCCCCGACAACGATCCACGGCGCATCGTGCTGGAAACGTCGCTCAGAATTCGCGCCAGCGCCGACCACACCCTTCACCGTTCACGGGAGTCGTCATGACGTCTTGTCTACCTGTCCTGCGCCGCAGCCTCCCCTTGCTGCTGGCGCTCGCGCTTCTGGGCCTGTCGGTGCTCTCCCCCTCCAGGGTCAGCGCCCGTGAGCTGATCTTTGGTCACGGCGCTACCGAGGAGACGGCCTATCACGCCAGTGCCGAGCGATTTGGCGAACTGTTGAAGGAAAAGAGCCACGGCGCGCTCACCGTCAGCCTCTACAGCAACTCGGTGCTGGGCCATGAAACCGAGATGTTCGAACAGCAGACCGCCGGCGCGCTGGACTTTTCGATCGTCAACCCGGGGCTGATTTCGGAGTTTTCCCATACTGCCAGCATCTTCTCGATCCCGTTTCTCTATCGCGATATCGACCACTGGAAACACGTGCTCGACGGCAGGGCCGGCCGCGAGATCGCAAGCCGCATCGAAGACGAAACCGGGGTCAAGGTGCTGGCCTATTACGGCGGCAGTACCCGCCAGATCGTCAGCACCCGGCCGCTGGAAAGCCTGGAGGATTTAAAGGGCATGAAGCTTCGCACCAATCCGACCAAACCGGTGATCACGGCGTGGTCGGCGCTGGGTACCCGGCCCACGGTCATGGCCTACCGGGAGATCTATACCGGGCTGCAGCTTGGCGCCATTGACGGGCTGCTCAACGAGGCGGAGTGGATTTACCGCATGCGCTTTCACGAGGTGGCGCCCCATATCGGCCTTTCCGAGCATGACATCACCGTGCGGCTTTTGACCGTCTCGTCCCGGACCTGGCACTCGCTGTCACCAGAGGAGCAGCACGAAGTGCAGGCCGCTGCCGATGAAAGCGAGCAGTTCGCCCGCGATCTGCAGATTCGTCTGGACCGGGAGTCACGGGAAAAGCTCAAGGAAGAAGGCGCGACCTTCTACCCGATGGATCGCGAGCGCATGCAGGCCATGGTCGCCGAACCGCTGGGCCGGGTGATCGACGAGATGGGCCTGCGCGATCTTTATGACCTGATCGTCAACACCGACTGACATTAATACCGACTGAGGAGCCGCGCCATGGGAATCATTACGGCCCTGGGCCGATTCAACCGCGCTCTGGAACGAGTGCTCAATGCCGTGCTGCTGATGCTGCTGGCCGCCTTTATTCTGCTGATCATCTATCAGATCGCCAGCCGTAACCTGCCCATGCTGCCGGCGGCCTACGCCACCGAGGAACTCAGCCGCTTTGCCTTTCAGTGGATGATCATGCTGGGCACGGCGCTGGGCGTGCTGCACGCCGATCACTTCGTGCTCGAGGCCTTTGCCCGCAGGAGCGCCATGGGGCGGATCACCCGGGTACTGCGGGATCTGGCCTGTCTGATCGTTGGCATCGTGTTCATTGTTTTCGGCCAGGCCTTTGCCCTGTCCGGCTTCAACCGCATCGCCAGCGCCTCGCAGCTCCCAATGGTGGTGACCTACTCGGCGTTTCTGGTCTGTGGTGTGTTGATCGTGCTGTTCAGCCTGCAGCGCCTGCTGCTGGGCGCCACCCAGGGGTTTGATGCCATGGAACGTAAGCTCGACACCCCCTCCGGGATCGAGGAGACGGCGCCGCCCACCACCGAAATCGACACCCTCGCCACGACCCCGCCCCAACAGGAGACCCGCTCATGATGACGGCCGACTGGCTTTTTCTGCTGCCGTGGCTCCTGTTTGCCCTGCTGGGCGTGCTGATCATCCTGGGCGTACCCATCGCGATGGCACTGGTGCTGACCTCGTTTGGCATCATCGCGCTCGACCCGCGCCTGGCGCCCTGGGTCATGTTTCAGCGCATGTACTACGGCATGGACTCGTTTGTGCTGCTGGCCGTACCGCTGTTTCTGCTGGCCGGCAATCTGATGAACGCCGCACGCATTACCGACCGCCTGATCACGCTGTGCCTCAACCTGGTCGGTCATGTGAAAGGGGCGCTGGCGCACGTCAACGTGCTGGTGAGCATGCTGTTTGCCGGCGTGTCGGGTTCATCGACTGCCGACAGCGCCGGCATCGGCACCGTGCTGATCCCGGCGATGAAAAAGGAAGGCTACCCGGCGCACTTCAGCGTCGCGGTCACCGCGGCCTCTTCGGTGATGGGCATCATCATTCCGCCGTCGATCAACATGATCGTCTGGGGCGCGCTGACCAGCACCTCGATTGCCGGGCTCTTTCTGGGCGGCATTATCCCGGGAATCATGATCGCCATCACGCAGCTTCTGATGAACATGGGCTACGTGCGCCGCTATGACGTCCCCACCCGCCAGCGCGCCACGCTCAAGGAGATCCTGCATTCCGGCAAGGATGGCCTGCTGGCCGCCGGCATTCCGGTGCTGATCATCGGCGGCATCACGCTCGGGATCGTCACGCCCACCGAGGCGGCGGTCATGGCGGTGCTTTATGCGCTGGTACTGGGCTTTCTGGTCTATCGCGAGCTGACCTTCAAAAGCGTGCTGGATGCCTCGACCGATACCGTCAGGCTCTGCTCGCTGTCGCTGTTCAGTCTGGTGGGGGCCGCCATCTTTGGTTATCTGATCAGCTTCTACCGCATTCCCCCGCAGCTGATGGCGGGTGTAGAGATCACCGACCCGACGGTGCTTTTGATCGTGATCACGCTGGTGATGCTGCTGGTCGGCACCTTCATGGACTCGCTGCCGGCGATGGCCATTCTGGCACCCATCTTTCAGCCGCTGGCTGCCCAGGCCGGAATCGATCCGCTGCAGTTCGGGGTGATCAGCGTCATGGCGCTGGGCCTTGGCCTGATCACGCCGCCCTACGGCCTGTGCCTGATGATCTCGGCACGCATCGGCGGCATTCCGCTGCTGCAGGCCCTCGGCACCACCATGCTCTATCTGCTGGTCATGCTGGGCGTGATTGTGCTGCTGATCTTCTTCCCCGACCTGATCCTCTATCTGCCGCAGACCTTCGGGCCGGACAGCGGCTGAGGTCATTACCGGACAAGGCCATTGCAACCGGGCGGCGAACGGCACCATCACGCCGTCCGCGCCTGAACGCGGCCCATAAAAAAAGGGGCATCGAGTGTCTGGCGACACCCGATGCCCCCGATCGATCAGACCAGGCTCAGGAGCGTGACGTGACCGCCCTGCCGGCCACGCTGCGACGCCACAGTCCGGACTGCCAGCCGTGGGCGAGTGCGGCCACGCCCCCGCCGAAGAACACGGCAAAGCTGCTGATATCACCCAGCGGCGCTAGACTGATCGGCACGCTGACCAGCCCGCCCATGATCAACGAGCGCAGGGCCACCGGATTGACGCCGCGATGATAGTGGTAGGTGCTGCCCGGCGCGGAAGAGAACAGCGCGTCGAGATCGATCTTCTGGCGGCGCACCCTGTAGAAATCCATCAGGATAATGCCATAGAGCGGCCCGATCAGGCCTGCCAGCACGCCCACCGTGTAATGAATCAGCTCGGGGTTGTTGAACAGATTCCACGGCGTGAGAAAGATCGACCCCACCGCGGCGATCATGCCGCCCATACGCCAGCTGATCTTCTCGGGCGCCACGTGGGAGAAGTCAAAGGCCGGCGCCACGAAGTTGGCCACGATGTTGATGCCGATGGTGGCGGCCACAAACGCAAACACGCCCAGCACGGCCGCCGTGGCGCTGTCGATGCGGGCCACGGTCTCGATCGGGTCGGTCAGCATTTCACCAAAGATCTGCGGCGTGCCGGAGACCACCACCACGGTGATGATGGAAAACACCAGGAAGTTGACCGGCAGCCCCCAGAAGTTGCCGCGACGCACGGCCTTCTCGGTGGAGCAGTAGCGCGAGAAGTCACCAAAATTGAGCGTGGGGCCGGCAAAATACCCGGCGACCAGTACGGCAGCGACCACCATCTGCCACAGCGCTTCACCGCCGGTCAGGGTCTGGCTCGACAGTGACAGGCTGATGTTGTCGGGGCCGGCCTGCCAGACAATCCAGCCGGCCAGGGCAAACATGACGGCATAGACCAGCGGCCCGGCCCAGTCGTTGAAGCGCCGAATGGTATCCATGCCGCGCCAGAAGACCAGCGCCTGGAGCACCCACATCAGCGCAAAGCACAGCCAGCCCAGCGCTGAAAGGCCCACGAAGCTCACCTGCGTCCAGGACTCAACACCCGGGAACCAGCGCAACAGCACCAGCAGCAGCGCGTTGGAGGCAAGCCAGGTCTGGATGCCGTACCACACCACCGCGATCAGCCCCCGAATAACCGCCGGCACGTTGGCACCCCTTGTGCCAAACGCCATGCGACAGATGACCGGAAAGGGCACGCCCGTACGCTGGCTGGGTCGCGCCATGGCATTGGCAAAACACTGCACGATGAGAATGCCCACCAGCAGCGAAATCAGTACCTGCCACCCCATCAGCCCGAGACCGAACAGACTGGCGGCCAGCACGTAGCCCCCCACGCTGTGAATGTCGGCCATCCAGAAGGCGAAAATGTTGTAGGCACGCCAGTTCTGCCGGGCCGGCGCCAGGTCTTCATTATAAAGGTGCGAATCGGGCGTGGCGGGCTGCGGCCCCCGGGTCCTGGTGCTGTTCATGAGCGACTCCATGAAGGATCATTGCGCTGCCGCTGGCAGCCCTGCGATGGGCGAATGGCCGACATCGTCTGTCACTTCATTTGTATACAATCTCTGTGCCAGATTGAGACCAGCGACAATAAAAAATCGCCTTGGGGTCACAAGCCGCTGTTATGGCGTCGGTTTTTAACCGCGACCGTTTTGCCTGTCGATCAGCAGGGGTGTTACGACAGTGGACACTCACCACGAACGGCCACTCGTATGCACCACAGACGTGCTGCGACATGTTCCTTTCGCACCCAAACAGGGAATTTTTGTATACGCAGGGCGTTTTATGCCGATCGCTGTTCATGTCTCAACGTACGAAAACCGCCTTGTCAAAGACCTTTATGTGCCGTGGCATGAAAAATGCTTGTATACAATCTCAGGGCCGCTATCCGACCGGAACCGCATGACAGGAGCTTCATGAACGATACTCGTCAGTTTCATCTGCTGGCCGGCCTTGCCACCGGTCACGACGCGCGCAGCGATGACGCGATCTATCAGGCGCTGTGGGAAGCCATCGTGGAGCATCGACTTTCCCCGGGTGCCCGACTGCCGGAAGATGCGCTGGCCGGCGCCTTCGGGGTGAGTCGCACCATGATCCGCCGCGTGCTGCAGCGCCTGGCACTGGAACAGCTGGTCACGCTTCGCACCCATCGTGGCGCCCAGATCACCAGCCCGACGCCTGCCGAGGCGCGCGATGTCTTCCGGGCACGGCGGCTTCTCGAAGGTGCCCTGCTGACCGAGGTCGTGGCGCACGTCACACCGGAAGATCTGCAGGCACTGACACGGATTGCCGATCAGGAGCGCCACGCACCGCGCGATCAGGCCATTCGTCTGTCGGCGCGCTTTCACACGCACCTGATGGCGATGGCCGGCAACGCCTCGCTGTCGGAGGCCCTCTCGCAGCTGATCTCGCGCACATCGCTGATCATTGCCGTTTATGGGCGCGGCCGGGCCGGCTGCCCCTGTGAGCATCCGGCCCTGATCCCCCTGCTGGAGCGCCGGGATCTCGACGCCCTCCAGACATGGATGCACCAGCACCTGACGGGGATCGAGGCGAGCCTTGATTTCACCGCCAGCGGCGATGCCCTGCCCGATTTCGAACACCTTTTTGGCCACCACCGCGAGCAAAACGCGTCATGACTTCTCACCCCCCGACCATCTGCGTCATCAATCCCAACACCAGTACCGCCATGAGCGAGGGCATCGCCACCAGCGCGCGCCGCGTCTCGCGTGGTGAGATTCTCATGCACACTTCGCGCCACGGCCCGACCAGTCTCGAGGGCCACTTTGACGAGGCCATGGCCGTGCCCGGCCTTCTGGAGCGCCTCATCGAGACTGAAAACGGTGACATCCGCGTCGATGGCTATCTGATCGCCTGCTTCGGTGACCCGGGGCTGGCGGCAGCCCGCGAAGTGGCCTCGGTGCCGGTGATGGGCGTGGCCGAGGCCGGCATGCAGATGGCCGCCATGGTGGCGCGCCGCTTCTCGGTGGTCACCACGCTGGCACGCACCCTGCCGATTGCCGAGCGGCTGCTGCACGAGTACGGCAAGCGCGAGCAGTGCGCCGGCCTGCACGCCTGCGAGCTGCCGGTCGCGGCGTTCGAGTCCGAGGATGACAGCGTCTATGAGGCCCTGCTCGCCGCCTGCCGTGAAGCGCTTGAGAATGATGACAGCGACGCCATCCTGCTGGGCTGCGCCGGCATGAGCGAACTGGCCGAGCGACTGGGCAAAACGCTGGGTGTACCGGTCATTGACGGGGTGACCGCAGGCGTGGCGCTGCTGGAGGCGGTCAGCGCCACCGGCTACCCGGTCTCGAAGCACAACGACCGCGCCTTCCCGATCGCCAGGCCCATTCGAGGCGCCTTTGAACACCTGAGCCGGAGCACGTCATGAGTCACGACCTTTACCTGAACCACTACCCACGCGACCTGCGCGGCTACGGCGCCACGCCCCCGGACCCGCAATGGCCGGGGCGCGCCCGCGTGGCGGTGCAGTTCGTGCTCAACTACGAAGAGGGTGGCGAGAACAGCGTGCTGCACGGCGATGCCCACAGCGAGACGTTTCTCTCCGACATCATCGGCGCGGCGCCCTACCCCGACCGCCACATGAGTCTGGAGTCGCTCTATGAGTACGGCTCACGGGCCGGCGTCTGGCGCGTGCTGCGCGAATTCGAACGTCGCGGCCTGCCGCTGACCGTCTTTGGCGTCACCATGGCGATGGCGCGCCACCCGGAGGTGGTCAGCGCCTTCAGGGAGGCCGGCCACGAGATCGCCTGCCACGGTCTGCGCTGGATTCACTATCAGGACATGAGTCTTGAGCAGGAGCGCACCATGATGGCGCAGGCGATTGACCTGCATCGCGAACTGACCGGCGAGCTGCCGCTGGGCTGGTATACCGGGCGTGACAGCCCCAATACCCGCACGCTGGTCGGCGAACACGAGCACTTCCTGTACGACTCGGATTACTATGGGGATGACCTGCCCTTCTGGACGCAGATCGATAATACCGAGGGCGAGCCGCGTGACCATCTCATCGTGCCCTACACGCTGGACACCAACGACATGCGCTTCGCCTCACCGGGCGGGTTCAACTACGGTGATCCGTTTTTCAACTACCTGCGCGACGCCTTTGACGTGCTCTATGAGGAGGGCGCCGAGGCGCCGAAGATGCTCTCGATCGGCCTGCACTGCCGCCTGATCGGCCGGCCGGGTCGCTTTCGCGCCCTGCAGCGCTTTCTCGATCACCTCGAGGCCCATGACCGGGTGTGGGTCACCCGCCGGGTGGACATCGCCCGCCACTGGCACGAGCATCACGCGCCGACCGGGCGCTGAACCCTGCCCTTCGGCCCGCCGTACCTGCGGCGGGCTAGCCCATCGCCAGCATCCACAGCGGCAGCGTGCCCGCGGCCAAAAGCGTCGAGAGGAAGATGCTCGCGCCGACGGTGTGCTGTTCCTCACCCGGTTTGGCAAAGGCCAGTACGTTCACCCCGATCGGGCCGGCGGCCGCCAGCACCAGCACATGCAGCGCCAGCGGCGAGAGCCCCGGCATGGCACTGCCCAGGGCCAGCACCATCAGCGGAAAGAGCGCCAGCTTGCCGACACAGATTGCCCAGATGGTCGGCGAGGTGCGAAGCCGGTAGCGGGTCAGGCCGACACCCACCACGATCAGCGCACACGGCAGGCCTGCACGCGCCAGCCAGTCCAGCATCTGCCACAGCGGCGTTGCCAGCGGAATACCGGAGACATTGATCACTACCCCCAATAACAGCCCCACCACCAGCGGATTGGCCAGCGTTTTCAGAAGGCTCAGCACGTTGGGTCGCTGTTCGCGCCCCTGCCCGAGAGCGGCATACAGCGACTGGGTCGAAAAGAGAATCAGGCTGTGCACCGCCAGTAGCGCAAGGAGATAGACCAGCCCCTCGTGACCGAACAGCGCCGTCACCAGCGGAATGCCGATCAGGACATTATTGGAGTAGCTGGCGGCCAGCCCGATGGCAGAGGCCTGCCCCGTGCGTCGGCGAATATAGAGATTGAAGACGGTAAACAGCAGCAGCGCCGGGATGAAATAGACCACCAGCAGCAGCGGTGAGAGGGCGTCTCCCAGCGGGGCACGGGCGATGCCGGTCAACAGGAGACAGGGCAGAAAGAGCTTGAAGGTGACCCAGGAGAGCCCACCGGCGCTGGACGGCGTCAGCCACTGCCGCCAGCCCAGCACATAGCCGACCACAATCAGCGTGAAGATGGGCAGAATCGCGAGTATGGCAGCCATGGGTGCTCCTGGTGATCATGTTCCCATGGCGTCGTGGTGGCTCCATGCGCCCGGGCAGAAGCGCATCATAACGGCCGGGCGGCATCGTGCCTATGCGCGATACGCTCGGGCCCGCGTCACCAGGTGCCGGTCCTGACCGGGCGCGCCCAGCAGTGACAGCCCCCAGGGCGCATGGCCACCGCCGTCGCGGTCATCATGCAGCAGCGGCATGGAGAGCTGCGGGGCGCCCCAGAGCCCGGCCAGTGCCGTCATGCCCATCAGGTGTTCGCGGTAGGTTTCAAGACGACGGCCGGTCAGGCTCAAAAGCGGCGAGGCCCCCGGCGCCGTGGGCATTGCCAGCAGCTGCGCGCCGTCATCGCTGAAGGTGCGCAGCGCATTGATGATCTCTTCCCGCGCCCGGCGGGCAGTCTGCTCATCCAGCTCGGTCAGGGTGGCGCACCACTGAAAGCGAGCCTCGATATCCGGGGCCAAACGGGGCTGTTCACGTGTGATCCATTCTCCATGGACTCGCCAGATATCGCGCCCCTGCAGCACGCGAAAGGTACGGCCCAGATGCGCCAGCCACTGATCGGACAGCGACTGGATCAGCAGGTCCTGCCGCGCGCCGAGCGCCTGGCGAAAGCGTGACGCCTCGCCGGCCAGCGCCTCGGGCACCAGCAGCGTCATCACGCTGCCGGGAGCATCAACCCGGGCCGTTGGCAGCAGCACCTCGGCCACACTGGACAGCGTGTCATGGTCGCGACACAGCCAGCCCACCGTATCAAAGCAGGGGGCCAGCGGGACGAGTCCGTCGCTGCTGATCATCCCGTGCGTGGGACGCAGTCCCCACAGGCCGTTATAGCTGGCCGGAATGCGAATCGATCCGCCGGTGTCGGTGCCCAGTCCGATCTCGGCCTCGCCGCGCGCCACGGCGATCGCCGAGCCGGAGCTTGAGCCGCCCGGCAGCCGATCGGGTGCCCTTGGATTAACCGGCGTGCCGTAGTGCACGTTGGCGCCGTTGAGACTGTAGGCAAATTCGTCGGTCTGGGTCTTGCCGGCAAGCGGGGCGCCAGCGTCCAGCAGTGCCTGAACGCTCGGCGCGGTATGGCGAGCCGGACGCTGAGCGGCAGCCCAGTCGGGATTGCCCGCCCCGGTGATCTCGCCCTGGATATCAAAAAGGTCCTTCACTGCCAGACGCTGGCCGGCCAACGGGCCATGTGTCATGCCGGTGGTGCCTTGCTCGGGGCGGCCCCTGACCCAGACACTGCGATCCACACGCTCGATGACGTCACTCATGTGCACTCCTTCGCCCGGCCGGTTGAGTTATTCATGAGGACGACGTTGCAACCTTCGTGCCAGATCGGCACGGACCCGCCTGCCACGCCCGTCAGCGCCTCATGGCGGCCCTCGGCTCGCTCTGCACGCTGGCAAACTGCACTCCTCGGGTGCGCCTGGCGAGCTGGGCGCACTCGTTGAACGCAAAAAGGTGGCCCGTGGGCCGCCTCTGGTCGAGCTCAAACATCCAATCAGGCCAGTTCATCCAGCCCGGCATAGGCGTCACTGATGGCATCGATGCGTGAGCGCCCCTCACCCAGCCGCTTGTGCAGCAGCGCGTTGGCCAGCAGGTTGATCAGGCTCATCACCGAGGTGTAGCTGTCAAAGGCGGAGACGCTGTCCAGCGGGCACTCCAGCTGCCAGGTGGGCGAGACCCCGGTCGCCGCCAGGGTCGGGTCACCGATCAAAAGCGTGTCCAGACCGCTGCCCTTGAGCTGCTCGAGCAGGCTTGAGAAGCCGTGCGCCCGGCGCCGAAAGCCCATGACAATCGCCAGCGTGCCCGGCTGCACGCCGACCAGCTCCTCGCCCAGCGACTGGCCGGGCAGCGGCGCCAGCCGAACGCCAGGGCGCACCTGCATCAGCTGCTGGCGCAGGTGCAGGGCCGGCGGATAGCCGTTGCGATAGCCGATTACCAGCACTTCCGGCGCACTGTCGAGCGCCTCGATCAGCGTATCGAAGGTCTCGGCGTCGATGGCAGCCAGCATCTGATGGAGATTGTCACGCTCGCGCTCGAAATGGCGCTGAAAGCGCTCCAGCCCGCTGCCCAGCGCTTTCGAATCGGTGACCAGCGGCACGCCGTGATAGCGCAGCTCGCGGGCGTGCTGGCGCACTTCGCTGAAGCTTGCAAACCCGAGACGTCGAAAGAGCCGGCTGACCGTGGCCTTGGAGACCCCGGAGAGTCTGGCCAGCTCGGCACCGCTGTAGACGGCGATATCCTCGAAGTGATCGAGGATAAACCCCGCCACCTTCTGCTCGTTGGGCGTGAGCTGATCAAACTGCTGTCGCAGTCGCTGCCCCAGATGCTGATCCATGGCGTTCTCGAAAAGGGTATTCCCGAAGGGAGTATTTCGAAGTCACGACCCGGGCAGCACACCGCCCGGGTCGCTGTCGATGAGGAACCTGTCAGTGATGAAAAAATTGTCAGGCCACCAGCGCTGATACAGCGGCATTCATGGCGTTGAGGGCGTCATCCACATCGCGCGATTGCACCGACTCGTCCGGGTGGTGGCTGATGCCGCGGTCACAGCGCACGAACAGCATGCCGATGTCGCAGATGTCGGCCATCGCCATGCCGTCGTGCCCGGCACCGCTGGCCAGCCGCAGGACCGGGCCGTTGTCGGTGCCAATGGTGGTGCCGATGGCCTCCGTCAGCGCCTCGATGAGTCGCGGCGAGCAGGCCACGGCCGGCGCCGAATGGGTCTCCTGCCAGTACCAGGCAAGCCCGCGCGCCTCGCCCACGCGTTCGCAGGTCTCGCGAATGGCCTCCAGCGTGCGGTCACGATCCTCATCGCGCTCGGCGCGAATGTCGAGCGTCATGCGCACCTCACCGGGGATCACATTGACCGCTCCGGGATAGGTCTCCAGCGAGCCGACCGTGGCGACGATACCTGCCGCGCGTGCCAGGGTCTCGATGGCCACGATCGCCTCGGCGGCACCGCTCAGCGCATCGCGACGCAGCACCAGCGGCGTGGTGCCGGCGTGGCCGGCCTCGCCCCTGATCGTGATGGCAAAGCGTCGGGCGCCGGCAATGGCCGTGACCACGCCCAGCGAGCGGCGCTCGGCCTCCAGCACCGGCCCCTGCTCGATATGCGCTTCCAGATAGCCGGCCACGGACTCGGGTGCTCTTGCGGCCTCACCGACCCGCGCCGGGTCGAGGCCGAAATCGACAAACGCCTGACGAAGCGTCACGCCATCACGCCCGGTGATGTCCCACCAGGCCGGGTCCCAGCTGCCCGCCACGGCGCGGCTGCCCAACAGCGCCGTACCAAAACGGATGCCCTCTTCATCGGCAAAGGCCACGACCTCGACCGACCGGGTCGGACGCTGGGCGGCGGCATTCAAACGCGCCACCACGCCAATCGCCAGCAGCACCCCCATCGGGCCGTCAAAGCGTCCGGCGTTGATCACGCTGTCGGAGTGAGAGCCCAGCACCAGCGCCGGCAGCGACGGATCACTGCCTTCCAGACGACCCCACTGATTGCCGGCGGCGTCCTGCCAGGTCTGCATGCCGGCGTCCTGCATCCACTGCGCCAGCTGCGCGTGGGCGCGAGCATGTTCCGGCGTCAGGTAGCAGCGCGTGAGCTGCCCGTCATCGGCCGAAATGGCCGCCAGCCGGTCGCAGGCCGCAACGATTGATTCACCGTTATACATGGGCACTCCCCGGGCCGAACCGTGAGTGCTGCTGCGGGCCTTGTGGTGGGTTTTGTTGTGGATGTTCCTGATAGTACTCGCGCGCCGCGCCGGCACCGCTGCCGGCCGTGATGCTGACCCCGGCCTGACGCAGCACCTCCTCGAGCGCCGCCAGAGTGGTCATGACGGTATCGCGGCGGGCGTTGTAGCCCATGGTGCCGATACGCCAGATACGCCCGTGCAGCGGCCCGAAGGAGGTGCCGATCTCGATGGCGTAGTCTTCCAGCAGCGTGCGACGCAGGACTTCACCCTCGACGCCGTCGGGGATGTAGATACCGACCACGTTGTTCATGCGGTGGCGCTGATCGCCAAAGAGCTCAAGTCCCATTGCCGACAGTCCGCTGGTTAACGCACCGCCGTGCAGGGCGTGACGGGCCACGGCCTGGTCCATGCCCTCATTGACCAGCAGACGGGCACATTCACGCGCGCCGTAGAGCATGCTGGTGGCTTCGGTGTGGTGGTTGAGGCGCGATTCCCCCCAGTAATCGAGAATCATCGACAGGTCAAAATAGTTCGAGCGAATACGCACGCCGCGCCCGGCGTCATGACCGTCGCCGACCAGACCGGCCTCAATGTGGGCGCGACCGCGGATGCACTCGACGGCGCGCGGCGACAGCGTGGTCGGCGCGCTGCCGGAGGGGCCGGCCAGGCACTTCTGCAGCCCGGCGGTGACGGCATCGAGCTGCCAGGCGTCGGTCTCCAGCACGTTGCCGGCCAGTGAGGCAGTGGCGTCGGTATAAAAGAGCACGTCGTGGGCGCGGCAGAGGCTGCCGATCTCTTCGAGCGGCTGGCACATGGTGGTGGAGGTATCGCCCTGCACCATGGCGAGCACCTTCGGGCGTACGTCGCGAAGGGCCGCCTCGACCTGCTCGGGCGTGAAGACCTCGCCCCACTCGACCTCGATGATGTGCACCTCGCCACCGGCACGCTCGGCGATTTCGCGCAGCAGATGGCCAAAGCGGCCGAACACCGGCACCAGTACCCGGTCACCCGGCTCGATCAGCGACACCAGTACGGCCTCGATACCGGCACGCGAGGTGCCATCCACCAGCAATGTGGCGTCATTTTTAGTGCGAAAGACCTCGCGATAGAGCGCCTGGGTGTCATTCATGCAGGCGGTCATGGCCGGGTCATACTGGCCGATCAGCGGCGCGGACATGGCGCGTAGCACGCGCGGGTCGGCATTGATCGGCCCCGGCCCCATCAAAAGGCGCGTCGGAGGATTGAAGGACTCGAAGGACATGGCGGGCAACCTCGTTACAATCGTTTCACTTTCATGCTATAGGAAACCATGATTGCAAAGCGACCCTCTGGAGCGTTGATTTTTATCATGACAGCAAGAACCGAACTCCCGAAAAGCCGCCATCCATCCTTTAACGAAACTTAAGCTAGTAAGATGGTCGTTTTGCAGTCCAGCCGATGCAGCAGTAACGTAGCGTCACCTGACCGGCAACACCGGTCACGAGGCATAACAAGTCATAAAAAGGAAACCTTAAATGATCAAACGCCAGACCCTTACTGCGATGCTGTCGGCGACCGTCATGACCCTGGGGGCACTTGCACTGTCCGCAACCAGCGTTCAGGCCGGTGAACAGAAGTTCATGACCATCGGCACCGGCGGTCAGACCGGTGTCTACTACGTGGTCGGCCAGTCCGTCTGTCGCTTCGTCAATCAGGGTGACAGCGGCTATCGCTGCAACGCCCCCTCGACCGGTGCCTCGGTGGCCAACGTCAACGGCATCGAGAACGGCGATCTGGACATGGGTGTGGCCCAGTCCGATGTGCAGTACAACGCCTATCACGGTGAAGGCCAGTTCGAAGGCAAGGCCCATGAGGACCTGCGTTCGGTCTTTGCCATGCATGGTGAGCCGCTCACCCTGGTGGCACGTGCCGACTCCGGCATCAAAACGCTGGATGATCTCAAGGGCAAGCGGGTCAATATCGGCAACCCCGGCTCGGGCAACCGCGCCACCATGGAAGTCGTCATGGCGGCCAAGGGCTGGACCACAAAGGATTTCTCGCTGGTCTCGGAACTGGATAGCGCCGAACAGGCCTCGGCACTGGCCGACAACAACATCGATGCCATGGTCTTTGTCGCCGGCCATCCCAACGGTTCCATCCAGGAAGCGACCACGACCGTGGACGCTCGCATTATTCCGCTCGACGGCGAAGTGATCCAGAAGCTGGTGGAAGAGCACCCCTACTACAGCTTCTATGAAATTCCCGGCGGCATGTACAAGGGCAACCCGGATAACGTGAAGACCTTCGGTGTTGGTGCCACGATTGTCAGCTCTGAGAAGGTCGACGACGATCTGGTCTATGCCGCGGTCAAGTCCGTGTTCGACAACTTCGATCGCTTCAAGAAACTTCACCCCGCCTTTGCCACGCTTGACCCGAAAACCATGGTCAATCAGGGCCTGTCAGCGCCGCTGCATGAAGGCGCCAAACGCTACTATCAGGAAAAGGGCTGGCTCAGCGAGTAAGCCTGCCTGATCCGGGCCAGCATGATCACGGCCCGGACGTCATCTTTGACGACGCAACGCCTCCAGCCGGGGGCGTTGTGTCATTTCCGATCCGGGCATCCGTCCCGGAAAGGTCCTGCCGCCAAAGGATGCGGACATGAACACGACCCCCTCTTCAACCGAGCGCCCGGAAGTGGATGCCAGGGAACTGGCCGCCGTGGCAGACACCGGTGGGCGCAAGTTGCAGGGTGCCACCGGACGCCTGCTGCTGATTGTGGCCTTTGCCTGGTCACTGTTTCAGCTCTGGATTACCTCACCGTTGCCCTATTCGCTGGGCTTTGGTGTTTTCAGTGCCACCGAGGCACGCTCGATTCACCTGGGCTTTGCCCTCTTTATCGCCTTCCTTTCCTGGCCGGCGCTCAAGCGCTCGCCGAAAGATCGCGTACCGGCCACGGACTGGATCATGGCGGCGGTAGCCGCCTTCTGCGCGCTCTATATCTATCTGTTCTATGCCCAGCTTTCCAACCGCCCCGGCAATCCGATTACCCAGGATGTCATTGTGGGGGTCATGGGGCTGATCCTGCTGCTGGAAGGTACCCGCCGGGCGCTGGGGCCGCCGCTGATGATCGTGGCGCTGGTCTTTCTGGGTTATTCGCTGGCCGGGCCGTACATGCCGGGCATGCTGGCCCATCGCGGCGTCAGCTTTGAGGCGCTGATCAACCATCAGTGGCTGACCACCCAGGGCGTATTCGGTATCGCACTGGGCGTCTCCACCAGCTTCGTCTTTTTGTTCGTGCTCTTTGGCGCCCTGCTCGACAAGGCCGGTGCCGGTAATTATTTCATCAAGGTAGCCTTCTCGATGCTGGGCCACTATCGGGGCGGGCCGGCCAAGGCGGCCGTCGTGGCCTCGGGGCTGACCGGCCTGATCTCGGGCTCCTCGATTGCCAATACGGTCACCACCGGCACCTTCACCATCCCGATGATGAAGCGGGTCGGGTTTTCCCCGACCAAGGCCGGCGCCGTGGAAGTCGCCTCCTCGGTCAACGGTCAGATCATGCCGCCGGTCATGGGGGCAGCCGCCTTTTTGATGGTCGAATATGTCGGCATTCCCTATGTCGAGGTCATCAAGCACGCCTTCCTGCCGGCGATGATTTCCTATATCGCGCTGTTCTATATCGTGCATCTCGAAGCCATGAAGGCCGGCATGCAGGGGCTCAAGAGTGCCAATCCACCCAAGCCGTGGCTGTTCAAGCTGCTGGGCTTTGCGACCGGCCTGGTCGGTCTGATGGCGCTCAGTGCCGCGGTCTATTACGGGCTGGGCTGGCTCAAGCCGGTGCTGGGCGAGTCCACCCCCTGGGTGGTCTCGATCGCACTGGTGGTGATCTACGTCGGGCTTTTGAAGCTGGGCGCGCGCTATCCGGAGCTTGAGCATGATACCCCTGATACCGACATTACGACCCTGCCTCAGACCCGCCCCACCGTCATGGTCGGGCTGCACTATCTGCTGCCGGTAGTGGTGCTGGTCTGGTGCCTGATGGTCGAGCGGCTTTCACCGGGACTTTCGGCCTTCTGGGCGACCGTGTTGATGATGGTCATCATGGTGACGCAGCGCCCGCTGAGCGCGCTCTTTCGCGGCCGACTTATCCTGGGCGAGAACCTGCGCGAGGGCGTTCATGATCTCTGGAACGGTCTGATCGACGGCGCGCGCAACATGGTCGGCATCGGTATTGCCACCGCCACGGCCGGCATCATTGTCGGCGCCGTCTCACAGACCGGCGTGGGCCTGGTGCTGGCCGATCTGGTCGAGCATCTCTCCATGGGCAGCCTCTTCTTGATGCTCCTGCTCACCGCCGTATTGAGTCTGATTCTGGGCATGGGGCTGCCGACCACGGCCAACTACATCGTGGTCTCGGCGCTGCTGGCACCCGTCATCGTGCAGCTCGGTCAGCAACAGGGGCTGATCGTGCCGCTGATCGCGGTGCACCTGTTCGTGTTCTATTTCGGCATCATGGCCGATGTCACCCCGCCGGTGGGGCTGGCCTCCTTTGCGGCAGCGGCCATTTCGGGCGCCGATCCGATACGCACCGGATTTCAGGCCTTCTGGTACAGTCTGCGCACGGCCGCCCTGCCGTTTCTGTTTATCTTCAATACCGATCTTTTGCTCATCAATGTTGATCTCTGGCACGGCATCGTGATCTTCGTGGTGGCGACCGTGGCGATGCTGGTCTTTGCCGCCGCCACCCAGGGCTGGTTTATCGTGCGCAACCGCTGGCATGAGACCATTTTGCTACTGCTGGTCGCCTTTACCCTTTTCCGTCCCGGCTTCTGGCAGGACATGATCGTGCCGCCCTTTGAGGAGATGCCGCCGGCGCAGTTTGCAAAGGCTTACGGCGAACTGGAAACCGGTCAGACGCTGCGAGTGGCGGTCGAGGGGCTCGACGACTACGGTGCCCCCATGCGTCTTGTGATCGAGGTGCCGGTTGTCGAGGGCGACAGCGGCCAGGCGCGGCTGGACAATCTGGGCTTGTCGCTTCGTCAGGACGGTGATACCACGCTGGTGGACATGGTCGGCTGGGGCAGTCAGGCCAGTGAGCTGGGGCTGGACATGGATCAGACCATTGTCAGCGTCGAGCTGCCTCGCGAGCGTTTTGCCAAGGAGTGGCTGTGGATTCCGGCCCTTTTAATACTGGCATTGATTGTCTACTTTCAGCGCAGGCGCCGATCAAATCACACTGAATCGCGTACGGCTCAGGCCACTTCCTGAAGCACTGCGCCGCCCGATATGGCATCGGGCGGCGCAGGAAAACCGGCACCAGGGCAGGTTGCCAATCGAGAAAAAGTTTAAACCCCGCTCAACTTTGTAAATACCGGCTGTGGATTAAATTTTGTCGAAAGCGTTAAATAGGACCAGATTCATACCATTTTGAGGTGCACACTCATGACCAGTGAACGACCCAGGCGAATCGATGCCACCGATATCTACCACACCACGCGTGCGGTACGACATTGCAGCCTCGACCCTTCCATTCGCTGTCTGGCAGAGCTTCGTACCTCGCAGATCAATGGCGGCTGCGACAACTGCGAAAATCTGAGGGTCAGCGAAGCCGAAGCGCTGGGCATTGATGCCGAAAAGCTGCGCGAGCTGGCACGCTGGGCCGACTCTGACCGCTTTACCGCCCGCGAACGCGCAGCGCTTGCCTGGTGTGAATCCTTTACCCATTTTCGCCCGGTCGATGCCAGCACCCGCATGATGGCGATCAACACCTTCTCGCCGCGTGAACTGGCGGATCTGACCCTGGCCATCGAATTGACCAGCACCATGTCGCGTGTGGCACGCCACATGGACAGCGACGTACGTGTCGGCTGATTCACTCTGCCCGGCATGATCGTCCGGTCTGATTTGATCCAGATCAGACCCTGAACACGACGATGCTTGTGGCATGGCAGAATCACTGCCTGCCACAAGCGTCTTCCATGTTGTCATCTGCTCTCCGACCCGCCCATTCTGATGTGCTTTGCTCGCCGGCCCCTGAGCTTTTAAAGCGCCATGATGACAACGGTCCCCGCTATACGTTCTATCCACCAGCCACTGCCCTCACCGATCACTTCGGTCCGGCACAGTTAACTCAGGTACTCGCGCGCAGCAACGCGACCGCCCGGGTGCTGTCGCTTTATGTATATATCCCCCCTTGTCGACGGCGACCGTGTGGTCGAGCAGCCTCACCGGGGTGTCGGCCATCAGCCAGAGCGATGATGCCCATGCTCAAAACGTCGCACAGCTGGCCACCTGTCGCAGCGTACGTTTGAGCGGGGATGACCGACTGCGCCACCATGCGATTCATTGCCTGGTGTGTGACATGCGACTGGATTTTGATGCCATCGAAGCCGACTTTGGCATCAGGGTGTCATACTGTTTCGCCAACGTGCCTGAAAGACCTGCCGCCTTTCGACGAGACGGCCTCATCGAATATGATAAGCACTCGCTTATAGTGACCCCATGGGGCGACTGGTGATCCGCCAGCTGACCATGGCCCTTGATACGCATCTTTCGGCCGAACATCGTCAACCGTTTCCACGGCCTCTTTAGAAGACCGGAAGCGCTCGACGGAGCGAACAGCCAGTGTCGAGTCCCGGGCGTCGGGTATGGTTCGTCACGACAGCGCCCGGCACATCACTCACATGCACAGGAACCTGCCAGGCCAATGAACACCGCTCATCTTCACCAGCCTCGCTGTCAGACCTGCTCGTTGAGCTCCCTGTGCCTGCCGCTTTCCCTGTCTCTTGACGATGTTGAGCAGTTCGACACGATCGTGCGCCGGCGCTCCCCGCTGATGCGCGGCGAGACGCTCTATATGCAGGGCGAGACGTTTGAAAACGTCTACGCCGTGCGCAGCGGCAGCCTCAAGCAGACCATTATCGAGGCCGACGGCGAGGAGCAGATCACCAGTTTCTATCTGCCCGGCGAACTGGTGGGTCTGGACAGCATCGACAGCGCTGTCCATCCGGGCTTTCTGACCGCGCTGGAGCGCACCACGGTCTGTGAAATTCCCTTCAAGCGACTGGAAAGTCTCTCCGAGCAGCTGCCGGAGCTTCGCCATCAGCTCTATCGCTGCATGAGCCGAGAAATCGTCGATGATCGTCGCCTGATGCGGCTTCTCTCCAGCAAGACGGCCGATGAACGTCTGGCGAGCTTCTTTCGCAACCTTTCGGTGCGCCTTGATCGCTGCGGCCACAGCGCCGAGCGCTTTCGCCTGCCGATGTCACGCAGTGATATCGGCACCTATCTGGGGCTGGCGATCGAAACCATCAGCCGCGTGCTGGGCCGGTTCCAGCAGCAGGGGCTGCTCAATATTCAGGGCCGCCACGTGGAGATTCTGGACATGGCAGCACTGAGAGAGCGTGCCGGCATCATCGCGCCCTGCTGCGGCCAGCAACAGCGCACCTGAGGCCACTTCTGTTCTTTCTGCCCACCAAAGATGCAGATGATAAAAAAACGCCCCGATCGAGGCGGGGCGTTTTGCTGTTCCTGTAGCGCTCGACTCAATGCGTCTCGGCCACCGATGCAGGCTCACTGACCACGCCCTCGCCACGCAGTGCCTCGAGAATGACCTCGCGGAGGATGGGCAGATGTGAGCTTTCCAGATCACGTACGGCGCTGACCAGCGTCAGCCGGCGCTGACGCGCCTGGGCCAGCAGCGGCTCGAGGTCGCCGGGATTGAGTTCCAGACGATAGCGACGCTCAAAGGTCGTGCGATCGATTCGCCCGCTTTCCCAGGCATGCCGCAGCCGACGGGACGGCGCCACGGCGCGATACCACTGCTCGACCGACAGCTCTTCTTCGCGCTTGCCACGCGGCCATACCTGATCCACCAGCCAGCGTGCCCCGTCCTGCTGGGCCGAGTGCTGATAAACGCGCTTGAGGCGGACATCGCCAATAAGCATATTACCCCCTGAAATCATGTTCCCAGAGCTGAAAGCCCTTCTTCTTTTGAGGTGTCAGCCTGCCAAGAATACACCGGGTGCCAGGTCGTTTCACTCGATAAGGACGGCTCGGCACAGTCAGCACTGACCACGATTTCTCATGCCCCACCACCGGGCGTGTGACACCCCGGCCCCGGTCGCCTCCAGGGCTCAGTCGTCCTGCAATGGGGTATCCAGCCACGCCAGAATGGCCCCGGCCACCTCATCCGGGAACTCTTCGTGTACCGCCAGTCGCCCATGGGCGAGCGACACGGTATCCACCCGGGGCAGCGCCCCCATGGCGCGCATCTCGGCACGGGAGCGCGGTGGCATCTTCTCGCTCATGATCAAAAGCGTCCGGGCACTGGCGCCCTTGAGCGCCGCCACGCACGCCTCGCGGCGATTGAAGGGGTCTACCCCACCGGTCACAAAGCGAATCGAGCCGTGACGGGCACCCGGTGTACGGGCCACCCGGCGCTTGGCAGCAAGACGCTCGCCCGAGAGCCAGTCCGGCGCTTCATAAACGTGTTCGCCGGCCATACGGCGCAGAAACCAGTTGCTGACATTGAGGCGATAGATCCCCGCGCCGATGACCGGGCGATCAAACCAGGTGCGCAGATGGCCGAACCAGGGCCTGTGCTCGCCGGCCATGGTCGGCAGCGGCCCACGCCAGGTGGGGGCGATCAGCACCAGCCGGTCGGCCGCGTCGGGATGTTCTTCCAGATGCCGGATGACCATGCCCGCCCCGTGGCCGGCGGCAACGATCATCTCGGGCAGAAAGACGACCTCATCGAGCAGGTGATCGATAAAGGCCGTCAGCATGCTCGGCTCGGCCTCCATGAAAGGGCGCGGGCGGTCGCCAAATCCCGGCCAGTCCACCGAGATCGTGGTAAAGCGCTCGGCCAGCAAGGCCTGCAGGGCGTCCATTTCGTGACGCGTCGAGATGCTCGACAGCGCCGGCAGCATCAGCACTTCAGGACCCTGCCCGCGCCGGGTCACGCCGACCTCGATGGGCATGCCACCCCACATCCAGTGAAGCGTTTCTTCTGTCACATCGTTGTCCATGTGTCTCTCTTTACCCCTGTTGCCTGAACGCTTTCCGTCACGAATGCCCCATCATGACACAGGATCATCGTCGCCGATGCCGACACGCGTGATCTCACAGCTGTCATCAAAGCGTCATCACGCCGACACAAACTAAGGTGCCATGATCCATGATCCAATCTGTAAGCCATCAACAGGAACGCTGATATGCAGATGCTGGCGCTTTACAGTATCAAGGGAGGGGTGGGCAAGACTGCGTCGGCCATCAACCTGGCGGCGCAGGCAAGCCTTTCAGGGCTTCGGGTGCTGATCTGGGATCTGGACCCGCAGGCTGCCACCACCTTTTATCTGCGCAACAAGCCCAGAATTCGCGGTGGCGGCGTGGAGAAGCTGGTCAAGGGCAAGGCCACACTTGAGAAGACCATTCGCGACACCGACATGGCAAATCTGGATCTGCTGCCGGCCGGCCTTGAATCCCGCGAGATGGATCTTCTGCTGGAAGGTCGCAAGGCGAGCCGCCTGCGCAGGGTGCTCAAACCGGTCAGCGATGACTATGATCTGGTTATTCTGGACTGCCCGCCCGGTCTGACCACCCTCTCACAGCAGGTCTTTTCCAGTGTCGATGCCCTGCTGGTCCCGGTCGTCCCAACGATACTGTCGATGAGAACCCTGACCCAGCTACAGCAGTATCTGGATGGGGAACACATCGCCACTCCGCTGTGGCCCTTTCTGACCCTGGTGGACCGCCGCCGCAGGCTACATCAGGAGAACACGACCCACTTTCGGGAGCAGTGGCCCACTCACCTGTCCGCCAATATCCCCTATGCCAGCGTGGTCGAGCAGATGGGCAGCCATCAGGCACCGCTGACGCAGTTTGCCCCGCGCACCGCTGCGGCCGTGGCTTATCGCAATCTGTGGGAGGAGGTAGCAGGACGGCTGTAGTCGACCGCGTCAGAGACAGGGCAGCAGGCCGGCAACCGTTACCGACCTGCTGCCAGAAACCGTCATTCTAGCGACCGGTCGCGCCCCAGATGCTGCCCAGCGAGCTCAGGAGACTGCCTGATACGCCCTGACCACCGAGATAGCTAAGCATGACCGGGGCAAACTGACTGACCATGCCGGCATCCATGCCCAGCATGCTGAAGGCACTCGAGGTCAGTGACGAGGTACCGCCCCCCTGGCCATTGCCGCCCATACCGGAAAGCTTCGACAGCATCGACTGGCTGCCGGACAGCGCCTGGGCGCTGGAGAGCAGCCCATCGACGCCCGGCGCCTGATTGGAAAGCTGGTTGAACTGATCGCTGCCCAGCTGGCTTTTGGCCGCTGCCAGCAGCGCCGCCGACCCGCCAATGGCCTGGGTCTTGCTGACCCCCAGCTGGCCGGTCAGCTGCTCAATGAGCTGTGAGGCCTGCCCCAGGTTGCTGTCAGTGGTGCCTACGGCCGCTGCCTGCTGCTGGCGTGGCGCGTTGTCGAGATTCAGAAAATTCCCCACCTGTGACGAGAGCCCCTGCCGGTTCTGCTGCGCCGCAGGCTGCGTCTGCTGGCCCTGCGTGGCCTGGTTGTTCATCGACTCCATGGCCTGATTGACATCCCCCAGATTGAAGGCCAGCGCCGAGGTCGACACTCCCACCATGCCCACACTTGCCAGTACCGCGATTGTCTTTTTCAACACTGCTCTCCTGCATGTGACGCGTGATCGCTGACGCGCCCGAAAATGATCGTCTCGATATCCTTGGACAGATACGTGACACCGAGGTTCGGCCAACCCTGGCACAGCCATCACACTTTTGCTGCAGATAACGTACGCTCGCATGTTCTTCCTCCTGCCAGGAGCTATCCCCATGCGCATGTCTCCCCTGCCACCGCTGAATGCCCTGGTGGCCTTCGAGGCGGCGGTCCGGCACATGAGCTTTACCCGCGCGGCCAGCGAGCTGCATCTTTCCCAGAGCGCCATCAGTCGTCAGATTGTGCATCTTGAGCAGTTTCTGGGCCGGGCACTGTTTGTGCGAAAGCCACGCCAGCTGATCCTGACGCGGGCCGGTGAAAGCTACGCCCGACACGTGCGCGAGATGCTCGATGAGTGCGTTCACGCCACTTCCGAGGTGATGAAAAGCGCCGGCGAAAACGAGCTGACGCTGGCCTGTACGGCCGGCGTGGCCCAGTTCTGGATGGTGCCCCGGTTAAGCCGCTTTCGCCGCGACCATCCGCAGATCAAGCTGCGCCTGATCGTGCGCGACGTGATCTCCACGCTCTCCTCCTTTGAGTTCGATATCGGGCTTTACTACCTCAAGTCCGGCGCCGTGGAAGGCTTTGAAACGCTTTCCCTGATGCCGGAAAGCGTGTTTCCGGTCTGCTCGCCGGACTATCTTGCAGAGTGCCGTACCCGCCATGGGCTGGGTGACAACGAAGACCTGACACCAGCCATGCTGGCCTGCGAAACCCTTTTGATGCTCGAGGATGCCCAGAGCCTCTGGATCGCCTGGCCCCAGTGGTTTCGCTACCACGGCCTCGAGCCTCGCCTCACCCAGACCATTGTCTTCAACCACTACCCGGCGCTGGTCGAGATGGCCGTGCTGGGCCAGGGCATGGTGCTGGGCTGGCAGCACATCATTGACGGGCAGATCGCGCAGGGCCGCCTGGCACGGGCCACCCACCTCTCGGCAAGCCACGGCGGCGGCTATTACCTGCTGACTCCGCAGGAGCGACGGGAAAACCGCGCCAC
Source organism: uncultured Kushneria sp. (assembly GCF_947497025.1). GTDB lineage: Bacteria > Pseudomonadota > Gammaproteobacteria > Pseudomonadales > Halomonadaceae > Kushneria. Next base: position 119,380 of record NZ_CANMFC010000006.1, read on the forward strand.
CCGCCTTTTCAAGCAGTGGCTGGCAGAAGAAATTCCGCGACCGGCGGATGCACCCCATGCATGACCCCATGCGTTTTTTGCGCTTTTCACCCGGTGCCTGCGCTGTTTAGCCTCGAACCATCCTGCCTTCGTCGTCAGGACATCATTGCTTCGATGATCGCGAATTCAATAATCACAAGAGAGTCATCATGTCAGACACCACCACTTTTTTGCTGCATAACGCCCGTCTGGTGGACGGTACGTCTCCCACCCCGCGGGAGAACATCAGTGTGCTGATCGAAAACGATCGCATTACACAGGTTTCCGATACGCCCCTTGAGGCGCCCGGCGCCACCCGTCTGGACCTGGGGGGGCGCACGTTGATGCCCGGGCTGATCGACTGCCATGTTCATGTGATCGCCACCACGGCGGATCTGGGCGCCAACGCCCTGCTCCCGGATTCGCTGATTACCGCGCGCGCCACGCCCATCATGCGTGACATGCTGATGCGCGGCTTCACAACCGTGCGCGATGTGGGCGGCGCCGATCGCGGCCTGCAGCAGGCGGTGGCCGAAGGCTATTTTGTCGGTCCGGAACTGATGATCTGTGGCAAGGCGCTCTCCCAGACCGGTGGGCATACCGACTATCGCGGCTTTTATGACGAGCGCGATGACCAGTACCAGACCCGGCGACTGGGTTCGATGGGGCGTATCTGTGACGGTGTGGATGCGGTACGCCGCGCCACACGCGAGGAGATCAAGTCAGGCGCCCAGTTCATCAAGGTGATGGCCAACGGAGGTGTCTCTTCTCCCAGCGATCCGATCGATTTCCTGAGCTATTCGGTGAATGAGCTGGAAGCAATCGTGGAAGAGGCCACCAATGCCCAGACCTATGTCAGCGCCCATCTCTATACCGATCAGGCCATCCGGCGTGCGGTGCTGGCCGGCGTACGCTCGCTGGAACACTGCAACCTGATTACCCATGAGACCGCGCAGCTGGCGGCCGAAAAGGGGGCCATGGCGTGCCCCACACTGGTCACCTACGAAATGCTCAAGAAGGAAGGCGCGCAGTATGGGCTCAAGCCGGACTCGGTCGCCAAGATCGATGACGTGCGCCTGGCGGGCCTTGAGAGCCTGAAGATCATGCGCGAAGCAGGCCTGACCATGGCCTATGGCAGCGACCTGCTGGGTGAGATGCATCGTCACCAGTCCGAGGAGTTCGTGATTCGTGCCCGCGTGCTGCCTGCCCATGAGGTCATTCGCAGCGCCACGCTGAACGCCGCCCGCCTGCTTCAGCGCGAAGGGGAGATCGGCTGCATCGCCCCCGGCGCACGTGCCGACCTGATCGTGGTCGACGGCAACCCGCTGGAGGACATGAGCCTGCTGACCGGCCAGGGCGCGCACATGCCCCTGATCATGCAGGGTGGACGCCTGATCAAGCACCAGCTTCACTGATCTAAAGACCTGCTCGGCAGCCAGTGCTGCCGAGCAGAAGTGGCGTTCTGGCGCCAGCCACGACATGACTGCCTGATAACAACCACAAACGGAGGACAGGCCATGCACGCACTGTTCGTCATGGGCTATATCGCGCTGATGCTGGTTATCGGCCTTTACTTTTCACGGCGCAAGGTACACGACGACAGTGATTTCATCGTCGCCGGGCGCTCGCTATCCACCATGGTCCTGACGGCCACGCTGCTGGCCACCTTCGTCGGCTCGGGCTCGATTGTCGGTGGCGCAAGCTTTGTCTTTCAATATGGTCCCGGGGCGGCCATCTTCTTTTTTGCCGGCACTCCGATTGCCGCGCTGGTGGTCTATTTCCTGCTGGCGGCGAAAATGCGCCGCAGTGAAGCCACGACCATCCCGGGGCTGATCGAGGCCCGCTTCGGTCCAACGGCGCGCACGCTGGCATCATTGATTATCCTGCTTGCCTACGTGGGCATCGTGTCCTATCAGTTTACCGGCGCCGGACAGGCCCTCAACCTGGCCTTTGGCCTGCCGGTCTGGCAGGGCGTGCTGATCTCGGCCGCCGTCATGATCGGCCTTGCCACCATGGGCGGGCTGATTTCGGTGGCCTATACCGACTACATGAGTGCGGTGATCATCTTCGGCAGCATGCTGCTGGCTGTCCCACTGGTACTGATACCGCTGGGCGGGCTCGACGGGCTGTATACCGCGCTGCCGCAGGTGCAGCAGTCGCTGCTGGGCGGGCTTTCTCCATGGCAGGCGCTGAGCTATTTCCTGCCGCTGTTTCTGCTGATTCTGGGCGATCAGAACCTCTTCCAGCGCTTTGCTGCCGCGCGTGACCCGGCCACGGCCCGCAAGGCAGCCATGGGGCTGGTGATCGCTTCCATTGCCTGTACTTCGCTGATCACGCTGCTGGTATGCGCAACCCGCGTCCTCTATCCCGATATCACCCCGTCTACGGCCATGATGACACTGGCCCAGCAGGGGCTGCCCACCGTGGTGGGTGGACTGCTGCTCGCTTCGATCGTGGCGCTGTTGCTGACCACCGGCAACTCCTATCTGCTCTCGGCGTCGGCAAGCCTGACCCAGGACATTCTGGGCGGTCTTCTGAAGATGCGTATTGCCCCGCACCGGGCGCTGCTGGCCAATCGTCTGACGGTGGTGGCCCTGGGGATACTGGCCTGGGTGCTGGGGGCATTTTTCCCAAGCGTGCTGGCGATGCAGATGTACTCCTACGGCATGTATGGCGCCGCGATCACACCGGTCTTTCTGGCCGCGCTTTTGTGGTCACGCGCCACGCCTGCCGGGGCACTTGCCGCCATGATCACCGGCGGCGGCGCCACGCTGATCTGGGAGATCGCCCTGGGCAAACCGATGGGCTGGAACAGCGTGCTGGTCGCCATGCCGCTGGCCACCCTGGCAATGGTCGCGGTCAGTCTTATTGGGCGCTCTTCGCGTCCGGCAGGCACTCCAGCGACCGGAAATAACGGGTAATGGGCGAACTGTTCATGCGTTTGAAACCCGTGGCACCAGGTCATCATGTCAGCCGTTATCGGCCAGGAAAATATCGACATGCCCTCTCTGTTTCGTACGCTTTGTACTGCGCTTTTGATGTTCACACTGGCGGCCTGCAGCTATCAGCCGGCGCGCATCAATCCGGAGCCGGCGGTGATCATTGGTGATGGTCATCATGGCCACGGCAACGGCCATTTCTGCCCGCCGGGACAGGCCAAAAAGGGCAACTGCTGACACATGGCGCCTTCGGGCGCCATTTTTTATCCCGGCATGAAGGCGACCTGCGCCATGATCTGTACCAGGCTTGCTGCACAACAGGGAGTCCCTTCATGTCCAGATCTGCCACATCGACACAGCGCTCGCCGGGGCGTGTTTCATTTCTGCTGATCACCTTCGCTTTTTTGATGGCCATGCTGGGCACCACACTGCCCACGCCGCTTTACCCGATCTATCAGCAGCGGATGGACTATTCCCAGATCATCATTACGGTCATCTTTGCCGCCTACGCCGTAGGGGTGATTACCGCCCTGATCGGCTTTGGCAGCTGGTCGGATCAGCTGGGACGAAGACGACTGTTGATCGCAGGTCTGGGGCTGGCGGTGGTCAGCGATCTGGTCTTTCTTTCGAGCCCCGAGCTGGTGCCTCTTTTGATCGGCCGGCTGCTGTCGGGCCTGTCGGCCGGGATCTTTACCGGCACGGCAACCGTGGCGGTGATCGAGCAGGCCCCGCCCGAGTGGCAAAGGGGCGCGACGCTGACCGCGACCGCGACCAATGTCATGGGGCTGGGACTCGGGCCGCTGGTCGCGGGCGTGCTGGCGCAGTACGTGGCCTGGCCACTGCACCTGCCCTACGCGCTGCATATTATCCTGTGCGCTCTGGCCATGGTCGGGGTGTGGTGGGCGCCGGAAACGGTCGAGCGCCCCGAGCGCATCAGGCTTCACATTCAGCGCCTCGGCGTGCCCGATGAGGTGCGTGGGGTCTTCGTGCCGGCCGGCATCGCAGGCTTTGCCGGCACGGCGGTGCTGGGGTTTTTCACCGCCGCGGCGCCCTCCTTCGTGCAAAGGATTCTCGAGATCGACAATCTGGCCATGATCGGCGTGGTGGTCATTACGCTTTTTATCGCCTCGGCGCTGGGCCAGGCGTGCATGCGCTTTATTCCCGAGCGTCAAAGGCTCGTCAGTGGCTGTCTGATTCTGGCATTGGGCGTGCTGGTGGTGGGTAGCGCCATTGGACTGGCCTCGCTGTGGCTGATGCTGCTCGGTGCGGCCATTTCGGGCGCCGGTCAGGGCATTACCCTGCGCGCCGGACTTGGCGAGGTTGTGGGCGCCTCCCCGAAGGATCGCAAAAGCGAGGTCACCTCGACCTACTTCGTGGTCATCTACGTGGCAATCTCGCTGCCCGTGGTCGGACTGGGCGTGACGGCGGCCATGACCGGGCTGGTGGCGGCAGGCATTGCCTTCTCGGTGATTGTCGCGGCGCTGGCACTGACGGCCATGGGGCTTTTGATTCGGCGTCAGCGCCGCGAGGCGTGAGGACCACAGTCGGCCGGACATCTCCGGCCGCATGCTTGTCAGGGACTGGCGGTACGACGCTTTTTGAGAAGTCGCCTGACCGTCAGAGCGACCGACAGCACGGCCAGCAGCAATAGCATGGCCGAGATCGGCCGGGTGAAAAACAGCGTCCAGTTCTCATCTGCCATCAAAGCGCGGCGCAGATTGGTTTCCGCAATGGGCCCCAGAATGACCCCAAGGACCAGCGGTGCCAAAGGGTAATCCAGTTTGGCCAGCAGATACCCCACCAGCCCGACGCCCACCAGCAGGTAGAGGTCGGTGACCCGGTTATTGAGGGCAAGCGCGCCTATCGCACAGCAGACCAGTACCACCGGCACGATAATCGATTTGGGAATCTCGGTGATCCGTACAAACCAGCGCATGCTGATCAGGCAGAACACCAGCACCATCCCGGCGGCCAGAAACATCGCCAGAAACATGCCGTACACCAGATCGGCATTATTCATGATCAGTCTGGGGCCCACGCTGACGCCCTGCACCATCAACGCCGCCATCAATACGGCATCGACCGCACTGCCGGGAATACCCAGCGCGATCATCGGTATCAATCCGCCACCGGCCGTGGCGGAATTGCCCGACTCGGAGGCGACCACCCCGTCGGCAATACCGGTACCGAACTGCTCTGGCGTTTTTGAGGCGCGTTTGGCCTGATCATAGGCGATCAGATTGGCAATGCTGCCGCCCGCGCCGGGGACGGCGCCGATAACGACCCCCACCATGGAGGAACGCAGCAGATTTCCGGGTCGGCTCAGCACCTCACGCATGACGCCAAACGGCCGAAAATGCATTTTGCCCCTTACCAGCGCCTGCCCCTGCTTCAGCTCTGTCGGGTTTTCGACTTCGCTGGCCAGCTGGCTGACCGCAAAGATGCCGATCAACATCACCAGAAACGGGATACCCGCGGCCAGCACATCGACGTCAAGGGTGAAACGAGGCACGCCCATCATCGGGTCCGGCCCCACCGTCGCGATGAAAAGCCCCAGCAGGCTCATCATCAATCCCTTGAGCACCGATTTGCCGACCAGACTGGCCACCACGGTGACTGCGAACAGGATCAGCGAGAAATATTCCCAGGGGCCCAGTTTGACGGCAATCAGGGCCAGCGGTGGCGCGGCGATAATCAGGACCACGGCACTGATCAGCGCACCGAAAAACGATGCCCAGATGCCCAGCGCCAGCGCGCGTCCCGGTTCGCCCTTGCGCGCCATGGGATAGGCGTCAAAGGTGGTGGCCACCGCCGAAGGGGTACCGGGAATGCCCAGCAGTGCCGCACTGATCAATCCGCCCGACCCGCCACCGACATAGACGGCAAGCATCGTGGCGACGCCCTGCAGCGGCGACATGGTGAACGTGACCGGTAGTGCCAGCACAATCGCCATGGTGATCGTGAACCCCGGGATGGCGGCGGCGATCACACCTGCCATGACGCCAATCATCATGCTGACGAGCGTCGCCAGCGAAAACAGTTGTTCAACGCTGCCAAGCAGCGCATCGGTCATCGGCATGGAAGACTCTCCTGCCCCATTGGTGTTGTTGTCACGGGGCCGTTGATCCTGAAGTAATGGGTGCTCGAGTGCTCGATCCCAGGGGACGAGTGTCGAGCTACCACAAGCGGCCCGAGGGCAGTGGGATCATGAAGACGTGGCCAAAGAGCGCGTCAAGGCCGGGGCCGAATACCACCGCAATGACGCAGGCCACCAGCAGCCGGCGTCCGCTTCGAGCCCCCAGAATGATCTGAACGACGAGCAGGAACAGCAACGACGACAGTGCGAAGCCAAGCCAGGGCATGAGCAACGCATAGGCACAGAAGGCGGCCAGGGTGGCAAAGGCCAGCCGTCGCTGCATGAACCAGCGCCCGGCCCCCACGCTTGCCGTCGGGTCGGCATGTCGCAGCGCCATCATGGACTGACACATGATCGCCAGATTAAAGAGCACCAGCGCCCCCAGTATCAGTCGGGGGAACGACCCGGCGCCCAGCGGCTCCCACATGGAGGACGGCAGATCGCCGGCCTGTACGAACAGGCCGATGAACAGCGCCGCAAGCCCTGCGTTGAACAGGATGTTGGCGATGGCCTTGCCACGCTCGCTACTGGCCTCTCGCGTCGCGCGAGAGGCCCTGTCGGCGACGGTACTCATCGGGCCAGCCTGCTTGATAGGCGCTTGACCGTAGCGTCGACATCGGCCAGATAGTCGGCGTAGGCCTGCGGTCCCATGAACTCGACTTCTGCGCCTGCCTTGTTGACCCGCTCGATGAACCCGGGGTCTTTGGACATGGCTTCGAAACCCCTGGCCAGCGTCTCGACCCTCGCCGGATCGATCCCCCTGGGCGCGACGATGCCACGGTTAATGCTCAGGTTGAGATTGTCGTAGCCGAGTTCCTTGAAGGTCGGCACGTCGGGCGTCTGCTCGAGGCGCTCCTTGCTGCCCACGGCCAGAAATCGCAGATCGCCGTTTTTGACGAACTCAAGGCTCGATGAGATATCGCCTATCGAGGCATCGATATGGCCGCCTACCAGCGAGCGGATACGCGCCCCGGTCCCTTCAAAGCCGACATAGCGGAATTTGGCATCAATGGCATCCTCGATCATTGCCGCATGCACATGGGGGATCCCGCCAAGCGTGGAACCAACACGGATTTCGCCGGGGTGAGCCCTGGCGTATTCGGCGAACTCCTCGAAGGTTGTCCACTCACTGTCAGCGCTGACCACGAGATATTGCGGCGAGGAGGCCAGCGAGGCGACAGGCTGAAAATCATCCCAGTTGAGAGACGTCAGGCCGGTGGCATGGGAGGCCATCAAACCTTCATGGATCTGCCCCAGGGTATAACCATCGGGCGATTTCTTCGCGAGTTCCTTGAGGCCAATGGTGCCACTAACGCCGGGCATGTTGATCACAGGCATCGGTTGACCCAGGTATTGCTGGGCGGCGTTGGAAATGATGCGCATCAGGGCATCGCTGCCGCCGCCCGGCGACCAGGGCACAATGAACTCAATGGCGTGATCGGGATAGTCGTCGGCCTGTGCCGATTGAGTCGTGGCAAGACAGGTGGCTGCGCCAGCCGTCAGCGAGACCACCGCTGCACCGGAGACAAACAGACGGCTCAGGCGCTTTCGAGTGGCATGGAGAAAGACGTCATAAAACATGGGTTGTCCTTATTGGTCTTGTTGGTTTGACAGTGTGTTGATGGCTTTTTATTGGCCGTTTTTGTGGTTATGGCCGGTGTATCGTTGTTTTTCCTGTATTGCCTTTCCTGTATCGCCTTTAAAACGGGGCGGCGGCATCACCCGGGGCGTTTTCCCCTTGATCAGCCGAGTAACAGACCGCCGTACACCAGCCCGGCGACCACGGCCCAGACCGGATGGAGCCTGAGCCACACCAGCATGATGCCGGCGATCGCGGCGATGATCGTGGTGTGAATCCAGCCGGCGTCACCGACGCCTTCGCTCAGAAACGACCAGGTGAGATAGCCCATCAGCACCATGATGACCGGCCTGACCCACTGGCTCATCGACTTGACCTTGATCGAGTCCCGATAGCGATACAGCGTTCCCAGCGCGACCAGCATCAGAATCAGCGAGGGCGCAACGGTGGCAAGCGTGGCCACCAGCGCACCGCCGATACCCGCCACATCATGGCCGATATAGCCGGCCATCTTGGTGGCAATGGGGCTGGGCAGGGTATTGCCGAGCGCCAGCGCCTCTGCAAATTGCTGCGAGGTCAGCCACCCATAGCGGCCGACAACCTCGTTTTCAACCAGAGGAATGATCGCCGGTCCGCCGCCATAGCCGATGATGTTGGGAATGAAAAACGCCAGAAACAGCTCCCAATAGATCATGATTCGGCCTCCGCGTGGCGCTTGCGCCCTCTCTCCGGTCGCAGCAGGGCGGCGATGAGGACCGCGCCAATCACCAGTCCGGGATGAATATCGAGCCCGTAGATCAGGCCGCCGGCGACCGCGCCCATGATCAGGGTCACGATCCAGCCCAGCACGGCGCGTGATTTCTGAAAGAAGTCCCACGTCAGCTGGGCCATCATCACCATGACGACCGGAACGACGCCCTCGCTCATGCCCTGAATCCAGCGCTGGTCGCGGTAGCGCGTGAAAAGCCCCAAAAGCAGCAGCATGGCCAGAATGCACGGCACGATGACGGCGACCACGGCATTGATGCACCCCACCACGCCGCCAACCCGGTAGCCGATGGTGCCGGCCATTTTGGTGGCAATCGGGCCGGGCAGCGTATTGCCAATGGCCAGCACGTCGCTGAACTCGTCATCGCTCATCCACTGATAGCGCGTGACCGCTTCAGAATGCACCAGAGGAATCATCGACGGCCCACCGCCGAACCCGAGCAGGCCGATGCGCAAAAACGCCATGAACAGATGACGCTGTCTTGTCAGGGTCGAAGACATGGTTCAGAGCACCGTAATGCTGGAGTCGGTGCGCGGCTCGGTGCCGCCGCAATAGACACCGCTTTGCGGGTCACGAAGGATGATCTGGCCACGACCGTAGGCCGTGCTGTCCACCGCCATCGTCATTTGATGACCGCGCTCAACCATCTCGCGGATCACATGCAGCGGATAGCCGGGCTCAATACCGATCCTGCGACCTCCCATCCATTGCCAGCGCGGTGCATCAAGCGCCGCCTGCGGATTGAGTCCGAAATCGACCAGATTCATGACGACCTGCATGTGTCCCTGGGGCTGCATGACCCCCCCCATGACCCCAAAGGGCCCCAGCGCCTTGTCGCCCCGGGTCAAAAAGCCCGGGATGATGGTGTGAAAGGTACGCTTGCCGGGTGCCAGCACGTTGACGTGGTCTGCTTCCAGACTAAAACCGTGCCCACGATTTTGCAGCGAAATGCCGGTATCCGGCACGACCACGCCAGATCCGAAACCGTGATAATTGCTCTGGATATAGGACACCATGTTGCCATCGCGGTCGGCGGTGGCCAGATAAACGGTGCCGCCGGCTCGGGGCTCGCCGGGCTCGGGGTCGATGGCGCGCTCACCGATCAGGCGGCGACGGGTGTCCGCGTAGGCATCGCTCAACAACGAGGCAACGCTGGTGCGCATGTGCTCGGCGTGAGTGATGTGATAATGGCCATCGGTATAGGCCAGTTTCATCGCCTCCAGCTGACGATGCAGCAGCTGCGGATCGTCACGCACCGTGATATCAAAGCCTTCCATCATCTGCAGGGCCATCAGTGCCACCATGCCCTGACCGTTGGGCGGGATTTCCCAGACATCGAAGCCGCGGTAGTTGACCGAGATCGGCTCGACCCACTCGGGTTGGTAATCGGCCAGATCGTCCGCCCGAAGATAGCCGCCCGTTTCTCGTGAGAAGGCATCGATCCTTTGCGCCAGATCGCCGCGATAGAAACTCTCGCAGTGACTCTCGGCAAGCGCTTCAAGCGTGGTCGCCAGCGCCTCGTTGCAATACATCTCGCCTGGCTGCGGCGCATGGCCTTCAGGTGCAAAATTCTCAAGCCAGGGGGCAATGGCCGGGTCATCCGCTCTGGCGCGAAATTCTTTCTCGGCTCTCTGCCAGAGCTGGCTGATGACCGGCGAGACGGGAAAGCCTTCCCGCGCGATACGAATGGCCGGCGCCAGCAGCGCGGCAAAATCCAGCCGGCCGTATTGCCTTGAAAGTTCTGCCCAGGCCGCGGGAATACCGGGAACGGTGACCGGCGTCCAGCCGTGCAGAGGCATTTCACCATGACCCGCCGCCCTGACTGCCTCGGGCGTCAAGCGCTTCGGTGCATGCCCGCTGGCGTTAAGCCCATGAAGCCTGCCTCGCCCCTTCGTGTCTTCCGCCAGCCAGACCAGTGCAAAGGCGTCCCCCCCGATACCGTTGCCGCTGGGTTCTACCACCGTTAATACAGCGGCGGTCGCAATGGCGGCATCGATGGCGTTGCCGCCCTGGGCCAGAATATCGCGCCCGGCCTGACTGGCCTGGGGTTGAGAGGCCGCCACCATGCCGTGGCTGGCATAGGTAGCGCTGCGGCGGGAAGGAAAGGGATTGTTGTGATCGAAAGCGAGCGGCATGGCGTTCTCTATTTTGTTCTGCGTCGAATTGTTATTTGGTTCGCTGAAAACCGTAGAGCCTGCGATAAAACGCATGGATCGTTTATAGTGTAAAAAATCGATTTTTTACTATGGCGTCGTATTCTCCTGCAGGTCAAGCCCCATGTTGGCAGGCTACCCGGGAATCGCGCGGTAGTGAGTTGGCACCACTGCATAAAAAGGTCCGTCTTTATGAACACCGAAGCCCCTGCAGCGAGTACGGCGGCAAGCCAGTTATACGCGTTATTGAAGCGCGACCTGATCGATGGCCGCTTTACCGCGGGACAAAAACTGGCGATCACGGCACTGAAGCAGTACTACGGCGTTGGGCTGAGTCCTCTGCGGGAAGTGCTGAATCGTCTGGCCGCCTACGGCCTTCTTGAGCAGGAAAATCAGCGCGGCTTCCGGGTACCCGCCCTCAAGCGCAGTGAACTCGACGACATCACCGATCTGCGTCAGCGGCTCGAGGGGCAGGCGCTGGCCCAGGCGCTTCAGTCAGGCGGCGATGAATGGGAAGCCGGCCTGCTGGCGGCCTTTCACCGGCTCAAGCGCGCCGATGAAGCGCCGGAGAAACTGGAGCACTGGGAGCAGATGCATCTACAGTTTCACCGTCATCTTCTCGAGCCCTGTGGTTCGCCCTGGCTGCTTCGCTTTATTGAACAACTGCATGATCAGTTCGACCGTTATCGCCGCATGGCCCCCGCCAACGACACGGTGCGAGCGACCCTTAACGATCAGCACGCCCAGCTGGTCGATCTGGCCATGACACGCGATATCTCTGCGGCTCGGGCACTGCTCGAAGAGCACATCCGGCTCTCCTTTGAGGTGGCACAGGGCGCCTGTCACGGGCGTTGACCTCGCGATGACCTGCCTGGCTGCCAGTAGCAAGGCCCTGCCCCATGGATAGACGCTCACCTAGCGAGTGATCAGCGCATTGTCACAGTGGACGCCGCGTGTCAGGCAGAGCAGGTTCTGAAAGGTCACCTGAGCGATTTCGCGCAGGGCCTCGACCGTGAAAAAGCCCTGATGGCCGGTCACCAGCACGTTGGGAAAGGTCATGAGACGCGAGAACACATCGTCATCAATGATCTCGGAGGAGCGGTCCCTGAAAAACAGCCCACTCTCCTGCTCGTAGACATCGATGGCCAGCGCCCCGAGCTGGCGCGACTTGAGCGCCTCGATCACGGCGCAGGTGTCGATCAGCGCCCCACGGGAGGTATTGATCAGCATCGCGCCGGGCTTCATGCGGGCAAGCGAGGCGTCATTGATCAGGTGATGGGTGGCCTCAAGCAACGGGCAGTGCAGCGAGACGATATCAGCGCGGGCCAGCAGGGTATCAAGCGCCACGATCTCGCCGATATCAGCAAAATCTGGTGCGGGAAAGGGGTCACTCCCCAGGACCCGACACCCCAGCCCCTTGAAGATACGCGCCGTGGCCAGGCCGATACGGCCGGTGCCGACAATACCGACCGTCCTGCCATGCAGGGTCACGCCCAGCAGACCGTCGAGGGCAAAGTTGCCTTCCCGCACCCGGTTGAAGGCGCGATGCGTATGACGATTGAGCGTCATGGCCAGTGCCAGGGCATGCTCGGCCACCGCTTCGGGTGAGTAGGCCGGTACCCGCGCCACGAAGAACCCGAGGCGCTCGGCGGCGTCCAGATCAATGTTATTGAACCCGGCGCAGCGCAGCACGATGGCCTTCACCCCCATGCCGGCCAGGGCCTCGAGCACGACCGCATCAAGCACGTCATTGACGAACACGCACACGGCGTCACTGCCCTCGGCCAGCGCCGTGGTCTGATGGGTCAGCGTCGCCGTTTGATAGACCAGTTCAAAGGCTTCATCGGCAAAGCCCTCGAGATGGGTCTCCTCAAAGAAACGTTCATCGTAGGGCTGGGCACTATAGAGGGTGACTTTCATGGAACACTCCGCAGACTGGTGGCGCTCAGGGGCGGCGGTTGATGGTCGGCTGACGACGACTTTAGCAGGCGCCCCGAGGACGGTTTTGATGCAGGACAAATGGCCGAAAAAAGCGGTGCAATGCCCTGTTGGTCGTCACGAAACGGCGTAACATGAAGCTCTGCCCGGCCCGGCCCGGTTTCAGATGCTATCGAATTGATCGGACGCTACCGACTAAAGAGTGCCTCATGCTGCAGCCTGTATCCCGCCAGAGTGACCTGACATTAGAGAAGACCGCCATTCCGCCTCGTCCGGAGGACGTCAGTACCTGGGCGCCGCTCTCTATCCCTGCCTTTCGCATCATCTGGATCGCCAACCTCTTCGCCAACCTGGGGGTCTGGGCACAGTCAGTGGCCGCGGCCTGGGTCGTCACCTCGGCCCAGTCAAGCCCCGTCATGGTCGCCATGATCCAGGTGGCTGCCGCCGCGCCTCTGGTACTGATGTCGATTGTGACCGGCGTGATTGCCGACAACTACGATCGACGACGGGTGATGCTGTTCGGGCTGTTTATCGAGGTGCTGGGCGGGGTCTTTATCACCGTCATCGCTTTCATGGGGATGCTCACGCCGCCCCTTCTGATCGCCTCGATCCTGTGTGTCTCCGTCGGTGGGGCCATCACGACGCCGGCCTGGCAGGCCGCCGTCAATGAGCAGGTACCACGTAACCTGGTCAGCAGCGCCGTGCTGCTCAACAGCGTCAACTACAACGCCGCCCGCGCCATTGGCCCGGCCATCGGCGGCATGCTGCTGGCAGCACTTGGGCCTGCGTGGATCTTTCTGCTCAATGTCCTGTGCTTTTGCACCCTGATCTGGGCGCTGTGGCGCTGGCGACGCGCGGTGCCTGAAAAGCATCTGCCCCCAGAGCGGCTCTGGGAAGGCATCAAGGCCGCCATCCATTTCACCCAGTATTCCAGCGTGACGCGGCTGATCATGCTGCGTTCGTTCGTCTTTGGCATTTCGGCGAGTGCCATCTGGGCCCTGCTGCCGCTGCTGGCCCACGATCATCCTGGCGGCAACGCCTCGCTGTATGGCTACATGCTGGGCGGACTGGGCATTGGCGCGATCGCCGCCAGCATGCTGGTCAATCGCGCCCGACGGCGCCTGGGCAGCAGCCGATTGATCAATGTAGCAGCCATGGCGCTGGGCAGTGTGATGCTGTTGCTGGGCGGCACCAGTACACTCTGGGCAGTATTTCCGGCCCTGGTCATCGGCGGCAGCTGCTGGATCGCGGCAGTCGCCTCCTACAACTCTTCCGTGCAGGTACTGGTGCCAGACTGGGTCAAGGCCCGGGCACTGGCGCTCTATCAAACGGCGCTTTATGCCGGACTCACACTGGGCTCATTCATGTGGGGCCACATGGCCGAGAGTCTGGGTACACAGACGTCACTGTTGATGGCCGGGGCGCTGCTGATGGTGTCGGCGTTGATGTTCTGGCCCTCGCGCCTGCCGGCGCTGGACAGCGACAGCCTCCTGGGGGCACCGGAGGCTCATACCGAAGCCCCGGATTTCGATTTTGATCCGGCCCGAGGCTCGGTCATGGTGACCATCGAGTATCGCATCGGTGCCGATCAGGTCCGCGACTTCGCCCGTGCGGTGCGTCCGCTGCGCCGGCTTCGACTGCGCAACGGCGCCAAGCGCTGGTCGCTGTATCGCGATATCGAAGCGCGAGACCTGTGGCAGGAGGTCTTTCTGGTGCCCAACTGGCTGCAGCATCTGCGCATGCAGGACCGCCAGACGCTGGCCGACCGCGCCATCGTCGAGCGGGTCGCTGCCATGCACACAGGCCCCGAGCCGCCGCTTGTTCGCCATGGCGTGAGCTATCGCACGGCCCGTTACGAAGGTGAAGGCGCCGCCCTGAGACCGGTGCAGACCACGGCCCATGATGATCAGGCCCCCTGGGCGATGGAAGATCATCACGAAGCCCCTGACAGCGCGCCGCCCGGGCGTTAGGCTGTCGTCCCTTCCCGTGATGACCGGAGCCTTCGAATGACCAATGACGTGACCGACCCCGCGCACTATACGCTTGAGACGGTGTTCGGCCTCGAGCACTTCCGCGAGGGCCAGGGCCAGGTCATCGAACGGGTGCTGGCCGGGCGCTCCGCCGCGGCCATCTTTGCCACCGGTGCCGGCAAGTCGCTGTGCTATCAGCTGCCAGCCCTGCATTTGCCGCATCTGACGCTGGTGATCTCGCCGCTGCTGGCGCTGATACAGGACCAGCTCACCTTTTTGAAGTCCCGCGGTATTGCAGCCGAAAGCATCGACTCGACCATGGACCGTGACGCCGTGCGCGAGGTGATGACGCGCGCCCGCCAGGGTGATCTGAAGATTTTGATGGTGTCGGTCGAGCGGCTGCGCAACGAACGCTTTCGCCACTTTCTCAATCAGATCCCGATCTCGCTGATGGTGATCGATGAGGCCCACTGTATCTCCGAGTGGGGGCACAACTTCCGCCCGGACTATCTGCGCCTGCCCGAGTATCAGCGCGAGTTCAATATCCCTCAGGTGTTGCTGCTGACGGCCACGGCCACGCCCGGCGTCATCGAGGACATGCAGCGAAGCTTTGCCATCGAGGAAAGCGATGTCATCACCACCGGCTTTTATCGCCCCAACCTGAACCTGCAGGTGCGACCGGTGGCACAAGGCCAGCGCGTTGATGCGCTGATCCATTGGCTGGCGCCGCAGCAGGTGGCAGGTCAAAAAGCCCCGACCATCATCTATGTCACCCTGCAGCAGAGTGCCGAGACCGTGGCACGGGCGCTGCTGGCGCGCGGCCTTCAGGCACGCGCCTACCATGCCGGCCTGACCGCCGAGGTGCGCGATGAGATCCAGCAGCAGTTCATGCGTGGCGAGGTGCCGGTCATCGTCGCCACCATTGCCTTCGGGATGGGCATCGACAAGCGCAACATTCGCAATGTCGTGCATTTTGATCTGCCAAAATCGATCGAGAACTACAGCCAGGAGATTGGCCGTGCCGGCCGTGACGGTGCGCCCTCGACCTGTTTGATGCTGGCCGGCCGTGATGGACTGGGCGTGCTTGAAAACTTCACCCACGGCGACACGCCCGAGTGCGAAGGCATTCAGCGAGTGCTGGAAGAGATTCAGGCCGCAGGCCGGACGTCGGAACGCCAGTGGCCGGTGGTGATGAACACGCTCTCGCGCGACAGCAACATTCGCACGCTGCCGCTCAAGACCCTGCTGGTGCGCCTTGAGATGCAGGGCGTGATCGCGCCGCGCTTTACCTACCTGGCCGAATATCGCCTGCGCTACGAGATGGCACCTTCGGAACTGGCCGCAAGGTTTGAGGGCGAGCGCGCCGAATTCATCCGGCTGGTGATCGACAATATCCCCATCGCCCGCACCTGGGGCACGGTGGATTTCGAACGTCTTCATCAGGCGGGGCTTGCCGCCGACATTGATGCCACACGCACCCGCGTCATCACGGCCCTTGAGTACTTTCAGGACAAGGGCTGGGTGGTACTGGAAGGCAAGCGCATGACGGATGTCTTTGAGGTCTGCCAGCCCGATATCGACCCACCGGTCATGGCGCGCGAGCTGCACGAGGGCTTTTGTCAGCGGGAGCAGGTCGATATCGAACGGCTGTCCAGCATGCTGGCACTGTTTGAAACCGACACCTGTCTGTCGCGACGGCTGGCGCTGCACTTTGGTGATCCGCGCGCACCCGAGCGGTGCGGACACTGCTCGGTCTGCGACGGCCATGTCGCCCGCCTGCCAATCTCACCGATGGCCACCCCCCTTGAGGAGATCGACTTCGAGGCCGTGGCCGAGCCCTTCATTGAGCGTCATCAGGCGCACTTTCAGCGCCCGCCCACACCGGAGCGGCTGGCGCATTTCCTCTGCGCGCTGGCCATGCCGGTGTTTACGCCGCTCAAGGCACGCGGGCTGAGCACGTTCGGGGCACTGGAGGGCTATCCCTATCCACAGGTACGCGCCCGGGCCGAACAGACACTCGGGTCGTGAGACCAGAATGCGTCTGCCGCTGATTCATCACCCTGGCTATACGTTTGACTGGCCCGAACGCCATCCCTTCCCAATGGCCAAGTTTCCCGCCCTACGCGAGCAGCTATCCACGCTGGGCTTCGATAATGATCCGCGGATCGACTGGATTGCGCCAACCCCGCCCTCCAGCACCCAGCTGCTGCGGGCCCATACGCCGGAATATCTGCAGACCTTCTATCTGGGCGACAGTGATCCGAAGGCCCGAAAGCGCAGCGGCTTTCCCTGGTCACCGGCACTGGTCGAGCGCACCCTGCTGGAGGTGGGCGGCACGCTGGCCACACTGACAGCGGCGCTTGAGACCGGGCTTGCCTGCAATACTGCCGGCGGCACCCACCATGCCTATCCTGACGCCGCCAGCGGTTACTGCCTGCTCAATGATCTGGCCGTGGCCGCCCACGAAGCGATGACCGTTCATGGGATCAACAACCTCCTGATCATCGACTGCGACGTGCATCAGGGCGATGGCACGGCATACGTCTTTCGCCATGATCCGCGCGTGTTCACCTGCTCGATTCATGGTGTGGATAACTTCCCCTTTACCAAGCGCCACAGCGATCGCGACATCGCCCTGCCCCGCGGCACCGATGATGCGGCCTATCAAAACGTACTGGCGCGCGAGATCCCGGCACTGCTGGATCAGCGGCGCCCGGCACTGGTGTTGTATGACGCCGGCGCCGACGTCCACGCCAATGATCGGCTGGGGCATTTCGAACTGAGCCTTGAGGGCCTCTACCGGCGCGATCTCTTCGTGCTAAAACAATGCCGCCAGCGCGACATTCCGGTGGCCGCAGTGATCGGCGGCGGCTACGACCGCGATCTCACCGCACTGGCCGAGCGCCACGCGCAGCTGTTTCTGGCCGCGCGCGACCTCCTCTGTCAGCCATAAAAAAGCGCCTGGCACTAATAGTGAGATCAAACATCCGTCGAGCCGGCGGCCGGCGTGATGGCAATCTCAGGTACTTTCGCGAGCGATGAGGCGCACGCCCAGATCGAGCAGGGTCTGGTCGCATGACTCTCCCCGAAGGCGATTTATCAGCAGGCGAGCAATATTTTCTCCTATGGCCTGTCGCGGCGGCTCGATGGTTGTCATGGGCGGGACAGTAGAGCCGGTAAAGTCCTGGTTGCCAAAGCCTGCCACGGCAACCCGATGAGGGATTGCCCAGCCCTGTCGCTGGCACTCAAGCATCACACCCAGTGCCACCATGTCGTTGGAGCAGGCGACCGCTTCGATTTCCGGCTCATCGACCATCAGTCGATGCATGATGTCTCCCGTTTCACGAGTATCGCTACGTCCGGCAAGCTCTTTTTTTACTACGTGTGCACCAGCCTCCTCCATGCACTGACGAAAGCCCTCATAGCGGTCATGGGCACGAATATCACGGGCAAAGCGTGTGCTGATAAAGGCAACCTGTCGATAGCCGGCCGCCAGAAAGTGCTCTGCCATCAACCGCCCACACTGAAAGTGGGAAAATCCCACCACCATGTCCAGCCCGGGGCTACCGTAATCCCACATCTCGACGATGGGAACCTCACTGTTGAGCAGAAGCGCGCGCGTCTTTCTGTTGTGCGCAAAGCCTGTCAACACCAGCCCGGCCGGGTTCCAGCTCATCAGCGAACGCAGGAGTTCTTCCTCTCGCTCAACATCAAATTCGGTGTTGCCAATCAAGAGCTGATAGCCGGCACGACGCAGATGATGCTCCAGGGTCTCCAGAGTCTCTGAAAAAAACGAGTTCGTGATGGTGGGCACCAGTACGCCAATGATTTTGGAACGTGAGGAGGCAAGCCCCCCTGCCATCGTGTTGGGCAGATAACCCAGTCGATCTATTGCAGCCTGAATGGTTTGTGCACGGACCGGCGAGACTTCTGCGGGACGTCGCAGATAAAGCGATACCGTACTGGGAGAGACACTGGCAAGACGCGCCACATCTTCCATGGTAACCCGCTGGGTGCCACGTCTACGCCTCGTCAAGACGATGCTTCCTGTTTTGTCGGATTAGAGTATTCATGCTTTCAGTCGTGATGGGCTCATCATTTTTCTGCGTTTCGTTTCCTGCACTGATCGCATGGTTTCGACACAGTCTGTTGCGCGGAAAATATGCCATGTCCCAGCAGGCATACAAAACCATCTCCAGCGCCTGAAGCAGCCATTGGTCGAAGGCTTCTACCAAAGACCAGGGAGGTACGGTTGTCTGCACTGTTATCGTAGCGCTACGATCATTGTCCTGATCCAAGTCTTCCAGAGCAAATAATTCAAGGAATGACACCCAATCATCCTCCTGTTTTCGCAGCGCTGCGAAAAGGACGTAAACAATGACGCTTCTACGTGCTTCCCTGGCTGCTGCAACGCTGGTCGCCACCACCACCTCTGCTGTTGCGGCCGATACGCTGGATATTGTCGTGCCCTTTGCCGCTGGTGGCGCCACCGACATTGTCGCCCGAAGCTTCGAACCCATCTTCTCCGAGCAGCTTGGCGTCACCTCGGTGATCCGCAACATTGCGGGGGCGAGTGCCACGGTAGGCACGGCAGAGGTCGCCGACAATGAAGGCAATCCCAACATCATCGGCTATGAACCGGCCGGCGCGCTCTCGATTCAGCCCTCGCTCAAGGATTTGCCCTACGGTCCGGAGAGCTTCACCTACGTCTGTCGCACGGTCTCCAACCCGATGTTTCTGATGGTGTCGAAGGATTCGGACATCGACTCCATCGATCAGCTCGTCGAGGAGTCCCAGGAGTATCCGTTTCTCTACGGCTCCTCCGGCCCGGGTACGCTTCCGCATCTCGCCATGGCCGCGCTCACCGTCAAGAGCGATCTCCAGGCCCAGCACGTGCCCTATAGCGGCTCCGGTCCGGCAATGAACGCACTCGACGGTAACGAGATCCAGGTCATGGCGGATACCGAGACCATTCTCGAGAACTACGATCTCAAACCGCTGGCGGTCTTCGCCGAGTCGCGCGTCGAAGGATACGAAGACGTGCCGACGTTCGAGGAACTCGGCATGCAGGATCTCGAGTTCTCGGTCTGGCAGGGGATCGTCGCGCCCAAGGGGATCTCCCAGGAACGTGCCGACGCCTTCGCCGATGCCTGCAAGGCGACCGTCGAGTCGGATCGCTTCGAGACGTTCGCCGACAAATCCGGGGTCAGCATCGACTACCTCGGCGCCGAGGACTTCAAAGCATTCGTCGCGCGGCGCGTCGAGGTCAACAAGCAGGTACTCAAGGACGCCGGCCTGACCGAGTAGGTCATGCGCTCGCTGGTTCGCCTGTCACCCAAGGAGTCGGTATGACGTCGACGCTGTTTCACCCTCGAGTCCTCACCGCTCTCGCGCTGCTGCTCGTCGGCGCGGGGCTGTCGGTCACGGCCTGGCAGGGTCCGTCCGACGCCATGCTGGTGCCGCGATTCGTGCTCGCGATCTGGTGCGCGGCGGCGCTGGTGGTACTGATTGGCGAGCTGATTCGTCGCGCGCCGATGCCGAGTGCCCCACGCTCGCCGCTGCCGCTACTGATGGCGGCGGTGCTGATCGCGGCCATCGCCACGGCGAGTCTCGGCTTTTTGATTCCGGTACTGCCGCTGGTGGCGCTGACGCTGTGGCTATTTCGCGTTCGCCAGCCGTTGTGGATCGCGCTGGGCACGCTGATTCTCGGCGGTGGGCTCTGGTTTCTGTTCCACCACGTGCTGCTGATCCGGCTGCCCACGCTGCTAACCAGCGGTCTGATCTGATCTTCGGAGACCATCGAGATGGACATCGTTCTCGCAGCGGCAGCGAATGCCTTCACTTGGCAGGCGCTACTCGCCATCGTCATCGGTACCTGGGCCGGCATCATCATCGGCGGTCTTCCCGGGCTCGGCTCGGTCGTCGGCTTGACGATCTTTCTGCCGTTCACTTTCGGTATGGACGTGATCACCAGCATGGCGCTGCTGATCGGGGTCTACTGCGGCTCCGTCTACGGCGGTTCGATCACCGCGATTCTGATCAACACCCCCGGTACGCCGCAGGCGGCGGCCACGACGTTCGACGGCTACCCGATGACCCAGCAGGGCAAGGTCGGCGAAGCACTAGGCTGGGCCACCTTTGCCTCGTTCTTCGGCGGGGTGCTGTCGTGCGTCATGCTGATCGTCGGCGCACCGCAGCTGGCAAAATTCGCGGTCAACTTCGGCTCCATCGAGGTGTTCGCGCTGGTCTGTCTCGCGATGCTCTGCATCGTGGGTGTCTCCCAGGGCAGTACGCTCAAGGGCATTCTCTGCGGCATGATGGGATTTCTGTTCTCGATGGTGGGCAGCGATCCGATCACCGGCGCGGATCGCTTCACCTTCGGCCAGTACGCCCTGAGTTCCGGTCTGACGCTGATTCCGGTCGTGGTCGGTGCCTTCGCGCTGTCGGAGGTGTTCGTTCGATTTTCGACTCGCGATGACGAAGCGGCGCGCATCCCCGAGGCGAGGCTCATATTCCCCGGCCTGCGCGACATCGGTCGGCGAATGATCGAGCTGCTGCGCGGCTCCTTCATCGGTGGCTTCATCGGCGCGCTGCCGGGTACTGGTGCAGCGGCGGCAGCCTTCATCAGCTACGCCTCGGCGCAGAAGTTGTCCCCTAGACGCAAGAATCTCGGCAAGGGCGAGCCGGACGGGATCATCGCGTCGGAATCTTCCAACAACGCCGTCACCGGCAGCTCGTTCATTCCCACCCTGGCGCTCGGTATTCCCGGCGACGTGGTCACGGCAATGATGATGGGCGCGATGGTGATTCACGGCATCACGCCTGGAGTGCGGCTGATGGCGGATCAGGCGCAGACGGTCTATTCGCTCTTCGTGGTGCTGATCATCGTCAACGTGGCGATGCTGATTCTCAGCAAGCCGTCGGTGGGCCTCTTTCGCTATCTGTTCAAGCTACCGCAGGGTTTCGTGATGGGCGGCATCGTCATGTTCAGCTTCATCGGCGCGGTCTCGGTGCGAGGCAACCCGTTGGATCTGGTGGTCGCAGCCATTACCGGCCTGCTTGCCTACGTGCTGCGCCGCGGCGGCTATCCGCTGGCGCCGCTGGTGATCGGCATGGTCCTCGGCCCCGAGCTCGAAAGCTCGCTGCGCCGCGGGCTTTTGATCTCCCGCGGTGACTTCACCGCTTTCTTCACCCACAGCACCATCGCCAGCGTGCTTTTTGTACTCATCGCCCTGTTCATCGCCGGCACGCTCTGGTCCGGATTCAGCCAGTGGCGCAAGGACCGCGCCGCCGGCGAGAGTCCGGCCGCGTGACTCGCACGCCGACACGTTCGATGCCCGTCGAGCTATCCACCGTAGAGAGACTCTCATGACCCGCGTGACCGATCTCAAGACCCATGTCCTCGCCGCGCCGCTGGCCGAGCCGTTCGCGTTCTCCCAGGGTTGGGTGCATCAGCGCACCGCCATGCTGGTGGAGATCACCACCGACGACGGCCTGACCGGCTGGGGCGAGTGCGTCAATCACGGCCTGCAGCCGCCGCAGGTCGCCCAGGCCATGGTCGAGCACGCGCTCAAGCCGCTGGTGATTGGCCGTTCGATCTTCGACCGCGAGGTGCTGTGGGAGGAGATGTACAACCACACCCGTCCCTACGGGCAGCAGGGCGTGGCGCTGTTCGGCATCGCCGCGATTGACGTCGCCCTGTGGGATCTCGCCGGCAAGGCGCTGAATCAGCCCGTCCACCGGCTGATGGGCGGGGCGTTTCGCCACCGCATCCGACCCTACGCCACCGGCTTCTATCGTCGCGAAGGCGGGCATTACCCGGAGGAAGTGGTCGAGGAGGCGCTGCGTCACCAGGCCAACGGCTACCGGGCGATGAAGATCAAGACCGGCTTCGGCATCGAGGCGGACATCCGCGACATGCGTGCGGTACGTGAAGCGGTCGGCGACGACATCGCGCTGATGATGGACGCCAACTGCGCCTATAGCGTGCCGGCGGCACGACGCATCCTGATGGAGCTCGAGGAGACCCGCGTGCACCTGTTCGAGGAGCCGCTGAGCCCGGAGAACCGCCATGGCTATCGCGAGCTCAAGGGAATCTCGAAAACCTGGATCGCCGCCGGCGAGAACGAGTACACCCGGCTCGGCTATCGCGACTGGATCGGCGACGGTGCCCTCGACGTGATCCAGCCGGACATCGGCGCCGCCGGCGGTCTCACGGAATGCCGCAGGATCGTCTCGCTCGCCCAGTCCTGGCACGTGCCGGTGATGCCGCACGTCTGGGGCACGGGCATCGGCCTGGCCGCGGCGGTGCAGCTGATCGCCAATCTGGCGCCTCAGCCGCTGTCGCTGACGCCGGACGAGCCCATGCTCGAGTACGACCAGTCCGCGCATCCCTTCCGCCAGGAACTGATCGGCGGCGAGTTCGGCCTCGACGCCGACGGCCTCGTCGCGGTGCCGGAGGGGCCGGGGCTGGGTATCGAGGTCGATCGTTCGGTCATCGACCGTTATCGCCTCGACTAAGCCCAACGACCCCGGAGTGTTTCATGAGCGAATCCAAAAAAATCCTGCTGCTGGGCGTCGACGGCCTGATTCCCGAACTCGTCGAGCGCTTCTGTGCCGAGGGCGTGCTGCCCAATATGCAGCGCCTGATCGAGGAAGGCGGCTCGACGCGCCTGCTGCCCTATATCTCCACGTGGGGAGATACCAACTTCGTCACGCTGTTGACGGGCCAAGCCCCCGGTACCAGCTGGGTCGGCCAGCGCCAGCCGCCGCGCGATACCCAGCATCTGCTCGAGCTGATGCGGGATGCCGGCAAGCGTGCCGCGCTGGTTCACTTTCCCGAGAGCCTGACGCCCGTCGGTGAGCGCGATCTCTGCCTCGCGCCGTTCTGGAGCGGCAAGGGGCCGGCACCGATGGAGCTGGCGCCGGCATGTCTGCACACCACCCGGTTGGCGAACTGGCAGGTGGACGAGCCCACCGAGGCGTTGGGCTGGCCGCCGACCGGCACGCTCGCCCATCATCAGAAGCACAACCGCTATGCGATCGAGCGTAATGGGGAGAGCTTTGTTGCCCATATTCCCGCGCATCGCGGCGTGCCGGTAGCCGTCACGCTGCAGGCCGAGGGCCAAGGGCTTCGGCTGACGGTCGCTGGCAGCGAAGCGAGTCTCGATGTCGACGAGTGGAGTGACTGGCTGGCGCTGGAAGGCGATCACGCCCTCGAAGGCAAGCCGGCCGCCGTACGCTTCAAGCTTCTGTCGTTCGACCCCGCCACCGGCGATATCGATCTGCTGCAGTCGCAGGTCACCGCGCCCGCGGGCGACAGCGGCAGGCCGGGGCTGACACGGCGACTGATCGCCCGTCATGGCCCCTTCATTTCCAAGTGGGCCGTCTCTGCCGACCCGGACAGCCGCTACTTCGAGACCAGCTTCGAGGAGGGGCGCTATCAGCTCGAGTGGCTGGTCGACAGTGCCCTGACGCTACTGGGCGACGAAGGCTTTTCGCTCTTTGCCACCGTCTTCCGGCTCAACGACGAGACCCATCACACGAGCCTCGCCCAGTGCGACCCGGCATCGATCTTTTACGACCGCGAGGATCACGCACGCTATCTCGCTGTCATCCGTCAGTCGTATCGCCTGCTCGACGAGGCGGTCGGCCGGGCGCTCGCCGGCTGCGACGAGCACACCACCTTCGTGCTCGCCTCCGATCACGGCGACGTGCCCAACAGTCACCTTTGCGATATCCACAGGCGATTGGCGGCGTTCGATCTGTGCACGCTCGACGACGCGGGGCGTCCGGACCCGAGCCGGAGCCGGGCGTTTCTCAAGGACGAACGCGGCGGGCTCGAGATCTTCGTCAACCGCGACCTCGTCCCGCACAGCGAGATCGAGGGCGTGAAGACTCACATTCTCAAGGCGCTCAACACCTGGTACGTCGATACCGAGTCGAGCGAGCGCAACGTCGTCGCGCTGGCGGTGAAGCGTGAAGACGCGGCTCCGCTCGGCTACTGGGGCGAGGCAATGGGCGACATCCTCTTCGCCTACGCGCAGGGCTTCGTCTGGGGCAGCAACGCCTGCGGCGACACCGTCGCGCCGGTGACCGCGCCCGGCGCGAATCACGGCCCGCAGGTGCCCACCGCGCGCACGGCGTTTGCCTCCAACCTCGGCGTCGCCTTCTTCCATGGTGCTGGTATTCGCCACTACGAAGGGCTCGATACCAACGCGTTACCGCGCATGGATAGCGTCGGCATGACGTTCGCCCGGCTGCTGGAACTTGCAACCGAGACGCTGGACGGCAAACTTCTTGCCGTCCTTAATGAAAGAAATTTTTGAGTTCCAAGACTTCGTCGTCAGCAAGATTGCATGAAATTACCGTAACCTGAAGCAGCGATTTGGCCGCGCGCGACCTCCTCTGTCAGCCATAAAAAAGCGCCGAGGCATGGCCCCGGCGCTTTTTTCCATTATGCGTTGTAATAGTCACCCCAGAGAGGTGACTACTGCGCCGCAGGCCCGCGAATACCGGTAACAAACCCATCCGGGCGAATATGGGCCCGAAAGGCGTCCTGCACCTCGGCCGGGGTCAGCGCCACGAACTGCTCCGCGGCCTTCGTGGTGGCATCCAATGGCTTATCGGAAAGCGCCAGATCCAGAAGCGATCCGCTGATGGCCCCATAGCTTGCTGCCTGCATTGGCATGGCCCGCAGCAGGATGCTTTTGGCTCGATGCAGATCGCTGTCGCTGACCGGCTCGTTTTGCAGGCGCTCAAGGTTATGAATGATCAGTTCGCGTGCCTTCTGGACCTTGTCGGGATCACTGCCGAAGCTGACATTGAAGCGCCCGCGATGGGCCTCAAGGCTCAGATTCGAGCTCACGCCGTAGACCAGCCCGCGCTGTTCGCGCAGCGCCTGATGCAGCCGCGAGGCAAAGTCGCCGCTGAGGACCTGATTACCCAGAAACAGCGCAAAGCGATCAGGACTGTCCCGATCCACATCGATCATCTGTGACATGGACACCTGCGACTGGCTGGCTGCGCTGTCGGGCGTGTGATAGGCACCGGCGTCGTTGAGCGGCACGGCCGGATAGTCCACTTCCGGCTTCGGACCCTGTGCTTTCCAGCCGCCGAAGTAGCGCTCGACCCGGTCGCGCACCTGCTCGGGGTCGACGTCCCCCACCACCACCATGGTGGTCATGTCCGGCCGTGACACGCGCGCAAAGTACTGCTTCACGTCCTCGAGCGTGAGGCTTTCCAGGGACTCGGGCGTCATGTGGCGCTGCATGGGGTCATCCTCGGGCAGCAGCGCCCCCAGCATGGCGTAGGAGTTCTGAAACCCCGGGCTTTTCAGACGACCGGGCAGCGCCTGGGCGCTCTGCTGTTTGAGAGTATCAAAGGCGTCCTGCGAGAAATTCGGATGGAGCTGATGCTCGGCCAGCAGCGCCAGCCCCTCATCAAGGTGTGCCTTCGGCACCACCAGTCCGAAGCGGGTACCGGCGCTTTCGTCGGCGCCCAGCTCGTCTACTGCGGCACGCAGGGCCCGACGATCGAGCGACTGGCTGCCGTAGCCGTACAGGCCTTCCAGAATGTCACTGACGCCCTCCTTGCCCGGCGGTGTTTGCAGATCCGCATTGGTATCGATGGCGCCGCTGAGCATGACGCGATCGCTGGCGGTCTCACGCTGCACGATCAGGCGCAGACCGTTGTCCAGTTGATAGTCCTTCGGATCGAGCGTCGAGACCGGAATGTCGAGGTTGTCAAAGGCGTGCTCGGCCCAGGGCGGCAACTCGACCGGACCGCTGGGCGTGGTGGTCAGATCCTCCGGCTTGCCATAGCCTTCGCTGCTGGTCGGCGCCCCGGAGGATTCCGGCGTCAGCACGGCGGTGACGGCGTGCTCGGGCTTCAAAAGTTTTCTGGCCAGCGCGTTGATCTGGTCAACGGTGACCGCCTCATACTGCGCCTTCATGTCCTGCGGGGAGTCGAGCCCGCGCTTGATCAGGGCATCGGACCAGGCGCTGGCCAGCCCCGACACCGACTCGCGAGAGGCATCCACGTCGGCAATGATCCGGCGCTTGGCCGCCTCGACCAGTGACGGGTCCACGCCATGGTTGACCACATCTTCGATGATATGGGTCATGCGCGCCTGAATCGGCGCCGGGTCGCCGCCCTGAGGAAAGACACCGACGGCCATGGCCAGCCCCGCGTGGGGCTGTAGCTGACCGCCCATGCCGCCGGCCAGGGCCGTGCCGTCATAGCCCATGGCGGCCAGCTCGCCGCGCTCGGAGCCCAGCACGTCCAGCAGCACCTGGGTGGTGGCGAAATCATCGTCCTGCAGGCCGGGCGTGCGCCAGCCCATATAGATCGAGCCATAGGGGCTGTTGGTGGGCAGCTCGATGGTGCGCGCCGTGACCGGTTTGAAATCAAAGTCAGGACGTTCAGGCAGTGCCTTTTCGGGAATGTCGCCAAAAAGCGTCTGAACCCGGGAAAGGGCCTTGTGCGGGTCCACGTCGCCGGCGATCACCAGTGTGGCGTTGTTGGGTACATACCACTGATCGTGAAAGGCCTTCAAATCGGCCGCCGTGGTCGTGTCAAAGGAGTCGCGCGTGCCCAGCGGCGTCCAGGCATAGGGTGTGCCGCGATAGAGCTCCTCGACCAGCTGGGTATAAAAGCGAAAGGCCGGGTTGGAGAGATTGCCCGACACTTCCTGCTCAATGGCGCCGCGCTCCTGCGCCCAGTCCGACTCGCTCATGTCGATGGCCTTCATGCGAGAGGCCTCGATATGCAGCGCCACATCCAGATCCTCGGCCGGGACGGTGAAGTGATACTGGGTGCGGTCATTTTCGGTAAAAGCATTCATGTTGCCGCCCATGTTGGCCGAAATGACCGAGAGCTGATCCCTGGAAAGCCCCGGGCCGCCGCGAAACATCATGTGCTCAACGGCGTGCGCGGTGCCGGGGAATTCGCTGGAGGCCTCGCTGGAGCCCACATGGTAGTTGACCTGAGTGGTAACGACCGGTGCCAGGTCACTGTGGACGATCACGACCTCAAGGCCGTTATCCAGCGTGGTGCGCAGCACGTCGTCCGACTGATCCTGCGCCTGGGCCACGCCCATGCCGGCCACGACCAGACACAGTCCAAGAGCCAGCTCTGCAAGGCGGCACCCCGAGCATGACAGACGCACACGCCACAAAAAGCCGACGTTATCCATGATGGCTGTTAACTGCATGCCCGTTGCTCTCCAAAACATTGCTCTCCAAAACATCGTTCCCCGAGATGTTGATTCTCTGCGCGGTCACTCACCAGACCGCACGGGTTAGCTCAAAACGTCGTGATGGTGCCATGAAAAAGAGCGCCCGCAGGCGCTCTTTCATTGAGGTGTCGAGACTAGCTGGTATGTTCGCTGGGCTGCGGCAGTGCCGGCAGTGAGCGGTCCAGCAGCTCCACGCTCTTGCGATAGTAGTGCTGACTCTTGCTGTGCTGGCCCAGGCTTGCATAGAGCCTGGCCAGCTCGGCACAGGCCACGCCACTGGGGCGCTGACGATGGCTGGCCTCGAAGTACTCCTGCGCCTTGCCCCAGTAGGCGTTGCGCAGCGAGAGCCGGCCCAGCGTCATCAGAAGCTCCGGGTCATTGGGGCGCTCCTGCAGCCACTTCTCGGCCGTAACCAGCTGACGCCCGGGCTCGACCGACAGCAGACCGTAATGGGCCACCAGACGGCTGTCCCAGCGATTGCGCAGCGACTGGCGAATCATGCTCTCGGCTTCGGCGGGATCATTGCCACGCGCCAGAATGGCGGCCTGCAGCAACACCAGATCCACGTCGCCCTTGAGGGATTCAGGCATCTCGGCCCAGAGCGTGCGGGCACGGTCATAATCCTTTTGCTGATCGGCCTGATTGAGAAGCGCCAGATAGGTGCGCCGCTCGAGCGTTTTGCGCTCTTCTTCGCTGATCAGGTCATGGCGCTCGAGCTTCGGCAGCAGCTGACGCATGCCCTCCCAGTCTTCCACGTTGAGATAGGCCTGCTTGAGCAGCTTGAGCACCTGCGGGTGCTCCGGCATCTGCGTCTGAAGCCGTGTCAGGGTGGCCAGCGCCTGCTCGGACTGCTGACGATCCAGCATCAGCTGCGCCTGCACCAGCCCGACGGCACTGTCAGCGCCCTCGGTGCTGTGATGCGCCTTTTTCAGAAGCTCGTCGGCCTGCTCATGACGACCCTGGTAGTGGGCCGCCAGCGCCGCGGAGAGATAATTGACCAGCGGCGTGGAGGAATCCTCGGCCGAGCGGGTCAGTGACTGCTCGGCACGCTTCCAGCGCCCTTCCGCCAGAGCGACCAGCCCCTTGACGGTGCGATGCATGGCCTGACGGTTGCGGGTACGGGCGTTCCACAGCTTCATCCGGCTGACCGGGCGACGCAGACGCCAGAGCAGACGCAGGACGAAATGCAGCACCAGAAAGAGCACAAACAGCAGCAGCATGCCGAACCAGAAGGAGGTCTGCATTGAGATGTCGCCGACCCGGATCAGGATGTAACCCGGCGTGGACATCATCAGCTGGCCGATCAGCGCCCCGGCGGCCAGCCCGACGACAATGAACAGGATCAGCTTTCTCATGAGGACGCCCCCTGACCGTTGCGACGGGCGTTCTGCAGCTTGTTGAGGGCCTCGGTCGAGCCGCTGATGTCAGGCAGCTCGGGGCTGATGTTACGCTGAGACAGCGACTCGAGCTGCTCGCGCAGACGCTGGACATTGCTGTCCTCGGTGCGGAAATAGGTCGTGATCAGCGTGCCGGCGCGCTCAAGGCTTTCACGATAGATTTCCTCGTTGCTGCGCATGACGCCCAGCTGGGCCTGTTCGAGCAGCAGACGCACATTCTGACGCAGATAGCCCTCCTGAGCGGGCGTAATCAGCGCTTCCAGCGGCTCGTCATGTCGACGAACCGTGACCAGATCCTTGAGCTGAGTGCCCATCCGCGAAAGCTGCTCGCGCCAGCCGCCGGAAAAGAGCGACCCGTCATCCTTTTGCGCCGCCAGCGCCTCGCTTTCCTGCGACAGCGGCAGCGTGTCGACCTGATTCGCCATGGCCGACAGGGTCAGAAACAGACCGTTCTGATCGACGTCGGGCAGGCTTTCCAGCTGTGACAGCTCCGAGGCGATCGCACGACGCACCGGCAGCTGGGCCGGATTGTCGATCTGGCGCAGGCGCTGGTCGGCGGTTTCAAGAAGCGACCGGGCCCCGCTGATGTCACGCTCGAGCTGCAGACGCTGGTTGGCCATGCGCAGAAGATACTCGATTTCGGCGTTTTGCCACTGGCGCTCGTCGGTCTGCTGGCTGCGCGTCAGCTCTTCCATCACGCGCGACAGCGCCTGATCGTTTTCCTGCAGTCTTGACTGAAGCTGGCCAAGGCGCTGATCACGCGACTCGAGCGCGCTTGAGATCTCGCGAGTGGACTGGCTGCTGCTCTGCTGAACCTGGTTGACGTCCTGGCGCAGTTGATCCATTTCGTTGCGCTGCTGCTCGAACAACCAGGCACCAAAGCCAAGGGCGGCGAGCGACAACAGCAGCAGGACAAGCAGAATGGGCAGCAAAATCGAACGACGTCCGCCCTTCTGGCGCGGCCGGTGCTCGGGGCGCATGTCACCGGGCTCGAACGGCCGACCGCTGCTGCTGACACCGGACTGGGCCGAGGCCGGCCCGGTCATGCTGCCGGTGCGTGTGCTCTCACCGGTGACCGCGGCATTTTCCGCAGCACCATTCGTACCGGTGTCGGCGCCTGCCGGAGCACTACCAGAGGGCATATCGCCGGTGGAAGCGCTGCCGGAAGAAGCCTTGCTGCGATCGTCGTTATCGTTTTCCTGCTTGCTCATTTATCGCTGCCCTTTTTTTAATCGGGTATGCCCGGCGCCTGGTGCCAGGCCATTGCCGAGGTCTTTGCCAATGTCTGCGGCGTGGCATCGCCGGCAATGAAAACACATTCGAAATGATACCTGCCTGCCATTGTAGCCAATCGCTGGCTGGAAACGACCAGTGCCCGCTTGCGGGTGGCCGGCGTGCACCACTGATCAAGGTACTCGAGCTGCTCCTGACTGGTCACGATCAATACCGCGAAGTCACCCTGCGCCAACAGTTCGCGTACTTCGCCCTCGGGTGGCTGCAGTCGCCGCTCATAGAGTGACAGCCGTGACACCTCTGCGCCACGCTCAAAAAGCGTCTGCTCGATCAGTTCACGTCCGCCTTCCCCTGACACCAGCGCAACACGCATCCCCTTGATGGCCTGTAGTCCCGGCATGTCGAGCAGCGCCTCGCTGGCGCTGCCGCTGCCCGGTGCCGGCGCGCTGACCTCGACCCCAAGCCCTGCGCTCAACACATCGGCCGTGCTGACGCCGGTCGCATGAAAGTCGATGCCGGTGGGCAACTGTGGCCAGCGTGCCTCAATGGCCTCGATCAGACAGGCCGCGGCAAACGGACTGGTACAGATCACATGTCGAAAGTTATCCAGATCATACAGGAGCGTGTGCTCGAAGGGAGTCGGCTCGCGTGCGACCAAAGTCATGATGTCCAGCGAGCGGGGCATCAGCCCGACCTGCTCCAGCGCCTGCTCCAGCGCCTGTGCTCGGGCGCCGGGGCGGGCCATCAGGGCAGTCGCTGTATGACTCGGGCCATTGATCGGACACGAAGGAGACATCCCGGGCCCTCAGCGCGGCGGCCGCTCGTCGGCATAGACGGCATCAAGGATGGCGCCGGCACCTCGTGCCAGCAGCTCTTCAGCCACCTGAATGCCCAGCGTTTCCGGATCATCGGCCGGGCCGCGCGCCTCGGCATGGATAACCCGAGAGCCATCGGGCGCCCCGACCAGGGCGCGCAACCACAACGTCTGATCATTATCTTCCAGCACGGCATAGCCACCGATGGGCACCTGACACCCCCCTTCAAGACGGGTGTTCATGGCACGCTCGGCCAGTACCCGCAGGCTGGACGTGTGATCAATCAACGGCGCGATCAGGGCGCGCAGGGTCTCGTCATCGCTGCGGCACTCGATCCCCAGGGCGCCCTGCCCACAGGCCGGCAGCATCACTTCCGGTGCCAGCCGCTCGGCAATGCGCAGATCCAGATTGAGTCGCTCAAGCCCCGAGGTGGCCAGCACGATGGCATCGAATTCGCCGGCATCGAGCTTGCCAAGGCGCGTCTGCACGTTGCCGCGCAGGCTGAGCACCTCCAGATCCGGGCGAGCGGCGCGAATCTGCAGGGCACGACGCAGGCTTGAAGTGCCGATGCGCGCGCCCTGCGGCAAAGCGTCGAAATTCGGGTAATCGTTGGAGACAAAGGCATCGGTGGGCGCACCACGGTCAAGAATGGCGTGCAGCCCAAGCCCTTCGGGGAAACTCATCGGCACATCCTTCATGGAGTGCACGGCGATGTCGGCAAGGCCTGCCAGCATGGCCTCCTCGAGCTCCTTGACGAACAGCCCCTTGCCGCCAATTTTGGCCAGCGGCGTATCCAGAATGCGATCCCCGCGCGTGGACATGCCCACAAGCTCGACCTCAAGGCCCGGGTGCAGGGCCTCAAGACGAGACTTGACGTGTTCCGCCTGCCACAGGGCGAGCTGACTCTTGCGGGTGGCGATTCTGATCGTGGCTCTGTCGGACACGAGCGCTCCTGTAGGGGTCAAAACGAGATGTGCATGATAAAGCAGTGGCGCCCGGCAAAAAACAGTCATTGCAGGCGTCAGGGCGCGTGTGGCGTGCCGACAGGCCATCGACTTCTTGTTACACTGACCCGCCCATGGAGGCGGCAACCGGCCGGCCTCCCGGTCCCGACCCTTTCGATGCAGGATCGCCAGCAGATGACGAACACCACCAATCAATCCTGGGGCGGTCGCTTCAGCGAGCCGACCGACGCCTTCGTGGCGGCCTTTACCGCCTCCATCGGCTTCGACCAGCGCCTTTATCATCATGACATTCGCGGCTCGATTGCCCATGCCACCATGCTGGCGCGCGTGGGCGTGCTGACCGATGACGAGCGTAACGCCATCATCAATGGTCTCAAGGAGATCGAGGCCGAGATCGAGCGTGGCGAGATCGAATGGTCCGTGGCGCTGGAAGACATTCACATGAACATCGAGGCGCGCCTTACCGACCGCATCGGTATTGTCGGCAAGAAGCTCCACACCGGGCGCTCGCGCAATGACCAGATTGCCACCGACATTCGTCTGTATCTGCGCGATGGCATCGACGCCGTGGCCAGCGAGCTCTCACGCCTGCGCCAGGGCCTGATCGAGCTGGCCGAACGGGAAGCCGACACCATCATGCCGGGCTTTACCCATCTGCAAAGCGCCCAGCCGGTCACCTTTGGCCACCATCTGCTGGCCTGGCAGGAGATGATCGCCCGGGATCAGGAGCGCCTGCTGGATACGCGCAAGCGTGTCAATATCATGCCGCTGGGCGCCGCGGCGCTGGCCGGCACGACCTATCCGATCGACCGTCACGTGACCGCGGAACTGCTGGGCTTTGACCGCCCGGCGGAAAACTCGCTGGACGCGGTCAGTGATCGCGATTTCGCCATCGAGTTTACCGCCTTTGCCAGCCTGTTGATGATGCACCTGTCGCGCATGAGCGAAGAGCTGGTGCTCTGGACCAGCGCCCAGTTTGACTTCATCGATCTGCCGGATCGTTTCTGCACCGGCTCCTCGATCATGCCGCAGAAGAAAAACCCGGATGTGCCCGAGCTGGTGCGCGGCAAGACCGGGCGTGTCTATGGCCACATGATGAGCCTTCTGACCCTGATGAAGTCCCAGCCGCTGGCCTACAACAAGGACAATCAGGAAGACAAGGAGCCGCTGTTTGATACGCTCGACACCGTGCTCGGCTCGCTGCGCGCCTTTGGCGACATGATCCCGGCCATCCGGGCCAAAAGCGACAACATGCATGCCGCCGCCAAACGCGGTTTTGCCACGGCCACGGATCTTGCCGACTACCTGGTGCGTCAGGGGGTGGCCTTTCGCGATGCGCATGAAATCGTCGGCAAGGCGGTCGCCTTCGGCATTGAAGAAGGTCGTGACCTCTCGGAAATGACGCTCGACGAACTCCAGCGTTTCTCGGATCACATCGGTGGCGACATCTTTGAAGTGCTGACCCTGGAAGGCTCGGTGGCGGCACGCAATCACATTGGCGGCACCGCACCAAACCAGGTGCGCGCCGCCGCACAACGCGCCCGCGAGGCGCTGGCAACGCTGCCGGCGCACGCCCTTGATCAGAAGGATCCCACGCAATGAACCGTCTGATATTGGCCATATTGACCACTCTGGTGCTGGCCGGCTGCGGCCAGACCGGCCCGCTTTATATGCCCGATGACCAGCAGTCCCTTGAGCGCTATGACCCGCAGGGCGACTATCAACAAAATGACGAGCAACAAAACGACGCGCAGCAGGGCGACGTGCAGCAGGGCGACGCTGGCCAGAACAGCGCCGACCGCCAGTCTCGCGAGGACTCGGCCAGCGTGCCCGAGGGCGACAGCAGCCCTGCCACCACGACGGCCGGTACGGTTGGCGGGGCCGCCTCGACCGGCGCACCGGCCGCCGCCGGCCAGGGGGGCACATGAGTACGCATTTTGTCTGGCACGATGACCGGCTCCATGTCGAGCAGCTGGCGCTTTCAAGCGTGGCCGAGCGCTTCGGCACGCCCTGCTATGTCTATTCGAGTGCGGCCTTTCGCCAGCACTTTCTGGACTACGCCCATCCGCTCGAGGGCACGCCGCATCTGATCTGCTATGCCCTCAAGACCAACTCGAATCTGGCCGTACTCAATCTGCTGGCCCGGCTGGGGGCGGGGTTTGATATCGTCTCCATTGGCGAGCTGGAGCGGGTGCTGGCCGCCGGCGGCGACCCGGGCCGGGTGGTCTTTTCCGGCGTGGGCAAGCGTGAAGACGAGATGGTCCGGGCACTGGAAGTGGGCATCAAGTGTTTCAACGTGGAATCCGAGGCCGAGCTTGAGCGCCTCAATGAGGTTGCGGGCAACTGCGGGCAGGTGGCCGCGATCTCCATTCGGGTCAACCCGGACGTGGATGCCCGCACCCATCCCTACATTTCCACCGGGCTCAAGGACAACAAGTTCGGCATCGCCATTGCCGATGCCGAGCGTGTCTATCAGCGCGCCGCCGAACTGGCCCACGTCAACCCGGTAGGCATTGACTGCCATATCGGTTCACAGCTCACCGAGCTCTCGCCCTTTCTGGACGCCCTGGATCGCCTGCTCGCCCTTTATGACCAGCTGGGGGATCGCGGCATCCACATCGAGCACCTGGATCTGGGCGGTGGTCTGGGCGTGGATTACGCCGGCGAAACCCCGCCGCCGGTAGCGGACTATATCGCCGCCCTGCGTCAGCGTATCGGTAACCGCGCCGTCGAACTCATCTTTGAGCCAGGCCGCTCGATTGCCGCCAACGCAGGCGTCCTGCTGACCCGGATCGAGTATCTGAAGCCGGGTGAGGCGAAAAACTTTGCCATCGTCGATGCCGCCATGAATGACCTGATTCGGCCCACGCTCTATCAGGCCTGGCAGAACATCACCCGGGTGGATCAGCGAGAGGCGCGCGAAACGCAGCGCTGGGACATCGTCGGGCCGGTGTGTGAATCCGGCGACTATCTGGGCAAGGATCGCGAGCTGGCCATCGCCCCGGGGGATCTGCTGGCCGTGCACTCCGCCGGCGCCTACGGCTTCGTGATGGCCTCGAACTACAACACCCGATCGCGGCCACCGGAGGTCATGGTGGTCGGCGATCAGATGCATCTGGTGCGCGAGCGCGAGCCGCTGGCCGCACTCTGGGCCGTCGAAGCACTGCTGCCGGAGGCGGCCATCGCACCGCAGGGAAATTCCGCCTCATGATGCTGCATTTCACCAAGATGCACGGGCTGGGCAATGACTTCATGGTGGTCGATCTGGTCACCCAGCGTGCGCGGCTGGACAGCGAGCGCATCCGCGCGCTGGCCGACCGTCGTTTCGGCATCGGTTTCGACCAGCTGCTGCTGGTCGAGCCGCCGTCACGTCCGGACATGGACTTTCGCTACCGCATTTTCAATGCCGATGGCAGTGAAGTGGAAAACTGCGGCAACGGTGCGCGCTGCTTTGCCCGCTTCGTGCTGGACCAGAGGCTCACCGCCCGGCGCGAGATTGCCGTCCAGACCGCCGGCGGCAATCTGCTGCTGAAGGTGGCCGACGACGGCAGGGTGCGCGTCAATATGGGCGCCCCCCGCTTCAATCCGGCCGATATCCCGCTGACGGCCGAGAGCGAAAGCAATCATTACGCGCTGGACATCGATGGCGAGATGGTCTCTCTGGATGCCGTGTCGATGGGCAATCCACATGCGGTGATCGACGTTGAAAGCGTCGATCATGCGCCCGTGACCACGCTTGGGCCGCGCATCGAGACGCATCCGCGCTTTCCTGCGCGGGTGAACGTGGGCTTCATGCAGATCGTGTCACGTCAGCGCGTGCGTCTGCGCGTGTTCGAGCGTGGGGTGGGGGAAACCCTGGCCTGCGGCACCGGGGCCTGCGCGGCCGTGGTCAGCGGCATTCGCCGCGGCCTGCTGGATCAGTACGTCGAGGTGACCCTGCCCGGCGGCGACCTGAGTATCGAATGGGCAGGTCCCGGGCAGTCGGTCATCATGACCGGTCCGGCCGAGCACGTCTTTGATGGCCGTATCCTTGTATAGAACTGCTCCCCGGGGGATGACATGACCGATGATGACAGTAGCGCGCCCGATCGCCAGCGCCATGAGGCGCTAACGGCCGATCAGGTCAGCGACTGGCTTTCACGCCACCCCGATTTCTTTGAAGGGCGCGAGACCCTGCTGGCCTCGCTGCGCATCTCCCATCCCCAGACCGGCGGTGCCGTGTCGCTAATCGAGCGTCTGATTGCGACCCTGCGCGCGCGCACCGAGCAGGCCGAAGGACAACAACAGGCGTTGCTGAACGCAGCGCGACACCATGATCAGCAGGCCGGCGCCATGCGGGCGCTGGTCCTGTCCCTGCTGCAGGCCGAAAGCAGTGACGCGCTGGCACAGACGCTGACAGCAGAGCTCGGGGAGCGCTTTGGCGTGCAGCATCTGGCATTGTGGCGACAGCTCGCACCCGGTGAATGGCCACAGCCGCCCACCCACGAACTTGATGATGACACCGATCGGTGGCTCGCCTCGACACTCTGCGGTGCCAGTGACACGCTGACACTGGACAGCGCGACGGCCGAGCGCCTGCTGCCAGGCGCAACCCTGAACGAGGGTCGCTGCGCCGTGATCCGGCTGGCATTGGGGGATCGGCATGGCTATCTGGTACTGGCTCACTCTGACAAGGCCACTCTGCCCGGGGTCATGGCAACAGAGAACATGACCTGGCTTGGCGAGGTCATGTCCCGTCTTTTGCTGCGAACCCCATCATGAGTGCCCTGCAACCACTGGTCGATGTCTTTGTCGAACGCCTGCGCCATCGGCACAGCCCGGCCACGGTCGATGCCTATCGTCGTGACCTGACAGCGCTGATGGCCTTTATGGACCGCGAAGAGATTACCTCATGGGGCGCTCTTGATATTCACCGCCTGCGCCGCTTTCTGGGCCGCGAGCGCACCCGTGGGCTGGCGGCGCGCAGCCTGGCGCGGCGCCAGGCGGCCATCCGTCGTTTCTGCGATCTGCTGATTGAACAGGGCCTTCTGGGACACAACCCTGCTCGCCTGCTGGATACGCCCAAAATGCCGCGCCATCTACCGAGACCGGTCGATGTTGATGTACTGGGCCAGTTCCTGGATACGCCCCACGACGGTTCGCCGCTGGCGCTGCGCGATCAGGCCATGCTGGAGCTTTGCTACTCCAGCGGCCTGCGCCTGGCAGAGCTTGCCGGCATCGATCTGGGCGATATCGATCCCCAGCGCGCCCGGGTGCGCGGCAAGGGCGACAAGCCACGTCAGGTCCCTATCGGGCGAAGGGCCGCCGCAGCACTGGCCGCCTGGCTGGACGTGCGGGGCATGCTGGCAGGCCCTGACGAACCGGCACTGTTTGTCAGCACCCGCGGGCAGCGCCTGGGCCACCGCGCCATTCAGCTTCGCATGGCCCGTCTTGGGCGTGAGCGCGGGTTGCCCGAACATCTGCATCCCCATCGCCTGCGCCACAGCTTTGCCAGCCATCTGCTGGAATCCAGTCAGGATCTGCGCGCCGTACAGGAGCTTCTGGGCCATGCCCATCTCTCTACCACCCAGGTCTACACTCGCCTGGACTGGCAGCATCTGGCCGACACGTTTGATCGCGCCCACCCCCGCGCGCATCGAAAACCTGACACCGACCATGCCCCATCTTCCCGCGAAGGCGCTTCCTTCAGGACTTCAGACCATCAGGACAAGACCCCATGATCAAGGCCATCACTTTCGATCTCGACGATACCTTCTGGGACAACGGCCCGGTGATGGCCGCCACCGAGCCCGGCCACTACCAATGGCTCGATGAGCAGATCGGCCATGCGGCGCATTTCCCGCTGGAGGAGTATCAGCGTCGGCGCATGGCGCTGGCGCAGCAGCATCCGCTGCATCGGGGGGATTTCACCTGGCTGCGTCACCAGACCCTGACCGGGATGCTGCTCGAGTTCGGCCTGGCCGAAGATGAAGCGCGACGCTGGGCCGATGACACCATCGAGCACATGCTGACGCTGCGCCACGATGTCGCCATCTTTGAAGAGGTGCCGGACATGCTGGAAAGGCTGCGCGCTCGAGGCATTCGCCTGGGCGCCATCACCAACGGCAATGTAGATCTGGAGCGTCTGGTCATCGCCGAGCACTTTGATGTCATCATCAAGGCCGGGGTGGCGCTGGCGCCCAAGCCCGATGCCCGCTGTTTTCTGTCGGCCATGGCGCGTCTGGGCGCACAGTCCCCGCGCGAGGCGGTCCATGTGGGAGATTCCTGGGCCGAGGATGCCCTGCCGGCACAGCGTCTTGGCATGCACGTGGCCTGGATCGATGCCAAAAACACGGGGCTGCCCGAGCAGGCGCCGGCCGGCATTCATCGCCTGAGTCACATTCGCGAGCTTGAAGCGATGCTGGCAGGGCTTGAGTGAAGGGAAAGGAGTGACGGATGACCGCAGGATGACTGAAAAATTCAGTTACCTTTTAAAACACTCGCCTATTATTAGGACATGAAATAATAAGCACGCTTTTTGCAGCGGTTCACGGGGCATCATGATATGCCCCCCTGACGATAATAATGACTGCCTGACGTGGGTGTTCATCCTTTTTCATCGACCCTGATAGGCTCTTCGGATCATGCGTCCTCTCGATATACTCAGCATTACGCTGGTGCTTTGTGCCATGGCACTGGTCATTGCCCTGCCCATGTCAGACAACGAGACAACGTTGTCGAGTGACGCGAGCCTGACTCAGAGGAAAACCCTGCACTATCCGGGCCAGCAAAGAGAAACGACTGCTCTTTTGCAGTTCGATGGTTATCAGGGGCAGTCACAGCCGATGCTGTTTGATCCGGACCGGGCAGAGCGTGGCGCGCAGGCGATGCAGAACATGCCGACAACCGGCACCCTTTTCGGCCCACAAACGCCCGCCCCCTCGATGAGCATGCGCTACCCGGCCAGCCGTCAGATCTACAGCTTCTAGCCGACTCCATGGCTTCCAGAGGTCAGGCCGCCACGCTCAGACCCGATCCTCTGAAGGATTACCGGGCGTGAGCCACTGACAAAGACGCTCATTGAGTGCCTCCACGCCCTGTCGGTCATGAGAGGAGAACAGCTGCACGCTGACCAGGTCTTCCCATTCCTTGAGCTGATGGCGCACCTTTGACAGCACGCCCATGGCCGCACCGCGCTTGAGCTTGTCGGCCTTGGTCAGCAGGATATGCAGGGGCATGTCGTTTTCATCCGCCCAGCCCATCATCATCTGATCAAACTCGGTCAGCGGATGGCGGACATCCATGACCAGTACCGTGCCCTGCAGCGAGCGACGCTCGCGCAGATACTGCGCCAGATGCTTTTGCCATTCACGGCGCACGGCTTCGGGCACCTTGGCAAAGCCATAGCCGGGCAAATCCACCAGCCGGTATTGCGGTTCACCCACGGTAAAAAAATTGATCAGCTGGGTACGCCCGGGCGTTCTTGAGGTCCGTGCCAGCGCCTTTTGCCGGGTCAGTGTGTTGATGGCACTGGACTTGCCGGCGTTGGAGCGACCGGCAAAGGCAACTTCCAGCCCGGTATCTGCCGGACAGTCGGCCAGCTTCGGGGCACTGGTCAAAAACGTGGCCGACGGAAAGTGATGACGCATGACATCCGACATGAGGGTATTTCCAACGATGAGACAATGGGTAACGATGAGACAATGAGGCGAGTGTAACACCCCCGGTTGACGCCTCGCTCGTCAGTCGTGTTCGTGTCTGCCAGGATGGCAGGGAACCCTGCTTGCGTCGGATGTTCAAAGTAACGACGAATAACATGCTGATAACAGCAGCACTCAGGCATCATTGAAACCATATTTGCTGTTCAGGGAGTGACATTGTGAAGCCAAAGCATATTCCAGGCGCCCGCTGGCTGATGGCCGCCGTTGCCGTTTGTGGTCTGTCAGGCATGGCCATGGCGGCCGAACCGGTGGCCGGGCAGGATTACGAGGTGCTCGATAAACCGGTATCGAGTGACCTGCCGGAAGGCCAGATCGGCGTGACCGAAGTGTTCTGGTATGGCTGCCCGCACTGCTATGCCCTTGAAGAACCGCTGGAGTCCTGGGTGGATACCCTGCCCGACGATGTCACCTTCGAGCGTCTGCCGGCGACCATGGGCAAGGTCTGGCTGCGCCATGCCACGGCCTACTACGCCGCACGCGAGCTGGGCATTTTCAACACGCAGTTTCATCGCGATTTCTTTGACGCCATCCAGAAGGATGGACATCGCATGACCGAGGATGACGAGATCGCCGAGTTCTTCACAAACTATGGCGTCAGCAAGGAAGAGGCCCTCAAGGCCCTCAACTCCTTTGGCGTCAAAAGCCAGCTCAACCAGGCCAATGCCCGCATGAAGGCCTACAAGCTGATGGGCGTGCCGGCTCTGATCGTTGATGGTCAGTACGTCATTACCCCACGCTCGGCCAACGGCCTGGACAATATGCCGAAAATCGCTGAGGCCCTGATCGAGAAGACGCGTCAGGAAAAAGAGGCACAAAGCACCAATTGATTCATAATTGATGCTCTGTGCCGGCGGCCCGATACGTCCTGTATCGGGCCTTCCTGCCTTGCCAACCGGAATATTGAATGCAGGACGATAGTCAAAGCGAACGCATCACGTCTCTGAAGCTGCTCACCTTCAACATGCAGGTCGGCATTCACACACATGCCTACCATCACTACGTGACGCGAAGCTGGCAGCATTTCCTGCCCCACCGAGGCCGCGCCAGCCGCCTTGATGTAATGTGTGACACCTTCCGGGAGTTCGACCTCGTCGGACTGCAGGAAGTGGATGGCGGCAGCTTTCGCTCAAGCAATATCAATCACGTCGAGTATCTGGCCGCGCAGGCCGGCTTTCCCTACGCCTCGCAGCAGCTTAACCGGGATTTCGGCCGCTTCGCCAAGCACAGCAACGGCCTGCTCAGCCGTCTGGCCATCAGCCACACCGACAATCATCGCCTGCCTGGCCCCAAGGGCCGCGGCGCCATGCACATCCGTTTCGGAGAAGGCCCCGAGGCGCTGCACCTTTTCGTGCTGCACCTGGCGCTGGGCACGCGTACCCAGAACCTTCAGCTGGACTACATCAGTGAGCTGGTGGCCCCGCTCAAGAACGTGATCATCATGGGTGATCTGAACTGCACCCATGACAAGCTCAAATCACACTCGCGCTTTTCCCGCGCACTCTCTCTTGAACAGGGCCACGGCATCCCCAGCTATCCGGCCTGGCAGCCCACCCGCGCGCTGGATCACATTGTGGTGTCGCCATCGCTGAAGATGAACCACCTGCGCGCCCTGCCACCGCTTTATTCCGATCACTTGCCGCTGGCCGTGGAAGTCACCCTGCCGCTGCCGTGTGCGCGCAGCATTTCCATCGCAAGGCTTGGGGGCACTACCCCTCAGAGCGTGCGCTGACGATCGCAGACCCTTTCCAGGCCCGGCACGACAAAGCGCCCCATCCTCTCGGATGGGGCGCTTTCGCATGGCCAATGAAACCATGAATGCTCAGCCCGGCGTGGCGCCGCTGACCAGCATGATCATTGGCTGCGGGTAAACCCCCAGGATCAACACCGCCAGAGCCAGCAGGATCACCATGATGCCGCCGGCCCGCTGCCCCCAGTCGCTGGAAGCGTCGTACTCTTCCGTCTCGGTGGGTTGAAGATAGAGCATGACCATGACACGCAGATAGTAATAGAGACTGATGGCACTGCCGATGATCACACCGGCCACCAGCCACCACAGCTGCGACTCAACGCCGGTGGCCAGCACGTAGAACTTGCCGATGAAACCCGCCGTCATCGGAATGCCGGCCAGTGACAGCATCATCACCGTCATGACGGCCGCCAGATAGGGGCGACGCCAGAACAGACCGCGATAGAACTTCAATGAGGAGACATCGCTGCCCTGCCAGGGGCTCGATACCAGCGCAATCACCCCGAAGGCGGCCAGCGTCGTGGCCACATAGGTGATCAGATAGATGCCGGTGGTCAGAAGCGCCATGTCGTCGCTGGCCACCACCACGGTCAACAGATACCCCATGTGGCCAATGGAGGAGTAGCCCATCAGACGCTTGATGTTGTCCTGACGCAGCGCCATGAGATTGCCGACCACCATCGACAAAAACGCAATCACGGCCACCGTGGTATGCAGACTGGCCATGTCAGTGACCGGCGCGCTCATGAACAGGCGCATCAAAAGCGCAAAGACGGCAACCTTGCTGACCGTGGCCAGAAAGGCGGTCACCGGGGCCGGGGCACCTTCATAGACATCCGCCGTCCAGAGATGAAACGGCACCAGCGACAGCTTGAAGGCCATCGCGATCACCATCATGCCAATGCCCATCAACAGCCAGCTGGCGTGCCCCCCGCCTTCGGTCAGACGCGCGCCCAGATCGGCAAAGGCCAGCGAACCGGACTCGGCATACAAAAGCGCCATGCCAAAGAGCAGAAAGGCCGAAGCCGCCGCGGACAGCACCATGTACTTGATGCCGGACTCCAGCGACAGCCGGGTGCGAAAGGCATAGGCGGCCATGCCGTAGAGCGGCACGCTCAAAAGCTCGAGCCCGAAAAACAGCGACAGCAGATGGTCGCTGGCCACCATGGTCAGACCGCCCAGTACCGAGCAGCCCAGCAGCATGTAGAACTCCTCCTTCTGGTCGTCGAACCCTTCCAGATAGGCATGCGCCAGCGTTGTGGAGGCCAGCCCCGCAATCATGATCAACGCCATGTAGAGCACGGCATGGTTATCAATCAGAAGCAGCGGCGACACGCGAATCGGCGTGACCGTCAGCACCGCCAGCAGCGAGAACAGCGCGGCATTGAGCCCGATCGTGGTCAGGGTGGCGGTCACCACGTGATGGCGACGCCAAGCAATGCCCAGCATCACCACGATGACCGTGGCGCAGACGATCAGAAGCGGTAACAGGGCGATCAGATGTGACAGGGTCAGATTCATGTCGGCTCAGCCCGCAAACGAAGGTGAAACAGCAAACCAGTGACGCACTTCATGCATCGCGCCCTGCGAAATATCGAGCACCACCTGAGGATACAGGCCCAGCGCAATGGTCAGCACCAGCGTGCCCAGCAGCATGGCGTACTCGCGGCCATCCAGACGGGCAATGGTCGTTTTCTCCCGCGGCGGCCCCCAGTAGACCCGATGCATCAGAATCAGCGAGTAGACGGCTGACAGCACCAGGCCGCCACTGGCCACCACCACGACCCAGGGCACCACATCGAAGGCGCCGAACAGGATCAGAAACTCGCCGATGAAATTACCGGTGCCCGGCATGCCGAGAGACGCCATCACAAAGGCCAGTGCAAACCCCGGCAGCGCACCCAGACGGCCGAACAGCCCGCCCATCTGGCGCATGTCACGAGTGTGCAGGCGCTCGTAGAGCTGGCCGCTGATCATGAAAAGCCCGGCCGCCGAGAAGGCGTGCGCCACCATCTGCAAAATGACGCCCTGCAGCGCCAGCAGCGTACCGGAGTAGATACCGATCAGGACAAAGCCCATGTGGGAAATACTGGAACAGGCAATCAGCCGCTTGATGTCGGTCTGGGAGAACGCCAGCACGCCGCCATAGAAGATACCGACCAGCCCCAGCGTCATCGCAATGGGCGCAAAGGCCTGTGACGCTTCAGGAAACAGCGGCAGCGCAAAACGCAAAAGGCCATAGGCTGCCGTCTTGAGCAGAATACCGGCCAGATCCACACTGCCCGCCGTTGGCGCCTGAGCATGAGCATCCGGCAGCCAGCCATGCAGCGGCACCACCGGCAGCTTGACGGCAAAGGCAATAAAGAAACCGAGCATCAATATCCATGACATGACCCCGGTCACCGGTGTCTCACGCAGGATGGCGTAATCAAAGGAGAACACGCCGGTCTGGGTATAGTGCATGAACACCAGCCCCAGAATGGAGACCAGCATCAAAAGCCCGGAGGCCTGGGTATAGATAAAGAACTTGATGGCGGCCGACACCGGCGACTTGCCTTCCGACTCATGCCCCCACAGGGCGATCAGGAAGTACATCGGCACCAGCATCATTTCCCAGAAGAAGAAAAACAGGAAAAGGTCGATGGCCAGAAAGACACCGACGACCCCGCCGATGACCCACATCAGGTTGAGGTGGAAAAAACCGATGCGCCGATCGATCTCCTTCCAGGAGCAGACCACGGCCAGAATCCCCAGAATGCCGGTCAGGGTGATCATGATCAGCGACAGGCCATCGAGTGCCAGATGGAAGGTGATACCGAAGGCATCGATCCAGGGCAGCCGGAACTCGCTTTGCCATTCGGGCGTATTGCCTACCACCTGCGACAGGCTGTAATCGCCGCTCACCCACATGACCAGTGCCATCACCAGCAGCGCCACCATGGAGAGCAGC
This sequence comes from uncultured Kushneria sp., assembly GCF_947497025.1. GTDB lineage: Bacteria > Pseudomonadota > Gammaproteobacteria > Pseudomonadales > Halomonadaceae > Kushneria. Next base: position 163,926 of record NZ_CANMFC010000006.1, read on the forward strand.
GCAATCCAGCGCGGCATGGCCGTATTGGGTCTGATCAGCTCGAACTGCCAGCACAGCAGCCCCCCGATAAAGGGGATGAGTAATAGCCAGGGCAACATCATGGCGTGATCGCATCCTTGATCGTTATTGTGGGCATAAGCAGCCGGGCAGCCCGGTGATCTGTCGCAGGTGGCATCAGGTCAACTGCCCCGCATTGAAACGGCTCGGTCATGTCACCTCCCTTCATAGCAGTAGCAGTAGCAGAAGCACCAGCACGGCGATTGCGCCACCGGTCATGACAGCGGCATACCAGCGAAGCCGCCCGCTCTGGGTATCGGACAGGATCCCGTTGAACATCATGGCCAGTCCCGGCCAGAGGTTCATCAGGCTATTGACCCAGTCACGTCGATGCAGTCGCGCGATGAACAGAAATGGCCTGACCACCACCTTGTCGTAGAACCAGTCAAAGGCAAAGGCGCTGTTGAAAAAGCGCCACAGCCGATCGCCTTCCTTCGTTTGGGCAAGCGAGCTCACCAGCCGGCGACGGCCGAGGAAAAGCCCGGCGGCGATGCCAACGCCCACAACGGCCACAATGGCAGCCAGAATCTCGAGCATCAGCTTCACACTGTGGCCGTACTGCCCATCCGGGCCTGCCGGCAGCACATTTTCCAGCGGCGGATGAATCATCGCCCCGACAAAGGTGGACAGTACCGCCAGTACGATCAGCGGCACATGGTGGGCCAGTCCGCGACCGGCATGCGGATGAATCTGCTCGCGCCCGTGGAACACGATAAAGATCATGCGGAAGGTATAGACCGAGGTCAGGAAGGCCCCGAACAGCGCCCCGAGCCACAGCCAGGTATGGCCATGATCAAAGGCCAGCCACAGGATCTCGTCCTTGGAGTAGAAGCCGGCCGAAATCAGCGGCAGGGCCGACAGCGCCGCACCGCCAATCAAAAAGCAGGCGTAGGGCAGCTTGAGCGTCTTGCGCAGCCCCCCCATTTTGAAGATGTTCTGCTCGTGGTGACACGCGATGATGACCGAGCCCGAGGTGAGAAAGAGCAGTGCCTTGAAAAAGGCGTGCGTCATCAGGTGAAAGATCGCCACATCCCAGGCCTGGACGCCCAGCGCCAGAAACATGTAGCCGATCTGACTCATGGTGGAATAGGCCAGCACGCGCTTGATATCGGTCTGGGCCAGCGCCGCAAACCCGGCAATCAACAGCGTCAGCATGCCGATCAGACCCACCAGTTCGAGCGTCATGGGGGCCAGCTCGAAAATCACATGGGTTCGAGCGATCAGATACACCCCCGCGGTCACCATGGTGGCGGCGTGGATCAGGGCTGACACCGGTGTGGGACCGGCCATCGCATCGGCAAGCCAGGTCTGCAGCGGCAGCTGCGCCGATTTGCCGACCGCCCCACCCAGCAGCATCAGCGCCGCCACTTCAGCCATCAGATCGCCCCGTCCCCAGGCCTCGGGCGCCAGACGCGACAGCTCCTGAATGTTGAGCGTGCCGAACTGGGCAAACAGCAAAAACATGCCGATGGCCAGAAACACGTCCCCGATGCGGGTGACGATAAAGGCCTTGAAGGCGCACCAGGCATTGTCCTCGCTCTCGAAGTAGTAGCCGATCAGCAGGTAGCTGCAGAGCCCGACCCCTTCCCAGCCCAGATAGAGCAAAAAGAGGTTATCGCCTAGCACCAGCAGCAGCATGCTGAACACGAACAGGTTCATGTAGGCAAAAAAGCGCGCAAAGCCCGGACCGCCTTCGAGATCCTCGCGCATGTACCAGGCCGCGAACAGATGGATCAGAAAACCGACCCCGGTGATGATGCTGATCATGGTCAGCGACAGACCATCCAGATACAGCGAAAAGCCCATCCGGAAGTCTTCCACCGCGACCCACTGCCAGAGCGTCTGAGTCACGCCTTCATCGGCGCCGCTGTAAAAGGCCACGTTGAGCCAGACCATGACCAGCGCCGACAGACCGACCGAGCCCACCCCGACCAGACCGGCCAGGCGGGTGGGCAGGCGCGGATTGAAGGCCAGGACAAGCGCGCCCAGCAGCGGGAACAAGGGGGTCAGGAACAGTATATTCATCCTTTCATCTCGCTGGCTGCATCAATATCAAGCGTTTTGAACCGGCGCTGCAGCTGGATCAGAAAGCCCAGTCCGATACTGGCCTCGGCTGCCGCCAGCGTAATGATCGCAATGAACATGACCTGCCCATCGGGCTGGCCCCAGTGCATGCCGGCCACAACAAAGGCCAGCCCTGCCGAGTTCATCATGATCTCGAGACTCATCAGGATGAACAGCAGATTGCGCCGAACCAGAAGCCCCGCAAGCCCCATCACAAAAAGGATGGCGGCCAGCGCCATGCCATGCTCCAGTGGTATGCCGCTCATGCCTGCCCCCCTTCATCGTTGCCTGCCGGTGCGCGCTGCACGGCTTCGTTCATGTCACGCTCAAGCTGCGGATCGTCGTTGCGCCCGATGTGGGATGCCGCGATCAGCGCCGCCAGAAGCAGCATCGCGGCAAGCTCCACGGCCAGAAGATAGGGGCCGAACATCTGTGTTCCGACCTCCTTGGCGCTGAGCTCCTCGCCCGAGATCGTGCCGAGGCCGCCGCCGTGCCAGAAGGAGAACACCAGTACCGCCAGAAGCAGTGCCGCCATGATCGACGGGCCGATCCAGATGCGCGGCGCCAGCCAGTGGCGCTCCTGATGGGCCGTCTGACTGCCCAGATTGAGCATCATGACCACAAAGACGAACAGCACCATGATGGCCCCGGCATAAACGATGACCTCAAGCGCGGCGGCAAAGGGTGCGCCGAGGCTGTAGAACACGACCGCCACTGCCATCAGCGAGATGATCAGGTACAACAGCGCATGCACGGCATTGGTGTGCGTGATGACGCGAAAGGTGGCAACGATGGCGACCAGTGCGGCCAGATAAAAAGCAATTTCCACGGCAAACTCCCCGATACTGCCTGCGCCCTAGGGCAGAAGCGTTTTGACGTCGACCGGCTCGGCCTCGTTTTGCGCCGCGCCCTTGGGCTTGCCGGCCACCGACAGTCCCGCGACACGATAGAAATTGTAGTTGTGGTCCTTGCCCGGGCCCGAAATCAGAAGGTCCCGCTTTTCAAAGACCAGCTCCTGACGGTTGTACTCCCCCAACTCGAAATCGGGCGTCAGCTGGATGGCCGAGGTCGGACAGGCCTCTTCACACAGACCGCAAAAGATGCAGCGGGAGAAATTGATACGAAAGAACTCCGGATACCAGCGTCCATCTTCTTTCTCTCCCTTCTGCAGCGAGATGCAGGCGACCGGACAGGCCACCGCACACAGATTGCAGGCCACGCAGCGCTCCTCGCCATCGGGGTCACGCGTCAGCACGATGCGCCCGCGATAGCGCGGCGGCAGATAGGGTTGTTCTTCCGGGTAGTTGACCGTCTCGCGCTTGTGGAAGGCATGCTTGAATACCATCCAGCCGGTGCGCAGCTGCGTCCCGGTACCGGTCACTACCTTGATGATCGAATGCAGCATGCTTTCTGCCTCGTTCGTTGTTCGGTGACAGGTATCAGGTCGTCAACAGGACGACCACGCCGGTCACCAGAAGATTGATAAGCGTTAGCGGCAGACAAAATTTCCAGCCGAACTGCATCACCCGGTCATAGCGCGGACGGGGCAATGCAGCGCGTGCCAGAATGAAGAGCATGACGAAAAAGGACGTCTTGAGCAGGAACCAGACAATCGGTGGCAACAGCGGCCCATGCCATCCGCCCATGAACAGGGTGGTCAACAGGGCCGACACCAGTACGATCCCCACATACTCGCCGATGAAGAACATGCCGAACTTCATGCTCGAATACTCGACGTGGTAACCGTCGGCAATCTCCTGCTCCGCCTCGGGCTGGTCAAAGGGCGCACGGTGCGTGACGGCAACGCCGGCAATCAGAAAGGTCAGAAAGCCGAAGAACTGCGGCACGATATACCAGAGCCCTTCCTGGCCGTTGACGATGTCGCGCATGTTGAACGAGCCCGTCATGACCACAATGCCCATCAATGAAAGGCCCATGAACACTTCATAGGAGAGGGTCTGGGCAGAGGCGCGCATCGCACCGATCAACGCATACTTGTTGGCACTGGCATAGCCGCCGAAGAGCACGGCATAGACGTTGATCCCCGCCATGGCAAAGAAGAACAAAATGCCGATATTGAGATCTGCCACCCCCCAGGTAGGGGTGATGGGAATGATCAAAAACGACAGCAACAACGAGGCAAAGGCGATCGCCGGAGCCAGCACGAAAAGCTTTCGATCGGCAAAGGGCGGGATCCAGTCCTCCTTGAAAAAGATCTTGATCATGTCCGCGATCAGCTGCGCCGAGCCGAACATACCGACCCGGTTGGGGCCGTAGCGATCCTGCCAGAGCCCCAGCAGCCGCCGCTCGATGACGGTCAAAAAGGCGCCGGACAGCACGGCGGCCAGCAGAATCACGATCGCCTTTAAAACGCCTGCCACGATGGCAAGCAGCACATCGGTACTCATCCAGCTCATGCGCTGACCTCCAGGGTGACGGTGGCACATTCACCGGCAAGCCCCCGAGGAATGCCGGGTAGATGCGGCAGACCGATCAGACCGGGGCGCATTTCGCGGCTGATGCGCACCGGCAGATGCAGCTGATGCCCGGAAGTCTGCAGATAGATCGTCTCGCCCGGCGTCACGCCCAGGCGGTCGGCATCCTCCTGGCCCAGCACCACGAAGGTCTCACTCATGCGTTCCTGAATCGGCTCGGCGCGCGCCGACATCTCCTCGCCACCGAAAAGTTGCGGCAGACTGACGACGTACCAGCAGTCGTCACGCGGCTCAAAGTCCTGAGGAATGTCGGTAAACCAGTCGCTTGCGCGCGTGTCACTGCGTTGCTGATCAAAGAGTCGAACGCCCGGATCACCGGCACGCAGGTGACCACCAACCTCATCCTGGAACTTGTTCCAGGCCTGCGGCGAGTTCCAGCCCGGCGCCCAGGCAAAGGCCACCTGCGACCGGGGCTCGCTATAGCCACTGTAGCCTTCCATCGAGAAGGCAAAGGCGGAGTCGGCATCCTGCGGCGCACGCGGTTCGTGCACGCTCAGGTTGGCGCGCATGGCCGTGCGTCCGCTCGAACGGTGCGGCGAGCGCGCCAGCTTCTGGCCGCGAATACGAAACGAGGCACTGGGCGCGGCATCACGTATACCGGCCAGCTCCGGATGCACGCGCGCGCAGTCGGCGGTGACATCGTCAATCTGGGTCCAGTCGACGCCGCGCCCTTCCATGGTGGTGTGCAGCGCGTGCAGCCAGCGCCAGCTTTCATGGGTGAGGTCGTTGGGCCGGTAGTAGCTCGGGTCATAGACCTGGAAAAAGCGCTGGGCGCGCCCTTCATGGCTGACCAGCGTGCCATCACCCTCGGCAAAGGTCGCCGCCGGCAGTGCCAGATGAGCACGCTCAAGCGTGGGCGTGCGCTGATGATCAATCACGACCAGCGTTTCAAGCGAAGTCAATGCCTGATCGACCGTGCTGCTGGCCAGTCGCTGATAAAGGTCATTTTCCAGGATGACGGCGGCATCTGCGCGCGCATCACCGCCCTGCATGGTTTCCAGCGCCCATTCAAGCGAGTGACCGCCCAGCATGGTCAGGCCGGTACTGTTGGCCTCACCACTGATCAGCGATACGGACGGCGTTCTGCCGGCCGCGCTCAGCGCGTGGGCCAGATTGGCCGCGGCCTTGAGGACAGCGGTACTGCCAAGGCTGGTACCGGAAATGATCAGCGGCCGCTCGGCCCCCTTGAGTGCCTCAGCCATGGACTCGACCAGGGCCAGCGCCGTGTCATCCAGCCCTTCAACCGCCGGTGCCGAAGCATCCAGCGCATGAGCCAGCTCCAGGCCCAGCCGGGCGATCTCTTCCGGCGCGCCGTGCCAGGTATCGCGAGCGATGTCATCCAGTCGCGTCTCGGTCAGGGAGGCAATGAAGACCGGGCGGGTACGCTCCTGACGCAGGGTATTTACCGCATTGGCATTCCAGGCCGGAATGCCGTTGGCCTCGGCCAGCTCCTCCCCGAGAGCATTGGCTGCCTGACGCACGGCCAGCGCCACGCGTGCGGCACTCTGGATCAGATCCTCGCCCAGTACGATGACGGCGTCGTGGTCCTCGATCTCGCGCATGGACGGAATGTACCAGTGCCCTTCGCGCTGGAGCGTCTGGATCAACTCGAGGCACTCAAGCTCGCGGCGGGCGATACCAGTCGAGAAGTTGTCAGCGCCCACCATTTCACGCAGCAGATGGTTGCTTTCCAGACTGGCCCGCGGCGAGCCGATGCCGATGACCCGGGAGCTGCCCTTGAGCCGCTCGGCTGTCCGGTCCAGCGCGCCATCGACGGTCAAGAGCTCCGGTTCGCGGTCATCGACGCGCAGGGTCGGCTGCTGCGGGCGATCGGCTCTGTTGACGTAGCCATAGCCGAAGCGGCCGCGGTCACACAGGAAATAGTGGTTCACATCGCCGTTGTAGCGATTCTCGATCCGACGTACCTCACCATAGCGCTCGCCCGGGCTGGTGTTGCAGCCGCTGGAACACTGATGGCAGATGCTGGGGGCAAACTGCATGTCCCACTTGCGCGTGTAGTGCTCGGAGTGGGTACGGTCGGTGAATACGCCGGTCGGACAGACCTCGGTCAGGTTGCCGGAGAATTCATTTTCCAGCGTACCGTCGACCGTGCGGCCGAAATAGATGTTCTCGTGGGCACCGAACGCGCCCAGATCCTCGCCGCCGGCATAGTCCTTGTAAAAGCGCACGCAGCGATAGCAGGTAATGCAGCGGTTCATCTCGTGGCCGATGAAGGGGCCGAGATACTGATTCTTGTGCGTGCGCTTCTTGAAGCGATAGCGACGACGGTCGTGGCCGGTCATGACCGTCATGTCCTGCAGATGACAGTGCCCACCCTCTTCACATACCGGGCAGTCATGGGGGTGGTTGGTCATCAGCCACTCGACGACGCTGGCGCGAAAGGCCTTTGCTTCCTCGTCATCGATCGAGATGTACGAGTCATCCTTGATCGGCGCCATGCAGGACATGACCAGCATACCGCGTTCGTCGTCGGCGTCCTTGTACTGCTTGACCGCGCATTGGCGGCAGGCGCCCACGCTGCCCAGCGCCGGGTGCCAGCAGAAATAGGGAATATCGAGGCCCAGCGACAGGCAGGCGTGCAGCAGATTATCACTGCCGTCGACCTCGTAGTCCTTTCCGTCTACATGAATGGTTGCCATGAACCCTGCCTTTTGCCTGTCACGGCCCGGCGGTCACCGGGCACCTTGATCGTTATCTCACACGTTGTGCCGCATCCGACGGCTATACCGAACCCACCGGTATCGGCTCGGCGTGTGCCTCGCGCGCCGGGTGGCGGATGCCGGCTTCGAATTCGTGTCTGAAGTGCTTGATAGCGGTTTCCAGCGGCATCGCCGCACCCGGTGCATGAGCACAGAATGTCTTGCCGGGGCCGATGTCATGGGCCAGCGAGATCAGCATGTCGATATCGCCGTCTTCGCCTTCACCACGCTCGATGGCGCGCAGCAGTTTCACGCTCCAGGGCAGCCCATCACGACACGGCGTGCACCAGCCGCAGGACTCGCGGGCGAAAAACTCCTCGAGATTGCGGGTCAGCGATACCACGCTCTGATTATGCGCCACCACGGTCATCAGCCCGGTACCCAGACGGCTGCCGGCCTTGCCGATGGCACCGAACTCCAGCGGCAGCTCGAGATGCTCCGGCAGCAGAAAGCCGGTACTGCCGCCGCCCGGCAGCCAGGTCTTGAGCTCGAGTCCGTCACGCATGCCGCCGGCCATATCGAGAAGCTCGGCGCCGGTCACGCCCATCGGCAGCTCCACCAGTCCGGGTCGTTTCACCCGACCGGACACGCCGAAGATCTTGGTGCCGCCATCGTCGCTGCGACCGCCGGACAGCGCCTGATACCACTCGCCTCCATGCAGGGCGATGGCCGGCACGTTACACAGCGTCTCGACGTTGTTGACCACGGTGGGCTTGCCCCACGCCCCGCTCTGTCCCGGAAAGGGCGGTTTGGAGCGCGGGTTGGCACGGCGACCTTCCAGCGAATTGATCAGCGCGGTCTCTTCCCCGCAGATGTAGCGCCCGGCCCCGGTGTGCAAAAAGATATCGAAGTCAAAGTCGCTGCCGCACACCTTCGACCCCAGGATGCCGGCCTCGCGAGCCTCGCTCAGCGCCCGCTCGATCCGTTCGGCCGCCAGCACGTATTCGCCGCGCAGGAAGATGTAGCCCATGCGCGCGTTGTTGGCGTAGCCGGCCAGGATCATCCCCTCGATCAACAGATGGGGGATCTCCTCCATCAGCATGCGGTCCTTGAAGGTGCCCGGCTCCATCTCGTCGGCGTTACAGACGATATAGCCCCGCGGATGGTCATCGCCGCGCGCCGTCAGGCTCCATTTGACCCCGGCAGAGAAACCACCGCCGCCACGACCGCGCAGATTGGCGGTCTTCATGTTCTCGATCAGGTCATCCGGCGACAGGTCCCGCAGCGTGATGCGCACGGCCTCGTAGCCGTCCTTTTGCTGAAATTCGGCCAGATCCACATAGCCGCGATCCTCGCGCAGACGCCAGGTCAGCGGATGGGTCTCGCCGTTGGTGCTGGTGGAAAAGAGATGACTGGTCATGAATAGCGCTCCAGAAGTGCCGACACGTCGCCGGGCTCAACCGGTCCATGAAGGTCCTCATTGATCATCAGCGCCGGCCCGCGGTCGCAGGCCCCCAGACAGCACACCGGCAGCATCGTGAACCGATCATCACCGGTGGTCTGGCCCAGATTGATCCCCAGCTCGCTGGAGATGGCATCACGAAGTTCGTCATGACCGGTCAGAAAGCAGGAGCTGCTGTCACAGACCAGGATAACGTGGCGCCCGACCGGCTGACGAAAGATCAGGCTATAAAAGGTCGCCACCCCCTCGATGTCACTGGAGGGGATGCCCAGCACGTCGCTGATGGCGATCACGGCGCCGTCCGAGATCCAGCCACGACGCTTTTGTACGATCTTGAGCGCGCCGATGGAGGCGGCACGCGGGTTTTCGTAGTGCCCCATCTCATGCTCGATTTCAGAGCGCTCTTCATCAGTGAGCTCGAAGTCGTCGGTGCGCCCGACACTGGCAATCAGGTTGCCCTGACTGGCCTTGCTGGCGCGGGTATTGCCGGTTGCGGGAGTATCCATGGTCATGGTTATCGATCCACGTCGGCCATTACAAAGTCGATGCTGCCCAGATGCGCGATCAGATCCGGCACGAACCCGCCGTTGATAACGGCCGGAATGTGCTGAAGATGGGCAAAGCTGGGCGTACGAATTCGGGTGCGATAGCTCATGGTATTGCCATCGCTGGTCAGGTAATAACTGTTGAGCCCCTTGGTCGCCTCGATCATCTGGAACGACTCGTTGGCCTTGAGTACCGGCCCCCAGGAAACCTGCAGAAAGTGCGTGATCAGCGTTTCGATATGCTGAAGCATCTTGTCGCGCGGCGGCGGTGTGGTCAGCGGGTGATCGGCCTTGTAGTCGCCCTCGGGCATGTTTTTCAGACACTGCTCGATGATGCGAAGGCTCTGGCGCATTTCTTCGATGCGCAACATGCCGCGATCGAAGACGTCGCCGTTGGTGCCCACCGGAATGTCGAAATCAAAACGCTCATAACCCGAGTAGGGCCTGGCCTTTCTCAGATCGTATTTGAGGCCGGTGGCACGCAGGTTGGGGCCGGTCACGCCCCAGGTCAGTGCCTCGGCGGTGGTATGCGTGGCAATGCCGACCGTACGCTCGCGCACGATCGAGTTGTCCATCATGGCGCGTTCGTATTCATCCAGCCGTGGCGGCATCCAGTCCAGAAACTCGCGCACCAGCCGGTCCCAGCCGCGCGGCAGGTCATGCGCCACGCCGCCGATACGAAACCACGCCGGGTGCATGCGAAACCCGGTGATCGCCTCGATCACATGATAGGCCCGCTGCCGGTCGCTGAAGGTATAAAAGACCGGCGACATGGCGCCCAGATCCTGCAGAAAGGTGCCCAGAAACAGCAGATGAGAGTTGATGCGAAACATCTCTGCCATCATCACACGGATGGTTTCGGCCCGGGGCGTGACGGTAATCCCGGCAAGTTTCTCAACGGCCAGGATATAGGGCAGGTTGTTCATGACCCCGCCGGTATAGTCGATCCGGTCAGTGTAGGGAATATAACTGTGCCAGGACTGGCGCTCGGCCATCTTTTCGGCGCCACGATGGTGATAGCCGATGTCCGGGACACAGTCGACCACCTCTTCGCCGTCCAGCTGCAGCGCAATGCGAAACACGCCGTGCACCGAGGGGTGGTTGGGTCCCAGGTTCAGGAACATGTAGTCGGTATCACCGCTGTGACGCTTCATGCCCCAGGCTTCGGGATCGAAGCGCAGCGCTTCCTGCTCGCGGTCCTGGCCCTCCATCGTCAGCGTATAGGGGTCAAATTCGGTCGCGCGGGCCGGGTAATCCTTGCGCAGCGGATGCCCGTTCCAGGTCGGCGGCATCAGCATGCGTGTCAGGTGGGGATGACCCGTGAACTCGATGCCGAACATGTCAAAGACTTCACGCTCATACCAGTTGGCATTGAGATAGACATGACACAGGGTCGGGACGCGCAGATCATCTTCATGCAGCGCCACCTTGATCATCAGCTCGCTGTTACGCTCAAGCGACATCAGCTGATAGAAGACCGTGAAATCCGCCGGTGGCAGGCCGCGTCGATGCATCCGCAGCCGCTCATCCACGCCATGCAGGTCATAGAGCATGACAAACGGCTTGTTGACCTGCTGTACGAAGCGCATGACCTCGATGAGCTGCTCACGCGCCACCCATACCACCGGCATGCCGGTCAGCGTGGGCTGCACCACCAGGTTCGCCTCGCCAAAGCGGGCCTTCAGCTCATCAACAATGGCGAAGGTTGTAGCGTCTGCCTGTGAAATCTCGGTCGTCATCCGTTATTTTCCATCGCCAGTGAACCGGACCCGCTCGCCCTGCGGTGACCCATGTGCCGGTAGTTACACTTCATCAGGTGAACGCAGTTCGGTGACCGCGATACGCTCATCGCGTCGCTTTTCACGCTGGGAGGGCATTTCCGCCTTGTAGACGCCCTGATCTCCCACCACCCAGGTCAACGGGCGACGCTCCTGCTGGATGGAGTCCTGCAACAGCTGCAGTCCCTGAAGGAAGGCTTCAGGCCGTGGCGGGCAACCCGGGATATAAACGTCGATGGGCAGAAACTTGTCGACGCCCTGTACCACCGAATAGATGTCATACATGCCGCCGGAATTGGCACACGATCCCATCGAGATGACCCATTTGGGCTCCAGCATCTGGTCGTAAAGCTCCTGGATGATGGGTGCCATCTTGATGAAGCAGGTCCCCGAAATCACCATCACGTCCGCCTGGCGGGGCGAGGCACGCAGCACCTCGGAACCAAAGCGGGCAATGTCATGCGGCGCGGTAAAGGCCGTGGTCATTTCGACGTAGCAACAGGAAAGGCCGAAGTTATAGGGCCACAGGGAGTTCTTGCGCCCCCAGTTGACGACGTTGTGCATGATGTTTTCGAGCTTGCCCATGAAAACATTGCGATGCACCTGATCATCCATGGGGTCATCAACAATACGTCGCTCCCCGACCGGATACTGACTGCTCTGGGGAGCATCAGGGTCGATGCGCGTAAGCTTGTAGGACATCCAGAGTCCTCCCGGAAAACGTCATTGATCGGTACTGAAGCCGTGTCAGGCGGCCGGCAGGCGCATGCCTGCCACTACTCAGTCGTCGGTATGATCACGCTGGGCAGGCTGATGAATCCGATCCGGCTGCACACGGCGTCTGGGTACCCAGTCCAGTGCGCCAACACGGCTGTCATAGATCAGGCCGGCCAGCAAAATGAAGATAAATACGCTGGCGCCCACCAGCCCGGTCCAGCCTGTCTCACGCACGGAGATGGCCCAGCCAAAGAGATAAAGGGCTTCCACATCAAAGATGACAAAAAGCATGGCCACCATGTAGAACTTGACCGAGAAACGCTGGTGGGCACTACCGGTCGGCACGATACCGGACTCGTAGGGCGTTTCCTTCCTGTGCCCCCATGCTCGACCACCGAGCAGGGCGGAAGCTGTCACCATAAAGGTACACAGGGCCAGTACGGCGACAATGAAAACACCGACTGACCAGTTTTGAGCCAGTTGCGCTGCCAGATCCATGGACGCTCACTCATCTTGGTCTGCTCCAGCGACATTGCATCGTCTGGCGCTTTCGTTATTCAACCATCCGGAGCAGGTTGCCCGAATGACAGGAAATTCTCGACTGCAGAAGGTCAAGTCAGCCTCGAGATCACCATCGTTACATTAGAAGCCGATGCGGGATTTCGCCAATGCCGTCACCGGCTTTTTCGATGTCGATTTTGGAATGTTCCCCCTGTAGCCTTCGTGTATCCAATCAAAATATTGCGATACCATATTAGACTTTAGTTTTATCTACCGCGATATCATGGACGCTGTAACCGTTTCACGCCCTTCTCTACGCCGTTGACAACTTCTGGACACCTTATGCGCCCGACCCGTTTTCTCTCCATTGCCGGTACCGATCCCAGTGGTGGTGCCGGGCAGTCCGCTGATATCAAAACAGCCAGCGCCCTGGGCGCCTACACCACCAGTGTCCTGACGGCGGTACTGGCCCAGAACACCTGTGGCGTTCGCGAGGTCATGGCACTGCCGCAGACCCTGATTCGCGCCCAGCTTGACGCCGTGTTCGAGGATATCGGCATCGATTGCGTCAAGATCGGCATGGTCAGCGACCTTGCCACGGCGCAGCTGATTCGGGAGTTCATTGAGCGCTATCGACCAGCGCATGTTGTGCTGGATCCGGTGATGGTGGCCAAAAGCGGCGACATGCTGGTGGACCGTGACGGCTTTCACGCCGTGCGCGACGTGCTGATTCCGGTGGCCGACGTCATTACACCCAATCTGCCGGAAGCGGCCGTACTGCTGAATACTGACATCCCCGCCAACCATGACGGCATGGAAGCGATGCTGCCAGGACTTGGCGCGCTGGGCAGCGATATCGTGGTGCTCAAGGGCGGTTATCTGGTCGGCAGTGTCAGCAATGACCTGGTGCTGACACCTGACGGAACGCACTGGCTGGAGGCAGAGCGCATCAGGACCCGCTCACTGCATGGCTCGGGATGTACACTGGCGTCCGCTATCGCGGCGCTGCTGCCGCGCCATGACACACCGATCGAGGCCATCAGACAGGCCAAGGCCTACATGACCCGGGCTCTGGAGGCTGCCGAGCGGCTGGAAGTCGGCAAGGGCCAGGGGCCGGCCCATCACTTTCACGCCTGGTGGTAGCTGTGGGGACAGGCAACCACTATCATTTCAGCGGTGCTCCTGCCATTACCGACACCTGCAAGTGCCCCCTTAATCAACGGGCAAGGATTCAGCCATGAATACGACGCTGCTGCTGGCCACTGATCTCTCCCATGAATGTGAGGCAGCCCTTGTGCGGGCGCTACATCTGTCTCAGCGCAGTCAGTCGCGCCTGGACATTTTGCATGTCGTGGACCCCTATCTGCCCGAGCACACCCTCCCGGCACTGTTCCATGCCATCGAGGAGGAGATCGACCGGACACTGAACACGCTGTGTGAACATCATGAATTAAAGCGTCCGGCGGCTACCGAGATTCACATCGTCAGCGGCGTGCCCTATGCCGAAATCATCCGCGAGGCCTACGAGCGTAGCGCCTCGATGATTGTCATGGGCACCCATCGCAAGCAGGGCCAGCCGGACCTGATTGGCGGCACCACCCTGTCACGTGTCATGCGCCGGGCACCCTGTCCGGTGGTCAGTATCCCGCATGACGGCGAGCCGGACTGGCAGGACATTCTGGTGCCGGTGGACTTTTCACTCGCCTCGCGTCATACCCTCAAGGAAGTGCTGATGCGCTTTCCCAACGTGCGCCTGACGCTGTTGCACGCCTGGGATATGCCGGTGGCGATGGAGCTTTGCAAAGGCACCAATTACCAGCACTGGCGCGATCTTGAGCGTCAGCGCCTGCGCCAGCAGCTCGAACTTGAAACCGAGCGATTGATGAGCGACCTGCACGCCAGGCCCGATCTGGAGCTGGTTCTGCAGCAGGGCGACCCCTCTCAGGTCCTGCTGGATCGACTGCGCCAGCAGCCGCCCGACCTGCTGGCACTGGGCAGCCATATTCGCGTCGGCATCGGACGCTCTACCGACAGCCTGCTGGAGCGACTGCTGACCGAGACCCGCGGCGACCTGATGCTCTGTCGCACCTGGTAGCCGAATGCGGCGCGGGCCCCAACGACGATATTGACAATGGAGAGACCATGCGAGCCCTGATTCAGCGGGTCAGCCAGGCAAGTGTTCAGGTGGAAGGCAAACGCATTGGCACCATCGATCAGGGGCTGCTGGCCCTGATCGGTATCGAGCGCGATGACACCCCGGAGCGCGCCGAGAAGCTTTTGCACAAGATGCTCAACTATCGCATTTTCAGCAATGATCAGGGCCGCATGAATCTGGGGCTTTCAACGGTCGAAGGCGGTCTGCTGCTGGTCTCCCAGTTCACTCTGGTGGCCGATACCCGCAAGGGACTGCGCCCCGGGTTTTCCAACGGTGCGTCTCCGGCCGACGGTGAGCGACTGTTCGATCACCTGGTCGAGCTCGCCCGCAGGGATCACGCCAACGTCGAGACCGGCCGCTTTGGCGCCGACATGCAGGTCTCGCTGATCAACGATGGTCCCGTCACGTTCATGCTGGAAAGCTGAAGGCTGGAAAGCAGATCACTTTCGAACCCTCAAGCAGGCAGAACCCATGAGTATCTCCACTTCACCCGAGGCGCGCGTAGCGCTGATCACCGGCGGCGCGCAGGGCATCGGCCGCGGCATTACCGACTATCTCATCGCTCGCGGCTGGTGTGTCGCGATCATCGATATCGATGAGGAAGCCGTCCAGGAAATGCGCGAGCGTCATGTCCCGGCAAGCCTTCTGGCCATCACCGCCAGTGTCAGCGACGAAACGGCCGTCAACGAAGCCTTTGAGCGCACGGCAAACTGGCGGGGCCGGCTGGATCTGCTGGTCAATAACGCAGGCCCGGCCGACCCGTACTGCGGGCCGCTGGAGTCGCTGTCGCTCGAGCGCTGGCATCACTGGCTGGACAATCATCTCACCGGCGCCTTTCTCTGTTCGCGTGCCGCGATCCCGCTGCTGCGCCCGACGCAGGGGGCCATCATTCACATGGCCTCGACCCGGGCCCTGCAGTCCGAGCCCGAAAGCGAAGGTTATGCGGCCAGCAAGGGCGGCCTGCTGGCGCTGACCCATGCGATGGCGACAAGCCTTGGCCCGGACATTCGCGTCAATGCCATCTGTCCCGGCTGGATCGAGACCGGCGAGCATCAAAAGGCCGCCCATCGCGAGACGCCTTCCCACAGTGACACCGACCGCCACCAGCATCCGGTCGGCCGCGTGGGCCATCCTGATGACATCGCCGCTCTGGTCGCCTTTCTGGCAGGCCCGGAGGCCGGCTTCATTACCGGTCAGCATTTTCCCGTCGATGGCGGCATGACGCGCAGGATGATCTACGCCGAATAGCACAATACAGGGCAGCCGGACGCAAAACGGGCCGCCACACGCATGTGACGGCCCGCAGTTTGATCAGACGGCATCCTTCAGTGCTTTGGATGCCACTTGCCGTCATCACCCTTTTGATATTTCGACTCGACCGCCTTCCAGGCCACCGCGTGGGCCGTCTCTTCGCGGGATGAATTCCCGCGGCGATCGGAGGGCTTGTCATACTCGTCCCAGGCGCTGTTGAAGGCTTCCTTGTAGATGGTGCGGGCATGCGGCGGCAGCACCTTGCGCGCGCTGTCCGGAATATCATCACGATTATCGTAGGGCATCTTTCCTCCCTGATGTCAGCCGATTACGATGGAAACCCTCCCAGTGTAGACCGCTGCCAGCATCTGCCAACCCACGCCTCAGGAAGCGGTGAGCTGCGCCTGCATCTCTTCCAGTGCCTCTTCGGCCTCCATCCAGGCCTGCTCATCGCTTTCAAGGCGTGACTTCCACTCGCCCTGCTCACGCAGCAGCTCGGTCAGGCGCGCCTTCTGATCGGCTTCATAAACAGCGGGATCCGAGAGCTGTGCCTCGATCGCCTCAAGCGCTGCCTGCGCCTTTTCCATCGACTTCTCGGCGGCGTCACGCTGTTTCTTCAGAGGCTTGAGCTGTTCGCGAAGTTCCGCGGCTGCACGCCGAGCAGCCTTGCGATCTTCTTTCGGTGCGCCGGTGTCGTCGTGATCAAGGGCAGGCGCACGGGCGGCTTCGGTGAGGCGATTTTTCAGCCACAGCCGGTAGTCCTCCAGCGTGCCGTCAAAGGCGGCGACCCGGCCATCGGCCACGCACCAGAACTCATCAACACTGGCCCGCAGCAGATGGCGATCGTGCGAGACGATCAGCACGGCGCCGTCAAAGGCGGCCAGCGCCTCGGTCAGCGCATCGCGCATGTCCAGGTCCAGGTGGTTGGTCGGCTCATCGAGCAGCAGCAGATTGGGCTTTTGCCAGGCAATCAATGCCAGCGCCAGACGCGCCTTTTCGCCGCCCGAGAAGCGGGTGATCACCTCGAAGGCGTCATCCCCACGGAAACCAAAACCACCCAGAAAATCGCGAATGACCTGCTCGGAAGCCTGCGGCGACAGGCGCTGAACATGCGTGAAGGCACTGGCATTGAGATCCAGCGCGTCGAGCTGATGCTGGGCGAAATAGCCGATCGCGAGATGCTCACCCTCGGTACGCTCTCCCCTGAGCAGTGCCAGCTCTCCGGTCAGCGCCTTGATCAGCGTTGATTTACCCGCACCGTTCGGCCCCAGCAGACCAATGCGACTACCGGGCGCCAGCGACAGGCGTACGTTTTCCACGATCGGGGCTTCGCCATAGCCAATGGCGGCGTGATCGATCGACAACAGCGGATGCGACACCTTGTCAGAACAGGGCAGACGAAAGCGAAACGGTGACTCGGCACGCAGCGGCGCAATGTCTTCCATGCGCTCGAGCATCTTGAGCCGGCTCTGGGCCTGTTTGGCCTTGGTCGCCTTGGCACGAAAGCGGCGCACGAAGTCCTCGATTTCGGCGCGACGGGCCTGCTGTTTCTCGCGCTCGGCCTCGCGCTGGGCCAGTCGCTCGGCGCGGGTACGTTCAAAGGTCGTGAAGTTGCCGCGATAAAGCTGCACATGACGCTGATCAAAATGCACGATGTGGTCGCACACCGCATCGAGAAAATCGCGGTCGTGCGAGATCAATAAAAGCGTGCCGGGATAGCGCACCAGCCACTGCTCAAGCCACAAAAGCGCGTCCAGATCCAGGTGGTTGGTCGGCTCATCAAGCAGCATCAGATCCGAGGGCTTGAACAGCGTCTGCGCCAGATTGGCGCGCATGCGCCAGCCGCCAGAGAAATCCGACAGCGGCCGCTCGAGATCGCGCTGGGCAAAGCCGAGGCCGACCAGCAGCTGCTCGGCCCGGGCCCTGGCCGTATAGCCATCCAGCGACTCGATGGCGCCGTGCAGCTCGGCCTCACGGTGGTGCTCGCCGGCCTCGCGGGCGGCTTCCAGCGCTGCCTGTGTTTCGCGCAGGGCGTGGTCGCCGTCAAGCACGAAATCGGTCAGGCTGCGCGAGAGCGTCACGATCTCCTGGCTCATGTGGGCAATGCGCACCCCGCCATTGAGCGCTATCTCGCCACGCTCGGGCGTCAGCTGCCCCAGAATCAACTGGAAAAGGCTCGATTTGCCCGTGCCGTTGGCGCCCGCAATACCGGCGTGGTGCCCCATCGAAAGCATGAAGTCTGCGGACTCGATCAGCGGGACCCCGCCGCGTTGGAGCTCGAGCTGGCGAAATGCGATCATGCAGTATCCTGTCCGGCCGGTTGCCGATAAGTGGTCGAATGAACAAGTCAATGGGTGCCCATTCTAACCGAAATCTCCCGGCGCTTTGGCCCTGGGCGCTGGCGTTTTATGAGCGTCCCGGCGTCAGCGACGCCCTGCTCGAGCTTCAGGATGAGGCCGGCCTTGATGTCTGCGAACTGCTCTGGGGATTCTGGCTGCTGACACATGATCGGACACCGGTTGCAGATCCTGCCTCGGCGCTGGCGCCAGTACGCCAGTGGCAGCAACACTACACGCAGCCGCTGCGCCAGCTAAGACGCGACCTCAAGGCGCAGGTTGCAGACCGGCCCGAACTTGAACAGATGCGCACGCATATTAAAAAGGCTGAACTGCAAGGCGAACATGAAACGCTGCGCCGGCTCGAAGCACTGGGCATTTCAGCATCCATCCCCCGCCCTGAACATTTCTCTTTTGAGGCGCTTTTGCATCCCCTGATCGGCGAGCTCGAGATCCATCATCAGCGGCTGATTTCCCATCTACGGCTTGAAAGT
Source organism: uncultured Kushneria sp. (assembly GCF_947497025.1). Lineage (GTDB taxonomy): Bacteria > Pseudomonadota > Gammaproteobacteria > Pseudomonadales > Halomonadaceae > Kushneria. The sequence continues at coordinate 182,441 of NZ_CANMFC010000006.1, forward strand.
GAGAATATGGCGCCCCCATCGTGCTGATAGTCCGTTAAAAACGGTCGGTTGAAAGACACCCGACATTCCTTCAGGGATTGGCGTGATTTTTTTCATCAGGTGTTGTCCAACATCCCTTGATGACCATATGTACAAGGAGATTTCATGAATAAACTGTTGAGCGCGGTCACTCTGAGCACGCTGATCATACTGACCGGCTGTTCCGATGCTGACGACGGCAAGGACAAAAATGCTGATGATCAAGCCGCACAGCAGGAACAGGAACAGACCCAGCAAAACGACACCGGCGACAGCACCCAGCAACAGGATGACTTCAAGTCCGATCAGGCACGGCTGGCCTATGCCGTTGGTGTGACGCTGGCGCGCAACCTTCATGAAGACATGAAGGATCTGGATGTTGATAACTTCACCAGTGGCATCAAGGACGTCTACGACGGCAACGACATCCGTCTCAGCGATCAGCAGATCGGCAATGCCCTGCAGCAGTATCAGCAGCAGATGGTGGCCGAGCAGCAAAAGCAGATGCAGCAGGAAGCCGATAAAAACGACCAGGCCGGCAAGCAGTTCCTGGAAGAAAATGCCGGCAAGGACGGGGTCGAGACCACTGACTCCGGCCTGCAGTATCGCGTGATGGAAGAAGGTGACGACAGCGCCACACAGCCCGGCGATGAAGACCAGGTCCGCGTCAATTACGAAGGTCGCACCATTGACGGCAACGTCTTTGACAGCTCCTATGAGCGTGGCGAGCCGGTCACCTTCCAGGTCGATCAGGTTATTCCCGGCTGGCAGGAAGCGCTGAAGATGATGCACCCGGGCGACAAGTGGGAAATCTACGTACCGTCCGATCTGGCCTACGGCGAAGCGGGTACCGGCCCGATTGGACCGAACCAGACCCTGATCTTCAAGGTAGAACTGCTTGGCGTGGGCGATGACGCCACCAGCGCAGACAGCGATGACACCAGTGCCGATCAGGCAGAAGACGCCGGAGCCCAATAGGCCAACCAGGCCGACCATACGGGGCACTTCCGCAACCACCGGGCCTTATCGCCCGGTGGTTTTTTATTGTCTGACAACATGTTACAGACAGTGGATAAATCCTGCCCGAACACCCTGTGGATAAGGTTGTGAGGTTCTCTTTAATGGCTGCCGCAGCGCCTGTGCATAAATGTCGCACATCCCTCTCCGCCTTATGGCACTTCCTGCAAAGAAAAATGACATAAAACTCATAACACTTTGTTTCTTATCATTATTTAGAAAAACATGAGCAAACGGGGTGAAATTATTCACATTGGACGGCTTTGCCTTCTGTCAAGCAAAAATTCCCAACGCCGTGTGGATAATTAATAGGAAAATTCATGTTTTAGTTCGCGTGACATTGTGCATCAGTGGCACGGCAGTGACAGATCATACCAGCTGCCCAAAAGCCCTCTGGGGGTGGTCACTACAAGACTGCCCCGTGCACGGTGGGTATTGGTTTCACACAGGGGAATATCGAACGTACCGCGATAATGACCAGCCGACACGGCATCCAGGGTCATGGCTGCCTGACGCCAGCGACTGCCGGTTTCCTCAAGCTGCATCTTCACCTTTTCCGCCTTCAGCCCGGTGAGCACCATCTCCACGCTCAGCTGCCCTTTCTGATAGTCCCACTGCGTCTGCATCTCACCGAATCGGCCCAGCGCCGTAAAGCAGCGCTCATCCAGCGGCCGGCAGTCAAGTTCGGGGGCAAACCAGGTCACCTGCGATCGATTGCCGGCCCCCACGTAGTAGTAACCCAGATAGGCAATGGCCACGGTAACCGTCATCAACGTGACCACCACCAGCGTGTTGAGCCAACGAAGCGAGGGGATTCGAGCAGAGGAATCGGGTATCGGCATGGGGCGTCCGGTGATCGAGCGAGCGTTGGACAACATACGGCAACAGCCGTGAAGCCGGCCGCAAATAACAGCAGACATTCATTTAAAAAATATTCTCATTTGCCTTGACCATCTAAATGAGAATGGTTATCTTTGATATGTGGTGATCGCCAGTCGCCACATGAACAACCCGATATGTCAGGTATCGAGTGGTTCATCTCCTCATCAAGCTAGTCACGGTCCTTGAGCCGCCCGATTGGGCGGCTTTTTTATGTCGGTCATAAAGACCTTTTGACGTCGAGCCTGCAGACCCCGCCCGTGATATCGGCTGGATCAGTCACTGCGCTGATAAATCAGATCCCAGACGCCATGACCCAGCCGCTCACCGCGGGTTTCAAACTTGGTCAGGGGACGAAAGTCCGGGCGCGGAACGTAATCTCCCTCAGGTGCCAGCGTCACGAACCCGGGCGCCTCGTTCATGGTCTCGACCATGTATTCAGCGTAGGGCTGCCAGTCGGTCGCCATGTGGAAGCGGCCTTGCGGCTCGAGCACGCGACGCACCCGCTCAATGAAGGCCGGCTGCAGGATTCGACGCTTGTGATGGCGTTTTTTGGGCCAGGGATCAGGGAAGAAGAGCTGCAGCGTATTGACCGATTCGGCCGGCAGGCAGTCATCGAGTACCTTGAGCGCGTCCTCGCGATACACCCGTACATTGCACAATCCTGCCTTGTCGACATCATCAAGCAGCTTGCCCACCCCCGGCGGATGGACCTCGATACCGATAAAGTCGGTATCCGGGTTGGCCATGGCCTGCTGGAGCAGCGAGCCGCCCATGCCAAAGCCGATCTCGACCACACACGGTGCCTGACGCCCGAACAGCGCCTCAAGATCCAGCCGACCCTGTGAAAGCGTTAGTCCCAGGCGCGGAAAAACCTCTTCCAGACCGCGACGCTGGGCCAGAGTCATTCGCCCGCTGCGAACCACATAACTCTTGATGCCGCGATGCGGCGTATCTTCGCCGGCCTCGGGGTCCGGCGTTGTGTCTTCTGTCATCACAAATATCGTCAAAAACGGTGGAACGGGTCATGCCCCGGATCAGCCGGTGATCAGGCCTTCCGTGGGCGATGAAGGGCTGGCGGCATAGGTCTTTCTACCCATGCGCTCGGCCAGGCGGGCTTCACGCCCGGCTTCGACGGCCTTTTTCATGGCACTGGCCATTAAAATCGGCTGACGGGCGTGGGCGATGGCCGAGTTGACCAGTACCCCGTCGCAGCCGAGCTCCATGGCCATGGCCGCATCAGAAGGCGTGCCGATACCGGCATCAACCAGCACCGGTACGCGGGCGTTGTCGATGATCAGTGACAGGGCATGCGGATTGAGCAGGCCGTGGCCGGAACCGATCAGCGAGCCCAGCGGCATGACCGCACAACAGCCGATCGACTCAAGCTCGGCGGCCACGATCGGATCGTCACTGGTATACACCATGACATCAAAGCCATCCTCGACGAGCGTACGCGCCGCGCTGATGGTCTCCATCACGTTGGGATAGAGCGTGTGATCGTTGCCCAGCACTTCCAGCTTGACGAGGTTGTGACCATCAAGCAGCTCGCGAGCGAGCTGGCAGGTGCGTACCGCATCTCGCGCGTTATAGCAGCCGGCCGTGTTGGGCAGGATGGTATAACGCTCGGGAGAAATGACATCGAGCAGATTGGGTTCATCCGGATTCTGCCCGATGTTGGAACGGCGCACGGCAACCGTCACGATTTCGACGCCGCTGGCTTCAACGGCCGCGCCTGTTTCTTCAAGGTCTCGATACTTGCCGGTACCGACCAGCAGACGCGAAGCGAAGCTTCGTCCGGCAATCTGCAAGGGGGTATCCCACCGGAAATCGGTGCTCATGATGTTCTCCTCGAACCCGATGGACGGGTTCTGATGCAATCATTGTCGGCGCGGACGTTTCAGCCACCGCCGATGGCATGAACAATCTCGACACGATCGCCCTCGTTGAGCGTCGTTGTCGCATGGCGAGTGCGCGCCACGATGGCTTCGTTGACTTCCACGGCAATGCGCCGCCCGGTCAGCCCCAGCGACTCGACCAGATCGGCAACACTTTCGATCCGGTCGACCCGCCGCGCCTCCCCGTTGATGTATAGCTGCATGTCACATCCTGCGTTGTCATCAGGGCGACGCATTATAACGTCGAGGCTGGAGGCACTCCTACTGCTTCGCGGCGTTTTCCGAAGACGTCCAGACGCCTTTTGCCAACTGCTCGGGATGCTTGAGCACGGAGGGATCAAAAACCGGCTCCTTGACCCCGTTTTTGCGCTGGCGTTCGTAGTCCTTCAACACACGCAGCGCCACGGGTGCCAGCAAAAGCATGGCGATCAGGTTGGTGGTCGCCATCAGACCCATGGCGAGATCGGCAAAATTCCACACAAAGGTCAGGTTGGCCACCGAGCCGATCATGACCATGGCCAGAATCATGAGGCGAATAATGGACACCGCCCGATCACCGTGGCGCGGAAACAGATATTCGACGTTGACGGCACTGTAGGCGAAATTGGCCAGAATCGAGGTGAAGGCAAAAAAGAAGATCGCAATGGCGATGAAGATTTCACCGAAGCTGCCCAGGTGATCCACCATCGCTTCCTGCGTCAGGGTAATCCCCTCGATGGATTGGCCCGGCGAGGTCGTCATCAGCGTATCGTAGACACCGGAAAGCAGAATCACCACGGCCGTACAGGTGCAGATGATCAGGGTGTCGATGACCACACCAAAGGACTGTACCAGCCCCTGCGCCGCGGGATGCTTGACGTTGGCCGTGGCCGCTGCGTTGGGTGCCGAGCCCATGCCGGCCTCGTTGGAGAACAGGCCGCGTTTGATGCCGTTTTCCATCGCAATCTTGATGGAGTAGCCGGCCGCACCACCGATGGCCGGACCAAAGCCGAAGGCACTCTTGACGATCAGCGCCAGCATTTCCGGCACTTCACTGATATTGGCAAACAGCACATACAGTGCGACCAGCAGATAGGCGATCGCCATGATCGGCACGATCTTTTCAGCGGCACGCGCTACCGATTTGATCCCGCCATAGATTACCAGTGCGGTCAGAGCGACCAGCACGACCCCGGTAATCCAGGTGGGCACGGCAAAGGCGCCGTCAACGGCCTGGGCGATGGTATTGGACTGGGCGCCACAAAAGGCCAGACCAAAGGCGATGATCAGGAAGATGGCAAACAGACAGCCCATCCAGCGCTGGCCCAGGCCTCGCTCGATGTAATAGGCCGGCCCCCCACGGAAGACGCCGTCCTTGTGCTCGATCTTGTAGACCTGCCCCAGGGTGGATTCGATAAAGGCCGTGGCCAGACCAATGATGGCGGTCATCCACATCCAGAAGATGGCGCCGGGGCCGCCAACCCACAGTGCCAGTGCGACACCGGCCAGGTTACCGGTACCCACGCGCGCGGCCAGCGAGGTCGCGAAGGCCTGAAAGGCACTGACGCCCTCACCGCTGCCCCGGCTGGTAAAGGTCACGCGGGCCATGTGCCCGAGCAGGCGAAACTGCATGAACCGGGTGGCGATGGTAAAGACAATGCCGGCACCCAGCAGCAGATAAACCAGTATGAATGACCAGATAAAACCACTGACCGGGTTCATTACGGCATAAATGGCATTTTCAACGGTAGTGATAAATTCCATGGGAAATCCCCGCCATGCCTCACTGTCACAGAGGCATTACTCTTGTGGTGTGTTATTGATCAGAGCCACCGTCCCACACGCGCTACCTGGTGGCTCGGGCGCGTGCGTGCGACCATACACGGATTCAGAAGCAAATGCCCGATTCAATAGGAGTATGTCCCCATGCCATCGCGCCTTCTCTGGGTTGTTGCGGCTCTCTCCGGACTGGGCGTGGTGGTGCTGGGCGCCTGGGGCACCCATGGCCTGGCCGACCAGCTGGACACCCGAGCCCTCAACGCCTGGCACACCGGCGTACGCTATCAGGCCTGGCATACGCTGGCCTTCATGATAATCCTGATCTGGCGTGAGGTCGTGGCCCTGGCCGGCCAGCGTCTTGTACTGATCCTGTGGGGGGCAGGCGTTGTGCTTTTTAGCGGCTCACTGTATTTGCTGGCGCTGGGCGGCCCTGCCCTGCTGGGACCGATCACACCGCTGGGTGGCCTTGCGATGATGGCCGGCTGGGTCATGCTGGGCGTGACGGCCTTGCGTCGACGCCCCGAGCCCTCATAATAATCCCGGGCTGCGCGACCGGCGTGGCGTGAGCATGAGCGTTCATGACAATGTCCCTACCCGATTTTTCCGATCTGCTGGAGGCCGGCCCGCTGGCGCCCCTGCCCCTGCCGCCCGCTGGCGTGATGGGGCAGTATTTTCATCATTACGGGCTGGATGCGCTGATCACGCAGGCTGGCGGAATCGAGTCAGGCCATGTGCAGGTCGGCGAGTTTCGCCTCTGGACCCAGGTCTGGACACCACGGCAGGCGACACATCGCGGTACGGTCATGGTCGTACATGGCTATTTCGATCATCTGGGCCTTTACGGCCATCTACTGCGCCTGCTGCTGGACGACGGATTTCGCGTCGTGCTCTGGGACCTGCCCGGGCATGGATTGTCCAGCGGCGAGCGCGCCGCCATCGATGACTTTGCCACCTACACCCAGTGCCTGCGGGCATTGCTCGCACAGCTCGGCGACAGGGGCCTCATACAACAGCCGCTGATCGGGATCGGACAGAGCACCGGTGCTGCCATTGTCACCACGGATGTACTGGAGCGCCCCGGCCGTCATCCCTGGCAGGCGCTGGTGCTGCTGGCGCCGCTGGTACGGCCCTGCAAGTGGCGTCGCTCCCATCTGATGCACCGCCTGGCCACGCCCTTTATTCGCAGTATTCCGCGCCACTACCGGCCCAATACAACCAATCTGGCCTTTACGGCGTTTTTACATCAAAAGGATCCACTGCAGGCCAACACCCTGCCGCTGATCTGGGTCGCGGCCATGCGCGACTGGATGGCCCATGTCCGCAGGCTGCCGCCCTGCAATCTGCCGGTATTGATTTTGCAGGGCCAACAGGACGCCACCGTGGACTGGCGGTGGAATCTTGAGGTGCTGCGCCGGCTGCTGCCGGCGGCTCGAATCGTCTACCATCAAAACGCCCGACATCATCTGGTCAACGAATCACCGAATATTCGCCAGACCCTTTTCAGGGATCTGCATCACTTTCTGATCACACAGACCGAAGGCCCATGCACTGCCACTGCCGATATGCCCGGACCGCCGTCATGATGCGATGGATCTCCGTGGCGCTTTTGACCCTGCTGATGGCGGGATGCGCCGGAATGGACAACGACGGCTCACGTCACCGTACGCCACTTGAAAATCTGGGGCAGACGGCGGCGGTCGACGTGCTCAAGGCGCCGCCCTGGCCGGATAACGCGAGCAACCGCGTCATCCTCGTGACGCCCGTCCAGGTCGATGCCGACTTCGGCGAGCAAGCCGGTGCACGCTTTAATGATGCCCTGACGCGTCGGCTGCTCAGCGCCCGGCACGGACCGCAGGTGCTATCCGTTAGCGAAGCACCGGCACAGTCTGACGTTCCTGCCAATCAGTGGCGTCTCTCCTCTCGCCTGCAGGCACCGCTGGGCGCCATTACCCTGTCGGATCGAAAGCTCTACCCCTATACGCTGACATTGACGCTCAGGCACGGCGACAGTGACGATATCTGGTGGCAAAAGGAGATCGACGGCGCCCTGGATGCGCTGGGCCTGCCCCTGTCGGCAGCCGCCATGACGCCGGCGCCCTGATCTCCTCTCATTGACCTGACCACCATTCATTCACAACGTGGAGTGTATTGTCGTGCGTGCATCTCATCTTGATCGCGAAGGGCCGGACAACCCCTTCCCGGGACGTCAGGCGCTGGAGCGGCGTCTGGGTCATGCGCTCCCCCATCAGCTGGGTTCCAACGAAGGTCTGGACATGCCGCATCGGGCACTGACCGAGGCACTGGGGGCGCCAGTGGCCGAGCTGGCGCGCGCCTACGGCGATGCACAGGCGCATGATCTACGCCAGCAGCTGGCCGAGCAGCTGGGCACCTCGCACGATACCCTGCTGGTCGATGCCGGCGCCGACAGCCTGATCGCCCTGACCCTGCGTGCCCTGTGCGATACCGGCACGACCGTGATCACCAGTGCCGGGACCTATCCCACCTTTCGATATTTTGCCGAGGGTCATGGCTGTCGACTGGTCGAGGTGGACTATCATCAGGCCCCCGGCCAGCTGGCCCCTGATGTCGATGCCCTGTTGCAGGCGGCCTGGCTGCATCATGCAGGGCTGGTGTACCTGGCCAATCCGGACAACCCCAGTGGCCACTGTCTTGCCAGTGCCGAGATCGCCTATCTCGTCGACCATCTGCCGCCGACGTGCCATCTCCTGCTGGATGAGGCCTACCATGAGTTTCGCCCGGACCAAAGCGACAGCACCCCCATGAGAGGCGTGGTGCGCCTTCGCACTTTCTCCAAGGCACATGGGCTGGCCGGCCTGCGCATCGGCTACGCCATCGCCGCCCCCGAAATGCTCGAGGTGATGTACAAGGTGCGCATTCACTATGCCGTCTCCTCGGTCGCCCAGAGCGCCGCGACCGTCGTGCTGACCCATATCGACGAGGTCGAACGCCACGTCCGAAGCGTGATCGAACGACGCGAGCAACTGGCAGCCCAGCTTCAGGCATGGGGCGCCGAGGTATTGCCCTCGGCCACCAACTTTGTGGCCATTCGCATGCCCGGTGCCGAGAGCGCTCTTGAAGCCCAACAGGCACTGCTGGCAGACGGCGTCATTATTCATCGTCCGCCGCATCCGGCGCTGGGCGACATTTTGCGCATTTCTGCCACGGAAGCGGCACTGGCGAAAGGCCGGCTCGCAGCATTGAAACGGCTAATGGGCCGCTGACATCCGATATGCTGTCTCACCTGCGAACAGTGCCTTTTTCTGGCGCTGTTTCTGCCCGCTCACAGTGCGCTGCCAACACTGCCTTTATTACAGCTTCGTGAAGGCTTTGTTAAAATAAACTGGACAAACTGCACCGCAGCTCCTTACATTTACATTTATTCATATTGTCTCTTCGGTTCAGTCGGTCATCCGTTCTACTGGACTCTTCTGCCTTTATATCGAACAGTGTTTTATAACTCAGCGCCCAAAACTGTCTGCAAACACTGTCTGATGGCCTAATGGAAAATCAGGTTTTCATCATGTCTGAAATGACATCGGCCAGCCGCCGCTGGCGCCCAAGGCGACTGCAACGGCACTTTCAGGGACCGATCACCTTTGGTCAGTCACCATGGCAATGGTGGCTGACCGACGACGCATGTGCGCTGTCGGCTGCACAGCGTATGGACGTTTTCCTGAACCAGGACCAGACCGGCAAAGGTATTGAAACGCTACGTACCTTCAAGGGCCGAAGCACTTATCGCATTCACGCAGAAAACGGTGACTGCTTTGCCAAATGCATACCGCTTCTTGCATTGCGAAAGCGAATTGGCGCTCTGACCGGTCATCAAAATATGCTGCTGGGTTTTGATCACGGCAGCGCCGAAGTAGACAACACACTGGTGCTCCATGAACGCACCGGTCATGGTCTGCCCGTATACTGTCTGGGTGAACGTCTGGATCATGGCCTGCCACGTCAGCAACTACTGATACAGCCCTGGCTTGATGGCGCCATCGGTCTGAAGCCCCTGTGGCAGTCCACTACGCCCGCTCGTCGCCAACAGCTGCAGTCACGGGTCGAGGAAGTACTGACAGCACTTCATCGGGCCCGCCTTTTTCACATGGACCTTCACGGTGGCAATATCATGGTTGATCCTGATGATGCCACATCAACCCTGCACGCCATCGACTGTGACAAGATGGTGATTGATGTTGCCCAGCCGGAATTGGCGACAGCACTTCACATCGGCAAACTGCTGCGTGAACTGGAAGGGCGAGAACCAGATCGCTTTCTTCAACATCTCTCGCGTGCACGTCATATGCAGCGCCGCGTTACTGGCAAGCACCATCTCAGTGAGGAGGTCGATGCCCTGCTGGCCGTCTCGTTGCGCTACAGAATGAGTAAAACGATTTCGCGGCGCCGACTGGTCATGTCACCCTTTAACAACATCGAAGGCAGAAAGCTGGAAGCCAGGGCGCGCCGTACCTATAAAAATGCGGACATGCCGCTTCTCGACTGGCAACAGATTCAGACGTCGAATCACGATATGGATTCTCTCCCCTCTTTCTCTCTGTAAGGCCAATGCGGCTTCCCGAGCCGCATCCTTTGAGGATGGCCCCTGCTGGTTTCCTCTTGACTGCCTTCTTCCGCCGAGTGCGTGCCGCATGCGGGACGGCAGGTCTGCACCCAGATTATTAAAAAAGAGTTAAAAACAACCTGGACATAAAGAAACATTGTTTCTATTCTTTCTGGAGCTCATCATTAGCCTGTTAATAAAACAGCCTTTTACTCAATTCAGAAACCTGACGTTCTCTGAATTGAGTCTTCAACACCCCAGTTCCGGATCCATCTCACTTCAATATGTCCATGACCGCCAAAGGCCGCCATTTCGGGCGCCCCGACGTCCTCCAGCGCCACTTTTCTGGCCCCATCCGCTTTTCCGGTTCCGACTGGCAGTGGTGGCTGGCCAATGACGATGTCGCCCATGACGCCGCTGAACGCATGGATCGACATATGCGTGGCCTGGACACTGACACCGTGACCACTCTGCGTGAACGCAAGGGGCGCAGCATTTTTCGCATTCAGGCCAACCAGGGCGATTTTTTTGCGAAAGAGATTGCCCTGAAGCCGGCGCGAAAGTGTTTTGGCGCCTTTTTTGGCGTTCAGAACCGGCTTTTCGGCTACGACCACGGTAGTGCCGAAGTCGACAATACGCTGGCACTCAATGACCGGACCCACCAGGGTCACGACGTCCTGTGTCTGGGCGAACGTTTGCGCGGTGGTCTGCCAACACGTCAGCTGCTGATCCAGCCCTGGCTTGAAGGCTGGATCAATCTGGGGGAGGCCTTCCAGGCTGCCGACGAGCACGGGCGCCGTTCGCTTCTATATCGCATGGAAGCTCTGCTCAAGGCCATGCATGACGCCCGGATCTGCCATCTGGACATTAATAATGGCAACCTGATGGTGTCGACGCGGGATGCAAAAGCGCCCTTGCGCGCCATTGACTGCGCCAAAATGGAGACCCGGGTCACCCAGCCGGCCGTTTCAACGGCGCTCCAGATCGGCAAGATGCTGCGTGAACTCTACGGTCGTGATGAAGCAGACCTTGCCAAACGCTATGCCCAGGCACGCGCCATGCAGCGCCGTATTGCCGGCGCAGAAGGTGACAACGAGGCCACCGATACCCTGCTGGCCCTGTCCCTGCGCTATCGACTGAGCAAGAGCCTGTCCCGTCGCAGGCTGGTGACCGCCCCTGTCGTTAATATCGATGGTCCGGCGCTGGAAAAGCGTGTGCGCGCCTCAAAAAAGAATGCGGACGTACCCGCCATTGTCTGGGCGCAGGCTCACCCGGCCATGGCAGATGAAATACCGGCCTATTCCGGCCACTGATGCCCCTGGCCGGCCTGACCTGTCGCTAAAAGCCGCTACGCTCTAGAGAGTTGCCATCACCGGTCTGTCTGGAGCGCCCTGTCATGAGTCATCACCCCGGCATTTTTAAGCCACTGCCTGGCGAATACTTCCGCCACCCCGAAGAAGGGGGCGCCACCAACGTCGAGACACGTCTGTCCCGACTGCCGGGCTATCTCACGCCCAACCGTCAGTTCTTTGTACGCAGCCATTTCGATATTCCCGAGCTTGAGGCCACCAACTGGCGGCTGACACTAACGGGGGATGCCCTGTCACGCGAGCAGTCCCTGAGCCTCGCCGATCTCGAACGACTCCCGCGCGTCAGTGTCATTCGCGCCATCGAATGCGCCGGCAATGCGCGCGCCTTTTTTGCCCGGGATTTTGGTACGGCCGCCGAAGGCGCCCAGTGGGGCCAGGGCGCTGTCGGGGTGGCGGAATGGAGCGGCGTGCGTCTGCGCGACGTGCTGGCACTGGCAGGCCTTGAAGAAGGTGCCTTTCATGTCCTGCCGGAAGGACTCGACAGCGGCCGCTTTGCCCGTCCCCTGCCGATCGACAAGGCGCTCGCCGATGACACCATCATTGCGCTGGCCATGAACGGCGAGCCGCTGCCGATCGATCACGGCTTTCCGGCGCGGCTGGTGGTCTCGGGATGGCTGGGGGCAGCCAGCGTCAAATGGCTGGGCCGCCTTGAGGTGTCGCGTGACGCACTCAACACGTATTGGAACACCAAAGACTACACCCTGGCCGGCCCGGACTATCCGGTCGAAGGCGAAGCCGACGGCGTGCCCATCACCACCATGCCGGTCATGAGTCTGATAGACCTTGAAGACGACGCCCGACTCGACGCCGGAGACACGATTCTGCGCGGGCGCGCCCTGTCTGGCGAGGGGCAGATCACGCGGGTTGAGTGTCGTCTCGACGACGGCGTGTGGCAGCGTGCCACCCTGCACATGCCCAACATTGCCGGCGCCTGGGTCTGCTGGTCACTGACCTGTCACCTCGACGCCGGCCGCCACGTTCTGCAGGTACGCGCGCGCGATGATCGCGGCCATGAGCAGCCGGAACGGGTCGTGTGGAACGATCACGGCTGTCTCTATAACGCCGTGACCCGCGTCACGTTTCATGCCGATGATCGTGCGAGAGATTAATCAGGCAGATACCCATTAATGCACGTCGTCTCGCTCACGGCCGGCTTTCGTTGAGCTTCTCGGGAAAACGTGCCGGAAAGGCGTTCATATACGCCCGGCAGGCGCGCAGTACCCGGGCGTCCTCAAAGCGGGCGCCGACGATCTGAAGGCCAATCGGTAGCCCGGCATTCGTAAAGCCGCAGGGCACGGAGGCCGCCGGCTGCTGGGTCAGGTTGAACGGATAGGTAAAGGGGGTCCACTCCATCCAGTCGCGCATGCCACTGCCCGGCGGCACTTCATGGCCGGCCTCAAAGGCCGCGATGGGCACGCTGGGCGTGAGCATCAGGTCGTAGCTGCCGAAAAAGTGGTCCATGTGACGGTTGAGCCGGATCCGCATCGTCTGGGCGCGCAGCAGATCCACGGCCGAGAAGGCACGTCCCCACTCGGCGATTTCCAGAAGCCCAGGGTCGAGCAGCGCCTTTTGCTGCGGCGTCATGTCCGCGATCTGCGTGGCCGATGCCGAGGCCCAGAGAATGCGATAGGTCTCCAGCGAACTTTCCACTTCCGGCTCGATGCGATCGACCTGCGCACCGAGTTCCTCCATACGATGGGCGGCGTGGCCCACACAGTGGGAGATTTCATCATCGCGGGCCGACGTGCCCAGCGCCGGACAAAAGGCCACTTTCAAGCCGTCCAGACGCCCCGTGTCATCACACTGCTCGCCCCAGTCCGCCGGCTGGCCCGGCACCGAAAAATAATCATGCCCGTGAAAGCGCCCGATCACGTTGAGCATGGCGATGGCATCATCGACCGTGCGGGTAATCGGGCCAATATGGGACAACGAGGCCATGGTGCTCGGCGGCCACTGCGGCACCCACCCAAACGTCGACTTGAAGCCGAACACGCCGGTAAAGGCGGCCGGAATGCGAATCGAGCCGCCGCTGTCACCGCCCTGGTGCAGCACGCCCATATTGAGCGCAGCCGCCACCGCCGCACCGCCGGAGGAGCCCCCGGGGGTCAGGTCAGTGTTCCAGGGGTTACGGGTAATACCGGTCACGCGGCTGTCGGTGGTGGCCTTCCAGCCAAACTCGGGCGTGCAGGTCTTGCCCAGAAAAATCGCGCCAGCTTCACGCAGAAACTGGGCCGGCGGACCATCGTGATCGCAGGTGCCGTCAGCGGTGGTGAGCGAGCCATCGCGGACCGGCATGCCCGCCACCTCGGAAAGATCCTTCATTGAGGTCGGAATACCATCGAGGGGGCCAAGCGGTTCGCCACGCTGCCAGCGGGCCTCGCTGTCACAAGCCGCCCTGAGCGCACCCTCATGATCCACATGGCAATAGGCATTGACGTCATCGTTGAACTGCTCGATACGTTCAAGTGCTGCTCGGGTGGCCTCGACCGGCGAGGCCTGCCCTGACTCGAACAGCGCGCGCAGTGTGTGGGCATCACACTCTCCCAGAGCAGCAGGCGTTTCCTGTCTTTTACATCCTCTTGTCACTCTACCTCCCTGCATCTTCCTCGACGAGGACGTTCAGCCTGGCCTCATTGATCGTTTTCAATGGTCTGTTAATGGCCCCATGCGCGCCGACCTCAGGCCAGCAGCGTCAACCCGGCCCCCAGGCCATAAAGCACCAGAACGGCCACACTTTCAAAACCGATACCGCCCCAGTTCTGCCGTTCACGGCGAATCAACCCCATCAGCAGTATCGCGGTCATCAAAAGAGTAATGGCGAGCCAGAGCATGACGGGATTGGATATGGCGTGATAGATCGAGCCATCGCGATAGGCCACATCCGAGGCGGCTGCAAACAACGTATCAAAGGCATTTCCCCCGATAATACCGCCCACCGCCAGGGTCAGTGCACCACGGCGCACGGCCGCAATCGAGGTCACAAGCTCCGGCAGCGACGTGGCAACCGCCGTCAGCAGTGCCCCTACTGCGGTCGCTGACAGCCCGGACTGCTCGGCAATGACCGAGGCCACGCGCTCCAGCACCAGGCCGGTCAGGCCCAGCAGGGCCGCCAGCGCCAGAAACTGAACCCAGAGCATCATCAGGCTGCGCCTGTCGGTGTCCTCATCGGGCGTATCCTCAAAGGTCTCACGAGTACGTTTGGGCTGCCACATTGGGTCATTCTGGGCATCGCGCACCTTTAAAAGCCCGTAGCCATAACCTGCAAACATCAAAACGGTGACCGGATGAATGCCGAAAATGGTGAAGGGAGGCGTCCAGGCACCGACCAGCAGCAGCGAGAGCAGACAGATCAAAAGCGTTGCCTGCATCAGGTTGCCGATCGAGGGGGCGGCATGCTCCAGGTTGGCACGGCGATAGGTAATATCGGCCAGCGCCAGAAAAGCAGTCTGGACCGCAATGCCGCCCAGCGCATTGCTCATTGCCAGCTCCGGCTGGCCGCGGGCGGCCGCTGCCACAGACACCATGATGCCGGAAAGCGATGTTGCTGCCCCCAGCATGACCGAGCCGGCGATCGCCTCGCCCAGACCGGTACGATCTGCCAGCTGATCCACAATGCCGGTCAGCCAGGTACCAATGGTGCCGATCAACAGCGCACAGAGTGCAAAAACACCCAGCGCAGTCATCAATGACAGCGATTCCAGAAAAGCGAACAAACAGGACTCCCATGCCTGAGGGCAGCGGCGCCGCCGGAGCACAAAGGCTAGTCACGGCAGCTCTTTCGCGCCAGAGCCAGAAAACGTCCTTCAGTGTCGATCAAACCGACATGGTCAGCCTGTACTGCTGTCAGTATCGATGACATACATGCGGGCAGGGTCAAACTGCTCCGGCCAGTCGCGGCGCAGCAGCACCTGGCCATCGTCACGCAGGGCGGCAATGGCGGAGAGATCGAGCTCCACATGCAGCCACGAGCTGCGATCAATCGTGATGTGCTCGCTTTGCGCCACCACGCCGCTGGCCGGCATGCCGATATCCGCCGGCACGTAGAGCCCGGCACGGCCGTAGTTGTAATCCAGCGCCTGCGACCAGGCCGCCTCACCCACCGTGGGCGAGACGGCCACGGCAATCTGGTTTTCCAGTGCCCGGGCCCGCGCGCCGGTACGCACCCGGTAATAGCCGGACTCGGTATCGGTGCAGCTCGGCGAGACGATCAGATCTATCCCCTGCTCGGCCAGTAGCCGGGCCGCCATGGGGAACTCGTTGTCATAACAGATCAGGATGCCAAGCCTGCCCAGCGTGGTATCAAACACCTGCAGGCCGCTGCCGCCCTCAATGCCCCAGTGCTCGCGCTCAAAGCGGGTCATGATCAACTTGTCCTGGGTGCCGATCAGACCGCTGGGGCCAAACAGCCAGGCGCGGTTGCGATAGACGCCGTCGTCATCACGCACCGGCGCACTGCCCGGCACCAGATAGATGCCAAAGCGTTTCGCCAGCGCCTCGCACTGCTCAAGCCAGGCCGGCAGCATCGGCTGCAATGCCTCAATGGAAGCGTGCAGATCGCCGCGCACGTCAGGCGGCATCTGCCCCGTCATGACCAGACTTGCGTATTCCGGCATGACCAGAAGCTCCGCACCGCGGCGGGCGGCCTGCTCGATGAGTGACTCGAGATGATCTCGATAGTCGCGAGCATCTTCAAAAAGCTCGATGGCGTACTGACACAGGGCCAGGTGCATGGGCAGTCCTTGTCAAAAAAGATCGGAAAGTGGTGCCAGGCAGGCAGTGCCCCGACTTAATCCAGCGTCTTGAGCCAGAAGCGCAGCGTCTTGTGATCCGGTAATGAGGCGTCGATATCCTGCCACTCATAGCGGGCATAAAGCTCGGGGCGGAACGTATAGCCGCGCCGCTGCCAGAAGGCATCCAATGGCTGGTAATCCATCGGGCGCAGCGGATGGTCCCCGGGGCGTTCCACGGCGCAGAAGGCGGTATACCGCACGCCAAGCGCTTTGGCATGCGCCTCGCGCGCCTCGAAAAAGCGCACGCCCAGTCCCTGGCCGCGGTAATCGAGCAAAAGGATCGACTCGCCAAAATAGCAGACGCTATCAATATCAAAGCCCTGTTCGATGAAGGGGCGCATGAACGCCTCATCCTCGTGGGCCAGCGGCAGCGCCGTGCTCATGCCCACGACCTGCTCACCATCAAGCACCAGCACGCAGAGGCTGTCATCGCTTTGCGCGTAGGTTTCCAGATAGTCGCGCTCGTAGTCGCGCGAGCCCTCATAGAGATAGGGGAATTCACGAAAGACCCGGATACGCAGGGCCGCCAGCGCATCAAGCCACTGCCGGATCCGTGTACCCTGAAGATGAATCAGCTGCATCGCAACGCCTCCGTACCCTGTCAACGGATCGTGCAGGATAGCCTACCGACAGGGGCGATGCTGCCCTGAACCGGCGCCTGTCTGTCCACAGGCGCCGGGGGCTGAAGGGTGCAGGAGGGTGTGGATAACGCAAGGCGCGACTCAGGGCGTGAGGGCCTGCTCGGGGTAGCGCGCCATCAGATCCAGCAGCACGCCGTTGGTCCAGCCGAAGCCATCGACCACCTCATACTCGCCGCCACCGCCCACGCCGGGATTTTCCACGTTGTATTTTTCCACCAGCTTGCCGGTCTGGTCATAGACGCGCTGATTGGTGTCGATCCAGCGCCGGGCGATGGTGCCGGCAAGGCGCGTCTGGCCGTAGCGGGACAGCCCTTCCACCGCCAGCCACTGCAACGGCGCCCAGCCGTTGGGCGCATCCCACTGCTCGCCGGTATGGCGATTGGTGGTGACCAGGCCGCCGGGCCTTAAAAGTTCTCGTTCGATGGCATCGGCCGTGGCATCGGCGCGGCGCTGATCGGCCACCCCGAAGGTCAGCGGATAGACCGTGGCAGCGGAGACCACCTGGCTCAGGCGCTGATCACGCCAGTTGTAGTCGGTATAAAGGCCCCGTTCGGCGTCCCAGAAGACCCGATTGATCGCCTCGCGGCGCGTCTCGGCCCGCTGCTCGAACTGTCTGGCGCGCGCCTGATTACCTTCAAGCTGCCAGGCATGGGCCAGCGTCTTTTCCAGATGGAACAGCAGCGCATTGAGGTCCACCGGCAAAACGTCCCGGGTGGCGACGGTGGTCTGCTGGCTGCCATCCCGCATCCAGCGCGAGCTGAAATCCCAGCCGCTTTCGGCCGCGGCTCGCAGGTTGGCGTATACCTCGGGTGCAGGTCGGTCAGCCGCTTTCTGCGCCAGCGCGACCTCACTGGCCCAGGACTCCGGACGCGGCATGTTTTCACTGCCGTGATAGCGATTAAGCAATGTGCCGTCTTCAAGTTTCACGACATGCGCCTGTGCCTGTCCCGGGGACAGTGTCTCGGCACCCTGCATCCAGTAGTCGTATTCCTGCTCAAGCTCGGGCAAATAACGCTGATAGACCTCATCACCATCATGCTCGGCCAGCAGCCCGACCATCGAGGCAAAGAACGGCGGCTGACTGCGGGTCAGGAAATAGGTGCGAGTGCCGTTGGGAATGAAACCGTACTGATCAATCAACCAGGCGAAATTGTCCACCATGTCGCGGACCAGATCATACCGATCACTGTGCGCCAGCCCCAGCATGGTAAAGAAGCTGTCCCAGTAGAACATCTCGTTGAAGCGCCCGCCCGGTACCACGTAGCGATGCGGCAGGACCACCAGGCTGCTCCACTGCCCCTCATCGGTAGCGGCCGGGTCGCGGGTCAGATAGGGCCACAGGTTTTTGATGTGCTGATCGATCGGCGTCCCGGCCTCCTCCGACAGACGCGCCTCATTTTCGGGTGGCTCGTCGAAGTTAGCACGCACGAAGGCCTTGAGCGCATCCCGTGAAAGTGGCCCGTCGGTGGTGCGCGCCTGATAGTCCGCGACGATCGAACTCGGTTCACGCCGGGGAATCAGGTCCACTACCGACTTTTCGTCTTCATACAAATCAGCCTCGGCGATGGCTACCATCACCGGCCCCCAGGCGCGATCCGGCGATTGCGCGGCGGTTTTGGGATCGCCACCTGCCCCGCCACTGCCGGCACAGCCGGCCAGCATCGCAAGCAGTGCCACTCCCGTTACTGCACGCTGCAGCGTGTATCTGAATGCCCTTGCCTGCATATCCGCCTCCCTGTCCCCTGATAACGCCAGTCCGTCGATGCCTTCGGGCGCACAAAAAAACGACCCCGCAGGGTCGTTTTCATATTAGCGCACGACTATCAAGGCGCAATGCGCCATTGGATGCAGAACCTTTATGCGTTCGCCGGGTCTTCCTTCGCCATCAGCGGTCCGGGATTGTCCAGATAGCGCTCGCGAATATGCTTCGCCGACCAGTAGGTCAAGGCCGCCACGGTACCGGTGGGATTGTGCTGCATGTTCTGCGGAAAGGCGCTGGCACCCATCACGAACAGATTATGGGCGTCCCAGTGTTGCAGGTAGCGATTGAGTACCGAGGTGTTCGGGTCGGTACCCATGATCGCTCCGCCGGTCAGGTGGGTGGACTGATAGTGCGACGGGTCAAAGTGATCACCTACCTGCTTGAAGCTCTCGGTGTGGTAGTCCGGTTTAAGCTCAGCGACGATCTCACGCATGCGCTCGGCCATGAACTGGGTCATGCGCAGATCGTTGTCCTTCCAGTCATAGGTCATGCGCAACAGCGGATCGCCGTGCGGGTCGGTGTAGGTCGGATCAAGATCCAGATATACATCACGATAGGACATGTTGGTGCCGGTGGTGCCGAGCATCATGTGATGTCCGTAATGCTCGCTGGCGTTTTTCTTCCACTCGCTGCCCCAGGAAGGTGTCCTCGGCGGTACCTTCACCGCGCCGATCGCCCCGCCCGGCCCCTGGGTGGTATAGATATAGGAGCCACCGATGAAACCGTGTTTTGCGGTATCGAAAGTGTCGGGGCTGAAGTCATCGATCACCTGCCCGCTTCCGCCTGCCGAAATGAACGGATTGAACTGGTGGCGCTTGAAGTACATGTCGATCGAGCCGGTGATCTGGTAGGAGAAGTTGCGGCCCACCACACCGGTATTGGCCACCGGGTCATACGGCCTGCCAATCTGCGAGAGCAGCAGAAGACGCACGTTGGAGAGCGGAAAGGAGGCCAGAATCACCATCTTCGCCGGTTGATAGACGTCGTTGCCTTCACCATCGCGGTAGCGCACGCCGGTCACTGTCTCACCGTCATCGCTCTTGACGATGCGGGTGACCTCACAGTTCGTGCGATAGCTGAAGTTCTCACGCTGTTTGAGCGCATCCAGTACACACGTCTGCGGCGAGGCCTTGGAGTAGTTCAGACAGCCATAGTTGCTGCAAAAGCCGCAGAAGTTGCACGGCCCGAGCTGCATCCCGTAGGGGTTGGTCCAGGCGCCGGAGACATTGGCCGATGGATACGGATAGGGATGCCAGCCGAGCTTTTGGGTCGCCTCGGTGAAGAGCGTATCGGTCAGCGTGCGCGGCAGGGGCGGCAACGGGAAGGGGTTCTGACGCGGGCCTTCAAAGGGATTGCCCCCTTCGACGATCTCGCCCTGCACGTTGCCGGCCTGACCGGAAAGCCCGGCGACCTTCTCGAAGAAGTCGTAGTGGGGCTCCAGCTCCTCGTAGGTGACACCGTAGTCCTGGATCGTCATGTCCTCGGGCAGAAAGCCCGGCTCGAAGGTGCGATCGGCGAAGCTTTTCAGCGCCAGTTCATTGGGGGTGGCCCGATAGAGCACACCGGTCCAGTGCGAGCCGGCCCCGCCCACCCCGTCACCCGGATGGAAGGTCGTCCAGTGGCGCTGCGGCACCGCCGTTTCCTCGGCATTGCGACGAATGGTGACGGTGTTCTGCTTCGGGCGCTGCATCATCTTGAGTCGCACGCCGTACTTCAGCTCATCGGCAGGCTTCGGATAGAGAAAATCCTCCTTGGTACGTTCACCGCCGCGCTCCAGCGCCAGTACATTGAGACCGGCATCGGTCAGCTCCATTCCCATGATGGAGCCGGTCCATCCAAGACCGATGATGACGACGTCGACGTCAGGTCGGGTAATACTCATGGCTTGATTCCTTTACGTTCGTCCGTCACTGCGCCGAAGCGCCGGCGCGATCATCGGGATGGTTTGCCCCGGTGGCTTCGGGGTTGCCGCTGAAGCCTTCGCGCGCGTCCATCGAATTGCGTACCTTTTTGACGTCTTCAGGCGTCACCGGACTGCCCTGATTGCCCCAGCCCTGACGCACGAAGGTTGCAAGATCAGCCATCTCCTTATCCGACAGACGCCAGCCAAAGCCTGGCATCATCAGCGCCTCCGGGCGCTCGGACGTCGAGGGCAGCTGCGCCCCGGCCAGCATGGTATGCAAAAGTCCGGTGGGGTTGTCGGCATTGACCTGCGAGTTGCCCACAAGCGCCGGGAACACGCCGCTGCCCCCCCTGCCATCCGCAAAGTGACAGGCATTGCAGTTATCCAGATAAAGCCGCGCACCCTCATCAAGTGCGGTGGCATCGCGCAGCTGCTGCTCGGTCTGATCGGTTTTCTGCTCGCTGATGCGTCGCTCGCTGCCGATATCGGTGCTGTCACTGACCGGCAACGTTTTCAGATAGGCCGCCATCGCCGCCAGGTCCTCGCGGCTCATGTGCGAGGTGCTGTTTTCAATCACGCTGGTCATCTCGCCGGTGACTGCCGAGTGGGCGTTACGCCCGGTAGCGAGATAGTCGACAATGTCCTGCGCCTGCCAGCCGGCCACGCCCAGATGATCCTCGCCCCCGCCGCGCAATCCTGGCGCCAGCCAGCCATTGAGATTGGCCCCGGCCAGATAGTCATCGCCATCGTCATCCCCCAGCGCCTTCTCCTGCTGGAAGATACCGCGCGGCGTATGGCAGCTGCCGCAGTGGCCCAGCCCTTCCACCAGATAGCGTCCGCGGTTGACCCGATCGCTGTCCTGTTCGTTCGGTTCAAAGGGTTGCTGATCGGCAAACAGCCAGTTCCAGGCACTGATGCCCCAGCGTTGATTGAAGGGGAAACTCAGATCCGTCTGCTGCGGCTGGTGATCGTTGGGTGCTACGCCCTGCATGAAGTAGACATACAACGCATGAAGGTCGTCATCGGTGAGCCGGGCATAGGAAGGGTACGGCATGGCCGGATAGAGATTGGCGCCATCGGCGCGCTTGCCCTTTCGCAGCGCAGCGGCGAACTCGGCCTCACTATAGCGGCCGATGCCGGCATCCGGGTCCGGTGTGATATTGGTCGAGTAGATCGCCCCGAAGGGACTTTCGATGGCCAGTCCGCCGGCAAAGTCATCACCGTCGGGCGCCGTGTGGCACGCCACGCAATCGCCGGCACGCGCCAGATAGGCCCCGCGCTCGATCAGCGCCTGGTCGTGGTCGTCTGCCCCCTGGGCCTGTGCCGTCATGGCGCCCAGCACAAGCGCCAGAGCGCTCATCCGGGAAAGTATTCTGATCATGCCTGTCAGGTATCCTGTCTGCCTTGTCAAAAAGCGCTGCTGCTGCCGCGGTACAGAAGTGGGATCGATCCCATTCGATGCCGAAACGATCAACCACGTTCGCCGGAGAGACTTACCGGGCCCAGCGGGTAGTCCCGATCATACTGATCAACCCACTCGCGGAAACTGGCACGCGCACCGGTAAAGCCGAGCATCTTCCAGCCCACCATGTGACGGTTACCGCCGTAGATCGGATCGGCCAGAAAACCCTCTTTGGTGTTTTGCAGTAAAAACGAGAAGAAGGTGGCGCTGGGCAGGTCGTCGACGCCGAGCCGGGCAAAATCGGGACGGCCCTGCTCAAGCGCGCTCAGCACACTTTCCTGATCCTCATGGGAGAGCGTGACGAAATCGCGGTTAAAGCGCTGCTGGCAGTAGCGCCGGGTAGCCGCAATGCCCAGCCGATAGATGTCGGCCGGGGTATGTGGCAGCTGATAGCCCAGTGCCGCCGGCGCATCGACATGAAAGGGCCCCTGCATGTACCAGTCCTCGGCGCGGCCATAGCCACCGGCCAGCTCCTTGTCGATAAACACCGGTACGTGCGCCTCAAGCGCCCCCGGACCGTGCTCATCGCGCGGAATCAGGCGGTCAGTCGCTGCCAGAATGAACTGCCACTCCTGGGCTTCAAAAAACATCGGCTGATAGTCACTCAGCGCCGGCGCGCCGTTGTCGGCATACGCATCGAACGCCAGGCTGCTGCCCAGGCTGACAGCCGGTATCGTCAGCAGTGAACGGCGCATGAAATCGCGCCGTTTCATATCATCGGGATCACTCGCCATCACTCTTCCTCGTCATTCTTTTAGTGCCTCATCCACGGTCAGGGTCAATCCCGGAGCCATCATACAGAAAACCTAAATTTAGCTTAACGACATCCCGTTATCTTTTTACCGCCCACTCATGCAACGAGGATTGCAACGAGGATAAGAGTGACCATGGCAGGAACCTGTTCGAGAGCCCTCCTCTTCTAAAGCAGGGGCACCTGGCGGTCGATAACGCTATAGGAACGCCGGTACAGGACGCTGTCATCGTGACCACGGGCGACGACCGTTATCGCCCGGGCCGCTCAGCGCCAATACCACGAATTATCGTTATTCCCATCGACACCGGAGGTACGCGCTTGAACATGAAAGCCGTATTGGCAGGCACTATCCTGCTGAGCATTTCGCTCAACGTCATGGCACAGGGCTACATCAGCGACGAATTCAACACCCCTGGCAGCCAGGCAGTCGCGATCTATACCTGCGCGGTCACCGGCGCCGAGAAGGGTTTTGAACCCGCAGCGTTCGATATCCTGCAATCGGCCTTTCAGCAGAAAGGGGCCAACATGAAGGGACGCCAGGCAGAAAACCTGAAGGCGGATGCCTATCGCTGGTATCAACATGAGCAGGGCCGCTTCGATTTCGACAGCTACTGGCACGGCCAGTGTGCGCCGGTCTTTGCCCGCATGGAGCGCGCCATCAACGCCTGATACCACCGGGCATCAGGCCGTATCATGTTCACCCTACACGCTCCGCCCCATCATCCGATCAAGCTGGCGATAGCCAATGGCCTCCATCAGGGCGCCCTTCTCGACCTTCGCTTCACCGTTCAAGTCCGCAATGGTGCGCGCGACCTTGAGCACGCGGTGATAGGCCCGCGCCGAGAGATTGAGCCGTGCCAGTACGCCGGAGAGCCAGGCGCGTTCGTCATCGCCCAGCGCGCAGGCGGCTTCCAGCTCACTGGTGGAAAGATGGGCGTTGAGTCCGTCGCGGGCGTATTGAATCCTTCGCGCGGCCATCACGCGTGCACGCACGGTCTCGGAGTTCTCGCCCTGCGTTTTGGCAGTGAGCTGTTCGGCGGGCAGCGCCGGCACTTCGATCTGTAGATCAATGCGATCCAAAAGCGGGCCGGAGAGGCGCGCCTGATAACGCTGAATCTGATTGGGGGTACAGCTACACTGCTGGCGCGGGTCGCCCAGATGACCACAGGGACACGGATTCATCGCCGCCACCAGCTGAAACCGGGCCGGATACTCGCGCTGATGGCTGGCACGGGCGATATGCACTTTTCCTGATTCCAGCGGTTCACGCATGGCCTCCAGTACCTTGCGATCAAACTCCGGCAGCTCATCCAGAAAGAGCACGCCCTGATGGGCCAGTGAAATCTCCCCCGGGCGGGGCCTTGAACCGCCGCCTACCAGCGCGGCGGGGCTGGCGCCATGATGCGGGGCGCGAAACGGGCGCTGGCCCCAGCGCTCCAGAATATCGAGCCCGCACACCGAGCGAATGGCTGCCACCTCCAGACTCTCGCTTTCGGTCAACGGCGGCAGAATGCTGGCAAGCCGGCTCGCCAGCATGGTCTTGCCGGTGCCTGGCGGGCCGGCAAATAAAAGGTTATGCCCACCGGCGGCGGCGACTTCCAGCGCGCGACGTGCCTGATGCTGGCCGCGGACGTCACACAGATCTGCCGCGGCGACAGTAGCTGCGGGCGGCTCGGTCAGCTGGTGGGGGGCGATGCGCCGCTCGCCAGTCAAATGCGCCACCACTTCCAGCAGGCTGGACACCGGCAGCACGTCCAGATCGCCGGCCAGTGCGGCCTCATCGGCATTGGCCGTTGGCAATAACAGTTGACGCCCGACATCAGCCACCGCCAGTGCCGCCGGCAGAACGCCGGTCACAGCGCGCAACTGACCATCGAGTGCCAGCTCCCCCACGCACTCAAGGTTGCCGACCGCTTCCTGCGGGATCTGCCCGGAGGCAACCAGAATGCCCAGCGCAATCGGCAGGTCAAAGCGCCCGCCCTCCTTGGGCAGATCGGCCGGGGCCAGGTTGAGGGTGATACGTTTGGCGGGGAACTCAAAGCCGGCATTGATGAGCGCACTGCGCACCCGTTCGCGGCTTTCCTTCACGGCCGCCTCGGGCAGGCCCACGATGGCCAGGCCCGGCAGCCCGTTGGAGAGATGCACCTCGACCACGACTTCAGGCGCGGCCAGGCCAACGCTGGCCCGGGTGGGAATGATCGCAAGCATGCAGGGCTCCAGAAGGGAATCGGCACGCCGCCTCCCGCGACGTGCATTAGATATCCCTTTAGCATCGGCTGCTCCCTGCCGAGACTTTAACCGAAACGGCCATCAGTGCGATGAGGCGCTCTCCTTGTCATGTTTTCCCCAGTGACGCTTCTTGCTGGTCTGGCCGATGCCGGGATTGAAGCAGTTGCAGGGGTCGAGTTTTTGATAGA
Organism: uncultured Kushneria sp.; assembly: GCF_947497025.1. GTDB lineage: Bacteria > Pseudomonadota > Gammaproteobacteria > Pseudomonadales > Halomonadaceae > Kushneria. The sequence continues at coordinate 207,686 of NZ_CANMFC010000006.1, forward strand.
ACGCGCGCAGGGCCGGTTTGGCCTTGTAGAGATGGCCCACGTTGTGCTCAGCCGGGTATTCGGCGCCGCGCGCATCCAGCAGTTCCCACATGCGGTGCTCGAGCGCCAGACAGTCAGTGCCCTTTTTGACGATGTAGTCCTGGTGCATCACGTGGCAGAAGAAGTGGCCGTAGTAGAGCTTGTGAATCATCAGGTCATTGACGTCATCGGGCAGGACCTCCAGCCAGTCACGCTCGTTGCGCTTTAACGCCACATCAAGGGCCACGATGTCCTCGACCTCCTCCCCATGAATGATGCGATAGCGACCGGCGGCGCCGGCCGCGGCGAAGCGATGTAGAAAGGCCTTTTTGCCCTCGTCATCACTGCACTCGAAATACTCGCCCTCTCGCGTGGCGAAGTGCTTGTCGAGCAAAGCGCGGGTACGCGCCACGTTCTCCTCACCGACCTTGAGCAGCAGGTGATGTTCGAAGCGATCACGATAGTCGTTCATGCGTGCCGGCAAATGATCGGGGAAAAACCGGCCGAGCGTTTGTAATACGCGATCGGTCACATAGGTGGGCAGAAAGCGCAGCCGATTGCAGACGTCATCAATGCGGTTTTTGCGATCCCACAGCGCCGGGAGCCGATGGGTGCCCAGGTGCTGAATGGTGAGGAAGGTGTCCTTGCCATACTGTTTGGCGATGTCATAGGCGTCGCGATGCATGTACTCCCCGGCAATCGGCAGCGTCTCGAAATCAGACAATATCTGCCGGCGCAGTTCGGTCAGCTCTGCGGGCGTGTTGGTACCGATGTAGAACACCTTCGGATGTTTCTCCTGCTCGAAGGTGTCCAGCCGCAGGGCAAACACCATCAGCCGACCGGCCGAACCGGCGGCCTCGTGCAGCCGACGCGGGTCGGCATTGAAACGCGCCGGGGTATCGGCCTCGATGTCACGAACGTGTTGGTGATAGTCCGGATCAGACGCCGCGGCATCGCTTTTGTCGATGTCGGATTCGCGGTAATCGCCACGCTGCAGACGCTCAAGGATGGTGTCCGGATCGTCGCCGAGCCGCACGCCCAGATGGTTGACCAGTTCGAGCTCGCCCGCCTCGCTCATGCGCGCATAGAGCGCCATTTCGGTATAGGCAGGTCCCCGCTTGATCAGCGAGCCGCCGGAGTTGTTGCACACGCCGCCAAACACCGAGGCACCGATACATGAGGAGCCGATCACAGAGTGTGGCTCGCGCCCCATGGGTGCCAGCGTCTTTTCGAGCTGATCCAGCGTGGCGCCGGGCAGGCAGATCACCTGACGGCCGTCATCGATGGGCTGGATGATGTTCATCCGCAGCGTGCTGACAATCACGATCTCGCGGTCGTAGTCGTCGCCGTCCGGCGTGGAGCCCCCGGTCAGACCGGTGTTGGCCGCCTGGGTGATCACGATGCGATCACTTTCCATGCAGGCTTTCAGTACCTGCCACTGCTCGACAATCGTGCTAGGGCGCACCACCGCCAGCGCCCGGCCGGTGCCAAATCGAAAGCCGGTGCGATAGCGCCGGGTGCTGACCTCGTCGCTGAGCACGAAGTCCCGCCCCACGATCGTCTCCAGCCGGGTGATGAACTGTTGACGCTCGGCGGTATCGGCGGGCTGTCTTTCAAGGGTCTGGCAATAGGTCGTCATCAAGGTCTCCGCAACGTCGCCGCATCGACGCCGCCAGTGGCGGCCTCGCGGGCCTGAACCATCAGTATTCTATCGGCAGGTCGGCATCCGCATGTCATGGGTCGAACATCACCCCATCAAACCGCGATGGAAACATCGAGTGACGAGGCACGCGGGCCTGTCATGCGGGTGTCGGCGCTACATCAGGACATCATTGTGAAACCGATGCGGCCCTATTACCAGTGGCTGACCCGTACCGATCACTCAGGCGTGCCCGCCACCGCCCCTGACGAGGCAGAGCGAGCCCTCACTCACGGCGCAGGGTGATGCGGGTCAGCTCCGAAGGCTTGCCCAGACGCAGGGCAAAGCCCATCCATAGTGCCGTGCCATTGCTGACGTAGAGCGTCATGCCTTCCACGTTATAGCGTCCCGATACGAACCCGTTGTTGGCACGTGCCACGATCCGGTCCATCCCTACAATCATGCCGCCATGGGTGTGTCCCGAGAGCTGCAGGGCCACGCCTTCACGCGCCGCGTCCCGGGCATTTTTGGGCTGATGATCGAGCAGAATGATCGGCACCTCGGCGGGAATGCCCTCAACGGCTGCCGCCACGTTCGGGCCCGGCAGGCCGCGGCTCGGGCCGGCCGGGTCCGTGACGCCGGCGATGGCCAGGCGCGCGCCGTCACGCTCGATGAGCGCGTGCGAGTTGGAAAGTCTTTGCATGTTCAGTGAGACGTAGTGCTGCATCCACGGCTCGTAGCCAAAATAGTATTCGTGGTTGCCGGGGATGACGAACACGCCATCAGGCGCACGAAGCCCGGCCAGCGGGGCAACGTCGTCACGGCGGTTCTGCAGCGTGCCATCCATCAGATCCCCCGTGATCAGGATGGCATCGGCATTCAGCGCATTGGTGCGCTCGACCACCGCTCGGCTCCAAGCCTCTGGAAAAAGCCCGCTGATGTGGAGATCAGTGAGCTGCACGATTTGATAGCCCTCAAACGGCGGGGCAAGTCCCTGGATGGTCACCTCGATGTCCTTGACCGGCGGGACACGAGTGGCCTGCTGCACGCCCAGCATGCCCAGACCCAGCGCCAGCCCGGCAAGGGCGTAGCGCACCATGTCCGGTGCAGACAGGCGCTGCTGTTTAAACAGCATGGTGATGAACATGACCAGATCCATCAGCAGCTGGAAGACCGCCAGCAGAATCAGCGCGCCAAACAGGGCGTTCAATACCATCGACAAGGGGCGTGGCGTTTCAGGGGAAAAGATCGACCCGGTGAGCCAGCGGCTGATCAAATGCTGTTCGGCCACGACCAGCAGCACCAGCGCCAGAGCAAGCTTGATCCAGAGCGGTGCCGTCAGCGGCAATAAATAACGAAGCACGACAATGCCCCAGGGCAGGGCAGCAACCAGATGGAACATGGTTCAGAACTCTTTTAATCGATGACATTTTGGGTCGAATACGCTGGATCAGGGACGTTTGATCAAACAGGGTTCACAAAGGATAGCGGACGAACGAACCAGGCATGATCCGGAAGTCTCAGGCCCCTGTCCTGAATTGATAAGGCTGCGATAAGCCGCGGCGTCTGACACAACGCTCAAAACGGCCGCGCCCCGCTCGATGGCGGGGCGCGGTCATCAACAGCGCAGCCTTTATGCGCGCGCTGTCGTCACCCGCTGATAAAAGGCCAGACACACGGCGACAAAGACCCCAAGGCCCAGCCACTGGGCGGTCGTGGCAAAATCGCTGCCGACCAGCGCCAGCGGTGCGTCACTGCCGGTCAAGCCGATCACGCCGGCCATCAGGACACCCATCAGACTTTCACCCACGATCAGCCCCGAGGCGAGCAGTACGCCGCGCTGTTGCGAGCGTTCGCGCGTCGAGACATCGACATGTCTCAGGCGACGGGCCACACACCAGGAGAGCAGCGCGCCGATCACCAGCGGCATGTTCACACTCGGTGGCAGGTAGATGCCCAGCCCCACTGCCAGCACCGGCAGACGTGCCACGCCACCGCGGCGGCGCAGCAGCTCATCGATGCCGATGAGCACCGCGCCCAGCGCCACGCCGATCAGCAGCATGTGCGTGTTGAGGTCGCGATTGAAGATGCCGCTGGCAATCTGCGACATCAGCGTGGCCTGCGGTGCGGCCAGCGCCTGAGTGGGGTCCATGCCCTCGCGCGGCAGTGCCCCGGTAAAGCCATAGGCGTTGTATAAAAGCGTCAGCACCGGCGGGATGATCAGCGCGCCCACCACACAGCCAATGATCAGCACCAGCTGCTGACGCCAGGGCGTGGCGCCCACCAGGTAGCCGGTCTTGAGATCCTGCAGGTTATCGTTGGAGATCGCAGCGATGGCCAGAATCACCGAAGTGGTAAACAGTGCCAGCCCCACCGCCAGCTGCCCGCCGGCGGCACCGGCAATGTCAGTGCTGATGCCGGAAAGCGCGAGAATCAAAAGCGAGACCAGAATGACCGCGATGATGCCGATCCCCGAAATGGGGCTGCTGGAAGAGCCGACCAGCCCCGCCATGTAGCCGCAGGCCGCGGCGATCAGAAAGCCAAAAACAAAGGCAAAGAGCACGCAGCCGATTACCAGCGACCAGAAGGCCAGCGATGAAAGCTCCGGCGCATTGGACTGAATGAAGACGGCAAAAACGGCCAGCAGCGCGATCAGCAGTACGCCGGCAAGCCCCAGAATCCATGCCCCCGGCAGGTCACGGTCGGTACGCTCGATGACACTGTTGCCCGGTCTGGCAGCGCCGGCCAGCGCGTGGCGCATGCCCTGAACCAGCGATGTCGACAGCGTGCCCAGCGTCCAGAGCGCGGCAATCGCGATCGTACCGGCGCCCATGAAGCGCACGTCGCTGGACCACAGTGACATGCCCAGTTCACTTAGCGACTGCCCGGGACCCTGAGCATGAGTCAGCGTCAGCCAGGGCACCGCCACACCCCAGGCGATTATCAGACCAATCAGCAGCGCCATGCCGCCGACGATCCCGACCAGATAGCCCGCCCCGACCAGCGCCAGCGAAAAGCCGGTGGAGAGCTGAAAGGCGGCGCGGCCGGCGCTGAACCACAGACTGATGCTGTCGGCGAGCAGGCGAAAGCCGCTGGCCAGCAGCGTAAAGAGTGCCGCCACCACGCCCCCAAGGGCAATATCTCCGGCGCCGGTGCTCTGGCGTTTGGCGCCGTCGCTCTCGGTCGAGCTCTCACCCACCTTGAGAATTTCGGCAGCGGCCACCCCTTCGGGATAGGGCAGTGAGCTCTGCACCACCATGACCCGACGCAGCGGAATGGTATAGAGCACGCCCAGGATGCCGCCGATGGCGCAGATCGAAAATGCCTGCCAGAACGGAAAGCCCGCCCAGAAGCCGATCATCAAAAGCCCGGGCAGCACGAAGATGATCGCCGAGAGCGTCCCGGCGGCCGAGGCCTGGGTCTGCACCATGTTGTTTTCGAGAATATTGGCGTTGCGGCAGTAGCGCAGTACTGCCATGGAGATCACCGCCGCCGGAATCGAGGAGGCAAAGGTCAGCCCGACCTTGAGACCGAGATAGACGTTGGAGGCGGTAAAAACCACGGTAATCAGTGCCCCCAGCACGATGCCGCGCAGGGTCAGTTCGGGCAGCGCCTGCCCGTGAGCATGAGACATGTAAACCACTCCTGATGCGTACGCGCCCTGCTGGCCGGGCAGCCTCGGGGCAACCATCGCAACCGCTGGCACGCACCATGACAATGCCCGACAAGCTTTGACGGACCTTAAGGTGTATCGCAAAGGGAGGGTTTTACTTCATTTGCAGGCGAAGCGTCGAGTCTTCGTGGCCATACGCCCCATCGGATCGACGTTCGGCAGCGGTTGAAACGACAGCACCGCCAGGCAGGCGGTGCTGAAAGGACGGGGATGACCGAACAGATTCAGTCTGCAGTGCCCTGCCCGCTTTGATCATCAGAGCCGGAAGCGCGCTTGCCGCTGCCCCGGGTGGTCTTGCCGGCAGATTTGGAGGCTGTAGAGCCGGTTTTGCCGGCAGCGGCCGAGGCGCTGTCCTGCGATACGTCGCTGCCGGTGCCAACCGACGCGGCGGGGGCATCATGTTCACCGGCGAGGCGTTCGGCCTCGGCCGTCGTGCTGGCACCACCGGGGGCGGCGGCACTCATCTCGGAAGGCGTGACGTCGGCAGCCGGTTTGCCGTCACGCTCATCAAGGGCGGCTTCCAGACGGGTCACCTGCTTTTCCAGCGCTTCCACGCGTGAACGAGTGCGCTGGAGCACCTCCATCATGACATCGAAATCCTCGCGCGAAACCAGCTCCATGCGGTCAAAGGCGCTGCGCATGGCGCTTTGTACCGTGCGCTGGATTTCCTCGGGCCCGCGAGAGACGTCCTGCAGACGCTCGCCGACCTGCTGCGCCAGTCGTCCAAAAATATCGTGCTTTGCCATGTCTGCCCTTCCTCTGATTGTCTGCGTTCTCTTAAAGAGAGGGTCGGCCGCATCGTATCCGGGGATGCCTGCCGACAGTACCTGCCTACAGGATACGCAACATGACGCCGGAACGCCTAAAAACCGCAACGCACCAAAAGCGCGCATTGCCGAGCATTCACCACGCCATTTTAGTGCACCCAGGGGCCGTTCATGCGCAATTGTGGTGCTTACATGATTTTACCGAAACGCTGGATTTTCAATAAATATCTATTTTTAAAGCACTCCCATCACAATGGCACATTGCGTGCTATGTAATGGCAGGGCGTCGGTCAGCCTGATCAAGGAAGACAACACATGACACTCATCACGACCATGATCCAGTCCTTCGTGCCTTGTGACGTGCGTATCACTCTGAGCGATCACAGCGCTCGGGGAAACGGCCACCGAATCATGGATGAGAAGCCTTTCGTAACATCAACCGATGTCATCTGCATTCGTACCGGCGAACGTGGCACTGACGCCGTCCAGACTCCGGCTGCAAGGATATAATCACATGAACGAACTTGTAGAAGTGCAGTACGCACTTGATACCTTCTATTTTTTGATCTGCGGTGCGCTGGTGCTATGGATGGCCGCCGGCTTCTCGATGCTGGAGGCCGGCCTCGTGCGGGCCAAGAACACCGCCGAGATCCTGACCAAGAACATGGCGCTGTTTGCCATTGCCTGCACCATGTACATGCTGGTCGGCTATCACATTGTCTATCTGGGCAATGGCGGCAGCTTCCTGCCCGACTTCGGCTTTCTGATCGGCGCTGAGCACAGCGTGAATGACGTGCTTTCAAGTGGTGGCGACACCTATTACGCCGCCCGCTCGGATTTCTTCTTTCAGGTCGTGTTCGTGGCCACGGCCATGTCAATCGTTTCCGGCGCCGTGGCCGAGCGCATGAAGCTCTGGTCCTTTCTGTTGTTCGCGGTATTCATGACCGGTCTGATCTATCCGGTTCAGGCCTACTGGTCCTGGGGCGGCGGGTTCCTCAACGAAGCAGGCTTCAGTGATTATGCCGGTTCCGGCATCGTGCACCTGTGCGGCGCGGCCGCGGCACTGGCCGGCGTGCTGGTACTGGGCCCGCGTCAGGGCAAGTACGGCAAGAATGGCGCCATCAATGCCATCCCCGGTGCCAACATGCCAATGGCCACGCTGGGCACCTTTATCCTGTGGCTGGGCTGGCTGGGCTTTAACGGCGGCTCGGAGCTCAAGCTCTCCGATATCGGCAGTGCCAACGCCGTGGCTCAGGTCTTTGCCAACACCAATGCCGCTGCCTGCGGTGGCGTGATCGCCGCCCTGATTCTGGCCCGACTGTGGTTTCGCAAGGCCGATCTCACCATGGGGCTTAACGGCGCGCTGGCAGGTCTTGTGGCCATTACGGCCGGTCCTTCTGCCCCCGGCATCCTGGCCGCGACCCTGATTGGTGCCGTCGGCGGTCTGCTGGTCGTGTTTGCCATCGTGGCGCTGGACAAGCTGCGCATCGATGATCCGGTCGGCGCCATTTCAGTACACGGTGTCGTCGGCATCTGGGGCCTTCTGGCCGTACCGCTCACCGACAACGAGGCCGGTTTTGGCGCCCAGCTTCTGGGCATGGCATCCATCTTCATCTGGACCTTCGGAGCAAGCCTTGTCGTTTGGCTGGTGATCAAGGCCGTCATGGGGGTACGCGTCAGCGCAGAAGAGGAGTATGAAGGCGTGGATGTCGCTGAATGCGGACTGGAAGCCTATCCTGAATTCACTGGCGGCAAGCGCTAGGCGTTCGCCTGTCCGATCCGCACTGTTTCGGGCACCCGGCCAGGGTGCCCTTTTCATGCACCAGACCATGATGTATTACCACAGCATTCATGCCGGCATGACACAGCGCCTGAAATTCAATGGCAATCATGTTTTTTCAACCGGTAAGCGGCACTGTATGCTTGAACCACAGGGCAGCGGCCCTACCCATTCCATGACGATCAGGTGAGGACACGAAAGATGAAACTGGTATCTGCCATCATCAAACCCTTCAAGCTCGATGACGTACGCGAGTCACTCTCCGAAGTTGGCGTTCAGGGGATTACCGTGACGGAGGTCAAGGGATTCGGTCGTCAGAAAGGCCATACCGAGCTGTACCGTGGCGCCGAATACGTGGTCGACTTCCTGCCCAAGGTCAAGATCGAGGTGGCCGTGGATGATGCCATGGTCGATCAGATCATCGAGGCCATCACCTCGGTGGCCAACACCGGCAAGATCGGTGACGGCAAGATTTTCGTGGCCCCGCTTGAGCAGGTCATCCGTATCCGTACCGGCGAAACCGGTCAGGACGCTGTCTGAACCAGCGGTTCGCACCGCTACGGACACAAAAAACCCGCCGATTGGCGGGTTTTTCTGTTGCAGTGTCGCTTTCTACAGCGACAGCGCGTCAATCTCGGCACGGGCAGAAGACTGGGCGGTGCTGACCGCCTCTTCGCCCATCCCCAGACCCTCGGCATAGACGAACTCGATATCGGTCATGCCCAGAAAGCCCAAGAAGGTACGCAGATAGGGCGTGACCAGGTCGTGATCGGTATCGCGATGCAGACCGCCACGCGTGGTCAACACAACAACACGCTTGCCGGTAATGAAGCCTTCGGGGCCCTGTTCGGTATAGCGAAAAGTGACGCCGGCACGTGCCACGAAATCACACCAGGTCTTGAGCTGGGTCGAGATGTTGAAGTTATACATCGGCGCCGTGACCACGATGGTGTCGTGGCTTTTCAGTTCTTCGACCAGCGTGTCCGACAGGGCCAGGGCTTCCTGCTGAGCCGGCGTCGGTTCGGCCACGCTGCCGCGCAGGGCCGCCATCAGCTCGGCATCGAGTACTTCAACCGGCGTGTCGGCCAGGTCACGAACGGTGACGCTGCCGGCACCGTGGCGGCTTTCAAAACGATCGCCCAGATAGTCCGCCAGCTGGCTGGACTGGGAATGTTCACCAAGAATGCTGGATTTGAGAATCAGTGCTTTCGACATGCCTTTATCCTTGAAGATGATGCAGGATGATGGAATAACGCCACTTTACACGCCCATTTAATTGAAGGTGAAGCGCAATAATTGCCGCTTTCCATTCGTTTTTATCGAATTCACCGAAAGACTCGTCCTGCCGGTTTTCAGAACACAAAAAAGCGCCGGACGTGAGCCCGGCGCCTTCTGGTGTCATGAACCGACACGACTTATCAATCCCGGTACGCTTTCTCGATCTCGGCCCTACTTCTCGACAAAAGCGCGTTCGATCACATAGTCGCCCGGCTCGCCCATGCGCGGCGAGATGGTAAAGCCCAGCTCGTTGAGCACCTGACTGCTCTCCTCAAGCATGGCCGGGCTGCCACAGATCATGGCGCGGTCATGTTCGGGGGTCATCTGCGGCAGACCGATATCGGCGGCCAGCCTGCCGGAGCGGATGTGATCGGTCAGACGCCCCATGGTATGGAAATCCTCACGCGTCACGGTCGGGTAGTAGATCAGTTTCTCGCTGATCTCTTCGCCGAGCAGCTCGTGGTTGGGCAGGTCCCGGGTAATAAACTCCTGATAGGCCAGTTCACTGACAGTGCGCACGCCGTGAATCAAAATGACCTTGTCAAAGCGCTCGTAGGCTTCCGGGTCCTGAATCAGACTCAAAAACGGCGCAAGGCCCGTGCCGGTGGAGAGCATGTAGAGGTGGCGCCCTTCCTTCAGGTCATCCAGCACCAGTGTGCCGGTTGGCTTGCGGCTGACCAGCAGCGAGTCGCCAACCTTGAGATGCTGAAGCCTTGAGGTCAGCGGGCCGTCCTGCACCTTGATCGAGAAAAACTCCAGATGCTCTTCCCAGTTGGGGCTGGCGATCGAGTAGGCACGCGTCAGCGGCTTGCCATCGACCTCGAGCCCGATCATCACGAACTGGCCGTTTTTAAAGCGCAGGCTGTCCTCGCGAGTGGTGCGAAAGCTGAACAGCGAATCGTTCCAGTGATGAACGCTCAGAACTTCGGTGGTAGCAAACTTGCTGGACACGGTGGAGACTCCCTGACAATGGGTCGCATTTGCAATGGGTAAGTGGGCCTATTCTAGACATTGCGCCCGCAGGCGTCACTGCACGCACGCGCCTTCCTCAAGGCCAATGCCTCGCCCTCAACCAAAAAGGCCGCACCGAAGTGTGGCCTCTTGACCAAATGACACTCGAGACTTAATGACTCAGCCGGAACGCCCCCACCGTGGCGGCCAGTCGCTGCGCCTGGTGACTGAGCGATTCAGCGGCGGCTGCCGACTGTTCCACCAGCGCGGCGTTTTGCTGGGTCATGTCATCCAGCTGGGTAATCGCCTGATTGACCTGGCCGATGCCGGTAGACTGCTCGTTGGTGGCGCGGCTGAGCTCCTCGATGACCGTGCTGACCCGTCCGACCCGTTCCACGATCTCGCCCATCGCCTGACTGGCGACGCTGACAAGCTCCGCACCGCTGGTCGTTTCGCGACTTGAGGTGGTGATAAGCGCTTTGATATCGGTGGCGGCCTGGGCACTGCGGTTGGCCAGGTTTCTGACCTCCTGTGCCACCACCGCGAAACCGCGCCCCTGCTCGCCGGCACGTGCCGCCTCGACCGAGGCATTCAACGCCAGCAGGTTGGTCTGGAAGGCAATGCCGTCGATGACATCCACGATCGATTCGATCTTTCCGGACGTCTCGCGAATACGCGACATGGTGGCCACCACGCCCTGCATCTGCTCACCGCCACCGCGGGCCATGGTCGCCGCCTCATGGGCCAGACCGTTGGCCTCTTTCGTGGAGGAGGCCGAATGTTCCACGGTACTGGTCAGCTGCTCCATGGCGGCGGCCGATTCTTCCAGATTGGCCGCCGTATTCTCGGTGCGCCGGGAGAGATCATGGCTGCCCGAGGAGATTTCAGCCGCCGCGAGCTGTACCGAATGGCTCGAGTCGCGGATGTCGATCAACACCGTTTCCATGCGATCAACAAAGCTGTTGAAGGCTTCGGCCAATTGCGCCGGCTCGTCGCGCCCCATGACCGGCAGTCGCTGGGTCAGGTCACCATCACCGTTGGCAATCTGGCGCATGCGCTCGGCCAGGGTTTTAAGCGGGCGGGCAATGCGGCGACCGACCATCCAGATCGCGGCCAGTCCCAGTGCGCTGATCAAAATGCCCACCAGCGTCATGGCCATCAATGCCTCCCGCTGCTGATCAGCAATCTCTGCCTGCAGGGCAGTGAAATCAGCATAGACGGCGCTTTTGGGCACGCGCAGCAGCAGCTGCCAACGGGTCTGATCACCGATGGTGACGGGCAATTGCAAACTCAGGTCATCCCCGCTGGTGGTCATGACGGCGCTATCCACCCCGTCGATCAATTGGCGGGCCGTGGTGTCATCGAACATCTGACCCGCCGGCTTGCCGGGGCTTTGCGCGTCACCTGAATAGCCCACGATAGTGCCGTTGGTCGAGACCAGCGCGATGCTGCCCGCGCCGTTATAGAGGCCTTGATTGGCCTCAACGAGCATGCCCTGAATGAAGGCCAGTGACAGATCCACCCCGGCACTGCCGCGGAAGGTGCCATTGACCAGGATGGGCGCATTGAATGAGGTCACCAGAATGGTGTTGCCGTTGTAGTCATAGGGGGCCGGGTCGATCACGCAGGCACGCTTCGTTTCACGCGTACACAGGTAGTATTCGCCCTCACGGACGCCGTTGGCCTGGGCCTTCGTGCTCTCCATGGTGTCTCCAAGCCCCAGCACCTCAACGCTGCCGGTCTCTGTGCGATACCACCAGGGCATGAAGCGGCCATTCTCGCCGTAGCCCAGCGCAGTCTGGCCCTGATGATCGGCGTCGTTATCGAAGGCGTTGGGCTCCCAGCCGATGAAGGCATCAAGCAGTTCGGGATTGTCGATCACGCGCTGGCGCACGATGCGAGACATGTCACGGCGATCAATGGAGAGCCCCGCCACGCCGTCACTGCCCTGGGCCATCATGGCGTTGGTCTGCGCCAGTTCTTCGGCGGTCTGCAACGCCTGTTCAAGGCGGACGCTGATCTCGCTGGCCTGCGCTCGGCCCATCGCCTGCAGGCGCGCTTCAATCGACTCGTTGAGCTGCGCTTCGGTGCGACTGGCCGTCTGCTGCTGGGCTCGGGTCATGGCGACCAGCGAATACAGCACCAGCACGACAACCACCGCCAGCAGACAGGCGCCTGCCGTAATGGTCACAAAGGTACGAATGGACTTGAAATGCATCATGAGGCGTTACCATGGGTTGCAAACGCGGGCCGGCGCCACGCAGGAAGTTAAGGGCAATAACGGCGACGCCAGCGCTGGACTTGATCAACAGACGCACTAATCAAAAGACGCACTGATCAACAGACGTACTTCAACGGACAAAAAACGGCCCCGCAGGGCCGTTTCATGTGAGGGCCTCAGGCGGGCGTACGCTCGCTGAGTCGGAACACGCCGATGATCTGCGACAGACGCTGCGCTTCCTGGGAGAGCGAATCCGAGGCGGCCGCGGACTCTTCTACCAGGGCCGCGTTCTCCTGGGTCATCTGATCCAGCTGGGTCACCGCCTGATTGACCTGGGAGATCCCGGTATTCTGTTCATTGGCAGCGGTAGTGACCTCGCTGATCAGGCCGTTGACCCGCTTGATCTGGCTGACGATATCCTCCATGCGTTCGCCGGCCCTTTGCACCAGCGCCTGGCCGTTGACGGTTTTGGTCACCGAGGCATCAATGAGCTGCTTGATGTCACGGGCCGCCTGGGTGCTGCGGTTGGCCAGGGTTCGGACCTCGGCGGCCACGACCGCAAACCCTCGACCCTGCTCGCCGGCACGCGCCGCTTCTACAGAGGCGTTGAGCGCCAGCAGGTTGGTCTGGAAGGCAATCGAATCAATCACCCCAATGATATTGGCAATCTCGCTGGATGAGGCGCTGATATCGCTCATGGTGCCGACCACCTCGGTCATCACCTGCCCGCCCTCTTCGGCCGCCTTTGTGGCCTGTGCGGTCAGCTGGGCGGCGTGGCGCGAGGATTCGGTAGAGTTGGCCACCGTACTGGTCAGCTGCTCCATGGCAGCGGCCGACTGCTCAAGGCTTGCCGCCGTCGTCTCGGTACGTCGTGACAGGTCCATGCTGCCGGTCGAGATCTCGGAAGACGCCATGCGCACGTTCTCGCTGCTGTCGCGCACATCGCTCATGACATGATCGATGCGCTCAACGAACCGGTTAAACGATGCTGCAATCTGGTTGACCTCATCATTGCGGGCCGACAGCGGCAGCCGCTGGCTCAAATCGCCCTCGCCTGCGCTGACATCCTGCATCGCATCGCGCACTTCATGCATGCGGCGGAAAATCGGCGTCAGCAGTGCCCAGATCACAAGGGCGGCAAGAATACCCACCACGATCAGGGCCACCACCGTGGTCTTGACCAGACTCACCATGCCGGCCATGGCCTCGCCACGATCCAGCGCCATGACCAGCGTCCAGTTGGTGCCTTCGATCGGCACCGCCGACAACATCACCTTCTGCCCACGCAGGGTGACATCACGTAGCGTGTTACTACCGGTCATCTGAGACAGTGCCGCGGGTGTCAGGCTGGCATCCAGCTCGGTGGCCGGCTTCAGGATCAATGACTTGTCGGCATGCGCAATCATGACGCCTTCATCGTTGACCATGAAAGCATGGCTGCGCGGCGTGGGATCAACGGCGTTGACGGTCTCGATGACGCTGTCCATGGCCACATCCGAGCTGATCACGCCAACCGTCTGGCCGTCACGTACGATGGGCGAGGCAAAGGAAACCACCAGCTTGCCGGAAGAGGCATCCAGGTAGGGCAGCGTGGCAATGGTGTGTCCGGCCGCAACGGCCTGCTGATACCAGGGGCGCTGGGTCGGCCTGTAGGTCGGCGGGATCTCCCAGGCCACGTCGCTGGTAATATAGCGATCGTCATTGAAGCCGGCGTAGACCGTGATCATGTCACCGGCATCAGCGGCCAGAATAAACCGCGACAGGGCATCCTCGGTCAGCGCCTGACGACCGGTCGCTTCCACCACGCCCTTTTTGGCATGGCTCCATTCACTGATGGCCATGGTATAGCCTTCAGCCACGGCGGCCTGGGAGTGGGTAATGGACTGGGTGTTGTATTGGCTGGTGACGTAGTAAGTGGCAATGCCGGTCAGCGTCAGTGCCATCAGCACGATCGCCAGACAGAACACCAGGATTCGGGTACGAATGGAAGTCAGCACGGGGGGCGTCTCTTGTCGTTGATGTAGACAGAACATCTGTCAGGTCATAACGGCGCCAGTGGCTTTCGGCTTGAATCCCGCCGGCGACTACTACGGGTATCGTATCAATGGCGACCCACACACCCGGGCCAACGAGAAAGCCCTGACACGGTGTTACCGTGACAGGGCCCTGATATGACTGCTTCGGAAAAAGTCTGGCGCCGCTGTTGCCAGGCGCCGCATGGAAAAGGCCCCTTGTTGCATGATGAATCAGGAAAACGTTCCTGATTAACGACGCCTGGAGGCCGGGGCTTGAGAAGATTGAAGACGCGCTGGTTAAAGGAATTAAAAAACCGACCGGGCACAGGGCTCGACCGGTCAGACAAGCGACAATCCCATGACAGTCGGAGCTAGTGCCCCAGAATCTGGCCGAGAAATTCGCGGGTACGCGACGAGCGCGGCTCGTTGAAGAAGGTCTCGGGCGGGGCAGATTCCACAATCTGTCCCTCATCCATGAAGATCACTCGATCCGCCACCGTTCGGGCAAAGCCCATTTCATGGGTTACACACAGCATGGTCATGCCCTCATGGGCCAGCTCGATCATGACGTCGAGCACCTCCTTGATCATCTCCGGGTCCAGTGCCGAGGTCGGCTCGTCAAAGAGCATCACCTCCGGGTGCATGCACAGCGCCCGCGCAATCGCCACACGCTGCTGCTGCCCACCGGAGAGCTGTCCCGGATACTTGTGCGCCTGGTTGGCGATGCGCACCCGTTCCAGATACTCCATCGCGCTTTTTTCGGCCTCGCGACGCGGCTTTTTCTGCACCCAGATGGGCGAGAGACAGCAGTTTTCCAGCACCGTGAGGTGCGGAAAGAGATTGAAGTGCTGAAAGACCATGCCGACATTGCGCCGGATCTGCTCGATACGTTTGACGTCGTTGGTCATGGGAATGCCACTGACCACGATCTCGCCCTGCTGGTGCGCCTCCAGATGGTTGATGCAGCGAATCAGGGTCGACTTGCCCGACCCCGACGGGCCGCAGATGACGATGCGCTCGCCGCGGGCCACGCTCAGATCGATATCACGCAGGACGTGAAAGTCCCCGTACCATTTGTTCAGGCGCGATATCGTCACCATGGGGGTGGCTTCCTCCGTGGCGGCCGGCCTGTGCTGGGTATCAATCATGATGAACACTCCGGTACACGGCGCTCATGGGCCGTGCTGATAGTCATTGTTGTTGGTACGGATATTAGTGCTGATGGCCGGTATCCAGACGCCGTTCGATGATCTGGCTATAGCGTGACATGCCAAAGCAGAAGACCCAGAACACCAGCGCCGCGAAGACATAGCCCTCGATGGCAAAGCCCAGCCAGTCGCTGTCGGTCAGCCCCGCCTGAATGATCGAAAGCACATCAAACAGGCCGATGATCAGTACCAGCGAGGTATCCTTGAACAGCGCAATGAACGTATTGACGATGCCCGGGATCACCAGTTTGAGCGCCTGGGGCAGAATGATCAGGCGCATGCGCAGCCAGTAGCCCAGCCCCAGTGCCGCGCCTGCCTCCCCCTGCCCCTTATCGATGGCCTGCAGTCCGCTGCGCACCACTTCCGCCATGTAGGCGCTCCAGAACAGCATGATGCCGATCAGCGCCCGCAACAGCTTGTCGAACTCCACATTGGCCGGCACGAACAGCGGCAGCATCACCGACGACATGAACAGCACCGTAATCAAGGGCACCCCGCGCCAGAACTCGATGAAGATGACGCAGATGGCGCGCACAAACGGCATCTTCGAGCGCCGCCCCAGTGCCAGCACAACCCCCAGCGGCAGCGAGCCCACAATGCCCACCGCCGCGATGGTCAGCGTCAGCATCAGCCCACCCCAGGCCCGGGTCGGCACGTGAGGCAATCCGAACATGCCACCCAGCAGCAGCACCCAGGCGATGATCGGCAGACCAATCAGGGCCATCAGCGCCGCCGTTTTCTTGCCCGGTAGACGCGGTATGACAAGCCAGGCAATCAGGGCGAAGAAAAGCCCCAGCACGATGTCCACCCGCCAGCGCTCGGCTGACGGATAAAAGCCATAGACAATCTGACTCCAGCGCGTGGAAATGAAGACCCAGCAGGCGCCGTCACTGGTGCAGTCGGCACGCGAGCTGCCCACCCAGTCAGCCTGGATCAGTGCCCAGTCAATGACCGGCCAGACCAGCCGCACGACGACCAGCAGCGTCACGATCGAGACCACGCTGTTGACTGGCCCCGAGAAAAGCCGCGTGCGCAGCCAGTGCACTACCCCACCCTGTGGCGTGGGTGGCGGGCGTGAGGCAATGAGCGTCTCGTCGGTATCATAAGCCGTGGTAGACATCTCAACGCTCCTTGAGCGACATGCGCGCGTTGTAGAGATTCATCAGTGCCGACACGACCAGCGAGATGCTCAAATACACCAGCATCGTCATGGTCATGACCTCAATGGCCTGACCGGTCTGATTGAGCGTGGTGCCGGCGAAGACCGCGACCAGGTCGGGATAGCCGATGGCCGTGGCCAGCGACGAGTTCTTGATCAGGTTGAGATACTGACTGGTCACCTGCGGCACCATCACCCGCATGGCCTGGGGAATGACGATGCGGCGCAGGGTCAGGCCTCCGGGCAGCGACAGCGAGCGCGCCGCCTCGGTCTGGCCATGCGGTACCGACTGAATGCCCGAGCGCACGATCTCGGCGATAAAGGCCGCGGTATAGATCGACAGCGCCACCCACAGCGCCACCAGCTCCGGCAGCACCTGCATGCCGCCGCGAAAATTGAAGCCTGAAAGTTCGGGCACCGACCACTCAAGCGGGGCACCGGAAACCCAGAACACCAGCAGCGGCAGACCAATCAGCATCGCAAGGCTCAACGGCAGCACCGGCCACTGTGCCCCTGTTGCCGCCTGACGCCGACGCGCGATGATCACCAGGGCCATCACACCCACCATCGCGGCCGCCAGCGCCAGCGGTGTCGCCATGAAACCGACCTGCGCCTCCGGCGCCGGCATGATCAGCCCGCGAACATTGAGAAAAAAGCTGTCAAACAGCGAGATACTCTGGCGCGGCGAAGGAAGCGCGCGCAGTACGGCGAAGTACCAAAACAGAATCTGCAACAGCAAGGGAATATTGCGAAAGATCTCGACATAGGCCCCGGCCAGCCGTGCCAGCAACCAGTTGGGGGAGAGCCGCGCCAGACCGACCAGAAAGCCGATGAGGGTGGCGGCGACAATACCAAGTGCAGACACCAGCAGCGTATTGGCAAGCCCGACCAGAAAGGTACGCCCGTAGGTGCTGGCGTTGCTGGAGTAGTCGATCAGGGTCTGAGCGATCGAAAATCCGGCCCGACGGTCAAGAAAATCAAACCCGGTGCGAATGCCCCGGGCGTCCAGATTCGCCATGGTGTTGTGGACCAGAAAACCGATAATGCCCAGTACCGCTGCCAGCAAAAGTCCCTGAAAAAACAGGGCCCGCGCCGTCGGGTCGCGCCACAGCGGCCCGCGAGCGCGACGGGGAATGGAAATGGAGGGACGCAACATGAACAGTATTCTCCGAAGGCATGATGGCCGGCTCTGTAACCGGCCCCGCGTCAAAGAGCAGCACGCGCCGATTGGCGCGCGTGACTAATGCTCTATCGCACCGGCATGCCGTATTGAAGCCCGCCATCGGTCCATAGCGCGTTTTCGCCCCGCTCCAGGGTCAGTGGCGAATCCATGCCAACATTGCGCTCAAAGATTTCGCTGTAGTTGCCGACCCTCTTGATGATGTTGTAGGCCCAGTCCCCGGACAGCCCCAGTTGCTCGCCAAAATTGCCGTCCTTGCCCAGCAGACGTGCATCGTCAGGGGTTTTGGGGCTGTCGCGCATCTCGTCGATGTTGCCGCTGTTGATACCGGACTCCTCGGCATTGAGCATGGCATAAAGGGTCCAGCGCACCACTTTCATCCACTGCTCATCGCCCTGGCGCACCACCGGGCCCAACGGCTCCTTGGAAATGCGCTCGGGCAGAATCACGGCGCTGTCCGGATCAGAAAGCTGTAGCCTCAGGGCGGCCAGTTGGGAGGAATCCGAGGTCAATACGTCACAGCGTCCGCTGTCGAAACCGGCCGCAGTCTGATCGGCCTCATCGAAACTGACCGCCTTGTAGGTCATGTCATTGGCACGGAAGTAGTCGGCCAGGTTGAGCTCTGTGGTGGTGCCGGCGGAGACACAGACCGAGGCCCCATCAAGCTCCTTGGCACTCGAGATGCCCAGATCCTTGCGCACCATCATGCCCTGGCCGTCATAAAACGTGACACCGGCAAAGGTCAGGCCCATTGAATTGTCGCGCGAGGCCGTCCAGGTGGTGTTGCGCGACAGCAGATCGACCTCGCCGGACTGCAGGGCAGTAAAGCGCTCCTTGGCCGTCAGCGATGCAAAGCTGACCTTGTCAGGGTCGCCGAACACGGCGGCGGCCACGGCTCGGCAGAAGTCCACATCAATACCCTGCCACTGCCCCTGGGCATTGGGGGAGGAAAAACCGGCCAGCCCATCACTGACCCCGCAGCGCAGTTGGCCACGGCTTTTGACCTCATCAAGTGTGGCACCATAAGAGGTCGATGGCCCCAGCGTGGCAAGCATTGCCACGCCTGCGGTGGCGGCCCATGCCCATGGGTTTTTTATTGTCATGTTCATTGCAACACTCCGGGTTGTTGAATGATGCGACGTGCTGGCGCCTGCCAGCGACGTCCATGACGTTATTGCAAGGAGTGTTCCAGAATGTAAAAAAACAGCGCCAGAGCACTGTTTTTAAAGAAAACATGAAGATCTTTTCAGACGTCAGGGCGCAAGGCAGTTGCCCGCAGCTCAGTGCGATTGTTCCAAAATGGCGCTGGCGCCCACGGCGTCGCACCATAATGATGCCGTATGGACACATCGCGTATCAGACATCGGCCAGCTCGGCCGGCAGGGAGAGATGATCACACTGGGCACGGGTCAGTGACTCGAGCTGTCGTGACTGAACGGCGCCACCCATGCCCGGGTCAGTGGCCAGCTTTTTACGATAGCGCCCGACCATCTTATAAAGACCGTCTCGCAGTGGTATTGGCAACCAGCGCAGACCGGCGGCCGCTGACCAGGGCGGCGTCAGCGACTGCGCCGTACGCCAGAGCCCGTCACTGTCGCGATAAAGGGCACCGTCACGGATCAGCCACATGCTGTCCAGATCATCGGCATCCTCGCCAAAGTGCGCGCCCAGCCGATGACCCAGCTCGGACTGCAGGGTCACAAGCCCCGTAACGGGCTGTGCCTCATGGGCCAGAATGGCATGCACCGAACGGCGACACAGCGGACAGTCACCGTCAAAGACCACCAGCTGACCCGGCCAGTCCGGATCAGAGGGTGGTGTCGCAGCACTATCCTTGATGGTATTGCGGACTGAGTTCATGTAACGCCTCGATAAAGACCTGCACGTTTTCGATCGGCGTGAACTGGGAGATGCCGTGGCCCAGATTGAACACGTGGCCATTGCCCGGGCCATAACTTTCCAGGATGCGTGCCACCTCATCACGAATAACCTGCGGTGACCCGAACAGCGCGGAAGGGTCGAGATTGCCCTGCAGCGCGACCTTATTCCCCACGCGGGCGCGGGCATCGCTCATCTCGGTGGTCCAGTCCAGTCCGACGCCGTCGGCACCGATGTCGGCGATGCTTTCGAGCCACTGACCGCCGTTTTTGGTAAAGACGATCACCGGCACGCGACGCCCGTCGTGCTCACGAATCAAACCGCGCACGATCTTCTCCATATAGGCCAGCGAAAAGGCCTTGTAGGCCGGCGTGGACAGCGCCCCGCCCCAGGTATCAAAGATCTGCACGGCCTGAGCACCGGCACGGATCTGGGCATTGAGATAGTCGGTCACGGCCGTGGCCAGCGTTTCCAGCAGCTGGTGCAGCGCGGCCGGGTCGCCGTAGAGCAGACCCTTGACGTGCCTGAAGTCCTTGCTGGGTCCGCCTTCCACCATGTAGGTGGCCAGCGTCCAGGGGCTGCCCGAAAAGCCGATCAGCGGCACGCGACCGTTGAGTTCGTGACGAATCGTCGAGACGGCGTTCATGACATAGTCAAGATCGCGCTCGGCATCGGGCGCTCTGAGGGCATTGATGGCTGCAGCGTCACGGACCGGACGCTTGAACATCGGCCCTTCGCCCTGCACAAAGTAAAGTCCCAGGTCCATCGCATCAGGAATGGTGAGAATGTCGGAAAACAGGATGGCCGCGTCCAGATCAAAGCGCTCCAGCGGCTGCAGGGTCACCTCACAGGCCATGTCGCGGTTGCGACACAGGTCCATGAAGCTGCCCGCCTGCTTTCGAACCCTGAGATATTCAGGCAGATAGCGGCCTGCCTGGCGCATCATCCAGACCGGCGTACGGTCAACGTCCTGCCGCGCCAGGGCGCGCAAAAAGCGATCATTTTCGAGAGTCATGCAGACAAGATCATCCGACAGAAAAATGTCGCTTCATTGTAGCTCAGACAGCCGTGCTGCAGGAGAGGCCATCATGGTGCAATATGTAGGGTCAGTTCCTTCTTTCGAGCATTACCCGGGCACCCTTGTGGGACATGTAGCTAAACGCCACCTGCGCTGCCAGGATAGCGTCTACAGTCGACAGGACGGCTTGCCAACAATATTGAGGTTACCGTGACGATCAGATTTATCGCCAGTTCGCGTCTCCCCATGCCCTGGGCCACGTTCACCATGCATGGCTTTGAAGATGACGAGACCGGCAAGGATCATGTTGTCCTGACGCTGGGCGATGTCGCCGATGGTGAGCCCGTGCTCGGTCGGGTGCACTCCGAGTGCCTGACCGGTGACGCGCTCTTTTCAATGCGCTGTGACTGCGGCTATCAGCTGCAGGTCGCGCTCAAGCGCATTGCCGAAGAGGGCCGCGGCGCCCTTTTGTACCTGCGTCAGGAAGGTCGTGGCATCGGCCTCATGAACAAGATTCGTGCCTACCATCTGCAGGACGGCGGTGCCGACACGGTCGAAGCCAACGAAGCGCTCGGTTTTGAAGCCGACATGCGGCGCTACGACATCTGCATCCCGATGCTTGAACAGCTCGGCATCTCCCGGCTGCGGCTGATGACCAACAACCCGCGCAAGGTGGTTGCCCTGCAAAAGGCGGGCATCGAAATCAGCGAGCGCGTACCGCTCACCACCGGCCTCAACGCCCACAACGAACAGTACCTGTCGACCAAGGCCGGCAAGCTGGGCCACATGATGGCGCTCGATGAGTTTGAAGCCGCCAGCGATGTCGACCGCGAGCATCCCTGAATCTGGCTTGTCATGTCCCGGGCGCCCTGTCGAGGCGCCCGGAAGATGCGTCAGTCGATATGGCGTGGATAATAGTGCGGATCAAAGCGCCAGCTCATCACCAGCATGGCGGCAAAAAGCACCGCCAGCGCCACCCAGGCAGTAGTAAAGCTTGAGAGCATATCGCGGGCCATGCCGGAAAGCAGCGTGGCTGCCCCCGCGATCAGATAGCCATGGCCCTGCACAAAAGCGGCCAGATCGCCCACGCGGGCAGGGTCACGGTGATGGTCCATCGGAACCAGCACCGACAGCGAAAAGAGCGCGCCGATGCCCAGTCCCAGCAGCGTGCCCCACAGCACGGCAAAGGCCACGCCGTCGGGTTTGAAACACAGTCCGATAAAGCCGATCAGGGACATTCCCACCGTCAGATACAGCGCCCGACGCCGGTCCAGGCTATAGCGCACCAGAAAGGGCGCGCCGACGCTGGCCACCACCTGCAAAAGCGTCACATACCCCAGCAATAGCCCGGCATCCCCGGCACTCCAGCCCAGTGCCAGATAGTAGGGCGGCAGCCACGCCATGACACAGGCGTAGCCGGCCGTACCGAAACCGAAAAAGAGCGCCAGTGTCCAGGCCCTGGGGATATGCGACAGCGGTGTGGCCTTTGATGAGCGCTCGCGCGGCACTGGTGTGAGCATCTGACTGCCCAGGCGATACCACAGCAAAAGCGCCACGGGTACCAGAATGGCCCAGCCGGCCAGCCCCAGACGCCAGCCCCCTATCGATGCAAACCAGGGCGCCAGGCCCGAGGCCAGCGCCCCGCCGCCGATGATCGCGCCGATATAAAGCCCGGTGGCGGTTTCGACCGTGTTGGGCAGCGTGACCTTGATCAACGCCGGCATCAGCGCCTGTATCAAGGCAATACCGGCGCCGATCGCGATCGCCGAGCCGGCCAGCAGCGTAAAGCTTTCGCCGAAAAGACGGAGCAGCGAGGCCAGTCCGATCAGGGTCAGTGAGCCCATGACGATCCGGTGGCGATTCCAGCGCCGAATCAGCTGCATGCCCTGAAAGCAGGCCAGGCCCATGGCCAGAAACGGCAGCGTGGTCAGCAGTGACGCCGTGGTGTAGCTCACCGATAGCTCCTGCTGGATTCGATCGAGAAGCGGCCCCACGGCGGCAATCGAGGGACGAAGATTGAGCCCGACCCACACGATCAGCACATACAGCCATAGATAGCGTGCGGTGGGTGACTCAACTCCTGCCTCGGTGACCTTCATGACACTCCCCGATGAATGAATGGCGAACGCTGCTGCCGGTATCGGCAGCGGCGAGGCCATGCTAGTCATCTCCGAACGAATTTGCCATGACGATAGCGCCCGCAGACCGGGACCGATGCGTTATGCTCGACGCCGCAAGCCTGACCACAACAACATGACGAAAAGCGAGAGAGGGAATGGACACAGCGCGCCACCAGATCACCATGACCGTATTGATGACCCCGGACATGGCCAACTTTTCCGGCAAGGTCCACGGCGGCACACTGCTGAAATATCTTGATGAGGTGGCCTACGCCTGCGCCAGCCGCTGGGCCGGTCACTACGTGGTCACGCTGTCGGTGGATCAGGTCATGTTTCGCCAGCCCATCCATGTCGGTGAACTGGTCACCTTTCTGGGCTCGGTCAACTATACCGGACGCTCCTCGATGGAGATCGGCATCAAGGTGATCGCCGAGGACATCCGCGCCGGCGTGGTCCGCCATACCAACAGCTGCTATTTCACCATGGTGGCGGTGGGCGATGACGGCAAATCGGTGGAAGTGCCTCAGCTGGCACCTGCCACGCCCGTTGAGCAACAGCGGTTCGAGTCAGGGCTCAGGCGTCGCGAACTGCGTCGTGAGATGGAGCAGCGCTTTAGCGAGATTCGACAGACCAAAAGCGCTCAATAGCCCCCCGACGGCGGCCGCCGGGGCTCGGGTCATGCTCAACCCTGTTCGCGCGCCTGCGTGATCCGCTCGTAGGCGTTGCTGATTTCGCTGGTGCGCTGCTCGGCCATGCGCCGCATGCTGTCGGGCATGCCCTTGCCGGCGAGCTTGTCGGGGTGGTTCTGGCTCATCAGCCTGCGGTAGGCGCGCTTGATCTCGGCGTCGGTGGCATCAGACGACACCCCCAGTACCCGATAGGCTTCTTCCAGCGGCTGGGCACTTTCCTGGGTGCCACCGGCATTGGCGGCCCCGTTGAGCATCGCTTCAAGACGCGAAAGCTCCTCCTGCGAGCAGCCCAGCCCTCTGGCCACGCGCATTAGCATGTCGCGCTCACTCTGCTCGACCTTGCCATCGGCGGCCAGCGCCACAAGCTGTACCTGGAAAAAGACCTGCAACAGGCCACGCTGTGCGCCGACAATCTGGCGCAGTCCGGCAAGCTCCGCCTCGAGATCAAAGCCCTTCTGCTGGCCACGCTCGAAATCGGCGCGTGCCTTTTCACGCTGTTCGCCGTTGAGATTGAGCCGATCAAACACGGCTTCGGCACTGCGGCGTTCATGTTCGGACACCTCGCCATCGGCCTGACTCATGGCCCCCATGACCGAGAAGGTGGCGGAGAGAAAACGGGTCTGCCGCTCGGCCAGCTTGCCGATCAGTTTGACACGCAGCCAGCGTACCAGCGCATAGCCCACAAGGGCCCCGATCAAAAGCCCGGGCAGCCGACCTATGGCATAGCCGATCATGGCGGCAATAAAAGTAACAATCAGCATGAGACGATTCTGTTTCCTGTTGTTTGAGAGAGTCGGCTTGAAAGAGTCAGCGACCCAGGCGACGGCGAATCGACGCCTCGATGCCCTCGGCATCCAGCCCGCACTCGGTCAGTAATTCACCTGGTGTGCCGTGCTCGATGAAGTGATCGGGGATGCCCAGATGCAAAAGGGAGGGCCGCATGCCGGAGGCCGCCAGCAGCTCGCCCACGCCACTGCCCGCCCCGCCGGCAATCACGTTCTCTTCAATCGTGACGATCAGACCGTGCTCCCCTGCTGCAGCCAGAATAGCCTCGCTGTCCAGTGGCTTCACAAAGCGCATGTCATAGACCGTGGCGTCCAGCCGCTCGGCCACCTCGAGCGCCGGTGTCAGCAGGCTGCCAAAAACCAGCAGCGCCACACCCTGCTCACCCTTTTGGCCTTCACGCCGCAGCTCGGCGCGGCCGATCTCGATGGGTTCGAGGCCCGGTTCAAAGGCGGTGCCCGGTCCGGTACCGCGCGGATAGCGCACCGCCGCCGGCCCTTCATACTGATAGGCCGTGGTCAGCATGCGATAGCACTCGCGCTCATCACTGGGCGCCATGACCACCATGCCCGGCACACAGCGCAGATAGGAGAGATCCAGCGTGCCGTGGTGGGTCGCGCCATCCTCACCGACCAGACCGGCCCGGTCGATGGCAAAGGTGACGTCCAGCCCCTGCACGGCGACATCGTGGACCAGCTGATCATAGCCGCGCTGCAGGAAGGTGGAGTAGATCGCCACCACCGGCTTGACGTCTTCGCAGGCCATGCCGGCGGCCAGCGTCACCGCATGCTGCTCGGCAATCGCCACATCGTAATAGCGCTCCGGATACTCCTTCGAGAAGCGAATCATGTCGGAGCCTTCGCGCATGGCCGGTGTGATGCCGACCAGACGCGCATCACGTTCGGCGGTATCGCACAGCCACTGGCCGAAAACATTGCAGAACTTGAACTTTTTCGGCGCGGGCACGGGCGGCGCCTCGGTCTTGTCTTTCTCGAGCTTGGTGATCGCGTGATAACCGATCGGGTCGCCTTCGGCCGGCTCGAAGCCCTTGCCCTTGCGGGTGACGATATGCAGAAACTGCGGCCCCTTGCGGTTTTTCAGCTCGCGCAGGGTGCGAATCAGCAATGGCAGATCGTGGCCGTCGATGGGACCGACGTAGTTAAACCCCATCTCTTCAAAGAGCGTGGCCGGCGTGAGCATGCCCTTGACGTGCTCCTCGGTGCGCCGGGCGATATCCAGCGCGCCGGGCAGATGCGACAGCACCCGCTTGCTGCCCTCACGCGCCGCCACATAGGGGCCGCTGTTGAGAATACGCGCCAGGTAGGTGGCCATGCCGCCGACGTTTTCCGAGATCGACATCTCGTTGTCATTGAGCACCACCAGCATGTTGGCATCGACATGACCGGCATGCGCCAGCGCCTCGAACGCCATGCCGGCCGTCAGGGCCCCGTCACCGATCACGGCACATACGCGCCGATTGTCACCGCGGGTGCGTGCCGCCAGCGCCATGCCCAGCGCTGCCGAAATGGAGGTGCTGGAATGTCCCACGCCAAAGGTGTCGTAGGGCGACTCCTCTCGACGCGGAAAGGCCGCCAGACCCTGATAGCGGCGCATGCTGTCCATTGACTCGCGCCGTCCGGTCAGAATCTTGTGAGGATAGGTCTGATGCCCCACGTCCCAGACCAGCCGGTCGTGGGGGGTGTTGTACTGTTGATGCAGTGCGATGGTCAGCTCGATGACCCCAAGGCCGGCGCCAAAGTGACCGCCCGTGCAGCCGACGCTGTAGAGCAGATAGGCCCTGAGCTCGTCGGCCAGACGCAAAAGCTGCTGCTCATCGAGACTGCGCAGATCCGAAGGCGCCTCAATACGATCCAGCAGCGGCGTGGCCGGTCTTGTAGTAGGTATATTGTCAAACAGCTTCATAGCGCCTCAATGGCCTGTCAGGGTCCTGTCCCTGGCCCTGTATTGCCCCGGGACATCAAAGGGTATCTTGTCCGGCACGCAGCCGGGAGTCGTCTCAGTGATCCCGCTCGATCATGTAGCGGGCAAGGGCTGCCAGCGTCTCGCCGCGCTCGCCCAACGGGGCCAGCGCCGCCAGCGCCTGGTCCAGCAGGTCGCGGGCCCGGAGACGGGCCTCTTCAAGACCCAGCAGCGCCGGATAGGTCGGCTTGTCACGCAGCGCATCAGCCCCCTGAGTCTTGCCCAGCACCTCGGTCGAGCCGGTCACATCCAGAATGTCGTCCTGAATCTGGAAGGCAAGCCCAATGGCCCTGGCGTATTCGCTCAGGGCCTTGAGATGCACCGGCTGCACGCTGGGAGCCGCCAGTGCCCCCAGCGACAGCGCCGCCTCGATCAGGGCGCCGGTCTTGTGATGATGAATGGCCATCAGCGCCTCAACGTCGAGCTGGCGACCCACGGCGTCCAGATCCAGCGCCTGCCCCCCGGCCATGCCGGCACGCCCGGCACAGCGGGCAAGCGTTGCGACCATCTCGGCCGCCCGCGGCTGTCCGGTATCGGCCAGCACCTCAAAGGCCAGCGTCTGCAGGGCATCACCGGCCAGCAGCGCCGTGGCCTCGTCAAAGGCGCGGTGGCAGGTGGGACGCCCGCGGCGCAGATCGTCATCATCCATGCAGGGCAGATCGTCATGAACGAGCGAGTAGGCATGGATCAGCTCAATAGCCACGGCCGGGGCATCCAGTAGCGCGTCATCTGCCTCCAGTGCCTGACCGGCGGCGTAGACCAGAATGGCACGCAACCGCTTGCCACCGCCCAGCACGCTGTAGCGCATGGCCTCTTCAAGCCGCCCGGCCTGCGCAGGCGCTGCGTTTTCCAGCACCGTGTCCAGCTGCATCTCGATCCGGTTGCGCAGCGTTGTCATCAGCGCTGCGACATTTAACCCCGCCGTATCCACAGTCATGTCTCACCCATCATGCGTCATTGCTCTCGTGCGAGTTGTCATCCAGCGGCGGCGCCTTCAGCGACCCATCGCCCTGCTCCAACAGCTGTTGTACCCGCAGTTCGGCCTGTTCAAGCCGCGCACGAGCGTCACGCACCAGCGCGATGCCTTGCTCGAAATCTTCGAGCGAGGCTTCAAGACTCAGATCCCCCGATTCCAGGCGTCTGACCAGATCTTCAAGCGCGGTCAGGGCACCGGCAAAATCGGACGGGGTTTGCGCCGCGGGCGTCGATGACGCCGCAGCAGCCTGATCATTTAAATGCGCGGACTCGGACCGTGGTGTCATGCGTCATCCTGTTAACGCCGGTACATGGCTTGAGATCAAGGCGCCGGCAATCATCAGGCGCCGACAACCTGCAAGTATACACATCCGTTAGGCTTTTGACGCCGCCCGACCCGCGTCTCAAGGCACGGTACAGACGTTTGTGAAAGGTGACCACATGCACCGAATTCATCCAGCAGACGCAGACGTTTCAATGTGCCGCGCACTGCAGGCCCATGCACCATGACCGGCGCCATGATAGGATAAGCGCCCCGCCGAGCCGGGCCATCCGGGCAGCCTCTCCCGCTGTTGTATCGATGCCCATACGGTTTCGGCCGATATCGGGCCGCGCCCGCTATCCCTACTTCTACTTTCCCTCAGGCCAGCCGATTAAAGGGTTGATGCGCACATGGCTAAAACGTCTCTGGACAAGAGCAAGATCAAGGTTCTGCTGCTCGAGGGCGTCCACCAGTCCGCCGTGGACAACTTTCAAAATGCCGGTTACAGCAATATCGAACGTCTGACGACGTCGCTGAGCGAAGAGGATCTGATTGAAAAGATCCGCGACGCCCATTTCATAGGTATTCGCTCGCGCACGCAATTGAACGAACGTGTGCTGGACGCCGCCGAGCGTCTGGTCGCCATCGGCTGTTTCTGCATTGGCACCAACCAGGTGGATCTGCCGGCAGCGCTCAAGCGTGGCATCCCGGTGTTCAACGCGCCCTACTCCAATACCCGCTCGGTAGCCGAACTGGTGCTGGCCGAGAGCATCATGATGCTGCGTGGCATCCCCGAGAAAAACGCCCGTGCCCATCAGGGCGGCTGGCTGAAGTCTGCCAACGACGCCTTCGAGGCCCGCGGCAAGACGCTGGGGATCGTCGGCTACGGCAGCATCGGCGCGCAGCTGTCGGTACTGGCCGAGTCGGTGGGCCTCAACGTTATCTATTACGACACCATTACCAAGCTGGGCATGGGTAATGCCCGGCAGGTCGGCAGCCTTCAGGAACTGATGGCGCGCGCTGACATCGTGACCCTGCATGTGCCGGAAACGCGCTCGACGACCTGGATGATCGGACGTGACGAACTGGCCCTGATGAAACAGGGCAGCTACCTGATCAACGCCTCGCGCGGCAAGGTTGTGGATATCGAGGCGCTGGCTGAAGTGCTGGAGTCCGGCAAGCTGCTGGGCGCGGCCATCGATGTCTTCCCGGTCGAGCCCAAGGGCAACGACGAGGAGTTTGTCTCGCCACTGCGCAAATTCAACAACGTCATCCTGACCCCGCACATCGGTGGTTCCACGGTCGAGGCGCAGGAGAACATCGGTGTTGAGGTCTCCGAGAAGCTGATCACCTTCTCCGATAACGGCACGACCATCACTTCGGTCAACTTTCCCGAAGTGGCCCTGCCGTCACACCCGGACAAGCACCGTCTACTGCACATTCACGCCAACGTGCCTGGCGTGCTCTCGGAGATCAACCACGTACTGGGCAACGAAGGCATCAACATTTCTGCCCAGTTCCTGCAGACCAATGAAGAGGTCGGCTACGTGGTCATCGATGTCGACAAGGCCTACGGTGAACAGGCGCTCAACGCTCTGCGTGAGGTCAACCATACCCTGCGTACGCGCGTGCTTTATTCCCAGACCGATAGTGAATAATTCGTGGCCAACCGGCCCGGAGGGAACAGTGCCATGAAGGATCCGCGGCTTTTAATCGTGATCGTGGCCGGCATCGTCCTGGTACTGTTTTTTGTCTTTGCCGCGCTGGCCTAGTGCCTGACAGGCAGGTCACCACGGGCCATCAGCGGGCGCGCTCTTCAAGAGGCGCCCGCTGTCGTGTCAGCGGCGTCCTCGCCACTTTCTCTCCCCTTTTCATGACGTATGACCCTCATTGTCCGTCTGACCTGCCTCTCCGTTTACATCCCGTATCGATAAATCGTTGGCCGCCTATCGCTTCGCTTTCTACACTAAACCACTGGCTGGCAGGATGTCGGCCATCGCCAATCATTTCTGCACTGCCATGATGGTTCAATCATCAGTGGCCGGGTATGCTAGGGAGAAGAAATCATGAAGGCACTGGTTTATCAGGGCAGCAACGACGTTCGCGTTGAAAATGTTCCCGAACCCACGCTCCAGCAGGACGATGACATTGTTCTGCGCGTGACCTCGACGGCCATCTGCGGCTCCGACCTGCATCTTTATCGCGGCTCGATGCCGGCCACCGAGCCTGGCGATATCTTCGGCCATGAGTTCATGGGCATCGTCGAGGAAGCCGGCTCCGCCGTCACCAGCGTCAAGAAGGGCGACCGCGTGGTCGTACCGTTCGTGATCGCCTGTGGCAGCTGCTTTTTCTGCCAGCATTCGCTGTATGCGGCGTGTGAGACCACCAACCCCAACGAGGGCGCGGCGCTGAACAAGAAGTCGATTCCGGCGCCGGCGGCGCTGTTTGGCTTTTCACACATGTACGGCGGCATTCCCGGCGGTCAGGCCGAGTACGTGCGCGTCCCAAACGCCAATGCCGGCCCCTATGCCATCCGGGACGGCCTGGACGACGAACAGGTGCTGTTCATGTCGGACATCCTGCCGACCGGTTATCAGGCAGTCCTCAATGCCGGCGTCAAAACGGGCTCGAGCCTGGCCATCTTCGGGGCCGGCCCGGTGGGGCTGATGTCGGCAGCATGCGCGCGCATGGAAGGCGCCGAGCAGATCATCATGATCGACAATCAGCAGTACCGTCTTGATTTCGCGAAGAAGGCCTACGGCGTCGAAACGCTCAACTTCGATCAGGTCGAGGACGTGGCCGAGGCGATCATTCAGCTCAGCGAAGGCCGTCGTGGCGTGGATGCCGTGATCGATGCTGTCGGCTATGAGTCCAAGGGTCACGGCGGCAAAATGCCGGCCATGAACAACTTTGAGGTCGAAAGCAGCGATATCGCCCTGCACCAGTGCCTGGCGGCCGTCCGTCGCGGCGGCAGCATCAGCATCCCGGGCGTCTACGCCGGCGCCGTAAATGGCTTTTTGATCGGGGATTTCTTCGACAAGGGGCTGACCATGAAGGGCGGCCAGACCCACGTTCATGATTATCTGCCGACCCTGATGGAGGCCATCGACCAGGGCAGACTCAAGCCCGAGGCGATCATCAGCCATCGCATGAAGCTCGATCAGGCTGCCGAAGGCTATCGCATGTTTGATGCCAAGGAAGATGACTGCCGCAAGATTGTGCTGACGCCGTAAGACAGCCTGCGCCATCACGCCAACGCCCCGGCCCCGCCGGGGCGTTTTTGCGTTCCCGTTTTCACGTTCATCGCGCTACGCTGGTGCGACCTGTCCGCAACCACCGATGGAGCATTGCCACATGTCACACAACACCACCGTTGCCGTTCTTGGCCTGGGCGCCATGGGCCACGCCTTTGCCGCCAACCTTTTAAACAATGATCTGTCGGTACGGGTCTGGAACCGCACCCGTTCACGGGGCGATGATCTGGCCGAACGTGGCGCGATTAACGCCAACAGCGCCGTTGAGGCCGTCAGTGGTGCACGATTTGTCATCACCATGCTGCCGGATTTTGACACCACCCATGACGTGCTGCTCGGTGAGGGCAATGCCCTTGAACACCTGCCCGAAAAGGGCGTGGTGATCCAGATGGGCACCATTGGTGTGGAACAGACCGAAACGCTGATTCGCGAGATCAAAACGGCGCGCCCGGATGTGGTGTTTATTGATGCGCCGGTTTCCGGAACGAAAGCGCCCGCCGAGCAGGCCACCATTTCGATACTGGCCAGCGGCAACCAACAGGCGGCCGACGGGATTGAGACGGTCTTCAACGCCATCTCGAAGTGGGTGGTCTGGCTGGGAGAGGCCGGGCGCGGCTCGCGCATGAAGCTTGTCGTCAACGCCTGGCTGATCCACATGATGCAGGGCATTGCCGAAAGCGCGCGGCTGGCTGGAACGCTTGGCTTTTCCACCGATGAGTTCTGGTCGGTGCTCGACGGTGGCCCGCTGGCCGCCCCCTACGTCAAGGCCAAGCTCGACAAGATCGGCAATGATGAGTACAGCGCCCAGATGGCGCTGGCGTGGGGACTCAAGGACGCTCGGCTCGCGCTGGAAGCCGCCGGTGAGACCAACCTGCCGGGGCTGGTGCGTATCAGTGACATCTGGCGTGACGCCGTCGATGCGGGGCTGGGTGAGCAGGATATCGCCGCCGTGCATGACTATCTGCGTCGACGAGACAGTTGATTGAAACTGCCGTGCTATCGAATCGGGACCCGGACCTTCGCATTCGGGTCCTTTTTTCGTCGATCAATAACACAACATGCACGAAACAACACAATTCCTTGATGCTTGAACCTTCATACTGCTGTCACATTAACTTAATTTTAATCTGGTAATTCATGACGTCCCTATCCTCTCGATATGACAGCGGGAGCCCCTCCTTTCCCATCATCCGTGAAAGTCTTGTGGCCCTTGTGGCACTGGCGCTGGTGGTACTCACCACCATTATCACCTTCGTCATGCCGCTGGGTATGGAAGACAGGATCATGCTGTCCATCAATCAAATGGCCCGCGACAGCGCGCTGTTTGATTACCTTATGCACATACTCAGCTACCAGAAGCTGATTTCGGGTGTGCTGCTGGTCGCAGGCCTCTGGGCGCTATGGTTCATGCCCTCGCTGCTAGCGCGCCGTACCGAGCTTCTGACCTGCAGTGTGGCCGCCTTCGGGTCGGCCGCGCTCAGTCGCATCATGCAGCAGCTGACGCCAGAGCATCCGCGCCCGCTGCAGGATCAAGCGCTCAACATGACACCGCCCACCGGCGTGGATGCGCAGACGCTGCACGATTTCAGTTCGTTTCCCAGTGATCATGGCGCCGTCTTTATCGGACTGGCCTACGTCATCTGGCGTTTGCATCGCAGGCTGGGTCTGGTTGCGATCGCCTTTGCCGCTCTGCTCTGCTTTACCCGTATCTACCTAGGCTATCACTTCATTACTGATATCGTTGGGGGCGGCGCACTGGCCATCCTGACGGTTCAGATCGCCCTGCTGGCGCCCTTTCAGCGCATTGGCGGCTGGCTGACCGGCTTCAGCCAAACGGCGCCTCACTGGTTCTATCCGCTGACCTTTGTGGCCTGTTATGGCATCGCCACCCTGGCCGAAGAGCTCAGGGAAATAGTCGGCGGCCTGCTGCGATTCATTCTGTAAGCTCTGATTTTTTCGAAAATTCATACCGCCTTCGGGCGGTTTTTTAATACCTGAAGGGTTTATTTACCCAACGATACAAAGAAAATCTCGTTGATACAGTGAGTGGCAGGTTTGTTAACCATACTTCGACACCCTTAAGAAAAACTTCCAATGAGTATTCATGTTGTCTCGTTTTACTACCGCTATCGCTACCTCACCTGACACTGATCGCGCCAGTGTAAACGTCCATCCGCCCGCCGACTCACCCGCCTAGCTCAGAATGGCAATCGCGCTGGTCGCCTTTGCGATCCTTGCACCACTGGCGCTGTCAGGCACGACGGCGGAATATGCCTTCATGAGCTTCATCAATCAGTCGGCGCAGCATAACGAGCTGCTGGACTATCTGATGAATGCGTTTTCCTATCAAAAGCTGATTACCGGCGTGCCGCTGTTGGCCGGCATCTGCGCCATCTGGTGCATGCCCTCCCTGATCGCGCGTCGCGGCGATATTCTGATTTGCACTCTGGCTGCCTTTCTCACCTCGCTGGTCAGCCGCGTGATGCAGATATTCATTCCGGACAACCCGCGCCCCCTGCAGGATGAAGCGCTTGGCATGACGCCGCCTTTTGATATTTCGCCGGAGTTTCACGACCTCACTTCCTTCCCCAGCGACCACGCCGCCGTCTTTATTGGCCTTGGCTATGTCATCTGGCGCTTCTGTCGCCCGCTGGGCGTTATTGCGCTGATGTTTGCCGTGCTGGTGTCCTTCTCACGCGCCTACATGGGTTTTCACTTTGCCACCGATATCATTGCCGGCGGCCTTTTGAGCGTTATCGTGATCGAACTTGCTCTGCTGACGCCCTTTTGACGCATTGGGGCCCGGGTTGCCGGCTTTGGGCAGACGCATCCCCAGTGGTTCTACCCTCTGGCCTTTGTAGGCTGTTACTCCATTGCCACGCTGATGGAAGAGCCACGGGAGCTGCTCACTGGCCTGGCGAGCATGATCTAGCCGCGCCTGATGCGATGCCTTTAAAAGAAGGAGGCGCCCCCGGCCAAAAGGCTCGGAGGCGCCTCTTTTTTATAGCAACCTCAAGGCGTCGCAGCAGGCATCTCCATGCGGGCCCGCTCCTCATCCAGAATGGCCAGTGCCTGTTCGCGTGTCACGTTTGAGCGTGGTGTGGCAAGCGTGACCACCACACCCACCAGCACCGCCACCACGACTGCCGGAATGCTGGGATTGCCCCAGAAAGCCTTGAGCCCGGCACTGGCCGAGACCACCAGCGAGGTCACCGAGGCGGCCACCAGCGTGGCCACGGCTCCCTGCCAGTTGTAGCGCGTCCAGAAACGCCCCAGCAGGCCGCAGACAAAAAGTCCCGACATGACGGTGGCAATCATGGTGGTGATGTAGGTGATGACGTTATCGGTCATCAGCGCAAAGGCCAGCGCCAGACCAATGGTCACGATCAGTGCGAAACGTGAAAACAGCACCACCTTTTCCGGGGCAGGCACATGCCCGGTCGCCATGACCCACAGGTCACGCATCATGATGGCCACCCCCGCCAGCGCATCGGAGCTGGCGCTTGACATCGTGGCTGAAAGCCCCGCGATCAGCACCAGCATGCCCAGTCCCATTGGCAACACCTGAGTGGCCAGATACGGAAAGGCGTAGTTGCTGTTCTCCAGATCCGGGGCCAGCGTATGGGCCGCCATGCCGACAATCGCCGGAATAATGGAAAAGGCCAGATAGAGCACGCCGGTGAAAAGAAAGGAGTAGCGTACGCTGCTCACCGACTGCGCCGAATAGATACGCTGACGATAGGACGGTGTGGCCAACACGCCCACACCGACTACGACCGCCAGCGACAGTGCCGGCACCAGCCCCAGCTGCGCCACGCCAAACCAGCTCTCGGCCGTTCCCGGGCTCATGTTGTCTCCCAGATGCGAGAACCCACCGATATCGACCAGCGCAAACACCGCCATGGCGATAAACCCCAGGAAGAGCAGCACGGCCTGCACGGTATCGGTCCAGACTACCGCCATGTAGCCACCGATCACGCAATAAAGCCCGAAACCGATGGCCACAATCACCTTGGCCAGCCCCAGATCAATGCCGGCAATCCAGGAGAGATACATGCCGCCGCCCAGGATATGCGCCCCCAGCCAGCCGATGCTGGCCACATAGATCAGCACCGCCACCACATTGCGCACCAGGCG
This sequence comes from uncultured Kushneria sp., assembly GCF_947497025.1. Classification (GTDB taxonomy): domain Bacteria; phylum Pseudomonadota; class Gammaproteobacteria; order Pseudomonadales; family Halomonadaceae; genus Kushneria. The sequence continues at coordinate 242,671 of NZ_CANMFC010000006.1, forward strand.
GCTGCCGCCCACGTAGTATGAAAGCTCTTCGCTCATGGTCATGAAACGAAGCCGGCGCATGGGCGCGAACCACCAGGCCAGCAGCAGGATGCCGATGGCCCCACCGATCCCATACAGCGCCCCGCCCCAGCCATTGTTATAGCCAAAGCCGACTGCGCCCATGCTCGAGCCCGTCCCCACCATGGTGGCCACGGTTGTGCCGATGGTCAGAAAGACGGGCACACCGCGCCCGCCCAGCAGAAAGCTGTCGCCATCACCGCGATGGCGGCGCGACATCACGCTGCCGAACACGATCATGGCCAGCAAAAAGGCGAAAAATCCGATCAGAAAGAAGGTGGTATGCATGGAAGGACCTCTTGTGGTTATTGGGCAGGTCTTTTAACGCCATGATGCGGATACGTAAGCGTTGCCGGGTCAGTGAATACCCACTGACCCGGCAGATGGTTCAACGCCCGGGAAGAGGGTTCAGCCCTTGCGGTCGGCCCGGAAGCACTTCATGTCGACCTCGACCTTGCAGTCCACCACCAGGTCCTGAACGCTGCAGATCCGCGCCGGCGGGTGGTCGCCGAAGATCTCGGCAAACACCTTGTTGAACGAGCTGAAATAGCGCGCATCGGTCAGCACTGCTGTGACATGCACCACATCTTCCACGCCGTAGCCGGCGTCCTTCATGATGGCCAGACAGTTGTCGAATGCGAGCCGTGACTGTTCGATAATGCCGCCCTCGACCACTTCGCCATCGGTCATCGGGGTCTGACCCGAGACAAACAGCCAGCCATCGGCCTCGGTCGCCTTCGCAAACGGCAGTTTCTGCCCGCCGGTGCCGATACCGCCGCCGGTGCCATAACGCTTGATGCTCATGGGTTACTCCTGTTGCCTGAATAAAGGATTGAATCCGTTATGGGCTGTCATGCCCTGTGGATGTTTTTGATGCCCTGAAAGGACTCAGGACGCACGGCGCTGCAGCAGACGGCCGGCACGCTCGCCGGGCACACCGCCCTGGTAGGCGATGCGTCCGTTGACCATCACCAGCTCGATGCCGCGGGCCGGCGCGATCGGGTCACTGAAGGTGGCGACGTCTTCAAGCATTGCCAGATCAAACAGCGTCAGATCGGCAAAGGCGCCCTCCCGAATTTCGCCGCGGTCGGTCAGTCCAAAATTGCGCGCCGAAAGCCCGGTCATCTTGCGAACGGCCTCCGGCAGCTCGAAAAGCTGCTCGTCGCGGCAGTAGTGAGCGATCACGCGCGGGAAGGCGCCCCACAGGCGTGGATGCGGATGCGGGTCGTTGGGCAGACCGTCCGAGCCCACCATGGCCAGCGGGTGGGCCAGGATACGGGTCATGTCGGCTTCCGACATGTTGTGATAGACCGCGCCGGCCGGCTGCAGCCGCGTGGCAGCCTCCATCAATGACACCTCCCAGGCGCGCGCGATCTCGTCGAGCGGTTGACGCGCCATGTCCGGATGCGGCTCCGACCATGTAATAAAGATATCGATCTCGTCGGTCACCTGGCCCAGGTCCAGCGTCGAGGAACCCGCGGTATAGGGGTAGCAGTCGAAGTGGCAGGTCTGGGTCAGTGCGGCGTTATCAAGGCGCTCGAGCGCCAGCGGTGCGTTGCCCCAGTTACCCACGCCTGCGCACTTCAAATGCGAGATGACCAGCTCGGCGTTGCCGTGGCGGGCGGTGTCAAAGGCCTCCTCCATTGCCTCAGGGAGACCCGCGAACTCATCGCGCAGATGGGTGGTATAAAGCGCCCCATGACGGCCGACCTCATCGACCAGCGCGTGCATCTCCTCCAGCGGGGCGTGGCGGGCGTTTTTGTACGCCAGCCCCGAACTCATGCCGATGGCGCCCTCATCCAGCGACTGCGCCAGCGCACTGCGCATCGCCTCGATCTCATCACGCGTTGCCGGGCGGTCAAACTCATCCATCAGATTGGCGCGCAGCGCGGTGTGCCCCACCAGTGCCGCCACGTTGACGCTGGGCATGGCGGCGTTCACCGCATTGGCGTAGTCGGCAAAGCTCGGGTAGACGAAGTCCTCGCGCCGCCCGAGCAGGTTCATCGGATCAGGCACCGTCTCGCTGCGAAGCCGCACCGGCGAGGCGCTGATGCCGCAGTTGCCCACCACCACGGTGGTCACGCCCTGAGTGAGCTTGGGCAGCATCTCGGGGGTACGAATCACGTTGGTGTCATCGTGGGTGTGAACATCGATAAAGCCGGGCGCGAGATAGCGCCCATGTGCGTCGATCACCTGCCCGGCGCTAACGCCCTCGAGATCACCCAGCGCGGCAATGCGCTCCCCGCTGATGGCGACATCGGTCTCCAGGGCCGGGGCACCGGTGCCATCCAGCACCCACGCACCGCGAATCAGAACATCGAAATGACGAGATGAGGACATGCGCAGCTCCGGATGATCGTGGCCATTACTCTTTTGTCCGATATATCGGACACTTGTCTGTTTTATTGGACAGGCTTATCCTGCTCCCATATCGAGACCGAATGCAAGTCGTCAAATGGCGCCATCCGGTGCACGATGGCCGGACTACCGTTGAATCAAGAGCGAGCTGTCATGTCGGAGTCTTTCACTACCCCAAACGCCCCCGCGGGCTCGTCCGGCAAGCGCGCCCGGGGCGTGGATCGGGTGATCGATCTGTGTACCCAGCTGCATCGCCACAAGGCGCCCATGACGCCGCGCGAGCTGGTCGAGGCCACCGGCGCACCGCGCTCGAGCGTCTATGAGCTGGTCAGTATCCTGAGTGAGGCCGGCTGGCTGGAGGTGGACCGCGATGGGCGCATCTTTTTTGGTCGCGCCATGCATCTGTTCGGTCTGGACTACGCCCGCCACAACGACCTGATCAGCCGGGCACGCAGCGTGTTGCGCCAACTGGCGGCCGAGTTCAACGAAACCAGCCAGTTCTGCATGCTGGAAGGCAACAAGTACACCGTGGTGCTCGATGACAACGGCACTCGCCCCTTTCGCATCAGCGCTGATACGGGCGTGCGCATTCCGATCCCCTGGACGGCGTCGGGGCGGGTGTTGCTGGGCGACATGACGCTGGAGGCGATCGCCGATTTTATCCCCGCGGAGGATTTCGTCCTGCCGGACGGGCGCGAAATCCATCGCGAGGATTTTTTCGCCGAGATCGAGAAGGCCCGCGACCAGGGCCATGCCATCACCGAAGGGCTGGCGGACAGTTTTGCCTGCTGCCTGGCCGTACCGGTGTTCGATCAGGGCGGCCATGCCCATGCCACACTGTGTTTCACCATCGGCCGCGACGCGCCCGAGACACGCCGCGACGAACTGCTGGACGCCCTGAAACAGGCCGCCAGAACGCTTTACGGACACTAACGCTTTACGGACACCAAAGGCGCCTGTCCCGCGCCTGGTGACAACAACATCAACATCCCGTCAGGAGCGCTATACCATGCCAATCTCTTCGCTTTCCCCTGCCGATGGCCAGACGCTTCAAAAGGGCAGCCCGGTGCTGGGCGACAGCCTGCTTACGGGCGTGAGCCTGCCGGCCATGGTGCTTCACCAGCAGGTGCTGGAGCACAACATTGCCTGGATGCAGCGCTTTGCCGATCACCATCACGCGCGCCTGGCCCCGCACGGCAAGACCACCATGATGCCGGCGCTCTTTGCGCGTCAGATCGAGGCCGGCGCCTGGGGCATTACGCTGGCCACCGCGACCCAGTGCGCAGCCGCGTTTGAACACGGCGTGCGTCGGCTCATCATGGCCAATCAGCTGGTCGGTCAGGCCAACATGGCGCTGGTGTCAGAAATGATCGGGGGCGGACTGGACTACTACTGCACCGTGGATCACGCCGACAACGTGCGCATGCTCAATGACTTCTTTGCAGGCCGCGACCAGCGCCTGCAGGTGCTGATCGAGCTGGGCGTCCCCGGCGGTCGCTGCGGCGTCCGTGATGATGAGGAACTGGCCGCACTGGTCGAAGCCATCCGGCAGGCCCCGGCGCTGGCACTGGCCGGCATCGAAGGGTATGAAGGCATGATCGGCGGCGACAGCGCGCTGGAAGAGGTGCGCGCTTATGGCCAGCGGCTGGTAGCGACCGTCAGACACCTTCACGACAGCGGCGTGCTGGCCACACCGGCGCCGATCGTGACCGCCTCCGGCTCGAAATGGTTTGATCTGATTGCCGAGGCCTTTGATCAGGCCGAACTGCGTGAGCACTACACCCCGGTGCTGCGCCCGGGCTGCTATGTGGCCCATGATCACCGGCTTTATCGCGAGGCGATGGAGGCCGTCAGCGAACGCCGCCCCGACCTTGAAGGCGCGCTTGAGCCGGCGCTGGAAGTCTTCGCTCAGGTGCAGTCCCTGCCCGAGCCCGGCCTTGCGATCGTGGCGATGGGCAAGCGCGATATCTCCTGCGACCCGGATCTACCGATGGCGCTGCGCCTGTACCGCGACGGGGCATACGTGCGCGATGTCACCGACTGGCAGGTGGTTCACATCATGGATCAGCACACCTTCCTGCGCGTGCCCGAAGACGCCGACATTGGCATTGAGGACATCATTGCCTTTGGCGCCTCCCATCCGTGTCTGACCTTCGACAAGTGGCGCCAGGGACTGTGGATCGATGAGAAGCTGTCGGTGACTGCTGTCGAGCCGACGTTCTTTTAAATCTTGCACCCCTTTTAAATCGCGAGCGATATCTGGATCTCAAGGTGCTCTGATACGCCAGGGCCGCTGCCTCTCGGACAGCGGCCCTGTGCTTTTGGGTTGCGTGCACTGACGCCGGCTCACACTCGCTCATGATTGCTGGCACTCGCTGGCAAATGCTGACGTTTTGACACAGTAAGGCACTCTCGATACGACTAAGGTAGTCCGTTTGTTGACTGTCCCATGTCCGATGATCGCTGCGATCCCGGGCTGGCACCCTGATCTTCCGGAGACGCCTTACGCATGCGCCAACGCTTTTTTTTGCCCGTGATCACGCTGTCTGTTGTCTTCAGTGCTCAGGTGCTGGCCACACAGATGCCGCCGGTACCGGATCAGCGACCCGGGCGTCTGGCGCAGGCCGAGCAGAGCCTGAATGAGCGACTGGCACAGGCGCCCTGGATGGATCAGAGCCGCAATGCCGACGATCGCGCCCGCGCCGCCCTGGCCGAGATGACCACCACCGAGAAGATGCAGCTGCTGGCCAGTGACTTTGCCGCGCCCATGAAGGCGTCGCAGCGCGTGCGCGGCGCCATCGGCTCGGCCGGCTTTGTGCCCGGCATCAGCCGGCTGGGCATTCCCGCCCAGCAGCAGACCGATGCTGATCTTGGCGTGACCAATCCCGGCTGGATCGACCCGGACCGCCAGGCCACGGCGCTGCCCTCGGTGCTGGCCGCCGCCGCCACCTGGCAGCCCGAGCTTTCCCGTCAGGGCGGTGAAATGATTGCCCGCGAGGCCCGCCACTACGGCTTTAACGTGCTGCTGGGCGGTACGGCAGGGCTGGTGCGCGACCCGCGCGCCGGGCGCAACTACGAGATGCCAGGTGAGGATCCGCTGCTGTCGGGGCTGACGACGGCAGCCAAGATCAACGGCATTGAAAGTCAGCATGTGATGTCGACCATCAAGCACTTTGCGCTCAACGCCCAGGAGACCGGACGCCACAAGCTCAGTGCCAACATCAGCGATCAGGCGCTGCAGGAATCCGACCTGCTGTCATTTCGCTATGCATTGGAACACAGCCATCCGGGGGCGACCATGTGCGCCTATAACCGGATCAATGGGGAGTACGCCTGTCAAAACGGCTATCTGCTCAATCAGGTGCTCAAGAAGGAATGGGGCTACCCGGGCTTTGTGATGTCCGACTGGGGGGCGGTCTATTCAAGCGCCCCATCGGCCAATGCGGGGCTGGATCAGCAGTCCGCCGCAGCGGACTTTGACGGCGTGGTCTATTTTGGCGCCCCGCTGGAAAAGGCGGTCGAGCGCGGCGAAGTGCCCCGCGAACGCATCGACGACATGGCCCATCGCATCCTGCGCAGCACCTTTGCCTCCGGGCTGGTCGATCATCCCCCCGCCGGTGAGCCGATCAATAAAAAGGCCAACGCTGACGTTGCCCAGCGCATCGCCGAAAACGCCATGGTGCTGTTGAAAAATGATCAGGGCGTGCTGCCGCTGGACGGCGCGCAGGACAAACGCATCAGCGTGACCGGGGCACATGCCGACCGCGCCGTGATTGCCGGCGGCGGCTCGGCCGCTGTGGTGCCGATGGACGGAGACGCCCTGCCCGACCTGAATCCGCCCAGGGGCGTCAACACCCAGCGTCTGTATCCCAAATCCTCACCGCTGGGCGCGATCGGCCTGCACGCGCCGGACTCAAGTGTCACCTTCAGCTCGGGTGACGACATCGATGAGGCGGTACGCCAGGCACGTGACAGCGACGTCGCCGTAGTCTTTGCCCAGCAATGGACCTCGGAAACCATGGATATGCAGAGCCTGGCGCTGGAAGGCCACCAGAACGCGCTGATCGAGGCGGTCGCGAAAGCCAACCCGCGTACGGTGGTGGTGCTGGAAACCGGCGGGCCGGTGGCCATGCCCTGGCGGGACAATGTCGCCGCCATCATGGAGGCCTGGTACCCGGGCCAGCGCGGCGGTGAGGCCATCGCCAATGTGCTCTTCGGGCAGAAAAACCCCTCGGGCCGGCTGCCGGTGACCTTTGCACAAAATGATCAGCAGTTGCCCCGTCCACAGGTCCCGGGGCTGACCATCGGTAACAGCGCTTTCTTTGATGTCGATTACAACCGCGAAGGCGCCGATGTCGGCTATCGCTGGTTCGAACGTCAGAATGAGACGCCACTGTACGCCTTTGGCCATGGGCTTTCCTACACCACCTTTGAGCGCCAGGGGCTGGCGCTCGAGAAGGATGGGCAAAAAGTAACCGCTCACTTCACGGTCACCAACACCGGGGATCGCAAGGGCCGCACCACGCCGCAGCTTTACGTTCACGCCCCCGATGGCTCGCCGGCCCGGCTGGGCGGCTGGCAGAGCGTTGAGCTTTCCCCCGGCGAATCAAGGGAGGTGCGTCTTGAGATCGATCCACGTCAGTTTGCCCGCTATAACAGCGATCAGCGCCAGTGGCGCCTTGAGGGCGGTGACTATCAGGTGGCACTGGCCGATTCCGCGACCGATATTGATGAAACACGGCATGTAACGCTGCCGGCCGGTGGGGTGGCGATGCCGCCGCTGGCGCCCGAACCGGCGTCAGCCTCAAAACCGCAGGAACAGCGTGTGGCGGCCAACGGCTCGACGCCGGACGGCTCGCCCTGACACCGAAATGGTGTGGCATAAAAAACCGCCTCCGGCCGGACCGGAGGCGGTTTTTGACGTCTTCAGCGCAGCGCCCTGGTTGATGAAGGCGCTCTAATTAATAATCGCGCCGCCGTTGATGTGCAACGAGTGGCCGCTGATATAGGAGGCGTCCTTCGAGGCCAGAAAGACGTAGGCGGGCCCGAGTTCGCTGGGCTGGCCGGCACGGCCCATCGGCATCTTCTCGCCCAGGGTCTGCATGAGAGTCGGATCGAAACGGCCCATGGTCGAGGGCTGAATCGGCGTCCAGATTGGCCCCGGCGCCACTTCGTTGACCCGAATGCCCTCACCCACCAGCGACTCCGACAGCGAGCGGGTAAAGCCGGTAATCGCGCCCTTGGTCGAGGTGTAGGCCATCAGCATGGCATTGCCCACGAAGGGATTGATCGAGGTCGTATTGATGATGGTGTCGCCGGCCTTGAGGTGCGGACGCACGGCCTTTGCCATATAAAAGTAGCCGTGGATGTTGACGTCAAAAGTGTCACGCCATTCATCATCGGGGATGTCGGTAATATCCTGGCGCACCACCTGGGCGGCGGCGTTGTTGACCAGAATGTTGATCGCACCAAATTCCTTTAACACCTGATCGACGGCCTGGTGACAAAAGGCGCTGTCCCGCACATCGCCGCTGGTCAACAGCGCCTGGCGACCTTCGGCTTCGATAAGGCGTTTTGTCTCTTCGGCGTCGTCATGCTCATCGAGATACATCACGGCCACATCGGCCCCTTCACGGGCAAAATGCACCGCGGCGCTGCGACCGATACCGCTGTCGCCGCCGGTGATCAGCGCCTTTTTGCCTTCAAGCTTGCCGCTGCCGCGATAGTCATCGCGAATGATTTCGGGCGCCGGGGTCATCTCATGCTCAAACCCCGGCTGACGATCCTGGGACTGCCTTGGAAACTGCTCTGCCATGTCTGAACTCTCCTTTTCGATGCGCGCACTCGATATGCGCCCGGGCAGGCCTCATGCCAACCCCTTAAAATCCGGGAGAGCGTTCCGGACACACCGGAAAACTGCCTCACCCGGTGTAATGCACATCAGCCGTTGACGATCATGCCGCCGTTGACGTGGATGGTCTGGCCGGTCACGTAGCTGCTGTCGCGGCAGGCCAGATAGACATAGGCAGGGCCCAGCTCTGAAGGCTGACCGGCGCGTCCCATCGGCGACTGGCTGCCGAAGTCCTCGACCAGGCTCTCGTCAAACTGGCCCATGGTGGCGGGGATCAGCGGCGTCCAGATCGGGCCCGGTGCGACCTGATTGACGCGGATACCGTCACCGACACACATTTTTGACAGCGCGCGGGTAAAACCGGCGTTGGCGCCCTTGGTGGTGGTATAGGCCAGCAGATTGGCGTTACCGGCAAAGGCATTGACGGAGGTCGTGTTAATCACCGCGCCCTTCGTCTCACGCAGATGCGGGATGGCGGCCTTGGCCATGTAGAAGTAGCCGTGAATATTGACGTCAAAGGTGCGCCGCCACTCTTCATCCGAGGTCTCCTCGGGGCGATCATGCAGCACCTGCTGGGCGGCGTTGTTGACCAGTACATCAAGCTTGCCAAAGGTATCGACCGTCTGCTGCACCGCGCTGCGGCAAAAATCGGCATCGGCGACATCACCGGCGATCAGCAGCGCGCGACGACCTTCGGCTTCGATCATCTGCTTCGTGGCTTCGGCGTCGTCGTGCTCATCCAGATACAGGATGGCCACATCGGCACCTTCGCGGGCGAAATGCACCGCCGCGGCGCGACCAATGCCGCTGTCGCCGCCGGTGACGATGGCCACCAGATCCTGCATCTTGGCGCTGCCACGATAATCGGGATGCATGAATTCGGCCGGCGGGGTCATTTCGCCTTCGACACCGGGCTGACGATCCTGCTTTTGCGGGGGAATATGTTCTGCCATGACGATGATGCTCCCTGTCATTGAGTGGCCGCGGCCACGCGTCCAAAGGTGAATACGGCCCTGCGCTGCGCGCATTACGACGAATGGCTAAAGCGTAGTTCGCCCTGCAGCCCCTGCAATTCACCCCTGACACCAGGGCACTACACTCCGCCATACAGCATCGTAAAACCGCTGGTCATCGATCAACCACGTCATCAAGCGCCAAGGAGCCTCGGCATGCCCTCGCAATTTGTGGATACCCACTGCCATTTTGATTTTCCGCCCTTTTGCGGCAATGAGGCGCAAAGCCTGCAGAAGGCGAGGGAGGCCGGCGTCGAGAAGCTCATTGCCGTGGGCGTCACGGCGGATCGCTTCGCGGGCGTCATGGCACTGGCCGATCAATACGCGCCGGTGTATGCCGCGCTTGGCATTCATCCCATGGCGATAAATGATTTTCAGGAAGTGCATCTTGAGCAGCTGGAAACGTGGCTCAAAAAGCGGCCCGACAAGCTGGTAGCGATCGGTGAAATCGGGCTGGATCTTTTTATCGACAACCCTCAGTTCGAACGCCAGGAAGCCCTGCTGGATGCCCAGCTGCGCCTGGCCCGCCAATATGAGTTACCGGTGATCCTTCATTCGCGCCGCACGCACGACAAGCTCGCGATGCATCTAAGACGCATCGACCTGCCCCGGCGAGGTGTGGTCCATGGTTTTGCCGGCAGCGAACAGCAGGCTCAGGCCTTTATCAGGGCGGGGTATTGTATTGGCGTGGGCGGCACCATGACCTACGAGCGCGCCTCCAAGACCCGCCGCACCCTGGCGCGCCTGCCGCTCTCGTCGCTGCTGCTGGAAACGGATTCGCCGGATATGCCCGTGCAGGGGTTTCAGGGCGAACCCAATCGCCCCGAGCGGATCAACCATATCTGGCAGAGCCTGTGCGAGATTCGCAAGGAGTCCCCCGAAGAGATTGCCGACACCATCCGAGCCAATACCCGCAGGCTGTTTGGCCTCTAACTCGGCTTTTCAAAGCCTGCCGAGCTCGGCGTTTTGAGACGCAAGGCACCGTAGCCGGGCAGCCTCAGGGGCTGCCCTGCTGAATCATCTATCCTAAAATCTTATTACGTAACAATAATGGCCATTTGATAAAATCATGAATGAGCAAAATATAACCTGCTTAAAAAATGCACAAAAACCTCCATGAAAAGCCCAATAAAAATCGGCATCATGCGAGACATCCCCGCATGAAGCTCACTACTCCCTACGTTTTTAATGCTCAATACAAAAAGCAATAAAGAAAAGGCATCGTCTCCGATCCAGTCAAAAAAGCCTCAAGATGACAAGGCTAAATTCTGACGATAATCCAATACGGGTTAACCAAAAAATACTGTCATGGATCGATGCAAGAGGTCATGTGCACGGCATGAAAAAGCCCGCACCACGGGAAGCGGCGCAGGCTTGGGATTTCTATCTGTAATTTATATCGTAACGTTACGTATTAAGGATAACGCCGCCATTGAGGTGAATGGTCTGCCCATTCATGTAGGAGGACTCCTCGCTTGCCAGATAGACATAGGCCGGCGCTATCTCACTGGGCTGACCGGCACGGTTCATGGGGACCTGCTCGCCAAAGCCTTCCACCTTCTCGTCATCCATGGTCGAGGGAATCAGTGGCGTCCAGATAGGTCCTGGGGCCACGGCATTGACGCGAATACCACGTTCAACCAATGACATGGCTATCGAACGCATAAAGCCCTGAATGGCGCCCTTGGTCGCGGTGTAGTCGATCAGGGTGTTATTGCCCTTGAAGGCATTGATCGAGGAGGTTTCGATGATACTGTCGCCCTCTTTCAAATGCGCCAGCGCGTACTTGACCGTATAGAAGTGACTGAAGATGTTGGTGCGAAAGGTGCGCTCGATCTGTTCGTCGGGAATTTTGGTGATGTCGTCCCAGTCGTGCTGTTCGGCGGCGTTGTTGACCAGAATGTTAAGCCCACCCAGTTCACTGACGGTCCTTTCGATCATGTTATGGCAAAAATCCGGGCTGCCGACGTCGCCCTTGAGCACCAGGCAGCGCTGCCCCTCGGCCTCGACGAGCGCACGGGTATCCTCGGCGTCGCGATCTTCCAGGAGATAGTTGATCGCCACATCGGCGCCTTCGCGGGCGTAATGGACGGCTACGGCGCGGCCGATACCGCTGTCGCCCCCGGTAATCAGGGCCACCCGGCCCTTGAGCTTGCCGGTGCCCTGATACCGGGCTCGAATGTATTCGGGCTGCGGGTTCATACTGTATTCATCACCCGGCTGTGACTGGGGTGCATCGGTTGAATTGGCCACTGCTCAAACTCCTTTTGAAACATGGATCAATCTTTACGCCGGGCACGGCCCGACGCACGTCTCTCCAAGCGTAGAGCGCCCTGACAAGCGTTCAAGAAGGGTTTGATCCAGAAGGCGCCACCCAAGGGCACAGCGCCTGTTATTTCAGTAGGAAAGCGGCAAGAACACCGACCAGCCAATACGTTCACTGAGCTTTTCCAGCACCGCCATACCCACCAGCGAATTGCCGCTGGCGTTGAGCGCCGGTGACCACACGCAGATGCTGTAGCGCCCCGGCACCACCGCGACGATGCCACCGCCGACGCCGCTTTTACCCGGCAGCCCCACACGATAGGCAAAGTTGCCGGCCTCGTCATAGAGCCCGCTGGTGGCCATGATGGCGTTGACCTGCTGGGTCTGGCGCGGCGTCAGGATGTGCTCATCACTGTGCAGGCAGCGCCCACCGTTGGCCAGAAAGGAGAAGCCGCGTACCAGATCCACGCAGCTGGCCGTGAGCGCACAGTGATGGAAGTAGCTCTTGAGCACGGCTTCCACATCATTGTGAAAGTTGCCAAAGGACTGCATCAGATAGGCCATGGCCGCATTGCGCGCCCGATGCTGGTATTCCGATTCGGCCACCACCCGATCGGAAATGATATGAACGTTGTTGGTCATCCGGCGCACCAGATCGCGCATGGACAGTATCGGGGCGGCGTAGCGCGACTGGTTGATATCGGCGATCACCAGCGCACCGGCATTGATAAAGGGATTGCGCGGGCGCCCTTTTTCGAACTCGAGCTGCACCAGCGAGTTGAAGGCCTGCCCCGAAGGCTCATGCCCCAGCCGCTCCCAGAGGCTCTCGCCGCCATGTGAAATGGCCTGCACCAGGCTGAACACCTTGGAAATGCTCTGAATCGAGAAGGGGGTATCGGCATCCCCGGCCTGATAAAGCGCACCACCGGTGCCGAGCATGGCGATGCCGAGTTGATGGGGATCAACATCCGCCAGTGCCGGAATGTAGCTGGCCACGTGCCCCTGGCCCAGCAGCGGGCGCACCTCATCGAGAATGGATTCCAGCAGTGCATGCATGGGTAATGGCCGTCCTGACGCGAGGCTCTCGCCCTGATGGAAAAAAGCGGGCGCAGTGTAGCGCGCCGTTCAACGCTCGCCCATCCTGTCATGCCAAAAGAGAGGGGCTGTTTGAAAAAGCGTCTGTCGCACGCCTGATCCCCGATGAAGGGCAAGGGCCTGTCGCGCTACACTAGCGCGCGTTTGCGCCCCACAGTGCCTGCTGTGTGGCTTTGTCCCTCCCAGCCAGAGGCGAGTGCCATGAGTGCCCATCTGTTGTCCGTTGATAATTTGTCCCGCGACTACGTCGATCATCTGTTTCACGTGGCGCGGCGCATGGAGCCCATCGCCCAGCGCCAGAAGATCACCCGGGTACTGGAGGGCGCCGTGCTGGGCAATCTCTTTTTCGAAGCCAGTACCCGTACGCGCATGAGCTTTCACTCGGCCTTCAGTCGCCTGGGCGGCAGCGTCTGTGACACCACTGGCTTCACCTTCTCCTCGATGGCCAAGGGCGAGTCACTGTATGACACCAGCCGCGTGATCAGCGGCTATGTCGATGCCATTGTCATGCGTCACCCCGACCTGGGCTCGGTAGCAGAATTTGCCGCGGCCACCCATGTACCGGTGATCAACGGCGGTGATGGCCCTGGCGAGCACCCCAGCCAGGCACTGCTGGATCTTTATACCATCAATAAGGAGTTCGAGCGGATCGGCAAGGCGCTGCCCGGCGCGCATCTGCTGCTGACCGGCGATCTCAAGTACGGGCGTACCGTGCATTCGCTGCTGAAGCTTTTGTCACTTTATCCGCCGATGCAGATCACGCTGGTGTCGCCGCCGGGCCTCGAAATGCCCTTCGAACTGATCGACCAGGCCGAGAATGCCGGCCATCGGGTGCAACAGCGCGATACCCTGCAGGCCGATTACAGCGACGTCGACGTGGTCTATGCCACACGGATTCAAAAGGAGCGCTTTACCCAGGAGATGGTGGAAGGCTTCAGTCTGTCGAGCGATTTCAGCGTGGACCGCGCCTTTCTGGATCAGCGCTGCAGCACTCATACCATCGCGATGCACCCGCTGCCGCGCGACAGTCGGCCCGGCGCCAATGATCTCAACGTGGACCTCAACGGCGACCCGCGACTGGCCATCTTTCGTCAGACCGACAATGGCATTCCAGTGCGCATGGCAATCTTTGCCACGCTCATGGGCGTGGATGACACCTTTGATCGGAATCTCAGGGACGTAGGCTGGAAGCCGCCGCACCAGGTGGGGGTCGATGATGCGCTGCTGACGAGCGGGCATCACGGCTGAGGGGGGCAAAACTTTCCTGTTCCGGCAGCAGGACGCTTACTGGCGGGGCGAGGGCATATCGAGGCGAGCACCGCCGGCCTGCTGCTCAAACCATCCAGTGAGAATCAGCTCGGCGGCGATGCCGTCGACACCGTGCTCGCGATAGTTGCCGCGATGACCTTCTTCGCGGGCAATCGCCTTGGCAGCGCGAGTGGTGCCGCGCTCATCGAACATTTCCAGCGGCTTGCCAAAGCGTCCGTGCAGCCGCTTGCCGAACTTACGCGCGCGCAGGCTCATCCCGGATTCGGTGTCGTCCATGTTGAGGGGCAGCCCGACCACAAACAGATCGGGCTGCCATTCATCGACCAGGCGAGCGATCACGTTCCAGTCGGGAATGCCGTCACGCGCCGTCAACGGATCAAGCGCCGTGGCCGAGCCCAGCAGTTCGTTGCCGACGGCTACGCCAATGCGCCGCACGCCAAAATCAAAGGCCAGCACCAGCCGCTGGCCGGACGTCTCAGCCATGCCCGGCCTCACGCGAGAGCAGGCTCAGATCAACGCCCAGATGCCCCGCGGCGGTTTCAAGGCGCGCCGGAGCAGGTGTGCGAAAGAGCACCTCATCGCTGGCCTCCACGGTCAACCAAGTATTGTCCTTGATCTCCTGGGCCAGTTGCTCGGGCTCCCAGCCCACGCAACCCAGACAGACCAGAAACTGCTCGGGCCCTTCGCCGGCGGCAATGGCCTGCAGGATGTCCATCGACGTGGTCAGCGCCCGATTTTCACCGGTGCGGATGCTGGAATCCCAGTGCTCGGGGCTGCCCGAATGCAGAATGAAACCGCGTTCGCGATGCACCGGGCCGCCATTGAGCACCGGCGTATCCAGCGACGTGCACTCGCTGGCATCGATTTCGAGCTGCTCGAACAGCGCTTCCAGCGTCAGCTCCATGGGCTGATTGAGTTTAAGCCCCAGCGTGCCGTTGTCGTCATGATCGCAGATATAGGTCAGCGAGCCCGCAAAGTTTTCGTCTTCGAGATGGGGCATCGCCATGAGAAAGTGATCGCGTAAGCCTTGCATGGGCCTCCCGGATAAAAGCACGCGCCCCTGCCGGCCGGCAGGGGCGTAGATCGATGGGTCATGAGAGCACGGCCATGGCCGACGCTCATCCGCCGTTGGTGGGGAATGCGTGCATGGTAACACCGGCAGGCGGGCGTGACGTCAACACCTTACGAGGTGAAGCGGCGCTCAATGGCATCCATTAGCAGGCCGGCGATATCGGTGCCCTTCTGGGCGTCAATTTCGCGCACGCAGGTGGGGCTGGTGACGTTGATCTCGGTGATGTAGTCCCCGATCACATCCAGGCCGACAAAGATCAGTCCCAGCGACTTGATGGAGTCCTTGACCTGATCGACCAGCCAGTAGTCACGATCGGTCAACTCGCGGGCTTCTCCGCGGCCGCCGGCGGCCAGATTACCGCGCACTTCACCCGCCGAAGGGATGCGGGCGAGACCATAGGGCACCGGTTCGCCATCAATCAGCAGAATACGGGTATCCCCCTGCTTGATCTCGGGGATGTAGCGCTGCGCCATGATCTGCTCGGTGCCGCGCTGGGTCAGCTGCTCGATGACCGCACCGATGTTGCGACCATCCGGGGCAATATGAAAGATGCCAGTCCCGCCCATGCCGTCCAGCGGCTTGAAGATGGTATCGCCCTGCTCGGCGTGAAACTCGCGCAGTACCCTGTCATTGCAGGAGACGACGCTGGGCACCAGACACTGGGGGAACTGCTGGGCGTAAAGCTTTTCGTTGCAGGTCAAAAGTGCCCGGGTCGGGTTGACCACCAGCACGCCCTCACGTTCGGCAAAGCCCAGAAGGTGGACAGCATTGGTGAAATTGACATCCACCGGCGGATCCTGACGCATCAGGATCACGTCCATCTCTGACAGCGGCCCAGCCTCGACCTCGCCCAGGGCGTAGTAATGTTCAGGGTCGTTTTCGAACACCTCCAGGGTGCGCAGGCGCCCCATCGCGCGGCCATCCTTGAGGTAAAGATCGCCCGGCTCGAGATAATACAGTGTGTGGCCACGCCGCCTGGCCGCCCACAACATGGCCAGCGTCGAATCCTTTTTCCAGGCAATATTGGCGATAGGGTCCATGACCACCGCAATCTTCAATGCACGTTCACTCATTTAAAACTCCAGAACACGGCCGGGTGATGTTGTGGCGGCCATCCATCACGCCAGTATGACGCAAGCCTCATCCTCCGACCATGGCCGAACCGACCGGGTGCCCGCAGGCCGGATTGTTTCTTCCAATCGCAGGAATGGTTGAAAACTATCAGAGCCGCGCGGTTGAGCGACTAGACTTTTGTGGAGCAGAACATCACTGGAACACGGTTTTGCTAAAACACAGTGTCCAGCCGTTTCGCAGAGAGGATTTTATGTCATCACTTTTTGAACGCTTTGACCTCGCCGGCATTCAACTTGATAACCGGATTGTCATGGCACCCATGACCCGCTCGCGTGCGCCGGGGGATATTCCCACCGAGCTGGGCGCCCTCTATTACCGCCAGCGGGCCAGCGCCGGGCTGATCATTTCCGAAGGCACGCCGGTGTCGCGTCAGGGCACGGGGTATCTGTATAACCCCGGCATCTATGGCCCGGACCAGATTGCGGGCTGGCAAAAGGCCACACGCGCCGTTCACGAGCGCGGCGGGGTCTTCTTTGCCCAGATCTGGCACGTGGGGCGCGTCTCGCACACTTCGGTACAGATCGCGGGTGCCGCCCCGGTCGGTCCGAGTGACAAGCCCGGTGGCATGGCCTTTGGCTATAACGAGCAGGGCACGCCCGACATGCTCAAGGCCAGCACCCCGCGTCGGCTTGAAACTGATGAGGTGCGCGACATCGTGCGCGATTTCGCCCAGGCCGCCGTCAATTCGCGCGAGGCAGGCTTTGATGGCGTCGAGATTCACGGTGCCAACGGCTATCTCTTCGAGCAGTTTCTCAATCCCGGTGTCAACGACCGTGATGACCAGTACGGCGGCTCGCGTGAAAACCGCTGTCGCCTGCTCATCGAAGTGGTCGATGAGGTCAGCGCGCTGATCGGCGCCCATCGCGTCGGTGTGCGCCTGTCACCGCACGGCACGCTCTTTGACATGCCGGAGTACGATGACAACGGCGAAACCTATCTGTATCTGGCACGCGAGTTCAACAAGCGCGGACTTTCCTACGTGCACCTGCATGATCAGGGTGGCCAGGGCATGTCGCCGATGCCGCGTGACTATCTCAAAAAGTTTCGTGATACCTACGAGGGCAATCTGCTGCTGGCCGGCAATCTGGACCATGCCGAGGCCGAGAAGCTGGTCAACGACGGCACCATCGATCTGCCGGTGTTTGGCCGCCTCTATACCTCGAATCCGGATCTGGTCGAGCGCATGAAAAACGGCTGGCCGCTGGCGGACTTTGACCCGTCCACCTTCTACGGTGGCGATGCCCGCGGCTATGTCGACTTCCCGACGTATGAGGAAGAACAGCAGCGCAAGGCCCGTCAGGAACTGATCGACAAGAAAAGCTGATCGCTTGCTCGTCATCTCGCAAAAAGCCCCGGCAATGCCGGGGCTTTTTTTGTCACGCTCAAGCAAGTAAGCAAGTACTCACTTTCAATGCATGACTATTTTTTCTTGCGGCCAAGCCGGCTGAGCCAGTTGGTATCGGCCAGGTCCATCACCTCATCACCGCGTCCGCTCATGACCGCGCGCAGCATATAGAGGCTAAAGCCCTTCGCCTGGGCAGCCTCAATGGTCGGCGGCATGGAAAGCTCCTGTTTGGCCACCTTCACATCGACAATGACCGGGCCGTCATGGGCAAAGGCCTCCTCAAGCACGCCATCGAGCTGCTCGGAGCTTGAGACCGTCAGTCCCTTGACACCCAGCGCTTCGGCCAGCCGGGCGTAGTCGGTGCCGGGCAGATTGGTCACCTCATCCACATAGCCGGCGGCCTTCATCTCCATTGCCACAAACCCCAGCGTCGAGTTGTTGTAGATGATCACCTTGACCGGCAGCTTCTGCTCGGCCAGCGTCATCAGATCCCCCATCAGCATGTTGATGCCGCCATCCCCGGACAGCGATATCACCTGGCGTCCGGGCTGGGCGACCTGAGCACCCATCGCCTGTGGCATGGCCGTGGCCATGGAACCGTGCATGAAGGAGCCGGTCAGGTGCCGCTTGCCGTTCATCTTCAGATAGCGCGCCGCCCATACGGTGGGCGTGCCCACCTCGGCGGTAAACCAGGCATCCTCATCGGCCAGCGCGCTCACACGGGCAGTGAGATACTGCGGATGCAGCGGCTTGCCTTCGGCAGCCGGCCCGGCCAGCTCGTCGAGATCCTCGCGGGCCTTTTGATAGTGCTTTTGCGCCTTGTCGAGAAAGGTGCGGTCGGTTTTCTCCTCAAGGCGGGGCAGCAGCGCCTCAAGGCTCGCCTTCACATCACCCACCAGCCCCTTGAGCAGCGTGCTGCGCCGACCCAGGTGCCCGGGACGCAGATCGATCTGGACAATCCGACCGTGCTCGGGGAAGAAGTCCCGATAGGGAAAGCTGGTGCCCAGCATGATCAGAAAATCACACTCCTTGAGCGCGTGATAGCCCGAGCTGAAGCCGATCAGACCGGTCATGCCCACGTCATAGGGGTTATCGTATTCAAGATGCGGCTTGCCACGCAGCGCATGCACGATGGGCGCCTTGAGCCGCTCGGCCAGTGCCATGACCTCATCGTGGGCGCCGGCACAGCCTGCGCCGCAGAGCATGGCGACCTTCTGGCTGTCGTTGAGCAGCTCGGCCAGTTCCTCAAGCTCGGGCTCAGGGGGGACCGTCACGGGCGCCACCGGCGTACTCCACTGCATTTTCTGCTCGACGGCAGGTGAGAGCGCCACATCCCCGGAGATCACGACCACCGCCACGCTCTTTTCCAGAATCGCGGTACGCATGGCGGTTTCGATTACCCGTTGCGCCTGGGACGGGTTGGAGATCAGCTCGCAGTAGTCACTGCACTCCTTGAACAGCTGCTCCGGGTGGGTCTCCTGGAAATAGCCCAAGCCCACTTCGCTGGAGGGAATCTGAGCGGCGATGGCCAGCATCGGCGTGTGCGCTCGTTTGGCTTCGAAAAGCCCGTTGATCAGATGCGTATTGCCGGGTCCGCAGGAGCCGGCACAGACGGTCAGACCGTTACGCGCTTCGGCCTCGCCGCTGGCCGCCAGCGCCGCCACCTCTTCGTGACGCACGCCGCGCCAGGTAATGAGCTCCTGCCGGCGCAGGCTTTCGGTCAGGCCATTGAGCGAATCCCCCGGCAGCCCCCAGATATTTTCCACGCCGGCGCGGGCCAGCGTTCGTACCAGCATGTCGGCAACACTATAGTCGGCCATGAAACACTCCCTGTGGTAGTTGACGGACCCGGCAGGCAGTTCCCGCCACACATCATGGCGGGGCGATCGCCGGCCTGCCGATCGTTAAACTTTGGTTCAATAAACCTGGCAATCATTACAGACGCTCACGGCCATTTCTGCCAATACACAGGCGCTATGGAGGGCAAATCAGACCAGCGGAAGACCGGAAAAGCAGCATCGGGTACGCACCGTTGCGGTACGTCCCCGAAGACATGAAGGCATCGTCAGGGGAAAAAACAGCGCTCAGGCAAAATCGCCAAAGCGCGCCTGCAACAGTGACAGGGCCACGATCGGGGCGGTCTCCATGCGCAGGATGCGCGGACCGATGATCCAGGAGGTGAATCGATGCGCGTGCGCGGCAGCCACTTCCTGATCGCTCAGGCCCCCTTCAGGGCCGACCAACAGGGCCGCGCCTTCAAAAGCGCCATCACTCATGGGCTCGGTGGCACCGTAGGGATGCAGCACCAGCCTGAGCGGCTCCTGCCGGTCTGCCAGCCAGTCATTCAGCGCGGCGGGGGGATAGATGACGGGCACGGTAGCACGGCCACACTGCTCACAGGCATTGACGGCCACGGCCTGCCAGTGATCGCGCTTTTTCTGCGCCCGCTCGGCCTTGAGCCGCACATCACCAAACTCGGTGTAGAGCGGAGTGATGGCTGCAACTCCCAGCTCGACCGACTTCTGGATGGCAAAATCCATTCGATCGCCCTTGCCCACCGCCAGCCCCAGATGCACGGCCAGCGGCGACTCGGGCAGTATCGGCTGGCGCTCCCCGAGCGTGACCTGCACATCGCCACGTTTTGAAACCGCGGCGATGTGAGCGTTCACTTCGCTGCCCTTGCCATCAAACAGCATCAGGGCATCACCTTCACGGCGACGCATGACGCGGGCCACATGATGGGCTGCCGCGTCAGGCAGTCTCAGCGTGGCGCCGGGCTTGAGCTTCTGAGGAACGTAAATGCGCATAAGGTTACTCGCGACCCTGACGCATCAGGCGTCAGCCTGGGGCGTGCCCTGCTGCTTCTGGGCGTAGATCGCATCAAAGTTGACCGGGGACAGCATCAGCGCCGGGAAAGTGCCACGGCCGACCAGGTTATCGATGCACTCACGCGCATAGGGGAACAGCACGTTGGGGCAGAAGGCGCCAAGCGTGTGATCAAGCTGGGCGTCGCTGAGACCCGAGATGGCAAAAAGACCGGCCTGCTGAACTTCGGCCAGAAAGGCCGTGGACTCTTCGTCACCGTTGTAGACGTGAGCCGTCACTCGCACGCTGACCTCATAGAGGCCTTCGCTGATCAGCTTGTGGCCATTGTCGACATCGAGCTTGACCCGCGGCTTGAACTGCTGCTGAAAGATCGCCGGCGAATTGGGCGCCTCAAAGGAGATGTCCTTGACATAAATGCGCTGCAGCGCGAACTGGATATTGGCCTGCTCACTGGTGGCGTTGTTGTCTGACATGCTGGTTTCCCGGTCTGTGAGTAAGTAATCACTACTGCTTTAAACAGGTAATAACTATCGCTTGAAGAGGTGACATCAGCGTGTCACAACGGGCAGGCTATCGGCCACCCACTGTGAATGACCGCCCTTGAGCCGACGGGCGCCATTGTAGCCGGCCTTGTGCAGCTTTGTGACCACGGCGCCGCTGTGCTGGCCCATCTTGTCCACCACGATAATCGGCTTTTCCCTGTGCTTTTCAAGGCGCTGCATGTTGTTGTCGAGCTTGTCAGCGGGCACGTTGATGGCACCGGCGATATGGCCTGCCTTGAATTCCTTGATCTCGCGAATATCAAGGACCATGGCGTCCTCGCGGTTGATCAGGCTGGTCGCCTCACCGCTGCTGACACCGCCGGTCGCACTGCGACGGGATTCAAAGGCCAGCCAGGCCAGCAATACCACCACAAAGGCGCCTACCAGCAAGGGGTGATTCTGGGCAAACTCCAGCAGCTGATCGATCATGGAAATATCTTGACCCTGGTTGTTTAAAATGGCTCGGCGCACGGTCATGCCTGGTCTACCCTGCGAGTTCGGGGAAGCCGCTCGGTAGCTGGAATCCGGCGCGCGCCCAGTATACACAAGCACCCGGCCGTCGTCCGTCCCCGATGATCAATGCTGGCATGCACCGGCTGGGTTATGATGACGACCATTTCGACGCCCTGATAGCGCCCTCGCTGCGTGATCACACGCCAGCAGCGCGACCCGATATCGGGGCTTACATGTCCGTGTTCTCGAGGCGAAATCATGTCTACATCGCAACCACGTCCCGTCGCCCTGCTGATTCTTGATGGCTATGGCCACAATCCGGAATCGGCCAACAATGCCGTGGCCGCCGCCAATACACCGGTCATGGATCGGCTGCAGGCGGATTACGCCCATACCCTGATCAATACCGACGGTGAAAACGTCGGCCTGCCCGAAGGCCAGATGGGCAACTCCGAGGTCGGCCACATGAACCTCGGCGCCGGGCGTGTCGTCTACCAGAGCCTGACCCGGATCTCGAAGGCGATCCGTGACAACGAGCTGGGCGACAACACCGCCCTGACCGATGCCATCGACCAGGCCGTCAGCGATGACCGTGCCGTCCACGTGCTGGGCCTGCTGTCACCGGGCGGCGTCCACAGTCATGAAGATCACATTCTGGCGCTGGCCGAACTGGCCCAGGCGCGCGGCGCGAAGCGGGTTTATATCCACGCGTTCCTCGACGGTCGTGATACCGCACCCCAGAGTGCGCTTGAAAGCCTCCAGCGCGCCGATGCCCTGCTGCGCAAGATGAACGTGGGCCGTGTCGCCTCGATGATCGGGCGCTTCTACGCCATGGACCGTGACAACCGCTGGGATCGCGTCCAGGCCGCCTGGCAGCTGATGGTCAACGGCGAGGGCGAGCATGTTGAAAATGACGTTGAACGCGCCCTGCAGGCTGCCTACGACCGCGATGAAACCGACGAATTCGTGACGGCCACCAGCCTGCGCGACAGTGATGACGACCGGGTCACCATCGAGGATGGCGATGCGGTACTGTTTGCCAACTTCCGCGCCGACCGTGCCCGTGAAATCGCCCACGCGCTGGTGGATCCGGGCTTCGACGGTTTCCAGCGCAATCGCACCCCGAAGGTGCATTTCGTCTCCATGACCCAGTACTCCGATGACCTGGGCGTGCCGGTGGCCTTTCCGCCCGCTGATCTGCCCAACACCCTGGGGGAATACGTCTCTTCAAAGGGGCTGACCCAGCTGCGCATCGCCGAAACCGAGAAATACGCCCACGTGACGTTTTTCTTCTCGGGCGGGCGCGAGGAGACCTACGACGGCGAAGAACGCATCCTGGTCGACTCGCCGCGCGACGTAAAAACCTACGATGAAAAGCCCGAAATGAGCGCGGTTGAGGTGACCGATAAACTGGTCGAGGCCATCGATTCCGGCCGCTTTGATCTGGTGGTGTGCAACTACGCCAACGGCGACATGGTCGGCCACAGCGGCGATCTGGCGGCCGCCACGAAGGCCATCGAGGCAGTGGATGAGTGTCTGGGTCGCGTGGTCGAGGCGATCGAGCGCGCCGGCGGCGAATGTCTGGTTACCGCCGATCACGGCAATGCCGAGCAGATGGTGGACCCCGATACCGGCAAGCCGCAGACGGCCCATACCACCTTCCAGGTGCCGCTGGTCTACGTCAGTCAGCGCAAGGCAACGCTCTTGGAAGGCGGGCGCCTGTGCGATATTGCCCCGACGCTGCTGGCCATGATGGGACAGACCCCGCCGGAAGAAATGACCGGTCGCGTGCTGATCGACCACAGCTGATCGGAGCCTTTCGGTGCCATTCACATCACACCGGCCTGCGGGCCGGTTTTGGCTGCTGGCATTGAGCCTGGGAGTGGCGGTGCCTGCCGCCGCCGCCAGCCTGGA
This sequence comes from uncultured Kushneria sp., assembly GCF_947497025.1. GTDB lineage: Bacteria > Pseudomonadota > Gammaproteobacteria > Pseudomonadales > Halomonadaceae > Kushneria. The sequence goes on from NZ_CANMFC010000006.1 coordinate 265,865, forward strand.
TGCCTCAAAGGCCGAGCTGGACAGTATTCGCCAGAACATCGAACAGACCCAGCGCCAGCTGGAAAAGACCGATGCCCAGCGCGGCGATGCCCGAGAGGAGCTCGAGCAGGCCGAAAAGGCGCTGGCCGAGACTCATCGACGGCTGGAAACCTTACAGCAGGCCCGCAAACAAACCACCGAGGCGCTGAGCACCCTTGATCAGCGTCAGAAGAGCCTGACCGAGCAGCGCGATGCCCAGCAAAAGGCGCTGGCCGAGCAGGTCAGGGCGCTTTACAAGCTGGGCGAACAGCCGCGCCTGAAGCTGTTGCTCGATAATCAGGACCCCGGCGAAATCGATCGCTTTCAGCACTATCTCAACCGGCTCAACGACGCCCGGGCCGAACAGCTCGCCCGCCTTGCGTCGCTCAATCAGGAACTTCAGGACAACCGCACTCAGACCCTTGAGCAGCAGCAGACGCTGGACCAGCTACAAGGCGAACTCAAAAGCCGCCAGCAGACCCTCGATGAACAGCGCCAGGAGCGCGAAAAGGCGCTGGCACGACTGGAGGCGCGCTATAAAAGCGGGCAAAGCAACCTTCAGGGGCTTGAGTCCGACCGCGCCGAAGCCGAAAACATGGTCAGCCGGATCGAACAGCAGCTGGCCCGTGCCCGTGAACAGCGCGAGGCACGTGAACGGGCCGAGCGCGAACGCCGGGCCCGCGAGGCCAGGCAGCAGGCGCAGTCATCGTCGTCGCCTCAAAAGAGCCCCTCGAGCGATGAGGGCCTGAGCAGCGACGAAATGAACGCAAGCTCGAACAATGCCCGCAGCGTACCGACCCGCAGCGCCGACCCGGCGCCCGAGCGGCGCGCCGAATCACGCGCAAGCGTGACCCATCAGGCCGACCGGAATGCCCGCAGCTCCCGGTGGCCGGTCAATGGCTCGGTGGTCTCGGGTTACGGCAGCGGCGATGGCCTGAACAGGAATGGCGTATTGATCAGCGCTCCCGCCGGCACCCCGATTTATGCCGCCTCAAAGGGTCAGGTCGTGTTTGCCGACTGGATGCGAGGCTTTGGCTATCTGGTGATCATCGATCATGGTGGCATACTGTCGCTGTATGCTCACCAGCAGCGCCTTGCCGTGAGTGCCGGTGATCGGGTCGAACGCGGTGCAACACTTGGCTACGTCGGGGATACCGGCGGCCTGTCGCGTCCGGCGCTTTATTTCGAGGTACGTCGTGGTGGCAAGACCATCAATCCGCAGAGCTGGCTGGCCTCGCGCTAGCACGGCCAACGCATCACCCATTGAAGGTATCGGGCGTCCCGGCGTCCGGCCCACCCCGCTGAAGGAGTTTGCATGTTGATGCGCCATGTCACCTTATCGCTTGCCCTGTCATCCGCCCTGCTGCTGACACTGCCGGCCCCGGCTGCCGAACCGACCCCGGACACGGCGCCGGCAGAAAGCACACCGGAAAACACGCCGGTCGCGCCTGCCGACAGCGATGACGCCGCCAATGATGCCGAAAGCGAGGCAGCCGCTCAGAGCGGACTGCCGCTGGAAGATATTCAGGCGCTGGCCCAGGTGTTTGAGCGTATCAAGCAGGCCTACGTGGATGATGTCGATGATAAAACGCTGTTGCGCAATGCCATGCGCGGCATGCTGGAAGGGCTGGACCCGCATTCGAACTATCTTGACGAGGACGCCTTTCGCACCCTGCACGAGATGACCGAGGGCGAGTTCGGCGGCATCGGCATCGAGGTGGGCCAGGAGGACAACCAGCTGATGGTGATCTCGCCGATCGACAATACCCCGGCCTCGAAAGCCGGCCTGCAGCCGCGGGACCTGATCATCGAAATTGACGGCAAGAGTACCGATGGCATGTCGCTGGAAGAAGCGGTCGACATGATGCGCGGCGACCCCGGTAGCAAGATCGATCTGACTCTGCTGCGCGAAGGGGCAGAGGCCCCCATCAATGTCAGCCTTGAGCGCGACAACATTCAGGCCGCCAGCGTCAATTCGCGTATGCTCTCCCCCGGCTATGGCTATCTGCGCATCAGTCAGTTCCAGGAAAACACCGCCGAAGAGACCGGCAAGGCGATTGCGGCGCTGAAAAAGCAGGCCGGCGACGACGGCCTATCCGGCGTGGTGCTGGACCTGCGCAACAACCCCGGCGGGCTGCTGGAAGGCGCCGTCAATGTGGCCGACCTGTTCCTCGACAGCGGGCTGGTGGTCTACACCAAGGGGCGTCTCAAGGACTCGGACATGCAGTTTGAGGCCAATGCCGAGACGGCGCTGCCCAAACCCCCCATGGTGGTGTTGATCAACGGTGGCAGTGCCTCGGCCGCCGAGATCGTGGCCGGTGCCCTGCAGGATCATCATCGCGCCGTGGTGCTGGGCACCGAAAGCTTTGGCAAGGGCTCGGTGCAGTCGGTCATGCCGCTGGATGATACCACCGGCATCAAACTCACCACCGCGCTTTACTATACGCCGGGCGGCCGCTCCATCCAGGCCGAGGGCATCGAGCCGGATGTGACGGTGCAACGCGGCCGGCTGGAGCTTGAAAAGGGCGGGTTTGAAATTCGCGAGGCCAACCTGCGCGGGCACCTGCAAAATGCCCGTGGCGAAAGCGAGCAGGACAAGGCCGCACTGCCCGACTCTCCCGTGGCCGCTGACGACTATCAGCTGGGCGAGGCGCTCAATCTGCTGCGCGGCATCAACGTATTTCAGCAGCCCGGCATGCGACGTCACGATAATCAGGCATCGCCCGATGACCAGGCCCCGGGTGATGACAATCACTCAAATGGTGACAGTGTGCCAGCCGATGACACGCCGGATGACACGACTCCCTAAAAGCGTCTACGCTGAGGAGGCAAATTGATAACGCCATCCGCCTTGATAAGGAGAAACATCACATGAAGAAAGGATTGACGATGGGCGCGCTGGCCGCTGCCGTTCTGCTGGCAGCAGGCTGCTCCTCCTCCGGCGGTGCTCCGGAAAACCAGCAGCAGGGCATGTCACCGTCCGGCTCGCAGCAGTCCGGTTCAATGTCCGGCGCCAGTGAAACACCGACGGGCACCGGCAATGCTGGCTCTACGGTGGAATCCCCCGGGGGCGGCATCGAAAGCAGCAACAATGACAACCCGGCCAACACGCAGTCCGGTATGTAAGCAATGGCTGCATGATGGACAGATAGAAAAAGGCCCGCCGTTTCGGCGGGCCTTTTTTGTTTCACATGAAACACACTGGAGCGAACCACGATGTCCGTCAGGGCGGTGACGGGCGCATGCTCTGCGGCAGACCCTGGCGCTGCCCCATCGCCTGCTCGATCAGCAGCCGTCGCGCCCATGGCCAGCGGCCGGTAGTGGTCAGCCCCTGATTGCGCAGCACCCGCACCAGAGGCCAGGTCACGCCAAAGCCGATACGAAAGGCGTCCATCGCCATCAGCATGACCGTGTTGTCACCGCGGCGCCGACGCGCGTAACGCGACAGAATGCGAATATCTCCCAGCGGCGCCCCGCGCCGCCCGGCACGGCCCAGCTCCTCGGCCAGTACTGCCACATCCATCAGCCCCAGATTGACGCCCTGCCCGGCCAGCGGATGAATATTGTGCGCAGCATCCCCCACGAGCGCCACGCTGTCACCAACGTAGCGTCTGGCATGGCGCTGAATCAATGGAAAATCATGGCGCCGGCTAACGCGCTCGACGTGCCCCAGTCGATGCTCAAAATCCAGTTCAAGCGCCCGCATGAAGGCCTCATCCGTCATGGCCATCAGCTCATCGGCAAGTGCCGTATCCGCCGACCAGACGATGGAAGAGGTCTTCTGGTGTCCATCAATGCTCAGGGGCAAAAAGGCCAGCGGCCCGGTACTCATGAAGCGCTGGCGTGCCGTGGCCTCATGATCATGCTCATGCCACACCGTGGCGACCACGGCGCGCTGGCCGGTGGCATATTCACGATGCCCCAGCTCTGCCAGCGCACGAATGCAGGAATTGGCGCCATCGGCACCGACCACAAGGCTGGCCTCGAGGGTGCGACCATCCTCCAGCGTGAGGCAGCGCCGGTGTTGTTCCACCCCGGAGAGGGTGGTGACCCGCGCACTGGACATGAGGGTGACGTGGTCACACTCGCCAAGTGCGTCCAGCAGGGCATCGCGAATCACGCCGTTTTCGATGATGTGTCCCAGCACCTCGCGGCCGACCTCCGCGGCGTTGAAGTCGATATGGCCGGTGCCTTCGCCGTCCCATACCGACATATGGCCATAGGGGCTGATGCGACGACGCACAATGCCGGGCCAGACGCCCAGATGGGTCAGAAACTGCTGCGAGGCCGGCGTAATGGCACTGACGCGGGCATCAATGTCCGAGACCTGCCATGTGCCTTGAAGGTCGCCACCGTCCAGCAGAGCCACACGATGCCCCTGCCGGCCCAGTGCCAGCGCCAGGGTGGCACCGACCAGCCCTGCCCCGACAATGGCCATGTCAAACGGTGCGGTGTCGAGCTTCATGAAATACTCCATTGGACAATCATGGGTGCCACAGGGCCCGCTTAATGCCGGGCCATGCCCATGGCACGACGAATCAGAACGCGCTTGAGCGGCGTGGCAAGATTGAAAAGCCCCAGCGCTGCCCCTCGTGCCCTGCTGATGCCGGGCAGCTCGAGGCCGAAAAGGCGTACCAACGTGTCGCTGGCCTGCATGATCAGATCCCGATCACTCTGGCGGCGCTGCTCGAAATCCGCCATGGTCAGTGCCTCGCCCGGCGCTCGCCCGGCCTCGAGCGCCGCCTCAATGGCGGCCCCGAGGTCCATGACGCCGCGCAGCGCCAGATTAAAGCCCTGACCGGCCACCGGATGGATGGCATGTGCCGCGTTGCCCAGCACCGCCAGGTGCGGCCGGCTCTGCTCGCGGGCACGCGACATCGCCAGAGGATAGACATGGCGGGCGCCCACGCGCTGAAAACGCCCCAGCCGCGTGCCGAGCCGTGACTGCAGCGCCTGCAGAAAGGCGTCATCATCCAGTGCCAGCGTGGCATCGATCGCCTCCGGTGGGCGCGTCCAGATCAGCGCCATGCGACGGTCCTGCAAGGGCAGCAGCGCCATGGCACCTTCCGAGGTAAACCGCTCGAAGGCCCAGCCGTGATGCGCTTTCGCCGTTTCAATGTTGGCGATCAGCGCATGCTGTTCGTAGTCGTGACGATCGGTGTCGATCCCCAGTGAGGCCTTGAGACCGGAGCGTCCGCCATCGGCCAGCACGGTCAGCCCGGCATGGAGTACGCAGCCGTTGTCCAGCGTCAATTGATGACCCGCCACCGATGGGGTAATGGCCTCGACCCGCGCCGGGCAGTGCCAATCGATCGACATGCAGGCGAGGCGCTCATGCAGCACCTGTCCCAGAAAGGCATTGGGCAGAACATAACCCAGCGACGGCGTGCCCACCTCCCGACATGACAGATGGGTGCGTCCCATGGCGCCGCGCTGGCTGACCTCGATGTCATGGATGGGTGCGGCACGCGTGACCAGTCGGGACCAGATGCCCATGGCCTCGAAATGGGCTCTGGAACCGTAGGCAATGGCGCTGGAGCGCTCGTCAAAGCTCGGCTGGGCACCGGTGGCACTCAACTCGTTCGCCTCGATGACCGCGACTCGAAGCCCATGACGCTCGATCAGCGGCGCCAGCGCCACGGCCAGGCTGGCACCGACCAGCCCGCCGCCGATAATGGCAATGTCTACCGGAGTTTCGCTCATGTCTGTCCTTGTGCCATCAGTGCCTCGATCTCCCGAACCCGTTTGGGCACACCGTCGGTCAGCACCTCACAACCCTGTGTCGTGACGACCACGTTATCTTCGATACGAATACCGATGCCGCGCCACTGCTCGGCAATATCAAGGTCATCGGGAATATAGAGTCCGGGTTCAACGGTCAGCACCATGCCGGGCGCCAGCGCCCGGGATTCACCCTGCGCCTGATAGGCGCCGACATCGTGCACGTCCAGCCCCAGCCAGTGGGACGTGCCGTGCAGATAAAAGCGCTTGTAATAGCCCTTTTCGACGGCGGCCTCAACCGGCCCCTCGACGAGCCCCAGTGCCACCAGCCCGGCGGTCAGATCCCGCACCACGCCGTCGTGAATGCCCCTGAGCGTGGCTCTGGGACGCACGGCGCGCAGAGCGCGCTGCTGAGCGCCGAGCATGATTTCATAAAGCTGGCGCTGTGGCTCGCTAAAGCGCCCGCTGACCGGGAAGGTGCGGGTGATGTCACCGGCGTAGAGCTCGTATTCAGCGCCGGCATCCACCAGCACCAGATCGCCGGCGGCCATCGCCGCATCGTTTTCCGTATAGTGCAGGATGCAGCCATTGGCGCCGCTGCCCACAATGGTGGGATAGGCCGGCGCGCGCGCCCCGGCCATGACAAAACCGTGTTCCAGCCTGGCCTGCAGCTGATACTCGAACATGCCGGGCCTGACGGCCTGCATGGCATCAGCGTGGGCGCGGGCCGTGATCTCGCAGGCATGACGCATCAGCGCCAGTTCGTCATCGGATTTGATCAGGCGCTGTTCGTGGAGGATCACGTCGATGTCGGCGTAGGCCGACGGTGCCGGCGGCCCACGCCGTTCGCGCGCCTTGAGCCCCTCGCGTATCTGCCCGGCAAGGGACAGTGCCCTGTCATCGGCCAGCGACAGGTAAATGGTCCGGCGTCCTTCCAGCAGCTCCAGTAGCTGCTCATCGCGCGCTTCCAGCGGCCAGGCCTCGTCTACCCCATAGTGGGTGACGGCCCGGCGCGGGCCGACCCGTCGACCCGTCCAGGCCTCGGCAGCCGGGTCACGTGGCAGGCAGAACAGCACGCTTTCACCGGCGCCCCGACCGGGTAACAACAAAAGCCAGGCCTGCGGCTCGGGAAAGCCGCAGAGATAGTGGAAGTCGCTGTCCTGGCGAAACGGGTACTCACTGTCCTGATTGCGCACCGAAAGCCGGGCAGCCGGAATGAGAATGGCACTGTCCGGTGGCACCTCGGCCATCAGCCGTTCCCGGCGCTTTCGGTACGCCTCACTGGTGATGGGGGCCGGCGTACTCTCCTGCTCTGCCTGTGCTACCAAGTCCTGTCTCCCGTAACCGCTGTTTTCATGGCGTCCGTCTCCGGCATCTGCCCGTTGCTGACCTCTTATGGTCAGTGACGTGTCTCGCCGTCGCCGCTCAGACCCTCTTCCTTCATGCCCTCTTCAAACGACTGCGCCGGCTTTTCGACGTCAGGACGCCCCGGGTGCTGCTCGACATACAACATGAGCGCCGTCATTCGGGCATGCTCGGTCAGGGCAAACAGGTCGTTTTCGTTTTCACTGTTGTCCTCGATATCGGCATCAATCTGCATGAGCTGCTCGATATCGGCCACGCCTTCCTGAAGCGGCGTTGACCATGCCTTGCGCTGATCCGGGTCCACTTCGCCGGCCACCTCATGAAAGCCCTGGCACCACAGGGCCAGTGACTGTGCACGCTCGGCCAGCGAGAACAGCTCATCCGGCAGCAGCGGCTCGAAACTCATCTCCTGGGCGTCCAGACGCTCCTTGGCAAGCGTTCGCCATGCCAGCAGGGTTTCACCATCTTCACGAGTGGCGGGCTCTTCCACACCCAGTGCAGCACAGATCAGACCCAGCCAGTCCTCGGCACTGATGTCTTCAAGCGCCAGACGCGCGCATAGATAGCCGTCAAAAAAGGCCGGCGACTGCAGGCTGCCATGGGCAAGGAAAATATCGCTGATGGTAGCGAAGTCGAGGGCGTTATCACCGGACGGCATACTGCATTCCCTGGTTGGTCGTTCCCGTAACGGGAATCATGAACTATCGCCCGGGGGCCGCGCGTTGACCGCCCCCGGTCGTCTCTCTATAGTGGTGCTGCGAGTGCAGCGGCATGGCCCGGTCGTGAGTAAAACCCTCACCGACAGGCCATGAATGGCTGCCCACCATCTTAGCGTAACGGCCAGAGCTTGGCCCATATCGGAAGTGATGTCATGCCGCAAGGTCCTCGTCAGACCGCCGAAATCACCCTGATGGGTCAGAATTTTGTTGTCAGCTGCGCACCCGGCGAAGAGCAGGCGCTGCATGAAGCGGCCCGCTATTTCGACCAGGCCATGGCCGGCATCCAGACCCGCGGTCGCACCATCAGCATCGACAAGGTGGCGATGATGGCGGGACTCAACATTACCCATGAGCTACGCGATGAGACCCGCCGCCGTCAGGAGCTCGAAGAAAGGCTTGCCGGACTCGACGCTCGCCTGCAAAAGGCGCTGGAACGCAACCGCACTTCCTGATCAGGACTTTCCGAACGTCTGGAGGTCAGGGTAGCGCAGCCCCCGGGGATATCTGTTAGAATTGATTCGTTCTCTGGGATGTTTGCCAGTTGTTATAGTCCCTCGAGCCTATGCGCAGTACCCAGGGGGCCACTATAAGTGGGCCTGTGTGCATGTCCGCGCGACGGAAAGCCTGATGGCCCACTTGCGGTCACCCACCTTGAACCAGTAGGTTCAGGGCCAGAACAACAGCGGCATTCTGGAGAACCCTCATGTCAGTGCGCTGCGCACTTCCCGCGGATCAACCGCGCGCTCGCAGACCCCGCGCATTATCATTGCGCACCCCTCGCCCCGGGCGACGTTTTTTCTCTCCCCTGCTATCGCGTCATGCGCTCTCGAACACGTCACCACTGCCTGCCTCTGATAATCGACGAGCGCTACGCCGCGAACTGCGCAGGCGACGCCGCGTACTCGATGATCGAACCCAGCGTCTGGCCTCGATGGCACTGGCACGTCAGCTGATGCAGCTGACATCGCTGCGCCGAGCGCGACATGTGGCCCTGTACCTGCCTGAAAACGGCGAGATTGACCCGACCCCGCTGGTCGACTGGCTGCATCGACGCGGCACGCAGGTTTATCTGCCGGTATTGCGCCCGCTGGTCGAAAATCGTCTGTGGTTCGTGCACTGGCGCCCTGATACTCGCATGGTGCTCAACCGCTTCAACATTACCGAGCCCGATCTGCGCCAGAGTGGCCATCGCATTCGCCGCCTTGCGCCCTGGGCCATGGATGTGGTGCTGATGCCGCTGGTAGGATTTGATGATCAGGGCCATCGCCTTGGCATGGGCGGCGGCTTTTACGACCGCACGCTTGCCTTTGCCGCTCGCGAACATGGTCCGCGTCCAACGCTGATCGGGGTGGCGCATCACTGCCAGCAGGTGGAACGTTTGCCGCATCAGCCATGGGATGTGAATCTCGATATGATCGTCAGCGACCAACAGGTTTTGCAACCGCGCACCGCTGCGCTCTGATACTGGTGCAAAACGCTCCTGTGCCGGTTTCAATCAGGACATGGACACCATAAAAAAACGCATCCCGGTGGATGCGTTTTTTGCTGTGCGATTGTCGCGCGATCCATCCCGACTCGCCCTGATCTGAAACCGCTTCGTGACCAATCATGACACGACTAATAGCCCATGACGCTCTGGGCATAACCCGTGGCGACAACACCAAAGCCGAGAATAAGTACCAGGGTAAAGACCAGATCGGGTTTACGTCTCATTACTGCTCCATCACAACAGAAAAACGCAAGAGGGAGCGACACGGGAAGGTCGCAGCGGCGCCATCATAGTGGCACCGCTGAACCAGCACAATAACGCTCGCCATGACATTACATAATGTTGCATTTTGACAGGGCCTGATGCGTTACCGCGTGCGTCATGAGACAAAGAGCCGATAGGCCGGATTATCGGTTTCATGCCAGTAGCGATAGCCGATGTCGTCAAGACGCTGTTCGAGCGTGGCGCAGTCTGTCTCGGGAACCTGCATGCCGATCAACACCCGACCATAGGCCGCGCCGTGGTTGCGATAGTGAAACAGGGAGATGTTCCAGCCGCCGGGTAGATGATTCAGGAAGTTCATCAGTGCCCCGGGACGCTCCGGAAATTCGAAACGATAAAGTCGCTCGCTGAAAGGCTCCTGCGGGCGGCCACCGCCAAGATGGCGGATGTGCAGCTTGGCCAGCTCGTTGTCAGTGAGATCCTCCACACTGTAGCCGGCCGCCTCGAGCTTTCGAACCACGTCAAGCCGATCCTCTCCACCGGGCTGCACCTGCACGCCGACAAAGATGTGGGCCTGGCGAGCGTCGGCATAGCGGTAGTTGAACTCGGTGACCATGCGCCGGCCCAGTGCCTTGCAAAACGCCTTGAAGCTACCGGGGCGCTCGGGGATGGTCACCGCCAGAATGGCCTCGCGCTGCTCCCCCAGCTCGGTACGTTCGGCAATGTGCTGCAAACGGTCAAAGTTGAGATTGGCGCCCGAGTTGATCGCAATCAGCGTTTTGTCCTGCACGCCTTCACGCTGGGCATATTTTTTGAGCCCGGCCAGCGACAGCGCCCCGGAAGTTTCGGAGACGGCACGAGTATCCTCGAAGATATCCTTGACCGCAGCACACATCTCATCGGTATTGACGGTGATGACTTCATCGACATGATGACGCAGGATTTCAAACGGCGCCTCGCCGATCTGGGACACGGCCACGCCCTCGGCGAACAGTCCGACCTGATCCAGCGTTACCCGTTCTCCGGCTTCAAGTGCGGCCTTGAGGCAGGCCGCATCCTCGGGCTCCACGCCGATCACCCGGATGTCCGGGCGCAGATACTTTATATAAGCTGCCATGCCCGCCAGCAGGCCACCGCCGCCGACCGGGGCAAACACCGCATCGATCGGGCCCTGATGCTGGCGCAGAATCTCCATGGCCACCGTCCCCTGACCGGCAATCACATCGGGATGATCAAAGGGCGGAATCCAGGCGTAGCCGTGCTCTTTCATCAGGGTCTGAGCATGCGTCAGCGCATCGTTGAAGGAATCTCCCTTGAGCACCACCTTCGCCCCCCGGGCACGCACGGCCGACACCTTGATCTCGGGCGTAATGCGCGGCATGACGATCGTGGCGTGAATGCCCATGCGCTTGGCCGCCAGCGATACCCCCTGGGCATGATTGCCGGCCGAGGCGGTAATGACCCCTTTCGCGCGCTGCTCGGCATCCAGCTGTGCCATGCAGTTGTAGGCGCCCCGAATCTTGAAGGAGTAGACCGGCTGCAGATCCTCACGCTTGAGGAGAACATGATTGCCCAGGCGCCTGGACATCTGCGGCATGTCGGAAAGGGGCGTTTCAACAGCCGCTTCATACACGCGGGCCTGAAGGATTCTCTTGGCGTAGGCTTCCAGCATTCTCATATCCTGGGCAGTGACTTGAGGGCGGTGCTGCAGGGCACCGGGTCACATGGCACGCGCGCCCGATGTTTCACGTGAAACAAAAAAACCGGAGGCGGGAAAAGCGCATGTAACAATCGACAGTGCCTGCCGTACTGTCCATGATACGCTTGATGGGCCGCTGTAGAACATCATCAGATTCGGAGACACCATGACATCCCAGGACCAGTCAGAGCTCAAGAAGGCGGTGGCGCAGGCAGCCGTACAGGAAATTCGTTCGACCCTGCGCCGCGATACCGTGCTGGGTGTGGGCTCGGGTTCGACCGTCAACCTTTTTATCGAGGCCCTGGCACCACTTCGCGACGAGTTCGCCGGCGCCGTTGCAAGCTCAACGGAAACCGAGCGCCGACTCAAGGCCGCCGGTATCGAGGTGTTTGATCTTAATCAGGCTGGCACACTAAGTGTCTATGTCGATGGTGCTGACGAAATCGATAATGATTTCGCCATGATCAAGGGGGGGGGCGCGGCCCTGACCCGGGAAAAGATCGTGGCCGCCTGCGCCAGACAGTTTATCTGTATTGCCGACGGCTCCAAGCTGGTCCGCCAGCTGGGCGGTTTTCCGCTGCCGGTCGAGGTCATCCCCATGGCGCGCTCGTATGTGGCGCGTGAAATGGTCAAGCTGGGGTTCAGCCCCGTTTATCGTCAGGGCGTCGTGACCGACAACGGCCATCAGATCATCGACCTTTATGATCAGCTCATCGATGATGCGCAGGACCTTGAAACACGGATCAATCAGATTGCGGGGGTCGTGACCAATGGTCTGTTTGCGCACCGGGGCGCTGACCTGCTCTTGCTGGGTACCGCTGAGGATGTTCAACGTCTGACACCCTGACACCCTGACACCCGCACCCTTGACCCCACCGCTTCTCCCGCCACTGCCTGACCTGGTCGTAAGTTACCAAAAGCTTACGACCCATTGCCGTTCAACAACACTTGATCACATTTTAACCGCAGAATATTACCCTCGTTTATCACTATTATCTGCACGCCATGGTTCCGCTGCATCCATCAGGGGATGCCCGGCCGTAACGTTGATGGAACCTGTCGTGAGCGTGTCATGACATGGCGGATCCTTGGGGGCCATCAAGACGTCTCATCTCAAGCGTGTAATGATAAAAAAGGGTTCAGCATGCGACAGAGCAGTGATCTTTCCGCCCGGTCAAATACGCCGGCCTCCCTGCATCAGCTGCGCCGAGCGCTGCTGGAGGCCCATGATGCGCTGGGCATTGAAGGCGTTCGCGTTAGAGGCACTGACCACTCCCTGTATTTCGAACTGGCACACAGTGAAACGATCAGGCCACTGATGAGTGTCTGGTTCAACGTTGAGCGGCACCAGTATACGCTGATGTGTCGCACCACCATTCTTGACCCCGGTCGCCCCATGAGCGACACCCGTGCCCGCCTGGCCGAATATCTCAGTCACCATGCCTGTCAGCTCGGCTGGCGTCAGGCCTCAGCTCTGAAACACCAGCCCCGACACTAGCGTCCGCTGCCCGGCTGCCGGTCATCTGCCAGCGGCCAGGGCTCGTGCAGCTCGCGGGCCCGAATCAATTTCCCCAGATAGTCCCGGGTATGTCCCAGCGCCCCGCGATTGGCTTCCACCACTGCCAGAGCGTTGCGCCCCAGCGTGTCCCGGCGCGTCTCGTCGAGCATCAACGACACCAGCGTCTCGCCCAGCATGCCGGCGCTGCTTACTTCAACCCGAGCGCAGGCCTCATCCAGCGTGGCGACCACATCGCCCAGGCTCGACAGTGAAGGGCCGCTGACGACCGGCAGCCCCAGCGCGGCCGGTTCCAGCAGATTGTGCCCGCCGATGTCGACCAGTGAGCCGCCGACAAAGGCAATATCACCCACCGCATAGAGCATCATCAGCTCGCCCATGGTGTCGCCCAGATAGACCCGAGTGTCCCGTTCGACGAGCGCGTTCTCACTGCGCCGAGCCACCGACATGCCCCTGTCAAGACACAGCTCGGCCACCTCGTCAAAGCGCTGGGGATGACGGGGCACCAGAATCAGCAGTGCCTCGGGAAAGCGTGCCAGCACGCGCTCATGGGCGGCCAGAAGCTGTGACTCTTCTCCCTCGTGGGTGGAGCCCGCCACCCAGACCGGGCGATCACCAATGAGTTTACGCAGCGCATCGGCTTTATCGAAAACCCCTTCATCGACGTGCAGGTCGTACTTGAGCGCGCCGGTCACGTTGAGGCGTCGCGCCGATACGCCGAGTGCGCGAAAGCGCTTGGCATCCTCGGCGGACTTGGCGCCCACCCAGGCCAGCCGGCGGATCGCCTCCCCCATCAGTTTTGAAAAACGCTGATAGCGGGCAAAACCGCGCTCGGTAATGCGGGCATTGACGATGGTGACCGGAATACCTGCCATTGCGCAGGCATAAATCAGATTGGGCCAGATTTCGGTCTCGACGATGATGGCGATTTCAGGCGCCAGCCGCTGCACGAAGCGTCGGGTCGCACCAGGAAAATCCAGCGCCACGAAATGATGTGTCACCAGATCACCAAACAGCGTCTGCACCTGGCGTGCACCGGTAGCAGTCATGGTGGTCACGACCACCCGGTGTTCGGGATAGTCATCGATCAGCGAGCGGATCAGCGGCCGGGCGGTGACCACCTCCCCCACGGAGGCGGCGTGTACCCACAGCACACGCTCGTCCTGATAGGACGGAATACGTCCCAGCCGCTCGCCGCGAGGATGATCCTCCAGACGCTCACGGCGTAGACGACGCCAGATCAGCGGAGACAGCGCATACAACAGAGCCGAGTAGAGACGTCTTCCCACGAGGGCGCTACTCCTGTTCGCTGCGACGCGCACTGCGCGAGACGATTGCGCTGATGGTGCCGGTCGTGGACAGGCCTTCTTCAAAGTTCAGCACCCGCACTTCGCCGCCGTTGGCCATGACGGCCTCACCGCCGGCAATCTCCTCGACGCGATAATCGCCGCCCTTGACCAGCACATCCGGCAGCACGGTACCAATCAGCTCGGCCGGGGTATCCTCGCCAAAGGGCACGACCCAGTCCACGGCACGCAGGCCGGCCAGCACCGCCATGCGATGCGCCAGCGGCGTGATCGGGCGGCCCTCGCCCTTGAGCCGCGTGACCGAGGCGTCATCGTTGACGGCCACGATCAAACGATCACCCTGAGCGCGCGCCTGCTCCAGATAGCTGACATGACCGGCATGCAGCAGATCGAAGCAGCCGTTGGTCATGACAATGCGCTCACCGCGGGCCTGAGCCGCGCGTACGGCGGCCGTCAGAGTATCGACATCGATCACGCCGTGTCCGGCAGCCACGCCATGATCGGCACTCAACGCCGCCTCGATCTCGGCCACCGACACCGTGGCGGTGCCGGGCTTGGCGACCACCAGCCCGGCGGCCAGGTTGGCCATCGCCATGGCATCCGGCAGGCTCTGCCCCGCTGCCAGCGAAAGCCCCAGCACGCCGATCACCGTATCGCCGGCGCCGGTCACGTCAAAGACTTCCTGGGCCCGGGTCGGCAGGTGCAGCGGTGGATGGCCTTCACGAATCAGCGTCATGCCGCGCTCGCTGCGGGTAATCAATAGCGCCTCGAGTTCGAGCTCGGCGCGCAGCGCTTCCCCGCGCGAGGTCAGTGCTTCCTCGCTGTGGCAACGTCCGACCACGGTCTCGAACTCGCTTAAATTGGGGGTAATGATGCTCGCCCCCCGATAGCGGTGAAAATCGCTGCCCTTGGGATCGATCAATACCCGCTTGCCGGCGCGTCGGCCGGCATCGATCAGCGCCTGCACCTGCGCCAGCGTCCCCTTGCCGTAATCGGACAGGATCATCAGGTCCGTATCGACCAGCGCTTCACTGACCTGATTCATCATGGCATCGGTATTGACCTCCTCGAGCGAGGACTCGAAGTCCAGCCGGATCAGCTGCTGATTGCGACTCATCACCCGCAGCTTGGTGATGGTGGGGATCTCGGGGCTGCGCTGAAAGCGCGAGGTAATCCCGGCGCGGGCCAGCAGATCATCCAGAATGGCGGCATTGTCATCGCAGCCGATCAGCCCGGAGAGCGTCACCTGCGCGTTCAGTGCGGCAATATTGAGCGCCACGTTGGCCGCGCCACCCGGTCGATCCTCGCTGTCATCAACCCGCACCACCGGCACCGGCGCCTCGGGCGAAATCCGGGAGGTCGGGCCGTGCCAGTAGCGATCGAGCATGACATCGCCGACCACCGTGACGCGGGCGCCGGCCAGCAGGGCAGGATCAAACATCATGAGGGGCTCCCCCGGTCGACTTTTCATGGTCGGCGGTCAGTGCCAGCAGCGCATCAAGCCGGTTGATGACATCCTCGAAGGTAATCAGTGACATCGCATCCTCATGGCGTACGCGGGTGCCCCAGACGATCTGGTCCAGAGGCTTGTGCAGATAGGTGGCCACGGCATCGGGATAGCGGTTGACGACGTGTTCGCGCCAGCACCAGGGGGCGGCGCGCTCGGGATTGGTCGTGGCAAAGAGCCCCAGAACCGGCGTATTCATTGCATTGGCCATGTGGACCGGCCCGGAATCGGGCGCAATCACCATGCGTGCCTCATCGATCATGGCCAAAAGCCCCTTGAGCGAGGTGCGTCCCAGCAGGTTGACCGGCACGGCCTCGTTGAGTCCGGCGGCGATGCGCTCGCACATTTCGACTTCCTGAGCACTGGTGCCGCCGGTCAGGAAAGTGGTCAGGCCGTGGTGGCGCCAGGCGTGCTCGATCACGGCGGCGTAGCCTTCGGCCGACCAGTTGCGAAAGTTGCGAAGCCGCGGACTGGCACACGGACTGATCACCAGCGCCGGTCGACCGGCCAGAAACTGGCGGGCTTCCTCCCGGGCAGCGTCCGGCAACGGGATTCCCCACTCGAGCCGATCATCGTCAACGCCCAGCTCACGGGCAAAATCCATGAAGGACTCGAGCACATGAGCATGCGGATGCGGACTGAGCTGGCGGTTGGTAAACCAGGTCTGCCAGTCCTTGGCGCGGGCGCGATCATAGCCCAGGCGCACGCGGGCCTTGAGCCCCAGCGAAAGCATGCTGGCGCGAATGGACTGCTGCATGTGCAACAGCACGTCAAAGGGCGTATCACGCAGCTCGCGCCAGATGTTGCGCATGCCGGCAAGTCCGGTGGACTTGTCATACACCACGAACTCGACCCCGGCGAGGCCGGCCAGTAAACTGTGCTCCCCCCGACCGATGATCCAGGTGATTCGGGCGTCAGGCCACTGGCGCTGCAACGCCCGAACGGTCGGTACGAGATTGCAGACATCGCCGAGTGCGGATAACCGCAATACACAGATATGCGCGGGTTGCGCGGGCAAAGGATGCTTCATGCGGATGATGACTTCCCGAAAAGCGAATGCGCACATTCTATATGATGCTCAAACGGCCCCACAAACCGGCCAGCCGGCGCTGATGCCCGAACACTTCACCGGCGCCTGGTGGCGCTCGCGTGATGCCGTCACCGGACAGGCACCCGGACGCGGTGAAAGCCTGTTCGTGCAGGCCGGTGATCAGGCATGGGTGCTGCGTCATTATCGCCGCGGCGGCCTTGTTGCACGCTTGAGCGCCGAGCATTATGTCTGGACAGGCCCTGAGCGCAACCGCGCCTTTCGCGAATGCCGGCTGCTGGCCACCCTGTTTGAGCGCGGACTGGCGGTACCGCAACCGATCGGCGCCTGTGCCTGGCGGACCGGGGCGCTCTATCAGGCCGCCCTCATCACCCGGCGTATCGATGGCGCGCAACCGCTGGCCTCGCTGGTCCAGACCCCTCAGGCTGCTACCCATCATGACGCGCTGCTGACAGCGTGTGGCCGCATGATCCGTCGTTTTCATGACGAAGGGCTTGACCATGTCGATCTCAATGCCCGCAACATTCTGATCGATGATCAGGAAACGCCCTGGCTGATCGACCTGGACCGTTGCCGATTACGCCGCGCAGGTCGCTGGCAGGCGGACAATCTTGCACGTCTTGAGCGTTCTCTGGAAAAGTTTGCGCCCGGACAGGCCAAAACCCTCATGGCCCCCATCAACCACGGATACCAATCGAGTTAGATCATGCCTCGTTCAAGTGAAGATTCCCTGCGGTTTAGACTACGCGCCACGGCCTTTTTTGCCCTCTTTAACCTGATTTTCATATGGCTGCTGTCGCTGCGCTATCTGCCGATCGTCCAGATGCCCCAGGAGGGGATGGGCATCCTCTGGCTGGCCTGCGCCTGGCTGGGCGGCTTTGGCACCCTGGCCGTGGCGATCTGGCTGCTGCCGGCAGTGCTGTCGCTGTTTTTGAAGCGTCGCATGCTGATCTGGCCATGTGCCGTGCTGGGCACGCTGGGGCTGGGCGCGCTGTGGATGGACACCCGGATATTCAGCGCCGTCGGCGAGCATCTGGTGGCTCTGTCGGGTGACAACAAGCCGGTGCTGTCCATCGCACAGTGGACCATCACCGGTGGTGGCGTTGTGCTGATCGCTCTGGTCGAGCTGTGGCTCTCCTGGCGCATCATGGCCCGCGCGCGACGCATCACCTTCCCGGTCTGGAGTCTGGTGCTGCTGATGCCGGTACTGTTGATGGCAAGCGTGGGCATCGATATCGCCACCGACACCGATCAGACCGCCGTTCTCCATCCGCAGGACAGCGACAGCCAAACGCTGATGGGCGAGCCCGCCACCCCGGTACCCGAGGCCCGTGAAGCCGCCACCCAGCGCGACCGGAACGACGGACCGGCCATCGATGACAGCGTTGACCCGACCGAACGTGATACCACCGCCCTCCCCAATGACGAGGAGGAGAACCCATGAACATGACGGCCACCTCACGCACGCCGATCACCGGTGTGGTGATCACGCTCAATGAAGCAGCGAACATCGAGGCCTGCCTGGCCTCACTGGCGCGCGTGTGCGATGAGCTGATCGTGGTGGATTCGGGTTCCACGGATGACACCTGCGCGCTCGCTCGAGCCTTCGGTGCCCGGGTGATCGAGCAGCCCTATCTGGGCGACGGGCCGCAGAAGAACGTGGGTCCAAAGGCCGCTACCCATCGCTGGGTGCTGTCGCTGGACGCCGATGAGCGTCTGACCGAGCAGGCCGTGAGCACGGTACAGGCGCTGTCGCTTTCAACCACCGAGCATGATGGCTTTGCCCTGCGCCGACGCAATTTTATCGGCTCACGCTGGGTGAAGCGCTGCGGCTGGTATCCCGATTACTGCCTCCGGCTTTTTGACCGCGAGCGCACGGGCTTTTCCGAGTCGCGCCAGCACTCAAGCGTTCAGGCCAGCCACCCCGCGCGTCTGGACGCCGATATCGAGCACTACTCCTTTGCCAATCTGGCCGAGCTCTTCACCAAGGCCGGCGGCCGATTCTCTACCCGCGCCGCCAAGATCATGTATCTCAAGGGCAAAAAAGTGAACGCTTGCTCACCGTTTATCCACGGTGCCAACGCCTTTGTGCGCAAGTATCTGTTTCAGCGTGGCTTCATGGCAGGGCCTGATGGCCTGTCGGTATCGCTGTCGGCAGGCGTCAATGCCTATCTGAAGTACGCCAAGCTGCTGGAGTTTCAGCGCGACCCGCAGGTGCGTGAGCGCGAGGACTTCAACCGGGTCTGGTAATTCCTCCCCTGCTGCGGCGACGATGGGGTTACCCGATCGACGCCGTTTTGCATCATCACTGGCCCTGCTGCCCCTTCATGCGCCACCCTTGGCCCATCGATTCCTTTACAGGTGAGTGATCCCTTGCATATCTGTCACGTCAATCTGGCGCGAGACTTTCGCGGCGGCGAGCGCCAGACCCAGCTGCTGATCGAGCAACTGGCCGCCCATGACATTGTCCAGACGCTGGTATGCCGCCAGGATTCTCCACTGCGTCAGGCCCTGTCCGGCGTCGAAAACCTGAGCATGGTGGCCGCCGATCAGATGTGGGTCGGCCACCGGCGCGTGCCCCCGGTGGATCTGGTGCACGCCCACGAGGCCCGCGCCGTCCACTGGGCCTGGCTGCACGCCCGGTTCAACGGCACGCCCTACATTCTGACCCGCCGCGTACCGCAGCCCGTCAGGGACAAGTGGTTCAATCGTCAGACCTACCGGGGGGCGGCGACGGCAGTGGCCATCTCCTCACCCATCGAGGCCCATCTCGAGGCGCGCCACTGGTGCCCGGTCACGCGGATCCCCAGTGCCCTGTCGCACTTTACCCGCAATACAACCGTGGTCGAGACACTACGTCAGCGCTTTGAAGGGCGCTATGTCATCGGCCATGTGGGCGCGCTGGTGGATCGTCACAAGGGCCAGCGCCTGATCATCGAAACGGCTCGCCGGCTGGCCGACACCCATCCCGACATCGTGTTTCTGCTGCTGGGCAGCGGCGAGGATGAGCAGCGCCTCAAGCGCGAAAGCGAGGGGCTCGACAATGTCATCTGGGAAGGCTTTCAGTCCAATGTGGGCGATTATCTGGCCGCAATGGACCTGTTCGTCTTCCCGTCGCGTAACGAGGGGCTGGGCTCGACACTGCTGGACGTCATGGACGCCGAGGTGCCGATCATTGCAAGCAATGTCGACGGCATTCCCGATATCGTCATCGATAATGAAAGCGGCGTGCTGATTCCCCCCAACGATAGTGAGGCCCTGCACGATGCGGTGCTGGCCCTTAAAGGTGACCCGGCCCGCGGCGCCTGCCTGACCCGCGGCGCCTGCCAGCGGCTGGAAGCCTTTACCCCCGAGGCCATGGCCAGCCAGTACCGCACGCTTTATACGCGGCTGCTCGGCACCGATACGGCCTGAGGCGGCTCGCGCGCGCCGAACACGCACACCGGTGCCTGAACGTGGCATCATGCGCGCAGTGAAGACGAAGGCTTATCGGGAGGGATCATGGGAAACATCAGGGTTGGGGTCATCTTTGGCGGCAAATCGGCCGAGCATGAAGTGTCACTACAGTCCGCCCGCAATATCGTCGATGCGCTGGACCGCGAGCGCTTTGACGTCACGCTGATCGGCATCGACAAGCAGGGGCAGTGGCACGTCAACGATGCCGACCGCTATCTGGATAATGCCGATGACCCGGCCCGCATCGCGCTGCATCACTCACAGCGTGATCTGGCGGTCATGCCCGGTCGCGCGCGTGATCAGCTGATCGAGCCCGACTGTCAGGCAGCGCTGGAACAGCTCGACGTCATTTTCCCGATTGTCCACGGCACGCTCGGGGAGGATGGCTCGCTGCAGGGGCTGTTGCGCATGGCCAATCTGCCCTTTGTCGGCAGTGGCGTGCTGGGCTCGGCGGTGAGCATGGACAAGGATGTCACCAAGCGGTTGCTGCGGGACGCCGGCCTTGCCGTGGCCCCCTTTGTCACCCTCACCCGCCAGAGTGCCGCCAGCGCCGATTTCAACGTTTTGTGCGAGCAGCTGGGCACACCGCTGTTCGTCAAGCCGGCCAACCAGGGCTCTTCGGTCGGGGTCAGCCGCGTGGACAGCGCCGAGTCACTGCAAAAGGCACTGGCACTGGCGCTCTCCTTTGACCACAAGGTGCTGGTGGAATCGGCCATCCAGGGACGCGAGATCGAGTGCGCCATTCTCGGTAACGACACCCCCGAGGCCAGCGTGTGCGGCGAGATCGTGCTCAATGATGACGGCTTTTACTCCTACGACACCAAATACATCAGCGAGTCCGGGGCCGCCGTGGCCGTACCGGCCGATATTGACGCCACCGCCAGCGACGAGATTCGCCGCATCGCGCTGGAGGCCTTCAAAGTGCTGGAGTGCGCGGGCCTGGCCCGCGTGGATGTGTTTCTGACGCCGGACAATCGCGTGATCATCAATGAGGTCAACACGCTTCCCGGGTTTACCCGCATCAGCATGTATCCCAAGCTCTGGCAGGCCAGCGGCATGGCCTATCCGGCGCTGGTCACGCGCCTGATCGAACTGGCTCTTGAGCGCCACACCCGCGATCAGGCGCTGGACAGCAACCGCCACGACTGAGACACGAACAGGCCATGGCCTGCCTGATGGGCCATCACGGGAGACGGCCATGGACATCACCTGGTGGGGGCTTTTTCTGGGCGCGGCGCTAATGATCAATCTGACGCCGGGTCCGGACATGCTCTATCTCATGGCCCGAAGTGCCAGCGGCGGTCGGCGTGAGGGGCTGGCCGCCGGCGCCGGGTTGTGGTGCGGCGCCATGATGCATGTACTGGCCGCCGCACTGGGGCTTTCCGCCATTGTCATGGCTTCCGCCACGGCGTTTACCGCCATCAAGCTGGCGGGCGCACTGTATCTGTTCTATCTCGGTGTACAGGCGATCCGCAGCGCCGGCAGCCAGTTTCAGCCGCCTGCCACAGGTGGACGGGCCATCGGGGCATGGGGCGCCTTTCGACAGGGCGTACTGGTAGACCTGCTCAACCCCAAGACGGCACTTTTTTTCATGGCCTTTCTGCCCCCGTTCGTGCGCCCCGAGGCCGGTCCGGTGGCCGCGCAGCTACTGGCGCTGGGCACATTGACGGTGGCCGTGGCGATCCCCATTGAGCTGGCCATCATCCTGGGGGCGGCGCGCCTGTCCGACGGGCTACGCCGCCGGCCGCGTCTGACGCAGTGGATGAATCAGCTGCTGGGCACGGTCTTTATCGGTCTGGGACTGCGCCTGTTGACCGTGACCCGCTGAGGCGTTCGACGGCTCACTTGCCGGTCCGGGCGCCGGTCAATCGACGCTCCCGGTCAGTCAACGGTTAACGTCTCGATGACCTGCGACGGCGCCAGATCATTGAGACAGCGCGTATGGCCCAGCGGGCAGGTGCGCTCAAAGCACGGCGAGCATGACAGGTTGAGCCAGTGAATATCCCGGGCCTGCGTCAACGGCGGGGTGTAGTTGGGCGTGGAGGAGCCATAGATGGCCTGCACATGGGTGCCGACAGCGGCGGCGACGTGCATCAGCCCGGAGTCATTGCTCACCGCCTGTTCACAGGCCCCCAGCAGATCGACGGCATCCGTCAGCGTGGTCTGACCGCACAGATTGATCACGCCCTCGAGGTCCTGCCCGATCTCTTCCCCCGCGTCGACATCCCTTGGCCCGCCCAGCACGATCACCTGATAACCGCGCTCGATCATCGCCTCGGCGACCTGACGAAAATAGGCCAGCGGCCACTGCTTGGCCGGGCCATATTCGGCGCCGGGCATCATCGCGATCAGCGCCTGATTGAGACCATGTGCCTCCCGCAGCGCCTGCTGTCGCGCAGCGTCCACCTGCAGATGCGGTTCCGGAATGGCGTCCGATGTGCCCTCCACCGGTAGCCCCAGCGCGACAAAGCGCTTGACGGTCTGATCCAGCACCGCCTTGTCGAGCCGACGTCGCTCGGTGAGCAGCACATAGCGCTGCTCGCCGGTAAAACCGACCCGGCGGGGAATGCCGGCAAAAAACGGCACCAGCGCGGACTTGAGCGAACGCGGCAGCACGATCGCCCGATCGTACTCCCCCTTGAGTGAACGCCCCAGCCGCCAGCGCGTGCGCAGGCCGGTCTGGCCGTGGCCGGTCTCGAGCACGATGGCCCGGCGCACCTGCGGCATGCGCTCAAGCATCGGCGCTGACCACTTCGGCCCCATGACATCGATCACACAGTCGGGATCATGATTTTTCAGGGTGATGAAAAGACTCTGCGCCATGACCATGTCGCCGACCCACGAGGGGCCGACGACCAGAATGCGCTCACCGGTGGTACTGCGTGGGGACAGATCACTCACGAACCCTGGTTCCCCGTCACGCCCAGCGCGTGCATGTAGTTCTGAACGCCCTGGGCCAGGCCGCGGAATTCCCGGTCGTAGCCGGCTTCGCGCAGCCGCGAAATGTCCGCGCAGGTATAGCTCTGGTAGCGCCCCTTGAGGTGCTCGGGAAAGTCGATAAATTCGATCTCGCCGCGCCCGGTCATCTCGATCACCGTCTCGGCAATCGTTTTGAAGGGTTCGGCGCGCCCGGTGCCCAGGTTGAAGATGCCGGACCGGTCGGGGTGGTCGAGAAACCACAGGTTCACATCCACCACGTCATCGACATGAATGAAATCCCGGCTCTGCATCCCGGCATCATAGCCGTCATACGCCCCGAACAGCTTTGGGTTCTCCCCGTTCATGACCTGGGTGTAGTGATGATAAGCGACGCTTGCCATCGACCCCTTGTGCTGCTCGCGCGGTCCATAGACGTTGAAATAGCGAAAGCCTACCACCTGAGTGGTCAGCTGATCCCAGCGCGCACGCACGTACTGATCGAACAATAGCTTGGAGTAGCCGTAGACGTTGAGCGGCTTTTCGTGCTCGCGCGCCTCGATAAAGACGTCGCTGCCCCCGTAGGTCGCGGCAGAAGAGGCGTAGAGAAAGGGAATCCGGTGAGTCTGGCAGTACTCGAGCAGTACCTTCGAGTACTCGAAGTTGTTCTCCAGCATGTACTTGCCATCCCACTCGGTCGTGGCCGAGCAGGCGCCCTCATGGAAGATGGCCTCGATCCGCGGCAGTCTGGCATCGCGTCGGACCCGCTCAAGGAAGTCGTCCTTGTCGAGATAGTCCTGAATCTGACAGTCGGCCAGATTGCGAAATTTTGTGCCCTCGGTCATGTCGTCAACGACAACAATATCCTCGCGACCGCGTGCATTGAGTGCCTTGACCAGATTGGCGCCAATAAAGCCGGCCCCGCCGGTAACGACGATCATGAAACGTACTCCTGCATTGAATTCAAAAGGCAGCGACGCCGAAGGCGCCTGTCGACCTGTGACAAGCGTAGCGCTCCAGAGACAGGATATCCGGCTCGTCTGCCATGGCATGGGCATCGTCGAATCGACGCAGCCCTATAACCCGCATGGCGCTGATTGTATACTTGTGGGCTATTGAATTCATGGGCCAACGGTGGTTCCCCGATGACGGTTTCATCCACAAATGCGTCAACGCCAGACGTAAAAACCTTTCAGGGCCTGATTCTGGCCCTGCAACAGTACTGGGCGCAGCAGGGTTGCGTCATCATGCAGCCGCTGGACATGGAGGTCGGCGCGGGTACCTTTCACCCGGCGACCTTCCTGCGCGCCATCGGTCCGGAGTCCTGGAACGCAGCCTATGTGCAGCCTTCGCGCCGTCCGACCGACGGTCGCTACGGGGAAAATCCCAACCGTCTGCAGCATTACTACCAGTTTCAGGTCGTGATGAAACCGTCGCCGGAGAACTTCCAGGAACTCTATCTGGGCTCGCTGGCCCATCTCGGACTCGACCCGCTCGTCCACGACATCCGCTTTGTCGAGGACAACTGGGAATCCCCCACGCTGGGCGCCTGGGGGCTGGGCTGGGAAATCTGGCTCAACGGCATGGAAGTGACCCAGTTCACCTATTTCCAGCAGGCCGGCGGCATCGAGTGCTACCCGGTCATGGGCGAGCTGACCTACGGACTTGAGCGGATCGCCATGTACCTGCAGGACGTCGACAGCGTCTATGACCTGGTCTGGACCCGCGCGCCCGACGGCTCGACGGTCACCTATGGCGACGTCTATCTGCAAAACGAGCGCGAGCAGTCGACCTATAACTTCGAGCACGCCGATGTGCCGACGCTGTTTGCCGATTTCGACCACCTTGAGCGCGACTGCAGGGCACTGCTGGAGGCCAACCTGCCGCTGCCGGCGTATGAAAAAACGCTCAAGGCCTCGCACACCTTCAACCTGCTCGATGCCCGTCACGCCATCTCGGTGACCGAGCGTCAGCGCTATATCCTGCGCGTACGCACACTGGCCCGCGACGTGGCCCATGCCTATTACGCCTCACGCGAGGCGGCCGGTTTCCCGCTGGCCTCGCCTGAAGTGCGTGCTGAAATTCTCGGTCAGAAGGAAGCGATCTGATGGCTTTTGACAACACGATGGCCGCCAACAACGCCGTGGCATCCACCCGAACGCTTCTGATCGAACTGGGCTGTGAAGAGCTGCCGCCCGGCGCCCTGGCCGGGCTGGTCGATGCGCTGGCCCTCGGCGTCAAAAACGGCCTGCGTGATGCCGGTGTCCAGTACGGCGAAGTGCTGCCGCTGGCTACCCCGCGCCGCCTGGCCGTGAGCATCACCCGCCTGGCCGAATATCAGCCCGACCAGCAGATCGAGCGCCTCGGTCCGGCTGTAGCGGCTGCCTTTGACAAGGAAGGCAACCCCACGAAGGCCGCCCAGGGCTTTGCCGGCTCGCTGGGTCTTGAAGTGGGTGAGCTTTCGCGCCTTGAGACCGACAAGGGCGAGCGACTGGGCCATCGCTACACCCAGCCGGGTGAGGCCACCACGGCACTGCTGCCTGACATTGTGCGTCGCGCCGTCGATGCCCTGCCGGTCCCCAAGCGCATGCGCTGGGGCGCCTCGCGGGTCGAATTCTCGCGGCCGGTACACTGGCTGGTGATGCTCTACGGTGAAGAGGTCGTCCCCTGTGAACTGCTGGGGCTCGAGTCCGGCCGTACCACCCGCGGTCACCGCTATCATTACAATCAGCCCATCGAGCTGTCTCATGCCGATGAGTATGTCGAAAAGCTCGAAACCCCGGGCCACGTGATCGTCGACATGGTCAGGCGGCGCAGCATGATCGTCGAGCAGGTCCGCGAGCAGGCGCGGGCACTGGGGGCCACGGCCGTGATCGAAGACACCCTGCTGGATGAGGTCACGGGCCTGGTCGAATGGCCGGTGGCGCTGACCGGGCGCTTTGACGAGCGTTTTCTGGAAGTGCCGGCCGAATGTCTGATTTCATCGATGAAGGCCAATCAGAAGTACTTCCACCTGCTTGATGAGCAGGACAACCTGATTCCGGCCTTCATCACTGTCAGCAACATTGAAAGCCGCGACCCGCGTCAGGTCATCGAGGGCAATGAGCGCGTCATTCGTCCGCGCCTGGCCGATGCCGCGTTTTTCTTTGAAACCGATCGCAAAAGACCGCTGGCGGCTCGCATCGAACCGCTTAAAAGCGTGGTCTTCCAGCAAAAGCTGGGGACGCTGGCCGACAAGAGCGCCCGGGTTGAAGTGCTGTCGCGGACCATCGCTGAAAGGCTGGGCGGCAACAGTGACCAGGCCGGTCGTGCCGCAACGCTTGCCAAGTGCGATCTGGTCACCGAAATGGTGCTCGAGTTCCCGGAGCTGCAGGGCATCATGGGCGCCTACTACGCGCGCTTTGATGGTGAGGACGAGGCCGTTGCCAGCGCCATCTATCAACAGTATCTGCCCCGCTTTGCCGGCGATGAAGTACCCTCCGGGCCGACCGGCCAGGCCCTGGCCATTGCCGATCGTCTTGATACCCTGACCGGGATATTTGCCATCGGTCAGCGGCCTACCGGCACGCGAGACCCCTTCGCCCTGCGTCGCGCTGCCATCGGTGTGATCAGCATCATGGTCAAGGCCGAGCTGGATCTCGATCTGCGCGAGCTCCTGACCGTCGCCGCCGGCCAGCACGAAAGCGTTACCGATGTGACGGCACTGGTCGATGAAGTACAGGACTACATGCTGGACCGTTTCCGTGCCTGGGCACTGGAAGCCGGCATGAGCGCGGAGACCTACCTGGCCGTGCGGGCCCGCCCCGTCACCCACCCGTTCGATTTCGAGCGTCGTCTGCGCGCCGTGCACGCCTTCACCCATCGTGAAGAAGCGCAGGCGCTGGCCGCGGCCAACAAGCGTGTGGCCAACATTCTGGCCAAGCAGTCCGGCGACGTGCCGGCCGAGGTCGATACCACTCACCTTGCCGAGCCGGCTGAAAAGGCACTGTTTGATGCCATTTCCGTTAAGCGCGAGGAGACTGCGCCGCTGATCGCCCGACGCGACTACGCCAGTGCGCTGGACGCGCTGGCCAGCATCAAGGCACCGGTCGATGCGTTTTTTGATCAGGTCATGGTGATGAGCGATGACGAGGCGCTCAGGCGCAACCGTCTGGCTCTGCTGGCCGGTCTTCAGGGACTTTTCCTCGAAGTCGCCGATATCGCGTTGCTGGGTCAGTCATGAGCAGCACCATCCGTTTTCGCCGAGCCACCTCAAGCGATGTGGCAGCGCTGACGAGTCTTGTGACGTCCGCCTATCGGGGCGAGTCCAGCCGTAGCGGCTGGACCACCGAGGCGGATCTGCTCGATGGTGAACGTATTGCGCCGGAGGTGCTGCGTGCCGACATCGAGCGCCCTGACAGCCATGTCATTATCGCCGAGCGCCCGGGGGACAGCACCCATGAGCTGGTGGCCTGTGCCCATGTGGCCCGTGACGAGGATGCCGGCTATTTCGGCATGTTTGCCGTGCGCCCCTGGCTTCAGGGCCATGGCATCGGTCAGGCCGTGCTGGCAGAGGCTGAACGGATGACGCGTGAGGAACTGGGCCTTGAACGACTGCGTATGACGGTGATCGATGTGCGCTTGGAGTTGATCGCCTGGTATGAGCGTCGGGGCTATCACCGCACCGGTGAGTATCTGCCCTTTCCCTACGGCGATGAGCGCTTTGGGACGCCAAAGCGCGATGACCTGCGCTTTGTCGTGCTTGAGAAAACGCTGGACTGAGACAGCTCCAAGGGCTGTCCTCAAAAAAAGCGGGTGTTTCATGTGAAACACCCGCCCCCTCCCCCATACCACCCAAGCCTTCCACATCAGACCCGAGTCTCTTCTCGCTTCATCTTCAGATGGTTGATGACCCCGCCTGCTCTCAGGATATCGCGCTGACGCTCGCTGAGCTGATGCTCAAGCGTCACGGTTGTCCCGTCACTCAAATACGCCTCGACGGTGGTGCCCCGTTCGATCTGTTCGCCGGGTGACTCGATCGTCACATCGCGACTGTCCATCAGACGCTGATGATCGGCGTCATCGCTTACTGTCAGCGGCAGCACGCCAAAACTCACCAGATTCTGCCAGTGGATCCGCGCAAAGCTTTTGGCGATGACCACCTCAAGGCCAAGATAGCGCGGTACCAGTGCGGCGTTTTCGCGGCTCGACCCCTGACCGTAATTGTGGCCGGCCACGATGACATGCCCCGATGAGCCGGCACCGGCACGCTCGGCATAGCCACTGTCTACGGCTTCAAAGGTAAAGGCCGCCGAAGCCGGCACGTCACTCCACAGCGGCAACACGCGGTTACCGGCCGGCATGATGTCGTCGGTGGAGATGTTGTCGCCAACCCGCAACAGCACCGGCGCTTCAATACGCGCGGATAGGGCTGCCATCTCTGGCAGGGCTGGCGTGTGCGTGGTAGCCAGCATGACCGGGCGAGTCACGCCGACCTCGGGGGGGGTCACGAACATGCGCGGATCGACCACCATCTCGCCGGGTTCTTCGATACGCGGCGCCGGACGCCCCAGCGTGCGAGGATCGGTGATCACCCCGGTCAAGGCCGAGGCCGCCGCCGTTTCGGCGCTGCATAGAAAGACGCTGTCTTCACGCGTGCCGGAGCGTCCGGGAAAATTGCGGGGCACGGTACGCAGGCTGTTGCGACCGGCGGCCGGGGCCTGGCCCATGCCGATACAGCCATTGCAGCCAGCCTGATGAAGACGCGCACCCGCCTGGATCAGATCGCCCAGATACCCTTCACGGGTCAGGGTCGCCAGCACCTGACGGCTCGAGGGATTGATGTCCAGCGATACCCCCGGGGCGACCATCTGACCGCGCACGATATCAGCGGTGATGGCAAAGTCGCGATAGCCCGGACAGCCCGATGAACCGATATAGGCCTGATAAAGCGGCTCGCCAGCCGCCTCGCGAACCGGCACCACGTTATCCGGACTTGAAGGTCGGGCGATCAGCGGCTCGAGCATTGAGAGATCAATACGCTCATGGCGGTCGTACCGACAGCCGTCATCAGCGGCCAGCGCCCGGAAATCCGCTTCGCGGCCGCGCGCCTTCAAAAAGGTGCGCACCGCCTCATCACTGGGGAAGACGCTACTGGTAGCCCCCATCTCGGTGCCCATGTTGGCCATAACATGTCGATCCATTGCCGAGAGACCGGCAAGTCCCGGGCCGTAGTACTCAAGGATGCAGTTTTTGGCCCCGGCCACCCCATGACGACGCAGCAGCTCCAGCACCACATCGCGAGCGCTGACCCAGTCGGGCAGCGTGCCTTCCAGATACACCCCCATCACCTCCGGCATGGTGATATAGAGCGGCTCACCGGCCATCGCCAGAGCGATTTCGATGCCGCCGGCACCGAGTGCCAGCATGCCCAGCGCCCCGGCTGCGGTGGTATGGCTGTCACAGCCGGCCAGCGTCTCGCCGGGACGGCCGAAGTACTCCATGTGCACCGGATGGCTGATGCCGTTGCCCGGACCGCTATAGATCACCCCCAGGCGCTGGCAGGCCCGCTCCAGAAACAGATGGGCCTCGGCGTTGAGGCCATCGGCCTGCACCAGAGCATGGTCGATGTACTGAACGCTGGGCGCGGTCACGACCCGCTCCACCCCCATCGCCTCCAGCTCCAGCATGACCAGACTGCCCAGCACATCCTGTAACAGGGCCTGATCAATGCGCAGGGCAATCTCTTCTCCGGGCCGTGCGTGCCCGGAAATCAGATGATCCTCGATCAGCTTGTGGGTCAATGTCCGTGCCATGACACGCTCCTCACCCGACGCGCGTGGTCGGGATGTTGTGGAATCGCCGTACGGCTCAATACTCGAAGCCGATGACCTTGCGCGCGTGTTCGCGGCTGGCGGTATCAACACCTGCCAGAAGCGTGCCAACCACACAGATCGTGGTATTGAGCACAAGGCCCCACAGCCCGCTGTAGATGCCCAGCGGCCGATAGCCCATGAAGGTGAACACACCGGCCATGACGGCGCCGGCCAGCATGCCGATAAACACGGCACGAGCGTTCAGACGGGTCCAGTAGAGTCCCAGAATCAGCGCCGGCGCGACCTGGATGAGCACCTCGAACTTGAGCACGAAAATCTGATAGAGCGTGGCCGGCGGATACCAGGCGATCACGATCAGAATGGCTACCGCCACCAGCCCCACCAGCTTGCCGGCCAGCACCTTTTGATACTCGCTGGCATCGGGCTTGATATAGCGCCCGTACAGGTCGTTGGAGATGATCGAGGAAAACGTCAGCAGCACCGAGTCGGCCGTCGAGACGATGGCGGCGATCACGCCCCCGAACAGCAGCACCATCGCCCAGTAAAAGAACGTGTTCTGATTGGCGAGCGCATTGGCCATGATCCCGACCAGCTGCTCGGAGTCCGCCGTGGAGAGCCCCGGAAAGGCCGCAATCCCGATGATGCCGACCGTGAACACCACGCCTGCGGTCAGAAACGGCATGTAGGCCATGCGAATGAACGAGCGCTTGAGCGTGATCTCGCTTTTCGCCGAGAAGATGCGCTGCACCGCGTGGGGATAGATCGCCGCCCCGATACCGACCAGCACCAGCAGGCTGAACCAGCGGGTCAGCCCGGCGGCGTCAGGCGGATTGAGCTTCTCGGGGGAGTTGGCCTGCATGTACTCCGCCGCCGACGGCAGACCGCCAAAGTAATACAGCGAGCCGATCAACAGCGTAAACACCCCGAACAGCAGTGCGATGCCCTGAATGGTGTCGGTGTAGGCCACCGAGCGCATGCCGCCCAGCCAGCTGTAGGCCACCATGATGACAATGAAAAAGATCACGCCGACCTGATAGGGAATGGTGCCGCCGGTCAGCCCCGACACGCCCTGCCCGATCGCCACGAACTGCTCGAGCAGATAGTTGGCCAGGCCATAGAGCATCAGGATGGCCGCCAGAATCGAGACGCTTTTGGAGCGAAAGCGCAGTTCGATCCAGTCCACCGGCGTGAGCAGTGAAAAGCGCCGCCCCAGCGCATAAAGACGGGGTGCGAAGAAGAGATACACCATAATGATCATGATGAAAAACGGCACCGACACCAGATACTGATAGCCCATGCGATAGGCCGTCGGCGGATAGCCGATGACGGTATTGCCGCTGTACTGGGTGGCAAAGAAGGTGAAAAAGAGTACCATCACCCCAAGGCCGCGCCCGCCCAGGTAGTACTCATCCAGGCTTTCGCGCATGCCGCGATTGCGCAGATAGGCAAACACGCCCACCCCCAGCATCAGGGCGCCATAAAGGGCGAGCACCAGGATGCCTGACCAGCCGCTGAACGCCAGTTCGACTTCCATGATTACACCTCCTCGCCACGGCGGACGCCGCTGCTGTGGTCATGGCCACCATCGCCGCTCTGTTTTCCACAGCCGCTGTCTTTTCCACGGCCGCCCTTATTTCCACAGCCATAAAGCTCGTCGCTGTCGGTCTGCC
Organism: uncultured Kushneria sp.; assembly: GCF_947497025.1. Classification (GTDB taxonomy): domain Bacteria; phylum Pseudomonadota; class Gammaproteobacteria; order Pseudomonadales; family Halomonadaceae; genus Kushneria. The sequence continues at coordinate 297,333 of NZ_CANMFC010000006.1, forward strand.
ACTGGGTTCTGATCGTCCAGGTGATGAAGATCGACAGCAGAAGTGACGCCCCCAGAACGGTCAGTGCCCACACCGGAATCCCCATGACCAGCGTCGAGCCGGCGTCACTGGCGAAGTACCAGGGGTTGATGAGCACAAAGAGCACGATAAAGCCGATCCAGACACGACGCTTTCGAACGGGCTCGGACATTCTGGGTTTCATGAGACGCTCTCCCGGGCAGTGATCCCGTCGCGGGCGCGACGGACAGGGTCCAGAAGGGACTCTAGCGAGCGCTCACCAGAGCTGAATATTGATCATTGAACAAGCGCGGCTTCGCCAGTGGCGAAGCGCCACGACGTTGGTCGCAGGCCCGGCTATCCCTGACCCGATGACTCGGCGTGGCAGTCGCGCTCGCCACAGCGCAGCAGATGATCCACCAGCTGACGGGCAGGCACGGCCAGGCCGTGGTAGTCGCGCATGACCAGGTGCAGTTCGCGCAGTGCCCAGCCATCCGTCAGCGGTACCGTGGCCAGATGAAGCCCGAGGCGTTCGGCCTCGACCGCTCGACAGGGCAGCACGCCGATGCCCATGCCACGATCGATCATGCGACAGATGCCTTCAAAGCTTCGCACCTGAATGCGCATGCGCAGCGGTCGATCAAAGCGACGCGCCCCGTCCTGTAACAGCGCCTGCAGCGAGGCATCCTGCTCAAGGCCGATAAAGTCGTTATCGAGGGCCTGTTCAAGCGCCACTGCCGGCATTTCAGCCAGTGGATGCTGCTGTGGCACGACCAGCACCAGCCGGTCGCGGCGCCACAGCCGGGCATCCAGCCCCTCGGCCGGCACATGACCGGCATAGAGGCCGATGTCGGCCAGACCGTCGCGTACGGCGGTCACGATTTCATGGCTCAGCCGCTCCTTCATGTCGATGCGGATCTGCGGGAAGCGGTTCATGAAATCGCCCAGATCATCCGGCAGAAACTCGATGACCGACGAGGTGTTGGCATGCAGGCGGATATGACCCTTGATGCCGACGCTGTATTCGCTCATGTCGGCGTCAAGACGCGCGAGCCCTTCGAGCAGCAGCCGGGCGTGATGCAAAAAGGCGTGACCTGCCGGCGTGAGCTCGATCCCTCGCGGGCGGCGATAGAGCAGCGAAATGCCGATCTGATTTTCCAGATCGCTGATGCGCTTGCTGACCGCTGCCAGGGCCAGATGCTCGCGGTGGGCCGCGCGGGTCAGGCTGCGCTCGTCGGCAATCGCCACGAAAAGGCGCAGGGTGACAAAATCAAGACGCTTCATGGGGGATCCGCTCGGTCGGCCTGACAGTCTGACACTGTCTTCGCCGGTTGCGAACACTGCCTTGGTCAAACCCCAATTGTGACGCCGAGGACCGCTCGGCCATCCTCATGGTCATCACCATGCCCGGGAGCGGACACCCCATGACAGCCCATGACGCCACCTCTGCCACCGAACAGCCCCATGCTCTGACCGGCCTGAAGGTACTGGAGCTGGGCCAGCTGATTGCCGGCCCGTTTGCCACCAAGCTGCTCGGCGAATTCGGCGCTGACGTGATCAAGATCGAGCCGCCCGGCACCGGTGACCCGCTGCGCCGCTGGCGCATTGTCGAGGAGGGCACCTCGCTCTGGTGGCACGTCCAGACCCGCAACAAGCGCTCGCTCTCTCTTGATCTGAGAAGCGAGGAGGGTCAGGAGATCGTGCGCCGGCTGGCCCGTGAGGCCGACATCGTGGTGGAGAACTTTCGTCCCGGCACGCTGGAGAAATGGGGGCTGGGCTGGGAGGCGCTGAGTGCGGCCAATCCGGGGCTGATCATGGTGCGCATCTCCGGCTACGGCCAGACCGGCCCCTACCGTGACCGTCCGGGCTTTGGCGTCATCGGGGAAGCCATGGGCGGTCTGCGCTACCTCTCCGGTCATCCCGGCGAGCGCTCGGTGCGCGTGGGGGTAAGTCTGGGCGATTCCCTGTCGGCGCTCTATGGCGTGATCGGGGCACTGCTGGCACTACAGGAGCGCCACGCCAGCGGCCAGGGGCAATACATCGATGTCGCACTGTATGAATCGGTGTTTGCCATGATGGAAAGCCTGATTCCCGAATACGATGGCGCCGATGTGATCCGTGAACCCAGCGGCAGCGCCCTGCCCGGCATCACGCCGTCCAATGCCTACCCGTGCCGGGGCGGTGAACATGTGCTGATCGCGGGTAACGGTGACAGCATCTATCGGCGACTGATGCAGGCGATCGAGCGTCCCGATCTGGCCGATGACCCCGAGCTTGCCCATAACGATGGCCGCTCGCGCCACGCCGAGCGTATCGATGGCGCCATTGCCGACTGGACATCCCGTCATGAACGCGAGCATGTGCTGAGCACGCTGGACGCTGTCGGGGTGCCGGTGGGCTTTCCCTATACCGCACGCGATATCGTCAATGACCCGCACTATCAGGCCCGCGAGATGATCCAGACCATCATTACCGCCGAAGGACGCCAGCTGAAGGTGCCGGGTGTGATACCAAAACTCAGCCGCACGCCGGGGCGCATCGAGGGCGGTGGCCCGTGGCTGGGCCAGCATACGCGTGATGTGCTTGATGAGCTGGGCATTGATGCCGACACCCAGCAGGCGCTGTTTGAGCGCGGCGTGCTCCATGACACCGACACGCCGACATCACCCCATGCGAAAAAGGGAGCGTGACATGAGCCAGCGCGTTTATATTCAGGAAGTCGCCCCGCGCGATGGTCTGCAGATCGAGCAGCGTTTCGTGCCCACGGTTGAAAAGATCGCCCTGATCAATGCCCTTTCCCGCACCGGTGTGGCAAAAATCGAGGCCACCTCGTTTACCTCGCCCAAAGCGATTCCCAATCTGGCCGATGCCTCCGAGGTAATGGCCGGCATCACCCGCCATGAGCGCGTGGAGTACGTGGCGCTGGTGCCCAACGAGCGTGGCGCCGAGCGGGCGCTGGCCGCCGGCGCCGATGAACTCAACCTGGTGATGTCGGCCAGTGACGGGCATGGTCTGGCGAATCTGCGCATGACACCCTGGCAGTCGCTTGAGCGCTTTGAAGCGATCGTCGAGCGGGCGCGTGGCCATGAGGTCTTCATTAACGCCTCGATCTCGACCGCCTTTGGCTGTCCGTTTGATGGCGAGGTGCCCGCCTTACGGGTGATCGAGATCGTTGAGCGGCTGACGACGCTGGGCATTGGCGGCGTGTCGCTTTGCGATACCACCGGCATGGCCAACCCGGTGCAGGTCAGGGCACTGTGTGAGCAGGTTCTCACCCGCTGGCCCGAGCTTGCCCTCACCCTGCATGTGCACAACACCCGCGGCATGGGCCTGGCCAACGCCTTCGCGGCCTGGCAGGCCGGGGTCACCCGCTTTGACGCGGCGCTGGGCGGGCTGGGCGGCTGTCCGTTTGCTCCCGGCGCCAGCGGCAACGTCTGCACCGAGGACCTGGTTCACATGTTCGAGGAGATGGGTGTCGAGACCGGCGTGGATCTCGACGCCCTGCTGGCGGTCTCCGGCACCCTGCCTGATCTGGTGGGTCATGAGGTGCCGGGCCAGGTAGTGAAGGCCGGGCGCTCAAGCCGGCGTTATCCGCTGCCCGAGCATGCCCGGCGGTCATAGCCCATGCGGCTGACATTGTCGGCCCATTCTTCTTTTGCGCCCGGATTCAAACCGGCTCACACTGCGCCACTCCTGTTCAGTTTCGACTAAAAGAGGCGTTTGCCGTGACATCCCGGGATAACACCCCAGGGGGCCTGCCCACCCCCTTGCTGCTCTTGATGGCCGTGGCCACCGGCATCTCGGTGGCCAGCAACTACTATGCTCAGCCGCTGTTACACACCATTGCCCAACAGCTCGATCTGAGCTGGTCGGGGGCCGGCATTATCGTGACCACCGCGCAGCTGGGTTACGCCGCCGGGCTTTTACTGCTGGTACCGCTGGGCGACATGATCGAGCGGCGCCGGCTGGTGGTCACCATGATGCTGCTGGCCACCGCGGGTCTGGTGGTCAGCGCCCTTTCCACCAATCTCGCCGTGCTGCTGCTGGGCACTGCCATTACCGGCGTTTTCTCGGTGGTCGCTCAGGTGCTGGTGCCCTTTGCGGCAACGCTTGCCGCTCCGGAACAGCGCGGTCGCGCCGTGGGCACCGTCATGAGTGGCCTTCTGATCGGTATCCTGCTGGCGCGCACCTTTGCAGGAGCGCTTTCGACACTGGGCAACTGGCGGCTGGTCTACATGGTGGCCGCTGTACTGATGCTGATCACGACCCTGCTGCTCTGGCGTGCCCTGCCCAGGCTCAACACCCATGCAGGACTTGGCTATGCAGCATTGATTCGCTCGGTCGGCACACTGCTGGCAACGCATCCAGCGCTGCGCCTGCGCGCTGCGCTGGGGGCGTTGACCTTTATGCTGTTTGCCGCCTTCTGGACACCGGTCGCCTTTCTACTTTCGGCGCCGCCCTGGCAGTTCAGTGACGCCACCATCGGCCTTCTGGGGCTTCTGGGCGCGGCGGGGGCCCTGGTCGCCCCCTGGGCCGGCCGTCAGGTAGACCGCGGGCGGGCGCGGCTGACCACCACGTCGGGGCTTGTCCTGCTGTTGCTGGGATGGCTGCCGCTGTTTCGGGCCGAACATTCCCTGGTGGCGATCATCATCGGCGTGCTGGTACTGGATATCGCTGTGCAGCTGGTCCACATCACCAATCTCAACATGGTCTATCGCATCGACCCGAACGCCCGTAACCGTCTCAATGCCGCCTATATGGTGAGCTACTTTCTGGGCGGGGCCACCGGCTCGCTGGCCTCGGCCTGGCTTTACGGTCACAGCGGCTGGACCGGGGTCACGGCCTTCGGGGTGATCACAAGTCTTGTGGGGCTTGCGATCTGGTGGCGCGGGCATCGCCATGAGGCCCGCCTGCCGGCGTAATCGATTCATGGTCTGGACCGGACTCAAAAAGCCGTGAATCAGGCTCAAAAAAGCCGGCCCGCCAAATGGCGGGCCGGCTTTTTACTTCCCCTGCTGCAACGTACTACCCCGCAGGGGTATCAAGCGTTACTGTGCCGGCGGCTGCTGTTGCGCCTGCGACTGCATGGACTGAAGCTGCTTGTAGAGCTGCGGGTCCATATCGATCAAGCGCTTTTCCAGTGCCTTGTCACGCGAGGCGTCAGTACCGATCTGCTGATACTGCTGCACGGACAGGTCATGCTCCTTGAGGGAATCTTCCGTCTTGCTCTGGAACTCCTGCATCAACGACTGCGCCTGCTGCTGGTCCTGCACGTCCTGAGTGGAGAGGTTCTTGATGACCGGAATCATGTCGCGATTGACGTCCAGAAACGAGCGCAGTTCGTCATCCTTGTACTGCTTTGACAGTGTGCCAGACTCAACGGGCTGGGGCTGCTGCATCTGCGCAGGTGCCTGCTGCTGGCCCTGCGAAGTGCCCTGACTGCCGGCCATGGCCATTGGGGCGGCCAGCATGCCGGCCGTGATGAGCGCCGCGCCAAGCATCGAAACAGGCTTTTTCATGGTGAACTCCGAAAAAAGAATTTGATTCAATGTAATGTAGTCATTGCAGGGCGTCCAGAAACCAACTGTGAACGCAGTGTCGGAGACCCTCGCGATTTCACACCAACACCCGATTTCGGGGATCATTGCAGAGAGTGACGACATGAGTGCAGGACTGATTATTCTCGACCGGGATGGCGTGATTAACGAGGATTCCATCGAGTTCATCAAAAGCCCCGAGCAGTGGCTGGCCTTCCCCCAGGCACTGGAAGCCATTGCCCGCCTGCATCAGGCCGGCTGGACGCTGGCGGTGGCCACCAATCAGTCCGGCATTGCGCGCGGTTACTTCACCGAAGAGACCCTTGAGGCGATGCATGCGCGAATGCATCGCGAGGTCGAGGCGGCCGGTGGGAAGATTGATCATGTCGTCTACTCCCCCCATGGCCCGGAGGATGACAGTGACACCCGCAAGCCCAAACCGGGGCTCTTGTATCAGATTCGCGATCTGTGCCGGCTCGAGTGCCTGGATGAGGCCTGGATGGTCGGCGACAGCCTGCGCGATCTGCAGGCCGGCCAGACCGCGGGATGCAGAACGGCGCTGGTGCTGACCGGCAAGGGGGAAATCACCCGGGGAGATCTGGACCAGCTCGACCGCCCCGACGACGTCGTGATTGCCGATTCGCTGCTCGATTTTGCCAATCGGCTGCTCTCCGATGATCCGGCCATGACCGCCTCTGGTCAGTAACGGCCGTCAGTAACGGCTTGCGGCACCGACGCGCACGCTCCACGCGAGGTCGGCAGGCGTCGTTTATACTTGAGCCTTGACTTCATACGGCATTATTTACACGGATGGCGCAACCATGACAGACACCAGCACGATCAAATCCGACATCGTCATTGTCGGCGGCGGCATTGCAGGGCTGGCCATGGCTGCCCGCCTGGCGACGCACACCACGTTCACCATCACGGTGCTCGACGGTGACCATGCCCCCAAAATGCCTGATGATGCGCTGCAGCTTCGCACCACCTCGCTCAATAGCGCGGCGCTGAATCTGCTGAAAGAGGCCGGCGTCATGGCGCATCTGCCGGCGCGCTTTCTCACCGACTTCAATCGACTCGAAGCCGGCAGCCGCGACGCACCGGATGCGCTGAGCTTCAGCGCCGAGGACATCAACCTCCCCCGTTTTGGCGTCTTTGTTGAAAATGACCGCCTGCGGGCGGCGCTGTGGCAGACGCTGACCACGATGGCGCAGGTCACCCTCATCAGCGAAGCACGTCTGTCATCGCTTCAGCGCCATGACGACCACGTTGACGGTCTGCTCGATGATGGTCGGGCGCTGGACATCCGCCTGGTCATCGGCGCCGACGGCGCGCGCTCTCATGTGCGCCATCTGGCCGGTATCAGCAGCCAGCAACGCGACTACGCCCAGGAGGCCATGATCATCAACGTGCGCCTGACCGAATCACCGGGTCACACCACCTGGCAGATCTTTACGCCCGACGGCCCGGTCGCCCTGCTGCCGCTGCATGACCGACAGGCCTCCCTTATCTGGTATGACCGTCCGGGACAGATTCAAAAGCGCATGAGCATGAGTGATGACACGCTGCGTGCGGCCATCATCGAGGCCTTCCCAACACGCCTTGGACAGATCGAGGCCATCATCGAGCGCGGCCGTTTCCCGATTCGCCGTCTTCATGCCCAGCGCTACGTGGGCAAGCGTGTGGCACTGATCGGCGACGCTGCCCACGTCATTCACCCCATGGCCGGCCAGGGCATCAATCTGGGACTGGCCGATGTGGTCTCGCTGGCCGAGGCCCTTGAGCATGAAAGTGATCCGGGCAACGACCAGGCGCTGAGCCGCTATCAGCGCCGCCAGTGGCCGCGCAACGCTGCCATGCTGACCGGTGTCGAGCAGCTTCACCATCTTTTCACCCTGCCGTTTGCCCCCTTGCGCACGCTGGCAGAAAGAGGGTTAAGAGGGGCGGACCGCATGGGGCCGGTCAAGCGCTTCATGATGTCACTGGCCACCGGTCAGCCGCTGACCACCGGCAAGGGGTCCACGGACCATGACGCATCGTCACGACAGCGATGACGTCCTCACCTTCTGGTTTGAGGAACTGACGCCCGGGCAGTGGTTTCGACGCGATGAGGCTCTGGACAACACCATTGCCGCACGCTTTGGCGCGCTGCTGGCGGCAGCACGCCAGGGCGAACTTTCTCACTGGCGTAACAGCGACCGCGGACGCCTGGCCGAGATCATCGTCATCGACCAGTTTTCTCGCAACGTGTATCGCAATGATCCACGCGCCTTCTCCCATGACCCGCAGGCGCTGGTGCTGGCTCAGGAAGCCGTGCGCCTGTGCTGTGACCGACGGCTGTCGCTCAGGGAGCGCCCCTTTCTCTACATGCCCTGGATGCACAGTGAATCCCTGGTCATTCATCGAGACGCCGTGCGGCTGTTCGATCAGCCCGGGCTTGAACGCCACCTCGACGTGGAGCATCGCCACCTGGCGATTCTCGAGCGCTTTGGCCGCTACCCGCATCGTAATGACACTCTGGGCCGTACCAGTACGCTGGAAGAAACGGCCTTTCTGACCACCCCTGGCTCGTCGTTTTGAAGTCCTCAAGAACAGCGGCATTGTTTCACGTGAAACATCCGGGTTCAGGGCAGGATTACGAGCCCCGAATGCTGATTGGGCAGTTTGGGCCGCTGCTCGGGGTCGGGATGGGTCAGCGTATGGCGCCGATGACTCTGAAATCGATAGGCCCCCGGGTCAGAACCGTCCAGCGGCCCGGTACTGCCGTCGACCAGCGTAGTGATCGTGCACTGATCAAGATGGACAATCTCCCCCACCCCTGCCGCCTCGAGCTTGTGACAGGCGATGGCGCCGAGCGCCAGATGGCACGAACGCGGCGACATGACCGCCTCCGGCACCGCCAGAGCCGCCCTGAACCGATTGACCAGCGCCTCGCTGACCTCATAGGCCTGGTGGCCGGCGGCCGGCCCGACCACTGCCGCCCACTCGGAAAGATCGCCCCAGTGCTGGACCATGATTTTCGCCAGCATCGCCTCGACAATGCCATCCAGCAGGCCACGCCAGCCGGCGTGCAGAGCGCCGATATAGCGCCCGCTGCGGTGGGCGAACAGAATCGGCAGGCAGTCTGCCGTGACAATCGATACGGGAATGCCGGGCCGGTCGGTCAGAAATCCGTCCGCACGTCCGCACGCCTGGTCCGGCGTGCTGACCGTGACAATGCGCGTGCCGTGCTCCTGCTGTTTTTTCGGTCGCGCTGATTCGAACTCGACAAGCACCTCGGGCGTGAGCATCTGCCGATGGCCGAAGCCGTGTGCAATCGATGGTATGTCGGACAGCAGCGAGGATTGAATCATCAGTGGAGCTCCAGTGATGCAACGGTCAGGTACTGGACTGGCACACAGCGTATGCCCACGCGTCCAAGACACCGTGGTTAGACAGGGCAAGCCAAAAAACAGGCAAAAAAAAGCCTGCCAGAGGATGGCAGGCGACAAGAATACTTCTTGCAAGGGATCATTCAAGGGAACACTGACTTTGAGTCCCCCTGTGGTGAAGAGTTCCTGATAGAGGCAAAAAATTTTCGATGCCTCCTATCGATTTTGATAGCGTGCTAATGGCTTTGGTCTGTGCCAGACTCCTGACCCTCTGCTGGCTCCCCCATTCCAAGGAGAACTGTAATGCCCTCCCCTCGCCTTTTCGAACCCCTGACGCTCGGCAAGCTTGAGCTTGCCAACCGCATTCTGATCGCACCGATGTGTCAGTACTCGGCATGCGATGGCAACGCCACCGACTGGCATACCATTCACCTCGGCCATCTGGCGCTGTCAGGCGCCGGGCTGCTGATTCTTGAAGCCACGGCCGTGTCACCGGAAGGGCGTATCAGTCCTGACGATCTTGGACTCTGGAACGATGATAACGAACAGGCTCTGAAAGGGACCCTGGACGCCGTACGGGCACATTCAGACATGCCGCTGGGCATTCAGCTCGGCCATGCCGGACGCAAGGCCTCCACTCATGTGCCCTGGGAAGGCGGCGCCCAGATTGCACCGGATGCACCGCGCGGCTGGCAGACCGTCGCCCCCTCGAGTGTCGCCTACAGCGAGGAAGAAAACGCCCCGCAGGCGCTTTCCATCGAAGAGATCGCCGGAATTCGTGAGCAGTTCAGAGCGGCGGCCGAGCGCTCGGCGCGCCTGGGCATCGAGGCGATCGAGATTCATGCTGCCCACGGCTATCTGCTGCATCAATTTCTATCGCCGCTCTCCAACCAGCGCAGCGATAAGTATGGGGGCAGTCTGGAAAACCGCATGCGCCTGACGCTCGAGGTCTTCGATGCGGTCCGTGATGTTTTCCCACAGGAGCGCCCGGTAGGCATCCGTATTTCCGCGACGGACTGGGCCGACGGCGGCTGGAGTGTAGAAGAGAGCCAGATGCTGGCCCGCGAGCTCGATGCACGCGGCTGCAGCTTCATTCATGTCTCGAGTGGCGGATTGACCTCAGCCCAACAGATTCCGATAGGCCCAAACTATCAGGTACCGCTGGCACGCGCCATTGGTGAGGTCGTTGACATGCCTACCATTGCAGTAGGGCTGATTACCGAGCCGGAACAGGCAGAAGCCATTGTGGCGACCGGAGACGCCGATGCCGTCGCACTGGCTCGAACCATGCTATACAACCCGCGCTGGCCGTGGCATGCCGCTGCGACATTAGGGGCTCAGGTGGCTGCGCCAAGTCAGTATTTGCGCTCGCAGCCGCATCAGTACAAGGATCTTTTTTTGACGCGCTAGAGTTTCATCGATCGCCGGCTGGCAGGCTCAGGCATTTTGCCATTCGGCGATCTCTGCAATATCCCGGGTATGATTGACAATACTGAGGCTAAAACACTCAACAATATACTCGTACAACTCATACATTTCAGGATGCAGTTTTCCCACTGCTTCTTGCCAGTCGCTATAATAAATGGCTCTTTTACCGTTAAAGTCCAGATATTGACTGACTCTTGAAAACTTGAAGCCCGAATATGATAGAAGTCTTGCCAAAGACGGTTCCATCATCGCAAAACCATATCGACGTCGGGATATCTTGCCCAACGCCAGAACAGATAAAAACAGACCTGCTTTTAAAAGAGACGCCGTTTTAATGGCCTCGGCAACATCACTTGTATGGGACCTTGCACTACTGATTCGCCTGATATCACTCAGTATGGCTACTCTGGATATTTCACAAACTTCCTGTCTTTTTAAAAGATTTGGATGTTGCTCGTTGTCTTCAAGCAGGGCGGCAAATTTTTTCTCAAGCGGCATCTGGTAAAAGACCGAATTTTTATCTCTAGAAGGCAAGACAAGCCTGACACAGCCAACGGCCTGTTGATTATCCTTTCTTTCGATCAGGCAATGCAGCGATCTTTCATCGAAGTCGTCCTTTTCAATGCCTTCTCTGATATTGACAGGCTCAAAACCCAATTCTTCGCAATAAACAGCATGTCTTAACGAATAAACCCTTTTTTTCTCTTCTTCACTTACGGCAAAAATGACATTGTAATCATTTGAAAAACTTTCCCTGTTCATGCGTCTCTCGATTCTTTTAACATACTAAATGCTTCTTCTGGCCTGACAGGTAGTCCAATATAATATCCTTGTGCATAATCAACATTTAGTCCTTTTAACGATTCAAGAATCAGAGGATCACTAACAAATTCGGCAATCACTTTTTTCCCAAACCCTTTTGCCACATCGGCAATGGCCTTGACGACCAATCTATTTTCCTGTGATTCGAGCATGGTGCTGACAAACGAGCCATCTATCTTGATGTAGTCGCTCGGCATTTGCCCAAGATAATGAAAACTGCTGAACCCAACACCAAAATCATCCAGCGCAATTTTACAACCCAGCGCCTGAACCCCTTTCAAAAGATTATTGGCAGTCGAAAAATCGGTAACAGCGGCAGTTTCAGTTACTTCCAGAATAAGACGAGCCGGATCAAGACTTCTGGAACTCAACGCCTGTTCCACGAAAGCTCTAAAGCTCTCATCCTGAAGCGTTGTTCCAGAGATATTGACAGCAAGATTGACAGACTGATCCTGTAGTTTTTTCAGTAAATCGAGACTTTCATTCAAGACCCACCTATCGACTTCAACAATAAGGCCACTTCTTTCAGCAGCAGGTATAAAAAGACCGGGCATGGCAAGTTTGCCATGTTCATCTCGCATACGAAGCAATACTTCATAGTGCTGTATGGTGTTCATTTCGATACTTGCGATAGGCTGTACCGCAAGCTCAAATCGCTTTTCGCTCAATGCCCGACGTATTTCGTCCTGCCAATAAACACGCTCCTGTAGTTCACTGGTATCGTATTCATCGGGAATCAGATACCACTTATTGCCGCTTGCCTCCTTTGCCTTATACATTGCGAAATCAGCATTGGCCATGAGCTTTACATGATCGGTGCCATGCGCTGGATAAAGCGCCACGCCAATGCTTGCCATGGCACGATGGCGACGACCGTTTTCATAAAAAACAATATTTTCGAGCTTGCGGGACACTCGGGAGGCCATATGACATGCGTCATCTACACTGGCGTTTTCAAGCAAAATCGAGAACTCGTCCCCCCCCTGACGGGCCACAACATCCTTGTCACCGACTTCTTCAATCAACGCCTGAGCGACAAGCTTTAACAGTTGATCACCGGAATGATGACCTCCCAGTTCGTTAACATCCTTGAACTGATCAAGATCGAGATAAAGTACGCCCCCTTTATTATTCTTGTCCCCCATAACGCTTTTTAACTTGTTTTCAAAAAAGCGACGATTATAGAGCTCTGTCAGAGGATCACGATTGGCAAGCCAGGCCAGTCTCTTTTCGGCCTGCTTGCGAGCCGTAATATCAAGCCCGACCGAAATAAAAGTGGCTTCATTGGCATCGGGCTCCAACGGAGCATGAACCCAGGCAACGATAATATCTGCACCGCCGTGGGTCCTTATTGTGCTTTCCTGCTGTCGGGTCCCGCCCGATAGCCGTATTGCAGAACGCATTCTCAGATTGAAAACCTGCTCAAAGGATGCCCCTTTCAGCGTACGTTGCTTACCCATTACTTCCTGAGCGTGACGGTTGACCAACGTAATATTTCCATGCCTGTCATGGGTCAGTATTAACACGTGAGCATTATCAAGAAGTCCGCCGATAAAGTCCTTTTCACGTGCAAGTTCTCTTAAGCGTTCCGATAATTCCTGGTCACGTGCGGACACCTTGTCTTCAAGGTTTTCCAACTGACCGGCAAGGTCAAAAGCGGCCTTGTCCAAAACATCTATTTCGTCTTTCCATTTTTTATCCTTTACTTTCGTCTTGCGTCTGACTCGATCAAATTCGCCAAGCGCGAGAGAAGGTAAAACACCTGACAAGTGTCTGAGTCTAGCCATGGGTTTCCAGAGGATCATGAAAATAAATATTTCAGCCACCAGCCAGCCCAACACTGCAATAATAAAAGTGCTTCTCGTATTCTCCATAATCCCCTTTACCTGAGGGGTAATGTCGGATATCAACAAAAGATGGCTAACATCACCACTGCTCTGGAAGCTTTCAAGCGGCATGGCGAATATTTCGTAGTTCCCATGATCGAGATCCAGACGAACAGATCTTGATGTCATTGATTCAAGAGAGTTTGAACGAGCCGCCTTTCTAATAAGCGGCAACTCCTTTTTTTCGTTCGTAAGAGCGATAATAGAGCTTTTCCAAGAGGGCAAATAATGTGAACGACTTCCAGCCTCTCCACCATTGATTAAAAGAGCGACATCTCCCCCCGAACTCTTGTTGGTATACAAGATGACATCAATCATTGAACTTGTAACCACCACAATACCGACGCTTTCGCCGTCCTCGAGGACCGGTACAGCAATATACTGACGGCAGACATCTGTACAAATCAGGGTTTTGGCAGGCATTTCATCAAGGATGACATTTTGCTCCCACGCCCTCATTGAATCACCGGGGATGCCTTCCTGTGGATTGCCAAAGGTAGAAACGCTTTGGCCTTCCATATTCAGAACGGAAAGGCTTTCAATTCCCACTTCGATTTGAAGCGTTGGCCACTGAGAATGCAGTGTTTGATCAACGAAGGAATAGTTTCTGCTTTTCAGGGCCTGTCCAAGATTATTGGATGAGGCAACAATGCTGGCAATCTTTTGAAGATCGTTGAAGGAACGATCGAGAGCCATATTAATATCTTCGATGCGTTTGCTATAGCTGGCTCTTTGTGCAGATGTAAACTGCTCCGAAAGATTTTGGTAGCTAAATAACGTAAAGGTACCTGCCAGGCCCACCATTACCAGGCTGGTCAATATAATGGCGCGCCACTTTAGACTGAAATTCATATGACTCTCTCAGAATGTCTGTGGCAGTTAAATACGCCTTCATGAATAACGACTTTTAAAAGCGCCATGAAGCCTGGAAAAGAAGCATATCCCAATACCTGTCTGATTCGTCCTGATTTCTGGGTAGCCAGCCTGTGCCATCGACATGATGATATTCGGTCGAAAGTAACAAATCGGACGTGGCATTCCATTGCAGTCCCAGAGTCCAGTCCTTGGCAAACTGTGAGTGGTCGACTCCTCTGCCATCAGATTCAAACTTCTTTCCCTTTGGATCGGCTCGATCATTAACGAGAGAGTCATATCTCAAGAGCCACTGCCAGTCTTCAAGAAAACGCTGGGTATATTGGAGGTACCAGCTTTCTCCAGTAATACTCTGGTCAGAAGCGCCGCCCTCAAAAGACTGACGCCTTAGCGCATATTCACCAGTGATACTCCAATAACCATGGTTGTATTGAAGCGACATGATAATTGGCTGAAAGGAATACCGGTCAGGAGCACCAGGCGGCCCATCAATATCTATATTGGCCTCTGCCACGGTCAGGGCGGCCACGATGCTGCCTGAACCATGCTCATAGGCAACCTGACCAATCGAAGACAAGGCACCATCGATCGAGGCCGGAACTCGCGATCCCCAGATGGTTTCCTTGACGTTACGATCCGTATTGGCCTTGCCGACGCCTGCCTGAAAATGAAGAATGCCGGAAGGCAAATGCTCTTCCTCGTAAACGGAAATTCCCTCTGAAGACAGGGCCGGCGCACGGGTACGATCAAAATATATTGATTGAGGTAGAAGTATGCTGGGCCTTGTGAAGGCAACATCGCGCGTCTGGTTGTAAATGCCAAAGGGCTGTTTCAACTTCCCGATCTGCACACCGGCTACACGCTTATTACCCGTAATGAACTGATAATCCAGTAACCCGTAATCCAGTTTGGGCTCATAATGGCTATTATCATCACCTGCTCGCCGACTTAGAACCTGAGCAGAGATTAGTAAATTATTGGTCGGACGCATTGACGCATTCACGCCAACTTCCGTGTATTGAAGGCTGCCGCCATCCTGGCTGCTGGGGCCAAAGAAATCGTTGTGCCGGCTGACGATCAGCGCCTGACTCAGAAAGCCGTGCACCTGAACGGTATCAAGAACATCGGCATGCGCCGGTGCAGTGCCGGCGGCCATGGCGCCTATCACCAATGTGGAGGCATACAGGGCGCGCCAGCCGCAATTACTCCACTGAGAAAGCGCTGACGCTATCATCCACGGCTCCTTTATCCAGATAGCCCAGCCCGCCCGGGGTACTGGCCACACGTTGTCGCATCTCTTCAATCGAACCAACTTCATTGGGCGCCTGTCCCGTGCCGGAAAAGACCAGCCGGTCCCAGGACAGGCGTAATTGGTGGGGGTAAACGCCAAGAATTTCCTTGGTAAAGCGCTCGTGCAGAGGATGCTTGTCCGGCAGCACAAAAACATGTGCCGCCTCGCCATTGGGCAGGGTGCGCTGGCGCATGGCAAAAATGGCACGCACGGTTTCCCGGGTCATGCTGCCTGGAGGGATCGATGGGTTGGCGATCAAAACCACCGATTCCTGAGCATACGCCGCCTGGCCGCAACAGAGCAGCAATATGGCTATCGATACAAGTACCATCATGCCTTTCGGCATTTTTCAGGCTCCCGGCCCCTGCCAGACAAAAGCCACTTCCAGCTACCACGGGCAGCATGAATCGGCGCATCTCATCAGCGGTGATCTGATATGAGACGTCCATCATGCCTGCACGGCATAAGCATCAAATGCTCAAGAAGCAGCGTTTCATCCGTGCATATCATCATCAATCAGGTTTTTACAGGTCAATTGACATTAAAAGAACAGACTAAAGACTGTCATGACCCCCCTGTATTAATGCCTTTTCATTGTTTTTCACAAAATGATAACGCTTACATTAGAGATGTATATGTGCAGATTGGGTGGTATGGCGCATACTTTTCACTTAATCGGAAAAAACTTCATTATCATTAGACTTTTAGTATTTCTGACAATAAACAACCGACGTTTAACATGATTTGGTCTGATTTCAAAACAGGTCAGCGCTTTAGAGCTCGAGAAAAGGAGCAAAAAAAATGGTTCTTCGTCACTTCATGTGGATTTGGCCTGATCGAGCAGGCGGCCCACCGGACTGCCGATCAGGTAGATCATCGC
>NZ_CANMFC010000007.1 GCF_947497025.1 uncultured Kushneria sp.
CACGGCCTGCGGCGCCGGCCCCGCCCGCGGTCACGACCGTGACCGCGGGCGAGGGCGAGGGCGTCTCGCCTCAGGGCCCCTCGTGCAGGGCCGTCAGCGCCTCGGTCAGGGCGGCCATCTCTGCCTCGGTGCCGATTGGTAAACGCAAAAAAGGTTTATATGGGAAATCAAACGCTTCCCATGCAAAGAGACTTGGTATTACATCGATTTTTGCACCACAATGAATAGGCAAGTGCCCGGGGTTTCGGGTATATCGTTGATGTAATGAATACAGTAGGCAAGGGAGAGCTGACGATGAAAAAAACACTGGGTATTTTGCTGGCTGCAATGATGGTATTTGCTGTGGCCGGTTGTAATAACGATGACGGCCCTGCTGAAGAGACCGGTGCAAAGGTTGATAACGCCGCCGACAATGCTGGAGATGCGACCAGCGATGCGGCTGATTCTGTCGGCGATGCTGCCAGTGATGCAGCTGACTCTACTGGCCAGGCCATGGAAGATGCTGGTGACTCCATCAGCGACAGCGCTGAAGAGCACAGCAACTGATCTATCCCGATAGGGTAGAGAAGTGAAAAAGCCTCCTGACATCGTCAGGAGGCTTTTTTGATTTGGCGCGACTGTTTCAGGCTATTACTGGGCGCCGGCCGCACCCACCGCTGCACCCGCCGCGCCGCCAATGAGGGCGCCTTTCCCTGCACTGCCTCCCGTGATGGCGCCGGCAGCAGCGCCTGTAAGGCCGCCGATACCGGCACCCTGAGCCGCGCTGCGCCCGGTAGGACTGCTACAGGCTGTTAGAAGCGTCAGCGCTGCCACGGTTGTCATCACCACAATCCCTTTATGCATGATGTCTCTCCTCGCAAGCGTTCAATAAAAGATAGCCGGATCCTCTTGTTATCGGCCACCCCAGTAAATACTGGACTGAAATCCTGAGTAATTTGAAAAACGCCCATAAAAAACCCTGCAATAAGCAGGGCTCGATAGGTTAGGATTCTGGTCGCGGTTTTGGCTTAACCCTGATAGGAAAAGATTTCCCGGGAGGAGCTACAATAACTTTTCCTGTTTTGGGATGCCTGAAAGACTTCCTGAAAATGAATTCTCCAGAAGAATCAGGGGGAAGGTTGTCGCTCATATCAAATCTACCTCTCAATTGAATGTTGGTAACAATTGATGCGTTGACTTGAGCACAGATCCCTACCAAAATCCGTTTGCCAATTGGGTTTGGAGAGATCCTGCTCAAAGAAGTAACAAGGCTTGCCGGCCTTCTACTTCTACTTAGATACGTGCATCTTCGCATCTAAGTCAGTTCGGGCCCTGTTTAGCGACAGGGCCCGAATTTTTTATGCCTCAGTCCCAGGTCAGCGCGCCGCCGGTCTGATATTCGGTTACCCGCGTTTCGAAGAAGTTCTTCTCCTTGGGCAGATCGATCAGTTCCGACATCCACGGGAACGGGTTTTCCACGTCATCAAAGAGCAGACCCAGACCAATCTGTTCGCTGCGGCGGTTGGCGATGAACTGCATGTACTGCTCGGTAAGCTCGGCATTCAGGCCCAGGATGCCGCGCGGCATGGTTTCACGGCCATAGGCCGCTTCCAGCTTGTAGGCTTCCAGAAGCATGCCACGCACTTCCTGCTGGAAGGCGTCATCCCATAGATGCGGATTTTCGATCTTGATCTGATTGATGCAGTCGATACCAAAGTTCAGGTGGATGGACTCATCGCGCAGGATGTACTGATACTGCTCGGCAATCCCCACCATCTTGTTGCGGCGACCCAGCGCCAGGATCTGGGCAAAACCGGTGTAGAACCACATGCCTTCAAACACGACATAAAAGGCCACCAGCGCGCGCAGGAAGGCCTGGTCACGTTCGATGGTACCGGTTGTGAAGCTCGGGTCTTCCAGTGCTTGGGTGTACTTGAGCGCCCAGGCATCCTTGTCGGTGATCGAGGGGATTTCCCGATACATGTTGAAAAGCTCACCCTCATCCAGACCCAGCGACGTGCAGATGTACTGGAAGGTATGGGTATGGATGGCTTCTTCAAAGGCCTGGCGCAGCAGGTACTGGCGACACTCCGGATTGGTGATGTTGCGATAGACGGCCAGCACGATGTTGTTGGCGACCAGCGACTCGGCGGTCGCAAAAAAGCCGAGGTTGCGCTTGAGCATCAGCACCTCGTCTTCGGTCAGCCCCTGCGGACTATTGACCGGTGCACGCCATGTGGCGATATCGCCCTGCATGGAGACTTCGGTCGGCATCCAGTGGTTGTTACAGCCTGCCAGATACTTTTCCCATGCCCAGCTGTACTTCAGCGGCAACAGCTGATTGACGTCGCTCTGGGCATTGATCATGGCCTTCTGGCTGGCATCAATACGCTGAGCGCCGGCCTGAATTTCACCCAGACCGGTGTTGTCGACCTGATCGTTGTCATCAGCAAACAGGTTGGTCTCTTGCATGATTCTCTCCCTTGCCATCACCCGAGTATGTTCAACGGCGAGTGTGGTCTTGAGTGCAGTAGACGGTGGCCCTGCAGGGCCACCGTCGTATTGATCAAATTACTGGCAGGCTTCGCAGTCCGGATCATCGAGTGAGCAGGCCAGTGGCGGTGCCGAGCCCAGCGGCTGCTGGGGAGCCTGCGAGGCCTCCGGTGCCGGCGCGGGCGCTGGCTGCGGCGTCGGTGCGTTGGGCTTGACGCCGGTCAGCTTGCCATCGGTGCCCTTGAGCGTTGATTTCTCAAGGCGAGTAGAAGCCTGCGCACGGAGGTAATAGGTGGTCTTCAGACCCAGCTGCCACGCCATGCGGTAGGTGGTATCCAGCTTGCGACCGGAAACACCGCTGATGTAGAGGTTCAGGGACTGTGCCTGGTCGATCCACTTCTGACGGCGCGAGGCAGCCTCGACGATCCAGCGCGGCTCGATTTCAAACGCCGTGGCATAGCGCTGCTTCAGATCGTCCGGGATGCGATCGATTGGCTGAAGCGAGCCATCGTAGTACTTGAGGTCATTGATCATCACCTCATCCCACAGGCCACGCTCCTTGAGCGCATGCACCATGTGCGAGTTGACCACCGTGAACTCGCCCGACAGGTTCGACTTCACATACAGGTTCTGATAGGTCGGCTCGATCGACTGTGTCACGCCACAGATATTGGAGATGGTGGCCGTCGGTGCGATCGCCATGACGTTGGAGTTACGCATGCCCTGACGGCGTACCTTGTTGCGAATGTGGTCCCAGTCCTGCGTGGTAGAGGTGTCCATCTGCACATACTGCTCGCCACGCTCGCGCTGCAGGTCATTAATGGAGTCGATGGGCAGAATGCCCTGGCTCCAGAGTGAGCCTTCGTAGGATTCATACTGGCCGCGCTCGGCTGCCAGGTCGCTGGAGGCTTCGATGGCGTGATAGCTGATCAGCTCCATGGAACGATCGGCAAAGGTCACGGCGTCATCGGAGGCATAGGCGATACCATGCTTGTACAGCGCATCCTGAAAGCCCATCAGGCCCAGACCGACCGGGCGGTGACGGAAGTTGGAGCGTTTGGCCTGCGGCACGGCGTAATAATTGATGTCGATGACGTTATCGAGCATGCGCACGGCCGTCCTGACCGACCGCTTGAGCTTCTCGCTGTCCAGCTGGCCATCAACCACGTGAGCCGCCAGGTTGATCGACCCCAGGTTGCAGACGGCAATTTCGTCAACGCTGGTGTTGAGCGTGATCTCGGTGCACAGGTTGGAAGAGTGCACGACGCCGGCATGACGCTGCGGGCTGCGCAGGTTGCACGGATCCTTGAAGGTGATCCAGGGATGGCCTGTTTCAAACAGCATCGACAGCATCTTGCGCCACAGATCCTTGGCCTGTACGCGTTTGAACAGCGTGATCTCACCGGTCTGCGTCATGGCTTCGTACTCTTCATAACGCTTCTCGAAGGCCGCGCCATAAAGGTCATGCAGATCAGGACAGGTGGCCGGTGAGAAGAGTGTCCATTCCTTCTCTTCGCTGACGCGCTTCATGAATAGGTCCGGTACCCAATTGGCCGTGTTCATGTCATGCGTGCGGCGACGGTCATCACCGGTGTTCTTGCGAAGTTCGAGGAACTCCTCGACGTCCATGTGCCAGGTTTCTAGGTACGAGCAGACCGCGCCCTTGCGCTTGCCGCCCTGGTTGACGGCCACGGCCGTATCGTTGACGACCTTGAGGAAGGGCACAACGCCTTGTGACTTGCCGTTGGTGCCCTTGATGTAGGAGCCCAGCGCACGCACCGGCGTCCAGTCATTGCCCAGGCCGCCGGCCCACTTGGAGAGCATGGCGTTGTCACGAATGGCGCCGTAGATGCCTTCAAGGTTATCCGGCACGGTGGTCAGATAGCACGAGGACAGCTGGCTGCGCACGGTGCCGGCATTGAACAGCGTGGGCGTCGAGGTCATGTAATCGAAGCTCGACAGCAGCTCATAGAACTCGATGGCGCGCGCTTCACGATCCTGCTCGTTCAGCGACAGGCCCATGGCCACGCGCATGAACATGACCTGCGGCAGTTCGTAGCGAACGCCGTCGCGATGCAGGAAGTAACGGTCGTAAAGCGTCTGCAGACCCAGATAGGTGAACTGGTTGTCACGCTCGTGGTTCAGGGCATCGCCCAGGCGCTCAAGGTCGAACTCGGCCAGGACCGGATCGAGCTGCTCGAATTCAATGCCGCGCTTGATGTAGTTCTGGAAGGCCGGCTTGTAGAGCGTCGCCATGTCACCAAAGGTGGCTTCCTCGGCGACTTCAAGGAAGGAGAGGGCTTCACGGCGCAGATTGTCCTGCAAAAGACGCGCGGTAACGAAGGTGTAGTTGGGCTCCTTCTCGACCAGCATGCGCGCGGTCATCATCAGTGCCGTGGCGACGCCATCGGGCGTTACGCCGTCATAGAGGTTGCGCAGCGACTCATCCATGATGCGACGCACTTCAACGTTATCCAGACCCGCGCAGGCTTCGGTAATCAGTGTCTCGATGCGCGCCAGATCCAGCGGGCGACGGCTGCCGTCAGGCTGGGTCACGTTGATGGTGGGGTGGGGCTTTTCGATACCCTGATGCTGCGCGGCGCGCGCACGAGCGTGCTCTTCACGGTAGAGCACGTAGGCGCGGGCCACCTTGTGTTCACCCGAACGCATCAGAGCCAGTTCCACCTGATCCTGGATATCTTCGATATGCAGGGTGCCGCCTTCCGGCATACGACGCGCGAACGTCTCCATGATGGACTGCGTCAGCTGTTCGACCTGCTCGCGAATGCGAGAGGAGCCGGCGGCGTTGTCACCTTCCACGGCAAGAAAGGCCTTGCTCATCGCCACGGAGACCTTGCTCGCATCAAAGGTGGCGGTGTCACCGGTACGCTTGATGACGCGCAGTTGCTGATCGGTCTGGCGCGTATGAGCATCATCAAGAATTGATGAGGTATCACGCTCTGTATGCGAGGTTTCCATAACGTTACCTTTCTGTCTTAAGGTCAAAACCGTGCCTTGCCTGCCGATTTAAAAAGCACGGCAGATCATCACGGGATCGAAAAAAGTTGGGTCACAAGATATTGACAGCTGTTAGAAGAATCTGCTGCAAAAACACTACATGGTGTGTCTGTCGACCAGGTGGACACAATATAGTGTGTCTGGCGAATACCCTCAATAGGAAAAAACGACTCGAATCGGGCGCACAATCTGTGGATAAAGTGTGCTTACCTCGCCACAGGCCTTGCCATTACTGGCATGCCGGCGGTTACATGAAAATTCCGGTAGGGATGCGTTTTTTTGTCGCGAATATTTCAGCTCGACCGCTGGCACACCGAATAAAATTCATGCCGATTAGAGCCTGATGATGAGAATCGTGTGCAAATACGTGGCTTCTGTATGGGCACTTTCGTGTAACAGTGGCACAATGTTGCCAAAGTTGAACGACCGTTGGGTTTGAAGGTCACATTTATCGCTGTCTGCCTGCCGTATGTGCGGGCGCTGCCCGTGCAGCATGCCGGTGACGGCACGGAAGCTTCTTTATCAATGATCGGACGGACGAGCCTTGGATAACATTACAACCGCCAACGAACACATTCTTATCATTGAAGATGATGAACGACTGGCCGCGTTGACGCGTGAGTATCTTGAAGGCAACGGTTTCAGGGTCAGCGTCGAGCATGACGGCACCAATGGCGTCGAACGTATTCTGTCCCTGCGGCCGGACCTGGTCATTCTTGACCTGATGCTGCCGGGTGAAGATGGTCTGTCCATTTGCCGCCGCGTACGCCACCAGTATCCCGGCCCCATTTTGATGCTGACAGCTCGTACCGATGACATGGATCAGGTGCTGGGTCTTGAAATGGGTGCTGATGATTATGTCCCCAAACCGGTGCCACCGCGTGTCCTGCTGGCACGCATGCGCGCGCTGCTGCGTCGTGCTGATGGGTCGGAAACCAACGAGCAGGAAGAGACCCGTCTCGAGTTTCGTGATCTGGTGGTGGACTCCTCAACCAGAGAGGCATGGCTCAACGGCGAGCGCATCGATCTGACCAGTGCCGAATTTGATCTACTGTGGCTGCTGGCCTCCCATGCCGGCCGAGTGCTGACGCGTGAAGAGATCTTCTCGGCGCTGCGCGGCATTCGTTATGATGGTCAGGATCGTTCGATAGACGTGCGTGTTTCTCGCATTCGACCCAAGATCGGTGATGACCCGCATCAGCCGCAGCGTATCAAGACCGTGCGCAGCAAGGGATACCTGTTCGTTCGAGAGATCTGAACCAGCAAATACCTGATCTTGTCTCGTGAAGGACGGCTTCGTCTACTGTAAAGAACCCTGTGTAAGGATAGACGATGCCGTCAAAATTCCCTTCTCTCGCCTCATGGCACTCCCGCTCGGGCGGGGCGGACGGTCTGGCACCGCCGCCTCACCGACCACTGTCCGCCCACGGCGGTTTTCGTCGACTCTACCTGACCCTGTTTTTCTCACTCATGGCCATTTTCTGGGTGGGCGTGGTCGCCTCATGGCTGATTGACGACTGGCGCGAGGATCATTACCGCCAGCGCCTGGCCAGTGGGCCGATGGCGCTTTTGACCTCTCTGGTCGCCAGCCAGCCGGAAAGCTCCCGCGATGCATGGCTGAGTGCCTATGAGGATGAGCTGGGCATTCGTCTGGCGCTGTCGGATTCTGAAACGCTGATGCTCGGGTTCATGGACCGGCGTCGTCTGGCACAGGGGGGCGTTCTGGCTCGGCAGGCTCAGGGTGAAATTGGCTGGCAGCTTTATCAGCGTCTGCCCGGTGAAGATGATGCCATTTTGGTGGCGCATTTTACCGGTCTTTCCGAGCAGCAGCCTTTGCAGCTTGTCTCCCTGCTGCGTCAGTGGCTGGAGCTGTCCCCCGATGATGAGCGTGAGGCCCGCTTTCAGGAGCTGCGCAGCCGTATCTCCCTGCCCATGGGCATGGGCAGTGGCACGCCGCCGGGGCTTTCCAACAGCCAGCTGGCGCAGCTCAATGCCGGTCATGTCGTGATCAACGTGGTGGCAGAGCGCTCAAGTCTTGGTTTCTACGCCCAGTTTTCGGGAGGGCGATGGATCATGGTCGGGCCGCTGTCGCCGTTTGAATCGCTGCCCATTGTGACCATTGCCATGGTCATGGCGCTGATGCTGACCCTGCTGGGGACGGCCATCTATTTCATCATGCGCAGTGTCGAGAAACGCCTGACCCGGCTTGAGCAGACCACGGCTAGCTTTACGGCCGGCGACTACAACGCGCGCGTGACCATTCAGGAAGGGGAGTATCTCACCCAGCTTGGGCTGGCCTTCAATACCATGGCCGACCAGGTCCAGGCGGTACTCTCTTCACAGCAGGATCTGATGCGGGCGGTCTCGCATGAGTTTCGAACCCCCGTGGCGCGAGTGCGCTTTGCGCTGCAGATGGTCGATGACATGAGCGAGTCGCCCGGGATCAGGCGGCTGCTCAAGGGGGTGGATGATGACATCGAATCCATCGACCGACTCATCGATGAAATTCTGACCTACGCACGCCTGGACAGCGCCACCGACGGGCTTCTGCCGCTGGAGCCGGTCAGCCTTGAAGTGCGTGACATTGCCGACCGCGTGGTCGAGACACTGACACCGCTGCATCCGCAACTGACGCTTGAAGTGACCGGCGGTCAGGAGCTCAACGTGCATGCCGATTCGCGCTATTTGCAGCGCGCGCTGCAGAATCTGGTCTCCAATGCCTGTACCCATGCCCGTAGCCGGGTGCATGTGCGCCTGCTGGGCGATGAGCGCATGGTGTATCTCAGCGTCGAGGATGATGGCGCGGGGGTGCCCCTCGAGGAGCGCGAACGCATATTCAAGCCCTTCGCGCGTCTTGATGACAGCCGCACCCGGCATCAGCCCGGCGTTGGTGGCTACGGTCTGGGTCTGGCGATCGTGGCCCGTATCGTCCAATGGCACCATGGGCGCATTACGGTCGATACGGCCCCCGAGCTGGGCGGTGCCCAGTTCATTCTTTCCCTGCCGCGTCACTACGAAGCGATGGAAGAATACACCTGAGGCCTTTCAGCCGGCCGGGCGTATGCCATTGAGCACGGAAAAGGACGTCTCGCGCGCCGTGCGCAGAAAGTCACTCATCCAGACCTGGCTCATCTGATCGACCCGGACGGCCGCATACAGTGTCCCCCACACGCCGTCCCGGCCCAGTGAGCATGCCTTCACATAATCCTTTTCAAGATATTCGGTCAGCGCCCAGTTCGGCAGGGCGCAAACCCCACGCTCGCTCGCGACCAGCTGCATCATCATCATGGTCAGCTCGGCCGTGCGGGTCTCGCGTGGGTGAATGCCGGCGGGTTCCAGAAAGCGGGTAAAGACATCGAGCTTTGAATGTTCTACCGGATAGGTGATCAGGATCTGGTCGATCAGATCCTCCGGCACGACATGTCGCTTGTCGGCCAGAGGGTGCTGTCGGGCCACGGCCAGCAGGCTTTCGTAGCGAAAAAGCGGCTCGTAGTGAATGCGCGGCAGCGGTTGCGGGTCGGCCGTGATGACCAGGTCAAGCTGCTCACGTGCCAGCGCCGGTAGCGGGTCAAAATGCTGGCCGGCAGGGATATCTACCTCGACCTCGGGCCAGTGGTCGCGA
This sequence comes from uncultured Kushneria sp., assembly GCF_947497025.1. GTDB lineage: Bacteria > Pseudomonadota > Gammaproteobacteria > Pseudomonadales > Halomonadaceae > Kushneria. The sequence continues at coordinate 9,113 of NZ_CANMFC010000007.1, forward strand.
AAGTGATCGATGGTTGGCATGAGCCATTGAAAGCAACTGTGGCATTCAATGGCCATGTGCAGGCGGCCCTGTTCTCCGCCGGCCATGCGCGCGATATCACGCTCGGCATTACGAATCTGGGGCAGCACCTGCTCGGCCAGACCCAGAAGCCTCTGGCCGGCACGCGTAAACTGTACCGGGCGCGTCTTGCGCAAAAAAAGCGGGCAGTCCAATCGCTCTTCCAGATCCTTGAGCTGATGAGACAATGCCGACTGGGTCAAATGCACGCGCTCGGCGGCTTCAACCAGTGACCCGGTATCGCGCAGTGCCAGCAGGGTACGCAGGTGCCGGAACTCGATCATTAAAGCGTCTCTCTCATGGCTGATCTGAAGGGTGAATCATCTGAATAAAGGCTCTGTGCCGACAACGCTACCCCTGACGCCGACACTCGGCGTCAGGCAAAAGCAGGTCGCGGTCGCCAAAGTCTGACGGACACAGGGCTTCGGGATGCGTAATACGTCTCAAAAGCGCTGATAACAGGCCTGTATCGGGGCGTGGCATATCAACCGATCGCGAGGTGACCAGCTGCCAGTAGCCGTTATCATCGCGTTCACCGATATCAAAGGCAAAGGAATAGGTGCCGGGCTGCCCCATTCGCAGATCGGTCACGACCAGCGTGCCATCGCGCTCCTCGCTGCGCCAGAAGGGGGCAGCGAACCAGCCCAGCCGCTGGCCGGCCCAGCTGTCGATCAGCAGGTCGTGGGCGGCCATCGGTCGGCGGAAATGGTCAAAGGCAAGGGTGTGGTGGTCATCAAACAGGCTGACCAGCGCTTCCAGTTGCCGGTCATCGTCAATAACGGTGACGCGCCATACCAGCGTGTTCAGCGGCGTGGGCTGGACCATGACCGGGCGGTCATCCAGTCCGCGCTGCACCAGCGCCGGAGCCACCTGCGCCAGCACCATGGATTTGGCAGCAATGGAAAAGCCCAGATAGACCGTCGAGAGGGCCAGGCCAATGATGGCGGCGCGCCCTTGTGTGCCTTTGATCAGCGCCACGAGGATAGCCACCAGCATGGGCAGGGTATAGAGCGGATCGATGATGAAAATGGTTTTCCAGGCCACCGGGGGCGAGGCGATGGGCCAGAGCAGCTGGGTACCATAGGTAGTGAAGGCATCCAGGATAGGGTGAGTGACCAGGCATAGCCACCAGAACCAGAACCATGATCGGGTGGGTACTTTTCGGGTTGTCGGCAGGCGCGCGCAGACGAGGGTGAAGACCCCGGCCAGCAGCGATAGGACAAACACCGAATGCGTGGCGCTGCGATGATAGGTGTAGTCGGCCACGGCGTTACCGTAACTGATGAAACTGTCCAGATCCGGCAGAGTCGCTGCCACGGCACCGAGCAGAATCGACGTGCGTCCCAGCCGCCGCCCCAGTACGGCGCCGCCCAGCGCGCCACCGAGACAGGCCTGTGTCAGGGAATCCATTGCTTTTGTGTCACTCCCGTCTATTGAGGGCCATTACATCGGGCCATGGCAGCTATGCTTGTCCTGCCAGGGCCGGTATCGGCGCGGCCAGAAGTGAGCCGGATGATCAAAGAGTAACAAGGAGTGGCGAACATGTCCCTGACCCAGTGTCAGCAGGAAGCCTTTAGAGCGCTGGCGGCCGAGACCGATGGCATCGATCTTGAGGTCTACCAGCGTTTTGAGCGTGATCCGCTCGATCCCATCATCGGGCTGGGCCAGCGCAATCTGCGCATCGGATTTTTCGGCCGTGACCCCGGGCGCGATGAGGTGCGCTACGGCGAGCCCTTTATCGGTGCCGGCGGGCAGCTGGTCAGAAAGGCGCTTCATGAACATCTTTACGGCGAGAAGATGCCGGACTTCGAGGCCTCACGCGCCGTGGGCGAGCACTTTTTCTGGATCAACACCGTGCCTTACAAGCCGGTAGGGAACAAGGCGTGGTCGATGAAGGTCAAGCGCCACTTTCATGGGCTGATGAACGAGCTTCTGATCTCGCGCTGGGAAGGGCGCACGCTGATCACATTGGGACGCGAGGCCTTTTTGTGGTTTGGCATCAATCGATCAAAGGCCGAACGCGATCGTCTGGAAGCGTTCTGGAAGCGTGAGGATCGCTTTGAAAGCAGTATTGATGTCACGCTGGAAGATGATCAGGGGCAGGCGCAAACGTTCACACTCTATCCGCTGCCTCATCCGTCGCCGCTGAACCAGACCTGGTATGGCCGGTTTCCGGGGCTTCTGGCACAGCGCCTTGAGCAGCTGGATGTCCGGCCCGACAATCTGACTCTTTGATCGCTGAGGCTTTCGGTTAGTCCGGACGAATGGCCATGCGGCCGCTACCGCAAAACATCAGTGCCAGGGCCGCGCCCAGCATCAGTACTTCGGTTTCGATGTTCCAGCCGCCGGTATCGCTCAGCGACCAGACGGCGCCCAGACGCATCAGGACAATGGCAAACAGCATGTTGATGGCCGCCAGACCACCACCGATGCGACAGCGCCAGCCGGCCAGAATCATCAGAGGTGCCATCAGCTCGCCGATAAATACGCCAAAGGCCAGCGGTGTGGGCAGGCTCCAGTGCTCGAGATGATTGCCAATCACTTCGAGGACATTCGGAGCGCCAATCTTGGCGATGCCGTGCAGCAGCAGCGTCACGCCCAGCGCGAGCCGAAGGATCAGCTTGCCCAGATGTTCATTGTTGAAAAACGACATGATCTTCCCCGTGTGCCAGTCCTGACTTGAAAAACGACCTGTTCGCCAGCATTACAGTGCCATCGTTTCAAGGCATTCACCAGATTGCACACGTTGGCCGAACGTGGCAGCCAATGTGTCATGCGCGTTTAAAGACGCGTGCCATACGACCCTGAGGAGTACATCGTGCAATATCTACATACCATGGTACGTATCACTGATATTGATCAGTCCCTGCAGTTTTACTGTGATCTGCTGGGCATGAAGGAAGTGCGCCGCAAGGAGAGTGAGAAAGGGCGCTTTACCCTGATCTTTCTGGCCGCCAATGATGATGAGGCGACTTCCAGCGAGCAGCAGGCGCCCGAGCTGGAGCTGACCTGGAACTGGGACCCGGAAGAATTGACCACGGGGGCGCGTAACTTCGGCCACCTGGCCTATCGTGTCGATGATATCTACGCCACCTGTCAGCATCTGATGGACAACGGCGTGACCATCAACCGCCCGCCGCGTGACGGTCACATGGCCTTTGTGAAATCGCCCGATGGCATCTCCATTGAGCTGTTGCAAAAGGGTGACCCCAAGCCGTCTCAGGAGCCCTGGGCGTCGATGGAAAACACCGGCAGCTGGTAAGGTTTACTTTCGTGTCAATGTAAAAGGGGCACCCGACAGGGTGCCCCTTTTTGTATCCGACATTGCCATGAGCCGCTCAGGTCATGCTACGCGTGCCGGGCAGATGAAATTGTTCGGCCATGCGCTCAATGGCGTCCACACAGCGCGGCGCAATGGGCGTACACAGCACCCAGGGCAGCACCAGCAGCGCGATGGAAAGCGAGCCCATGTAGACATCCTGTAGCCAGTGGGCACCGGCCATGACGCGTGGTGCGCTCAGCACGGCGATCATGAGGGCGCTCAGGATGGCCGGACGACGATCGCCAAAGCGCAGAATGAAGGCCGTGAAGACCATCAGCATCAGGCCATGATCACCCGGGAAGCTGTTTTTGTCAGCGTCCTTGGTGTCAAACGAGACCACGTCGGTCAGAAAATTGACGTGATTGAAGCTGAGCGTCGGGCTCGGGTGACCATAGGGCAGCTTGTTGGTCGCCACGGCCAAAAGCCCTGCCACCACCAGCATGGTCAACCCTACGCCCAGCCAGCGCCAGCAGCGTCCCGGGCGGGTATCCAGCGAGATCGCCCAGCCAAAAATGGCCAGCAGCATGCCAAAGGAGGCGGCATCAAAATAGCGGGTGTTGACCGCGGCCAGAAAGTTGATCCAGATCGGATGCTCACTGGTGATGAACTGATTGAAAAAAAAGAAAATTCTGTCGTCAAGCACCAGCCAGACAGAGAACCAGAGCCAGCTTGCAAACAGGGCAAGCCCCGCCAGATTGCAGCAGATGATACGTTTTGAATGCATGACATCCCCCTCCTGAGGCAGTCCGAAATACCGGCTCAATCGCAATGCGTGTTCCGGTGATGACGACTCGCGCGGTCGGCAAGCCTTTTTGAGAAACGCACGACGCCTTGAACGGCGCCGGAGACCAGTGGCGTACACAGCATCCAGGGCAGAATGATCAGGGCAATCGAGAGTGCCCCCACGGACACGTCGCTGACCCAGTGCGCGCCGACCATGATGCGAGGGGCACAGACGAGCACGACCAGTGCCGTGGCACTCCAGGCCACCAGACGGTCGGCAAAGCGCCACATGAAGGCGGCAAAGATCATGGCCATGAGCCCATGGTCACTGGGGAAACTGCTCGACGCGGTATCCTTGGCCGGGAGGCTGGTCAGCTCGGACAAAAGGTTGACATGATCGAGCATCGCGGTCGGGCTGGCGTGCTGGTAGGTCATGACATTGTGAATGACGTCCTGAAGAATCAGGGCGGTCACCGTCATGACCAGACCAATGGCGCCCCACTTGAGCCAGCTGCCCTGAGCATCGCGCTTCATGGCGATGTAGAGCATCACCACCAGCAACAGAAACATCGCCCTGTCGAAGGTGCGGGTATTGAGCGCGGCAAGAAGGGTGGTCCAGGTTGGGTAATCCGCCGTAATGAACTGATTGAAAAACCAGAAGATGGCGTCATCAACGGAGGACCAGACCAGAAATTGAGGCAGCCACCAGGTCGTGACCAGGGTCACGCCCAGCAGGTTATAGAAAAGGATTCGGCGAAAATTCATGGCAAACACAGCGCAGTTATAAAACAGTGTTCATCATAATTTAATATTGCTTTAATAAAAAGTGGCGAGCCGTAATGGCACCGCAAGAGAGAGGCTATCGGAGTAGCCGAGAGGCAGGCGGATACAAAAACAGCAGGCCCGAGGGCCTGCTGTAGAGAACAGTCACTTTCAAAAAGTGACCTGTCTGGAGGAATGTCAGTAAAGAACTACAGGGTTTCGATGGTCCGGCGCTGCGCCAGTAGCGTATCGCGATTGGCGCGTGCCTCCTCGAGCTTGGCGCGCTCCTTGTCGACCACGGCGGCCGGTGCCTTGCTCATGAAGCTGTCGTTACCGAGTTTTTTCTCGACACCGTTGATGAGCTTGTCCTGCTTGTCGATGTCGCGGTCGATGCGGGCAAGCTCGGCGTCGCGATCAATATGACCGGCCATCGGCACGCGCACTTCCAGTGAGCCGACACGCTGTACGCTGGAGACCGGTACCTCGTCAGGAGTGACAAACCGCACACTTTCCAGCCGTGCCAGCTTGCTCAGAAACAGGGCATTGTCCTTGAGACGCTGACGGTCGGCCGCTTCTCCGTGGGTCAGCAGGACTTCCAGCGGCTTGCCCGGGGCAATGTTGAGTTCGGCGCGAATATTGCGGATGGCGATGATAACGGCCTTGACCCACTCGATATCGGCAATGGCTGTTTCATCGATGCGTGACGCATCCGCCTGCGGCCAGGGCTGGACCATGAGGGAGCTGCCCTGACATTCGATATCCACGCCAGCCAGCAGCGAGACCTTCTGCCAGATCTCTTCGGTGATAAACGGCATCATCGGGTGGGCCAGACGCAGAATGGTCTCCAGCACCCGCACCAGCGTGCGCCGCGTACCACGGCGCGCTTCAGGTGTGGCCTCACTGTCCCACAGCACCGGCTTGGAAAGCTCCAGATACCAGTCGCAGTACTCGTTCCAGACAAAGTCGTAAAGGGCCTGAGAGGCGTGGTCGAAGCGGTATTCATCCAGTGCTCTGGTGACCTGGGTCTCGACCTGCTGAAGGCGAGAAACGATCCAGCGATCCGCCAGCGACAGCGCGACCTCACCATCCGGGCCGCAATCCTCGCCCTCGGTATTCATCAGCACATAGCGCGCGGCGTTCCACAGCTTGTTGCAGAAGTTGCGATAACCTTCCAGACGTCCGGAGTCGAACTTGATGTCACGCCCGGTGCTGGCCAGTGACAAAAAGGTGTAGCGCAGGGCGTCGGTGCCGTTGGATTCGATACCGTCCGGGAATTCTGCCCGGGTAGCCTTGGCGATCGCCTTTGCCTTTTGCGGTTGCATCATGGCGCCGGTGCGCTTTTCCAGCAGCGTTTCCAGATCGATACCGTCGATCAGATCGATCGGGTCGAGCACATTGCCCTTGGACTTGGACATCTTCTGGCCCTGACTGTCACGCACCAGCCCGTGGACATAGACCGTCCTGAACGGGACCTGATTCGTGAACTTGAGCGTCATCATGATCATCCGGGCAACCCAGAAGAAGATGATGTCAAAACCCGTGACCAGCGTGCTGGTGGGATGAAAGGTCTCGAGCTCCGGGGTCTGCTCGGGCCAGCCCAGCGTGCCGAAGGTCCAGAGACTGGAGCTGAACCAGGTGTCCAGCACGTCATTGTCTTGAATCAGGATCGTCTCGGGGGAGAGGGCATATTTTTCACGTGCCTCTTCCTCGCTGCGGGCCACATAGAACTTTCCGGTCTCGTCATACCAGGCCGGAATGCGATGGCCCCACCAGAGCTGGCGCGAGATGCACCAGTCCTGCAGGTCACGCATCCACGAGAAGTACATGTTCTCGTAGCTTTTGGGCACGAAGCGGATATCGCCGTTTTCCACCGCCTCAATGGCAGGCTTTGCCAGCGTTTCAACCGCGACAAACCACTGATCGGTCAACAGCGGCTCGATCACATCACCGGAGCGGTCGCCATAGGGCAGGGTGTTGGTGATGGTCTCGACCTTCTCCAGCAGTCCCTGCGCGTCCATGTCGGCAACGATCTTCTCGCGCGCCTCGAAGCGGTTCAGGCCCTGATAGGCCTCGGGCAGGGTCGTGTCGATGTCATCACGGGCGCTGCCGTCCATGTTGAAGACTTCGGCGGCGTCACGGATGCAGGCCTCTCGGGTAAAGACGTTGATCAGCGCACTGTCATGACGCCGGCCGACGCCATAGTCATTAAAGTCGTGGGCGGGCGTGATCTTCACACAGCCCGAGCCCTTGTCCATGTCGGCGTGTTCGTCGGCAATCACCGGAATGCGGCGGCCCACCAGCGGCAGGGTGATGAATTTGCCGATCAGCGAGGCATAGCGCTCATCCGCAGGGTTGACCGCCACACAGGTATCGCCCAGCAGTGTTTCGGGACGGGTGGTGGCGACCACCAGGTGGTCCAGTCCGGCTTCGGTGGTGACACCATCGGCCAGCGGATAGCGGAAATGCCAGAACTGGCCCTGCTGGTCGCGATTTTCCACTTCCAGATCCGAGATCGCCGTGCCCAGCGTCGGGTCCCAGTTGACCAGCCGCTTGCCACGATAGATCAGCCCTTCATCAAAAAGGCGAACAAAGGCTTCGCGCACCGCGTTGGAAAAGCCCTCGTCCATGGTGAAACGCTCACGGCTCCAGTCAACGCTGGTGCCCATGCGCCTGAGCTGGCGGGTAATGTGGCCGCCGGATTCGTTTTTCCACTCCCACACCTTGTCGATGAACGCCTCGCGGCCCAGATCGTGGCGCGACTGACCGGTCTCGTGCTGGAGCTTGCGCTCGACCAGCATCTGGGTCGCGATGCCGGCATGGTCGGTGCCGATCTGCCACAGGGTGTTGTGGCCCTTCATGCGCTGATAGCGAATCAGGGTGTCCATCAGCGTGTCCTGGAAGGCATGCCCCATGTGCAGACTGCCGGTCACATTGGGCGGCGGAATCATGATGGTGTAGGGCGAGCCCTGACCCGTGGGGGCGAAATAGCCCCTGGATTCCCAGTGCTGATACCAGGCGCGTTCGATCGATTCAGGCTGATAGGTTTTTTCCATGGACCGGCTCGGTTTGAAGCTGTGAAGTACTCGCAGGACGCCAGTGCACGATCGGGTCTGCGAAAAATGGCGCCAATTATAGCGCTGCCAAGGGGGGTACGTCATGGCATGGCAGGGCTAAAGAATTGTTGAGCAATGCCGATAGAGTGCCGCCGGGTAATACTAAAGTCTAAAAATGCGTGAAACGTTGGCAGCGCCCGTCGAGATAGCCCTCTTTTTTTGGCAGATATTCAAGCGAGTATGTGGACATGCAGGTAACAGGGACATCAGGTTCAGGTCTTTTCTCGGGATTTCGAAAGCCCGCGGGCGTCTCGCGCGCCGATCACGACCTTGAGGGGCAAGTATCCGGCAGCCGGGGCATGACCCTGCGGCGTCAGATGATGGCGGGCATCGCCATCATGTGGCTTATTCTGGTGGGCATGCTCATGGTCAATGCCTGGCAGAGCCGAGGCGTCATGTACGCCGAGCGTGAGGCGCGCCTGACCAGCGCCGTGGATATGGCAGAGAGCCTCGTACAGCACTATCAGGACCGGGTTGAGCGCGGTGAACTGACAGAAAGTGCGGCACGCCAGCAGGCCTTTGATGAACTCCGTGATATGCGCTTTGATGGGGGCAACAACTATGTCTACGTCGTCAACGGCAACCTGCAGATCATGGCCCATCCCAAAAGGCCTTATGGGCAGGATGTCTCCGCGGTGACCGACCCGACCGGGCGTCTGCTTTTTCGGGATCTGGTCAGTGAAGGCCGGGCCCACGGACAGGGCTTTAGCGAATACCGCTCCAACTTTGCCCGCGGCTCGGAGGCTCAGCCCCGCGTCAGGGCCTATGTTTCCCACTATCAGCCCTGGAACATCTATCTGGCCAGCGGCGTATTCATGGGCGATGTGAACGCCATCGTGCTGGATAACCTCATGGAATCAGGGCTGGTCGTACTGGTTGCCGGTGCGCTGCTGACCGCCATGTTCTGGTGGGGCATGCAACGGGTACTGCGTCGGCTGGGCGGGGAGCCTGCTTACGCGGCCGGTGTGGTCAGACAGATTGCCGACGGTGATCTGACCGCGCCCGTGGATCTGCGCCAGGGCGACCGGACCAGTCTGCTGGCGAACATCAAGAGCATGCGCGATGCGCTGGCGGAGTCGATTCGTGTCATTCAGAACCACCAGTCTGTCGGTGGATCAGGGCGCCAGTGAGATCGCCTCGGGCAATCAGGAGCTTTCCTCGCGCACCGAGCAGCAGGCCGCCGCCCTTGAAGAGACCTCCTCAAGCATGGAGCAGATGACCGCCAGCGTGCGGCAGAGCGCCGACAGCGCCGATCAGGCCCGACAGCTCGCCCAGCAGGCGCGTGATACCTCGCGGGAAGGCCAGCAGGCCATTGATGAGGCCGTACAGTCCATGGCCGCCATTACCGAGGGCTCCACGAAAATTGCCGATATTGTCTCGCTGATCGACAGCATTGCCTTCCAGACCAACCTGCTGGCACTCAATGCCTCGGTTGAGGCTGCCCGCGCCGGCGAAGAGGGACGCGGTTTTGCCGTGGTCGCCGGTGAAGTGCGCCAGTTGGCCAACCGCTCGGCCTCGGCGGCCCAGGACATCAAGAGCCTGATCGATACGTCCGGACAGCAGGTGGGCGAGGGGGCTCAGCGCGTGCAGTCGGCGAGCGAGCGCATGGGCGATGTCGATGCGCGTATTCAACGCATGAACGACCTGCTGGGTGAAATCGCCGCCGGTGCCCGCGAACAGAGCAGCGGTATTGAGCAGATCAGCCAGGCCGTCAGCCAGATGGATCAATCCACCCAGCACAATGCGGCACTGGTCGAGCAGACCGCCGCTGCAGCCGGGGAACTTGAAGGTCGCGCGCAAGAGCTTCGCGAAGTGACGCGTCGCTTCAGGGTGGCGCCGCAGCACTGAGGTCCCCGAGATCGCAGGGCCTGAGCGTCTGGCGTTTCGGACACGAGATGTCTCTTTCGCGAAAGGAATCGAAAAAAGGTCGTCATTAAAAGACAGGCCTTAAAAAGGGGGGCCGGCAGTTGCCGGCCCCCTTTTTGATTCAGACGTTGCCCGTCTCGTCTCAGCTGTTGATGTGGTGCGCCTTCACCTCATAGCCACGGCTTTTGTAGGTCTGCCAGCATTCGCGCTTGGCGCTGAGCACTTCCTGATGCTGGTTGATGATTTCGGCCACGCGCTCAAAGCGGGAAAACCACGACGGAATGGCAGTGTTCAGGTTTAACAGCGCCTCGATGCCGGGCTCCGGGGGCGCCTCCCAGCCCAGTGTGACCGGCGCCGGCGGCAGACTTTGCTCGCCCATGAGTACGTGCGGCACAAAGGCGTCCTGGCGAAAGACCCACAGGCGCTCATCAAATTCATGCGCCATGGCTTCATCTTCTAGGTGTACGTGCAGCCGATACCCCTTTCGATAGATGGTCTCGGCCAGGCGACAGGCAAAATCAAACCTGGCTTCGAGCGTGGTGGCCGAGAGCACATAGAAATCGATGCGGGTCATGCTCAGACGCCGCCGTCGATGTCCAGGCGGGCCCCGGTCGTAAAGGAGGCCTCGTCACTGGCCAGCCACAGGATGCCGTTGGCGATCTCGTCAGCGTTACCGGCACGGCCCATGGGAATGCTTTTGCTCGATTTTTCCGGCTTGTCTGGATTGCCGCCGCTGGCATGAATCCCGGTATTGACCACGCCCGGGCGCACGCCATTGACCCGAATGCCTTCACCGGCCAGCTCCTTTGCCAGGCCCTCGGTAAAGGTGTCGATCGCGCCCTTGGAGGCGGCGTAGTCGACGTATTCACCCGAGCCGCCGCGGTGGGCTGCCGCCGAGGAGATATTGACGATGGCGCCGCCCTTGCCGCCATGGCGGGTTGACATGCGCTTGATCGCTTCCCGCGCGCAAATAAACGGACCGGTCACGTTGATGCGCATCATGCGATCCACGCGCTCAAAGCTCATTTCGTCCACGCGTGAGATCTGATCGATCACGCCGGCATTGTTGACCAGCACGTCCACCGGGCCCAGCTCGCGATCAACGGTCTTGAAAAGTGCCACGATATCGGCTTCCACGGCCATGTCAGCCTGTACGGCCAGCGCCCGGCCGCCAGCGGCGGTAATGTCGTTGACGACCTGGTCGGCGGCCTCGCGGTTGCTGACGTAGTTGACGGCCACCTGATAGCCGCGAGTGGCGGCCAGACGTGCAGTGGCAGCACCAATGCCGCGGCTGCCGCCGGTCACGATCATGACGTTACTCATCGAATCTCTCCTTCAAAATTGGGTCGGGCGTTGATGCGAAAACGCCGCCCGCAGGCGGCGCTTGAAGGCTCAGGCCAGGCGCGTCAGCCAGCCATGACGGTCTTCAACACGACCGTACTGAATATCCAGCAGCTGCTTGCGAATGGACTTGCCAACGTCACCGCCGCTGCCGTCGCTGCAGCTCAGACGGTCGTTGTCGCTGACCAGCTCGCCAATCGGCGTGATCACCGCAGCAGTACCGCAGGCGAATACTTCGGTGATCTCGCCTGAGCGCACGCCCTCGCGCCATTCCTCGATGCTGATGGCACGTTCTTCGGGCTTGAGACCGGCATCGGCGGCCAGCTGCAAAACAGAGTCACGGGTGACGCCCTCAAGGATCGTGCCGGTCAGGGCCGGCGTGACGATACGGCCGTCCTTGAACACGAAGAACAGGTTCATGCCGCCCAGCTCTTCGACCCACTTGTTCTCGACCGCGTCCAGAAACGCCACCTGGTCACAGCCGTGGGCTTCGGCTTCCTTTTGCGCGGCCAGCGATGCAGCGTAGTTGCCGCCACACTTGGCAAAGCCGGTGCCGCCGGGGGCGGCGCGGTTATAGTTCGAGGAGAGCCAGATCGAGACCGGCTTGACGCCGCCCTTGAAGTAGGCCGCCGCCGGCGAGGCGATGACGTAGTAGTCGACCTCCCTTGACGGACGCACGCCCAGGAATTTCTCGCTGGCGATCATGAAGGGGCGCAGATAGAGACTGGATTCCTCGGCCTCGCTGGCCGGTGTGGGCACCCAGTCAACGTCCTGGCTGACCAGGGCCTTCAGCGAGCCAATAAAGGTGTCGGCGTCCAGCTCCGGCAGGGCCAGACGGCGCGCCGAAGCCTGAAAGCGTGCCGCATTTTTCTCCGGTCGGAAGGTCCAGACGGATCCGTCGGCGTGGCGGTAGGCCTTGACCCCTTCGAAGATTTCCTGAGCGTAGTGCAGCACCGAGGCGGCCGGGTCCAGCGACAGCGGCCCGTAGGGGCGCACTTCACCGCTACTCCAGCCGTCGGCATGGGTCCAGCGCACATGTGCCATGTGATCGGTAAAGTAGCGACCAAAGCCCGGGTTGCTCAGGATCTCGTCACGCTGACCGGCGTCGGTGGGCGTGGTCGTGGGGCGAAGCTCAAAGCCTTGAGAGGAAGACACGATTCGGATTCTCCGTGAGTACGGTAGCCAGGCGAGAAGTACACATCGCTGTCGATCATCGGCAACGGCGTATCCGATAACGCTGGTCCGACAGATGATTAAGGGGCACGTCAGAAACAGATTGCCAAGAATGACACAGGCGCCCTGCGCCAATAAAGCCCGCCGCATGGCGACGGGCACAGGGCACCCTGGTCAAGCGCCATGATTACGATCAGCGAGGGGCGCGGGACAGCAGGTATTCACTTAAAAGCCCTACCGGTCGGCCGGTGCCGCCTTTCTTGCCATCCCAGGCCGTACCGGCCACGTCCAGGTGGGCCCAGGGGTAGCCTTTGGCAAAGCGGGACAAAAAGCAGGCCGCCGTGATGGTGCCGGCAGGCCGGCCGCCGATATTGGCCATGTCGGCGTATTCGGAGTCGAGCTGGCTCTGGTACTCGTCCCACAGCGGCAGCTGCCAGGCGCGATCCCATGCGATGTTGCCCGCCTCCAGAAGCTGCTGCGCCAGGACGTCGTCATTGGACAGCAGTGCCGAGGTCTGATGACCCAGCGCGACGATGCAGGCGCCGGTCAGAGTGGCGATATCTACCACCGAGGCAGGCTGATAGCGCTCGGCATAGGTCAGCGCGTCGCACAGTACCAGTCGGCCTTCGGCGTCGGTGTTGAGCACCTCGACGGTCAGGCCCTTGAGCGTGGTGATGATGTCGCCGGGTTTCAGGGCGCTGGCGTCCGGCATGTTCTCGGCAGAGGCGATGATGGCGACCACGTTGATGTTCGGCTTAAGCGCAGTGATGGCCTTCATGGTGCCCATGACGCTGGCGGCCCCGCCCATGTCGAACTTCATCTCATCCATGTTGGCCCCGCCCTTGAGCGAGATACCGCCACTGTCAAAGGTGATGCCCTTGCCGACCAGCACGTGAGGGGCTTCCTCGGGATCCGCGGCGCCCTTGTATTCCATGACGATTAAACGCGAGGGCTCGGTGCTGCCCTGGCCCACGGCCAGAATGGCGCCGGCCCCCATGGCTTCCAGTGCCTTCTCGTCATGAATGGTGACCTTGAGGTCATTCTCGGCACCGAGCTTTTCAGCTTCGTCGGCCAGATAACGCGGAGTGCAGACATTGCCCGGCAGGTTGCCCAGTTCCCTGGCCAGATTGATCCCGGCGCCAATACCGGCGCCGATACGAGCGCCCGCCTCGGCACCGGCGGCCTCGTTGGCATCACTGACCATCAGCGACAAACGAGTCAGGGTGATCGGCGGGCGCTTTTTCGATTTGAAGCGGTCAAAGCGATAAGTGGCGCGCAGGGTGGCCTCGGCAATCATGCGCGCTTTCCAGACCACATCATGCGGCCCGTTTTCCCGATCCAGCATGGCAATGGCGGCATTTTCGACCGGCAGCGACAGCAGTACGCCGAAGGCGGCATCGAGGACCTTTCGAAAGGCGCCTTCGTTGAATTCACCGGTTTCCCCGCAGCCCACCAGCAGCAGACGGGCGGTGTTCAGGCCGGGCGCGAAAGGCACCAGCTGGGTGCTGGCGGTGACCGGGTCAAAATCGCCCCGTTCCATCAGCTGGGTAATCAGGCGCTCGCTGGCGTCATCCAGACGCTCGCTGGCCGGGGGCAAATCACCGTCCTTGAACACCGGCACAATAATGCAGTCGGTTTCGGAGCGGGCCGGGTTGGCGGTGAGCACGGGAAATTCCATGGTGTCTCCCCAAGACAATGCGGTGGGTATTGGTGATAATGACTGTTTTGAACAGACACGTTGTCGAGTACGGTAAACGTATGCTCGATGCGTTGAACAGGTGGGTCCGAACAGGCCTTCAGTGTACGCAAACCCCTGCACCATTGCATGGTCGGGAGTTACCTTGCGATAGATGCATCGGAAACGATCGCTCGATATTGATGTATGAGGGAGTCTGCGCTTGATCGTTTTTCGCTACTTGATTCGTGAAATATTGACCACGATGAGTGCCGTGACCGGCATTTTGCTGCTGGTCATCATGGGCAATCGCTTCATTCGCTACTTCAGTGACGTGGCGGAGGGCGACTTTCCGGCCAGCCTTCTGGGCAGCCTGATGCTGTTTCATATGCCCAGTTTCCTCCAGCTGATTCTGCCGCTGGCCTTCTTTCTGGGCATTCTGCTGGCCTACGGACAGCTCTACCTCAACAGTGAAATGACCGTGCTGGCGGCCTGCGGCGTCAGTCCCGCACGCATTCTGGGCGCATCATGCTGGCCGGCACTGCTGATGGCCTGTGTGGTCGGGGCCTGTAGCCTGTGGCTGACGCCGGCCGGGCTGACCCAGAACGAAAAAACGCTGACCGAGCAGCAGGAGAAGGCCGATTTCAGTGCGCTCTCGCCCGGGCGCTTTCAGAAACTGGGGGATCGCACCATTTATGCCGAGCGTGTCGGGCAGGGCAGCAGCCGAATGGAAAACGTCTTTAACGTCTTTATTGCCGAGCAGACTCGCAATGAGCAGGGGCAGCGGGTGGATGTGCTGACCCGGGGAAAAAACGGTTATCAGACCACTGACCCTGAAAGTGACAGCCGCTTTCTGGTGCTTTCCGATGGCACCCGAGAGAGTGTCAGGCCGGGCAGCCGGGTCGCCGAGCAGCTTGTGTTCGACACCTATGCCGCCCGGCTTGAAAACGGCACAGCCCAGATGGACGTGGATGATGTCGAACTTCAGCCCACCTGGCGTCTTCTCGGGGATGAAAGCGACAAGGCGCGTGCCGCCCTTCAGTGGCGGATTTCGCTGGCCCTGATGGTGCCGATCCTGACCATGATTGCCCTGCCACTGTCGCGGGCCAATCCGCGCCAGGGGCGTTTTGCCAAGATGATGCCGGCCATCATCCTGTACGTGGCCTACATGAGCCTGTTGCTGGCCGCACAGGACGCCGTGGGCAGCGGCAGTCTCCCGACTGCCATTGGGCTCTGGCCCATTCACGCCGTCTTTGCCCTGATCGGGGCCTGGCTTTTGCATCGAAGCAGCCAGTATGGAGGGGCGCGCTGATGTTCAACCGGCTTGATCGCTACATCGCGCGCAATGTCCTCATGGGCATGCTGATCGTGCATCTCATCATTCTCGGGCTTGACTTCACCATCAGCTTTATCAACGACCTGGGGGATACCGAGGGCAACTACGGCACCCTGCAGGTATTGATGTATGGGGTGATTCGTCTGCCCTGGCGCTTTTATCAGTATGCGCCCGTGAGCGTGCTGATCGGCTCGCTGGTGGGGCTTGGTGCGATGGCCTCCAGCAACGAGCTGACCGTCATGCGTTCGGCCGGCTTTTCCCTGTGGCGTATTCTGATCGGGGTCATGAAGCCCCTGCTGATCGTGGTGCTGCTGGTCATGGCAGTGGGCGAGTTTGCTGCCCCGCGTACCGAAATGTTCGGCCAGGCATGGCGCACCGAGCTTCAGGAAGGCAGCGCGGTGTCACGCAGTGGCGGGTGGCAGCGCGAGGGCGACAGTTTCTACCGCTTTGGCTCCATTCGTTCGGACAATACGCTGCTGGACGTCAACCGCTTTCGCTATGACGGAGAGCAGCTGGTAGAGGCCACTCATGCCTCGCGGGCCGTGCTTGAAGGGGATGAGTGGACGCTGGAAGACGTGGATCGGACCCTGATTCAGGACAACGCCACAAGCGCCGAGCATCTTGACCGGCTTGAGTGGGACACGTCGCTTGATCCCGAGCTGTTGCGTCTGATCATCACCGACCGTGACAGCCAGTCGATCGAGGATCTCTGGCGCTACGGGCGCTATCTCAACGAGCAGGGCATCAGCGCCAACGATACCTGGCTCTATTTCTGGCAGAAGGTGCTGCTGCCGCTGACGCTGGCCTCGCTGGTCATCATTGCGGCCTCGTTCATCTTCGGCCCGCTGAGAAGCGTCGCGGCCGGGTCGCGGGTGTTTTACGGCACTGTGGTCGGGCTGGTGTTCAAGTACGTGCAGGACCTGCTCGGCCCGGCTGCCACCATCTTCGGGTTCTCGCCCATCTGGGCCATTGTGGTGCCCATGGGCGCATGTTTTGCGCTCGGTTTCTGGCTGTTGCGCCGCGCCGGCTGACCCGTTTGATCCCTCCCGGCCCTTGACCTGCGCCCTGAAGTGATGGCTTCAGGGCGTTTTCGCAGGTCACTTACCCAGGCGCTGAAAGCGCTTCTGGCCCCTCCCTGTTGGACCAATATCCGTTTGTTGTGCTGTCCCGGCAGTGCCAGAGTAGAAGGTGCCGAGAGGTTCTTTCATCGACCGCTACCCTGATTTTCTGGAGGTGGACAATGCAGTACGCCAGACCCGGCAGTTCGGATGCCCTCGTACATTTTCGCGAGCAGTACGACAACTTCATCGGCGGTGAGTGGTGCGCACCCCATGACGGCCGCTACATGGATAACGTGACGCCGGTCACCGGCGACGTGTTTTGCCGGGTGCCGCGCTCCGGCCCGGAAGACATCGATCGCGCCGTGAAGGCTGCCCAGAAGGCCGCGCCCGGCTGGGCCGCCACGGCGCCTGCCGAGCGTGCCGGTATTTTGCTCAAAATCGCCGATCGCATCGAGAACAACCTCGAGATGCTGGCCGTGGCCGAAACCTGGGACAACGGCAAGCCGATCCGGGAATGCCTAGCGGCCGACCTGCCGCTGCTGGCGGATCACTTTCGCTACTTTGCCGGCTGTATCCGGGCACAGGAGGGCGGCATTAGTGAAATCGACAGCCAGACGGTGGCCTACCACTATCACGAACCCTACGGCGTTGTCGGCCAGATCATTCCCTGGAACTTTCCACTGCTGATGGCTGGCTGGAAGCTGGCGCCAGCGCTGGTGGCCGGCAACTGTAGTGTGTTGAAGCCGGCCGAGCAGACACCGGTCTCCATCTGCGTGTTGCTGGAGCTGATTCAGGACCTGCTGCCGCCGGGCGTGCTGAATGTGGTGCAGGGTATCGGGGAGGAGGCCGGCGAGGCGCTGGCCACCCACCCGGGTATCCAGAAGATTGCCTTTACCGGCTCCACCCCGGTGGGCAGCCACATCATGTCCCGGGCGGCCGAGCGCATCATTCCGGCCACGCTGGAGCTCGGTGGCAAGTCGCCCAATATCTATTTCGAGGACGTGCTCGATCACGGAGATGCCTACATCGACAAGTGCGTCGAAGGTCTGATGATGACCTTTTTGAATCAGGGTGAGGTCTGTACCTGTCCATCCCGCGCGCTGATTCATGAGTCGGTCTATGACACGCTGATGACGCGGGCCGTGGAGCGGGCCAAACGATTGAAGTCGGGCAATCCACTGGATACCGAAACCGAGATGGGGGCTCAGGTCTCCAAAGAGCAGTTCGACAAGATTCTCTCCTATATGGAGATCGGCCGTGATGAAGGCGCCGAGCTGTTGCTGGGCGGTGAGCGGGCCTCGGTCGATCAGGACTATGCCAACGGTTTCTATGTGCAGCCCACGATCTTCAGGGGCCGCAATGACATGCGTATCTTTCAGGAGGAAATTTTCGGGCCCACGCTGTCCGTGACCACCTTCAAGACCGAGGAGGAGGCGCTGGCCATCGCCAACGATACCGAGTTCGGCCTGGGCGCCGGGGTCTGGACGCGCGACATGAACCGCGCCTATCGCATGGGTCGAGCCATTCAGGCCGGTCGGGTCTGGACCAACTGCTATCACCAGTATCCGGCACATGCCGCCTTCGGGGGCTACAAGAAATCCGGTATCGGTCGCGAGACTCATCTGGCCATGCTGGGCAATTATCAGCAGCTCAAGTGTCAGCTGATCTCCTACAGTGACAGCCCGGCCGGTCTCTACTGAATACGGCCTTCTGGTGTCAGAGAGCGACTTCGGTCGCTCTTTTTTTATGTCCCTGTCACGTTTGAGGTTGACGCGAATGAAAATGTTTCGCATATTGCGCCAATGCAATCTCTTATGAGAATCATTTGTATTCTCTTGTGGCGGGAGTCTCCATGTTTGTATGCATGTGCAAGAAGGTCACGGACGGGCAGTTGAAGCAGGCAGTGGCGCTGGGTGCCTCGAGCTGGGAAGACGTTTCCCGGATGACGCGGTGTTCCACCCAGTGCGGCAAGTGCACCTGTCTGGCACAGGAAATCGTCGATGAAGCCCTGCTCGAGCGGCATGTGTCGCAGCACATTCCGGCCCGCCATTTTGAAGAGCTTGCCTACGCTGCACGCTAAGGTTGGCGCTTGCCTGAAAGGGATTGGTTTTTAACTGCTAACTGTTTGAATTGTCTTATGATAATGGCTCGCATTGAGCCTTTTTTTATGCCTGTGTGGTCGAAATCCCCGTGCGTTTGTTGGATACTGCCTCCACAGGCGGACGCAGGTTTCGGCGATCGCCATGACCACTGATGGCGGAGAAGCACATGAAAGGCGATCCTCAGGTTATCGAGCACCTCAATAAAATCCTTGGCAACGAGCTCATTGCCATCAACCAGTATTTCCTGCATGCCCGCATGTATCGCAACTGGGGCCTGCACGGTCTGGGAGACTGGGAATACAAGGAATCCATCGAAGAGATGCAGCACGCCGATATTCTGATCGAGCGCATTCTGTTTCTCGACGGTCTGCCGAATCTGCAGGATCTGGGCAAGCTGCACATCGGCGAGCACGTTCAGGAAATGCTGGAGTGCGATCTGCGCATTGAGCACGACGGTCGTGATGATCTGATCAAGGCCATTCGCCACTGCGAATCCGTCGCCGATTACCCGAGCAGCGAAATGCTCAAGAAGATCCTGGCCGAAGAAGAAGAGCACATCGATATCATCGAGACCGAACTGCATCTGCTTGAGCAGGTCGGGCTGGAAAACTACAAGCAGCGCCAGATGCGTCCTGCCAACGAGCGCGAAGAGGGCGAAACGGCGACCTGATCCGGTCGTCGTCTCGCATACGCATGACAGCGGGCCGCCCCATGGGGCGGCCCGCTGTCATTTGGGCTCTTGAGCTGACAGCCGCTAGAAGTGTCGGATCAGCGAAAAGCGGGCCACCGGTTCACCATCGATCTCGACGTTTTCACGAAACATCGCCAGCGGTCGAACCCAGAGGCCGAACTCGCCGTAGAGCGCGCGATAGACCACCAGCGGCTCTTCGGTCTCGCTGTGATGCGCCACACCCAGCACCTCGTAATCGCTGCCCTTGTAGTGTCGATAGACGCCAGGGGTCACGGCGTGTTCGTTTTCTCGTTTCATGCAGGCTCCTGAGCGGTAGGTTCAGCATCATCATCGGCGCTGTCGGACGCGAGGCCGGTCCGAATCAGACGTTCGATGGCGTGGCTCACGGCGGCAAAGCCAAAGGCGCCGGTCACAAAGGTGGCAGAGCCATAGCCGGCGCTGCACCCGAGTTTCAGGGTCTCACCATCGCCCGGGCGAGTATTGCACACCTCACCGGCGCCATCCGGGTAGCGTCGCTGTTCGGGAGAGTAGACGCAGGTCACCGAAAATCGGCGTTTGGGGTTGCGGCTGAAACCGTACTCCCGTCGCAGTCGGCTGCGCACCTTCGAGAGCAGCGGGTCGTGCTCGGTGCGGGTGAGATCTGCCGTCATGATGCGGGTCGGGTCGGTCAGGCCGCCGGCGCCACCGGTGACGGTCAGTCCGATCCTGCGGCGTTTGCAATGATTGATCAGGGCACACTTGGCGCCCACATGATCGATGGCATCGATCACGTGATCGGTATCTTCCGGCAGCATGCGCTCGATGTTGTCCGGCGTGATAAAGCCCGGGATGGCCTCGACCTGCATCCACGGGTTGATCAAACGGCAGCGTTCGGCCATCACCTCGACCTTCGGGCGGCCAATGGTGCCATCAAGGGCATGCAGCTGGCGGTTGATATTGGTCGTGCAGACATCGTCCAGGTCGATCAGGCTGATGCGCTCGAACCCTGATCGCGCCAGCGCCTCGACGCTCCAGCTGCCCACACCGCCGATGCCGATGACCACCACATGGGCGCGGCGCAGACGCTCGATGCCCGTGTGACCATAAAGACGGCGCATGCCGTCAAAGCGTGCGGCGAAATCTGCCTCGTGACGGGCAGCGTCCAGTCGCTCAGCGCTGGCTGAATCGCTCATGATGCGGCGTCTCTCCTGTCGGACGTGTCGGGCGCGTTGCTCTGAGTATTGTCCTGCCACTGCACCTGATTGACCGGGCAGTGACCGGCCCAGCCAAATCGGTGCATCAGCGCGGCCATGTCCTCCTGGACGGCGGCGCTCACCCTGAGCCTCTGCTCGTGGGCGGGATGATAAAACTCGAGCATGACGGCAGCCAGCAGCAGCCGGCCGGCGCCGAAGTTGTCGCGAAAAAAGCGGTTATGAATGCCCTTGCCGTGTCGGGCGTCACCAATGATGGGATAGCCGCCGCGGCTCAGATGACGACGAATCTGGTGACGCCGTCCGGTGGTCGGCGTCACCGACATCAGCGAATAGCGGCTGGTCGGGTAGCGGTCGATGGCGACCGGCAGCTCAACGCTGTCCAGCCGTCGGACATGGGTTTCGGCGGCCATGGCCGGCATTTCGGCCTTGGGACGCTTGCCATCTTCCTCACGAAGGGCCCAGTCATAGGTGTTTTGTTCGGAGCCGATGCCTCGCACGATGGCAAGATAGCGTTTTTGCACCTGCTGACCCTGAAACTGATGACCCAGCGCCGTGGCCATCCCGGGGGTCAGGGCAAGGATCATCGCGCCCGAGGTCGGGCGATCCAGCCGATGCACCGGATAGACATGCTGGCCCAGCTGGTTGCGCAGTGCCTGCAGCATGATGACCGGTGCGTGCCGGTCCAGCGCGCTGCGGTGTACCAGCGCGCCGGAGGGCTTGTGGACGATCACCAGGTGATCGTCACGATAAATAACGGGGATGGGCGTGGTCATTGAAACGTCGTGGTCGGGCATCAGCCGCTATTGTCGGTAATTGGGTGTCCCGATGTACAGGGGCAGGATGGCGCAGTGAAAGGACTCTGTTAAAATCCCTGCGCCTCGGCGTTGCCCTGTCGGCGTTCTTTTGGGTGACATCGCCCGGGCTACATCTTTAAAGGGAAAGCACATGGCTCACCTGGTCGTTCTCACTGGCGCCGGCATCAGCGCTGAAAGCGGTATCAAAACCTTCCGCGATGGCGACGGCCTCTGGGAGAATCATCACGTCGAGGATGTGGCAACGCCCGAGGGCTGGGCGCGTGATCCTCAAACCGTGCTGCGCTTTTACAACGAGCGCCGTGCCCAGGTGCGGGCGGCCCGACCCAATGCGGCCCATCTGGCGCTGGCCGAACTCGAAAAACACTTTCGGGTCAGCATCATTACCCAGAACATCGACGATCTGCACGAGCGTGCCGGTTCGCGCGATGTGCTGCATCTGCACGGCGAGCTTTTGAAGGCGCGCTCCAGCCGCGACCCCCGGCTGGTCTATCGTCTCGATGAGGACGAGACCATCGAAATGGGAGACTGCGGTGACGACGGCGCCCAGCTGCGCCCGCACGTGGTCTGGTTTGGTGAAAATGTCCCGCTGTATGCCACCGCCTGCGATATCGTCGCCGATGCCGATCTCCTGCTGATTGTGGGCACCTCGCTGGCCGTCATGCCAGCCTCGATGCTGATGGACGAGGCGCCCCTCGCCGCCCCGCGCGTACTGGTCGATCCCGGTGCGCGCGAGCTGGCCGTTCGGGGCGTGGTGCCGCTGGCCACCAGCGCCACCGAAGGGGTCAGTCGCCTGCGCGACTTCTGGTCACAACATGGCCATCTGCTCAAGCCCGACCCGGACACCCTGCTGAATACCTGAGGCTCTGATCGAGCCACGGGATGCGGCGGTTTATCACGAGCGCTTTCCATGAATGGACAAGCGCATCCTGTCATCGCTACCAGATAGATACCTTCATGTTTGAGCAGATCAACCGATTCTTCCCGCTGTGGGCACTGGGTGCGGCCCTGCTGGCGGCGTTTTTCCCTGACGCGCTGGCCTCTCTCAAGGGCTGGGTACCGCCCCTGCTGGCCCTGATCATGTTCACGATGGGGCTGACGCTGTCGCGTCACGACTTTGCCCGGGTGGCACGCTCACCGCGCGCGGTCATGATCGGGATCGGCCTGCAGTACCTTTTGATGCCCGCGGCCGCCTTTGGTATCTCGCGCCTTCTGGGGCTGTCGCCGGAGCTTGCCGTGGGCATGATGCTGGTTGGCGCCACCTCGGGTGGCACGGCCTCCAACGTCATGACCTGGCTTGCCGGGGGCAATGTGGCGCTGTCGATCAGCATGACGCTGATCTCGACGCTGTTATCGATTGTCATGACGCCGCTGCTGGTCTGGCTCTGGATGGGGGCGAGCATCGATGTGCCCGTGGGGGGCATGCTCTGGAGCATCGCCAAACTCGTGATCGTGCCGATTGCGCTGGGAACGGTCGTGCATCACTTCATGGCCACGACCATCCGGCGCATCGAGCCGGCGCTGGCGACCATTGCCATGGCCGCGATCGTGATGATCATTGCCATTGTGGTGGCGCTCAACGCCGGGCGTCTGGCCACCCTGGGCCCCGTCATTGCACTGGCCGTGGTGCTTCATAACGGCTGTGGGTTGATTGGTGGTTTCTGGATGTCGCGTCTGGCAGGGCTCAACGAGCGGGACTGCCGTGCCGTGGCCATCGAGGTCGGCATGCAGAACTCGGGACTTGCCGTATCGCTGGCGACCAACTTCTTCCCGGCGGCCGCGGCGCTGCCCGGTGCGCTCTTTTCGGTATGGCACAACATCTCCGGCTCGATTCTGGCCGGCTACTGGAAAAGACGTCCGGCGACCGCATCGGATGAGACGCAAAAAGCATCATGAGTGACGGTCATGACCCACTGGCGCCGCGCAAGCCGTTCAACGCGCGCGGCAGCCTGGTGAAGCGCTGTGAGCAGTGCCGCATGCCGGGGCTGCACTGCATCTGTGACTATCGTCTGCGCGTCACCACCCGGGCGCAGTTCTGGCTGATCACCCATCGCATCGAGCATTACAAGCCGACCAACACCGGCCGTCTGATCGGTGACTGCATCGCCCATACCCGGGTGTTTGAGTGGTCGCGCACCGAGCCGGATCCGGCACTGCTGGCCGCACTTGCGGACCCGCGTTTTGCGCCCTGTCTGGTCTTTCCCGACGACCAGGAAGACTATCGCCACCGGGTGGTGGACATGGCACAAGCCTGTGATACGTCGCGCATCCCGGTCTTTATCCTGCTCGATGGGACCTGGCGCCAGGCGCGGCGCATGTTCCGCCGAAGTGACTATCTTGCCGAGCTGCCGATCGTGGCCCTGCGTACCGACCGTCTCACCCGTTATCGGCTGAGAAAGCCGGCAAGTCCGGAGCATCTGTGCACGGCCGAGGTGGCCGTCGAGCTGCTGCGCCACTCGGGTGACGAGCAGGGCGCTCAGGTACTGGATGACTACTTTACGGTATTCAACGAACAATACGCCGCGGCCCGCCGCGATGCCGGCACGCCGCATCAGTCCGAGGCCGCGCAGCGACTTCTGGAAAAGCGGCGCGCACATACGAGCTGAGCCGTCTATTCTTGGAGGCATGTTCATGACAGGAGCGGAGATATGACCCTGGGAATTCTGGCGACCATTGATGCCAAATCAGGTGAGGAAGCGCGTGTCGAGGCCGAGCTGACCAAAATCGTGGCACCTTCCAGAGACGATGAAGGGTGCCTGCTCTATACCCTGACGCGCGACAGTGAGCGGCCGTCGCGGTTTATCATGGTCGAGCAGTGGCGTGACCGGGCCGCGCTGGATGCCCATATTGCCACCGAGCACTACAAGCAGATGGCGCAGACGCTTGAAAACGCCATTGAGCAGATGGAAGTGCGCGAGTACGACGTCCTGACCTGATATTGCGGTACCGATCAGGCCATCGAGCGCCGTGACACCGTCACGGCGCTTTTTTTGTCACGGCGCTTTTGGGATCAGCCAAACAGCTGTCCGGCGATGCGCAGCCCGGCAATCCAGGTGGCCGCCGCCGAACCCACGGTGGACAGCAGAAAAACCAGCAGGGTGCGGGCGACCCGATTGCGCCACCAGCCCCGCCAGTGGCTGACGTCGGCTCTGAGAGTGGAAAAATCACCCACCGTAGGTTTTCGCATGTAGAGCTCAACGCCTGCGGTCACAAAGCCCACGCCGATGGTCGGATTCAGCGAAGTCAGGGGTGCTGCCACAAAGGCGGCCACTATGGTCAGTGGATGGCCCAGCGCGATCAGTGCGCCCAGTGCCGACAGCGTCGAGTTGATCAACACCCATTCACCGACCAGTGACCAGCCAAGCCCCGTGTCGCGGCTGAAGCCCACGGCAAAGCCTGCCACCACCAGCGCCACGACCAGCCAGGGCAGCAGTTTCAAAAGACGTCCCGACGGCGCGACGGTATCGAGTGCCTGACGCTCGTCGGTGACGGCCTCCGGGGTGCGGGGCTCGGCATCGAGCGTGCGCAGATGGGTGCCCATGCCCTTGAGATGGCCGGCACCGATGACCACCAGCACGCGCCCGGACCGGCCAGCAGGCAGGGCCTCGACCAGTTTCAGTGCCATATAGCGGTCGCGTTCCTCGACCAGTGGCGTATAGAGCTGCCTGGATTGCTGCGCGAACTCGGCGAAGGTCGCCTCCAGCACGTCGCCTTCCTTGAGCCGCTCGATCTCCTCGCTGGACACTTTCTGGCGTGACAGCACACTGCCCACAAGGCCGGATACGAGCGTCATGCGCTTGTACCACGGCACGTTGCGGTAAACGCGCTTGAGTGTCACCCCGATATCGCGGTCCACCAGATAAAGCGGCAGGCCCCGGTGTTGCGCCTCCTCGACGGCGGCCTTCATCTCGGCGCCCGGCTCGATGCCGGACTGTTCGGCCACGCGCTGCTGAAAGGCGCCCAGCGCCAGGCTTGCAGCGACCATGCCGGCCTTGCCCTGGCGCAGCACCTGGAAGAGATCCAGTCGAGCAATGGCATCGGGGTCGACCAGACTCTGATGACGTGACGCGCAAAGCTCAATGGCCACGGCATCAAAATCGCCTGATTGAATCAGGTCGCGGACTTCTTCGGCGCTTTCAGGGGAGACGTGGGCGGTGCCCACAAGGGTTAAATGATGATCACCGACATCAAGGGTGTCGCGTGGACCCTGTGCTTGGTTGGGCATGGTGGCTCACAGGCTGGTGTCAATGAAAGGGCGGTACCGAGTGCCGCCGATAGGGGATGGCGCATTATCGCCGAAGTCCGGGCGATGAACAAAAAGCGGCCCTGAATGGCCGGAGCGATCAGGGCTCACTAGAGTGACAGAAGGGTCTCGACGGGAGCCGGGCCATGGCATATCGACTGGCGGCCGATGGGGTGTTGGTCCTGCATCTGGCCTTTATCGTCTGGGTAGTGCTCGGGGCGCTGATGGTGCTGTGGCGCCCGCGCCTGGCCGCGCTGCATGTGCCGGCACTGGCCTGGGCCGTGTCGCTGGAGCTCAATGGCTGGCGCTGCCCGCTGACACCGCTGGAAAACCTGCTGCGGATGCGGGCCGGCCAGGCGGGGTTCGAGGGCGGTTTCATCGAACACTATCTACTGGGCGTGATCTACCCCAGCGGTCTGACACCGACAATACAGCTCTGGCTGGGTCTTGGGGCGCTCGTGATCAATCTGCCGCCCTATGTGTGGCTGGCACACCGGGGATGGCGGCAGCGATGATCTGGTCGTATCTGCTGTGGATTGCCCGCTAGAAAAAGCTCAGGCCGACCTGGAAGAGACGCTCGACTTCCTTGAGCCGGCGCTTGTCGACCACAAAGAGAATGATGTGGTCATCGGTCTGGATGGTGATATCGCGGTGGGCGATCATGACGTCGCGCCCGCGCACGATGGCCCCGATGCTGACGCCTTCGGGCAGCCTGACCTCGCCGATGGTGCGCCCGACCACGCGAGAGGAGCGCGAATCCCCATGGGCAATCGCCTCGATCGCCTCGGCAGCGCCGCGGCGCAGGGAGTGCACGTTGACGATGTCGCCGCGGCGGACATGGGTCAAAAGCCCCCCGATGGTGGCCTGCTGAGGTGAAATGGCGATGTCGATTTCGCCGCCCTGAACCAGGTCCACATAGGCCGGATTGTTGATCAGGGTCAGCACCTTCTTGGCGCCGAGGCGCTTGGCCAGCATCGACGACATGACATTGACCTCGTCATCGTTGGTCAGCGCACAGAAAATGTCGCACTCCTCGATGTTTTCCTCGAGCAGCAGTCGCTTGCTGGTGGCGCTGCCGTGCAGCACCACGGTGCGCTTCAAGTGCTCCGAAAGCTGGGTGCAGCGCTCCAGGTTCTGCTCGAGAATCTTGACCTGATAGTCCTGTTCAAGGGTCTCGGCCAGCCGTTCGCCGATGTTGCCGCCGCCGCCGATCATGACCCGCCGAAAACCCCGGTCCACGCGCCTGAGCTCGCCCATGACGGTGCGAATGTCCTTGCGTGCGGCAATGAAAAACACCTCGTCATCGGCCTCGATGACGGTGTTGCCGCGCGGCATGATCGGCCGGTTGCGGCGATAGATCGCCGCCACCCGGGTGTCGACATTGGGCATGTGGCGGCGCAGAAACGCGAGCTCCTGGCCCACCAGCGGGCCGCCGTAGTAGGCCTTGACCGCCACCAGCTGCGCCAGGCCATTGGCAAAATCCAGCACCTGCAGGGCACCGGGATATTCGATCAGGCGACGAATGTGGTTGGTCACTACCTGCTCGGGACTGATCAATACATCGATCGGAATGGCGTCCTGGGAAAACAGCCCCTTGCTGGTCAGATACTGGGTCGCGCGCACCCGGGCAATCTTGGTGGGCGTGCTGAACAGCGTATGGGCCACCTGACAGGCCATCATGTTGACTTCATCGGAGTTGGTCACGGCAATCAGCATGTCGGCGTCTTCGGCCCCGGCCTCCTTCAGGGTGACGGGGTAGGAGCACACGCCCTGCACGGTTCTCAGATCAAGACGCGTGCTCAGATCACGCAGGCGAACGCTGTCGACATCCACCACGGTAATGTCGTTGTCTTCGTGCGCCAGATGCTCGGCCAGCGTGCCGCCTACCTGGCCGGCACCCAGAATGATGATTTTCATGACTGTGATCCGAAGGATGGAGAAGCAAGATCAATGGCGGGGATGTTGGCACCAATCGGCGACAAGGGAAAGGGCAGGGAGGGATTGCAACAGACGGCGAAAGGAATAAAAACGGCAGCCGGGGGGCGGCTGCCGTGAGGGCATCACTCGAGGGTAAAGCCGACCTTGATGCTGACCTGCCAGTGGCCCACGCGGTCGTTTTCAATGTGGCCGCGGGTTTCGGTAACCTGGAACCACTGCATGTTCTTGACGGACTCGCTGGCCTTGGTCAGGGCATTCTGGACGGCTTCCTCGATGCTGGTCTCGGAAGAGCCGGTCAGTTCGATGGACTTGTAGACATGATCGCTCATGGTGTCTTTCCTTTAACGTGGCCCCTGCTGTCTTCAGGCATCAGGGGGGGTCCATGGAAGCGGTATCGACGATCGCAATACCGCAGTGTTCCAGCCGTCGATACGTGGCGGTGTCAGAATCAAACGACACCGGACGCGTCAGCGGCCAGAGAAATCGGGTGGTAAAACCGGCCCGGAGCGCATCCTCGGCCGTCCAGAGCACACAGACCTCGCGTGCCAGACCGCAGACGGAAACCTCGGTCACGCCGCGCTCCCTGAGCCAGCCGGCAAGCCCGGTGGATGGACGCGTGCCTTTCGGCCCCAGGTTGTCACGAAAGGCACTGTAGCTGTCCACGCGCGGGTCGCTGCCCTTGCGAATAATGATGTCTGCCAGTGACCAGTCCAGCCGCGTGTCCAGTACGGCGCCGCTGGTGGCGCGCACGCAGTGATCCGGCCAGAGCGTTTGAGATTCGCCGTAAAGCTCGATCGTGTCGAAGGGCTGATGGCCCGCATGGCTGCTGGCAAAGGAAATATGGCCGGCCGGATGCCAGTCCTGAGTGGCCACGACGTGGCCATACTCATCGCTGGACATGGCGGTCTGAATGCCGTCGATGATTTCGTTGCCACGGGTACAGGGGAGCGCTCCACCCGGCATGAAATCGCCCTGCATGTCGATCACGATCAGCGCGCACTGCTCAGGCGCTGGCCTCGTCCCGGGCATGTCGGTATCACGATGTGAGTAGGCCATGGGATGTGGTGTGTCCGGCAACCAGAATGGCTTTCAGTATCGAAGGCGCTTGCCCATCTGACAAGCACCGGCATGTGAAAGGTTGTTGCCGGCGCTGGTCTGAACGGTTCGTCAGTCGGCGTGCTTTTCCAGCAGCGCGTAGAAAAAGCCGTCATGGCCATCCGGCGTTGGCATCAGCTGGCGGCCTTCGCCCCCTGGCTGGCCCCAATCAGCCGTGATCGGTAGCGCGCGCGCATCACCGGTGCGGGCCAGAAAGGCAGCAATCTGCTCGGCGTTTTCCTCCGGCAGCACCGAGCAGGTGGCATAGAGCAGGCGGCCACCGGGGGCCAGACGCTGCCACTGGGCGTCCAGAAGGTCGCCCTGCAGAGCGACCAGCTCGGCGATATCCTCTTCCCGACGCAGCGCCTTGATATCGGGATGGCGACGAATGACGCCGGTGCCCGAACAGGGCGCATCCAGCAAAATGCCATCAAAGGGTGTCCCGTCCCACCAGTCATCCATGGTGGCATCGGCGGACACAAGCGTGCCCGAAAGCTTCAGGCGCGTCAGTGTCTCGCGTACGCGTTCAAGACGGGTGGCATCGCTGTCCAGCGCCGTCAGAATGTTGTCGGGGGCGCATTCCAGCAGATGGGCGCTCTTGCCGCCTGGCGCGCTGCAGGCATCGAGCAGGCGCAGCGGCGTCGTGCGCGCTTCAAGGCCGTCAAGCAGCAGGTGGGCGGCCAGCTGGGCGGCCTCATCCTGAACGCTGACGTCGCCGTCCTGAAATCCCGGCAGCTGTTCGACATCGCAGGGTGTCTCCAGCATCAGGCCATCGTCACTGAACGGGCACGGCCTGGCCGCCAGGCCGGCACCTTCGAGACGCTCGAGCCAGGCCGCCCGGGATTGATGACGCTGATTGACGCGCAGCGTCATGGGACCGGGCACGTTGTTGGCGGCCGTGATGTCCTGCCACTGGTCGGGCCAGGCCTGTTCAAGCCGGGTCAGAAGCCACTGAGGATGCCAGTGCGCCGCCGCCGGTGTCTCTGCAACGGCTGACAGCAGCGCATCACGCTCGCGATCGGCGCGACGCAGGCAGCCGTTGATGACCCGGGTGGCCCACTCCTTGTTCAACTCGCGCGCCCCGCCGGCAGTTTCCCCTACGGCGGCGTGGGTCGGAATGCGCATGTGATAGAGCTGATACAGCCCGATCAGCAACAGGGCATGAACGTCCTGGTCGCGCTGCTTGAAGGGCGATTTCAGAAGTTTTTCGGCAATGGCTTCAAGCTGGGGCAGGGCGCGACAGACACCAAAGCACAGCGCCCGGTAAAGCCCCTGGTCTCGCGGCGCAACGCCTTCGGGGACATCGCTTGTGAGTGCCCCGCGCTGGTTCAGCACCGGTGCCAGTGCCTGGGCGGCATGAGCACGCACACTCATGGCGCGTTTGGGCTTTTGAGCGCGTTGACGGGTCATTGATCTGCTCCCAGCAGCGTGCCGGCAACGAAATGATCGCGCCGACGATTGAGAAGTTCATGGGCCGACAGCATTTTGCCGCCCGGCAACTGGGCGTGGGTAATGCGCAGTACGCCATCGCCACAGGCCACGCACAGGGCATCCGAGGGGTCGTCAAGCAGCTGTCCCGGTGCGGCGTCGAGTTCGCTGCCCTGAGCCCCACGCGCTTCGGCCTGCCAGATGCGCAGGGTGTCGCCGCCCAGCGTGGTCCAGGCCACCGGGAAGGGGTTGAAGGCCCGAACGCGCTGAGCCAGCACCGTGGCACTCTGACTAAAGTCGAGGCGGGCTTCGGCCTTGCTCAGCTTGGCCGCGTAGGTCACACCCTCCTCGGGCTGGGGCGTGGCCGTCAGCTGATGGTCGCTCAGGCGATCAAGCGCCTCGATCAGGGCGCCGGCACCCATCTCGGCCAGTTGATCATGCAGCATGGCGGCGGTGGTCGTGTCCTCGATGGGTACCCGGGCCGTGAGCAGCATATCGCCGGTATCAAGTCCTTCATCCATGGCCATGATGGTCACACCGCTTTCGCGATCGCCGGCCTCGATGGCACGCTGAATCGGTGCCGCTCCGCGCCAGCGCGGCAGCAGGGAAGCATGAACATTGATGGCGCCCAGACGGGGAATGTCGAGCACGGCGCGCGGCAGGATCAGCCCGTAGGCCACCACCACAAGCAGATCGATGTCGGCATCGATCAGTGGGGCATGGGTGTCAGAGGTTTTCAGCTTCTCGGGCTGATGCACGGCAAGGCCGTGTTCCAGCGCCAGTGCCTTGACCGGTGACGGCGTCAGGCGACGCCCGCGGCCGGCCGGACGATCCGGCTGGGTGTAGACACAGATGACCTCATGGCGGCTGGCCAGCAGGGCGCGAAGATGTTCGGCGGCAAAGTCCGGGGTGCCGGCAAAGGCGATGCGAAGAGAGCTGGGCATGGC
Organism: uncultured Kushneria sp.; assembly: GCF_947497025.1. GTDB lineage: Bacteria > Pseudomonadota > Gammaproteobacteria > Pseudomonadales > Halomonadaceae > Kushneria. Next base: position 39,991 of record NZ_CANMFC010000007.1, read on the forward strand.
GTGGTCCTGAAAGACGTCAGCGCCCCTGTCCGGGGCGCCGATAAAGAAGAAGGGCGGTCAGTGTTGACCCGTGAACGGGTTCAGGAAGCCGCCTTCTGGCGCTTGATCATCTTCTTCTTGACGCGGTCACGCTTGAGCGGAGAAAGGTAATCGACGAACAGCACGCCCTCGAGATGATCCACTTCATGCTGGATGCAGTGGGCGAGCAGGCCATCGGCTTCCAGCTCATAAAACTTGCCATTGCGATCCTGTGCCTTGAGATGCACCCGCAGGGCGCGGGGTACTTCGGCGTAGTACTCCGGAATCGACAGGCAGCCTTCCTGCAGCGGCTCGCGCTCATCGCCCAGCAGGGTGACTTCCGGATTGATCAGCGTCAGCGGCTGATTTTTCTCTTCGCTGACATCCATCACGATCACACGGCGATGCACATCCACCTGCGTGGCGGCAAGGCCGATCCCCGGGGCGTCATACATGGTTTCAAACATGTCATCGATCAGGCGACGTACCTCATCGTCGACCTGGTCCACGGGCTTTGCAACGGTGCGCAGGCGTTCATCGGGGTATTCGAGAATCGTCAGTAGAGCCATGTTCGTATCTGTTGTGGGGTCGCCAGCCGCCGGCTTCGATCACGTCAGGTCAAGAAAGCCGGGGTGACGGCCGTAAATGCATGAATGGATTCACTCCGTATGGCGCCTATTGTAGTGCGCAGGCGTTGGCAACGGAACCGACAGCAGAGCGAAGATGACATGAAACGGCAAGGGATGAACGCCAGAAGCCGCCGCGCCGAACAGGGATGGCAGCCCATGGTACTGATGGTTGCCATGGTGAGCGCCCTGATGGGCCTGCCGTGTAGCGCCGGTGCTGCTTCGGTGGGTGATCAGGACAGCATCGTGACCCTGTCGCCGCGGCTGCGCTTTTTGCCGCTGGACGAGCAGCGTGAGCCCGTGGACATTTCGGCCCGGGCGCAGGCGCTGATGGACTATCGCATTGTCGAAAGCGGCAGGGCGGCGTCACGGGCCTATGTCGTCAGCGGCAGTGAAGGGCGGTTGATCAGCGGCGCCGGTGATCAGATTCTGGCGCGCCATGTTCAGGGCCCGCCGGGTCGGCGTTTCGGCATCTACACGCCGGGAGCAGTACTGCACGATGAGCAGGGCAACACGCTGGGTCAGGTCATGATCCGTCAGGGCGTGGCACGTCTTGAGCGTTCGGGCACGCCGCTGTCGACGCTGATCATCGAGCAGAGCCCGCGTGAAGTGAGTGGCGGGGCAATGCTCATGGCACTCGATGGCTGGACGCCGCCGAGGCAGCTGGTGCCCTCAAGGGCACCGGCCGGCACTCGAGGGCAGATTCTCGACCGCCCCGGTGCCGGACGCATCGTGGGCCTTCGCGACATTGTGGTGGTGGATCTGGGGCGTCATCAGGTGGTGCCCGGGATGCGTTTTCTTGTGCAGGGCGAGGCGCAGTCCGTCACCGACCCGGTCACCAATGAATCGCTGGCGCTTGAAGGGGGTGTGCTGGGAGAGCTGATGATCGTTCGTACGTTCGAGCAGGCCAGTCTTGCACTGGTGACCCGGACCGGGCTGCCCATGGCCACGGGAGATCGGCTGGGAGCGCCTTTTGATGACTGAGCTTACGAAGCCTTCGATGCCTCGTCATTGGCTGGCGCTGTCGATGCTGCCTCGCGTGGGCGCCAAACGCCTCATGGCACTCAGGCAGGCGGCGCCTGCCTGGCCCGAGGGCTGGCTGGCTCGTCTGCCCGCGGAGGCGGCACAAATGATGCGCCACTATCTTCAAATGCCGGGGCAGGGTCCCCTTCATGCGCGGGTAGAAGCCGCCATGGCGTGGCTGGAACAGAGTTCGCAGCATCACCTGCTGACGCCGGAGCATCCCGCCTGGCCGGCCATGCTCGATGAATTACCGGACCCGCCGCCGGTGCTGTGGGCCTGGGGCGCGCTCGAGGCGCTGTCGCTGCCGGCGCTGGCCGTTGTGGGAACGCGCCGGCCCACCCGTGAGGGGCAGGACAATGCCTGGCGGTTCGCGCGTGACATGGCAGGGGCCGGCTATAGCGTTGTCAGTGGGCTGGCGCTGGGCGTGGATGGCTGTGCCCACCACGGCGCACTGGAAGCCCGTGGCGCCACCGTTGCGGTACTGGGCTGCGGGATCGATGTGCTCTATCCGCGCACCCATGCCCGCCTGCGTCAGCAGCTGCTGGATCAGGACGGTCTGCTGTTGTCCGAGCATCCGCCCGGCACGCGGGCGCACCCGCAGCACTTCCCAAGGCGTAACCGCATCATTACCGGGCTGTCGTTGGGGGTGCTGGTGGTCGAGGCGGCCATGGCCAGTGGTTCACTGGTCAGCGCCCGGCTTGCCATGGAGCAGAACCGGGAGGTGTTTGCGCTACCGGGCTCTCTGCATAACCCGCAGGCGCGCGGCTGCCTGTGGCTGATTCGTGAAGGCGCCCGGTTGGTGACCAGTCTGGAAGAGATCCTGCAGGAGCTGCCCGAACGGCAGTGGGGAAGTGCCCCACTGGCGCCCGCAGTGTCGACATGTCAAAGCGGCGAGCAGGCTCCTCTTACGCCTGATGCCGCAGCGCAGGATAAACGTCCCGAGGATCCGCTCTGGCAATCGCTTGACGACACGCCCGTGCCGGTCGATGCCCTGGTCGAGCGCACCGGTGAGTCGATTGCTGCGCTGCAGTCTCGCCTTCTCATGCTGGAGCTCGACGGGTGGGCGGCGCAGGTCGCCGGTGGCTGGGTCCGCAGGCTGGCATGAGATACACTGCCCCCTGATTGGGGCAATGGTATTCACGCAGCATGTCTTCATATTTTGACTCTTCTCTCGCCCAGCAGGCGCTAAAGGACGCCGCCGTCTCTCTGATTGATGGTGGCGTTGTGGCGTACCCGACGGAAGCCGTCTGGGGGTTGGGCTGCGATCCCGACAACACGGATGCGCTCGAGCGTCTTCTGGCCCTCAAGATGCGCGACCCGGCCAAGGGGTTGATTCTGATCGCCGCCAGCATCGAGCAATTCGAGCCCTGGCTTGCCGGGCTTGATGCCACGCATCGTGCCCGGCTTCAGGCCAGCTGGCCCGGACCCGTGAGCTGGCTGGTGCCGGACAACGGCCGCGCGCATCCGCTGGTGCGCGGCGAGCATGCAAGCGTAGCCCTGCGGGTCAGTGATCATCCGCTGGTACAGGCGCTGTGTGAGGCCTTCGGCGGCCCGCTGGTGTCGAGTTCGGCCAATCGGGCCAGCGAAGCGCCCTGTCTGGCCGCCGAAGAGATCAGACAGGTCTTCGAGGACCGGGTGCTCATCGTCAACGGGCCGCTGGGCGGGCGAACGCGTCCCAGCGAGATTCGTGATCTGCTCACCAACGACGTGCTGCGCGACTAGCGCTGCCCCGCAATACAATGCCCGTCATGGCCGGGGAGTGGCCATGACCCTGCTGGAGAGCAACCGTGTCACATGCCTATCTCGAAAGGGTTCGACTCTATCTGCTGGACTTTCAGGATCGGCTCTGTCAGGCGCTGGCACAGACTGATGGCCGCGCCGACTTTGTGGAAGATGCCTGGACGCGTGAGGATGGCGGCGGCGGTCGCTCGCGTGTCATCACCGAGGGTGCGGTATTTGAAAAGGGTGGCGTCAATTTTTCGCATGTCTTTGGCGAGAACCTGCCGCCGTCTGCCTCTGCCGCCCGGCCAGAGCTGGCCGGGCGCAGCTTTCATGCCGTTGGCGTCTCCTGGGTCATGCACCCGCGAACCCCGCATCTGCCGACAACGCATGGCAACGTTCGCTTTTTCATCGCCGAAAAGGAAGGGGAGACACCGGTCTGGTGGTTTGGCGGCGGTATCGATCTGACGCCGTATTACCCGGTGCTTGAGGATGTCATCCACTGGCACCGCACCGCCCATGATGCCTGTGCGCCCTTCGGTGACGATGTCTATGCCCGCTACAAGCGCTGGTGCGATGAGTATTTTTATCTCAAACACCGCGATGAAACCCGTGGCGTAGGCGGCCTTTTCTTCGATGACGTCAACGAGGAAGGGTTCGAGCAGAGCTTTGCCTTTCAGCAGGCGGTGGCCGAAGCCTTTGTGCCGGCCTACCTGCCGATTGTCGAAAAGCGCCGCGATACGCCTTATGGCGAGCGGGAGCGCAATTTTCAGAACTATCGGCGCGGGCGCTACGTCGAGTTCAACCTGGTCTATGACCGCGGCACGCTGTTCGGTCTGCAAAGCGGCGGACGCACCGAGTCGATTCTGATGTCGATGCCGCCGGTGGCGCACTGGGCCTATCAGTATCAGCCCGAAGAAGGCTCTCCCGAGGCCGAACTGTACACGGATTATCTGCATCCCCGCGAATGGCTTGAGGAGGCCGGACAGGCATGAATGACACGCCGCTTTACGCCGTGTTCGGCAATCCCGTGGCGCATTCGAAGTCACCGCAAATCCATGCCGGTTTCGCCGAGCAGCTGGCAGATCCGGTGCGCTATGAAGCGCGTCTGGTGCCGGTCGATGATTTTTACGGGCACTGGCGCGCCTTTCTAACCGAGGGCGGACGGGGTGCCAACGTCACCGTGCCCTTCAAGCAGCAGGCCGCGACGCTGGCGGATCGACTGAGTGAGCGGGCGCGACAGGCCGGCGCCGTCAATACGCTGATGGTTGGTGACAGTGGCGAGGTGATCGGTGACAACACCGATGGCGCCGGGCTGCTGCTGGATATCAAGCGTCTTGAGGCACCGCTTGAAGGCGCGCGCATTCTGGTGCTGGGGGCCGGCGGGGCAGTGCGCGGCGTGCTTGAGCCTCTGCTGGAGGCCGGGCCGTCGGAGCTGGTCATTGCCAATCGAACGGTGGAAAAGGCCACGGCGCTGGCCGAGCTGTTTGATGCCCGCGGCAGGATTCGCGGCTGCGGTTTTGAAGAGATCGAGGGCCGTTTTGATCTGGTCATCAATGCCACCAGTGCCAGCCTGGCCGGTGCGCTGCCGCCGCTGCCGGAGACGCTGTTCAACGAGGGGGCGCTTGCCTACGACATGATGTATGGCGCTGCGCCCACCGTCTTTCTCGAGTGGGCGCAGGCCTTTGAGGTGCGCTGTGTGGACGGGCTGGGCATGCTGGTCGGCCAGGCGGCCGAATCCTGGTATCAGTGGCGCGGCACGCGCCCCGACACCACGCCCGTGCTGGAAACGCTGCGGGCCGATCTTCGTTGATCGGCCCGGGCGTTATCAGGAGCTGATACTGCCACAGTCGGGAGTGTGGCCTGCGGCGTGTGCCTGCTCGGAAAGTTTGACCGCACTTTGCATGCGGCCCTTGAGGGCCTCACTGCGCGCGCCGCTGTTGGGGTGGGTGGAGGCCCATTCCGGAGGCTGGCCACCGCCGGCAGCACTGGCCATGTTCTGCCACAGGGCAATACTGGCCTTCGGGTCAAAGCCGGCGCGTGCCATCAGATCCAGCCCCAAAAGGTCCGCTTCGCTTTCCTGACGACGCGAGTAGGGCAGCAGAACACCATACTGGGCGCCGGCGCCCAGCAGCTGGGCCAGCGCGTTATTGCCCGTGACAGACTGCACCACACCGAGCCCGGTGCTGGTCAGTGACTGGGTTGATGTGCGCTCGTTGGCATGGTGAGAAAGCACGTGGGCCATTTCATGGCCGACGACGGTGGCAATCTGGTCCTGATTTTTCGCCACGCTCATCAGCCCTGTATTGATCACGACGTAGCCGCCCGGCAGGGCAAAGGCGTTGGGCTCGTCATCCTGATAAACCCCAACGGTCCATTTCGATGGGCCCTGCCCCTCGGGCAACGTGTCGATAATGGCATTGGCAATACAGCTGACATAGCGGCCATCACGGCCGGTGGCCTGTTTGTGGTTCTGGCGGTATTCATCAAAGGCCTGTTGACCCTGCTGGTCGATCTCGCTGCTGTCAAACAGCGACAGCTGGGAACGCCCCAGTGGCGAGGTGGTGCAGGCGCTCAGGCCAAGGCTTAGAGTCAGTGCACTCAGCACGGTCTTGCGCATCATGAACGGCAAAACTCCTGTAGGGATTCGATGGGCCCGGCTGGACGCGTGCCAAAGGGGCACGCCAGGATAGCGGGGTCATGGTCACATGACAGCATAACCTGATGCGGAGCAATACATGAATGAGCAGTTGAGCACACGTCTTTTGAATCTGCTGGACCGGATGGAGCCCTTATTGCCCCCCGAGCAGGCGCCCATTGACTGGTCACGTGATGTTGCCGCGCTCTGGCAGCGCCATGCGCTGGGTGGACGACTGACCCCGGTTCAGCCGCGTGACAGCGTTAGCGTGGCGGAGTTGATTGGTATCGAATCCCAGAAAAAAGCGCTGGTGGACAATACGCGTACCTTTCTACGCGGGCGCCCGGCCAATCATGCGCTGCTCTGGGGCGCCCGGGGCACCGGCAAGTCATCACTGATCCGCGCACTGATCAACGATCTGGCAGGCGAAGGGCTGCGCCTGATTCAGGTCGATCGTCATGATCTGGTGGGTCTGCCGACGCTGGTGCAAACGCTCGGAGGCAGCGATTATCGCTTTGTCGTCTATTGTGACGATCTCTCCTTTGAAGGCAGCGATGATGCCTACAAGGCGCTCAAGAGCGTGCTGGATGGCACCCTGACCGGCCCGCCGGACAATGTGCTGCTTTATGCTACTTCCAATCGGCGCCATCTGCTGCCGGAGAGCATGGCCGACAATAACGATACGCAGGTCGTGGATGGGGAAATCCACCATGGTGACGCCGTCGAGGAGAAAATTTCGCTGTCGGACCGTTTCGGGCTGTGGCTATCGTTTTATCCCTTCGATCAGGACACCTATCTGCGAACCTGCGCCCACTGGGTGGCTCACCTGGGCGGGCAGTTTGATGACGCCGCCGAGGCCGAGGCGCGTCGCTTTGCGCTGGCGCGTGGCGTGCGCAGCGGGCGCGCGGCCTGGCAGTTCGCCATTGCCTGGACGGGACGTGCTGACGCCCAAAAGGCATAGTTCAGGGGCTTTCCGCGGGCAGGGGCGTTTCAGGTTCAGCGGTATCATCGCTGCTGACACCCGTCTTTGGTGGGTAGACGGGGGTAGGCAGCGCCGCGGCACTTTCCTGAGCCCCCCCATCCCCGATATCAAGGGTAATGGTCGGTGCCGGTATCAGCCGGGCCATCTGGCTGTCCAGACGTGGGGTCAGTGACAGGGTGCTCCCCGCCGGGAGCTGCTGCCGATCCGCCAGCCGCTGTGCCAGTGCCAGCAGCTTCTGATCGTAGGCCGCGCCTTCCCGCTCGGGCGTCTCGGGGAAAAGGTCCACCGGCAGGCGCAGAGTGGCCGGCTCGCCGCCGCGCAGACTGACGGGCTCATCCACGTCGCCACTGACCGGCTCGGCACCCGGCACCACAAGCTGCCAGGCATAGCCGGTCAGATTGATATCGGGTGCGGCGTCCGGCGGCGTCAGGGAAAGCGGCAGCTCCAGACTGACCGGCATGCCGGCCATATCCAGCCCGGCCCGGGCCAGAGCGGTGGGTTCGAGCGTCATGGCATCGACGGGTACCGCCCATCGGCCGATACGAACGTTTTCCACCCCCATCGACTGGAGCGCCAGTCGCCCCAGCATGAAGCTTGCCTGCGGCAGTGCCAGGCAGCCGGCCAGTGATAGCGTTGCGGTCATCAGCAAGGCCGGGCGATATCGAAACTTCCCCAGTGTCATCAAGAACTCCCCTCAGAGAGGCGTTGGATCAACGCTTTCTGATGCAAGTCTGACCTGGATCGATCGGAATGTCATACCAGGTCGTCAGGGCGGGAGTCTGACAGCCTTTAGCGTCGGTTCTTGCGAGCTTCCTTTGTACGGGCGAGCTGGCGCGCCTTGGCCTTTTCACGGTCGCTGTCGCCGCTGTTCTTGTCGTAGGGATTGTCGCCGGAACGGAATTCAAAGCGGATCGGCGTGCCCTTGACCTTGAGCACCTTGCGAAAAGTGTTGATCAAAAAGCGCTTGTAGGCGTCGGGCAGGGCATTGGTCTGATTGCCGTGCACCACGATCAGCGGCGGATTGGCACCGCCCTGATGCGCCATGCGCAGCTTGATGCGCCGACCGTTGACCAGCGGCGGCTGGTGCTCGCTGACGGCGTCCTGCAACAGCGTGGTCAGACGATTGGTCGACCAGCGCGCCGTGGCCGAGGCGAAGGCGCGCTCGATGGACGGGTAGAGATCGCCCACGGCCGTACCGTGAAGCGCCGAAATGAAATGCAGGTCGGCATAATCGGCAAATCCCAGACGCCGTTTGATGTCGGAGCGCATTTTCTCGCGCGCTTCCTGCTCAAGACCATCCCACTTGTTGACGGCCAGCACCAGCGCACGCCCGGTGGTCAGCACGTAATCCAGCAGGTGCAGATCCTGCTCGACCAGACCGGTACGGGCATCGAGCACCACGATGGCGACGTTGCACTCCTTGATGGCGTCCAGTGTCTTGATGATCGAGAACTTTTCGGCCGCCAGACTGATGTTCTTGCGGCGACGTACCCCGGCCGTGTCGATCAGCACGTAGGGCTGGCCGCGGCGCTCAAACGGAATTTCAATGGCATCGCGCGTGGTGCCGGCCTCATCAAAGACCACCACACGCTCTTCGCCCAGCAGCCGGTTGACCAGGGTGGATTTGCCCACGTTGGGCCGCCCGACCACACCGATGCGAATACCGTTGGCGATCAGGTCCGGGTGGGTCTCTTCACTGACCTCGGGGAAGGGCTCAAGCACATGCTCGATCAGGGTGGTGACATTGCGCCCGTGGGCGGCGGCAATGGCGTGGGGGTCGCCCAGCCCCAGTGCCCAGAAATCGGCGGTGGCAATCTCTTCCTGCAGGCCGTCACTCTTGTTGACCACAAGCCAGGTCTTTTTCTGGTTGACGCGCAGATGGTTGGCGATGGCCTCATCGGCCGGCATGACGCCGGCGCGGGCATCCACCATGAAAAAGACGATATCGGCTTCGTCGATGGCCAGCAGCGACTGCTCGGCCATGGCCGCATCGATGCCCATCTCGTCGCCGCTGATACCACCGGTATCGATGACGGTATAGGGCTTGTCGCCCAGCTGACCGTTGCCGTAGTGGCGGTCACGGGTCAGCCCGGGAAAGTCTGCAACGATGGCATCACGCGTGCGCGTCAGCCGATTGAATAGCGTGGATTTGCCGACATTGGGTCGGCCGACAAGTGCGATAACGGGATTCATGAGGGTCCTGCAAGATAGAGGGAGCGGGCTGCCGGCTTAATGGGGGACAGCGCTGATACCGTCCGTCCTGATCGTGGCATTCTAACCCGAAAGGCGTCGGTATTCGAAATGTGTGGTACGCCTGGTCAGGCGTGGATGATAAACGAACGGGTCTTCCGGTCGAATACCGGAAGACCCGTCATGACATCACGGTCGAGAACGGCTTACTGGGGGCTGTCCATGTCCCTGAGGGCGTAGGCGATCAGCTCACCGTCATTGGTCAGGGCGAAGACATGGTTGCCATCGGTCAGTGGTGTGATGCTGATACCGTCACCGCCCGGGTGTGCGCGGCCTTCCTGCTCACCGCTCTGGGCATCAATAACGTGCAGATAGCCCTGATAGTCGCCGACCACCAGCTTGTTGTCGACAAACACCGGGGCACTCAGCGAGCGGCCTTCGAGCGCGTCCTGGTTCCAGATGACGCGACCGTTGTTGGCATCGAGCGCCATGATGTGGCTGTCGGCCGTAACCGTGAAGAGATAGTCACCAACCAGTACCGGAGTGTGGTAGCTAGACTGTTCCCGATCCCATAGCGGCTGGCCGTTGCGGGCATCGAGTGCCATGACGCGACCGTTGTAGCTGGTCACGAACAGACGGCCGTCCTGGGTCAGCACCGGCTGGCCGTCAAGATCCACCAGCTGTTCGACTTCGGTACGCCCCTGAGGGACAGCAACACGCAGATCCCACAGCTGTTGACCGCTGCGGTTGTCAAAGGCGGCCAGACGGCCGTTGGCAAAGCCGGCAAAGGAGACCGGATCGATGGTGCGCGGTGCCCCGGTGCCCCGCAGGGTCAGCGCCGGCTGGGAGGAGGCATACAGCCACTGCTCGTCACCGGTAAAGCGATCCAGTGCCGTGAGCGTACCATCCACACTCTGCACCACGACCTGACCGCTGTTGAGCTGCGGCGGTGCGATCACTTCGCTGGACACGCGTGAGCGCCAGACGATGTCGCCGTTGTCTTCACTGAAAACAATGACTTCACCGTTGCGCGTGCCGACAAAGAGCTGTCCGCTGTCCGCCGTCAGACCACTGGAAATGGGCGTATCCAGACGCTTTTCCCATTTGATCTGACCGTTATTGCGGTTGATGGCCTTGATGTTGCCTTCGGCATCGCTGGCGTAGATCGTATCGCCCGAGATGGCCGGAGTGATCGGGTAGCGCGCGCGTGTCAGTGATCCGATGCCCTGAGACCACATGCCTTCGACCTTGACGGTCTGATCAATGGTGGTCAGTTCGCGTGGCTGGGTGCCGGTCTGGACGTTGCCGGAGCAGCCCGCAAGAACCACCAGTGAGGTCGCGCACAGCAGGGCGCCCAGCGGTTTGGCCATCAGCGCGACGCGCTTGAGACCCGAATGTGAAAAAGAGCCGTTTTCAAGCGTGCTCATGAAGCCTCCTGAGGCGCCAGATCATCGAGTTTGAGTTGTATCCCGGAGAGCTCCTGATTGTGCTCACGAGCCAGGTTGACGGCGTTTTGCCAGGCACTGCGCGCCTCGTCGGTGTTGCCCAGTGCCAGCTGGATGTCACCACGAATATCCGCGCCGCGCGCGCTCATGGCCTCGGGCAGCTGCAGGCTCTCAAGCGTGCCAAGTGCTTCTTCGGCGTTGTTCTGACCCAGCTGCACACGGACCAGTTCCAGGCCGGCCAGCGCGCGGATCTCGTCGCGATCACTGCTTTTGCGTACTTCGCCCAGTGCCTGCTCGGCAGCCGGCAGATCGTTGCCATCCACGGCCAGACGCGCCTGAATCATGCCGGCCAGGTCGGCATACAGGGTGTCGCCGTGCTGGTCACGAATGGCATCGATGATGCTCTGGGCTGCCTGGCGGCCGCTGTCATCAAGGCTGTCCTGTGAGGTCAGCTGGATCAACTGCTGGTACTGAAGCGAGGCCGCCTCGGACTGCGACTGCTGATGATCCTGCCACCAGTGCCAGGCAAAAAGACCGGCTGCGGCAATGATAATGCCGCCCAGAATCGGCTTGGCGTAGTTGTGCCAGAGTCGTTTGGCAGCTGCCAGCTGATCGTCTTCCTCGTGAATATTCAACTGATCCGCCACGTGCGGCACTCCTGTAGGTTCGGTCTCATGACATTCTCTGCCCGGGTCGTCGGAAAAGCGCTAAACGCGGTTTGAGTGGCCGCTGTCCGCCGGACGTTCTTCAATCCAGCGTGCAAGGCGATCGACCAGCGAGGCAATGTCCATCTGCTGCTGGGGCTCTTCGCCGCGCAGGTCCTTGAGCGTTACCGTGCCAGCAGCGAGCTCATCCTCGCCCAGCATGATCGCAAAACGGGCACGGCTTTTGTCGGCCTTCTTGAGCTGGCTCTTGAAGCTGCCACTACCGCAGTGCACCTGTGCGCGAAGCATGGGCAAGCGGGTGCGAAGCGTCTCACCCAGCACCAGCAGCTGCGTATCGATGCCTTCTCCCTGACCCATCAGGTAGACATCCAGAATGTCTTCGGCCGCCTTTGGTACAAGCTCCAGCGTTTCCAGAAGCAGGATCAGACGCTCAACGCCCATGGCAAAACCGACTGCCGGGGTGGTCTTGCCGCCCAGCTGTTCGACCAGACCGTCGTAGCGTCCGCCGGCACAGACCGTGCCCTGGCTGCCCAGCGCCGTGGTGGTCCATTCAAAGACCGTGCGGCTGTAGTAATCCAGCCCGCGCACCAGACGTGTATTGATCACATACTCGATACCCAGCGCATCAAGGCGCTGCTTGAGGCCCTCGAAGTGTGCAACGGAGGCCTCATCAAGATGATCGATGAGCCTTGGTGCCGCCTCGATGAGCGCCTGCATGTTCGGGTTCTTGCTATCAAGGATACGCAGCGGATTGCTGTCAAGACGCCGCTGGGCATCCTCATCAAGCTGATCGAGGTGCGCATTGAAGTAGTCGACCAGCCTGGCGCGATAGGCATGACGCGCTTCGAGCGAGCCCAGCGAGTTGATCTCGAGCTGCACGTGATCGATCAGGCCCAGCGCCTGCCAGAGGCGGGCGGACAGGGCGATCACTTCGACATCGATGTCCGGCCCTTCAAGGCCAAAGACTTCCACACCCACCTGATGGAACTGGCGATAACGGCCCTTCTGGGGGCGTTCGTGGCGAAACATGGGGCCGGCATACCAGAGCCTGTGGGTCTGATTATGCAGCAGTCCGTTTTCGATGGCGGCACGCACGACGGATGCCGTGCCTTCCGGGCGCAAAGAGAGGCTGTCACCGTTGCGATCGTCAAAGGTATACATCTCCTTTTCGACGATATCGGTTACCTCGCCAATGGAGCGCTTGAACAGTGCTGTCTGCTCAAGCACCGGCGTGCGCATTTCCAGATAGCCGTACTGTGCCATGAGCTGGCGCACGTGCTGCTCGAAATACTGCCAGAGCGGCGAGCGCTCGGGCAGCAGGTCATTCATGCCTCGGATGGCCTGTAATTTACTCGACATTGATTGTTTATCGCTGCATTTCAAAAAAGGGCCCGAGCCTCAGGCACGGGTGATGACATCTTTCTCTTCGGCTTCCTTGCGCGCCACGCGTTCCCGAATCAGTTTTTCGAGATCGTCCACGAGGTGGTCGTTGCGCAGTTTTTGTGCAGGCTTGCCGTCGATATAAATCAGGTTGGCCGGGCTGCCACCGGTCAGACCGATATCGGTTTCCTTTGCCTCGCCGGGACCGTTGACCACACAGCCGATCACCGACACGTTCAGCGGGGTCATGACGTCTTCAAGACGCTCCTCAAGCTGGTTCATGGTGCCGATGACGTCAAAGTTCTGGCGTGAGCAGCTCGGGCAGGCGATGAAGTTGATGCCCCGCGATCGCAGTTTCAGGCTCTTGAGGATATCGTAGCCGACCTTGATCTCTTCGACCGGGTCGGCCGCCAGCGAGATACGCAGGGTATCGCCGATGCCATCCATCAAAAGCGCCCCCAGACCGATCGATGACTTGACCGTGCCGCCGCGAAGTCCACCGGCCTCGGTGATGCCCAGGTGCAGAGGCTGATCGATCTGGCCGGCAATCTGACGATAGGCGTCGACCGCCATGAAGATATCGCTGGCCTTGAGCGAAATCTTGTACTCCTGAAAATCCAGGCGATCGAGATAATCGATATGGCGCATGGCCGATTCGACCAGCGCGGCCGGCGTCGGCTCGCCATATTTTTTCTGCAGGTCCTTTTCAAGCGAGCCTGCATTGACGCCGATGCGGATCGGGATGCCGTTGTCGCGGGCCGCCTGAACCACGGCACGAACACGGTCTTCCCGACCAATGTTGCCCGGGTTGATGCGCAGGCAGTCTGCGCCCAGTTCGGCGACACGCAGGGCGATGCGATAGTCGAAATGGATGTCGGTCACCAGCGGTACCGAGGTGCGCTGCTTGATCCTGCCAAAGGCCTCGGCACAGTCCATGTCCGGCACGGAGACGCGCACGATATCGCCACCGGCAGCGGCAATACGCTCGATCTGATCAACGGTGGCGTCGACGTCCAGCGTGTTGGTATTGGTCATGCTCTGTACGGAAATGGGCGCATCGCCACCCACGGGCACATTACCGACGTGGATCTGGCGCGACTTGCGCCGTACGATCGGGGACTGGCTAATCATGATAAATCACTCCCCCAGGGTAAAACGGGCAACGTTGCTGCTGCCGGCGTGTTGGGACATGTCTACGCGTTCGCCTCTGTAATCAATGGTGACCTGATTGGCATTGCCTACCGTCAGGCGAAAGGGCGGCACGCCTTCGATCGTGGCGGTGGTGCCACTTTGCTGCAGGCCGCGCAGGACGGTGGTGCCATTGGCATCACGAACATCCACCCACGATTCGCCGCCAAAATTCATTTTCACGCTGCGACCGCTGGCGATCGGGTCGGACGCCGTGTCTTCGTCACTGGCGGTGTCCACCAGCCCGCCGGTCGCGCCGTTGCGGCCTTCGGGCGTCTCGACCTGAAGGCTGCCGGGTTCGGGCATGCCATCATGGCTGCCTTCGGCGACCCGGGTGGCTATCGCGGTGTTGACCGGTGCGCTGTTCGCCATGGTACCCGAGCCATCGCTCGATGTGTTATCCACAACGGGTTGGGCTTCAGGCGTTGGCGGCAGGTCGCGCTCGTCTGCATTTCCCTGCTGCGTGAGGTTCTGCTCGGGCATGGCGCTCTCATCCCCATAGCCGGGCGCGCTTTCACGCCCCTCCCACCATAACAGGGTCATGACGGCCAGAATGACCACGACGACCACCGTGACGACCCTGAAGGCGATGGCGCCCATGCGCGAGGGGGGCTTGATGCTGCTGATGGGCGCGACGCGACGCTCATCCAGATCGTTTCGACCGTGGACACGATCATAGGCCGCCACAATCATTCGATCATCGATGCCCAGCAGGCGCGCATAGGCACGCAGGTAGCCTCGACGATAGGTCGGTATCGGGATCTGATCAAAGTTGTCACGTTCCATGTCGGCGACCAGAGACGGACGCAGATTCAGCTGCTCGGCGGCATCTTCCAGATGCAGGCGCTGACGTTCGCGTTCTTCGCGCAGCATTTCACCGGCGCCCGGCTCCCCGGCGGGAGAGGCATGCTGTTCGCTCATGCAGAAAATTCCTTGTTCGGTCGTGGCACGAAATGATCCTTCTCCGGCGTTTGACGCAGGCCAGCCTTACCCATCATATGCCTCGCCGGCAAGCTTTTGAGCCAGCTGCAGACTCTCATTGCTCTTGCCGGCCAGTCGAACATGGTGTTCGAGCGAGGCGCGGGCGGCATCAAAGCGTTGCTGTTGATATTGTACTTCGGCAAGTCCCAGCCATGCGCGCGGTAGACGCTCATCCAGCTGCACGGCGCGCTGGTAGGACTCAAGCGCCGCGGTACTGTCGCCCTGACGCTGACGACACTGCCCCAGGTTGGTAAAAAGCTGAGCGCGGCGTTCGTAGCGCAGATCCGACGTGGCCTGTTCAAGTTGTTCGCAGGCCTGAGGGATTCGATTCTGGTTGAACAGAAAGGCAGCGTAATTGTTGCGCGCCTGAGTAAACGAGGGCCGCGCGTTCAGGGCGCGCTGAAAATATTGATCGGCACTGTCTGTCTCGCCCTGACGTTGATAGATCAGGGCAAGCCCCTGGAGGGCATCGGGGTCGTTGGCAGAAAGGTCGATGGCCCGGCCGAAGGCCTGCTGGGCGCGTTCCAGATCATCGCGCTGCAGGTAGGCCATACCCAGCTGAGTGTAGGCCGTGGTGGGTGACTCTTCTGACGGCCCCTGAGCGCTGCTGCCATGGCTGGCACAGCCTGTAAGCGTCGTAACGACCAGCAACAGGGCCGCCATGACCAGGGATGTCTTGAAGGTGCAGCGCAAGTGAATCATCGACTTCCTGACGTGATGAACATGCCCGAATCTGTCAAATATTAGCGAAAGCGTTGACCATCAAAGCGCTGCCACTCCACCAAGTCAAGCCGATGACGGATAGTACATGGCGAATCGGTCATGATGCGTCGAGCTGAACCGCCTTGATATAGCGCTCGGCACGTTTGGTGCGATCCTTGACGCGGCCAACCAGCTGCCCACAGGCCGCATCGATATCATCGCCGCGGGTCGTGCGGACCGGCGCATTGTGCCCAAGCTCGTAAAGCCATGCCTGGAATCGCATCACCTGATTGCGTGACGGCTTTTCATAGCCGGCATGTGGGAAGGGATTGAACGGAATCAGGTTGATCTTGCAGGGTAGATCTCCCAGCACCTCGACCAGCTGCTCGGCATGTTCACGCTGATCATTGATATCCTTGATCAGGGTGTACTCGATGGTGATATGGCGCGTTCCCTCGCTTTTGGACAGATAGCGTCGGCAGGCGTCCAGAAGTGTTGCAATGTTGTATTTGCGATTGAGCGGTACCAGCGTGTTGCGAAGCTCGTCGTTGGCGGCATGCAGGGAAATGGCCAGCGCGACGTCGATCTCATCGCCCAGCTTCTCGATCATGGGGACCACGCCCGACGTCGACAGGGTCACGCGGCGCTTGGAGAGCCCGTAGCCGTTGTCATCCAGCATCAGGTGCATGGCCGGCACGATATTGTCGTAGTTCAAGAGTGGCTCACCCATGCCCATCATGACCACGTTGGTGACGGCGCGGCGGCCGTCATCATGACCCATGCGCCCGCCGGCACTGGCCTGGGCAACCCACAGCTGGCCGATGACTTCGGCGGCGGTCAGGTTGCGCTGAAAGCCCTGCTTGCCGGTCGAGCAGAAGCTGCAGTCCAGCGAGCAGCCGACCTGAGAGGAGACGCACAGCGTCCGTCGGCTACCGTTTTCGGACGGGATCAGAACGGTTTCCACGAAGCTGCCATCTTCCACTTCCAGCACCCATTTCTGCGTGCCGTCGCTGGACTGGCCTTCGTAGACCACTTTGGGGCCACGAATTTCGGCCACATGTGAGAGCTTGTCACGCAGGGCCCTTGAAATATTGGTCATCTGCGAGAAGTCATCGACACCCTCATGATGGATCCATTTCATGACCTGTGCGGCGCGAAATTTTTTCTCGCCCTGGTCGATGAAGAACTGCTCCATCTGGCTGCGTGAAAGACCCAGAAGATTGACGGGTGTCGTCGTGGCAGTCTGTGTCATGGCAGTGAGCTCGCTGGTGTCATGGGAGAAAGAAGGCCGTCATCTGCCCTCGGGGGCAGATGACGGCCGGGCGCGGCAAGGCAATCAGCCGCGCGGACAGATTTCTTCGTCAGAGAAGAAGTAGGCCACTTCGCGCTGGGCAGATTCCGGCGCGTCGGAGCCGTGAACGGCGTTGGCGTCGATGGAGGTGGCGAAATCGGCGCGAATGGTGCCGGCTTCGGCCTTCTTCGGGTCGGTGGCGCCCATCAGCTCACGGTTTTTGGCGATGGCGTTGTCACCTTCCAGCACCTGAACAACGACCGGACCGGAGGTCATGAAGGAGACCAGATCCTTGAAGAAAGGACGCTCGCTGTGCTCGGCGTAAAAGCCCTCGGCCTTTTCCTGTGACAGGCTGACCATCTTGCAGGCGACCACCTGCAGACCGGCCTTCTCGAAACGAGAAATGATGTCGCCTACGGCATTCTTGGCAACGGCGTCCGGTTTGATGATGGAGAGAGTACGTTCCTGGGCCATGTTAAAGGGCTCCTGACAGGGTGATGAATTCAAGATGAGTCGTGATTCAGGATAGCGCAGAGCCGGCAGCTGCATTGACAGCTGCCGGCTCCGGCAAAAATCGCGCCATTATAGCCATAGCCGACGCAACATGCATCCGCAGTGGCATGGGTCGGGTCAAACGCTGAAACTTTCCCCGCAGCCGCATTCATCGCGGACATTGGGATTATTGAAGCGAAAGAAGCGGTTAAGACCTTCGCTGACGTAATCCACCTCGGTGCCGTCAAGGACGGACAGGGCGTCGTTATCAACGATGACTCTGACACCGTGATCTTCAAACACCTGATCATCGGCATCAACGCTGTCGGCAAAGTCGAGCACGTAGCTATAGCCCGAGCAGCCGCTTGGCTTGACCGCAACACGCAATCCTTCGCCGCTGCCGCGCTCTTCGAGCACGTGGCGAATCTGGTGGGCGGCGGCTTCGGAAATCGAGATCCGGGCCATGATATTGTCCTCCCCGGTGATGCGCGCCTGGCGCGCGAAAGATGGAAGATGCTCAGGCGCTCTGGCGCGTACGCAGGCTGCTCAGAGCGTTCGAAAGTGATTCAAGTGCCTGATCGATCTCTTCGATCCGGCTGAAACGGCCAAAACTGAAGCGAATCGAGGCCAGGGCCTGTTCGCGTGGCAAACCAATACCGGTCAATACGTAGGAGGGGTCCACGCTGGCTGAATTACAGGCCGACCCGGTCGACACTGCCAGACCGCGTAGCGCCATGATCAGGTCCTCACCATCCACGCCTTCAAAGCCTGCGTTGATGATGTTGGGCACATGCGTCCCGCCATCGGCATTGATCCAGGTGCCTTCCAGTCGGCGAAGCCCGTTGCGAAAGTGCTGACCGAGCATCTCGAGATGGGCGTTGTCGCTGTCCTTTTCTTCCAGGGCCAGTGAAAAGGCCTGGCCCATGCCGGCAATCTGATGGGTCGGCAGGGTGCCGGAGCGCATGCCGCGCTCATGACCGCCGCCGTGAATCAGTGCCTCGATTCGGGTGCCGCGTCGAACGTAAAGCGCGCCGATGCCCTTGGGGCCGTAGGCCTTGTGCGCCGACAGCGACAGCATGTCGACGGAAAGCCGGCTCATGTCCAGTTCGATTCGCCCGGTGGCCTGGGCGGCATCGACATGAAAGGCCGCGCCATGTTCGGACGCGATGGCGCCCAGCGTCTGCAGATCGTTGATGCTGCCCAGCTCATTATTGACCGCCATCAGGGACACCAGAATCGTCTCGGGGCGCAGCGCCTCCTGAAGCGCCTCGGGCGAGATCGTGCCGTCGGCGCGAGGGGCGAGGTAGGTCACCTCAAAGCCTTCCTGTTCGAGGGCGGCGGCGCTGTCGAGTACGGCCTTGTGTTCAATGGCGGACGTGATCAGGTGTCGACCGCGGGCGCGATGAGCGCGCATGTAGCCGATCAGCGCCAAGTTATCGGCCTCGGTAGCCCCCGAGGTCCAGACAATTTCGCGCGGGTCGGCCCCGATCAGGTCGCTGACCTGACGTCGTCCGGTTTCGACGGCCTGCTCGGCCAGCCAGCCCGACATGTGGCTGCGTGAGGCCGGATTGGCAAAGGTGCCTTCCAGCGTCAGGTGACGTGCCATGACCTCGGCCACACGCGGGTCGACCGGGGTCGTGGCCGCGTAGTCAAGGTAAAGAGGCATGGTGCTCATGGTGTTTTCCTTTCTCCAGCGTCATGACCCGCTGCACGACGCACAATGACATCAGGACGTGTGGGCAATGGGCAGCACGGCAATCCGGTTGACGCTGTCCTGCTGTTGACAGGCGATGCGCTGAACATCATGACGATGAATCAGCTCTTCAAGCGTAATACGATCGAGAAAATCGTGTATGACATCGGACAGATCACTCCAGAGATGATGCGTCAGGCAGGTGGTTCCTTGCTGACAATCCCCTGTGCCCTGACAGCGCGTGGCATCGATGGATTCGTTGACCGCGTCGATGACGCTGGCCACGGAAATCTCACCAGGTGCCCGGGCCAGCAGGTAGCCGCCGCCCGGTCCGCGAACACTGGTGACAAGCCCCTCACGACGCAGCCTGGCAAAAAGCTGCTCGAGATAGGAAAGCGAAATATCCTGGCGCGCCGAGATATCGGCAAGGCTGATGGGCGAGCCGCTACCGTGCAGGGCCAGGTCCAGAATGGCAGTAACGGCGTAGCGGCCCTTGGTCGTCAGACGCATGATCCAGATTCCGCAACATGACAGTAATCGTTGATTATGATAATCCCGAGGGATTTGGTCAACAATTGTCGGCGGTGACCGGGGACCGATGGCGTCACGACGAGGGTTCGGTAGGCGCCGTTGGCTTGCCAGAACCGTCTTGCAGGCGGTCTACGCGTGTCAGAATGCCGCGCAGCATATTGAGCTCCATCACATCCAGCCGGCTTCTCATGTAAAGGCGTCTAAGGCGTGCCATCAGCTGACGCGGGTTGGCCGGGTCATGAAAGCCGATATCGGTCAGGGTGCGTTCGAGATGCTCAAAAAAGCGCTCTGTGTCGGCGTGGCTGGCCAGCGGATTGTCCCATTCAACGCCAAAGGGATAGGCCGAGCCGGGCAGGGCGTCCGTCGCGCTGGCCTGAGTGCCAAGCCATGCCTGACGGCATTCGTAGGCCAGCACCTGGACGGCGGCCGCCAGATTGAGGGAGCTGTAATCGGCGGACGTCGGGATATGCACATGCGTATGGCAGCGCTGGAGTTCTTCGTTGGTCAGCCCCTTGTCCTCTCGACCGAAGACCAGCGCCACCGTGCTGTTCTGGCCCTGCATCTCGCCGGGCAGGCGGGCAGAAAACTCACGCGGTGAGCACAGCGGCCAGGGCAAATGGCGTGAGCGGGCGCTTGCCCCGACCACCCACTGACAGTCCGTCAGCGCCGGTTCCAGCGTATCATGCAGCGTGGCCCGCTCAAGGATGTCATCGGCACCCGAGGCCCGGGCAATGGCTTCCGGGTTGATCCCTTCCCCTCGCGGCGCGACCAGCGCGAGCTGCTCAAGCCCCATGGTTTTCATGGCGCGCGCGGCGGCGCCGATATTACCGGGGTGACTGGTGCCAATCAGAACAATACGAATACGCTCTAGCATGAAAATCGCCGTAATACAGAAAACGTGGGCCGTTGGGCAGTAGAAGAGGCAAGTCTAGCATGGAGCGACCGGACTCTGCCCTGATTGAGCGCTGGCGAGTTCAAGGCGTCTCTGCTAGCATCGTCGGCCACTTTTCCGGACAGTCCGCTTTTCAGACATCTCATTTTATCGCGTCGCTTGTGTGGCAGGTCTCGGGCCTGTCGCACGGGCGGCGTTTGATTCTGTCAGCTACTGACCCGCTCCCGCTCTTTAACAGCACTCGGTTCGAGGATTGATCATGCATCCAATGGTCCAGTTTGCCCTGCGCGCGCTGCGTGGCGCCCAGGAACAGTTCGTTCGCGTTCGCGACCGACTTGATATTGCCCGTGAAGACAACACGCTTGATACGTTGCTCAGCGATACGGCTCAGCGTGCAGAAACCCTGATTGCCGCTCAGTTTGGCAAGGGATACCCGGAACATGGCATGTCCGGACGCTATATCGGCTGGAGTGAAGGCCGTGGTGAAGGACGTGATTATCACTGGAAGATCGAGATCTTTCACGGCTACGCCAACTTGGCGTCCGGCACCTCGGGCTGTGCGCTGTCGATGGTCTGCCTCTACAAGGGGCGTCCCGAGCATGCCGTCATCATTTCCCCCTTCACCGATGAAGAGTATCTGGTCAGCCGCGGCCGGGGTGCCCATTACAACGGTCGCCGCATGCGTGTGCCCGTGCGTACCAGCATTGATGGCAGTCGCATCGCGCTGGGCCTTCCCGAAAACTGGATGCGCGAGCGCTATTTCTCGACCTGGCAGATTCTGACCACCCAGCTGGGCGCTCGCGTGGACATGCTGCGCGCCTCGGGCTGCCCGCTGCTGGATATGCTGTCGCTGTGTGCCGGCCATGTCGATGCCGGCTTCATCCTGGGGCTGGACGAGCAGGACATGCACATCGTCAGCCTGGTGCTCAAGGAGTGTGGGGCGCTATCCGGCACACCGCAGGGCAGTCCTCAGATCAAGATCGAAGGGGCGCTCATGGCGGCCTCGCCGCGTCTTTTCAAGCAGCTGGTACAGGCGATGGGCAACGCGAATCTGCCGACCCTGTAGCCGTCTGTCGAGACCAGAGAAACGGGTCTCGAAAGAACGGATGTCGATACCAAAAAGGGCCCGCCTCCATGAGGCGGGCCCTTTTATGTGTCGGTGGCACTGATCGGTCAAGCCGCCCGGGATATCAGGGCAGCTCGTCCTCGGCAGCATTTTCGCGCTTCGCCGGGATCAGGTCCTCTCGCTCCAGTTTGACCAGCAGCAGTACGGCGGCTGCCACATAGATGGAGGAGAACGTCCCCAGCACCACGCCCACGATCAGTGCCAGCGAGAAGTTATGGATCATGTCGCCGCCCAGGAAAAACAGTGCCAGCAGCACCAGCAGAGTCGTTCCCGAGGTCGACAGCGTTCGCGACAGCGTCTGATTGACGGCGTCGTTGAAGATCCTGACCAGATCATTGGACTGGGAGCGACGGATGTTTTCGCGGATCCGGTCGTAGACGATGATGGTGTCGTTGAGCGAGTAACCGATCACGGCCAGCACCGCGGCCAGTACCGTCAGGTCGAAGTCGAAACCGAACAGGGCAAAAAAGCCCAGCAGGATCACCACATCGTGGCCCAGCGAAATCAGGGCGCCGAGGGCAAACTTGTACTGAAAGCGAAAGGCGACATACAGCGCGACCACACCGAGGGCAATCAGCATGCCCAATCCACTCTGGTCGCGAAGTTGATCGCCGACTTGAGCGCCGACATACTCAGCCCGCACCAGATCGACCTGCTCGCCCTCGGCACGCAGGGCGGTGACGACCTGATCACCGATGCCTTCATCAAAGGTCTGCTGAAGGCGGACCAGCACGTCGGTGTCAGCACCAAAGGTCTGCACCGAATAGTTGCCAAAGCCTGCCTCGCCCAGCTCATCACGAACTTCGTCAAGCGAGGGCGCCTTGGCGTAGCTTACCTCGACCTGGGTGCCGCCGGTGAAGTCGAGGCCCAGGCTCAAGCCCTTGACAGCCAGCGCCCCAAGGGCGATGACCGTCAACAGGATAGAGATGATGTAGGCAGCCTTGCGTTTGCCCATGAAATCAAATTGCGTCATTTGCCGGCCTCCTCAGATCCACAGCTTCTTGAGCGACTTGCCGCCTACGACAAGGTTGGTAAGGGCACGGCTCACCATCACACCGGTGAAGACCGAGGTCAGAATGCCCAGTGACAGCGTGACCGCAAAGCCCTTCACGGGACCGGTACCAATCGAGAACAGGATGATTGCCACCAGCAGGGTCGTGATATTGGCGTCCAGAATGGCCGTGAAGGCCCGCTCATAGCCGGTATGGATGGCCTGCTGTATCGATCGACTGCGCATTTCCTCGCGGATGCGCTCAAACACCAGCACGTTGGCATCGACCGCCATGCCCAGTGTCAGCACGATCCCGGCAATGCCCGGCAGGGTCAGGGTCGCGCCCAGAATCGACATCGCCGCGATCAGTAGCGTCAGGTTGACGGCCAGGGCGATGTTGGCGATCAGGCCAAACCCCTTGTAGCGCACGATCATGAAGGCCAGCACCAGAATCAGGCCGACAATGACCGACATGACGCCACGATCAATGTTCTGCTGGCCCAGGCTTGGCCCGATGGTACGTTCCTGTGCGAAGTAGATGGGCGCGGCCAGTGAGCCCGAACGCAGCAGCAGCGACAGCTCGCGCGCTTCGGTCGGTGAATCCAGACCGGTGATGCGGAACTGATTGCCCAGTGCGCTCTGGATGGTGGCCAGACTGATGATGCCGCGCTCGGTGTAGGGGATGCGCTCCTCGACCTGTTCTCCGTCACGGGTGACGGTGCGGGTACGGGTCTTGTGCTCGATGTAGAGCACGGCCATGTTACGGCCGATATTGGCACGCGTGGCACGATTCATGCTGCTTCCGCCAGGGCCATCAAGGTTGATGTTGACCTGGGGGCGGCCGCTGTCATCGAAGGAGGTGCTGGCGCTGGAGACACGATCGCCGGTGATGATGACATCGCGTTCCAAGGCCGCCTTGCGGCCGGCATCGTTACGAAATTCGAACGCCTGCTGCTGATCGGGACTCGTGCTGTCGGACGCTTCAAGCCGAAACTCGAGGTTGGCCGTGGCGCCCACGATGCGCTTGGCTTCAGCCGTGTCCTGCACGCCCGGAAGCTCAACCACGATACGATTGGGGCCCTGACGCTGCACGATCGGCTCGGATACGCCCAATTCGTTGACGCGATTGCGCAGGGTGGTGAGGTTCTGGTTGATGGCGTAGTCCTGAATGTCGTTGACCGCCTGTTCGGTCAGCGTCATGACAAGCGTTGGTCCGCCATCATCGCTATTGCTGAAGGTGAATTCGTTGTACTGGCGGCTGAGCAGGGTGCGTGCCTGGCTGCGATCCTCGGCATTGGCAAAGGTAAAGCGGATGGTGTTATCGCCGGTGGTGTTGTTGCGATAGCGAATGCCTTCACCACGCAGAGCCTCACGCATGGCACTGGCGTTGACATCCAGGCGCTGGTCAATGGCTGCATCCATGTCGACTTCCAGCAGGAAGTGGACACCACCACGCAGGTCAAGGCCCAGATTCATGGGTTTGGCACCGATGGACTGCAGCCACTGGGGGGTCGAGTCTGCTAGGTTGAGCGCGACGGTATAGCCCTGGCCCAGTGCCTTGCTGACCACATCCCGAGCGGCCGACTGCTGTGAGTCGTTTTTCAGCCTTACCAGACCGGTGCCGTTGGCGGACTCGCTTGATGTAACAGCAATGCCTGCCTGCTCGAGTATCTGATCGACACGGGCCATTTCGCTGTCGCCAACGCTTGCGCCGCTGTTGGCTGCGCTGATCTGAATGGCCGGGTCCTTGGGATAAAGATTGGGCAGTGCATAGAGAACGCCCACAATAAACACGAGGAGTATCAGCAGATACTTCCAGAGGGGATAACGATTGAGCATCGTGGCCCTGTCCTGATTGGCTGGTGGCTCAAGAGAGCTTTTGAGGTCGTATCAATGACCACAGGGCTCGACCAATGGTTCAATCACCACTGAACGAGCCCCGGGCAGAAGGCGATGTGTTGTGCGTCAATACATCGCAGGCAGGCGTCATTACACCGATACGACAGCGGTGATCGCCTGCCCTTGCTGGGTTCAGATCGATTTCAGTGTGCCCTTGGGCAGTACGCTGATAACCGAGCTTTTCTGAACATTGACTTCAGTACCTTCAGCGATTTCCAGCGTAATGAACTCGTCACCGACCTTGGTCAGACGCCCCATAAGGCCGCCGCTGATGGTGACTTCGTCGCCTTTGGAAAGCTCTGACATCAACTTCTTGTGCGCCTTGGCACGCTTGGACTGCGGGCGCCAAAGCAGGAAGTAGAAAATCAGGACAAAGCCGACCAGCATGACGATCTGACCGATGGCACCCGCGCCACCGGCACTACCGGCGCCTCCTTCTGCCATGGCTGCCGGAATCAGGTACTCGAGCATGAGGTTTCCTCTAGGAATGATCTTGTTCAGTGGTGCTCTGTTATAAGCCGTTTACGCCTCAAGTGGCGGGACCGTCTGGCCCCGGCGCGCATAGAACGCTGCCACGAAGTCCGCCAATGTACCCGCTTCGATAGCCCCGCGCAAACCGCTCATCAGCTGCTGATAATGTCGCAGATTATGGATGGTGTTGAGCTGTGCGCCCAGCATTTCCCCGCAGCGGTCCAGGTGATGAAGGTAGCTGCGTGAAAAGTTCTGACAGGTATAGCAATCGCAGCCTTCTTCAAGCGGGCGCGTGTCATGGCGGTGAGTAGCATTGCGAATGCGAACGACGCCGTCGAAGGTAAAAAGGTGGCCGTTGCGAGCGTTGCGAGTGGGCATGACACAGTCGAACATGTCGACGCCGCGCCGCACGCCTTCCACCAGATCCTCGGGCTTGCCCACGCCCATCAGATAACGGGGCTTGTCGTCCGGCATCAATCCCGGCAGATAATCCAGCACCTTGATCATCTCTTCCTTGGGCTCGCCGACTGACAGGCCACCGATGGCCAGACCGTCAAAGCCGATCTGCTCAAGGCCTTCGAGCGAGCGTTCGCGCAGCTCGCGATACATGCCGCCCTGAATGATGCCAAACAGCGCAGAAGGGGAGTCGCCGTGGGCGTCCAGCGAACGCTGCGCCCAGCGAAGCGAGAGCTCCATCGAGGTCTTTGCTTCCTCGAATGTGGCCGGATAGGGGGTGCATTCATCAAAGATCATGACGATATCGGAACCCAGCGAGCGCTGCACCGCCATGGACTCCTCAGGCCCCATGAAGATTTTGGCGCCGTCGACCGGTGAGCGAAAATGCACGCCGGCCTCGGTGATCTTGCGCATCTCGCCCAGCGAGAACACCTGAAAGCCGCCGGAGTCGGTCAGAATCGGTTTGTGCCACTGCGCAAAATCATGCAGATCACCATGGGCTTCGATGACGTCGGTGCCCGGGCGCAGCCACAGATGAAAGGTGTTGCCCAAAATGATCTCGGCGCCAATGGCCTCGACATCCTTTGGCGTCATGCCCTTGACGGTGCCATAGGTGCCCACCGGCATGAAGGCGGGCGTTTCGACGCTGCCACGCGGAAAGGTCAGGCGCCCTCGGCGGGCACGGCCGTCGGTTGCCATGCGTTCAAAACGCATGAAGCAGTCCTGTCTCATGAAAGATCCTGTCGGTACTTGAAAGTCATCAATACAAAAAGCGTGCCGCAGCGGCTGGTCAGCCGCGCTGCCGGGTGAGATACATGGCGTCGCCATAACTGAAAAAGGCATAGCGTTCGTCTACGGCCGCCTGATATGCCTGCATGACGTGGTCATATCCTGCAAAGGAGGACACCAGCATCAAAAGCGTGGATTCCGGCAGATGGAAGTTGGTGATCAGGCTGTCCACGCACTGCCATTGGTAACCCGGATAGATGAAGATATCCGTATCACCGCTGAAGGCTTCTATCCGGCTGCTGCCGCTTTGCTGGCAGGCGCTTTCCAGACAGCGCACGCTGGTGGTGCCGACCGCAATGACCCGGTTGCCGCGATCCTGTGCCGCTCGGACCTGTTCGGCCGTCGTCTCGCTGACCTCGATCCATTCGCTGTGCATGTGATGCTCGAGGATGTTATCCACCCGAACCGGCTGAAAGGTGCCGGCACCGACGTGCAGCGTCACGAACGCCTTCTCGATGCCACGTGTCTCCATCGCCTCGAGCATGGCGTCGTCAAAATGAAGGCCGGCGGTCGGGGCGGCAACGGCGCCGTCGCGGCGGGCGTAGACGGTCTGATAGCGTTCGCGGTCGGTATGCTCATCCTCGCGCTCGATATAGGGCGGAAGGGGCATATGGCCATGCGCTTCCAGAAGCGCCACCAGTGGTGTCTCCCCTTCAAATCTCAGCTCGAACAGTGCATCGCGCCGGCCCTCGACCACCGCATGGATATCGCCTTCGAATACAAGGCGGGTGCCAATTTTCGGCGCCTTGCTGGCGCGCAGGTGCGCCAGACCCCGGTGCGCATCCAGCGGGCGCTCCAGCAGCATTTCGACACGTCCGCCACTTTCCTTTTGGCCAAAAAGTCGTGCGGGAATGACGCGAGTATCGTTGAACACCACCAGATCTCCCGGCGCCAGATGGTCCAGAAGCTGCGGAAAACGTGTGTGTTCAAGGTTTCCGCTGTCGCCATCGACGCACAGCAGACGGCAATCACTGCGCTGGTCGCTGGGGTAGCGGGCAATCAGTTCGTTGGGCAGTTCAAAATGAAAGTCGGCGCGCTGCATGGCTAATCAAGAGTCGGTGTCATCAAGGGGCGGGCATGATAGCGGATGCTACCGGTCTGCGTCATTGACGTGTTGGCTACGGACCGTATAATACGTCTCGCGCAACACTGCCGGTGTGGCGAAATTGGTAGACGCAGCGGATTCAAAATCCGCCGGACTAATACTCCGTGTCGGTTCGAGTCCGACCACCGGTACCACCTCTTTACGATATCTCCTCTTTCGTTTTTCCTCTCTGCTTCTTGCCATCTGTCACGGCGAGGCGTGTATTCTTGCCTGAAATATCTGTTTTAAACACTCATGACAGAGGAGATTCCGAGTGTCCCATCAAAGTTGCATGGTTCGGCATTTTCAATATTTTGCGGATCTTTCCGATTCGGAAATCGAGCTTTTGAGCACGCTTGAGAAATCTCCCGAGCAGCTCAAAAGCGGTGATGCCCTGTGGCGTGAAGGCGAGCGTGCCGAAGAAATGGCGGTATTGAGCCAGGGCTGGGCCTGCAGCAGCTATGTGCTGGAAGATGGCAGCAGAATGATTCTGGACATCTTCATGCCCGGAGATGTCGTCGGTCTGCGCGAATATGCCCTTGAGGCGCATCAGTCGACCATTGAGGCCATCACCGATTGCACGTTTTGTCGCTTTCCACACTGTCACCTGGATAACGTTTTTGAAAAATCCGGCCGACTGACCAGTACCTTTTTTTCCATTTCGGGTATTCAGCAATCCATGCTGGTAGAGCGTATGGTCAATCTGGGGCGTAGAAACGCGCAAAGCAAACTGGCCCATTTTCTGTGCGAGACACGCAGTCGCCTGTCCAAAACCAACAGTGGCGCGCTCAACGAGTTCAGGCTGCCGTTATCGCAACAGATGCTGGCGGATCTGATGGGGTTAACGCCGGTACACGTCAGCCGGGTATTTTCTTCTCTACGCGAGCAGTCGCTGGTTTATCGTGATCGGCATCAGATCAGTATCCCGGACATTGGTCGACTGCAGGAATTTTCTGACTTCAGGGAAGGCTATCTTCGGATGCACTCAAAGCGCTCGGAGACCTGAAGCAGGGGCAAATTTGTTCCCGAGGAAAGCGCTGGCAGCTCAGTGTAAACTTTATAATTTTTCAGAGGACTAAAAAACTAATTCATGACGATATTTTATGCTGATTTTCTGTCATGAAGTGGAATGGTGAAATTAATAAAGCTCGATGTCCGATTTTGATGCCGGTTACTGCTATTGGCTTATTTTAAAATATAATGCGCTAATTCAGCGAGGAACGGACAAATCGGCATATTTTATTTTTTTACGTTACATTATGTTTCTCTGGCAGTGTCATTTGTCAGAGGGTCCGGTAATGGCCAGAGAAAATGTTTCAGCAGCTCCAGGAAGAGGCCGCATAAGGTGGATGGATGCCCTGAGGGGGCTTGCCATTACCATGGTGGTCTATTTACACAGCGCCGATTCGATGTCGCTCAAGTTTGAAGATCTTGATCCCATCTTTACTCAGATCAATGGTTATTTTTCTCCTTTTAGAATGCCGGCACTGATGTTGCTTTCAGGCCTTCTGGTGGCAGGGTCGATGCGCAAGGGCGCTGGGCGTTATTTCAAGGGCAAGCTGTCGGGTATTCTTTATCCTTATGTGATCTGGTCGATTATTTCCTACGGCCTTTTTATATATAGAGCCCATTTTAATGGCAAGCCGGTGGTTGAGTTCTGGCACTCGCTATTTTTCGAGCCCATGGCTTATCTCTGGTTTATTTATTACATCTTTTTTTACTACGTTATTGCCTATTTTGTCCTCAGGCTGCACTGGGCCGTGTCCATTCTGGGATCACTGGCGCTTTATCTGGTTCTGAAGGATACCGAGGTCGATCGCTTCATATTTCACCTGCCGTTTTTCATTGTGGGTGGGGTGCTGGGCTATCATCTGGAAGCCTTCAAGCATTTTATCGAGCGTACCAGCTGGCTGGCCGTTCTGGCGCTGGCGGGTCTGGTGGTCTGGTACGTCATGGCCTACCACGGTTTGGTAGCCACTGGCGGCGCCTATCAGCCCATGTCCATGGTTCTGGCACTGGCGATGACCCTGGTGTTGCTGCGTATCGTCACCTTTAGATGGACAGCTCCGGTGCTGCGGCCCTTCGAGTGGTTTGGTCGTAACTCTCTGGTGCTTTTCCTCGTGCATTTCCCGGTGACCTGGGTGGCGCCCGTGATTCTCACTCGAGTGGTACACGGCAATCCGGACATGGTCTTTCCAGTCTATTTCCTTGGCGTGATGGCCATCAGCTCGCTGGCAGCCGTCTTGAACAATCGCAGCAAGCTGGTATCGCTACTGTTTACGGCCAATGTATTGGTCAACCGCACGGCTTCCAACCGGTCCGAGGAACGAATCGGCAATGTCAGCGTTGCTCGAAAGTAAACGCCTGTAGGGTATTTCGCTTATCGACATGACCGGCTTTCAAGTCGGTCATGTGCATTCCAAGCAGGTCGGCGTTTGTGGACCAGTGCAACGAACCCGGAAAGCCCCTAGAATGTCGGCATTCATATGGTCGGAGAGAGATTCCGGTCGTGTCCTGAAAGGCCGTAATGGGAGTATTCATGAGCGAGGGCGTACTGCACTTTTTCTTCATTACGACAGGTGCGATCCTGACGCTTTTATTTTTCCCGCTACTGGTCATGGTGCTTTTGAAGGTACTGCGGCGCTGGCGAGAGGAAAAACGCTCTCGGCACTGAGGGAACGCCGCAGTACTCGTAATGCCCAGCATGAGACATGCGGGCAATGAGTCATTATCTGACCGTGATGACGCGACAGGCCGCGCGCTGGTTGATCGCCACGGAAACGCTGCCACCTTTCTCGTTTGATGTCCTGCTCAGGCCCTTGTATCCCATGACGATGGCATCGGCGTCCAGTCGGTGCGCTTCTCGTTCAATGACTTCGGCAGGAGCGCCCTTGCGAACAAGAATACTGGTATCAAGGTCCGAGGCATCAATGGTCTCAAGCGCTGTCTGAATCAGCTGCATGGCAGCATCGTTTTGCGAAGGGCTCGTTACCAGAGGGTCGTTATCCTTTTCAGTAACGACCGGCACGTGTATTAAATAAAGTCTGCCATGGTTGGCGCGCGCCAGATGCGCGGCAATGTCCAGTGCCTTGTTGGCATTCCCGGATCCATCCAGTGGTACGAGAATTGTGCGATACATCAATTGGCCTCCTGTTGTCCGTGTCATGTCACTGTCATCACGTGCTTCACAAGTATAAAACTGACGCCGTATCTGTCATGGAAGATCTGCCGTCATGCTCATGGAATGGGAAAGGGAAACGCCGGGATGAGAAGGGCAGATACTAAAACGCCCGCACCGGAAGGGGCGGGCGTACAGGGAGCATTACAAATCAGGAACGACGACCCAGTAAAAGACCGGCCACCAGTCCAATGGCGGCACCTGCGCCAATATAGCTCCAGGCATTTTCATGCACATGACGATCCAGATCACGCGCGCCCTCTTCGGTCAGTTCCCATGCGCGGTGTCCTTCATCTTCTACCCGATCACGAGCCTGATACCAGCGTTGACCCAGTTGATCACCAGCGCCCTTGAGACGACTGCGTATCTTTTGACCCGTTGAATCAAGCTCATCTTCATAACGTGCCAGTGCGCGCGCGCCTCGCTTGTTCAGCTCCTTTTCGTAATCCTTGAGTCGACGAGTGGCTCGGCTATCGCTGGATGAAAAAATGCCCATCTGATGTCCTCCATTGACGTGGTCAGGCTTGTTTCAGGTCACTACCGGACGTGCTCTGGTCAGTATAGGTGGCTGAAAACGTGGGTGTCTTTCTGGTTTGTGCAGCGTCAGCCGTGGTTGTCATGACCTGCGCTACCTGATTGGACACTGTACCCAAGCGTAGTTCAGATCAAAACACTTAACCTGGTCTTCATGAGGCTGACAACAGGCTGTCATGCCTTGTATAACTGATGCACAGGAAAGCGGTATTTTTTAACTCCAGACGATTTTTGAAAATTAAAAAACCGATATTTTTTGAAAAATATGGACAACAGTTCTACTAGTGTTACCATCCTTACACTGCAAGGATGCAAACAGAAGGCAGGACGCTTTCGCCTCATCCGGTAGCAGGATTTTCCAGGAAGGAAAAGTGGTTGAAGACGCCATGGATGGCGCCTGAGGCTGTCACTAATGACACCTGCCGATGATGTCCTGTCATCGCGTCTCTCGTTTTATCCTGATATCGCTTTGACATCATGGCTTCTGGCTGGCTTCGTTAATCGAGGCCTTTTTTATGCGCGCGTTTTGTATCGCGGGAGATCCGGGGTTCATATCGTGGGGCATATATCGAGATAGAAGCGGGCTTCGAATAAGCGATGGTCAGGCGTAAGATTGTTCGCTTTATTCTCGGAGAGCGCAGCCATGGGATCATCACGTGTACGTGTCCAGATTGTGGATGCCCTGAATCGGCCCGTGGGTAGTGCACGTCGATGTGATATGCGCCGGTTGCGGATGTGGCATCGAGCGGTCTATATCTTTGTGATCGATCAGCAAGGCAGGCTTTGCGTGCAGCACCGCACGCCGTGGAAGGACATTTTTCCAGGTTATCGCGATCTTTGTGCCGGTGGGGTAGTCGATGCCGGCGAATCCATGGCATGCGCTGCGCGTCGAGAGCTGCAGGAGGAGCTGGGGTTGTCACTTGAACTGAACTACTGCCTGAAACTTTATTTCGAAGAAGGCATGAATGCCTTTGGCAGCGTTTTTCTGACGCGTTATCGCAATCAGCCCATGACGCTCCAGCCCAGTGAAGTGGCAGGCATCGAGTGGCTGACACTGAGTGAAGCGTTGGCCATTGAAGATGCCACACCCGACTCGCACCAGGCCCTCAAGGTGCTGGTGGAGCAGGGATTCTTGTCATAAGCGCCTGCCTTGGGCAGGCCCTGCAGGTCTTCAGGTGTCGTGAGTCTCCCGGACCCAGCCGTCGCGATAGTCCAGCGCTGGAATATCATCATGTGACAGCCAGATCGGGCCATCTAGATCCACAATGGCGGCGTGGGCGGCGACCGGCAGGGCTGCGCGCATGGCCATGGAAGTGCCCAGCATGCAGCCCACCATGATAGTCATATCATGCTTGCGAGCTTCGTCTACCATGGCCAGTGCTTCCGTGAGTCCGCCACTCTTGTCGAGCTTGATATTGATCATCTCGTAGCGATCGCTCAGCCGAACGATATCTTCCCGGGTATGACAGCTCTCATCGGCGCACAGCGCCACTGGATGGTCGAAGTTGGCCAGCACGCCATCTTCTCCGGCAGGCAGGGGCTGTTCGATCATTTCAACATCGAGTTGTGCCAGCGCCTGACAGTAGTTTTCCACGTTTTCCGGTGACCATGCCTCGTTGGCATCAATGATGATGCGCACGTTCGGCGCCGCGTCGCGTACGGCGCGCACCCGCTCGACAACCTGTTCATCGTTGAGCTTGATTTTTAAAAGCCGTGCGCCCTGCGCCAGCTCCTGACGGGCCGCTTCGGCCATCTCTTCCGGTGTGGCGATGGAAATGGTGTGGGCCGTGACGATTTCACGCCCCAGGGGCGGCCCCAGTCGCGCGGTCGGCGTGGTGCCTTCCTTCGCACACTCCAGCGACCACAGGGCACAGTCCAGCGCATTGCGCGCAGGGCCCGCCGGCAGGCGTTCAAGCAGTGCCTTGCGATCAATGCCCTGTTCGATGGCCAGCGATACTTCATCGATCTCTTCCATGACCGACTCCGCACTGTGGCCATAACGTGGAGTCGGCTTGCTTTCCCCCGTACCGACATACCCGTCCTGATGAATCTCGACGCGGATCACCTCGATCGAGGTACTGGCACCACGAGCAATCACGAACGGGCGATCCAGCTGCCATGTCTGGGTGTAGCGCTTGAGTGTGCGCATTACGCGGCTCCTGTCGTAAAGGCGGCGACCAGCGGTTCGATGCCAAAGCGAATGGGGTCGGTGGCCGGGACGCCAAACTGTTGACTCAAAGACGCCAGCTCACGCCTGGCAGTCTCTTCATCCACCTGAGAGGTATTGACGGAAAACCCGGCGAGCTTCACATCGGGGTTGGTCACTCGAGCGGCACTCAGGTTGGCGTCGATGCACTTGGCCATGTCCGGCATCGGGCGGTTGGGCAGGTGACGCATATGCGGCCGGCCCAGTTCATGACACATCACGATGTAGTCGGGCTGGGCACCGTGTAGCAGACCGAGGCTGACGCCGGCATAGGCCGGGTGAAACAGTGAGCCCTGGCCCTCGATGACATCCCACTGATCGTCGTCACCGGCCGGGCTGAGCCACTCCACGGCGCCGGAAATGAAATCGGCAATGACGGCATCAATGGCCACGCCTTCACCGGCCACCAGTACGCCGCACTGTCCGGTGGCACGAAAGCGCGCCTTGAGTCCGGCCTTTTCAAGGCCGCGTTGCAGAGCCAGCGAGCTGAACATCTTGCCCAGCGAACAGTCAGTGCCGACAGTCAGGATTCGCCTGCCGCTGCGGGGTTCGCCGGTGCCTACCTCCAGCGGTGGGTGGCTGTGGCGGATGTCATGAAGTGTGACCCCATGCTCGCGTGCCAGTTGGGCCACCCCTTCGATGGCATCAAGGCGCTGATGCATGCCGCTGGCCACGTCCATGCCGTGTTCGATGGCCTGACAGATGACGTCACGCCAGTGTGACGGCAGTTTGCCGCCCGAGTTGGCCACGCCGATGACCAGCGTGCGCGCACCGCGTGCCACCGCTTCTTCGATGCTCAGATCCTCGATCCCGACGCTGGCCGTCTGCTCGGTCATGCGCAGCTGACCGACGGCCTTTTCGGGACGCCAGATCACCACGGCGCGAGCCATCTTGGCCGACACGCTGTCTTCGATGTCGCCCAGAAACAGCAGGTAGGGTGAAACAATATCGGCAGGGCGGTAGGGCTGGCTTGTCATCACGGGCTCCGAAAAATGGGGTCCGTGTCAGTGTCGACGATAATTGCCATAGCTTCGAATGCTGTTTTGTCGCTTCGGTATAACCATGACGTATACCGGACGGCTAATTCATTTGTCAGCGCCGGGCATGGAGCGAGAGCTGTTCGATCAAAAGCGTTCGTAGCTGATGTGCGGCGTGAGGCTGAGGGACATGACGCGCCCTTAACAGGGCTACATTCATGTCCAGCGCCGGGGTCAGCGGCAATACCTGAAGCCGGTCGCGATAGCGCTCGGCCGTGAAAGGATCAACGATGCCCGTGCCGCCGCCGGCAATGACCAGCTCTGCAATCACGCTGTAGGTCTTGACCCGCAGACGTGCTGTCGGAGACAGCCCCTCCGCCCTGAGGGCCTGGCCCAGCAGGGCACCCAGGGGGTCATCTTCCGGCATCAGAATCAGGCCGTGGGCATTGAGCCATTCAAGCGTTACATGGGAGGGCGCCTCCATCTCTGGTGGCAGAAGTGCCTTCATGGGCGCGCGCATCAGATGCTCGCACTCGATGCCTTCCGGTGCTGGCTGCTCAAATGCCAGTGCCATGTCCAGCCGATGGGTCAGCAGCTCATCGCACAGGGTGGAAAAGTGGGAGGTGACCAGCTCGATGTCCAGTGCCGGCAGCAGACGTTGAAGGGCGATCAGGGCACCCGGCATGATCAGGTGGCCGGGCGCATGAGAGGCGCCCAGACGCAAGTGCTGGTCCACGCCATGAGAAAGCTGACGCCCCAGCTGATCCACCACATCCAGTTGTTTGATCGCCGCTTCGATCGCCGGCCACAGCCGGAGGGCTTCCGGCGTTGGGGTCAGCCCACGCGGATGGCGCTCAAAAAGACGTACACCCAGCGTGGCTTCGGCATGGGCCAGTGTGCGTGTCACGTTGGGCTGGGAGACATTAAGGCGGCGAGCGGCAGCGCTGACGCTGCCGCAGCTGATCAGGGCATGGAAGACTTCGATATGACGCAGTTTCATGTTCAGGCCACGGTGGTGACAGATTCGACCATGATGCCCGCTGTCAGAGCCCCATGCATCACCGGACCAATGCGTTTTATCAGATGTCCGGAGCCAGTGCGGTGTGCAGAAACCCGCGGGTCAGGAAGACATCATGGGACGCTGGTGACAAACATGTGGGGACGATAGACTCTTTTCAGCATTTTGAAAGCGCTGGCCTTTTGTACCAGGTTATGAAAGTTTACGCGCCATGCGCCCGGCCCAAAGGGCTGACAATAATGATATCTACTCACTCATGGAGAATGCATGTGGCTTTGACGAGGCTGTTTTATTGGCTTCGGCTACCTCTGCTGGTGCTTTTGATCAGCACCATGTCGGTGGCCGCTATGGCTGAATCGCAAACGCAGGAGGCCGCACCGCCGTCTGGCGATCAGGCCTCTTATACGGCACTGGCGGATCTGCTTGAAAATGAGCAGACGCGCAACGAGCTGATCTCCCAGCTGCGCGGTATTGCTCAGGGAGAAACGGCGCCGTCCGAGGAGGCCGGTTCGGATGTGGTCGCAGCCGATGAGCAGTCGCTGGTTGGTCGCATTGCCGACATGACCCAGGGTTTTGCCCAGGGGGTTGCCGAAGATGTGACCAATGCCATTGCCTCCTTCCGCAATGCCGGAGACGGTGAAGGCGCCGGCCTTCCCTGGTCTCTCTGGGGCAGTATTCTGCTGGCCTTTGGCATTGCCGTGGTCTCGACGGTAGTGGCCTTTTTTGTCTTTCGTGCCCTGGTGGCGCGCATCTATCGCCGCATTGATGGCTGGGTGGCCAGCCAGCCGGCGCCTTCCACAGCGCCACCGATCGAGATGGGAGAAGACGAGGACGTCCAGCAAACGCTTGACGAGCGCGAACAAAAGCAGGCCGCCGGAGCGCTGCTGCGGCGCTGGAGTGCCGTCCTTGGTGCGCTTTTGATCGATATTGTTGTGATCGTGCTGGCCGGTGCCGTGGGCTATGTGATCAGCCTGTTCTTTGCCGGCCAGAGCGGCGAGATTGGTCGCGCTGAATCCCTTTTTATCAATGCCTTTGTCATCGTCGAGATCGTCAAGGCCCTGATCAGGATGGTGTTTTCCACGCGCTATGATTCGCTGCGCCTTTTTGCCATGTCGAGCGAGACCGCATCATACTGGAACCGCTGGCTGGCGCGTGTGGTAGGGATCACCGGCTACGGTCTGATGGTCGCCGTGCCCATGATCAATGCCATGCTGTCGCCGGCGGCCGGACAGATCGCCAGTCTGCTTGTCATGATCGGCGTCTACATCTATGCCGTGCGGGTGGTACTGAAAAACCGCAAAACGCTGCGGGACAACCTCAATGCCCGAGCAGATGAGAGCAACTTCGCCTTTTTCGGTACGCTGCTGCGTATTCTGGGCCTCACCTGGCATCTGTTTGCGCTGGCCTATTTCACCGTGCTGCTGGTGGTCAGTCAGGTACAGCCGGCACAGGCCTTGCCTTTCATGGCCCATGCCACCGTGCAGACCCTGCTGGCAGTCGGGATCGGTATCCTGATCTCTTCGATTCTCACCATTGCGCTGGCACGCCGCATTCAGCTCTCCGAGAGTCTGCGTGAGCGCCTCCCGATGCTCGAGGTTCGCATCAACTCCTATGTGCCCAAGGCGCTCAGGGGCCTGCGTATCCTGCTGGGCATCTTCGTGGTCCTGGTCGTACTGGACGCCTGGCGCGCCTTTGATCTGCCGGGTTGGCTGGCTTCCGACAGCGGTGCTGAAACCATCGGCATGATCGTGCATGTGGCGATTATTCTCTTTATTGCCACGCTGATCTGGACGGTAGTGGCCAGCTTTATCGAGCATCGCCTGAGTGCCGCTTCCGCACCGAGCGCTCGTGAAAAGACGCTGCTGTCCCTGTTTCGCAACGCCATCCTGATCCTGATTGTGACCATGACGCTGCTGATCGTGCTGTCGCAGATCGGTATCAACATCGGGCCACTGATTGCCGGTGCCGGTGTGGTCGGTCTGGCCATCGGTTTCGGTGCTCAGAAACTGGTGCAGGACATCATTACCGGGGTGTTCATTCAGCTGGAAAACGCCATGAATACCGGTGATGTCGTGGGCGTGGCAGGTCTGACCGGTACGGCCGAAAAGATCACCATTCGTTCGGTAGGGCTGCGCACACTGGATGGTACCTTCCACGTGATTCCCTTCTCGTCGGTCGATACGGTCTCCAACTACATGCGCGACTTTGCCTACCATGTGGGCGAGTACGGCATTGCCTATCGTGAAGACGTGGATAACGCCATTCACCATCTGCGCGAGGCCTTTGCCGAACTGATGGATAATCCCGATCAGGCCGTCAATGTCATTGATGACATGGCGGTGCCGGGTGTGGTGTCGCTGGCGGACAGCTCGGTCAACATTCGTATCATGATCAAGACCAAGCCCGGCAGCCAGTGGGGCGTCGGGCGTGAGTTCAATCGTCTGGTCAAAAAGCATTTCGATGCGGCCGGTATCGAGATTCCCTATCCGCATACCACGCTCTACTTCGGTCAGGACAAGAACGGTGGCGCGCCGCCGGCCAACGTTCACGTCCTCGACGAGTATGTGGTGGAAGAAGGCCAGGCCGGTGCGGCAGGCCAGACCCCCTCACGCAAGGGCGCCAAAACCGTTTCTTCAGGGCAGTCAGAGCGCAATCGCCTGAAGGAAAGTGAAAAGCTGCCGGATGAGGATAATGACGAAGGCGAGGGTGACAACGATGTTGATCGTTAAACCGGCCTGATCGTCAGTAGCCAAAAGGGGCATCCACGGGATGCCCCTTTTTCATGGGCGTGTCATGCAGGCAGATCAGTTATCGGGCGTCGCATCGCGCGTTCTGCGTCGGGTCAGCACGACGTCCATGAGCATGTTGTAGCGGTGGCGCGTCATCATGGTGGTCAACCCGGAAAAGAGCAGCCAGAAACCCCGGCGCCACCGGGTCAGCTTCCAGACGTGAAAGGTCAGCTGGCGAAGTAGCCGGTCTTCATCAAAGGATCGCCACTCTCCGGCCAGTGACACCTGATGGCGGACCAGTACCGGTGACATCTCGACGCGATAGATGCGTTCAAGCTCGTCGGTGGTGAAGTCATATTGCTCGATGACATCCGCCATGTGGGCGTAGTCGCGTTCACCGGGTTCACGGTCGAGCCACAGCGGTGCCAGCGCCATCCAGAGGTCACGACGATGATCGAGCAGACGCTGTGGGTCATTCATGTTGTCATGAGAAGATGACACCGTTTTCACCCTGCAATATTGAAGCGGTTCAGGGACATTGGTCCCGGCTTGTGCGGACACCTGCGCCCGTACCCGGTAAAATACGCGCCAGGTCGCCATGACTCAATTTTGAGTATCGCAGGGCATTCAGTTGTCCGGCCGGCATTGGCGCAGCATTTCTGGAAGGCATTTCATCGGTTGAAATGCCATTCGTTTATATTTCTGGCAAGAGAGGTGAGTGTGGTTATCCATCCCAAGGTTCGCGGTTTTATCTGTACGACAACCCATCCGGTCGGCTGCGAGCAGAACGTGCGTGAGCAGATCGAGATCACGCGCTCGCGCGGCACCATCGAAAATGGTCCCAAAAAGGTCCTGGTGATCGGGGCGTCTACCGGTTACGGCCTGTCGGCACGAATCACCGCCGCCTTTGGATGTGGCGCCGATACGCTGGGCGTATTCTTTGAAAAGCCGGGCACCGAGACCCGCCCGGGGTCGGCCGGCTGGTACAACTCGGCAGCCTTTGATCGTCTGGCAAGCGCTGAGGGCCTCTACAGCCGTTCGATCAACGGTGATGCCTTCGCCCATGCGACACGCGATCAGGCCATCGAGATGATCAAAAACGAGATGGGTGGCCAGATCGATCTGGTGGTCTATTCGCTGGCGTCACCGGTGCGCAAGCTGCCCGATAGCGGCGAGGTGGTCAAATCGGCCCTCAAGCCGATCGGTGAGACCTATCGCGCCACGGCACTGGATACCAACAAGGATCAGATCATCGAGGCCTCGGTCGAGCCCGCTTCACAGGAAGAGATCGACAATACCATTCGCGTCATGGGCGGCGAGGACTGGGAGCTCTGGATCGATGCACTCGATAAGGCCGGTGTACTGGCCGAAGGGGCCAGCACGGTGGCCTTCAGCTATATCGGTACCGAGATCACCTGGCCGATCTACTGGCACGGCTCGCTGGGCAAGGCCAAGGAAGATCTGGACCGCGCCGCGCAGGCACTCGATACCCGCCTGAGCGCAAAGGGCGGCCACGCCAATGTGGCTGTGCTCAAGTCCGTGGTGACTCAGGCCAGCGCGGCCATTCCGGTTATGCCGCTGTATATCTCCATGGTCTATCGCATCATGAAGGAGAAAAACCTGCATGAAGGGACGATCGACCAGCTCAATCGCCTGTTCCATGAGCACCTGACGGCCAGTCAGATGCCGGCGCTGGACGACGCCGGTCGCATGCGTCTGGATGATCGCGAGCTGCGCGATGACGTGCAGGATGAATGCAAGGCGCTGTGGCCGCAGGTGACCAGTGACAACGTTTTTGAAATGACCGATTACGCCGGCTACAAGCATGAGTTCCTCAAGCTGTTCGGCTTTGATCGTGACGATGTCGACTATGACGCCGACGTCAATCCGAAGGTCGATTTCGACGTGGTACAGCTCTGAGGTCCATCATGGCGTTATTGCGACACGCACGTTTAACGACATGGGCGCCCACAGGGGTGCTGCTGGCATCCCTGCTTCTGTCCGGCTGTCAGAGTGCCTATTACGACGTCATGGAGCAGGCCGGCGTTCACAAGCGCGATATCCTGTCGGATCGTGTCATTACCGCACGTGATGCGCAGCAGGATGCTGACGAACAGTTTTCTTCGGCGCTCGAACGTTATCAAAGCGTGGTGACGGTGCCCGAAAGCAAGCTGTCCCGTGCCTATGGTGAGCTCGAGTCCGATTACGAGCGCAGTCAGGCGGCGGCCGAGCGGGTGAGTCAGCGTATCGATGCCATCGAAAGCGTGGCGCAGGCGCTCTTCAGTGAATGGGAAGGCGAGCTGGATCAATATCAGAACCAGACCTATCGCCGCCAGAGCGAACGGGAACTTGAGCAGACACGTCAGCGCTACAGTGAAATGCTCGATGCCATGCACCGCGCGGAAGACACCATGCCGCCGGTGCTGACGGCCATGCATGACAACGTGCTGTTTCTCAAGCACAACCTGAACGCCCGGGCGATTGGTGCGTTGAAAGGTGAAGTCAGCCAGCTGGAAACCCAGATTGCCACATTGAGGCGTGAGATGCAGGCCTCGATAGAGCGATCCAACCGCTTTATCGAAGGGATGGAATCAACAGGCTGATTGCCTTGTCTTCTCTTGTTCAGGCAGCCCTTTGGGCTGCCTTTTTTTATGCTTAACAAGCACTATATATTCGATAAATATGAAGTATTTCAGTAATGTTGCGGGATAGGGGACTGACGTGATGGCAGCTGATGGCGGTCGCGTCATTCTGGCTGACGGTACTGTTCTGAGCCTGAGTGCGGGCCAGCCCGGTACATTGGTCAGCACGGGAGATGTTCATGAACTGGTGGTTGCACAGCAGCTAACCGATGTTGATCCCGATATTGCTGCGCTACAGGCCGCTATTGCTGCCGGTCAGGATCCTACAGAGTTACAGCAGGCTCCGGCCGCCGGTATTGCTCAATGATGGCCAGGAGCTGCACCGCGAGCTTTTCATGCGATTCAGGGAAGGGGACGAGGTGCATCTGGCGTCGACCTTTTTGCCCATTGCATGGCATTTCGGTATCGGAGCGCAGATGGATCGCTACGTGCTGGACTGGCTGAGCCGTCACGGTCACGACACCGATTACCGCCTGGCCGTGAATCTGACCCAGGACCTGGTCGGCAGCGATGAAGAAGTCGATGGTCTGATCGAGTGGCTGAAAACGTATCCGACGCTGGCCTGTCGCCTGGATCTTGAGGTCACGGAAGAGAGCGTTTTGCGCCATACCGACAACGTACAACGCCTTTTCCGCGTGGCGTGGAACCTGGGGGGCCGCGGCGGTATCGATCGGTTTGCACGCAATCTGAACTCCCTGCCGATTCTGAGCCGACTGCGGCCGGATTACGTCAAGATCGACCAGACCTTTTTTGTGCGTGACGATGTTGACAACGAGTTTTTGCACAGCCTGTGCATGGCTGCCCATCAGATCGAGGCGCTGGTAATTGTGACGCGTGTCGAGTCCGAGGCGCAGCGCGCCCGCGTGACCGATATCGGTGCGGACGGCTATCAGGGTTATCTGGCACCCGCCGTGACATTGAACCCCGGGGCCAATTGATCGACGCATTGGCCGATAAACAAGCATGATCTGACAGGGAATGTCTGCTGATGTGGCGATGGTGCCGGTGGGGAGTGACAATACTGCTGGGGATCGCCATTCCGGTCTCGGCCGGCATG
Organism: uncultured Kushneria sp.; assembly: GCF_947497025.1. Classification (GTDB taxonomy): domain Bacteria; phylum Pseudomonadota; class Gammaproteobacteria; order Pseudomonadales; family Halomonadaceae; genus Kushneria. The sequence continues at coordinate 81,604 of NZ_CANMFC010000007.1, forward strand.
CTGTCGAATGCCTCTGTCCCGGCCTCCGCTGCTATCACGTCTCATTACGGTACGGCCGGTCTTGAGCGGGTGCAGCGCTGGCAGGCGCTGATCACCAGGCTCAAGGGCCAGCCGGTGGCGGCTCAGCTGACCGGGGTCAATGACTTCTTCAATCAGCTGGGTTTTGTGGATGATGTCGATATCTGGCATCAGGCGGATTACTGGGCCACGCCGGTCGAGTTTCTGGGCGTCGGGCGCGGGGACTGCGAGGAGTTTGCGCTGGCCAAGTATCTGACCCTGCTCGAGCTGGGGGTGCCCGATGATCAGATGCGCCTTCACTATGTTAAATATGTGCCCTATGACCAGTTTCACGTGGTGCTTTCCTGGGCGGCGACGCCGCAACAGATGCCGGTGATCCTGGATAACATCGACAAAACCATCGCACCGGCCGCTTCGCGCCGGGATCTGATCCCTGTCTATAGCTTCAACGGCAGCAGCCTCTGGACATCGACTGCGTCGGGTCAGGAGGCGCCGGTCGGCAGCTCAAGCCATATGAGCCGCTGGGAAGACTGGCAGGTGCGTGTGCGCAACGGTGTCATGCACACGCCCTGACCCTTTCTACCAAAGTGAAGGCGCGATCGTGTCATGGATCACGTCTGCCCCCTGCCTTTTGCCGGTCTCCTCTGCGTATACTGATATACCTGTCGGCGACGTCTTGTCGCCAGATGTGTTTGTCAACGGAGACCTGTCATGAGCTGGACCCCCACCCGTGAAGCCTTTGATCAGTACATGCTGCCCAATTATTCCCCTCAGAAGGTGATACCGGTGCGCGGCGAGGGTAGCCGCCTGTGGGACCAGAACGGTCGCGAATATATCGATTTTGCCGGTGGCATTGCGGTCAATGGTCTGGGGCATTGCCATCCGGTACTGATGGAAGCCCTGAAAGCGCAAAGCGAAAAGGTCTGGCACCTCTCCAATGTCTATACCAATGAACCTGCATTGAAGCTGGCCCGTACGCTGGTCGAGAAGACCTTTGCCGACAAGGTGTTTCTGTGTTCCTCGGGGGCCGAGGCCAATGAGGCGGCCCTGAAGCTGGCGCGTCGCTATGCCCATGACACCGCGGGCGAGCAAAAGCATCGCATCGTCTCCTTTCGTCAGTCCTTCCACGGTCGCTCCTTCTTTACCGTCAGCGTCGGCGGCCAGCCCAAGTACTCTCAGGGCTTCGGCCCGGTGCCCGGCGGCATTGTGCACGGCACCTACAATGATCTCGACAGTGCGCGCGAGCTGATCAACGACGACACCTGTGCGGTGATCGTCGAACCCATGCAGGGTGAGGGCGGCGTCACCCCGGGCACGCCCGAGTTTCTCGAAGGCCTGCGCAAGCTCTGTGACGATCACGGGGCGCTGCTGATCTTTGATGAAGTCCAGTGTGGCGTCGGGCGCAGCGGCCATTTGTACGCCTATATGCATTATGGGATCACGCCCGACATTCTGACCTCGGCCAAGGCACTGGGTGGCGGTTTCCCGATGGGTGCGATGATGACTACCGATGAGATTGCGCGCGTGTTCGTGGTCGGCACCCATGGCTCGACCTATGGTGGCAATCCGCTGGGATCGGCGGTGGCGCTGGCGGCGGTGGAAACCATCAGCTCGCCCGAGGTGCTCAAGGGCGTCGAGGCGCGCTCACAGCGGTTTCGCGAGCACCTGCAAAGGCTCAACGAAAAATATGACTGCTTCAGCGACATCCGCGGCCTGGGGCTGCTGCTGGGGGCGCAGTTCAATGAATCCTTTGGCGAGCGGGGGCGCGAGGTACTGGCGGCCGCAACCGAAGAGGGACTGATGATGCTGGTAGCCGGCCCCAATGTGCTGCGCTTTGCGCCGTCTCTGGTCATTGAGCTGGAGGTGATCGATGAAGGCATGGCGTGTCTCGATCGGGCCCTGGCGCGGGTAATGGCCAACCGCTGAGGGGGCGCTGACATGTCACTGATTGCACGCAGTGCCACGCCTGACGATGTCGATGCCATCATGGCCATGGCCACGATGGCGCGTCCCGCCCTGACCAACCTGCCGGCCGATCGTGACCGGTTGCTGCAACGCCTGGCTTCGAGCCAGGCGGCGTTGTCGACAAGCGTTGACCGTCCGGGGAATGAACAGTATGTGCTGGTGGCGGAGACCGAAGCGGGCGAGGTGATCGCCACGGCCACGGTCAAGGCGCTGGCCGGGGGCCGGGAGGCCTATTACACCTATCGTCAGGAAACGCTGATTCACGCCTCGCAGCAGCTCGATGTCCGCCGCGAGGTGAACATTTTATCCATCTCGCATGAGATGTCGCACGCCTCGCTGCTGTGCGCACTGGCGACCACCGATCATGGCCGGGCCGACAGCGCCCGATGTCTGCTTCGCGCCGCGCGACTCGCGCTGATTGTCCGGTTTCCGGAACGCTTTGCCGCGACGCTGTTCGTGGCGCTGTCCGGCTATCGTGAGGGCGGGCGAACGCCGTTCTGGGATGGCGTGGGGCGCCATTTCTTCTCGCGTGACTTCGATGACATTCACCGGGCAGCCAGCCTGGGGTCGAGAAGCTTTATCGGTGAAGTCATGCCGCCGTTTCCGTTGTATCTGCTACTTTTGGACGACCATGCGCGCGAGGCCATCGGGCGGGCCGGCGACAATCATCTCGACGCCCTGACGGCCTGGCAGCAGGAAGGGTTTCGCCTGTCGCGCCACGTCGATATGCTCGATGGCGGGCCGCTGCTGGAGGCGTCGCGCGATCATCTGCCCCATGGTCAGTGGCTGACCGTGCAGGTCGGTGATGTCTCTTTCGAGGCCGCCTGTGCCAGGCCCGTGCTGATCGCCAGTCAACGGTTGGGAGGCTTCAGAACCAGCGTGGTGACGGCGAGTCTCAACGAGCGCGGTCAATGCGTGATGGCGTCCGACAGTGCCCGGCGTCTTATGGTAGAGATCGACGAGCCGGTGCTGGTGATTCCCTTCGATGGATCCTGCGATTCGGAGGAACAGCCATGCTGATTCGACCCATCGAGGAAAGGGACATTGATGCCCTGCAGGCGATCGCCGTCGAGACCGGCCCAGGATTTACCTCACTGCCGAACAGTCGCGACTTTTTGATCGACAAGATCGCCCACGCTCGCAAGAGCTTTCAGCGCTCGCATGAAACGACAGAAAATGCGCCTGAAGCCGCGCTCTACTTCTTTGTGCTCGAGGATGACAGCCAGCCTCTGGAGAGTGCCGAGCGTCTGGCCGGCTGCTGTGCGATTGAGTCGCGCGTCGGGCTCGAAGCGCCGTTTTATCACTACCGCATCGGCCAGCTGGCGCACTCGTCCAGCCACCTGGAGCTGCATCGAACGCTGGATACGCTCTTTTTGTGCTCCGATCACACCGGCTCCGCCGAGGTGTGCTCGCTCTATCTGCGAAAGCGCTGGCGCGGCGAAGCGCAACGACCGATGCGCAACGGCACGCTGCTGTCCCGGGCGCGATGGCTGTTCATGGCAGGCTTTCGCGAGCGCTTTCCCGATCGGGTGCTGGCCGAGATGCGCGGTCGTTTTGATGACGACGGCAAAAGTCCGTTCTGGGAAGCGCTGGGCCAGAAATTCCTGCCCATCGAGTTTCAGCGCGCCGACCATCTCACCGGCATGGGCGAAAAGGGCTTTATCGGCGAGATGATGCCACGTCACCCGATCTGCACCTCCTTTCTGCCGCCGAGTGCCCGGGCGTGCATCGGTCAGGTGCATACCCAGACCCGCCCGGCACTGGCGATGCTCAACCGCGACGGACTGCGCTTTGAAGGCTACATCGATATCTTTGACGGCGGCCCGACCGTGGAAGCCTACATTGATGATGTGCGCTCGATTCGCGATAGCCAGACCGCTTGTGTCAGCGTTCAGGAGGCGCTCTCAAGTGACGAGCGCCCGGGCTGGCTGGCGGCCACGACCGGGGCGGCGGTAGGTTTTCGGGCCGGCTGGGTTGGCAGGGGACCGCGGGACGGTACGATTGCCCTGACCCCCGAGGAAGCGCAGCGTCTGGGCGTTGAAGACGGAGATACGCTCAGGCTGCTGGCCACCTGAGGGTGCCATGTTCATGGAGGAAGAGATGAGTATCGAGATCACGCAGCAGCTGCTGGCAGGCGGTGAATGGTTTCCAGGGGAGGGGAGCGAGCTTGAAAAGCGCGACCCGGTCAGCGGTGAAGGTCTCTGGCGGGGGCGCGGTGCCAGTGCCGATCAGGTGGCGCGCGCTGTCGCTGCCGCCCGGGAAGCCTTCCCTGGCTGGGCACGCCAGCCGATCGAGACGCGCATCGCGCTGCTGGAAGCCTTCCGCGAGCGTCTGGAACATCACCGCAGCGTGCTGGCCGATACCATCGCCCGGGAAACCGGTAAACCGCGCTGGGAGGCCGGTACCGAAGTCCAGGCCATGATCGGCAAGATCGCCATCTCCATGGCGGCCTGGCATGAACGCACGCCCACGCGTGTGCGGGAAAACGCCGGCGTGCGCGCCGTGGTACGCCATCGCCCGCACGGCGTCATGGCCGTTTTCGGTCCTTACAATTTCCCGGGCCATCTGCCCAACGGCCATATCGTGCCGGCGCTTCTGGCCGGCAATACGGTGGTGTTCAAGCCCAGCGAGCTGACGCCTGCCACAGCCGATCTGGTGCTCTCCTGCTGGCAGGAAGCCGGGTTGCCGGCGGGTGTGATCAATCTGGTGCAGGGCGGCATCGAGACCGGCCAGGCGCTGGCCGGTCACAACGGGATCGACGGGCTGCTCTTTACCGGCAGCGAGGGGACCGGCAGGCGCCTGCACGAAGGCATGGGCGGGCGACTTGATACCATGCTGGCGCTGGAGCTGGGCGGCAACAATCCGCTGCTGGTGCATGACATCCCGGACGATATCGAGGCGACGGTGCTGACCATTATCCAGTCAGCCTATCTGTCGGGTGGCCAGCGCTGTACCTGCGCCCGGCGTCTGCTGGTGCCGGAAGGCGCTTCGGGAGATCGGCTGATCGAGGCCCTGCGTCAAACGCTTTCCACGCTGGTGGTGGGGCCTCAGTTCGACGGTCTTGACGGCCATGGCGAGCAGGAGCCGTTTTACAGCGGGCTGGTGTCTTTAGAGGCGGCGCAGAAAATGCTCGATGCCCAGCAGCAGCTTGAGGCAATGGGCGCAAGGGTGCTGTCGCGCATGGCGTACGTGAAGGAGGACACCAGTCTGCTGTCGCCGGGGTTGATGGAGGTGACCGGCATTGAGGTGCCGGACGAGGAATATTTCGGACCCCTGCTAAAAGTATACCGTTATTCAGATTGGGAAGGTGCAATTACCGAAGCCAATAACACCCGTTTCGGCCTGGCCGCCGGGCTGATTGGCGGCACCTTTGAAGTCTGGGAAGACTTCGTGCTGCGCATCCGTGCCGGAGTGGTCAACTGGAATCGTCAGACTACCGGTGCGGCCAGCGATGCGCCCTTTGGTGGCGTGGGCGCCAGCGGTAATCACCGCCCCAGTGCCTGGTATGCGGCGGATTACTGTGCCTGGCCGGTCGCTTCCATGGAAAGCGATACTCTGGTGCTGCCGGATCAGCTGCCGCCGGGCATTACGCTGGCCGGTTTTGACGGTGAGGAGGCCATATGAGTGATGCCGTCGAGATCAATTTTGATGGTCTGGTGGGCCCCACGCACAACTACGCAGGTCTGGCGCAGGGCAACCTGGCTTCAAGGCGTCACGCCGGGCTGATCTCCAACCCGCGCGAGGCCGCGCTGCAGGGGCTTGAAAAGATGAAGGCCTCACGCGATGCCGGCTTTCCTCAGGCGGTACTGCCGCCGCAGCAGCGCCCCGACATGGGGCTGTTGCATCGCCTTGGCTATCGCGGTGCCCCGGAAGATGTTCTGCCGCGGGTAGGCAGCGAGTCGCCCGAGCTTTTGTACGCCGCCTGCTCGGCGGCGGCCATGTGGACGGCCAACGCCGCCACCATTACGCCTTCGCGCGACACACTGGATTCACGCGTACACGTCACGCCCGCCAACATGCAGTCGGCGCTGCATCGCTCGATCGAGACGGCGCAGACGGCGCGAACCCTAAAGGCGATCTTCGCTGACGATCGATACTTTGCCCACCACCCGGCGCTGCCGGCCACGCCCTGGTTTTCCGATGAGGGCGCGGCCAACCATACCCGGCTGTGCGCGCACCATGGCGGGCCGGGCGTGCATCTGTTCGTGCATGGGGATCCAGCGCCGGACACCCTGGCTGCGCCGACACACCATCGCCCGCGGCAGACCCTCAGGGCATGCCGGGCGCTGGCGCGCCAGCATGGCCTGAGTGATCAGCAGACCGTGTTTGCCCAGCAACACCCGGAGGCCATCGACGCGGGCGTGTTCCACAACGACGTGATCTGTGTCGGCAATGGACCGGTACTGCTCTATCACGAGCGCGCCTTCCTTGAAGAACGGGCGGTGCTGGAAGCGTTGCGGGATCGTCTTGCCGCGCGCAGCGATGGGCAGCCGTTGATTCCCATTCGCGTGCCCGAGGAGGCCGTGACGCTGGAAGCCGCAGTGGCGAGCTATCTTTTCAACTCCCAGCTATTGAGTCGGGACGACGGCAGCATGACGCTGGTGGTGCCGGGGGAGTGCGAATCCGATGAGGCCGTCTGGATGACGATTCAGAACCTGCTGCTGGGTGGCAACAATCCGATCAGCGAGGTCGTGGTGCGCGACGTCAAACAGAGCATGCGCAACGGGGGCGGCCCGGCCTGCCTGCGCCTGCGCGTGGTGCTTGATGAGGCCGAACGCCAGGCGATGAGTGGCCGGGTCATGCTCGATGATGGCCTGTATCAGCATCTCGTCCAGTGGGTCGAGCGTCATTATCGCGATCGTCTGACGCTTGAGGATCTGGCCGACCCGCAGCTGGCCCACGAGTCGCTGGCAGCGCTTCAGGAGCTCACCGACCTGCTGGCGCTGGGATCGATTTATCCCTTTCAGCTGGAAGGCGTCGCGTAGCAAGGCCTTTTTTAACAAGACCATTTTTAACAAGACCATGGTTGTAAAGCGCTGGCGCCCTTTGGCGCTGACACTGCAGGGCAGTCCATCAACGCTGTAGAGAGGTCATGACATGAAGGCGAAAGCACTGGTACTGGAGCGTCAGAACGAGCTGGCCCTGCGTGAGATCGAACTGCCCGGTGAGATCGGGCCGGATGACGTGCGCATCAGTATGCACACCGTGGGCATCTGCGGCAGCGATATTCACTACTACACCCACGGGCGCATCGGTCCCTTTGTGGTTGAAGCGCCAATGGTGCTGGGTCATGAGGGTGCCGGTACCGTCACGGAAGTCGGGGCCAACGTCAAAACGCTCGTCCCGGGTGATCGGGTCTGCATGGAGCCGGGCATTCCCGACCCGACCTCTCGTGCGTCGAAGCTCGGGATGTATAACGTCGATCCTGCCGTGCGCTTCTGGGCCACACCGCCCATCCATGGCTGTCTCACGCCCGAGGTGATTCATCCGGCGGCGTTCACCTTCAAACTGCCGGACAGCGTCTCCTTTGCCGAAGGGGCCATGGTCGAGCCGTTTGCGGTGGGGATGCAGGCGGTGGTCAAGGCAGGGCTCCAGCCGGGCGATACCTGCGTGGTGACCGGCTGCGGCCCGATCGGGCTGATGGTGGCCCTGGCGGCCCTGGCCTCGGGCGCCAGCCGCGTGGTGATCTCCGATGTGGTGGACGACAAGCTCGCCATCGCTGCCGGGTACAAGAGGCTGATTCCCGTCAACGTGGCCCACGAGTCGCTGACCGAGCGCGTCGCCGAGCTAACCGGTGATGGCTGGGGCGCCGATGTGGTGTTCGAAGCCAGCGGCAGCCCGCGCGTGTATGACGATGCACTGGCCTGCGTGCGGCCGGGCGGGGTCATGGTGCTGGTCGGCATGCCGGTCGAGAAGGTCAGCTTCGATGTGGTTCTCGCTCAGACGAAGGAAGTGCGCATCGAGACGGTCTTTCGCTATGCCAACGTTTATGACCGGGCCATCGAACTGATCGCCTCCGGCAAGGTGGATCTCAAACCACTGATTGTCGAAACCTTTGATTTCGAACAGAGCGTGGCGGCCTTTGATCGCGCTACCGAGGCGCGGCCCACGGACGTCAAGCTGCAGATTCGTCTGGCCGGCGATGATCCGCGCTGACCGCATGCCCGGGGAGCGCCATCGGTGCTTACAGGTCCACGACGTTCGGGCACGGGTGCGTTAAGCTTGTCCCTTTATGGACTTCTGGAGTAACCCGATGTTTCTGGTCTGCGGTGAGGCCCTTTTTGACTTCTTTTCCGATGAGGGGCAGATCGCCCCGGACGCTTCATCGCTGTCGTTTACGGCTGTGGCCGGCGGCTCGCCCATGAATGTGGCCATCGGACTTTCACGCCTTGAGCGTCAGTCGGCGTTTTTCACCGGGCTGGCGCAGGACGCGCTGGGCGAGCGCCTGCGAGCGGTGCTGGCCAGTGAGGCGGTTGAGACCGACTTTATGGTCGAGATCCCCGGCAGCGCGACCACGCTGGCCATGGTGACACTGGATGACAGCGGCTCGCCGCGCTACGTCTTTTACAACCAGTGCGGCGCCGATCGCATGCTGGAAACAGCGCATTTGCCCGCAGGCCTTGAGGCGGTGCATGCCATTCATGTCGGCTCCTATGCGCTCGCCGTCTCGCCCACCAGCGAGACGCTGGAGGCACTGGTGGCGCGGGAGCGTGACCGCTGCTTGATCTCGCTGGATCCCAACATTCGTCTCAAGGTCGAGCCCGACGTGGCCCGCTGGCGCGAGCGCATCGATACCTTCGCCGCTCATGCCCATCTGATCAAGATCAGTGATGAAGACCTTGACGCGCTCTACCCGGAACAGGACCCCGAGACGGTGATCCGCGGCTGGCTTAATGACCGTTGCCCGATGGTCATCATGACCCGGGGAGGCGAGGGTGTGACGCTCTACACGACAGGCGGCAGCGAGTCGTTCACGCCCGAGGTGATCAGCGTGGTGGACGCCGTGGGCGCCGGCGACAGCTTCATGGCAGCCCTTCTGGCATGGCTCGACGAGCAGGGTCTGGCCACGCCCGAAGGTCCCGGTCAGCTGACGCAGGATCAGCGCCGCGACATGGTGGAATTTGCCATGCGTGCAGCCGCTCATACCTGCCAACAGCGCGGTCCGGATCTGCCCCGTCGTCACGAGATCGTGACGTAAGCACCATCGCCATGGTTTTCAGGGAGGAGAGGGATGTTCTCAATGTCATATCGCGTCGTTTCATGTATTGCAGGCGTGCTGCTGTCTACAGCGGCACTGGCAGACGCCCCCGCTTCGCACGATGCTCATGCCGCACAGGGTGGCGAGGCCGATCAGGCGGCGCAGGCCTTCAGCGAGGCCAATCAGCGCATGCATCATGGCATGGCCATCAACTCCAGTGGCAACGTCGATATGGACTTCGCCCGCGGCATGCTGGCGCATCATCGTGGCGCGGTCGACATGGCGCGTATCGAGCTCGAACACGGCCATGATGAGCAGATGCGCACGCTGGCCCGTGAGGTGATTGATGCCCAGCAAAAGGAGATTGAGCTGCTGGAGCGCTGGATTGCCAGGCATGATGACTCGCATGACCCTCGGAAGGACAGATAGACCACTCGATACCGCCAGCCTCTCGCCTGATCCGTTCAGGCAGGGCATGATGACCTGACGCTCAGGCACGCTTGAACCGTGACCGGGCACGGGGCCACCCGCGGGTGGCCCCTCACAATGCGACCAATAACAACAATCGCGAGGTGTTGTCATGACACAGGATACGAAGCATGACAGCGGCGTTCATCACGACGCCGTGGCTGAAGACTATCTGCAAAAGCGCCAGCTCAAAAAGGGCGCTGCCGGCTGGGTACTGCTGGCAACGCTGGGCGTGTCCTATGTGATTTCGGGTGATTTTGCCGGCTGGAACCTGGGCATCGGTGTCGGCGGGTTTGGCGGCATGCTGATCGCCACCATTCTGATGGCCATCATGTATACCACCATGGTGCTCTCGCTGGCGGAACTCTCTTCTTCACTGCCCACTGCCGGGGGCGGTTACAGCTTCGCCCGCCGTGCCATGGGGCCGTGGGGCGGCTACATCACCGGTACGGCCATTTTGCTGGAATACGCCATTGCGCCGGCGGCGATTGCCATCTTCATTGGCGGCTACGTCAACTCCCTGATCGGGCTCGACGGGCCACTGGTTTATGCCGTGTTTTATATCGCTTTTGTGGGGCTGCATCTGTGGGGGGCGGGTGAGGCGCTTCGAATCATGATGGGGGTCACGGCGCTGGCGGTGGTGGCCATTATCGTGTTCATCGTTGGCATGCTGCCTCATTTTGACAGCGCCCGACTTTTTGATATCACCCCGACCCAGGCGCTGGGCGCTTCTACCTTTCTGCCCAACGGCTATATGGGGATCTGGGGCGCGATTCCCTTTGCCATGTGGCTGTTTCTGGCCGTTGAGGGTGTCCCGCTGGCAGCCGAGGAGTCACGTCATCCCGGGCGCGATATGCCACGTGGCATTATCGCGGCGATGGCTGTCCTGCTGGTCTTTGCCTTTTGCATGCTGCTGCTGGCGCCGGGCGGTGCCGGAGCGAAGGCCATGAGCACTTCGGCGGCACCGCTGGTGGATGCCCTCAACGCCGTATATGGGCTGGGCAACTGGGCGGCAGGCTTTGTGAATCTGATCGGCCTGTTCGGTCTGATCGCCTCGTTTTTCTCGATCATCTTTGGCTATTCCCGCCAGGTCTTTGCCCTGTCACGGGCCGGTTATATTCCCCGAATACTGTCAATCACCAGCCGTCGCGGGGCACCCGTACTGGCCCTGATCGTGCCCGGGGTCATCGGCTTTTTGCTGTCACTGACCGGGCAGGGGGATCTGATGATCACCATGGCCGTGTTCGGCGCGACCATCTCCTATGGCATGATGACACTGTCGCACTGGCTGCTGCGCGCGCGCGAGCCGGACCTGGCTCGGCCCTATAAAACGCCGGGCGGACGCTGGACCTCCGGGGTGGCGCTGGGACTCTCCATCATCGCCTTTATCTCGACCTTTGTGGTCAGCCTGCAGGCCGCGCTCTGGGCGGGGCTTTTCTACGCCATCATGCTGGCCTGGTTTGGTCTCTACAGTCGCAAGCGACTGGTGGCACAGGCGCCGGAGGAGGAGTTTGACGCCATTGCCAGTGCCGAGGCGACGCTGAAATGACCCTGTTCGATGACCGCATCTGATCACGGAATTCGATAAAAGCGTCTGATGACAGAGAAAGGGTATAACAACGCATGAACGTCGGTCTTTTGCAGTGTGATGATCTGGCCCCCCATGTGGCCCGCGTGCATGGCAACTATCCAGCCCTGTATGCGGGGCTTTTACAGGCGGTGGACCCTGCCATCGAGTTCGTCACCTGGCGGGTTCACAAGGGTGAGCTGCCCACCGATTCTGATGTGGTCGATGCCTGGCTGATTTCCGGCAGCAAGGCCGGCGTTTATGAATCCCACGCGTGGATCGAATCGCTGCTGGTGCTGATTCGCCGTCTACACGCCGAGCATCAAACAGTGGTGGGCATCTGCTTTGGCCATCAGGCGATGGCGCAGGCCCTTGGCGGGCGCGCCGGTAAAAGCGATCGCGGCTGGGGCGTGGGGGTATCGTTCAATACGGTGATACATCACAAACCGTGGATGACGCCCTGGCAGGAAGGGCTGGATCTGATCGTCAGCCATCAGGATCAGGTGCTGGCACTGCCCGAAGGCACCGAGGTGCTGGCCGAAAGCCCGTTTTGTCCCTTTTATCTGCTGCAGTACGGACCCCGCTTGATGAGCGTTCAGGGCCATCCCGAGTTCTCGAAGGCATGCAGCGCAGATCTGATGGCCGACAAGAGCGACACGCTGCCGGATCGGCGCCGCCGCGAGGCCATGGCGTCGCTCAATGCGCCGGTCGATGACCATGTCATGGCACGCTGGATCGTCAACTTCATGCGTGATGGCAGCACTTCCGGGTAGATTCCTTGATGCCGGCAGCCCGCTCACCGGCCGGCTGCCTTTCCCTGTTTCACCAGTCGGTGGCGTTATTCCAGCGTGAACCCCTGGCTCTTTTCCAGCGCCTTCGTGCGGCTGTCGGTAAAGTCGTTCTCTGCGTGGCGTTCGATGAGATAGACCGGCAGGCCTTCGCGATCGGCCACGAGGGTGCCTTCCTCGCGTCCCAGACAGAGCATGGTGGTGGCCCAGGCATCGCTGACGGCGGCCTCGGTGCCAAAGACGGTGGCCGAGACCAGCTCATGCGTGGCGGGATGGCCACTGCGTGGATCGATGATATGGCCATAGGCGTGGCCGCTGTCGTCGAAATAGCGGCGATAGGTGCCGGAGGTGTTGAGTGACATCCCCTCGTGATCATTGACGGTCACGATATGGCCGGCGCGGCGCTCGCCGGGGCTTGGCGTCTCAATGCCGACACGCCAGGGCTCGCCGTCCGGCTTGGCGCCACGAATGCGCATGTCGCCGCCCAGCTCGGCCAGATAATCATGAATGCCGTGGGATTCCAGCATTGCGGCGATCCGGTCCACGCTGTGACCTTCTCCCATGGAGGAGAGGTCGATGGAAAGCTCTGGGATCGTCTTGCGGATTTTTCCGGCGCTGGCGTCGATCTCAAGATGCTCAAGGCCGGTATGCGTCATGGCCTCTCGGATGGCCTCATCCGAGGGCACCTGAAAATTCTCGTCCTGAAACCCCCACAGCCTGAAAAGCGGGGCAACCGTCGGGTCGTAACAGCCCTGCGACTGTTCATTGACGCGGCGGGCAATCTGCAGCAGATGAATGACTTCGGGCGGCGCCGTCTGCCAGTCGGTGCGGCGACTGGCGTTGAAGCGTGAAATCCAGGAGTCGTCGCGATAGGTCGAAATGTCCTGATCGATCTGCGTGAGCACCCGGGTCAGATCCGCCTCGATGTCACCATGCGAAGGGGCATCCTCACTCCACCATTTGATGTGATAGGTGGTGCCCTGTGCCTCGCCCTGAGCCAGTTCGACTTCGGGGACGCGATCACAGCCGATCAGCAGCATGGCAGCGATAATGGGGGAAAGGGGAACAAGTGCGCGTGTGTTCATGAGCAACCGTTAACAAAAGAGAGTCCGTGTCCACGACCATGGCTGTAGTGAACAGCGCATACATTGTGCGTCATCGCGACGCGCAGCTCCATTCAGGTTACGCTGAGGGCTTGGAGCCACGTCAGAGGAGGGGAATATGCCACTGGATTCGCAGTTTGGACGCTGGCTGCAGGAAGCCACTGAAAGGGCGCCGGATGTCAGCGCCATGAGTGTTGCCCAGCGTCGCGCTGTCGCCGATCAGGCCAATCTGAAACTTCAGCGCCCGCCACTGGCGTATCCGGTTGCGGAAATCAGGGATATCTCGATTCCCGGCCCGGCCGGATCCATGACGCTGCGACTTTATTACCCCTTCGTACACGGCTCGAGCGGGCCACGACCGGTCACGGTATTTTTTCATGGCGGCGGATTCGTGACCGGGTCGCTGGCGACCTATGATGTGATCTGCCGCGCACTATGTCGCGCCTCGAAAACCATCGTGGCTTTTGTGGATTATCGTCTGGCGCCGGAGCATCCGTTTCCGGCCGCTCCCGATGATGCGCTGGCCGCCGTGCGCTATATCGGCCGTCACGCTGGTAGTTTTGGCGGCGACGACACGCGTCTGGCACTGGCCGGGGACAGTGCCGGGGGGCTGCTGGCAGCACTGACGGCCCTGCGGGTTCGTGATGAAGGCGGTCCGGTGCTGCGCGGGCAGTGTCTGCTCTATCCCATGCTGGATCTGCAGCGCCAGGGGCTTGATTCCCTGACGCGCCATGCCAGCGGCTATGGCTTCACCCGCGAGGCCCGCGACTGGTATATCCAGCAGTATCTGCCCGATGAGGCGGCGCGCTCGCACCCCTTCAATACACTGCTTGATCATCAGGACCTGGCCGGGCTGCCACCGGCGCTGGTCATGACCGCCGAGTTTGACCCGGTGTGTGATGAAGGCGTGCGTTATGCCGAGCTGCTGGCCGAATACGGGGTGCTGACACGCCACAGCCACTATTACGGCATGATCCATGCCTTTATTCGAAGACTTGGTCAGCACCTGCAGGCCGACCAGGCCATCGATGAATGCGGGGTCTGGCTGCGTCGCATTCTGGTGCCCTCCGTGGGCTGACATCATCTCCCGGGGGGCCGCTACGGGCCCCTCCGGCGCCCGAGACTTTTGTCTATAAAACGAAGGTCCATCTGTTGACTTCTCCGGTGGGTGAATAAGCTCTGCGGGTTTACAAAAACCTCACAGACCACCTTGGCCGCGCTGGTCGGAACCTTCCGAACGATGGCGTGCGCAAGGGTCAAGGAGAATATCGATATGATGACCTTTCTGGCAGGGATCGTGCTGCTGGTAGTGGGGTATTTTACCTACGGCAAATTCGTGGAACGTGTTTTCGAGTCCAATCACCGGCGCCCCACGCCTGCGCATACCATGCGTGATGATGTCGACTATCTCCCCATGGGCACCAAGCGCAACGCGCTGATCCAGCTTCTGAACATTGCCGGAGTCGGACCGATCTTCGGGCCGATTCTTGGTGCCCTGTACGGTCCGGTGGCCTTTATCTGGATCGTGGTGGGCTGCATCTTCGCCGGCGCCGTGCACGACTATCTCACCGGCATGATCTCGATTCGCAATCACGGCGCCCACCTGCCACAACTGGCCGGCAAGTTTCTGGGCCGGGTCATGAAGCATGTAGTGAACTTCTTTGCACTGCTGCTGCTGCTACTGGTCGCGACCGTCTTCGTGACCGCGCCTGCGACCCTGCTGGCCAATATGCTGCCGGTGTCGCTGACCGTGGTTACGCTGGCGATCTTTGCCTATTATCTGCTCGCCACGCTCTTGCCCATCGACAAGATCATCGGGCGTATCTACCCCTGGTTTGGAGCGCTTTTGCTGTTCAGTGCCGCGGGTATCGGCATCATGATGATCATGCGCGGCGCGCCGATTCCGGAGCTGAATTTCTCCAACATGCATCCGGATAACGCCCCCATCTTCCCGCTGCTGTTTCTGACCATCTCCTGTGGTGCGCTGTCGGGTTTTCACGCCACCCAGACGCCGATCATTTCGCGCACCACCGGCAATGAAAACAACGGGCGCAAGATCTTCTACGGGATGATGATCACTGAAGGCGTGATTGCCATGATCTGGGCGGCCGCGGCCATGAGCCTGTTTCACGGTGACAACAGCCTCTCTCAGGTGCTGGCGCAGGGCGGTCCGGCCGCCGTGGTGCAGAGCGTGTCGGTCAATCTGCTGGGCGCGGTGGGCGGCACGCTGGCCGTACTGGGCGTTATCGTGTTGCCGATCACCTCGGGGGATACCGCCTTTCGCAGCGCGCGCATGATCATTGCCGACTATCTCCATATTGGTCAGAAGCCGATGGCCAAGCGCATCATGGTGGCAGCACCGCTGTTTGTGATTTCGTACGGCCTGACCCATATGGACTTCACGCTGCTGTGGCGCTACTTCTCCTGGGCCAATCAGACCACGGCAGTCATCGCACTCTGGGTGGCCACCATGTATCTGATTCTGGCCAAAAAGCCTTACTGGCTGACGCTGCTGCCGGCGCTTTTCATGACCATGGCCACCTTTACCTACATTGCCTGGGCGCCGATCGGTTTCGGGTTGCCCCTGACCATGGCCTATATCCTGGCGGCGCTGGGTACGGCCGTGGCGCTGGCGCTGTTCATCAAGCGGGTACGCCGGCTCTCCGGCGGCATCTTTGCCGTGGATGAACCGGCAAAGCCGGTCTCGCCGGGGGCAGAGCTCACTGGCGTACCGGCCTGACCGCTTCGGTATGACTCTTCATGAAAAGGCCCCGTCATTGACGGGGCCTTTTTCATTCAATGTACAGAGGCTACCAGGCCGCTGTCAGTCCTGGTCGGGCTGCGGGGCGTTAGTGCCATCTTCATTGAAATACTTGTCGTGAATCTCGTCGTAGGTACCGTTGGACTTCAATGTGGCCAAAGCCTTGTTGAACTTTTCGGCCAGAGCCTCGTCACGCTGGCGAAAGGCAATGCCAAAGCCGTCACCAAAGTACTCCTTGGGCTCGGTCATCATCTCGCCCATGGTCTTGTACTTGCCACCCTTGAGCAGGGCTGCCTGACCGGTGGGGTAGTCCAGAAAGGCGATGTCCAGACGACCGGTTTCCATGTCGACGGCGACATCGTCGGCACTGGCGTAGCGCTGGATGTTGGCCACGTCGCCAAACTTGTCGGTCACGTAATTGTCCTGCACGGTGCCGCGCTGTACGCCGATGCTGCGATCCTTGAGATCGCTGGATTCAACGCCTGCCATCTTTGTTGAGGTGGGTGCAAACCAGGCAGAGGGCGGTACCAGGTACGGATCAGAGAAAAGCACCTGCTGACGGCGGTCGTCGTTGATCGTCATCGAGGACATGATGGCGTCGAACTTGCGAGACATCAGGCCCGGAATGATGCCGTCCCAGCCCTGTTCGACCCAGTTACACTCGAGTCTGGCCTGCTCGCACAGAGCGTTGCCCAGCTCGATATCAAAGCCTGCCAGCTCGCCGGAAGGCGTGCGATATTCCATGGGCACATAGGGAATGTCCACACCGATACGGACCGTATCGTTATCACGTGCCTGGGCTGAGCCTGCCGCGATGGCTGCCCCCAGCAGTGAAACCGTCAGTAGTCTTTTCATCATTGTCTCTCTTTTTTTAAAAGGACCGCCCGGCGGACCGGGTCGACGCTGGATTATCACCATGTTCCCCCGTGTGGATGCAAGTGCTGTAACCGCATGTAAGGAAGATCATGGCGATGTCTTTCGGCATCAGCGTGGCTGTAGATGGGCCAGCATGCGCTTTTCCAGCAGCCTGAAAATGCCCTGAATGGAAAAGCTCAGCACCATGTAGCACAGCGCCACAAAGATAAATGCCGAGAAAGGCGCGTAATAGCGCGAATAGATGTTGTAGGCCACACCGGTCAGATCAGCAATGGTCACGACGCTGGCAATGGCGCTGGCGTGCAGCATGAAGATGACCTCATTGCCGTAGGCCGGCAGGGCGCGGCGCAGGGCGCTGGGCAAAATGATGCGCCGATAGGCCAGCATCGGTGACATGCCGTAGGCGCGCGCCGCTTCAAGCTCGCCTCTGGGCATCGCCTTGATCGCCCCGTAGAAGATCTCGGTGGTATAGGCCGCCG
Organism: uncultured Kushneria sp.; assembly: GCF_947497025.1. GTDB lineage: Bacteria > Pseudomonadota > Gammaproteobacteria > Pseudomonadales > Halomonadaceae > Kushneria. Next base: position 98,827 of record NZ_CANMFC010000007.1, read on the forward strand.
TATTGAGCAGAAACGCCAAAAGCGCCGGGTAGAGCGGGTCCTTGATCAATGGCCATATCGGACTGTCCTGCACGCCGGGGATGAAGGCCAGACCGTAATAGGCAATGTAGAGCTGAATCAGAAGCGGGGTGCCGCGAAAGATCCACGTATAGAGCCAGATACTCTTGCGCAGGATCCAGATCGGGCTGGCACGGCCGATGGCCAGCGGCACGGCCAGAAAAAGCCCGATGATCAGCGAGATAAAGACCAGCTGGACGGTGTTGACGAAGCCGCCCCAGTACTGAGCAAGCGTGGCCGGTGTGAAGATGGCGTTATCACTGAGCCAGGGGGCGAGAGACTGCAGAAGCTCCTGCATTATGACGCCTCCTCGAAGCCGGCGTTATAGCGTTTTTTCAACCACTGCATGCCGATTTCCGACAGTGATGTGATGGCCAGATACCCCAGCGCCACCGGAATCATGAACAAAAAGGTCTGGTGGGTCGCCCGTGTGGCCTCGGCGGCGACCCGGACCATGTCGGACAGGCCGATGATCGACACCAGAGCGGTGGTCTTCAACAGCACCATCCAGTTGTTGCCAAGTCCCGGCAGCGCGTGACGCATCATCAGGGGAAAGCGGATGTGGCGAAACAGTAGCCATGGGCTCATGCCGAAGGACTCGGCGGCCTCGATCTGGCCCTGGTCCACGGCCAGAAAGGCGCCGCGAAAGGTTTCGGCCATGTAGGCCCCAAAGATCAGCCCGATGGTGATCACACCGGCCACAAACGGATCGATGTTGATGAAAATGTCCCAGCCCCAGCGATCATAGATCATATCGGTGAGCTGATTGATGCCGATCTGGGCGCCATAAAACAGCAGCAGCATCAGCACCAGGTCCGGCACGCCACGAATGATCACGGTGTAGATGATGGCCGGCAGGCGCAGCACGGCCAGGCGTGACAGGCGGGCGCTGGCGGTCAGAAGCCCCAGCACGACCGCCACCAGCAGTGAGAGTACCGCCAGCTCAAGGGTCAGCAGAGCGCCCTCCAGAAGACGGGGGCCATAGCCCTGAAAATCGATCATGGCAGTCTCCCTGGGATTAACGCCCGCGCGGGGCGAGGAATTGACGCAGGCGTGACGAGCTCGGGTTGTCCAGCACCTCGGAGGGATGTCCCTGCTCCTCGACCATGCCCTGATGCAGATAGACCACCTGGTTGGAGACGTCACGGGCAAAGTCCATCTCGTGAGTGACCACGATCATGGTGCGCCCCTCATCGGCCAGCTCGCGCATGACCTTGAGCACATCGCCCACCAGTTCCGGGTCGAGCGCCGAGGTCGGCTCGTCAAAGAGCATGACCTCAGGCTCCATTGCCAGTGCCCGGGCGATGGCGCCACGCTGCTGCTGGCCGCCGGAGAGCTGGGCCGGGTAGTAGTGGGCCCGGTCGGCCAGTCCGACCCGCTCCAAAAGTGCCATGCCCTGTTCCATCGCACGGGCCTTTGGCACGCCGCGGACATGAACGGGTGCCTCGATCACGTTGGCAATCAACGTCATGTGCGCCCAGAGGTTGAAGCTTTGAAAAACCATCGACAGCCGCGTGCGGATACGCTGGAGCTGGCCCCGGTCGGCTGGTTCGCGCCCGTGCCGGGTCCGGCGAAAACTGATTGGCTCGCCGTGAACGAGAATGTCACCGCTGTCAGGGCGCTCGAGCAGGTTCATGCAGCGCAAAAAGGTACTCTTGCCGGAGCCGGAGGCCCCGATCAGGGTGATGACGTCGCCCTTTCTGGCTTCCAGCGAAATGCCCTTGAGGACTTCGTTGTTGCCAAAGCGCTTATGGATGTCGCTAACGATCAGCGGAATGGAGGCGTCGGCCAAGGCACTCTCCTGAATGTTGTCATTGGTGGTATGAAATCATGCGCCAGGCCGTTTTTTATGTGGCGACCCGAGGTATCTGGCGGCGCATGTTAACAGGCCCGACCAGCGCGCGCCCGTCTGATGGGATCATCCTGTGCCAGGCGCTACCGGTGCCACGGGCCGGGCCAGCAGTAGTGCTCTTGCCCCGCGCTCGACATTGGCATTGGGAAACACGACATGCACCGGTGCCTCCTTTACGACCCATTCGCCGTAGGCACCGTCGCGGACAAGACAGCAGCCAGGAGAGAATTCGGTAAAATTGGCGATGTCATCGGCAAAGCACAGGTGAAAGTCATCGCTTTCGCGCATGATTTCATCGACCACGGTAAAGCGCAAAAGCGGCGTATGGCCTGATGTATTGTCATGGGTGCCGGCGATGCGCGCGCGCAGCAGATCCAGCATCGGCGCCAGTGGCTCGAGATCGTTGCTGCCAAAGGGGGCCACGCGGCCCAGCTCCAGCGTAAAGCCCTGAGCGCCATGATAGTGGCGACTGTAGTGCGAAAATGTCCAGCTGTGCTGATGCTGGGAAAGCCCGGCCTGAATGCCGGCATCGGCCAGTTGCTGCCAGACGGCGTCAGGCGTTGGCGTGTCGCTGAAGGGTTCGACGGCAAAGCGGGGATAGCGGCTGTCGCGGATGGCGGTATGCATGTCCAGGTGCAGCACCGGACCGGAAACCCCGGCCACGAAGCGGTCCACGGCATGCATCAGCTCAAGGGCACGCAGGCACTCGAATCGGTTGTCGTCCTGAAGCAGGGTCTCGCGGCGAAAGAGTCGATTGAGGTTGGTGTCGAGATAGCGCTGCCCTTTGGCAATGGCACGACGGTTGCCCAGAATCAGCAGGGCAGGTGCCCCGACGTGTAGTTGCCCGGCATCGAGTGCCGCCAGAAGCTCGCCGAAAAGCTCGATCGGGGCCGTCTCATCGCCGTGAATGCCGGCCGAAATAATGGTGGCGCCCGGCGGTTCACTGGATGCCTGCGGCCATAGTGCAATGACCCCCGGGGCATACTCGACCACCGATACGCCTGGCAATGCGCCACAATCCGACCACACTGTCAGCTCATCGGCCGCGATGAAATCGGCAAAGTAATCGCTCAGTGACATGCTTGCCCCTCATTGTTATGCAATCGGCAGTCTGTAGTGTACGCCAGGATGGCCATATTAACGCCTGATACCACAGGGCAGGGGTCGTTATGAAGAAGGTCGTTCTGAAAAAGATCGTCTGATGAAGAACGTTCCGGAGAATGATCATGGATGCCCGTCTGGAGCAGCAAACGCTGAAGCGCTCGATCGCAGCGACGCTGTGCGTGTCATTGCTCGGGATCGTTTTTGGTCTTGTCTCGGGATCGGCGTCCATTTTGTTTGATGGCATGTTCTCGGCCATCGATTCGATCATGTCGGCGCTGTCGCTTTTTGTGGCGCGTCTGGCCATGCGCGATAGCAGTGACCGATTTCAGCATGGTTTCTGGCATCTGGAGCCGCTGGTGGCAGCGCTTAACGGCGCGATCCTGACGCTTTTATGCCTGTATGCCTTTCTTAATGCCGTGCAGGGCATCATCAAGGGCGGCCACGCACTGGCCTTTGGTCCTGCTCTGGGGTATGCCCTGGTGGTGGCCGTGATCTGTCTTGTCATGTATCGCATGGAAAAGCGCGTTAACGCCCGCATTGATTCGGTCTTCATCCGAATCGATGCCCAGAGCTGGCTGATGGCGGGCCTGATCACGCTGGCGCTGATCGTGGCCTTCGCGCTGTCGCTGGTGCTGGAGCGCACGGCCTGGGTCATCTATACGCCCTATGTGGATGTGGTACTGCTGGCGGTTCTGACCCTGTGCTTTCTGCCCGTACCCATCGGCATCGTGATTCGGGCCATGAAGGAGGTGCTTTTGATCGCGCCCCGCGAGCTGGATCAACAGGTGCATGCCGTGATGGAAAGCGTCATGCAGCGCGATGGGCTCAGACACTACTACAGTCATGTCGCCCGGACCGGCCGCGGACATTTTATCGAGATTCATATTCTGACCACGCCGGAGTTTGCCGCGCGCGAGGGGGTGGCCACGCTGGATGACGTGCGCACCCAGATCGGTGCAGCACTGGACATTGCCCCGCAGCAGCGCTGGTTTACGGTCTGCTTTACGGCCGATGAGCGCTGGATGTGATCATGACGGGCACGGCGTAGTGTCCAGTGTCACCGTGAACGCCTGAAAGGAGTCACGTTAATGAGAGAGCGAGGCAGAACCCGCAGGATGCTGGGCATGGGCGCGCGCACCGGCGGGGCCCTGTTGCGCTCGCGCATGGGGCGTGACGCCGGCTGGGAGGCGCTCGGTGAGCAGCTGTTCAACGAGCTTTCCGAGCTCAAGGGTCCGGCCATGAAACTGGCCCAGATCATGGCGCAGTGGGATGACCTGCTGCCCCCGGCGCTGGCCGAGCAGCTGGCGCGACTGCAGCGTCAGGCCCGCCCCATGCCCTGGGAAGACATCCGCCGAACCCTGGTGGATGAGTTTGGCGACCTGGAGGCGGCCTTTGCCAATATCGAGCCCACGCCCTTTGCCAGCGCTTCCATGGGCCAGGTGCATCGCGCCACCACCCATGACGGCGAGACACTGGTGCTCAAGGTGCAGTATCCCGGTCTTGAGCGCGTGTTGGAGCAGGATCTGGTGCAGGTGCGGCGCATGATGCGCCTGATGCGCTGGATGAAGGTGCCCCAGGCCCGGCTGGATGCCATGTTTGACGAGTTTGCCGATAGCCTGCGCAAGGAGCTCGACTACCGCGCCGAATTCGAGGCACTGGTGCGCTATCGAGCACGTTACGCCGACAATGATGGTCTGCGCTTTCCCGAGCCACTGGCGGACTATTCCGGTGACCGGGTGCTCGCCATGCGTTACCTGCCCGGGATTCCCATGCGGGAGGCGGAAGGGATGGAGGATAGTGTTCGCCAGACCCTGGCCGCCAATCTGGGCGACTGGCTGACCGAGGAGCTGTTCACGCATCGAGAGCTGCACGCCGACCCACACGCCGGCAACTTTGCCACCGACGAGGAGGGTCGGTTGATTGTCTATGACCTGGGCGCGGTGATCAGCGTGCCCGAGGCGCGGCTGCGCTCGATGATGCAGCTTCTGGGGGCGGCCATCGAGGATGACCCGATGGGCATGGATGAAGCGCTGCGTTCGATGGGCGGACGCCAGGGGGAAGGGGCACCGCTGGCGCTGTATCGTGAATCGGCGGCCGCCATGCGACCGCTGTTCGAGCCCGGCGAGCAGGACTTCAGCGATGCGCGCATTCATTACCGTCTACGTGAAATCAGCCCGCGGGTCTGGTCGGCCATGGACCGACTGCAGCCGCCGGCCGATACCATGCTGCTGTCGCGTACCCTTAACGGACACTACTGGAACATGGTGCGTCTCAAGGCGCGGCTGGACATGCACGCGCACACCCGGCCGCTGCTGGCCTGGGCCCGAGAGGAGTCGTGACACCGTGTTGGCGTCACTGACTGCCGGAGACCAGTTTGAGCCCGACCACCGAGGCGATGATCAGGGCAATGAAGCCCAGCCGGATCGGGCTTCTCGGCTCGCCCCAGAACAGCATGCCCAACAGCGCACTGGCCACCGTGCCGATGGCGGTAAAGACGGCGTAGGCGATGCCCAGACTGATCTCGCGCATGGCAAACGAGATGAATGCCAGCGACAGGCCAAAACCGATCACCAGCATGGCCAGGCCCTGCCGGCGCGAGCCGCGATTGAACTTCTCGATGCCGGTTACGCCGACCACTTCCATGAGTCCCGAAACGATCAGTGCGAGCCAGTACATGACGCCTCCTTTTGATCGGAGGAGTAGAGTTTGAGGCCGACCACCCCGGTCAGCAGAGTCATGATCAACATCAGCGTCAGGGCATTGAAGGGCGCGCCCAGAAAGGCGATATCGACCAGTACGGTGCCCATTGCTCCAAGGCCGACAAAGACGGTGTAGACCGTCGTGGTGGGCAGTGTCCGGGCCATCCATGTCGCCAGGCCCAGGCTCAGAGTGACCAGCACCAGCGTGCCCAGCCACTCGACAGGGCCCTGGGCATACTTGGCGCCCATCGCCCAGCCGATTTCACACAGTGTGGCCGGCAGCATCAGCCACCATTTTGATGCCATGGGAAACCTCTCTTTCTGCAGGAAAACGGACAGGGGTTGTTGGACTAACGATCGTTAGTTAGCCTAGTCTCGCCAGCGCCTACCAGCAACCCCTGGCCATTTTCCGGAAAGAGACGCCGTCATGAGCACTGAGACACGGATAAAGGAGATCGGCCTCAGGCTGTTTGCCGAACAGGGCTACGAGGCCACGCCGCTGTCGGCCATCGCGCGCGAGGTCGGCATTCGTACGCCGTCGCTTTATAACCACTTCACCAGCAAGGAGGCGCTGTTTCTGACCCTGGTGGAGGAAGTCGAGGCACAGATGCTGGGCGTGATCGAGCAGAGTCTGGCCGGGGAGGATAATGTCGAAAAACGTCTTCAGAGGCTGTTACAGGCCAGCCGCGACTTTATTTTCGATTCAGGCAAGGGCGTGTTCTATAAACGCTTTTTGCTGTTTCCGCCGCCATCGCTGGCCACACCGCTCAAGCAGATCAGCCGCGAGAGCGAGGGCGCCATCGATGAACTGTTGAAAAGGGCCTTTCAGGCTGGCGTCGCGCAGGGTTGCCTACGCGATGACCTTGATGAAAACGACTTTATCAGTATGACCTACTGCGTCATCGACGGGCTTTTCAGCGAAAGCTTTCTTTATGACCGCCAGACCCTCGACCAGCGTCTGGTCAGCATCTGGCGCGTCTTCCGGGCCGGTATCGTTGCGCGCTGATCCGGCGTCAGGTCATGCCTTTTCCGGGGCGTGCGAAATGCGCATCAGGGCCTCGGTATCAAAGCCGCTTTGACGGGCAAGATTGACCATGTGCTCGTACATGTCAGATGTGATGCTCGGCGAGCGGGCCAGCAGCCAGAGAAAACCGTGGTTGGGGCCGGCCACGATGGCGTGCTCGTAGTCGTCATCGAGCCAGAGGATGTTGTAGCCGGCGTAGAAGGGGCCGAAAAAGGACACTCGAAAACGTCCGATGGTGGGTCCTTCTTCAAAAAAGGCCTTGCCTTCGGCCTCGTCCCACTCGCCATCCTCCGGGTTGAAACCCCGGTTGGTGACGGCCACGCCACCATCGTCACGCATCGCGTAGTGCGCCGTGACCTGTTCCAGGCCCCGCTCGAAGCTGTGATTTAGCCGCGCGATTTCATACCACAGGCCCAGGTAGCGCTTCAGCTCGAAGTCTTCCACGGCCCGACACCCGCTCGGCATTCCCGTTTCACCGCCCATGGCACTGGCCAGGCTTCCCAGTAATCCTTTCAGATCGGCCATGTCAGGCATGTCATGCTCCTTTCGGTCAAATGGATACGCGGTTGGCTTGAATGACCTCAAGTCTAGTCACTGTCGGCCGATGTTGTGCATTGAGTCGCGCCATTACGGTGCAGGTGATGGACATGGGGTCCGCAGGGAGAGAAACATGGCGTCGCAGGCAGGCTGGACGGAAATGACACCAGGAGAGCACACGGTCTCTCACCATGATGAAAAGGCGACACGGCGTCGTCGCACGAGCTTCAGTCTGGGCAACTGGACGCTGAGAAAGAAGATGTTCGCCATCCTGGCGCTGATGTGGGTTGGCATGATGGTATTGGTGACCAGCATGGCATGGAATGCCCGTGACATGATGTTTGAAGAACGTCAGCGCAGCCTGCAGGCCACCGTGGGTGTGGCGCATACGCTGTTCGCGCGGTACCAGGAGCGCGCCAATGCCGGCGAGTTTACCCAGGAAGAAGCCCGACTAAGAGGACTGGATGCACTGGCCGGTCTGCGCTTTGGCGATGACCGCCAGAACTATATCTTTGCCTTTGATGACAGCGCGCGCGTGCTTTATCACCCGCGTCGTGACAGCGGCGATGACATGTCGACCTATACCGATCCCAATGGCGTTGCCGTGTATGGTGAACTGCTGAAAGAGGCGCTCGCCAATGGAAGCGGCTTTGTCAGCTATGACTCACGTGATGCCAACGGTGAGGAACTGCTGCCCAAGCTGGGCTATGTCGAGCGCTTCGCGCCCTGGCAGATCAATCTGGCGGCCGGGGTCTATACCGATGATATTCGGAATGCCTTTTTAAGCAAGCTCGTTCAGTACGTGGTGTTGTTGAGCGCCGTGGGTGCGTTGCTGACCGTGGCGTTTTTGCTGTTGACCCGCAATATCTATCGGGGACTGGGCGGCGAGCCTGCCTACGCCATCGACTGCGTGCGCGAAATTGCGGCTGGGCGACTGGGCACGCGCCTCGATCTGAAACGCGGTGATCAGACCAGTCTTCTTTATCACATTGAGCACATGCGCGCAGAGCTTGCCGAGACCATCGCCAGCATTCGCCAGGCGAGTGAGTCAATCGATGTGGGCGCTCGTGAAATTGCCGCCGGCAACAACGACCTGTCTGCGCGTACCGAACAGCAGGCCGCCTCGCTGGAAGAAACGGCGGCGAGCATGGAAGAGCTGACGGCCACCGTGCGCCAGAATGCCGATAACGCTGCCCAGGCCACGCGCCTGTCCCAGACGGCTTCCAGCGAGATGGACGGCGGGCGTGAAGTCATTCAGCGTGTTGTGGCGACCATGAGCGAGATTCGTGAAAGCTCCAGCAAGATCAGCGAAATCATTACCATGATCGACAGTATCGCCTTCCAGACCAACCTGCTGGCGCTTAACGCAGCCGTTGAGGCCGCTCGTGCCGGCGAGCAGGGTCGCGGCTTTGCTGTGGTGGCCGGAGAGGTTCGCCAGCTCGCCAGTCGTTCGGCGACCGCCGCCAGCGATATCAAGGCGCTGATCGAGCGCTCGGTGGCGCAGGTCGCCAGCGGCACCACGCTCGTTGATGAAGCCGATACCACCATGGCGACCATCACCCAGAGCTCGCGTCGGGTCAATGATTTGATGGCCGAGATTGCAGCGGCCTCCAAGGAGCAGACCAGCGGCATCGAACAGGTCAATCAGGCTGTTAGCCAGATGGATCAGGTGACGCAGCAAAACGCCGCGCTGGTGGAGGAGGCGGCTGCCGCTGCTTCCTCGCTGGAAGAGCAGTCCGGACGTTTGTATCAGTCCGTGGTTCGCTTCGCGATCTGAGCCCGGGGGCGCCGAGATGAAAAGAGGGCCGCATCACTATCATGATGCGGCCCTTTCTTTTTTATCGTGACGGCAGCTCCATCGCAACGCCATAAATAGCGTGATGGTTGCCGGTCAGCTGGTCAGCCGGCCCTGATGGCCTCGGCGACAGCTTCGCCCAGCTCACTGGTGGTGCCCTTGCCGCCCAGATCCTGGGTCAGCGGAGTGTTTTCGGGGCCTGCTGCCAGCACGCGTTCGATGGCCTCTACCATGGCCTTGCCGGCATCAACGTGACCGAGGTGCTCAAGCATCATCGCCGCTGACCAGATCTGGCCGATCGGATTGGCAATGCCCCGGCCTGCGATATCCGGTGCGCTGCCGTGGACCGGCTCGAAAAGACTCGGGAAGCGGCCTTCGGGATTGATGTTGGCCGACGGCGCCACGCCGATGGTGCCGGTACAGGCCGGGCCCAGATCCGAGAGAATGTCGCCGAACAGGTTGCTGGCCACGACCACATCGAACCAGTCCGGGTGCAGCACAAAGTTGGCGGTCAGGATGTCGATATGGAACTTGTCGACGTTGATGTCCGGATAGCCTTTGGCCATCTCCACCACGCGCTCATCCCAATAGGGCATGGTGATCGAGATGCCGTTGGATTTGGTGGCGGAGGTGAGCTTTTTGCGCGGGCGGGTCATGGCCAGCTCAAAGGCAAACTTCAGTACGCGATCGATGCCGGTCCGGGTCATGACCGTATCCTGAATCACCACCTCGCGGTCGGTGCCTTCAAACATCCTGCCGCCGACGCTGGAATACTCGCCCTCAGTGTTTTCCCGCACGACGTAGAAATCGATATCGCCGGGGGCGCGACCCGCCAGCGGGCTCCTGATGCCGGGCATCAATTTGCACGGGCGCAGATTGACGTACTGATCAAAGGCGCGGCGAAACTGCAGAAGCGAGCCCCAAAGCGAAATATGATCCGGCACGCGCTCGGGCATGCCCACAGCGCCAAAGAAGATCGCATCCATGCCGCCCAGCTGGTCGCGCCAGTCATCAGGCATCATCTTGCCGTGGCGCTCATAGTAGTCGCAGCTGGCAAAATCGAACTCCGAAAAGCTCAAATCCAGTTTGAAACGATGCGCGGCCGCTTCCAGCGCGCGAACGCCCTCGGGCATGACTTCGTTACCGATGCCATCGCCGGGGATGACCGCAATGTTATGGCTCATGTTGAGCTCCTCTGATGGGCGACAGGAAAGACTGACCGAGCGGGCTCAGTCAGCGTTGAAAAACACAAGGGCTTCCCGGATGACGTCGTCGGGACACTCCTCGGGCAGATAGTGGCCGCACGGCAGGGCACGGCCGCTGATATCCCGCGCACAGGCGCGCCATAGCGCCATCGGGTCAAACAGTTTTTCGATCACGCCATGTTTGCCCCACAGCACCCTGAGCGGGCAGCGGATGCGATGATCAGCGTTTCGATCGATGCGGTCATGGTCAAGATCGATGGTGTTGGCGGCCCGGTAGTCCTCACACATGGCGTGGGCCGTGCCCGGCAGCCTCATGGCGGCCCGGTAGGCGTCAAGGGCCTCAATAGAAAAGGGCGCAAGCCCCGCGTGGCGACCACCCATGACCTCTTCGATCCAGGCGTCGGGATTGGCCTCGATCAACCGCTCCGGCAGTGGGGCGGGCTGAATCAGCAAAAACCAGTGGAAATAGGCGCTGGCAAAGGCGCGATCGGTGCGCTCATACATATCGAGCGTCGGGGCAATGTCGAGAAACATGGCACGCTCGACATGTTCCGGGTGGTCCAGACAGAGCCGATGGGCAACACGCGCGCCGCGATCATGCGCCAGCACTGAAAAGCGCTCAAAGCCCAGCGCCTGCATGAGCTGGCGCATGTCTTCGGCCATGACGCGCTTGCTGTAGGTCATATGTTCCGGATCGCCCGGCGGCTTTGAGGAGTGGCCATAGCCGCGCAGGTCCACCATGACGACATGAAAATGATCCTTCAGCGTCGGGGCAACCCGGTGCCAGATCACGTGCGTCTGTGGATGGCCGTGCAGTAATAACAGGGGCGGTCCCTGGCCGCCGGCACAGCCGTGCAGGGTGATCCCGTTCACGTCCAGATCGAAGGTTTCGAACATCTCCAGCATGGAAGGCTCCTGCGTGGTGTTCATCATGACAGGTACTCTAAAGCATCATGCGACGTTTATAATCGCCCGCTCAGGCAATTGATTATTGAATCCAGGTAGATAATCGACGGGGAGCGCGCATGAAAGCCATCAGTGATCTGCACTTTTTTCAGGTGCTGGCCCGGCATGAGTCGATGACGCAGGCCGCTCAGGCGCTGGGGTTGTCGCTGTCGGCCGTGAGCAAGCGCCTGGCCCAGCTGGAAAAGCGCCTGGGCGTTCAGTTGATGCGCCGGACCACGCGGCGTCTGGCCCTGACCGGGGAGGGCGAGCACTATTTAAAGCGTGGTGCCTCTCTTTTGCAGGAACTTGATGAGCTGGAGGCGTCGCTGGGCGCCCAGCGTCATGCGCTTTCCGGGCAGCTGCGGGTCAATGCCACCTTTGGCTTCGGCCGTGCCCATGTGGCGCCCCTGATCGAGCAGTTCACCCGTGTTCATCCGGAGGTGGAGGTGCTGCTGGATTTGAGTGACTACCCGCGTGACCTGCTGGCTCATGATCTGGATATCGGCATCATCGTGGGTCCGGCGCCGGATTCGCGGTTGCGTGCCAGGCGTCTGCTGGCCAGTCGCCGTATTGCCTGTGCCTCATCGGACTATCTCGAGCGCGCCGGCTGGCCGACCACCCCGGAGGCGCTGGCCGCTCACAACTGCCTGGTGGTGCGTGAGCGCGAGGCCGGCTTCGATGACTGGCGCTTCATGAAAGATGGGCAGGAACATCGCGTGCGCGTCGGCGGCACGATGAGCAGTAACGATGGGGAGAGCGTGACACGCTGGGCCATGGCCGGCCACGGCATCATCTATCGTTCCTGGTGGCAGGTACAAAAGCCGCTGGCGCAGGGCACGCTTAAAAGGCTTCTGCCCGATTTTGAAACGCCGCGTATGGATTTCATGGTGGTGCATCGCCAGCAGCGCTTTGTTCCGGAACGGATTGCCCGGTTCATTGATGCCATGACAACGGGGCTCGCCGAACGGCTGCCGCCGCTGCCCTGACATCAGACCGGGCAGAAATGCGGGCACCTGCCGGAGGAGCCTGGACAGCCAAAGGATCAGCTGTTCAGACGCTCCATTTCACTGCGGTATTCCCGACCCAGACGCGCTTTCTCATCGTCTTCAAACTTTTGTCCGGCCGAGATGAAAAACTGCTGCTCTTCATCTTCAAAGTGATGCAGCGCCATATCCTGAAGCTTTTTGGCGTAGCCAAGCCAGGCCGGCGAGCTGAAGTCGGTGCTCTCCATTTGCTCGATGACTTCGTCCATTTCATGGTGCTCGGCGATGCCATGGCGGGATTTTCCGACTCCGTTGTCATACTCCATCAGCGGGCTGTAGAAGTAGCGCTCTTCCGCGGTCTCATGGGTCTGCAGGGCTTTCTTGACGCGTTGAAAAAGCTCCTCGCGGCCGTCGCTGTCACCATGGGTCTTGACCAGCAGGTCCAGCAGCGTGCGCTGAGTATCGTGGTCCTTGCGGATCTCTTCAAAAATGGTGCTCATGGGGCGTACTCCTTCATCTTTCGGACAGCTTGTCAGGGTTGGGTCCAGGGTCAGGGGCACGGCCGTCAGGTGGCCGGGCATCCTGTTTTATAGTGTCATGGATCAACATATCGTGATGCCGCCCGCAGTGTAGTTCTCGTCACGCCGGAATGCCCAGCACCATACAGCTCTGTTAGACTCCGTCGGCTATAATGCGCGCATGGTGTCGAGGTTCTCGACACGTTTGTGCAATCAGGTTTATCAGGTGCAGCCGTCGGATCCATTTTTGCAGGCCAGCACCAGGAGGAATGGCTTGAACATTTTGATGTTCACCAACACCTATAGTCCCATCGTGGGAGGTGTCAGCGAATCCGTGCAGCGATTCGTTGAATGTTTCAGAACGTCCGGTCACCGGGTTCTGGTCGTGGCGCCCACGCTCAACGGCCAGCCCGATACGGAAACCGATGTTATCCGTGTACCCGCCATGCAGCGTTTCAACGGCAGCGATTTTTCCCTGCCGGTCACGATCCCCGGCTCGCTGGATGACGCCATTCGGGACTTTGCGCCTGATATCGTGCACTCCAATCATCCCTTTCTGCTGGGGGACACGGCGGTACGCGTCGCCCAGGGGCGCGGTCTGCCGCTGGTGTTTACCCATCACACGCTCTATGAACATTACACTCACTATGTCCCGGGTAATTCTCCGGTGATGCAGCGCTTTGCGCTGGCGCTGTCCAATGGCTACAGCGAACTCTGCGATACCGTGATTGCGCCCAGTGAAAGCATTCGCACCATACTGCGTGAGCGTGGCGTTCAGACCCCGCTGGAAGTGGTGCCCAGCGGGGTGGATATCGAACGATTTGCCCAGGGCGATCGTCAGCGCTGGCGCACGCATTTTGGCATCGAGGAGCATGCTCACGTGGTGGGCCATGTGGGGCGACTGGCGCAGGAGAAAAATCTGCCGTTTCTCACGCGCAGCGTCTGTCGGGCATTATGCGATCACCCCGACATGCACTTTCTGGTGGTCGGAGATGGCGAGGAGCGCGACGCCATTTTGACCCGGGCGCATCAGATGGGTGTGGGGGAGCGGGTTCACCTGACCGGCGTGCTCAAGGAGCAGTCGCTCATTGATGCCTATCACGCCATGGACAGTTTTGCCTTTGCTTCTTTCAGCGAAACCCAGGGCATGGTGGTGGTCGAGGCGATGGCCGCCGGGCTGCCGGTGGTGGCGCTTGATGCCACGGGCGTGCGCGAGGTGCTTTCCCATGAACGTAACGGCCTGCTGCTGCCGGAGCAGGATGAGCTGGCGTTTGCCCGGGCACTTGGAAGCCTTTCGGACCCGAAGCGCTGTCAAGGCCTGCGCCAGGGCGCACTTGATACGGCAACAAGTTTTGATACCTGCAGGTGCGCCGATCAATGCCTGGCGGTCTATCAGGGGCTGCTGGCGGCCCATAAGACTCAAAAGGCGTCATCGGGCAGTGACAAGACGACCTGGGACCAGGCGCGGGCGCGACTGGAAGCAGAATGGAACCTGCTGTGCCACCGCGGCACGGTGCTACGCCGCGTTTTCGGTGGCTCGAAACGGGTGGCGCCGCGCATGCGTCCGGTACCGCCCACCGGACAAAGAGTGCCACTGGTGGAGGGCAGTCTGACGCCGATGGTGCAGGGACACCACCCTCAAACCGGTGGCAGCATCTCGGTGACTCCGGGAGAGGTGACCCTGATGCAGCTTCGGGATGATCTTGAAAGTAACGTCTCGTCCTCCAGCGGCGAGAAGTCCTGACACCACAACGCCGGCAGTGTCAGGTCTGCTGTCGGCGTCGTGAGATCCATCGAAAGACAAGCCCCAGAACGATCACGCCGACCACCGCGGCGATCAACCAGATGAGGTCGTCGAGGCTGCGTGAGCGAATCAGCTCGCCCAGTCGACTGCCGGCGATCGTGACCGCCGCCAGCCCCGGTACGATGCCGATGACCGACCCGGTCATGTAGATTCCATAGGGCATGCGACAGGCCCCTGCAATCATGTTGGTGAAGGTGAAGGGTGCCAGTGGCAGCAGGTTGAAAACGATCATGGTGCGAATGCCGTGGCGCGAGACGCTGTCCGCCAGGCGTTGAATACGATCACCGCCGTAGCGGGTCAGCAGTTCCCGCCCCAGAAGCCGACCCAGCAGCCAGGTTGCCGTGGAAGCGACCATAGTGCCCGATAGCGCATAGAAAAGCCCCCACCAGGGGCCGAAGATCAACCCGGTAGCCCCGACCAGAATCGTCAGCGGGAACATGATCAGACTGCCAATCATATAGGTCAGCATCAGCGCTGGCGGCGCCCACCAGGACTCGCGCAGACTCATGGTTTCGCCCAGCCACTGCTCGAGCTTTTCGGGCGTAATGGCATCACCCATGGCGAGCCACTGCCAGAAACCGCCCATCGCTACCATGAGCACAATCACAATAATGACAAGCCACACACGCCTGTTCATGACAACGCCGTCCGCAGCCAGATTAAGGGCCACGAGTCTAGTCAGACCGTGCCAGGGCATCAACCGATGCCGTCATCATAATGTCAGTTCGTTGTCATGGATCAGCCGCCCAATGGCACAATCGGCACAGTCGCTGGCGCCAGCAGCGCACTGTTACCATGGATGGCGACCACGATCAGAAATACTGATCGGTTGATGGAGAGCATTGTGACCCGTCTACCTCCGCTGGCCTGGATGCAGGCCTTTGAAGCCTCGGCCCGCCATTTGAGCTTTACTGCGGCCGGTGCAGAGCTTGGTGTATCGCAATCGGCGATCAGCCAGCGTATTCGACTGCTTGAGGATCGCCTGGGCCAGGCCCTTTTCATACGTCATTCGCAGAGTATTTCGCTGACCGATGCGGCCCGGGCGTGGCTGCCCGGTCTGCAGGAAGGATTCTCGCAACTGTCCATGGGGACGGCAGAAGTCTTCGGGCCGGCCAGCAATACGCCCGTGATTTTGCGGGCCACTCCCGGCGTTCAGCAGTACTGGCTGGCGCCGCGGCTGGGCGCCTTTCACCGTCAGCACCCGGATGTCGAGCTGCGTGTGGTGACGGCCGTATGGTCACAGCAGTTTGGCACCGGCGATGCCGATATCGAGATCCGATACGGTCAGGGAAACTGGCAGGATGTTCAGATGCAGTCGCTGGGACATGAGGTAATGACGCCAATCTGTGCACCGCAGGTGGCAGAAAAGCTTGCCACACCGAAGGACCTGGCAGAGCAGACCCTGTTGCATGCCACCGGGTTTTCCGCAGGCTGGGCCGGCTGGCTTGAGGCCGCAGGCGTTGCGCATCTGGCCTCTCACGCCCGTCGACTGGTGTGTGATACGCAGATCATGACGTTACGTCTGGCCGCCTGTGGCTGCGGTGTGGCGCTGGCGCATCGTCGTCTGCTCGAAGGGCATGACCCTACCCTGGTTATCCCCTTTGAAATTACCCTGCCCACTCGGGAGGGGTTCTGGCTGGTACGTCCGCAGGGGCGCACGCTGCACAAAAACGCCGGACTTTTATGGCAGTGGCTGGCCCGGCAGGAGCAGAGCCAGCATGACGCCTGCTCAACGGAGGCTAACGACCGACGCTGACCAGCGCGCGCGTCTGGCGCGGCATGGCAGCGGGAGCCTCGATGGGGGCGCGCTCGAACAGATAGGCATCCATCGCCAGGGCCTGATGCGAGACGACGGCATTGAAGCGCTGCGGCGCGCGGGTATCGCCGGCACCCAGCGCCACGAACAGGGGCAGCAGATGCTCATCGGTAGGATGCGCACGTACCGCTTCCGGTGCCTGTTGGCGATAGTTCAGCAGCGCTGCGTCATCGCGCAGGGCCAATTGCTGACCGACCCAGGTTTGGAAGGCATCCACATAGGCAGAGACGTCATCACGATCACCACGGGTATCTCCCAGGTTATGGGTGATACTGCCCGAGCAGATCAGAAGCGTATCGTCATCGAGTGCCTGCGCCAGCTGACGGCCCAGATAGTAATGCCAGTCAGTATCATGGCGGGCGCTGATGGAGATGCCTACCACAGGGATGTCCGCCTCGGGATAAAGATGGCGCAGCGGTACCCATATGCCGTGATCCAGGCCCCGCTTGGGGTCGACCCAGGACTGCAGGCCGGCAGCGCTCAGCCGACAGGCGACATGACGTGCCAGTCGGGGCTCGCCCGGGGCGGGGTATTGAAGACCATGCAAGAGCGCCGGGAAACCATGAAAATCATGCATCGTGGTCGGTGTCTGGCTGCCCGTCAGGCGGGTTGGAAAGCTCGACCAGTGTGCCGAGGCTACCATAATGCGTGACGGACGCTTGAGCTGGCCGGCCAGTGCCTGCCAGGCGTTGGCGCTTTTGCTCTGATCCAGAGCTTCCATGGGCGAGCCGTGAGAAATGAACAGAACCTGTGCCATGTCATGAACTCCAGTAATCGAAGAGTCAGCGCTGTCCGACGAGGCGGAAAACGGTTAGTTTGCCACCGTCGAGAAAGCTCAGGGCCAGTGCTGTGACGGCGAGAAATGCCGGATATTCCCAGCCGCCGCCGGAGGCAGTAAACATCCAGCCGTTGGCGAGATGCGGCATGCTGGCACCGGCCAGCTCAACAGCCAGAATCAGTGCGACCCAGCGCACGCGAACGCCCAGAATCAACAACGCCCCACCCACCAGCTCCAGGCCGGTAATGGGCCACGCGACCCAGGCCGGTAGCCCGATCGAGGCGAAAAATGCGCCGGTGCCTGCCAGCGTCCAGACCAGCAGCTTGGTCAGGCCGTGAGCAATGAACATGGTGCCCAGCGCCAGACGCAGCAGCAGGGCGGCAATATCGTGACCCGCGATGTTAGTGTCGGCAGAAGCGGCGGCATTATAGGTTGTTTGCATGAAGGCATTTTCCGGGATGTTTGAATGCTCGCAGTTTGATGACTTCCTCGTTCAGGATAAACCTGCTAATCAGAGAGTATTGGTTTTCGATCTGGAAACAATCATGGATACCGTCGCAGCACTCAAGGTTTTTATGGAGGTGGCACAGCAGGGGGCCTTTATCGGTGCCGCCGAACGGCTGTCGATGTCACGCTCCTCGGTCAGCAAGCATGTTGCCTTTCTGGAACAGCGCTTCGGGGCGCGGTTGATCAATCGCACCACACGGCGTTTGAGCCTGACGGAGGCCGGGCGGGAAGTTCTCACCCGGGGGGAGGCGATTGTGCGCGAACTGGCAACGCTTGAAGGTGCGCTGCACGATGATCAGGTCCTGCTGGATGGCCGGCTTCGCATCAGCGCCCCTCATGCCTTTGGCACGCTTTATCTGGGGCCCATTCTGGCCGATTACCGACAGGCATATCCTTCCGTGACGCTGGAACTGGTCCTCAGTGACCGTCAGGTGGATCTGGTTGAGGAGGGCTTTGACATGGCACTTCGTATCGGGTCGCTGGAAGATTCGACCCTGATCGCGCGTCGCATCGGCGATATCGGCATCACACTGTGTGCTTCTCCCGACTATCTGGCACGAGCGGGCACGCCACAGCATCCCTGGGAGCTGTCATCGCATCAGGGGCTTCACTATCGCTATGCCCGTCACGGCCAGCGCTGGCATTTTACGCGCGGCGCCAACCACCACAGCGGCACGACCCAGGCCGGAGTCACTGCCAACAGCGGTGAAGTACTGCGCGACATGGCCATCGCCGGCATGGGCATCACGCTCCAGCCCGACTTTCTGCTCAATGAGGCACTGGCCAGTGGAAAGCTGGTACGCGTTCTGCCGGAGTATGATCATGATGTGCTGGGGCTTTACTGCGTGTATGCCCATCGGGATCAGGTGACGCCCAGGCTTCGCAGTCTGCTGGATCATCTGCGCGAATGGTTTGAGCGCTACCCGCTGTCCTGAACGCCGTGCGGTCATGGAAGGAGAGTGGCTATCGCTCGGGCCTCGGGGTGCAGAAGACAGGGTCCAGGCGTTGATGGCGTTCAAGCGGATCCTGATTGAAATAGCGCACCAGCAGGGCATAAAGGTCGGGCCAGACGCCTTCAAGCAGATCGGGAGCGCTGAAAAAGTACTCGCAGCACACGGCAAAAAACTCGCCTGGATGCGTGGCCGCATAGTCATCGATCGCCGGTACTTCGCCGCGCTCAAGGGTGTTCTGAAGGGCATCCCAGGCCCGCATGAAGGTGTCGTACCACTCTTTTGCACTGATGTGGGCCGGCAGGGCGGGCTGGCCATCAACGGCCATGTTGCCGGTCATGTCGAGCTTGTGGGCAAATTCGTGAATGATGACGTTGAAGCCATCCCACTCTCCCGAGCGTCCGATATCCTCCAGTGACAGCACGACCGGCCCACCCCAGGAGGTTTCTCCGGCCCGCTCATCGTCAAATTCATGCATGACACCAAAGTCATCCATCTCCTGAACATGACGGCGAAAGGCACCGGGCACCACGATAATGTCGCGGGTGTCTCCAAGGGCGGCAAGTGCCTGCCGATCCGACCAGCCAAGCCCCATCAGCGCGATCTGTGACGCCATCTGCAGATGCGCTTCAAGCGACCATTCAACGCCTGCCGGCAGTGACAGACGCAGCTCGAACATCACCCGCCAGCTGCGCTCACCCAGCCGGGCCAGCAGCGGCTCTGGCAGACCGGCCAGCAGGGGCAGGCTCGATGGGACGTTGCGCCACGCCGCGTCGGGCAGCGGGTGATGCGCCTGCCATCGCTGCCATTTCTGCTCTTGCCACCAGCCCATTATCCCCTCGTCGACAGGTCATTGATCCTTAAAGGATAGAAGAGGCACGCCCACCGGGCATGACAACCGCGGAGCGTATTGCGACGGGCAGGAAGGCGCCATGAAAAAGGCCTCCCACAGGGGAGGCCCGAGACGCGATAGCGTATCCATCAGGCCGGCGTTAGTTGGGCGTCCAGCCTCGGCCCTTCATGCAGTCATCATAGGTCTGATCGTTGTCTGCCTTGTTTTCCATGACCTGGCAATCGGCCTGGTCGGAATGCAGCTGCTGAGAGGTACCGTCCGGCTTTTGCCAGTCAGGCCCGCCGGCACAGCCGCCAAGCCAGAGGGTGGTCAGGGCCAGGGTGGCACCGGTCATCAAAACTTTTTTCATCATCGCCTCCTGCTGATAGGGGGATCAGCAGGCATGCCCGCCGATCCTTGGAAAAGTCTAGAACAATGACGTGTAAAGACAATGGTTGTTGTACAACCGTGCGTATCAATATGAATCCGGATTGGAGCCCGACTTCCACGACCAGTCACGCCAGCGCAGATCGAAAAGATCCTTGCGGCGATCCTTGAGATTGGTCACCGACCCCTCGCTTCTGACCACGCGCAGGCGCGTCAGGTCAAGGTCCGAGAACATGACCATCTCGGTGTTGGGCGTGGTCTCCGACATGACGGCATCATGCGGGAAGGCAAAGTCCGAGGGTGAAAAGACCGAGGACTGCGCGTACTGAATGTCGAGATTCTCGATCGAGGGCACGTTGCCGACGCTGCCGCAGGCGACCACATAGCATTCATTTTCGATTGCCCGGGCCTGGCTGCAGTGACGCACGCGTAGATAGCTGTTTTTGGTGTCGGTCCAGAACGGTACGAACAGAATGTCCATCTCCTGCTCGGCCAGCAGTCGCGGCAGTTCGGGGAATTCGACGTCATAACAGATCAGGATGCCGACCCGTCCGGCGTCGGTCTCGAAAACGCGCAGCTCGTCGCCACCTTCGACCACCCAGTCGCGTCGCTCCTGCGGAGTAATGTGCAGCTTGGCCTGGCGCTCGATGTTGCCGTCGCGATGACAAAGATAGGAGACGTTGTAGAGCTTGCCTTCGCTGTCTTCCTCCATCATTGAACCGGCAATGATATTGATGTTGTAGGACACCGCCATGCGCGAGATTTCGGTCTTGAAACGCTCGGTAAACCCGGCCAGAAAGTGAATGGCCTTGATCTGGTCGGACTGGTCGGTCAGCCCCATCAGCGGGGTGTTGAAAAGCTCCGGGAAAACGGCGAAATCGCTCTGGTAGTCGGCGATGGCGTCAACATAGAACTCGACCTGTTGAAGCACCTGCTCGACCGAGGCGAATTCGCGCATCTGCCACTGGACGGCGCCCACCCGTACCTGGGTCTTGCGCGTTTCCAGCACGCGCGCCACCGGTTCATAGAGAATGTTGTTCCACTCAAGAAGCGTCGCATAGCCCTGCGAGCGCTCATCTTCGGGCAGATACTTCTTTAAAAGGCGCTTGACCAGAAAATCGTTGGCGAGCTGAAAGGAGAGAATCGGGTCGTAGATCTCCTTGCGCGACACCTGGTCGATGTACTGCGTCGGCGAAAGCTCTGCGGCGTGCTCGAAATAGTTGGGAATCCGCCCGCCGGCCAGAATGGCGCGCAGGTTCATGGAGCGGCACAGGTCCTTGCGCGCTTCATACAGGCGTCGCCCGAGGCGGTAGCCCCGGTAGGCCGGATCGATCAGGACATCGAGGCCGTAGAGCGCATCGCCCTGAACGTTATTGAGGATGATCTCGCGGTTGCCGATCAGGTCATCGTACTTGTGCGGATTGGAGAAGGTTTCATAGTCGACCAGTACGGTCAGCGCGACGCCCACAATGCGGTCTTCATCCTCGATGACGATCTGGCCATCCGGGAATTCGGCGATCAGGCGATCGATGGTGTGCTTTTCCCAGGCCCCGCCAATGTCGTTATAGACAACATCCATCAGCACCTTGAGTTTGGCGTAATCCTCGACTTCAAGATTGCGCAGATTGAGGTGTAGATCTTCGATCGACATGGCGATCCTTGCTCCAGAAAACGTCGGTCACGGTAGACCTCAGTCTAGCATGGGGCGACAGGCGTACCTGAAAGCGATGTGCATGACTGCAATATGCAGGCCAGAGCCGCCTTATGGCATGCGTTTGTGATCCTCCGGGCAGGTGTTTGTGATAGAGTGCGCGCGCCCTTCTGACGGGGGCAATGCCATCCCGGTCCCGTGGTCGGGCTTCACTCTCTGCCTGTGGTTGCTGCGCCAATGAATGCCATTGTCATCTCCATTCTTGTCATGGTCGGTCTGAGCCTTTCGCGTGTGCCGGTTGTGGCGGCCCTGATCGTGGCGGCGGTGTCCGGCGGTCTCTATAGCGGTCTCTCCATCCATGAGGTGCTGGACGCCTTCAATGACGGCATTGGTGATGGTGCCGGTATCGCGCTTTCCTACGCCTCTCTGGGCGCCTTTGCCGTGGCGCTGGCCCGTTCGGGTATTACCGAGGGGGTGGCGCAGCGCTTTATCCGGGCCCTCGAGGGGGAGCGGACGCAGCCGAAGACCCTCAAGACGTTACTGATCGTGTCCCTGCTGGGCGCCGCCATCTGCTCGCAGAATCTGGTGCCGGTGCATATCGCCTTTATCCCCATCGTGGTCATTCCGCTGCTGCCGGTCTTTAACCGCCTGAAGCTCGACCGGCGCTTGGTCGCCTGCGTCATTACCTTCGGGATTACCGCCCCCTACATGCTGCTGCCGGTCGGCTTTGGCGCGATCTTTCTCAACGATATTCTGCTGGCCAATATCAACTCGGCGGGGGAGGCCGCAGGGCTCGAGATCACGGCCGCACAGGTGCCGATGGCCATGGCGCTGCCCATTTCCGGCATGCTGGTGGGGCTTTTGATCGCGGTCTTTATCAGCTATCGCCGCCCGCGCCTTTATGAGGATCGTGCCGTGGCCGCCCGGGCCGATGCCGCTGCTCCCGACTCAGGGACGGGCAGTGACGAGCCCCGTACCCGACTCAAACCCTGGCAGTGGGGCGCGCTGGTGGTGTCGATCGGCGCGACGCTTACCGTACAGCTCTGGCTGGATTCCATGGTGCTGGGGGCGCTGGCAGGCTTTGTGGTGCTCTCGGTCAGCGGTGTGTTTCGCTGGCGCGAGCAGGACGGCGTCTTTACCGAAGGCATGCGTCTGATGGCGACCATCGGCTTTATCATGATTACGGCGGCAGGCTTTGCCAGCGTCATGCAGGCCACCGGCGACATCGAGGCACTGGTGCAAAGTGCACACACCTTTGGCAGCAGCCAGGCACTGGCCGCGCTGATCATGCTGCTGGTGGGGCTTTTCATCACCATGGGCATCGGGTCGTCTTTTTCGACCATCCCGATCATCGCGTCACTCTATGTCCCGCTGGCGCTGAGCTTTGACTTCTCGCCCATGGCCACCGTCGCGCTGGTGGGCACGGCGGCGGCGCTGGGGGATGCAGGCTCTCCTGCTTCCGACTCCACACTGGGGCCAACCTCGGGCCTTGCTGCCGACGGTCAGCACGACCATATCCGCGACTCGGTCGTGCCGACCTTTATTCATTATAACCTGCCACTGATGGCCTTTGGCTGGATCGCCGCCATGATTCTCTGAGTCGGTAGAAGCCGTTATCCCTGTGCGGTGTTTTCTGATTGCTATAGTGAGGGATATCGTGACAGCACGACTGTCGATCCCATATTGAGAAGGAGCAAGCATGGCGCGCATCATGTATGACCTTTGTGGCGAAGGGACTGCCCTGCGATTTTCTCCCTTTTGCTGGCGAGCGGCGTTGGCCATGCATCACAAGGGGCTGACGTTCGAGACCCGGGCATGGCATTTCAGCGACAAGCAGGACATTGCCTTCTCCGGTCAGGAGAAAGTGCCGGTCATCGTTGATGAAGATGATGAGGTGGTCACCGACAGCTTCGAGATCATGACCTGGCTGGATCAGAAGTATCCGGGGCCTGCCCTTTTTGGTGACAATATGGCGCGCTCGCGGGCACGCTTTATCAAGCACTGGTCGGAAACCCAGCTGGCCCCGGCGCTGATGAAGATTGCCATTCTGGACGTGTTCTCGATCATTGATCCAAAGGATCAGCCGTATTTCCGGGAAAGTCGCGAAGCACGCTTTGGCACGACACTTGAGCAGTTTCAAAATACCGGGCAGGGCCTTGAGATGCTTGAAAAGGCACTGCCACCGCTGCGCGCTCAGCTTGAAGGATCACCCTTCATCGATGGCGATCATCCGGCCGGTGCCGACTACCTGGTGTTCGGGATGTTCATGCTGGCCTGGGTGGTTCACGATGGTGCGCTGCTCAAATCCGATGACCCGGTGGCGCAGTGGCATGAACGCATGCTGGATCTCTTTGGCGGGCTGGGGCGTAACGCACCGCGCGTCGGGGCACATTAACGGCAACGGCTGCTACGATAGCGCCCTCGGTTCTGATGGTTTGAACATGAAGGCCCCATCATTGGTGGGGCCTTTTTTCATGATCTGTCGTCGGCTGATGACAGGGCTCGAAGCGCCCCCTGCAACAGCGAAAGCTCCTTGCGAGTAGGGGAGGAGCGCTGATAGAAGTTCTGTAGCCGCTCCAGTGTCTGGGCATGAGGCTGGTTTAAAAAACCGGCGTCCTGAAGCGCCGTGGCCAGTGACTGCTGAAAATGCTGCATCTGCTCACGTGTGGGGGGCAGATCCTTTTCACGTCCGCCAGCTGCCGCTTCGGTGGATGCAGTGTCGTCTGCGTTGCGGTGGCGCCACGCTCGATAAAGCTCATGGGCGCAGACCTGAACGGCCTGGGAGAGGTTGAGAATCGGATAATCCGGGTTGGCGGGCAGGCTCAATTGATGGGTGCAGCAGGCAATTTCCTCGTTGGTCAGGCCCGAACGCTCACGCCCGAATACCAGTGCCACCGGCATATCCTCAGCCAGTGACATCAGTTCGCGCGCCATGTCGTCGCCTTCTTCAAACTGCGGCAGGGGCAGATTGCGAAGCCGCGCAGAGAGGCCTACCACGGCGCCGCAGTCGGCGACGGCGTCTTCAAGGCTTTCCACCACGCGCGCCTGTACCAGCAGGGATTCGCCGCCGGCGGCCATGCGCGTTGCTTCTTCATCGGGAAAACGGCGCGGATTGACCAGCACCAGCTGTGACAGCCCCATGGTGCGCATCGCACGGGCGGCTGCCCCGATATTGCCCGGATGCCAGGTCTGCACCAGCACAATGCGAACGTGATCCAGCGTTGAGCGTGGTTCAGTCATGGCGCGTCGCTCCCGAACCGGCAAACTGCCTGAGTGCCTCGCCTTCAAGGCGATAGGAGAGCCACTCCCTGCGAGGCTCGGCGCCGATGGCATCATAGAAATCGATCGCCGGCTGATTCCAGTCCAGCACCTGCCAGTCAAAGCGCGGACAGTGGTTGTCGACGGCAATCGCAGCCAGCGCCTTCATCAATGCCAGACCGGCACCCTGGCCTCTGGCACTTGAGGTGACGAATACATCCTCGACATAGAGGCCGCGATGGCCCAGCCAGGTCGAATAGTTGAAGAAGTAGACGGCAAGGCCAATCGGTTGATCGTCTTTCGTGGCGATCAGGGCATGGGCGTACGGGTGGTCGCCGAACAGAGTGTCTCGAATCATCGATTCATCTGCCTTCATTTCGTGCTCGGCACGCTCATAGATGGCAAGTTCGGTGATGAAACGCACGATGGTGGCGGCATCCTCGGGGACGGCGGCGCGGACGGTGAGGGACATGAAGGCAGACACGCTTGTGAATCATGAATGGGGCATGAAGCATACCATAGACATGAAAAAGCCCCGTACAAGGCGGGGCTTTTGAAGAGACCCTGAGCAGGTCGGGCTTCGGGGGATGATTACATCATGCCGCCCATACCACCCATGCCGCCCATGTCACCGCCACCGGCAGCTTCCTTCTCTTCCGGATCATCGGCGACCATGGCTTCGGTCGTGATGATCAGGCCGCCAACGGAACCGGCAGACTGCAGGGCAGAGCGCGAGACCTTGGCCGGGTCAAGAACACCCATTTCGAACAGGTCACCGTACTCGCCGGTCTGCGCGTTGTAGCCGAAGTTGCCTTCGCCGTCGCGAACCCGGTTGAGCACCACGGAGGCTTCTTCGCCAGCGTTGGTCACGATCTGGCGCAGCGGCGCTTCCAGGGCACGGATGGTCAGCTGAATGCCGTGCGTCTGGTCTTCGTTGGCGCCCTTCATGTCGCGCAGGCGAGCCGAGGCACGGACCAGTGCGGTACCGCCACCGGGCACCACGCCTTCTTCAACGGCGGCACGAGTCGAGTGCAGCGCATCTTCAACGCGCGCCTTCTTCTCTTTCATTTCCACTTCGGTAGCCGCACCGACGCGGATAACGGCAACACCGCCGGCCAGTTTGGCGACACGCTCCTGAAGCTTCTCGCGATCGTAATCGGAGGAGGTATCTTCAATCTGCGTGCGGATCTGGCTGACGCGCGACTCGATGTCGGACTCAACACCGTTGCCGTCGATGACAGTGGTGTTTTCCTTGGACATGGTGATGCGACGAGCGCTGCCCAGATGATCCAGAGTGGTCTGCTCAAGGCTCAGACCGACTTCTTCGGAGATCACGGTACCGCCGGTCAGGATCGCGATGTCCTGCAGCATGGCCTTGCGACGATCACCAAAACCGGGCGCCTTGGCCGCCGCGACCTTGACGATACCGCGCATGTTGTTGACGACCAGAGTCGCCAGCGCTTCGCCTTCGATGTCTTCGGCGATAATGACCAGCGGCTTGCCGGCCTTGGCGACGTTTTCCAGCACCGGCAGCAGTTCGCGGATGTTGGAGATCTTCTTGTCGACCAGCAGGATGTAGGGGTCTTCCAGCTCGACCGACATGGTCTCGTTGTTGGTCACGAAGTAGGGCGACAGGTAGCCGCGATCAAACTGCATGCCTTCAACGACTTCGAGTTCGTCTTCAAAGCCGCGACCTTCGTCAACGGTGATGACGCCCTCCTTGCCAACCTTTTCCATCGCGTCAGCGATGATCTGACCGATGGTGCTGTCGCCGTTGGCAGAAATGGTGCCGACCTGGGCGATGGCACGAGAATCGGTGCACGGAACGGCCATGCTGCGAATTTCTTCGACGGCCTTGGCGATGGCGATATCGATGCCGCGCTTGAGATCCATAGGATTCATGCCGGCGGTCACGCCCTTGAGGCCTTCGTTGACGATGGCCTGCGCCAGAACGGTCGCCGTGGTGGTGCCATCACCGGCGACGTCAGAAGTCTTGGAAGCCACTTCCTTGACCATCTGTGCGCCCATGTTTTCGAACTTGTCCTTCAGTTCGATTTCCTTGGCGACGGAGACGCCGTCCTTGGTGACGGTCGGTGCACCAAAGGATTTTTCCAGTACCACGTTACGGCCCTTCGGCCCCAGTGTGGTCTTGACGGTATCGGCAAGAACGTTGACACCGCGCGCCATGCGCTTGCGGGCATCATCGGAGAACTTGATCTGCTTGGCGGACATTACGGTAATTCCTCGATTCTATGTTCGTGTAAAAAATGACGTAGACGTAAAAGAGGTATCAGCCTTCGAGCACGCCGAGGATGTCGGACTCGCTCATGATCAGAACTTCTTCACCGTTGATCTTCTGTTTCTCGACACCAAAGCCATCCTTGAAGATCACCTTGTCCCCGACCTGAACGTCGAGGGGGCGTGTTTCGCCGCTTTCAAGGATACGGCCCTTGCCAACTGCGAGGATCTCACCGCGGGTCGGCTTTTCCTGCGCGTTGCCGGGCAGAACGATACCACCGGAAGTCTTTTGTTCTTCTTCCACGCGACGAACGACAACGCGATCGTGCAAAGGACGGATGTTCATTTCTCACGTTCTCCCTAACTGGTTACATGGACTGCTCGGGGGCGCCCAATCAAGTGGCTTGATGACCCCCTGGTTCCGGGGTTGCCGGAGTATTTGGGTCGATATCACGACGTGGCAGATTAATGAGGTCGCATTGAAGGGTTTCAAGGGGGCGAGACAATTTTTTTAATCGCGCCGATCCTTTTCATTCTCGACAATTTCGCCTTCGATCACGCGGGGTTGCGATGGCTGGTCGTCCGAGGTGTCACGGCCGGGCTGGGTATAGGTGTCACCGCGGCGATCGCGGTCAGGATGGTAGCGATGCACGTTGACGTTGCTGCGCATGAAACGTCCCAGCAGCGCACTGCGGGAAAACGGCATGAGACAGAATACGGCAATGATATCGGTCAAAATCCCCGGCATGACCAGCAGGACACCTGCCATGATCAGTGCGGCACCGCGCTTGAGTTCGGCGCTTGCCTCACCGCCGGTGGCCATTTTCTGCTGGGCCTGACGAAAGGAGTCCACGCCTTCACGGCGTATTAGATGTATCCCGAAGGCAGCCGCCAGCACGATGACCAGCAGTACCCAGGCACCGATCAGCTTGCCCAGTACAAAAATCGAGATCAGATCCAGCAATAGAAAAAAGCCGATGGGTAACAGCAGGGGCATGATGTCTTCGCACTCTCGCGTTCAATGTGTTCACAAGGATGCCGTGATCGCCCGGGCCTCCTGGTCAGGGAGCGTCAGACGCGGCAGCTGTCGATAGCACAGGATACTGGCATGTCAGGCGCGAGAGGTATATGCCCGGATGATGACAGGGGACAAAAGTCGGGCAGTCGAGGACGGAAACAAAAAGTCGAGGGAGGAAATGAAAAGGTAAACAGGCAGGGCGGCAGTGGCAGGACTGCCGCCCGTGGGGTTCTCAGAGTTCGACGCTATCGCGCAGCTGTTCGACGGTGGCGCTGCCGATACCGCTGACGCGGCTCAGGTCATCAGCACTTTCATAGGCACCATGGGCTTCACGGTCAGCAATGATGGCGTCGGCCTTTTTTTCTCCGATACCCGGCAGAGCGGTCAGTTCGGCCGCCGTGGCCGTATTGATATTGACGCTTTGCGGCTCGGCCATCAGCGGTGCGGAAAGGGACAGTGCAGCGGTGGTCAGAAGCATTGCGATCAGTTTGCGAGACATGCCGGTTCCTTGTTGTAGAAAAGTTACCTTCAAGGTATCGGCAAAAGGATTGGGTTATTTAGTTTATTTTTATATATCGTTTTGGGGTATTTGATGATTGGTGACTATCCCGCTAATGAGGTACAGCCCTTATACTGGCCGCTCGAACGACAGGACAGGAGCCCGCATGTCTTCCCCTTTGATCATCGCCCTCGATCATGCCAGCCTGGACGCGGCGTTGCCGCTGGTGGACCAGCTGGACCCCCGACGCTGTCGGCTCAAGGTGGGCAAGGAGCTTTTTGTCCGCAGTGGCCCGCAAGCATTAAAAACACTGCACCAGCGCGGCTTTGACGTCTTTCTGGATCTCAAGTTTCACGATATTCCCAATACAGTAGCTGCTGCGGTTCATGCCGCCGCCGATCACGGCGTGTGGATGGTCAACGTCCACGCCTCGGGCGGTCGGCAGATGATGCAGGCGGCACGGGATGTGCTCGTTCAAAACAGACTCGCCACGCATTTGATCGCCGTGACGGTGCTCACCAGCATGGATGATACTGCACTTTTTGAAACTGGCGTGACGCGTACGGCCGGCGAGCAGGCACTGCATCTGGCCGAGCTCGCTCGCGAGAGCGGTATGGATGGCGTGGTGTGTTCAGCGCGCGAGGCCGGCGATGTGGCCAAACAGTGTGGCAATGCGTTTTTGCGGGTGACACCAGGCATTCGTCCGGCCTTCGCTCAGCGCAATGATCAGAGTCGGGTCATGACGCCACTGGAGGCCATGCAGGTCGGCAGTACGCATCTGGTCATTGGTCGGCCGGTCACGCGTGCCAGTGATCCGATGGCTGCGCTTGCCGCCATCGAACAGGAGCTTTCGGCAGCCAGGGAATAACGACGGCGTTATTCGCCTTCCAGGCCCGTGATCGGTTTGATGGCGCCCCACTGGCGACAGCTGGGGCAGTGCCAGTAAAGCTGTTCGCCCTGAAAACCGCAGCTCTTGCAGCGGTAGCGTGCGCGCTGGGCCATGAGCTGTTCGGTATGACGCTTGAGCAGTCGCAGATGCTCAAGCTCATGTTCAGAGACTTCCTTGAGATAAAGATCCATCAAATAGTCGATGCCGCGCAGGCTCGGGTGGCGCTGAAGCTGCTCGCTGACCAGCCGGGTGGCGCGTTCGAGCCCGTCACGGGTGCGCAGCCGTTCGGCCAGCAGTAACACGAAGGAGACATAGGGCGCTTTTTCGAGCTGGTCATACAGAAAATCGATCAGCCCCTGTTCGTCATCGAGCAGATCAAAGGCGCGCTGAATGGGGGCCAGGGTGATGGGGACCATGTCGCTGTCCTGGTCGCGAATGCGGCGCAGGGCGCGGATTTCGTTGCGGTAGCTGCCGGCACGGTGCTCGATATCGGCATAAATCCAGTTGGCACGAACGCAGGCCGAGTCGATGGACAGCGCCTGTTTGAGATGCTTGCGCGCCGGCCCCGGGCTGCCTTCCTCAATGGCCTGCTCGGCAAGTTCACAGTGCCAGTGCGCCGCGGCGCGCCGGAGCGGTTCATCCTGCCGCACCAGCTGGGGCAGTGCCACGTCCAGTGCTGCCTGCCAGTCCTTTTCCCGCTCGAAGAGATCCACCATCAGTCGCTTGGCGGCAGTCGCTGTCTGCTCGTTTTCACACTGGCGTACCAACCCATCAAGCAGCCGCTCGGCGCGATCAAAAACGCCAAGGCGCATGAAATCACGTGCCAGCTCGAGCTGCACCTGTTCACTCTGTTCAGTGGTCAGTACGGGACGTGCCAGCAGGTTCTGATGAATGCGCACGGCACGGTCGGCTTCGCCACGCATGCGAAAAAGATTGCCCAGCGCGATATGGGTATCGATGGTATCGCCGTTGACTTCAAGTGCCTGGACGAAGGTTTCGATGGCGCGGTCAGGCTGCTCGTTGAGCAAAAAATTCAAACCGACGAAATAGTCGCGTGACAGGTGCTGGCCGGACAGCGCCCGGTGGCGATAGCGGTAGTGCTTTCGCTCCATGCGGCCCAGCCACCAGCCGATGCCGATTGCCGCAATAAGTATAAGGAGCAGCCCGGGATCCGGCATTCAGGGGGTTTCCTTGAACTCCTGAACGCGCAGGCGATCAAGCTCCTTGCGCTGTTGCTGATTATCGTGGCGAGTGCGCATGAGGGTGGTACGCAGACGCAGATAAAGTCCGGACATGGCCACCATGCCCAGCAGTACGCCAACCACCAGCGTTGACAACAGCCACAAGGACAGTGATGCAGGCGGCAACTCCGCCCAGATGACGTCCAACGGTACGGTCTGCTGATTGCGCACGGCAAACAGCATTCCCAGAAGCAGAACGATCAGTGTGACAACAGCAAGTACCACGCCCTTGAGCCAGCGCATAGCAGATCCCTGATTTTCCTTGTCCAATTGGAGGCAGTGTAACACCGGCAGTGGCGTGCAGCGATGTTTACAGCGCTTGCCCGCAGGCGTTATGAAACAGGCGTCGTCATGAGGTGAGCATGATGCGAGAGGGGATCAAAATCCGTGCTCGCGACTGGCATTGACCTGCTCGCGCAGTTCCTTGCCCGGCTTGAAATGGGGAACGTGCTTTCCGCTGAGGCTGACGGAATCTCCCGTTTTGGGATTGCGCCCGGTACGGGGTTCGCGGTAGTGGAGGGAAAAGCTGCCAAAGCCGCGTATTTCGACCCGACCGCCATTGGCCAGCGTGTCGGTAATATCGTCAAGAATCAGGCGAACCGCCGACTCTACCTCCTTGACGGACAATTCTGACTGTTGCGCAGCAATCTGTTCGATCAATTCGGACTTCGTCATCGAGGGTTCTCCATCCGGCCTGTCGGGAGCCTTTACAAGGTTTTTTGTTTGGTTTCAGCATAGCCGCTAATGTGAGATAAAACAACGCACTACATGTCACTCAAAATTCGTGTCAGAGGTGGCTTTCAAAGTTTCAGACAATCATGGGCGTGACGCGCTGGCTGCGTATAATGAGGCAGGGGCAACCGCCATCTGACAGGAGATCAATGTGAGCGAACAACAAGCCTTTGATGCCACGGCGCGCAAGCGTCTTTACTGGCATTCCCGCCGTGGCATGTGGGAGCTGGACCTTATGCTGGTGCCCTTTATCGAGAACTGTTTCGACGGGCTCAGTGATGAAGACCAGTATGCCTATCAGACGCTGCTCGCCTGTGAGGATCAGGATCTTTTCCTGTGGCTGATGCGCCGCGAACTTCCCGACGATCAGGCGCTGACGCCCATCATTACCAAAATCGTGGATTATGCTGAAAGCACCCGTACAAGTGACGTTCGCCCGCTCTAGGGCCGCGTTCGCACTCTACCTGCTTGTCGGCGCTGCCATCGCTGTGGCCTGCGCCCTGTGGCTCTCGATACTCTGTGCGGGGGTAGTCCTTGTTGTGTTGAGTGCGCTGGGATGGCAGCAGGCAGGGCATGTGCCACTTCCGCTTCGTACGACCAAAAACGGGCAGTGGGAACAATATCGACAGGGGCAGTGGCAGGGCGTAGCACTGGAGGTGTCACGGCTGGGGCCACTGCTTTGTGAAGTTCGCATTGAGCGCCACCGTTACGCGCTCTGGTATGACATGCTGCCGCCCGAGCAGTTTCGCCGACTGCGTCAGGCACTTTTGACCCGGTCCGCAACCGGCGACGGTATTCCGGGCGAGCAGCCTCAGGGCTGAGCACTGTCGGGGCGCTCGTCACTCAGACGCCTGCCGCCCACAAGATGATGCCGATTGGCGCGTTTTCTTAGTCGCGAGCTGGGCAGACGTTGGATATTGCCCAGATAACCGACCAGAGCACGGGCCTGGCGGGCCAGTTCGCGGTTAAGCCACAGATAGCCGCTCGGGCTGAACAGGGCGCGTCCTGAAGAGGAGCGTCCGGAGAAGGCTCGATTGACGTAGCGCTGCAGATCCAGTGCCGCGATATTCATGTCGATCTGCTGGCCGGTGCGTACCTGATGGGCCAGCATCGACAGCGACCGTGCCAGCTGCTGTTGATCAACGCGAAGCCCCTCAAGACTTTCAATGATGTCGTGGCCGTTACGAGTGTCCCAGTGAGTTTCCAGCAGCAGCTCGACGGTTGAAATCATTCGCCGCTCCAGCGAGAGCAGGCTGTTGAGCTCGCCGCGGCGCAATCTCCCTTCCTTGTGAACGGCATCCACCAGACCGCGCTGTTTGATCAGCTGCGTGGTGGTCTTTTTCATCTCTTCCAGAGCTTCATCGTGATCGGCTTCGGTCGCCACGGTATGGGCGTAATAGAGACTTGCCAGCCGGTCGAGATTGTCTGCCAGCATGAAACGGAAAAGGTCCGTGGCTTTCTGGGGCAGTATGATGATCGTGATCAAAATCCCGATGCTGGTCCCCAGCAGCACATCAAAGGCACGCCACAGGGCAATGGTCAGATCCTGGTTGCCATCGCCGGTCACCATCAAAATTGTAATGCCAAACATCAGCACGCTATAGCCATAGCGTGAGGTAAAGGTGGCATGCAGTGCCACGGCAATGGCGGCCAGCGTCAGTACCTGAATGGTGCCTGGCGGCGCCGACGGAATCAGCAGCAGAGCGACGCCCAGAAGCCCGCCCAGCGCGGTACCGATCAGACGCTGGCCGCCCTTGTCGAGTACACCGCCGACATGGGGCAGATTGCCCATGACCATTAGCGTGCTGACCGGTGCCCAGATGCTGTGGGGAATGTTGAAAAGTGAAATGATGAAAAAGGTCACGCTGAGCGCGATGGTGGCCCGTAGTGTGTAGAGATAGTGACGGTAACGATAATTGAAATAGGGGTCGCGAAAGCGTATGCGTGCCATGGAGCGCCGGGCTAAAGGAATGAGTGTGCCTATCTTATCGTCGAAGAATCCAGAAACTCGAGCAATAATCCTCTTTCAAAAACGATCGGAGCGGCGTTGCGCCGCCCCGATACGCATCATGCAGCGCCACTCACACGGTGCGTCATGAGTTCTTCGGCAAAGTGACAGGCGACCCGGGCACCCTCGACTTCGCGAAGCTCGGGGCGCTCTGCGCTGCAGCGCGGTTGTGCATGCGGGCAGCGGCGATGAAAGGCACAGCCCGGCGGCGGTGACAGCGGCGAGGGCAGCTCGCCGCTCAGCGCGATGCGGTCTCGCCGCTCGTCGGGATTGACCGATGGTGTCGCCGAGAGCAACGCTTGGGTGTAGGGATGGCGCGGCGCTTCGAACAGCGCCTCGCGCGAGCCGACCTCTACCGGCCGGCCCAGATACATCACCATGACATTGTCGGCCACGTGGCGAACCACGCTCAGATCGTGCGAGATGAACAGATAGGCCAGCCCGAACTCCTCCTGCAGGTCGTTGAGCAGGTTGAGCACCTGCGCCTGAACCGAGACATCCAGCGCCGAAACGGGCTCGTCGAGCACCAGCACTCTGGGCCGCAGCATCAGGGCGCGCGCCACGGCAATGCGCTGACGCTGGCCGCCGGAAAACATGTGCGGGTAGCGATCGTAGTGCTCCGGGCGCAGCCCGACGCGGGCAAGCATGTCGCGCGCCAAACGCCGGCGCTCATCGGCGGGTGTCGAGGTGTTGATGACCAGCGGCTCTTCCAGAATGGTGCCAATGCGCTTGCGCGGGTTGAGCGAGCCATAAGGGTTTTGAAACACCATCTGCACGTCACGGCGCAGGGCGGCCAGGGTTTGCCGATCCGGATTGGCCGCGTCACGCCCGCCAACCGACAGCTCCCCCGATGACGGCGGTTCCACCAGCGTCAGCATGCGGGCAAGCGTTGACTTGCCACAGCCGGATTCTCCCACCACGGCCAGGGTTTCTCCGCCGTGGAGGGGGAAGCTGACACCGCGCACGGCATGGAGTTCGGCGCGGCGCAGAAACCCCTGGCGCACCTGATAGGTCTGGACGAGGTCGCGCGCTTCCATCAGGGGCGCATCAAGGATATCGGGTCTGCTCATGGGGCGATCTCCAGAACCTCTTCATTCAGCGGGTGGTAACAGCGCACATGACGCGTGCCGAGACCGGTTTCGGCATGGATGGTCTCAAGCGCCGGTCGGCTGGCGCGGCAGTCCTTTTGGGCATGGGCGCAGCGCGGATGAAAAAGACAGCCCTGCGGGCGGTCGTTAATGCCCGGCACCACGCCGGGAATGGTGGGCAGGCGCGTCGTGCCCGGATGGCGCTCCGGCAGGGCATTGAGCAGTGCCCCTGTATAGGGATGGGCGGGCGCACGGAAAACATCGTGACTGGTGCCGGTTTCCATCAGCTGTCCGGCGTACATGACAGCCACGCGCTTTGCGGCACCGGCCACCACGCCCATGTCATGGGTGATCAGGATCATGCCCATGCCACGCTCTTCCTGAAGCCTGAGCAAAAGATCCAGAATCTGCGCCTGGATGGTCACATCCAGTGCCGTGGTCGGCTCATCGGCAATCAAAAGCCGTGGATTGCAGGCGATCGCCATGGCAATCATCACCCGCTGATTCATGCCCCCCGAGAGTTGATGGGGGTAGTCGCTCAGGCGCCTGGCAGGGGCCGGTATGCCGACCTGGTCCAGCAGTTCGATAGCGCGCTCGCGCCGCTGACGGCGACTGCCGCCTTCGTGGGCCTTGATGGCCTCCAGCAGCTGAAAGCCGATGGTAAAGCTCGGGTTGAGGCTGGTGCTGGGTTCCTGAAAGATCATCGCAATGTCGTTGCCGGTCAGGCGACGCCGGGCGCGGTCACTCAGGGTCTGCATGTCCTGTCCGGCGAAGTGAAACCGGCTGGCCTCGACCCGGGCGTTGAAGGGCAAAAGCCCCATCATCGCCAGCATGGTCACACTCTTGCCGGACCCGGATTCCCCGACGATGCCGAGCACTTCGCCTTCTTCCAGCGTCAGACTCAGATCCGATACCGCAGGAAAGGTCCCTTCATCCGTGTCGAAGGACACGCTGAGTTGTTCAATGTCCAGAAGCGCCATGGCGCTCTCCTGTTTTGAAATGGTCGACGTTTGTCGTTGTTGTCGTGTCCTGACGGCCGTGGTGGTCGTCATCAGCGCTTGAGGCGCGGGTCGAGCGCATCGCGCAGGCCGTCACCCATGATGTTGAAGGCCAGCACCGTGATCAGTACTGCAAGCCCGGGGAAGGTCACCACCCACCAGGCCTGCAGCACATACTGGCGCGCATCGGCCAGCATGCTGCCCCATTCCGGCGTCGGCGGCTGGGCACCCAGTCCCAGAAAGCCCAGCGCGGCGGCATCCAGCACGGCGTTGGAGAAGCTGAGCGTGGCCTGAACGATCAGGGGCGCCAGGCAGTTGGGCAGGATGGTAATGAACATCAGCCGGAACACACCGGCGCCGGCCAGCCTTGATGCCATGACGTATTCACGCTCACGCTCGGTGATCACCGAGCTGCGCGTCAGGCGCACGTAGTGGGGCAGATAGACCACTGCAATCGCCAGCATGGCGTTGAAAAGACCCGGCCCGAGTACGGCGACCACGACGACGGCCAGCAGCAGACTCGGGATCGACAGCATGATGTCCATCAATCGCATGATGACGGTATCGATCCATCCGCGCAGAAAGCCGGCCAGCAGGCCCAGCAGCACGCCGATACCCAGTGACAGTGACACCACGATGACGCCAATGGTCATCGATAGTCGCGCGCCGTGAATCAGGCGGCTCAGGATATCGCGGCCCAGATCGTCGGTGCCCAGTACAAAGCGCAGGGAGCCGCCGTCCTGCCAGAAGGGCGGCGTGAGCACGCTGTCACGAAACTGTGCGACCGGGGAGTAGGGCGCCACCACGTTGGCCAGGCAGGCGATCACGATGATCAGCGCGATAATGACCATGCCGATCAGGGCGGCGCGGTTGCGGCGAAAGCTGCGCCATGCGTCGCGCAGCGGTGACGGGCGCTGTGGCGTCCGTTCGATTGTGGCGCCGTCGTCGATCTCCGGCACGGCGGCCGGTGGCTGAGGGGTAACCTGTGTCATGTGCGGCCTCCGGGCTCAGCGACTGTTGCGAATGCGGGGATTGATCAGCCCATAGAGCAGATCAACGATCAGATTGACCATCATCACGATCAGGGCAATCAGCAGAATGCCGCCCTGAAGCGAGGGGTAGTCGCGCCGTCCGACGGCATCGATCAGCCACTTGCCGATACCGGGCCAGGAGAAGATGGTCTCGGTGAGAATGGCACCGGAAAAGAGCAGCCCGATCTGCAGCCCGATAACCGTGGTGACCGGAATCATGGCGTTGCGCAGGGCGTGAATGGCAATGATGCGCCAGGGAGAAAGCCCCTTGGCCCGCGCGGTGCGGATATAGTCCTCGCCCAGCACCTCGAGAATCGACGATCGGGTCATGCGCGCAATCACGGCCAGCGGAATGGTCGCCAGCACGAT
This sequence comes from uncultured Kushneria sp., assembly GCF_947497025.1. Classification (GTDB taxonomy): domain Bacteria; phylum Pseudomonadota; class Gammaproteobacteria; order Pseudomonadales; family Halomonadaceae; genus Kushneria. Next base: position 135,640 of record NZ_CANMFC010000007.1, read on the forward strand.
CGTGGGCAGAATCAGATGGCGCAGGGCATCAGCGAAGGCCCCGGGCTCTCCGGAAAGCAGGGTATCAATCAGCATGAAACCAGTAGGGGTGTCGATCCAGTAACTCGAGGAAAGCCGCCCCGAGACCGGCGTCCAGCCCAGAATTCCCGAAAAGAAAATGATCAGGAGCAGGCCCCACCAGAAAATCGGCATCGAATAGCCGGTCAGCGAGGTGCCCATGACGGTGTGATCGATGATCGAGCCGCGCTTGATGCCGGCAATGACGCCCAGTGGGATGCCCAGACACACGGCCAGTAGCATGGCGCAAAAGCCAAGCTCGAGCGTTGCCGGGAAAAGTGACATGAATTCATCGAGTACCGGGTTGCTGCTGATCAGCGAATGACCCAGATCACCATGGGCCAGATTGCCCAGAAAGCTCAGGTACTGCTCCCACATCGGGCGGTCCAGTCCCAGCTCGGCCATCACCTCGGCGTGTCGTTCGGCAGAGATGCCGCGCTCGCCGGCCATGATGGCGACGGGGTCACCGGGGATCAGGTGCACCAGCGTAAAGGTCACCAGCGTGATGCCCAGAAGCGTTGGGATCAGCATTAAAAGTTTGCGAAAGACAAAGCTCAACATAGGGGTTTCCGCCACCGCGAACGTGTAATCCGTACCTGCCAACAGCACGCCGACATGACCTGTAGGTCAGAGCGCGTGATGATCAGCAGGGATGGGCAGGCAATGAACACGGGCTGTGCGATTTTTGCGCCGGGTTCATGCTTGAAAGTCGAGATCCGGTCTAGCCGGGATCCGACCGGCACGGACCGGCCACGGAGGTGGCGCGAAGGGTCAGACGAGCCTTGTAGAGACGGCGGGTCGAGAGGGTATTGGTCATGGTCATGTATCCATACTTGTTATTGTTGCTGCTGTAGCGAACCTGTCTCGTAAGCAGGGCTTCAGTAAGGGATAGACCCTAGGGGATTGTGTTGACCCTGTCCATGCTCACAAGAGCGCATGGACAGGGATCGGTGCCTGTCAGCCGGGCGCCCAGTCCAGCCCCGAGGCCGCAAGCCGCGCCATCCGCCCGACCGGCCAGGCCTGGTTATGCGCACCGTGGCCGAAGGGCAACTGGTGATAAAGCGCAACATCATGAGGTGACAGCCACGCCTGTACCATCGCCTCGACACTGCTGTCACCGGTATCACAGTCGATGAAGCTGCCCAGACAGACCGCGCTCAAACGACTCGGCGCCAGGCTCGCCAGCAGCTGGAAGAAGCTGCGCTCCAGACGATAGAGCCGCTCGCCCACATCCTCCAGCATCAAAATGGCGCCGTTCGGAACGTGCAGTGCGCCAGAGGTACCGGCGACACTGGCAAGTGTGGTGAGGTTGCCGCCGATGAGCGGGCCCTCGACAGGCGCTTGGGGGCCGGCCACATACGTTGTTTCCATGTGGCCGCCGCCGTTCTGAAGCACCGACGCGATGCTGGCCATGGAAGCGCCTCGCGCCTCGCGTATCGCCCCATCGGCCTGCTCAAGCAGGGCCAGCTCGGTGGCCACTGGCGCATGAAGCGCCCGTCGGCCTCGTGCATGAAAGGCGCTCAGCAGTACGCTGATATCGGAATAGCCCAAAAGCGGCACATCGGGCAGGTTTTGCCAGTCGATGTGATCGACCAGCTGAGCGCAGCCGTAGCCGCCGCGCAAACACCATACGGCTGTCACGTCTGCCAGATTGAAGGCGGCGTGAAAATCCTCAAGGCGCTGCTCGACGGTGCCGGCCAGATAGCGATGCCGTGCCCGGGCGTTGTTCATGAGTTGCGGGCGGTAGCCCATCCGTGTCAGCAGGGCGCAGGTGGCCTTGATGCGCTCGGGCAATACGGCGCCGGCCGGGGCAATGAGGGCCACGGTGCGTGAGCCATCGCCCAGCGGGCGCAGCGCGGAGGGTTCAGTGATGGGTGGCGTCATGGGCGGCTGTCCGAAAAACATGAAAAACCCCGCTCGTCAGAGCGGGGCTCCATCCTACGTCAGGAGTGCTACTCCTTGATATCTACCCCATAGAAGATGTGGGAGCCGGTCGGCTGTACCTGATAGCCGGTGACGCTGCTGCGGACCGGGTCGTAGACGATCGAGTGGGCGATCGGCAGCCACGGCATCTGGTCGCGGAAAATCTCCTGCGCCTGCACGTAGAGTTTTGTGCGTTCATCCTGGTCGGTGGCAGTGGCTGCCTGTCGGATGATGTCGTCGTACTCCGGATTGCACCACTTGGCGTAGTTGGAGCCATCGCGTGCGGCGTTGCACGACAGCAGCGTATTGAGGAAGTTGTCCGGGTCGCCGTTGTCCCCGGTCCAGCCAAAGAGACCGGTCATGGCCTCGCCTTCGGAGGCGCGGCGCAGATATTCGCCCCACTCGTAGGAGACAATTTCGGCATCGACGCCCACCTTGCGCCAGTCGGACTGAATGATTTCCGCCATGCGACGCGCGTTGGGGTTATAGGGGCGCTGCACCGGCATGGCCCATAGCTGGGTCTTCAGGTTTTCGACGCCGGCCTCGGCAAGCAGCTTTTTGGCCTGCTCGGGATCGTACGGGATCTCCTCGACATCCTCGTCATAGCCCCACAGCGTCGGCGGAATTGGGTTTTTGGCTTTCTCGCCCGCGCCCTGATACACCGATTTGATGATCGCATCGCGATCCACGGCCATCGAGAGTGCGCGGCGTACCTTCGGATTATCAAAGGGCGCCTTCTCGGTCTGGAAGGAGAGATAGCCCACGTTCAGCCCTTCGGCCGATTCCAGGTTGATGTTGGGGTCATTGCGCATCGCCTCCAGGTCGGCCGGGTTGGGGAATACCATGACCTGACATTCGTTGGCCTGAAGCTTCTGGAAGCGCACCGAGGCGTCGGGCGTGATCGAAAACACCAGCCGGTCCAGCGGTGATTTGCCATCCCAGTAGTCGGGGTGGGCCTGATAGCGGATATAGGCATCGCGCTGAAAGCCGGCAAACTGAAACGGACCGGTGCCCAGCGGTTGCTGGTTCATGCGCTCGGGGTGGCCTTCCTTCATCAGCTTGTCGGCGTATTCCCCTGACAGGATCGAGGCAAAGTCCATTGCCAGATCAGACAGGAAGGGCGCTGAGGCGCGGCTGAGATGAAAGCGTACAGTGTGGTCATCGACCTTCTCGACGCGCTCGATCAGATCCGGCATGCCCATGCCTTCGAAGTACTCATAGCCGCTGCCGACCCCGTGCCAGGGGTGATCGTCTTCCAGCTGGCGGTTAAACGAGTAGAGCACGTCATCGGCGTTGAATTCGCGTGACGGCGTGAAGTAGTCCGTGGTCTGGAACTTCACGCCTTCGCGCAGGTGAAAGGTATAGGTCTTGCCGTCATCGGAGACCTCCCACGACTCGGCCAGCGCCGGTTTGATTTCGGTTGTGCCCGACTTGAATTCCACCAGTCGATTATAAATGGTGCGCGAGGACGCATCGAAGGTGGTCCCGGCCGTGTAGTGTTGCGGGTTGAAGCCTTCGGGACTCGCTTCCGAGCAGTAGACGAGGGTCTTGGCATGGGCAGTACCGGTAGCCGCCATCAGCAGGCCACCTGCCAGCATCAGCCGGCGTGAGGTTTTCTGGGTCATGAGCATGTCTTTTGTATATTGTTGGTGTGACCGGCCGGGTAGGCCGGCTGTCGCCACGCGACCGACGATAAGTCGGGTCCGTGGGGTAACGTCATGACACAACGTCACGCAGTGAAACTATGCTGGGGCCGGGCAGGCTGTCAATGACCGCTATCACGCTCAGGTCCTGGACCTGTGTCTAATAGCGCTGGTGCGTCAGGTGGCAGTGGGAGGAAGGTTTCGGGATGGGGCGGTCGTCTGGGTAAAAGAATCGCTGGAATATGAAAAGACGAATCATTTGAAACCAGAACGCCCTTGCGAGCGCATCAACATACTGTGCCGGGGAACCGGAACACATCTATTGCCACAGAGCATCATATGCTGGCAGAGAGAGATACACGATGATCACGCGAACCGGCCCTTTCCGAACGCCATTTGATACCACGCCCAAGCCTGTCGAGAGTGGAGAATCGGCTAATGACCTGCGCACTGTAGATCCGCGCTTTGGATCAAACCGAACGGTCTCAACGCAATGGCTTGAACATCAGAAACAGTCGCTTGCCCCGGAGGCTGCAGCGCTGATTGACCACGCCATGGCTGCGCTGGAGGGACGCGTTCCAGTGAAACTCCCCGTTAAAGAAGATGAAAAAGGCGGGCAATTCGGCCTTGAACGGTCTTTTCAGGGATATGAGCGGGTGGTGTTCGGCGTTAACGAAAGGGGTGAAATAGATCGCCTCGAGATTTCAAATTTGAACGTGCCGTCCGCCATCCGCCCGGGCCTGTCCATTCTTCCGGACACAGGCAGCAAGCGGACTCATGATGCCCAAAAGTTCGATGCGCCCGCAGATGAACCTGCTCGAGTTCGCATGAAGTTGGCGGGTCGTGAAAACGGACAATTCCCGGGAGGCGTTGGCTCGATTAATTTAAAAGTGGCTGATAAAACTCGCAGTAGATACGGCGACGCTGGGGTCCCTCCTAAACAACCACCACAGTTAGCCAAACATGGCGAAGATGGCGTATGGCGAGTTACATCTTCCGATGGCTCATCATCGCTTGATAGGCTCGATGGGCATTTTATCTTTGTAACGCTGCTCAGTGGCGAGATTCGTCTGGGTAACGTTGTCAACGGACAAAATGCTCATGCGTCGCTCGCCGGCCATGCAAGAGACGTACGTTATGCAGGAACGGTAACGTTCTCGGATGGGCAGGTGCGGGCTTATTCCAATGAATCCGGGACTTGCGTGCCTGCTTCGGTGTTGCGCCATCAGGCCGGGTTCAACCAGGGTGCTGGCTTTAACGCGGTCGATCACCCTTTTGTGCCCCTTGCTCCCGGAACAGAAGCCGAAGTAAGGCAAGCGTTCGAGCAGATGATTCGTAGCCGCATGGAGCGAACGTCGAAGCCGGGCGAATAAGTGGCTGCTTCACCCGAGTCAGGTCGGTATGTATAAAACACGCCCTCACTAATTAGCGAAAGCATCGTTGTAATATGATCGAATAAAATCAGGCATGGCAATGAAGTTTCAACATGCATCAGGTGCAAACAAGAAGGTTTGGCGCCAAGTGAGTGCGCTGATAAACATCAGGATGTTGAAGCAATAAAGAATCCACTCGAGACTGAAGCCCTGCTCCGTAACGTACCCAAGCAGCTCATCGGCATGATGAGTCGCAATGGCCCCAGACTTCTCATCGAAATCGAGCACCGGATCGATGATGGCGCAGCGCTTCGTGGACGGATCGCTCACCACGTACTGTACGCTGAAGGTCCTGGGGTCGAAGAATCCGGCAACGTGCGGCAGGCCTGGAGAATGGCGTAGAGTCTGCATATGCATCCTTTTTTGCACCTTGGCTCTCACTACGATAGTAGAAAAGAACTTGGCTATTCATTCCTTTGTCCTCGTGGCAAATCGATCATAAAACCATCCGGCCGCGGCAAGACACACGGTAAGAATGCCAATCGTGAGAATGGTAGTGCGTCTGATCACATGCTAGACCTCCGGCGAGCAAGGAAGAAAAGCGTGGAATCGCTCGCGAGCATTGCCCTCATACGGAAGCCCTCAATCACGTTCTTCTCCTGCATCTTGCTCATGTCTCTTGGTAACCGCGATGGTATCGCGGAGGAACTCGACCATCTCCGGGCTGTGCCAGTCCTTGGCGCCGGTCAGGCGTGCCAGCTCATATCCGCTGCGATCGAGCAGCAGCGTCATAGGCACACCGAGTGCGCCGAGCTTCATGCCCGCCTGGGCGCTCTTATCGTTGTAAATACTCAGGTGCTCAATTCCGATTTCCTCGTAGAAGGACCGGACAGGGTCGGGTCCGCCCTGGTCGATCGAGAGCGCGAGCACCTTGAAGTCCGCCCCGCCGAGCTCAGCCTGGAGCGCGTCGAGCGTTGGCATCTCCTCGCGACAGGGCGGGCACCACGTCGCCCAAAGATTGAGCAGTACGATCTTGCCCTTGAAGGCGTCGAGGCTGATCGGTTCGCCTGAACCATCGGTAAAGCTGATCTCGGCGGGGCGTACAGGCTCGGGCTTAACCGCGAATCCGAGCTGCTCTGCGGCCGCTTTATCCATGACACTCGCCGAGCTGGTCGGCGAGCTTTCGTCTCCTGTGCAGCTCGCTAGCGCTACGCTGATGCCTAGCAGGGCAGCCAGCAGGCATAGACGACGCCTCATTGGTGTTGGGTTCATCATGGTGTCCAACGTGCTGTAGTAATTGTTGAAACTGAACCGGATCGCGTAGTGCTTTCCACGTATCCTGCGTGTTTGAGCTCTAGCCAGTTTCGGAGAGCTGACGCAGGTCCGCGGCCACCGCTTTTATCGGATCGCTATCGCGAATCAGGAGCCGCACCTCACCCCTTGCGGTTGAACGCGAACACGGCACTTGCATGCGAGACATCATAATTACTCGCTCGAAAGCGACTCTCTCCGCCCCACCAAGACAACAGGTTCGCTGCTGGTATTCGTCAGGCTGGAGTACCCGGCCGCCGGCAGCTCGCCGAGCAGCAGTCGCACCCGGGCGCTCTTCACCTCATGACGGCACTACTCCGCGTAATATGGTAGAAGTGTCCCGTCATTTTGGTATGAGCGCAGGCTAGGCTCCCGCCTCCCGACAGGCGACCAGTAAGTTTTCACACCTGAAAATACTCAATCCTGTCGTCGTGCAAGCGGCTAGCCTTAACTAGTCAGGAACTTAGCCATCCATGCGCTTCCTCAAAACCTTACCTCAGCGAGACAACGGGCAGCCCGGCTTACCCGGGCTGCCAAAGGATTCCGCTAGTTATTTAGGCTGTCGCACAACACGCAGATACGGTGTCTTCTCGTCCCAGCCTTCGGGAAAGCGCTCTTTGGCTTCATCACTCGATAGTGAAGGGGAGATAATGACGTCCTCACCGCTCTGCCAATCCACGGGGGTCGCCACCTTGTGCGTGTCGGTCAGCTGAAGCGAGTCGATAACCCGTAGGATCTCGTCGACGTTGCGCCCGGTACTCGGCGGATAGGTCAGCATCAGGCGTATCTTCTTGCTGGGGTCGATGATGAAAACGGTGCGTACCGTCACCTTGGGATCGGCTTTGGGATGAATCATCCCGTACAGCTCAGCGACCACCTGATCGTCGTCGGCCAGCAACGGGTAGTTCAGCGCCGCACCCTGGGTGGTCTCGATATCCTTGGCCCAGCCGGTATGCGAATCCAGCGGATCGACGGACACACCGATCAGCTTGGCGCCACGCTTGTCGAACTCACTTTTGCGCTTGGCAAACGCGCCAAGCTCTGTCGTGCAGACAGGCGTATAGTCGGCCGGGTGAGAAAATAGCACGGCCCAGCTATCACCAAGCCATTCGTGGAAGCTGACGGTGCCTTCCGTTGATTCGACCGTGAAATCGGGGGCTGTCTCTCCAAGTTGCAATGCCATCACGCTATCCTCAGGTTAGATATTTGGAAGATGCAGCTTAAACGCTAATCCTTATACCCACCATAAGGTCAAGCCTCTTTTGAAAAGGCTACAGCCCAGCAGTCTGGCGTGTAGCTAATCAAACGATGTGCTTGCCTTAGGGCCAGATTAGGGTTTTAGAATCAAGGGCTGGACTCAGCCGGCCGACTCATGGCCCTCACTACCTCAGGAAGCGATAGCCCTTGGAATCTCTCTCTTCTATCGGTCTGATTGGCGCGTTTGCAGGTGGCTTGATCTCCTTCTTCTCGCCCTGCACGTTGCCGCTCTTGCCGGGCTACCTTTCCGTCGTCACGGGCGGCAGCGTCAACAAACGGGACAAGAAAATCGAGGCGCTGATACTGAGCGTTTTCTTTGTGACTGGCTTCACACTGGTATTCATCATCCTGGGGCTAGGTGCCAGCTCACTCAGTCAGCTCCTGCGAGGCTACCGTCAGGAGCTCAACTGGATCACAGGCTCGGTGGTCATCCTGCTAGGGGTCTTCATGACCGGCCTGTTCAACGTCCCGATCTTTCAGCGTACCTTACAATTCAATCCTCGTTTTCAGGGCGGATCGCCGCTGTCGGCCACGGCCTTCGGCGTATCGTTCGCCATTGGCTGGACGCCCTGTATCGGCCCCATCCTCGGTGCGATTCTGATGGCTACCTCCAATGCCGCCAGTGCACAGCATGGAATGATCTATCTGAGCGTGTACTCCGCCGGGTTGGCGTTGCCCTTTCTGGCGAGTACGCTCTGCGTCAACAGCCTCAGCCGCCATAGCAAAAAGCTTGGCAGGTGGAGCGCCTACACCCGGCCGGTCGCCGGTATAATCCTGATTCTCATGGGCATCGCCATCGTCTCGGGCACCATGACACGGCTCTCCAGCTTCATGATCGGCCTGTTTCCCTCCCTGGCGACGCTGGGATAAGCGGGAATAGCGAAGCATGGCGGAAGCGAAACGTCTGACAGGGCGATACTGCGGTTGCAGCAGTAACCCAAGCTCGCATGCCGAGAAGCGCAATGAGTCGCCGCGACCAACACACCATGCATTCACAATGTCGCTGCAAGGTCCGGCGTGTCTCTGCTCAGCGCTTATTGCCTGAGCCAGCCCTACATAGTTGTTGTTTGCTCTCCTCGCTGATACCCGCCAGGATGCCGCAGGCACTGATTTCTCGTCCATCATTGCAACTCGCCCTCAGGGCAACGAGCTGTTTCTCAAGCGTCTGCAGTGCGGTTATCTGCGACCGCACATGAGAGATGTGGTCATCGAGCATGGCGTTGACGGCGGTACAAGGCTGGTGAGGGCCGTCCTGATAGCTCTGTAGCTCGCGAATCTCTGCCAGTGACAGGTCCAGGATTCGGCAGCGACGGATAAAGGCAAGCTGCTCGATATGCCGCTTCGTGTAGATACGGTAACCATTCTCCTGCCGGTCTGGCAATGGCAACAGGCCCCGCTGCTCGTAGAAGCGGATCGTCTGGGGGTCGACACCCGCTATCTGTGCTAACTGACCAATGCGCATCAGGCTTTCTCCTCAACGAATCATCTGTCCCATTGACCTTATGGTGGCTATATGGTTTTCAATACTAGCAATCTCTTTCGGTCAATTGGAGCCGTATCGTGAGTAAAGCCTGTGGTGGCCCATGTGGCTGCGATGCAACGCCTGCATCGGACACTGATATGCCGGTCCCCTCCGAAGCGTCAGGGGAGTGGGTCAGCGTGTATGCCGTGCCGAAGATGGATTGCCCCTCAGAAGAGCGGATGATCCGCTTGGCGCTGAACGGCTTTGATGAGATTCGAACGCTGTCCTTCGACTTGTCGAACCGCCGATTGGAGGTCGTGCATGACGGCGAGGCTGAGCCCATTACCGCGAAACTGGCGACCTTGGGGCTAGGCGCCTCTCTTCAGGAAACCGTCATTGCCGACCCAGAGACGATCAAGGCCGCTGAGAGCTCGGCAGTCTCTGCTACGCAGGAGTCAGGCACTCTGCGCGTGTTGCTCGGTATCAATGCGATCATGTTCGTGGTGGAAATGACTGCTGGCCTGATCGCCCAGTCTACCGGCCTGATCGCTGATTCCCTGGATATGTTTGCCGATGCAGCCGTCTATGGCCTGGCTCTCTATGCCGTAGGGCACAGTGCGAAAATGCAGGTACGTGCCGCGCATCTGGCAGGGGTACTGCAACTGATTTTGGCTATCGGCGTACTCGTCGAGGTGGTGCGACGCTTTGTTTTCGGTAGTGAGCCTGAATCGCTGATGATGATGGCGATCGCCTTCGTCGCGTTGATCGCCAATACCGGTTGCCTGCTGTTGATATCCAAGCACCGCGAAGGCGGCGCGCATATGAAGGCAAGCTGGATATTCTCGGCCAATGATGTGGTGATCAACATGGGCGTCATCGCCGCCGGTGCCTTGGTCGCCTGGACGGGGTCCAGCTACCCTGACCTGATTATCGGTACCATCGTGGGCCTGATCGTCCTCAACGGCGCTCGGCGCATCCTGGCGCTCAAGGGGTGAGGCTGCACGGTACGCAGCTATCGATGCCTGGGACACTTGATCGAAGTGGCTGTACAAGCGCGCTAGGCCTGAACGACAGCATATAGCGCGAAGGCTCGGAGCCAGCAAGGTAGCGTATCTAGGAATCAACCAAGGAAGGAAGATGATGGATAGTATCTGGCTGGTACTCGGCCTGGCGCTGTTGCCCGCCTTAGGCAATTTTAGTGGTGGGCTCGCTGCGGAGGCCTCCCGAACTACCGGGCGCCGTCTCAATTACGCCCTTCACGGCGCTGCCGGCCTCGTCATTGCGGTGGTGGCGGTTGAAATCATGCCGCGCGTGCTAGAGAACCTCTCAGCCTGGGTAATCGCCCTCGCTTTCGCGCTGGGCGGCATTGCTTACGTAGGTATCGAGAAGCTCGTTGAGAGTCTCCAGAAGCGACAAGGCCAGCAGGGAGAAGGCGGTCAGACGAGTGTCTGGATGATCTATATCGCCGTATCCATCGACCTGTTCAGCGATGGCCTCCTGATCGGGGCGGGGTCGGCGGTCTCACCGTCGGTCGCGATAATCCTGGCGGCGGGTCAGGTTCTCGCCGATGTTCCTGAGGGCTTTGCGACGATCGCCACCATGAAAGATAAAGGAATCCCTCGTAGCAAGCGGATACTGCTCTCTGCTTCCTTCGCGATTCCTGTGCTCTCGGCAGCCGTCTTTGCTTACTTCGTACTCAGGAACCAGCCGGAGGCATTTAAGCTAGCGGCACTGACGTTCACGGCAGGCCTTCTCACGGTCGCTGCCATCGAAGATATGGTCTCCGAGGCTCACGAGAGCGGTGACGATACGCACATCTCACCGCTGGCTTTCATAGGCGGCTTCGTCCTGTTCGTTCTGGTATCAGCGGGCTTGGAAGGGGTGGTATCGCAAAGCTAACGTACTGCTCCCCAACACAGCCACTGTCGTGCTGGCCGAATACGAAGCAGCTCCCAGCTTACGGCGCACCTAGTCGAGTCCAGAAACATTCACTTTGCCACCCTGGCCAGCCGGCCGAATGAATTGACGCAGCTTGATTAAGCGGAGCAAGAAAGCATGAGCCACAGGGTTGATCCTGGATTCGGAGGCGAGAGAGCATTGGGTGATAAGTGCGCGCTACCCTCTAGCCTATACACGGGCGTGCGCTATAAGCCGCTTCTGACAGGGGGGATGGCTCTACTTGCTGGAGGCGCCATGCCGCTTGCCTTTGCCCCTGTGGGCTGGGCATGGCTTGCGGTGATCGCTCTGGCAACATTTTTTGTCCTGACCGCGCAGTCTTCAAGGCGTCAGGCGCTGTGGTCGGCCTACCTCTTTGGCCTTGGCTACTTCGGCGTGGGTGTCTCCTGGGTCTTTATCAGCATTAGCCAGTACGGCAATGGCCCCGTGGTGGCGGTGTTAGTCACGGCGGCCTTTGTCTCGCTGCTCGCCCTCTTTCCATGGGGCGTCGCGTACCTCGTGCGCTGCCTGCGCCCTGAGATGGATGCAATGGCACTCTGGCTAGGGCTACCTGCGGCATGGGTGCTGAGTGAATGGATGCGCACCTGGTTCTTGACCGGCTTTCCCTGGCTCTTCATTGGCTACAGCCAGACCGACACCACACTTGCCACTATCGCTCCCGTCTTTGGCGTGCTTGGCGTGAGTTTACTGGTGGCACTTCTCGCTGGCGGGCTTGCCTGGGTTGTCCAGGGGCCAAGCCTGCGCCGTGCTGCGGTAGTCGGTGCCGTGTTAGTCGCTACCCTCGCCGGCTTGCAACTGCTGGATCGTGAATGGACGCAGCCAGCCGCTGACCCGATCGATGTCGTCCTCTTGCAAGGAAACATCGCGCAAGACAAGAAATGGGACCCGAGATACCGGGACATCACACTTGAGCGCTATCAGGCGCTTACCGCGCAGCATCTCGGAGCCGATATCGTGATCTGGCCAGAAGCGGCAATCCCGATGTGGCATGACCAGGCCAAAGCATATCTTGCTGAGCTTGAGGCGTTAGCCGATCAGGCAGGCACATCGTTAATGATTGGCGTCCCGGTACGCGAGGCGGAGGGCCGTACCTACAACGCCGTGGTAAGCCTCTCCGATCCCTCAGGCTTCTACTACAAACGCCACCTGGTGCCCTTCGGTGAATATGTTCCGTTTCGGGATCTTTTGGGGTCGGCCCTCGACGTGCTCGGGGCGCCCATGTCCGACTTCACACCGGGACGGGAAGCGCACGTCCTGAATGCAGCAGGGGTGCCCGTAGGGGCACTCATCTGCTACGAGGCGGTCTTTGGTGCCGAAGTCACTGAGCTTCTGCCCGAAGCGCAGTTACTGGTGAATGTCAGCAACGATGCCTGGTTCGGCAGCTCGCTCGGCCCCCTCCAGCATTTCCAGATGGCACGCATGCGTGCCATCGAAACCGGACGTGACCTTCTTCGAGCCACGAACACCGGTATCACAGCAGCCATCAATCATGAGGGCAAAGTGCTCAAGCGTGCTCCGCAGTTCGAAGTGGCCACCCTCAGCGCCGAAGTGACACCGCGAACTGGCGCGCCCCCTTATGTGCGCTGGCGGGATTGGCCTGTCCTTGGCCTGACCGCACTCGGACTCGGCCTGCTCCTGCTCCGTCGAATTCGTCGGCATCATCGGTTGGGTACATGACGCTTGTTATTTAGCAGCGAGCAAATTCTAGATTGGGTCAGGAGGAAGGGGATATGTCTACTTATGGCAGTCGGCTCGCAGAGAAAGCCCACGAGCCGGGAAAGGCGATGCGCTGGCTGTGGCTCTCGCTCCTGTTACTGTTTGTCGATCAGGCGAGCAAGTACCTTGCCAGCACCATGCTAGCGCATGGTGAAAGCGTGCCTGCCGCACCCTTCTTCAATTGGGTCCACCGCCACAATACGGGGGCGGCCTTCAGCTTTCTCGCGGATGTCGGCGGTTGGCAGCAGCCGCTTTTCATCGGACTGGCCCTGGTTATCTCGATATTACTGGTGTACTGGCTTTGGCGTTCACCACGCGTACTGAGTTATCGGCTCGCCCTCAGTGCGATCCTCGGCGGCGCGTTGGGCAATGTCGCAGATCGCTTGCGGTTAGGCTACGTAGAGGATTTTCTCGATTTTCACTATGCCCAGTGGCACTGGCCATCGTTCAACCTAGCGGACGTATGGATCTTCCTCGGTATCGCCCTCTTTATTTGGGCGGAAATACGACATCAACCAGGCAGCCGCCGCCGCTGAATCGCCTAGCGTCTTCGCTATCGCATGCTTGACTTCCGGAATAGGCGCGTCCTGGGCCTTGATAAGGCGGCACGCCTTCATGAGCCAGCTGTACGTTCCTGATGCACGACTGCTGCCAAGGGCTCTGCTGCATCCTAACCAATCTGGAAGAGCGCACCCTGCTGGACCTGCTACCCGGTCGTCAGCAAGAGAGGGTGACAAGACGCCTCATGAGCATGGCCAACCGCCACCAGGTCGAGATCGTCAGCATGGACATGTGGAAGCCCTACCGCCGCGCCTTCCAGACGGTGCTGCCACAGGCCCGTATCGTGGTCGATAAGTTCCACGTCGTGCGCATGGCCAACGAGGCCTTAGAGAAGATCCGCAAAGGCCTAAGGAAGGAGTTGAAGCCCAATCAGCGCCGGACCCTCAAAGGTGACCGGAAAATCCTGCTGAAGCGCGCTCACGACGTTTCAGACCGCGAACGGCTCATCATGGAGACCTGGACAGGAGCATTCCCCCCAGCTCTTGGCGGCTTACGAGCACAAGGAGCGCTTCTACCATATCTGGGACTGTACCAATCGGCGTGGTGCCGAACAGGCTCTCGCCACCTGGATTGACAACATCCCTCAGGGGCAGAAGGAGGTTTGGAAGGATCTCGTCAGCGCCGTCAGTGGCTGGCGTGAAGAGATGCTGACCTACTTTGAGACCGACATCCCGATCACCAACGCTTTCACGTAGTCGATAAACCGCCTAGCCAAGGACAAAAACCGTGATGGCCGGGGCTATTCGTTCGAGGTAATGCGAGCCCGGATGCTCTATACCACCAAGCACAAGAAGAAGGCGCCACAAGTCAAGGAATCCCCGTTTCTGGGCAGAGCCACCATGACCTACAACATGGGACTCCCCGAGCCTGAGAAGAACTTCGGTGTCGATCTATCAACCTTCTGGAAGGACTAAGGGTTGGATGGGGCTGGAAGGCCCATCAACCACTTAATCCGGATACCCAAAAAAGGCAGGGAAGTCGTACTGAAATGATTGGTGCCCGGAGCCGGAATCGAACCGGCACGACCTTGCGGTCGAGGGATTTTAAGTCCCTTGCGTCTACCTGTTCCGCCATCCGGGCGAGGAGTCGACGGCTAATCTGCTTGAGGCCATCTAATGTAGCCGGGAGTCAGGCAGAAGGGAGATGGAGGCTGGAGTCGGAATCGAACCGGCGTACACGGAGTTGCAGTCCGCTGCATAACCACTCTGCCATCCAGCCTCAAAACGGTACGGAAAACGAGATGGCGTTACTCATTGACCTGTCCGTTGATACCGTAAGGGATGGAGCGGGAAAGGAGATTCGAACTCCCGACCCTCGCCTTGGCAAGGCGATGCTCTACCACTGAGCTATTCCCGCTCAACGGGTGCGAAATATACCGATGCGACAGAAACCTGTCAAACAAAACCCGGTAAAAATCGCACCTGAGTCACACGTTACGCTCACATCGAGCGCGTCAGTTCCGGCCAGGCAGCGCGCAGATACTTGTACATCGACCAAAGCGTCAGGATTGCAGCCAGATACAGCAGCAAAAAGCCTGCCTGCGCCAAAAGCGTTCCAGGAGCAAAGCCAAGCAGCAGGATGATCGAGATCATTTGAAAGGCGGTCTTGTACTTGCCGATGCTGGACACCGACACACTGGCACGCTTGCCAAGTTCCGCCATCCACTCCCGCAGTGCCGAAATCACGATCTCGCGACCGATAATCACCAGCGCCGGCAGCGTCAGGATCACATCACTGTAGAACTCGATGAGCACACCCAGCGCCACGGCCACCATCAGCTTGTCGGCGACCGGGTCCAGAAAGGCGCCAAAGGGAGTGCTCTGGTTCCAGCGGCGCGCCAGGTAGCCATCGAACCAGTCAGTGACGGAGGCAATGGTGAACAGCAGGGCGGCCAGTGGATTGCTCCAGCCGGTCGTCAGGTAGAATACGATGACCAAAAGCGGTATGAGAAAAATTCTCGTCAGCGTCAAGATATTGGGGATGCTCATGGCACTATCGGTCCTGACCGGGGGGTGAAACATACCTGCAAGAATGGTCGATTCTAACGCCTGAGCGCGCTGTCAGCCATGCAGTGCCTGATGAATCTGTGTAGCAAGTTGTGCATTGATGCCGGGAACACGGGCGAGATCATCCCGGGAGGCGTTACGAATGCCCTGCAGGCCACCGAAATGGCGCAGTAGTTCCCGGCGTCTTTTGGGGCCGATGCCGGGAATCTCCTGAAGGGTAGACGAGCGTCGCGCCTTGTCACGCTGTTGTCGGTGTCCGGTGATGGCAAAGCGGTGGGCTTCGTCGCGAATGTGCTGGATCAGGTGCAGGGCACCAGAAGCACTTTCCAGCGTCAGGCTGCGTTCGACGGTGTCGATAAACAGCGTTTCAAGGCCCGGTTTGCGCGTGGTGCCCTTGGCCACGCCCAGCAATACGATGTCAAAAACGCCCTGTTCCTCGAACACCTCTCGGGCCATGTTGAGCTGGCCCTTGCCACCATCCACGATCAGGATGTCAGGCCTTGGCACCTCACCGCTTTGAATGCGCTTGTAGCGTCTTGTCAGGGCCTGGCGCATGGCGGCGTAGTCATCGCCGGCCGCCACACCCTCGATGTTGAAGCGCCGGTAGTCCGACTTGATCGGGCCACTGTGGTCAAACACCACGCAGGAGGCGACCGTGGCTTCGCCGCTGCTGTGGCTGATGTCAAAACACTCCAGCCGTTGCGGGACCTCTTCCAGATCCAGTGCCTGGGCCAGCGCCTTGAAGCGACCGTTGAGCTGCTGACGGCTGGCCAGTTTCGTGGCCAGGTGCTGGTCGGCATTGGTGCTGGCAAGCTCCAGCCACTGGGCACGGTGGCCGCGCACCTGGTGGGCAATGCGCACTCGGCGCTCGGCATGCTCGGAGAGCGCATCCTGCAAAATCTCATGATCCTCCACGGCATGGGAGGTCAGCACCTCTGGCGGCATTTCATTGCTCTGACCCAGGTAGTATTGGCTGACAAAGCTGCTCAACAGCGCCTCGGGGCTCAGGTCCAGGCCATTATCGGGCATGTGGTGGCGCGAGCCGAGCACTCGTCCCTGGCGAATGATCAGCACGCTAACGCAGAGCCCGCCCGGGCGTTCGGCGAGCGCAAAGACATCGGCGTCACCGCCGGCAGTGTCCACCGACTGCTGACTCTGCAGGCGACGCAGTTGCTGTACCTGGTCGCGCAGGAAAGCGGCCTGCTCGAACTGAAGCGCCTTCGCCGCCGCTTCCATGTCGGCGTAGAGCTTTTGGGTGACCTGATCACTCTTGCCTTCCATACACATCAGCGCATGGTTGAGATCGCGCTGATAGTCTTCCTGAGTGATGTAGCCCACACACGGCGCCGTGCAGCGGTCGATCTGATACTGCAGGCAGGGACGACTGCGATGGGCAAAGACCGAATCCTCACAGTTTCGGATGCGAAATATCTTCTGCATCAGCGACAGGCTTTCACGCACGGCGCCGGAGCTTGTGAAGGGGCCAAAGTAGCGGCCGTCGCCGCGCTTTTGACGTACGCGGCGAAGCTCCAGTGCAGGGTAGGGGTGACGGTCGCTGGCAAAGATGTATGGATAGGATTTGTCATCGCGCAGCAGAATGTTATAGGGCGGACGCTGCTGCTTGATCAGCGTCTGCTCCAGCAGCAGCGCCTCGGTTTCGCTGCGGGTCACGGTCACCTGAATGTCCCGGATGCGGCTGACCAGGGCCTGAGTCTTGGCATTGAGCCCCGTGTTGCGGAAATAGCTTGATAGTCGCGCCTTGAGACGCTTGGCCTTGCCGACATAGAGGACATTCTCGTGTTCATCGAGCATGCGATAGACGCCCGGTGATTCGGTGACCGTTTTGAGAAACTGGCGTGGATCGAACGCCGTGATCACCTCATCGTTCATGATGGCCTCCGCAAGTGATAGTGCCTTCATTTTAACAGATATCCCTGAAAAGACCGTGGCTATCCAGCGGCATGTCTGTAAGCTCATGACAGCCCATGACCCGTTGATATTCGCGGGACGATAAAAAGAGAGTTGACGCAAACGTTCAGGTGTCGTAAATTACGCACCGGTTCGGGGCCTTAGCTCAGCTGGGAGAGCGCAACACTGGCAGTGTTGAGGTCAGCGGTTCGATCCCGCTAGGCTCCACCAACGACATCATCAAAAAAGCCGCTTACAGCCTCGCTGAAGCGGCTTTTTTGTGTCTGTTTTTTGCCTCCTTCTTCTGCCAGTGTCCGGCAGGAACAGGAAGGCGCGTACGTTCATTTCTTGATTGAGCTTTTGCCCGGCTCTCCTTTCCGCCTTTATCTATCCGGTATCCGTCGGTCCTCCCGACGTCCCTTGACCAAAACCTGATTCCGTGAAGCCAGCGCCGACACTTCCCCTATCACCGCCAGCGAGCATTTTCTGACCGCCGATTCCGTCTCAACCGCTGAACGCATACCGGGGAGGACCAACCATGGCGACGCTGACCGACGAGAGCAGCCCATTTTGACAGGCATTTCTACCCGCCGGGCACGCTGATACTGGCTGCCGATGACCGTCAGCTCTCTGCGTGGTGCCTTTGTCCGACAGACGATCAGCATGGCGTGCCTCGGGGATAGCGCAGGCGGCTTCGCAAGGTGTTCAACACCGTCATGCGTCCGATGTCCTGCCCGAAGTCGAGGATGATCTGCCGCGCCTTGTGAATCACGAGCGCCGCACGATGCACCAGCTCTTGTAGCACGGTGCGGATCCGGCGCCGCTTGGCGGGATGGCGCACCGGGCTCAGCTCGCCGGTCATGCCCAGCTGCCCCATCAGCCGCAGGATGTTGTAGGCCAGCTGGGCGAGGTGCAGGATCAGATCGTTGGTGGCGAACTTGCCCGACGGCAGCCGCTCCAGGTCGAGATCGGTCTTGATCTCACTGTGGAATTGCTCGTGGGTGGCATGCGCCTGGTAGCGTTTGATCACCGCCTCCGGCGCCTCGTCCAGGCTGGTCCACCAGCCTTCCAACTCATAGTCCGGTTCGAGCAGCAACTGGCCATCGCGATCGGCGGTGCGCTCTACCAGGCGCATCACGCGTTGGACGACGTATTCGGTCTTGTTGTCGTCGTGGATCGAGACGGTCTGCGTCCACAGCGCCTGGCGCTTGCCAGGACGCAGCTCTTCCCAGTAGTCCGCCGCCACAGCCAACCAGGTATCCTGATCCGCCGTGGCCGAGCCGCGCGGGTTCCATTTGACGACATAGTCGAGCCGGCGCCCCTCGTCGGCAAAGACCTGGCGCTGCTGTTCGAGAAGCGCCAGGTGCGCCTGGCTGTCGAAGCCGCTGTCCTCGCGTAACAGGATCGGTTGCTTGGTCAGGCCTTGGGCGCGAGGCAGTACCCGCTCCAGGAAGGCGTTGCTCTCCTTCATGGTGTGCTGCTTGCCAGGCCGCAGTTCCAGACCCAGGCACCACCCTTCGTTGCCCAGATAGGCGGCGATCGGGGTGTAGCCATCGACCTTCTGGTAGGTCCGCGAGACGCCTTCCTTCTTCGAGTTGCTGTTGTCCATGACGAAGGTGTCGATGTCCAGGCAGACGTGCGTCGTCTCGGCGGTGATCGGTGCTTCGATCAGTGACAGCAGGGTCGTGGACCAGGTGGCGGTGCGCGCCTGCAGGTCGTTGGCGGCAAGTTTCTCCAGCCGCTGTCGCAGCGTCGCCGCGCTCGGCACCTTCTGCAGGGTCAGCAGTTGTTGGAAGGGCTTGTCGCGGCGGAAGTTCTCGACAGCGTCATAGTCGCTCATGCCCAGACACAGCAGGCCCAGGTAGCTCTTGATCACGTCACTGGTGCGCATGCCCAGCGTGGTGGGGAAGCGGCTGTCGATGCTGTCGACGCCAGCGATCTCGAAGCATTGCCCGATGATGGACAGCCCGGCGTGGCTGGTGAGGGTGCGGCGACTGGCGCGGAACTTGACGTTGGGCATGGCACTGTCTGGGTGAATGGCGATATTCGCTATATTGCCATGCAGTTCAGTAGGTTAGAAGCATTTCTGGGGGCTGGTCTCACGGATTCAGGCAAAAATCATGTTCACGCATGAAATTCTGTCATGCCCCTTCTGTGTTGGCCGCGTGCTGCCGATAACAACCGGATAGGAGGTGCTCGCCATGACATCTGTCGCGCTGCGGCGCCTTCTGCGATAGCGCCCCGGCATGGGGTGCTGACGTCTGTCGGCGGTGCAATGAGGCAGTTGCCTTTGCTCTTTTGTACCCGGGCACACACCTGATGCAGGACAAATGAACATGACCAGTACTGAACAGGCCACGGTTGCCAACATCATGAGCCGGGATGTCGTGACACTGCGTCTTGAGCAGACGCTCCACGATGGCAACGAACTGATGCGGGAACACCGTATACGCCATCTCCCGGTGCTGAATGAGCAGGGCCATCTGGTGGGATTACTTGATCAGAAGGTGGTTCTGAAGGAGGCGCTGCGGATTGCCGATCACTTCGGCTCAAGGCGCCTTAGCCATCATCTGGGGCGAATTGCCCTGAATGATGTGATCTCGAGGGAAGTGCTGACGCTGTCCATCGATACGCCGCTCGTTGAAGCCGGACAAAAGTTTCTGGCGCATCGCCAGGGAGCTCTGCCGGTTCTGGACGCCGAAGGCCACCTTGTCGGCATTCTTTCGTCAGTGGATTTCGTTCGTCTGGCCGTCGCACTGCTTGACACATCGTCGAGCTGAGGGTGGTCAGGCAGTCGGGACACGCAAAACATTAAAGGAAAGGCGCCTCCCTTGCAGGAGGCGCCTTTACGTGTCGGCCCGGATACGGTCGCCGCTGCCATCAGGCGGTGGTGTTGATGCGTGTTCCCACCATGCCTTCGGTGGCAAGCTTTGGCATCGTGTCGACCGACGACATCAGCTGTGCCATCTGATCGGCCTGGCCGTCCAGCGACTTTTTCAAAACGCTGGTCTGTATGTCGCTGGTGAGCTGGTGCTGCTGCAGTGCCATTGAGGCATTGACCATGCCATTCACGCTCATGTCCATGGGCGTTTCTCCTGCATCGAGTGGATCACCGCTGTATCGGCAGCGGGTGGCGCCTCAGCCAATGATGGCTTCGGCGGCCTCGGGTGACAGCGTCTCAAGTACTACACACTCTGCCGCCTCGGGCACAAGACCGGTGATTTTGACCCGGTAGTAATAGTGGACATCACCGCTGTCCGTTTTTCCTGCCACGACACTCGACATCATGTGGCATTCATCGCCCGGCTTAAGATCCGGCGGCAGCAATTCGATGGGAATCCATGCCTTTGTTCCGGTTGCAAGCATAGGTCGCTCCTGGTCGGCACCCTGGTCAGGCAGCACAGGCTGCCCGTATGGATCTCTTATCGGCACCGGGCGCCACCGCTTTAATCCTGTTCGATTCACGTCATCAGGGGGAGATCAGCTCATGGCGCTGGCGGCTCGGATGACTGAACGGCAAGCACTTCGCACAGCGCTTCCACGGCCCCGACCTCTCTGACCAGCAGCGCACAGGTCACGCGTTCTCCGGTGTCGCGCGCAAGGCGCAGATGAAACAGCGTGCCAACGTCGGCATTGTCAGGCAGCTCTTCAAGCGCCACGACCAGCTCATCGCCTGTGTTCATTTCGTCATTCCGTTGTCGATGGGAATTTAGCAGAGCAGTTTGTCTGTATACGTATACAGTTTTTAACTTGCCTGCCCCTTTTTTTGGCGCAATAATTATCCATATAGGATAATTGTTATCCTGCGTGGTTGTCTTGCACCAACAGGCTCAAAAGGAGGTGTTCATGTGGAACGTGCTCTGGGGGTTCTGCGGCAGAATCCCTGCCCGCGTACTGATTGCACTGGTCGCCATTGTGCTTTTGATCGGCGGCCTGTGGGGGTTTACCCAACGGCTGGACCAGTGGCGACAGGCGCTTTCCAGCGCTCAGGAAGATGCCCGCAGTGCCCATGAGCTCGCGCAGCGCCAGCAGCTGGTGGCGCGTGCCTGGCAAACCCATGCCGAGCATCTGGCAGAGGTGGGAGCCCATCGCGAGCAGCAACTCGAGGCGAATCAGAAGGCGCTGGCCGGAAAACGACAACAGCTGGAGAGGATAATCAATGATGACCAGACATCAAAGAAATGGGCTGATCACGCTGTGCCTGACGGGGTGCATCAATGGCTGCGCCAGCTCGCCGGTGCCGACGACGCCGGTGATGGTGCCGCCGCCGCCCATGCCCCGCTATATGACACAGCCTCTGCCGGCACCGGAGGGGATCGACAACATCCGTACCAATCAGGACCTGATTTCACTGCTGACGGACTACGAACAGCTTCGACGGCGCATGAACACTGATCGGGAGAGTGTTCAGAAACTGTGGGAGGGCATGCAGCTGTCGATGACCAGCGAGATGGCCACCAAAGGCAAGGCTATCGAGGAGCAAAATGAGTAGAACGGCATCGACGTCATCGCCCTGGCGATGACGTCGAATGAGTACATCAGTTGACGCGACCGACCATCAGAAACTCCAGTAGCGCCTTCTGGGCGTGGAGGCGATTACCGGCTTCCTGCCAGACAAAGGCGCGCGGGTCGTCCAGCAGAGTCTCGCTGACCTCTTCGCCGCGATGGGCTGGCAGACAATGCAGGAACATGACGTCATCATCGGCGGCGTCCAGCATGGCCTCATTGACCTGAAACCCCTTGAACGACGTCATGCGCGCTGCCTGTTCCTCTTCCTGGCCCATGGAAGCCCAGACATCGGTGGTGATCAGGTGGGCACCCTCTACTGCGGTGCGCGGGTCACGGTAGATCTCGACGCGCGAACCGGCGGCTTCAAGAATGTCCTGATCGGGCTCGAACCCTTTAGGGCAGGCAATGCGCAGATGGAAATCGAACTGACGGGCGGCATTGATCCAGGAGTGGCACATGTTGTTGCCATCGCCCACCCAGACGGCGGTCTTGCCCTTGACCGGGCCACGACACTCGGTCCAGGTCTGTATGTCGGCCAGCAACTGGCAGGGGTGATAGTCATCGGAGAGGGCATTGATGACCGGAATCGAGCTGGCATCGGCAAAGGACTCGATGCTTTCGTGCGAGAAGGTCCGGATCATCACCGCATCGACCATCTCCGAGAGCACGCGAGCGGTATCGCCCACCGGCTCGCCGCGACCCAGCTGACTGTCGCGCGGCGATAGAAACAGCGCATGACCACCAAACTGTGTCATGCCGGTTTCAAAGGAGACGCGGGTACGGGTGGAGGACTTTTCGAAAATCATGGCTAGCGTTCGATTTTTCAACGGCGTATAGACCGGGCCGTTGTCGGCCAGCTCACGCTTGATGGTGATCGAACGATCGATGAGATAGGCCAGTTCCTGAGGGGACAGATCCATCAGGGTAAGAAAGTGGCGAAGGGCCATGTCTCGATGCTCCTGTGTGGGCATAACGTTACGGTAATTAAACGTCGCAGAGCGCCACACCCGGCATGATCCTCGAAAACGGGAATGCCCTGCTGCAGCGCCCTGTTGGAAAAACCAACGAAAAAGCGCCGCACGAGAGCTTGCGGCGCTTTGAAATATTGCCATGGTCGATGGCGTGAGACGGGCCTTGCTGCTCGCCGTCGACCCCGTTCATCCTAACCAGAGCCTTTGGGGTGCGCAACTTCCTGTCACCGCGATGCCTTGATCCGGGCTGATTTAGCCCCCATGTCGGCGTACACTGAGGCCAGACATTCATGGGCCCTTGATGCCCTCTCCTGGAGACTGAACATGAGCGAAACACTCGATACCATCAAGCAGCAGATCAGTGAAAACACCATCCTGCTTTACATGAAGGGTTCACCGCAGATGCCGCAGTGTGGATTTTCCGCTCAGGCCGTACAGGCGCTGATGGGCTGTGGCGAGCGCTTTGCCTTCGTCAATATTCTGGATAACCCGGACATTCGCGCCGAGCTGCCCAAGTATGCCAACTGGCCCACGTTCCCGCAGCTTTGGATCAATGGCGAGCTGGTCGGTGGCTGTGACATCATCGTCGAGATGTACCAAAACGGCGAGCTGGCCCCGATGATCAAGGAAGCGGCCAGCACTGCACCGCAGGAAGGCGACAACGCCTGATCCGTCCCGTATGACAGGTCCGTAAGACAGGCTCTGTTGCCTGAACGATGCGCCCTGAACGTGAAAAACCCGCCTCTACGGAGGCGGGTTTTTTGATGCTGATCCAGCAGGCGGCGCTGGTCAGTCTTCGTCCATGCCTTGTTCACGCAGCGCCAGATCCCAGCCGCCCAGATCCTTGAAGCGATTGACGATGGCGCAGAAAAGATCGGCCGTGCGTTCGGTGTCATAGCGCGCTGAATGCGCCTCCTGGCTGTCAAACGGTATGCCCGCAGCGCGGCAGGCGCGGGCCAGCACGGTCTGCCCATAGACCAGTCCCGAAAGCGTTGCGGTATCAAAGCTCGAGAAGGGGTGGAAGGGGTTACGCTTGATGCCGGCGCGCTCGACGGCGGCGTTGAGAAAACCGTGATCAAAGGCGGCATTGTGGCCCACCAGAATGGCACGGTTGCACTGATGAGACTTGAGCGCCTTGCGAATCGGGCGAAAGATCTCCTCCAGTGCCTCCTTCTCCTTGAGCGCTGCATTCTGGCGCAGCGGGCTGTCCAGCCGGATGCCGGTGAAATCAAGCGCGGACTGCTCGACGTTGGCACCCTCAAACGGTTCGATATGAAACGAAAAGGTCTCATCGGGCAATAAATTGCCCTGCTCGTCCATGGTCAGCGTGACGGCTGCAATTTCAAGCAGCGCATCGGTGCGTGCGTTGAAACCGCCGGTTTCCAGATCGACCACTACGGGCAGATAGCCGCGAAAGCGACCGGACATGAGTTTCGGGACAATATCGTTCATCCGCATGTTCTCCTGTTGCAGACAGCAGAAGACGCCATGGGAATGGGAAGCGTGAATAACCGGGCAGGGCCCGCAGATATGGTGACCGGCACAGGAAGCCTTCTGGTCGGAAGATGGATTCGGTTTGCAGGGTCGCAGTGTAGCATTGTGCTCACTGCCAATCCCATCCATCGCACGCGACGCGGTGTTCGCCGCAAGCCGGTGACGATATACTCACGATACACACAAAGCATGACTACGCCTTAAGGAGCCGGTATGTCCGATGTAAAAAAGGTTGTCCTGGCCTATTCCGGGGGGCTTGATACCTCCGTGATCGTCAAGTGGCTCAAGGAAACCTACGACTGTGAGGTCGTGACCTTCACGGCTGACCTGGGTCAGGGGGAAGAGGTTGAGCCTGCACGTGCCAAGGCACAGGCGCTGGGTGTGAAGGAAATTTACATTGAAGACCTGCGCGAAACCTTTGTGCGTGACTACGTCTTCCCGATGTTTCGTGCCAATACCGTCTATGAAGGCGAATACCTGCTGGGCACCTCGATTGCGCGCCCGCTGATCGCTCGCCGTCTGATCGAGATTGCCAACGAGACCGGTGCCGATGCCATCTCCCATGGCGCTACCGGCAAGGGCAACGATCAGGTGCGCTTCGAGCTGGGCGCCTACGCGCTCAAGCCCAATGTCAGGGTCATCGCGCCGTGGCGTGAGTGGGATCTTAATTCGCGCGAAAAGTTGATGAACTACTGCGAAGAGCACGACATTCCGGTCGACTACGCCAAAAACAAGAAAAAATCACCCTATTCGATGGACGCCAACCTGCTGCACATCTCCTATGAAGGCGGCGTGCTGGAAGACCCCTGGACCGAAGCCGAAGAAGAGATGTGGCGCTGGAGCGTCAGCCCCGAAGCTGCACCGGATCAGGCTACCTATATCGATCTGACCTTCGAGCGTGGCGACATCGTGGCGATCGATGGCCAGACCATGAAGCCGCATGACGTGCTGTCGTATCTGAACAGGGTCGGCGGTGAAAACGGCATCGGGCGTCTGGATATCGTCGAAAACCGCTACGTGGGCATGAAGTCCCGTGGCTGTTATGAAACCCCCGGCGGCACCATCATGCTGCGCGCCCACCGCGCGATCGAATCGATCACACTGGATCGCGAATCCGCCCACCTGAAAGACGAGCTGATGCCCAGGTACGCCGAGCTGATCTACAACGGCTACTGGTGGAGCCCGGAGCGCAAGATGCTGCAGGCCGCGATCGATCAATCCCAGGGCAGCGTCAACGGCGTGGTGCGCCTCAAGCTCTACAAGGGCAACGTCATCGTGGTCGGCCGGGAATCGGAAGACTCGCTGTTCGACGCCTCGATCGCCACCTTTGAAGACGATGCCGGCGCCTACGACCAGAAGGATGCCGAGGGCTTTATCAAGCTCAACGCATTGCGTCTGCGTATCGCGGCGAAAAAGGGTCGTCTTGACGACTAAATGACAGATGTCGCGTCACGAAGGGGCCGCTTTTCAGCGGCCTCTTTTGTGTCAGACTGAAAGACACACCGTGCGCGGGTGGCGCGCCGAACCACCATCATCAGGAGTGGGTCATGCTGAAAAGACTGTTCGATGCGCTGAAAGGCTCCAGCAGTACCACGACCACTGACGAGCCACGCCGTGAGGTGGCCGATACCGTTGAATACAAGGGCTGTGAGATCGTGATTACCCCGGCACCGACCGGCGGCCAGTATCGCGTCAGCGGCCTGATTCGCAGGGCTCAGGGTAACGGCGAGCCCCTGGAGCTGCGCTTTGAGCGCTCTGATATCCTGCCCGATCGCGACAGCTGTATCGACATGACCCGCACCAAGGCCGAGCGCTATATTGACGAGCAGGGCGACCGGCTCTTTGAGGACACGCATCGCCCGGTCTGAGAGCGGGGCTGCGCCAGTATCGTGGTTTCAGGGGAGTCATGATGAGCATGTCCGATACCGGAAGTCCCATGCTGCTACCGGCCATCACGCGCTGGCGCCAGCTCTCGACCGGAGATCGCTTCAGCGACCTGATCGCCGGGTTGATCACCGCAGCGCTGCTGGTGCCACAGGGCATGGCCTATGCCACGCTTGCCGGGCTGCCGGCGCAGGCAGGGCTCTATACGGCGCTGGCGCCACTGGTGCTGTATGCGCTTTTTGGCACCAGCCGTGTGATCGCGATGGGCCCCATGGCGCTGACCTCCCTGCTGGTCGGGGAGACGCTGCATAATGCAGGTATACCGTTATCTTCTTATGCCGGACATGCAGCGCTGCTGGCGGCACTGGTCGGTGGCTGGCTGCTGCTGATTCATGCCTGTCGCCTGGGGCGCCTGATTGATTTTGTCAGTCCCAGCGTCATGCAGGGCTTTACCACGGCTTCAGCGCTGATGATTGTGCTCTCCCAGGCCAGTGATTTGCTCGGGGTCAGCGGCGCCGCCGGCAATGCCATCGGGCGTCTGCTGGCGCTTGCCCGCTCGCTGGATGAGATCACGCCGGGTGCGGCGCTTTTTGGCGGCAGTGCCATGGTGCTGCTGCTCGCCATGCGTCGAGGGCTTTCGCCCCTTTTGAAGCGTCTGGGCCTGCCAGACGCTGCGGCCACGGTGCTGGGCAAGACCGGCCCGCTGATCGTATTGATTCTGGCGCTTTTGCTGGTGCCGCTGTGGCCCGGGGTGCTGGCGCAGGTCGGGCAGATCCCGGCCGGTTTGCCGATGCCGGCACTGCCCACGCTGTCCTTTGGTGCGATGGATGCGCTGTGGCTACCGGCGCTCGGGATTGCGCTGATCAACTATGTCAGCGCCATTTCGGTGGCTCAGACGCTGGCCGCCAAACACCGCGAGCGACTCTATCCGCAGCGTGAACTCTGGGTGCTGGGGGCGGCCAATCTGCTGGCGGCCCTGACCCGTGGCTTTCCGGTCACCAGCGGGCTGGGGCGAGCGGTGGTCAATGACCAGGCCGGTTCAAAAACGCCGCTGTCGTCGTTGTTTGCCGCGCTGGCACTCATGGTGGTGCTGCTGTTTGCCACATCCCTGTTTGCGCCGCTGCCGCAGGCCGTACTGGCCGCCATCGTCATCCAGGCCGCCATTCCGCTGGTTGATCCGAGCCCGCTGTGGCGTGCCTGGCGCTATTCACGCGCCGATGGTCTGGCTTGGCTGGCCGCCTTTGCCGGCGTGCTGCTGCTGGGTGTCATGCAGGGGCTGCTGGCGGGCGTGGGCATCGCACTGGCGCTGCTGCTGGCGCGTTCGAGCCGGCCGCACATTGCCGAGATCGGCCAGCTGCCCGACGGCGGTTTTCGCAACTGTGAACGTTTTGACGTTGAGCGCTTGCCCCATCTGATGATGGTGCGACCGGATGCCAACCTGCACTTTGCCAACATGGGTGCGCTGGAGCGCTGGATCAACGAGCATCTTTTCGAGCGGGCGCAGGTCACTGACATGGTGCTGGTGCTCAGCAGCGTGACCCATATCGATGGCGCGGCGCTGCACGCGCTGGAAACGCTCGACGAGCGCCTGGCGGCACAGGGCATCGCCCTGCATCTGGCCGAGCTGCGCGGTCCGGTGCGCGATCAGCTGCGTCACACGGCCTTTATGAGTGACCATCACCCGCGGGTCTTTTTCACCTGCGCCGCGGCCTGGCAGGCGCTGTCGGATGACGGTATCGAATTCAACATCTAGACCATTTGGGGTCAGCACTCCCCGCAGAGCGAGCGACTCTCTACAGTGGGGCTTTTGGTTTCAAGGCCCCTTTGACCTCAAGGCCCCTTTGACTTTAGAGCCCTTCGTCATGTCTGTTTTACTGCCGGTGCCTCTGTCATGAAAGCCCTGTTACTCTCGGCCTATGCCGCCGACAGCCATCGCTACTGGGCGCGCGGTCTGATGGCGCATCTCGAAGCCATTGACTGGACCCTGATCGAGCTGGCGCCGCGTCACTTTCAGTGGCGTGTGCGCGGCAATCCCCTGAGCTTCATGAGCGAACATGACGCGACGCTCTCGCAGTCCTTTGATCTGATCGTGGCCACCTCACTGGTGGATCTGGCCACGCTGATCGGGCTCTATCCGCATCTGGGGCGTGCCTTTCGCGTGGTCTACTTTCACGAAAATCAGTTCGCCTACCCGCTGGGAGAGCAGCAAACACGCCGGCTCGAGCCCCTGATGGTCAATCTTTACAGCGCGCTGGCCGCTGATCGGGTGCTGTTCAACAGTCAGTGGAACCGGGACAGCTTTTTTGACGGCGTGGCGAGCTTTTTGAAAAGGATGCCCGAGCGGGTTGCGCCGGCACGCCTTGAAGCCTTGAAGACGCACTCGGAGATCCTGCCCGTGCCGCTATGGCCGCTTGAAAAGTCGCCATTGTTTGGTCGGAAGACACCGCCTCGTATTCTCTGGAATCACCGCTGGGAGTACGACAAGAATCCGGAAGACTTCTTCGCCGCGCTTGAGACGTTCTCCGATTCAGGCGTCGAATTCGAGCTGGTGGTGATGGGGCAGGTCTTTCGACACCGTCCCGAGGTGTTCGATCAGGCCCGGTTGCGTCTGGCCCGACACATTACCTGCTGGGGACACCAGACGCGGGCACGCTATCTCGAAGAGCTGGGGCGCGGCGGGATTGTGGTGTCCACCGCCTGGCACGAGTTTCAGGGCCTGGCCGTGATGGAAGCGGTACAGCACGGCTGCGTGCCACTGGTACCGGAGCGGCTGTGCTTTCCCGAGTACTACGCAAGTCACTATCGCTATGATGGCAGCCGTGACGCGCTGATCAAGCGCCTGGAGCAGTGGCTGACCTCACCGGAGACGCGTCCGACGCCGCCGGAGATCAGTGCCTGGACGTGGCCGCAGATGGCCGACCAATACCGGTCACGACTGCAGCCATCGGGAGGATGAAGGGCTAGGTCAGATCGACCTTCTCCTTGTACTCGCAAAGATCCTCGATTACGCAGCTGCCGCAGCGCGGTTTGCGTGCCACACAGGTATAGCGCCCGTGCAGGATCAGCCAGTGATGGGCGTCACGCTTGTAGTCGCGCGGCACCACCTTCAAAAGCTTCTGCTCGACCTGATCGACGTTCTTGCCCGGGGCCAGATTGGTTCGATTGGAGACGCGAAAGATATGGGTGTCCACCGCAATGGTGGGCTCACCAAAGGCAGTGTTGAGAATCACGTTGGCTGTCTTGCGCCCCACGCCGGGCAGGGCCTCGAGCCCTTCGCGGGTGCGGGGCACCTCGCCGTCGTGATCGCGCAACAGCTGCTCACACATGGCCACCAGATTTTTGGCCTTGTTGTTATAAAGCCCCAGCGTCCTGATGTGTTCCTTCACGCCTTCCAGGCCCAGATTCACAATGGCCTGAGGGGTGTTGGCCACGGGGAAGAGCCGCGCGGTGGCCTTGTTGACGCCCACATCGGTGGACTGGGCGGATAGCGCCACTGCCACCAGAAGCTCAAAGGGCGAGGACCAGGCAAGCTCGGTAGTGGGCTCGGGATTGGCCTGTTGCAGGCGGCGAAAGATCTCGCGACGTTTTTCGTTGTTCATGGGGGCTGGTCGACAGGTGAAAGAAGGGTGCGATGGCGCCGTCAGTGGCGCTCGGCGTTGTCCAGTGCCTGACAGGCGTCCTGCCAGGTTTTTTCGGCGCGCTGGATCTGGGCCTGTGCGGCCTCGATATCCTCCGGCCCCCCCTGACGTCTGGCGTGTGCCAGCTGACGGTTGGCAAGCGCCAGGCGCTGTTTGGCTGCCGAGCGGGCGATGCGCAGGGAGTTGAGAGAGCTCGACGGGGCAATGTCGCGGGCATCGGTCGATGCCGCGGAGGCTTCACCCTGTGTTTGAAGATCGGCCAGCTGCTGACGCGCGTGCTTGAGAGAGGCCTGAGTATCAGCGTCATCAGGCGCCGCGGTCAGCCGCTTTTCCAGCCGTCGAACGGTGGCGCTGAGGGCCGCCTTGCGTGCTCGCGTGTTGCCGGTGGGGGCCGGCGTCGATGGCGTGCTGGTGCTTGCCACAGGTGCGGCCTGATCCATCTGCTCGGCAGGCTGCTGGCGAGCCTGCATGCGCGCGCGTCGACGAGCGTCCTTCTCCTGACGCTGGCGCTCCAGGCGAGCGTTACGATTTTCAAAGCGCCGACGACCCAGTTCGGCACGTCGGGCAAGCCAGTCCTTTTGCTCGCGCGCATCGCGGGTGGCCTGCCAGCCGGGATGCGGCACAATATCGATGCAGTCGACCGGGCAGGGCGCCACGCAGAGTTCACAGCCGGTACATTCTGCCTCGATGACGGTGTGCATCTGTTTGGCCGCGCCCAGAATCGCATCCACCGGGCAGGCCTGGATGCACTTGGTGCAGCCGATACATTCGTCTTCACGAATCACGGCAGCTTTCGGAGATTCGGCGTCCATTTCCAGTGGCAGCGCCGGACGTTCCAGCAGGGTGGCGAGCTCTGCGACCGTCTCGTCACCGCCGGGCGGACAGCGATTGATGGCTTCGCCCTCGGCAATGGCCTCGGCATAGGGACGACAGCCGGGATGTCCGCACTTGCCACACTGGGTCTGGGGCAGCAGGCGGTCGATATCGGTGACGGTAATACTGGCAGATGCACTCATGCAGGTTGTCGGCGGGCCCGGGCGTTATGATCAAGGAAATTGAGGCGATTATACGCGTAATCAGGCAGCGCTTCGAACCTGACCGCGGGGCCCATCCTGTATGAATTGCTTAAAGCGCGCCGACTTTAGGGTTTGGGTCTCGAATTTGCGCATCGACCCGATTGCGGCCGGCCTGTTTGGCTCGATAAAGGCTTTCATCGGCCAGTCGCATCAGCTCGGCGGGCTGGCAGGGCGCTTCCGGCAGGCTGATGGCCAGGCCAACACTGATGGTGACATGTGGGGCAACCCTTGAATGCTCATGCGGCAGCGACATCGCCGCCACGGCCAGGCGTAGCTGTTCGGCCAGCCGCCAGGTGCGCTTGCGATTGGTGTCAGGGAGCACAGCGATAAACTCCTCGCCGCCGGCGCGGGCCACGATGCCCTGGTCATCCACGAGACGATCCAGGGTGCGGGCCACTCGTGTCAGACAGTGGTCCCCCTCCGGATGGCCATAATGGTCGTTATAAGCCTTGAAATAATCGATATCGATAATGATCAATCCAACGCCGCGGCGTTCGTGGTGGGCTTGCATCAGAGCCTGAACCAGATATTCATCGAGATAGCGCCGATTGAGCAGGCCGGTGAGATGATCGCGCTGGCTGAGCTGTTCCAGTGAGTTGGTACGCTGTTTTTGATGCATCAAAAGGTGCTGAAATTCGCGTGCCAGGCTGCCGAGTTCGTCGCGGCGCGCCACAAGGCTGACCGGCAAAATCTCCGAGAAATCATCTTCCCGGCGCTGCTCCCGGGTAAACCGGGCAAGGCGCCGGGTGGGGGCCAAAACGATAAACTCAAGAAGTCCCAGAATGACGATGACCACGGCGAACAGCACGCCGATGGTCCAGAGCATGGCGAAATTGAATGAGGCGGCATTGGCCATGAAGTCTCGCCGCGCCAGTATGGCCTGCAGGGAAAGGACGTCATTATTGGGCTCGGCATCCAGCCATCGAGTCGCCAACAGCTGATCGTCACTGAGACGAATAATGGGGGTCGGTCTGGCCATCAAATCCGGATGCAGGATCGGTTCAATGGAGACATCGACACCGGTCTGATGGCGGATGGATTCAAACCAGGCGCGATCCATGCTACGCACGATCGCCAGCCAGCCCAGCGGTGGCGCCTTGCCACGCTTGGTCGGAACAATGGGGCTGGTGGCAATCATGGCCGGGGCCGGCACGCTCAAAAGCCATTTGCCCAGCTCAGGCGCCTGATGACGCACGTGATCCTGTATCACGGAGAAGATGGGAGACATCCAGTGACAGCTGCTGGTCGCCGAGAGGCAGGTGCTGTATTCATCCGTGGCGGGATTGTAGCCGGCCATCCAGACCGGTGTGCCGTCCATGCGCATAAAGACCATCATCAGGTGGTCCATGTCTTCAAACATTTCCTGACTGAAGTTCTTGTCGGCAAATCCCGGTATGTCGCCCTGCATGAAGGCATAGGCATCATCCCAGCTGGCCCAGTCGCGAGTTTCCGCGCCAAGCTTGTTCAGATCACTTTGCCAGGCACTTTCGACCCGTCCCATCTCCATGGCCGCATAGTCGTCTTCACGCGAGAGCAGCCTGGGATACACCAGAAAGTGCGCAATGCCCC
Organism: uncultured Kushneria sp.; assembly: GCF_947497025.1. Taxonomy (GTDB): domain Bacteria; phylum Pseudomonadota; class Gammaproteobacteria; order Pseudomonadales; family Halomonadaceae; genus Kushneria. The sequence continues at coordinate 167,954 of NZ_CANMFC010000007.1, forward strand.
ACAGCGCCAGCAGGGCGATACACGCTACCAGCACAAGAGACAATAAAAAACGAAATCTTAATGAATGCATGCCGTCGGGTATCCATGGCTACCTGACATCACCCGGGAAGTTGGCGGGGCACGTTTGTCAGCGTACGGATATATCGGCATGGGGGGCGATTTATGAAGGTGGCCTGCGGGGTAGGGCGCACCGTTTTAAGGCGGGTATAAAAAACGCCAGCCTTTGGGAAGGCTGGCGTTGTGAGAGGGGCTGCAGGGTACGCCTTGATCAGCTCACGCGCTGGCCCGGTTTTGCACCGCTATCGGGCGAGAGCAGGTAGATGCCATCGTTATCTCCTGCGGCAAGGACCATGCCTTCCGACAGACCAAAGCGCATCTTGCGCGGGGCCAGATTGGCAATCATCACGGTCAGCCGGCCCGTCAGCGCCTCGGGTGCGTACTGGGCGCGAATGCCGGAAAAGACCGTGCGGGTTTCACTGCCGATATTCAGCGTCAGCTTCAAGAGCTTTTTGGCGCCTTCCACGTATTCGGCCTGCTCGATGCGGGCGATGCGCAGATCGACTCTGGCGAAATCATCGATGTTGATTTCCGGTGCAATGGGTTCGATATCGGCGACGGGTGCACTGGCCGTGCCATCGCCCGGCGCACTGGCTGCCTCACCCTGAGCCGCCTTGGCGTCGTCCTTGAGCTTTTTCTCCACCGCGAGATCCTCCTTCGAGGCCTCGATCATCTGATCGATTTTATCGCTCTCCACGCGCGTCATCAGCGGCTTGAACTTCTCGATCGGGTGATCAAGCAGCACGGCCGTGCGGCTGGCCCAGTTGAGGGTGTCGAGATTGAGGAAGCTGCGGGCGCCTTCGGCAAGGGTCGGCACGATGGGGGCCAGATAGACCACCAGCTGGCGGAAGAGGTTGATCCCTACCGAGCAGATGTCCAGCACTTCCTGTTCGCGGCCTTCCTCTTTTGCCAGCGCCCAGGGCGCCTTCTCGGCAATATAGCCGTTGGCGTCATCGGCCAGCGCCATGATGCGACGCACCGCGCGGGCAAATTCACGCGCTTCAAAGTCAGCCGCGATCGCCTCGCCTTCATCGATAAAGCGCTGTACCCGCTCGGGCTCGGCACAGGTGGCGGACAGGCGACCGCCGGATTTTTTCACAAAGCCCGCACAGCGGCTGGCGATGTTGACCACCTTGCCGACCAGGTCCGAATTGACGCGCGCCGCGAAGTCCTCGAGGTTCAAATCGAGATCATCGACGCCGGCAGTCAGTTTGGCGGCGAAGTAGTAGCGCAGGTACTCGGGGTTTAAAAACTGCTCATAGGTTTCGGCCTTGATGAAGGTGCCGCGGGATTTCGACATCTTGGCGCCGTTGACGGTCACGAAGCCGTGGCAGTTGACGCCGGTGGGCGTGCGAAGGCCTGCGCCTTCCAGCATCGCCGGCCAGAACAGCGCGTGGAAATAGACAATGTCCTTGCCGATGAAGTGATACAGCTCGGCATCGCTGTCCTTTTTCCAGTAGTGGTCAAAGTCGAGGCCTTCACGCTCGCAGAGCTGCTGAAAGCTCGCCATATAGCCGATCGGCGCATCGACCCACACATAGAAATACTTGCCCGGCGCATCGGGAATTTCGAAGCCGAAATAGGGCGCATCGCGCGAGATGTCCCAGTCATTGAGGCCGGCCTCGAACCACTCCTGCAGCTTGTTGGAGATCTGCGGCTGCAGGCGTTCCGAGCGCGTCCAGTCCTTCAGAAACGGCTCGAACTTGGGCAGCTCAAAAAAGTAGTGGGTCGAGCTTTTGACCACCGGGGTGGCTCCCGAGACCGCCGAGACCGGGTTGATCAGCTCGGCCGGCGTGTAGGTGGCGCCACACGCTTCACAGTTGTCGCCGTACTGGTCTTCCGTGTGACATTTGGGGCAGGTGCCCTTGACGAAGCGGTCGGCCAGGAACATGCCGCGCTCGGGGTCATACATCTGCTCGACATCACGGGTGGCAATAAAGCCGCCATCGCGCAGGGCGCGATAGATGCGCTCGCTGTGGACGCGGTTCTCTTCCGAGTGGGTCGAGTAATAGTTGTCAAAGGCCACGCCAAAGCGGGCGAAGTCGGCCTGATGTTCGGCGTTGACCCGGTCGATCAGCTGCTGGGAGGTAATGCCCTCCTGCTCGGCGCGCAGCATGATGGCGGTGCCGTGGGCATCATCGGCGCAAACGTAGTGACACTCATGGCCGCGGCTTTTCTGAAAGCGCACCCAGATATCGGTCTGAATGTATTCCAGCAGATGGCCCAGATGGATCGAGCCGTTGGCATAGGGCAGGGCACTGGTGACCAGAATCTGGCGCGTGGCATTGTCTGACGTGGTAAGGGTCGACATGAAAAAGCTGTTCCCGTGACAGGACCCGAGGCCGGACCACGCAGGGCCGGGCGGGAGGAAAAGAGTAAAATCGGTGGCCGATTGTAGCACTGATCACGAAGGATTCGCGCCGGATGGTGACGACCGGTGCTGGTGCTGTCACGATGCGCCAACACCATCAACAGGGGCTGAGCCATGTCCATCACTCGCTGGCAGCACGTCGGACGGGCCGTTGTCTTTGGCTGGTTTTGTCTCGGCGGCATCGCGCACTTTGTCTGGCCGGCGGCGTTTGCGTCGATCGTTCCACCGTCGCTGCCGTTTAAAGAGGCCGCTGTCGCAATTACCGGCGTCTTTGAGCTGCTGGGTGCCATCGGCATCCTGTTACCACGCTATCGCCGCATTGCCGGCATCGGCCTGATCGCGCTGACGCTGTGCGTGACGCCGGCCAATGTCTATATGTGGTGGCACGCCGAGCAGTTTGCACCTATCCCGTCGTGGCTCTTGCTGGTGCGCCTGCCGCTGCAGGTTCTGTTGATTGTCTGCATTCTGTGGAGCACGCAGCTGCTCGGACACCGCCGCTGCGCGGTGTCGTAAATGCAGGCGTTGTCACGGCCGCTGATGTGTACAATGGCCGGCCAATTCTGACGGATGGCGGTACGTCATGTCTGGTGAGATTCACCTTGAAAACATTGAGACGCCTGAAGGCGTCAGCTGCTTCAACTGCGAGGCATGCTGCTGTCGGCTGCTGGTGATGCTCGATGACGATGATCTGGCTCGCGGCGTGCCTTATGGGCTGCTTGAGGAGGACGAGTGGGGCGGCGTGGTGATGCGCCAGGATGAGGAGGGCTGGTGCGCGGCCGTCGACCGCGACACCATGCTGTGCAGCATTCATCCCCGACGTCCGCAGGTCTGTCGTGACTTCGAGGAAGGCAGTTATCAGTGCCGTGAAGAGCGAGCGCTCTACGGACTTGTCGACGCGCCCTTGTCAACGGATGCCGGTGCCCTGTAAGGGGAATCGTCAGGCCTCGTTTTCTTCCTTTTTCTGACAGGTATTTCATGGCCAGGTTGTGTGAGATTGATACCGCGGATATCCCCGGCGGGCGCGGTCAGCTGCGGCTTTTGCAGCGCAACGATGAGTTTTCCATCCGCATTGCCGGCAAGCCCGGTGAGCTGATGAATACCCGACTGCATGGCTCCGAGGATGCTCTGGCGGAACTTGCCTGTGAGCGGGTACGCGACAATCCGAACGTACGGGTGCTGGTGGGCGGGCTGGGTATGGGCTTTACCCTGGCCGCGGCCCTGGCAACGCTTGGGGCTGAAGCCGAGGTTGTGGTGGCCGAGCTGGTGCCCGGGGTGGTCGAGTGGAATCGCGGTCCGCTGGGCGCCGCAGCCGGCTATCCGATTCGTGATTCGCGCTGTCACATCCTCGTTGAGGACGTGGCTGATGTGATGGCCCGCAGCGAGTCGGGCTTTGATGCCATTATGCTGGATGTGGACAACGGCCCCGAGGGGTTGACCCAGCGTGACAATGATCGTCTTTACAGCGCGCGCGGGCTTGAAGGTATCCAGCAGGCGCTGCGTCCCGATGGCGTGCTGGCGGTCTGGTCGGCAGGGATGGATCCCGGTTTCAGCGAGCGGCTCAAGCGCGCGGGGCTTTGTGTCGAGGAGCACATGGTGCGTGCGCATCGCCCCGGCAAGGGCGCACGTCATACCATCTGGCTGGCCTGGTGAAGACCGGTGAGACGCCCTGGGTCATGGAGTCGGACGGGTATGACGTCATTGATGCTTGAGCGCCTGGCTCACTGTCACGCCGTGAACTAATCTGATGCCAACGCAGGAACGCGTTAACGGTTGGCCTCGATTCGAATTGGGCCGCATTTATAACGAAGCAAGGGGCAAGACATGCGCAATATCATTTATATCATCGGTCTGGTGGTCGTGGTGCTTTTCATTCTGTCCTTTCTGGGGCTGCGTTAAACATCGATTGGCAGGTCGCTGCAGGCAGATAATGCTTCACAAAAATGCCCCGGGGAGTCATTCCCCGGGGCATTTGTTTTGCCTCATCGCTCAGGGTCGGTTTGACGCTTGCCGCAGGCGATGGGGTAGCGCTTCGATCACGACACTATGACTGCGCGATCATCAGCGACTTGCTGTTGACGAACTCGAGCATGCCGTAGCCGCCGTGTTCACGACCGTAGCCACTCTCCTTCACGCCGCCAAAGGGCAGGTTGGGCTGGGCGATATAGTAGCCGTTGATGCAGACCATGCCGGTATCGAAATGATCGCGGGCCAAGCGTACGGCGCGCTCTTCGTCCTCGGAGAAAATGCCGCCGCCCAGGCCGTAGACCGAGTCGTTGGCGATACGCAGTGCGTCTTCTTCATCACGGGCACGAATCAGCGAGGCGACCGGACCAAACAGCTCGCCATCGTAGGCCGGCATGCCGGGCGTGACGTTTTCCAGCACCGTGGAAGGGTAGAAAAAGCCATCCACGTCCGGAATTTCGCCACCGGTCAGGCAGACGGCACCCTTGTCGACGGATTCCTTCACCTGCTTGTGGAGCTCGTCACGCAGGTCCTTGCGTGCCAGCGGGCCCAGCTGGGTGTTTTCATCGGTGGGATCACCGAATTCGACCTGCTTCATTCTTTCAACAAAGGCGTCACGGAACTGTTCATAGACGGCGTCTACCACCACGAAACGCTTGGCGGCGACACAGGTCTGGCCGTTGTTGCTGATGCGGCCGGTCACACAGGTTTCGACCGCCTTGTCGATGTCGGCATCCTCGAGCACCAGATAGGCGTCGTTGCTGCCAAGCTCCAGCACGGTCTTTTTGAGCTGTTCGCCGGCGGCGACAGCGACCTTGCGGCCCGTGGCGGCGCTGCCAGTGAAGGTCACGCCGCGCACCAGACGGTGTTCGGTGACCTGACTTGCCTGCTCATCGCGAATGTAAAGCACGGTGAACACATTGTCGGGCATGCCGGCTTCACGGAAGATATCTTCCAGCGCCTCGGCGCAGCCCCAGACATTGGGGGCGTGCTTGAGCAGCACGGTGTTGCCGGCCATCAGGTTGGCGATCGTGTAGCGAATGACCTGATAGAAGGGGAAGTTCCACGGCTGAATGCCGAAGATGATGCCGATCGGCTGGTGAGTGACCAGTGCACGGCCGCCGGGCAGATCGCGTTCTTCGTCGGCCAAAACGCTGGCAGCGTTGTTGGCACTGTAGTCGCAGATGCTCTTGCACAGTTCGAGTTCGGGCGGCGCCTGGCTGATCGGCTTGCCCATTTCCTCGGTCATGAGGCTCGACAGTCGGTCCTTGTGCTTGACCAGAAGCTCGCCGACCCGGCGCACCAGCTTGCCACGCTCTTCAATAGAGCGCTGCTTCCAGTCAAGGAAGGCCTGATGCGTCTGCTCGATTCTTTGCTGCAGCTGCTCATCGGAGATAGTCTCGAATTCCCGGATGGTCTGGCCGGTGGCCGGATTCACGGTTTTAATGGTGTTCGACATGTTAACCTCTTTTGGTATGACGGAACGACCCAGAGTGTAGTGCGCTCACGGCTGCCACGCCGTAGTGATTACTGTCTGTCTCTTGCCTGATCCTCCAGCATTGGCCGATGCGGCGCGTCCCTGTATTTTGTGTGTCGCCCTGTGGCATAACGATGGGCGTCAATCCTTCGGAGACAACAGCATGCTGGATACCATCAATGAGTTTTTTGAGCGCATGAGTGGGCGCTCGCCGAGTGATCAGGATCACGAAATGACGCTGGAACTCGCGGTGGCGGCGTTGATGTGTGAGGTCATGCGTGCCGATGGTGACATGAAGGAAATCGAGCAGCAGACGCTGCGCGAGATGCTAAAACGCCGGTTTGATCTTGAAGAGAGTGCGGTGGAAACGCTGGTCGGGATGGCTCGTCAGCAGGTCGAGGATTCGGTCGATCACTATCAGTTCGTGCGTTTGATCAGGGATGAATATGACTATCCGCAGCGGGTCGCCCTGATCGGCAGGCTCTGGCGCATGGCCTATGCCGATGGTGCGCTGGATCCGCTGGAAGAGGCGCGCGTGCGCAAGCTGGCCGAGCTTTTGTACGTCGATCATGCCGATTTCATCATGCAAAAGCTCGAGGTGCAGGAGTCACTGGGGATGGCGTAGTATTCCCCCGGCTTCAGTATCGTCTTTCCTGCCCACCCGCCCTCAGGACTTCGTGTGTCTTCAATTTTATCCTTTCGTTTGAGCGTATTGGTCTGTCTGAACCTGATGGCAGCAGGATTTGCGCTGCCGGCGGTCGCCACGGACGATGTTCCTGATACCCGCCAGCTGCCGCCACAGGCCTATAACGGTTATCTGGAACAGCTGACGGTACCGCTCTGGGAAGGCGACGTCCCGAAGGCGAAGGGCGAGGGCTTTCGTGATCGGCCCACCCTGACGATCTATCCGCCCGGCCAGCAGCCCAACGGCACGGCGGTGATCATTGCGCCGGGCGGTGCCTATCAGGTGCTCTCCGATAATACCGAAGGGCGCCAGGTGGCCAACTGGTTCAATACCCGCGGCGTGGTGGCCTTTGTGCTCAAGTATCGGCTGGGGCCGGATTATCCTATGCCGGTACCGCTGGAAGACGCTCAGCGGGCGATACGCTGGGTGCGTGCCCACGCCGAAGAGTTCAATATCGATCCAGACCGGGTCGGCATGGCCGGTTTTTCCGCCGGCGGACATCTGGCGGCGCTGGCCGGCACGCGCTTTGATCAGGGCGATGCGAGCGCCGAGGACCCGGTCTCGCGCCAGCGCAGCCAGCCCGATTTTCTGGTGCTGGGCTACCCGGCGCTGGTGATGTTCAGTGACCCGAACAGCCGGATCGATTATTGCCGTCTGATGGGGCTGGATCATTGCGATCAGGCCTGGCGCGATCGCTACCGCCCCGAGCGACAGGTCACCGAGCAGACACCGCCGACCTTTATTTATCAAACCACCAACGATGAGCTGGTGCCGCCACAGGGCAGCATCGATTTCTACACCGCGCTGGCCGATGCCCATGTACCGGTGGAGATACATCTTTTCGGCAACGGGCCACATGGCTCCGGACTGGGCATGGGCGACGCCGCCCTTGATGGCTGGACCACGCTGCTGGATCACTGGCTGCGGGCTCGTGGACTGTACGAGCCTTCAGGCAAGTCAGGCAAGTCAGAAGACTGACACGGGCCATGGGCGTTTTGAAAAGGCCCCGGCGCGGCTGGCGCCGAGTCCCGGACGTTTCCAGAACCTCCTGCCGATGCGGCCGCTGATTCGGCGAGATGTCGCCGGCATCGACACGATTCGGAAAACACAACGCATGCAGATATCACGTCACATCACCATCGACGACAGCGAGTTCGAGCTGCGGGCCATTCGCTCGCAGGGCGCCGGTGGCCAGAACGTCAACAAGGTGGCCTCGGCCATTCATCTGCGCATGGATATTCAGGCCAGCAGCCTTGCGCAGGAGTACAAGGACCGGCTGCTGGCACTCAATGATCATCGCATTACCGCCAGCGGCTTGATCATCATCAAGGCGCAGTCTCATCGCACCCAGGAACTCAACCGGCAGGAGGCGCTGACGCGCCTACGAGCACTGATCAAATCGGTGGTCTACACCGCCAGGCCGCGCAAGGCGACAAGGCCTACGCTGGGGTCCAAAAAGCGGCGGCTGGAGGGCAAGAAACAGCGCGGCCAGAAAAAGACCCTGCGTGGACGCGTGGATCACTGAGACGAAAGGTGAAGATCTGATGGGACAAGAGATGTCCATATCCGAGTGTTTCACCTGGGATTGTCGACGGGTGAGGGTTTATACTGTCGCTCGATCATGACATCGCAGCCGTGACAGGCGGTGTCGGCAGGGAATGGACAGGAGACAGAGAGTGCTCGAAACAGTCAAACATGTGGTGGCCGTCGCCTCCGGCAAGGGCGGTGTAGGCAAGTCCACCGTGACCGTCAACCTGGCGCTGGCCATGGCCGCACAGGGCCATCGAGTCGGCCTGCTGGACGCTGATATCTATGGCCCCAGCCAGGCGCAGATGCTGGGTATCAAGCCGGGCACCCGGCCGACCATGGTGGATGACAAGACCATGAAGCCGATCGAGGCGCACGGGCTGAAAATGATGTCGATGGCGGTACTGGTCGATACCGAGACCGCCATGGTGTGGCGCGGGCCGATGGTCGCCGGTGCCTTTCAGCAGCTTCTGACCCAGACCGGCTGGGGCGAGCTGGATTATCTTTTCATCGACATGCCGCCGGGCACCGGTGACATTCAGTTGACGCTGTCGCAGCAGGTGCCGGTGTCGGGCTCGGTGATCGTTACCACTCCGCAGGACATTGCGCTTTTGGATGCGCGCAAGGGCATCGAGATGTTTCGCAAGGTCAACGTGCCGGTGCTGGGCGTGGTCGAGAACATGAGCACTCACGTGTGCTCGAACTGTGGCCATGAAGAGGCGGTCTTCGGCGAAGGCGGTGGTGCGCGCATTGCGGCGCAGTACGACACCGAAGTGCTGGGCCGTCTGCCGTTGACCATGAACATTCGTGAGCAGGTTGATGGCGGTCATCCCACCGTGGTTGCCGACCCCGAAAGCGATGCCGCGCGTACCTTCATGGCGATCAGCGCGCGTATCGATGAGCAGCTGGGCGGGAAAGCGCGCGAAAGCGGCCCGTCGATCAGCTTCGGCGACTGATCAAGGCGTCCTCATGGCGCGTCGTCCGGATCGGCCAGAGCCTGCTGCAGGCTTTAGTCGCTCCGGGCGTCCCGGTATCATGCATGCCTTTCAGGCATGGTTGCCGAACTATCCAATCCCGCAACGCAGTATCAGCGTTGTCTTCCCTATTTCAGGCATTGCGACAGGACACCCTCGTGAGCATCAAGGCAGACAAATGGATTCGCCGCATGGCGCAGGAACACGGCATGATCGAGCCGTTCGAGTACGATCAGGTCCGCCATGTCGGTGATCAGCGTGTCATCTCCTACGGTACGTCAAGCTACGGTTACGACGTGCGCTGCTCCGATGAATTCAAGGTTTTCACCAATATTCACTCGGCCACCGTCGATCCCAAGTACTTTGACGAAAAGAGCTTTGTGGATGTGAAGGGCGATGCCTGCGTGATTCCACCCAACTCCTTTGCGCTGGCGCGCACGGTGGAATACTTCCGCATTCCGCGTAACGTGCTGACCATCTGCCTTGGCAAGTCGACCTACGCGCGCTGCGGCATCATCGTCAACGTCACGCCGCTGGAGCCGGAGTGGGAAGGGCACGTGACCCTCGAGTTTTCCAATACCACCAACCTGCCGGCGCGGATCTACGCCAACGAGGGCGTGGCGCAGATGCTCTTTTTCGAATCCGATGAAGTCTGCGAAACTTCCTACAAGGACCGCGGCGGCAAATACATGGGCCAGCGCGGCGTGACGCTCCCGCGCACCTGAGTCAGCCCTGTTTCAGGACAGGGTCTATTGCCCGGCTAGCCCAGATGCGTGGCGTTGCCGGGCTCTTCCTCCCACGACATCTCTTCCAGACCGTGCACGATACCGCAGTCCCCTACGCGGCTGGCATGGCTGCACTTCTCCTGCAGGCTCCTGAGCTGACCATGCAGCTGTGACAGCTCCTCAAGACGTACCTCGACGTGTTGAATGTGCTCCCCGAGCAGGACATCAATGGCCTGACAGTCACCCCGGGGATCATCCACCAGCGCCAGCAGCGCATGGATCTCGGCATGACTCATGGCCAGCGCCCGGCAGTTGCGGATAAAGCTCAGTCGTTTGAGATGCTTCTGGCCGTAATGACGATAGTTGCTCTCGCTGCGATGTGGTGCCGGCAGTAGTCCCTCGCGCTCATAAAAGCGGATGGTCTGGCTGCTGCAGCCGGTCTCTTTCGCCAGTTCTCCAATCTTCATGGTCTGTTCTCCTGGGTGGCGTGCGCTGGCCGCATGACGGCACTGGCATGAATTCTCCATGGCCGTCGGGCATCAGCCGGGCTTGACCTTATAGTCACTATAGGGTTTTGACTGGGTGCTATCCAGAGTTACCGGTTATTTCAGTTTTCAGGGGAGAACACATGGCGCATCACCATGAGAAGCCGTTGGGCAGCGTCTCGATCCTGACCCCCGTGCGGGGCAGTGCGCCGGACTGCGAACGTGCAACCTGCTGTGAGCCTCAAACGCTGTCCTCCTGCTGTGCACCGTCGAGTGATCATCATGCATCCGAGGCTACTGCCGGCTGCTGTGGTGCTGATCATGCGCATCCGCCGCACGACGCACCGCTTCCGGGCAGCGTGCGTGAGGGCGATCAGCTGCGTACCAGCATGCGCATTGCGCAGGTGTGCTGCCCGGTCGAGGAGCAGATGATCCGCAAGCAGCTGTCCGCCAGAGACGACGTTGAGCGGCTGGAGTTCAACCTGTTGCAGCGCGTGCTGACCGTGGTGCATGACCCGGAGGCGCTGAAGGATATTCTAAACGACATCCGTGAGCTTGGATTTGTACCGGAGCTTGCCGATGACAGTGGCAAACTCGGGCCACAGGAAGAGACGCCTGCCCCCTGGGGGCCCCTGATCATGAGCGGTGTCGCCGCGCTTGCCTCCGAGGCAGTGGCGTGGATGACAGGTCCGACATGGCTTGTGGCAGCGCTGGCGCTGGCGGCCATTGCCGGCTGCGGTCTGGACACCTGGCGCCGGGGATGGATCGCCGTGCGTCATGGCAATCTCAACATCAATGCGCTGATGAGCATTGCGGTCACCGGCGCGCTTTTGATCGGCCACTGGCCCGAAGCGGCCATGGTGATGGTGCTGTTCAATCTGGCCGAGCGGATCGAGGCGCGCTCGCTGGCCCGGGCCAGGCATGCCATCGAGGATCTGATGAAGCTGGCCCCCGAGGTCGCCACCGTGCGCCTGGACAATGGCCGCTGGGCAGAAAGGCCGGTGGCGGATATCGCGGTAGGCGCCCTGATTCGGGTACGCCCCGGAGCGCGCATCGGGCTGGATGGCGAAGTGGTTTCGGGGGCGTCCAGCGTCAATCAGGCGCCGATCACCGGGGAGAGCATGCCGGTCGACAAGGCGCCGGGAGACAGCGTCTACGCCGGAACCATTGTGGAGGCCGGCGAGCTGGAGTGTCGCGTGACCCGCAGGGCCAATGACTCGACGCTTGCGCGCATCATCAGTGCCGTCGAACAGGCGCAGGGCGAAAGGGCGCCCACGCAGCGTTTCATCGATCGCTTTGCGCGCTTCTATACCCCCGCGGTGGTTGCGGTGGCGGCTCTGCTGGCGGTGCTGCCGCCGTTGCTGGCCGGCGGTGGCTGGCTCGACTGGATCTATCGGGCACTGGTGCTGCTGGTGATTGCCTGCCCCTGTGCCCTGGTGATCTCCACACCGGTCACCGTGGTGACGGGGCTTGCCAACGCGGCCCGGCGCGGCATCCTGATCAAGGGCGGGGTCTATCTGGAAGAGGGGCGCCGCCTGAGCTGGGTCGCGCTGGACAAGACCGGCACGCTGACCCATGGGCGCCCACAGCAGACCCACGCCGTGGTACTGGAAGGCGAGGACGCCTCACAGACAGCGTCACTGGTGCTGGGACTTTCACAGCGCTCGGATCACCCAGTGTCCGTGGCGCTGGCCCGTGCCGGTGAAGAAGCGGGTGTAACGCCAGCGCCTTTTGAGGCCATCGAAGCGCTGCCGGGGCAGGGCCTGACCGGCCTCAGCGAGGGCGCGCGCTACTGGCTGGGCCACCAGGGGCTGGCTCTTGAGCGGGGCTGTCTGAGCGAGGTACTCAAGACACGAATTGAGACGCTTGAGTGTGAGGGACGCACGGTGGTGGTGCTGATGGACGAGACCCGAGCGCTTGCGCTGTATGCCGTGGCCGATACGCTCAGGGCCACCAGCCGCGAGGCGGTGGAAGCGCTGCACCGCCTGGGGATTCGCACCCTGATGCTGACCGGGGACAACCCCCACGTTGCGGAGGCCATCGGGCGCAGCGTCGGCATTGATCGCATTGAAAGTGGCCTGATGCCGCAGGACAAGCTCTCGCATCTCGAGGCGCTGTCAGGTCAGGGGCGTGTGGCCATGATCGGCGATGGCATCAACGATGCGCCGGCGCTGGCCCGCGCCGACATCGGTTTTGCCATGGGGGCGATGGGCACCGACAGCGCGATTGAAACCGCCGATGTGGCGCTGATGGATGACGACCTGCGCAAGGTGGGGGCCTTTATTCGGCTGTCACGGGCGACTCATCGCATTCTGATGCAGAACATCGCGCTGGCGCTGTCGATCAAGGCGGTGTTTCTCGCGCTTACCGTGGCGGGGCTGGGGACGCTGTGGATGGCCGTTTTTGCGGATGTGGGCGCCAGCGTGCTGGTAGTGCTCAACGGGTTACGGCTGCTGCGCCATGAGGCGAACGACAACCTGAAAACGTCTGATACGGCTACCCCGACCAAGGTCTATGTAGGGGCAAATGCCTGAATGTGACATTTTGATGACAGCGCCATGACATGGGTCTACCCCTTTGGGTGCAGGACAACCTGCGGCGCGTATGTCATAGAGATCGAGGCATTCATGTACGGAATCTTCAAGGCCGGGCGTCCCGGTAAACCGCTTTCGGAGGCGGATATCGATGGCACCTACAAGCGCCTGCGCTGGCAGATTTTTGCCGGTATCTTTATCGGCTATGCCGGTTACTATCTGGTCCGCAAGAACTTCACCCTGGCCATTCCCAGTCTGGTGGAGCAGGGGTACTCCCGCGGGGATCTGGGGCTTGCGCTGGCGGGTGTCTCGATTGCCTACGGTATTTCCAAGTTTCTGATGGGGGCGGTGTCGGACCGCTCCAACCCGCGCTATTTTCTGCCGGCAGGGCTTTTGTGCTCGGCGCTGATCATGTTCCTGTTCGGGTTTTCAGAGTGGGCCACGTCCAGTATCGCCATCATGTTCGTGCTGCTGTTTCTCAACGGCTGGGTGCAGGGCATGGGATGGCCGCCATGCGGGCGTACCATGGTGCACTGGTGGTCAAAGCATGAGCGCGGCGGTGTGGTGTCGGTGTGGAATGTGGCCCACAACGTGGGCGGCGGTCTGATCGGGCCGCTGTTCATTCTGGGCATGGCCTGGTTCAACGACTGGCGCTCGGCCTTTTATGTCCCGGCTGCCGTGGCCGTGGGGGTCGCCGTCTTTGCGCTGTTGACCATGCGCGATACGCCGCAGACCTGTGGGCTGCCGCCGATCGAGAAGTACAAGAACGATTACCCGGAAGGCTATGACGAAAGCCATGAACGCGAGTTTTCCGCCCGCGAAATCTTCGTTGAGCATGTGCTGAAAAATCGTCTGCTGTGGTGTATCGCGCTCGCCAACGTCTTTGTCTATCTGCTGCGTTACGGCGTGCTCGACTGGGCGCCGACCTACCTGCAGGAGGTCAAGCACTTCACGGTCGACAAGTCTTCCTGGGCCTATTTTCTCTATGAGTGGGCGGGTATCCCCGGCACACTGTTGTGCGGCTGGCTCTCCGATAAACTCTTCCGCGGTAATCGCGGCGCGACCGGTATCTGCTTCATGGCCCTGGTCACGGTCTTTACCGTGCTTTACTGGCTCAACCCGCCGGGCAATCCGACCATTGATATGCTGTGTCTGATCGCCATCGGTTTCCTGATCTACGGTCCTGTCATGCTGATCGGACTGCATGCGCTGGAGCTGGTGCCCAAGAAGGCGGCCGGGACTGCGGCCGGGTTTACCGGGCTTTTCGGCTATCTGGGCGGCTCGGTCGCCGCCAGTGCGCTGGTGGGCTACACGGTGGACCATTACGGTTGGGACGGCGGTTTTGCACTGCTGGTGGCGGCCTGCGTTCTATCCATCGTGCTGCTGGCGCTCACGCTTCGTCAGGCGCCGGCCAAACGCACCGCCTGATAGTGATGTGACGCCTCCGACTGACCGGCTCGCCTGGCGAACCGGTCAGTTCATGTCCGTCATGTCAGGTTCTTCATGTCAAAGCCGCGCCGCTGATGTCTGAAAGGGTCAGCTTGAGCGAACGTTCGAGCGCCGCGCCGTGGCCCATCCCTTCGAGCACTTCAAAGCGTGCCTCAAAGCCGGGTACCCGATCCATTTGTTGTGCCAGCCCTCGTAGCTGATCGTTGATCTCCTGGTCGCTGCCGCCGTTGGAATAGGGGCCGCGGCGCTGGAGTTCAGCATCGCCGCGCATTAAAAGGGCACTGCCGTGCTGATCCGACGGCCATTGAAACCGACCCGCTTCTGCAACGACCTGATAGCCGTTCCAGTGCAGCGTGGGGCTGGCCGCATACCAGTGATCGAACAGCGAAGGGCGGGTGAACAGCGCGTGCAGGACAAACAGCCCGCCAAAGGAGTGGCCCCAGAGGGCGCGGTCGGCCGTGTTGATGGGCAGGTCACGCTCGGCCTGCGCCATGATGGTGTCATTCAACAGTGTGATGAAGTCATCGGCACCGCCACCACGACGCTCGGGGTCACGATCGTTGATGATCGGCGCCTGTTCCGCACGTTTTGGCGTGTAGTCCCACTGACGCGCGACCACATCGAAGCGTTGGTCCGTGTCGTAGCCCAGCGCGATCAGGACCGGCGGCGTGGCGGCGTCCATCGCTTTTAGTGACTGCTCATCAAGCGCGGCCAGCGCGGCGTTGCCATCGAGTAGATAGATCGGCGTGTAACCGGCCTCGGGTGGCCCCTTTTTGGGGATGGCCACCGTGATGCGGTAGTGACGCTGCCCATCCGGGCTTGCCAGCCGGTGCACCCTGAAATCATAAACGCTGGAGCCCTTCTCGACGATGCCCGGCGGCAGCGGCTGGTTGAAGTCGGGCGCCGGGCTCGCCATGACCGGGGCTGACCAGAGTGCGCCAGGCAACAGGGAGAGCAGGGCCCCGGTAGTGGCGCTCTTGAGCAATTGGCGCCGGGTGCCATCAAAGTTGGCATGCAGTGTCATGAAGCCTCGCAATGATTTGTGGAATCCCTGTTATGTGATCGGCGACAGACGCGTCATGTCAACGTTTTTCCAGCGGCATCTTTTGTGGATGAAGTTCGATTGACGTTTTTAACTGATAATCATTTACATTCGGGTGGCGGGCTGTCACACGTTATGACATCCTGACCGCCTGAATATTTATTGCAGGGAAACTACTTCATGGCAAAAACGGTTATGGCAAGGACGACCCGGCGTTCCGCTCGTTTATTGCAGGGAACGCTTATCGCGCTGGGGCTTGTCACCCTGTCGGCCCCCTGGGCGGTGGCAGGTGAGCAGCCGACCCAGCAGCAAGGCAGCGCGCAGCAGAGTGTTTCCGATCACATCGTGGCGCAAAAGGATGTGGCCATAGGGCTCTACGAACTGGTGTTCAGCCCGTCGCAGCAGTCGATCTATGTGGCCGCCACCAGCGGCTTCGGCGAGGGGGCCAGCGACAATTATGGTGAGGGTGAAGGCGGCAGTATCTATCGACTGGATCCGCAGACGCTGGAGATCAAGGACACCATCAAGCTGGATCAAAAGCCCTTTGGTCTGGCGCTGAATGAGAAAACCCATACGTTGTTTGTCGGCCATACGCTGGATCAGAGCGTGACCGCCATCAATCTGGATGACAACAGCACTCGTCACCTGGCCCTGGCCACCGAGGCTGAAAAGGCCGAGGCGAAAAAGAACGATGTCTTTGGCCCTAACCCGCGCCAGCTCAGCGTCGATGAGCAGAGCAATACACTCTATGTGACCGGGGTGGGCGACAAGAGCGTTTTGTGGGTCATCAATGGGGAAGATCTGACCCTGACCGATACCATCGAAGGTTTCGGCACCTGGGCCACAGGCCTTGCCGTGGATCACGATGGCAAGCGTCTTTATGTCTCCACCATGAAGGACAACGCCGTTCGTGTGGTTGACATGGACAGTCACAAGATTATCGCGCAGTGGCCCACCGGCGGCGAAGGCCCGTTGAATCTGGCGCTGGATGGCGAAAAGCATCAGCTTTACGTCACCAATGCCAACAGCGGCAATGTCACGGTGCTGGATACGCACAACGGCAAGGTGGTGGATACGCTGAAAAGCGGTGAAGGGGCGCTGGCACTGATGCTGACAGGGGATCGTCTTTACGTGACCAACCGTGAAGCGCAGACGGTGACGCTCTTTGATCGGGAAAGCCACAGGCTGCTTGAGACCATTAAAACGCCGCTGATGCCCAATAGTCTGGCCACGATCTCGGATGTCTCCGGTGTTTTTGTGTCTCTCAAGCAAAAGCTGGATGAAAACCATCAGACCGACAAGCCTGACAGCGTCGTCCATATCAAGCCCTGATCGCAGCGGCATTTAAATACCGCGGTCTGTACGACAACGGCCTCCCGATCGGGAGGCCGTTTGACTTTTAAAGCATCTTCAACAGGCAGGCGGCCCGGCGTGATTTGTCGCCGTTACAGAGTGCGCTGTCGCTGACACGGTTCAGTCGTCGGTATCCGTGTCGCTATCGGCGCTTGCGCCGCTCTCCTCACTCGAGCCGCCACCAGCGCTCGCACCGTCATCAGTGTTCTTGTTGTGCTCGCTGCCCGTGTTGGTACCGGTGTCGGTATCTCCATCGGCATCAGCGGCTGTGGACGCGCCGAAATCGTCAGTGTGCTGCTGGTTTTCGCCCCCCGTGGTGTGGCCATCCGGCTGCTTGCCCTGGCCGGGATTGATGGCGTTGGGAGAGACACTGCCCTGCGTCTGACTTTTTTGCTGGTCGTTGCTGCTGGTATCGGCTGCCAGTACTGGTGTGACGGCGAGCGCCAGAACGAAAGGGGCTATCCATGCTGCTTTCATGCGGTTTCTCCTGTGTCAGGTTCGCTGTTCAAGGCCTGTAAGAGGCTGCTGCAAAAGAACCTGTTATCTGTCGGAATCGAGGGCAATGGGGCGGATGCTTGTTAGCCACAATATAGATCAGAACAAGAGGAATGCCTGAACACGCACCAACGTCTTCAAGATAAAACAGGGCGACAGGGAAAAGCGGGCTGGCGAGGCTGGCAGGGCAGGTTTAATGAGCGCAGCACAGGGTGCTGCGCCTGACATCGATCAAGAGTCCGTATCGGTATCCGTGTCGGTGTCCATGTCATCGTCGGTGTCCATGTCGCCGTTATCGGTGTCCATGTCATCATCCTGACGTGTCATCCGATCGTCGGTATCGCCGTTGCTCATGTCGGAATGCGCACTTTCAGCAGTGGTACCCTGCTGCATCTGGCCATCCTGCATTTGATCGTTGTCGGTATCCATGTCATCGGCCAGCGCGGGGGTGACAGCCAGTGCCAGTGCAAAGGGGGCAAGCCATGTCGCTTTCATCATGTTTCTTTCTCCTGTCCCTGGGATAATACTCAACAGGCCCTCTGGCCTGCTGATCAAAAGCCTGGTTGGCCTTGCGCTGGAACACAAATCGCTACTCGTCCAAACCCTTGCTGCACATCAAATTTTAATTTCAGGCTGTTGAAAAATAACTAAAAATATTTTCTTAATATTAGCTTTATTTGGTTCTCTGCCTGTCGCCAACAGTGTCGCCCTGATCTGTAGTAGCGGATGGTGCGTGTTATAACGGCGTCCCTACTCAACCTCAGGGAGGTGTTTTCGCCATGGTCATTGCCGCGCCCTGTCCGGATACCAAACTGCGCCTGGTGTTCGACAATGGTCTGGTGCTGGGTCCGGGCAAGATTGCCCTGCTGGAGGCCATCCGCGAGACCGGCTCCATCGCTGCCGCAGCAAGGTGCACGGCCATCAGCTATCGCAAGACACGCCACCTGATCGATGCTCTCAATGGCGCTTTCGATCAGCCACTGGTGCTCTCCAGCAAGGGCGGTTCTGCCCACGGCGGCGCCCGGCTGACGCCGCTGGGCCTTGACATCATTGCGCGCTATCGACGCGTCGAGCAGCAGACCCGCCATGCGGTCGACACGCACTTCGGCGATCTGAAGCACTCACTGACGACGCTTGATGATGATAAAACCTGACTTCCTGCTTGCTGGATGCTCTTGCAAATACGGCCTGATCACAGGGGGCGGTGGTGCGCGAAAAAGCGATGTTTGAGCTACGATATTTCGATGTGCAAAAATAAGCACATCGGTGATGCCCTCTGTGTCATCACCACATTCATCCCCTTCAAGGAAGACGGTATTTCATGCTCAGGCCCTTCGTTATCGTTATGGCGGCAACGCTTTTGTGCTGCAGCACGGCAAGTGCTGCCGAGCGCATTGATGTTCAGGCGGCTGCCTCTTTGACAGATGTCATGAACACCCTGATTGATCGCTACGAGCAACATCAAGATGTGGACCTTGTGCCGGTCTATGCCTCTTCCTCGACGCTGGCGCGACAGATTTCCCAGGGGGCGCCGGCAGATGTTTATCTCTCGGCCAACGAAAAATGGATGGATTGGTTGGAAGAACAGGGAGAACCGCTCCAGGCGCGCCGTGACCTGCTCAATAACCGTTTGGCGCTGATTACGGCAGACGGCAGCGGTATCGAAAACTTTACGCCGGATGCCGAGCACCCCTTGAGCCAGACTCTCAAGGAAGGCGATCGCATCGCGGTGGGAGATCCGGATCATGTGCCGGCCGGTATCTACGCCAGACAGGCCCTTGAGCGTCTCGGTCAGTGGCAGACGCTCAAGCCTCGCCTGGCGCGTGCCAGCGACGTGCGCGGCGCACTGGCGCTGGTCGAGCGCGGCGAGACACCGCTGGGCGTGGTCTACGCAACCGATGCCATGGCAGGCGAGCACGTGCGCCAGTTGGGACTTTTCCCTGCCGACAGTCATGACCCGATTACCTATCCGGCCGCACTTGTGGGCAGGGAACCGAGCCCGCAGGCCCGCGCGTTCCTGCAATGGCTGGGCAGCGATGAAGCGGCCAGTATTTTCAGGCAGTACGGGTTCGAGGTGAACGGGTCGGCGGATGCGAACTGATCGACGCCTGCGACCTCGCTGCGCAAGGATGGCGATGTGCTGACACCGCTTGAAATTGAAGCCCTGCAGATCAGCCTGCAGGTCTCCGGCACGGCGCTTTTGATCATTCTGGTGCCCGGCATTGCCATGGCCTGGCTGCTGGCCCGTCACGAGTTTGTCGGCAAGTCGCTGCTGGATGGCATTGTGCACCTGCCGCTGGTGCTGCCGCCGGTGGTCGTGGGCTATCTGCTGCTGATCGTGATGGGCCGCCGGGGCCTCGTGGGGGGCTGGCTCTTTGAGCATCTGGGGCTGTCGCTGCCGTTTACCTGGCAGGGCGCGGCGCTGGCGGGTGGTGTCATGGCCTTTCCACTGCTGGTGCGCGCCGTCAGGCTGTCACTGGAAGCCGTGGACCCGCGCCTTGAAGCGGCCGCTCGCACGCTGGGCGCGTCACGGCTGCGGGTCTTTTTCACCATCACCCTGCCGTTGGCAGTGCCGGGGCTGGTGACCGGGGCCGTGCTGGCCTTTGCCCGGGCGCTGTCGGAGTTCGGCGCCACCATTACCTTTGCCTCCAACATTCCCGGCGAGACCCGAACGCTGCCGCTGGCGCTTTATTCGCTGATTCAGACGCCCGGCATGGAAGATGCGGCGGCCCGGCTGTGCGTGATCTCGGTCGTGGTGGCGATGGCCTCGCTGGTGGCCTCGGAGTGGCTGGCACGCCGCACCCGCCGTCGTATGGCCGGTCGGGACAGGGGGGCACCATGATCCTGGCACTGACATCGACACCACGGGGCGGCCGGCATGCTTGAACTGTGTCTCCAGCACCGGCAGGGCAGTTTCGATGTCGATGTCGATATCACTATGCCGGGCTCGGGTGTGACCGCCCTGTTTGGTCATTCGGGCAGCGGCAAGACCACGCTGTTGCGCATGCTGGCCGGTCTTGATCGCCCCGATCGCGGACGCGTGGTGCTCAACGAGCGAACGTTTGTGGATACCGAGCGCGGGATTTTTATTTCACCCCATCAGCGCCGGCTGGGGGTGGTCTTTCAGGAGGCGCGACTGTTCCCGCACTACCGGGTGCGCAGCAATCTGACCTATGCGCGCCGCATCACGCGGGGTGAGGCGTTCGATCGGGTTGTGTCACTGCTGGGCATCGAGTCGCTGCTGGACCGCATGCCGGGGGCGCTCTCGGGCGGCGAGGCGCGTCGGGTCGCCATTGGACGGGCGCTATTGGCCGAGCCGGACATGCTGCTGATGGATGAGCCCCTGACCGGGCTGGATGGTGCGCGCAAGCAGGAGCTTCTGGATTACATCCTGCGCCTGACCCGTGAAATCGACCTGCCCATTTTATTGATCAGCCACGACCCGGAGGAGCTGATGGCCGTGGCCGAGCAGCTCGTGGTACTGGATCAGGGGCACGTTGTTGCCAGCGACCGACTGGAGACACTGCTGTCGCGAGGCGACATGACCCCCTGGCTGGGCGGCTTCGAGGCCAGTTCGCTGCTGCAGGCGCGGGTAATCTCTCACGATCATCACTATCACGCGACGCGGCTGACACTCGATGATGGACAGCGCCTGACGCTGCCGCTGCTGGCGCAGCCGAAGGGGAGTGCGCTGCGGGTGCGCGTGAGGCGCCGGGATGTGGCCATTGCGCTGTCGCCTCAAGAAAACAGCAGTGTTCGCAACCAGCTCGAGGCGGTCATTTTCTCCATCACTCCGGGCGCCCCGGGCACGCTTGAGGTGACGCTCACGCTTGGTAGGCAGCAGCTCTCGTCGCGCATCACTCTGGAGGCCGGCGAAGCGCTCGGGCTCAAGCCGGGCATGACAGTCATCGCGCTGATTCGAAGTGTCAGCCTGGCCGGTTAGACTCAAATTTCTGGTGATCACTGACTACCCTGAAATAAACCGATGGCGCGCCTTGCGAAGTCGTTGACCCGATGGAAGTCGTTGACCCGATGAAGGGCCGGCCTCACGATGCGCTTTTTCGTCATCACCTTTTGTGCGTTGTACGCCGAAACAGGGGAATGTCATGTTTGGTCTGCCGTATCAGGGTATTGCCACCTTCTTGAAAGCGCCGCAGGACGGCACGCGGCCCTTTGCCTTTCTGGGGCTGCCCTATGACTGTTCGGTCACCTTCCGCCCGGGTGCGCGCATGGCCCCTAACGCACTGCGCCGGGCCAGCATGATGTTGACCGACGGCCGCCATCCCGAGTTCGAGACCGACCCCTGTGCGCTGGTCGGCGATCTGGGCGATCTCGATATCATGCAGGTCGGCCAGCATGACGCGCTCAAGCGCATCGAGGCCGGTGTCATGGCCGCATACGAGCAGGCCCCCGGACAGACACTTTTGTGTGCCGGCGGCGATCACATGACTACCCTGGGAGTGCTGCGTGCGCAGCGTCGCCTTCAGGGGCATCCGCTGTCGCTGATCCATTTCGATGCCCACTGTGATACCTGGGCCAGCCATTTCGGGGATGATATTGGCCACGGGACCTTTTTGCGCAATGCCATTGATGAGGGGCTGGTGGCCCCGGAGCGTACCCTGAGCCTGGGGCTTCGCTCGCCGGTCGAGCCGTCCACGCGGGACTGGCTGTCCGAGCAGGGCGGGGAATGGCTGAGCTCCCGGGCGCTGATGAAGCTTGAGGGCGAAACGCTGGCGCAAAAGGTGCGCGAGCGTATGGGAACGTCGCCCATCTACATCACCTTCGATATCGATGTGCTGGACCCGGCCCATGCACCGGGAACCGGCACGCCCGAGATCGGTGGCATTACCACCATGAAGGCGCTGGAGCTTCTGGAAGCCCTGCGAGAGTTCAATCTGATCGGCATGGATGTGGTGGAAGTGTCGCCGCCCTATGATCCGCAGGAGATCACCTCGCTGGCAGCAGCCACGCTTTTGTGGACGTTTATTGCCATGCGCGGCTGAATCAGCCGGGACTAACACATCCAACGGCGTTACGGCTGCTTTTCTTGACCTGATAGAGCGCCTCGTCGGCCTGCTTGATCAGTGCTTCGCCCGAGAGCGGATGTTCGGGTGAGGAAACGGCCACACCGGCACTGATGGTGACGTACCTGTGGGTCGGCGAGGGCTCATGAGGCAGGCACTGGGCTTCCATGGCGGTACAGACCCCGCGGGCGATGTCCATGGCGCGATCAAGGTCAAAGTCGGGCAGCACGATCACGAACTCCTCGCCGCCAATTCGGGCCACGAGATCCGATTCGCGTTGAAAGATGTCGCTGAGCGTCTCGGCAATGGTCTTGAGGCACTGATCGCCTTCCGGATGGCCGTAAAAGTCGTTGTAGAGCTTGAAATGATCGACATCGATCATGAGCAGTGCCACGGGGCGCTCAAGGCGGTGCGTCAGGGAGAGAATGCGTGGCAGCTGGCGATCCAGCAGGCGCCGGTTGCCCAGCCCGGTCAGCGCATCACGATTGGTCAGCGCCCTGAGATGCGCGTTGCGCTCGTTGAGATCGTGAATGAGCTGCTGAAATTCGCGCGCCATGATGCCCAGTTCATCACTGCGCGCCTGCAGCCACGGTGGCGGTGACTCCAGATGCTCTCCGGGCGCCTGACGCAGGGCAATGGCGTAGCGGGAAAGCTCGGCAATCGGCCGCAGTACCATGGTACGAAACACCCACAGCATGAGCATCATGAGCGCCAGCAACAGGCCCATGGCACCCAGCATGGTCAAATTGAAGCGCTCGATGCCGTCCCGCAGACTCTCGCGATCAAGACGTGTGGTCATCATGACCTGATACCCGGGCGTGGCGCTGTCTCGTACCAGCGTAAGGCGCAGGCTGTCATCACTGGTTGAATCGATGTCTACCGCTGTTGGGTCGGTATTGGTGTCCATGCTCTGGCGAGCAGCAGAAAGCGTCAGGGTTGAGGCCGTGTCTGCCGGGTTGAGTTGCCATTGCTCTGGCAGAAAGCGCGCCAGTGTCAGCTTGCCCGCCAGCAGCGGGTTACCCTGACGTGCGATGGGCCAGGTGCTGAGCAGGGTAAATTCGGGACTGACGCCAATGTGTGGGGTGGTATCGGTGACGGGCAGTTGCCTTTGAATCTGGCGCACTTGCTCAAGGGTCCACTGGCAGGGGCCTTCCGGTCTGGCACAGGAAGTGAATTCACCGGTGACCGGATTGCGTCCGGCCACCCAGGTGACACCATCGTGGATATTGGTGATCAGCATCATGTCGGCATCGTGATCGGCGAACACGGCGGAGGTGATGTGGGTCCGAGGAAAGTCCGGCAGGTGACCTTCCATGAACTCTCTGGTGCTGACCCAGCTCGCCCATTGATACGTCATGTCGCTGAGTGCACGGGCCTTGTGATCGATGTTCTTTTGCAGTGTGTTGGCGTAGACGTGGGCGCGCTGACGTTCTTCATTGATCAGATTGGGGATCATTAGCTGGTGCAGAATGAATACCAGGATGCCCATGACCAGCACCAGCATGATGGACAGCGTGATGATGAATCTGTTGCGCAGCGAGTTTGGATAGGGCATCGACAGTTCCAGCTGATGCAGGCAGACAGCGCTTGAAAAAGAGAATTGAGCCTTGAAATCTCCCTTTCTAACGGCGCTGCGGCCCCAAACTTTATGGTATGTCCGGGCACAGGCAGGGGTGATCGACGATCCGGCGGCCAGGGTGGCGTGGCAGGCTACATGGATAGAAGAAAAGGCAGATACATTAAACTAATTTTAATTAGATTGGTTTTATTTATCATTGATGGGGTGCTGGTTGATCCACACGGTTCATCCATTGGGCAGCATATTGCCTGACGAGCGGATATGAGATGATCATGGCCATCTCGATGAAACAGCAGGTTACGTCATGATTGATCCCCGTTTACTGGCAGCCACCCTGTTGATCCTGCCGCTGTCGCTTCCCGCACAGGCCGACGCTCAAAAGGCTGGTCAGGACAAGGACGCCGGTGCTGCGCAAAAAACCGAGGCGCAGGCCACAGATGGTGCAACCTCTACGGATGAGTCGTCCGATGAGACGACATCGACCAGTGCTGAGGAACGCGCAGACGAGGAAGTCGCCGGTGAAAAGAAAGCGGCCGACGAGGGCCCGCGTCACGTCAGGGCCATGGTCATCACCACCTTCGGCCCCGAGCGCAAGGTCTGGGCCGAAAAACTGGCACCAACGCAGGACATCAAGGTGCCCGGGCTGCACGGCGCCTTTGGCAGCGT
This sequence comes from uncultured Kushneria sp., assembly GCF_947497025.1. Lineage (GTDB taxonomy): Bacteria > Pseudomonadota > Gammaproteobacteria > Pseudomonadales > Halomonadaceae > Kushneria. The sequence goes on from NZ_CANMFC010000007.1 coordinate 192,359, forward strand.
CAGCTGCAACGATGACGATGTCTGCCTGATGACCACCGGCAAGGGCTATGCCAACGCCGCGACCTCCATTTCCACGCTGGCGTTCTCACCGGAATTTGATCTTTCCGACAGCTGGTTTCTGATCTCGGGCGTGGCCAGCATCGATCCGCACCAGGGCACGCTCGGCACGCCCACCTGGCCGCGCTATCTGGTGGATTTCGGTATTCAGTGGGAGCTTGATGCCCGTGATATTCCCGAAGGCTGGACCACGGGGTATCTGAGCATCAATACCCATACGCCTACCCAGGACCCGCACCAGGAGTATGGCACCGAGTTCTATCACCTGGATGATGCGCTCGTGGATCGGGCCGTGGCACTGTCAAAAGGCGCTGAGCTTGCCGACAGCGACAGCGCGGCGGCCTATCGCAAGCACTATGACCATGCGCCCGCCAACGAGGCCCCGAGCGTCATACAGTGTGACAGCGTCTCCAGTGACACCTGGTGGTATGGCAATCGGCTCGCCGATCGTGCCAGCCAGCTGGGCAAACAGGTGGCCGGCGACAAGGCCAGCATCTGTACCGGCCAGCAGGAAGACAACGCCATTTTGACGGCGCTCAAGCGCGCCGATGAGGCAGGGCGTCTCCAGCGTGAACGTACCGCCGTGGTGCGTGTTGGTGCCAGCTTCAACCGCCCCTACGAAGGGCTTGCCGATGCCGATGGTCTGATCGGCTATGCCAAGCAGGGGGGCTATACGCCGGCGCTGACCAACATGGTGCGCGCGGGCTATCCGCTGATTTCAGCCATCGTTGATGACTGGGACGAATGGCAGGAAGGCGTGCCGGAAAAGACGTCGGATGACGCTCGGGATCAGCCATCTTCTGACGACAGGGCGTCTTCCTCCGAGCAGGAGGCCACGGCAGACGATCAAAAGGGCGATGCGGGCAACGATAGCGGCGAGGATAGCGCATCGAACTGAGCGCGCGCCGGGTCGGTGGGTTTGACAACGCCCGGCATTCGCCGGGCCGTTGTGCTATCAGGGAGCAGGTGCTGCAGGGGGCACTCAGTCATCACGCTCAAAGCGCACGTCATGCCCATCGCCCCCCAGCTGGATAATCTCCCGGGGTCGCCCCTGTTCATCAAGGCGCAGTAGACCGATACCAGCCTTGTTGACCAGGCGCTCGCCTGGAGAGCGACTGTCGGGCTGGCGGGGTTTGATTCGCATGTGGCGGCGCTTGGTCAGCCAGTTAACGGGTGACCATGGCGCGAAGACCCAGCGATTGATGCGATCGAAAATATCCAGCAGGGTGTCCGGGAACTCGTTGCGAATGCCACTGCTGGTGATCTGCCAGATGCGAGGTCTGTGATGCTGTCCGCGCAGCTGCACATCGTAGACAAAGCTGTAGTGCACATCGCCTGACAAAACGGTGAAATTTTGTGGGGTATGGCGATGTCGAAAGATGTTGAGCATGACGTAGGCGGCGCCACGATGGGACATCCAGTTCTCGGCATCCACCAGTAGCGGGCGATTGAACCAGACAAACACGCGCTGGACCGTCTCGATCAGCTTGACGCCAAAGACCGGCGCTGCTGACACCATGATGACGGCGTCATGACCCATGAGCTCCTGCTGCAGCTCGGTCAGCGCTTCCCAGTCCATCAGGCCGGAAGGCTTGTGCAGACCATGCTCACTGCGCCAGCGACGTGTACGCGTGTCCAGCACCACCATGGCGGGCCGTGTCGGCAACGTATAGTGCCAGTGCTCAAAGCGCAGCAGGGCTTCGATCAGCGCATGATGCTGCGCCTCTTCGGGTGTCAGACAGCAGGCACTCAATAGCGTCATCATGCTGCCATCAAAATGCTCGGGCGCATTGCCCCAACCCTGGCAGATCAGATAACCGATCAGGGCGTTGCCCATGATACGTCGTGAGAAGGGATGCTCCAGTGCCGTGCGTTCCCACTGGGCGGTCAGGTTCCAGTCGTCGGTCACGTCATGATCGTCAAAGATCATCCAGGTTGGCAGGTGGGCCAGTACGCGCCGTACTGCGGGCAGCTCCTCGATGAAGTGATCAATCGCAACACGTTCCTCTTCAAAGTGTGCTGCTGCATTGTCATCAAGGGCTGGACGCTCGATATTGATAAGCTGCCAGGCAACGGGCGACCAGACCAGCAGATACATGGCCAGTATTTCGCCCAGGCTGATCAGATGGTTGTCAGCCCCGGCGGCGGTAAAGATCGGTTTTTGCTTGCCGCGAAAGAAATAGCGCTGCAAAAGCCGGTTGTCTGAAGTGGCCGGCAGCAATCTGTTGCGCTGGTAGAGCCAGGGATCCTGCAGGAGCGTTCGACTGTCGCTGATTTCGGCCGATTCAAAACGTTCGTGATAAAGCCCGAGGCGATCGACGAGGGCGTTAATGGCCAACAGCATCGGACCTGCAACATCGTCGGTATAGATCTGATCGCCGGTCATCATTAAAAGACAGGGCCACTGCTCGGGGGTAGCACGCTGTGCGTGCAGCTCCCGGTCCAGCCTGGCCAGACCGTCGGGGGCATCATGATGCGGCCGTCGGCAGGAGCCATGAGCGATGGAAGAGAGCGTCATGGCATGACGAATGGTCAGAGAAGATTCGCCCTCGTGGCACAGCTGTGGTGCCCACTCGGCAATGCCACGACACTGCTCCTGGTCCTCGATAAGCAGGTCATAACGCAATATTTCGCCTTCATCGAATGCCGGACAGATGGCGATGTCGATCATGTGGACCACGGCATGTTCACCGATGCGCAGCTGGCGGCACCGGGACTCATCAAGCCGCAGACGCATTGAACGCTGTCCTGAGCGCTCAAGGACCAGCGTCAACGTCAGCGCCTTCGAGGCCACCAGCCACAGTGTCATCCGCTCGGGCAGCAGGCGGCGCAGCATGGGACCCGCAATAACGTCGGGCAGGGCGTGCAGGACAGTCTTTTCCGGTGCGGATTTTTCCAGCGCAGCTTTCGACATGCTCACCACAATGGCATTGAGGGGTTGAAGGGGCGACGAATGTGACAGTGACAGGAACAGTCAGGGCCGGTCACAAAAGACAGTGATTTTGCGCGAGCCTGAATGGGAGTGGTAGCGCCTATACTCTGCCAATTAGAATTAATTTCAATCAAGTTCTGGTGTGGAGCAGTGGGGCATGAAGATCATCCTGATGCGGCATGGGGCGCCGCGGGTGCGTTTTGACGAAAAGATGGCCGCTGCTGATTTCAGACACTGGGTAGCCCGTTATCAGCTGGCGGGCCTTGACGAGGTCACGCGCTGCGACCGGGCCCTGTCGATTGCCCGGGAGTGTGCCGCCGTGGCCTGTAGCGACCTGCCGCGCTCGCTGGAATCGGCGCTGCGGCTGGAAGCAGGTAACATTGTCTACAGCGATCCCTTGATGCGCGAGATTGACCTGCCTCACGGTAGCGGGCGCTGGCCGACGCCGCCATTGCCAACCGCCTTCTGGCTGGTGGCCTTTCGAGCACTGTGGCTGATGGGGTATCACGGCAATGCCGAAGGGCGTCGCGAGGTCTTCAATCGCGCCGATGCGGCGGCCAGCAAGCTGGTCGAGCTGGCCCGCGAGCACTGCTCTGTGCTGTTTGTCGGTCACGGCATGATCAATCATCTGCTGGCGCGCGAGCTGCTCTCCCGTGGCTGGCAGGGCCCCAAAAGACCCGGTCGTGCCCACTGGCAGTATGGCGTGTATGAATATCAGGGCCAGGCCATTGCCTGAACCGGCCGAACCCTGAAGGCTTCAGCCCTCCTCGAGCCGCTCAGTCCCGGCGAATCAGGGTGCGTTCGATTTCGATCGTACCGGGGCTGAGCCGGCCGTTGATGGCGTCAAGCACGCTGGACAGCGCCAGCGCCGCAATACGTTCAAGGTTTTGCTGCATCGAATTGACCTTGAGTGGCAGAAAATCCAGCAGTCGGTCATTGCCGAAAGTCGCCATGCGCAGAGGCCGTTTCCGTAGTGTTTCCATCGAATACCTTGTCAGCAGCACGTCCAGCGCGCCTTCCAGTAGCGTATAGGAGGCGGTCACCAGCGCCTGGGGCATGTCATGATGCTCAAGGTGCTCCTGCATGAGGGTCATGCCGGTCTCGCGGTCATAGCGCGCGCCGCAGCGGTGATAGGCACGCGGTGGCTGCGCGCCGCAGGCCGCGATTGCCGCCATGAAGCCGTTACGACGCTCGAGGGTATTGGCAAGCCCCGGCAGGGCGTCCAGCCATAATACTTCCTGCACCCGTGAAATTTGTCCTTGTGAAGCCTGCCCTTGTGAAGCCTGCCTTTGTGAAGACAGTACCGACGCCGTCAGGGCCATGGCGGTCTGGCGATTTTCGCTGATGATGCAGGGCATCAATGTGTCATCGAGTGCGCGGTCAACGGCCACCACCGGCATTCCGGTATTGATCAGGCGCTGATAGCAGCTATCGCCCGGGGGCAGGCTCGAGGCCACGATCAGGGCATCACAGCGCCGGGCCTGCAGGGCACTGAGCAGCTCCCGCTCGGTGTCCGGATCATCATTGGAGCTGACCATCAAAAGCTGATAGCCCGCACTGCGCGCGCCCTGTTCCAAAAGCTTGGCGAGCCTTGCGTAGCTGGTGTTTTCAAGGTCCGGCAGGATAAACCCCAGCGTGCGGCTGACCCCGCGGCGCAGGGCAGCGGCCTGGGCATCCACCCGGTAGCCGTGCTCCTCGATCACCGCCATGACACGCTTGACCGTCGCCTCGCTGATGCGATGCTGGCGTGATTTGCCATTGACGACGTAGCTTGCCGTTGTCCGTGATACGCCCGCCAGGCGCGCAATCTCTGCAAGCGTCATGATGTTGTTTCCCGATATGAAAGGCAGGGGCCTGTCAATACGACGTGGGTCCATGCCATTGGTGCTTGATTCACCGGTTAATCTCTTTCAGCATTACGGCAAGGAAAAGGTGACACGATTCAGCCATGCTGTCATGACCTGTTTCACGCCGTTTTGCGTGCTGGCCTGCACAAGCTGATGCCGCCCTCTGCGCAAATTTGCCACTCACAAGGATCAATACGCCATGCTCACGCTGAAAAGTGATGCCGTTTTGCTCGATCAGCACGCCAGCGACTGGCGTGATGCGCTCAATCAGGCCGGTCAGGCGCTCATGGAAGGCGGGCTTGCCCGCGAAGGCTATCGCGATGCGCTGTTCGAGCGTGAGCAGCAGGCGTCGACCTGGCTGGGCAACGGCATCGTCATTCCCCACGGCACTCAGAAAAGCCGTGAGCATGTGCTGGCCACCGGCGTACGTCTCTTGCAGTTCCCGCAGGGGGTCGAGTGGCACGATGGCAACCAGGTGCACCTGATCATCACCATTGCTGCGCAAAGCGATGAGCACCTCGACATCCTGCGCCAGCTCACCCACGTGCTTGACCGTGAAGGCGTGTCAGAAAAGCTGGCCCGCGCTGAAGATGCCGAAGAGGTGGTGCGTCTGCTGTCGAAGGCCCCGGTCACGGCGCGTCTGGACGGCGACACCATTGTTCAGGGCGTGCCGGCCCGCTCGGCGCTGGAACTCATGGCTGCTGCGGCAGCGCGCCTTGAGCAGCTTGGTTGTGTCGATCGTCGTTTCGTGGCCGATATTCTGGCCCAGCAGGCCATCTCGCTGGGTCAGCAGCTATGGCTGGTGCGCAGCGCCACCGGCGTCACCCAGCCGGCGCTGGGGCTGGCCCTGCCGCAGGCTCATGTGGATGGCGTGGCGGGTATTTTCTGTCTGGCCGAGAGCGGCAACGCCCACGACGTGCTGCTGGATCGCCTGGTGAAGGTGCTGGAAGAGGGCAAGGGCGAAGAGCTGGCCCGTCTGGGCCGCGATGCCCTGCTGGCACGACTGTCCGGCGAGTCGGCCAGTGCCGAAACCGTGCGGGTCAGGGTGCGCAACGCCCACGGCCTGCACGCCCGTCCGGCCAAGCAGCTGGTGCAGGTCGCGCGGGCTCAAAGCGTACCGGTGCGCGTGAGACTGGCCGAAGGCGGTAATGAAGCGGTTTCAGCGGCCAGTCTGACCAAGGTGATCGGCCTGGGCGCGCGCCGGGGGCAGATGCTGATCTTCTCGGCCGAAGGCGACGGTGCCCGCGAGGCCGTGGATGCCATGGCCGAGGCACTGCGCGGCGGACTGGGCGAAGAGGTCACCCCATTGGGGGATACCAGCGATGCACGCCCGTCGCGCAATCGCCAGACCCCGCGGGAGCCGGTGGTCGCGCCGGCCGCCGACACGCCGCTGACGGCCGTGCCGGCCTCGCCCGGCATGGCGATCGCCCCCGTGTTCGTGATGCGCCCACCGGAGTTTCATTACGAGGAGACGGCGTCTGACCGCGACGCGCAAAAGGCGCGGCTGGGCGAGGCGATTCGTGATGCCGAGCAGCAGCTTGAAGAAATGATTCGCGCCGCCGGTGGTGAAGTGGCCGAGATTCTCTCCATGCATGAAGAGATGCTGGGCGACCCGGAGCTTCGCGAAGCCGCCTATGAGGCGATCAACGAAGGCAAGAGCGCCGAGGGCGGCTGGTGGCGGGCCATTGATGTCGCCGCCCGCGCCCAGGAAGCGCTGGCCGACCGGCTACTGGCCGAGCGCGCTGCGGATCTGCGCGATGTCGGCCGGCGCGTGCTGGGTAATCTGTGTGGCGTGAAAATGCCGGATCCGCCGACCCACCCCTACATTCTGGTGACCGATGACGTCGGCCCCTCTGACGTGGCGCGGCTGGATACCTCTCGGGTGCGCGGCATTCTGACCGCCCGCGGCGGTGCTACCTCTCACAGTGCCATTCTGGCCCGCGCGCTGGGGATTCCGGCGGTGGTGGGGGCGGGCGAAACCATCATGGCGCTGGAAAACGGCATCGACATGATCCTCGACGGCGAGCGCGGCCGCGTCATTCCCGCGCCCGACCCGGAGCGTCGTGCCCGCACCGAACTCTCCATTCGCGACCGCGAGATCCGCGAGCGCGAAGCCTTTGAGGTCCGTTTTGAGCCGGCCGTGACCCTGGATGGTCATCGTGTCGAAGTCGCCGCGAACCTGGGCAATACCGCGCATGCGGCGGACGCCGTCGAGCGCGGTGCCGAGGCGGTGGGGCTTTTGCGCACCGAGTTTGTCTTCATGGCCCACCCGCAGGCGCCGGATCTGGACACCCAGATCGCGGAATATCGGCAGGCCTTTGACGCGCTGGGGCCCGATCGCGCGCTGGTCGCCCGTACGCTGGATGTCGGCGGTGACAAGCCGCTGGATTACTGGCCGGTGCCGGCAGAGGACAACCCCTTTCTGGGGCTGCGCGGGATTCGTCTGGCACTGACCCGTCCGGACGTACTCGAAACCCAGATCCGGGCACTGCTGAGGGCGGCCGGCGATCGACCGCTGCGCATCATGTTCCCGATGGTCAAGGACGTGGAGGAATTCCACGCTGGCAAGGCCATCTTTGATCGCGTCCAGGCCGAGATCAATGCTCCCGACGTGCAGCTGGGCGTGATGATCGAGATTCCTTCCTGTGCGCTGCTGGCCCCGAGCCTGGCCGAGCACGTCGATTTCTTCTCGATCGGCACCAACGACCTGACCCAGTACACCCTGGCCATCGACCGCGGCCACTCGCGCCTGTCGGCCCAGGCCGATGGTTTGCATCCGGCAGTACTGCGCCTGATCCAGATGACGGTGGACGCGGCCCACGCCAAAGGTCGCTGGGTCGGTGTCTGCGGCGAGCTGGGCAGCGATCCACAGGCCATCGCTGTGTTGATGGGGCTGGGAGTCGATGAGCTGTCCGTTTCCAGCCGCCAGATCCCGCTGGTCAAACAGCGCATCCGCAGCCTGAACCTTGCAGACAGCCGCGCGCTGGCGCAGCGGGCGCTGGCCTGCCCGACGGCGGTCGAGGTACGTGCCATGCTGGAGGCGTTGACATGAGCCGGGTCCTGACGCTGACGCTTAATCCGGCGCTCGATCTCTCCATTCGTCTGACCGAGCTGTCTCCGGGCAGCGTCAATCGCTCCGAGGAGAGCTCGCTGACAGCGGCCGGCAAGGGCAACAACGTGGCGCGCGTGCTGGCCCGGCATGATCACCAGGTGGCGGTCAGCGGGTTTCTGGGACGTGACAATCAGGCGCCGTTCGAGCGCGCCTTTCTCGACTGGGGGGTGGAAGACCGCTTCATTCGAGTGGTCGGGGAGACGCGGGTCAACGCCAAGCTCTCCGAGGCCGGTGGGCGCGTGACCGATATCAATGGGCCGGGCGCGCGGGTGGATGAATCGGCCATGACGCAACTGCTCGACGATATCGAGGCCGGGGCGGACAGCATTGATGCCGTAGTGATCTCCGGCAGCCTGCCGCCCGGCGTTGCGCCCGAGTGGCTGGCAGCCCTGATCGGGCGGCTCGGCACCCTGGGGCTGCCGGTGTGGCTGGACAGCAGCGGCGAAGCGCTGGTGCAGGGTGTGCGCGCGCGTCCGGCGCTGATCAAGCCCAACGAGCATGAGCTTGCCGAGGGTGTCGGCCGCTCCCTGGCGGACGAGGCGGCGCTGCTGGCCGCGGCGCGTGAACTGCAGCAGGGCGGCATCGACAGCGTATTACTGTCGCTGGGCGCCGAGGGCGTGGTGTGGCTGTTTGAGGGCGGCGCGTTGCGCGCCCGTCCGCCGCGGGTCGAGGTCGTCAGCACGGTGTGTGCCGGCGACACCCTGCTGGCCGGTACGCTGCACGGCGTCCTTGAAGGCTGGCCGCGCGAAAAAACACTGCGCTTTGCCACCGCCCTGTCAGCGGACGCCGTACGTCGGATCGGCGTGGGACGCTCGGATGTCGAGGACTTTACCGCGTTGTGCGATGCGGTCTGCGTGGAGGCGCTGGCAACATGATGGCGCTCCCGATTTCTTTTGAGCTGCCTGCTGATGACAGGCGCGGTCAGCATGGCGACCAGTGGTTGGCACTGGCACAGGAGTGGTTTGCATGAATATTGTTATCGTCACGGCCTGCCCCAGCGGCACGGCGACGACCTACCTGGCGGCGCGCCGTCTCGAGCAGGCGGCCCATCGACTGGGCTGGCAGACAGCCGTCGAAATGCAGGGCCAGTTTGATCAGACCACCTTGAGCGATGAGCAGATTGCCGCAGCCGATATGGTGGTGGTCGCTGCCAGCCGGCCCATTACGCTGGCGCGCTTTACCGGCAAGCGGCTCTATCGTGAGCGGCTTGAAGCCGCCCTGCCGGACCCGGATGGTTTTTTAAGCCGTGCCCGTGAGCAGGCCGAACCCTGGCAGGATGCTGATGACGCCCCAGCGGAGACAAGCGCTGCCCCTGCAACAGCCGAGGCCCGCACGGCCAAACGCATTGTCGCCGTGACGGCCTGTCCGACCGGGGTGGCGCATACCTTCATGGCCGCCGAGGCGCTGGCCGAAGCCGGCCGCACGCTGGGCCATCAGATCAAGGTCGAAACGCAGGGCTCGGTGGGGGCGCAGAATCAGCTCACCGATGAAGAGATCAGGGATGCCGATATCGTGCTGCTGGCCTGTGATATCGAGGTCGATGACGAACGCTTTGCCGGCAAGCCGGTCTATCGCACCTCGACCGGGACGGCGTTGAAAAAGTCACAGCAGACGATCAACGACGCGCTGGCCAGTGCGGCGATAGAAAGCGAGGGCAGTGCGCCGACGGGGGGCGAGCGCAAGAAAAGCATCAAGGAGCGCGGCGTCTACAAGCACCTGCTGACCGGGGTCTCCTTCATGCTGCCGATGGTGGTCGCCGGCGGGCTCTGTATTGCGCTGTCGTTCGTCTTCGGGATCGAGGCGTTCAAGGAAGAGGGCACGCTTGCCGCCGCGCTGATGCAGATCGGTGGCGGCACGGCCTTTGCCCTGATGGTGCCGGTGCTGGCGGGCTATATCGCCTACTCGATTGCCGACCGCCCGGGGATTGCGCCGGGGATGATCGGCGGCATGCTGGCCAGCACCCTGGGGGCCGGCTTTATCGGCGGGATCATCGCCGGTTTTCTGGCCGGCTATACCGCCAGACTGATTGCCAAAAAGCTGAAGCTGCCCGCCAGCGTTGAATCGCTCAAGCCGATTCTGGTCATTCCGCTGCTGGCGAGTCTGGTCACCGGCTTGGTCATGATTTACCTGGTCGGCACGCCGGTCGCCGGCATGCTCTCGGCGCTGACCGACTTCCTCAACAACATGGGCTCGACCAACGCCGTGCTGCTGGGGCTGTTGCTGGGCGCAATGATGTGTGTGGATCTGGGCGGGCCGATCAACAAGGCGGCTTACACCTTTGGCGTCGGGCTGCTGTCGACCCAGACCTATGCGCCGATGGCGGCGATCATGGCCGCCGGCATGGTGCCGGCGATCGGCATGGGGATTGCCAGCTTTCTGGCGCGCTCGAAGTTTGCCGATACCGAGCGTGACGGTGGCAAGGCCGCCTTCGTGCTGGGGCTTTGCTTTATCAGCGAAGGTGCGATCCCCTTTGCCGCCAAGGACCCGCTACGGGTCATTCCGATCTCGATCGTGGGCGGGGCCATCACCGGGGCGTTGTCGATGTATTTCCAGATCAAGCTGATGGCGCCGCACGGTGGGCTCTTCGTGCTGCTGATTCCGGGCGCGGTCAATCAGGCGCTGCTGTATCTGCTTGCGATTACCGTGGGCTCGCTGTTCATCGGCGTGGCCTACGCGCTGCTCAAGCCGGCGCCGCAAAGGCTCGAGGTGCCGGAGGGCGCTGCCAGCTGAGCCCTTCATCGCACTTGAACACGCTGCATGCATGATCCAGGGCCCCGATGGGGCCCTTTTTTATAGGCGTCGACGTAAAATCGTGACGGGTTCGGGCCAAAGGGAGGCGAGACCATTACAATGCGCTCCTGATCGACAAGAGGGCCGAGCAAGGCCGACAACCGATAGGGACACACATGACAACAAATAATGGCACCGGTGGTGTGCTCTGGGCCGGACGCTGGGGATTCGTGCTGGCGGCAACAGGCTCGGCCGTAGGGCTGGGTAATATCTGGAAATTCCCCTACATGACCGGTGAGTATGGCGGCGGCGCCTTTGTGCTGGTGTATCTGCTGTGCATTGCCGCCATCGGCGTGCCCCTGATGATGACCGAGATCGCCTTCGGTCGGCGCGGACGCGGCAGCCCGGTCGAGGCGGTCAAGCGCGTGGTGGCCGAGTCCGGCGGGGGTTCCGGGTGGTCCCTCCTGGGCTGGATGTCGATGATCTGTGGGTTCATGATCCTGAGCTTTTATGTGGTGGTCGCCGGCTGGTCCTTGTCGTATCTCTGGAAGGCCAACAGCGGCGGGCTTTCTGCCGACAGCGTCGAGGGCATGGCGGCGATCTTTGAAGACAACAACGCCAGTCCGCTCAATCTCGGCTTCTGGAGTACGCTGGTCACGCTGATCACCATGCTGATTGTCGGCAAGGGGGTCCAGGAAGGCATCGAGCGCAGCGTGCGCTGGATGATGCCGGGCATGGTGGTCATGCTGGCCATTCTGATCGGCTTTGGCGTGTTTTCCGGCGGCTTTGGTCAGGCGGTGCATTTCCTGTTTGCCTTCGAATTCGATCAGCTCTCCGGTGAGGGCCTGCTGGCGGCGATGGGGCATGCCTTCTTTACCCTGTCGCTGGCGGCCGGCGCCATCATGGCGTACGGCGCTTATCTACCGGCCGGGAAGTCCATTGCCCGCACGACCTTCATGGTGGCGATCTGTGACACCCTGGTGGCGCTGATGGCGGGTCTTGCCATCTTCCCGGTCATCTTCGCCAACGGCATGGATCCGGCCAGCGGCCCGGGGCTGATCTTCATGAGTCTCCCGCTGGCCTTTGCCCAGATGCCCATGGGCACGCTGCTGGAGATCATCTTTTTCGTGATGCTGACCATGGCGGCACTGACGTCGGCCATCTCGATGATCGAGGCCACCATCGCCTGGCTGGTGGAAAGCCACGGTATCGCCCGTAATCGTGCGGCCTGGGGCACGGGCATTGTTCTATGGCTGGTCAGCACGCTGGCGATGCTGTCGTTCAATCTGGGCGCGGAATGGACGCTGGGCGGTCGCACCTTCTTCGACTGGCTGGACTACCTGACCTCGCGATTCATGATGCCGCTGGGCGGCCTGGGACTCGCAGTGCTGGCCGGGTTCGTGCTCAAGGACCGGCTGTTGCGTGATGAGCTGGGTCTATCAGGTGCTGGCCATGCCCTGTGGCTGTTCATGATTCGCTACGTCTGTCCGCTGGCGATCGTGGTGATTTTCATCGATGCGCTCGGTTTCATGAACCTTGATGTGTCCACGCAGTGGCCCTGGGGGATGGCGGTACTGGCATTTTTCGTTGTGATCGGGGAGTGGCTGAGCCCGCGGCTGCGCCGGCAGCCTTCAGCCTGAGTCGAGGCGGTCATGCAGTGAAGCGGGGGCGGTTCGGAAGAATCGTCCCCGCTTCATTTCATCCAGAGTACGCCTGAGCAGTACAGGCCACATAAAAAACGCCGCCCCGGTAGGGCGGCGTTTCGGGGTCCTGCTGTCATGCTGCGCCTCAAGGGGCGGGGGGCATGGTCGGATCATCCGGGACGTTGGCACCGCTGCCGGGCGCTTCACGGCTCATGTGCAAAAACTGCAGATGACGCTCGTACTGATCAAGGATGTCATTGATGACCTGCTCCCGGTTGAAGCCGATCAGGTCATAGCCCTGGCTGCCTTCCAGAAGATAGACCTCAAGGCGGTAATAGCGCGAGCGCGCCTCGTTGGCCCGACGAGCAAAGGAAGGCATTGAGAAGGTTCGCGGCCATACCTGATAGGTAAAGTTCTGCTCGTTTCCAAGCTTCACGTTGAGCTCAAGGTGAAGCTCATCTCCTTCACCAGCCACCACCTCGGCTTCCACTCCCTGGCGGGAGAGCTCCTGAGAGACTTCCTCCATGGCGGGACGCACGGTCTCGCTGATGAAAGTGCCGGCCTGGCGCTGATTGGGGAAGTGCATGGCACGATTGAGTCGCTGGCGCCAGTTGCGCAGTCCGCGCTCGCCGCCAGCACCGGTACGGCTTGATAGACGCCCGGCAAGGCTGGCGCGATGGCTGTCCTCCTTGAAGGCCTCGCTCTTGAATGAACGATAAAGGCCGGCCATGACAAAAAAGATCACGAACGAGAAGGGCAGCCCCATGATGACCACCATGCCCTGCAGGGCCGAGACGCCACCGGCCATCAAAAGTGCCAGGGTCAGAAGGCCGATGGCCACTGACCAGAAGATGCGAAGCCAGGTCGGGGCATCGTTGTGCACGCTGGAAAGGCGCGAAGTAAAGTTCCCCAGTACCAGCGCGCCGGAATCGGCTGAGGTCACATAGAACAGCATGCCCAGAAGGGTGGCCAGAGAGGCGGTCCAGGTGACGCCCGGATACTGCTCGAGCAGGCCATAGATGGACTGTTCGGGGCTGTTCATGGCGATCTGCCCGAACTCGGTGGCGCCATTGAGGATGCTTTCGATGGCGCTGTTGCCGAAAATCGAGATCCACATCAGGGTAAAGATAAAGGGAATCGTCAGGGTGCCGATCACGAATTCACGAATGGTACGCCCGCGGGAGATGCGTGCCAGGAAAAGCCCCACAAAGGGTGCCCAGGCGACCCACCAGGCCCAGAAAAAAAGCGTCCAGGTATTAAGCCAGTCGGTCGGTTGATCAAAGGCAAAGGTGTTGAGTGTCATGCCCATGAAGCGATTGACGTAGTCACCGACATTAAGCACCAGCGCATTGAGCAAAAAGGTCGTATCGCCGGCAAACAGTACATAAAGCAGCAGGACCACGGCCAGAATCACGTTGAGTTCGGAGATGCGACGGATGCCCTTGTCGACCCCGGCAACCACTGAAATGGTAGCGAGCACGACCGACAGCGCGATCAGCCCGCCCTGAATGATCAGGTTCTGGGGCAGATCGAAGAGATAGGTCAGGCCGTAGTTGAGCTGAACCACGCCAATGCCGAGACTGGTGGCAATACCAAAAACGGTACCAATGACCGCGGCGATATCCACCGTGTGGCCGATGGCGCCTTCCACGCGGCGACCAAAGAGCGGATAGAGCGCGCTACGGATGGTCAGCGGCAGATTGTAGCGGTAGCTGAAGTAAGCCAGCGCCATGCCCATCAGGGCGTACATGCCCCAGCCGGTGATGCCGTAGTGAAACATGCCCCAGACCGTGGCCTGGCGTGCGGCTTCCAGCGTGCCGCCTTCACCGGTAGGAGGTGCCAGAAACTGGGTGACGGGCTCGGCCACGCAGAAAAACAGCAGATCGATACCGATGCCGGCAGCAAAGAGCATGGCGGCCCATGAGCCCAGACTAAATTCCGGACGCGAGTGATCCGGTCCGAGCCTGATATTGCCAAAGCGGGAAATGGCCACAAAGATGACAAAGCCCAGATAAATGGTCGCGGCCAGAAAGTAGTACCAGCCAAAGGTGTTACTGATCCACCCAAGCACCGCAAAGATAAAATTGTTGGCGGAATCCGTGAAGAACATTCCCCAGAGGGAAAACAGCAGGATACAGATGGCTGAACCGTAAAAGACGACCGGGTTCAGTTCATCCTTTTGCTGTTCGGACGTATCAATATGTTTGACGCTCATCGAAGGATTCTCCTTGTTGACGATGCGGTAATGAATGATTCATGAACGTCGCCCTCGTGACCCGGGGGCATGCCCGGGCCACGAGGGCGCTGATCCTTTTTTATTAATTGGTCGTTCAATTAAAATACATGCTTTGCAGAGGGGGTTCAACTGACGCCCTGATGGTCTTTCCGGTCCTGGACCATGGCAGGGGGAGAGGATTGCCCAAACCGGACGGGCATCGACCATACTGAAGATCGGTTTTCATTAAAGGCTTCAGGGGAGGCGCCATGACAACGGCCATAAGCTACATGAGTGGCAAATTGCGTGTGATTCAGGGCGATATCACGGCCCTTGAGGTGGATGCCATCGTCAACGCGGCAAATCATTCGTTGATGGGCGGCGGCGGGGTGGATGGCGCCATTCATCGCGCCGCCGGTGCCGAACTCAAGGCGGCCTGCCAGGCCCTGCGCCAGAAACAGTGGCCGGACGGGTTGCCGGATGGAGAGGTGGCCCTGACGCCGGGGTTCAATCTACCGGCCCGCTACGTCATTCATGCCGTAGGGCCGGTATACGCCAAAACGATCGACAAGTCGGATCTGTTGGCGAGCTGTTATCATAAATCGCTGATGCTGGTCGAGCAGCAGGGGCTCAATACCATTGCCTTTCCGGCGATCTCGACCGGCGTTTATGGCTATCCGTTTGAGCAGGCCTGTGAGATCGTTCTGAGCGTCATGGCCGAGAAGCTGCCTCACAGTAAACTGACCGCTACGCTGTGTTTTTTTGGTCAGCAGGACATGGAAGCCTTTCGCAATGTGGCCAGCCGGCTGGGCTATCAGCGCGATCGCAGCTGATGAATACAAAAACACCCCGCCGGGGCGGGGTGCGGATGACATCAACAGGAGTCAGTGGTCACGATGGGCCGAAGCCTTGTCCCGAGACGGCATGCCCTTGCCTTCTCCGTGAGGCTGCGGCCCCATTTTGGGCCTGTCATGGGTGCTGATGCTATCCAGTGCTGCCAGCTGAGTCGGGCTCAGGATGCTCTCAAGAGACTGATGAAAGGCCTTTTTTGCGCCTTCCATCTGCTGGCGTCGCTCGCGGTGTTCCAGGGCGTCCTTGTCATGGAGCTGCGCCATTTTCTGGTGCAGTTCCATGGTGGCCGATTGCATGGCGTCAAGCTGTGAGGCGTCCAGATGCCAGCTTTCCACCAGGGCGCGCCTGACATCAATGGGCGGCTTGCCCTTCGGGCCGCGCAGCTCTACGTGACGCATCATCTCGAGCACCCTGATCTGTTCGGCGCTCAATACCCTTGAAAGACGTGCCTGTTGCTCCTCGCGAATTTTTTCCATGTTCTGGCGCCGCTCTTCCCGACTGTCCGTGGCGCTTTTGTCATGACGCAGGGCGCCGAGATCCTGACGCATCTGCTGACGAGCGTCATGAATGGCCTGCCTTTGAGTGTCATCAAGCTGCCAGCTGTCCAGCAGTGCTGCCATCAGCTCACCCCTGGCCCGCATGGGGGCTGCGCGCTGATCAAGACCTTCAAGCACTTTCAGCTGTTCGTCATCGAGCACCTCGGAGAGTGCCTGACGGTGCGTCTGGACGGCCTCTTTTATGGCCTGATGACGTGCCCGAGCGCTGTCGAAGCTCTGATCCTTCAGCGTTGTCATGCGCTCGTGGAAGACTTTATTGGCGCTGGTCAGCTGCTCCTGCTGCTGATCGCTCAGCGACCAGCTCTGATAGATGGCCTGGCGCGCGGGAAGACGTTCTGTCTTTTGATCGGGTACCGCGGCACTGGCTGTGAGAGAGGCAACGAGTGCTACTGTGGCACCGGCTGCGAGCATCCATCCTTTCATGGCAACACCTCCTGATTGGGTCTGAAACCAGTATCGCCATGATTTGTGCAACAAACGTGCAGGCAATGGGGATAAACGAACAGGGTTATTCAAAGGGTGGCATTGTCCGGTGCGATGAAGGCGCTCAGATCAGCGGTTCATACTTGTAGCCCACGCCATAAACGGAGTGAATGACCTCCCGCTCAGGCCAGATCTCGGCCAGCTTTTTCCTGAGCTTTTTAATGTGTGAGTCGACGGTGCGCTCGGAGACGATGCGGTGGTCGCGATACATGTGATCCATCAACTGTTCACGAGAAAATATGCGTCCCGGGGCGTTGAACATGACTTCCAGAAGCTGAAACTCGACCGCCGTCAGGCCCGCGTCCTGACTGTCGGCCAGCGCCCGCCAGCCGTCGTGGTCCAGTACCAGGGGCGATGATTCTGGCGCACCGGTATCGGGAGCAGGCGTGACGGGATGCGTACGTCGCAGTACGGTGCGGATGCGGGCGATCACTTCACGTGGCGAGAAGGGCTTGCAGATGTAGTCATCGGCGCCCAGCTCAAGCCCCAGCAGGCGGTCCACCTCCTCGACCCGGGCCGTCAGCATGATGATCGCCATGTTCGGCCAGCGCTCGCGCAACCGGCGGCACAGGGTCAACCCATCAAGGCCTGGCAGCATCAGATCCAGCAGCACCATTACGGGCAGTGCCTCCGGCGGCTGCGCGTCAAGCCAGTCAATGACCTGGTCGCCGCGCTCAAGGCAGTGCGGCGTGAAACCACTGCTGCTCAGATAGTCCCGCAGCAGTTCGGCGATCTTGGCTTCATCTTCAACGATCAGCACGTTGTCATTCATGGCGGCGTCTCTCCGTGATGATGGTTGGCACTTGTCTGATGGTTGGCACTTGTCTGATGGCTGGCACTTGTCTGAGGGTCGGTAGCGGCCTGCTGGCGGGGGTTGTCGAGCGTAAAAACAATGCGCCAGCACAGGCCACCCAATACGGTGTTCTGTGGTGTCATGCGCGCCCCGTGAAGGCGTATCAGGGCGCTGGCAATCGAAAGTCCCAGCCCACTGCCGCCGTGGCGTCGACTGCGTGAGCTCTCGAGTCTAAAAAGGCGTTCGGTCAGGCGGTGCTGCTCGGCGGGTGCTACGCCAGGAGCGCTGTCCTCCCAGTGCACCACGACCTCTTGATCCTGCCGCTCGAGCGTGACATGAAGCCTGCCCGGGGTGTCCGTATAGGCCTGCGTGTTGCTCAAAAGGTTATGCCAGAGCTGGCGCAGCCGATGGGGGGCGCCCTGAATGAACAGACCGGCCGTGATATTCAGCGTGAGCGTGATGCCCTTTTCGGCCAGCCATTCCCGGCTCTCCTCGAGCTGCTGGTTCAGATGAGCGCTCAGGTCAAGGCGCTCGAGCGGCGCTTCCAGGGTGTGGGCATCGGACTGTGCCAGTAGCCGCAGATCCTCGATCAGGCGGTTGAGATGCGCCACTTCCTGGGCCAGTGATTGCAGGCTGCGATCATCCATGGCGCGTACGCCATCCTGCATGGCCTCGATCTCACCGCGCAGGATGGCCAGCGGCGTGCGCAGCTCATGGGCGATATCGGCGACCCACTGCTGACGTGACTGTCGGTTCTGCTCAAGCCCCCGCGCCAGGGCATTGATATCATTTGACAGGCGCGATAGCTCATCGCTGCCGCGGCCACGCAGACGCAGGGTGTAGTCGCCATGGGCAATGGCTCGCGTGGCCAGCGCCATGTCACGAATACGCCGGCCCAGCCACCAGGCCAGCCCCGAGGCCAGCAGCAGTGAGGTCAGGAGCATGGCGCCGGTAATAATGCCGAGATTTCTCAGCTGACGATGTAAAAAGATCTGGTCGATCGAGGAGATCATGCCGTCCGGAGCACGATAGCCCAGCTGCCCGATGGGCGTGCCCTCAAGCGTCAGAACGCGATAGCGCATCTCATCACGAGTGGTGTGAAATCCACCGATAATGATCTGCTCCCGTGCATCGAGCAGGACGAACTGGCGCGGGTCGAGCATCGCCGGTGGCAAATCGGATGGGGGCCGGCCGCTGCCTTTTTGGAAGTGCTCCGGCGGCGGCCTCTTGGGTGGCGGGTCCTGCAGACGTGGCATCAGCGCCAGGCGCAACACGTCACGCCAGGCCGTACGGTCCTCGCTGAGCCAGTCCCAGCTACCGTGGCGGGCATAGCCTTCCTCGAGCGTCTCGCTCAGGGTATCGATGCGGGCCTCCTGTGTGCGGCGCAGATAACCGAGAAAATCGTCATCAATGCTGCGGGCTGCTGCAAAAAAGATCAGCGCCCCGAGCAGGACATTCACCAGCAGAATAGCGCCAAAGAGCTTGAGACCCAGACGACTGAACATGGTAGCCCCACATGAAGGAAAACATCATGTTAGCGCGCGCAGGGGGCGCCATTCATGGAAAAAGGATGAAAGTGTATCGAGGCCACCCCTGGACCAAGGTCTTATATGCGAAAGTTGCCTCGAGACCAGGGTTCGGTTGTAACCCCATGATGCCTTTGCAAGAATGTTTCACCCGTACGCGCAATGACGCCCTTACCCCTGCAACAAGAGAGCCCCGGCATGGTAAAACAGTTCGATCAGCGTCATCGGCAATCACGACGCATTTTGATCATGGGGGTCTCCGGATCCGGCAAGTCGACCATTGGCGAGGCCGTGGCCGAAAAGACAGGATGTGAGTATATCGACGGTGACAAGTATCATCCGCCGGCCAATATCGAAAAGATGACCAAGGGTGTCCCTTTAACGGATGACGACCGTCAGGGCTGGCTGGAAGCGCTGGCGGATCTTTTTGCACAGCATCGCCGGGAAGACAAAAGCGTGATGATCGGCTGTTCCGGCCTCAAGAAATCCTATCGCGATATTCTGCGCCGGGGTGATCCGGAGCTGATCATTCTCTTTCTGGATGGGAGTTATGACACCATTCTGCAGCGGATGGAGGAGCGTCAGCACTTCTTCTCGCCGCAAATGCTGCGTACCCAGTTTGATACGCTGCAAACGCCGGGCCCCGATGAGGCCATCAGCATCGATATCTCGACGTCGTTCGACAATGTGATCGATCAGTGCGTCAGCGAGCTCGAAGCGCTCGATTGAATCCTGCTGGCGATTGGAACAAGGGCCCCGGCTGCACAAGCGCACCCGGGGCCCTTATCGTTTGCTCGCCGACTCTTTGCTGACCTATTCGATAAAGGCCTCAACGCTCTGGCGGCGTCCCAACAGGAAGGCGTCGGCCACGTGGCGGAAAGGGGTCACGTCGACATCACTTTGCCCCACGCGGATCAACTCGGCAAAGCGCCTGTAAAGTCCCGCATATTCGACATCCTCGCCGTCGATGACGCGCTCACCATTGATGCTCAGCTGGCTGCCGCCGCTGTCGAGCACCAGCCTGCCGTCCTCGGTCTCGACCGTAATCTGCCAGGTCTGGGGTCCGGTCTGGCGCCAGTCAAAATCGACATGAATGGGGGTGTCATGAACGTCGGTAAATTCGAGCGTGGCCCCGATCGGCGACTGGCAGTTTTCCGGCACTTCAAGCGTCGCTTCCCGCAGGAAAAAGGCTTCCGGCAGAATCCGGGTGACAATCGACAGGGCATTGATGCCGGGATCGAAAACGCCCAGGCCGCCCGGTTCCCATACCCATTGCTGCCCCGGATGCCACTGACGCACATCCTCGCGCCACTGGATATCGACGCCGGTCACGCGGCGCGTTGACAGCCACTCGCGTGCCTTTTCGACCCCGGCAGCCTCGCGGGCGTGCCAGGTCGCATAAAGCGTGACGCCCTGTTGTTCAGCCCGGCGTACCAGATCCTCGACTTCGCTGAGCGAGACACCCGGTGGCTTCTCCAGCAGCACGTGCTTGCCCGCCTCGATGGCGGCCACGGCCTGGGTGTAACGCACCTGTGGCGGTGTGCACAGGGCCACGGCGTCGAGTGCAGGCACTGCGGCGAGCAGGGATTCAAGATCCTGATGATTATCGACGCCTTCAAGGGTGGCATTGCGACTGGCAATGGCGGTCAGTTCAAAATCGCGGTTATCCCGCAGGGCCGGCAGATGCTGGTCCCGTGCGATCTTGCCGAAACCTGCAATGGCAATGGTGGTCATGACTCTGTCTCTTTCCAAAAGGGGCCGCAAGTCTGTCGCGACGGTTCGGCCGGGGGTTAAAACGTCAATTGATAGCAGGTGTGCTGGCGATATCGCTCGCCTGGATCGAGTCGGGTCGAGGGGAAGTGATCATGGTTGGGCGCATCGGGAAACTGCTGCGCCTCCAGAGCCAGCCCGCCAAAGGCCTCGATCGGATGGCCCGCGTGATCGGTCAGGGTGCCATCCAGACCGATGCCGGTATAGAGCTGAAGCGAGGGTTGATCGGTGAAGACCTCCAGTCGTCGACCGCTGTGCGTCTCGGTGACAATCGCCCGGGGCTGGCCGGGGGGCACTCGATCCAGCACCAGGGCGACATCATGGCCGCCGGCGCGGGCGAGCTGCTCGTTGGGCACCTGTTCGCGCGAGCGCAGGGTCATGGGTGTGACAAAGTCATAGGGGGTGCCGGCGACCGGAGCGATCGTGCCGGTCGGAATCGATGCCTCATCAAGCACCAGATAGTGTGTGGCTGCGCACTCGAGAAGATGGTCGCGCACGTCCCCATGGCCACGCAGATTGAAATAGGCGTGGTTGGTCAGGCTGACAACGGTCGGTGTTGAACATTGCGCTTCATAATCGATGGTGAGCCGATTGTCCTCATCGAGGCTGTAATGCACCGTGACGTCCAGATCGCCCGGAAAGCCCATGTCGCCGTCGGGCGAACGGTGGCTCAGGCTCACGCCGACCCGGTCCGCTTCTTCAAACAACCGGCCTTCAAAGCGCTGAAAGCTCAAGCCCCGTGGTCCACCGTGCAGTGCATTGGGGCCCTCGTTGGGCACGATCTGAAACGTCTGGCCATCAAGTTCAAAACGCGCCTTGCCGAGGCGGTTGGCATAGCGCCCGACCAGCGCGCCGAAATAGGGGTGCGGTGTCAGATACTGCGTCGGATCGGCAAAGCCCAGCACCAGATTGACCGGCTCGCCGGTGGCTCGATCGGGAACGCGCAGAGCCTGCAGGGTGGCGCCGTAATCGAGAATGTCCACCTGCATGCCGGCACTGTTGCGCAGCCTGAAGCGCTCAAAGGGACTGCCGTCATCGTGCTGACCGAGTTGGTCGCTTTCACAGTGCAAGGGCATGAATCACTCCACGGTCGATGAAAGACAAAAGCGTTGTGTCGCAGCGGTTGCAGGTCAGTATAGAGCCCATGCCCGCTACCGTTCAGGCCGGATGACCGTACTACCCTTGTGTCGGCTGGCCAATGCTGCGAAGTCGTCGACCGGCCATCAGCGCCTGTTCGATACGCTCAAGCGCCACGCCACGGGTTTCGGGCACCAGCTGCAGTGTGACCGCAATGAAGACAAAGTTGAGCGCGGCATAGAGCCAGAAGGTGACGGCATTGCCCAGCACATTGATCAGCGTCAGGAAGGTGGCGCCGATGATCATGTTGGCGACCCAGTTGGTCACTGTAGAGCAGGCTACGCCGAAGTCGCGCCCCTTGAGCGGCTGAATTTCAGAGCACAGGATCCAGACCATCGGTGCGGCTGACATGGCGTAGCTGACGACAAACGTGCCCAAAAGCCCCAGCGCCAGATACTGGGTCATCGCACCCTCAAGGCCATATTCAAACAACACGCCCAGCAACAGCATGCACAGGCCCATGATGGTAAAGCCGGTATAAAGCAGCGGCTTGCGCCCGAGGCGATCGACCAGACCCACGGCAATCAGGGTGGCCAGCGTCATGACAAGGCCGATCACGACCGTGCCCCAGAGCTGTTCACTGGCGTTATCAAAGCCGGCCATTTCAAGGATGCGCGGGGCGTAATACAAAATGACGTTGGCGCCGGTGAACTGCTGCATGAACTGCAGCGTGATGCCAAGGCCGGTCGAGCGCCGGAAATTGGGATTGCGTTTGAAAAGCTTCCAGCCCGACGCCCCTGTCTTGAGACTGTCGCGAATGCGTGACATCTCTTCGTCAACGCTTGCCTCGCCTTGACCGCGCAGGCGCATCAGGACGCCGCGGGCCTCGTCAAGGCGCCCGCTGCTTGCCAGCCAGCGTGGGCTGCGTGGCAAAAAGAACATGCCAAGGAGCAAAAGCACGCCCGGAATGGCAATGACGCCCAGCATCCCACGCCAGTTGCCGGTGTAGCTGAACAGGGTGTTGGTTAGATAGGCGAGCAGAATGCCGCCCATGATCATCAGCTGATAAAAGGAGATCAGCCGGCCGCGAATGTGTTCCGGCGCAATCTCGGAGAGATAAATGGGCGCCACATAGGAAGAAATGCCCACCGCCACGCCCAGCACCAGCCTGGCCACGATCAGCATGTCCGGCGAGACGGCCAGCGCGGAGAGCAGCGCCCCTGCGACAAAGATCAGACCGCTGACGGTCAGCGTGAGCTTGCGCCCCATTTTGCGCGACAGGGTGCCACTGGCACAGGCGCCGAGAGCGGCCCCCAGCATCATGACACTGACAATGATCTCCTGCTGGCGATCACTGACGCCAAAATCCTGTTCGATAAACGGCAGGGCGCCAGAAATGACACCGATGTCCATACCAAAGAGAAGACCGGCAAGTGCGGCAACGCCGCCAATCATGTAAACGGTCGACATCGAAGGGCGCGTAATACGGCGCCCCGGCTCGTTCGATGCCGCGGTCATGGAAGATTTCATGAGCTACCCCGGGAAATGTGACGGCGTGCATGGCAGATATTAAGCTCAACAACAGGTATGTATGTTGGACATTTATTGGAAATGCTCAACATGGACTTTGGCCGTTGCGACCTTGGTCCAGGGCCTTGGACGTCGCTGGATGAATGGCGTGCGTCATCGGTAACAGTTTTGGTGGGGCGATCCGGCGGGAAGGGGCAAACAGCAGGGGCAGGCGAGCGGCGTCTCTGTCGGAAAAGGGCTCAGCTCACGTGCGATGCATTCAAGGGCAGGTGAGTGGGGGTCGGCATTGGGGTGATGTCGACGTTTAGCGCCCGGGCGGTGTCTTCCAGGACGGCGATCGCGGCGTGATAGGCCTCGTCGGGCTGGCGCATGCGTATGGCGTCCATGAGCCGGTGATGGTTTTGAAGACTATGGGTCGGGTCAAGCGTGCGGGTGTTGCTGTGCGATACCAGCAGATGGATCGATGGGCGCAGTACATGAGAGAGCTGGGACCAGACGATGTTATGCGTGGCGTAATAGATGGCGACATGAAAGGAAACGTCGCAGTGGTCGTGCTGCGCGGTGTCCTCGTCAAGATGGTGATCGCGCATGCCTTCGAAGGCTTCCTCGATGGCGACCAGGTCCCGGGCGGTGGCACTGCTGGCGGCCATCATCGCCACCCATGGCTCGACCGTCAGGCGAAAGCTCAGGATCTCGCGCTGGATCTCCAGATGTGGCCCGGCAAAGCGGGTGATCCAGTCCGTCACGGCAGGATCAAGAATGTGCCACTGTGAAAACTCGCGCACGCGAGAGCCATAGCCGGAAATACGCTCGATGATGCCGCCGTTGACCAGCGCGCCCAGATGGCGACGGACCGCGTTGCGGCTCAAACCGGAGTGCCGGCAGATCTCCAGCTCCTTGGGAATGAAATCGCCCGGCTGATAACGCCCGTCAAGAATCTCCTTGATCAGCTGGTCGGCCAGGGAGGCGGTATCGTTCATGCAAGTCTCGGTGGCGGCAGTGTCACTGGGGAACATATCACAGTCCGAACCCGGGCCCCGATACGGCAGTGCCGCACCGGGGCAGGTGTGGCTCAGGTGGTATCGCGTTCGATGTTCCGGTAGCGGTGGCCGGGTAGTCCCGGGGTGTCCACGCGCATGGAAAAGAGCGAGCCGGCATCGGGATACTGGTTCAGGGTAGCCTGATCCAGCCCCTGGCGAGCGCAGGTGACATAAAGCGTGCGCAGGTCGCTGTCACCAAAGGTCACCTTGGTCGGGTTGGGGGCCAGCAGTGGCAGGATTTCCACCACGTTGCCGCAATCATCGAAGTGCACCACGACACCGCCGCCGTACATGGCGATCCAGTAGTGACCGGCTTCATCGATGGCGGCACCGTCCGGTGAGCCCGGCAGCGCCAGCGCTCGGGTATCGGCAAAAAGCTCGGCCTCGCCCAGCGTGCCCTGCTCGATATCCAGCGGATAGCGATGAATCCTGTGTGTCGGCGTGTCGCTGAAGTAGAGCCAGCGATGATCGGGACTGATCGCAATGCCGTTGGCAATGGTCACGCCTTCGAAATGCGATGCCAGTGCGTTCTGGTAGCTGAAAAGCGCTCCGGTGGGATGGGCCTCTTCGGCGTTTTTGGTCCCAAACCACAGCCGGCCATGAGCATCGCAGTGGCCGTCATTGCACCAGCTGATGTCAGGATTCTGGGGACCTTCGACCAGCTGTTGCTGCTTTTGCCCCTGGTCGTCCAGACGCCACAGGCCCGAACGAAAGGCGGCCAGGTAACCGCCCTGATCGTCGGGCACGGCGTAGGCCAGCGGCTCATCAAAGTGCCGGATGTGATGCTGATTGCTTTCGGGGTCGAGCTGATGAAGTTCACCGTTCAGGATATCGACCCAGTGAAGACGCGGCTGGTCGGCATCCCAGTGCGGACCTTCCCCCAGCGCCATGGTTAGTGTCAGGTGCGGTTCCAGCATGTTCCCTCCCTGGTGTCAGTGTTGTATGGAAATGATCAGAGTCTGCCTCGGGCCCTATGGCGACTCGAGTCCTGTCAGCTGCAGGCGTGCACTCAGTTTGCCATCGCGGAAATAGTCCGTCTGCACGAGAAGCCCCGGATTGCGCGAGGTGAAATAAAAGTGCAGGCGCCGGTCGGGTTTGTCCTCGTCCCAGGCCTCCACATGGCGCGTCTTCCAGTGCCCCTGGGGCACGGTCATCTCGGGATCATCAATGACCCGCCAGACCATATTGTGTTCACGCATTTTGTGGTCAACGTAGGCAAAGCTACAGGGCGTTGCCTGTCGGCCGCGACACGATGGGGCATCAAAGGCCTGGCGGCTGAGCGCAAACAGCGCTGCCTGACGGTCCGGCAGATTGGACAGCTGATGCTCGTCAAGTCGGTAGGTATCGCCAAAGCCGAACAGGCGATAGCGGCTGTAAAAGCTCCAGGGCGATACCTCGGTGACATGGCTGACATGAAAGCGGCTGTATTCATAGCCGGTGGCGATCTTGATTGAGGCATGCATGGTGGAGCGCCAGCCATCGCCATCATGCTCGAGCTGATGGGTCATGTCGGCACTGGGCCAGCCATCCATCGTGAGATGGTACTGGGCCTTGAAAGGATGAATCTCCTCGGCCTGCAGTGCGTTAGACACCATCAGGGCGGTCAGTACCAGAAAAAAACGAAACACGGCGTCTCCTGTTTGTGAGGTGCAGCGCGCATGCGGCCTATGCCTTAATACCCCGTGGAGAGGTCAACGGTCTCGATGGGCTCGCCTCGCGTCAACGCCAGAATGTCGGCGGCAAACTGTCGGGCGCCTGCGTTGACATCGGTAGGCGCCGCCACGTGTGGTGTCACGATGACCCGAGGGTTTTGCCAGAGCGGGTGCTGCACCGGCAGGGGCTCTTCGGGAAAAACGTCCAGCAGGGCGCCACGAAGATGGCCGTTTTCGACAAGAGCGAGCAGGGCGTCCGGATCCAGTATGGTGCCCCGTCCTGCATTGATCACCACGGCACCTTCGGGCAGCTGCGCCAGACGCTGTGCGTTGAGCAGCCAGCGTGTCTCGGTAGTGTCCGGCAGCAGGCTGACAATGACCCGGGAAGTGCTCAAAAGAGTGGTCAGACCCTCGTCACCATGATGGGTGTCGATCCCCTCGAGGTGTTTTGGGGAGCGACTCCAGCCCTGCACTTCAAATCCCTGGGCGCTTATGCGCCGGGCACAGATCTGGCCGAGGGTGCCCAGTCCCAGGATGCCCACCCGCCAGTCACTGCGATCGGCCAGCGGCTGCTCCTGCCAGTGTTGATCGATCTGCTGTCTTTGATAGTGATCCATGTCCCGATAAAAATGCAGGAGGCCATAGATCGCGTAGTCGGCCATCAGCATGCCCATGCCGGCGTCACGCAGTCGGACGATGGGCACGTCCGGCAGATCGGGAAGGCTCAACAGGGCATCGACACCGGCGCCGGCATTGAAGATTGCCTTTAGCGAGACATCCTGACATGCCAGCAATGAGGCCGTCGGTTTCCAGACCACCAGCAGATCGGCCGGGCCTTCGCCGACATCCTGCGTGGTCACGATGTCGGCCTCGGGCAATGACGGATGCAGTTCACGCATCAATGCCGCCTGCCAGCGTTGTGCCTCGGGGGCGTGAATCAAAATGCGCATCTCATTTCCCCTTTGTTGGGCCTGCCGGCATGGACCGCCTTTGCGTCATCAGAGCCAGCCGCGATGTTTGAAGTACAAAAAGGGCGTCAGACCCGACAGGAACATGACAAAAATGGCAAAGGGATAGCCCAGCGGCCAGTGCAACTCGGGCATGACATCAAAGTTCATGCCATAGATGCTGGCGATCATGGTCGGGGGGAGAAACACGACCGAGGCGATCGAGAAGATCTTGATGATCTGGTTTTGCTGGATATTGATAAAGCCCTGGGTCGTATCCATCAGGAAATTGACCTTGTCGGATAAAAAGGTGTTGTGCGACATCAGGGCGTCCACGTCCTGAAGGACCTCTCGTGCCTGCTCCTGAAGCTCCGGATGACGGCGCAGGTGACGCAGCAGAAAATGCAGCGAGCGCTGGGTGTCCATTAGACACAGTCGAATCTTGCCGACGCTGTCCTCGACCTTGGCCAGCCGATCAATGGCATCCTCAAGATCCGAATCCTCGACTTCGAGCACCTGATGGCTGACCTGCTCAAGATCGCGGTGCATATCCTCGACGCTGTCGGCGAGGTTTTCCACCTTCTGCTCGAAGATGGTGACCATCAGCTCCTGGGGGGAGCCGGCCTCAATCTGGCCGCGCCGCGCCCGCAGGCGCAGCAGCCTGAAATCCGCCAGGTCCTCTTCGCGCAGGCTCAGGAGCCGTTGTGGCTGAAGGATAAAGGCCACCGTGGTGTTCTGGTGCTTGCCTTCGTTGCGGGTCAGAAACAGGGAGTGCACGTGAAGACCGTCAGCATCCGAGAAGTAGCGCGCCGAGGATTCGATCTCCTCGACATCGGTGCTGCCGGGCAGCTCCTCGGCGAGGAAGGGGGCCAGTGCCTCACGCTCACTGTCACTGGGTTCCTGCGCATCGATCCAGGTCGCCTGCGACAGACGCGCTTCAAGCGCGTCGTCGGCCAGTTCGTGAATGGTCTGCTGCGCAAGGCTGTAGGTCCTGATCATGATGGCATTCCGGCATGATATAAATGGCCTTCATGATCACAGAGCATGAAAGGATTGCCAAAGACTTTAGTGCCGGCCATGCCGTGGCGCGTCTGCCGCTGTGTCCTTTGGGCTCAGACAAATGGTGCCGATGAGGCCGCATCGATCATGGCGCAGTGGTGGGGCGTATTGATATCCACCAGCAGTGCGGCCAGCGTTTCCAGACACAGCACCGACATGACTTTCTTGTTGGCCCCGGTGCCGACCACGATCAGACGTTTGCACTGTTCGATGGGCGGCGTGTCGGGTTCCTGCTCGCCGCGCCAGCGAATGATCAGGCTGTTCGCCGGGGCATCGAGATACTCGATATGACGGGCATTGTCGATCATGAAACCGACTCGATAGTCGCCATAGGCCACGATCAGGACGTCGGTGGCCGGCGTGTCATGGGGTGTTTTCAAAAGTTTGCGCAGATCGATCAGGGAAACAGCGCGATTGCGATGGAGCAGCGTGCCTTCCCAGCCTTCTCCCGGATTGGTGCTGGGCGTGACATTATCCGACATGGCGATGACTTCATCGAGCTGTTCAAGCGGCGTCACGTACTGACCAAAGGCATCGAAGTGTACAAAGGCGAAGCGACGATAGACCACGCTTTCCACGCTTTCTTTGCTCTCCTTGCCGGCATACATGGCGGCAATGGTGAGAAAATCCTGGTCGGTGGCAAAGCGCTCGCCATCAAGCAAAAGCGATTCTCCCAGCTCCGGGTGCGTAATCATGCCGGCGACGGTAGCATCAGCGCACGCATGGTTATCGGCTAGTGGCATCAGGTCTGCCGGAGCATGATCGATCATGCGCAGTATACGACTGGCCGCCAGTCCCATTAACTGCCCGCGCACGGTGACCACAACCATCAGGCCGGGCCGGGCCGTGCACTTCTTGTCGAGTCGGGCCAGAATCAACGGACAGAAAACTGCTACGTGACTGTCGCGCAGACGCGTCGTCCCCATAAACCCCTCGACCTCAAGCACCGGCGGGTCAAGCGTTTCCAGCGGCTGGATCTCACGCACCATCGCGGCAGGCAGACTGAGGCGAACGCCCAGGCACTCGATCATCAGGGCGCGATGATGCTCATGAGGGCGGCCGTCTCTGGAAGCCATCTTTTGTGTGGTCTCGGAGCCACGGCTCTCGGTGGCATTCGTTGAACGTGTCACGCCTTCAAGAGCGAACAGGACATCAAGGTCCAGTACATAAACCAGGTGCTCCTCATCGCCCTGGTGAAAATTGAATGCCGCCGGTGTCAGGTTGCCACCAGTGTGATTGTTTTCCAGCGGCTGCAAATGGTCGTCCGCCACCGACGTAATGGAATAAATATCGTCCACGCGCAGGCCAAATACTCCTGAACGCCACTGCACGACGGCAACCCGATCGCCCTCACTGCGAGTTCCGGTACTGTCATCAAGGCGCAGCAGACGCGCCAGGTCGATGACCGGAATCATCTCCTCGCGCAGCATAAAGGCGCCCAGTGACCAGGCCGGCGCCATGGGGGCAGGGGTCAGACGGTGTGGAAGATCGGCCACTTCCCTCAATGCACTGACGGGAAGGGCAACGTTGCTCTGGCCGATTCCCAGCACGCCGTAGGTGCTGGTGTTGTTAGCATGTGCGGTCATGTCAGGCGCTCTTGTGGGACTGGCCAGTGGTAACACCATCCGTCTGATGTGCCGCGGTGGCCGCATTCAGAGCCAGAATCGAGCGTTCAACGTGCTCGGCTGTCTCGAGCTGCGCGCGCGTGGCATGGGTAATTTCATCCACGGACGAGCTGGTTTTCTCAATGCCCTCCACGATCTTGTCAAAGGAGGCTCTGGCATCGCGTGAGACGGTGTTGCCTTCCTCGATGCGTCGGCTGGATTCACCCAGCAGACGATTGATCTGTCGTGTGGCATCAGAGGACTTTTCGGCCAGCTTTCTGACTTCATCGGCAACCACCGAGAAGCCCAGTCCGTGTTCGCCGGCGCGGGCAGCTTCAATAGCGGCGTTGAATGCCAGCAGGTTGGTCTGGCTGGCAATCTCGCCGATCACCTTGACAATGGCATCGACGTCTTCCGAGGCCTTGCGGATGGCGTCCATGACCTCGACCGAGCGTGTCAGGGTATTACTGCCGCGCTTCGCCTCTTCCTGGGTGAAATGCGCCAGCTGCTGCGTGAGCTGGGCGTTTTCGGCAATGGCATTAATTGAGGTATTGAGCCCGGTGATGCTTGAACTCATCGAGGAGGCCTGATCCTTGATGCTTTCTTCAAGTTTCACCTGATCTGTAATGTCGGTGGCGAACTTGATGATCTTGTAGGGGTTACCTCTGGCATCGAAGATCGGGTTATAGGTGCCCTGAATCCAGACGCGTCGACCAAACTTGCCCAGACGACTGAAGCGACCGCTGAAGAACTCGCCGTTACTGAGCTTTTGCCAGAAGTCACGATAGTCGGTACTCATGACATAGTCGTTGTCACAAAACACGCGGTGATGCTGGCCCTGCACTTCATCCATGGTATAGCCCATGGTGTGCAGGAAGTTGCGGTTGGCAGTCAGAATGTTGCCCTTGAGATCAAACTCGATCACTGCCTGGGCGCGATCGATGGCCTTGAGTCGACCTTCGAGTTCTACCCCCTCACGCTTTCTGGCGGTAATATCGGTGGCAAACTTGACCACCTTGAAGGGTCTGCCATTCATGTCGAAGATGGGGTTGTAGGTGGCCTGCAGCCAGAGCTCCTTGCCTTCACGCGTAAGCCGGCTGTATTCACCGCTCATGAGTTTGCCGCGTTCCAGCTCTTCCCAGAAACGGCGGTATTCATCGCTTTCGGCGTAGTCTGCCTCACAGAAGATGCGGTGATGCTGACCCTTGATATCCTCGAGACGATAGCCGGTAGCCTCAAGAAAACCCGGGTTGGCATCGAGGATGTAGCCTTTAAGATCGAACTCGATGACGGCCTGTGCACGACTGATAGCGTTGACCTTGCCTTCAAACTCGGCATTGAGCAGCTTGCGTGCGGTAATGTCGGTGGCAAACTTGACGATGCGGTAGGGGCGCCCGGCCGGATCCATGATCGGGTTATAGGTCGCCTGCAGCCAGAGTTCGCTGCCATCCTTGCGAAATCTTTTGTATTCGCCCTGAGCAAATTCGCCGCGCGCGAGGTTTTTCCAGAATTCCCGATACTCGACCGAGCGGGTATGGGCTTCATCACAGAACATGCGGTGATGCTCGCCAATGATCTCGTTGGCCCGGTAGCCCACGGCGTTCAGGAAGTTATCGTTGGCCGAGAGAATATTGCCCTGCAGATCAAACTCGATGACGGCCTGGGCGCGGTTGATGGCATCCACCTTGCCTTCGAACTCGGCATCGTGCTGCTTTTGCGCGGTGATGTCGGAGGCAAACTTGATCACCCGAACCGGCATGCCGCTGTCATCGAAAATGGGGTTATAGGTGGCCTGCAGCCAGATCTCCCGGCCGTTTCTTCCGATACGACGATACTCGCCGGCGTCGAACTCCCCGCGGCCAAGCTTTTGCCAGAAGGCGCGATAGTCAGGCGAACCAATCTCTTCAGGGTCACAGAAGATGCGGTGATGCTTGCCTTTGATCTCTTCGAGGCTATAGCCCACCGTGGTTAGAAAGTTTTCGTTGGCATCGAGGATGATGCCTTCGGGCGTAAATTCGATGACGGCCTGAGCGCGGTCGATGGCGGCGCGAAAGAAGTCCTGCTGGCGGTCGGTGGCAACGCTGATATCTTTCATGTGACAGCAATCTCTCATGGAGGCGTCCTGATCATTCGCGGTACAGGGCGTCGTTAAAACAAGCGCAACGAGGGAGGCGCATTCTGAAGCGTATATCGACCCTTTACTGAGGAGGCTTTAATTCAAACTCACAATGACCCTGTGCATTTCGGAGAGGTTGTTGCATCGGCATTCGGGGGCGTGTCGTCGAAAAACGCATGCGGAAAGCTTTTGACCCCGACAATCGGACAAGGGCAGACTGGCTGAGGCGGGGTGGTGGTCGCGCAGTAGCCATCGCCCCCCTGTGTTTGGCTTGTTTTCGGGACGTCGTTGAATACAACAAGTGCCCGGTTTGTGGACCGGGAAAAGCGAGCGCCAATGACCGACATTGCACTTCCCTTTACGCGCGAGGAGTACGCTCAGCGCCTGGCCCGGGTAAGAGCGGCGATGGCGCGTGCCGAGCTGGATCTCCTGATCGTCTATGACCCCTCCAACATGGCTTGGCTGACCGGCTATGACGGATGGTCGTTCTATGTTCACCAGTGTGTCCTGATCAGTCTTGATCAGGACCCGGTATGGTACGGGCGACGCCAGGACAGTAATGGCGCAATACGCACCTGCTGGATGAATCCCGAAACGCATGTGACCTGGTATCCGGACTATTACGTCCAGAATCCCGACATGCATCCGATGGAATATCTTTCCCAGTCGATCCTGCCTCATTGGCAGTGGCATCGGGGGCGCATCGGTGTCGAGATGGACAACTACTACTTCTCGGCGAAGGCCTATACCAGCCTGCTGGCAAACCTGCCCGAGGCGACGCTGGTCGATGCCAATGGCCTGGTCAACTGGTGCCGGGCGATCAAGTCACCGACCGAGATCGAGTACATGCGCGTGGCCGGGCGCATCGTGGACGAAATGCATGCCCGCATTCTCGACATGGTCGAGCCCGGACTGCCCAAGAGCCGGCTGGTCGCTGAAATCTACCGGGCGGGTGTCGAGGGGATCGAGGGGCACGGTGGGGATTATCCGGCGATCGTGCCGCTACTGCCGACCGGCAAGGACGCTGCTGCCCCGCACCTGACCTGGGATGATGCGCCGTTCAAGAAGGGTGAGGGTACCTTTTTCGAGATTGCCGGTGTCTACAAGCGCTATCACGCGCCGCTGTCGCGGACGGTGTTTCTCGGGCGTCCGCCACGAGATTTCCTGCGTGGCGAGTCGGCGCTGCTGGAAGGTATCGAAAACGGCCTTGCAGTTGCCAAACCCGGCAACCGCTGCTGTGATCTGGCCATGGCGCTGGGCACGGCGATGGACAAGTGGGGCTTTGATCGGGGCGGTGCCCGCTGCGGTTATCCCATTGGTCTGAGCTATCCACCCGACTGGGGGGAGCGCACCATGAGTCTGCGTCCCAGCGACGAGACCGTACTGGAACCCGGCATGACCTTTCATTTCATGCCGGGCATGTGGATGGATGACTGGGGGCTTGAAATCACCGAGTCGATTCTGATCACCGAGACCGGGGTAGAAACCTTCAGCAATTTCCCCCGTCAGCTTTTCGTCAAATAGCGCGCCTTGCCGGTGCCCCGAGACGATCAGCGGCACTGAGGCGGTTTACCACAGGGAGTAGCACTGCTCATGCGTCCAAGTCCGATTTCTGCCACTGTCGATTTTGACGCCGACGGCGTTCAGCACGGCTTTCTCAAGCTGCCGGTCTCCCATGATGAGTCTGCCTGGGGGGCGGTCATGATTCCGATCACCGTGGTCAAAAACGGCGAAGGGCCCACGGCGCTTCTGACCGGCGGCAACCACGGCGATGAGTACGAGGGCATTACGGCCCTTTTGAAACTGGCCCGGCGCCTGACGGCCGAGGAAGTCCAGGGGCGCGTCATCATTGTGCCGATGATGAATCAGCCGGCGGCTCAGGTCGGACGACGCACCTCGCCGATGGATCGCGGTAACCTCAATCGCAGCTTCCCGGGTGACCCTGATGGCGGGCCAACGAAGCAGATTGCGGATTACTTCACCCGCTATCTGGTACCGATGTGCGACTACGCACTCGACCTGCACTCGGGCGGACGGACGCTGGACATTCTGCCCTTTGCCGCGGCCCATCGACTCGATGATCTGGAACTTGAGCGCAAAAGCCTCAGGGGCGCGATCGATTTCGGTGCCTCAACCGCCATCATGATGTATGAGCTGGACGCGGCGGCGCTGTATGACACGGTGGTGGAAAATCAGGGCAAGGTATTGGTGACCACCGAGCTGGGCGGTGGCGGCACGTCAACGCCTGCCAGTATCGAGATCAGCGAGCGCGGCGTGCGCAATTTTCTGATCTTTGCCGGTATTACAGAGGGGGAGATACAGCGTCCCGCGCGCCAGCAGTATGTCGAGATGCCGGATGCCTCCTGCTACGTGCAAAGCGAGCACTCGGGGCTTCTGGAGATGACCTGCGCCCTGGGCGGGCAGGTGCGCGAAGGCGAGGTGGTTGCCCGTATCTGGGACATGACACGTACCGGTGCCGAGCCCGTGGAATATCGCGCCGAGCGCGATGGTCTGGTGCTGGCCCGTCGCTTCCCGGCCCGCGTCGAGATGGGCGATACCCTTGTGGTCATTGGAGAAATGGTCAAATCGCTTGAGCGTTGATGGCCACGACGGCCGCGATCAAAAAGACGGATAGCGGCCGTTGATCGACTGCCGGCGCGTCGTGCCCCGTACCGCACTGCTCCGATGTGAGTACCTGATGAAACTCGATCAATACGATTTACGCATTCTCGATATCCTGTCCCGTGATGGCCGCATTACCAAGTCGCGACTGGCCGAGGCGATCAACCTTTCGGTGAGCCCCTGCTGGGAACGAGTAAGACGCCTGGAGCGTGCCGGTATCATCGAAGGCTACAGTGCCCGTATCAGTGACCGGGTTCGGGTGGCGCTGACCTCGGTGTGGATGCAGATCGAGCTGGAAAGTCACGGTGTGGTCGTGTCCGAGCGCTTCGAGCGGGTCATGCGCGAGACGCCGCAGGTCAGTGAATGTGTCGCCGTGGGCGGCGGCGTGGACTATCTGGTGCTGATCGAGGCCGAAAGCATCGATCAGTATCAGCGTCTGGTGGATCGCTGGCTGATGGAGGATCTCGCCATTCGCCGCTACTTCACCTATATCGTGACCAAGTCCATTAAAAAGGCATCATCCCCTCTGATCCGGCTCAGGGCCGACAATGCAAATTGAGCGCGCCGACGCTTTCGCGTAAACTGATCTCCCATCCTGGTCTGCCTTTCTGGTCGACCTTCGCTCAGCATTAACAGGTTCCCCATGACGACGCGATATATTTTCGTGACCGGTGGCGTTGTGTCTTCTCTCGGTAAAGGCATCGCTGCAGCTTCTCTGGCCGCTATTCTGGAAGCCCGTGGCCTGAAGGTCACGATTCTCAAGCTCGACCCCTATATCAACGTCGATCCGGGCACCATGAGCCCCTTTCAGCACGGTGAGGTATTTGTCACCGAAGATGGTGCCGAGACCGATCTTGACCTGGGACACTACGAGCGCTTCATCCGTTCGCGCATGACCCAGGCCAACAACTTCACCACCGGGCGTGTTTATGAACACGTGCTGCGAAAGGAACGCCGAGGTGATTATCTGGGCGGTACCGTTCAGGTCATTCCGCACATCACCGATGAGATCAAGCGCCGCGTCAAGGCAGGCGCCGAAGGCTATGACGTGGCCATGGTGGAAATCGGTGGCACTGTGGGGGATATCGAATCGCTGCCGTTTCTGGAGGCCATTCGTCAGCTGCGCAGCGAAGTCGGCTCCAGTCACGCGCTGTTCATGCATCTGACGCTGGTGCCCTACATCAAGACGGCCGGCGAGACCAAGACCAAGCCGACCCAGCACAGTGTCAAGGAGCTGCGCTCCATCGGCATCCAGCCCGATATCCTGCTGTGTCGCAGTGAGGTCGAGCTTGAGGCCAGCGAACGACGCAAGATTGCGCTGTTCACCAACGTGGACGAGCGCGCCGTCATTCCGATGCAGGATGCCGATACCATCTATCGCATTCCGCTGATGCTGCATGACCACGAGCTTGACGACATTGTCTGCGACAAGCTGCGTCTTGATCCGCCGGCGGCAGACCTGAGCGAATGGGTCAGGGTGCTTGATGCCAAGCTCAACCCGCTCAAGACCATCAACATTGCGATGGTCGGCAAGTACATGGAGCTGCTGGACGCCTACAAGTCGCTCAATGAATCGCTGATGCACGCCGGTATTCAGACCCGTGTGAAGGTCAATATCGACTACATCGATTCCGAAACCATCGAGCGTGAAGGCGTTGAGCGTCTTGAAGGCAAGGACGCGATCCTGGTGCCGGGCGGTTTCGGTTCGCGTGGCGTGGAAGGCAAGATCGCCACGGCCCGCTACGCGCGTGAACACGGCATTCCCTATCTGGGCATCTGCCTGGGCATGCAGGTGGCGGTCATCGAGTTTGCCCGTCATGTGGCCGGCTGGCGCGACGCCAATTCCACCGAATTCACGCACGATACCCGCCACCCGGTGGTCGGTCTGATCACCGAGTGGATCACGCCGGAAGGGCGGATCGAAACCCGCGATGAGTCCTCCGATCTGGGCGGCACCATGCGTCTGGGTGGCCAGAGCTGCGTGCTGAAGGAAGGCTCGAAGGCGCGCGACATCTATGGCAGCGACACCATTGTCGAGCGTCACCGCCACCGCTACGAGATCAACGATCAGTTCGTGGCCGATCTGGAAGCCGCCGGCATGGTGTTCTCAGGGCGCAGTGTGGATCAGTCACTGGTGGAAATGGTCGAACTGCCGGATCATCCCTGGTATGTTGCCTGTCAGTTCCACCCCGAATTTACCTCGACCCCGCGCGATGGGCATCCGCTTTTTACCGGCTTTGTCAACGCAGCGCTGACCCATCGCGCGGCGCGCACGCACAAGGCCGGCACGCGCGACCAGCAGGAGCGTGACGATGACAGGCACTGAGACAGCCAAACAGAAAACCGTTGCCATCGGTGATATTGCGACCGGCAATCAGCAGCCGCTGACACTCTTTGGCGGCATGAACGTGCTCGAATCACGGGACATGGCCATCGAGGTGGCCAATGCCTGGGTCGAGGCCACCAAAGCGCTGGGCATCCCCTACGTGTTCAAGGCCAGCTTTGACAAGGCCAACCGCAGCTCGATTCATTCCTACCGTGGGCCGGGACTCGATGAGGGGCTCAAGATCCTTGATGAGATCAAGCGCCGCTTCAACGTGCCGGTGCTGACAGACGTTCATGAGCCGGATCAGGCGCGTGCCGTGGCCGATGTCTGCGACGTGATCCAGCTGCCGGCCTTTCTGGCTCGCCAGACCGATCTGGTCGTGGCCATGGCGAAAACCAGTGCCGTGGTCAACATCAAGAAGCCGCAGTTCATCGCGCCACACGAGATGCGCCACATCATTACCAAGTTCGAAGAGGCCGGTAACGATCGGCTGATTCTGTGTGAGCGCGGCGCAAGCTTTGGCTACAACAACCTGGTGGTCGACATGCTCGGCTTTGGCGAGATGAAAAAAACCGGCTATCCGGTCTTTTTTGATGTCACCCACTCGCTGCAGCAGCCGGGCGGTCGTTCTGACAGCGCCGGCGGGCGTCGCCAGCAGGTCGTCGAGCTGGCCAGGGCCGGCATTGCGACCGGTATCGCCGGGCTTTTTGTCGAGGCCCATCCGGACCCGGACAATGCACGCTGTGATGGCCCCTGCGCATTGCCGCTGGATCGGCTGACCCCCTTTCTGGAGCAGATCAAAATGCTCGATGGGGTAGTCAAGCATTTCGATCCCATCGACATCCGCTAGTCGCAAAACGCCGGTCATCATGACCGGCGTTTTTTTGGCCGGCGCCATCGGTTCGGCAAGGGTTTTGACTTTAGTCTAATAATGGGCGTGCGTACGCTGGCATGGCAGGCAGGCGGGTCGCTTTCTATGCTTTCATGGTGCGTTCATTCGAGTCCGGTCCGAAGACGGGGCCGGAAGTTTAACCAGTGAGGATGCTTTAGATGGCCGAGATTGTTGATATACATGGACTCGAAGTGCTTGATTCGCGCGGCAACCCCACCGTCATGGCCACGGTTACCCTGGCCGGTGGTATCCGCGAGCAGGCCTATGCGCCGTCCGGTGCATCTACCGGCTCGCGTGAAGCGCTGGAGCTGCGCGACGGCGACAAGTCACGCTATCTGGGCAAGGGCGTCAAAAAGGCCGTGGAAGCCGTCAATACGGTAATTCGTGAGCGTCTCAAGGGTATGGATGCCAGCGATCAGCGCGCGCTGGACAAGGCCATGCTGGAACTGGATGGCACCGACAACAAGGGCAATCTGGGCGCCAACGCCATTCTCGCCGTTTCCCTGGCGGCGGCACGTGCCGCGGCTGTCGAGAAGGGCATGCCGCTTTATGCCCACATTGCCGAGCTTTATGGCACGCCCGGTCAGTTCAGCATGCCGCTGCCGATGATGAACATCATGAATGGCGGCGAGCACGCCGATAACAATATCGATATTCAGGAGTTCATGGTTCAGCCGGTCGGCGCCAGGAGCTTTGCCGAAGGGCTGCGCATGGGCGCTGAAATCTTCCACGCGCTGAAAAAGGTGCTTTCCGCTCGCGGGCAGTCCACCGCCGTGGGCGATGAAGGGGGCTTTGCCCCGAACCTGGACTCCAACGCTGACGCGCTGGGTGCCATCAAGCAGGCCGTCAGCGATGCCGGTTATCAGCTGGGCACCGATGTCACACTGGCGCTGGACTGCGCCGCTTCCGAGTTCTACAAGGACGGTCAGTACACGCTCTCCGGTGAAAACAAGAGCTTCACCAGTGAAAGCTTTGCTGACTATCTGGCGGACCTGGTCGATCAGTATCCGATCGTCTCCATTGAGGACGGTCTGGACGAATCCGACTGGGACGGCTGGAAGGCACTGACCGACAAGCTGGGCGATCGCGTACAGCTGGTCGGTGATGACCTGTTTGTCACCAACACGCGTATTTTCCGTGAAGGGATCGACAAGGGCATCGGTAACTCGATTCTGATCAAGTTCAACCAGATCGGTTCTCTGACCGAAACCCTGGATGCGATCAAAATGGCGCGTGATGCCGGCTACACGGCGGTTATCTCTCATCGCAGCGGTGAAACCGAAGATACCACCATCGCGGATCTGGCGGTCGGTACCTGCGCCGGACAGATCAAGACCGGCTCGCTGTCGCGCAGTGATCGTGTCGCCAAGTACAACCGGTTGCTGGTCATTGAGGATGAGCTGGCCGGCAAGGCACCTTACAAGGGTCTCGCCGAAGTAAAGGGACAGGTCTGATTTTTCAGAGTTTCGATCACTAAATTTAATCCGGCTACCATGCGTAGTCGGATTTTTTATGTCCCCGCTCTATATTCTACGAATCCTGGACGATTATCTTGACCCGGCAGGGGTGCAGAATCCAACATAAATCCATCGTAGGCGGTCCGGTAACGGGCCCAAAATTACCTTCCTTTTTAAATATTTGATTTGCACGTTTTTTCGTCAAGGAAAAACGTTGCGGTCGCTATTTTTCTGATTAGCTCTTTTTTAAAAACTCCTTTGACGATCAGCAAATATGATCGTGATTTCAGCTGACGGCGCAATGGATGGCGTCGCTCGGATCACCAGATGTCACATGGATTTATGGCGCGCAGAGTATCGGATGGATCCGATTTCTCCGCATGGATGACGCCAATGGATAAAGAGCCAATGGAATGGCTCAAGGATGCAGGATGCAAGGGCGGCCCTAAGAGGGCCGCCTTTTTTATGTGTGTCATTTACGTGCAATAAACGAGTAGTGCCATTTAGACAAGAGGCAAAAGGGCAATCATGCTGAAAAAGGCAGGAAGGAAGGGCTGTCAGGACACCGGCGGCCCTGACAAAAGCATCAGCGCGCCAGCTTGTCGATCTTGCCGGGCACCCCGTTCCATTCATCGGCATCAGCCGGTGGATCGGAACGCTCGCTAATATTGGGCCACTGCTCGGCCAGATCGGCGTTGATCTCGATAAACTTTTCCTGACCTTCTGGAAGCTCGTCTTCCGAAAAGATGGCCTCGGCCGGACATTCCGGTTCGCAAAGAGCGCAGTCGATGCATTCATCGGGGTGAATGACCAGAAAGTTGGGGCCTTCATAGAAGCAGTCGACCGGACAAACTTCCACGCAGTCCGTGTATTTGCATTGAATGCAGTTCTCGGTGACGACAAAGGTCATGTCACGAACTCCAGGGTAGCAGGCGGTCACTGCCCATGCAGGGACAGGCAGTGTTGAAAAGGGATGTGGGGCGGCCCACGAAAGGGGCCTTATTCTAGAAGGCCCGCCCGCCCCGGGACAAGCCGCTTGTGAGGAAAGCCGCCGGTCCGTTTGGGCGGTAACTGCCGTTAGCGTATTTTATCGCGCCATTGGTACAGCCACTCCTGTGCCTGACGAGGTGACAGGGAATCCAGATCAAGCCTCTCAAGCGCCTCGACCAGCGGGTGTGGGGGGCTGGCAAAAAGGTCGTTCTGCTGTGGTGCGGCGCCTGTCTGTCCCGACCTTTCCTGCGGAGCAGCGGGGCGCTCGACTTCCTGCGCTTCCAGCATCATGAGCTTTTCACGAGCACGGGCAATCACGGTGCGAGGCACGCCTGCCAGCTGCGCTACCTGCAGGCCGTAGCTCTGACTGGCAGGCCCCGGCTCTACCCGGTGCATGAAGACAATGCCATCGTTGTGCTCGGTGGCATTGAGGTGCACGTTGGCCACGCCTTCGGCCTGTTCAGGCAGGCTGGTCATCTCGAAGTAGTGCGTGGCGAACAGCGTAAAGGCGCGCGTGCCGGTCAGATGCTCGGCGGCAGCCCAGGCCAGCGACAGGCCGTCAAAGGTGCTGGTGCCGCGGCCGATCTCGTCCATCAGCACCAGACTGTGGTCGGTCGCGTTATGGAGGATGCTGGCCGTTTCGGTCATTTCGACCATGAAGGTCGAGCGTCCGCCGGCCAGGTCATCCGAGGAGCCGATACGGGTAAAGATGCGATCAATCGGGCCGATTTCGGCATGGCTTGCCGGCACGAAGCAGCCGGTATGCGCCAACAGGGCGATCAGTGCGTTCTGGCGCATGAAGGTCGATTTACCGCCCATGTTGGGACCGGTAATGACCAGCATGCGGGTGTCGTCATCAAAGCACAGATCGTTGGGCACAAAGGGGTGGTTCGAGACGTGTTCCACCACCGGATGACGCCCATCACGGATCGTCATGCCGGGGGCCTCGCGCAGTACCGGGCACACCAGTGACAGACTCTGCGCCCGCTCGGCAAAGGCGTGCAGCACATCCAGGGTCGCCAGTGCCCGGGCCGTTTGGGTCAGCGCCCCGAGTTCTGCGTTGAGCGACTCAAGCAAACCTTCATAGAGCAGCTTTTCACGCGCCAGTGCCCGGGTGCGCGCCGAGAGCGCCTTGTCCTCGAAGGTCTTGAGCTCGGGGATGATAAAGCGCTCGGCGTTCTTGAGCGTCTGGCGCCGGATATAGTCCGGGGGGGCTTCCCGCGCCTGGGCGCGCGGGATTTCAATATAGTAGCCGTGCACCCGGTTGTAGCCCACCTTGAGCCCGGCAAGGCCGGTGCGCTCGCGCTCACGCGTTTCCAGCTGCACCAGGTAGTCACCGGCATTTTCCTGCAGGGACCTGAACTCGTCGAGTTCTTCATCGAAGCCCTCGCGAATGACACCGCCATCGCGGATTACGACCGGTGGGCTATCGATCAGCGCCCGGGTCAGCGTATCGGCAAGCTCTGGATAGGGCACGATATGGCGAGCGAGATCATCCAGCACGCTGCCCCGGGTAATGGC
Organism: uncultured Kushneria sp.; assembly: GCF_947497025.1. Lineage (GTDB taxonomy): Bacteria > Pseudomonadota > Gammaproteobacteria > Pseudomonadales > Halomonadaceae > Kushneria. The sequence goes on from NZ_CANMFC010000007.1 coordinate 233,709, forward strand.
GTCCAGCCGCTCGGCCAGTGCGGGCAGGGCATTGAGTGCATCGCGCAGCCGGGCAAGGTCGCGCGGACGGGCACTGAGCAGGGCGACGCGTGCCAGTATGCGCTCAATATCGCCGATGCCGCGCAGAATGTCGTTGAAGACGTCAACGTGATCTTCTTCACCCAGCAGCATGACGCCCTGCTGGCGCGCGTTGATCTGGTCACGATCCCGAAGGGGCCGATTGAGCCAGCGCCGCAGCAGTCGCGCCCCCATCGGGGTAGCGGTGGTGTCCAGTACCGAGGCCAGCGTATTGTCCTGGCCGCCGGCCATGTTCTGGTCGATTTCCAGATTGCGGCGACTGGCTGCATCGATCACGACCGACTCGTCCCGGTTTTCAACGCCAATGGCCGTGATGTGCGGCAGGGCGGTGCGCTGAGTATCGCGCACGTAGTCGATCAAAACGCCTGCCGCCGTGAGTGCGCGGGTCATGTGGTCGCAGCCAAAGCCTGACAGGTTTTGTACCCGCAGCTGATCACACAGCAGGCGCCGCGCCGTTTCAAGATCAAAGTGCCAGTCGCTCTGGCGTCGCAGGCCCGCCCGCCCGTCCAGTTTCTCCGGCAGTCGCAGGCTTTCCATCACCAAAAGCTCAGCGGGATCAAGCCGATGAAGCTCAGCCAGCATGTCGCCTTCACCCTCGACTTCCAGCACGCTGAAGCGTCCGCTGGAAAGCTCGAGCCAGGCCAGGCCCCAGTGGTCGTTATCGCCGTGCAGCGCGGCCACCAGGTTATCGCGACGCTCATCGAGCAGCGCTTCATCGTGCAGAGTGCCTGGCGTGACAATACGAACGACCCGGCGCTCGACCGGACCCTTGGCGGTGGCGGGGTCACCGATCTGCTCGCAGATGGCGACCGACTCGCCCATGCGCACCAGACGGGCCAGATAGCCTTCAGCGCTGTGGTAGGGCACACCGGCCATGGGGATGGGAGCGCCGTTGGAGGTGCCGCGTGCGGTCAGTGTGATGTCCAGCAGCGACGCCGCCCGTTTGGCATCGTCATGAAAGAGTTCATAGAAATCTCCCATGCGGTAAAAGAGCAGCACGTCGGGGTGCTCGCGTTTGATACGAAAATACTGCGCCATCATGGGCGTCGGTTGGGACTCGGTCTTGCCTGCCACGTGAAATTGACCCTGTCCAATGACATGTGAGGTGAAAGGGCGTGAGATTATCATGATCCACTCCCTTGCCTGTATTGCTATAGTGCAGACAGTGGATGTCTCTCTTTTGCCGAGGGAATGATGGCGGCCGGATCATGTCCCTTTCGAGAGGGCAATCAAGTACCATGGACCTATCTGAATTTGATGTAACGGGCAAGGGATCGTCATGGCTACAGCATCAGGCATACAGGAGCTGGCCAGCCGGCTATGCATGCTCTGTCAGCAGCAGCATGTGGTGCTGACTACCGCCGAATCCTGTACCGGTGGGGGCGTGGCACGCGCCATTACCGATGTCGCCGGCAGTTCGGCATGTTTTGAAACCGGCTATGTCACCTATGCCAACAGCGCCAAGCAGCGCTTGCTGGGAGTGTCGTCGGTGTCGCTGGAGCTTTTTGGCGCGGTCAGTGAAACCGTGGTGCATGAAATGGTGCGCGGTGCCTGTCGTGACAGCGGCGCGGATCTGGGGGTCGCAATTAGCGGCGTGGCGGGGCCCGGTGGCGGCACGCCGGACAAGCCGGTCGGTACCGTGTGGCTGGCCTGGGGCAATGCGACCCAGAGTCAGGCGCAGTGTTATCGCCTCAATGGCGAGCGTCTCGAGGTGCGGCGCGAAGCGGTGGCCCTGGCCCTCAAGGGGCTGATCGAGCGGCTGGAAGAGCGTCCCTTCGACTGAAGCGCCTCTGTCTTGCACTGACGTCATGGGCGTGTGATGAAATAAGTGATCAAAAGGATGTGACAGACCCTCTTTTTGGTTTAAAATACTGGATAAGCATACAGCTTAATGGCGTATCAGCGTCAGGCTGACCCGACAGGAGGGCCAACATGGCACAGGATGACAACCGCTCCAAGGCGCTTAACGCAGCGCTGTCCCAGATTGAACGTCAGTTCGGCAAGGGCGCGGTCATGCGCATGGGCGATACGCCCCGCGTGGCCCTTCCCGCCGTCTCGACCGGTTCGCTCGGGCTTGATATTGCCCTTGGCATCGGCGGGCTGCCCTATGGGCGTATCGTCGAGATTTTCGGGCCCGAAGCCTCGGGTAAAACCACCATTACCCTGTCGGTCATTGCCCAGGCGCAGAAGCAGGGCAAGACCTGTGCGTTCATCGATGCCGAGCACGCACTTGATCCCGCTTATGCCGAGAAACTGGGCGTCAATCTTGATGACATGCTGGTCTCGCAGCCCGATACCGGTGAGCAGGCGCTCGAGATCTGCGACATGCTGGTGCGCTCCGGCGGCGTAGATGTCATCGTGGTCGACTCGGTCGCAGCCCTGACACCGCGTGCCGAGATCGAAGGCGAAATGGGCGATTCCCACGTTGGTCTGCAGGCACGTCTGATGTCACAGGCGCTTCGCAAGGTGACCGGACACATCAAGAATGCCAACTGCATGGTGATGTTCGTCAACCAGATCCGCATGAAAATCGGTGTCATGTTCGGCAATCCCGAAACGACCACCGGCGGTAATGCGCTCAAGTTCTACTCAAGCGTGCGTCTGGACATTCGTCGTACCGGCTCGGTCAAGCAGGGCGATGAAGCCGTGGGCAACGAAACCCGCGTCAAGGTCGTCAAGAACAAGGTGGCGCCGCCGTTTCGTCAGGCCGAGTTCCAGATCATGTACGGCAAGGGTATCTACCATGCCGGTGAAGTGGTCGATCTGGGCGTCCAGTGCAGCCTGGTCAACAAGGCTGGTGCCTGGTACAGCTACAAGGGCAACAAGATCGGGCAGGGCAAGGCCAATGCCGCCCAGTATCTTGAAGACAATCCTGCAGTGATGCAGGAGATTGAGGACGCCATTCGCGGCCAGCTCCTGAGTACCCCGAAAGCGAAGGAAGAAGAGAAGACAGATGAGGCCGAAGCGCCGGCAGATGCCGATGCCAGCGGTGATGAGCTTCTGTAGGTCGTTATTTTCTGATTGTGATATCTAAAGGGGCACGCTCAATGGAGCGTGCCCCTTTTTGATTTAATGAACATGAAACGCAGAGGGCAGTGATGTCACAAAGAACGCCTTATGAAGAGGCCATCGCGCTGCTGGCACGGCGCGAATATACCCGCAGCGAACTCGAGGAGCGTCTGCTGCGTCACGAGCATCCGCCCGAGGAGGTCAGGGCATTGCTGGATCGTCTTGCCGAAGATGGTTTTCAGTCCGATGCTCGTTTTGTTGAGCATTTCGTTCGCTCACGCATCGCGCGTCTGCAGGGGCCGCGCAAGATCAGTGCAGAACTTGGCGGACGGGGGATCGACCGTGACATGATTGCCCGGGCGCTGGAAGAGAGTGACGCCGACTGGACGTCGCTGGCCGCCGAGGCCCTCAAGAGACGCTTTGAAGGTCCCGGAGAGGACATGAAGGCCCGCGCCAAACGCCAGCGCTTTCTGGCCTCGCGAGGGTTTGACGGTCAGCAGTGCAGCAGTGCCATGCGCCTGGCGTGGCCGTCATGACGGCCACTGCTTCGCAGTCATGCCCGGCATGAGGCAAAATGGAGCGCATGAGGAGTGTCGCACCAGGAGGCGACATACTGATACATTAAGCCGCCAAAATTCGTCTTGCCGTGCGCCTGCGCCTTGTTGCACGCCCACGGGCAAGATCAAAGGACCATGAGGGTCACCCCTCGAGGCGCATGTTGACGACAGGCGACGGTGGCAGTGCACCCCTCGTTTGATGCATCGCTCGTTGCCTCATTCAAATGACCTGACCCATTGTTTACGGGAAGCCCATGAAAAGCGCCGACATACGACAAGCATTTCTGAATTTTTTTGAACAGCACGGCCATACTCAGGTGCCTTCCAGTTCACTGGTACCGGACAACGACCCCACGCTGCTTTTCACCAATGCCGGTATGGTGCCTTTCAAGGATGTCTTCCTGGGGCGCGATCCCAGGCCCTATGTGCGCGCCACATCGGCTCAGCGCTGCGTGCGCGCCGGCGGCAAGCACAACGACCTGGACAATGTCGGGTATACCGCGCGCCATCACACCCTGTTCGAAATGCTGGGCAACTTCAGTTTTGGCGACTACTTCAAGCGCGAGGCCATCCATTACGCCTGGCAGTTTCTGACCGTCAATCTGGGCCTGCCTGCCGAGAAGCTCTGGGTCACGGTGCATGTCAGCGATGATGAGGCCGCCGATATCTGGCTCAACGACGTGGGTGTCAGCGCCGAGCGTTTCTCGCGTCTGGATGAAGACAACTTCTGGCAGATGGGGGAAACCGGGCCCTGCGGGCCGTGTTCGGAAATCTTTTACGACCATGGCCCGGACGTCTTTGGTGGCCCTCCGGGCAGCCCGGATGAAGACGGCGATCGCTACATCGAGATCTGGAACCTGGTCTTCATGCAGTATGATCGTGACGCCCAGGGCAACATGACGCCGCTGCCCAGTCCTTCCATCGACACCGGCATGGGGCTTGAGCGTATCGCCGCCGTCATGCAGGGCGTGCACTCCAACTACGAGATCGATCTCTTCCAGCGCCTGCTGGCATCGGCGGCCGAGATCACCGGGCAGCAGGATATCCATCAGCCGTCGCTGCGTGTGATCGCTGATCACATTCGCTCCTGCGCCTTTTTGATCGTGGATGGCGTCATGCCCTCCAATGAGGGGCGTGGCTATGTGCTGCGCCGCATTATCCGCCGCGCCGTCCGCCACGGTCACAAGCTGGGCGTGCGTGAACCCTTCTTCCATCGTCTGGTGGCAGCACTGGATGAGGAAATGGGCGAGGCCTATCCCGAGCTGCACGCACGTCGTGAGCAGATCGAAAGGGTGCTGCTCAAGGAGGAGGAGCAGTTTGCCCGCACGCTGGACCACGGCATGCGCCTGCTCGATGAAGCGCTGGCCGGTCTTGAGTCCAGCGAGCTGAATGGCGAAACCATCTTCAAGCTGTACGACACCTACGGTTTCCCCTATGACCTGACCGCCGACATTGCCCGCGAACGCGGCATTACCCTCGATGAAGCCGGCTTTCAGCGCGAGCTCGAGGCACAGCGCGAGCGTGCCCGCGCGGCCAGCCAGTTCGGGGCACGCATCGAAACGGACATCGATCTGGAAGGCGCCACCGAGTTTGTCGGGCGTGAGCGTCTGGCCTCCAGTGCACAGGTGCTGACCCTGCTTGACGACGAGGGGCAGCAGGTCGAACAGCTCGAAGCCGGCCAGAGTGGCGCCGTCGTGCTGGACGAAACCCCCTTCTACGCCGAATCCGGTGGTCAGATCGGCGATCGCGGCACCTTGACGCTGCCGGGTGCCGTGTTCAACGTGCGTGACACTCAAAAGCGTGGCCAGCACTTTGTCCATCTCGGAGAGATGAGCGAGGGCACCATCACCACGCAGGCCAGCGTCGAGGCCCGTGTCGAGGTGCCGACCCGTCACGCCATCATGCGCAACCACTCGGCCACCCACCTGCTCCATGAAACGCTGCGCCGCGTGCTCGGCACCCATGTGCAGCAGAAGGGCTCACAGGTGGGCGATGAGCGGCTACGCTTTGATTTCAGCCATAACGAGGCCATGACGCCTGATGAGCTCGAACGCGTCGAGGCGATGGTCAATGAGCAGGTCATGGCCAATACGCCGGTGACCACGCAGCTGATGACGCTGGATGAGGCACGCAAGCTGGGCGCCCAGGCGCTGTTTGAAGCCAAATATGGCGAAAGCGTGCGTGTGCTGACCATGGGCAGCGATGATTTCTCCATTGAGCTGTGTGGCGGCACGCACGTCATGCGCACCGGCGATATCGGCCCGTTCCGTCTGCTCGGCGAGACCGGTGTGGCCGCCGGGGTGCGTCGAATCGAGGCCATCTCCGGCCATACGGCGCTGCGCTGGTTCCGTGATCAGCAGTCGCTGGTGGCGCGTCTGGCGGATCAGGTGCGTGCCCGCCCCGATCAGCTCGAGTCTCGTGTGGGAGCGCTTCTGGAGCGTAACCGTGAACTCGAGCGTGAGCTGGAGCGCAACCGCGCCAAACTCGCCAGTCAGGCCGGCAATGATCTGCTGGACGCGGTCGAAGAGATTGGCGGCGTACGTGTCCTTGCCCGCCAACTGGAAGGCGTGGGCGCGAAGGAGCTTCGCGGGGTCATGGACCAGCTGAAAAACCGGCTCGGTTCCGGCGTGATCGTTCTGGCGGTGGCCGGTGATGACAAGGTCAATCTGATTGCCGGCGTCACGAAGGATCTGGTGGGTCGACTCAGTGCCGGCAGTCTCGTCAGTGCCATTGCCCCCGTGGTGGGCGGACGCGGCGGCGGTCGCGCCGATATGGCCCAGGCCGGCGGCAGCGACGTCAGTGGCGTGGACAATGCCCTGCAGGCAGCGCGTCAGTGGGTCGCCGAAACACTTGAAGGGTGATGGTCCAATACACCAACCAAAGGGAGCATCCATGGCGCTTTACGTACAAAAATTCGGCGGCACCTCGGTAGGCAGTGTCGAGCGAATCAAGGCGGTGGCCGAGAAGGTCAAGGGATTTCGTGATCAGGGCCACCAGATCGTGGTGGTGGTCTCGGCCATGAGCGGTGAAACCAATCGCCTGATCGAAATGGCCTCCCAGATCAATGAAGAGCCCACACCGCGCGAGATGGATATGCTGGTGTCGACCGGTGAGCAGGTCACGATTTCACTATTGGCCATGGCATTGCATCAATTGGGGGTCAAGGCGACGTCCTATACCGGTGCCCAGGTCGGTATTCGCACCGACAGCGCCCATACCCGCGCCCGTATTCAGCGTATCGAGACCGATGACCTGCGTGCCGATCTCGACGAGGGGCAGGTCGTGGTCGTGGCAGGCTTCCAGGGCGTGGACAGTGAAGGCAATATCACCACGCTGGGTCGCGGCGGCTCCGACACTACCGGGGTGGCGCTGGCCGCAGCGCTCAAGGCCGATGAGTGTCAGATCTATACCGATGTCGATGGCGTCTACACCACCGATCCGCGCGTTTGCGCCAAGGCACGCCGTTTGGAAAGCATTACGGTCGAGGAGATGCTGGAGATGGCCAGTCTCGGCTCCAAGGTGCTTCAGATTCGCGCCGTCGAATTTGCCGGCAAGTACAACGTCCCGCTGCGCGTTTTGTCCTCCTTCGAGGACGGCCCGGGAACCCTGATTACTGCAGATGAAGAGATTGCCAACATGGAAGAGCCACTGATCTCGGGTATCGCCTTCAATAATAACGAAGCCAAGCTGACCGTTTTGAGCACACCCGATGTGCCCGGCGTTGCCTCGCGTATCCTGGGACCGATTTCGGACGCCAATATCGAAGTCGACATGATCGTTCAAAATGTCGCTCCCTCGGGTGGTTACACCGATTTTACCTTTACGGTGGCCAAGGGCGATTTTCGCCAGACGCAGCGTATTCTGGAAGAGCAGGTGATCCCGTCGCTGGGTGGAGGCGAAGTGCGCGGTGATGACAAGATCGCCAAGGTGTCGCTGGTCGGGGTAGGGATGCGCTCCCATGCAGGCGTAGCGACCCGGATGTTTCGGGTGCTGGCCGATGAGGGCATCAATATTCGGATGGTCTCGACTTCAGAGATCAAGATCTCTGTCGTTATTGACGAGAAGTTTCTCGAGCTTGCCGTGCGATCGCTGCATACCGCTTTTGGCCTTGATAAGGCAGATGTGAGCGAAGAAAGCTAAAAAACTCTGGAATGCAGGGTGACAGGCTGGTGCTTGCGAGGCTTTCTGCCACACTGAACCAGTCATCGTGCACCGGGCAAGGGTGGCGGTCGAAATAACACAGGTTGGATCGTGGTTCGGCTTGTCGCATAATGCCCCGCTTAATTCCGTCCGGTGCACGATCTATATGCATATATGTATAGGGAAGCAGCAATGAAAAGGAGGTCGCAATGCTCATCCTGACTCGCCGCGTGGGTGAGACACTCATGGTTGGCGATGAAATTACCGTGACCGTGCTCGGCGTCAAGGGCAATCAGGTCCGCCTGGGTGTCAACGCACCCAGGAATGTTTCCGTGCATCGTGAAGAGATTTATCAGCGCATTCAGCAGGAAAAGAGTGACATTGACAGTGAGAATGATCCTGTCTGAAAGCCGCATTTCAGCGCGGGTATCCAGCCAAATATATTGAATCACAAGAATTTTTGACTTTGGGCTGGACAGGTAAGCGTAAACCAGGTAATATGCGCGCCGTACCGATCGAGGAGAGATGGCCGAGTGGCTGAAGGCGCTCCCCTGCTAAGGGAGTATAGGGTTTATAGCCCTATCGAGGGTTCGAATCCCTCTCTCTCCGCCATCATCGGTATTGAATGTCGAAAGGCCCGCCATTAAAGGCGAATATGACATTCATACTGCTGTACTTTTGTTGCGCCCGTAGCTCAGCTGGATAGAGTACCTGACTACGAATCAGGTGGTCGGAGGTTCGAATCCTCCCGGGCGCGCCATCAGCACACAGATGTATAACTTGTTTTATTTGCGCCCGTAGCTCAGCTGGATAGAGTACCTGACTACGAATCAGGTGGTCGGAGGTTCGAATCCTCCCGGGCGCGC
>NZ_CANMFC010000008.1 GCF_947497025.1 uncultured Kushneria sp.
GCGCCCGTAGCTCAGCTGGATAGAGTACCTGACTACGAATCAGGTGGTCGGAGGTTCGAATCCTCCCGGGCGCGCCAGATTCCAAAGCCTCGTCCGAAAGGACGGGGCTTTCTGCTTTCTGCTTTCTGCCCTGTGGCGCCGTTTTTCTGCGCGCTGTCGTGACAGGCGCGCCTTGAAGCGTACTCCCTTGTGGTTCAGCTCGTCAGGGCGATATGGGCGTCACGGTTTCCGAGGGCGGCGTTTCTTCCTGCAGGGCCTTCATGAACTCTTCCAGCGCGGTAATCCGACGAAGCCTTTGAAAGTGCACGCCTGCCTCCGGGTCGTGCTGGCGCATGATGTTGAGCCACTGCTTCAAAAGCGATACCACGACCCTTGAGGGCAGGGTAGGATCAATGCGCTGCACATAGGCGGCCAGCAGGGCACTGCGGTCCTGCCAGCGCGTGGCCGGTAGACGCTCGCCGGTGAGCTGCCAGTGACGGATGCGTTTTGCCAGCCACGGGTCAGCCAGCGCAGCGCGCCCCAGCATGACGTCCTGACAGCCGCTCACCTTTCGGGCTTGCCAGTACGCCTCCAGCGTCCAGATATCCCCATTGACCACGACCGGCACGCCCGCCTGCTCGCGAATGCGGCCCACCCACTCCCAGTGCGCAGGGGGGCGGTAGCCTTCGCGTCGGGTACGGGCATGCACCACCAGGCGCTGTGCGCCGCCGTCTTCGGCCGCGCGCGCGCACTCCAGTGCCAGTGTCTTGTCTTCGAACCCCAAGCGCAGTTTGGCCGTCACCGGTACGTTGGTTCCTTCAAGAGCACGATGGACGCCTTGTACGGCTCGATAAACGCGCTCGGGCGTGCGCAACAGCGCCGCCCCCCCGTCATGACGATTGACCGTTTTTGCCGGGCAGCCAAAGTTCATGTCGATGACCGGTGCTCCCAGCGCTGCCGCCACCCGTGCATTCTCGCCAAGCTTGTCGGGCTGAGCACCCAGCAGCTGAAGATAGACCGGCGTGCCGCTGGGGGTGCGGCTGTCACCGTCAAGTTCCGGACAGATGCGTTGAAAGACTCGTGGTGGCAGGCGAGCGTCCGTCACTCTCACGAACTCGGTTACGCTCCAGTCGAAGCCGCCCAGCTCGGTCAACAGCTCACGGGTCAGGGCGTCAATCACCCCTTCCATGGGTGCAAGGCCGATCAGGCCTGCCCGGAGTGAGGTGTCGGCCGTGGAGATGGAAAGGGGCGTGGCTGGCATGGCAGAAGGTCCGCGATAGTCGTGACTGGCGCCGCCATCATAGGCATGTTGGTCACGATGACAAGCGGCATGCACATTTTAATAGGCGGTGTCTTACGCCGGTTATTGCAAGAGAGCCGTGAATGGTTGCTCACCACATGCTCAGGGCACGGCTATGGCCGGGTCGGTACGCGGCCCGGTACCGCCTGCGGATTAAGGCCGAAATCGAGCAGGTTCATGACTACCGGCATATGGCCCTGAGGCTTCACGATCCTGAAGAGCGCTCAGGACGATGCCTCCAGCGGTTCATCGTGGCAGATCAGTCGCCCCTTGAGGCGCGAATTGAGCCCCTCGAGATCGGGTGTCTGATCCATTGGCCAGGCCATGGCGAGCGTTACGCCATCGGCGTCGTGCAGTGCCTGATCGACAGGGGCATCATTGAGCTCGGCCCAGCGGCGCAGCTCGTGTTCCAGCGCAAAATCCGTGGTCAGCCATAGCACGCGGCGTGTGACATATTCCCGGGTGGGAAGGCTTTCCAGTGCCTGAAGCAGTGTTTTCGAGTAGGCGCGTACCAGCCCGCCGGTGCCCAGTTTGGTGCCGCCAAAATAGCGGATGATGACGCTGGCCGTCTGTCCCAGGCCGCTGCCTTCCAGCGCCTGATACATGGGACGCCCGGCCGTGCCGCCGGGCTCGCCATCATCGGAAAAGCCGATGGCATTTTGCTCCCCCGGAGGGCCGGCGATAAAGGCCGAACAGTGATGTGAGGCGTCCGGGTGGTCAAGACGTGCCTGATCGATCAACTGCTGGGCCTGTTCAGGCGTGGTCACATGAGCAACGCGTGCGATGAAGCGGCTTTTTTGAACCTCGAGGCTTTTTTCAAACCAGGGCGCGTCGTCGAGACAGGGAATGCGGTAGCGCATGTCAGGCGGCATTGATGGGCGTGTTGGCCGGGCGGCGTGCCACGCCCATCACCAGCCCCAGCACCTGAATATCGTCGTTTTTCAGATAGATCGGCGGCATGGTGGTGTTGGCCGGCTGCAGGCGTACGCCCGACTTGTCGATGTAGACCTTTTTAAGGGTGACTTCCTGGTTGTTGATCAGCACCACGGCCGTCTCACCATTTTCGGCGGATTCGAGCTTTTCGATAATGATGATGTCGCCATCATGGATGTTGCAGTCGATCATCGAATCACCGCGTACCCGCAGGGCATAGGTGTTGCGCCGCACCATGCGCGAAGGTATGCGGACCGTTTCATTGTCGGCACAGACTTCCATGGGCAGACCGGCCGACACCGTACCCAGCAGGGGGACATCCACCAGCTCGCTGGCGTCGATCTCCTCCCAGGCGTCCTCGACCAGCGGAATGTTGGGCATGCGGTGCAAAAAGCGTGGCTCGGTATGGGCTGACATAAGGCAACTCCCTGAAGGGGCATCCGATGGGCTGACACATGACCGGCGACACATGATGCGTCGTCGCAAGGGGCGCGTGACACGACCATCACCCTTGCGGGTGCATGTGCAAACAGTGTCACGGGCACCCTTTCAAAGGTAACCGAAACCATACGGTGGCGGTAGTCATTGACATGGAGAAAGCCTGTCAATCGTAGTAAAGTGGCGCGCTTTGCCGCGGCGCTGTCCGGTACCTGCCACGCCTGCGTGTCGCCGCCTGGCCCCGCTGATTGACCTGTTCCCGGAGCTGTCCACTGGAATGCGCCTGACATCGATCAAACTGGTCGGCTTCAAATCCTTTGTCGACCCGGTGACAGTCCCCTTTGATACCGACATGACGGCCATTGTCGGGCCCAACGGCTGTGGCAAGTCCAATGTCATCGATGCCGTGCGCTGGGTGATGGGCGAATCCTCGGCCAAGTACCTGCGCGGCGAATCGATGGCAGATGTCATTTTCAACGGCTCGACCGGGCGCAAGCCGGTCGGCCAGGCCTCGATCGAGCTGACCTTTGACAATCGTGAGGGCAAGCTGGGCGGGGCCTGGGCGCAATACGCCGAGATTGCCGTACGCCGGCTGGTCACTCGCGACGGGCAGTCCCAGTATTTCTTCAACGGCCAGAAGTGTCGCCGTCGCGATATCGCCGATCTCTTTCTGGGCACGGGCCTTGGGCCGCGCTCCTACGCCATCATCGGCCAGGGCATGATCTCCCGGCTGGTCGAGGCGCGCCCTGAGGAGCTGCGCGCCACGCTGGAAGAGGCCGCCGGCATTTCCCGCTACAAGGAGCGTCGCCGCGAAACCGAAAATCGCATGCGCCGCACCACCGAAAACCTCGAGCGCCTTGATGACCTTCGCGAAGAACTCGACAAGCAGCTCGAGCGTCTCAAGCGTCAGGCCGAGGCCGCCAGACGCTACCGTGAGCTGAAAGGGCGCGAGCATCGACTCAAGGGCGAGCTGGCCCTCATTCGCGCCCGAGCCCTTCGTGAGCAGCAGCAAACGCGTGATACCCGGGTTCGCGAGCTGGAAAACAGCGTCGAGCGCAACGTGCTCGGCATGCGCGAAAGCGAAAATCGTCTCGAGCAGTCCCGCAGTCAGCACGATGATCTGGCCCAGACGCTGGATGCGCGCCAGCGCGCCTTCTATGACACCGGCGCCGCCATCGCTCGAATGGAGCAACAGCTTGAAAGTGCCCGGGCGCGCGAGCAGCAAAGCGAGGCCGACATTGCCGCCATCGATCGGGATCTGACCGATCTTGCCCGTCTGGCCGGTGAAGATGACGTGCGCTATCAGGAGATCACCGCACGCCTGGAGGCACTGACGCCTGAACTTGACGCTGCGCGCGAGGCGTTCGAGATGGTCGAGGCCGGGCTTGAAGAGGCCGACGAGCGCGAGCAGGCCGCGCTCGAGGCCTGGGAAGCCTTCAGTGAACAGCACCAGCAGGCCACACGTAGCGCCGAGCGTGCCCAGAGCGAGGTGCAGCGTCTTGAGGGCGTCATCAATGATCTCAACACACGTATCGCCCAGCGCCAGAAGCAGCGTGACGAACTGCCCGAACAGAATGCGCTGGTAGAAGAGCGCGAGATGGCCGCTGAACGGCTGGCCGAGCTTGATCTCGAGATCGACAGTGATGAGTCGCGAAGGCTTGAACTGAAGCAGGCGCTCGAGAATATCGAGGCCCGGCTTCAAACGCTGGCCACCGAGCGGGATGACCACCAGAGCCGGCGCAGTGCGCTGCAGGGCGAGCGCGCGTCGCTTGAAGCCCTGATTCGGGCCGCACTGGACAGCGGCGATGAGGCCCTTGATGCCCACCTGGACGCCCACGATCTGGCCGATGCGCCTCAGCTTGCCGAACGCCTTGACGTCGAGGCCGGCTGGGAGGCCGCCGTCGATGTGGTGCTTGGCCCTTGGCTGGCAGCGCGAGTGGTCGATGGTGAGCACGCTCAGGCAGTTTTGCAGGCGTTGCCGGGCGGGGCGCTGACCTTGCTTGATGAGGGGGCGCCGGCATCAGCGGCACCTGAAGGCTCGCTGGCCGCCAGGGTGGCCGGGGCCGAGGCACTGAGTGCGCTGCTGGCGCGAGTGACAACGGTCGAGGATGATGCCAGTGCCTGGCGTGCACGTGAACATCTGGCCGCCGGCGAGAGCGTAATTGCGCCGTCCGGGCTCTGGCTGGGCCGTCACTGGGCGCATCTCCAGAGCGGCGATGAGCAGACCGGCAGTGTCGTGGCCAACCGTCAGCGCCGTGATCGCATTGATCTGGCGCTTGCCGAGTTGGAGGAGACGATGGCTGAAAGCGAGGCGCAGATCGAACAGCTTCGCAGCCAGCGCACCCGAGACGGTGAGGCGCTGGAAACCCTCTACGCGCATCAGCGTCAGCAACAGCAGGGGCGTCAGACGCTGGCGCTGGAAGCTTCGAAACTGGGGACCCGGCTTGAGCACCTGCGAAGCCGTGACAGCGAGCTGGAGGAAGAACTTGCGCTCATGCGCGAACAGCTCGAGGAGCACCGGTTGAACCTCGAGCAGGCGCGCGAGCAGTGGGATCAGGCGCTTGCGACCGTCGAAGACAACGATGCCCAGCGTCAACAGCTCGAGCGGCAGCGGCGTGAAACCCGCGAGGCGCGCGAAGCCGTCAATGCCCGTCTGGCGCCGGCACGAGAGGCCATCAACACGCTGGAGCTTGAACGTCAGCGCCTGAGTACGGAGCTTCAGGGCATCGAGGGTCAGCGTGCGCGTGCCGGTGATCAGCGCGCGCGTCTTGAAGAGAAGCGCGAGATGTTGCGTCAGCAGCGTGAAGAAGCGTTTGAGCCGCTTGAAATGCTGCGCGAATCCCTTGATGAGGCGTTGCATCAACGCACACGCGAGGAGCAGCTGCTCAACGAATGTCGCGACGAGGCCAGTGCCATTGGTAACACCATGCGAGAGCTGGAACAAAAGCGTCAGGGGCATGAGCGCGAGCTGGAAACCCTGCGTGAGCAGCTTGAAGCCGAGCGCATGGATGTCCAGGCCCTGCGGCTCAAGGCCGAAGCCCAGGAGCAGCAGATTGTCGAGCTGGGACATGACAGCGCCACTCTGGAAGAAGGGCTGGCCGCCGGGGCCTCCGAGCAGGTCTGGCAGGGAGAGCTGGAATCGGTCAGCGACAGGATTCGTCGGCTGGGGGCCATCAACTTGGCCGCCATTGAAGAGTATGAGCAGCAGCTTGAGCGTCGCGACTATCTTCAGGGGCAGCATGCCGAACTGACCGAGGCGCTGGATACCCTGAGTCAGGCGATCAAAAAGATTGATCAGGAAACACGGACGCGCTTTAAAAAGGTCTTTGAAGAGGTCAATGAGCGTCTGGGCGAGCTGTTCCCGCGCGTGTTTGGCGGCGGCGCAGCCTGGCTGACGCTGACCGGTGATGATCTGCTTGAAACCGGGGTAGCCATCATGGCAACGCCGCCGGGGAAGAAAAACAGCACCATTCATCTGCTCTCCGGGGGAGAAAAGACGCTCACGGCGCTGTCTCTGGTATTTGCGATCTTCCAGCTCAATCCGGCACCCTTTTGCATGCTCGATGAGGTGGATGCGCCGCTGGATGACGCCAACGTGGGGCGTTACGCGAAACTGGTTCGAGAGATGTCGCAAAACGTGCAGTTTATCTACATTACACACAACAAGATTGCCATGGAGGCAGCAGACCGCCTGATGGGTGTCACCATGCAGGAGCCGGGCGTCTCCCGCCTGGTGTCGGTGGGCGTGGAGGAAGCTGCCGAGCTTGTAGAGGCATGACACCATGGCGCAATGCTGGCGGGATCCTGAATGCCGGGTCCTGGCAGCGGGAAGTCTCGCAGGGATATAATCGAAGGGCGATTGCGCAATATGGGTTATTGACGTCATATTGCTGTCATCGGACGACAGCTTTCACGCCGGCAAGGGTAGGTTCAGGGTCGTGAAAGACATTCGTCCATTTATTCGAAAGGCGATCGCGCCATGTCCGGGTTTGGCATGGTGCCAACAACAGGCATGATTACATGGAATTGAGAGAGTGGCTCATTATCCTGGGGCTGGTTCTCGTCGCCATTATTCTGGTTGACGGTGTACGGCGCCTGCAGCGGCAACGACGTGGCCTGCGCATGGACCTTTCACGAGATATCGACACCAGTACACCGGCACGCGATCAGGAAGATGTCGAGCGTGAGGAGCGAATGAACTGGGAGCTGCCCAACGGTGGCGCCCGCGTGATCTCCCCGGGAGAGCACGAGCGCGATGATCGTTTCGATGACCCGGACCCTGAGGCGCGGAATCAGGAGATCGAGCGCGACTGGGATCGCGACCCTGATCGTGCCCGTCATGAGGACATCGATGATGATATCGATGACGAGCGCGATATGCCGGCCTATCGCACGCGTGAGCGTCATGGTCCGCGTGAGGTCGATGATCGGCCGGATTATGACGATGATGTGATGGATGACCTGCCGCCGCGTCGCCGTGATGAGTTTGCCCGTCGCCTGAAATCGGTCTTTGCGTTTGGTGAGGACAAGCGCCAGCGCGCACGTGTGGCAGAGCCGTCGCGTGAGAAAGCGTCTTCGATGCCTGAGCGGCCTG
Source organism: uncultured Kushneria sp. (assembly GCF_947497025.1). Lineage (GTDB taxonomy): Bacteria > Pseudomonadota > Gammaproteobacteria > Pseudomonadales > Halomonadaceae > Kushneria. The sequence goes on from NZ_CANMFC010000008.1 coordinate 7,245, forward strand.
CCGCTCGTGATGAGGAGTTCGAGGACGAAGACCCGCTTTTTACCCGCCACGAGCGTCGCGATCCGCTGCGGGATGATGTCGACCTCGATGAAGCGGATCTGGCGCCCGCTTATGAGGAGCCGGCGCCTGAAGAGATGCCTGCATCGCGTTCGCAGTTCGACAGCGCACGCTGGGCATCACGCCATCCGGTACTGGAGCGTGCCGCGCGCAGCATGATCGAGGGCGAGTCGGCGCGTACGGCACTGGCAGACGCCGAAGAGGTCGTCGTCATCAGCGTCATGTCCCGCGATGAGGACGGTTTCCATGGTCCTGATCTGCTTCAGCTGGTGCTGGCCTGTGGTCTGAGACTCGATGATCGCGGTGTTTTCCATCGCTTTGAGACCGAGTCCAGTCAGAGCCCGCTACAGTTTTCGATGGTCAACGTCGTCAAGCCCGGCACCTTCGATCTGGAGGTCATGGAAGAGGACGCCACGCCCGGGGTGACCTTCCTGATGCCGATGCCCAGTGCTAAATCCTCGCGCGATGCATTTGAAGCCATGTTTGAAACGGCCATGGTACTGGTGCGCAATCTGGGCGGCGAGCTCAAGGATGAAAATCACAGCGTCATGACCGGGCAGACCGTCGAGTTTGCCCGTCAACGTGTGCACGAGTTCGAGCGTCGCTGGCGGCTGCACCATCAGGCGCATTAGGGCGGCGGGCAACACCGTACGTGTCAAGGGGGCCTTCGGGCCCCCTGATCATTTCAGGACCGTCTATCATGGTCCTGTCGCTGCAGGCTGACCCATGTTGCGGCCACCGGTCACCGGTGGTCATGTCGAACGGAACAAATCACCGCCATGTGTGCAAAAAAAAGCGCTGACCCGATTATTGATGAGATCAGGACACTTCGCGCGCAGCTCGAGCAGGCCAACTACCGCTATTATGTCGAGGATGCGCCGAGCATCCCCGATGTCGAGTATGATCGCCTGCTGCGACGGCTTCAGGAGCTCGAAGCCGAGCATCCGGAGCAGGTGACGCCGGATTCGCCGACCCAGCGCGTGGGGGCGCCGCCGGCCGAGGGCTTTCCCGAGGTGCAACACGCCGTAGCCATGCTGTCACTGGACAACGCCTTTGACGAGCAGGAGGTGCGTGCCTTTGCCCGCCGGGTGGCCGAGCGGCTTGAAACCGACGAGCAAGGGATTCGTTTTTGCTGCGAGCCCAAGCTGGACGGACTTGCGGTGTCGCTGGTCTATGAGAATGGTCTGCTGGTCCAGGGCGCGACCCGCGGCGACGGGCGTACCGGCGAGGGCATTACGGCCAACCTGCGCACCCTGAAATCCATACCGCTCAAACTGCGGGGAGATCACCTGCCAGCGCTGCTGGAGGTGCGCGGCGAGGTGTACATGAGCCATTCCGGCTTTGAAAAGCTCAACGACGAGGCCAGAGCAAGGGGCAGCAAGGTATTCGCCAACCCACGTAATGCGGCCGCCGGCAGCCTGCGTCAGCTCGACCCCGGTATTGCCGCGGCCCGGCCGCTGGAGTTCTGCGCCTATCAGGTGGCCCGTATTGATGAGGCGTGGCTCAGGCCCAGTCACTCGGCCCTGATGCAACAGCTTCGCGAGTTCGGTTTTCGCGCCAGTCCCGAGATCGATGTGGTCACGGGCGCCGATGGACTGGTCGATTTCTGTGAAAGCATGGGCAAGCGCCGTGAGCAGCTGGATTACGATATCGACGGTGCCGTACTCAAGGTCGATGATCTGCGTGCCCAGCGCGAACTTGGCTTTGTGTCGCGCGCGCCTCGCTGGGCGATGGCGTTCAAGTTCCCCGCCCAGGAGCAGACCACGGTCATTCGTGATGTCACCTTCCAGGTCGGGCGCACCGGACGGCTGACACCGGTGGCCCGGCTTGAGCCCGTGCAGGTGGCCGGCGTCACGGTCTCCAACGCCACGCTGCACAACATGGATGAAATCAAACGCCTTGATGCTCGCATCAATGACACCGTGATCATCCGCCGGGCCGGTGACGTCATTCCGCAGATTGTCAGTGTGGTCCTCGATGCCCGCCCGGAGGATACGCGCGCCATCGAGATGCCCGAGCAGTGCCCGGTCTGCGACTCTCGCGTGGAACGCCTTGGTGACGAGGTGGATGCCCGCTGCTCGGGCGGGCTTTTCTGCCCGGCCCAGCGCAAGGAGGCGCTCAAGCACTTTGCCAGCCGCCGAGCGCTGGATATCGATGGGCTGGGCACCAAACTGATCGATGCGCTGGTCGAGCGCGAATGGGTAAAAACCCCGGCGGATCTGTTTCGTCTCGAGGCGGTAAAGCTTGCCGAACTGCCGCGCATGGCGCAGAAGTCGGCCGATAATCTGGTGGCCTCGCTTGAGCGCTCAAGACATACCACGCTGGCGCGCTTTATCTACGCGCTGGGCATCACGGAAGTCGGTGAGGCGACCGCCAATGCGCTGGTACTGCACTTTGGCGAGCTGCAGCGGATCATGGACGCCTCACGGGCGTCTCTGGAGGCCGTCGCCGATATTGGGCCGATCGTGGCCGGCCATATCCACAACTTTTTTGCCGAGGCGCACAACCGTGAAACGATCGAGGATCTGATCCGGGTCGGCGTCGACTGGGAGGAGGTCGAGGTCGGCGAGCGTGAACAGCCTTTGACCGGCCAGACCTGGGTGCTGACCGGGACGCTCGAGACGCTGACGCGTGATGAGGCGAAAGCGCGGCTGGTAGCGCTGGGTGCGAAGGTCAGCGGCAGCGTCTCGAAGAAGACGCACGCCGTGGTTGCCGGTGAGGCGGCCGGCAGCAAGCTTGAAAAGGCCCGTCAGCTGGGGGTCGAGGTCATGGACGAGCAGGCCCTGCTGGCCCTGTTGAACCAGCATGAAAGTGCCCCGTCATCGGAGAACGCGTCATGAGCAGTGGAAGATTTGTGGAAGTCCCTTCACGCATGCTGCCGGCAGACACGCTGAACCGGCTGCTGGCCGAATTCGTCACCCGCCAGGGCTACGACACCACCGACACCGGCGAGGGCGAACGCGGCTGGATTGGCGAGGTCAGTGCTCAGCTCGAGCGCGGTGAGCTCTTGATCGTGCACGATCTGCAAACCGAGCTGACCGAGGTCATGACGCTGGAGCAGTGGCGCGCCTTTGGCCGTCAGGTCGCCGATGATGAAGAGGAAGGCGACTGGTAGCCGACCGGTGATACCCCCACTGACCACCATGGACATAAAAAAACGCCGCTCCCGAGGGAGCGGCGTTTTGTCTTCCGGCTGGCCCCGCCAGGGGCGCCATCGCCGATCAGGCGAACAGCAGGGGCACCAGCAGGCTTGAAAGCAGCAGGATCAGGGCGCCGCCAAGCCGCGAGGATATCTGGGCAAAGGGCATCAGCTGCATGCGGTTGGCCGCCGACAGCACTGCCACGTCGCCGGTGCCGCCCATATTGGCCATGCAAAGTCCGGCCGTGATGGCGGATTCGATCGGATAAAAGCCCACCAGACGCCCGACCAGCCCCGCACCGAAGGCTGCCCCGGCGACTACGGCGAGAACAATCAGGACGTAGGTGATGGAGATGGCATCAATGACCTGTCCCAGATCGGTATAGGCAATACCGATACCGAACAGCAGTGCGAAGGTCCAGGTTTTGGCCACGAAGCGGAACCACTGCGCTGCGGCATCGGTCACGTTTTCCGGCAGCAGGCCGCTGATCTTGACCAGCGCGACCAGAATGATCATCAGCGCGTAGGGGTGCAGCGGAATGATGGTGCCAAGAATCTCGCCGGAGACATAAAAGCTCAGCGCGATCACGATTCCGATGCCCAGCTTGCTCAGATCGGGAGTGGTTTCACTTTCATTGATTTCAACGCCCGGCATCATCTGGCCGTTACCGGTCAGTGACGGGACGCGTTTGCCCAGCCCGTTGAGCAGCCCGGCAATGATGATGGCAAAGACGTTGCCCAGCGCCAGCGCCGGCACCAGAATCGAGATGTAGTAGCTGGCCGGCTGGCCCAGCAGTTGCTCATAGATCTGGCTCAGCGGTACGGCGCCTGCGCCCATGCCGCCGCCCATGATGGGCAGGGTAATCACGACCACGGCATCCTGAGGAGAAAAGCCCAGCAACAAGCCGACGCCCATGGCAAAAAGCGCCGCAAAGAGTACCGAGCACAACAGTGGCAGGGCAAAACGGGTGCCGACCTTGACCAGCACCCTCGAGTCCATGCCCAGAATGCTGCCGGTAATCAGCGCGGCGATGTAGAAATTGAGAAAGCCGCCGCCCTTCATGAAGTCAGTGACATTGTCGCTGACGCTTTCGGGCAGCCACTGCAGATAGACCAGTGCGGCGGCGCCGAAAATGGCCAGAATGGCGCCCCCGCCCAGGTAGCTTTTAACGATGGGCAGGCGGTCGCCAACAAATCCCAGCAGCTCTCCCAGGATCATCATCGCCGCGAGAGCACCAATCATGCCGGTCGGAAGGGCGTCCAGCATCATGGCAGCGATCAGCACGGCCAGAACGATGGCGAAAAGGGGCAGGGATAGCCCGAAAATACGCCAGGAGGTAAAGGACGTTGTGGCGGGGCTGTTGGCTGCCCTGGCAGTGTCGGACTGTGACATGGCAATGACCTGTTGTGTGTCAATCAAAAAACGGATGGGAGAACGGGTATGCGGTGTCAGGGCAGCATCGCGATGAACTATATGGACCCCTGACAGGCTGACGCGAGGATTACGGACGCGCCGCCCGTGACCAAGTTTTATGAATTAAAAAAATACTTTTGAAACTAATGAAAACACTTTGCTGTACTCGTTCACAGGTCGATACCTTATGAAATAACACCAAGGTTTATTCATCTTTGGTGGTAGCTGGTAGTGGCCGTTAAACCACGAGATCTGATCAGGTTCTGGCACAATAGGGCAGACGTCATCCATTGGCCCATGCGGCGACCCATGACAGGACATATCCGCGAACGTGAATGATTACCCCTGGCCGCGTAAATCGCCGGTTCGTTTAAATACCCTGGCAGCGTTGTTGGCCTTTATCACCATCATGGCGTCATTGGCCGTGGCCTATGGGGTGTTCAGCGATCAGCTCTGGCGCGGCATCACCCGTGTTCAGCAGGATCGTGTGGTCAATGTGGCCACCACCCTGGCCCGCAGTCGCGAAGTGATCGAGGCGTTGAACCGTGACGCGCCCCCCTCACCGGACTCCGACATCGAACGGCGCATGGAAGCGCTGCGCGAGCTGCTCAATGTCAACTTCATTGTCCTCGTGAATCCACAGAGCATTCGACTGACCCACCCCAATCAAAAATGGATCGGCCATCGCTTTCGCGGCGGTGACGAAGGCCCGGCGCTGAGGGGCGAGCGTTATGCCTCGCTGGCGATCGGCACGCTGGGCACCAGCATTCGCGGTTTTGCGCCCGTGCACGACGATAGCGGCGACATTATCGGCGCTGTCTCCGTGGGTGTGACACTCTCACATCTGGCGCCGCTGCGGGCGGCCTCCCACCAGCGGCTGCTGTTTCTCTTTCTGGCCATTCTCGTCATCGGCGGTCTGGGCTCGGCGTGGCTGGCGCGTACCATCCGTCGGCGTTTGATGGGCATGGAGCCTGATGATATTGCGCGCCTGGTGGCCGAGCGACGCGTCACGCTGGATGCCATCCATGAAGGCGTCATTGCCGTGGATGCCGAAGCCCGGGTGACCCTGATCAACCCGGCGGCGCGTTTGCTGCTGGGGGATATCAACGCGCACAACATCAGGCTGGGCGAGAAGCTCGAGGTGCTGCTGCCCGCCAGTTACCAGGAGCATCAGGTGCTCAGTGACCGGCCCATGATCAATCGCCGCATGCTGCTGGGAGGGCAGTCCTTTCTGGGCAACTACCAGCCGATGCAGGCTGACGGGCGTCTGGTCGGGGCGGTCATGACCTTTCGTGACAGCCACGAGATGCAGGCGCTGGCCGAGGAGCTCACCGGCGTGAGGCGCTATGCCGAAGCCCTGCGGGCCACCACGCACGAGTTCAAGAACAAGCTGCATGTCATTCTGGGGCTGGCCCAGCTGGAAGACCTGCCGGCGCTGAGGCAATATCTGCAGGAACTGGTCGACTACCGTCATGCCGTCTCGGAATCCATCGTCGAGCGCGTGCGTGAACCGGTGCTGGCGGGCTTTCTGATCGGCAAGCAGAGCGAGGCCCGGGAGAAGGGCATCACGCTGAGCGTCGAGGCCGAAACACCCATTCCCCAGGCCAGTGACGGCGCCACGGTACATGCGCTGGTCAGTATCATCGGCAATCTTCTCGAGAATGCATTTGAGGCGCTCGACACAAGTGATGACCCTCGGGTCGCCATTCACATGGCGCTGGAGTCACGTACGCTGTCGCTGCAGATTCAGGACAACGGGGCCGGCATTGCGCTTGAACGCCAGGCTCAAATATTTGAGCACGGCGTTTCCAGCAAGGGAGAGCGCCGCGGCCTGGGGCTTTTTCTGGTTCGCGAGCAGGTCGATGCCGTTGAAGGCAGTCTGTCGCTTTATTCATCGCCCGGGCAGGGCACGCTGATCGAAGTCAGCTACCCCTATCATCCTGCCAACGGTGCCTCACACGCTGACGCGGCGAGCGGGCGAACACGTCAATGACCAGGCGCCGGCAGGGCCGGCGTGTTCATCAGGTGCAAGAGCAGCCACACATGAGAGTACTGATCGTAGAAGATGACCCGATGGTCATGAAGCTCAATGTCGACTACCTCACCAGGGTCGGCGACATGGCGCTGGTAGGACGCTGCAGCGACGTCACCACCGCGCTGGTGGTGCTGGAGCGCGAGACCGTCGACGTGGTGCTGCTGGATGTCTATCTGGGCAAGCGCAGCGGCCTTGAAGTGGCCGGCTGGCTGCGCGAGCGTGATATCGACACCGACATCATCCTGATTACGGCCGCCTCGGAAACCGAGACCGTGCGCGAGGCACGGCGGCTGGGCATTAACGACTTTCTGGTCAAGCCCTTCGAGTTCAAGCGCTTTCGCGAGGCACTCGAGACCTGCCGGCAGCGACGTGATGCCCTTGATGTCCTCAGTGATCAGGTGGACCAGCAGACGCTGGATACCCTGTTTCGGGCCGACAGTCATGCCCCCCGGCGTCTGAACGGCCTGCCCAAGGGGTTGACCGCCCATAGTCTGGCCCAGGTCTGTGAGGCCATTCTGGCGCTGCTGCAGGACGAGTTTTCCACCGAAGGGCTGGCCGAAGTGGCCGGCATGTCCCGGGTGTCGATACGCAAGTATCTCAAGTATCTGGCCAATCTGGGTCTGCTCACCGAGTCCTTCGCCTATGGCCAGGTGGGCCGACCCTCGTTTTCCTACCGCTGTCTGGATCGCGAGGCGCTCGAGCGCATCGTTAACAGCTAGAAGGCGCCTGCGCTTCACGGCGGATGATGGCGCGAATCAGACGCCGTCCCGGGTTGAGGTGGTCCACCAGCGACTCGGGCAGAGGCAGCGGCTCGTCACAGATGCGCGAAGTCAGCAGCTCGGCAATCAGCGGGGCACTGACCAGCCCGCGTGAACCGTGGGCCAGCGTCACCCACAGGCCCGACTGATAGCGCCCGAGCGTGTCCGGTACGCGCGTGGCGTCAAACCCCAGGCTCGCGTAGGCCTTCCGCCAGACCTCGACCTGCGGCAGACCGCCGGCGTAGGGCGACTTGTCGGGACTGGCGCAGCGAAGTCCGCTGCGCGAGGGCAGCGCCGGGGTCTCCTTCAACACCCGGGCAAGCTCGGGCAGGGTGTGACTCAGCTCTGTCAGGTTAAAGGCATCGTCTTCATCGCGCAGCGACAGGTCCCGGTCGTTGGGCGAGAAGGAGGCCCCCAGACTCTGCACCCCTTCCCGGGCCGGCGGGGCATAGCCGCCGGCGCAGACCACGCAGTGCGGCGACAGGGCATGGCCCCGTTCATCGAGTTGATAATGACTGACCTGACCGCGGACGGCCTGCAGCGGCAGAAAGGCAGCGGCCGGCAGCGTCGTGGCACCGTCGGCACAGGCCAGCACCACGTGATCGGCACTCAGGTGCGTCCCATCGCTGAGCGTCAGGTCATGGCCCGTGTCCGTTGAAGCCAGCCCCTCAAGTGCTGCCTGGTGCCGGGTGATCCCCGCTGTCGCGGCCAGGCGCTCACAGAGGCGGTCCGGTCGCACCCAGCCGGCGCCGGCGTAATACAGGCCGTGACGCACGCCATCGGCCAGCGTTTGTCCGGCAAGCCTTGCTGCCTCTTCACGGGTGACACCGCGCACCACACTCTCGGGCAACTGCCAGTGATCAAGACAGCGCCGCTGGCGCTCGGCCTCGCGCTCGCTGGTGGCCAGCTGCAGCACGCCGGTCGGGTGCCAAAGGTGATGCCCGGGGTCGATCCGGTCCAGAAAGCGCTGCGTATATTGAAGCGCCGCCAGGTAGAACCGGCTCTGGTCGTTGACCTCGACCGCCGGGCGAATATAGAGCGCGCCCTGACGATTGCCCGAAGCGCCGCTGCCGGGTGGGGTCGGGTCGATCAGGGTCACGCGTCGCCCGCGTCTTGCCAGCGCGTGGGCCGTGCTGGTGCCGGCAATGCCGGCGCCGATCACGGCGATGTGGTCATTTTTTCTGGCCGGGCGCGGCGCGGCATCGATCACCCAGGGGGTCAGGCGACGTCGCGCCTGCTGGCGGGCATGCAGGGGCGGCGAGGTCGGCATGTGGCCGCTGAGCATCTCGCGCTTGCGGCCAAAGCCCGGCACCTTCCGGATCTCGAAACCGGCCTGCCGCAGCCCCCGCTTGACCACGCCGGCGCAGGTGAAGGTCGCAAACGTCGTCCCTTCACGGCTGGCACCGGCCAGGGCTGCAAAAAGGGTCTCTGACCACATGGCCGGGTTTTTGGACGGGGCGAAGCCGTCCAGAAACCAGGCGTCCACCCGGCCTTCCAGCTGCTCGAGGCTTTCGGCCGCATCCCCGAAGTGAAGATCCAGCGTGACGCGCTCGTGCAGTGTGAGGCGATGAATGCCGCGCAGGGTCGGCGGCCACTGTTCGATCAGGGCGCTGACCAGCTCGGCGAAGTCCTCATGATGGCCCAGCGCGCGGGCCAGGTCCTCGCGGGTGAACGGATGCTGCTCGGTGGAGATCACATGCAGGCGGGCACTGTCCGGCGCCTTCGCCAGAAAGGCGTGGGCGGCGCACAGGACGTTGAGACCGCTGCCAAAGCCGGTCTCGCCGATGACAAAGGGGCGGGCATGAGGCCAGTCCTGCCAGCGCACGGTCAGATGGTTGCCGTTCAAAAAGACATGCTCGGTTTCGCGTCGGCCGTCTTCACGCGAGAAGTAGACATCGCCGTAGTCAACGGCTTCAGGTGCGTTGTCGTCGCGCCAGTGAAGCTGTGCCGGCTGAAGGGCGAAAGGCGCCGGGAAATGATTAGAAGACAAGGGACAATACCGGGGAAAGTTCAGGAGTGATCAAAATTTGAACAATTTCTGGGAGGCCTGTCATTATCACGCTTTGCGCAATGTGTTCGCGGGGATCGCACAATGTTGTCACAGGCTTATCCACGCAGAGTGTGCATAACGACAATCCTGTGGATAAGCATGCGCGAGCCCCGCGAATATGGACTCTTTAAAGATCAGGGCAGCACTTTTTTGAACGGACGGACGCTGACCTGTGCATAAACACCGGCGCCGACGTAGGGATCGTCATTGGCCCAGGCACGTGCCTGCTCGAGAGAGTCGAACTCGGCCACGATCAGGCTGCCGCTGAAGCCGGCTTCTCCAGGATCGGTGCCGTCCACTGCGGGAAACGGTCCGGCCAGAACCAGACGACCCTCGTCGCGCAGGGCCTCCAGACGGGCCAGATGCTCGGGGCGCACGCTCTGTCGTGCCGCAAGGCTTTCATCCACATCTTCTCCGATGATGGTGTAAAGCATGTTTACTTCTCCCTGGTGTCGGTGCCCTTGATCGCCTCATCTTCGCGGGGCAGGTGGCGGGCCAGATAAACGCCCTGAATGAGGATGAACAAAATCGTCAGGCCCATCATGCCAAAGAGCTTGAAGTTGACCCAGACTTCCTCGCTGAAATGGGTGAACACCGCGATGTTGATCGCGCCCATGGCCAGAAAGAAGACCACCCAGGCCAGATTCAGGCGCATCCAGACCGGGGCCGGCAGGGTCAGGTTCTTTTCCATCATTCGCTGGATCAGCGATTTGCCGCCGAACAGCGGCGAGAGCAGAAAGGCCACGGCAAAGAGCCAGTTGACCACGGTCGGCTTCCACTTGATGAAGTCGCCATCCCCCAGAATGACGGTGGCACCGCCCAGCAGTACGACCAGCGCCAGGGTGACCAGGTGCATCTTTTCAACCTTGCGCCAGCGCCACCAGGTGAAGAGCACCTGCACAATGGTGGCCGGAATCAGCACGGCGGTGGCCAGCACGATATCCTTGGTCATCTGATAGACCAGAACGAAGATGGCGATCGGCAGAAAGTCGATCAGCATTTTCATACACAACACTCCTGAAAAAAGACCAGCGGGCAGGGCGTGGCGCATCACCATGGGCTTTCATTGATTCTTTGGGACACCCGGCGCAACATGCCCGCACTTACCGTCGTCACGTTTTGAGTGACGGCCACGCTGTTATACCACGCAGACTTCGCTGCCACTGATTTTGCTGCTACCGGGAGGCCAATGAACCCGCAGGATACTATCTCGTCATTCCCTGACACCGGATCGTCATCCTTTGATCCCGGTATGACGCTCGAGCAGGCCGGCCATATCGACCTTCATATGCACTCCACGGCCTCTGACGGCAGGCTTTCGCCGCAGGCGCTGATGACACTGTGTCATCAGCGTGGTCTGTCGTGCGCGGCACTGACCGATCACGATACCATCGATGGCGTCGAGGCGGCAGCACGCGAGGCTCGGGCGCTGGGCATGACGCTGGTGCCCGGGGTCGAGCTGTCCACCCGCTGGCAGGGGGTGGGCATTCACGTGGTCGCGCTGTGGCATGGCCCGGCTCAGGCACCCATGATGGCGCTGCTCGAACGTCTGGCGCAGGCTCGGCATGATCGGGCGCTGGAGATCGCCAGACGGCTGGAAAAGGTCGGTCTTGACAATGCCCTGGCGCGCGCGCGCGAACAGAGCGCAGGCGCCCGGCTGCTGGGGCGCCCCGACTTTGCCCGGGCGCTGGTCGCGGCAGGGCTCGTGCCGGACATGACACGTGCCTTCAAGCGTTATCTGGGGGCGGGAAAGACTGGCGATGTGAAGGTCCACTGGCCCACACTGGAAGAAACGCTTGAGAGCATTCGCCAGGCTGGCGGTGTGGCGGTGGTGGCGCATCCGCTGCGCTACGGGTTGACCCGGCGTCGGCTGGGGCTTTTGCTGGATGAGTTCACCGAACTCGGCGGCGAGGGCGCCGAGCTGATCAGCGGCTACCAGAATGATGACCGCAGCCGCGATCTGGCCTCGCTTCTGGCCAGGCGAGGGCTTTATGCCTCGCTGGGCAGTGACTTTCACTATCAGGGCGGTGCACTTGCTCCGGGCACCCTGAGTGCCGTGCCTCGCAGTCAGCTGATGCCCATCTGGCAGCATCCGCGGCTGATACCCGCCTTTAAAAGGCCTTAAGCGCCATTTTTGCCAGACCCAGGAGAGATATCCATGAGCCAGTTCTTTTCCCTGCATCCGGAAACCCCGCAAAAGCGCCTTTTAACCCAAACGCGCGAGATTCTTGAAAAAGGGGGGGTCATTGCCTATCCGACCGATTCGGGCTACGCGCTGGGCTGTTTGCCGGGCAATAAAAAGGGCGTGGAGCGGATCAAGCGGCTGCGTGGCCTTGATGACAAGCACAATTTCACCCTGATGTTTCCCGATCTCAACGAGATCGGTACCTATGCCCGCATGGACAGTCCGGTTTTTCGGGTGCTCAAGGCCCATACGCCGGGCGCCTACACCTTCATCCTTGATGCCACCAATGAGGTGCCGCGGCTGTTGCTGCACCCCAAGCGGCGTACCATCGGCATTCGGGTGCCTGATCATCGCATCACCCGGGATATCCTGGAGACCGCCGGCGCCCCGCTGATGAGCGTGACCTTCATTGCGCCGGACGAGACGCTGCCCATGACGGATGCCGAAGAAATTCGTGACCGCTTCGGTGCGCAGCTCGATGCCATCATCGATGGCGGCGCCTGCCCGATGGAACCCACCACGGTGCTGGACATGCGAATCCTGCCGCCCGAAGTCCTTCGACAGGGGCGAGGCGATACCAGCGCCTTTGGTTGATGAGTCATCCGGCGACCCGGTCGTTGCCCACAAAAAAACCTGCAGGGTCGTCTGCAGGTTTTTTTGGGTCATGACACTGCGTGGTGGCTATCGATGATTCGGTGGCTCATCGGGTTCATGCGGCTCATCCGGGTGGTCGCAGCCGTCGTGGGAGGGCGAGGTGCCGTCGCGCTCCTGCTTTAGCAGCTTCATTTCCTCGTTGATGGATTGGCGGTCCTGCTGCAGCTGTTCGATCTCTTCGTCGAGCTCCTTGCGCCTGGGATCTTCGGCCTCTTCATTGAGCCAGGTACCACAGCGACGACAGTATTTGGCATCGCGCTCGTGGCCTTCGTGACCGCAGCCCGGGCAGGCCTCATCGGAGTAGTGATCGCGGCGAATCGAGCGCATGACCTCGGCCGAGAACACGCCGGTGGGCACGGCCAGAATCGAATAACCCAGGATCATCATCATCGCCGAGATGAACTGCCCCAGGGGCGTAATGGGGGAAATATCGCCATAGCCCACCGTGGTCAGCGTCACTACCGCCCAGTAGATGGACTTGGGGATGCTGGTAAAGCCGGCCTCGACCGGCTCGATCAGATAGACCAGTGCCCCGAACACGATGACCAGCGACATGACGGTCATCAAGAACATCAAAATCTTCTGGCGGCTGCGCTCCAGCGCCTCGAGCAGCAAATGCCCTTCGCTGACAAAGCCCATCAGACGCAGTACCCGGAACAAACGCATGATACGCAGTACCCTGATGACCAGCAGGGCCTGAGCGCCGGGGAATATCAGACTTAGCCAGGAGGGCAGCAGGCTGAGCAGATCGATGAGGCCATAGGTGCTGCGGGCATAGCGCACCGGACGATCCAGGCAATAAAGGCGCAGTAGATACTCGACCGTAAAGATGACCGTAAAGACCCATTCGGCGATCATGAAGGCCTCGCCGTAGCGCGCCTGCAGGCTGGCGACGCTATCGAGCAGGATGATGGTAACGCTCAACACGATCATGATGATCAGAGCAATATCAAAGCCCTTGGCGGCCGGGGTATCCGATTCAAAAATGATCTGAAAGATACGGTCTCGAAGCGTCATTTGTTTTTCGTGGGGGTCGCTGCTCACCGGCGCTCCGAAATCCTTGGGGGAGTGTGTAGTCTCCGGGCTCATGGGAAACGATGGAAAATCATGCCATGACGCTTCAGCAAACGCAGCCCCCGCCGTTAAAGACAGCAATACGCTTGATGGCTAACGCATGCGTATTTTGGGTAATCCGTCGAAGGAGGGTGACGAGCAGTGCGCGATAAGGTCCGTCGCCGGTCAGCAACAACATTTACGGGGTGCGCCATGAGTCGTACGGTGCAGGCATTATGTCACGATATCCGCTATCTGGCCGATGAGCTCGCGACAGGATCGACGTCGCCCGACGAGAAAAGACTTGCCCACCTGTCGACCTGCTGCGACAACCTGCTTGAGCTGCTCGAGACTCCCTCGACGCCGGAGGCTGTTCGCCCGGCGCCGGACGGTATCCCGCTGTCTGAATATGAGCGCATGTTGTTGTGTGAGCACGACGTGATCTGGCACTGGCAGGCACAAGACGATGCCCTGACGCTGTCATCACGCTGGGAAATGCTGTATCACGACAACGTCAAACCCCTGTCACTGACCCAGTGGTGCCAGAAGCTGCACCCCGAGGACCGCGACCGGGTACAAATGCTATGTCATCAGGCGGCCGCTACCCGTGGGCTGTCGCGAATCGAATGCCGTCTTCTGGATGGCCGGGGGCAGTGGCGTTTCGTGCGCCTGCGCACGGTCAGCCATGATCAGGCAGGGGGGGCGGGTCTGACCGGGGTGCTCAGTGATATCACCGATGAGCGCTATCGTGATCCGGTCACCGGGCTTGGCAACTCCGATCTGCTCGACCAGCTTCTGGAAGATGCCCTGAAGGATACGTACAACGCGCGCCATGCGCTGATCCAGATCACCCTGGTCAATGCCACGCTGTTGAGCGAATCCGAGCATTTCAGCAATACCCGCGAACTGGAAACCCGCATCGCCGATCTGCTGGTCACGCTATTGCCTGCCGGCAGGCTGATTGCGCTGCCCGGTTTCAGCTATGCGCTGGTCGCCCCCTTTCATGATCAAAAGACCATGGCGCGCCTGGTCGAGCCGATTCAGCAGATGCTGGGCATGCCGCTGGAAACACCTACAGGGCGCGTATGGCTGTCGTATGTCGTGGGCGTGGTGCCCTTTGACGCCGGCAGCACTGTCAACGTGGAAACGCTGAGAAAGCAGGTGCGCCTGACCATTAGTAACGCCTCCGGCACGGGCGTGGGCGGTATCCACTACTACAGCGATGAGCTTCAGGAGCGCGCCCGGCAGGCCAGTCGTGGAGAGCAGCTGATCCGTGCGGCACTGGCCTGTGATGGCGTGCTCTGTTTTCTGCAGCCCATTGTCAGTGTCAGTGAGGGCGGGCGGGTAGTTGCCTTTGAAGCGCTGATGCGTCTGCGCGATGGCGAGGAGGGCATCGCCATGCCCGGCGCCTTTATCGAGGCGGCGGAATCCACTGGCCTGATTCATCAGCTCAGTCAGCAGCTGATCGACAAGGCGCTGCACATTCTGGTGGATCCGGCCTTTACTCACCGCTTTGGCCAGAATTTCGTGATCAATATCAATCTGTCCCGCCATCAGCTCAAGGACGCGATGCTGGTCGATGACATGATGCGGCTGATCAACAAGCATGGTGCTGACCCGCGGCGGGTCAATCTGGAAATCACCGAGTCGGCCGTGCTGGCCGAACCTGCCATTGCACTGCGCAATCTGAACCGGCTGCGCGAGCACGGCATCTCCATTGCCCTTGATGACTTCGGCAGCGGCTACTCTTCGCTGTCACAGCTGTGCGAGCTGCCGCTGGATTGCATCAAGATCGATCGCCGCTTTGTGATGGATCTGGAGCGTGAGCCGCGCAAGCGCCACGTGATGACGTCGGTCATCGATCTGTGCCGCCGCCTCGATTTTCGCGTGGTAATAGAAGGAGTCGAGGAGAGTGCGACGCTCAAAACGGTGTGCGACATGGGGGCCGAGCAGATCCAGGGCTTTATCTATGCCCGGCCCATGCCGTCCCAGGACGTGCTGGGACGGCTCAATGCCACGCTTTTGCCAGTAGCCCTGCAGCCGACGTCGTTTTAAGGCATCAGGTCGGCCCGTGATCAATGCTGCGGTTGTTTACTGACGATACAGATGCTGCATCAACAGCAGCCACTGCTGGCCGAAAGGACCATCAAGCCACTCGGGACGCGCCAGGGCGTCCGCCAGTCGGCCGGCCAGCATCGCCACGCCCGGTTCGTCATGACGCGTTAGATTAAGCAGCGCCTGGCGGGCGGCATACAGAAATTCCGGCTCTCGACTGTCCTGGAAGGCATCCAGCGCCAGAATCGCACGCTCCAGACACTGTTCCGGCATATCGAGCGCGCAGGGCGGCAGCGTCCACTGCTGCTCGCGCAGGGAGACGGCCCGCGCCGCCTTGCTGGCATTGGCCGGGCGTAGAGCGCATTGCCCGGCCAGCTGTTCGGCCAGCGACCAGAGCGCCGCTTCCCGGCCAGCCTTGAGCTCAAGTTCGATTTCATGGATGGCAACCCGACGCTCGCCGACGATGGCCTCGCCAATATCCAGCGCCAATTCGATATGGCTGCCCTCATGTTCGAGCAGCCACCGGGTGCGCTGAAAGTCCGTACGATAGACCGGTTGCAGCGTCTGCCGTACGGCGTCCTGCTCAAACGGAATCACCCCGAGTCCTGCCAGCCAGTCCGTGTCCAGACTTTCTTCGTCACGCTGGGTCTCCCACTCACCACGGGTATGCAGTCCGCCGTGGCCGCTGCCGGCGGTCTTGACCGTCTGAACAAAGCGCTGGCCGTCGCCGCGCAGGCGCAGGGCTACGCGATGCTGCTCAAGGGCACGGTCGGGCGTGTCGTAATAGACATTGGCCAGTCGATGCGTCTCGGAGGGCGTGCTCTGCAATAGCGGGTGGGCCTTCAGCGTCTCGGCGCTGCCCTGGCCCAGCGCCAGCTTGAGTTCCACCTCCTGCGGGGAATCAGGGGCATTTGTGACAGTGTCGTCGCTGTGCGTGCTCGGATTCATGTGTTGATTCGCTCTATCCGGGGGCCAAACGTTAAATTTTCATGACGCAGGGTGATCAGATAAATATACTGGTGACGCCATTTTTCATTGCAGTGAAATTACCATGGTGTCATCCAATCCCTTCTCAGCACTGTTCGGCCGGTCGCCGTTTCAGCCGCTGCTTGAACATATCGACAAGACCGTCGAGTGTGCCGACCTGCTGCCGATCTTTTTTCAGGCAACCCTTGAGCAGGACTGGACACGCGCTGGCGAGATTCGCAATAGCATCAGCGCCGGCGAGCATGAGGCCGACGAGCTGAAAACCCATATCCGCATGAATCTGCCCAACAGCCTTTTTCTGCCGGTCTCGCGTTCCGACCTGCTCGAGCTGATCAGTGTACAGGACAAGATAGCCAACAAGATCAAGGATATCGCCGGGATCATGCTGGGCCGTCGCATGCGTATTCCCGAGGCGATGGAAGACATCTTTCAGGAATACGTGCGTACGGCAGTCGCCACCGTGCATCAGGCGCGGCAGGCGCTGGCCGAGCTGGATGATCTGCTGGAATCGGGGTTTGGACGCAATGTTTCCGATCTTCTGAACGATCAGATTCGCAAGCTCCATGAGCTTGAACACCAGGCCGACGATCAGCAGGTCATGATCCGCCGCCGCCTTTTTGAGCTGGAAAAAGAACTGCCGCCAATCGATGTCATGTTCCTTTACCAGATCATTGACTGGATCGGTGAGGTTTCCGACCGCTCTGAACGCGTAGGCAGTCGCCTGCAAATCCTTTTGGCCCGATAGGTGCACGTCACCATCGGGTGCTGAAGTTCGGATAACGACATTTTCTATGAACATCATCGTACAGCATGGCGAGCTCTTTATTATTCTCGCCTGTGCCTTTGGCTTTTTCATGGCATGGGGTGTGGGCGCCAATGACGTCGCCAATGCCATGGGCACCTCGGTGGGCTCGAAGGCCATTACCATTCGTCAGGCGATCATTATCGCCATTATTTTTGAATTTCTTGGCGCCTGGCTTGCCGGCGGTGAAGTCACGGCCACCATTCGCAATGGCATCATTGATCCTTCACTGCTCAGTGAAACTCCGCAGTACCTTGTTTACGGCATGCTGTCGTCGCTACTGGCCGCTGCCATCTGGTTGATGGTGGCCTCGAAAAAGGGCTGGCCGGTATCGACCACGCATTCAATCGTGGGCGCTATCGCAGGCTTTGCCGTGGCAGGCCTGGGGCCACAATCAGTGCATTGGGACGTGCTGGGCAAGATCGTCTCGAGCTGGGTGGTATCACCCGTCATGGCGGGCCTGATCGCCTTTTTGCTGTTCCGCTCGATTCAGTCCCTGATCTTTGAAAACAAGGATCCGCTGGCAGCGGCGCGTCGCTATGTGCCGGGCTACATGTTTCTGGTCGGATTCATCGTGGCGATGGTGACGCTGCTCAAGGGTCTGAGCCATGTGGGGCTGAACCTCAGCTTTACTAATGCGCTGCTCTGGGCCATGGGCGTCGGCGCTATCATTACGCTGCTGGGTATCCTGCTTGAACGGCGTATCGGACACGAGCCACGCAAGGAGAATCGTTCCAGTTTTTCAGGCGTCGAGCGCATCTTCGGTGTTTTGATGATGTTTACGGCCTGTGCCATGGCATTTGCCCACGGCTCCAACGACGTGGCCAATGCCGTGGGGCCGCTGGCGGCAGTGGTCAGCGTCGTGGAAAATCAGGGCGAAATCGGGGGCAGCGCGGTGCTGCCCTGGTGGATCCTGATCCTCGGCGGAGGCGGTATCGTGGTCGGGCTTTTGACCTATGGCCACCGGGTGATTGCCACCGTCGGCACCGGCATTACCGAACTGACGCCCTCGCGTGGCTTTGCGGCAACGCTTGCTGCTGCCACGACCGTGGTGATCGCCTCCGGCACGGGCTTGCCGATTTCGACCACGCATACGCTGGTCGGCGCAGTACTCGGTGTGGGTCTGGCGCGCGGGATGCAGGCGCTGAACCTGCGGGTGCTGGGCACCATCGTGATTTCCTGGCTGGTGACGCTGCCGGCCGGTGCGGCGCTGTCGATCATCTTCTTTTTCATGCTCAAGGGCATGTTTGGCTAGGCTCTCGACAGAGCTTTGCCATGATTTGCCAGAAAAGGCCGCCGTGATCCACGGCGGCCTTTTCTTGTGTTAGGCCCTTGTGTCCGACGTTCGGTGACATCACCCGAGCCTGCGTCCCGGCGCCGGCTGCTTTAAGATGGGGACATCTCACCCTTGTGAGTCCTTATTGATGCCTGTTTGATCCTGGAGTCCCCTTGGATATCTCATTTCCCTTTGCCGACTGGTTTCGAAACTCATCGACCTATATCGATGCCCACCGGGGACGTACCTTTGTGGTACTGATCGAGGGAGAAGGGCTGACGCCCGAGCGTCGTGCGCCGCTGATTCAGGACCTGGCGCTGCTGCATACCCTGGGGGTGCGGCTGGTGCTGGTCTTTGGTGTGCGCGCCCAGGTACGCCAGGCACTGCAGGAGGCCGCGCTGACGCCGCCACGCCATCAGGGTCGATTCGTGGTAGATGAAGCCTGCATGACGTTGATCGAGCGCGAAGTCTCAACCCTGCGTCTGGCCATCGAAGCCAGGCTTTCGCCGGGGCTTTCCAATACGCCGCTGCATGGCGTCGAGATTAATGCCATCAGCGGCAATCTGGTCATGGCCAAGCCGTTGGGGATTCGGGAAGGCGTCGATTTTCTGCGGGCAGGCGAGGTGCGCCGGATACGCAGCGATGCCATTCGGACCCTGCTGGATCAGCGCTCGCTGGTGGTGCTTCCACCACTGGGGTACTCCAGTACGGGTGAGGTCTTTGATCTGGATGCAGCCGATATTGCCCGCCACGCCGCCATTGCGCTCCATGCCGACAAGCTGATCATCGTGGGCCGTGCTGGCGGGCTGCACAATGCCCAGGGTCGACTGCTGCGTCAGCCCAACCTGCAGGAGGCGCAGGCACTGGCCTGCCAGCACGAGAATACCGAACTGGCCGAGCATGTGCATATTGCCTGCGATGCGGCCCGTCAGGGCGTGGGCCGTACTCACCTGATCTCCTGGCAGGACCGCGATGCGCTGCTGGCCGAGCTTTTTACCCGTGATGGTGTCGGCACCATGATCACCCGCGAGCGCTATGAGCAGCTGCGCGGTGCCCGCATCGACGACATCGGCGGGCTTTTGGAGCTGCTGCGTCCATTGGAAGAGCGGGGCATGCTGGTGGCGCGTTCACGCGAGCGGCTGGAACAGGAGATCGACGACTATGTGGTCATTGAACGTGACGGCATGGTGATCGGCTGTGCGGCGCTTCACCCCTATCCGGAAGCAGGTAGCGCGGAGCTTGCCTGTGTCGCGGTTCATCCCAGTTACCGCGGCGGCGAGCGCGGCGATCTGCTGCTCGAGGGTGTAGAGCAGCGCGCCCGCGAGCAGGGTCTGACCACTCTGTTTGCGCTGACGACTCATACCCTGCACTGGTTTCTGGAGCGTGGTTTTGTGACGTCAGACCTTGAGGCGCTGCCTCAAAGGCGGCGTCAGCTCTACAACCCGCAGCGCAATTCCAGAGTGCTGCTCAAGACACTGACCTCCCATGGCCTGTCAAAGGCAGGGAGCTGACCCCAGGCATAAGCAAGCACCACTGTCTTGCTTTCAAGACAGCACCAGGCGGCATTTGTCGGTCCATGGAGACATCATAAAATTCAATAAAAACATATAGATAAATTATAAAGAAGATTGCGTTGTCGCCATCTGGCGACGCTTTTGGGGTTTGCCATGGCGCTGTATTTGCAGGGAAAGGTGTTCTTGAGCGGTTTGAATTTTCAAGTTTTTGTTTTTAAAGTTGAAATTTAATGATGGCACGTCTTTGGCTACGGATTATGCATGGCGAAAAAGCATGTCATGAAGGCTTCTGTGGAAATGAGTGCCCTGTGACGCTTGCCCGCCGAAGACCCATGAAAGGAGGCATCAGGCCGTTCCGGCCATGGCATGGATGCCATCCCGGGTCCGTCTTTCAGAGACAGCGCCACGGCGTGTCTTTGATCATGAAGAAGCCGCAGGCGCTATCGAAAGCCTGAATGTCAATCTCGATAGCGTGGCTTCGGGCCCCTCCAGGCCCTCGGTGATTTGGCCCTGCATGGTCAGGCGGGCAGGGCGTATCACCACATTACCCTTCAGTTCCCTGCGTATGTTGAGAGCCGGCCCTGCCGGCTCTTTTTTTTTATTCCACCGGGGTTAATGAAACTGAATGAGTGAAAAATGTGTACGGACGTTATCGGACGGTGAGAATATCGGTTATTCTCTCCCGCATTCCTCACGATTTCATTTAACGGCTCGCCTGTCGGAGATTGTCAACTCATGGCTTCTCGAATAAAGCGTCGGTGGCGTCCTCGATCCCTTCTTCAGCAGGTATTGACCGCCTTTTTGCTGGTCATGCTGCCGATCGGTGTATTGATTCATCTCGCCGGTCAAAGTTTTTCCCAGCTTTCAGAGTTGGCGGATGTCAGCGCTCGCGAGGCGGTCGACGAAACCCGTCGCGCCCGTCAATTGACCAATCTGTCCACGGACATGGAGCGCAGCGCCCGTCAGTATGCGGTACTCGATGATCGGAGCCTGCTTGAAATCTATGGTGAGCGCCGCGCGCGCTACAGCGATCTGCTCAACGAGCATGCCGCTTTCATGGGGGACAACCCCCTGATGCAGTCGCTGCGCCAGCAGTTGACCGTACTGGAGACCCTGCCGACACCCGGCGAGGCGAGCCTGAGCGCACAGCTTTCCGAATTCAGCCGCTTTACGGCCACTACGGAAGCACTGGCCGAGGCCACCCGGCGGCAGGTCGATGCTCGCATCGACGAGATCCGCACCCAGGCCGATCAGGTCACGACCCGCCTGTGGCAAGCCACGCTGGCGCTGGTCTCGTTCAGTCTAATGCTGATCCTCTTTTTCACCTGGCGTATCATCCGCCCGATTCGCCAGCTCGAGCAGCGCATTCTCGGTATCGGAGGCAGTGGGGATACCGAGGAGAGTCACCCGATTCAGGGCCCGCTGGAGCTGGTCAATCTGGAGGAACGTCTTGAATGGCTGTCGGCACGTTTGCGTGAGCTTGAGGAACAAAAGCAGCAGTTTCTGCGTCACATGTCTCATGAGCTCAAGACGCCGCTGGCCAGTATTCGCGAAGGCTCGGGACTGCTGGCCGATGGTGTGGTCGGCGAGATGACCCAGCGCCAGCGCGAAATCGTGCTGTTGATCGATGAAAGCGGTCAGGAGCTGCAGACGCTGATCGAACAGCTGCTGGACTACAATCTGCTCCAGCAGAATCGGCGTCTCAATGTGACGCGCTTTGACGTGGCAAGTGTCATCCATGAGGTGCTTTCCAAGCATCGTCTCGCCCTGCAGCAAAAGGGCATGGTCGTCGAGGAGCGCCGCGCGCCGCTGTACTGGCAGGCCGACCGGGCGCGCACGGCTCGTATACTCGACAATCTGGTGTCCAATGCCATTGCCTATGGCGAAGACGAGGGGCGGCTCTATATTTCAGCGAGCGCCGATCAGCAGCACCTGACGCTGGATGTGGCCAACAGCGGCCAGGCCATCAACGAGCGTGACCGCGACCATCTGTTTGAGCCGTTCTATCAGGGCAGCTCGCAGCGCAAGGGGCCGCTCAAGGGGTCCGGTATCGGACTTT
Organism: uncultured Kushneria sp.; assembly: GCF_947497025.1. Lineage (GTDB taxonomy): Bacteria > Pseudomonadota > Gammaproteobacteria > Pseudomonadales > Halomonadaceae > Kushneria. Next base: position 29,283 of record NZ_CANMFC010000008.1, read on the forward strand.
CTGTGGCCGCCGAGAGTGCGCGTGCACAGCACGGGACGCTGAGTCTGATCGAGGACTCGATCAACGGCTGTGAAGTCTGCTTTGAACTGGTACTTCCCTGGATCGTGGAAGAGTCTTCACAGGACAATCCCTCTCTACCCCGGGCCGCAAGGGAAAAGGCGGCGCTGGCAAGGATATGACAATGAAGCACAATCTGATCGCAGGCAGTCTTTTAACGGCGACCATGCTGCTAAGCGGATGCGCCATGCTGGGCGATCGCGTTCCCGGCGCTGCTGAAGAAGGGTGTATTACCCGTGGCATTCCCACCATGGTGGATGACGAATGCCTGCTACCGACGTGGGTCGCCTTTGGTCGTGCTGCGCAAACCGGCACACAGCAATGGCGTGATGAAGTGCTTCAATACATGGGCAGCGACACGCCTCGTGGCGGGTTGGCCCGAGCGGTGGTCTTTTCTCAGGAGGAGGCCGAGCACTGGCCGGCAGGTCTTGCGCTGTTCAGGCGCTATACCGCCCAGGCCCCCGAGAGCATTCAGCCTTTACTGCAGCAGTGGCAAAGGGATCTGGAGCGTCGCATCGATCTTCAATCCAGGCTTCAATCCAGGCTGGATGCACAGCATAATCGCAGTACTCAGGGTAACAGCCGTCAGCGCCAGCAGATTCAGGTGCTGGAGCAGGAAAACGTCGAGCTGAAAAAGAAACTGGATGCCCTGACCGCGATAGAGGAGAGCATGAACGCCAGGCAGAGCCCCTGAGCCCTCCTCGCGCGTTGGGTGTGCAAGGAGACATACGTGAAAACTGCCCATCTGCTATTGGTCGACGATGACCCGAGTCTCTTGAAGCTCCTGGGTATGCGTCTTGAAAGCCGTGGCTATCGGGTCAGTACCGTTGAGAGCGGTGCCCAGGCACTGTCACTGGTAGAACAGCAGCGCCCTGATCTGGTGTTATCGGATCTGCGCATGGATGGCATGGACGGCATGGCGCTGTTTGGCGAGATCCAGTCCCGCCATCCGGGCCTGCCGGTCATTATTCTGACCGCGCATGGCTCCATTCCCGAAGCCGTCAGTGCCACCCGTCAGGGGGTGTTCGGCTTTCTGACCAAGCCCATCGATCGTACCGAACTCTTTGCGCTGGTGGATGAGGCCCTCATGCAGACCTCGCCTGCCAGCGATGAGGCAGACCCCGCCTGGCGTCGCGACATCATCACCCGCAGCACGGTCATGGAGCAGGTGCTCGAGCAGGCCGGCAAGGTCGCCGGCAGCGATGTGAGCGTGTTGCTCTCCGGCCCCTCCGGCTCCGGCAAGGAGCTTCTGGCGCGCGCCCTGCATCGTGCCAGTGCGCGCGCCGAGCATCCCTTCATTGCCATCAACTGCGGGGCGCTGCCCGAGCAACTACTGGAAAGTGAACTGTTCGGCCATGCCCGCGGCGCCTTTACCGGCGCAGTGAACGCCCATGAAGGGCTTTTTCAGGCCGCGCACGGGGGGACGCTCTTTCTCGATGAAATCGGTGATATGCCCCTGTCACTGCAGGTCAAGCTGCTGCGAGTGCTTCAGGAGCGTCAGGTACGCCCGCTGGGCAGCACACAGAGCGTCGATGTGGATGTCCGCGTGATCTCGGCGACCCATCGTGACCTCAATGCCGCGATGAGTGAGGGCAGCTTTCGCGAGGATCTGTTCTACCGGCTCAACGTGGTGAACCTGCGCCTGCCGGCCCTGCGTGAACGCCCGGAGGACATCCCCATTCTGGCGCGCTATCACCTGGAGCTGGCGGCCGATCGACACAAGCCCTCGGTCAAGGGATTCTCGAAGGAGGCCATCAACCTGCTGGCCTCCCATGCCTGGCCGGGCAATGTGCGCCAGCTCGTCAACGTGGTCGAGCAGTGCGTGGCGCTGTCCAGCGCGCCAATCATTGCCCATGCGCTGGTGGCACAGGCGCTGGCCTGCGAGGATAACGCGCTGCCGTCGTTCAATGCCGCGCGGGCCGGTTTCGAGCACGGCTACCTGGTCAAGGTGCTCAAGATTACCGAAGGCAATGTCACCCAGGCGGCCCGCATTGCCGGGCGCAATCGCACCGATTTTTACAAGCTGCTCGCCCGACACGAACTCGATCCCAACAGCTTCAAGCCGGTTTACGCCACAGGACAGATCTGATCAGCGCTTCAACCGGCGCTTCACTTCCACCTTCAGCCGGCCCTCACCCAGACGGGCCGTGAGCACTTCCCCGGGGGTGGTGTCCTGTGAGCGGCGCACCACCCCGGAAGGGGACTCCAGAATCGCATAGCCACGCCCCAGCACGGCCAGCGGGCTGACCGCATTGAGCTCGCGCATTACTCCTTCCAGTCGTTGACGCTGCGCGCTGATCTGGCGCTCCGGGGCGGCCTTCAGGCGCTGTTCCAGGGCGTCCAGTCGTTCGCGGCGATCACGCAGCATGCGCTCGGGGGAGGCCTGCTGCAGCCGCGCCTGATCGCTTGCCAGCTGCTGGCGGGACTGCGCCAGTTGATACGACATGGCCCGTGTCAGACGGGCCTTCAGATCGTTCAGACGCTGGCGCTGGGTGCTCAGGCGTTCGCCAGGGTGGCGAAGGCGCGAGGCCGCGTGATCCAGACGCTGCTCGAGCTGCTCGAGCTGGCGCTGTTGAGCGCTTTCGAGACGCTGCGTCAGGGTGGCCAGCCGCTCCAGAATGTCACGACGATCCGGCACCAGCCGTTCGGCGGCGGCCGAGGGCGTGGGGGCGCGCACGTCGGCGGCCAGATCACTCAGGGTGGTGTCGATCTCGTGGCCTACGGCGCTCATCACCGGAACCGGGCTTGCCTGAATGGCGCGGGCCAGACGCTCATCGTTGAAACACCACAGATCCTCCAGACTGCCGCCGCCGCGGGTGATCAACAGCGCATCAAAGCGGCCGTCGCGTCCGGCGGCGGCCAGCGCGCGGATCATCAAAGGTGCCGCCTGATCGCCCTGTACCGGCACTGGCAGCACGCTGACGTCCAGCAGCGGCCAGCGCGCCTGCAATACGGCCAGCACGTCCTGAAGGGCCGCGCCACTGGCGGAGGTGATGATGCCCAGATGCCGCGGTGGGCAGGGCAGTTCGCGCGCGTTGTCGAAAACGCCTTCGGCCTCGAGTTTTGTCTTTAGTCGTTCCAGCGCGGCCAGCAGGGCGCCGCGGCCGGCTTCCTGCACCGCTTCCACGATCAGCTGATAGTCGCCGCGGGGTTCGAAGATCGAGACCTTCGCCCGAATGCGTACGCTGTCGCCTTCACGCATGGGGGCGGCGACAAAGCGGGCCCGGTTGCGAAAGAGTGCGCAGCTGACCTGGGCGCGGTCATCCTTGAGCGTGAAGTAGAGATGTCCCGAGGCCGGGCGCGACACGCGCGATAGCTCACCCTCGACCCAGACTTCGCCAAAGGTGTCTTCAAGCGCTCCGCGGGCGCGCCGGTTGAGTTCGAAAACGCTCAGTGCCTCATTCGATGAAGAGGGGGTCATGGCGGCTCCATGCGGGAGATTCAGTTTGATGGCATCAGTCTGTCATGCGCGTGCGCCGGTGTCTGCCGCGTGAAGTGTCGTGCGCATATTCAGGTATCGAAAAAGGCAATGTATATGGCGGCAATAGCGCGCAGCCGGCGGGATGTCCGTTGTATGGGCGGGCCTCAAGCGTTAAAATGCTCGATTAATTATTTCCCGCCGCCTGTACAACCCACTCAGTGGACGCCAGTTATGCTGCGTATAGCTCAAGAAGCGCTTACGTTTGACGACGTATTACTCGTTCCCGGTTATTCCGATGTCCTGCCGAAGAACGTCTCTCTGAAATCCCGCCTGACCCGCAACCTCGTCCTCAATATTCCGCTTGTCTCCTCTGCCATGGATACCGTCACCGAAGCTCGCCTGGCGATTGCCATGGCGCAGGAAGGGGGCATCGGTATCGTGCACAAGAGCATGTCGATCGCGGCTCAGGCCGCGGAAGTACGCAAGGTCAAAAAGCACGAAAGCGTGATCGTGAAGGACCCCGTCACGGTCAGCCCCGATGCCAAGCTCACCGACCTGCTGGCCATGGCCAGGGAGTACGGCTATTCCGGCTTTCCGGTCGTGAAGGGTGAAGAGCTGGTCGGCATCGTGACCGGTCGCGACATGCGCTTTCAGCCCAACTACAGCGACAGCGTCGAAGCGATCATGACGCCGCGCGAGAAGCTGATTACGGCGAAGGAAGGCACGCCGCTGGAAGATATCAAGCGCCTGCTGCAGGAACATCGCATCGAGAAGATCCTGATCGTCAGCGATGACTTTCATCTGCGCGGTCTGGTCACCGTGCGCGACATCGAAAAGGCCCGCACCTACCCGAACGCCGCCAAGGACAGCGACGGTCGCCTGCTGGTCGGCGCCGCGGTCGGTACCGGTGAAGACACCGGCGATCGCGTTCAGGCGCTGTATGACGCCGGTGTTGATGTGATCGTGGTCGACACCGCCCACGGCCACAGCGCCGGCGTCCTCGAGCGCGTGCGCTGGGTGAAGGAACACTTCCCCGCGCTGCAGGTCATTGGCGGCAACATCGCCACCGCCGCGGCGGCCAAGGCACTGGCCGAAGCCGGTGCGGATGCAGTCAAGGTCGGCATCGGCCCGGGCTCGATCTGCACCACCCGTATCGTCGCCGGTGTGGGCGTGCCGCAGATCACCGCGGTCGCGGATGTCGCCGAGGCCCTCAAGCCCTATGACATTCCGCTGATCGCCGATGGCGGCATCCGCTTCTCCGGGGATATCGCCAAGGCGATCGTGGCCGGTGCGCACTGCGTCATGGTCGGCAGCCTGCTGGCGGGTACCGAAGAATCCCCGGGCGAGATCGAGCTCTACCAGGGCCGGACCTACAAGGCCTACCGCGGCATGGGCTCGATGGGCGCCATGTCCCAGACCCAGGGCTCGTCGGATCGCTACTTCCAGGACAAGAACGAAGGCGTCGAGAAGCTCGTGCCGGAAGGCATTGAAGGCCGCGTGGCCTACAAGGGCCTGATGAGTGCCATCGTCCATCAGATGATGGGCGGCCTGCGCGCCTCGATGGGCTACACCGGCTCGCACGATATCGACACCATGCGCACCGTGCCGGAATTTGTTCGCATCACCAGCGCAGGCTTTGCCGAATCGCACGTCCATGATGTGCAGATCACGAAAGAAGCGCCGAACTACCGGAGCTGATGGCATGTGCTGCCCGCGTGTGATCATGATCCTCATTGATCGATGCGCGGGCAGGGCACGTCCACCGGCTGCCGGGCAGTCCAGTTTGAAGAGCGGGAGGCGAAAGCTTCCCGCTTGTTTATTTATATCCTCGCCGCAGTAGAGAGATACGATGACCGACATTCACGCCCACAAGATTCTGATTCTCGATTTTGGCTCCCAGTACACCCAGCTGATCGCCCGCCGCGTGCGCGAGATTGGGGTCTATTCGGAAGTGCGCGCCTTCGACATCACCGAAGAAGAGATCCGCGAGTACAACCCCAACGGCATCATCCTCTCCGGCGGGCCGGAATCGGTCGCCGAGCTGGACTCTCCGCGGGCGCCCCAGTGCGTGTTCGACATGGGGCTGCCGGTATTCGGTATCTGCTACGGCATGCAGACCATGGCCGCCCAGCTGGGCGGAGCCACTGAAGGCTCGCAAAAGCGTGAGTTCGGCTACGCCCAGATCAGTGTCTCCTCTGAGGATGACCTGCTCGGCGGCATCAAGGACCACATCGGCGAGCGCGGCGATGCACTGCTGGACGTGTGGATGAGCCACGGTGACAAGGTTTCCAGCGTTCCCGAACAGTTCGAAATCACCGCCTCCACGCCGAGCTGCCCGATCGCCGCCATGAGCTGGGCTGAAAAGCGCCTCTATGCAGTGCAGTTCCACCCGGAAGTGACTCATACCACCCAGGGCCAGCGCATCCTTGAGCGCTTCGTGCTCGAGATCTGCGGCTGTGAACGGCTCTGGACCCCGGCGAAGATCATCGAGGATCTTTCCGAGCGCGTCCGCGAGCAGGTCGGGGACCGTCACGTGCTGCTCGGCCTCTCCGGCGGGGTGGATTCCTCCGTGGTGGCAGCGCTCCTGCACAAGGCGATTGGCGATCAGCTTACCTGCGTGTTCGTCGACAACGGCCTGCTCAGAAAGGACGAAGGCGCCCAGGTGATGGACACCTTCGCCCAGCACATGGGCGTGCGCGTCATTCGTGTCGATGCCGAAGACGAGTTTTTGGATAAGCTCAAGGGCGTGGATGACCCGGAAGCCAAGCGCAAGGCGATCGGCAACACGTTTATTGACGTGTTCGACCGTGAAGCCGCGAAGATCGAAGGCGTCGACTTCCTCGCCCAGGGCACCATCTACCCGGACGTGATCGAATCCGCCGCCTCGAAAACCGGCAAGGCGCACGTCATCAAGTCGCACCACAACGTGGGCGGCCTGCCGGAGACCATGAAGCTCAAGCTGGTCGAACCGCTGCGCGAACTGTTCAAGGACGAAGTGCGCAAGCTCGGCCTCGAACTCGGCCTGCCGTACGACATGGTTTACCGTCACCCGTTCCCCGGGCCGGGCCTGGGCGTGCGCATTCTGGGGGAAGTCAAAAAGGAGTACGCCGACATCCTGCGCGAGGCGGACGCCATCTTCATTGAAGAGCTGCACAACGCCGACTGGTATCACAAGACCAGCCAGGCCTTCGCCGTGTTCCTGCCGGTCAAGTCCGTCGGGGTAGTGGGGGACGGCCGCCGCTATGAGTGGGTCATCGCCCTGCGCGCGGTGGAGACCATCGACTTCATGACCGCTCGCTGGGCGCACCTGCCGTATGAGCTGCTGGAGAAGGTCTCCGGTCGCATCATCAACGAGATCAGCGGCGTGTCGCGCGTGACCTACGATGTGAGCAGCAAGCCGCCCGCGACGATCGAGTGGGAATGAGGCTGTAGCTGCTTGCTAAATGAGAAAACCCGCCGAAAGGCGGGTTTTTTGTTTCGATAGACCTCGAAAGGTGCATTAGCTTTTACAAGGGCGAAGAAGCTCTCCAGTTGATGCAACCTTCCAGATAAGCGCGATTCTCCGCTGAAAGCCGGGCAATACCAGCATAACGAGCAAGCTCCAGAATCTGGTCCTGACTGTTTAGAAGTAAGGACTCATGACGATCGTAAAGCTCGGCGATTTCGGCTCGAGAAATATCCCGGATCGAGCGATCCAGTCCTGATCGAAATGCAGTCCTGTCCGAGTAGCTTCCGATTGGCCAGAGAAAATCGACGTTGTCTTCGCGGTGTGTTTCGACGCGATCCAGCGCATTGGCCACCTGCTCGGAGATGCGCCTACCGGTTCGTTGCCAGCCGTGCATGCTGGCAATGCGCTTGCTGAGAAGGCTCAGGGGCATAGGCCCTTCGCGATCAACGACACCAGCCACAAGAAGCGCTAGGGTCGGAAGGTACGCTTGATGATAGAACAGCACGGGGTCCGGCATAGGTTCGTCAGGTTCCATGGTGGCCGATGTTACGAAATGATCAGAAGACATCGACCTTGCCACCATGGGCTCCTGCCGTGTGAGTGACGCTTCCACCCGCATAGGGCCAGCCGCCTGATCTTTTGCGGGGCTATCCAGCGTAATGTTACTTCGTTGCTCGTCATGGGCGGCGCTGACAAAGGCTTCGGTACTCTCGTTCCGATCTGTCAGTACAAGGCTGGTTTTTTCCGTAGCTCTCTTGTTGCGGTCCATCTCAAGATGTTCCACCAGCATTGCATGGATGCGATCGGCGACCGTACGAGGGTTTCGAAACCAGTCCGTGGACCAGATTCGCAGGATGGTCCAGCCAAGATTCTCAAGCACCGCCTGTCGAATCTTGTCCCTGTCCCGCGCCGTAGCGGAGCCATGGTATGTTGCCCCGTCGCATTCGATACCAGCCAAGTACACGCCTGCATGGTCTGGATGGACAACGCCCAGATCAATGCGAAATCCTGAAACGCCAATCTGTGGACGAAGTTCCCAGCCCTTGGCCTCAATGGCCGCCTTGACTGCGGCTTCGAAGACATTCTCGACTGGTCCCAGCGAACCCTCGTCCTGAGCCGGCAGGGCGATCGGACCACGCGCGGCAAAGTCGAGGAAAGCCTTAAGGTGCTTCACGCCCGTCGCCTTGGTGCGAGTCAGATCAATCTGATCGGCGCGCAGGGAGGCGAAAATGTGCAGCTCCTGTCGGGCACGAGTTACGGCGACATTGAGGCGTTTTTCACCACCATCGCTGTTCAAGGCGCCGAAGGCCATGGAGAGTCGGCCCGCGTGATCCGGCCCGAAGGTGATCGAGAACAGCATAACGTCGCGCTCATCGCCTTGGATGTTTTCCAGATTCTTGACGATTACGGGTTCTTCTCGAGCATCCTCGAAAAACCACTCTAGTTCAGGAGTTTGTCGCCGCTCTTCGTCGAGCAGATCAAGAATGAGACTTTGCTGTTGAATGTTGAAGGTAATGATGCCCAGTGTAAGTCGATCTTCTTCAGTCCATGCCAACCATTCGGTCAGACGATTTACTGTCATGCGCACGATTGCGCGCGCCTCAGCTTCGTTGGTGCGCCCCAGACCCCGCCCGTAGACACCGTCCACCTGATGCAGTTGGACTGCATTGGAGGCCGTCGCCGGAGAAGGAAAGGTCACAAGGCGACCGCTGTAATAGTGCCAGTTGGAGAAAGCGATGAGTGATTCGTCCCGGCTGCGGTAGTGCCAGTCAAGCTGCTTTGTCGGGATGCCCGCTGAGGCTACCTCGTCAAGAATGGAGGCTAGATCGCGCTCCGCTTCGGGCATGTCCTGATCGCCATCGTCGCTGCGGCCAAAAAAATTGGTTGGGGGCAGCTGTTTGGGATCACCTACGATAATCGCCTGTCGACCCCTTGCGATCGCGCCGATGGCGTCCCATGTAGTGATCTGGGAGGCCTCATCGAAAATCACGACGTCAAAGGCCGCCTGTCCGGCAGGCAGGTACTGCGCTACTGACAGAGGCGACATGAGTACGCAGGGTGCCAGCTTGGTAAAGCTGTTCGGCATTTCCGAAATCAACGTTCGAATCGGCATGCTGGGCCGCTGAAGGGTCAGCTGATGCCGAAGCGTGCCAAGTTCGGACCGCCGAGCTACGGCGTCCTGTGCCGGCAGACCGTGTTGAATGCGTCTCAGAACCTGGCTCGCTGCCATCTCTGTTGCGCGATTATCAAGCTCGCGAAAGCGCTTGATCGCGTCCTCGTGCGCCCAATGCGAAAAACCTCTTAGCGGTGTTCGTGCATCCATCGCCAGCGGCAGCCACCAGGCGGCATAAGCGGCGACGAAGGCGGACTCGACATCATCGTCAAGACGCCCCTCTTCGACAGCCTCTACAAGAGGCGCCAAGCCGGCTGCCTCTGCCTGCAGTCGAATATCGATCCAGCGTGTCCAGTCGGAAAGGTGGTCCTTGTGATCCAGAACTTCTTCGAGGCTTTCGGCAAGCCTCGACAGCGACAGCTGTTCGGGATCTGACAGTGAGACCCGGGCAAAAGCGCCAGCGCAGTTCTTCCAGATGGAACGTTGTTGCGAAAAATGCCTCATGGCGCGATGCAGATCGCTTTGCGCACGCTGTGCCAGACTCAGTCTGGTGGTTTCCCAGCGGGCCTGATCCGAAACGGCTGGTGCCATGGCATCCAGTGTTGCCTTCAGGTTGCCTGCCTGAGACACCCAATCCATTAACCGCTCCATATCAGTGTTCACGCCGTCAACGATGGGGCATTTCTGTAAGACATTTGCTTCAATCTCTGTCCGCAGTCGCCTTGCATCCTGCATTGCCGCAATGTCTCTGCCAGGGTCTGCCTGACCGCTCTCGGCATAGGTCTGCAGTAACTTGCGTACTGAAGATTTCGCGAAGATAGTCAGCGGCCACATCTTCGCTTGGGCGAGTCGCCAGCTCTCGTCCAGTCTATCCAGAGGCATCTCGTCGAGCCGTTCCATCGGATAGCGTGCCGACGCACGACTTATGGCATTGTTATATTGATCAAGCAGATCGCGCAGGGCCTGAGCCTGATGCTGTATTTCTGCCATGTCTTGCGACAAACACCAGCTCACGTCTTCGCCGGTTGCGGATATGTCGGCAAGCTGCTGCAGCGTCTCAAGTTTCTCTGGGGTGCCGACGCCGTTCCAAGCCAAGCCGGATTGATGTGCAAGCCCTTCGGCGGCATCGGATAGCTCATGCGTGGCCAAGGCGAGCGCAGCGGTCTGCTCGAGAAGTTCGGCCTGCCATGAAAAGGACCAGTCATCCGCCTGAACAAGCGATAACGGTTGCCGCCCTGCGATGATTTCATGGCATCGGCCCAGCGCCTCGCTCAGATCTTTAAGGCGCGTATAGCTGGTCGTGTCATGAGCATCCTTGTTCGCAAAGGAAAGTCTGAACGGCGGCATTCCACCCGAGGCTTCTCCGATGGCCTGAAAAATACTGAAGCCCTGAGTTCCTTTTTCATGCAGCGCTGCGACGTAAGCATTCAGCTGATCGCGGGTGACGGAAAGATCGTCGGTCACCCTGACCCACTCGGCTTCGCAGTCTCGCGTCGCACGCTTCCAGCTGCGTCCAAGCTGTGACAGTACTGATTTACGATCAGCCTTGTTGGAATGCAGCTCCAGTACCGCATCACCTAGTCCATGCGCTGAAAGGCGACGATGAACCACATCCAGCGCTGCGGATTTTTCGGCAACAAAAAGAACGGTTTTCTGCACCGCAAGACATTGCGCAATAATGTTGGCGATGGTCTGGCTCTTGCCTGTACCTGGCGGTCCAATGAGCACAAAGTCATGCCCTTCCTCGGCTGCCAGCACGGCTGCAAGTTGAGAAGAGTCCGCTGGTAGAGGGGTGAAAAGATCACGCGGTGCGAGACGCCGATCGACATCCGTAGCATCAGGCAGTCCCGGATCTCCCTTGGCAAGAAAAGGCTCGGACGGATTATCAACCAGATGCTTTACAAGCGCGCTTTCGCGCAGGCTATCGGTACGCTCGACCAGGTCCTTCCACATAAGGAATTTGGCAAAGGAAAAGGTCGAAAGCGCAACGTCTTCAACCACCTCGAACCCCGCTACGTCTCTTACTCTTTGCCGCATGATTTCAAAAATTCGTGGCAGGTCGAAGCCGCTGTCATCGCGCGGTAGTTCTCCTTCCAGCTCCGGAACCTTGAGATCAAAGTCTCTTTTTAAAAATTCAAGAAGCGTTGTGTTGAAGCGAACCTCATCCTCATGATGCTCAATGACGAAGTCGGACTGCGCGGATTGTCGGGAAATCTTGATCGGGATAAGTAAAAGTGGCGCACGATAGCTTTGTGTATCTCCTTCCGTTTTCTTCCAGCGCAGGAAACCGGCGGCAAGGAAAAGTGTATTGGTGCCTCCTTCCTGCATATCACTTTTGGCACGTCGGTATAGCTCCAGAAGCCGTGAGTTGGTCTCCCTACGCGTCAGAGCCACCGCAATCTGCCCCCTTGAGAAAGCGTCCGTGGCCACTTCTTTCAGGAGTTTCGGCTCCTCCTTCGCCAGCAGATCCCGCGTTCCAACCGGGTCTTCATCCTTTAACGCCAGTGCGCGAAATTTTTTACCACCTGCAAGCTGATCTTCCAGCGATGAAACATCCGGGCAAAAAAATGGCAGCGTCTGCTGGGTATCCTTGAAATTCAGTAGCCGGTTACGCAAAGAAAGATCCAGCAGCTTTCGCTGCCAACGTGATATCCGGTCTGCAGGAGTGGCCGGCTCTTCTTCAATCAGTTCACCGGGAAGCATCCCCAGAAACAATGGTCTGGGAAGTGCAGCAGGGCTTGCCGGGATGTCCTCTATTTCGATGGCGGGCTCGCTGCGATGGCTGGCAAGAGGTCGCACTCGTGCCGCACGGGCGCGACGAATGTCGACGGCCATGGTAAAACTGTGTTCATTGCGCTCTGAAGTAAGCTCACGTGCGCTATCCACTGCTTCTTCGAACCCAATGCTGGGTCGTTTTGTAAGCAGAGTGGTTTCCATGCTTACAAGTTCCCGGGCATCAAGTGCCTTGCGAACTGTCATAACGTCCGGTTCGCTTATGGTCCCGAAATCCCTTTCGGTCAACCAAACCCCTGTCCAGGCATGCCCTTCACAAAACAGAATGACTGGATTCAGTCCCGCCGCCTCAAAACAGGCGGCCAAAAAGAGCGCACTGTCGAGACAGGTTGCAAGCCCTTCGGAACGGATGCGTCCCGGGTCGCGAATCTTCTGGCCGTGCAGCTCGAAACTGGCTGGGGGTACGGCATAGGTTAAACCTAGGCCTGTAGCGGCAGACCAGATGGCTCCTGCCAGCATCCACGATCGCGACGGATCTTTGGACTGGTATCCATCCATGCTGCCGCTTTGCCCTGTTACCTCAAGAAGCCGCCCCGCTTCTTTGAGTATTCCGGCAACGACCGTATCGTTGGGAGAGACGAAGGCTGCCAAAAGATGCGCCATCTCGCCAACGCCGCCCCATTCATCGCGTGCAAGCATCTCTACCTGACAGCTCTCGGATATCATCTCGACATCGCCCTGCCGCACTAACAGCGTTAGCTCACCTCTTTCAGCTTCGTTGAGGCCACCCAGAAGAACCGTGTCCAGAGGGGTTTCCAGATCATGTAGCTCTTGCCGCCCGCCTGATGGCAGTCGGTCCAGCTTCCATGTTTTGGGACGTAACAGGCTTGGCTTGCAAGTCAGCTCGACGGTAAGGTTTTCCAGCGGTTTATCCGTCTGGTTCTCCAAAACGATCTTCTTGATTACTGAAACACCATTCTGGGAGGACGCGAAATTCACTTTTTCCGCAGTGATCAAAGTCAGCAAGAGCGACTTCTGGACATCCTCATCAACTGTCTTGAAAGGCATGTTTTAACCCTGATTACATTTTAAATTAGTGGTTTCTAGTCTTGCTGCTGTCTGCGGTTGGAAAAGTGACGTTGTTGGGATCTTTGCAAAGAGTCGGAGCGCGCTTAGTTATTCAAAGAAAAATTTTTAACTAGCACTCTACACTTGGCTTGATTTTGCTTGGGTATGAATATTCAGGTGTACGAGCTTACGCCAGATGTGATTTTGCTCTATCTAGAGAGCAGAATATTATAATCGGCAGATATATGAGTATTATGTAGAACTTTGACAGAAAAATTCTGCCTTTTGAGCTTTGAGTGAGGAGTAATAAGTGAATTTTGAAGCTTTATGTTGCCTCCGGCGGCGTCCTCGACGACCAGTCCTGCGGACCGCATCTGCTGAAAAGATGTTAGCGTGCGCTGCCGGTGCCGTGTAGCGCCTTCTCCATCCGAAAATTCTTCAGCACCTGACCGCGCCGCTCGATCTCCTGCGCCTTCACGACCTCAAACCCTCGCGCCTTGAAAAAGGGCAGGGCGGTGAGACTCGCCTCGGTCGTCATACGATCCATACCGCGTTGCCAAGCAGCCTGCTCGGCGGTCATTAATAGCGCCCTTGCTACGCCGCGGCGCTGATGATCCGGGCTGACAAACAGCATATCGAGATGCCCGTGGTCGTTAAGGCTGGCAAAGCCCGCGAGGGTGTTCTCCCGCATCGCGACCCATGTGGACTGGCGTTCCAGGTTGTTGCCCCAGACGCGGCGATCTATATGACCAGCCCATGCCTCGATCTGCGCGGGGGTGTAATCCCGTGAGGCCACTTCACGCACGGCGCGCTGAAAAAGTGCGAGCGTAATGTCGGCATCATCCATGGTGTAACGGCGCAGGGAGATGTCAGGCAGGTCCTTGTTGTTCATGGCCATGACACTTGCTGGCTCACCGCATTTCATGAGACGAGCCAGCGATGGTTTAAGAAGGAAGTTCAAGACGCGACTGAGGCCTGGCTGTCGAATCGCTGTCACGGCCAGCACCCGCTGGCCCATCAGGCGCGGGTCATTTGCCTGCCGTGACGCTGAATCTGCCAGGCGAAACCGAAGCCCACCGGCAGCACGGCGATGGCCGCCAGCGCCAGCGTTGGTGTCGTTCCGTAGAGTGCGATGATCGCCCCGCCGAGGCCGGTACCCAGCGACTGGCCGGTGAAGAAGGCGGTGGCGAACAACGATACCGCGGCCCCGCGGCGTTCCGGCGCCATCTGCGTCGCGGTGGTCTGCAAGGTATTATGGAGCATGTAGAAACCCAGCCCGAAGCCGTAGCAGCCGAGCACGGCAACCAGTGGGGTGGGGCGCCAACAGATCGCGGCCAGGGCGAGGGCGATCAACACGCAGCCCAGCCGGCACAGGCCGCTTTCGCCCAGCCTGGGGACCAGCTGGCGCGCCAGCAGGGCGAAACTCAAACCGCCCAGTGCGAACGTCGCCAGTATCATCCCCGCTTCGGTCAGCGGTAGCCCGCCGGCCAGGTGCAGATGGCTCGCGACGAAGGCGAAGCCGCAGAATACCGCCGCCCCCTCGCAGAATACGCTGATCAGCACTACGCGCGGCCAGGGCCTGGCGAGCACGTGGCGCAGGCTCACGCCAAGCGCCTCCGGCTTTCGCCCCTGAGGGCGTTCGTGACGGCCGGCGCGATACCACAACAGCCCACCGGCACAGGTGAACAGCAGCGTGTAGACCACGAACGGCCACTGCCACCAGTTCTGCTCGGCAGCCAGCCCGCCAAAGGTCTGGCCGCAGGCCAGCCCGAAGATCTGGCCGATCAAAAAGCGCGCCAGCACCGCCTGGCGTTTTTCGTAGGGGACGTTGTCGCCGATCCACGCCATCGCCAGGGGGATGACGGCCGCGCAGCCGACGCCTGCCAGCATGCGCGCCGCGATCAGCGTCGTCAGGCTGTTCGAGAGCGCACACAGCAGGCTCGCCACCGCCGCCACCATCGAGAACAGCGAGATCACCCGCAGCTTGCCGTAACGATCGCCGCTCGGGCCGAGTACCAACTGCAGGCAGCCGTAGACGATGGCGAAGGCCGTGATGGCCCAGGAGGCAGCGCTCAGCGTTGTCATATAGACATCCGCCAGCCGCGGCAGCATGGGGTCGAGAATGCGCTGGGTGGCCGAAGCGCAAAACGCGGTCAGCGCCAGCAATATAATGGTCGGCCATGGGGTGGAATCCTGGGAAGGGGGCGTGGCAGCTGACACAGGCGGCAAATCCGGATGGCGACGGGATCATGGATATTAGCACGCTAATATCATCTGTCGGCAGCGTATCGCCTGGCCGGCGATCACGATGGTACTTGCCGAGCCTTTGGACAGATCCTCGAGGTCGATGTCATCGCGATACGGCGCCCGCTCGCATGCCCTCTTGTATCGCGACCCATGTGAGCTGGCATTCAAGACTGTTGGCCCAGACGCTTTGATCCATGTTGCCGGCCCATGCCTCGATCTGCGCCGGGGTATAGTCCTGTGAGGCCACGTCACGCTGCTCTGAAAAAGCGCGAGCGTGCTGTCGGCATCATCAGTCCGGTAGTGACGAATGCCTAAAGCATTGGTGGGCATGGCAGCTATCCTTGAGCAGGGCGCTATTTTCGGGGAGGTTTCCATGAACACGTTTTTGGTGGACTGGTTGTTCATCGCCGGGCTGATTCTGTTGCCGGTCGGGGCGGGCATGGTGGTGGTGGGGTTGTATGTTCGCACCTTTCACGCCACGCTGGTGGGTGTGGGGCTGCTGCTGGCGGCAGCCATCATTCTGCTGACCGTGCCCTGAAAGCGTTTCGAGAATCCCTGATCGTGTTCTACCGCAGGCAGTCCTCATCAAAAAGAGAGCGTTCTTTTGGCAATACGAGCCCCTGAACACACCATGCTATGGTTCGCTGATCACCAATGCATGCGGACCAGACTGACATGAGTGAATCACCACCAATCCTGATTTATGACGAGGCCGACAAGGCCGTTGAGATACATCTGGATGAAGGCCGCGACACCGTATGGCTAACGCGGCGGCAAATGAGTGAGGTCTTCGATACTTCGGTTGATAACATCAGCCTTCACTTGAAAAACATCTATGCCGATGGCGAACTGGGGGCTTCGCAACTATCGAGGAATCCTCGATAGTTCGGCAGGAAGGCCAGAGGCAGGGAAAACGACGTGTTCAAATTTACAATCTCGATGTCATCATCTCTGTCGGTTATCGCGTCAACTCGCGTCGGGCAGTTCGCTTTCGTCAGTGGGCCACGCGTGTTCTCCGGGAGCATCTCACCCGGGGCTGGACGCTACACCAGCAGCGGTTTGAGGCCAGTGCTCGTAAGCTGGAGGCCGCGATGGCGCTGGTACCCAAGGCGGCTCAGCGTCTACCTGACAGGCTAAACGCCAGCACCCGCATGATCCGGCTTCATGCTGACGGTCAGCCATTGGCGCTGATCACGCCGCCACTCACCGATACACCCGGTCCAGCTGCGTAAACGCGCCGCGGGCGTGATCTTCCCGGAACATGTCGTGGTCACGGCGCACGCGTTCGGCGGCCTCTTCGGCAAAGCTCACCATGTCTTCGGTAAAGAGCGCTGACGGGCCGAAGGCATCGATGATCGCCGGTTCAATGTCGTAATCCACCCGGCCGGCTTCGTCCGACAGCGCATGCACCCCGGCCAGCACCTGACCGCAGATGCGGGCGTACTGCTTCCAGTCGCTTTTGGACAGATCATCCAGATCGATGCTGTCACGAAAGGGCGCACGCTCGCGGGACATATAGCTGTGCCCGTCAAATTCGATATGGCCATAGAACCGGTCGCCGCGAATCAGGTGCACCGCCTGGGCGTGGATGATGCGCTCGGCGCGGGTGTCCATCTCGTGCTGGTTGGGCGGCACCAGACCGGCCAGCGCCGAGCGCCGGGCCTGCTTGTATTCAATGATCAGATCATCCGTGCCATCGCCCTGCGGGCCTTCGATCAACACATAGTAGCGATCCAGCCCCAATGACGCGGTGCCCTGGCCGCGGCGGATCGCGACATCCTTCACGCGCATGCCGGTGCCAACGGGCGCCCGGGCGCTCGGCGGTATCTCGATGGCGTTACTCTTGATCAGTCGGTCGGTGATCTGCTGAAACTCGTCGCGGCGAGTAGAGACCGGCACCAGCTTGTCGGTCGAGCGAAAACGTCTGCCTGTCTCGTCGAGATAATCCTCCCTGAGCCAGTCGGCGCGCGCCTCGTGGGCCTCCTTGAACAACTTTCGAATCAGTTTCGGGGCGTTATCAAAGCGCATTTCCTCTTCCTGCTCGGTGCCGTCCCGGGCAAGGCGTTGCATGGTTTCGATGTAGCCCTTGATGAAGTGGCGCACCACTTTGGTCCGGTGCTTGCGCTTGAGTTCGCCTTCGGTCTCGGCGGCGATCATGAAACCGGTCGCGCCGCGCTTGAGATCCCAGGTGAAAGGGGCGTAATAGGCCTCGTCGAAATCGTTGACCGAAAAGATCGGCACGTTGCTGACGTTGGGCATGATGCCGAAATTCTCGGGATGCACATCGCCCAGTGCCAGCACGGTGGGCAGCTAGGCGTCATCACCGGCCATGTCGCGATAAAACAGCAGTGCCGTGCCGCGAAAGAACGAGAAAAGGGAGTTCGAGAGCTGGTCGAACTTGATCGCTGTTTCCTCGGTGCCATCGGCGATGCGGGTCTGGTGATCTTCCCGCAGGGTCTGGCGCACGTGGACTCGCCGCTCAAAGCCGGCCAGCACCCGCGGTCGCAGGATAAACTCACCGCCGGCCACGGCGTTGGCCAGCCGGCGAAAGGTCTCGAACCGGGTGCCGATGACCGGCTGGGCGGTGCCTGAGCCATCGCGCTCAAGCGCCGCGGCCAGCTCTGCCTTGTTCATGGCGGCGCGCCCGGCAATCCCGAGTTTTTGCGCCTGTTCGTAGAGCGCCTTGCGTGTCTGTCCTGTCTCGTCGGTCATGATCACCTCCCGCCGGTGTTGTTCGTGATGGCTATCAGGGCGTTACTGATTGTCTGCAACCTTCGTCTTCAGCATGGTCGATCCGGGCGCGCAGCGCCTGTGTGGCCCGCATGCATCCGCGTTCAGGCAAGGGTACAAGACAGAATAAGTCGCGCCAGCCCGGGCGCTGCCCGGTGTAGAATGCTCCGGCAGATAATTTCATGGATGATTCACGAACCCGGTAACGCAGGCATGACGATAAACAGGCCGTGGTGGTTGTGGTTGGGAGCGCTGGCAGCGCTGGTCTTATCAAGCCTTTGCATGGCGCAGGAGAGCGGTAGTGGCAGCGGTAGTGGTAGTGGTAGTGGTAGTGGTAATGGGGAGGAGGGCTGGTACGAGATCAGCTCTTTAAACGTCGGGCTTGACGACCGTATTGACCGGACAAGCCTTCGAACGCCACGCGAAACGATGCGCCATTTCATGCACCTCATTGAAAACGGTGACTATGAAGGTGCCGCGCACATTCTCAATCTCGCCGATCTGTCTCCGAGCGAGCAGCACGCCCGGGGCGGAGAGCTGGCCCGACAACTGGCCGAGGTGTTTCGGCGCGGCAAGTGGCTCAATATCTCCACGCTCTCGTCGCGCCCGGATGGCATGATCGAGGATGTCTCCGGCAAGGATCCGCGCGCGGGCAAGATGCGGCGGGATATCGAGCTGGCCTCGCTCGAGGCCGGTAACGATGCCTACGACATTCGCCTGGGCCGCTACCGGGTGGGAGACGACGAGCCCATCTGGTTGATCACACCGGAGAGCGTGTCCTCGATTCCGGCACTCTATGATCGCTACGGCCCCTCACGTTTTGAGGGCTATATCCCCGAGCCTTTAAAGGAGACCTTCGGGCTTTTGAGGCTGTGGGAGTGGATCGCCATCCCGCTGGTACTGCTGGCGATCGCTCTGATCGGCAAGGGGGTTCACCTGCTCATGGCGATCATGACGCGCTGGCTGCCTTCGGGTTCTCCAAGCATTTTCTTTACCCAGATCCGAAGCCCGGTGGCGCTGATTGTCATGGCGCTGGTCATGCAGACCCTGATTGACTTCGTGGTCTCCTTCTCGGCTGTGGTGGCCAACACCCTGCGGGTGACGCTTACCATCGTCATGGCCTGGGGCGTCGGGATGATTGCGCTGCATCTGATCGATACCTTCATGCTGCACATGACCCGACGCATGGCCGGCGAGATCGATGACTCCAAGCCCCAGGATGAGCGCAAGCTTCTGACCACACTCTATGCGCTGCGCCGGGTCATCATTTTGATCATGGTCGTGCTGGTGACGATTTACGTGCTCGGTCAGGTGCGTCTGTTCGAAACGCTGGGGATGTCGGTCCTCGCCTCGGCAAGCGTATTGGCGGTACTGCTGGGCATCGCCGGACAGGCGGTGCTGGGCAATATCCTGTCATCATTTCAGCTGTCGCTGGCCAAGCCCCTGCGCATCGGTGATCTGGTGATGTTCGAGGGACAGTGGTGCTACGTCGAGGGTATCTTTTATACCTATATCCTGCTGCGGGTATGGAACGAGCGACGTCTGATCGTGCCGGTCACATACTTTGCTTCAAAACCCTTTGAGAACCTGTCGGCCAAAAGCACCGTGGAGTATCGAACCCTGGAGCTGACATTGCACCTCAACGCTGATGTGGCCTGTCTGCGCGAGAAGTTTCTCGAGTATGCCATGGCCGAAGAGAACGTCATCGAGCATCACAAGCTGCTGTGCAGCGTGACCGCGCAGACCGCCTCGGCACAGACCATTACCTGTTTCATGATGACGGTCGATCCGCTGTCCGGCTGGGCGGCAGAGGCGAGCATCCGCGAGAAACTCATGGCGTTCATTCGTGATCATCACCCCCGACTGGTGGCCGCGTCAGGTGGTGGTCTTGAGTGAACAGGACATCGCCCTTGGTGAGCACACAAAAACGCACTCGTAACGGCATTCCTCAGAGTCGGCCGTGCCAAAAAAATCCCCCGGGGCGCTCGCTCCGGGGGATGAGGATGGTGTCTTGTCAAAACCGTGTGATCAGGTCGCCGTAGTGGCAGGTTCTTTCCGGGCGTCGTCGGACTGCTCATTGGGAGTGTCTGAGGGCGCCTCGGGCATCATGGCCTTGTCGTCGGGCGTTGCCGGCTCGGTCTCGGGCATATCGATGCTGTTATCGGGCGTGGCCGAATCGCTTTCGGGCATGAAGGCCTTGTCCTCGGGCGTCGCCGGCTCGGTTTCCGGCATGCTGGAGTCGCTCTCCGGCATGGCGGCACTGTCGTCATTGGCAGCGGCCGGGGCTGGCGGCACTGAGCCGGCGTCATCACGCGTGACGCGCCACACGGCGTTGGTCAGGTCGTCAGCCACGATGACCGCACCGTCCGGCGCGACGCTTACGCCCACCGGGCGGCCGCGGGTGCGGCTGTCATCGGTGAGAAAGCCGGAGACAAAGTCGACGGGGTCGCCCGCGGGTTCCCCGTTTTCAAAGGGCACGAAGACCACGTTGTACCCCACCGGGTCGGCGCGGTTCCAGCTGCCGTGCTGGCCGATGAACACGCCCTCACTGTATTCACCACCCACCTGTGGATTGGAAAAGGCGATCCCCAGCGGTGCCCGGTGAGAGCCCAGGCTATAGTCTGGCGCGATGGCCGATTCGACCTTGTCGGGGTTTTCCGGCTTGACGCGCGGGTCAACGTGCTGCCCCCAGTAGCTGTATGGCCAGCCATAGAAGCCGCCGTCCTGAATCGAGGTCAGATAGTCCGGTACCAGATGCGGGCCGAGCTCATCGCGCTCGTTGGCGACCGCCCAGAGTGTATCGGTGCCCGGCTGGAAGGTCAGCGCTGTCGGGTTGCGCACGCCGGTGGCATAGGCGCGATGCGCGCCGGTCTCGGCATCAATCTGCCAGATCTCGGCGCGGTCGACTTCGGCCTCCATGCCGCGCTCGGTGATGTTGCTGTTGGAGCCGATACCCACGTAGAGATATTGACCGTCCGGGCTGGCGGTCATCGCCTTGGTCCAGTGGTGGTTGATCTCGGAGGGCAGCAGCGTCACAAGCTCGGGCGGGCCGCTGGCCTGCGTCTGACCTTCCTCATAGTCAAAGCGCACCAGCGAGCCCTGATTGGCGACATAGAGACGGTCATCGATCAGGGCAAGCCCGTAGGGCGCGTCGAGGCCGTCGGCAAATACCATCTGCTCTTCGTAGGTGCCATCGCCATCGGCATCACGCAGCAGCGTCAGTCGGTTGCCACCCTTGACCGAGGTCTTGCCCTTGGCCTGGATGACGCCGGCAATGAAGTCCTTGGGCTTGAGCTTCGGCGCGTGGCCGCCACTGCCTTCGGCCACCAGAATATCGCCGTTGGGCAACACCAGCGTCTGGCGCGGAATTTTCAGATCGGTGGCAATGGCCGTGATGCTATAGCCGTCGGGAACGGTAGGCGTTTCATCATTCCACGCCGCCTTTTCGGGCACGGTCATGTTGGGCAGGAGCCCGCGCTGGGGTTCCGGCAGGTTCGGATTGGCGCCGAACTGCTCGGATGCCGAGGCGCCGGCTGTGCCGGCCAGCAGCGCAATTGCCAGCGGCGTGGTCAGGTAGCGTCTTGAAAGTGTCATTGTTTTACCTTCGCGCCAGTATTTGAAAAACCGATCCAGGTGGCGGCAAGCGCCAGCAGGGTCACGATGATCGACAGGATGAAACCGGTGGGCATGACCGCCCAGGCGTCCATGGCGTGCATCAGCGCATTGATAAAGCCCAGCACAAAGCTCACCAGCAGCAGAGCGATATGGATGAGGCCGCGGCGGCGGTTACCGGCGCGAAAAAGTCCGAGCACGCCACACAAAAAGGCGAGGCCATTGAAGACGAGCGCCCCGGCAATCAGCCAGGAGGCAAACGTGGCCCACTGGATCTGGTAGCTGGTGAGATAGGCATAATCGCTCAGCAGGGCGGCAAGAAAAAGCACGAAAGTGCCGGCCAGCAGCACTCCGTGCAGCGGATTCAATCCGCGTCGATACGTCGTTTCGGCAGCAGCGTTCACGGCAGAGCCCCTTGAAATCATCGAATGGAAACGCGTGCCGGGTCGGCACGTTATTATCATGAGCGTTCTACTACTCATTCTACTATTACAGCGTAGCCGGTTTACGGCGGCATCAATGAAGCACTTTCGACCTGGTTCAAACCTGAATGCATTCTGAATAAAAAGACCAGGGGACAGATCATACCTGTCCACCCTGAGCGTCCTTCAATGACCGTCCGGCGGGCGGGGTCATCACCCTTCAGCGATTGCCCCGGGGCCGTGACACCATGCCGGCATTGCGTTGGAATTCTCCCGGCATGGCTTGTCAGGAGCCTGTTATCAGGCCGGCCGGCCCGTTCCCATGGGGGAGGCTGGATCAGGATGCGCGGTGTCCACGTCCGGCACCACCTGCGAGAGGTCTTCCTGGTGTTCGTGCTCGATCGCCCCCTGCACCAGTGCTTCGGTGACCACAAGCTCTGCGCCGACCACGGAATGCGGTGCGTTTGAATTGAAGGGCGCCACCGGCATCGGCGCCGGACGCTGACTGCGCCGCCACAGCAAAAAGACCGCCAGCACCACGCCAAGCCCCCCCATCGCCATGAACAGACCACCATTGCCCAGACGCGACATGACCGGCGTAATCAGCGGTGGGCTGAAGGTGGCGCCCAGCTCATTGATCAGCAAAAGCCCCTGACTCATGCGCACCAGTGCGCCCGCCGGCGCCCGGTCGGCGGCATGGCTGATCGCTACCGGATAGAGGACGAAAACGCTGCCACCGATTAAAAAGAGCATGCCGGCCATCAGCAGGGGGGCATCACCGATCAGCAGCAGACCAAAACAGAGGGCGGACAGCGTTACGCTGGTCAGAATCAGCACCATCTGCCGGTCGTGGCGATCCGACCAGCGCCCGATGGGATATTGAAGCAGCATCCCGCCGAGAATCACGATCGCCATCATTCGGCCGACGTCCTGCAATTCAAGTCCGATGCGCTGCAGATACAGCGGCAAGAGGCTATAAACGGCCGAAATCAACAGCCCGGCCATGAAACAGCCCACTACACCGGTTGGTGTGACCGTGATCAACCGCCATGGGGAGAGCGGCTCGGCATGTTCAATCAAGGGTGATACCCGCGGGATCAGCCCCAGCGGCAGGATGGACAGCGCGGCCAGAATGGCGATGATCATGAACGCAGCCGTGTCGTCACCGATATCGGCGATGCCCAGCAGCAGCTGGCCGATCACCCCGGCGCCATACAGCGCGATCATGTAGAGCGCCAGCAAACGACCGCGCACCTTCGGGTCGGAGGCGCTTAAAAGCCAGCTCTCGATCACCAGATAGACGCCGAGCGTGGCCCAGCCGCATAAAAAGCGCATGACGAACCAGAATTCGGCGTTCACCCATAACCCTTGAGCCAGCACGGTCACCGCTACCAGCGCGCCAAAACAGGCATAGGCGCGAATATGGCCGATACGCAGCAAAATCCGGTCACTAAAGAGGGCCCCGATCACCAGACCGCCATGAAAGGCGGCCGATATCCAGCCGATGGTGGTGGCGGATTCGCCGGCGGCGTCCAGACGCACCGTCACCAGCGACATCAGAAAACCATTGCCGATACCAAAAATAAAAAGGCCGAGTAATGGCGCAAGGGCCATGGAGAACAGCTGGCGTGACATGAGGTGTCTTGATCCTGATGGGCGTCGGCGGGCAGAGGAGCCGCCGGGTCTTTCGAAAGCAGGACCTTCGACCGGGCGGTCGAAAGCGAGCGCACTATACGCCGGGCTTTTGAGAAAAAGAAGCGAAATCAACGCTCCAGCAGTGCTGAAAGTGCTAGTCGCGACCGTCGATCTGTTGTGCGCCCTGGCGGTGTTCGGCAGAGATCGCCCGCATCGCCACACAGGCCGCACCAAGCCCTGCCGCCGCGGCTACCAACATCGCCCAGCGCGGGCCGGCGTGATCGGCGATGGCGCCCACGATGGGGGCGCCGATCGGTGTGCCGCCCATGGTGACCGCAATGCGCAGCGCCATCACGCGCCCGCGCATGGCCGGCGTCGTGGTGAGCTGCATCGTGGCGTTGGAGGCAGTCATGAAGGTCAGTGCCGAAAGCCCTGTCAGCATCAGCGCGATGGCAAAGAGCCAGACGCTGGGTGCCAGCGCGGCCAGCAGGCAGAACACGCCGAATGACAACGACGACACCAGCAAAAGACTCATGCGCGGCTGTTCACGCCGGGCGGCCAGCAGTGCTCCGATCACCGAGCCAATGGCCAGACAGGTGGTCAAAAGCCCGTACTGGTGGGCATCGCCGTGAAAGACACTGACCGACATGGTCGAGATAAAGACCGAAAAGTTGAACCCGAAGGTGCCGATCAAAAAGAGCATGATCAGCAGTGCGCTCAGATCAGGGCGATGGCGCACGTAGCGAAAGCCCTCGGTCAGGCTGCCGCGGCGCTGCGTGGCTCGCTCCGTGATGTGCAGATCCTTGACGCGCAAAAGACACAGCGCGCCCAGTACCGCGGCAAAGGAGACCGCATTGATGATAAAGAGCCAGCCGGTACCTGCCGCCGCAATCAGCATGCCCGCCACGGCCGGGCCCACCATGCGCGCGGCGTTGAACGAGGTGGAGTTGAGCGCCACGGCGTTGGCCAGAAACTTCTCGCCGACCAGATCATTGACAAAGACCTGGCGCGCCGGGGCATCAAAGGCCGTCACGCAGCCCAGCCCGAACGCAAAAAGATAGACCTGCCAGAGCGTCACGGCGCCGGTCAGGGTCAAAAGCCCCAGGCCCAGCGCCAGCAGACCCTGCAACGCCTGAGAGAGCATGATCAGGCGCCTGCGATCAAGGTAGTCCACGGCAAAGCCGGACAGCGGCAGCAGCAAAAGCTGCGGGCCGAACTGCAGTGCCATGGTAATCCCCATGGCGCTGGCATCATTGGCCGTGAGCACCGTCAGCACCAGCCAGTCCTGGGCGATACGCTGCATCCAGGTGCCGATGTTGGACACCAGCGCACCACCAAACCAGAGCCGGTAGTTGTAGACGCTCAGCGAGCGAAAAAGCCGGCGATCACGCATGGGACATCAGGCGTGCAGCATCATTGGGGGGCATTGAAAGGGTCATCGAAAAGCGATCGATCATGAAGAGATTGTCAGCGTCCATGCCAAAGCGAAGGGGGACCAGCGGCCTTCATCCGGCGTAGAACGCGCCGTGAAGGGGCCGGCAAAGTCATCAGTGTAGCGGGTTTTCGAGCTCGCCGACGGCCGGGCCTGCCGTCGGTCGGCCGGTGCAGAAGGCCATTATCGAGCCGAAAAGGGCAGAAGCCATTCCCCGGGCCTGCATGTCGCTGGCCAGCGTACGCCACCCGCTGTCTTCATTTTCAGGTATTGCCTGGCGCCGGCCCTTTTTGTCATTGTCCCGACAGGGCCCAAGCCTGATTCTGAAAAATGGCCACTGGCCTTATGCCAGACGGCCGGCACGCGTCTGGACACCTTCACGCAGGCCTGCATCGCTCACCATTCAGGCATCGAAGTGTCAGGTCGCCTCCCTGTGAGGGTGGGGGCGATCGGGAGGGGTGTCTCTGATCATACCGGCCCCTGTCAGCGTGGTGTCATGGAGGAGAACTACTGGATATCGGTCTGACCGGACTGTTCATTTCGGCCTTTTTATCGGCCACGCTATTGCCGCTGGGCTCGGAAGCCATACTGGCGTCGCTGCTGCTCGGGGGTGGCGCGCCGGTCACGCTGGTGATCATTGCCACAACCGGCAATGTACTGGGGTCGGTCGTGAGCTACGCCATGGGGTACTGGGCCAACCAGGGCTGGCTCAAGCGCCAGAAGCCCGGGCTCATGATCAGTGCCGAGCGGCGTTTTCGCCGCTACGGGCGCTGGTCGCTGCTGCTTTCCTGGGTGCCGATCATCGGCGATCCGCTGACGTTGATCGCCGGCATATTGCGGGTCAATCTGCTCTGGTTTCTGGCGCTTGTCACGGTTGGCAAGGCGCTGCGCTATATCGTGTTGAGCATGCTGATCCTGTAGGCCCGGGCGTCTGCCCGGCGATACCGGCCCTGAAAACGGGCCGGCATCGGAGCAGGCGCTGGCGGGAAAGTCGCGCTGCTGGCATACACGCCCTGATTACGCGCTGCCGTGCGCCTCACCCTGACCGATCTGATCCAGTACGGCCAGCTCCGCGTGGGGAAGCAGCAGATTGGCAGCATCCAGGTTCTCTTCAAGATGCGAAAGCGACGCGGTGCCCGGAATCAATAAAATATTGGGCGAGCGCTGCAGCAGCCAGGCCAGCGCAACCTGCATCGGGGTGGCCTCGATGCGCGCGGCCACTTCATCAAGGGCGTCTGATTGAAGCGGCGTGAAGCCGCCGAGCGGGAAGAAGGGCACGTAGGGAATGTTCTGCGTGGCCAGCTCGTCGATCAGCGCGTCGTCCAGACGCCGGGCCAGGTTGTACTGATTCTGCACGCAGGCCACCTCACCGCTCTTTTGTGCCTCGCGCACCTGAGTGGCAGTGACATTGCTCAGTCCCAGATGGCGGATCAGCCCGCGCTCCTTTAACTCGAGCAGGGTGGTCCAGGGACCTTCCAGCGAGCCTTCTGCCGGGCCGTGCGTATCGATCATGCTGCGCAGGTTGACCACATCCAGTGCCTCAAGACCCAGATGGCGCAGGTTGTCTTCCACGGCTCGGGTCAGCTCCTCGGGGGAAAGCGCCGGCAGCCAGCCGCCTTTTTCGTCTCGTCGGGCGCTGACCTTGGTCACGATGTGCAACTGATCCGGGTACGGGTGCAGGGCCTCGCGGATCAGCTGATTCGTGACGTGCGGGCCGTAGAAATCGGAGGTGTCGATATGATCAACACCTGCTTCGATGGCCGCCTGCAACACGCGACGGGCCATGGCCGGGTCCTTTGGCGGCCCGAAAACACCGGGACCGGCCAGCTGCATGGCGCCATACCCCATTCGACAGACCTGCCAGGCGCCCAGCGTATAGCGGCCTGCGGCACTGATATTGATCATGCGACTTCTCCTCGACATGGATGACCGAAAAGCCTGTCAGGGCGGGACAGGCTATGGTCAGTGTAGTCCTGACCGTTGCAGTGGCGTGTACTGCAATGCCGAGCAAGAGAAGTTCACCCCGGACATGGAGCAGACTCATGAGCAAGCAGCAAAAGGTGGCCATTGTCACCGGTGCATCCCGCGGTATTGGCCGTGCCATTGCGCTGAAGCTGGCGGAGGGCAACTTTACCGTCATCGTCAATTACGCCGGCAGCGCCGAGAAGGCTCAGGCAGTGGTCACCGACATCGAAACGGCCGGCGGGCGGGCACAGGCTGTTCAGGCTGATATCAGCGACGCCGCGGCGGTCGAGAGACTCTTTGCCACCACGCTTGAAAGGTTCGGACGTCTCGATGTGGTCGTTCACAATGCCGGCATCATGGAGATGGGTCACATCACGACCGACAGCCTGGACGTGCTCGATCGCGCGCTGTCAGTCAATCTGCGCGGCAGCTGGCTGGTGATGGCAAAAGCCGCTGAAGTGCTGGAACAGGGCGGTCGAATCATCGCGCTGTCATCAAGTGTGCTGGCGAAATCCTTTCCGGGCTACGGGGCCTATATCGCCAGCAAGGCAGGCGTCGAGGGGTTGGTAAAGGTGCTGGCCAATGAGCTGCGCGGACGTGAGATCACGGTCAACGCCGTGGCGCCAGGGCCGGTCGCCACCGAGCTCTTTTTCGAAGGCAAGAGTGAGGAGCAGGTGGCCCATATTGCCGGCATGGCGCCGCTTGAGCGGCTGGGCCAGCCCGAGGAGATTGCTGGCACCGTCGCCTTTCTGGTCGGTCCTGATGGCGGCTGGGTCAACGCCCAGATACTGCGTGCCAACGGAGGGTTTGCCTGAGGCGGGGGTTTGAGGTGCCTTTATGTTGTTGGATATCGTCCACTCGATCAATGGTCGCCGGCTCCAGTGAAGCCGTGGTGGATATCTTCCGCGTCGATGACGGTAAAGTCATCGAGCACCGGGATGTGGTCCATGCAGTACCGGAAGCATCCGCCAACGACAACCCCATGTTTTAAATCAAATACGCCTTGAATAGAACGACCATGGAGAGAGGATATGAGCCATAACGCAACCGTTGAACCCTTCTGGCACCGCGCTCTGGTCGTGGGCGCCTCCCGCGGGATCGGACTGGGACTGGTACGGGGGATGCTCGCACGCGGCTGGCAGGTCACAGCCACGGTACGTAATACCACGCGCCTGCCGCAGGCGCTCTCGGCGCTGCAGAAACAGTACGGTGCAGCACTTGAAATGATCGAGCTTGATCTCGCCCAATCGTCCCGCCCCGGTGAGCTGGCTGCAGCGTTCGGGACAGGCACATTGAATCTGCTGGTGATCTCGGCCGGTATCATGGGGCCGGACCATCAGCGCGCCGAGCAGGCGAGTCCGGAGGAAGTCGGTGAGCTTTTCGATCTCAACGCCATGGCGCCGCTGCGCCTGGCCCGCGCGCTGCTGCCGGCCATGGCCCCCGAGGGTGTGATCGGCTTTCTGAGCTCGCGCATGGGCAGCGTGTCGCTCAATGAATCAGGCGATCGTGAGCTTTATCGGGCCAGCAAGGCGGCGCTCAACAGCCTGTCACGCGGGTTTGCCATCAATGAGGCCATACCGGCGGGTGTGGGCGTGCTCAACCTGCATCCGGGCTGGGTGCAGACCGACATGGGCGGTGAGGATGCCCCGGTGACGGTCGAGCAGAGCGTGACGGGGCTTGTGAACGTGCTGGAAGCCGCGCTGGGGCAGGTCGAGCAGCGCTTCGTGGATTTTGAAGGGCAGACGCTTGCCTGGTAACACACCGCTCATGCGCGTGAGATCGATGGGGCACGGGATTCAGGGTCGATGCCTTTTCGTTAACAGGCTATCTTTTCTCCTGACGCCGGGTGTCAGACACCCACATGCAAGCGACAAGGAAATGACTCATGAGTGATCAGGAATATACGCCGCCGAAAGTCTGGGAACCGAAGGAAAGCGGTGGCAAGTTTGCCAGTATCAATCGTCCGGTCGCCGGGCCCACGCATGACAAGACACTGTCGGTCGGCAAGCATCCTTTTCAGCTCTATTCGCTGGCCACACCCAACGGCGTGAAAGCCTCCATCATGCTTGAGGAGCTGCTGGCGCTCGGTCATGAGGGGGCCGAATACGATGCGTGGCTGATCAACATTGGCGAAGGCGATCAGTTCGGCAGCGGCTTTGTCGAACTCAACCCCAACTCCAAGATTCCGGCACTGGCCGACCACACCAGCGAACCGCCCACGCGGGTGTTCGAGTCCGGCTCGATTCTTTTGTATCTGGCCGAGAAGTTTGGCGAGCTGCTGCCGAGTGAGCACGTCGCTCGCACTGAAACCATGAACTGGTTGTTCTGGCAAATGGGCAGCGCGCCCTTCCTGGGGGGCGGTTTCGGGCACTTTTATGCCTATGCGCCGGTGAAGCTCGAATACCCGATCGACCGTTACACCATGGAAGCCAAGCGTCAGCTTGATGTGCTTGACCGCCATCTGGCTGATAACGCTTACATGGCCGGCAGTGAGTACACCATTGCCGATATCGCCATCTGGTCCTGGTATGGCCAGCTGGTGCTGGGCCGTTTGTATGATGCTGCCGAGTTCCTGCAGGTGGAAAGCTATGAGCACGTCGTGCGCTGGGCGAAAGAGATCGACGCTCGTCCGGCGGTACAGCGTGGCCGCATGGTCAATCGCACCTTTGGTGAGCCGGACACCCAGCTCCACGAACGCCACGATGCCAGCGACTTCGATACGAAGACGCAGGACAAAATCGGTCAGAGCTGATTTTTACCAGGGTCAGAAAGTGAAAAGCCCGGCGCCGAGCCGGGCTTTTTGCTGTCCGGCTCGGTTGATGACGTTACTGCGATAATGATGGCGCCGAAAGTCGGGCACTGAAGTGGTCGATCAGCACCCGAAGTCTGGAGGTGAGATAGCGGTTTGACGGCCAGAGCATATGAAAGGTGCCACTGCGTCCTGTCTGGTCCGGCAGGACGCGCTCGAGCTTTCCTGCCACAAGCGCATCGTGAATGGCGAAATCGGGCAGGCAGGCCGCACGGACCACTGCATCAAATTTCTCATCGATGAGGTCGACCACACGGTCGTTGAAGTCCAGATCAAGGGTGATCTCCGGATAAAGACGAGTGAAGTCGCTGAGAATGGGGAGCATGAGGGCACGTGCATTGGGAAGGCTCAGGCGCAGGTGGCCTTTGGGCCTGTGCTGATGGGCCGTCAGCTCGTGCTGAAGTGAGGCCACATCATCAAGATGGGCCTGTGCTGATGGGCCGTCAGCTCGTGCTGAAGTGAGGCCACATCATCAAGAATGTTTCGGCTGCGGGTCAGGAAGTACCGGCCTTCCTCGGTGAGCGTCATGCTGCGCGTACTGCGATACAGCAGTTGCACCCCCAGTTGAGCTTCCAGCCTTGAAATACTCTTGCCTACCGCAGAGGCGGAAACTCCCAGTTGACGGGCCGCCTGGGTAAAGCTCAGTGACTCTGCAACGTGAAGAAAAATGTTCATGCTGTGAAGGCCGTGCATCGATGCTGTCCGAAGTCAGAGGGATTGCGGACAAAAATGTCTTATGTGTTCGGCCTCATGACCACATTGTCTGTCCCAGCAGGCATCTGTAGGGTCTCCGACTCTTGATAGTCGAAGGTTAATGTCATGATACGCAGGATGTTTTTGAATCAATCGGATAGCTGTCGCCTCCATGGGTCATCGCGACCAAAGGAGCGCAAGGCGTGGCTCAATCGGGACGTTCGCTCTTTTTTATCGCCTTGGCCTCTATGCCGTTGAGTTTGGTGTGGTGGGTGTTTTGCCGACCATTACCGAGCGCTACGGGGTGTCGGTCGCACATGCCGGCTGGCTGGTAGGGTTTTTCGCCTTGATCGTGGCGGTGGTCGGGCCCTTTATGGTGCTGTGGCTGAGTCGCTTTGATCGCCGCAAGGTGTTGGTGGCTGCGCTTTTGGGGTTTAGCCTGTGCAGTCTGCTTTCTGCCTGGGCCTCCAGCTTCAACATGTTGATGGTACTGAGGGTGCCGTCGGCCCTGCTGCATCCAGTATTTTTTTCGGCCGCATTTGCCGCAGCGGTAGCGCTTTATCCACCCGAACAGGCGACGCAGGCCACGGCCAGGGCGCTGGTGGGCACCAGTATGGGGCTGGTCATTGGTGTGCCCCTGACCACCTGGATTGAAGCCACCATTTCTTATGAAGCGTCATTTTATTTCTGCGCGCTGGTCAATCTGATCGCGGCCATCGGCCTCTGGCTCATGCTGCCGGCCCAGTCCAGCGAGGGGGCTGCACAGCAGGGTAGTGTGTCGAGCGTGCTGCGCAAGCCAGCCATCTGGTATTCGATTGGCGCGACGGTGGCCATCTTCGGCGCGATGTTTTCCGTTTATAGCTACGCCGCCGAATACCTCGGGCGTATCACCGGCTTCTCGAGTCAGACCATTAGCCTTTTGCTGTTCGTCTTCGGTATCGGTGGCGTGGCCGGCAATCTGCTCGCGGGTCGCCTGCTGGGGCGATGGCAGGCAATGACGGTGCTCGGATATCCGCTGACTCTGGCAATGGCGTATCTGTTGCTGCTGATGCTGGGGTCCTCCGACATGGCGACAATGCTGCCCATCGGTTTGCTATGGGGGGCTGCACATACCAGCGGGCTTGTCGTCTGTCAGATATGGCTGGGCTCGGCGGCAACGGAGGCACCGGAGTTTGCCACCAGCCTTTTTGTCTCCTCGGCCAACTTTGGGACAGTGTGTGCCTCCTCTGTCAGTGGCTGGTTCATTGCCACCTGGGGCATGCCGGGCACGCTGGTCAGTGGCTGGAGCTTTGCGGCGGTGGGCGTGGCTTTCATACTGCTGCGTATCGTGACAGGCCATGTCTGCGATAGACAGCGCATGCAGGCATGCTCGTGAGCGCGAAGGCGTCGTGAGGCGAGTGTCGCCTCGCCGGCCCGGGCTGCGTATGCTGTTGTGAGATGGGAATATCTTGTGCAGACAGGTGCCAGGGACAGGAGCAGAGGTGATGGTAGAAGGCAGTCCGAATGGCGACATGCTTGATGTGATCGTGGTAGGTGGCGGTGCGACAGGCCTGGCCTGTGCGCGAGTGCTGGCCAGGGGCGGTAAACGGGTTGTGCTGCTGGAGCGGGCGTCACGTGTGGGTGGCAACATTAGCAGCCGGCGCGACGGTGACTGGCAGACCGAAATCGGTCCCAACACGTTGATCATGAAGCCACCGCTCTATCGTCTGCTTGAGGAAATGAATCTGCTGGACGAGGTTCAGTCGGCCAACCCGACCGCCCAAAAGCGGTTTGTGGCCATGGATGGCGCGCCGGTCGCGCTACCGACCCATCTGCTGCAGGCGCTGAATAATCCACTGATCGGGCGAGAGGGCTGGTCACAGATCGTGCGCGAACCCTTCGTCAAAAAAAGTCAGGCCGAGGAGGAGAGTCTGGCCGGCTTTGTCGAGCGCCGCCTGGGAAGGCGGGTGCTGGAGCGCATGGTCGACCCCTTTGTGTCGGGCGTCTATGCCGGTGATCCGCAAAGACTCTCGGCACAGGCCGCGATGCCACGGCTGGTCGCGATCGAGCAGGAATATGGCTCGCTGATTCGCGGCGGCCTGACAAGGCTCTGGCAATCGCGTCGGGCAACGCCTGAAATGCCGGCCGAGTGGCGAGGCAAGCTGATGAGCTTTCCTTCGGGCCTTGAGCGTCTGGTCGAGCGGCTCGGGGAGGAAATCGAGACCCACGGCGGCGAGATCCAGTGCCAGTGCGAGGTGGTGGCCCTCGAAAAAGCAGGAGATCACTGGCAGGTCACCGACAGTGCAGGGCGATGCTTTCGCACGCGCGAGCTGGTGTTGGCCGTCCCGGCGCCCGTGGCGGTGAAACTGCTGGCGCCACTGGATGCGTCACTGACCGCGCCGCTTGAGGAAATCGCCTATCCGCCGGTCAACGCGATCGCTTTGGGCTTTCGTCGCGAGGACGTCACCCACGCCCTCGATGGCTTTGGCGTGCTGATTCCGAGCATTGAAAAACGCCGCACGCTGGGCGCGCTGTTTTCCTCGACGATCTTTGAAGGTCGCGCCCCGGACGGGCACTGCCTGATCAATGCGTTCATCGGCGGGCGTCGCCAGCCCGAAGCTGCCGAGGGCAGCGATGCCGAGCAGGTTCAGCAGGTGCTTTACGATCTGCGCGATCTGCTGGGCATTCGCGGCGACCCGGTCTGGCAGCAGGTCAGCCGCTGGCCGCGGGCCATTCCGCAGTATGAGCTGGGACATCTGGAGCGGATCAGGCGCCTGGATCAGGCGCTGGCCCACCACACAGGGCTGCACCTGGTCGGCAACTGGCGTGACGGCATTGCGGTGGGGGATTGCCTGGAAAACGGGCGAAAACTGGGAGAATTGATCGCCGGTGGTGAGTCGCGGCCGGGTCAACGCGTCAGCACATGACAACCTGCCCCGACTTCTGTACCGTCGCGCGTCGACATCAGCGCCGCCCTGAATCCGGTGTTGCAAAGGACCCATCATGAAGACTCTCTTTCGCCTCTATATCAACACTTCCCTGATCCTGCGCGTGACGCTGGCGCTGGTGCTGGGTGTGGTCGCCGGTCTGCTTGGCGGTGAGTACGTCACCTGGCTTTCGCCACTTGGCGATCTGCTGCTGCGCCTTCTGCAGTTTCTGATTGTACCCATAGTGCTCTTTACCCTGATGGTCGGCATCAACCAGGCCGATGTGGGCAGTATGGGCCGCCTCGGGCGCAAGGTGCTGCTGTATTACGTGGTGACCACGGCGCTGGCGATCGTGGTAGGGCTGGCGGTCGCCACGCTGTTCGATCCGGGGCAGGGCCTGACGCTGGACACCAGTGCCAGCGTCAGCGTGCCGGAGAACCCGGGGCTGGTGCAGGTGCTGTTGAACATCGTACCCAGCAACATCGTCTCGGCGTTTGCCGAGCCCAATCTGATGGGCATCATCTTTACCGCCGTGGTGTTCGGTCTGGCGCTGCTGTTCATGCGCACCAGTGACGCCCAGCGCGAGATGGGTGATCACCTCTATCGCCTGCTGGAGGCGCTTAATGCCGTCACGATGAAGGTGATGGCCGGCGTGTTGCATGTTGTTCCGATCGGCGTGTTTGCGATCGTGGCCAATACGGTCAGCCAGCAGGGGCTTGAGACCATTTTATCGCTGGGCGACATGGTGATGGTGCTTTACATCGCGCTCGGCGTACATCTGCTGGTCTACTGCGTATTGATGAAGCTTTTTGGCGTGCGCCTGTGGGATTTCTTTCGCGAAGCGCGTACGCCCATGGCGACGGCCTTTGCCACCCAGAGCAGCTCCGGTGTGCTGCCGCTGAGTCTCAACGCCGCCAGTCGTATGGGGCTGCCACAGGCTCTTTATGGTTTCAGCCTGCCGCTTGGCGCCACCATCAACATGGACGGCGCGGCAATCCGGATCGCCATTTCGGCGGTGTTTGCCGCCAATGTGATGGGGACGCCGCTGGATATCGCCACCATGGCGCAGATCGTGCTGATCGGCACGCTGATCTCCATCGGCACCGCCGGGGTACCGGGGGCGGGCATCGTCATGATTGCCACCGTTTTCTCCCAGGTGGGCCTGCCGATCGAGACCGTCGCGCTTTTGACCTCGATCGATGCGCTGGTGGGCATGGGCTGCACGGCATTGAATGTGACCGGCGATCTGGCGGGTACGGCGCTGATTGCGCGCACCGAGCGCAAGGGCCGCACCCGATCCGGTCCATCGGCCAGGGTTCCCGTCGAATCCGCCAAAAGGGAGCCTCGGCTGTGACGACCCCGAGCACGGACTATCTGATCATCGGCGCCGGCAGCATGGGACTGGCGACCGCCGACTGGCTGGCCCGCCATGGTGAGGCCAGCGTGCAGCTGCTGGATGCCCACAGCCCCCCGCATGAACACGGCGCCCATCACGGCGAAACACGCCTGCTGCGTCAGGCCTACGGCGAGGGCAGCAGCTACGTGCCGCTGGCCCGACGCGCCCTCAGGCTCTGGAAGCAGCTGGAACAAGAGAGTGGCGAGACGCTTTTTCTGCCTACCGGCGTGGTCAATGTCGGCCCTCCGGAGGCACCCTTTATCGAGCAGGTCGAGGCCAGCGCGCGCCAGCATGGCCTGGCGCTCGACAGTCTCTCGGGCGACCAGCTGGCCCGCCGCTGGCCTGGCTGGTCGCTGGATACATCGATGCACGGCTGTTTCGAGCATGATGCCGGCGTGCTGTATGTCGAGCGCATTCTTGCGTGCTGGCGCGCGCGCGTTGAGCGCAGCCCGCGTATAGCGCTTGCCACCGGCGCGCAGGTGATTCGCCTTGAGGCCGGCGCGCAGGGGGGCTGGGTCGCCATCTGCGCCGACGGGCGACGCTTTGCCGCCGAGCGCGTGCTGCTCTGCGCCGGTCAGCACATTGCACCGCTGATGGCGGAACTCGGGGTTGATCTTCCGCTCACGCGCGTGCGCAAGACCTTTGCCTGGTATGCGTGTGATTCACGCTACGCGCAGGCGCACTTCCCGGGCTTCAGCCTGACCACACCCTCGGGCGCCATCTATTACGGCTTTCCCGATATCGAGGGCGCCGGCTTCAAGATAGGGCGACACGACAGCGGCCAGCCGCTTGAACCCGGTGAGACGATGGCGGCCTTCGGCAAGCATGAAGACGATGTCAGCGAGCTCCAGCAGGTGGTGGATCGCTACTTCCCGAGCATCAAGGCACTGCGTCATGGTGCGGTGTGTCAATACATTCGCACCCCCGATGAGCACTTCCTGATTGATGAGCCGCTGCCGGGGCTGATCGTGGCCGGCGGGTTCTCCGGTCACGGCTTCAAGTTTGCCAGTGCGCTGGGCGAGGCACTGGGGATATGGCTGGATCAGCAGCGTCGCCTGCCGGAACTGGCCCTGTTTGGTCTGGCGCGGTTTTCATCGCTGGAAGGGAGCGTCAAATGACGATCGCCCCGTTCACGTCACTGATCTGCCCGCTGGATCACGAGCCGCTGTCGCGTACCGAGTCAGGCTGGTGCTGCCCACAGGGCCATACGTTTGATGTGTCACGCCAGGGCCACGTCAATCTGCTGCCGGTGCAGAAAAAGCGCTCCCGCGATCCGGGCGACAGCCGCGCCATGATCGCCGCGCGTCGGCGCTTTCTGGAAGCCGATCACTATCAGGGCATTGCCGAGGCCGTCAGCCGCCGGGTGCTGTCCCATGGCTCGGCGCATGAGGCGCTGGCCGTGCTGGATGCCGGCTGCGGTGAGGGCTACTACCTGCGCGAGCTGGCCGGTGTCGAGTCGGCGCGCCGGCTGTCACTGCTGGGGCTGGATATCTCCAAATGGGCGGTGCAGGCCGCTGCCGGGCGTGACCGGCGCATGCAGTGGGTGGTGGGCAGCAATGCCGCGCTGCCGGTGCCGGATCAAAGCCTGGATGTGGTGCTGTGCATGTTCGGCTTCCCGACGCCTGCCGAGTTCGCCCGCGTACTCAAGCCCGGCGGGCTGCTGCTGGAGGTCGAGGCCGGGCCGGATCATCTGATTGAGCTGCGAGAGATCATCTATCCGACGCTCAAGGCCCCCCGCGAGCCGCGTCAGGCCCCCGCACCGGGATTTGCCCTTGAGGGAGTCGACACCTTGCGCCATGCGCGCTCGCTGAGCAGCCGTGAGCAGATTCTTGATCTGCTGGTGATGACGCCGCACCTTTATCGCGCCAGCGCTGAAGGGCGGGCGAAGGCCGAGGCGCTCACCCATCTGGATGTCACGGTGGAGGTGCAGTTCAGAAGCAGCCGGCGCCTGTAGAGCGCTCCCTTCTCTGAAGGAGTGCCTTTCAAAAAACGCGCGCCCGGTCACGACCGGGCGCGCGCTGTTTTGGGGACCGATACAGGCGCATCAGGGCATCATGTTGGGCAGCATGCGCTGGTAAAGATCAAACAGGATCCACAGCGTGCCGCCGCACAGTATGACCAGAATCAGCACGGTAAACAGGATCAGCAACAGATCCTCGCGCTTGTTCTTGTCCAGTGTGATGTGCATGAAAAAGCGCAGATGCACGACCACCTGAAGCAGGGCGCAGGCGCCGATCGTGACCCACAGCGTCAGGCGCTCGATATCGGCAAAGGCGACCAGAGCAAAGGGGATCAGCGTCAACACCAGTGCCAGCGCAAACCCCCATACATAGCTGCGCTGCTCGGTTTTGCACTCGCGGGCCTCGTGTTCATT
Organism: uncultured Kushneria sp.; assembly: GCF_947497025.1. GTDB lineage: Bacteria > Pseudomonadota > Gammaproteobacteria > Pseudomonadales > Halomonadaceae > Kushneria. Next base: position 66,344 of record NZ_CANMFC010000008.1, read on the forward strand.
GAGTCGGCGTGCGCTCATGACAGCCCTCCCAGATAGACCAGTGAAAAGATGCCAATCCAGACGATATCCAGAAAATGCCACAGGATCGCCAGACGCAGAATGCCGGTCTTGACCGGGGCATCCAGACCGTACACGGCAAGCTGACCCAGCAGGGCCACCAGCCAGATGCAGGCGCCGGTGACGTGCAGGCCATGCAGCGGCACCAGCGAGAAAAACGCCGACAGATACCCGCTGCGCGAGGGCACGCCGCCATTGTCGAACATGGTATGGAAGTCTTTCAGCTCGAAAAACAGAAAGGCCACGCCCAGCAGCAGGGTGACCACCAGCCAGAAGACCAGCCGGGTCCTGTCTTCGCGGTACTTGAGCGCCAGTGATGCCATGCCGAAGGTAAAACTGCTGGCCAGCAGCAGCATGGTTTCGATAAAGGCGCTTTTCATCTCGAAAAGCTCTGATGGCCCCGGGCCGCCGGCGGTGCCGCCCAGCATGGTGACGTAGGTGGCAAACAGCAGCCCGAAGATGATCAGATCGCTCATCATGAACACCCAGAAGCCGAACACCATCTCCTCGCGGGTGTCCTCTTCGTGGGCGTGGGCCGGCCCCAGATTGAGGCCGGGATGGCGCGTCTTTTGCGCGTCCTGGGTAGCGTTGTGCTCGATAGGAATGACGTTGTTTTGGCTCATTGCACGGCGCCCTCAATCGGTGGCACGGGTAGACCGTGATTGGCGGTGGTTTGCTCCTGCGAGCGATTGATCGGCGTGGTCCGCCTGACCTGCTCCAGCCAGTGCTCGTGGGTGCGCTGCACCTCGGAAGCCGAAATGGTGCGGGTCGTCTGGCGTACGAAGCCGCGCGCGATGATGGCGACCAGGGTGACCAGCCCCGCGGCGATGACCAGCCACCACATGTACCAGACCAGACCGAAGGCCATGGCAAGACCGGTGATGGCGATCACCACGCCCAGCGCGCTATTGGCCGGCATTTCGATATCCTCATATCGGTCCGGTGCCTGCCAGCCCTGACCGCGGTCCTTCTCGGTCATGAAGGCATCAATGCTGTAGATCTCGGGCAGCACCGGGAAGTTGTATTCCGGCGGCGGTGAGGAGACCGACCATTCCAGCGTCCGGCCATCCCAGGGGGTCGCCAACAAAGACATTGTTGGCGTGACGGTCGCGAATGCTCACCCACAGCTGAAGCAAAAGACACAGCAGGGCACACAGGATCACCAGTGCGCCGATGCCGGCCATGATGGTCCAGGGCAGGTATTGGGGTTCAAAATACGCCACCGAGCGGCGCGGCATGCCCATCAGTCCCAGCACATAAAGCGGGAAAAAGGCCAGCATGAAGCCGATGATCCAACAAAAGGCGGCCCGATAACCCCAGCGCTCTTCAAGACGAAATCCGAACGCCTTGGGGAACCAGAAGTTGGTAGCACTGAGCATGCCGAACAGAAGGCCGGGGATCAGCATGTTGTGAAAATGCGCGACCAGAAACAGGGAATTGTGGATCTGATAATCCACGCTGGGCGTGGCGAGAATAATGCCGGTCATGCCGCCCAGCACGAACAGCATGATAAAGCCGATGGCATAGACCATGGGGACCGAGAGCCGGATGCGTCCGCGATACATGGTCAGCATCCAGTCATAGACCTTAACGCCCGTGGGGATGCCGATCAGCATGGTGGCGATGCCGAAGGCGGCATTGATGTGCGCGCTCTGCCCCATGGTGAAAAAGTGATGCAGCCAGACGGTAAACGACAGCACGGCAATGCACATGGTGGCAATCACCAGGATTTTGTAGCCGTAGATGCGTTTGCCCGAGAAGGTCGCAAAGACCTCGGAAAAGATGCCAAAGGGCGGCAGGATCAGGATGTAGACCTCGGGATGGCCAAAGGCCCAGAAGAGATTGACGTAGTTCATCATGTTGCCACCCAGATCGGTGGTGAACATGTGAAAGTCCAGATAGCGGTCCAGCGCCAGCAGACCGGTGGCCACGGTCAGCGGCGGCATGCCGAAAATCATCAGAATCGCGGTGCACAGCGCCGTCCAGGTAAACAGCGGCATGCGAAAGAGCTTCATGCCCGGCGCGCGCTTCTTGAAGATGGTGACGGCGAAATTGATGCCGGTCAGCGTCGAGGACAGCGTGGAGAGCGTCACTGCCCATATCCAGTAATCCACCCCGGCGCCCGGGTTATAGGAAAGTTCCGTAAACGGTGGGTAACCGGTCCACCCGCCGGTGGAGAACGGTGCCAGCACCAGCGAGATCATCACCAGTGCGGCGCCGGCGGCCGTCAGCCCCAGACTCACCTGATTCAGGACCGGAAAGGAGAGGTCCCGTGCGCCGATCTGCAGGGGCATCACGTAGTTGATGATGCCGGTCAGAAACGGCATGGCCATGAAAAAGACCATGATGGTGCCGTGGGTGGTGAAAAGCTCCCCGAAATGCTCGGCGGTCAGAAAGCCGCCGTCGAGTCCCACCGCCTGCTGGGCGCGCATGAACACGGCCTCGATAATGGCGCGTGCCAGCATGACCAGCGCAATCACGATGAACATGATGCCGATCTTTTTATGATCCGGGCTGGTCAGCCACTCCGACCACAGGTACTTCCATTTGCCCAGCCAGCTCACCAGCACGATGGCGGCAAGCGCTCCCAGCACCACCATGCCGGCCGCACCGGTGGCAATCACGCCATTGATGAGGGTCATGGGGGAGTGGTCGTGCAGCATGCTCCAGAAAGGCAGCGCGTCCCAGCCGAGCCGGCCGAATATCGAACTCATTGCATCACTCACGGCTGCGCCTCCTTGCGGTCATGGGAAGACGATGGGTGATCGGAGGAAGGGGCAGTGTCGTTATCCGATGGTCCCCCGATGACGCTGGTGCGCGTGGTACCCTGCTGGGGCGGCGTGATCGTCATGGCAGACCAGTCGATGGGCGAGCCCGCCATGATGGTATGGAAAAGGCCGTCCGGCACCGTCGAGAAGCGAATGACGGCGTCGGTGTCATCCGTATTCAGCCCAAGCTCGCGGGCCACATCACGATTGTCACCCTTTTGCGCGATGATCGCGTAGGCGTCCCGGTCCAGTGGCTGGCCCTGCTCGCGCGTGCGCTGGACAAAGTCGTTGAAAGCGTCATCATCCACCGCGCGGGTGACAAAGCGCTGGCGATGAAATCCCTCGCCGTTGTACTGCATGTTCTTGCCTTCAAAACGTCCGGGATGGTCCGCCTCGAGATGCAGGCGTGTCACCATGCGGTTCATGACATCAATCTGGCTGCCCAGCGCGGGGATAAAAAATGACTGCAGCACCGTGGCCGAGGTCAGCTCAAAGGAGATCGGGCGATCCACCGGCACGACCAGCTGGCCCAGGGTGGCGATCCCCTGCTCGGGGTAGATAAAAAGCCATTTCCAGTCATAGCCCACCACCTGTACCTCAAGCGGTGGCTGGTCACCGGCAATCGGGCGATAGGGGTCAAGTTCGTGGGTCTGGCGCCAGATATAGACGCCCAGAATGGCGACGATGAGTATCGGCACCGCCCACATGATGATGTCCAGCCAGCGCGACATGTCCCATTTGGGACGATAAACGGCGTGACCGCGGTAGCGATAGCGCCACAGGATCAGCGGCGTTTGTATGATGACCGGGATCACCACGATCATGACCAGCGCGATGATGACCCAGAAATGGTGACGCTGTGCCTGGGCAATCGGTCCCTGTGGATTCATGAAGCCGGGCATGTCCGCGCGGCAGCCTGACAGCAATATCAGCGAGGCGAACAGTGGGTACAGCCTGTTTCGTTGTAACGAATGTTTTCCTTGTCCTGTCACGGACATATCTCCTCGATCCCTGATGCGAGATAGCTTGGTGTCGCCTGATGACGCGTGTGTCCGGGGCATCACTATAGACAGACATTGTCACTTAATCATTGCTGAAAGTTACGATCGGGCGTTTTTCGATCCCGCTCGACAAGTCTCAACCTCAGGTAAGGAAGTGGATTCAATGATCAATGAAGAGGCCTGCGCGCATCTAAAGCGCTGTGTAACGCTGGCGCGCGAGGCCCTTGAGGCCGGTGATGATCCCTTTGGCAGTGTGCTGGTGGATGGCAGCGGCCGGGTGTTGTGTGAGGCGCGCAATCGCGTGGTCACAAGGGATGCTACCGAGCATCCGGAGCTGGTACTGGCGCGCTGGGCGGCGGCCAACATGACCCTTGAGGCTCGAGCGCAGGCCACGGTCTATACCTCGGGCGAGCACTGCCCGATGTGTGCCGCGGCCCATGCCTGGGCGGGGCTGGGGCGCATCGTCTTTATCAGCTCATCAGAGCAGTTGAGCGAGTGGCTGGTGCAGTTCAATGCCCCGGCGCCCCCGGTACGCATGCTGTCCATTCAGGAGGTTGCGCCCGGGGTGGCGGTAGAAGGGCCGGTGACGGCGCTGGTGGGCGCCGTAAGGGAATTGCATGAAAAGCGCCATCGAGTGAACGGCAAAAAGGTGCTGCCGATTACCGGATCGTTCGAGCGTTAACTGCGTTTGTCGAGCAGCTGCGCTTTCAGCTTGTCAGGCACCTTTTTGATAATCAGCCGGTCCTGAGCCTCGTTGTACTCGATGCTGTCGCCGAGCAGGTGCGAGTCAAAGCTGATCGACATGCCGCCGGCGCGTCCGGTAAAACGGCGAAACTGCTGCAGGGTGCGCTTGTCCGGCGGGATCTCGGGAGAGAGGCCATAATCCTTGTTGCGGATATAGTCATAAAAGGCGTCCGGCCGTTCGTCATTCACCAGACTCGAGAACTCCTCCAGCGTAATCGATTCGCCCCGCTTTGACTGATCGCTGGCGTAGTCAATCACGGCGTCGGTTTTTTCACGACTCTGCGATTCATCCATCGATTCGCTTTCGACATAGTCGCTGAAGGCCTTGAGCAGGGTGCGGGTTTCGCTGGTGGCGTCCACGCCCTCGGTGCAGCCCAGAAACGCCTGAAAATCCTCGCTGAGCTTTTTGCCGCCGCGGTCGCGGGTAAAGGCAATATATTGTTTTGACTGGCCGGCCTGCCACTGGGTCAGGTCAATGCGTACGGCCAGTGTCATCTGGTTCAGATTGAGCTGGCGGCCCGTCGTGACATTGCCCTGTTCATCGAGCGTGAAGCCTTCCCGATAGTGCAGCAGCGCCACGGTCAGAAACTCGGCTTCGCCCTGTCTGGCGTGAACAAACAGCAGCGGCCCCCCGGTAGGGAGGTGCTCATCGACCAGCGTGCGAAAGCGCTCGGCGCCTTGCTGGGTAAAGGCGACAAAATCCAGATTGCCGGCCAGGTACTCTCCCAGGGCATGGGCAAATACCCCTGAGTCGTCGGCGCCGTTGAAATGGCCCCAGCCCTTGGTCTTGCCGTTGAAGGTGGCATTAAACTGGTTGAGCAGCGCATCCATCGCCTCCGAGCCGGACATGGGTGTCGGCGTCGGGTTCAGGGTGGTGCTCTGGTCATCAGCGGACTTGTCGAGATAATGGACGATGCTTTGAACAATCGGCATGACAGTCATCCGGCAGAAAATGTGGCGCGATAATAACGTGCCAGACACTTCAGGGGCAGGGCCATGGCTTGAGCCCGGTGCCGAGAGGCGCCATGATCACCGCATGATGACGCCTGATATACGTGATTACTGCCGTAAGGATTTCGACGCTCTGGCAACCCTGTACCAGCGCGGCAAGGGCGATGAGTTTCGCTTTGAACCGGGCTTTCCCGCACGCTTCCCGGTTATACCGTTACCTTTGGACGAGACACGCCTAAAGGCGTTTAGTGAATCCGAGGCGCTGGTGGCAGAGGCTGAAGAAGGTCTTGCCGGGGCGATCTACTGGCAGACGTCTCGCATCATGGGGCTGCTGGTGGATCCGAAAGCACGTGGCAGGGGCATCGGACAGACATTAATGGCCGCGGCACTGGCCCAAATGGGGAAAGCGGTCACGCTTGATGTGGTGGCCTCCAACGCGCCGGCCATCAGACTTTATGAGTCCCTGAGCTTTCAGCATGCGGGTCAGCGCGATGGGTTCTATCAAGGGGTAGCGGTCAGAGTGCTCAGGATGAAACGCCTGCATGGTCACCCATGGCCGTATCGCCCTGCACCTGCGGATGCATGAGCGTGGCATGACCCTCGTGGGGACTGGAAGGCTGAAGCGTGCCCGCCAGGAGCATGCCATAGGTCAGCAGGGTAGCAATCGCTATCGCAAGGCATTTGTCAGTCAATATCATGGTGGTGAGGCTCCCGATCCCAAAGCATGTAATAAGTCCTGACTCAGACTGCAGTGAGATCGTGACCGTTTCATGACAGGTCTGGTCGAAAGAAAAGGGCACATTTGGGCGAGCATTTTGCAGAACACCGGCTGACATTCGGTTTCTGGTCTATAACTCAACGGTAGCGCTACATTTTTAATGCCACCGTAAGGTTTTCAGACGGTGTTTTTCCATGGAAGGAGGTCACTTCATGCCACGTTTTTCACGCTTTAACCGCACCGGTGCCCTGATGCTTGCCGCTGTACTGGGCGCCACAACGCTGTCAGCCTGTACCACCACCAGTCCGTCCGATCGTCAGAGCCCAATGGCGCAGCGCGCAGAGCTGGATCAGAGCGTACAGGACACCCTTGATCGTCTTTATCGTACGGCACCTCAGGCCCGCAGTCTGGTGCAGCAGGCGAAGGGCGTGCTGGTCTTCCCGGGGGTGCTCGGGGCAAGTTTCGTGTTCGGAGCCAGCCATGGCGAAGGTCAACTGCTGATCGATGGTGCGGATGCCGGCTACTACACCACGACCAGCGGCTCGGTCGGTTTTCAGGCCGGCGCCCAGTCCCAGGCCGTGGTCTATCTGCTGATGAGTGACCAGGCGCTTAACCGCGTACGCAGCGACAATGGCTGGTCGATCGGTGCCAATGCCGGGGTCGCCGTGGCCGATGTCGGTGCCAATGGTCAGATCACCAACAATACCGCCAATCAGGAAGTGGTCGCCTTTGTCATGAACAATCAGGGCATACAGGGCGGGGTGTCGCTGGAAGGCGCGAAGATTTCCAAGGTAGGTCGTTAGGCTCAGGCATCAAGGGCGAGTTTTCGCCTGTCATTTGATCATGAAAAAACCCGCCATACGGCGGGTTTTTTCATGCGCGTTCAGGGGTCAGGCGTTTTCGGGAAACTCGGCGTTATGGAAGACGTTTTGCACGTCGTCCAGATCGTTGAGCATGCCCAGAAACTTCTCGAGCTGGGCAACGTCGTCACCTTCGACCGGGGTGGTGGTCTGGGGCACGAACTGAATTTCGTCGGTGTCGAACTCCATCTCGCCGAAGGCGTCCAGCAGGGCCTGCTTGGCCTTTGCATACTCGGTATGTGGGGCAAAGACCGTGAGCCTGCCGTCCTCGTTTTCGATGTCGGTCACATCGACATCGGCTTCCATCAGCGCTTCAAGCACGGCGTCTTCATCCTCGCCCCTGAAGACGAAAATGGCGCTGTGATCGAACATGTGACTGACGCTGCCGGGGGTGCCGATCTTGGACTTCGTCTTGGTGAAGCAGCCGCGCACGTCACCGAAGGTACGGTTGGGGTTATCGGTCAGACAGTCGACGATCACCATGCAGTTGCCGGGGCCAAAACCCTCGTAGCGCGCCGGGGAGAAGTCTTCACCGCCAGCGCCGCTGGCCTTGTCGAGCGCCTTGTCGATGACGTGTGACGGTACCTGATCCTTCTTGGCCCGCTCGATCAGGCCACGCAGTGTCAGGTTGCCCGAGGGGTCCGTGCCGCCCGACTTGGCGCAGACGTAGATTTCGCGTCCATACTTGCTGTAGACCTTGGTCTTGGCGTCGGCCGTTTTGGCCATGGATTCCTTGCGGTTCTGGAAAGCCCTGCCCATATCGAATTCCGTTCCTTGATTACCATTATGTGGCGATTTTACTTTAACCCCGCGGGGAGCGAATAGCGTTATTTGAAACGGTCCGTGTTGACCCCTGAAAGTGAGCGTCTCACGGATATTGCGCATCGGCTCTGTTATGCTGCGCGCCCTGTACCCATTGCCTGGCATGACGGGCAGCCCCTTCTTTACAGCCTACAAGGATTTGTCTTCATGTCGAACGATGTTCCAGGCGCTGCGACCGATTTTACTTCGCTGGCCCTGCCGCCAGCGCTTTCGGAGAATCTGGCAACGCTGGGCTATCACACCATGACGCCGATTCAGGCCGAGAGCCTGCCGCTGATGCTGGCCGGGCGTGACGTGATCGGTCGCGGGCGGACCGGGTCCGGCAAGACAGCGGCGTTCGGGCTTGGCCTGTTGGCGCGTCTGGATGTGAAACGTTTTTGCGTGCAGACCCTGGTGCTGTGTCCGACGCGTGAACTGGCCGACCAGGTCGGTGAAGAGATCCGGCGTCTGGCCCGCGGCTGTCACAACGTCAAGGTGCTGACCCTGTGCGGCGGCGTGCCGATCGGGCCGCAACGCGAATCACTGTTCCACGGCGCGCACATCATCGTGGGTACGCCCGGTCGGGTCGAGGACCATCTGAAGCGCGGCTCGCTGAGCCTTGAAGCCCTGAATGTGCTGGTGCTGGACGAGGCCGATCGCATGCTCGACATGGGCTTTCAGGAGGCGCTGGATGCCATCATCGAGGTGACGCCGCAACACCGTCAGACGCTGCTGTTCAGCGCGACCTGGAGTGAGGCACTGGCCCCGGTCGCCGGCAGGGTCATGAAGAATCCCGTCACCATCGAGGTGGATACCGATCACGATGAGCAGAGCATCCATCAGCACTTTTACGCCGTCGAGGATGACGCCGCGCGCCTTGAAGCGTTAAGGCGCCTGCTGCTCAAGTATCGCCCGACCTCGAGCGTGGTGTTTTGCAATACCCGGCGTGAGGTTCAGGCTGTAAGCGATGCGCTCAACGATCATGGCTTCGATGCTGCAGCGCTTCATGGTGACATGGAGCAGCGTGACCGCGACCGCACCCTGATCCTGCTGGCCAACGGCAGCATTTCGGTGCTGGTGGCCACCGATGTGGCCGCACGCGGGCTGGATATCGAGGCGCTGGATGCAGTGTTCAACTATCAGCTGGCCCATGACATGGAAACGCATGTCCATCGGATCGGACGTACCGGCCGGGCCGGCGGGCAGGGCGCGGCCCATAGCCTGGTCAGTGAGCGCGAGCGTGCGCGGCTATCGCTTTATGAAGCGCAGCAGGGGGGCAGCATCACGCTTGAACCCTTGCCGGAATCGAGCGTGCTGTCACGTACGCCCTTCAGACCCATGATGGCGACGCTGATGATTGATGCCGGCAAGAAACAAAAGATCCGCCCGGGCGATATCGTGGGTGCGCTGACCGGTGAAGCCGGGATTGATGCCGCCCAGGTCGGCAAAATCAAGGTGCTGGAGCGTAGTGCCTGGGTGGCCGTGCACCGCGATGTGGCAGATGCCGCGCTGTCTCATTTGAACAACGGGCGTCTCAAGGGGCGCAGCTTCCGAGCTCGCCGGATATCGCGCTGATAACCCGATATCAGGTACGGATCATGTACGTGGTGTACCAATACGGTCATCATGACGTTGTGCCAGACTTGTCATGACAGGAGTGAACAAAGAGGTCGCATGAAAATTCCCAAACGATTACAGCCGCTGGTAGATGATGGGCTGATCGATGACATCGTGTTCCAGTTGCAAAGTGGCAAGGAAGCCCAGGTCTACGTAGTGCGCTGTGGCAGTGAGCTGCGCTGCGCCAAGATATTCAAGGAGGCCAGCCAGCGCAGTTTCAAGCAGGCCGTGCAGTACCAGGAAGGACGCCAGGTCCGTAACAGCCGCCGGGCCCGCGCCATGTCCAAGAAAACCCGCTATGGCCAGCGCGAGCAGGAGTCGGCCTGGCTCAATGCCGAGGTGGATGCCCTGTACCGTCTTTCGGATGCCGGTGTGCGGGTGCCGGAGCCGCATGGCTTTGTCGATGGCGTGCTGCTCATGGAGATGATCGTTGATGGCGAGGGAGATCCGGCGCCGCGCCTTGATGACGTCAAGCTGAGCGAAGAACAGGCCATTGAGTATCACCACCGCATCGTGGTTGATGTGGCGCGCATGCTGTGTGCCGGGCTGGTTCATGGGGACCTGTCGGAGTTCAACGTGCTGGTTGGGCGTGAAGGGCCGGTGATCATCGATCTGCCGCAGGCCGTGGATGCGGCCGGCAACAACAATGCCTCGCGCATGCTGCTGCGTGATGTCGACAACATGCGTCGCAGCTTCGGGCGCTATGCGCCGTCGCTTTTGAACACCGACTACGGTCTGGAAATCTGGTCACTCTATGAAGCCGGCGAGCTTTACCCGGATTATCCGCTGACCGGCACCTTCGATCGCGACAGTGCCAGCGTGGACGTCAGCGACCTGCTGGAAGTGATCGAGGACGTGCGCGAAGAAGAGCAGGAGCGCCAGCGTCGCGAGCAGGAGCAGGATGAAGAAGACCGGGACATCAGCCAGTAGGGGACTGCTGCCACCGTGACGGCGGCGCGCTTGAGTGCAGCAGCGTCGTCATGGCCTCCTCGCTCACGGGGCGGCTGAACTCGGCCTGGATGTAAAGACTTTCCGTAATTGCCAGAATCAGACAGCCTGCCGGCAGACCGCTTGCCTCCAGCGCATGAGTGACATGGCTAACGAAGGCTTCTTCCCGTAGCTGAACGGGTGAGACATTGACTGAGATACTTTCAAAGCGGTCGTGTGCCTGGCGCCACCGTGCGGCGGTATGAATGATGTCATGCAGTATCTGCCGGCCCACCTCACGAATCAGTCCCTGCTCCTCCATATAGGGAATGAATTCGGCGGGCCCTGGCGCATCGGGCGCCAGCCAGCGCAGCAGCGCCTCAGTGCCCACGATAGGGTGGTCGCGCGAGACGATAGGCTGAAAGAACGCCACAAACCCGCCTGTGTTTCATGAGAATGGGTATTTCCTGCCAGAATCTTTCAGTATCCTTGACAAGAGACATGCGCCGCCAGGGCATGGGCCATGGGTTTTTCATCCTCTGAAAACCGGTCAGGTCATGAATGGAATGCGGTTTGAGCATCAAGGGTAAAGAGCGCGATGAGGCTGCAGCAGGCGAGCAGCACAGAAGATGAACAGTGAAGAAAGCCCGACAGTTGTTGCCTGCAGCCCGAAATGAAAGGCAAAACGACCAAACCGCCGGGCGGGCACCATTCTGATCAGGACTATGTCCATCTGGCGCAGATCATGCCTGAGTAGATTGATTAAAGGCTGCCGGCGTTGTCGAAATAATGGCCGGAGTGGCATTAGTCGATGTTGTGCATGTCGGGAGAGGCAGCGTGACGCTGCTCACACGAATTCCCCTCACAGGGTTGAACATGTTCTTTCATTCGATCAATGAGACGCTGTCTCTTTCGCTGCTTCATCCCCGCATGGCACCGGAGCTTTTTCGGCTGGTGGATGACAATCGCGGCCATCTGAGCCCATGGCTTGGCTGGGTCGCCCACACGGCATCACCAGCAGATAGTGCTGCATTCATTCGTCAGACGCTGCATGATCACGCGGAAGGAAAGCGTCTGATCTGCGGGCTTCACGACCACCAGGGTCGCTCGCGACTGATCGGTCTGGTGAGTTTCAACGACATCATGCCGGCCACCGGTCGGGCCAGTCTGGGCTACTGGCTGGGAGAGCGCTGGCAGGGCCGTGGGCTGATGACGCTTGCCTGTCAGGCCATGACGCAGCTGGCATTTGAGCATTACGATCTGCATAAGGTGTAGATCTCGGCGGCGACCGGTAACACCCGAAGCCGGGCGGTCTGCGAGCGTCTGGGTGCCACGCTCGAGGGCGTCATCACGCGCGCCGAGAGCGTCAACGGTGTGATTCATGATCATGCCGTTTATGGTCTGGTCCGCGAGTGAATTGATTGACGGATTTAAAAGCGGTCATCACGGCGATGGCCGGGGCTTTTCTACGCGCCCTGTGGGCGGCGGGTAGCACAACGCGGGGTCCGTTCATTACAGTATTGGCATGACCCTTCTCAACGCGCACCGATTCAAGAGAGTCTCCATTGAATACACCCGAGCTGATCCATACCCGAATGAAACGCCTGAGACTGGTGTCGATTCTTGAGGGCACGACACTATTGTTGCTGCTTGTGGTAGCCGTACCACTCAAGCATGTGGCAGACATGCCGCTGGCCGTTTCCATCATGGGGCCCATCCATGGCGTGGCCTTTTTGCTCTATCTGTCGGTGGTGTTTCGAGTGGTCTCCATGGGTGGCTGGAGCGGGCTGGATATCGCGCGCATGATTCTGGCAGCCTTTATTCCTTTCGGTGCCTTCATCAATGCCCCCTTCATGCGGCGCAAGGAAGCAGATCTGGTGGGAATGACCAGCGAGTAGACGGCCGGTCACCCGGCCTGTCGAGGCTCCAGGCGCTGATCACCTACCGGCTGGTTGCCAAAGTAGCGCTTGTATTCCCGACTGAACTGCGAGGCGCTCTGATAGCCCACGGCACTGGCGGCACTGCTGACATTGTGGGTTCTGGCCGCAATCATGGCGCGAGCCCTTAAAAGCCGAATGCGCTTTTGATACTGCAGTGGGGACAGGCGCGTAAATCGCTTGAAGTGATGATGAAAGGCCGAAGGGCTCATGTTGACCTTTTCGGCCAGGGTCTCGACAGATAGCGGGTGCGCGTAGTCGCGATGCAGGGTCTCGAGTGCGCGCCCAATGCGACCATACCGGGTTTGCTGCTGTAAAAGCTGGCGCAGCGATTCCCCTTGTGGGCCTCTGAGCGCCTCGAACAGCACTTCACGAACACGTTGTCGACCCAGCGCGCGGCACATGATCTCGTCGTGCAGACATTCCAGCAGATGCACCACGCCATGGCCCATTGAGGAGGTCAGTGTCACGGCCGCCATGGGCTCGGGCTGTGAGACATTGTCCGAGGCTGTCGGTACAACCTGGGTCAGTTCACCGAGCATGATCATGTCGATGCTGATAAACACCCCCAGCAGAGGCGTCTGAGGCGTGGCGCGGGTTTCGCATTCAAAAGGAACCGGCATGGCCTGTACCAGATAGTGTCCGGCGCCATAGTGAATCGTGCGTTCTCCCAGATAGCCTGTCTTTTCACCCTGGGCGATGATAATCACCCCCGGCTCGTAGACCAGCGGCGTACGTGGGTGGCTGCCGTGAAGTGCCATGAGCCGCACCCCCTCCAGCTCAGTGGGAATATAACCATCCTGGTCGATCAGGGGGGTGATCAAATCGCACATGCGCTGCTGGAGGGTGTCAGACGCGGGGTCGTGTGAAATATCAGGCAGGGCATCAGACATGACGTAGAGATCCGTGATTCGTGGCAATATCTGCAGCTGGCGCAGGCAGTTGCAGGATTGTGCATGAAAAAATGCGTTTATGATATCCTGTAATACTAGAGGCTGCAGGAATAGGCAAGCACGCAGCAGGGCCGTGTATGGTGTAAAAGCGCTTTTGCCGCCAGACTGATGAGACTTGAAAATACCCGCTCAAAGTGGGTATTCGGTTTTGATGCGTCATGCGCAGGAGAAGTATTCATGTCGACACCCGCCAGGGGCTATGCCGCCCATAGCGCTGAAACCCCACTTGCCCTCTGGAATTTTGAGCGCCGTACGCTGCGCGCTGACGATGTTTCCATCGAGATTCTTTACTGTGGCGTCTGCCACAGTGATCTGCACTTTGCCCGTGATGACTGGGGCATGGCCACCTATCCGGTCGTTCCGGGTCATGAAATCGTTGGCCGTGTTACCGCCGTGGGCAATGATGTCACGACCTTCAAGGCAGGTGACGTCGTGGGCGTGGGCTGCATGGTGGACTCCTGTCGCCAGTGCAGTTCCTGCAACAGTGGTCTGGAACAGTACTGCGCCGAAGGGTTTACCATGACCTATGGCAGCCCCGACCGTCATGACAACACCCTGACCCAGGGCGGCTATTCCGATTCGGTCGTGGTCAGTGAGCGGTTTGTAGTGCGCATGCCGGAAGGTCTTGATCTCAAGTCCGCTGCACCAATTTTGTGTGCCGGAATCACGACCTATTCACCGCTCAAGCATTATGGCGTCAAGCCGGGTGACAAGGTTGGCATCATCGGGATGGGCGGTCTGGGCCATATGGGCGTCAAGCTTGCCAGCGCGATGGGCGCCGAAGTAACGCTTTTCACCCGCTCCGAATCCAAGGTGGCCGAGGCGAAAAGGCAGGGCGCTGATCATGTGGTGGTCTCCACTGACGAATCGCAAATGGCCGCCGTGACCGAAACCTTTGATTTCATGCTCGATACCGTCCCGGTCCAGCATGACATCAATCCGTACCTCAATGCGCTCAAGCCGGACGGTACGCATATTCTGGTCGGTCTGCTCGAGCCTATCGAACCCCCCATCAGCGGTGCCGGTCTGGTGTTTCGTCGCAAGGTACTGGCCGGCTCGCTCATTGGTGGCATGCCTGAAACCCAGGAAGTGCTGGATTTCTGCGCCGAGCACGGCATCACCTGTGATGTCGAGATGATCAACATTGATCAGATCAACGAGGCCTGGGATCGCATGCAAAAGGGCGATGTCCGCTATCGTTTTGTAATCGATATGGCCTCTCTCAAGGGCGATAGTGCTGCCTGATAAAAGCTTTGTTGTCAGCCGGATCGCTGATCGACGGATGGATATCACGATAACCGGTGCCTCAGGGCGCCGGTTTTTTTATATCATGCACCGATTTGGCGACAGGAAAGTGACCATGCGCAGCGACGAGTTCTACATGTACCGGGCGCTGGATCAGGCGCACCTTGCGCTGGCGGCAGGAGAGGTGCCGGTCGGAGCGGTCGTGGTCAGCGCTGAAGGCGAGATCATCGGTGAGGGGTTCAACGCACCGGTCGGGCGCCACGATCCCACAGCGCATGCCGAAGTTCAGGCCCTGCGCGATGCCGGCAGGCGCTGCGGCAACTATCGGCTGACCGGCTGCACGCTGTATGTCAGCGTCGAGCCCTGTCTGATGTGTACCGGCGCCATCATTCACGCCCGCATCAAGCGGGTCGTCTACGGCACACCAGAGCCGAGAACCGGCATGGCACAGTCAAAAGCCAATCTTTTTGCCCAGCCCTGGCACAATCATGACGTCGAGATCGTCTCCGGCGTGCTGGCGGCGCCCGCACGGCGGCTGTTGAAAACCTTTTTCACCAGCCGGCGTGCTTCAACCTGAGGGGTCAGCCTCTGGCATCCAGAGCGCCTGCCACCTCAACGCGATTGCGTCCTGAAAGCTTGGCACGATAAAGCGCCTGATCCGCTGACTGAGTCAGATCCGCCAGGGTGTCACTGGCGCGGCGAGTGGTAATCAGCCCGGCACTGATGGTGACAGGTGTCTGGCCGTCCTGTCTTGTCAGCTTCAGCGCTTCAACGCCGTGACGCAGTTGCTCGCCAACCTCGGCGGCCTTTTCAGGCGTGATTTCAGGCAGACAGGCGATGAACTCTTCGCCGCCAAAGCGGGCCAGCAGACCGCCATGGGCGGTCACAATCTCCTGCAGCCGATGAGCCACGCGCTGTAGATAGCTGTCACCCGTCGGGTGACCCAGCTGATCGTTGATCTGCTTGAAGTGATCGATATCCAACACGATGATCGTTCGGGGTCGGGTGGCATCGAGTCTTTCGACCCACTGGCTGAAATAGCGCCGATTGGGAACCCTTGTCAGTTCATCGTGCTGTGCCAGCCACTCCACTTCCTGCTGCAGGGCAATGCGCTTTTCCACCTCGTCCCGCAGACGATAGTTGGCATCCTTGACCCCGTTGTGGCGCCGGCGCAGTCGATGGTGGAAGTACATCAACAGATAAATCATCCAGGTAAAGAGAAGCCCGGTGATCAATACAATGGCCGGCAGTTTTGAGCGCTCGTCAAACAGCCTGGCGTAGCTTGCCTCGGCGCAGATCGTGAAGTTGCTCTGGCCCAGCCGCAGGATATTGCAGTGTTCCAGCATGCTCAGTGCTTCACGCGTGTCGGAGCTGTAAAGGGTGCTGCCATCCTGCATGACCCGAATGCGAAAGTTGTGGCTGTCCCGAGTGTCATCAAGCGTGGCAAAAAGACGTGCGGGATCGACCACAAAACCGGCTGCGCCGTTGATGGCCGACGTATCAAGATCTTGAATGGGCTGGTAGAAGATGACGCCCCGCCCGCCGTTGGTCAGATTGACCATGCCGGTGGCGCTTGCCTGCCCCCGCAATGCATCGGCCAGCGCCTCGTTGTTATCGTTGGAGAGCACGTGATGACCCAGCAGTGGCTGATTGTCCTGCAATGGGTAGGCATGCCTGATGCGTGGCCCCTGACGATCGACATAGGCGATGGTCTGCATGTAGTCAAAATGCTCGACAAGGCGCCGGGCTCTATGGGTCCATGCCCGGCTGGAGGGAGGGCTGCCGGCCGTGTCCCAGCTGATGGCAAAGCGCTGCATGGCCCGGTCGCTGACGCTGATCTCCTGCCCCAGCCTTTCGCTAAGGGTATCGACGCGCGTGCGGGCCACCTGATTGACATCTCGAATGTTCTGATTGTTGTGATAGTGCCAGAGCACCAGCAGTACCAGTAAAACGGCCATCGAGGCAGCCAGCGCTATGCCGATGGTGCCGAGACGGCGCTTTGGCCACTGTGTCACGACCTCGGCGCCCAGTAATAAAACAATGATCAGCAGGGTTGGCGTTGACAGGGACACTTCATGAAGCGAGATAAACCAGTGCTGCTCGACGAGATGCATCGCTGTCAGCATGCCTGCCATGGCAAGGCCGATGGGCGCAATCTCACCGGGGCGTGAGGAGAAAAGCGGGAGAAGCAGCAAAAGCAGCAGCGCCAGAGTGATCAAAATGGATGGGCGCAGCGAGTAAAAGGGCACCTGATCGGGCCAGTGATCGAAAAGCAGCGACCACTGGGCGTAATTCATGACGGTATCCGGTAGTAAAAAGGAGGCCAGCAGCGCCAACAGCGGTATCAGCGTAATAACGGTGATCATGACCGCAAAGGGTCTGAGAAGGTGAGGCCGCCAACGACGGGTGGCGTTCATTGCGAGCCTTGACAGGGTGACCATCCCCACAATCGCCAGCAGCAGATGCTCCATGGGGGGCGTCAGCCACCACCCTGCCACCAGACAGGGCAGGGCAAGCAGGGTCAGTAGCAGGTCACCATGGCGGACGAAAAAGGCTTTCATGGAACAGGTGGCACGGTCTCGAAGACAGGAGTGGTGGTATTGCTGGCAGTGGCACGGGCAAGCGATGAGAACTGATGCTGGCTGCGCTCCACCCAGTTCAGGATTTCTTCATAGCGTTTGATATTGCGCACATAAAGCGCAGCCACGTTACCACGGGCAAAGCCATGTTCCACCCGGTTATACCAGCTGCTTTCCTGCAGAAGTGGCAGCATCTGCTTGATCGTCTCCCACTGATTAGGGTCATGGCCCTGAAGGCGTGCCAATCGTCGTGCATCATACAGATGCCCAAGCCCCAGATTATAGGCCGCCAGCGTCATCCAGGTCCTGTCCGGCTCGGCGACGTCATCGGGAATGCGGTCATGCAGATAGCGCAGATAACGGGCGCCGCCATCAATGCTCTGCTGCGGGTCTTCGCGGTCGTCCACATCCATGTGACTGGCGGTAGCGCGGGTCAGCATCATTAGCCCCTTGACGCCCGTGGGAGAGACGGCATCCGGCTGCCAGTGCGATTCCTGATAGCCCACGGCGGCCAGCAGTTTCCAGTCAAACCCGGTATCACCGGCAGCCTGTTTGAAGTCGGGCAGCCATCGATTCAGGTTCGCCTGGGCCTGAGCAATAAAGCGCCGTGCGCCGACATATTCAAGGTAATCGTCATGGCCAAAATACTTCTGCGTCAGAAGCTCCAGGTCACCGGTGTGTCGCATGTGATCGATAAACTCATTGGCTCGCTCCACCAGCGAGGGATCAGTATGGGCAGGAAAAGCCCATGCCAGGGTGACCGGTTCGCCGATCGTCAGCGCGCTGGCCACATCCGGAAAGAACAGCCGGCTCAACTTGAACTCGTGAGCATAGACTACTGCGGCATCCAGTTCGCCACTTTCCACCATGGCCAGTAGATCCGTGGTTTCAAGATCGGGGCTTTCCCGCCAGGTGAGTGTCGGGTGGCTCTTTTGAAGTTCGTGCAGAACCCGGCTGGTGCCGGCTCCGGCCACCGTGCCGATGTCCAGTCCGTCCAGATCCTTGATGGTTTCGGGGGCCGGCATGCCACGTCGATATGCCACCATGGGCTGCATGGACATGATCGGCTGAGAGTAGGTCACATCCTGGCGCTGTCGATCCAGTACCAGACCGGCGGCGCCGATATCGGTGCGACCGGTGGCAACATTGTCCAGCACGTCACTGATGTGGTGATCATCTTCCACGGCAAGACTGACCCCCAGCTCATCGGCAAAGCGGCGAAAGAGTTCAAACTCGAATCCGGTCGGTCCCTGACGACCTTCGTAAAAGGTAGCCGGTGTATTGCGCGTGGCGATTTCCAGAAAATCGCGCTGTTCGACATTGGAAAGAGTGGTGGTGGAGGTCATCGGTATCAGCGCAGCAGACCACGTCGAGATCGCGCGGGCAGGCGTCAGCAGCAGCAAAAGTGCCACCGCAAGCCCTGCAATCCTTCGGGTTGTGCGTAAAAGATGCCTGTGCATGGGAGAAAACGGCCGTTTGAAAGAGCGTCCAGGATACCGATGGCAGATGATGTCGGCTAGTCGATGGCTCTTAACTGCACGATAGCCTCAGTCTTTCGACTGAGCCCGATCCATGTCGCGCGCCGCCCTCCGGGCTTCGCCACGCGAGTCGCTTTCCAGTATGATGACGCCCTCGCCGCCTGGCGCTGTTTCAACACGGGGACCGCTGTATCCTTTCGATGGCGCTCCCGCACCACCCCTCATTTCCTGTCAGTCAGTAGAGGCTTCGTTCGTCATGCTCGAGCTGCACGGCCAGAGTGCCCTTTCTTCCTTTCGTCATGCCCGCCTGCTTGCCCGTCTGCGCGAGGCCATGCCGGGCGTGACCGGCGTGCAGGCGATGCACCGCTATTTTCTGGACGTCGAGCAGACGCCGGAGCCCGGGGCACTCGAGCGACTTTGTGCGCTGCTGGAGGCCGGTGAGCGTGCCGATGCGGTACCGGCAGGCGCGCTCTATCTGGTCGTGCCGCGCTTTGGGACCGTCTCACCCTGGTCATCCAAGGCCACTGACATCGCCCACAACTGCGGGCTCAATGACGTGCGTCGCATTGAGGCGGGCGTGGCCTATTTCGTCGAAACCGACGCGCTGCCCTCGAAAGAGGAGGTCGAGGCGATTCGACAGGTACTGGCCGACCGCATGACACAGACGGTACTGGTGGATGCCAGTGACGCCGCGAAGCTGTTTCAGCGCCATTCGCCGGCGCCGCAAAGCCATGTGGACATTCTGGGTGGCGGGCGCAGTGCGCTGGTCGAGGCCAATGTCACGCTGGGTCTGGCACTGGCCGAAGATGAAATCGACTATCTGGTCGAGTCCTTTACCGGCCTGGGGCGCAATCCCAGCGATGTTGAGCTGATGATGTTCGCTCAGGCCAATTCCGAGCACTGCCGCCACAAGATCTTCAATGCCGACTGGCGGATCGACGGTCAGGCGCAGACACACTCCCTGTTCGGCATGATCCGCAACACCCATCAGTGTTCGCCGGACAATGTGCTGTCCGCCTACAGCGACAACGCCGCCATTATCCGTGGCCATGAGGCGGGTCGCTTTCTGGCCGACAGCCGGGATTTTCGTTTTGTCACCCATCAGGAACCGATCCATATCCTGATGAAGGTTGAAACGCACAATCACCCCACCGCCATTGCCCCCTATCCGGGCGCGGCCACCGGCGCCGGCGGCGAGATCCGTGACGAGGGTGCGACGGGCCGTGGCGGCAAGCCCAAGGCGGGCCTGACCGGCTTTACCGTCTCCAATCTGCGTATTCCCGAGCTTTTGCAGCCCTGGGAGGCGTTCGATTACGGCAAGCCCGAGCGCATCAAGAGCGCGCTCGACATCATGATCGAGGCGCCGATTGGCGCGGCGGCGTTCAACAACGAATTTGGCCGCCCGGCACTCAATGGCTATTTCCGTACCTATGAGCACGACGTGGTGGGCCCGGCCGGCGTCGAGCGACGCGGCTATCACAAGCCCATCATGCTGGCCGGCGGCTATGGCAGCGTACGTGATGAACACGTGCTCAAGGGCGAGATTGCCGAAGGGGCGAAGCTGATCGTCATGGGTGGTCCCGCCATGCTGATCGGGCTGGGCGGCGGGGCGGCCTCGTCCGTGGCCTCCGGCAGCACCAGTGATGCCCTCGATTTTGCCTCGGTGCAGCGCGACAACGCCGAGATGGAGCGTCGCGCCCAGGAAGTCATTGATCGCTGCATTGCGCTGGGCGAGAACAACCCGATCAGCTTTATCCATGACGTGGGCGCCGGTGGGCTTTCCAATGCGCTGCCGGAACTGGTCAAGGATGGCGGCCGCGGTGGCTTGTTCAATCTGCGCGATGTGCCCAGTGCCGAACCCGGCATGACGCCGCTGGAAATCTGGTGCAACGAGGCGCAGGAACGCTATGTGCTGGCCGTGGCGCCGGAATCGATCGAGTATTTTGAATCGCTGTGCGCGCGCGAGCGCTGCCCGTTTGCCGTGGTCGGCGAAGCCACGCGAGCGCATGAGATTGTGGTCGTCGACGAGCACTTTGAAAGCCGTCCCATTGATCTGCCCATGAGCGTGCTGTTTGGCAAGCCGCCGAAAATGCAGCGCAGTTTCGAGCGCCGCGAGATCACTCAGCCGCCGCTGATGCTGGACAATCTGGATCTCAACGAGGCCATGGACCGTGTGCTGCAACTGCCGGCAGTGGCCTCCAAAAGCTTTTTGATCACCATTGGTGATCGTACCGTGGGCGGCATGACCGTGCGCGACCAGATGGTTGGTCCCTGGCAGGTGCCGGTGGCGGACTGCGCGGTGACCACGGCGTCGTTTGATACCCACGCCGGCGAGGCCATGGCGATGGGTGAGCGTACGCCTGCCGCTCTGATTTCGTCGGCCGCTTCGGCGCGTCTGGCCGTGACCGAGGCGATTACCAATATCGCCGCAGCGTCCATCGAGTCCCTTGGCGATATCAAGCTGTCGGCCAACTGGATGAGCGCCGCCGACCACGAAGGCGAAAATCAGGCGCTGTATGATGCGGTACATGCCGTAGGCATGGAGCTGTGCCCGGCACTTGGTATTGCCATTCCGGTCGGCAAGGATTCAATGTCGATGCGCACCGCCTGGCGCGACGGCGAGCGCGACAAGGCCGTGACGGCGCCGCTGTCGCTGATTATCTCGGCCTTTGCGCGGGTCAGCGATGCCCGAAAGACCCTGACCCCGCAGCTCGATCCGCGTGAAGAGACCGAGCTGCTGCTGATCGATCTCGGTCGTGGCAAAAATCGCCTGGGCGGTTCGGCACTGGCGCAGGTCTATGGCCAGCTGGGCGCCCACGCTCCGGACCTGGACGCCCCCGAAGATCTGGCCGGTTTCTTTCGAGCCATTCAGACCCTGAATCGTGACAACAGGCTGCTGGCCTATCATGACCGCAGCGACGGCGGGCTTTTGACCACGTTGGCGGAGATGGCCTTTGCCGGTCATTGCGGTCTGGCCGTCACGCTCGATGAGCTGGTGCGCGATGCTCATCAGGCCACCGAAGCCCTGTTTGCCGAGGAGCCGGGTGCCGTCATCCAGGTGCACCGTGACGAGGTTGATGCCGTACTGGCCACGCTGGCAGCGGCAGGTCTTGGCGAATGCGTGCATCGCATCGGTGCGCCGACCGGAGATGATCGCTTCTCGGTCACGCTCTATGACGCCGTATTGATCGAGACCACGAGGGTTCATGCCCTGCGCACCTGGGCGGAGACCAGCTATCAGCTGCAGGCCCGTCGCGATAATCCCGACTGCGCCCGCCAGGAATTTGACGGCCTTGATGAAACCCGCAATCCGGGACTTCATGCGGCGCTGAGTTACGACGTTGATGACAATGTGGCAGCGCCCTTTATCAATAAGGTGGCCGCGCCGCGAGTGGCAATTCTTCGCGAGCAGGGCGTCAACGGACAGCTGGAAATGGCGTGGAATTTCACCAACGCCGGTTTCGAGGCCATTGACGTTCACATGTCGGACATCCTGGAAGGTCGTGTGGATCTGGCCGACTTCCAGGGCGCGGCGGCCTGTGGTGGCTTCTCCTACGGGGACGTGCTGGGGGCCGGCGGCGGCTGGGCGAAGTCGATTCTCTTCAGTGAACGCGGGCGCGATCAGTTTGCGCACTTTTTCGAGCGCGGAGACACTTTTGCCCTTGGCGTGTGCAACGGCTGTCAGATGCTCTCCCAGCTTAAATCGCTGATTCCCGGCGCCGATCACTGGCCGCGCTTTGTGCGCAACCTGTCCGAGCAGTACGAGGCGCGCGTGTCGATGGTGCGCGTCGAGTCCACGCCATCGCTCTTTCTGGCCGACATGGCAGGCTCCCGGATGCCGATTGCCGTGGCGCACGGGGAAGGGCAGGCGCAGTTTCGCGACGGTAGCCACCTGCGTCAGGCTCAGGCCAGCGGCACGGTCGCGCTGCGCTACGTCGACAACTTCGGCGAGGTGACCACCGGCTATCCGGCCAACCCCAACGGCTCGCCGTCCGGGATTACCGGTCTGACCAGCAGCGATGGTCGCGTGACCATCATGATGCCGCACCCCGAGCGCGTGGCACGTGCTGTCACCAACTCCTGGCGTCCGCAGGAATGGCGTGAGGCCGGCGGCTGGATGCGCATGTTCCGCAATGCCAGGAAGTGGGTAGGCTAAGCGTTTTTCGGAATCGATGAATGGATATAAAAAGGGCCTCTTGTAGAGGCCCTTTCGTGCGTCAGGTATGTCTTGTGCCAGCAAAAACTCAGTTCTGCGGACGTGCGGCCGGGCTCAAAAAGCGTACGGTCGGTGCTTCTTCAAGCAGCGGGTCGGTGCCTTCCTTGAAGGGCTTGTAGTGGGGCATTTCCATGTGCTTGTCAAAGGCGGCGCGGTCGGTATAGACCTCATGAAGAATAACGGTGTTGCCATCGCCCTCCGGCACCAGCACATCAAACTGATGGCAACCGCTTTCATTGGCCAGCGACTCGTTGGCGTCGTTGTGGGCCAGCGCCAGAAACGCGTCGCGCTGGCCTTCCCTGATGTTGAATTCAGCCAGAACGACAAAATTGGCATTGGTCGTGCTCATCATGATTCTCCTGCAGACGTTGAGATTTTCGGGGCGGCAAGGGCCTTGTGACATCAATCCTGTGACATTAAAACAGTCGTCATGACGTGTCAGTGAACTCTGGGCGCCGGACCCATGCCCATGCGTTCATGAAACTCTGCCACGGCGCTTCGCAAAAGCTCCAGAAGCCCTGGCACCAGCGCGATGCCCTGTTCGGGACCTGCCACAAACTGCTCTACGCTGACATGAACGGCCTCACCGTGGATGACGACCTTGGCCGCCTTGATGGCATTCATGACGTCATTGGCAACGTCGAGCAACTGGGCACGGTCCGTGCCGGCATCGGCCTGCCAGACACCGGGCAGCATCAGCTGAAAAAAGGCCGGTTCGTCTTCGGCCACGACCAGCACGAACTCCAGGTTTTCGAGCGTGATGCGCGCGGCGTGAGTATCGATGGCCTCCACCTGGAAATCCATGGCGCCCAGGCCTTCAATGTAGTGCTCAATCTGTGTATTGGCCTGCATTACGCACCTCTTTGGTCACCAGAGGTGACGGTTTTAAACATTCAGCCAGTCCCGCAACCCAGGGATTACAGGACCAGTATAAGGATATGTCAGCGTCTTTAACGACACCGCCGCAGCTACGCCCCTATCAAAGGGAGGCCGTCGAGCGCGTCGTCGGTCATTTTCGCCGCAGTCACGACCCGGCCGTGGTGGTTTTGCCCACCGGCAGCGGCAAGAGCCTCGTGATTGCCGAGCTGGCGCGAATCGCCCGCGGGCGTGTGCTGGTGCTGGCCCATGTCCGTGAGCTGGTGGCACAAAATCATGCCAAGTATGAGGCCTATGGGCTTAAGGCCGACATCTTCAGCGCTGGTCTGGGGCGACGCGACAGTCAGCGCCAGGTGGTGTTCGGCTCGGTGCAGTCCGTTATCAACGCACTGGATGAGTTCGATGACGGTCAGTTCACGCTGTTGGTCATCGATGAGTGCCATCGCGTAGCGCCCATGGTGGATGACCAGGTGGACGGCAAGCGTCAACAGTCGCCCGGCAGCTACCAGCGGGTGATTGACCATCTGCGGGCGAGCCGGCCGGATATCAAGGTGCTGGGCCTGACAGCGACGCCCTATCGGCTGGGGCAGGGGTTCATCTATCACCGCCACTACCACGGCATGGTGCGTGGTCCGGAGACTTCGTTTTTCCGCGACTGCGTGTTCGAGCAGCCCCTGCGGGTCATGGTCAGGCAGGGCTATCTGGCCGAGCCCCGACGCATTGATGCTGCCATCGCCCGCTATGACTTTTCGCAGCTCTCGCCCCGCATTGGTGGGCAGTACGCAGAATCCGACCTTAACCGGGTGGTCAGCGGCAATCGGGCGACACCGGTCATTATCGAAGATGTGATGGCACAGGCCCATGACCGCCAGGGCGTCATGATCTTTGCCGCCACCGTGGCGCATGCCGAGGAGATCATGGGCTATCTGCCCGAGGCTCAGGCGGCGCTGGTGACCGGTACCACGCCCGGACGCGAGCGTGAGCGGCTGATCGAGGCCTTCAAGAACCGTGAACTGAAATACCTGATCAACGTAGCGGTGCTGACTACCGGTTTTGATGCCCCGCATGTCGATCTGATTGCGATCCTGCGACCGACCGAGTCGGTGGGGCTTTACCAGCAGATCGTCGGGCGTGGGCTGCGCCTGTCTCCCGGCAAGCGCGACTGCCTGGTGCTGGATTATGCAGGGAACCCGTGGGATCTGTTTGGCCCCGAAATCGATGCGCCGCGCCCGGACAGTGACAGCGAGCCGGTACAGGTCGAGTGTCCCGAGTGCGGTTTTGCCAATATCTTCTGGGGCAAGCGCGACGGTGAGCTGGTGATCGAGCATTTTGGCCGGCGCTGTCAGGGGCTGGTCGATAACGAACGCGGCGAGCAGGTACAGTGCGACTTTCGCTTTCGCTACAAGGTCTGCGAGCAGTGCGGGGCGCAAAACGATATCGCTGCCCGGCGCTGCCATCACTGTCAGGAGCAGCTGATCGATGCCGATGACAAGCTGCGTGATGCGCTAAAGCTCAAGGATGCGCGAGTGCTCAGGGTCAGTGGCATGATGCTGGAGGAGAGCGTCAACGGTCGCGGTCTGGCTCGTTTGAAGGTGACCTATGTCGATGAGGACGGCGCCACGCTGTCGGAGTGGTATGCACTGGAAACGCCCGCGCAGCGCAGAGCCTTTTATCATGCCTGGCTGAAGCCGCATCTGCGCGCACCGGGCAGTGACTGGCAGCCGGCCACCATCGATGAGGTGATCGCGTCGCGCGAGCGCCTGCGGCATCCGGATTTTGTGGTCGGTCGCAAGGTGGGGCGCTACTGGCAGGTGCGCGAACGTCTTTTTGATTATGAAGGGCGCTATCGGCGCGCGGACAGTGCCGATGGCACCTGATGAGGGGCAGCATCAAAACTCGTTATTCTGCTAAGATATAGGCCGTTGCCGCCCGGCAGCATTGTTACCATCGATTTATGATCGCGTTTGCGATCAAGGAGCCCTTCATGAGCTGGTCCACCCCCGAAGTCAACGAAATCAGTGCTGGTATGGAAGCCAGTGTTTATCTGCCTGCCGAGATTGAAATCGACATTGAAGAGTGACAACAACAGGGCGCGGCGTTTGCGCGTTCGCGTACTGGGGGCGGCCGCCGGTGGCGGCCTGCCTCAATGGAACTGCCGCTGCGGCGTATGCCGTCTGGCTCGCACCGAACCCCGGCGTGTTGTCCCCCGGACACAGTCCTCGATTGCCGTTTCCGTCGATGGCGAACACTGGGCGCTGATCAACTGCGCGCCGGAAGTGCTCGCCCAGCTACAGCGTGAGCCGGCGCTTCAGCCCAGAGGCGATGATCGTCATACGCCGATCCAGTCGATTCTGGTCACCAATGGTGACGTCGATCACGTAGCGGGGCTTTTAAGCCTGCGCGAACGCTCTCCGTTTCGACTGTATGCCACGCCCGAGATTCATGGCGTGCTGCGTGATAATCCGATTTTCAATGTGCTTGCCCCGGACTGCGTCCAGCGGTGTGATGTCGCACTCGACAGTCGCATCGAGCTGCTGCCGGGGCTCATGGCTACCGTTTTCGCCGTGCCCGGCAAGACCGCGCTCTATCTGGAAGGGGATCAGGTGGATATCGGTGCCGAGGGCGAGTCCACCGTGGGGGTCGAGTTCGAGCTGGATGGTCAGAGACTGTATTACATCCCCGGCTGCGCCACGGTCACGCCGCGTCTGGCTGACCGGCTCTACGGCGCTGCGGCGCTGCTCTTTGATGGCACCCTGTGGCGCGATGACGAAATGCTCCGTGCCGGTGTCGGCCACAAGACCGGTCAGCGCATGGGGCACATGTCGATGTCAGGAGAGGCGGGCAGCATGAAGGCGCTGTCCGGCGTTGCCATCGACCGACGCATCTTTATTCACATCAACAACACCAACCCCGTTTTGATCGAGGACAGTCCCGAGCGGCGCGAGGCCGAAGACGCTGGTTGGGAGATCGCCTTTGACGGCATGGAGATCACACCGTGAGTTCGCACCAGGCACCGTTGACTGAAGTGACCGAGCCGATAAATGCCGAGGCGCTGGAAGCGCGTCTGCGCGAGATTGGTGAGGCACGCTATCACCATCGCCATCCGTTTCAGCTCGCTCTGCAGGGGGGCGCGCTCGATCGCTGTCAGGTGCGCGCCTGGGCGCTCAATCGCTATTACTATCAGGCCATGATCCCCATCAAGGATGCTACCCTGATGGCGCGCCTTGATGACCCGGACTGGCGCCGCGAGTGGCGCAGCCGACTGGTTGATCACGACGGTGAGGCGCCCGGTGAGGGCGGTATCGAGCGCTGGCTGAAGCTCACCGACGGGCTGGGGCTCGAGCGCGAGATGGTGCGCTCGACCCGGTTGATTCTGCCCGCAACACGCTTTGCCGTTGAGGCCTACACGCATTTCGTGCGCGATCGCACGCTGCTGGAAGCCGTTGCCTCCTCGTTGACCGAGCTGTTCTCGCCAAAGGTGATCGGCACGCGTGTGTCGGGCATGCTCGAGCACTACGATTTTGTCTCCGAAGAGACGCTGGACTATTTCCGGCCCCGCCTGACCCAGGCGCCCCACGATGCCGAACGGGCGCTGGCCTATGTGCGCGAGCACGCCCTGCGCGCCGATCAACAGCAGGCCGTGCTGGAGGCGCTGGTGTTCAAGTGCGACGTGCTCTGGACCATGCTGGATGCGCTACAGCACGCCTATGTGGAAGGTCATCGGCCCCCGGGCGCCTGGGATGGTAAAAGCGCTCTGGTTGCAGGAGCCACGCCTTGAGCAAAACGCTTGACGATAACGCCGTGGTACGTTTGCCGCGCGGCGTACGCATGCGAGAGGATGCCGCTCGCGGCGGCTGGGTACTGCTGGCACCGGAGCGCATCTTCCAGCTTGATGCGATCGCGCATGCGATCATGACCCACGTTGACGGTGAGCGCTCCGTGTCGCAGATCGTCGATGGGCTGGTTGTTGATTATGATGCCGAGCGCGACCGGATTCGCCATGACGTGCTGGCCCTGTTTCATGCCCTGATCGATCGTGGCGTGCTGGAGGTAATCTCATGAACGATATGCCGCGAGCCGAAACTACCGTTGCCCCGCCCATGGGGCTGCTGGCCGAGCTGACCCATCGCTGTCCGCTGCAGTGTCCCTATTGCTCCAACCCGGTCGAACTCGAGCGTCGCAGTGATGAGCTGGATACTGCCGGCTGGCAGCGTGTGCTGCGCGAAGCGGCGGCACTGGGCGTGTTGCAGGTGCATCTCTCCGGCGGCGAGCCGGCGGCCCGGCCGGATCTGGTCGATCTGGTCGAAACCTGTGCCCGGGAAGGGCTCTATTCCAATCTGATTACCGCTGGCGTCAGCATCACATCGGAGCGGCTGGCGGCGCTGGAGGCCGCCGGGCTGGATCACGTGCAGCTCTCCTTTCAGGGCGCCGATGATGTTGTCACCGAGCATGTTTCCGGGATGCGCGGGGCGTTCGATAAAAAGTGCGCCTTTGCCGGTGAGGTGAGGGCGCGAGGGCTGCCCCTGACGCTCAACGTGGTGCTGCATCGGGCCAATATCCATCAGATCGATGACTTTATCGAGCTGGCGCTCAGGCTTGGCGCCGAGCGTCTGGAGCTGGCGCATGCCCAGTATTACGGCTGGGCACTGCGCAATCGCGGGGCGCTGATGCCGAAAAGGGCGGAGGTGATGACCGCGCTGAGAACGGTCGAGGCCGCCCAAAGACGGTTGAAGGGGCGTCTGGCGATCGATTCGGTCGTACCGGACTATTACGCCCATTTTCCCAAGCCCTGCATGAACGGCTGGGGACAGCAAACGATCAACGTCACCCCCTCGGGTCTGGGACTGCCGTGTCACGCAGCGCAAACGATCCCGGGGCTCGAGTTCTGGAACGTTCGCGAGCACGGCCTGGCGGACATCTGGTACCACTCGCCAGCGTTCAATGCCTTTCGTGGGACCGACTTTCTGCCCGAGACGTGTCAGAGCTGTGATCGACTCGACATCGATCATGGCGGCTGTCGCTGTCAGGCACTGATGATGACCGGTGACGCTCGCCAGATGGATCCGGTATGCCAGCACTCGCCCTGGCATGAGGAGATACAGACGCTGACGCTGGAAGAATCCGGTCGCGACGAGCCCTTCGCCTATCGACGCTTTGCGAAACACACACGGCCCGCCTGAGTGACGCTGACGTGGGCAATTGACATGAGAAACAGGATGCAGATGCTTGACACGGGGTGGCCTGATAAACTTGGGTAACGCCCCGTATCACCTGAGCCTTCATCTCAAACCCCATGACCCAGTCCGGTGATCTTCACAGCCCGACCCCCGAGGCTGCCCCTGCCGTCATGGTTGGCGGTGAGCCGCTGCATGAGATGCCGGAGGATCTTTATATTCCGCCGGAGGCGCTGCGTGTCTTTCTGGAAACCTTCGAGGGGCCGCTGGATCTGTTGCTGTATCTGATTCGGCGTCAGAATCTCGACATTCTGGCCGTCAACGTGGCGGCCGTCACCCGTCAGTACATCGAATATGTCGAGCTCATGAAGGTCAGCGGTATCGACCTGGCTGCCGAGTATCTGCTGATGGCCGCCATGCTGGCCGAGATCAAGTCGCGTACGCTGCTGCCGCGTCCGCCCCGTGCCAGCGAGGAGGATGACGAGGAAGATCCAACGGCGGCGCTTGTACGGCGCCTGCAGGAGTACGAGCAGATCAAGCTGGCCGCCCAGGCCATCGATGAATTGCCGCGTCAGGGGCGTGACTGGTATCAGGCCGAGGCCGGCCTTCCGGCGCTACAGCCTCGCGTGCAACATCCCGACGTCGAGCTTTCAGAGCTTCTGGGCGCCCTGTCGGCCCTGATGCAGCGGGCCGATTTCAGGCAGGAGCATCAGATCACCCGTGAGGTGCTCTCGACCCGCGAGCGGATGATGGCCATTCTTGAGCGCATCAACGAGGAACAGTTCACCGCGTTCGAAGCGCTCTTTGATCCTGAAGAAGGCAAGGCCGGGGTCGTGGTGACCTTCATGGCCATTCTGGAACTGAGCAAGGAGCGATTGATCGAAATCGTACAGAACGCGCCGCTGTCGCCCATTCACGTGCGTGGTCGGGTACAGCAGCCCGACAGCGAGGAGGATGCCCTCGAGCAGCCCTTCGAGACGGATGAGCAGGTGGGAATGTCATGACGCCGCCGCTGGATCATATTCTCGAAGGGGTGCTGCTGGCCGCCGGCGAGCCGCTGACGCTGGAAAGACTGGAAGCCGTCTTTGATGAGCATGAACGCCCCGGTCGTCGGGCGCTGCGTGAGGCGCTGACCACGCTGGACGCGCGGCTGACAGAGAGTGCCCTGGTCCTTGAGGAGACGGCATCGGGGTTTCGCCTTCGCGTGCGCGATGGGCTTTCCCCCTGGGTGTCACGACTCTGGGATGAGCGCCCGCAGCGCTATTCGCGCGCCCTGCTGGAGACGCTGGCCCTGATTGCCTATCGTCAACCGGTCACGCGCGCCGATATCGAGGACGTGCGAGGGGTCTCGGTCAGTGCCTCGATCATGCGTACCCTGATCGAGCGCGGTTGGGTGCGAGTGGTCGGGCATCGTGATGTGCCCGGGCGCCCGGCGGTTTACGCCACCACCAGAGGCTTTCTCGACGATTTCGGACTGCGTACGCTGGATGCCCTGCCGCCGATCAGTGCGGTGAAAGAAGGCGAAACCGTTGACTGGCTCGAACAGCTCACGCCCAATGCACGGACGCCAGCCTCGGTAGACACATCAGATGCCTCGATGAGTGCCACGGAAGCGTTGTCAGCCAATGAAGACGACACTGACGGCAACGAGACCGATAGTGCAGAGGCGGGCAGTGATGATAGTGAAGAGGCTGACAGTGGCGATAGTGCCAGCGCCGGCACTGTCAACGAAGACGCTGCCGAGAACGGCAGCAGCTATACCGAGGATGCGCTGACCGACTCGCCCGCAGGCGAGCAGGCGCCATCCGAACGCTCGTCGATTGAGACGCCGATGCTTTCACGTCAGAGCCCGAGTCTTGATGATATCGGTCAACGACTGGCCGAGCGGCTGCGCGACAGGGCAGACCGCGACGGCCCGGATGCTGGGCCCGATGAGAAATCGACGCAAACCAGTTACCCAGAAGATTGAGACTTCGCATGAACACTGAAAAGCTGCAAAAAGTACTGGCCCGTGCCGGGCTGGGATCACGGCGCGAAATGGAAGCCGCCATCGGCGCCGGACGCATCAACGTCAATGGTGAAACGGCCAAACTGGGTGATCGCATCTCCGAGGATGCCCGGGTGACCGTGGATGGCCGTCCGGTCACGCTGAAGTCGAGTGAGGCATCGTCGCGTCGCGTCATCATGTACAACAAGCCGGAGGGGGAGCTTTGTACGCGTCGCGACCCGGAAGGTCGTCGCACCGTGTTCGAGCACCTGCCGCGCCTGTCCGGCGAGCGCTGGATCGCCATCGGTCGACTGGACATCAATACCAGCGGTCTGCTGCTGTTTACCACCGATGGAGAACTGGCCAATCGCCTGATGCATCCTTCGATGCAGATCGAGCGCGAGTATGCCGTGCGGGTCATGGGCGATGTGACCATGGAACATGTTCGTGCCATGGTCGATGGCGTGATGCTCGAAGACGGGCCGGCACGTTTTACCGATGTTCAGGAGTTCGGTGGGGAAGGCATCAATACCTGGTTCCATGTGGTCATCATGGAAGGACGCAACCGGGAAGTGCGCAGGCTCTGGGAATCCCAGGGGCTGACGGTCAGCCGGCTCAAGCGGGTTCGTTACGGCAGCGTCTTTCTGGACAAGCGTGCGCGGGCTGGTGAGTGGACCGAGCTGACCCAGCAGGAGGTTGACGACCTCTCCGAGCTTGCCGGACTTGAAAAGCGCAAGGTACCGGCGCTGACACCCGATGAGAAAAATCGCTGGAACCGCGACAAGAACAAGCGTCGTCCCGTACGCGGCGTCAAGTCGCCGGAAGCGGCGCGCAGCGATACTCAGGAAAGCACGCCTCGTCGCCAGGACGGTACGCCCCAGCGTCAGGAAAGCGCGCCCCGCCGCAGCGAACGTCGTGATGAAGTGCGGCCGATGTCGTCCCGCGAGAAGCGCAATGAGAAGCGCAGCGACCTTGGGAACTGGAGCTCTACCGCCCCGACGAGCAACCGCCGCTCGGCGGGCAAGAGTGACAAGGGCCAGGAGCGTCGCGGCAGCGGCCAGAAGGGAAATACGGGAGCGCCGCAGGGTCGAAAGGGCAGCGGGCGTCGTTAACGCAAAGGGTATGCAATAGGCGCTTGCATCGCGAATGCTTTCAAAGTAGTATTTGCGCCCGTCGAGCGGGTCGTTAGCTCAGTGGTAGAGCAGTTGGCTTTTAACCAATTGGTCGTAGGTTCGAATCCTACACGACCCACCATTTCGACAAAAATAATGGCATGTTTGTGATTGTCGGCAGAATTGTCGGGTCGTTAGCTCAGTGGTAGAGCAGTTGGCTTTTAACCAATTGGTCGTAGGTTCGAATCCTACACGACCCACCACAAGCATTGTCATTGTTTTGAGCCTCATATTGGCTGCCTGATTTTAGGGTCGTTAGCTCAGTGGTAGAGCAGTTGGCTTTTAACCAATTGGTCGTAGGTTCGAATCCTACACGACCCACCAGTTTTGAAAACGCCTCATTCCTTTGCGGGGATGAGGCGTTTTTTATGGGTCGGCGATCAAGCTCGGCCCGTCGAGCTAGCGAAATTTCTCCAGCGTCTCCCGGTATTGTTTGAAGTCCTTTCGCCGCTCCCGAATGCGGCTGGTCAGGGCGTAATCACCGTTTTGCTGGGACGCCTTCTCCGCCAGCGTCAGCTGTTCCAGTCCGCCGTCGATATCGCCCTTGAGCTGGAGCTGTTCGGCCAGCGCCAGATGACCCCAGTCGTCGCGATTGCTGCGCCCGGCCGCTTCACTGAGCAGATTCCAGACATCCGGATCCTCGGCGTGTGTGTCGGCCAGCGTTCGCAGGCTGCGAAAGGCCGTCGCCGGGTTAATGCCCAGCTGGGCCTCGGCCTGAATGATCTGCGCCGGATAGTAGTCGGGCGTCAGGCGTAAAATACGTTCGCAGCGACGAATGGCGTCTTCGCGGCGGCCAGCATCGAGTGCGGCATCGGCGGCGCTGGCCGGCAGTGTCAGTACATCCGGCGCCTCGCGGGCAAGCTGATCAAACGCTGCCAGCGCCTGATCGGTGCGCTGGTTAACGCTGTCATTCAGGGCATCGAGATAGCGCAGGGCAATCGGGTGAGCGTGGTCCTGCTCAAGCCGGGTGCGAACGAACTCCGGGTCGCTCATGTTCATTGCCAGCATGGCGCGGGCTCGGATCAGGTCATACTCCGGGCCCGGGTCGCTGATCTTGCCGGTCTGGTATTGCTGGGCCAGGCTGGTGGTGTTGCTCAGCCGTGAGTCGGTCATGGGGTGGGTGAGCAAGAATTCGGGCGGGGTATTGCCCTGCATGCTCGACAGCCGCTGCATGGTGGCAAACATGCGCGGCATGGCCATGGGGTCCATCCTGGAGCGCGCCATGGCCTGCAGGCCTACCCGGTCGGCTTCCTGCTCATAGCGGCGCGAATAGCTCAGCTGGTTCTGCATGGCGGCGGCCTGGGTGCCTGCCATGGTGGCGACGCCCAGGTTGCCACCGCCGCCGGCGGCAAGCACCATGCCGGCCAGCATGGCCGCCATGGTAGGCAGCTGGGTGCGTTCATTGCGCGCCATTTCACGGGCAAAGTGATGCTGGGACAGATGGCCCATTTCATGGGCAAGGACCGAGGCAAACGCGTCCTGGTCGGGGGCGTAGGCAAACAGCCCCGTATTGATGCCAATGACCCCACCGGGAACGGCAAAGGCGTTCAGCGTTCGGCTCGAGACCAGCGTGACAATGGGGGTGACATCATCAAGCTGGCTATTGGGCAAAAGCCGCGCCACCAGTGAGTTGAGGTAGTCCTGCGTGATGGGGTCGCGCCATTGCCCCACGTGGGCACGAAACTCGCGCAGCCAGGCCCGTCCGAGGCGAAACTCTTCCTGACTGCTGTAGCTTCCGGTCGCGTCTCCCAGCGAGGGGAGCTGACCGGCCGGTGATGTCACCGATGAGGTGGCCGTGCCAAGCAGCAGGGCAGCTGTAATAATGCATCGAAAACGCGTATGCCTTGACATGACATGCTTACCGGATGGCGATGGAGACATGAAAGGGCAGAAGTGACTGCCTGTTTGCAACAGGCAGCAATGGTTGCCGGTTGCATCAAGTTGCCTTTAAATCGTGCCGATTACAACCAGCAGAGGAGCCAGTGGTGTTGGAAAATCTTGATGACATCAAGCAGATGGAGCAGGCCGCCGATCAGATACTGGATGCCCGCGGGCTTGACTGTCCCATGCCGCTCTTGAAAGCACGTCAGGCGCTGGCTGCATTGAATGAGGGACAGCATCTGCACGTCATCTGTACAGACCCCGGCTCATGGCGTGATTTTGAAAGCTTCGTGGTGCATACGGCACATCAGCTTGCTGCACGCCGACATGATGATGACACCTGGCACTACGTATTGATCAAGGGATGCTGATGCCTGCGCCCGCTGGATGGACCCTTATGGTGACAATAACCTGATGACCTTCAAAAAGCTTTGGAACCATTTCATGGAGCGCTACCTCTCGGATGAGGAAGCGGTCACGCTGGGCGCCCTGCTGGTGTTGGGATTTGCCATCATTATCTTTTTTGGCGGCATGCTGGCGCCGTTTCTGACCGCGCTTGTCTTTGCCTTTTTGCTGCAGGGCGTGGTGCGCTGGCTTGAACGGCTGGGGCTGTCACGACTGCCTGCCGTCTGCCTGGTGCTGTTGATGTTTGTCGGGGCGATGCTGTTTTTTGCCCTGATCATTTTTCCGATGGTGTGGGATCAGTTTGCGCGTCTGGTGCAGGGGCTGCCGGCCGTTTTATATCGCAGTCAGGAACTTCTGAGCGATCTTCAGGCGCGCTATCCCAGTATCGTGACCCCCGATCAGGTGCAGCACCTGATCAATACGGCCAGTCAGGAAGCCACGCAGCTGGGGCGACGTGTCGTCAGCCTGTCCCTGAGCTCGCTGGCCGGCGTACTGAGCGTCATCATCTATCTGGTATTGGTGCCGATTCTGGTCTTTTTCATGCTCAAGGATCGAGAGCGTCTGATCGACTTTTTCCTGTCGCTGCTGCCCAAAAAACGCCTTTTGATGACGCGGGTCTGGTGTGAGATGGATACCCAGATTGCCAACTTCATTCGTGGCAAGTT
Organism: uncultured Kushneria sp.; assembly: GCF_947497025.1. Classification (GTDB taxonomy): domain Bacteria; phylum Pseudomonadota; class Gammaproteobacteria; order Pseudomonadales; family Halomonadaceae; genus Kushneria. Next base: position 101,356 of record NZ_CANMFC010000008.1, read on the forward strand.
CATTGAGATCATGATTGTGGGCGTGGTGTCCTTTTTTACCTTCTGGGCGCTGGGGTTACCCTACGCGGTGCTGCTGGGGATCGTGGTGGGGCTTTCCGTACTGGTGCCCTACATCGGGGCGGCGGCGGCCACGCTGCCGGTGGCGGCCTCGGCCGGGCTCCACTTCGGGTTTGGTGAGCAGTTCCTCTATGTGCTGCTGGCCTATGCCATTATTCAGGCGCTGGATGGCAACGTTCTGGTAACCCTTTTGTTTTCGGAAGTCGTCAATCTACACCCGGTGGCGATTATTCTGGCCGTGCTCTTTTTTGGCGGTATCTGGGGCTTCTGGGGCATCTTTTTCGCCATTCCGCTGGCCACGCTGATCAAGTCCCTGATGTTTGCCTGGCCGCGGGGCGCCAGTGCCTTGCGCAAGGAAGGCACTGCCGCCGTCGAATAATCCTTGCGGCCCTGCGCAGGCGCAGGGCCGTCATCCCTTACCGGGCTGCGTTAAGCGCCTGCGCCGCGGCCAGCACCTCGTCGACATGGCCCGCCACCCTGACCTTGCGCCAGAGCGCTGCAATGCGCCCCTCCCGGTCGATCAGGAAGGTACTGCGCTCGATACCTTCATGCGCCTTGCCGTAAAGTTTCTTGAGCTTGATGACATCGAAGGCGCGGCACAGGGTTTCCTCCGGGTCACTGACCAGCTCGAAGGGGAACCCCTGCTTTTCCTTGAAGTTTTCATGCCGGCGCAGCGAATCACGTGACACGCCGAATACGCGCGTATTGGCCTGTTCAAAGGCCGCCATGCGGTCTCGAAAATCCTGTCCCTCTGTCGTACAGCCCGGTGTGGCATCCTTTGGATAAAAATAAAGCACGACCTGCTCCCCCTTGAAGGCGGCCGGGTTGAAGCCTGTCTCGCCGGTAGCCTCCAGCGTGATGTCCGGGGCGGGCGTGCCGATGGTGATGCTCATGTCAGTGCTCCCTGAAGATAAAACGCCTTGCCGGTCTTCGGCCATCCTGAAATGGAAATGGCACCAGCGATACGGCGTTAAGCGAGAGCTGTGACAATAACCGAGACTGCGGGTGAAATCAGCCGTTCGCGGGGCGCGCGCGTTTTCCTGCCTGGCTGTGTCTGTACAGCATGGGGTGCGCCGAGTACCATCGTCAGCCTGATGACCGACCCCGTGTGTTCTGACCGGCAGGCAGGTAATACCGGCACAGGTCTGTACCGGCGGCTTTGATACGGCCGCTTTCAAATGAATTCAAAGCAAGAGGTTGGCGGGATGATCACTGGCAGCATGGTCGCTCTGGCGACGCCCATGAAAGCCGATGGGGCCATCGACTGGGACGCCCTCAGGCGCCTTGTAAGCTGGCATCTCGAGCACGGCACTGATGCCATCGTGGCGGCCGGGACCACCGGTGAGCCCACTACCATGAGTGTTGCCGAACACTTTGATGTGATTCGCACGGTCGTTGAAACGGTCAATGGCCGCGTTCCCGTGATTGCAGGTACCGGCGCCAATGCCACGGCGGAAGCCGTCGAGCTTGCACGCTATGCAAGGGATGTCGGTGCCGACTATTGCCTGTCGGTGACGCCCTATTACAACCGTCCGACCCAGGAAGGGCTGTATCAGCACTTCAAGGCCGTGGCACAGGCCTGCGATCTGCCTGTCATCATGTACAACGTGCCCAGTCGTACCGGCGTGGATCTCTACAACGAGACCACGCAGCGCCTTGCATCGATCGACAACATCATTGGCCTCAAGGATGCGACCGGCAACCTTGAGCGTGCCGAGGATCTGATTGAGCGTCTCAAGGGGCGCGATTTTGCGCTGTACTCCGGCGACGATCCGACAGCCTGTGAATTCATGCTTGCCGGTGGGCATGGCGCCATTTCGGTGTCGGCCAATGTGGCTCCGCGCGCCATGCACGAGCTTTGCGGCGCTGCTACCGGCGGCGACTATGATCGTGCCCACCAGATCAATACCCGGCTGATGCCGCTGCATTCGGTACTGGGCATTGAGGCCAACCCGATTCCGGTCAAGTGGGCACTTAATCAGATGGGGTTGATGGAAAACGGCATTCGCTTGCCTCTGACCTGGCTTTCCGAAAAATACCAATCCACCGTAGCCGAGGCGCTGCAGCTGGCCGGAGTGATGGATCAATGAGCAAAACACGCTGGATGATGGTGACGCCACTGCTGCTTGTGATGGGAGGCTGTGGTGGTGGCTACTATCATGACCGCAACAGCGAGTATGCCGATGCGGAAATGACGTCGCCGCTGGAGCTTCCGGCGTCGCGTGACCAGACCCGCTATCAGGATGCGATGCCGGTGCCGCAGGCTTCCAACGATTTTATTAAAAATCGCGATGGTTACGAGCCGCCTCGTCCGCAGACCCTGTCGACCAGTGACCGTGAAACGCGTTTTGTCGAGCCTCGCCAGGCCGACGGCAATCGCTGGCTGGTCGTCAGCGCAGCCCCCGGTGCTGTCTGGCCGCGGCTTCAGGAATTCGTGCGTGCCAACGGCTATCAGGTACAAAACATCGACGGCAACACGGGTCAGATCACGACCGACCGCGGTGTTTTGTCAGTGCGTCAGGGTATCCGCAACAACACCACGGATGTCTATTGTCAGCAGGGTGGCAATAGCGTGGAAGCCTGTCTGAGCCAGGTTAATCAGTATCTGTCCTCCAGCGCGCCGCAAAGCGGGGTGTCACTGGTGGCTCAGAACCTGTCACGCAATGACCGGGTTCGTCTGGAAAGTCGTGATGACAATTGGCGTCTGGCGCTGGCGCTCGATTTTCCGCGCGCCTGGGCAGAGCTTGCCTGGCAGCTGGAAAACAATTACGAGACCTCCAATCGACGTCTGATCGATCAAAATCGCAGTGAGCGTGTCTTTACCGTGGAATCCACGGTCAAGGGCGAGGGCAGCTGGATTCCCTTCCGGGGAAGCAGCGATGAAACGCAGCAGTATCTGCTGCATCTCTCGCCGTCAGACAGCGCCACCTACGTCAGTGTGACCGACAGTACCGGCAAGCCGGTCGATCAGCAAAGGGCCCATGACCTGCTTGACGGTGTGGCCTCGATTTTGCGCTGATGCGATTTGCATCGCTGGGGAGCGGCAGTCGCGGCAATGCCACACTGGTCAGCAGTGCCGGAACCACGGTACTGGTGGACTGCGGTTTCGGTATCCGTGAAGCGATCAGGCGCATGCAGACACTTGCCATGGATCCGGCCACGCTGGCCGGTATCCTGGTAACGCATGAGCATATCGATCACGTTCGCGGTGTGTTTGCCCTGGCGCGTCGGTTTGGCCTGACGGTCTACCTGACGGTCGGAACCTGGCTGTCACTCAAGCCTGATCCGGCCATCAATGTGGTGTTGATCACGCCTGAAGATACCCTGAGCATCGGTGATTTCGATATTACGCCGGTGACCGTGCCTCATGATGCGCGCGAGCCGGTGCAGTATCTGATACAGGCCGGCGCGCATCGGCTGGGCCTTCTGACCGACCTTGGCGTGGTCACACCGCACGTGATCAAGCGCTATCACCAGTGCGATGCGCTGTTTATCGAATGCAACCATGATTCACGCATGCTGGACTACGGCCCCTATCCGCCGAGTCTCAAGCGACGTGTCAGCGGCAGGCTGGGCCATCTGTCCAATCGTCAGGCCGCAGAGCTTTTGCAGACGCTGGGCACTGACCGTCTGCAGCGACTGGTTGCGTCGCACCTGTCAGAGAAGAATAATCTGCCCGAGCTTGCCTTTGAGGCGTTGAGGCCCTTGCTGGATAACGATGAGTCGCGGCTGGTCATTGCCCAGCAGGGGCGAACCGTTGACTGGCAGTCGGTCAGCTGATGCAACGACATGACTGGCATGACAGGCAATCAACGTCAGTCCATTTCTTTTCTCTCACCTCTGATTCCCTGCCGGAGACTTTCGTGGAAAAACGCCAGGAACTTTATGCGGGCAAGGCCAAGTCCGTGTTTGAAACCGATGATCCGGATCGCCTGATCCTTGAGTTTCGTGACGACACCAGTGCCTTTGACGGCAAGAAGGTTGAGCAGCTTGCGCGCAAGGGGCGCGTCAACAACCGCTTCAATGCCTTCATCATGGACGCCCTGAAAGAGGCGGGTATTCCGGTACATTTCGAACGGCTGCGCTCGGAGACCGAGTGTGAGGTCAAGCGTTTGACCATGATGCCGGTGGAGTGTGTGGTACGAAACATTGCCGCCGGCGGTCTGTGTCGTCGTCTGGGGGTGGAAGAGGGCATTGCGCTCGAGCCGCCCACCTTTGAGCTCTTTCTCAAGAATGACGAGAAGGGTGATCCGATGATCAATGAGTCGCTGGCCGAGACCTTTGGCTGGGCCCGGCGTGAGCACCTGGTACGCGCGCGCGAATTGACCTTTCAGATCAACGACATTCTTCAAAAACTCTTTTTGAAGGGCAATCTGCTGCTGGTGGATTACAAGCTCGAATTCGGTCTGTTTAATGGCGAGGTCATGCTGGGCGACGAGTTTTCGCCCGATGGCTGCCGCCTGTGGGATGCCACCACTCGCGAGAAGATGGACAAGGACCGTTTTCGTCAGGGGCTGGGCGGTGTGATTGAAGCCTACGAAGAGGTCGGACGCCGCATCGGCATCGACTTCGATCAGGCCATTGGCTGATCGGGAAGCAGGCGGCGACGAGGTATCGTCGCTGCCTTGTCAGCTCATTTGAACCAGTCTGTCGACCACGATGATACTGTCATGATCAAGGCCGCTGGCAGGCTCGTTCGCTTCGACATGAAAGCAAACATCCAGATCATGAAGGCGTACGCCATAGCTCCGCTCATCCGGCTTGTGGCGACGATAGGCCGGTCGCGGGTCCTGCGACAGTACCTCGCGGATCAGGGCGGCAAGATCTTTCCCGTCAGGACGCTCGTCTAGCGTGCGCTGGCAATCATCACTTAGCCGGACCTCAAGAAGCGGCGGCGGCTCGGGTGCAAAGCCGGCTCTGGCCTCAATGGCGCTGTCGGCCCAGGGCAGATAGGGTTTGATATCCACGACCGGCGTTGTATCCACCAGGTCGTGGCCGCGCAGTATCAGAGCGGGCGTCGGGGTATATTCGATGCCCGCCAGTTCGACCAGTGACAGACCCAGCCGGTTGGGACGGTGAGTCGAACGTGAGGCGAAAACGCCGATTCTGGTATTGCCGCCCAGCCGTGGCGGGCGAATCAGCGGCGTCCATCGTTCGGGGCTCTGATGAAAGATGAAGCTGATCCAGAGGTGGCTGAACTGTTCGAGTCCGCGCACGCAGTCGGGATGATCAAACGGCGCGTTGAAGCGCAGAAGGGCCGTGGCACTCGGTGCCAGTCCCGGCTGGCGTGGGATACCGAACTTGTCTGGATAGCAGCTTTCGATGGTGCCGATGATATCAAGCGTCATCGTGGCGCTGATGGGAGAAGACGTATCATGTGTGGTCATGGGGTGATTATGCCATTCGGTCGTGCCGGCGACATCCTGTCAACAGGGCGTGATGGCAGGTGCCAAGGTTCACTGAGCCGGGGATAAATGACGCCATCCTGATGTCCAATGGCCATCGACATCACGGGCCTGATGCAGGCGCGTACAGGTATTGAGGCAAGGATAAATCATCATGACGGATCACAACGGCGCCGTTTCCGGTACGCCGATGCTTTTTACCGAGAAGAAGATCAATACCACGCTTTTGGGGGTGGCCTTTGCCTTCTCGGTGGCCGGTGGCATTACCCTGCTGGTACATGCCTGGCAAACGGAGCGCCTCTGGCCGGTCGGGCCCATCGGTGTCGCCCTGATGGCCTGGGGGCTGCTGGTGGGTAACAACCTGGCCGTACGCAGGCGCCTGTCTCCGGTGCTCCGGCTTGAAGAACACTGTGTGCGATATATTGGTGGGCCGGCATGGAAGCCCCATATGGTGGCTGTCAATTTCAGTGATATTTCCCATGTCGAAAAGGAGAATCAAGGCGGCATCACGTTTCGAATGCATCATGAGCGCCGGTCTCGACTACTGCCGATTGGGCTTCTTTCCTCACGCGATAGAAAACGGTTTGTCCAGGGGTTCAACGCTCGTGTTCAGGGGGTGCCGCAGACAGACATTTCTTCTTCTGACCCTTGTCGTTAGAGCCTATCGTTAGAGAAAGTGACTTTCAGACGCTGCCTTCCGGCAGCGTTTTTGTTTCCCCTTTTCCTGTGAATGACTGACGCGTCGACGCCCATTTTCTTTTTTAAAGCTGAAGCAATAATATTTTTCTACTAAAGTCTTATTCCCTGGAGTGGATGTTGTCTGCATCTGCGTGATCCTGCTGGCGCAATCGTGAGGTAGAACGTGATGAAAAAATACCTGGAGCTATTGGCACCGGTACTGGTGGCAGCGTTGCTGGCGCTGTTACCGGCGCCGCCGGCGCTGGCACCTCATGCCTGGTATTTCTTTGCCATTTTTGCCGGCTGCGTGGTCGGGTTGATTCTGGAGCCTCTGCCGGGGGCCGTCATCGGTTTGATCGGCGTCGTGGTAGTGGCGCTGCTGGCGCCCTGGGTGCTGTTTTCGCCCGGTCAGCTTTCTCAGGCAGGGTTTAACGCGCCCGACCAGGCGTTTCACTGGGCCGTCTCAGGGTTTACCAATTCGACCGTCTGGCTGATCTTCGGCGCCTTCATGTTTGCGCTGGGTTATGAAAAAACCGGGCTTGGGCGTCGAATTGCCCTGTTGCTGGTCAGGCTCATGGGGCGTCGTACGTTGACGCTGGGCTACGCCGTAATGATCGCCGATACCATTCTGGCCCCCTTTACGCCTTCCAATACGGCACGCAGCGGCGGCACCATTTATCCGGTCATTCGCAATCTACCGCCGCTGTATGATTCCCATCCCAACGATCCAAGCATGAGAAAAGTGGGGTCGTATCTGATGTGGACGGCCATTTCCTCGACCTGTGTGACCAGCACGCTCTTTTTGACGGCGCTGGCGCCCAACCTTCTGGCCATCGGCATCCTGCAGAGCAATACCGATGTCAGTATCAACTGGGGAGAATGGTTTATTGCTGCCGCCCCGGTAGGTCTCGTGCTTTTGCTGCTCACGCCACTTCTGACCTACTGGTTTTGCCCACCGGAGACAAAAAGCGGCGAGGCCGTCCCGCGCTGGGCAGCAGAAGAGCTGGCCGCAATGGGAAAGCTGACGCGTCATGAAATCATGCTGCTGGGTCTTGTGATCCTGGCGCTGGCGCTCTGGGTCCTTGGAGGAAGCATCATTCAGCCCGCGCTGGTCGGACTTGCGGTCATCAGCCTGATGTTGATTGCCGGTATCATCAACTGGAACGATATTCTGACCAACAAGGCGGCCTGGAACACCTTTGCCTGGTTTGCAACGCTGGTGGCACTGGCAGATGGACTCAAGAGTGTCGGGTTTGTCGAATGGTTCGGTGCGCTGGTTTCCGAACATCTGGCGGGCTTTAGTCCGACACTGGCCATGGTGGCGCTGGTAGCCGTATTTTTCCTGCTGCACTATCTCTTTGCCAGTAGCACGGCGCATACCACCGCACTGCTACCGGTCATGCTGGCGGCGGCTTCCGGCATTCCCGGTCTTGATATGCATACCTTTGCGCTGCTGTTGCTTCCCTCGATCGGGATCATGGGCATCATTACGCTCTACGGTACGGGGCCAAGCCCTGTCTATTACGGTAGCGGCTACCTGCCGGCGCCGCTTTACTGGCGTCTGGGTACCATCTTTGGCGCGATCTATCTGATCGCATGGCTCGGGTTCGGAACCCCCTGGATACATCTGATCAGCGGTTAAAAATGTGCCTTCAATCCTTGTCGCTGGCGCCGTCCGTCGGCATCGAGGTATCCAGCCACTGGCTGAAAAGTGAAGGCCATACTGTTTCAGGGCTTCCAACGTGACAGGGGGTAACATGATTACGCAGCACAGGCTGGATTCGGCACACCAGGTGGACTCTCCCAATGCCGATGTCCGGCCACACGGGGAGATATCACTGGTGGTACTGCACTCGATCAGTCTGCCGCCGGGCCGGTTTGGCGGCAAGGAGATCGAGGCGCTGTTCACCAATCAGCTTGACTGGGATGCGCACCCCTTTTTCCAGTCGATTCGGGGGCTTCGGGTGTCGGCGCATCTGCTGATTCGCCGTGATGGCAGCTGCGTGCAGTTTGTACCCTTCGACCGGCGTGCCTGGCATGCCGGTCGCTCCCGGTGGCAGGGCCGTCAGGCACTCAATGACTTCAGTGTCGGCATCGAGCTTGAGGGGGACGCCCGCCCCTTTACCCATGCTCAATACCACCGCCTGGCCCGGGTGCTGACGGCACTTGAAGCGTTCTACCCCCGTATCAATGCCTGTGAGAGGGTGACCCACGAGCAGGTGGCGCCACTTAGAAAGACCGATCCGGGGCCGAGTTTTGATCATCGGTATCTCATGAGGCTCCTGGCCGGCTGAAATGGCTAAACGTACGTATTCTCGGGCGCTGGATCATGCAGAATGACGTGACTATTCTGGCAGGATACCCGATATGGTCTGTTGCACTGAGCGGGCATGTATCGACGAGGGCCTTCCCGGCGTGGGTGGCCAGAGGCATGCCATGCCGGTCACGTCCGGAGACGTTAATTGGCATGACTTCGTGTTTGCGGTATCTTCGTCGTCCAATCAGAGCGCCCATGTTCGAGTGTTACCTGTTTCGTTGATGGCCAACGAGTCGGAATCCGTTGCAGTGTCCCTATGGCTATCCGCGCCGGCGACTGCACGCCCGATGCCATCGTTTGACGTATCCGGAAACCATGGCCCCTGTAAATATCGGGTGCCTACCCCGCCTTGAAAGCGCCAGAGGCTCCAAAAGGGCCCGCTGACAACTTATCTTCATTCGGAGAGACGTCTATGAGTCTGGAGGCAAGAGAAGATCACGATCCGATCGAGACAAGGGAGTGGTTGGAAGCCCTGACATCGGTAGTGGACCGTGAAGGTGAGGAGCGTGCTCAGTATATTCTGAGCCGTCTGGCTGATCGCTTGCGCCGTGATGGCAAGCTGCCGCCGTTCTCCGTGAACACGCCTCATCGCAATACCATCCCCGTTCATCGCGAGGCAAAGCTGCCCGGCGACATGTTCATGGAGCGCAAGATCCGCTCCGCGATCCGCTGGAACAGCGTGGCGCAGGTCATCCGCGCCAACAAAAAGCACAAGGGACTGGGCGGCCACCTGGCCAGCTACATGTCCTGTGCCGTACTTTACGAAGTGGGCTTTAACCATTTCTTTCGTGCCGACAGCGATGAGCAAAAGGGCGATCTGGTCTACATACAGGGCCATGTAACGCCCGGTATTTATGCCCGCTCCTTTCTCGAAGGGCGTCTGACCGAAGAGCAGCTGGATACCTTTCGCCAGGAAGCCGTGGCTGAAGGTCTGTCTTCCTATCCCCACCCATATCTGATGCCGGATTACTGGCAATTCCCGACTGTCTCGATGGGTCTGGGACCGATTCAGGCCATTTACCAAGCGCACGTCATGAAGTACATGAACGCGCGTGGCCTGGCGGATATGGGCGATCGCAAGGTCTGGGCCTTCCTGGGTGACGGCGAGTGCGACGAGCCGGAATCGCTTGGTGCACTGCATCTGGCCAGCCGTGAAAAGCTCGACAACCTGATTTTTGTCATCAACTGCAACCTGCAGCGTCTTGACGGCCCGGTACGCGGTAACGGCCGCATCATGGACGAGCTTGAAGGCATGTTCCGTGGCGCCGGCTGGAATGTCATCAAGGTGGTCTGGGGCGGTCTCTGGGACCCGCTGTTCGAGCAGGACAGCAAGGGCATCATGCAAAAGCGCATGGATGAGGCAGTCGACGGCGAGTACCAGAACTTCAAGGCCCGCGGCGGCGCCTATACCCGCGAGAATTTCTTCGGCAAGTACCCCGAGACTGCCGATATGGTCAAGGACTACTCTGATGAGGATATCTATCGCCTCAATCGTGGTGGTCATGACCCGCAGAAGATGTATGCGGCCTACCATGAAGCGGTCAACAATGCCGGCGGCCGACCCACGGTCGTACTGGCGCACACCGTCAAGGGGTATGGCATGGGCGGCGGCAGCGGCGAAGCCGATATGGAAGCCCACCAGATCAAGTCGATGGAAACCGATGCCCTGAAGGTCATGCGTGATCGTTTCGGCATTCCGGTCTCTGACAAGCAGCTTGAAGAGGGCATGCCCTACTACAAGCCGGATGACGATAGCCCCGAAATGCGCTATCTGCATCAACGGCGCAAGCAGCTGGGCGGCTATCTGCCGGCGCGCAAAAACGATTTCGAGCCCATCGAAATTCCGGGGCTGGATGACAAGATGTTCGCGACGCAGACCAGAGGATCCGGCGATCGTGAAATCTCCACCACCATGTCGTTTGTGCGCGTGCTCAACGGCCTGGTGAAAAACAAGCAGTTCGGCCAGCAGGTCGTGCCCATCATCCCCGATGAAGCGCGTACCTTCGGCATGGAAGGCATGTTCCGCCAGATCGGTATCTACGCGGCAGAAGGCCAGAAGTACGAGCCGATGGATACCGGCCAGATCATGTACTACCGCGAGGATCAGAAGGGTCAGATTCTCGAGGAAGGCATCAACGAGGCCGGCTCCATGGCGGCCTGGATCGCGGCGGCGACCTCCTATGCCAACCATCACGTGCCGCTGCTGCCGTTTTACGTCTACTACTCGATGTTTGGCTATCAGCGCGTGGGCGATCTGGTCTGGGCAGCGGGCGACCTGCAGGCACGAGGCTTCATGGTCGGCGGGACTGCCGGACGTACCACCATCAACGGTGAAGGCCTGCAGCACCAGGATGGCCACAGCCATATCCTGATGTCCACGGTGCCCAACTGCCGCTCCTACGATCCCTGCTATGGCCATGAGCTGGCGGTCATCATGCAGGACGGTCTCAAGCGCATGTATCAGGACCGCGAAAGCTGCTTCTACTACCTGACGGTCATGAACGAAAACTACGTCCATCCCGAAATGCCGGAAGGCAGCGAGGAAGGCATCATTCGTGGCATGTACCTGCTTCAGGAAGGCGAGAGCGACAAGAAGCAGCCGCGTGTCCAGCTGCTGGGCAGCGGCACCATCCTACGGGAAGTGGAAGCCGCCGCCGAGCTCTTGCGTGATGACTTTGGCGTCACCGCCGATGTCTGGAGCGTGACCAGCTTCAACGAGCTGCGTCGTGAAGCGCTGGAGTATGATCGTCAGCAGTTCCTCAATCCTGAAGGCGAGCAGCAAAAGCCGTGGGTCACGAGCTGTCTGGAAGGCCGCGAAGGGCCGGTTATTGCCTCCACGGACTACATGAAGCTCTATGCTGATCAGGTGCGTGCTTGGGTACCATCTGACTTCCACGTTCTGGGCACCGATGGTTTCGGCCGCTCGGATACGCGTGAACATCTGCGTCGTTTCTTCGAAGTCGATCGTTACTTTGTCACCGTACTGGCGCTGCGCGCGCTGGCCAATCGTGGCGAGATCGATGCCAAAGTCGTCAGTGACGCGATGAAAAAATATGACATCGACCCCAGCAAACCCAATCCGCTGGTGAGCTGAGGCGCCTGTCTCACAAAAGTGCCGCCGGGTGAGTGACACGCTCACCCGGCTCGGGCAACGGCCAGGTGATAAGGAGCGCGACCTTGAGTAGTGAAATCATTAAGGTACCCGACATCGGGGGCAGCGAGGGCGTCGAGATCATCGAGATCTCCGTTCAGGCCGGCGATACGATCGAAGCCGAAGACACCATGATTGTGCTGGAATCCGACAAGGCCAGCATGGACATCCCCGCACCGAAGGCTGGCAAGGTCAAGAAGGTATTGGTCAGCGAAGGGGACAAGGTATCCGAAGGCGACGACATTCTCGAGCTGGAAGCCGAGGGTGACGGCGACGCTGAAGAAGGTGATGGCGAGGCCGACGAGAGCGATGATGACAAGTCATCGGTCAAGGACAGCCGCAACGCCGAGCATCTTGAGGAAGAGGCTGAAGCCGACGAATCCGATGTTGAAGAAGACAAAAAGCCGAAGAAGTCCTCCGGCGGCAAGCGCACGGTAGAAGTGCGTGTTCCGGACATCGGTGGCAGCGAGAACGTTGAAATCATCGAGATCGCGGTTAGCGAGGGCGATGAGATTAGCGAAGAAGATGCGCTGATTACCCTGGAGTCCGACAAGGCCTCGATGGATGTGCCCAGCCCCTATAGCGGCAAGCTGGTCTCTCTTGAGCTCAAGGAAGGCGACACCGTCTCCGAGGGCGACCTGATCGGCACCATGGAAATCGCTGGCGAAGGCGATGATGATGCCGATGAGGACACTTCCGATGATGGCAATGGCGCCGATCATGAGGAAGAAGCCGATGCCATCGGTGACGGTGAAGATGACGTTGAGGAGAGCGACAGCGAAGGCGGTCGTCAGGAGCTGCGTGTTCCGGACATCGGCGGTAGCGACAACGTTGAAATCATCGAAGTCTCGATCAGCGAAGGCGATGAGATCAACGAGGAAGATGCGCTGATCACTCTGGAGTCCGACAAGGCCTCCATGGACATCCCCAGCCCCTTCAAGGGCAAGGTGGTGGAAGTCAGCGTCAAGGAAGGCGATACCGTTTCCGAAGGCGATCTGATCGGCTATATCGAAGTGGCCGGCAGCAAGCCCAAAGGCTCGTCCAAAAAGTCTTCCGGCGACAAGGCTGATTCGAAGAAAAAGTCCGACGATTCGGCCAAAAAGTCTTCAGATGACAAGTCTTCCGGGGAAAAGTCCGGTTCGAAAGGCAAATCCAGCGGCGGCTCGAAAGAGACCCAAAAGCAGGATGCGCCGGACGGCGAGGCGAAGAAGGATGAGGGCAGCTACGGCGGTGAGCCCGGTCCCGAGGCGCGTCGTCATCAGGGCGAAAGCACCTCCGGCAGCAGCGTTCATGCCGGGCCTGCCGTGCGCCTGATGGCACGTGAGCTGGGCGTGGAGCTTGCCGAGGTCAAGGCCAGCGGTCCGAAGGGGCGCGTGCTGAAAGAAGACGTGGATGCCTTCGTCAAGCAGGTCATGAGCGATCGCAAGAAGGGCGGCGGTGCTGCCGCTCAGTCGTCCGCGCCGGCGCAGGGTGGTGCCGGTATTCCGCCGATTCCGGCCATCGATTTCAGCCAGTTTGGCGAGATCGAAGAGAAGCCGATGGGTCGTCTGATGAAGGCGGGTGCGACCAATCTGCATCGCAGCTGGCTCAACGTGCCGCATGTGACCCAGTTCGATGAGGCCGACATCACCGAGCTTGAAGCCTTCCGCAAGGCGATGAAGGATGAGGCTGCACAGCAGGGCGCGAAGCTGACGCCGCTGCCGTTCATGATCAAGGCGGCCGCGCACGCACTGGCGAAGTATCCGCAGTTCAATGTGTCGCTGCATCCGGATGGCGACAAGCTTATCCAGAAGAAGTATTTCAACATTGGTGTGGCGGTGGATACACCCAACGGGCTGATGGTGCCGGTGATCCGCAACGTGGATCAAAAGGGTATTGTCGAGCTGGCAAAGGAAGTGATCGACCTGGCCGGCCGCGCTCAGGAAGGCAAGCTCAAGCGCGAAGAGATGCAGGGTGGCTGCTTTACCATCTCGAGTCTCGGTTCAATCGGCGGTACGGCGTTTACGCCCATCGTCAATGCGCCTGAAGTGGCCATTCTGGGGGTTTCGAAATCGCAGATGAAGCCGGTGTGGAACGGCAGCGAGTTCAAGCCACGGCTGATGTGTCCGCTGTCGCTGTCCTATGACCACCGTGCTGTTAACGGTGCCGATGCAGCACGCTTTACGGCGTATCTGGCAGCAATTCTGACCGATATTCGTCGACTGACCATGTAACGGTTGAAAGTGCCAGAGGGCGGCTCTTCAGGGCCGCCCTTTTTGTAGAGGTGCAATGGGTCGGCGTCGTCAATATGTCGCAGAGTCGGCGACTTCACTTGTGCCTGCAGGGTGCCTGTCGTTATTGTTGCGGTTTATTTTCAGATGGCCCGCCAGCCACGATGGTCTGGTGGCGTCGCCCCGGATCATGAGTCATTTATTGAAGGAGCGGTTTTTCATGCGTTTGATCCTGTTGGGAGCCCCTGGTGCGGGTAAGGGGACGCAGGCCCGATTCATCTGCGAACGCTTCGATATCGTCCAGATTTCGACCGGCGATATGCTGCGAGCGGCCGTCAAGGAAGGCAATGAACTGGGCCTGAGGGTCAAGGAGATCATGTCTGCCGGTCAGCTCGTGTCCGATGATCTGATCATTGAACTGGTCAGGGAGCGTATCGCTCAGCCCGACTGTGCCAACGGCTTTTTGTTCGATGGCTTCCCCCGCACGATTGTGCAGGCGGATGCCTTGAAGGAAGCCGGTATCGATCTGGATCACGTGCTTGAAATCCACGTGGCCGATGAAGAGATCATCAACCGGCTCTCCGGGCGCCGCGTTCATCCCGGATCGGGCCGTGTCTATCATGTCGATAATCATCCGCCGAAGCAGGAAGGTATCGATAACGAGACCGGTGAAGCGCTGATTCAGCGCGAGGATGACCGCGAAGAGACCGTTCGCCATCGTCTGGATGTTTATCATGATCAGACCGAACCCCTGATTGCGTACTATCAGCAGTGGCAGGAGCAGGCTCCGCAAGAGGCACCGGCCTTTCACCGGATTGAAGGTGTGGGCAGCGTCGAGGAGATTCGTGCTCAGGTGGTCGAGGCGCTCTCTTCCTGATCGTTGATATCACAGCAGATTCTGCAAAAAGCTGCACGCCTCAGGGCATGCGGCTTTTTTTATGTCCGAATTTTCCTTTGGAATTGTGCAGTTATGAATATTTCTTGTGGGCTTTACTGAATGATTGAGCAGGCATGGTGTCTCTTCCATGGCGGTGTCATGATGCGCTGCTTCCATGGCCCATACTCCTGTGCAATGTCATGGGTGGCCTCTGAAGCGCGGGCTCGAAAGCGTTTTGGACGGGCGTTGAGATACCTACGTATAATGCCGCCTCATTTCCGACTCTGACGTAGCGAGCCCATGACTAGCCTGCTGGCCCTTGATGCTTCCTCTTCTGCCTGCTCCGTGGCCCTTTGGATGGACGGTAAT
Organism: uncultured Kushneria sp.; assembly: GCF_947497025.1. Lineage (GTDB taxonomy): Bacteria > Pseudomonadota > Gammaproteobacteria > Pseudomonadales > Halomonadaceae > Kushneria. The sequence goes on from NZ_CANMFC010000008.1 coordinate 116,420, forward strand.
GTGATCGGCAGGGTAGAACATGCCCCGCGGGGTCATACCCGACGTCTCATGCCCATGATCGATGCACTTCTTGATGAGGCCGGCATGGCCCGTTCATCGCTGGATGCCATTGCCTATGGCCATGGGCCGGGCGCCTTTACCGGCATTCGTATCGCGGCCGGTGTGGCTCAGGGCATCGCCTACGGTCTGGGGTGCCCGCTGCTGGGCGTCTCCACGCTACGGGCGCTGGCACACAATGCCTGGCAGCAGGACGGCGCCAGCCTCATCATGCCGGCACTCGATGCCCGGCTGGGCGAGCTCTACGTGGCGCTTTACCGGGTCGACGAAGGACGGCTGGAAGCCGTGGTGGCCGATGGCGTCATGGCACCCGAGGCGCTGGTGCTGCCATCGTGTCCGCCCGGCTCGGTCACCATGATTGGCAGCGGTGTCGTTCTCATGGACAGGCTGTCGCCTGCGGTTCGGGAATATGCAGGAACAACGCTTGAGCATCGCGAACCCGAAGCCTGCGATATTGCACAACTGGCAGCCATGGATTTTGCCTCGGGGTTGATCACCAGCCCCCAGGAAGCCCTTCCCATTTATCTGCGTGATCAGGTTGTTTCCAGCAAGCGTTAAGGATGCTCTTTATGGATTGGTTACATGTGGCGGTACTCTCTCTCATTCAGGGGCTCTCCGAATTTCTGCCTGTGTCGTCATCGGCACACCTGATTTTGCCATCACAGCTGTTTGGCTGGCCCGACCAAGGGCTGGCGTTTGATGTTGCCGTTCATGTTGGGACGCTTCTGGCCGTGTTGATGGCCTTTCGCAAGGATGTCATCGCCATTCTGGGCGGCTGGTTTGCGCATGTGTTCAAGCGACGCCCGAGCGAGGAAGCCCGTATCGGCTGGGCCGTGATTGCGGCCACCCTGCCGGCCGGTATTCTGGGCTTTCTCTGCGATGATCTGATCAGCAGCTATGCCCGATCGGGTCTGGTAATCGCGACCACCACCATTTTGTTTGGTCTGTTGCTGTGGTGGGCAGACGTCAAGGGCATCAGAAGGCTCGTCATGTCGCAGATGACGCTTAAAAATGCCGTGCTGATTGGCTTCGCGCAGGCACTGGCCCTGATCCCCGGCACTTCCCGTTCGGGTATTACCATCACGGCAGCGTTGCTTCTGGGTTATACCCGCCAGACGGCGGCGCGCTTTTCGTTTTTGATGTCGATTCCGCTGATTCTGGCGGCAGGGCTTTTCAAGGGCATCGAGCTTGCCGAGACCGGCGCCGATGCGCACTGGCTGCCCATTCTGGCGGGTGTGATCCTGTCCTTTCTCTCGGCGCTGGCCTGTATCAAGCTCTTTCTCGCCGCGCTGGATCGCATCGGCATGCTGCCCTTTGTCATCTATCGCATGATTCTGGGCGTCTTCCTGTTTATCTTTCTGGCATGACCTCTCAGGATTTTGGCACCCGTCCCGTGGTGCTGGGGGATAAGGCCCAGGACCATGCCCTGGCGCACCGGCTGGGGCTTGCGCTGGTGCCGACGCCGGGCAGAGATGATCTGTGGTTGCGCCATGGCGAGCACGGCTTGGAACTGGGCGGCGACAGGCGCCAGTTCGGGGCACCGATCCGGGCCGATCTGGTCGAGGGCGGCGTGGCGCATCGACGTCAGTTCGGTGGCGGGCGCGGTCAGCTGATCGCGCGTGCCTGCGGTCTGAAGCAGGGCATGTCACCGGACATCATTGATGCCACGGCAGGGCTCGGACGCGACAGCGCGGTACTGGCCTCGCTCGGATCGCGAGTCTTGATGATCGAGCGTCATCCGGTCGTGGCCGCCCTGCTGTTTGACGCGCTGGCACGCGCCCGCAGGCTGGAAGCGCTGAATGCGCTGACGCGGCGCCTTTATTTTGTGGAAGGGGACAGCAGCCAGACGCTGTCAGAGCTGGTGGCGACCTCAAGCGTAGCGCCTCAGGTTATTCATCTGGACCCCATGTATCCGCATCAGGACAAGTCGGCGCTGGTCAAAAAGGAGATGCGCCTTTTTCGCCGGTTGGTCGGAGATGATACGGACGCACCGCAGCTTCTGGCCCAGGCGCTCGATATCGCCACTCATCGGGTGGTGGTCAAGCGACCAAAGGGCGCGCCGCCGATCGACGGCCCGTCACCCAGTCATGAGATCAGCTCCAAAAACAGTCGCTATGACCTTTATGTGCATCGCTCACTAAAGCCTTCACGCTGAGGCTTCGCTGTGTGGGCGCCCGGCGGTCAGCTCTGTGAGGCGATGGCGCAGGGCCGGATCAAACAGCATGCGGCTTTTCATCAGGGCTTCGGGCAGGCGGGCATCAAAGTTGAGTTTTTCCTGTGACTGCCAGAGCCAGCCGTCGCGTTCCAGGCTGTCCAGCAGTCCGGCAAACAGGCGCCGATCGAAGAACTCCGGGGCATTAAGCCCCTGTAGCCGCGTCAGTCGCTCCGCCAGCAGCTGACTCTGGGCTTCCAGCATTTCCCGGCTGATGGTGCCGTTGGGGTAATGCATCAGCGTGGAAAAGAGAATAAAGCCACGCTCGAGCGTCGGCTGAATGGCGCGACCCAGCAGATAGAGGCGTTCCCGCGCCTCATCGCCTGTCTCGGGACGCTGCCAGGTGTCTCCCTGGCGTGTTAAAAGTCCCAGTGTCACGAACACTTCCAGCACGCCATTCAAATGCTCGGCGAAGGCCTGGTCATCGGCCTCAATGAAAAACTCCTGCTGCAGCGCCGGCCAGATGGGGGCCAGCAGGCTTTCAAGGGTGGTGAACTCAAGGCGGGCGTTATTGCGAAAGGCAAAGGCGACCAGCGCGTGAAGGGCGAAGAGATGCAGTACGTTGTTGCGATACCAGGTCAGTAGTGGCGCGCGCTCGTCGCTGACCGTGATCAGGTCCCCCAGCGAGTGTTCGATACGACTGACCACGCCCAGATATTCACTGCGTTCCACCCATTCCTGTGGCCCCTGTTCGGGCAGCCGAACGCGCTTGCCACCGGGCAGCCGTGCCTGTAGCGCATACAGCGTCTTGAGCTGGCGCATGAGCAGGTCAATTTCGATGGTGCGATGTGGCGTGGCCAGCATCGTCAGCGCGACCATGGAAATGGGCGTGAGCGCAGCAGCGTGATTGATGCGGGTGGCAATTTCAAGGCTCAGATCCGGTACCGCCTCGCGCAGCCAGTCGGCCTCGACACCGGGCTTCTGCGAGCGCCAGTCGGGGTAGCGCTGATCCAGATAGCTGCCCAGCACCAGCGGTTCGCCGACACTGACCTGAACGCGTCCAAAGGGCTGGCGCAGATGGCGCAGCACGCGCAGCAGCCCCAGTGGGGTCTCCTTGCGCTTTTTGCCCGTGCGCAGCTCGCGGATGTAGGCATTGGATTCAAGCACTTTCTCATAGCCGATATAAATCGGTATGAAGGCCAGTTCGCGACTCGGCGCGCGGGCATGGGAGCGCAGCGTCATCGACAGCATGCCGGGTTTGGGTGAGAGCATGCGGCCGGTGCGCGAGCGTCCCCCCTCAATGAAGTATTCCACCGGATGCCCCTGTGACAGCAGCTGATGCAGATACTCGTTGAAGACGGCGCCATAGAGCCGGTTGCCCTTGAAACTGCGCCGCATGAAAAAGGCGCCGGCGCGGCGCAGCAATGGGCCGATCAGGGGCATATCGAGATTGCGGCCGGCGGCAATGTGCGGTGGCATCAGCCCCTGTTGATAGAGCACGTAGGAGAGCAGGAGATAATCGATATGGCTGCGGTGACAAGGGACATACACCAGCTCATGGGTCCCCGCCAGGGCTTCGACATCTTCGATACCGTGCACATCGACGCCATCATAAAGCCGATTCCACAGTCGTCCCAGTACCTGATAGAGAAAGCGCAATACCGGAGCCGACATGTTGGCGGCGATTTCGAAACCGTAGCGCTCGGCACGCTGCAGGGCGCGCTCGTCACGTTCGCCGTGCTCCAGCGCACTATCGTGTGCCGCGGCCCGGACAGCGGGCTGGCGCAGGACACGTCGGATCAGTGTGCGGCGATGGGAAAGGTCAGGCCCGATGGCCTGGAGTCGAACGCGGCGGAAATAGCGTCGTAGAAAGCGGGTAATGCGGATGCGGTTGAACTGCTCATCGACGTCACCGTGTGCCATCAGCGTGCGCAGCGACACCGGTTCTCCAAGGCGAACCTCGAGCGAACGACCGTTGATGATCACGCCGGCCAGGCGTTGCAGACGGCCTACCAGCGACCAGCCGTCGGCGGTCAAAAGATGACGCAGGCCTACGCGTTCACGCTGCGGTGCACGCCCCCAGAACAGCGTGACCGGTACCAGACTCACATCACTGTCGGGATACTCTTCCAGGGCAGTGATCAGATGATCAAGCGATGTAGAGCGGTCGACATGGCCGCGATGACGGCGATAATGCGTGGCATCAAACAGGGCCATGCGTGCCGGAAAACGCCGGCCATGGGCCAGGCAGACATTGCCGTCAGGAGAGGGCAGATCAAGGCGCTGACAGAAAATCGACAGTGCCAGTCGGTCGGACAGGGCCGACACCGGTAGTATGTAGATGATCGGCCGATCATGCCCGGTGAAAAGGGTTTTCGGGCATTCGGGATCCATGCTGCGAAAGCGCAGCCAGGCGCCGAGCGCTCGGCAACCGAGGCGCTGCCAGAATCCCTGTGAAGATGTTTCGGACATGGCCGGTTTGCTCGCTGAATCGGGAATATGGAAGGTTGAATGACCTGACAGTGAGATCTGCACCGATCCGATGACATGGCACTATAGTATAGCGCCGGTTGAATCGACATGGCCCAGAGGGCAGCAAGACAGGGAGATGCAACATGAGAGAGCAGTGGCATGACGGCAATCATTTTTCCCTGTTGCCGACAGCAGACTGTTTTGTGCCCGCACTGCTTGAGGCCATCGATCACGCGAAAGCCTCGATTCTGATCGAGCTCTATATCGTCGAGGACGGCGACATGGGGGAGCGTTTTTTTGAAGCGCTCATCCGGGCCGCTGCTCGCGGTGTCGATGTGCGGTTTTTAATTGATGCCTGCGGATCATGGTCTCTTTCCAGAGAGAGCAAGCAGCGTCTGGTCGACGCCAGCATCTCTCTGCGTGAATTCAACGTTTTGACGCTCAGGCATCTGGGGCGCTTCATTTCGCGGGATCATCGCAAACTGGTCGTCATTGACGGACATACCGCCTTTACAGGGGGCTTCGGGGTAAATGATCAGTTTCTCAGGTCATGGTTCGAAGTGGCCGTTCGCATTACCGGCCCCTGTGTCGATGACTGGATTGAACTGTTCAATCGGGTGTGGCGCTCGCGAAAGACCCAGGACTTTGTGACCGGCGTCCGGCGAAAGGGTAATGCGCCAGCGGTCGTGCCAAATCCGATGCGCTGTGAAGGGCACATGGTTGGTCGCGTGGTTTGGGGGCAGGGGTATCACTACCAGGCCATCCGCCGCTCACTGCAGCACCAGGTTAGCACGGCCCAAAAGCATATCTGGATCTGTACCCCCTATTTTGTACCCACTCGCACTTTGAGAAGACAGCTGCGCCGAGCGGCACGCCGTGGAGTGGATGTCAGGCTGTTGCTGGCCGCGCGTGATCACGATCATCCCAGCGTGCGTTACGCCGGGCAGCGGTTTTTCACCCGGCTTTTGCGATCAAACGTGCGCATTTTCGAGTTTCAGCCGCGCTTTATTCATGCCAAGTTCAGCCTGTGTGACGGCTGGGCAACCATTGGCTCATGCAATTTCGATCACTGGAGCCTGCAGTGGAATCTGGAAGCCAATCAGGAGATCGATGATCCCGGTTTTGCCACCGAGCTGGGTGAGCTGTTTGAACACTGCTTTGATCAATGCCATGAAATTAGCGCTGTCCACTGGGCGTCGCGGTCGCGACGCCAGCGGCTGCGTGAATGGGGCTACGGCATAATGGATGCCCTGATGACCCGATTGCGCTGAAGGCTTTTGCCGGGCGTTTTTTACTGACGCTTGCCCGGGCCTCTGGATTTGCCCTTGCCCTTTGCGCCCTTGCTGCCTTTTGAAGGCGTGGGGGCAGGCTTTTCAACCGGTGCGCGCTGCAGCAGGTAAAGATCCAGTGTCAGCTCGGCCAGCTGCCCTGCCAGGCGGGTTGCCTCGGTCGGCTGTTGGCCAAGGGCTGCCAGTTCCGGGTCTTCCTCGTCGAACAGGCCCGACAGGGTCATGAAGGGCAGTAGCAGTTCAGCGGCCGTCTCTTCCTGAGCGCCGAACCAGGCCGCCTCATCAAGAAAGACGCCTTCCATGAAGCCGGCACACCAGAGGCGTACAGGATGCTCTTCGTTCTCTTCTTCGCTGCCTTCAAATTCGAGATCAAAGGGCAGGTCCGGGATGTTACCGTTTTCAAAAACCTCGACCGCATTGACGAGCAGGGCATCCAGCGCGTCAAGAATCTCCCGGCGCTGCTGATCGCTTTCAAAGTCGGGCGTGGTGTCAAAAATCAGGGCATGGCGCTCATCGCGGTCGTGTGACACGGTCGAGATGGCCAGCGCTGTCAGCAGTCCATGTACGCCAAACAGATCCAGTGCTTCTTCGCTGACGCGCTCGGAATCGAGAAACTCGAACAGTGCATCAAGACGGTCATCCTCCAGCAGCGGTACCGATTGGGGCGTATCGGCCGTGATATCATTCATTGAGCAGCATCCATACAGTAAGCGGCGCGTTGCACGGCAGCCGGGCCGCCGGGTTGAGAATTCATAGTTTATCATCCATGACCGATTTCCCTGCCAGCGACATTGATGACTTTCCGCTCGGCGATGCCAGCCGCGCCCGGCTTTTGGCTCATGTCGAACGATGCCTTGTGAAGGCCCGCGTTCGCTATTCGACGCTGCCGTCTCCCGGGGTCTGGTGTGATCTGCGTGGACGCAGTGCCGGGCAGGCTCATTATGGTCGTGGCGGTCTGCGCTTTAACATGACGCTGTATGCCGAGCAGCCCGAGGCCTTTCTTGCCGAGGTGGTGCCGCATGAAATGGCCCACTGGGTTGTTCATCATGTGTATCCGGGACGTGTTCGGCCGCATGGCGTGCAGTGGCAGCGGGTCATGATCGAGGTGTTTGACTGCCCGCCCAGTGTTACCCATCGCTTTGATACCTCACGTGCCAGTCCTGCCCCCTATCCCTATCTCTGTGGCTGTCGTCGTCACTACTTTACCCGTCGACGCCATAATAATGAGCGCCGTGGCAGCCGATACCGCTGCCGCTATTGCGGCGAGATACTGCGCCCTGAAGCGCGTGACGATGGCGCGCGATCCGATTCAGGCGTGGAAAGAATGGTCGAACAGTGACCATGGTCTAATGGTCAGCCTGCCCCTGCCTGACGCTAATCTAAGGGTCACACTATCCATGGTGGGTCTGCGTGATCCATTAGATCAAGGAGATGCGACATGAGCCATACTGCCCAAGCCATGGCAGGTGCCGCACAAAAGCTGCGTGGCCCGATCAGCGAGCAGGACTATCGCGAGCGTTATCGTTATTCGATCGAATCTCCTGAAGACTTCTGGCGTGAAGAGATGCAGCGTCTTGACTGGATTCGCACGCCTGAAAGCATTCTTAACGGCCATTTCGGTGACAATCGTTCCCGTATCCGCTGGTTCGAGGACGGCGTGCTCAATGCTTCGGCCAACTGTCTGGATCGTCATCTCGAACGCCGGGGGGACAAGCCGGCCATTGTCTGGGAAGGCGACAATCCCGATCATCAGCGCGTGTTGACCTACCGCGAACTGCATGAGCAGACGTGTCGGTTTGCCAACATGCTCAAGACGCTTGGGGTCGGACGCGGTGATACCGTGACGCTGTACATGCCGATGATTCCGGAAGCGGCGGTTGCCATGCTGGCGTGCGCCCGCATTGGTGCCGTGCACTCCGTCGTATTTGGCGGGTTTTCATCGGAAGCGCTGGCCGGGCGGATCTCGGACTGTGCCTCTCGTGTGGTGATTACCGCCGATATTTCACGTCGTGGTGGCAAGCAGGTTCCGCTCAAGAAAAACGTCGACGAGGCGCTGGCCATCAAGGGCACCGAGTGTGTCGAGCATGTGCTGGTCGTCCCCTGTGGTGACAAGCCCATTGACTGGCAATCCCGCGATATCGATGCCTGCGCGATGATGCAGGAGCAGTCTGCAGAGTGTGAACCCGAAGCCATGGGGGCCGAGGACCCTTTGTTCATTCTTTATACCTCGGGATCAACGGGCACACCCAAGGGCCTGATGCATACCACCGGGGGGTATCTGCTTTATGCGTCCATGACCCATCAGGAGATCTTTGGACTGCGTGAAGACGATGTCTACTGGTGTGCTGCCGATGTGGGCTGGGTCACCGGTCACTCCTATGTGGTGTATGGGCCGCTGGCCAACGGGGCCACAACGGTCATGTTTGAAGGCGTGCCGAGCTATCCGGATTACGGCCGTGTCGGGGAAGTGATTGACCGGCACAACATTACGATTTTCTATACCTCACCGACGGCCATTCGCGCCATGATGGGCCATGGTGATCATGTCATGGACAGCAGCCGGCGCGATTCGCTGCGCCTGATTGGGACGGTGGGTGAGCCCATCAACCCGCAGGCCTGGCACTTCAGTCACCAGATTATCGGCAACGGGCGCTGCCCGATCATGGATACCTGGTGGCAGACCGAAACCGGTGGTCACATGATGGCGCCCCTGACCGACGTTGAAAACGTCAAGCCCGGTGCGGCCATGCGGCCCTTCTTCGGCATTCGCCCGGCATTGATGGATGCCGAAGGCAAGCGTGTTGAAGGTGACGGTGAGGGCAGTCTGGTTATCGAAGGCAGCTGGCCGGGCCAGGCGCGTACCATCTGGGGCAACCATGAGCGTTTCGAGGAAACCTATTTCAGCATGTATCCCGGTGCCTACTTCACCGGCGATGGCGCGCACCGCGATGCCGATGGGGATTACTGGATCACCGGGCGTATCGATGATGTGCTCAATGTCTCCGGGCACCGCATGGGAACGGCCGAGATCGAATCGGCGCTGGTGGCGCATCCGGCCGTAGCCGAGGCCGCAGTCGTGGGCTTTCCTCATGACATGAAGGGACAGGGCATTTATGCCTATATCACCCTGATGCAGGGGGCGGAGCCCAGTGAAGGGCTAAGCAGGGAGCTCAACGACGTTGTGCGCCGTGATATCGGTGCGATTGCAAAGCTTGATGCCATTCAGTGGGCGCCGGGTCTGCCCAAGACACGTTCCGGCAAGATCATGCGGCGCATTCTTCGCAAGATTGCCGCCAATGAAGTGGACGGCCTGGGCGATATCAGTACCCTGTCTGACCCTGACGTTGTGGAAGCCCTGATCAAGGAGCGTGTTCACCGCTAGGGAATATGCTCATCTGCTTCTCGATCACGACAAGCGCGTCATCTTGTCGCATAATGAACGTTAGCGCCGGGAAACCGGTTGCTAACGTTTTATTTTGGAAATAAAAAAATCATGGGGTAACATGCTGAGATTGCTGGTTACATGATCGGCAGGTGGCATGATGACGCTCGGCCTTGCACTGCTGATGACGTGGCTGACCGCGTTTTGACCGGGGCTGGGCCGTCCTGAATGATACGGGGAATCCTGGAGGAAACTGCATGGCCTTTGCCCAGAAGTTTATCGTGGCAGACGATCACCCCTTGTTTCGTGCGGCACTGACGCAGTCACTGCGTCAGGTGGCGGCCAATGCCGAGATTGTTGAAGCTGATACCATGGAAGCCACCATCGAGGTCGTCACACGCCATCCCGATGCTGACCTGATTCTTCTGGATCTGCGTATGCCCGGTGCACATGGTTTTTCAGGCCTGATTCAGCTGCGCGGACAGATGCCTGACATCCCCGTGGCAGTGATCTCGGGCAGTGAAGAGCCGCAGGTGGTTCGTCGCTCTCTTGATTATGGCGCGTCGGGTTTTATCCCCAAGTCGGCGTCGCTGGATACGATTGCCGGTGGCATCAGTGCCATCCTTGACGGCGAGATATGGCTTCCGCCCGAAATGGCTGACTATCTGGGAGACGGCGACGAGGAAGAAGCCAAGTTTGCCGCGGCTATCGCATCGCTGACGCCGCAGCAGTTTCGCGTGCTCAACATGCTGACCGAGGGCCTGCTGAACAAGCAGATTGCCTACGACCTCAATGTTTCCGAGGCGACCATCAAGGCACATGTCACGGCGATTTTACGCAAGCTGGGTGTTCATTCGCGAACGCAGGCGGTTATTGCGGCCCAGAAACTGGAAGTAGAACCTTCACGCGTCGAAAACTGAAAGCAAATTCGATCGTTAAAAATCCCGGCCTGAACCGGGATTTTTTGTGCCTTGTGATCGCATGCCGGCTCAATTCAGGCGGCGGTTGGCCTGAAGGGTACGGGTCAGTAGTGCACGCAGTGCCGCCGGTCGAACCGGCTTGTTGAGCAGGTGATAGCCGGCGCGGCGAATCAGATCGGCGACCTCTTCGGTGCGATCGGCCGTGATCACAATGCCGGGGACGTCTCCGGTAAAGCGCTCGGCGAGCGACTCCAGTGCCATCAGGCCGGTGACTTCATTGTCCAGGTGGTAGTCGGCCAGAATGATGTCGGGTTCGCCGGTCATGTTGCGCACCACCGAGCGCGCCCCGCCGATCGAGGTGGCCGTAAATACCTCGCACTCCCAGCCTTCCAGCATCGCCTTCATGCCTTCAAGCGTCATGGTCTCATTGTCGATACAGATGATACGCGCGCCGCGAATGCGATTACCGGCGCTTTTCTGGGCGGCCTGGGTTTCCTGACGGGTGAGCACCGCGCCTCGCTTGATCGGCACGCCAAGGGCGAAGACCGTGCCATGGCCTTCCCGTGATCGAATGGTGATGGGGTGATCCAGTACCCGTGCCATGCGATCGGCGATCGATAGCCCCAGCCCCAGTCCCTTTTCACTTTCCCGGTGACGGGATTTTTGGTCCAGTCGTCGAAACTCCTGAAAAATCTCGGACTGACGTGACTCCGGGATGCCGGGTCCGGTATCCCAGACTTCGATCGACAGATGTTCACCCCGGCGGCGGCAGCCCAGCAGTACACGACCGTGCTGGGTATAGCGCAGGGCATTGGAGAGGAAGTTCTGAATAATGCGTCTGAGCATCTGTGGATCACTGTCGATCACGGTGCTTGTCTCGACCATGTCCAGATCCAGTCCACGATCCAGGGCCATGACCGAAAACTCCGCATATAGAGGGCGCAGAATCTCATTGAGGGCAAAGATCTGACGTCGAGGAGTCAGGGCACCGGCATCCAGCTTGGAGATGTCCAGAAGCGTGCCCAGCAGCTCCTCTGCCGCCTGTAGCGAGTTGTCGATGTGGACCAGCGTATCGTGATGTTCGCTCTCTGCCAGGCGCTGGGTCAGCGCCGAGGTGAATAGCCGCGCGGCGTTGAGCGGCTGAAGCAGGTCATGACTTGCTGCCGCCAGAAAGCGGGTCTTCGAGGCGTTGGCGGTCTCGGCCACCTGCTTGGCCTGTCGCAGCGCCAGTTCAGCCTCGGAGCGGACCCGGTTTTCCTGACGCAGGGCGATGTTGACCTCGGACAGTTCCCGGGTGCGTTCGCGCACGCGCTCCTCGAGATGTTCGTTGGTTTCCTTGAGCGCGATCTCCGCCAGCCGTCGTTCGGTGATGTCCTGATACAGCGCAAAAAAGCCCAGTACGCGCCCCCCTTCTCCAAAGTGGGGCGTATAGGTGGCCAGCATATAACGGGTACCGCCTTCACGGTCGAGCAGGGAGAGCTCCCACGACACGCGCTCGCCGCCGAGCGCCCGCTGCATCCAGGGGGCGCGCAGCTTCCACGTGCTGGCGCTCATGACGTCTTCGGCACGCTTGCCAATGGCCTGCAGTCGATCCACCTCCATGGCGGTTTCATAGGCGCGATTGGTAAAGAGGTAATGACAGTCGCGGTCAAAATAGGCGATTAGCGCCGGCACATTGTCGGTATAGATACGGATGTTGTTTTCCGAGCGGATCAGCGCCTCTTCGGTGCGCTTCTGGTCGGTGACATCCTGATAGGTATAGACAAACCCGCCGCCCACCATGGGGTTGCCATGGATGTCGAGCACGCTGTCGTCCTGTCGATAGCGCTGATAGTGATGCGCCTGGCCGCCGCGAATATTGTCCATCAACAAGCGGACATGTTCCTGCGGGTCACCGGGACCATATTCGCCATGCTCGGCGTTATATAAAAAGATGCGCTCGATAGGCTCGCCGACATGAATGAGGTGGTCGGGGAAGCGGAACAGCTCCAGATAGCGCTGGTTCCAGACCACGATGCGCAGCTTGTGATCCACCACCATCACGCCCTGGTTGATGTTCTCGATGGTGGCCTGCAAAAGGGATCGGTTGAACTCGAGCACCTGAGAGGCTTCATCGACGATGGACACGACATCAGAAATTGACACGTCCCGCCCCGAAAGAGCCGAGTTCATCACGATGCGCGCCGAAGAAGCCCCGATGGCCGAGGCCAGAAGCCGCTCGGTAAAGCCGATCAGATCGATTGACGCGCGCATGCCCGGGTCCAGGCGCTGCTGATGGCGCCATCCATAATCATTGAAGGCGCGCTCGACCTGATCCTCGTTGAGAAACCGCCGTGACAGGGACTTGAGATCACTCACCGATGTTGTACCGCCCCACGGACGGTTGATCAGGGTCTGATGGGACGCCACGCTGTCCACGAACAGCGATGCCTGAATGCGCTCGACCACACGCTGTCGCGTGACCTGGGAGAAGAAGATATAGCAGAAAAGGTTCACGCCCAGCGACAGCAGCACGCCCTGGGTAATGGGGTCGTCCAGTGACAGGCCCAGCAGGTTGGATGGGCTGAGCAGTTCAATGCCCATCGGGCCCGCCTCGATGGGGAAGGGGAACAGGCCCGCCCGAACCAGGGTGGGCAGCAGCAGGGTATAGCCCCAGATCAGAAAGCCCAGCCCCAGGCCCAGGCTCACGCCCAGGCGATTGCCGCGTTTCCAGTACAGCCCGCCAATCAGTGCCGGCGCCAGCTGGGCCAGTGCGGCCAGCGACAGCACGCCAAGGCTTGCCAGCGAGCTTGAAGGAGCGGTGAGCTTGTAAAAGCCGTAGGCCAGCGCCAGCGTCAGCACGATGATCAGGCGACGGATGCGCAGCACCCAGCGGGCATAATCGCCGTGACGCGCGTCAAATCCCTTGAAACGTAGCAGCAGGGGAATGACAACTTCGTTGGAGATCATGATGGAGAGGGTCACGGCCGCCATGATGACCATGCCGCTGGCGGCCGCAAACCCGCCAATGAACGTGATCATGACCAGCCATGATTGGTCCAGCGCCATGGCCAGATGCAATACCCACGTATCCGGGTCAAGACCCCGGCCTTCGAAAAGCGTCAGGGCGGCTACGGCCAGCGGGAGCACGAAAAAACCGGCAGCAATCAGGTACAGCGGAAACAGCCAGCGGGCCCGGGCAGTGTCATCGGTACTGGTGTTTTCAACTACGGTGACGTGAAACTGACGGGGAATGCAGAACACGGCCAGCATGGCCAGTAGCGTCTGGGTCCAGAATCCCTGGCCGAAGCTGGCGCTGCTGAAATGGCTGCCGGCGGAAAGATCGCGCACCGCACGGCTGGAGAGCTCGCCCAGGCCATCAAAGGTCCCCCAGGTGATCAGGGCACCCAGCAGCACAAAGGCGCCGAGCTTGACCACGGACTCAAAGGCGATGGCCTGAATCAGCCCCTCATGATGCTCGGTAGCATCGGTATGGCGTGTACCGAACAGGATGGCAAAGAGCGCCATGAGCGCGGCCACATAAAACGCGGTATCACCGAGGATGGGAGAGCGCACGATGTCATTATTGGCGGTCAAAACCGTAAAACTGGCCGCCATGGCCTTGAGTTGCAGAGCCAGGTAGGGAAGAGTGCCCAGCAGGGCGACCAGGCTGGCCAGCGCCGCCAGCGCCTGGGTCTTGCCATAGCGTGAAGCAATAAAATCGGCGATCGAGGTGATATTTTGCCGCTTGGCGACGCGAATCATCTTGGTCAGGATTGGCCAGAACAGCAAAAAGGCGAGAATGGGCCCCAGAAAGACGCTGAGATACTGAAGGCCCGAGTCGGCCACCTGTCCCACGCTGCCGTAGAAGGTCCAGGAGGTGCAGTAGACGGCCAGCGCCAGGCTATAGACCAGCGGCCGCCGCTTTGCCGGCCCGAGTCTTCGGGCACGCTGGTCACCACGCCAGGCGATGCCAAAAAGTGTGGCGATGTATAAAAGCGAGATGGTGAGCAGTAACCAGCCCTGAAACATCGTGAAAATCCCTGCCTGACCTGCGTAACGGCTGCTTCATGGTGGCAGCCTTGAAATATCGATAACGCTCCGGTGTTTGCCGGCGTGCTATCGCCCCTTCAGGCCCCGCATAACGTGCCGGGGCTTCGCCTGTACCAGGTGGCGATGATAAAGTAGCGCCAATGTCGCATTAATCTGAAGTCATCTCCATGCAAGAACTTGATCAGTCCGTGAATACTCGCCAGAAGCGGGAATTCGACAAGCTTCAAAAGCGCCTGCGCCGCCATGTTGGCAATGCCATTACCGATTACGCCATGATCAACGAGGGCGACAGGGTGATGGTGTGCCTTTCCGGTGGCAAGGATTCCTACACCATGCTCGAGATTCTGCGCAATCTTCAGCGCAACGCGCCGGTGAATTTCGAGCTGGTGGCCGTCAATATGGATCAAAAGCAGCCCGGCTTCCCCGAGCATGTGCTGCCGGCGTATCTGGAAAAGCAGGGTATCGAATATCACATTGTCGAGCGCGATACCTATTCGATCGTCAAGGAGAAGGTGCCCGAGGGCAAAACGACCTGCGGGCTGTGTTCACGGCTGCGCCGTGGAACGCTCTATGGCTTTGCCGAAGAGATCGGCGCCAACAAGATCGCGCTGGGTCACCATCGTGATGACATGCTGGAGACGCTCTTTCTCAACATGTTTTTTGGGGGCTCGCTCAAGTCGATGCCACCCAAGCTGCTCTCCGATGACGGCAAAAATATCGTGATCCGTCCGATGACCTACTGCTCGGAGGCCGATATTGCCCGGTTTTCCGAAGCCATGGCTTTCCCCATCATTCCGTGCAATCTGTGTGGCAGCCAGGAAAACCTGCAGCGCCAGGTCGTCAAGGAAATGCTGGCAGACTGGGAGCGCAAGCACCCCGGGCGAGTGGATACCATGTTCAAGGCACTAACCAACGTCGCCCCTTCTCAGCTGGCGGATCGTGACCTGTTCGATTTCCACGGTCTTGAGGAGAAGCAGCGCCTGATGAAGCGTGATCGCATTGATACGATCAACCTCATGGCGCAGGATGCCGATACGCCGCTGTCATGAATTTGCCGCTTTTGTTCGGGAAGTGTTTGACTTTCCTGCAATGATCGGTAGAATGCAGCGCCACATGACCCGGGTGGTTAGCTCAGTTGGAAGAGCACCAGCCTTACAAGCTGGGGGTCACTGGTTCGAGCCCAGTACCACCCACCA
>NZ_CANMFC010000009.1 GCF_947497025.1 uncultured Kushneria sp.
ACCATCGACCTCAGTCTGACTGATGTAAAAACATCTACCCTTAGCGTGGGTGATTTCAACGTCAATGGTTATACAGGTACTCCTGCAGATTACACAGCTGGCGATCTAACAGATAAATACGGTACAGACGTACCTGCTGCAGCCGCTGCCGATATTACTGGCTCTGATGGTGCAGCATTTGCAGGCACCCTCACCAAGGATACGAACGGTAATTATTTTGTAAAAGATGGTGATGGCAAGCATTACGCTGCTTCTGTCAAAGTCGTTGATGGTTCAGCCGATGGCACAACAACTCCTCCGAGCCTCAAGGTGTCTGTAGATTCAGAGGAAGCTGTAGGCGTACTGACAGGTGACCCGTTGGCTACTATCGATAAGGCACTGGCTTCTGTTGACAGCGCACGCAGCACGCTGGGTGCCCAGCAGAACCGGCTGCAGTCGACCATCGAAGGTAACGCCACCACGTCTACCAACCTGTCCAGCGCCATGTCCCAGATCAAGGACGCCGACTACGCGACCGAAGTCTCCAACATGTCCAAGGCACAGATCCTGCAGCAGGCCGGCACTTCGGTTCTGGCGCAGGCCAACCAGACCACTCAGGGCGTCATGTCCCTGCTGCGTTAATCGCAGACCGGTTGAAAGCCTTAGAGTTGACAGTATCAGGGGGCGCCTTCGGGCGCCCTTTTTTGTTCTCTTACAGACTTTCAGCTTTCAGTTCAGTAATTGGCTTAATCCATGTCCCCTTCGGCCGATATAACAAGCACATTCTTGCATTCTGAGAGCGTTCATGTTCTCGATATCTTCATCTCGTTCCCTTCCCATCAGCAACCAGCTGGATAAAAGTCAGCGTTCACTCAATCAGGCCATTGAACGACTCTCCAGTGGTTTGCGTGTCAATTCTGCCAAGGATGATGCTGCGGGTTTGGCCATTGCCAACCGCTTTCAGGCCAACCTGAATGCCGATATGCAGATCACCCGTGGCGTCAATGACGGTGTCAGCCTGATCCAGACCGCTGATGGCGGGCTTGAAAACATCAATGGCCTGCTGCAGCGCGCCCGCCAGCTTGCCGTACAGGCTTCAACCGAGACACTGGCAGATTCCGACCGGGCGGCACTCCAGCAGGAATTCACGCAGCTCCGTGCCGAGATTGACCGTGTGGCCAACGACACCACCATTTTTGGCAAAACACCGCTGGCCCCGGCAACACCACAGCCACTGCCAGTAAAGCTTGGCGATACCCCCCCGGCCAGTGAAGTCCTCGAGCCTCAGTTCAGGCCTTATGCTTCTGGTGTCAAAAGCGTGGCCTATATTCCAGTCGGCACACAGAATTTCAGGCTGGAAATGGACTCTCTGGCCTATGACGATGACATTCAGCTTTTTACCACGGATGGACGTCACCTGATTGGTACACCCATCACAGGGGAAAACACCGATCACGTCTGGCAACACCAGAAGATAGAAAGCGAAGCAGATGCCGACCGCTTGCTCATGAATTCGTCGGAAGGCTTCAAGCAGAATGCTCACTATGACAGTAGTGGCTTGCAGGATGGCACGGGCCAGTACGACACCACCCACCTGCCCGTAACGGTCAACTACAACGGCATGCAGATTCACTGGTCAGGTGATGGCGATCGCCAGTATCCCGAAACGGCGGGGCAAAGCGGCTCCGGTTTTAACAATGGACGGATTGATGACAATAAAAGTCAGCTTGAAGTTCTCACGATCGATGAAGTGACAGAAGATCTGCTGATCTTTGTGGTGGGTGAGGGAAACTTTAATGCCTCGGCCACCTGGGATCACATGCCGCTTGAGTACACTCCACCCCCCCCGCCCACGGGCCCGGTCAGTATTGATACGGATATTGTGGTAGGCGCCGATTTCGGTAGTGATCTGCAAAAGATCACTATTCGAGCGACGCCTTCGGATAGCAAAACGCTGGGTCTGGAAGATACAGGCCTTGACCCGGCAGAAAAGGCGCGGGCGGCACTAGGTGATCTCGATCGTGCGATGGATCGTATTAGTGAATATCGTGGAAGTTATGGCGCGCTGCAAAACCGGCTTGAAGATGTCACAGAGACAGTGGCTGACAAACAGGTCATCACCGCCGATGCCCTATCACGCATCATGGATGCCGACTATGCCGTTGAAGTATCGAACATGAGCCGCGTACAGATCACCCAGCAGGCCGGTACGGCCGTGCTGGCCCAGGCCAATCAGCGGCTGGATAGCGTGCTCGCACTGCTGCGTTGAGCACAGTCCGTTAGGCAGGACAGGCTCCGGCGCTCCTGGGGGCTTTTTTATCGATCAAACACACCTGTCTCTTCGCATCTCGACGGCTCCTTTCAGCCGATCCCATCGCTGGGCATTTCTCTAATCAATAGTGTTGCTATATAGCGCTTATTGTTACATCGCGTTAAAGAGAAATTCCTGAAGCGCCGTTACTACCACAGATCCTCAGTGTACTGAGGCGTTGCTTGCCTCTCGCTTTAGGCCAACAGAACAGCCTTTTGAGATGACAGGATTATTTCGTCTTTCGGACTTCAGATCATGACGCTGACTTCAGGGCACTTTAAAACGTTTTCGACGATCTCTGCTGTCATTGTGTCTTTTATGCTGCCCTTGACCACGCAGGCGGCCTCGCACCGTACAGCGCTATCGCCAACAGGCTTGCAGCAAGGCAACTGGCTGATACGTCTGAAAGCCACCAGCCTGATGCCGGTCAATGAAAGTAGTCAGACAACCCCTTTGGGTGGTCAGCTGGAAACGCCTTCTAGGCGCTTGCCAACGCTGGGTGTCAGCTACTTCCTGACCGATCAATGGTCAGTGGAAGCGATGGCTGGCGTCATCTCGACCGATTACCGCCTGACGGACAGCCTGCTGGGCGATCTGGATATCAGTCGCGTTAAAAGTGCCACTGTATCTCTGGTAGCGCAGTATCACTTTCGCCCTGACGCCGCCTTGAAACCGTATCTGGGGGCAGGTGTCAATCACACCTGGCCTATCAGCGTTGAGCCCGCCTCGGGCGTGCCAGATATCGATATGGAAGCCCTTACCAGCCCGCTTTTGGAGGCGGGCCTGGATTACCGCCTCTCCGAGCACTGGTTTGCCAGCGCCAGCGTTGGCTATGTGATAACGCCTGCTCAGCATTTCAGTGGGGAGGGCTTTAGTGCAAAAAGCGATACCGATGTCCTGACGGCAGGCGCAGGCGTAGGCGTAGGCCTGCGCTTTTAAACGCTTGTTGGCAACCACGGCTTTAAAACGACGCTGCGGCAGATGTTGCGGTCACCATAACCAGCAATAAGGGCAGGAACGCCCGGCATTGCGGCAGGAAAGGAGTCCGCCGGTTACCATGCTTGATCTTGAAACGCTTCATTTTTCCAGTGCGATCAGCCGCGGCGCCTATCTTGCCCTGTTTCTGGTTCTGGCACTGCGTCAACGCGAAGAGACCTATCTCTGGCACTGGATCGGCGCCATTATGGCCTCGCTGCTGGGGTCACTGATACTGGCAGGTGCTCCCCTCAACAGTGTGTTGCCAACATGGCAAAGCATACAGGTCTTTGCCCTGTATATGGCCAGCATCACCCTATCATGGTGTGGGCTGCGTCATTTTTACGGTCGTACCAACAACTTGCCTGTCCTGTTTGCATTAACACTGTTTCCGTCGCTGCTTTGCTCTCTCTTGCCAGGACTGGGATTTTCAGCACATACGATGTTGATCATTTATTTTCTGTTCGCGGCGGCTGCCTCGACCCTGGTCGTCATCGAAATCGCTTTCGCCAGACGTGAACATCTCTGGTCCCAGCTTGTGGTAGCCGTTGCCTTTACCGGTTATGCAGCCAGTTTTTTTCTGGCCGCTGCCATGCTGCAGTTTACCCCGCTACAGGTCTCGCCGCAGACAGCCTACGTCTCGATGATCTTTGATCAGATCAACAGCGTTCTGGTGTATGTCGGCTATGTGGCGATGAGCGGTGAACGCGCCAACTTAAGGCTCAGACATCAGGCCGACACCGATGCGCTGACCGGGCTTTTTAATCGACGTGGTATTCAGCATGCACTGCTAAAACTTGATTCGAAGCATCCCGGAAGCACAACATGCGTACTTTTAGGGGATCTTGATCATTTCAAAAAGATCAATGACACGCTGGGGCATGACGGCGGAGATGCCGTATTAAAAATCTTTGCCAAACGTTTGAAAAACCTGATGCGTCGCGATGATATCGCCGTACGCTGGGGGGGCGAGGAATTCCTGGTCGTACTGCCTCATACCACCATTGATGAAGCAGGTGCTTTCGCAGAACGACTGAGAAAGCATATTGAATCCGAGCCTTTTGTAATTTCTTCACAAGCCATCAACGTAACCATCAGTATCGGTATTGCTGAAATCGAACAGCCACAGGAAACGTTCGACAAGGCCGTTGGCCGTGCGGATCAGGCGCTTTATCAAGCCAAACACGCGGGTCGCAATCGTATATCCCGTTAGCAGTACCAACCTGCAAGGCTTTGTCTTAAGCGCTGCAGATCAATTGATCATCCTTCCTTCAATACCGATTACCCTCCATGTCTTCATAGCCAAAATCCCTGGTCATCGGACGATGATCAAACAGCTCGCCCCAGGCACGATCATGCGCCGCTGATCGAAAGTTTTTCATGCCGCCAGTCGGGGTAAAGGTTATCTCACCGAAGTAGATCGCATCGCGCATCAGATAGAAATCAACGCGTGCAAATCCAAAGCCTTCAGACAGTTTGAGCGCCAGTTTCATGGCCCGATCCAGCTGTGCCGGCTTTTCGATGGGGCAGTCGGTATTGAAACGCTCATTAACGACATCCACGAGATTCCAGTCCTGATCATAGTAATCGACATGAAAATCGGTGAAGCGATCATGCGTCACTTCAATAAAGACCTTCGGTTCCTGCCCCTCTGCGCGAAAGCAGTAAAACTTGTAGTCCTTGGGAATCTTGCCGTTCTCGTCGAGCAGCAGCTTTTCACACATTAGCCGAGGCGTAATGCTGCGATAATGCAGCTCGCGGCTGTCACGATAAAAATTGCTGGCCAGCCAGTGATCGCTGAGACGCCGCATCAGCTCATAGCTGTAATCGGCCTTGTTGCGCACCACCAGATTGTAGCCGGAGCCGTGATTGGCCTTGAGGACAAAGCTGCTGGGCAGCCTGTCGTAATCGTGCTGGGTAAAGGGCTGAGAAATCGGGTACAGCGGCAGCAGCGTCTCATTGCCAATCTTCTGGCGGACGTAATCACGTACCAGCAGCTTGTCACTCAGCGGCGAAAAAATAGGCTCGGGATGCAGACGCCGATAGCATATTTTTTCGTTGAAGGTTTCAGGGTTGACCAGGTTGGGCCTGACGCCAAAATGCTTCTGATAGCGGTGCGCAATATACAGGCGATCCGGTATCCAGCGGGAAATGCTCCTTCGCATCATGCGCAGCAAGCTTTGGCGCTTTTGAGGGAGAAGCTGTTTGTTGTTTGTGTCAAAAACCTGCATCTCTGCTTTGGCGTGCTGACTTGCGGTTGGAAACACGTGTAATTCCTCCATTGCCTTCCCCTGCGAGGTCAATTTATATTTCAATCAGTAACTTTGAATACGCAGAAGATAAAACGAGTAACCAAAAGAAAATATGCCGTAACGCGCGTGCCCCCTGGTTATAGCTGATCTCGTGACTGGTTGGCGGTGCTCATGGACCACAGAGTGTCATGAGTCAGGGCTGCGACACGACCTTCCTTCAGCCTGATATCAAGCAAATACGTAACACTCTGTTTTTCATAAAAACCAATTGACGGTTTGAGCAAAAATAAATTCGATACAGAGCCTCCTGCACCAGAGAACGCCTCTTCCTTGTGCTTAAAAAAGCCTTGAAATCCCGAATTCTTGTATTCAAATTCATATTTTTTCGCGATTTATTGTATCAGGTATTTTTTATATAAAAGCGTTTCGGCACAGTCTGGTTAGTAACTTCGACTGTTATTGATAGCAACCCCGGAAAGGGAGCACTGCCATGATCGTTATCTCCACCGCCTCAGATATTTCCAGCCCAACATCATTCGGCAGGACCTTTATGGCCACATCTGCCCCTGTTACTTCTGTGTCCATGCCTTCCAGGCAGACAGATAACACTGCAGGGCTTGAAAAGGCCTTGACACAACTGAATCAGGATTTCGCCCTCATAGGTATCGAGTTTGATATCCATGACGATAGTGGCCGAATTGTGACGCGCGTGATCGACCGCGAGAGTGGCGATGTAATTCGCCAGATCCCAACGGAAGAAGTTCTTCATATGGCACGTATGGCGGCACGTCAGCAGGGCCGGATTTTGCAGACCACCGCCTGAAGCCTGAGCGGTAAAATGGTGAGCATGCTCTGGATATAAAAAAGCGCCCCTACAGGGCGCGTATCGACCACTCAAAACATATCGAGGAAGCAGTGCACTGCTTCCTCGATGCTTATACCTGCATGCTCATGATCTCACGATAGGCACTGAGTACACGGTTGCGCACCTGAATGCCCATTTCCGTAGCCACACTGGCTTTTTGCATGTCGACCATGACATCGTTGAGGGCCACATTGCTGTCACCGCGTGAAAACGCCACGGCCTTGGCTTCGGCGGTCTGTTTCAGGCCGTCGATTCGATCGATCGCCCCCTTGAGTTCTCCCGCAAAACTGACGCCTCCTGCCTGTTGTGCAGCGTTTTGATGACCGCCTGCCTGCTGTGCCACGCCCTGCATCTGCTGAACCAGGGCCTGAAGGCCCGCTGCTGCCACTGACATTTGAGTAACTCCGGGAGAGTGATCGTAACCAAAAGTAAATTTTGTCACCGAATGCAGCGCAGCTTAAAGATAAAGTGCTCTCGTCGATTGTTCTAAATAGTGAAAAAAACAACGGCTATTCGATCCTTCAATCTGGTTACTTACCGTAATAATGACGCCACTCCCGGTATAGGGCGCCACCGTTTCCGGTGCCCAGCGCATAAAGAGTCTGCCGATGCCCATCGAGCTGAACCCGCGTAACACCAATAACACTGAGGCGATGTGATGAGTGCTCAAGCAACACAAGGCACCGATCAGAAGCTGTCCGGACTGATGGATCGCCTCAAGGCCAATCCGCGTCTGCCCCTCATTGTGGCCGGCGCTGCTGCCATCGCGATTCTGGTCGTGCTTTTTTTATGGGCGCGTGCACCCGACTATCGCGTGCTGTTTTCCAATCTGAGCGACAGCGACGGTGGTGTCATCATCGCCCGTCTGGATCAGATGCAGGTTCCCTACCGCTTCTCGGAAGGCGGTCAGGCCATCCTGATTCCAGCCGAGAGTGTTGAGCAGACCCGTATGGCGCTGGCCAGTGAAGGGCTGCCCAAGGGCGGCGGTGTTGGCTTTGAGCTGATGGACGGCCAGTCCTTCGGGATCAGTCAGTTTGCCGAGCATGTGAACTATCAGCGCGCGCTCGAGGGCGAGCTGGCCCGCTCCATTGAATCGATCGATTCAGTGCAGACCGCGCGCGTGCATCTGGCAATGCCACAGGAGTCCGTCTTCGTCAGGGACCGCCGCCAGCCGTCGGCCTCGGTCATTTTGACGCTGTATCGCAATCGAGCCGTCAGTGAAGGTCAGGTCAGCGCCATTACACACCTGGTATCGGCCAGCGTTTCGAACCTGCCGGTCAATCAGGTCACCGTCGTGGATCAAAACGGCAACCTGCTTTCTCAGCCCGGCGGCGATGACACGCGTAACCTCAACGATGCGCAGCTCAAATATACAGCGCAGGTTGAAGAAAATTATCGCAAGCGCATTGAAACGCTGCTCTCAACGATCGTGGGACACAGCAACGTACGCGCCCAGGTCACTGCCAATATCGACTTTTCCATTGGCGAGCATACCCAGGAAACCTACGACCCCAATCAGGATCCCAACCAGGCCAGCGTTCGCAGTATTCAGTCCAGTGAGAGCGTGCAAAGCGGCAGCGGTGGTATCGGCGGTGTTCCCGGAGCACTGAGCAATCAGCCGGCCCCTACCGTGCCTTCACCGGTCGAAAACGCCGCCAACAATGAGCAGAACCAGAACAACGCTCAACAAAACAACGCTCAGCAAAACAATGGTCAGCAAGGTGATGGCGAGGAGGCTGCCACGACGCAGGCCCCGGCCGTGCCCCGCTCTTCCACAAACAGCAGCACGACCAATTACGAAATCAATCGCCTGATTCGACATGTGCAGGAGGATACCGGCCAGGTACAGCGTCTTTCGGTCGCCGTCGTGGTGAACTACCGCGAGCAGGCCGGCGAAAACGGCCAGACCGAGCTGGTCGCGCTCTCCGATGAGGAAATGGCTCGGATCCAGCGCCTGGTGCGCGAAGGCATGGGCTTTTCAGAAGCGCGTGGCGATTCACTGGAAGTGGTCAATGCCGCCTTTAGCCAGCAGGCAACGCCCGAGTCACCGGAACCGGCCTGGTATGAAAATCCGGAGCTGATCTCACTGGCCAAGACGCTGGGACGCTATCTGCTGATCGCCATTGTCGCCTTTATCCTCTGGCGCAAGCTGCTCAAGCCGCTGGTGGAGCGTCAGCAGGCGCTACAGGCACCGGCAGGCACTACAGCCACAGGCAGCAGTGGCACCCTGCTCGCCACTGCCGGAGATGACGAGGACGAAGAAACAGAAGAGTCCGACATCGCCGAGCAGATTGCGAAAAAGCAGAAGCGTCGTCAGCGCATCGAACATGAAACCCTGTTGAGCACGGTCCGCGACCAGGCTCAGAAAGACCCCAGAATGGTCGCAATGATTCTCAGAGGCTGGATCAATGGCAAAGACTGAAGGCAATGAAGAAGGCATCGAGCGCAGCGCCATTCTCATGATGGCACTGGACGACGATACGGCCGCTGAAGTCTTCAAGCACATGTCGCAGCGTGAGGTGCAAAAAGTGGGGCTGGCCATGGCCGGTCTCACCCAGCTCACCAACGAGCGTCTGATGGAAGTGCTTCGCCAGTTTGATACCGAGATTGAAGAACTCGGCGGCCTGAACCTGCAGTCAAGCGACCATATCCGGTCGGTGCTGGTCAAGGCACTCGGCGAGGAACGCGCCTCAAGCCTGCTGGAAGACATCTTTGAATCCGGCAACGACTCCGGCATCGATGCCCTGAACCTGATGGAGCCCGGCGTGGTCTCCGAAATGATCCGCGATGAGCATCCGCAGATCATTGCCACCATCATGGTGCATCTGGAGCGCCATCAGGCCTCTGAAGTGCTGTCACGCTTTGATGAAGGGCTGCGTAACGATGTGGTACTGCGTATTGCCACCTTCAGTGGTGTACAGCCGGCCGCGCTTCAGGAGCTGACCGAAGTGCTTAGCGGCCTGCTGGATGGCCAGAACCTCAAGCGCAGCAAGATGGGCGGCGTGAGAACGGCAGCCGAAATCCTCAACCTGATGAACACTACCCAGGAAGAGAGCGTGATCGAAAGCGTGCGCCACCATGACGACTCTCTGGCGCAGCAGATTCTTGATGAAATGTTCGTCTTCGACAATCTGGCCGATATCGACGATCGCAGCATCAAACGCATCCTGCAGGATGTCGACAGCAATTCTCTGGTTATCGCCCTCAAGGGGTCACCGGAAGAACTCCGCGACCGTTTTCTCTCCAACATGTCCTCGCGCGCAGCAGAGCTTTTGCGCGAAGACATGCAGATGCGCGGACCGATTCGCCTGTCGCAGGTCGAAGTCGAGCAGAAAAACATCCTGCAGCTGGTACGCCGTCTGGCCGATGCCGGTGAAGTAACCCTGGGAGGAGGCGACGACGCCTATGTCTAGGTCGAACGATCACTCGTCGTGGCAGCCCTGGGAGATGGGTCGTCTGGAAAGGCGCGAGGCGCGACAACCCGCTCCCGATGTGCTGGAGAAACACAACATTCCCCAGCGTCGGGAAGAAGACGACATACGCCGTGAAGCCTTCGAAAAGGCACGACAGGAAGGCTTTGAGCAGGGCCGGCGCGAGGGACATGATGCCGGCTATGCCGCAGGACTTGAAGCCGGTCGGGCGCAGGCTCACCAGGACTATCAGCTCGAGCTTGAATCGCGCCTGCATGAAGCACTTGCCCCGGTGGCAGACATGGTCAACGCCTTTGACACGGCCGCCGGCAAGCTCAAGGACGATATTGCCTACGCTCTGGTCGAGCTGGCGCTGGAGACCGGCCGCCAGCTGGCCGGGCGGTCGCTTGAGCTGGCGCCCGAACATATTCTTGATGACATCGAAAAGCTGATGATGGAACACCCCACGCTTGGTGGGTCGCCGCGCATCTGTGTTCACCCCGACGACCTGGCCATGGTCCAGAAGCAGCTGAGCACCCTGCTCGGTGATGTCGGCTGGCAGCTCAAGAGCGATCTCTCGCTGTCACGCGGGGACTGCCGACTGGAAACCGATCAACTTGAAATCGATGCCACTCGCGACGACCGATGGGAACGGCTGCGTCACGCCGTTGGCCATGGCAAGCACTGATGAACCCCGCGACAGGAGTCAGCTCTCATGTCATTGAACAGTGATGCCATGCTCAATCAGTGGAAGCGTACGCTGGAAACCGCCACACGGCGCGTACAGAAACTGCCGGCCAATCGCGAACGCGGCCGGCTGACCCGCGCCACCGGACTGGTGCTGGAAGCCGTCGGCCTGCGCCTGCCGCTGGGATGTGGCTGCCTGGTCGAGCTGGCCGACGGCCAGGGAGAAGCCGAAGCTGAAGTGGTCGGTTTCAATGGCGATCGGCTTTTTTTGATGCCGCTGGTCGAAACCAGCGGGCTGGTGCCCGGCGCCCGCGTCTGGCCGGTCAATCCCCGCCCGGGCGCTGGTCAATCCCAGAGCAAGCAACTACCGGTAGGCGATGCCCTGCTCGGACGCGTGGTGGATGCCCGCGGCCAGGTGCTGGATGGCCGCGGCCCGCTGGTCGAGCCGGATAACGTGTCGCTCAATGCCCCAACGCTCAACCCGCTACAGCGCGCTCCCATCGAGGAAGTGCTCGATGTGGGCGTTCGTGCCATCAATGCCCTGCTCACGGTCGGCCGCGGCCAGCGTCTTGGCC
Source organism: uncultured Kushneria sp. (assembly GCF_947497025.1). Lineage (GTDB taxonomy): Bacteria > Pseudomonadota > Gammaproteobacteria > Pseudomonadales > Halomonadaceae > Kushneria. Next base: position 11,055 of record NZ_CANMFC010000009.1, read on the forward strand.
TTTTTGCCGGCTCGGGCGTGGGCAAGAGTGTGCTTCTGGGCATGATGGCCCGCTACACCCAGGCGGATGTCATCGTCGTGGGCCTGATCGGTGAACGTGGCCGTGAGGTCAAGGATTTCATCGAAAACATTCTGGGTGCCGAGGGTCAGCGCCGCGCCGTGGTGGTGGCCGCTCCGGCCGACATGTCACCGCTGCTGCGCCTGCAGGGCGCGGCTTATGCCACACGGCTGGCAGAGGACTTTCGTGACCGCGGCAAGAACGTGCTGCTGATCATGGACTCCCTGACCCGCTACGCCATGGCCCAGCGTGAAATTGCGCTCGCCATCGGCGAGCCACCGGCGACCAAGGGCTATCCGCCTTCGGTCTTTGCCAAGCTGCCCGCACTGGTCGAACGCGCCGGTAACGACGCCCCGGGCAAGGGCTCGATTACCGGGTTTTATACCGTGCTGACCGAAGGTGATGATCAGCAGGATCCGATCGCCGACGCCGCGCGCGCCATTCTTGACGGCCACATTGTACTGTCCCGAACGCTTGCTGAAGCGGGTCACTACCCGGCCATTGATATCGAAGCATCAATAAGCCGTGCAATGACAGCGCTTATCGACGAACCACATTTCGAGTGCATCAAATACTTTAAGCAGATGTTGTCACGCTATCAGCGCAACCGAGATTTGATCAGCGTAGGCGCCTACGCCGCAGGCAGTGATCGACTGCTGGATGAAGCCATCCGGCTCTATCCGGCACTGGAAGCCTTCCTGCAGCAGCGCATGGGTGAGCGCGCCGATGTCGAGCATTCGGTAGAAGGGCTCAAGTCGCTTTTGAACTCATAGCGCCCGGGACACCGACTACAAGACAGCCATTTGGCTGACTGTCACCGATACTGAGGGGACCATGTCCAATCATTCATCACTTGAAATGTTAATCGAGCTGGCCGAAGGCGATCGTGATGCCGCAGCCAAATTGCTGGGCCAGCTGCGCTCGGCGCATCAACAAAGCCATACACAGCTCGAGATGTTGAGTGATTATCGCAACGACTACCTGCGCCGCTTCGAGCAGGCAATGCAGCGTGGACTGACCATGGCTTCCATTCAGAACTATCAACGGTTTTTGTCATCACTCGATCGCGCCATCGAACACCAGCGCCAGCAGGTCGATCAGCAGCAGGGCCGCATTACGCGTGGCATGACGAACTGGCAGCAGCAACAAAAGCGTGTGAATTCCTATGACGTTTTGATCAGCCGGCGCCGTCAGGAAGCAGAACACCGCATGAACAAGCTTGAACAGCGCCAGAGTGATGAATATGCCAGTCGGGCAACCTCCGCGCTGGGTGGGTTCTAACCACGTTTTTTCTGTCAGGAAACATGACACATGCTGACGCCAGTCAACGCTCAGATCACCTCCCGGGGCTCTACCAGCGCCAACACCAAAGGCAGCGATAGCGATAACGGCTTCGGCGCCCTTTTAAACGATACAAAGGCACGTCGTCAAAGCGATACCGAGCCTTCGAAAACAGGTTCTGCAGCGTCCCGGCGACAGGCCCGTGCCGAGGACGCAGGCTTGGATTCAAAAGGTTCTGCCCTGCATAAAGGCAGCGACGCCAGCATCGCCGGTGATCGCAAACCGGTACAGGCGGGCAGTGCTCGTCAAACGCTATCCAGCGCTCTTGAGCAACTTCAGGGCAATCGTCTCGAAAGCCGTGAGCACTCTGATGAGACTGGTGTACAGCGCGGCACAGACCGCGCTCGTTCGACACTGGCCAATCAGAAAGGGATTGATGAATCACGCCAGCCCAGACTCGCGGCACTGGCAGACGGACGCCGGCCGCTCGAGACACTGGGGGGCGATCGTAGCAGCCGATTGACGGCCGCGGACAAGCAGACTTCCGATATCAAGGCCGACGCGCTCAACGCCAGGGGCAAGCGCCTGAGCGAGAGCGATCAGACCGATAGCGCCGCGTCACTTTACGGACTGATAGATACCGGTTCCTTGATGCAGACGTCGCTGGCTCAAAATGCGCCCGCTGGACGTGAAGGTGCCCTCCCCGCAAGGCGCAGCATGCTGGAACAGAACCTGCGCGGTCGCGAGGCCACAGCCCTTGATGGCACGCAGGATCTGCAAAAGGGTCAGGCTCAGGAAGGCGCTCGAGGCGAACGACTGTTTGGCGAGCTCTTTTCGCAGCGCGAGGGGCCGCTTTTTCGGTCAGGTAGCGCAGGTGCTGACGCAACGTCTGGCACTCAGACAATCGCTTCTGAAACCAACGATAGTCCGCTGAATACCCTGTCTGCCCTGACGGGCCAGTCAGGCGCTGGTTCGATGGCGCCCGGTGTCGCTCAGGCGGTCACGACAGCCACCCTGCCCGCCATGGACAGTGATCAGTGGAGCTCGGCATTTGAGCGTCAGGTCATCAATCTCAGTATGCGTGGTGGTGGTGAAGCGCGGCTGAACATGAATCCGCTCGAACTGGGGCCGCTGTCCATTTCGCTGAAAATGGGTGAACAGAGCGCGCAGCTGCATATTGCCTCGCATCATGCGCAGGTTCGTGCCGCCATCGAAGCCGCCCTGCCTCAGCTGCGTGACGCCTTCAGTGCCAGCGGCATCGAGCTGGGCCAGACCTCGGTCAGTGATCAGGGCAGCTTCCAACAGGGTGGGTTCCAGCAGCAGCAGGAACGCACCCCCGAAGCTCTGGCCTCGCGTGATGCTTCGAGCACTATCACTGGCATCGATACTGACGCCGACGTGATTTCGATCAGCGCTCTGCCGGGCCGCTCGCTCAACGGCGGTATCGATCTTTTTGCCTGATTATCTTTCGGGTACTGAAAAAGATCTTTCGGGGTCGCGCTGATGTCTGCCAGCGCGGCCCTTTCGTTTTCATTCGGCGTGCGCATCAAACGCTTTCCCGATTTCGAAACGCTCTGGATTTCAAAACGTCGAGATAACCGTCTGAGAGCGCGCTATTTGATCCATCGTTTAGCGCGCCAATCCGTACCATGGCATCAACCCGAACACATGATGTTACGGATGAATGAACAAGTGTTCTCAACCCTGACTGGATTGATCTGACGCCATGACGACATCTACCGCAACGCCTCCGGCCAAGGCCGGCAGTAAAAAACTTCTCTGGGTTATCGTCGCGCTGCTGGTCATTTTAGTGGGCATGGCGTGTGCTGCAGGTGCCTGGTATTTCCTCAAGGGAGACGCCCCGGCCGAGACAACACAGGAAAGCGCACAAAGCGCACCGGCGCCTGTACCGGTCTTTGTTGAGCTCAAACCTTTCACCGTGAATCTCAATGATGGCAGTGGCCGTATTCTTTATGTCGGTATCACCCTCAAGGCAGAAGGCGAAGAAGCCGCCACTACCCTGAGAGAACAAATGCCTGAGGTGCGCAATCGTATCCTGATGGTACTGACCGGTCAGCAGGGCGATCAACTCACCACGCCGGCCGGCAAGCAGGCTCTGGCACAAGCGTTGATCGGGGCCTTCGAGCAGCCGTTCAATGGCGATACAAATAGCGTCGCAGTAAGCGATGCCCTCTTCACCGATTTCATCGTTCAGTAGGCCCCCATGGCAGATGACATGCTGTCCCAGGAAGAGATCGACGCGCTACTCAAAGGGGTGAGTGGCGAGGAAGAAGAGACGCGTTCCGGGGACATTGGCACCAAGCGTATTCGCCCTTTCGATCCAGCCAACCAGCAGCGTGTGGTACGTGGCCGACTGCAGTCGCTGGATATCATTCATGAGCGCTTTGGCCGTCGCTTTCGCATGGCGCTGTTCAACCTGATCAGACGTACGGCGGACATTACGGTAGGCCCGGTCAAGATTCAGAAATACAGCGAGTTCACGCGCAACCTGCCGGTGCCCGCCAATATCAACATGATTGCCATCAAGCCGCTCAAGGGCAATGCGCTGATCGTGTTTCCACCCAACCTGGTGTTTCTGGTAGTGGATAGCCTCTTTGGCGGAGACGGGCGTTTTCTGACCAAATCGGAAGGCCGGGAATTTACCCATACAGAGCAGCGTATTATCCGGCGTCTATTGAATCTGACACTGGAAAGCTACGCCGAGGGCTGGCAGTCCATCTACCCGGTGGAGCTTGAATATCAGCGCTCGGAGATGCAGGTGAAATTTACCAACATCACCAACAGCGCCAACGAACTGGTGGTCAACACGACCTTTCATGTCGAGGTGGGTGCCTTTGGCAGTGATTTTCATATCTGCATGCCCTACTCGATGATTGAACCCATTCGCGAGACGCTTTCAGGGCCGCTACAGCGCAATGACCCGGAAGAAGATCGCGAAAGGATGCAGCGCCTTGCCAGCGAGGTGAAATCCTCAAGCGTGGAACTGGTCGCGGACTTCACAACGATCAATACCACCCTGAGCAAAATCTCGAAGCTGTCGGTGGGTGATGTACTGCCCATCGATCTGCCTCAGGACATCAACGTGCGCGTCGACGGTGTACCGGTCATGGCCTGCGATTACGGCAGCCTCAATGGCCAGAAGGGTCTGCGCGTCAAAAGATTGATCGACCATCGTCCCATCGATGCCCACAGGAATACGCATCATGACTGATCCTAAAAACCCGGATTCACCCAACGACAAGTCTGACGAGATGCCCGATGACTGGGCCAGTGCCATGCAGGAGCAGGGTGCTGCCACCGATGAAGACGATATCGACTGGGGCGCAGCCTTTGCAGAAACCGGTGAAACACCGGAGCATGCCCTGGAAGAAACGCCTCCTGCGGCGGCAGAGCCTGCCAGCGACCGTATATTCCAGCCCCTGTCGGGCACTGACGCGCACGGTCAGTCGCGCGAGCTGGATGTCATCATGGAAATTCCGGTCACGCTGTCGGTCGAGCTGGGCCGCACCCGCATGACCATCCGCGAGCTGCTGGATCTGGCCAAGGGATCGGTCGTGGAACTCGACGGTCTGGCCGGTGAACCCATGAACATTCTGATCAATGGCTATCTGATTGCTCAGGGGGAAGTGGTCGTGGTGGAGGACAAATACGGCATTCGCATAACCGATATCATTACGCCTTCCGAGCGCATTCATAAGCTTAATCGTTGAAGTCGCGCCTCGCTCGTGCTAAGTCGTGTCCCTTGAATGAAATGATATGAGTCATCCCATGACCGACAGCCACACGCGCGAGGCAACCTCCTCGCCCCCTCTGGAAAGCTTCAGGCACTTTGCCGACGGCTCGCTTGATGCCGCGGCGTTAACAAGCGCCCATCAAATTGGTAGCGCCCACATCGCCGTCACGCCCGCCGCTTCAAGCCCTTCTCTCGCTCATGACAACGGGCTGGGTATGGCGGGCCTGGGCAAGACGGCACTGGGGCTGGCGCTGGTGCTTTTGCTGATCTGGGGGCTTGCCGCGATCGTCAAGCGTCTTGGGCCGGGACGGCGCCTTCAGGGGCAGTCACTTCGCATCGTGGCAAGCCAAAGTGTCGGCACGCGCGAACGCGTGGTGGTCGTCGAGGTAGATGAGACCTGGCTGGTGCTCGGGGTGACGCCCGGCAGCGTCAACCGACTTCATGAAATGCCGGCAAAATCCCAGGGGCCCATGGACAATAATGGCCGCCCTGTCGACCAGACTACTTCTGCCCGCCCTACCTTCTCAGAAAGCTTCAAGCGTGCGCTGTCTCAGCGCTTTGATAGGCGCCCATGACTCACTCTGCTCTGCTCCGCCTGCCTCACTGGACCCGACTCGGCCTGCCGGTGCTGCTGCCATTACTGGCCATGCTGGTATCGCTGCCGACCCACGCCTCGGCCGAATTCCCGGCCATGACCAGTCAGCCGCTTGACGGCGGCGGCCAGTCCTGGAGTCTCTCCATCGAGACGCTGGTACTGCTGAGCTCAATGGCCTTTTTGCCGGCAGCGCTTTTAATGATGACGGGCTTCACCCGAATTATCATTGTGCTGGGGCTTTTAAGAAGTGCGCTGGGCACCCAGTCTTCACCACCCAATCAGATATTGGTTGGACTGGCGCTGTTTCTGACCTTTTTTGTCATGTCGCCGGTCTTTGAGCAGATTTATGAGACGGCCTGGCAACCGCTGTCGGAAGGCAATATCGGCATGCCGCAGGCCATCGAAATCGGCAGCCAGCCCCTGCGGGAATTCATGCTGCATCAAACGCGTGAAAGCGACATCGCCATGTTTGCCGGCATCGCCAACATGCCGGCCATGGAAGGCCCGGAAGATGTGCCCATGCGCCTGCTGTTGCCTTCCTTTGTCACCAGTGAATTGAAAACCGCCTTCCAGATCGGGTTTACGATTTTCATTCCCTTTTTGATCATCGACCTGGTGGTGGCCAGCGTTTTGATGGCGCTGGGGATGATGATGGTGCCGCCTGCCATCGTGTCATTGCCCTTCAAGCTGATGCTTTTTGTACTGGTCGATGGCTGGGGGCTTCTAATGGGTTCACTGGCGCAAAGCTTTTATATGTAGGCATGGCAACCACGGCTGGGCGTTTCCGGGGTAATAACCCCGAATTATCTCGACTTCAAGGAGTGCCTCCATGACACCGGAAATGGTAATGAGTCTGGCCTATCGCGGCATGATGCTGACGCTTTTGATTGCCGCACCGCTGCTGCTGGTGGCCCTGACGGTCGGTCTGCTGGTCAGCCTTTTCCAGGCGGCTACCCAGATCAATGAAATGACACTGTCCTTTATTCCCAAAATTCTGGCGGTCTTTACCACATTGATCATTGGCGGGTCATGGATGCTGGGCACGCTGTCCGACTTCACCCGGGAGCTTTTCAATAATATCCCCGGCATGATCGGCTAGAGGGCCTTCGCTTGCTGGAGATTACTTCCGCCCAGCTTGATGCCTGGCTGACGGCCTTTTTTTGGCCTTTCGTCAGAATTCTGGCATTTATTGGCACCGCCCCCATCTTTGGCGAAACCGCAATCCCCCGAACGGCCAAGGTCGGGCTGGCCTTTGCCCTGACGGTGATCGTAGCGCCCGTAGTGCCTCCCATGCCGGATGTTCCTCCTGCTTCCTGGGCGGGCATCATGATCATTATCCAGCAGTTCATTATCGGCGCGGCCCTTGGGCTGGTCATGCGACTGGTATTTGCCGCCATCCAGGCCGCCGGTGACTATATCGCCCTGCAGATGGGCCTTTCCTTTGCCTCGTTCTATTCTCCCGAAGCCCAGGGCACCACCACGGTGCTGTCGCGCTTTTTGAACATGATTGCGATCCTCATGTTCATGGCGCTTAACGGTCATACCATCATGATCCGCATCATGATCGAAACCTTCACTCGTCTGCCGATCGGTGTGGAAGGCCTTGAGCCCGCAGGGTTTGATGCCATCGCCCGCTGGGGCAGCTTCATTTTCTCGGCAGGTTTTCTCATGTCCCTGCCGGTACTGACAGCACTTCTGATCATCAATATATCGATGGGTATTCTTAACCGCGCCTCACCGCAGTTCTCGATTTTCTCGGTAGGCTTTCCCATTACGCTGTTAACCGGCGTGGTGTTGCTGACCTTCATGACGCCGGAGCTGGGCACGATCTTTCAGCGCATGTTTGAAAGCGCCCTCAATCAGATGGTCAGCGTTACCGAGCTATTCTCTTGAATGGCGATGTACTTCTTTAATTCATATGTTCAGAGAAGCATCGTGAGATTGCATTGCTCCAGGACAAGCACCTTTCATGCATAAGTCATGCATAAGAAAAAACCCATGTCGTAACCGACATGGGTTTTGATCACATGGCTTGCCGGATATTAACGAATCAGACTGAACAGTGAGGTCTGCTGCGTCTGCATGAACATCTTCTGAGAGGCTTCCAGTCCAATCTGGCCCAGCGTATAGCGAGAGATGGCTTCGGCATAATCCAGATCTTCCAGATCAGAGAGAGTGACCTTGTTGCTGATGGTCCGTGTATCGCCAATATCGCCAAGCACATCCAGCTCGTTAAGCTTGCTGCCAATCGCAGAGCGCGCGCTCAGGATATTATCGCTGCCGCTGTCGATCTGGCGGTTGGCCTGGTCCAGCCTGGAACGCAGGTCATCCTGGTTTTCGGCAGTCTGTGGCTCTCGCAACGTTGCAATGGCTTCTTCGAACACCTTGAACAGTGGTTGATCAACTTCCCCGCTTTTGGTGGCGGGTGCCTTGAAAACCTCTGATCCTGCCGCGTTGACATTCATGCTGCGCGAAGCATCAACCTTTATGTTCAGCGGCTGTGTATCTCCGGCATAGGCCTCCACTGTACCATCAGCAGCGGTTTCAAAGGGCTTTACGTCACCCTTTGAGCCCGCAAACATATATTGACCACTGCTGTCTCTGGTATTGGCCAGCCCCAGCATCTGGTTATAGAGCCCTTCAAGCTCAGTGGCAACCGAGGCACGATCACTATCGGTGTAGGTGCCGTTACCGGCCTTGACGATCAGCCCCTTGGCGCTGACCAGCAGATCCGACACGCTGTTCAGGGTATTTTCCTGCAGGGACAGCGTGCTGTTGGCCGATGTCCGACCACTCTTGAACTGTTCCTGCACGGCCTGATCCTGCTTGACGATCAGAGCCTGCGAAGCAGCACGCGGATCATCGGACGGCGACACGACACGCTTGCCACTGGCGACCTGCTCACCCACTTTCGACAGATCGCTCTGGCGGCTCTGCATGGCATTCTGACTGCGCTCGAACATCATTGAAGTACTAATACGCATTTAATGTATCCCCCTTAACGCACGATGCCGATCAGCGCATCGAACATCTCCGAAGAGGCTCGAATCATCTGTGCGCTGGCACTGTAAAGCTGCTGATATTTGAGCATGTTGGCGGCCTCTTCATCGATATTGACGCCCGATACCGACTGCTGCGCGCTTTTGAGCTCCTGGGAAATCTGGGTCTGAGCGGCGTTGCTGCTCTTGAGTGTGGCCGTTTTGTTACCCACATCACTGACCATCGAGGCATAGGCCGTATTCAGGCTGGTGCTGCCGTTGATCAGCTTCTCGTTTTGAATATTGGCCATGGCCAACGCATTGCTGTTACCCCGCACCCCTTCATCAAGACTGCCGCGAGCCGCGATGCCTTCCGGCGTCATGTCCTTGCTAACACTCATCTGAGCGGCAGCATTTTCAAGCGGCTTGATAATGAAAGTATCGCCAGCGGAGAAGCCGGAGGTATCGCCAATGACAAGACCGGCAGCTGAAGCATCAACGGTTTGATTGTCACTCAAGCGCGTTAAAACAGGACCATTACTGGTAACCGTCAGCTTGTAATTGCTGGCGGATACCTTTGAAATTTCGGCGGTACCTTTAACCTCAACACCCTGATCAGACTTGATTGTTGTACTTTCGGCAAAGGCTACCGTCGGCACGGCATCGCCACTGTTGGCACTGCTGGCCACAACAGTCGGTGTACTGGCAGTAAAAAACGCCTTGCCGGCATCGCCGTCCAGATCGAAACCACCGGTCTGCAGGTCATTGACACTGCTCGCCAGCGCATGAGCCATCTGATCCACACGCAGCTGCGTAGGTTCCAGCGACTCGTTACGAAACTGGGTCAATCCCCCCAGCGTACCACCGGTGAGTCTGCTTTCATCCAGCTCGAACAGATTGCCGTCGCTGGCCTTGAGAGCCACCACCTGCCGAGTCGGATCATCTTCCGAGGCCACCATTTGCAGTGACTGTACCTGCTTGCCCGCTACCAGCGCCTGACCGGTCGACAGCGACACCATGTATTGGCCATCCTGATTCACCACGGAGACACCGGTCAGTTCGCTCATTTTCGACACCAGCAGATCACGCTGATCGAGCATGTCGTTGGGTGGCGTCCCGGTCTTGGACTGGGTCTGAGTAATCTGGACGTTGAGCGTGGCAATCTGTCTGGAATAGCTGTTGATCTCATCGACCACCCCACCCATCTGCGCCACGGTGTTGTCCGACATGTTTTTCAGATAGCTGTCGGTGGCGCGAAACTGGGCCGTCATGCTCTCGGCATTACCCAGCAAAGCCTGACGCGCTGATGTGTCAGAGGGATTGCTGGCCATGGTCTGCATGCCGGCAAAGAAGGACTGCATCTGTTTATTGAGACCGGCATCACCATCACCCAGCAGATTATCGATCTGGGATATCTGGGCCAGATGCGACTTGCTGGCACCCAGTTCGCTGTTGGCATCGTTGAGCTGCGTGCTGAGATACTGCTCATACTGGCGCTGTACACCGGTCACACTGACGCCACTGCCGGCAAAAAGGCCGCCGGCACTGGTGCCCTTTGATTCGGCAAGCCCGGTAATCTGGCGGTTGTAGCCTTCAGTATTAACGTTGGCAATGTTGTTGCTTGTCGTATTCAGACCGATCTGGGCTGCTCGCAGCCCGCTCAGCGCTGATCCCATCAGTGAACCGGACATGGTGTTTCCTCGCACGCGCCCTTAAGGGTGTTATCTGTCATGTACTATCGGCCGATCGCCGGAAAATTTTAGAAAACATACCCTGTTAACAGGGTATTGAATCGATCAGAAAATTCGGCTGGCTTCATTTTCAACGGCATAGGCCATGGCAGCCCTTTTTTGAGTGATCGCTGATACATCACTGTCCTGACGGCTCTGTGTACGTGTGGCATACAGGGACTGGAGCGTGCTGGTATCGTCATTCGGCATTTGCGCCATGATGGACACCAGCTTTTCGCCATAGCGCGGGTCAGTTGCATAGCCACACTTTTGCAGCGCATGCGCGGCAGCTTCGGGTGTGCGTGCATCAAGCACCGGCTGATAGCGCGGATTTTCGGTCAGAAGGCGCGCATAATCGGAAAACGCTGCCTCATAGGAATCATAAACGCGGAAGGCAGCGCGCTCCTTGTGCGCCGTACCCGCTTCAAACTCCGTGGTCATGACGCTGGCCCGATCGCCCTGCCACCCACCAGTGGCCTTGATGTTGAAAAGGTTGTGGCTGGCCTTGCCATCGCCGGTGCGAATTTCCTTCGCACCCCAGCCGGTTTCAAGGGCGGCCTGGGCCAGAATCAGCTGATGCGGAATGCCCGTGCGTTCGCTGACCGCCCGTGCCGCAGAACCCATTTTCGAAACAAACGACGACACATGCGGCGCGACATCGGCCATCATTTTTTGATGGTCGACTCGGTCTTGTAGACCGCCACCCAGTGAGGCGTAGCCTTCAATCAGCGGCCCGCGCTTCTGCTCGGCGGGCTTGACCACACTGCTCCCCGACTCGAGGCGCGCGTTGTATTTCAACTGTTCATCGTTCAGCGGGATGGCCAGCGCCGACGGGATATTGCGTGACTTCGCCGTCAGCGTTTCAAGCGAATCATTGGGTGATTGACCCATCGGCTGGACACTGTCCTTGTTCGACAGCTGCTTGACCATCATGTCGGACAGCCCGATCCCCTGCTCGGAGAGATTCTGCGCCCACTGCTGATCCAGCATTTTGGTATAGGTATCCATGCTGTCGCTTTTGAGCAGATCGCTTTTGGGCATGGCATCGCGCATGCTTTTCAGCATCTTTTGCAGAAACAGCGCTTCAAACTGCTGCGTGGTTTCCTTGAGGCTCTCCTGAGGATTGTCACGCGCACTGTACTTGAGCTTCGAAAGCCCCTGCACGTCGAGCGCAAAACTTCCCCGACTGTCCATTGTCATCAGATGATCTCCAGATCCGCGTTGAGCGCACCGGCCGATTTCAGCGCCTGAAGAATGGCCATCAGGTCATTGGGGGTCGCGCCCAGACGATTCAGGGCATCCACCACCTGACTCAGGTCCGCCTCGCCACTGACAATGCTCAGTGCTCCGGACTCTTCCTGCACGTTGATGTCGGCATTGGGTACCACAGCAGTTTGCCCGCCCGACAAGGCATTCGGTTGGCTGATAATGGGGTTGGAATCGATCGTAATCGAGAGATTGCCATGAGCAATGGCGGCACGGTTGAGCGTGACGCGGGTATTCATCGCCACCGAGCCGGTACGTGCATTCATGATGACCTTCGGCGTCACTACACCCGGATCCACATCGATGTTTTGCACACGCGCCATGAAAGCGACCTGAGAGGCGCTGTCCAGCGGCGCGGCCAGCGAGATCACCCGCGAGTTCTGGGCGACCGCAATACCCTGACCCATGGCATTGTTGATGGCATTCATGGTGCGCAGGGCCGTATTAAAGTCTGCGTCCTTGAGCTCCAGATCGATACGCCCCTGCTCGGCCATCTGAACCGGCACCGTACGTTCGATGGTCGCACCGCCCGGAATGCGCCCGGAAGACGTCTGGTTGACCTGGACGCTGCTGCCGGCCGCCTGAGCACTGATGCCCGGGATCACCATATTGCCCTGTCCCAGCGCATAGATCTGACCATCAGCGCCCTTGAGCGGCGTCATGAGCAGAGTACCGCCCCGCAGACTGCGCGCATTGCCGACCGAGGATACGGTGATATCAAGCTTCTGGCCCGGGCTTGAAAAAGGCGGCAGCTCGGCCGTGACCATGACAGCGGCTACATTCTTGAGCTGCATGTTGGTGCCGGCCGGTATCGTGACCCCCAGCTCGGAGAGCATGTTGGTGACCGATTGCCCGGTAAAGGGCGCCTGCATGGTCTGGTCACCCGTGTTGTCCAGACCCACGACCAGGCCATAACCGACCAGCGGGTTGGAGCGCACGCCTGCGAAGGTGGCAATGTCGCCCAGCCGGGCTGCCTGCGCCTGACAGGCCAGGCCCATCAGGACACCACCACTCAGCAAAAGCGCCGCGCAACGCAGGGAGATGGATTTCAACATTGCCATCATTGTGAAATTCCTCGATTAAAACGGTGAAATATTGAGGAAGAAGCGCTGCATCCAGCCCATGGTCTGCGCCTCATTGATATACCCATCGCCGTAATACTCAAGACGTGCATCGGCGACCTGGGTCGACGGTACGGTATTGAGCCCGGTAATCGTGCGCGGATTAACGGTGCCCGAAAAACGGATGTATTCGGTGCCCTGATTGATGCCGATGCGCTTTTCGCCGGCCACCTGGAAGTTGCCGTTGGGCAGCACATTCATGACCGTTGTGGTAATGGTGCCGGTAAAGGTATTGGACGCATTCGCGCCACCCTGTCCCTGAAACGTGTTAGTGCCGGAAAGACTGGTTGTCTGACCGTCCAGCAGCCCACCGATGACCCGTGGCGTGGCCTCAAGGCCGAGCGCTGTAGAGCCATTGCGGGTAGCATTGGCGGCCGAGCTTTTGGTAGCACTGACATTTTCATTGAGCACGATGGTCAGGATGTCGCCCACACCGCGGGGACGGCGATCCTCGAACAGTGGCCGCGTATAGTTGCTCTGATAAATCGAGCCATTGGCCACCGGTATCGGCGGAAGCTGAGGCGGTGCCGTTGTCGGTCCTTCCACCACGTTTTGCCGTGGAATCTGGGCGCAGGCCACCATCGTCATGGCCAGACAGGCAACCAGAAACAGCTTCCACAAACGCATATATCGCATCATTGATCCCCGGTTAACCCTGCACACGTGCATCAACATTTCCTGTCAGAGCTGGGTCAGACGAGCCAGCATCTGGTCGACGGTCGACACGGCCTTGGAGTTGATCTCATAGGCACGCTGCGTTTCGATCATGCTGACCATCTCCTCCACGACATTGACGTTGGAGGTTTCTACAAAGCCCTGATAAATCGTACCGGCACCGTTGTTACCGGGAATGCTGTCATTACGCGGGCCCGAGGCATCGGTTTCGAGATAAAGGTTGTCACCGATGCTTTCCAGACCGGTCGGGTTGATAAAGGTGGTCAGCTGAAGCTGGCCGACCTGCTGACTGGCCGCAGCGCCCGGCACCGTGACCGAGACCAGGCCGTCATTGGCAATCGACACCGACAGTGCATTGGCCGGAATCACGATACCCGGATCGACCGGAAATCCATTGGCCGTGACCAGCTGCCCGTCCTGGTTGACCTGAAAGGCACCGTCGCGAGTGAACGAGTTGGTACCATCCGGCATCTGAATAGCGAAAAAACCATCACCGCGAATCGCGACATCCTTGGTGTTGCCGGTCTGCTCCAGGTTGCCCTGGGTATGCAGACGCTCGGTGGCCACCGCACGGACACCGGTACCGATCTGAAGGCCCGAGGGGAGATTGGTCTGTACCGACGACATCGACCCCGGCTGGCGCAGGTTCTGATACAAGAGATCCTCGAACACTGCGCGCGAACGCTTGAAGCCATTGGTCGAGACGTTGGCCAGGTTGTTGGAAATGACGTCCATATTGGTCTGCTGGGCATCAAGACCGGTCTTGGCAATCCAGAGTGCATTAATCATCGTTTTCTCCCTTCACCGGCAATAATCCGGTGACGTCATGTACCTGCTCAGAGCCGTCATGGCTCGGAGAAATCAATTCATTGAAAGCAGCGAGTTGGCACGCTGATCATTTTCATCAGCGGTCGTCAGTACTTTCATGTTCATTTCAAAACGTCGGGCCGTGTCGATCATGGCCACCATGGCCTCGGTCGGATTGACGTTACTGCCTTCGAGCGTGCCGCTGATCACCTGAACTTCTTCATCACGCGGCAGGGCTGCCATGGGTCCCCCCTGGGCGTTCCAGGCACCGAAAAGACCGTCTTCACGCCGGGCCATGCGCCCATCGGGATTGCTCGCCAGCATCAGTCGACCGACTTCGGCCTGCACTTGGGTGCCGGCCTCGCGGGCGGAGATGGTGCCGTCACCGGCGATCGAGACCTCGGCATTGAGTGGCAAAATGATGGGGCCGTCTTCTCCCATGACCGGATGCCCCTGAGACATCAGCATGCCGGTCGGATCGACCTGCAACCCACCATTGCGGGTATAGGCGGTGTCGCCGTTATTGGCCTGCACCGCCAGCCAGCCCTCACCGTTGATGGCCACATCCAGTGCGCGCCCGGTGGTGCTAAAAGAGCCGGGGGTAAAATCGGAGCCGGGGGTAGAATCAGCCGTAATGGCGCGTGTGGCGTAGCCTGCTCCGTTCACCGGTACCGCACGAGCGGCGCTGAGTTCGGCACGAAAGCCGCTGGTCGAGACATTGGCCATGTTGTTGGCAACGGCAGACTGCCGCTCCAGACTCTGTTTGGCGCCCGACATGGCGGTGTAGATAATTCTGTCCATGACCCGCTCCGAAAAACCTGAGGAAGTATCGCGGCGGGCATTTTCAGGTGTAACCGAATGCCTGCCCTTTGTGACGCCTAGTAAACACGCAAAGGCATCTTCTCAAAGTCACAAGAAAGGCCCGAGAAAGGTCGTATTTCGTCAGCTGTAGTAGTGGCCATAAAAAAGCGACCGGCCCCAAGGGCCGGTCGCTTTTTACTGCAGGGAAAGTTTTAACGCAGGTTGACCATGGTCTGCAGAATCTGATCCTGCGTCTTGATGGTCTGGGCGTTGGCCTGATAATTGCGCTGCGCCACGATCATGGTGACAAGCTCGGATGCCAGATCAACGTTGGAGTTCTCAAGCGTACCGGAAAGCAGTGAGCCCAGCTGCCCTGTACCGGCACTGCCCAAAAGCTCCTGACCGGAATTGGTGGTGGCCACCCAGGCATTGTTACCGTCGGGCTTGAGCCCCTGCTCGTTGGTGAAGCTGGCCAGCGCGACACGACCCAATGCACGGCTCTGATTGTTGGAGTAATTACCCATGACATCGCCATTATCGGCAATCGAGATGCCGGTAAGGCTGCCTGCCGCATAACCATCCTGGCCGGCCGCCTTGACCACAAAGCTGCCACTGTTCTGGGTGACATTGGCAAGGTCAATATCTGCGTCGATATTGGCAGCGCCATTATCGGGATTGAATGCCAGATTGAGCGTATCACCGCCGGTAATCTTGCCACTCTCGCTGAATGTCAGATTCGATGTGCCTACCTCATTGCCCTTGTTCATGGCATGTACGGTCCAGGCATTATCGGCCGCTGCTGATTTCACAAAGTACATGTTGACCTGCTGCGCGTTACCCTGCGAGTCATAGGTCGTCAGCGACGTCTGCCAGTTGTAGCTTTTGGGATTGGTCGCATCAAAAGCAATGGCATCGCCGTTGGCATCTACCCTGGCCGTATCGGTCGAATTCAGGTTAAAGGTCATGCTGCCACTGGTGGTAGCGCTGGCGTCCAGATCCCCCTGGGCAACCTGCAATGCCACCGGCTGGGCGCCAGCCAGTACTACAGGACTGGCCGAAGTCGGATCGTCCACCGGGTAGCCTGTCAACTTGCCCCCGGTGTTATTGACCAGAAAGCCATTGGAATCCATCTGAAACTGACCGTTGCGTGAATATGTGGTCTGCTGGCCATCGGTCAAACGGAAGAAACCACCGCCGTCAATGGCCAGATCAAGATCACGATCGGTCGTTTCCAGTGCGCCCTGGGAAAATCCCTGAGTAATACCAGAGACCTGCACACCAAGACCTGCCTTGGCACCGGCATAAAGATCGGCAAACTCGGTACGGCTTTTCTTGTAGCCAACGGTTTGTGAGTTGGCAATGTTGTGGCCGATGGTATCCAGCTGACTGGAAGCTGCGTTAAGGCCACTGACGCCCTGTGTAAAAGCCATGGTTCATCCTCTGATTAAAAATCGTCTCACCGGCATTGGCCGGATGGATCATCAGGACGCGCAACACCGCGCCCGGTGGTGCGTTACAGAATCTGTTTGACGTCGTTGAAGGCGACACTGCCCATATTGGGGCCCAGGTCCAGCTTTGTGGTGTTGTTGGCGGTCATCACGCCACTGACGTAGCCGTACTGCAGCGCGCGCGAAGCGACCGCCCGTCCGCTGCCATCGGTAGCTGCAATGGTGACCTGATAGGTGCCATCCTCGACGCGAGCATTGGTGGTATCGGTGCCATCCCAGTTAAAGGACTGCACGCCGGCCTTGATCTCGCCCAGATCGTACTGATTGATGGTGCGCCCTGTGCCATCGGTAATGGTCGCCGTCACCTTGGCGGCATCTCCGTCAAGTTCGATCCCAAACGGCAGAACGACATCGTTACCCACCTGGATCTTGTTACCTTCTACCAGCACGCCACGGCCCACCATGGCGCCGGCCTGCAGTTTCTGGGAGGCATCAATCTGGCCGGTAATGCTCGAGAGCGTATCGTTGAGCTTGTCGATACCGCTGACCGTATTGATCTGCGCAATCTGGGAGGTGAACTCGGAGTTCTCCATCGGATTGAGCGGATCCTGGTTGTTGAGCTGCGCCACCAGCAGACTCATGAACTCCTCACCCAGCTCACTGGCACTGGTCGCACCCATGCCGCTATTGTTCGTGCCGGCGGTATTACTGGTGCCGTTCACACGGCCCACCAGAGAGTTGTCAAATGCCATGATTTACTCCTTGATGATCCGGTTTACTGACCCAGCGTCAGCGTTTTGAGCATCAGTGTCTTGTTGGTGTTGAGCACTTCGACGTTGGCCTGATAGGAGCGCGCCGCCGAAATCATGTTGACCATTTCAGATGTGGTATCCACGTTGGGCATACTGACGTAGCCCTGATCATCAGCTGCCGGATTTTTCGGGTCATAAAGACGTCGAAATTCGCTCTGGTCTTCACTGATCCCTGCCACCCGTACACCGCCGATCTGCTGACCGGGCTCGCCGGCCATTTCAAAGGTCAGCTGTCTGGCGCGATAGGGCTGACCATCCGGGCCCGCCACGCTGTCAGCGTTGGCCAGGTTGCTGGCGGTCACGTTCATGCGCTGTGACTGCGCCGACAGTGCCGACCCTGAAATATCGAAAACGCTAAAAAGACTCATTGACTGTTCTCCTGTCGGTTATCAGGACTCGCGCTGCATGGCGTTTTTCAGGCCCTGCAATCGACTGGTCAGAAACTGTACGTCGGCCTGGTAATGAACGGTGTTGTCTGCAAAGTTGACGCGCTCCATATCCATGTCGACCGTGTTGCCATCCAGACTTGGCTGGGTCGGATTGCGATACAGCATATCGATCCCGCCTGCACTGCCATTGGCCTGAGCCGCAATATGCCGGCTGGAGGTCATGCTCAGTGACAGCCCGCTCTGCCCTTCTGCCCGCCCCTGATTGACGACACGATCCAGTTCGGTTCTGAAGTCAAAGTCGCGCGCCTTGTACCCGGGGGTATCGGCATTGGCGATGTTGGCTGACAGCACTTCCTGACGTTCGGCACGCAGGTTAAGAGACTGCTGCAAAAAGTTGAGTGAGTTATTGAGCCGGTCGATCATGGGGAGTCACTCCGTTGCGCCATGAATCATTAAAACAACAAAGGTTACTTTCTTTTACCTTTTGGAATGAGCGCAGCATAGAGAGCGCGCAACCTTCACCATTGAATGAAAAGGCCGCTTTTTAGGGGTTATTTCGCGCACTGTTTTTTTTGGTATCTGTCTAGAATGCACAGCATCCATGTAACCGTTTGATAACGAAAGGCCACTTCATGTCGCTGCCCTTCATACGCTCATACCGCAGGCACTGCCGCCATGGCGCCACCTTGTTGCTGGTGGCGGCAGGACTGATCTGTGTCCCGGTTGAAGCCAATGAACAGGTCATTTATGACGTCATTGAAGGGTTTCTGCTGGAGCAGACGGCCGGTGAAAATGGTGACATCACCATTGAGATCACACCGTCACCGGCCGCAGCCATGGCCTGTCAGGCACCATCTGCCTTTTTGCCCGGGCGCGGCGGCAAGGTCTCGGGCCGCACATCAGTTGGCGTGCGCTGCCCGGGCAATGCCCCCGAGACGCGCTACTTTCAGGCCTATGTGCATATCAACGGACAATACCCGGTGGTCAATCGCAATATCATGCCGGGCGATGTCATTGAAGAGAGTGACCTTGACTGGCAGGAAGGGGATCTGACCCGGCTTTCCAGTCGCTTGATTACCGATGCCTCACAGCTGGTGGGACAGGTATCACAGCGCCGCATTGCGGCCGGTCAGCCGCTTCAGACAGGGATGGTCAAGGCGCCCGTACTGATTCAGCGCGGTGCCGAAGTTGCCCTGCTGGTTCGGGGCAACGGTTTCATGATCAGTAGCAGTGGCCAGGCGTTAAATGACGCAGGGCTTGGTGAAAGTGTTCGGGTTAGAATGCCCTCTGGCAGCGTTATCAATGGTGAGGCAAGTCGCGAAGGAGTAGTGGAGGTTCACTAGTCCCCAAGGCAACTACATTACGCTCTGATATCCATTCGATACCTTTCGTTACCAGGATAGGTTAAAGAACCTGCCTGTGATGTCGATAATGGAGTCAACAGCGCTTGCCTGCGCCCCTTTATCAGCTCACCCGAGTGAGCGCTTCGGAGAGCATGAAGATGAAAATTGACAGCAACAACGGTTCAATCAACCGCATTGCCAGCCCGGTATCGGTATCACGCGTCACGACGCCTGAAGCCGAAAAGACCGAGCAGAGCGCCGCGACGCGCTGGGTACCTTCCAGCGCCCAGGATGGCTCGCAGGACATTGACACGGCACGTGTCAACGAACTGCGTCAGGCCATTCGCGATGGCAGCTTTGAGGTTGATACCGGAAAAATTGCCGACGGCCTGATCGCAAGCGCGCAGGAGCTGCTTTCGAACAAGGGCTAGGGCATTCCTTTTGCTTGAACGCCTTTGGAGAACACGTGGATGAACGATTACGCCAATATCCTGAACCAGATCGATGAGGCCCTCGGGCGCTTTATCGATCTACTCGACCACGAGGCCGAAATTCTGGACAGCCATCCGGTGGATATTGAAGCCCTGCTGCAAACCTGTGAGCACAAGGGCACGTCAATGGTCAGACTGGATCAACTCGAGCGCGCCCGGAGTGCCCTGCTCGAGAGTCGCGGCCTCGGCGCAGACCGCGCCACGAGCGATCGCGCTGCCATCAAGCTGGAACTCAACGAGTTATGGCAGCGTATCATCGAGCGCACCGAAGCGGCCGCACAGCGCAATCGTCTCAACGGGTTCGTGATTGGCAGACGGCTGGATTTCCACAGTCGTGCCCTCAACTTCCTTCAGACCGCAGCCGGCATGACCATGTACGGCCCCAATGGCCGCCAGCACAATATCGGCCGTTCCAGTACGCACCTGATGGGCTGAGCTCAGGTTCGACACTCTTGTGCCAAAAGGCCGCGCCATGACAATGGCGCGGCCTTTTTGATTCTGTATTTGGAGATTTACTCGAGTAAGCAGACCTGATCATGGATCTGAACGCCTGTCAGGCAATACCCTTTTCACTACCTTCGCATTACCCTGCAGAATTCCCTGCAAAAGGCGTGGCCTACTGGTCCTGCAGGCGATAGTTGACGAATACCTGAGCGGTCCCACCCTGAACTGGATGCTTGAGCATGCCCTTGCCAGGCAGAACAAAGTGAAGTGACAGTGGCGTACTGGCCGGCAGCCCGGCAAGGGCACCAGTGCTGCCACGAGCCATATTCAGCGCCACGCATTCTGATGGCGTACACAGCGAAGCCTCTGGCAGCACCTCCCCCGGCCCCAACTCATAACGCCAGGAAAGCTCGGTCAACCAGCTGTCAGCAGGCGCATTCTCGGCATTCGCCAGCGCCACACGGTATTCCCACCCCTTTTGCGCCATGTCAGGAAGATTGACCTGAACAGGAATGGCGCCCCCGGCCCCTGCTTCGGCCCAGACCGACGGCCATGCCAATGCGGCAGTGATCATGAGCCATGATGCCGACCGAGCTCTTATCATGACTGCGATCCGATAATGGCCGTCACACGAATCTGGCGCTCTTCAGGGATCTCTGCCTGGGAGAGCACCACCAGACGCGGCAGGCGTCGACGCAAGAACCGCGACAGCAGCGAGCGCACGCCGTGCTGCACCACCAGTACAGCTGGCAGGCCACGCTCTTCCTGGCGCTGAACGGCGGTTTCTGCCTGCTGGATCAGGGTGTCGGCAAGGCCAGGCTCCAGTGCACCGCCATTGTTGAGCGCCTGCATCAGCATTTTCTCCAGATCAACATCAAGGCTGATCACCTCAGCAGGTTCCTGCCCCGGGAAATACTGCTGCGTAATGGCACGACCCAGCGCCAGGCGCACGGCAGCGGTCAGCTCCATGGCATCCGTGGTATGGCCGCCATGATCGGCCAACGTATCAAGAATGGTGCGCATATCGCGAATGGATACGTCTTCCGACAAAAGCTGCTGCAGGATACGGGTCAGCGTGGTCAGAGAAATCAGCTTGGGCACGACCTCCTCGACCAGACTCGGCGATTCCTTCGCCAGTCGATCCAGCAGCTTCTGGGTTTCACTGCGACCCATCATTTCACTGGCGTGCTCACCCAGCAGATGATTAAGGTGCGTCGCAACGACCGTGCTGGCATCCACGACAGTAAAGCCCTGCATCTGCGCCTGATCACGCTGATTGGCCTCAATCCAGGTGGCGGGCAGCCCGAACGCCGGGTCCTTCGTCATGCGGCCCTCGAGATTGCCCATCGCCTGGCCGGGATCAATGGCCAGATACTGACCGGGCCACGCCTCCCCTTCGCCGATCAATACGCCATTAAGCGCAATGCGATACTGCTGTGGCTGTAGGGACAGGTTGTCACGGATATGGACAACGGGCGGCAGGAAACCCACTTCCTGAGCGAACTTCTTTCTCAGACTCTTGATGCGCTTCAAAAGCTCGCCATCCTGATTCTGGTCCACCAGCGGGATCAGGCGATGACCGACCTCAAGACCCAGCGGATCGACCAGTTGAACGTCGTCCCAGCTGGCTTCGTGGCTGTCCGTTTTAGCAACCGGGGCCGGTTGCGCCTCCTCGATGCTAGCCGCTTCCTGCTTTTTCTTGTTCAGATACCAGCCCAGGCCGCCAAGCATGGCAGTGAACAACAAAAACACGATATTGGGCATCCCGGGAATGATACCCAGAAGACCGACAACGCCTGCCGTTAGATAAAGAACACGAGGATTGGTAAACAGCTGGCCCAGCAGCTGCTGACCCACGTCCTGTTCGGTGTTGACGCGCGATACGGTAACACCCGCCGCGGTAGAAATGATCAGGGCCGGAATCTGGCCGACCAGGCCATCCCCGATGGTCAACAGCGTATAGGTATGGGCAGCATCACCGACTGAAAGCCCATGCTGGGCCACGCCCACCACCAGTCCGCCCACGATGTTGATGACCATGATCAGGATACCGGCGACGGCATCACCGCGTACAAATTTGCTGGCACCATCCATGGAACCGAAAAATTCAGCTTCCTGAGCGATCTCCTTGCGACGCTCACGCGCAAACTTTTCGTCGATCAGACCGGCATTAAGATCGGCATCAATGGCCATCTGCTTGCCGGGCATGGCATCCAGCGTAAAGCGGGCCCCGACTTCAGCAATACGACCCGCGCCCTTGGTGATCACCATGAAGTTGATGACGACCAGAATCACGAACACCACAAGACCCACGGCAAAGTTACCGCCCACCAGAAATTCGGCAAACGCCTCGATAACCTTACCGGCGGCGTCACCGCCGTTATGCCCTTCCAGCAGCACCACACGCGTCGAGGCCACGTTGAGCGACAGCCTCAGCAGCGTCGAAAACAGCAGCACCGCCGGGAAGGCAGCAAACTCGAGCGGTTTGGTGGTGAACATGCTCACCAGCAGCACCATAATCGACAGGGCAATATTGAAGGTAAACAGCATGTCGAGAATAAACGGTGGCAGCGGTAGCACCATCATCGACAGAATCATCAGAATCAGGACCGGGCCGGCCAAAAACTTCAGCTGGCTGCTCTGAGTCAGACCGCCCCGGGAAAACAGTGCACTCAATGCATTCATGTCAGCGATGACCTGTCAGGGTGAATAGGTTGTCCGGCGCCTTTAATGGGCAACGCAGCGCCCCGGGCATCATGGTTCATTGTTGTCCTCGTCATCCGAGGGTGACGGGGTATAGGCCATCTCTTCAGGCACATCGATATGGCCGGGCCGTTTTGGTGTTTTACCGCCTTCGCTGCGATGGCGGCGCAGCTGATACACCCAGGCCAGCACTTCAGCAACGGCGGTATACAGCGCAGCAGGAATCTCCCGGCCCAGCTCACCGTGGCGATACAGTGAACGCGCCAGCGCCGGGGCCTCCAGAAAGGGGATACGGTTCTCCTGACCCAGCTCGCGAATTTTGGCAGCCACGGCATCGGCGCCTTTCGCCACCACCCGCGGGGCCCCCATTTCGTCATCCTTGTAGGCCAGCGCCACGGCAAAGTGGGTCGGGTTGGTAATGATGACATCAGCCTTGGGCACCTCACTCATCATGCGTCGGCGCGCGATCGCCTGCTGCTGCTGGCGAATACGGCCCTTGACGTGCGGGTCCCCTTCGGACTCCTTGTGCTCCTGGCGAATATCCTCCCGGCTCATGCGAAGCTTTTTGGTGTGACTCCAAAGCTGATAGGGAACATCGATCAGGATGACAACGATGAAGGAAAGCAGGATCAGGGCACAGCAGAACACCAGCAGCAGCAGCATGTGACGCATGGCGGACTGAATGCTTTCTCCGGCAAGCCCCAGCAGCTCGCCCTGGTGGCTATAGATAAAGTAGGCCGCGACCAGCGCAATCAGCAGCGACTTGGCAATGGTCTTGACCAGTTCCGCCAGTGCCTGACTGGAAAAAATACGCTTTAAACCGGCACCCGGATTGAGCTTTTTGACATCAACCTTGAGGGACTTTGTCGAAAACAACCACCCACCCAGCGCCATTGGCGCCATCAGCGCCACCACCCCCATAATGCCCAGAATGGGCGCAATGGCCATCAACGCCCGACCGCCCAGCGCCGAGACATTGATCATCATTCGAGTGGGATCACGCGCAACGTCTGCATCAAAGGTCAATCCGTCACTCATGACCCCTGACAGCGTCTCCCCCATCCAATTCATGCAAAGCGCCAGGCCTGCGGCCCCGACGGCCAGCATCAAGAAGGTGGTCAACTCACGTGAACGGGCAACCTGACCCTCTTCACGAGCCTTCTCAAGACGTCGTGCCGTAGGCTCTTCGGTTTTTTCTGCGTCGCTGTCGCCGGACATTTCGACCCCATGAAATCATGTGGAGCATCGTGCTCACTGGGCGACATTGTGCGAGGAAGGAAGGGAAAACAATCGCTGGAATAGCCCGCCCGAGGGAGAGCTATTCGACACATAAGCAGGAAATATGAACTAGAAGCCGAGGCTGTCGAGCAGATCATCGACCTGTGACTGATCGGTCACGATGTCGGTGCGTCCTTCCGTCTTGATCTGCGGCCCGTTGAGCAGGCCGTCGGAAGTCTGGCTGGTACTCTCCCTGGCACGCTCACGCATGGCTTCGGAGGGCATGTTGTCAATCAGCACCTGCAGGAGCTCACGCTCGATCTCGCGGATCACCTCCATCATCTTTTTGATGACCTGCCCGGTCAGATCCTGGAAGTCCTGAGCCATCATGACTTCCATCAGCTGACTCTGGGTCGCGCGGGTCTGTGCCGGCACCCATTCAAGATAGGCTCGGGTATCTCCAACCAGATCACGCGCTTCGGCCTGCTCAAGCGGCTTGTCGAACCACTGATCCCAGCGCCCGGCGAGCTCGGCCGACTGTTTTTCGATGTTGTCCTGAATGGGCTGAGCAATTTCGATGGCATTGAGCGAGCGCTCGGCGGCCTGCTCGGTCATGGAGGCAATGTAGCTCAGGCGATCGCGGGAATCGGGAATGGCCTGGGCGGCCTTCTCGACTTCCTTGTCCAGACCCAGCTCTCGCATATTGTCACGCAACGCACGTGTCAGATGACCAATTCTGGCAATAAGGTCCGGCGGGATCGCATCTTCTGCGTTCTGCGGTTTGGCATTGGCTGTCATGTCATTCACTCCCGATGGCTATCCGCAGACTTATTTATCGAGCTTTTCGAAGATCTTGTTCAACTTCTCTTCGAGCGTTGCGGCGGTAAAGGGTTTCACCACGTAACCATTGGCACCGGCCTGAGCCGCCGCAATGATGTTTTCCTTTTTGGCTTCTGCCGTCACCATCAGTACCGGAAGATGCTTGAGATTGTCATCGGCGCGAATCTGCTTGAGCATTTCCAGACCGTCCAGGTTCGGCATGTTCCAGTCAGAAACCACAAAGCCAAAGCTGTCACTGCGAAGCTTTGCCAGACCATCAACGCCGTCTTCGGCTTCATCAACATTGTTGAAGCCAAGCTCCTTGAGGAGGTTGCGCACGATACGACGCATGGTGGGAAAGTCGTCCACCACCAGGATATGAATGTTCTTGTCAGCCATGTCTGTCATTTCCTTTTTAAATAAATGCGCTCGCGCGCGAGTCAACGATTCAGTGGTACCGCGCTAGACGCGCAGCGCCTGACGATTATTGCCACCCAGCTGTGCCAGCGCTCGCTCGCACATGCTGGTGATGGAGACGATTTCACATGCAGCACCCAGGGCTATGGCCTCACGCGGCATGCCAAAGACCACACAGCTGGCCTCATCCTGCGCCAGCGTCCAGGCTCCGGCCTGGCGCATCTTCAAAAGCCCCTGGGCACCATCCTTGCCCATGCCGGTCAACAGCACACCGATGGCATTCTTGCCTGCGCTGATGGCGGCGGATTCAAACAGCGCATCAACGGAGGGCCGGTGACGATTGATGGGCGCTTCATGGTCCAGCGAAATTACATAGTTGGCACCGCTTCGAACCAGACGCAGGTGTGTTTCACCACCGGGTGCCAGATAAGCATGACCGGGCAGCACACGCTCACCATGAACGGCTTCGCGAACGGTAATGCGGCAAAGACTGTCCAGACGCGCGGCAAAGGATTTGGTAAACCCGGCCGGCATGTGCTGGGTGATCAATATCGCCGGGCTATCCGAGGGCAGTGGCATCAGAAATTCCCGAATCGCCTCTGTCCCACCCGTCGAGGCGCCTACAATCAGAAGCTTCTCGCTGGAGTACAGCGGCGCACGAAGAGCCGCCGGCGCAGGCGTCGACGAGGACTGAGCCACCTTGAGCCTTGCCCTTGAGGCCGCTCGAATCTTGTCGGTGATGGCATGAGCGTATTCGGCCATGCCTTCACGAATGCCAAGCTGTGGCTTGGTGACGAAGTCCACTGCACCCAGCTCAAGCGCTCGCATGGTGATTTCCGAACCGCGCTCTGTCAGGGAAGAGACCATGACGACCGGCATGGGGCGCAGGCGCATGAGCCTTTCCAGAAAATCCAGTCCATCCATGCGCGGCATCTCGACATCCAGTGTCAGCACATCGGGATTGGTTTTCTTGATCAGATCACGAGCCACCAGGGGATCCGGAGCCGTGGCGACCACTTCCATGTCCGGTTCCTGATTGATGATTTCGCTGATCAGGCTGCGAATCAGTGCCGAATCGTCAACACACAATACCTTGATCTTGCTCACCGTCCTGCTCCTTTCATGCCTGCTGCTGCCGCGACCAGCGGATTGACACCGTCTCCCACCAGCGCTTCGATCAATGTCTTTTCACGGCTGCAGACCGTGGCACTACCGTTGAGACGCCTGACCCGTACCTGACCGGTTCCCGGCAGAAAGTGCACACGACGCGCATGGCTACCGTTGAGGTCCTGCGCAAGGACACGAATGTTTTCGCGATCAAGCCACGCCATGACAAACTCGGCATTGGCAAAACCGATGCGCGATGCCATACCAGCGATGACCATGCCGCCCCCGAATACCTTGGCTTCCAGCCGGTCGCGACGTCCGCCCAGCCGACATATTTCCTCGACCAGCGTGCTCATGGCGTGCTCGCCGTAGCGAAGACGCGGCCCACTGGTATCGTGACTGCCATCACCGGGCAGCATGTAATGGTTCATGCCGCCCACGCCTGCCGCGCTGTCACGGATACATGCAGAGACACAGGAGCCCAGCACCGTCGACAGCACCATGGGTGATGACGCCACGTAATACTCGCTCGGCAGCAGCTTGACGGCGTCAAGACTGTCATCGCGATCGAAGTAAAAGTGGTTGGCCAGGCCTTCCTGCTCCCGACATTTCATGACCGTGAACCCGGGTTTGATGCAAGGCCATAGACGGTATGCCCCTGCAAACGGAAGGCATCGGTCAGATACGTAAAGTTTTCGGAGTGCCCGGCAAAAAGCAGTCCATTGGGCTTGAGCAGCGGCGCAAACCTTTCCAGAATTTTCTTCTGAGTAGGCTTGTCGAAATAAATCATGATGTTGCGACAGAAGATGACATCAAACGGGCCTTCTACTTCCCATCGCGCTGCCAGCAGATTCAGCTGGCGATATTCCACCATCGCCGCCAGTGCCGGATTGACCCGTGCCACGCCGGATTTGGCCCCCACACCGCGCATGAAAAACCGCTTTCGCTGCTCCATCGACAGCTTCTCGATCTGAGCAATCGGGTAGATACCGGCCGCCGCCGTGGCCAGTGCCCTGGTATCAATGTCGGTGGCCAGGATCCTGGCATTCTGTGCTTTCGAACCGAGCGCCTCGGTCAGCGTCATGGCCAGCGACCAGGGCTCTTCGCCGGTAGACGCCGCGCAACACCACACCTTGATACTGCCGCTCTGGGCGCGAACGTGATCGGCCAGAATCGGGAAGTGGTGCGCTTCACGGAAAAACGACGTCAGATTGGTCGTCAACGCATTAACGAAATGTTCCCACTCCGAGGACTCGGCATGGCCATCCAGCAGATCCAGATAAGCCTTGAACTGATTAAGCCCAAGCGTGCGCAGGCGACGTGCCAGACGGCTGTAAACCATCTCTTTTTTATGCAATGCCAGTGCGATACCTGCACGCTCATGGATCAGGCGCCTTACACGCTCGAAATCCTCATGCGTCAGTTTTAAATCGCGGCTTTCAACGACTTCTGTCACGTCTTTTACTCCGCATCACTGGAAGTGATTAAAAGGTTGTCCAGTCCTCGTCTGCTGCTTCAGACGCTGGCTCACCACGTGGGCGAGCGACTTTGGCTTTGGCAGAGACGGAGGCGGCGGTTTTGCCGGACTCGGTACGTGACGGCGTCGAAATGTGTCTGTCCGATTCACCGCCGTGGGCCTTACCCCCATGCTTCATTGAAGAAGCAGTCCTGTCTGAAGCTATTATCGGCGCCCGGACGCTTTCCTTGATCCTGAAAAGACTGACAATTTCATTAAGGTGATCGGCGTTTTGACGCATCGATTCGGAGGCCGCCGAAGACTGCTCGACCATGGCGGCATTTTGCTGGGTCATTTCGTCCATGCACTGGATGGCCTGGCCGATCTGTTCGATGCCGTTTTTCTGCTCACGGGTGGCCGAGGAGATTTCCTGCATCAGCGTGGTGACTCGATGCACCCCGCCGACGATATCGGTCATGGTGGACTGCGCGCGGGCGACCAGTTCGCTACCGGCATGGACCTCAACCGAGGATTTGTCGATCAGCTCACGGATTTCGCGAGCGGCCTGAGCACTGCGACTGGCCAGTGAACGTACTTCGTTGGCGACCACGGCAAACCCCTTGCCCTGCTCACCGGCACGAGCCGCCTCTACCGAGGCGTTGAGGGCCAGAATGTTGGTCTGAAAGGCGATGCTGTCGATGACCCCCACGATATCGGAGATACGCGCCGAGGCCTGAGTGATGCCCTCCATGCGCGTGACCACATCGCCCATTTCGCTGCGACCCCGTTCTGCCACGCTCGAGGCCTCATGCGCCAGCTTCGAAGCGTCGCTGGCATGCTCGGCGTTATGACCGACCGTCGCGGTCAGCTCCTCCATACTGCTGGAAGTCTGTTCAAGCGACGCTGCCTGCTCTTCGGTGCGCCGGGAGAGATTCTGATTACCGGTGGCCAGCTCACTGCTGGCCGGGGAGATCACGCCGACGCTGCCCTTGACATCACGAACCACACCCAGCAGACACTTGCGCATGGTATCCAGCGCAATCATCAGTTGATCCTGGCTGTCGCTGGTCGATTCCAGATTGCCACTGGAAATCTGACGACAGCACACCAGCGCCTGTTCAAGCGAGCGCTGGGCGCGGCGTACCATTAGCGCCCCTGTTATGGCAGTGCCTGCCGTGAGCAGTGTCGTGGCGATGGTGAACGTACTCATGAGTACGGGCAGTGACTGCTGAGCCGAGAGCATCTGATAATCCGCCACCAGAAGCCCGACCAGCACCATGGATGACAGGGCACTGGTCAGTCCCGCCCAACCGGCCTTGCGGGCAGGCGCCATACGGACGAGCCGATGCCCCCAGCCCAGCGGCCCGGCCGGCGTGATGACGCCATGAACCAGCGTCCACCCCTTGCCCTGCCCACTGCTGATACGTTGATATACCCGCTCGGCGTGTGCGATGGACGCCTCGTCAGCCTTGATGCGGACCGAGGCATAGCCCTTGAGCTGGCCCTGCTCGACAATCGGCATGACCGTGGCCCTGACCCAGTAGTAGCCGCCATCCTTGCGTCGATTCTTGACCATGCCGGTCCACGTCTCTCCGTCGCGCAGGGTCTTCCAGAGATTGGCAAAGGCCACTGGCGGCATGTCCGGATGGCGCACGAGGTTATGGGGTGCGCCAATCAGCTCGTGGCGCTCAAACCCACTGACCTCGATAAACGCCGGATTGGCGTAAACGATATTGCCATCAGTGTCGGTCTGGGAGATCAGAAACTGCTGCTCATCAAGGACATAATGTTTGTCATTGACCGGTTGGTTATTGCGCATGCATGGATCTCCTGAGATGAACTCGCTGATCGGCCATTGCCGACATGTCTGTGCACATCAAACTATGTTTTGGACAAACCAAACCAAGGATTAGCGCAGGTTAAAGTACGCTATTTATACAGACATAAAAAAAGCGCCGGCATCTGCCGGCGCTTTCAATGACCAATACAATCGATCAGGCAGCCTTGTCGATCAGGGCCATTTCTTCACTGCTCATCAGTTTCTCGATATCGACCAGAATCAGCATGCGTTCATCCAGACTGCCCAGTCCCATCAGGTAATGGGTAGACAGCGTTGAACCAAACTCCGGTGCCGGCTTGATCTGCTCACCGGTCAACGCCAGAACATCGGAGACACCATCTACCACCACGCCCACGACGCGATGACCAATGTTAAGCACGATCACGACGGTTTGCGCCGTGTAGTCGGCATTGCCCAGGGCAAACTTCAGACGCAGGTCAACGATGGGGACGATAACGCCACGCAGATTGGTCACGCCCTTGATAAAGGAAGGTGCGTTGGCAATGCGCGTCACCCCTTCATAGCCGCGAATTTCCTGCACACTCAGGATATCGATGCCGTACTCTTCCGCACCCAGTCGAAAGACCAGAAATTCATGACCTTCCCCTTCCAGCTGTACCTTGTCGATAGCAGAAGCTTCCATTGTCTCAACTCCCATATGCCCGACCCAGCGGGCAGAATTAAAGATGGCTGTGCGTTATGCAACTGAATCAGTGCAGCGCGGCAGCACTACGATGATGACCTGCGTGACTGCCTTCACGATCCTGAGGCGCACGTGACAGGGCCGGAATGTCCAGAATCAATGCCACGCTGCCATCGCCCAAGATGGTGGCGGCAGAGATGCCGGGAACACGTCGATAATTGGTTTCCAGATTCTTGACCACGACCTGATGCTGTCCGATCAGCTGATCGACCTGCAGTGCAAAGCTGCGGCCCTCACTTTGTACGATCATGACAATCCCTTTGGTGACATCCTGCTTCGCATCAGGAATATCAAAAACTCGATAAAGCTCGACCAATGGCAGATATTCACCGCGAACATGCAGGACACGATCATTGCCGGTGACGGTGCTGATATCTTCCGGCCTGACCTGCATGGACTCCTTGATGGCGCCCAGCGGCAGGATATAGACCTCTTCCCCGACACGAACCGACATGCCATCGAGAATGGCAAGCGTCAGTGGCAGCACGATTCGCGTGGTGGTGCCCTGCCCGGGACGGGAAAGAATGTCCACGTGACCGCCCATTTGCGCGATATTACGCTTGACCACATCCATGCCGACGCCACGTCCTGACAGATCGGTAACCTGCTCGGCGGTTGAAAAGCCCGGCGCAAAGATCAGCTGCCAGACATCGTCATCACTCATGGCATCCGACACGGCCAGACCATTCTCACGCGCCTTGCTCAGAATCCGCTCACGGTTCAGACCGGCACCATCATCACTGATTTCGATCAGGATGTTGCCGCCCTGATGACTGGCAGAGAGGGTCAGCTTGCCTGCGGCCGGTTTGCCGGCGGCCAGGCGCCGATCAGGGGTCTCGATGCCATGATCCAGACTGTTGCGCACCAGGTGGGTCAGTGGATCAACGATGCGCTCGATCAAACCCTTGTCGAGCTCGGTAGACTTGCCCACCGTTTCAAATTCGACCTGCTTGCCAAGTTTGCCGGCCAGATCACGCACCAGACGCGGGAAGCGGTTGAAGACAACATCCATGGGCATCATGCGAATTGACATGACCGCTTCCTGCAGGTCACGGGCATTGCGCTGGAGCTGGTTCATACCGCTGAGCAGACTGCCGTGAGTCACCGGATCGAAATCGGACGTGCCCTGCTCCAGCATGGACTGGGTAATCACCAGTTCACCCACCAAATTAATGATCTGGTCAATCTTTTCGATCGATACGCGCAGAGAGGCATTCTCGCTGCTGGCCGCAGCCCCGGCGGCCTTTTTGGCGGCAGGTGCGGCGGCTTTGGCCGGTTCAGCCGGAGCGGTAACACTATCCGCTGCTGACTCGGGCGGTGCCGCGCTTGCCGGTTCAGGTGCTGCTGGCACCATCTCTTCCTCTACGGGCCACTCATCGACTGGCACCGATGCGCTACTGTCATCAGCGGAGCCTTTCGCCACGCTTTCGAAGGTGATCTGGTCATCGTCGACAACGAAACAGAGCACGGCGCGGATATCTTCCTCGCCCGTGGCGGTCTCAAGCCGTACGGTCAGCACATCATTGGCATGCTGCTGTTCCAGCACGGTGCCGAACAATGCCAGCTCTTCTGCAAGGCTGGTGGCATTATCCGCTGCGACACCGGCAATCCGGATGACCATGGCACCGCTTTCAGCAAGACCGGAAGCAGGTGCGTGAACTGACGACGTGGAAGCAGCGCCACTCCCCTGGCCCTTCTCTTCGGCCAGTGTCTTTAATGTATTACAGATACGCTCGTAGGCGGCGCTATCCGGCTCGGTCTGTTGACGGTAGGCATTGAGCTGATCGCTGAGCATATCCTTGGTTTCCAGAAATATGTCGATGATGGTCGGGTCAAGGGCCAGTTCACGGTGACGCGCCTTGTCGAGCAGGTTCTCGAACAGATGTGTAGTTTCCTGCAGCACGGTAAAGCCGAATGTCCCCGCGCCACCCTTGATGGAATGTGCTGCTCGAAAGATGGCGTTGAGCTGTTCACCGTCAGGATCACTGGGATCGATCTGCAACAGCTGCTGCTCCATGTCACTGAGCAGTTCCTCGGCCTCTTCGAAAAATGTCTGGTAGAACTCGGTAATGTCGATGCTCACGCCTGATGCCCTGCCCTGCTTCTGGATTCGGTCCAACGCTCTACCCGAGCGTGCGCAAAAGTACTTTCAAAACCTGCCGCCCTGATGCTCATGATGTTGTCACCCGTTCGGACGCCTCCTGAGTGCCCGGAGCGTTTTCACTCTGGGTAAAGCCCTCAATGGAAAGCGGAACCTTCTCACCATCAATGATGGCCGGCGCCCCCGGAGCCATGTTTTCCTGCTCCATCATTTTCTGTGCGCGGCTATTGAGCACCAGAATGCTGATCCGACGGTTGAGCGCGCTGTCTTCTTCACCTGATATATTCATGGTGTCTGCCATGCCGATGACCCGCAGCAGCTTCTCGGGCTCAAGCCCTCCTGCCACAAGCTCACGCCGTGACGCATTGGCGCGATCCGTTGAAAGTTCCCAGTTGCTGTACCCCTTGAGACCGGCAGCGAACGGCAGGTCATCCGTATGGCCTGACAGGGTCAACTTGTTGGGCAGCTCGTTGAGCAGCGGTGCAATGGCCGTCAGGATGTTGTGCATGTGAGGCGCCACGCGCGCACTGCCTACTTCAAACATCGGGCGGCGCTGACTGTCCACGATCTGGATTCGAAGTCCTTCGGGAGTAAGATCAAGGCGCATTTGTGAGCGCAGATCACGCAGGGCCGGGTCCTCCTGCATTAGTGCCTCAAGACGCGCCTTGAGCCTGCTCAGCGCTGACATATCGGTGGCCATGCTGCTGTTTTGCTCAATGGTGATCCGTGAGCGCTCCCCCTCACTATGCATGACATCATCACCGCCACCGGGAATCGCACTGTTACTGGCCGAGTTACGATCCCCCCCGGCCAGAGCCACTTTCAGAGGAGTACGAAAATATTCGCTGATCTGCTCAAACTCGGCTTTCGATGTTCCGGCCAGCAGCCACATCACCAAAAAGAAGGCCATCATGGCCGTCATGAAGTCGGCGTAGGCAATTTTCCAGCTGCCGTGCGAACCGTGATGGCTGGCGGCTTTCTTGCGACGTATGACAATGGGGCGACGATGCTGGCTCATGGGTTAACCCTGACTATTGCCGCTGGGCTGTGAACGCACGCTACGCACATGCTCTTCCAGCTCACTAAAGCTGGGGCGCTCACTTGAATAGAGCACCTTGCGACCGAACTCGACGGCGATCGGCGGTGCATAGCCATTAAGATTGGCCAGAAGCGTGACCTTGATACATTGCAACATCTTTTCGACTTCACTGATCTGATGCCGGATGTGTGTGGCCAGCGGTGTGACAAAACCGTAAGCCAGCAAGATA
The DNA here is from genome assembly GCF_947497025.1 of uncultured Kushneria sp. Lineage (GTDB taxonomy): Bacteria > Pseudomonadota > Gammaproteobacteria > Pseudomonadales > Halomonadaceae > Kushneria. The sequence goes on from NZ_CANMFC010000009.1 coordinate 44,679, forward strand.
CCCAGGAAGGTACCGACCAGTGCAGCAGCGATCAGAGGGCCTACTTCTTCAGGCGTAAGCCCTTCGGCACCCAGTGCGTGTACAACCCCCATGACAGCGGCCACGATGCCAAAGGCCGGCAGCCCATCGCCGACACCTGAAATGGCATTGACGGGAATTTCGGCTTCATGCTGAAAGGTCTCGATTTCGTGATCCATCAGCGACTCGATTTCGAAAGCATCCATATTGCCGCTGATCATCAAACGCAGATAGTCGGTCAAAAACTCCATTAACAAAGGGTCTGCCATCAGTTTTGGATAGCGAGTAAACAGGGGACTTTCCGCGGGGTCTTCAACATCACGCTCAAGCGCCATCATGCCCTCCTGCCGCCCTTTGGCCAGCAACAGGTACAAAAGCGCCATGAGCTCCATGAAAAGCTCCTTGTTGTATTTGACGCTTCCCTTGAGTTTGGGAACGACTTTCAGCGTGGCCTTGATCGCCGTGCCGTTGTTACTGGCGATGAAGGCACCCACGGCAGCACCGCAGATGATGACGATTTCGGCCGGCTGAAACAGAACAGCCAGATGCCCACCCACCATCATGTACCCCCCGATCACCGAGGCAATAACAGCAACATATCCAAATAATATAAGCACGGTAATTCCTCAGTATTCAGGATCTGGAGATAACATCGGCCAAAAGTGGCCTGGCTTGAGAGCCCATCTCATCAGATTCGTCGGGGAAAAAGAGATATGACATCTGTAGCAGTGCTGATCTGACCTGATAAATAATGTTGGCAAGATTAAAGCTTTTAATAGCCTGTCAAAGGCATGACTAGCTTCTGAAAAAGGGGTCATATCTCTAGTTTGAAGACGATCGAGGCAGGATCTGGAAACAATAAAAAACCCTGAAAGTGTGAACTGTCAGGGTGAGAGGGGAAAACCATGTCAATAGAGGGGCTGGAGTATTTCTGGCGCAACTGATCAGTATTGCGTACCACTTTCCTTTCTAATGCGCTCTCTTTCGGCAGCGCGTCGGGTTTTTCCTGCCCGCGAAGGCGGCTGACAGATACCGCACACGAAATCCTGATCAAGACTATGGGCATGATTGACGAATCTGCCACTGCATGAAGTACATGAAGATAACTGCATCATGTCACTTTCAAAAAAGCGTACCAGTGTCCAGGCACGCGTCAGGCCCAGTACGGCTTCGCCATCCTCAAGCATGGAGATTTGTTCAAAGTAGAGCCGGTAGGCCTTGATGATGGCTTCCATTCGGTCACAACGACTTTGCTCACGCAGAGAAAGATAAATGTTGTAAAAAAGCGACGAATGAATATTGGGAAGCCAGGTAATAAACCAGTCTGTTGAAAAGGGCAGCATTCCCTTCGGTGGTGAAACGCCCCGAACTTCCTTGTAAAGACGGATCAGCCTCCCGCGAGAAAGATCCGTTTCGGTTTCAAGCACCTGAAGTCTGGCCCCCAGCTCGATCAGTTCGATCGCCAGCTGGATATCACGCACTTCATTGATGACGCTTTTATCGGCCATGGTGATGCCCCTTTTTCAGCACCACCTCCTCCTCATCATCGCGCATGCTCCCGGCCAGCAAAATGGCGGCGTGCGTGCGCTTGAGATCGTCCTCACGCTGCTGTGTGGTCAGCGAAGAAAGCTGTGAAGGATCTACCAGAGCAAAATGACACAGCAGCTGGTTGGAGTTGGCAAGCTTTGCGAGCTGTGAAATGGGTAATGATGCCAGAGTATCAGCCATCTGCTCGTTCAGTTTCAGCCTGAACATGGCAGAAGAACGGTCTTCGTTTAAAAGACGTTGTACCAAAAGCAGATAAGACAGATTGACGTTGCGAATATCATCCAGCAAATGGCTTGTGGTCATCATGTTCCCTTCCCCTCGTCTTGAAAATTTATTCCTTGTCACGACAGGTGCAGCGGCGATTGTTCACGCTCTTGACCGAATTTTCGTGACAGGTTCATTGCCAGGCAAGGCGACATTTACTCAACTAAATGTAACGCCTCGTTACTTTTTGCAATATTGACACATCACACTTTAATACCACAACCATTTTTTTGATTAGTACGAAAACAATGTTTTCCTACGCCCTGTCTTAAGACAATAGCAGATAATTTAGCTAATAAAATCAACGTTAGACAAAAAGGGCCCATAAAGGGCCCTATTTCGACGGTTAAGAAGGCAGTTAATGTATCTTTACGTTAACGGACGGTTTCCTGGCGGATCAGGATACGGAGGCAGCATCCCGCTCAAGTTCGTGTATCCAGCACAGCAGTTCTGCAAGTGCCAGATACAACTCTTGCGGGATGCGATCATCAAGATCGACGTGCAGGAGCAGATTGACCAGTTCTGCCGATTGATGCACATGGATACCACTTGCATGGGCCTTCTCTATAATGGCATCGGCGGTCGTGCCATAACCCTTGGCTACAACGCGCGGCGCTTCGTTGGCGTCATGTGCCATGGCCACGGCCCGCTGGCGCGAAGAGGACTGGTCGTTGGAAGATGTCATGCTGTTCCGCCCCCGGGCTCATTCCCGTTTTGAGGCGAGAAATGCAGTGCCGCCAATTGAAGACCGGCCCCAGTAAACCGTTCATCAAGATGTCGTCCCTGAACGGTCATCCATGCCAGATAGGGGCTTTCTACCCTGCCACTGACGTTGATGGTCTTGCCCTGAAGACTGATGTCAAGGTCAACATGCCCCAAAGCAGGCAGCGTCAGCCTTAGCCTTGAACGCCAGATCCGCAATGCTTCTTCCATGCCCTCATTGGTATTGTTCTCGGGCTCCTGCTCGATTTCCCAATGCACCGGTATCTGAGGCGTCAGAAAGCCTTCCCATCGGACAAGCGGATACGTCATAAGCTCCAGTTGATGTCGCAGAATGCCCTGTAGGTCATCCTGAACAGATGACATATCAGGAGTTCCACCCTCCCGGGCTGGGAGGCCGCTCGCCGATTGCGCTGCGTTGCGCTCATGCATGGCCGCAGCCAACGAGCTATATACCTTGTCAGCGCCAGCAGCAGGCTGTAGAAGCCTGTTTTGTGGCTCTCTGAGCAACTCCTGTAGATCATACTGACCCGAAAGCCATTGACGCAGGTGCGACTCATAGAAAAGACCGCTATGTCTGATCTGCCCGGCAAGTGCTGCCGAAAGCACTGAAGGCCTGGGCGATTCCTCGGTTGCCCACAGGACAGCACCAGTGCTGACGACCGGTGCTGTGGCCGGAAATTTTTCCAGAATGCGGGATATGGCCCTGGCTTCAGCGCTGAAATATGTCGTGGAAGATCTGGGTATGCTATTCGAGGCCGTGTCTTCAAAAAAAAGACTGTTATTCGATGTTGCGACTCGAGCGGGTGTTTTGCCCGGAGCCTTGGCTCTTGCAGCAGCATCATCACTGTGGCGCTCAAGCGTTTCATCCGGTGTATCCGATGTGCCATGACGCACTGCCGGAGTATACGTCACCCCCCCCAACGGCAGATCGGGTTGCCTTGAAGCAACCCGATCCAGATCCGCCCGACGTCCCAGAACGTTATGAAGCAAGGTATCCAGCAATGGCGTAATGGCACTCATGACTACTCCCCCATTGGGGCTGATGCCGCACTATAGGCACGATTGACCTGCTGCTGTACCCGGCTCTTCTCCATCAGATGACTGAGTTCGTCGAGCCTTTGCTGTAGCAACACATGAAGCTGATGATCATTCTCCAGAAGCTGTGCCAGAATTTCTTTCTTGTATGCCTGACGCTCGCTATCCAGTGTTATTTGTTCATCACGCACTCGAAGACGATCAATTTCACATAGATAGTCATGCTCAAGTTCAATAAGCTTTTGCCACTGGCCCTTACTGGCATGCTCAAGCATTTCATGGCTCACTCTGAGCGCTCGCTCATAGCCATGGATAATAAGAGTACGTTTTTTCTCCATATCAAACCTGAGCCGCTGCAGTGGGTTGCTGGGCAGACGAACCGATTTCCTTCCATGCACCGGCAATATCACTCAAAAGACTTTCCACATGCTCTACCAGTGTCTTGTCGTTCGCCACGTTGGCTCTTAAAAGAGAGCGTGACATGTACTCATAAAGCGATGACAAACGTTCTGCCAGCTCCCCGCCACGCGTCATGTCAAGACTAGCACGCAGCCCGCCGTCAATGATGTCAATAGCCTTGGAAATGGCCATGCCCCTGCCAGCGATATCGTTATGATCCATGGCCCATTTGGCCTTGAAAATAGCTGCCATGGCACCATCGAACAGCATGACGATCAGCTGATGAGGCGAGGCGCTCATCACGCCCGTCTCCACCCCTACTGATGCGTAGGTACTTGCCCCTCTTTGTGCATACATAATTGGTATCCGCCGCTATAAAGCGATTAATCTTTCGAAGCGCCGTTAAAGGGCTTCCAGCTGCTGGCTAAGGTAAGACTGTGTATTGTTAAGCTTGGACATCATGACATCGAGCTGCTGGAACTGTTTCTTGTAGCGTTCTACTGTCGTCTCAATAGTGTCCTGCATTCTCAGACTACGGGCCTCAAGGCTTTTGACAGAGCTTTCAAGACCGGCCTTGGCACTACCCACGGCACCGTTATCTTTTAGCATCTGGGTAATACTGGTATCGAGTCTGGACGCAATACCTGTTTTGCCATCTCCAGCAAACAGACCCTTCATGCCATCAAGGTTGTTGGCCAGGGCCTCATCAAGCTTTTTCTCATCGCCGACTTCAAGCTTGCCATCCTTTGTAAAATTGATGCCTGCTTCGAAGAGATAATTCATTCCCTCACCGTCAACAGTATTGCTCATGGCATCACGCAGCGTGCTCTGAACAGATCGCACAGTGCTGTTGCCTGTCAATGAAGCGCCCTTGACGCTATCGCCTTCGCCACTGACTTTGGTCAACGATGAAATCTTGTCAGCCAGCGAGTTATAAGCTTTTACAAAATCTTCAACTGCTGTTTTAACGCTTTCCGTATCCTGATTGACCGTCAGCTTTGTAGAAGCCCCCTCCGCTGTCGTCTCAACAAGATTGAGCGTGACGCCCTGAATAGCCTCTTCAACCGTGTTGGAAGAGCTGGTAATGGCCAAACCATTAACTGTCAGAGATGCATCTGACGCGGCGACTGTTTCAGTAGTGCCGGAAAAAAGTGCGCCAAGATCACTATTGTCACTTGAAAAGGACATTGTTGACGCAGCACCCGTGGTCTGGGAATTCAGCACCAGGCGATAAGGCGTACCGCTGCCATCATTGACAATAGAAGCTTTCACACCGGCATCGGCATTGTTGATGGCGTCGCGGATGCCTGCCAAAGACCCATCGGTAATATCAATGGCAGTTGATTTATCACCAACGTTGACCGTCAGTGCCCCTGTTCCAATAGAGCTTGTTGTGTCAGCACGCCCGGCGGTGGCCAAAGACTGTGCGGTGGCCAGAGTATTGATTTTAATATCATAGCTGCCTGCCGCTGCCGTACTCTCTGCGGTGGCAGTCAATGATGAACCGCTGACCTTGGCAGAAAACCCTTCATAAAGCTTGGCACTGTTCAGCTTCTGAGATGCTGTCTGAAAGCTTTCAAGCGAGCTTTGAAGCTGTCCGAAGCCGGACAGTTTGGCGTTGGTCGAGGAAAGCTTGGAATTGATCGGCGCAAGCTTTTCCTGTTCTGCTGATTTCAAACCTGAAAGCAGTGACGTCAGATCAAGATTGGAACCAACACCCAGTGATTCGATAGCCATCTATACACTCCAAAATGGGGAATCCTGGCAGGCAAAAGCGGATTCGTTGTTCTCTCTGAGACACTATCGGCAGCTGCCATGGAATATTTAAGGCAACCGGCTTACGGAAGCATTTAAAAACCCGGGATGACGCCATTTTTCATCAAGCCCTCGCCCAAGGGCGATGAAATCAGGGTTGATCAGCGAATCACGCTGGTTATATCGAAGCCTTTCTCCTGCTTGCAGGGTAGCCGTATCCAATTCAAGAACCGTACCGCCGGCTTCTTCCAGAATGATATGAGCAGCGCCTGTATCCCACTCGCACGTCGCACCGGGTCTTGGGTAACAATCGGCAGCGCCCTCTGCAATACGACAAAACTTGAGAGAGCTTCCAACGCCCTGCAGATGGTATGGCGGCATGGCCTCCAGCAAACGTTCCATCTCGTTACTGCCATGCGAGCGGCTGCCTACAATCCGAAGCAACCGACCAGGTTGCCAGGCTGTAGAAGCAATACGTTCTTCTGGTTCACCCAGGCATTGACGCCATGCCCCCTTGTCTTTCGCGGCATACCACATGGTGTTTAAAACAGGTGCCGCAATCACACCAAGAATCGGGCTGCCCTCATGTATCAGCGCGATATTGACCGTAAACTCACCGTTTCGGTTAATAAATTCCCTGGTACCATCCAGAGGATCAATCAACCAGAAGGTTGACCATGACAGCCGGTTCTCGATCTCATCTGCAACAGACTCTTCTGAAAGCAGTGGCCATGATGGCGTCAGACCAGACAGGCGCTCCAGGATCAGTCGATGCGCTGCCAGATCAGCCTGGGTCAAGGGACTATTGTCCGATTTATCGGTGACTTCTATCGATCCTTGATAGATCTCCATAATGGCGTCGCAGGCGTCCCATGCGATTTTTTTTACGGATTCAAGCAGCTCTGTCATCGCTTTATTTCCTGTACTCCATGGCTTCAACACTATACCGCGCGCATCAGCAACAGCCGAGCCTGTTGAGGTGGTTTGCATAAGCCGAGCAACGACCGTTTTGAATCGCTTATCCTTCTATCAATGTTTTAAAATCAAAAACCCCGGTATAGGCTTCTGACCTATACCGGGGCAAACGTACGATTACCCAATTCAGGGAGTCGACAATATCAAGCAGCCGGCCTTTTCCTCAAAACGCCCTGATAGACTGCAGCAAGCAGTTTTTCCGGCATGAGTCGCAAGGGGGCTCTCTTGAGGATGTTCATGTACATGGTCCCCGACCCAACAAATCCCATATCGTGAAACTTTTTCTGAAGCTTCACATCCTGCTTGAAGTAATGCCAGCCCCGACGCCTTGCCAGCATTCCATTACCCACACGGGCGTTAACCAGAATATCGCTGACGTTATCGATATGACTCCCCTGACACAACAAACGAGCCCATAGATAATAGTCTTCGATCCCCAGAAAGTGCTGATAACCGCCTGCCTTTAGAATGGCGGTACGTCGAAACATCACCGTCATATGGTTGACCGGGCATCGTGAGCGTGCAAACCGTGCCACTTGCTCCTTACCCGTAGGCAGCTCACGGATGGCATGTGGTTTTGTCGGGTCTTCATTGAACTCTGCAATGGCCCCTCCAAGCATATCGACCTCAGGATGAGCGATCATATAATTGACCTGCAGCTCGAAGCGGCCCGGGCAACAATGATCATCCGTATCCATTCTGGCGACCAGATCATTACGGCAGTGCTCAAGGCCCGTATTGAGCGCCTCACCCAGTCCCTTGTTCTCGGAGAGTCTTACAGAAACAATATTCAGTGTGGGGCGATATTCATCGAGCGCTGCATGCAGTTGATCATTGATAGGGCCGTCTTCAACAATGACAACCTCGTCAGGCTGCACGCTCTGTGTCCTGATGCTTTCAAGGCACTCACGTAAAAAGCGTGGCGATTCCTTGTCATAAACGGACATCAGCACCGAAAATTTCATTGCAGCCTTTCCCTTGAATATTCTTTGGAAACCTTACTATCAACTTTTCTGGCAAACAGATACTGCTCGCTTTCCTGCGCCTTCGTTAACTGTTCTATCGTCAGATATTCAGGACTTGCCTTGCCCTCATGCCACACGCAATACCGCAGGTTATGATGATTAAAACGTATGCCAAGTTGTGCAAACAGGATTTGCAGAAAGTGCTCATCGGCGCAGCGCGTCATTTTGAACCGTTTCACAAAAGCATCGTTCAAATGGGGGCGTATCGCCATGACATCAGCGTGGCACAAACTGAACCAATTCCCACCCTTCAGTTTTGCTTCCTCACCAAAGTTGCTGCGCATGGGCATGACCCGCTGAATCTCACGCAAGGCACGAGATGCCAGACGATAAGGCAGGGTTCTGTTTTTGGTTGATTCTCCAAAAGGCATGAATCTGCGGATACGCCATTCGTATTCGGGCAGCTCCTCACACTCCAGATAGCTTTTGCCATCCAGAAAAAGATCCCATTTGCCGGGCTCAACAAGAGGCTGGCATTCACCACTAACAAGATGGTAATAGTCGGTTTCAGGGAATATCTGCCCAGCCTTTTCGATCAGTGCTATTTCAGCCTTGACCTGAGAAACCCCTGACCAGTTGACGCTCACCGGGTTATCGATAATACATACCATCGGTTGTTGCGCAAAATATTGCGTCAGGGCTGAGTGAAGCGATGACTGATTGCGATCAACATGAACTACAACCGATACCCTGTACTGCAGCAGCCAATCAATGAACGCCTGCACACGCTCGGCATCCTTGTGAACCATCATTAAAACGGTATGCTTCATGGATTGATTGCCTTCCCCTTCTCCATCAAAACATCCTTGTATAGCGTCATATAGTTCTGGCACATGGCTTCACCGGTAAACTGTGCAAGATAGCGCTGACGAGCCCGCTCGGACAGAAGCTCTCGATGCTCAAGAGCACTGACTATGGCTTTCTGCAGGGACGCCTGATCACCTACCGTAAAGAAGGCGGCTTCATCATCACGCAGAATTTCACGGAACACGCCGATATCACTGCAAACACAGGGCAGGCCAACTGCCATGGCCTCAAGCAGTGCCAGTCCAAAACCTTCACTGACGCTGGGCATCATATAGATGTCATAATATGGCAGGAAGGCCGAGACATTATCTCTATACCCGGTGAACCAGCACCGATCGGCAACGCCGGCCTTTTCGGCCAGTGCTACAAGCTCCTGCCTGTAAGGGCCATCACCTACCACCACAAGCGCACATTCGGGCGCACTCGAAAGAACATTGACGACCTGATCAATGCCTTTTCTTTTGATGAGATGGGCATTGGTTCCCAGTACATGATAACGCTCGGAAAGCGACTCCATCGTCACTCGGTCATCGGGAGAAAGCTCATGCGTATGTGCCAGCTCCCGGATACCGTTGTGTACAACATGAAGCTTTTTTTCAGGCAGATTAGCCCGATAATAGTTGTAGGCATCCTGAGTCAGTACTGCCAGACCATCCATCCGTCGCCAGGCGCTCATCCATAAAGGCGTTACAAATGTTGCCGCCTTCCGGCCATAGATGTTCAACAGTTCATCTTTTACATAGTTATGCAGCGTCGAGATGAATACACTTTTTTTATTGAACAGGGAGGCATACACCCCCAGGAAGTCTGGTCGGATGCCATGAGAGTGCACCACATCAAATGATTCAAGAATACCGGTGTTCCGAAAATCTATTTGTTGTGTCTCACAACTGACGTCAAGGGTAGGAGGCCCACGGAAATAGAAGACTGTCGACTCCGTGCCTTCGGGCAGATTGTCCACAATATTTTTAACAACATTGGCAGGCCCGCTCGGCTTCAATTCCGTGATGATCTGAGCAATTTTCAATGTCAACTCCTGTCTAGCTCGAAAGCCGGGTGGTCGTTATCAGGAAGTTGTACGCCGAGCTGAACAAAAATGTAGGGGCAATACCCGCCATGACAAACAGCATGCGCATCAGGACTCTTTCATTTTGCGACTTGAAACTACGATCAAGATTTGTAGCAAAAATGGGCATTGTCACGATCAACAGCATCATACCGATACGTTCAGCCTGAGCCCCTCCCAGCACCGGAATAAAAGCCAGGAAAGTAAATATGGAATAGGCCAGCGTTATATTATTCTGAACAAACCGTTTCAGATTGAAGTTTTCAAGAATAAACGCCACAACGGCCATTGCCATGAACACGGCAAGATACGCATAGGTCAACGAGATGCCTGTAGAAGATGACGACTTTGCCAATTCACTATCTCCCAGCGAAGAGTAATAAACCCCTCCGACCATAATGAGATAAAGCAATGCAAAAATGGACTTGTGGAAAAACTTGACCTTTGGAACTGCCATGCCGTTGGTAATCGCAAAAATATAAAGCAAAGGCATATACACGATGGCAGCATTATGTGAAAACAATGCCAGCAAGCCGAAAAATCCTGCTATGACAAGATTCCTCACCCCAAAGAAGGCAAACAGGACAAAAACACAGGCTATCAATTGGCGATATATATTTTGATAACCCATTAACAGTGGGAAAAACACGATCATGAAGGGGATGACGTACATCGGCACCCTGCTGCTCAATCGCCGGTTCCCCAGTGCATAAAACAACAGGGTCAGCCAGATCATGTCGATAACCCAGAGCGTGACCACGTCATCCTGTATCAAGCTGTACAGATAGCTTGATCCGAACCAGTAGACAAACTCTCTCGTATAATAGGTTGAGGCGGTCGCGAAATCGAAATCAAAGGAAAGATATTTTGCGTAGCCTACCATATCGTAGTCAAAACCCGAGGTACGCACGATCCACAGGTAATAGGCAGCAACCACATAAACAATTAAAATCAAGGGCGTTCTTTTATTGACAAAGCAATAAAAAAAGGCAAGACAACATAACACAAGGTACCATGCGAGCTCAGCAGTCATATACTAACCCATCAGGATTTTTTTAATCTGGCAATGGCTTTATAAGTGCCAAGCAAACGAGGCAGCAAGCAGAATAGACCTATTCTATCAAGCATATCTCCCGCCAACTTGATCGTTTTGAACTTCGGCCTCAAAAGTTCAGGCATGATGCGGCTCGAGAAAAAGCGGTAGGCATCATGATCCTTCAACAGAGCTGCCAGCACAAAATGCCGCTTGGCAAAACCACTGATATGTTTTGGATCTACAAGATATTTTTTCATGAAAACCTTGCTGGCTTCCATGTTCATCGAGCCACTCATACGGCCATCACGATCGCAGTTCAACCGAACGCCTGGCTCAGGGTCATACCCCCACGATCGACTATGCTCGGCAGTGTCGATCAAAAAACCCCAATCCTGATGCTTGTTCAGGCTTTCGTTGAATCGAAAGGTGTCCTTGCGCTCAGCCAGAAAACTGATGGTGGACGTTCTAATATCCTTGTCTTCTATAAACAGGTAATGCCGAGGATCGCGAACGTCCGGTTTTTCGATGAAATCCTTTTCACCGTCGAGTGAAACATTGGTATAAGCCCCGAAGCAAAAATCATGCTCGTTCCTGCTCATGAAGCTCAAACGTTCGCCAATATAGCCTTGTTTAAAGTGGTCGTCAGAATCAAGCAAAAAAATATGACTCCCCGACGCCTGCTCTATTCCAATATTGCGAGATGCTGCAGCGTTCGATTTTTGCTCTTTTTGAATTAGAGTGGTGTTGGGGGAATCGGCAACGATTGTTGCCAGGGCTTCCACGTCGTCAGAACAGTCATCCACCAAAATAATTTCATAATCATATTCACATGCAGATTGGTGAACGCTATCGAGTGTATCCTTGATAAAGCTACTACTACGGTAAGTAGGAATGACGACTGAGATTTTCATTATCTAAACTCGATTATCCTGAAATCAACTTCATTTTTCTTAAAGGCTTTTGCAGTATCCTGGTAAAAAATATCGCAGAATCGTTTTTGAGCACCTTGCCTATTACCAAAGCCACCAACAACTGGACGCTGCCAAAGACCACCAGATCGCAAATGCTGGAAAGGGTCTTGTTGGCCATGAAACCAAAGGGTGAAGGAACCAGATAGGTGGCACAAAACATGACGGCCAGAACAAGCATGGAAAGCAAGACTATGGCAGGCATACCTTTCAGCAGAACCTCCATTCTGAAATTCTCGTTTCTGATATGCAACAGCCAGAAACATTGCACAAAATTAAGAATACTGGCGATTGAAAGTAACAAGGCAACCAGATAAAGATTACCCAGATAGACACCGATCGCAATAGCCGAAACGCTCGTAACGGAAGAGAATACTCCACAATAGAAAAGTGATCGCGTCTGACCCAGGGTTTGCCATATTCCCCCCGTCGTCGCCAACACAATCTGGAAAATTAAAAATGGGGTTAAGCACTGAAGAATGACAGCTGACTGTTCCCAGCCCGGACCATAAAGCACGTATATGATCTTGTCCGAAAAAAGAAGAATATAGATGGCAACAAAGAGCCCGAGAAAAAATATTTTATTGACAAGGCCATTATAACTTTTTGCGACTTCCACCTGACCAAAGGTACTATATACCGGCTGAAGTGCTGCGGTGGCAATGCCTGCAATATTTTGAATGGGCAACATCATCAGCCGATAAGCCATATCATAAAGCCCGACGGCTGCCTCACCAATAAATTTTGAAATCAGGATCTTGTCAGAATTTCTGGAAAAATAATTCAGAAAATTGAACATGAACTGATAAGTGGAAAACCCTAATACCGTCTTGAACCCTGTCATTGCTATTTTACCTATCAGGTTTCGCCATCCGGCATACACACACACAAGGAAAAATCTCATACCTGTATGAATGATGGATTTCCACACCAGGGCATATACACCATAGCCACGATACGCCATGACGCAGGCAATCGCGCCCGAGACCAGAGCACTGATCAGCGTAATGATGGCTACGGCACTGAATCTTTTTTCCCTTCTCAACAGGGTTTCAGGCACGATCGAAATAACGGAAAATAGAATCATGGCGCCAATCAGTGGCATGACGCCGAAGTAAATATCATTGTTAAAAAAATCGACAGCAATAAACGCACCGGCCGAAAATATGAAATACAGTGCTATCCCCAGCACGAAGCAAATCAGGAAAAGCCCACGGATCTCTTCAGCTGTCAGCTCCTTATGATAAATAATGGCCGGTCCGAGCCCCATTTCTCCTAGGAGATTGAAGAAAAATATAATAACCATGACAGTGGCGACGACGCCGAACTCGCTCGGCGTCAAGAATCTTGCCAACACCATGGTGACAGCAAACTGGACGATCAGATTTGAATATTTTTCGATGAAGCCAAAAACGAAACCGGATTTAAGATCCCGATTCATAGCATCCGTATTACTCATTTGACTTCCTCATGCGCCGCGATATAACTCAAGTATTTTCTTGCGATTGCTATCGGTGCTGAAATTTGACAGCAGATCGTCTACCTGCTCTTTATTAAGCGGCGGATGTTCACTTTCGATAATATCAATTACAGCCTGATAAATAGTCCGACTGCTTTTTGCCTCGATAATCTGAGTCATCGGTTGATAAGGGGCTGCACAAATAGTGTCAGGCAGACCACCACTATCAGTAACCACGACAGGTAGGCCTACCGATATGGCCTCAAGCACAGCAATACCAAAGCTTTCTTCCTGACCTGTTTCTTCATCCTGAATTGATGACTGAATATAAATATCGCTGGAAGATAACTCTTCAAAGATTTGTTCACGGGACAAATTAATCTTGAAATCTACAGCTTTTTCGAGGCCAAGATTAACCGCTTGTTGCCGTAGCATATTTTCCAGCGGACCAAATCCGATTAACTTTAGTTTAACCTGCTCATAGCCATTATCATGAAGCATCGACAATGCATCAATAAGGTAAGTCTGCCCTTTGAAACCCACGAAGCGTCCAATATTTACAACTGACACCTCTTGAGCAGCATCGATTTTCTTTTCTTCGAAGTCCGCCATTGAAATATTAACGCAATTTGGCAGCACTACAATTTTTTCGCCGGAAATCCCGAATATATCCTGCAGTTTTCTTTTCAGATAATGAGAGGGCGCTGTAAAACATATATTGTCATGCTGCTGACACTTATAAACCTTTTCAACATACTGGGGCTGGCCATACAGCTTGTTACTAACGACATCGATACCATGTGTCGAAATGATAACGCGGCCGCGAAATCCTTTTTCAATCAAATCGTGTATGTTTTCAAAAAAATAGTTGAAATGGCTATGTAGCACATCCGGCTGAATATCATCGACCACCTTCTGCAATTTTTTTTGTTCAAATACATGGTAATCATTGAAAAGCTTGCGACGGCCTCGCTTCGAAATTTTTTCTAGGATATTTCGACGATCTATATCGAAGCTAATCACTTTTCCAAAAGGACGTTCAATCTTGTTGATATGACGATTGGTCACAACATGATTATCCACGCCCATCTCTTCCATATCTACAATAAGATCATAGATAAATGTTTCGGAAGAATTGGAAAAATCAGAAACAAGATGGAGCACTTTCATCAAGAGACGTCCTTGTTAACGGCTTCTCTATACCTTTGAAGCTCTTGATCATCACCGTGCTGAAAATAGCCATATCTGTCGTTAAAATTGACTGGTTTGGCACGACCAAATCCGAAAGGAAGCACATCGTATCCTTTACCATACTTAAACAGCCAATACTGCAATTTATTTATTAATTTATTTTTGAAAGTGCTGTAATCTTTTTGATAAAAAAACTTCTCCGGCAACCACTGTGCTATTTTTGTCGATGCTATGGCAAACTTCATCTCAGGAGTAATAACTTCGTCAGTTGCTTTTATCCGCGCATAAGCCTTTAAAAAACCAGGTATTGCAGCTTTACGGATAATCATCATTGACTGTTGCAAGGGCTGAGGCGTATTTCCCCTGTCACCAAACATGAAGTCAGACGTCATGTTATCAATGGCATGCTCAACGATACCTTCACCGAAAAGCAGAGCGTCCTGTTCTACGTATACCCAATAGTCGGCCTCGCTTGCATAGGTGTATGCAAGCCCCACAAAAAAACATCTTGTACAGCCGGCGTATTTTCCTACGTGGCTTGTGGAATGCCCACCATTGACATCCATGCTGATGAATTCCATTCGCTCATCATCAGGTAGCTGAGGAATGGTTGGTGAGGCTGAATCCACCACGATAATTTTTGTCGGTGAAGTATGGCGGTTCACCGATTCATACCATTCGCGAAAAAAAGCGACGCCTCTTATTTCACTCGAGCCATATTCAACTCTTTTTTCATTCTCAGGTGACTTTTCACCGCACCACCAGCCAGAGTTGATGATATAACTATATTTAGACATGCTTATTCCACACCGTACGAATCGTTTGGCCGCACGAAACTACTTTATACCGTACGACACGTTATGAGCCATTTTCGAACCGGGCAAATCGATTGCCCTAAAATAAAATTCTGAGCATCAACCTGAAGGCCAATGCTCAGAACCATGGTTGATCACAAGCCTTATCTGGCGCCGAAGCCCGTCAGCATGGTCTTGATCGTGCGGATAACGATAAGAACATCCAGCCAGAATGAAAAATTCTTGATGTAATAAAAGTCATGTTCAAGCTTTTTGGTCATTCCTTCAACTTCGGCAGCATAGCCAAGCTCAACCTGAGCCCAGCCCGAAATCCCGGGGCGCACTACGTGACGATAGTTGAAAAACGGAACATCTCGCTCATACCATTCTGCCAGATTGCAGGACTCCGGCCTTGGCCCGATCAGGCTCATGTCTCCCTTGAGAACATTAAAAAGTTGTGGCAATTCATCAATACGATATTTCCTGATGACCTTGCCTACCCTTGTTATGCGGGGATCTTCACCTTCAGAGGTAAATCCAAGGCCTTCATGGTTCATGTACATACTGCGAAATTTAAACAGCTTGAATGGGCGACAGTGAAAGCCCATGCGCTGCTGATTAAAAAATGCCGGGCCCGGGTCATCCCTTTTGATGATGATGATGGTTGCAAGCATGATCGGCAGAACCACCGGTAAAACCAGCAGGACACCAAAAATATCAATGACACGCTTGGCAAGCTCATAATTTTCGCTGGGCGTCAGGCTGCCAAACTTGTTTTCGTATAAATGATCAAGGTGCACACGGCCCGTAATGGACTCGTGAATCTGGCGAGCGTTGAACACCGGAATACGATGGATCGTGCAATCGGCCAGGAATTTTTGCCAACTGTCATCAAGATCCGCGCGAAGATCCGCCACAACACCATCCACACGCATCGTCTCGAGGTCAGGTTTTTCCAGCCAACGCCAGTCAACGCTTTTGTCATGGCAAAACTCATGCACGCGGCCAAAAGGCACTACAGCGAGCTTGCGTGTTCTATAGCGCGTGCTGAGCTGATAACCAAGCGAGCAGTAAAGTACGGCAATGAGATAGGAAAGAACGATCTGGGTTGTTTCGAGTTCAATCTGCAAGCTCAACAAAACGGCCATCATTACAATATAAGACATTGTAATGAAAGGAATAATATACAAAAACGCCTTGGTTCTGGGGAAATTAACAAGGCGATGTACAGCAATGATAGCAACCAGATAAGCCAGAGCCGTACCAAGCAGTGTAATGCAACGCTCGGCCTGCCACTCCGTTACAAGGCTCCAGTTCCACTGAAACATCGCCGGCAGCAGAACAGCGATAACCAGCCCCAGCGCCTGATTAAAGCGATAGCTCAGCAGAAGCTTTTCATACCATCGTGAATGGCGACGATTTTGTTCCATGAAATTTGTGAACGTTTCCATGTTGCTTTTCTCACTTCCGATATGACCACTCTGCGCAAAGCAGAGTGGCCACAAGGCGCTCTTTTTAATCTTTACGATTTTTTGCCATAGCTATAGTGGTAATTACCGTAATTGCCGCCGTAACGATGGGACGCCGTCTGCTCTATACCATTGAGAACAGTTCCCTTGATTTCCACGCCACTGTGTTCGAATCGACGTCTTGCCTGTTCAATCTCGGCAGGAGGATTCACACCGTAGCGAGCCAGCAGCATGTTGGTCCCTGCCTGCTTACCGATAATGGCGGCATCCGTGACTGCCAGGATAGGCGGCGTATCGATAATGATCAGGTCATAATGCTGATCGGCCCAGGCCAGCAGCTCACTAAACCCGGCACTCATCAAAAGCTCTGCCGGATTCGGCGGTGCGGCACCGCGCGAAATAAAGTCCAGTCCATCAACGCCACCCGAGCGTACTACCTCAGAAGCCGTGGTTCTGCGAGCCAGGACATCACTCAACCCCTTTTCCGAGCGGCCCTTGAAGACATGGTGTAGATGGCCCATGCGCATATCAGCATCGATGACCAGCACTCTCTGACCTGCCTGAGCACACACAACACCAAGATTGGACACCACGAAGCTTTTGCCTGCACCCGGACTGGCACTACTGATCATAAGCCGGGCGTTGGGCGCTTCCATCATGGCAAAGTGCAGACTGGTTCGCAGGCTACGTACGGCTTCAACGGCCTGGTCATCCGAGTTGCGCAGTGCCAGAACACCCGTATCTATCGTATTTCTGGCATTTTGATTGCGCCCGATTCGCAAACCACGACTACCACGTGTCTTTTTTACCAAACCACTTTGGTTACCGCTCAGAGGTATGGAGGCATAAACGGGCATACCGATCTGTTCAAGCTGTTCGGGGCTTTCGATGCCACGATTCATGATTCGACGGATAAGAACCACGATGATGGCAACGACCAGACCCAGTACAAAAGCGATGACAGTGATAAGCGCCTTACGCGGTGCTACCGGACTATTCTGCAGGGTAGAGTCATCAATGATGCGGACATTGCCTACGGCACCCGCCTTTGCAATGTTCATCTCCTGCATACGGTTAAGCATCTGAACGTACATTTCCTGATTGACGTTCACATCGCGCTGGAGTCGCAGAACTTCCTGCTGTGTTTCAGGCAGGCTGTCAACACGCTTTTGTAGCCTTTCTTTCTCGGCGTTAAGCTCTTCACGCTTTTGCAACAGTGCCTGGTATTGTGGATGGCTCTTGTTGAAACGACGTGACAGGTCTGCTTCATCAAACTTGAGCTGGTTAAGCTGATTGTCAAGGTTAACTATTTGATTCAGTACCGAAGAGGTTTCCTGATCAAGATCGACAGAATCCTGATTGACACGATAGCTGTTTAACTTGTTTTCAGCTTCCACCAGACTGTCACGTACGCGTGGCGCCTGCTGATTGAGGAAGTCGAGGCTTTGTTGCGCTTCGGCTGACTGTCTTTCAATGTTCTGCGTGATATAAATATCAGTGATGGCCTTGAGGCTGTCACGAATTTGATCCCGATCAGTGCCATTCAGCGTCAGCTGCAAAATGCCCGTTCCAGAGCGGCCGATTTCTTCTACTTCAAACCCACTGCGCAGACTGTTGATGGCTGACAGGCGCGAACGCTTGACGACCGTAAACTCGGCGCCCTGCCCTGCCGTCATGTCCATAACGCGCATTTCAACATTACCATCACGCGACTGCGCCAACTGACCGACCTGACCTTCCAGAATCAGTTGACCATCAGCACGGAGCTCATAGCGATCGTTACCCAGCGACTTGATCGTCAGCGGCCTATTGATCCAGCTGTCCGGCACGATGAAACGTGTGACATTGATGCTTTCACCGGCCCACACCGACGACCATCCCTGAGCAAATGAGGGGCGCTCGATGCCGCGACGCGCCAGCGTATCCCCCAGAATCGGAAGGCCCTCGGGCGTAATACTCAGCTGCAGGTTGAGACGATCAACTGCCTGGCCAAGTACCATGCGAGAAGTAAGTATCTGCATCTCGGCCGTTGACCGGGGGGTATCCCCGAAAACGCCCAGATTTTGAACCGGGTTACTGGCTGGGTTGGCACGCCCTTCTATTTCAAGAAGGGCATCACTTTGGTAAACCGGTGTTTTAAACGTAACGTAGAGAATCCCGAGAAACGTAAATACACATACGATCAGGGCGATCAGCCACTTGTTATCGATCATCAGACCAAACAGACGGCCTAGATCAAGCTCTTCGCCGGAATCGGCTGACTGATATTTTTCAGTATTCGAGGCCATATTGATTTATCACTGATTCCATTTACGAAATGGTACATGAGCAGATCTGTCAGTTTTGTACAGCGCTCATTCCCGATACTGCCGACTCAAGACACGCGCTATCCAGCGAACTGGATAGCGCGGAACTCGTTAGAGGTCGTTGTAATCATCAACCGAACCAATCGACTGACGAGTCAGGTTGGTCGACGGCAACAACTGACTGATGACACGGTTCCAACGGCTGATCGGCGCAGTAGTGACATACACAATATCCTGCGGTTCAAGCTGGAATTCTGTGCCGATGACGTAAGACGCTGCGTTGCTGGCATCAAGCTGATAGACAGTCGCCTGCTTGTCGCCCGGACCACCCTGGCGGATGACAAAGATACCCGAAGCCCGTGCTTCAACTTCATCAATGCCACCCGACTGACTCAGCGCATCGACCAGACTGAATCGATGTCCGCCCATTGGGAGATCCTGAGGTCTAAGGACTTCTCCGAGCACATAAACCTTTTGCGAACCAACATCAGGCACATGCAGCACATCGCCATCATGCAGCAGGCGGTTTTGGCTCATCTGGCCATTTTGCAGCATGTCATAGACATTGAGGATCTGTTCTTCGCCATTGTGCGTCAGTACGACATGACGCCAGTCAGCGTTCTCGTTAAGACCACCTGCGCTGCTGATGGCATCCAGTACCGTGAGTGGCGTATTGGTAATCGGCTGCTGGCCAGGATTGGAAACCTGCCCGCTCACGTAGGCTTTCTGGGACTGGAAGCTGGCAATATTGACTTCGACCTGGGGCTCGGCGATGTAATCCGCCAATGCTGAGGCGATCTGACTACGCACATCCGCTACATTCTTGCCGGCGACCTGTACACGCCCCACATAGGGATAAAAGATGGTGCCATCACTGTGAACCACATTACCGGTTTCAACAGAGCTCCGCTCGCCTCCGGCCGGAATCGTGAGTTCAGGATGGTCATAAACAATAATATTGAGAATATCACCCTTGCCGATACGATAATCGTAATCGTTGGCATCGAACCTTGTCTCGTCAGTGGCCTCTTTCAGGCTTTGCTGAGAGTTGAACTCCTTGCGGGCAGCGTTCTGCGCCTGCACAAGACCAAAGGTGATGGGCTGGACATCCACCAGATCATCGATGGGTGGCCCTGAATTTTCATAGGGCATATCACTGCCGGGAGAAAGAGCACAGCCTCCCAGAACAAGGGAGCTCCCCAACAAGGCACAACTCAGCAGCCGCTTCATTAACCGCTTACTCCTGTCAAAATTATTCCGGCGTCTGGACACGCTACCGCCACGGAATGTCGATACTGGCGTGTTTCCGAGGCCATAAAATACCGCCGATGTCGCTTTTTTACTCGGCGCTTGCCGAACGGTATCGCATGATGCAGCAGTCCATGACTGCAAGTCGAATCGACGCCTCAATAACATGACCTGATCCAACTAAAGGAATCGGCAAAAATGCTGAGAACCTTTAATTAAAGATCAGATAAAATTATTCAGACTTCTGGATTGCTGTCGATGCTATCAGACCCCCCACCAGCGAAGGTATGCTGCTTTGCGCATCATTATTCGAGAATTCTACAGCACCGGCATCTTGCCTGCCATTAATGACTCCGGACTTTTACAAACCATCACGTCACGGTGTGTTACGAGAAACCCTGAAAAGGCGATAGATCGCACTATCAATGGCCTACTGCACATTTTAAACATTTGTTGTTCTGATACTTGTGCAGAATACAGCATGGGTGAAGCTCCCCCTGAATATTGTGGCAGGAGTGCAAAAAGATATCACTTTGCCAATGGACCAGCCCCGAATAAAACTGCAGGCACAAAAAAAGGACCGTTTAACGGCCCTTGGGGGAAAGAGATTTACTCAGTACGTTCAAGCCACTGTTCAACCGTATCGTTACCGTACTCTTCCTTCCATGCCTTGAGCGTCTTCTGATTGCCACCACGGGTTTCTACAACTTCGCCAGTGTGCGGATTGCGATATACCTTCAATTTGCGCTTACGACGGCTCGCCCCCTGACTTTCAGAAGAAGATGATTGCCTTGTAGCTGACTGCCCATCGCCGGGATCAAGGATGTCAATGACATCAGCAGCTGTCTTGTCGTGGGCCTGCATGAGCTGTTCAAGCTTCTCCTTGAACTCAAGCTCGCCCTTGAGTCTTTGATCCTGCTCCAGTTGCTGCAATTCCTCGCGCAGCTGCTTGAGCAGTTGTTCTTTTTTCATGTATTCATTTAACAACGACATTACCGACCTCTCCATCTAATACACATCTCTTGCCAAGATGCTGACCCTAAGGCCTATTAAAATAATTTTAATCCCTGGTTGGTCGAATAGTACGTCAAAAAAAGAATGCTTTAAAGTAAAACCTGGCCTCAACAACTGCTTCAACTGCGTTAGACGCTATATAACCATACCGCATTTACCATTGTTAATATTAGACAGGCCTGCCACAACAGCCCGGATAATGAAAAAGCACTATTGAACATCTAATTCTCATACTGCCATACAGCGAGTCTCTATAGCATCGATCAAGAAGAAATTATCGATGCCTGCAATCGGGAGAGATTTCCATGTGCCATATGAATTTTAACAGTTTAGAACAGCAACATTTTTCTACGAGGCCATGAAGGATTTACAGTATGCATAAGCTATAGTATGTATATTCATACAGCCAACTTCAAAACTTGTGATGCGCAAGATACTTCATGCGGACTGCGACTGCTTCTACGCAGCAGTCGAAATGCGCGACAACCCTTCCCTTCGACACACTCCACTAGTCATTGGAGGACGAACAGAAAGCCGGGGCGTTGTAGCCACCTGCAACTATCCGGCTCGCGAATATGGCATACGCTCGGCCATGTCGATGGCACATGCCCAAAGACTTTGCCCTCACCTACAGCGCTTGAGCCCCGACTTTGATAAATATCGGGAGGCATCGCAGCAGGTACAAGCCATATTCAGCGAATTGACGCCACTTATCGAGCCGCTGTCACTTGATGAGGCCTTTTTGGATGTCACACATGTCGAGCGCATGAAAGGCAGCGCCACCTGGATGGCACAATGGCTCAAGCAGGAAGTACAACAGCGCGTGGGAATTACCATCTCTGTTGGCGTCGCACCCAACAAGTTTCTCGCCAAGATTGCCAGCGACTGGCAAAAACCTGACGGCCTGTACACCATCACCCCCGACCAGGTCAGTAATTTTCTGGATCAGCTTTCCATTACAAAACTTCATGGCGTGGGGCCGGCCACTGCGAAAAAGCTCGAAGCCCAGGGCATTCATACCTGCAAGGAGCTCAGAGCCATTGAGCTGCCGATACTTCTCGAAGAGTTTGGCAAGTTCGGCGTACGGCTACATGAATTGGCACGTGGTATAGACGAGCGCCCGGTCAAGGTGGAAAGAGAGCGAAAATCGATTAGTGTGGAAACCACGTTTGATCGAGACCTCCCCAGCATGACCGTATGCCGCCAGGAAATAACCGAGCTTGTAATGCGACTGGAAGAGCGTATGGCGCGCCACCAACACCCAGCGATCAACAAGCTTTTCGTCAAGATCCGCTTTGATGATTTCTCGATCACGACCATGGAGACTGCAGGACGAGCGCCGGAACTGGAAAGCTTTCTACCGCTTTTTGATACCGCGTGGCACCGGGCAGAGCGACCGGTCAGGCTGCTTGGCGTTGGCGTAAGACTTGTATCGGAGGATGCGCAGCGACAGATGGGGCTTTTTTGATTCATGCACTCTCTGTCGCTGCCATTGTTCTCAGGAAAAGACGACGGTCTTGTTACCATCGATTAATACGCGGTCCTGTAAATGCCAGCGCACGCCTCGTGCCAGTACCGATTTTTCGATATCCCTTCCCAGCCGAACCAGATCACTGGTCGTATGGCAGTGAGTAACACGTTGAATGTCCTGCTCGATGATCGGGCCGGCATCCAGTTCCTGAGTCACGTAGTGACAAGTCGCCCCGATCAGCTTGACCCCACGGGTATGGGCCTGATGATAGGGTTTGGCGCCGGCAAAGGAAGGCAGGAAGCTGTGATGGATATTGATGATCTGGCCGCTATAGCGTTCACACAGCGAGGGCGGAATGATTTGCATGTAACGTGCCAGCACAATCGTGTCGGCCTGACTGTCTTCAATCACCCTTTCCATGGCTGAAAAGGCAGGTGCCTTGTCATCAGCAGACACCGGAATATGGTGATATTCGATACCGTGCCATTCGACCAGACTGCGCATGTCGTCATGATTGGAAATGACGCCTGCGATATCACAGTCAAGCTCACCGGCGGTCCATCGATATAAGAGATCCACCAGACAGTGAGATTCTCGTGAGACCATAATCATCAGTCGCCGCCGCTTTTGCTCCCCATCACGCCACTGCCATTGCATATCAAACTCTTCGGCAATCCGGGCGAAGGCATGACGAAAGGCATCGCTATCGGCATTCATATTTCGGGTCTCGACTTCATAGCGCATGAAAAAGCGCCCTGTTTCCAGATCGGAGTGCTGATTGGCTTCGGTAATAGAGCCGCCCTTCTCGGCGATAAACGACGAAACGCGCGCCACAATACCAACACGATCAGGACAGGTTACCACTAGACGACAAAGGGACATCGGAATCACGCTACTCGGTCAAAAACAGGAATTGTAGCGAATTCATATGCTTTTGAGCAGCGTTCGTTGTGACCACCTGATGCGTTGCGTATAGTTGATATCAAACTATTGCCGGGCCCGCCATGGATCAGACACGCGTACAAGTTCGCCCCCGTCGCCGCTCTGAGATTGAAATATTGCCGCTTGGCGGCTGTGGTGAAATCGGCATGAACCTGATGCTTTACGGCTTTCAGTCTCGATGGCTGATCGTTGATTGCGGTATGGCCCTGCGTCAGGACCTTCACGACACCTCCTTGCAGATTCCGGACGTTTCCTCACTGGCAACGCTGGGCATTCGACCCGAAGCCATTGTCATTACCCATGGGCATGAGGACCACCTCGGTGCCCTTGGCTGGCTATGGCCACGTTTTGGCTGCCCGATATATGCAACGCCCCTGGCGGCAGGCATAGCGCGACAAAAACTCGTTGAGCAGGGTCTGGCAACCGATGCCATCCGAACCTTTATACCGGGCACCCATTTCGATGCGGGACCCTTTTCCATACAAAGTATCAATGTCGCTCACTCTATACCGGAAAGCGTTTCTCTGCTGCTCGAGGTAGATCGCCATCGCATCCTGCATACCGGTGACTGGAAAATTGACCCTCAACCCGTACTGGGGGCCAGAACTCGAGAAGAGGATTTCACCCGCATTGCACCGGTGGATCTTGTGGTGGGTGACTCTACCAATGCCATGGTAGAAAACCATTCGCACAGTGAAAGTGAAGTAGCGGCTACCCTTGAGCGACTTATGGAAGGCTGCGAAGGACGCATTGTGGTCAGCTGCTTTGCCAGCAATCTGGCCCGCATTTTAGCTACAGGGCTTGCCGCACGACGCCATCATCGACGCATTGCCCTGCTGGGCAGGGCAATGGAGAAAATGGTGAGACTGGGACGCGAGCTGGGTTACCTGGACGACTTCCCGGACACCGTGCCCCTGTCCGATATTGGCTATCTGCCTCCCAAGGAAATCCTGATTCTGGCTACCGGCAGCCAGGGAGAGTCCCGCGCAGCGCTCTCTCGTCTGGCGGCCAATCAGCACTCGGCGCTTGAAATCGAGCCCGGTGATTGCATTATTTTTTCTTCGCGAGCCATTCCGGGCAATGAAAGGGCCGTGGCGCGGCTGCAGCAGGCGTTCACACAAAAAGGGGCCCATATTTATAGTGACGAGGCGCACCCGGGGCTGCATGCATCAGGCCATCCTGGCCGTGATGAACTGCTCAGTATGTATCAATGGGTCAGACCTGCACACCTGTTGCCCGTGCATGGCGAAAGCGCACATCAAAAGGCCCATTGTGACATTGCCGGCACGCTGGGTATCGAAAGTTCGATACTGCCCGTTAATGGACAATGGCTGCGCTGGAATGGCAAACGCATGGCACTGGAGTGCACATTAACACTTTCTCCAGTCATTATTTCCCAGCGCAAAAGAGCAAGAAAACCTCCGAGTCGTCAAAACGAGACGATCGTTGTGCTTCCCGTTGTTTATCAGGCAGATACGGAGCAGTGGCAGCGTGTAGGCAGAATGCTGATCGACAGTCAGGTCAATGCTTTCTTGGATGAAGAGACACTAGGGGACTGGGTGGATATCACGCTGGAAAACATGACCGCCCGATCATCAAAAGAACTGGCCCATCTACTGGAAGGGCTTGCCGATCACTGGCTCCGAGAGCAGCTCGGGCAATCTTCCAGAATTACGGTCGATATCGTCAATACAACGCCGCATGAATAATAGCGCATTTGTTGTAAAAGCCGTGCGGCCATCACGGCTTTTAAAAGGAGAAATGATGGTGCTCAAGGATGCTCCTGGAAAACCAGAGAAACTCAGGCATTGGCATCCTTGGGGGGGCGACCTCGACGCTTTCGCGGCTGCTCGTTTCCAACCAGGTCATTGACGGATAAACCAGCATCCGTCATGGCAGCACGAATTTCAGCAAGCTTTTGTTCCTTGCTTGCTTCTTCCTGCCGGCGTTTTTGTTCTTCCTCCTGCTTTTGTGTCATGACCTCATCAATAATTTCGGACAGCTTGGTCAACTGTTCCATACTCAATTGACGCGCCGCAGCTCTTGCCACATTCTTGTTGCGAGCGATCTTTTCCAGCGTTTCTGTCGACATATCCAGCGCTCCAAATAAAAGACATATGCCTCGAATAGTATATACCCTGAAAAAGGGTTAGCAATTATGCACCATAAAGAAAAGGGCCAACATGTGTTGGCCCTTTTTCCATTAAAACAGGATGTCCTATCCCCCGGTCATATTCATGAATCTGACAATCTGCACGTCACCATCGGTCGTAAAATGATGCCGATGTGGCTTGAGAGACATTGAGTCGCGAATTTTCTGTTTCAGAGGCTCGATTTCGCCCGGGTTCTGACGAATGACTTCACGCAAATCCGTAGAGTGTTCATTACCAAGACATAGTAACAATCTGCCTTCACAGGTCACGCGTACACGGTTGCAGCTGTCACAGAAGTTATGGCTATGGGGAGAAATGAACCCGATCCTGGAATGGCTATCAGCCATGCGATAGTAACGCGAAGGCCCTCCCGAATTTTCCGTGGAATGCAGCAGCGGATAGCGCGTTTCGATGATCGAGCGTACCTCGTCGCTGGAACAAAAGGTCTCCTCACGCGAATGCTCTGAAACGTTACCCAGCGGCATTTCTTCGATAAAGCTGATATCGATCTCTTCATCTCGAGCGAAATCTACCAGATCCAGTATCTCGTCATCATTTCGTCCCTTGAGGATGACAGCATTGAGCTTGATACGCTCAAAGCCTGCCTCTTTCGCAGCGCGAATACCATCAATGACCTTTTCAAGGTTACCGGTCCGGGTAAGCTCTTTGAATCGCTCGGGGTTCAGGGAATCGAGGCTGATATTAAGTCTTTGCATGCCCGATTGACGCAGTGACGAGGCATAGCGCCTCAGCTGTGCGCCATTGGTAGTCATGGTAAAGTCACGAAGACCTTCCAGCGCACCGATGTTATTCACCAGCTCATCAATATTGCGACGGACCAGCGGCTCCCCTCCGGTCAAACGAATCTTTTCCACGCCCAGTTCGGTAAATGCTCTCGCCACAAGCGAGAGCTCCTCGATCGAAAGCACCTGATCACGTGGAAGAAACGTCATTTCTTCACTCATGCAATAAACGCAGCGAAAATCGCAGCGGTCCGTTACAGAGATACGCACATATTTGATACGGCGATCAAAATCATCAATCAATTCACTCATTGCTGCTCCCAGCGCTTCAACGACGCCAGATCGCTTTCACGCTCGCTGACCCAGTAATCCCCACTGCGGGTATGTTCCTTTTTCCAGAAAGGAGCACTGGTCTTTAAAAAATCCATGATAAAGGCGCAGGCTTCAAAGGCGGCATGACGATGCGGTGTACTCACAAGCACCGCGACAATATCGTCTCCCGGTGTCATGTAGCCGATACGATGAACGATGATTACATCATTGATTTGCCAGCGACCACGCGCACGCTCGACAACACTTTCCAGCGCCCTTTCGGTCATGCCGGGATAATGCTCAAGCGTCAGCGCCGTGACTTCCGGCGATTCATTGAAGTCTCGTACACGGCCGACAAAACTGACCACGGCGCCTGTTCCATGACCATCTTGTGACAGACGCTTGTGAAGATCGCCAATATCGAAGGGTTCGTACTGTATCGTAATCATGCATCCTTTCTGACGATCATGATCAGCCTCCGGTGACGGGTGGGAAAAAGGCAATCTCATCGCCGGGATTGATCGTGACATCACCCTGCACCATGTCATGGTTGACCGCACATAGTAAGCGGGGCTGATCAAGCGCCTGAGGCACATCAACCTGCGACTTTATCCACTCCTTTAATCCCATCAGTGTAGGAGACGATAGATGTCCTGGTAAAACACTCAATTTTTCGACGCCCAGTCGCTCTCTCAACTCGGCAAAAAAACGTATTTCGACAGGCCTTTCATTCGTGTCACCTAACGTATTCAGGACTTTGGTTTCGATCGCATCCGATTCATTGACGTCTGTTGCCAAGGGTGACTTTCTCTCCCAAACGCCCGACTGCCCCCCGCTTTTGTGATCAAGGCGTACAGCCATGATTTCCATGCCACGATCCACGGCCTTGCACATGTCATAAAGCGTCAGGCAGGCCACGGAGACCGCCGTGAGCGCCTCCATCTCAACCCCGGTACGCCCGTCCAGGCGGCAGAAGGCTTTCACCCGCACACAGTGATTGGCTGTGTCGAGCTCAAAATCCACCGCCACCCTGGAAAGCATCAACGCATGACACAGCGGAATCAGCTCATGCGTGCGCTTGGCCGCCTGAATACCGGCAATTCGTGCCGTCGCCAGCACATCCCCTTTCGGCATGTCACCATCGGCGAGAAGTTTCAATGTTTCGGGCTGCATGACGATACGACCGGTGGCGACAGCTTCACGGTGGCTGCTCTGCTTGTCCGACACATCGACCATGCTGGCCTCACCTCTTTCATTCAGGTGGGTCAATGTCATATCAATTCTCCAAGCGGTTGTATGGTCACGGGCGTGCCGGTATCACAGTCTGCCCTATCGGCAGGCAGCTCTATGAGACAGTTGGCATCATAAAGGGAGCTCAGCCGGTGCGACCCCTGCTCCTTCAGAACACTGACACTGATGACGCCCTGCGCATCCACATGATAGCGGCCTCTTAAAAGATCCAGCCGGCCATAACGTCCTTTCAGGGGCTGTTCACAGATGGCGTGCCATTTTACCGGCGCCCAGTGGCGCCACCCGCTCAACTGTC
Source organism: uncultured Kushneria sp. (assembly GCF_947497025.1). Taxonomy (GTDB): domain Bacteria; phylum Pseudomonadota; class Gammaproteobacteria; order Pseudomonadales; family Halomonadaceae; genus Kushneria. Next base: position 72,946 of record NZ_CANMFC010000009.1, read on the forward strand.
GAAACAGCGGCTGCACAAACTGCATGAGGGTCACCAGCGCTGCCACGGGATTACCCGGCAGTCCGAAAAACGGCACCTGTTTGATATGGCCAAACGCCATGGGCTTACCCGGCCGCATGGCCACACGCCAGGAGGTTATCTGCCCAAGCTGCTGGGTGGCCGCACGGATCAGATCCGCCTGACCGGCTGACACGCCTCCTGAAGTAATGATCAGGTCAGCCTGCCTGCTGGCACTCGATAACTGACCAATACTTTCATCAAGACTGTCAGGCAGTATATCGGTCATGACAATTTCTGCCCCCCACCGCTTCAAACAAGCGGCAAGGCTAAAGGCATTGGCATCGAAAAGAGAGGATGTCGTGTCATTACCGGCGCCGGCACGTCGAAGTTCGTCGCCACTGGAAAAAATAGCCACTCTGGGGCGGCAATGCACATTGAGGTACTCATGACCGAGCGAGGCCGCCATGCCAAGCTGAGCCGGCCCCAACAGCGTGCCCGGCTCGAAAACATGATCCCCAATGGCAATTTCTTCACCAACGTGTCGAATGTTTTGTCCCGGTTTTACGGCTTCGGGCCGGACAAGCTCGACATCTTCCCCGCTGGCGGCAATATCCTCGGCCATGACTACCGTATCGCACCCAGCCGGCAGCGACGCACCTGTCGTAATCGATACCGCTTCACCCGGAGCCACGACCCCATCAAAGGGATGCCCCGCCAATGCCTCCCCGACCAGCCTGAAACGCGTTCGGCCCTGACTGGTGAAGGCGATACCATCCATCGCAGAGGCGGTATAGCGTGGCAGGGGCAGTGTGGCCACCAGCGGCTCGGCGAGTATCCGATCAACGGCGTGTGTCAGCGCTACGCGCTCCATCCCGACTGGCACTGGCGTAGCGGCCCGGATATGAGCCAGCATTTCATCGACGTCAAGCAGCGTCTCACTGGTCTCAAAACAATCACTCATGACGCGGCCCCTGAGCCATGCTCCGCCATCGGGCGGGCCAGGCCACCAGCCAGTCAAGCAATGCGCCGTGATCATCCAGGTCCAGGCGCTCCACACCTGATGGCAAGGTCACCTCATCGGTCGTTGCCACCGCCCGTACCCAGGGATCGTCAAAGGCGCGCAGGGACTTGCCTACGGCGTCGCGGTAAAGCTCGAGCTTGGGCAGCGGCCACTGCTTGAACCCTTCAATCAATACAAGATCCGGCGATAGCGACAGCACCTGATCCAGCAGTGTCGGCAGGCAGGGCTCCTCCTGGCCCGGCGTTTCCATCATCAGGGCAAAACGCTTTCCAGAGGCAACCAGCATCGGTGCTGCCCCCGCCTTTCGCAGACGATGGCTGTCCTTGCCGGGAATATCGACATCAAAGTCGTGATGGGCATGCTTGATCACGGCCACATTGAGACCGCGAGCGCGCAAGGCAGGCAGCAGGACTTCCAGCAGCGTTGTCTTGCCCGTACCGCTCCAGGCGGCGATGCCCAGAAGCGGAATTTCAATATCGGAAAGGTTCAGCTGCGTCATGGTCCCTGCCTGAGTAAAACGACACGGTTATCGGCCGGCGGTCAGGTTAGGCCCCGTACGACCTGTGACATGATCATTGGCCAAAGGCATCCCGGTCATTGGGTGTATTGATATTGATAAAGGCCCGGGCATCGTCGAACTGACAGGCCGCATAAGGGTGGCGTGCGTACCACTGGTCAATCCTGCGCCCCCCACCGAGCAGATACTGTTCCAGGTCATCGGCCAGATCGCGTTTCAAAAGCGCGACCGTGGGATGAGCACGCTCATGATCGCTGGCATGAACGATGTCCACATCAAGGCTTGTCAGTGTTGCCTGGAGGGATGCCACAAGTGTCTCGGGCAGTGCCGGCGTATCACACGGCACCATCAGCACCAGTGGTGTTGAAGCTGCCTTGAGCGCGGCATGAAACCCCGCCAGTGGCCCGGCACTACCCGGGATGAGATCGGCAATGACCGGATAACCCAGCGCCGCATAGACCTCTTGATGGCGATTGGCATTGATCATGACCTGCGACACCTGAGGCGCGATCGCCGCCAGCACGTGGCTGACAAACGACCGCCCGGCAAGCTCGACCAGCCCCTTGTCGACGCCGCCCATGCGACGCCCCAGACCGCCAGCCAGCACTACGCCGGTAATGCATGCTCGGTTATCCATGATCGCCTTTAGCGCGTTCCAAACAGCTTGTCACCGGCGTCACCAAGCCCGGGCACGATATAGCCGTGACTGTCGAGACCTTCGTCGACGGCAGCCGTATAAAGCTCAATTTCAGGGTGCGAGCGTGAAACCCGCGCAATGCCTTCAGGCGTGGCCACCAGCACGATGACCTTGATCTGACGACAGCCCTTGGCCTTGAGCATGTCAAGCGTGGCGGCCATGGAGCCACCCGTGGCCAGCATGGGATCAATGACGATCGCCAGACGCTCATCCAGATCCTGCACGAACTTCTCGAAATAGGGGACCGGCTCCAGCGTTTCCTCGTTGCGATAAAGCCCCACAACGCTGATACGGGCACTCGGCAAAAGCGTTGTGACACCATCAAGCATGCCAAGACCGGCGCGCAGAATCGGCACCACCGTGACCTTCTTGCCCTTGATCTGCTGAACCTTCAGCGGCTTGCCGCTCCAGCCCTCGATGGTTTCATCGCCCAGCTCGAGCCCCTTGGTGGCCTCATAGGTCAAAAGGGTTGAAAGCTCGTTGGCCAGCTCACGGAAGTGCTTGGTACTGATCCCGGCACCTCGCAGCAGCCCAAGCTTGTGTTTGACGAGAGGGTGATCAATGGTATGAACATTCATGATGGATATACGGCCTGATAGAAGAATATCGCTACCCCTTTCATGCGATGGGCAGCGCAAGTGCCCTCTATTCTACTCTGGCGCACACAGACGCGTTAAGCGTCCATGCACCGACAATAGAGGACATATTGACACATTGCCATGACGTCGATTAAGCGTCGGGCAGTTGTTCGAGCGGAGGCAGGCGCCAGTCGATGGGCGCCTCGCCCTTTTGCGTTAGAAACGCATTGGTCTGAGAGAAGTGACGACAACCAAAGAAGCCACGATGTGCGGCCAGCGGTGACGGATGCGGCGCATGAAGCACCAGATGCTTCGTTCGGTCCACAAAGGCGGCCTTTTTCTGGGCATAGCTGCCCCAGAGCAGAAACACGACATGCGAGCAGTGTTCGTTGATGATCTCGATGGCCCGATCCGTGAAGGTCTCCCAACCCTGCCCGCGATGTGATGCCGCCTGACCGCGCTCGACGGTCAAAACGCTATTGAGCAGCAAAACGCCCTGGCGTGCCCAGCTTTCCAGGAACCCATGATTGACCGGCTCAAAAGCCACCTCATCGCTTTTCAACTCCTTGTAGATATTCATCAGCGAAGGCGGAATGGCGACCTGCGGGCGCACCGAAAAGCACAGGCCATGTGCCTGACCCGGACCGTGATAGGGGTCCTGCCCCAGAATGACGACCCTGACACTTTCCAGCGGCGTCAGCTCAAAGGCACGAAACCAGTGCTCGGAGGCTGGATAAATGACCTTGCGCTGATCCTTCTCATGACGCAGAAAGGCTTTCAACGCCTGCATGTAGGGGGCATCCACCTCATCACCAAGGTAACGATGCCAGCTCTCGGGCAGCGGCAGGGCCATGATTACTCCTTGCGGGTACGAAGCTGATCCACCAGCGGCTCGACAAAGGAGACGCCCATGTCCCAGGGGAACTGGATCCAGGTATCCTGCGCCACTTCGGTCAGGTACTGATCCACCATCGGGCGCCCTTCCGGCTTGGCATAGATGGTCACGAAATGCGCCCGCGGCAGCATCTCGCGCACGGCGCCGGCGGTCTTGCCGGTATCGACCAGATCATCCACCAGAAGCCAGCCATCGCCATCATGATCGATGCCCTTGAGTACATTGATGCTGCTCTGCGCCATGTGCTCATAGCTTTTGATGCAGACCGTATCGATCAGGCGAATATCGAGCTCACGCGCGATCAGGGCCGCCGGGATCAAGCCACCGCGGGTGACGGCTACGATCCCCTTGAAATCACGGCCAACAAGCTGATGGCACAGCATGCGCACGTCCCGGTGAAGGCGATCCCAGGAGATCGTGAACTGGTTATGGTAGCGCTCGGTACTCATGGAAATATCCTGTGCGTCGAGGGAGACACGTCTGCCCTGCCTATTCGTCTTCAGTAAAGGTGCAGGCTGCGAAGACGCTGTAGCCTTCGGCACGAATCATGTCACCGCCACCAAGCTCGGGCAGATCAATGATGGCGGCCGTTTCAACGATGATGCCGCCACTGCGCTCGATCAGCCTGGCAGCGGCCAGCATGGTGCCTCCCGTGGCAATCAGGTCATCCACCAAAAGGATCCTGTCGCCCTTTTGAAAGGCATCGGAATGCAGCTCCACGGTCGACTCACCATACTCGAGGCTGTAGGTCTCGCTGATGGTCCGAAAGGGCAGCTTGCCCTTCTTGCGTACCGGCACAAAGCTGCAGCCCAGCTCATAGGCGAGCGGCGCACCAATAATAAAGCCGCGCGCATCGATCGCCGCGATCGCATCGATATCGAGTTCCTGATACCGGTGCACGAAACTGTCGATCAGTTTTCGGAAGGCAGCACTGTTTTGCAGTACCGGCGTGATATCGCGAAAGTTGACCCCGGGTTCCGGCCAATCCTTCACGGTACGAATCACCGACTTGATATAGTCGCCGTAAATACTTGTCGCCACGTTCAATCTCTCGTCGACCCATATGCAAAACGACCGGCCATTGCCGGTCGCTTTATATAAACGGTGAACATTTTACCCAATGGTGCCCACGCAAGCGACCCGCACAGGCCACATCGGTATGCAATTTCACCCTTTTGCAGCAAGAATCCGTTCAACCGTTTCAACAATGGTCTGCGTCTGGGGGTCAATTTCGATATTGACGCCATCCCCTACTGCTCGGCTGCCAATGACGGTACGCGAAAGCGTATCGGGGATCAGATTGACGCAAAACCGGTTGTCCCGCACTTCACCGATGGTCAGACTGATGCCATCGACACCGATGTATCCCTTGTCGAACAGAAACCTTGTCCACTGCTGCGGCAGCTCGAACCAGAGACGACAGTTATTGGGCGCCTCCTCACGTGAGACCAGTGTGGCCATGCACATGACATGCCCCGACATGGCGTGCCCACCGACTTCGTCTCCCAGGCGTGCCGCCCGCTCCACATTCACGTCATCTCCGACCTCGAGCGCGCCCAGATTGGTCAGGGCCAGCGTTTCACGCATGAGATCAAAGCCGACGTGTGTCCCCTCGATGCTCGTGACACTCAGGCAGCAGCCGTTATGCGCCACTGATGCGCCATGGGCCAATCCCTCCATTAGAGGTTCGGGCATGTCGATCACATGACGATGAAGCCCTTCCAGGCGCTCAATGGCTACCACCCGGGCCATGCCCTGTACGATACCGGTAAACATGATGGCCTCGCTGACAGATTTAAATGACCATACTCGCCTGTTCCGTTCGCGCTGTCACCCGGCACTGCATCGTTATCTTCCTGACCCGACCTGCATTCGGCACAGCCAGTGTATTGTTCATATAGCCGTACTATCGGGTACTTATGACGCGTGAGTGCGATGGATCAAGTATACTGGCGCGCCTTGTGCCCAGCGCACTTTTCACGACGATCACATTCACCACGTCAGGTACGCGCCCGGTGGTACACGACCCAACTGTATTGAAGACATTCCAATCCGATGATTCGACTTGAAAATGTGACCCGAGTGTATGGTCAGGGCGCCAAGGCCGTGACAGCGCTCAAGGACGTCAATCTTGAAGTGGCGGCTGGCAGCATCACTGGTGTCATTGGTGTTTCCGGTGCCGGCAAGAGCACACTGATTCGATGCGTCAATCTACTGGAGCGTCCTACGCGCGGTCGGGTGTTCGTGGCCGGACAGGAATTGACGGCCATGAACAAGACCGAGCTGCGAAAGGCGCGCCATGGCATCGGCATGATCTTTCAGCACTTCAACCTGCTGGAATCACGCACCGTGCGGGACAATATCGGCTTGCCCCTCGAGCTGATCGGTACCCCGCGCCGCGACATCGATCAGCGCATCGACGAACTTCTGGAGCTGACCGGCCTCAACGATCGAGCCAGCGCCTATCCCGCTGCTCTCTCCGGAGGCCAGAAACAGCGTGTGGCCATTGCCCGGGCACTGGCGAGCAATCCGCAGGCTCTTTTGTGTGATGAAGCCACCTCGGCGCTCGACCCGCAGACCACCAGTTCCATTCTGACGTTGTTAAGAGACATCAATCAGCGCCTGGGGCTGACCATTTTGCTGATTACTCATGAAATGGAAGTGGTCAGGACCATCTGTGATCAGGTCGCCCTGATCAGTGGCGGCGCGCTGGTGGAAACCGCTCCGGTAGGCGATTTTTTCACTCGCCCTGCCACCGAGGAAGGCCGGACCTTTCTCAACGATTTTCTGCAGCTGGCACCCTCCAATGCGCTTTTACAGCGCATGGCAGACAGCCCCGAAGACAACCGTCTGCCGGTGGTACGTCTTGTGTTCCGCGGTCAGGCCCTTTCCAGTCAGCTGATGACCCAGCTGGAACAGCACTTCGGCATTCGACTGCGGATCCTGCAGGCGCGTGTTGAAAACATTCAGGGCCGCACTCTGGGGTTGATGATCGCGGAGTTTGACGGCGCCCGCGACACGCTTGACGCCGCCATGGACCATCTACACACGCTTGACGTTCAAACGGAGGTACTTGGCCATGTCCAGCGCCATGATTGACCGTATTCTCGATGCCGTGATTGACACCTTTTATCTGGTCATCTGCAGCGGCCTGATCGGCATTGCGCTGGGCATCGTCATGGGTGTGGCGCTCTACGTCACCCGTGAAAACCGCATCATGGCCATGCCGGTGCTCAATCGCGCCATCAGCCTGGTCGTCAACGTGGGTCGCTCGGTACCCTTTATCATCCTGATGCTGGCACTGGCGCCCTTTACCCGCTGGCTGGTGGGCTCCTATATCGGCACGACTGCCGCCCTGGTGCCGCTGAGCATTGCCGCCATCCCCTTTGTCGCGCGCCTGGTCGAGGGGGCGCTCAACGAAGTGCCTCACGGCCTGATCGAGGCCGCAGAGTCGATGGGCGCCACCCCGTGGCAGATCATTACCCGTGTTCTGTTACCCGAGGCGCGGGGCGGACTGATCACGGCCGCCACCATTACCATTATTGCGCTGATTGGCTACAGCGCCATGGCCGGTGCTATCGGTGCCGGCGGCCTGGGAGCAGTGGCCTACAATTACGGTTATTCCCGCTACAACCCCATGGTCATGCTGGTAACGGTTCTGATCATGGTGGTCATGGTGCAGGGCGTTCAAATGCTGGGCGACTTTTTTGTGCATCGTAGTCGTCATCGCTAGGCAAGCACCCCTGAAACAACGTCCTCAAAACAATAACGACAACATCCACAGGCGCTGATAACGGCGCGTTAAACCCTGTCGACAGCACGCCCTGTCGAATTCATTGCAAGGAGATGACACATGAGAATTTCACCGAAGGGGCTGGGTACTGCCCTGGCACTGAGCGCCAGCGTCATGATCGCCGGCTGCGGCAACTCAAACGATGATGAGAACACGGTTCGCGTCGGCACCATGGCAGGCCCTGAGACGGCCCTGATGGAAACGGCTGCAGAAGTGGCCAGGGACAAGTACGGACTCGATGTTGAAATCACCGAATTCAACGATTACGTTTCCCCCAATGCTGCGCTTGATGATGGCAGCATCGATGCCAACGCCTATCAGCACCAGCCCTATCTGGACAGCATGATGGCCGATCGTGGCTTTGATTTTGTCGCTGCAGGCAAAACGTTCGTGTATCCGATCGGCGCCTACTCCGATAAATACCAGAGCATTGACGAACTGCCGGAAGGGGCAACCATTGCCGTACCCAACGACCCCTCCAACGAAGCGCGCGCGCTGCTGCTGCTGGCTCGTGAAAACCTGATCACACTGCGTGACCCGCAAAGCCCGACGGCCACGCCGGACGACATCACCGATAATCCGCATAACTATCAGTTGCGCGAACTCGACGCCGCCCAGCTCACGCGCGCCCTGCCGGATGTCGATATGGCCTTTATCAACAGCACCTACTCGGTCGCCGCCGACATGACAGTGGATCAGGCACTGATCGTTGAGGATGGCGACTCTCCCTACGTCAACCTCATCGTGGTGCGCCAGGGTGATCAGGACAGCGAGAAGATCCAGCACCTCGTGGAGGCCTTCCAGAGCCAGCAGGTCGTCGACAAGGCAGATGAGCTCTTCAAGGGTGGCGCCATCGCCGGCTGGGAAAACAACCAGTAAACCCCCATATGGCTGATCGGGGCCGGCCTGTGCCGGCCCTTTTTGTTATCCATGCAGTGAGACGATTCATGAGCAACACACGACCCACGACCGATTACGCCATGCTCAAGCGCCAGCTAATGGCCCTGCTCGACACCCGGGACTGGGTGACCAACACCGCACAGATGGCCGCCTTTATCTTTCAACAGGTTCCCGAGCTGAACTGGGCAGGCTTTTACATACATAGGGAAGAGCGCGTTCTACGCCTTGGCCCCTTTCAGGGACAGCCGGCATGCAATCCCATCGGGTTCGAGGAAGGGGTCTGTGGTGCGGCAGCACGCATGGGAGAAACCCAGCGAGTGGAAGACGTGCATGCCTTCCCCGGCCATATTGCCTGTGACGCCGCATCGCGCTCGGAGCTGGTCGTACCGCTGATCAAGGATGACAGGCTCTGGGGCGTGCTGGATCTCGATAGCCCCTTGCCCGGTCGCTTTGGCATTGAGGATCAGGCAGGAATTGAAGCGCTGTGCCAGGTATTGATCGAGCAGACCGATCTGCCTGATCGAGTGTGACTTTCGCCCGGATTTCGAAAGACATGCACAACAAAAAACCCGCCACGGGGACCGTGGCGGGTTTTTAATGTTCTGGTAGGACCGAGCGGATTTGAACCGCTGACCTCCACGATGTCAACGTGGCGCTCTAACCAACTGAGCTACGGTCCT
>NZ_CANMFC010000010.1 GCF_947497025.1 uncultured Kushneria sp.
TCACCTGCCAGACTTCCCCGCCGCCTCGTCGCCGTGTGCTCCGTGGCAGCGGATGCGTACTTTATAGATCACCCCGGAATCGCGCAACCCCTTCCGGCAAAAAGTTTTCGATGTCGTCTTTAAACCGCAAGGGAGAGTACGCATTTACCCTCTCCATGCCGGGGTATTTATGCTTCCTCTCTTGTTAGAGAGAGCGTCTCTACTACATGTAGAGCAGTAGCCAAAAGAAAGGGCCCACCGCTGATCGTGTCAGTGGCAGGCCCTATGGATCTTCCTGATCCTTAAACATCACCCTCCATGGTGATGCCCTTGAAATTTACACCAAGGCTTCCCTTCCGTGGGTGCAACGCCTCCATGCGCTTGCTACCTCAGTGTTTGTACAACTTACCGAATTGTAGGGGTCATGTCCAACTTTTTTGCACAAAAAACTGCTGCAGATGTATGACTTGTCCAGGAATAAGATTATCCCTTATGCAAGCGGACCCTGGCATAACGCTTTTTGCCGGCCTGAATCACATATTCATGACCCACTGCGAGCATGTGTCCTGCCTCTACCTTGTTGCCATCCACCCAGACACGTGCATTTTTCAGCATGTCCTTTGCCTGAGCGCTATTGTTGGCAAGGCCGGCTCGATTCAGGATCAGGGCAATGGGGGCTTCCTCCATACCCTCGACCATAACCTCTACTTCCGGCAGGTCATCAGGCAGCTCGCCTTCCTTGAGCTGATTGCCACTGGCGCGGTGCGCACCGGCAGCTGCCTCCTCCCCATGAAAGCGGGCCACCAGCTCACGTGCCAGTACCATCTTGACGTCACGCGGATTGGCACCGTTGTCCACGTCACTCATCAGCGCCTTGACGTCTTCCATGGGCTTGAGCGACAGCAGCTCGAAGTAGCGCCACATGAGTGAATCCGGCATGGACACAACCTTGTTGAACATTTCACCGGGACGATCGGTAATGCCGACATAGTTGCCCAGTGACTTGGACATCTTCTGTACACCATCCAGGCCTTCAAGCAACGGCATGGTCAATACCACCTGCGGTGCCTGCCCATAATGCTTTTGAAGCTCACGCCCCATTAACAGATTGAACTTCTGATCGGTGCCGCCGATCTCGATATCGGCTTCCAGCGCCACAGAGTCATACCCCTGTATCAGCGGGTAGAGAAACTCGTGGATGGCGATGGGCTGATTACCGCGATAGCGTTTTTCAAAATCATCACGCTCCAGCATGCGGGCCACGGTGGTCTGGGCGGCCAGACCGATCAAATCAGCGGCCGACATGGCACTCATCCACTGCGCATTGAAAACCACCTTTGTGCGTTCGGGATGAAGTACCTTGAACACCTGCTCCTGATAAGTACGCGCGTTGGCCATGACGTCTTCTTCCGTCAGCGGTTTTCGCGTCACGCTCTTGCCAGTGGGATCACCGATCCGCCCGGTAAAATCACCAATCAGAAACAGCACCTCATGCCCCAGGTCCTGAAACTGGCGCAGCTTGTTTAAAAGCACCGTGTGCCCCAGGTGAAGATCGGGCGCAGTAGGATCGAAGCCGGCCTTGATGCGCAGCGGCCGTCCCAAAGAGAGCTTCTTCTCCAGCTCGTCCTCTACCAGCACCTCGTGGACACCGCGCTTGATCAGTGCCAGCGCATCGGCAACATCGGCCATGACCTGCCTCTCCTGTGTTCAGATGATTGCAGCTGCTCCCCCTCACCTGATCCGCGGGCGAGCAGCAGGAAATGTGGGGCATGATAGCATGGCGTCCAACACGGAGACCGCCCCGGCAGGAGTGAGCAGATGAGTCTTTTTATAGGTCTGATGTCCGGCACCAGCCTGGACGGTATCGATGCAGCGCTGGTGGAATGCGACCACCATCACCGCCCTCTTCTACTGGAAGCCACGGGCATCGACATGCCGGAGCCTTTGCGCCGCCAGCTCTGGCATCTGTGTCATGCCAGAGAGGCGGCCTTTGAAACCCTGGCGGAAACCGAAGAGGCGTTCTGCCGGCTTCAAACGCAGGCCGTCGCGGCACTGCTGGGTAAAAGTGGTCATGCCGTCTCGGACATCACCGCCATCGGCAGCCATGGACAGACCATTGAACACCGTCCGGCAGAGCCTTTCCCATATACCTGGCAACTGGATAACCCTTCAAGACTGGCCGAACTGACCGGCTGTCGCGTCGTGGCTGATTTTCGAAGGCGTGATCTCGCCGCCGGCGGTCAGGGCGCACCATTGGCCCCCGCCTTCCATAACGCGATTTTTCGTGACCCTCATCAGTGGCGCGTACTGCTGAATCTGGGGGGATTTGCCAACGTCACCCTGCTCCCGCCAGGGGGCAGTGACATACCGGTGATCGGCTTTGATACCGGACCGGCCAACGCCCTGCTGGATGGCTGGTATGCCCGCCATCATGATGGCCGGTTCGATCGCGATGGCCAGTGGGCGGATCAGGGACGCTGCCAGCCGGCGCTGCTGGCAAGGCTATTGAGTGATCCGTTTTTTGATAGCGCACCGCCCAAGAGTACGGGCCGAGAGCATTTTCATCTGCAGTGGCTTGAGACGCACCTGGAAGATGAGCCCGCGGCAGATGTTCAGGCCACCTTGTTGGCTCTGACCGTTGAAAGCATTGCTCGTGAACTGGAGCGCCACCTGCCTGCCGAGGCGCAGACGGATGCCTGTGTCATCCCCTGCGGCGGCGGCGCACACAACGTCGCCCTGATGGACGCTCTGAACGCAAGACTGTCACCAATCAAAACCGGGTCCTGTCAGGCGCTGGGCTGGTCACCGGACTGGCTGGAAGCCGGCGCCTTCGCCTGGCTTGCCTGGCGGCGGCTGGAAGGGCTTGCAGGCAACCTGGCCTCGGTCACCGGCGCAGCCGGGCCTCGCATTCTGGGCGGGGTTTACGAGCGCTGAGTTTTCCGGCTGCTGCCGGGGCGTTCAGCACCATGTCAGCACACCCGGCCCCTCACCCTTTCTCTTCGCGTACGATCAGCCCTTCAGCCGCCAGCTTCGACACGGCGGCCTCCATGGTCTGCATGCCCAGTCCGCCGCCGGTCTGCAGGGCAGAATAGATCTGAGCCACTTTGTCCTCGCGGATCAGATTTCGGATGGCGGGCGTGGCGATCAGAATCTCGTGGGCGGCAATCCTGCCCCCGCCGATACGGCGCATCAGTTGCTGAGAGATCACGCCCTGAAGGGACTCGGACAGCATGGCGCGTACCATTGCCTTTTCATCACCGGGAAAGACATCCACGATACGATCCACCGTTCGGGCCGCAGATGTGGTATGCAGCGTGGCCAGCACCAGGTGGCCGGTCTCGGCAGCCGTCAACGCCAGCCGCATGGTGTCCAGATCGCGCATCTCTCCCACCAGAATGACATCAGGATCTTCGCGCAGCGCCGAGCGCAGGGCACTGGCCACATCATGCGTGTCGCGTTGCACCTCGCGCTGGTTGATCAGCGCTCGCCGGGAGTAGTGCACGAATTCGATGGGATCCTCGATGGTCAGCACATGCTGGGCGCGGGCGCCGTTGATATGATCCACCATGGCCGCTAGCGTGGTGGACTTGCCCGAACCGGTCGGCCCCGTCACCAGCACCAGTCCATGCGGACAGGAGGCCAGTCGCCGAAAGACGTCTCCGAGTCCCAGCGACTCAAGGCTGGGCACATGAGAAGGGATAGTACGAAAAACCCCGGCTACGCCCCTGTCCTGATGAAAGGCATTGACGCGAAAGCGGGAAACGCCGGGGACATCGACGGAAAAATCGATCTCCAGCGCTTCCCTGAAACTTTTCTGCTGGGCCTCACTCATGACCGCCAGCAGCAGACGCTCGACGTCTTCGTGTTCAAGCGCCGGGGCATTAAGGCGACGAATCTCGCCGTCGACGCGCATCATGGCAGGTAGACCTGCCGACAGGTGTAGATCCGAGGCACCCTGTTTTGCCGTAAAAGCCAGCAGTTCGGTAATATCCATGCGTTCGCAGTTCCGGACGTCACAAAGAGTGATCACTCATGAGCGATCAGCAGTCACGCGCGACCCCCGATCAGAGCCACGCCGTAAAGGACAATATCGTCGCGATACGCCACCGACTTGAGCAGGCGCTTGCCAGCGCCGGTCGGTCGGCCGATAGCGCGGCGGTACTGGCGGTCAGCAAGACCAAACCGGCGGCCATGCTGCGGGAGGCGTTTGACGTCGGGCAGCGTCTTTTTGGTGAAAACTACCTGCAGGAAGCGCTGGAAAAACAGCAGGCGCTGGCAGACCTTGAAGAGATCGAATGGCACTATATCGGCGCACTTCAGTCCAACAAGACACGTGACGTGGCCGAACACTTCAGCTGGGTTCACACCGTGGATCGCGAGAAGATCGCCCGACGCCTGAGCGAGGCTCGCCCGGCCTCCATGGGAGCACTCAATATCTGTCTGCAGGTCAATATCAGCCGGGAGAGCTCGAAGTCGGGCGTCACACCCGAAGCGCTGCCGGCGCTGGCTGAACAGGTACTGGCCCTGCCGGGCCTTCGGTTGCGGGGCCTGATGGCCATTCCGGCGGCCAGCGATGACCCGGCGCAACAGCGACGTCCCCATGCGGCGCTGCGCGAGCTTTTCGAGGCACTGGCAAGGCGTTATCCCGAGGCGCCACTGGACACCCTGTCGATGGGCATGAGCGGTGATATGGAAGCGGCCATTGACGAGGGCGCCACGCTGGTCAGACTTGGAACAGTCATTTTCGGCAGCCGCGACTGAACATCCCGACTACAAGGACACCTTTCATGGCAAGTCAATTGACCTTCATCGGAGCTGGCAATATGGCCAGCGCCATCTTCGGCGGGCTGATCGACAATGGCTATCCGGCTGATGCCATTACGGCCACCTCTCCCGATGAGACCATGCTCGAACAGCATCGCGCGCGCTACGGCATTCAGACCACCACTGACAATGCTGCAGGGGTCAGCGAAGCCGATGTCGTCATTCTGGCCGTCAAGCCACAGATCATGCGTGAGGTGTGCGAGACGATTCAGGAGGCGCTTCAGATCAGCCGTCCATTGATCATCTCCATTGCCGCCGGCCTCACCATCGATACGCTGGGCCAGTGGCTGGGCGATGACAGCCTGCCCATCGTGCGCTGTATGCCCAACACACCGGCACTGGTGGGCCAGGGCGCCACCGGCCTGTATGCGTCCCCCGGCCTCGGCGAGCACCACCGCGCCCTGGCCGGCGATCTGCTGTCAGCCGTTGGCATCATCGAATGGGTAGAGGAAGAAACCCTGCTCAGTGCCGTGACGGCCATCGCCGGCAGTGCGCCCGCCTACTTCTTCTATATGCTGGAGGCGATGGAAAATGCCGGCGTGGCACGAGGACTGTCACGTGAGACAGCACGGCGTCTGGCCATTCAGACGGCATTGGGCGCAGCCCATATGGCAAAAGAAAGTGAGCAGGACCCGAAAACGCTCAAGCAACAGGTCATGTCGCCGAAAGGTACTACGGAGCGCGCCATTGCCAGTTTTGAGCAGGCCGGCTTCGAGAAAATGGTGGATGATGCCACACTGGCCTGTTTCGAGCGTGCCGAATCACTGGCACGTGAGCTGCGGGATCAGTAAATTCACTGTATCTGTCATCTTGTGACGACATAACGGAGAGTCTCCATGGGGAGCGCACTGGGCGATACCGGCATCATGCTGGTCAACACCCTGATCAACCTTTATCTGTTTGTGCTGATGCTGCGCTTTTTGCTGCACGCTTCACGTGCCGACTACTACAACCCCATCAGCCAGGCGATCGTCAAGGCAACCTCGCCGCTGGTGGCCCCTCTGCAGCGCGTCCTGCGACCTGCCGGTCCCATCGATATTGCAACGCTTGTGGTCGCGCTGTTGTTCAAGATGGTGGGCATCGCCCTGATCTGCATGGCGATCTTTGGCTTTCCGCCCATCGGGCTTCTGGCCGTGGCGGCGCTGGCTGGCGTGGTCAACGCCATTTTGAAGATCTATTTCTTTGCCATGATCATCATGATCATTCTGAGCTGGGTCGCGCCTCAGTCCGGCCACCCCGGAGCACTGCTGGTGTTTCAGATTACCGAGCCGGTCATGGCGCCGGTACGACGCGTTATCCCTTCGATTGGCATGATTGACCTGTCCCCCATTGTGGTCTTTTTGCTGATCAACGTACTCGACAGCTTTCTGGTGGGCGCCCTGAGCCGCGCAGCCGGCCCCCTTGCCCCGCTGATTTAAGACCTGACAGGCTGTCGTGCCCGCGCACGACAGCCGCCCCGCCAGCGCTCGCCACCCGACGTCTGCAACGATATGCTACAGTGCGCCTGCGACGCCGGGCCGCAATTTCGGCCTGCCCTGTCTGACCGGATTTGAGTGCTGATGCCCGAGACACTGTCTTCTACCTCGGTTGGCCTGGTAACCCCCCAGGTCGCCCGCTTTGATACGCCCCTGCGGCTTGCCTGTGGCCGTGAACTCCCGGCCTTTGAGCTGGTGTATGAAACCTACGGTACGCTCAACGAAACGGCCAGCAATGCGGTCCTGATCTGCCATGCGCTGTCGGGTCACCATCATGCTGCCGGCTATCATCATGTCGATGACCGAAAGCCCGGCTGGTGGGATGCTCACATCGGCCCCGGCAAAAGCATCGACACCCGGCGTTTTTTCGTGATTACGGTCAACAACCTTGGCGGCTGCCACGGCAGTACCGGTCCCTCCAGTGAAAATCCGGCCACCGGCCGTATCTGGGGCCCCGACTTTCCGCTCATGACGGTGACCGACTGGGTCAACAGCCAGGCCATGCTGGCTGATCGGCTGGGCATCCAGCGCTTCGCCGCCGTGGTCGGGGGCAGTCTGGGCGGCATGCAGGTCCTGCAATGGGCCATGAGCCTGCCCGAGCGGGTGGCCAACGCCACCGTCATTGCCGCGACGCCACGGCTTTCGGCACAAAACATTGCCTTTAATGAAGTGGCGCGCCAGGCCATACGTTCCGACCCCGAGTTCTTCGACGGCTGGTACAGCGAGCATCAGACCCTGCCCAGACAAGGGCTGCGGCTGGCCCGTATGGTTGGCCATATTACCTATCTCTCGGAACACTCCATGGGCGCGCGCTTCGGACGCGATCTGCGCACCGACAGCCTCAACTATGGCTATGACGTTGAATTCGAGGTGGAGTCCTATTTGCGCTATCAGGGCGACACCTTCTCGACACGCTTTGATGCCAATACCTATCTGCTGATGACCAAGGCACTTGATTACTTCGACCCGGCCGGCGAACACGAGGATGACCTCCCCCGTGCCCTGTCCACGGCGACGTGTCGTTTTCTGGTGGTCAGCTTCACGACCGACTGGCGTTTCGCGCCGGCCCGGTCACGCGAACTGGTCGATGCGCTACTGCGGGCCGGCAAGCATGTCAGCTATGCCAATATCGACTCCCCCCATGGACATGATGCCTTTCTGCTACCCAATGAGCGCTATGAGGCCGTATTGGGTGGCTTCATGACGCGTGTTGCCAATGACGTGGAACAGGCTACCGGAGGAAATTCGTGATGCGGGCCGATCTTGCACTGATTTATGACTGGGTCCCGCATGGCGCTCGCGTTCTGGATCTGGGCTGTGGCGACGGGACCCTGCTGGCAGCGCTCTCGGCGCAAAAGCAGGTCACGGGCTATGGTCTGGAGATCGACAGCGACGGGATTTCACGCTGTCTTGAAAAGGGCGTGGATGTCATCGAACAGGATCTGGACCAGGGGTTGACCAATATTCCCGATGACACCTTCGACCTGGTGATCATGACTCAGGCGCTTCAGGTCCTGAGACGCCCCGACCTGATGCTCGACGAAATGCTGCGGGTCGCCAATGAATGCATTATTGCCTTCCCCAACTTTGCCTGGTGGCGTCATCGCCTGTCGCTGGGGCTCAAGGGCCGCATGCCGGTATCACGCTCGCTGCCGCATGCCTGGTACGACACACCCAATATTCACCTGTCGACCTTCCGGGACTTTGCCGATCTGTGCCGCCAGCAGGGGCATACCATCACCGATCAGGCGGTGGGCAATGGCAACCGGGAAGGCCAGTGGCGCCACCGACGCTGGCCCAACCTTTTCGGCCAGGATGCCATCTTTCGAGTCAAGCGCTAGAACAGACGGCTCCGGAACCCTGGACTTTGGTATGATCGAGTGATCAATCTGCGACGCCCAGCGAGGCCTGAACATGAATTTTCATACCCGCAAGTGGATCAAGCCCGAGGATCTCAACCCCAATGGGACACTCTTCGGGGGAAGTCTTCTGAAGTGGATCGACGAAGAGGCGGCCATCTATGCGGTCATTCAGCTGGCCAATTCGCGCGTGGTGACCAAATACATGTCGTCCATCAACTTTGTTTCCAGCGCACGTCAGGGTGACATCATCGAGCTGGGGATTACCGCCACCAGATTCGGCAAGACATCGCTCACCCTTCACTGCGTGGTCCGCAACAAGATCACCCATAAAAACATCCTGACCATTGATGAGATTGTCTTCGTCAACATGGGCGATGACGGCCGCCCCGCCCCGCATGGCAAAACGAAGATCACCTACCTTCGCGATCGCGAGCTGGAAGGTCCCGACAGCGCCACCTGAACCTAATAAAGGCGGCGATAGTGACAGGCTGTCACTTGTTCGGGCGTGATCTCACAGCCCAGCATCATGACTTCTACACCGGCCTCGTATGCCATCTGAAAGGTGCGGGCATAGGCAGGATCCAGATGCGCTGCCGGGCGGACGTCATCAATACCGTCATGGGCGACCAGAAAGACCAGCACTGCCCGATCACCGCCGGCGCGCAGTGCCATCAGTGTTTCCAGATGACGGCGCCCACGGGTGCTGACCGAATCCGGGAAGTAGCCACAGTCCCCCTCCTTGAGCGTCACCTGCTTGACCTCCAGCCAGACCGGAACGCCGCCTTCAGGCGTCAGACAAAAATCAAGCCTTGAGTCCCCTGCCCTGACCTCACGCTGTAATGTCCACGGCGGCTCGAACGGCAGCAGTGTTCCCGTTTCCAGTGCTTCCTGCACCAGCGCATTGGCACGCCCGGTATGAATAGAGGCCAACGCCCCATCCGGCAGCTCGATCAGTTCCCAGGTCCATGCCAGACGGCGTTTTGGATTGTCGTGCCAGGATACCCAGACCCGGCAGCCAGGCACATTAACCGCGCGCATCGAGCCGGTGTTGGGGCAATGCGCGGTAATGATGCGCCCGTCATCAAGGCGGATGTCGGCCAGAAAGCGTTTATAGCGTGCAATAAGTACGCCCGACCATAGTGGCGGCAACCTCATGTTCCCGGCCCCAGCGCCGATACCATGCCTTGAACTATACTCATGAGGTGATCTCCAGGCCTGCTGACTTTTGTTGAAACCGGCTTGCAATCGGCATGGATTTCCTATAAATAGCACTACCCTGAATCATGCGATGCGGTAATCAGGAACAGTCTTGCGGGCTTACAGCATCGCTATTACCTGCAGTGAGGCAATCTCCCATGGCAGTAGCCGAGACGCAGTCGCCCGATACCTTTAAGCCCTATGCGCCAACGCCGGGCGAAGAGTACATGAACGAGCAGCAGCTGGCACACTTTCGCCAGATTCTGCTCAACTGGAAAAACGACCTGATGGCAGAGGTTGATCGCACCGTTCGTCACCTTCAGGAAGACGCCAACAACTACGCGGATCCTGCCGATCGCGCCACGCAGGAAGAAGGCTTCAATCTCGAGCTTCGCACCCGTGATCGCGAGCGAAAGCTGCTCAAGAAGATCAACGAGACCATCGAAAAAATCGATGAGGATGACTACGGCTTTTGCGACGCGTGCGGCATCGAAATCGGCATCCGACGCCTGGAAGCCCGGCCCACGGCCACACTCTGCGTTGACTGCAAAACGCTGTCGGAATTGAAGGAAAAACAGCTCGGAGGCTGAATGCCGAGCCAAAGGCATATTGAACACGGCCCCGCGGTTGTTGGTCGCTTTGCACCAACGCCCTCGGGGCCTTTGCATTTCGGCTCTTTGCTGGCCGCACTGGCGAGCTGGCTGGATGTCCGCTCAAAAGGCGGCCGCTGGCTGTTGCGCATCGAGGATATCGATCCGCCCCGCTGTCCGCCCGGTGCCAGCGATACCATCATCAAACAGCTTGACGCCTTCGGCCTTTACCACGATGGCACCGTCGAGTATCAGCATGACCATGATAGCGATTACCAAACGGCGCTGGACGCGCTGGTGGAAGGCGGTATGGCCTACCCCTGCAGCTGTTCGCGAAAAGAGTGGCGGCATTTCAGCATCTACCCGGGCTGGTGCCGTCACGGTCCCCTGCATCCCGAGCGAGATGTTGCCTGGCGACTCAGGACCGATATCGGCGTTCCGGACGTCTGCTGGCAGGACCGACGACTGGGCCATCAGAGCTGGTCATTGCCAGCCCTCGGTGATGTGGTGCTCAAGCGACGCGATGGGCTATGGGCCTATCAGCTGGCCGTGGTGGTCGATGACGCCCGCCAGGGGATAACGGATATCGTCCGAGGTGCTGACCTACTCGACAACACGCCCTGGCAGATTCGACTGCAGCAGGCATTGGGCTATACCACGCCCAGGTATCTCCACCTGCCGCTGGTGGTTGCCGCCAATGGCCAGAAACTTTCCAAGCAAAACATGGCGCCCGCTCTTCCCCTGCAGGATCACGCCGTTCGCCCACTACTTCACGAAGCCCTCACGCTTCTGGGGCAATCCCCCGAGCCGGCACTGCGCCATGCATCTGTCAGCAACCAGCTCAGCGCCGCCATTAATAGTTGGCGACCGCACTTTCTGGTTTCTCACAATGTTCAACAAACGACTTCGAATTGACCACTATCGACCATCGTCGTCTTTTTTTACGCCCCGTTACGCGTATGCTGACCCTAGCCAACGAGGGCAGTGCACCAAAAATAAGCACGCACGCGAAATATTCGCACTTTTTTAGTGCAAAAATGATTTCTGGAATGTACCGGAACTCATTCTGGACAATGCCAGACCAATTAGATTTTCATAGCACCATGAATTTGATGGGGTTTTTTTTAGGTGGCACGTGTTCTGCACTAATAGAGTCGACTGAAGAAGAATAACAGCGATCACCTGACCGGCTTCCAACAAAAACAATGCCCGGTGCCGATCGACAACCTTGCACAATAACAATATGAAAAGGTCCGTCATAAACGCGTGGATGAGCTGATAACAACAATAATAATGGCACCATCACGTACGAGGCGTTAATAACAACAATAAAGCCCTTTCGTTATCCACAGAATGCGATGTCATTGCAGCGTTGTACGACAATAACAACCCAACCCTGCGACACTCCGGAACAACAATAAAATCTTCGGAGCAGCCTTGTGGCTGTCGTTATGGAAGATTGTTTTGAATACGAGATGTTCGCAGCCGTTTTAGTACACAAAAACAATAGATCACGGCATATTGCGTTTGGTGAACATGGTACGTATTCAGGGCGATGCGCCATCACGAAGAAAAACACAATGCATCATCATTGGCGGGGAGACGAAAAATGTCTCCCCGTTTTCATTACCAAAACCTGACTTGTATGACAGGCTGCTTTGCAAGCTTTTGCTGCTCGGCTACACTGAGCTTCTGATCGGCGTCACGATTTATCAGGGCGCAGACAGATCGGGACATCATGGCCGTTATTTGATCGGCCTCCCGGAATTTCCATCAGGTCAACATGGCTTCACCTTGACGCCCACCATTCTTCCCCGCGATCAACATCCCATCTCTCGACGAATGCTCAGCGAAAATGCGCTGAAGGTACTTTATCGTCTCAACCAGGCAGGTTTTGAAGCCTATCTGGTGGGTGGATGTGTCAGAGATTCTCTTCTTGGGCAAGTGCCCAAGGATTTTGATGTTGCCACCAGTGCCACACCGGAACAGGTTCGCAGCGTCTTTCGCAATGCCCGCATGATCGGTCGACGATTTCGCATCGTTCATGTTCGTTTTGGACGTGAAATCATTGAGGTCACCACCTTTCGCGGTGGTCACGATACCGAAATGGCCGAGCGCCATTCACATCAGTCCGAAGAAGGGCTTTTGCTGCGTGACAACGTCTGGGGCAGTGTCGACGAAGACGCCATGCGTCGCGACTTTACGGTCAATGCGCTCTATTACAGCGTGCGTGACTTCGCCATTCACGACTGGACTGGCGGTCTTGAAGACCTTGAGCATCGTGTGCTTCGTCTGATCGGTGACCCGGACCTGCGTTACCGTGAAGATCCGGTCCGTATGCTTCGTGCCGTGCGCTTTGCCAGCAAGCTGGATTTTACCCTGGCTGCCGAAACCGAGGCACCGCTGGCAGACTGCGCATCACTGCTTTTGCAAATCCCCCCGGCGCGGCTGTTTGAAGAAGTACTCAAGCTCTTTCTGTCCGGTTACGCCCTGAGTACCTTTCACGGACTTAGACGTCATGGCCTGTTTGCCATGCTGTTTCCGGGTACCGAGGAGTCGCTTGCGCAGCTGAGCTGGGCCGAGAAGATGGTCGAGCAGGCGCTGATCAATACCGATGCGCGTATTCGGGCCGACAAGCCGGTGAGCCCGGCCTTTCTGTATGCCGCTCTGCTCTGGCCGGCCACGGTCGCGCAGACAGCGCAACTGATCAATGAGGGTGTGCCACCGGTGCCTGCTGCGCAGCAGGCCTCCCAGCAGGTATTGAACCGTCAGTTGCAGCACACGTCCATCCCCAAGCGCTTCAGCCTGCCCATGCGCGAAATCTGGGACATGCAACTGATGCTGCCACGACGACGGGGCAAGCGTCCCTATCAGACGCTGGTACATCCACGCTTTCGTGCGGCCTATGACTTTTTGCTGCTCAGGGAAACGGCCGGTGAAATAGCTTCGGGGCTTGGCCTCTGGTGGACCCGCTTTCAGGAAGCCAGCGAAACCCAGCAGCGTGAGATGGTGCAAAAGGCAGAACAGGGTCAGGATGATGTCCCCGTTGATGACGAGGGACCGGAAAGCATGCCCGCCCCTGCCCGCAAGCCCAGACGCCGCCGCAGACGTCGCGCGCCCCGGGATGACCAGGAATGAGTCACAGGGCCTGGATCGGATTGGGCAGCAATCTGGATCATCCTCGCCGGCAGGTCCTGAGCGCGCTTGAGGACCTCGCCGGATTACCTCTGACCAAACTCAGCGCCTGCTCTTCTCTTTACGGCAGCCGCCCGGTAGGCCCACAGGATCAGCCTGACTTCGTCAATGCCGTGGCAGTGCTGGACACACGTCTGTCACCGCTGGCGCTGCTCGATCAGCTTCAGGCACTGGAACAGCGTCATCGACGCGTACGCAAGCGTCACTGGGGACCTCGCACTCTGGATCTGGATCTTCTGCTCTATGACGACCGGGTGCTCGATCTTCCGCGCCTTGTCGTGCCTCACCCCTGGCTTGCCGAGCGTGCCTTCGTGGTCCAGCCCATGCTGGAAATTGCCCCTGAACTTTGCCTGCCCAACGGCCAGCCCTTGAACCGGCTTTCAGCGGCAGCGCCCTCGAATGACTTGAAGCGCCTGTCGCTCTGACCCTAGACTCGATCAGCCATACCGGCTGCTGACTGTCGAGGGATGCATGACCCGCCCCATTACCATCCGAACATTGAACGAACGCCGTGCGGCGGGACAGCCCTTCAGCTGTCTCACCGCCTATGACGCCACTCTGGCCACCCTGGCAGGCAAGGCCGGCATCGAGGTCCTGTTGATCGGGGATTCGCTGGGCATGGTGCTGCAGGGACACACGTCCACCCTGCCGGTCACCCTTGAAGACATGATCTATCACACCCGATGTGTAGCACGAGCCGGCACCTCCAGCCTGATCATGGCGGATCTGCCCTTCATGACCAATACCACCACGACGCAGACCCTGCAGGCCGCCGGGCAGCTGATGCAGGCAGGCGCACACATGATCAAGCTCGAAGGGGAGGCCTGGCTTGCCGAGACCGTCACGGCCCTGGTCCATCGTGGTGTGCCGGTCTGCGTGCATATGGGACTGACACCACAAAGCGTCAATGCGCTGGGCGGCTATCGCGTTCAGGGGCGCAACGATGAGCAGGCCGAGGCCATGCTGAAGGCTGCCATGATGCTGGAGCAGTCCGGTGCCGGTGTCATTTTGCTGGAGTGCGTGCCTTCTGAACTGGCCGGCCGCATCCGCGAGGCACTTCATGTCCCGGTCATTGGTATTGGCGCCGGCCCCGACGTTGATGGGCAGATTCTGGTCATGCACGACATGCTGGGCGCCACCACGGGACGACCGCCGAGATTCGTCAAGAACTTCATGGCAGAATCCGGCAGTATCGAGGGCGCCTTCAGGGCCTATCATGAGGCGGTCACCACCCGCTGCTTTCCCGCTCCCGAGCACTGTTTTTGAGTATGGGTACGACACGGCATGCAAACGTTTGACGATATTAAAGCCCTTCAACAAACGCTGGCGGACTGGCGCCGCGAAGGCCATCGAATCGCCCTGGTGCCGACCATGGGCAACCTCCATGAGGGCCATCTGAGGCTGGTGGATGCCGCACGACAGCACGCCGATCGTGTAGTGGCCACCGTTTTCGTTAATCCGCTGCAGTTTGGCCCTGACGAGGATCTGGATCGCTATCCACGCACACTTCTTGATGACCAGCGGCTTCTGGCCGGGCGCGGCTGTGATCTTCTGTTTGCCCCCAGTGTTGACACTCTCTATCCCGAAGGACAGTTCTCTCTGACCCGGGTAAGCGTTCCACAGGTCTCGGAAGGGCTGTGCGGCGCCCATCGCCCCGGACACTTTGACGGCGTGGCGACCGTGGTCAGTCTTCTTTTCAATCTGACGCGCCCTGATGTGGCCTGTTTTGGCGAGAAGGACTTTCAGCAGCTGGCGGTCATTCGAAAGCTGGTGCGCGATCAGCACATGCCCATTGATATCATTGGCGTACCCATCGCCCGTGACCATGACGGGCTGGCCCTGTCTTCACGCAATCGCTATCTGGATGAAGACGCGCGCGCTCAGGCAAGCCGGCTTTATCAATGCCTTGTGGATAGTGCCCAACGCCTTGAGCAGGGAGCCAACAGCGAGCAGGTGCTGGCGAAGGGACTGCAACAGCTACAACAGGCAGGATTTCGACCCGAGTATCTGGCGCTGTGCGATGCCACCACGCTGTGCCCAATCAGCACATGGCAACCCGGCGCGGTGTTGCTGGCGGCAGCCCGACTGGGAAATACACGGCTGATCGATAATCTGTCCCACGATAGCGCTTCGTAGTTTTTCCTGACACATAAAAAAAACCCCGCATTCGCGGGGTTTTCTGAAATTGCCGGAAAATTACTCTTCCAGCGTGGCCTCGAAGGCAGCCTTCTCTTCTTCACCAACTTCCTTGATGGAAAGCTTCACGCGACCGCGGTTGTCAATATCCAGTACCTTGACGGTCACCATCTGCCCTTCACTGAGGAAGTCACGCACGTCATTGACGCGCTCGGGGACAATCTGGGAAATATGAACCAGTCCGTCAGTACCCGGCATGAAGTTGACGAAGGCGCCAAAGTCAGCGATACGCACGACCTTGCCTCGATAGAGCTTATTGATTTCGGCTTCGGCCGTGATCCCCATGACGGTATCCATGGCCTTTTGCGCACCCGCCTTGGTCTCGGCATAGATGCGCACGCTGCCATCGTCGTCGATATCGATCGAGGCACCGGTGTCTTCGCAAATCTGGCGAATGGTGGCGCCACCCTTGCCGATAACGTCACGGATCTTTTCGGGATCGATCTTGAGACGGGCCATGGTGGGCGCATGCTCGGCCACTTCGCCACGGCTCTGCGCGATCACACGGTTCATCTCGACCAGGATATGCTGACGGGCATGGAAGGCCTGCTCCAGCGCCTTTTCCATGATCTCTTCATTGATCCCTTCGATCTTGATATCCATCTGCAGCGCGGTGATACCGTCAACGGAACCCGCCACCTTGAAGTCCATGTCACCCAGGTGATCTTCATCGCCCAGAATGTCGGTCAGAACGGCGAAGCGATCGTTTTCCTTGACCAGACCCATGGCAATACCGGCCACCGGCGCCTTCAGCGGCACACCGGCGTCCATCAGGGCCAGCGAAGAGCCACAGACAGAGGCCATCGAGCTGGAACCGTTGGACTCGGTGATCTCGGAGACCACGCGAATCGAATAGGGGAAATCGTCGGCAGAGGGCAGCATGGCCGCGATACCACGGCGCGCCAGGCGGCCATGACCGATCTCGCGGCGCTTGGGCGAACCAATGAAGCCGGCCTCGCCCACGCTGTAGGGCGGGAAGTTGTAGTGCAGCATGAAGCGATCATGGCGCTCGCCGGCAAGACCTTCCACCAGCTGCGCATCCCGGGTCGTGCCCAGTGTCGTGGTCACGATGGCCTGGGTTTCACCACGCGTAAAGATGGCAGAGCCATGGGTGCGCGGCAGAGCACCGACTTCGATATCCAGCGCGCGCACGGTGGCATGATCACGGCCATCGATGCGCGGCTCGCCGTTGAGGACACGCTCGCGAACGATACGCTTCTCGAGTTTGGCAAAGCCGTTGCTCACGTCTTCGCTGCTGTAAAGTGCCGCGTCACCTTCAGCCAGTTGCGCCTTCGCCTGGGCCTTGAGCTCACTCAGACGATCCTGACGCGCCATCTTGTCGGTGATACGGTAGGCTTCGCCGATGCCTGCCTCAAAACCGCTGACCAGCGCCTCCTTGAGCGCGGCATTCTCGGCCTGGGGCTGCCAGTCCCATTTGGCCTTGCCGCCTTCACTGACAAATTCGTTGATGGCCTTGATGGCCACCTGCATTTCTTCATGGGCAAACAGCACGGCGCCGAGCATTTCGTCTTCGGAAAGCTCTTTTGCCTCGGACTCGACCATCAGCACGGCTTTTTCGGTACCGGCCACAACCATGTCGAGTTCAGACGCCTGCAGCTCTTCCTGAGTGGGGTTGATGAAATAACCGCGCTCGTTGGTGAAAGCGACGCGCGCAGCACCGATCGGACCGGCAAAGGGCACACCGGAGATGGCCAGCGCCGCCGAGGTACCCAGCATGGCAGCGATATCAGGATCCTGATGACGTTCAGCCGAAAGTACCGTGCAGACGACCTGCACCTCGTTCATGAAGCCCTTGGGGAACAGCGGACGGATCGGGCGATCGATCAGACGCGAGGTCAGCGTCTCCTTTTCACTGGGACGTCCTTCGCGCTTGAAAAACCCACCCGGGATCTTGCCGACCGAATAGGTCTTTTCCTGATAGTGCACGGAAAGGGGGAAGAAATCCTGACCAGGCTTGGTGTCCTTTCGAGCAACCACCGTACACAGCACCACCGTGTTGTCCATGGTGACCAGTACGCTGCCGGTGGCCTGACGTGCCAGACGGCCGGTTTCCAGTGTGACGCTGTGATTGCCGTATTGAAATGTCTTTTTAACCGCGTTCAATGCGTTGTCCTTTTCTCGTAAACCATTCATCTACTTTCGATGTCATCTTAAAATCAAACGCCCCAGGTGTCACTCTCACCCGACCGGCACAACAAAAAACAGGCGGCTCCCGAGGGGGAGCCGCCTGTCAGTTCGTACCGGAAAAGCGACGCAATCAGCGACGCAGGCCCAGACGAGAAATGATCTGCTGGTAGCGATCAAAATTCTTGCGCTTGAGGTAATCCAGCAGCTTGCGGCGCTGGTTAACCATGCGGATCAGACCACGACGCGAGTGATGGTCCTGCTTGTGATCCTTGAAATGGCTCTGCAGTGTGACGATGTTGTCCGTCAGCAGGGCAATCTGGACTTCCGGCGAGCCGGTGTCGTTTTCAACGGTACCGAATTCCTTGACGATTTCGGCCTTGCGTTCGGCAGTCAGTGCCATGTTACTTCTCCAGTCTAATATGCCTGAGCATTGATAAATGTCGAAGACCACGCATATTTGCAGTCTTCGCGAACCCTACCGACGCTCGTCGGCAGTATTGATTAGCCGGCGAGGCGAACACTGCCCCGACCCGCTGATAGTGACCACGCCCAGAAGGTTGTGGTCATGATAAAGTCTGGCCGCGCTGCCTTCTGCCAGCCCGAGTGTCTCAAGCGCAATGGGCTGACCCTGCAGGATACGCCGCGCCCCGTCATCATCGGTGGTCAATGCCGGAAGATGGCTGATCAGCGCATCCACGGGCAATAACCTTTCAAGACGCTGCTCATCGCTCATCGACTCAAGCGTCTCGATATCGAGCATGTCACTGCCATCAAAGGGCCCGGTTCTGAGCCGACGCAGCCCTTCAAGATGCGCCCCACAGCCAAGATGTTCGCCGATCTCCTCGGCCAGCGTGCGGATATAGGTGCCCTTGCTGACGCTGACATCCAGCGAAAAACCCTGCGCATGTCGCGAGGTGAGCGCGATATCATAAATGCTCACACGTCTGGGTGCACGCGCAATCTCTCGCCCGGCACGGGCATGCTCATAGAGCGGACGCCCCTGATGCTTGAGTGCCGAATACATCGGCGGCACCTGGTCGATCTCGCCGAGAAAACCGGAAAGCACCTGTTCGACATCACTGTCATTCAATGAAGGGACAGGACACTCCCTGATCACCTCGCCTTCACGATCACCGGTATCGGTGACAGCGCCCAGACGCACTTCTGCCAGATAGCGCTTGTCGGCATCCAGCAGCCAGGACGAAAACTTGGTCGCCTCTCCGAGACAGATGGGCAAAAGCCCGGTGGCCATGGGGTCCAGCGTACCGGTGTGTCCGGCCTTTTGCGCCTGGTAAAGCCCGCGCACCTGCTGCAGTGCGCGATTTGACGTCATGCCACCACTCTTGTCGAGCAGCAGCACGCCATCAATGGGGCGACCGCGACGTCGTCTTGCCATCAGTCGCTGCGCTCCGAACCCTCTCCATCGTCTTCCGGAGCCCGTTCACGATCGGACTGCACGGCACGCTCGATCAGACTCGACAGCGCATGCCCACGGCTGACGGACTCATCGAAGTGAAAGCGAAGCTCGGGCACATGCCTGAGCTTCATGGTCCGGGCAACGCGCGAGCGCAAAAACCCGCTGGCCCGCTTGAGCACGGCCAGGTTTTCACGAATGCGCTCCGGATCATTTTCACCCATCAGGGTGACGTGAACATCGGCATAGCCCAGATCACGACTGACATCGGCCGACGTGACCGTCACCATGCCCAGCCGGGGATCCTTGACCTCACGCTGGATAAGCTGTGCCAGCTCGTGGGCCAGCTGCTCGCCTACCCGATCCGTACGACTGAATTCACGCATGAATCGCTCCCGTCATGGGTGCAGCGCTCACAGGGAGCGCTGAACCTCGATCTGGTCGAAGACTTCGATCTTGTCACCGACCTGGACATCATTGTAGTTACGTACGCCGATGCCGCACTCCATGCCGTTACGCACTTCGCTGACGTCGTCCTTGAAGCGGCGCAGGGATTCCAGCTCCCCTTCATAGACCACCACGTTTTCACGCAGGACACGGATACGCTTGTTCCGGTGTACGCTGCCTTCAATCACCATGCAACCGGCGACAGCGCCGATTTTCGGAGCGCGGAAGACGTCACGAACCTCGGCCACACCCACGATGTCTTCACGCCATTCCGGCGCCAGCATACCGCTCATCGCCAGCTTGACCTCATCGATAAGCTGATAGATGACGCTGTAGTAGCGCAGATCCAGGCCTTCACGCTCGACGATTTCACGTGAAGAGGCATCGGCACGGACGTTGAAGCCAACGATGATGGCATTCGAGGCCACGGCCAGGTTGGTGTCGGTTTCGGTAATGCCGCCCACACCTGAGGAAACCACAGCCACCTTGACTTCATCAGTCGACAGCTCTTCAAGTGCGCCGCGAATGGCTTCCAGCGAGCCCTGCACGTCGGCCTTGAGTACGATGTTGACCGTTGCGGTTTCGTCCTGACCCATCTGGCTGAACATGTTCTCCAGCTTGGCCTTCTGCTGGCGTGCCAGACGCACTTCGCGATACTTGCCCTGACGGAAGTTGGCCACTTCACGCGCCTTCTTCTCATCGGCCACGACCATGAAGTCATCACCGGCTTCCGGCGTACCGCCCAGACCGAGAATCTCGACCGGCATGGAAGGTCCGGCTTCATCGACCTGCTTGCCCAGCTCGTTGACCAGCGCACGCACGCGACCGTAATGGAGACCGGCCAGTACCACGTCGCCCTTTTTGAGCGTTCCGTTTTGTACCAGTACGGTGGCGACCGGCCCACGGCCGCGATCCAGACGGGACTCGACCACAACACCCTTGCCGGGTGCCTCGGGAACCGCCTTTAGCTCCAGAACTTCGGAGACCAGCAGCACGGCTTCCAGCAGTCCATCAATGTTTTCACCGCTTTTGGCAGAAACATGAACGAACTGGGTATCACCGCCCCACTCTTCCGAAATCACGCCGCGCTGAGACAGCTCGTTGCGAACTCGATCCGGATCAGCACCAGCCTTGTCGATCTTGTTGACCGCCACGACCAGCGGGACACCCGCGGCCTTGGCATGCTCGATGGCCTCAACTGTCTGCGGCATGACACCGTCATCGGCCGCCACAACAAGGATAACGACGTCCGTGGCCTGTGCACCACGTGCACGCATGGCCGTAAAGGCAGCGTGACCGGGGGTGTCGAGGAAGGTCACATCACCGTTTTCATGCTCGACGTGATAGGCACCGATATGCTGGGTGATACCGCCGGCTTCACCGGTGGCAACCTTTGTACGGCGAATGTAGTCCAGCAGCGAGGTCTTGCCGTGGTCAACGTGCCCCATGACGGTAACGACCGGCGCACGCGTGATCTGTTCGCCTTCGTAGGAGATGTTCTCGAGTACTTCCGTCTCGAGTGCGTCTTCCTTCACCAGCTTGGGCGTATGTCCCATTTCTTCAACCACGATCGCGGCAGTATCCTGATCGATGGTCTGGTTGATGGTGACGGCTGCGCCCATCTTGAACATGGCCTTGATGACTTCGTTGGCCTTGATGGCCATCTTGTCGGCAAGGTCTGCCACGCTGATGGATTCAGGGATCGGCACTTCGCGGACGATATTCTGAACCGGCTTCTGGAAGCCATGTGCGTTGTCGCTGCGACCGCTACCGCCACGACGGCTGCCACGGCGCTGCTCGGCACGCTTGACCTTTTTGCCGCCACGCTTGCGTTCGTTGCGCTCGCTACGCTCATCGGCATCATCACGACGTTCGTCACGACGACCACCCGCTGACTTGCCACCTTCTCCGCGACGAGCTGTACGACGACTGTTGTCATTGCGCGGCTCGCGGGGAGGCGCTTCAACGGCAGGCGCGCTATCGCCGGTATCTTCCGAAGGCGCAACAACGGCAGCTTCTACCGGTGCGGCGTTGCTCGCGGTCGTTTCGGAGACAGGTGCTGTCGACTCGGCAGTCGCTGCTTCCGTTGCGGCCTGTGCAGGCGCTTCAGATGCTGTCGGTGCCGCGGCATTGCCGGTCTGCTCGGCCGCGGGCGCCTGATCCTGAGACTCCTGCTCGCCGTTTTCCTCGTCGCCACGCTTGACGTAGGTACGCTTTTTACGAACCTGCACCTCGATGGTCTTGTTGCGACCATCGCCGGTGCGAATCTTGCTGCGCGTCTTGCGCGTCATGGTAATGCGGTTCTTGTTACCGCGTGCACCAGCGCCGCCGTGGCTTTTGGTGAGATAATCGAGCAGCTTCTGCTTGTCTTCTTCCGAGACGGCATCATTTTCTGCCTTGTGAGGCAGACCTGCTTCGCTCATCTGCTCCAGCAGGCGGCTGACATCACGCCCCACCTTGCCGGCAAATTCCTTGACTGTTGTTTCTGCCATTTATGACCTCCTGAACCCGTGACCTGTCGCGATACGATGGATTATTCGAACCACGGCGCCCGGGCCGTCATGATCAGTGCCGCTGCGCGTTCTTCATCCATTCCCTCAATATCCTTGAGGTCTTCAATGGACTGCTCGGCAAGATCTTCCATGGTGATAATTCCTCGCCCGGCCAGTCGGTAGGCAAGATGCTGATCCATACCCTCCATCGAGAGCAGATCCTCGGCGGGCGCGGTGCCGTCCAGTTCTTCTTCGGATTTGATCGCCAGATTGAGCAATTCATCCTTGGCACGCGCACGCAGCTCTTCGACCAGCGACTCATCAAAGCCGTCGACTTCCAGCATCTCTTCCAGCGGGACATAGGCCACTTCTTCCAGCGAAGTGAAACCCTCTTCCACCAGCAGTCGTGCCATCTCTTCATCAACATCCAGATGGTTGATGAAGTATTCGATATAGCTGTCGAGTTCCTGCTCGCGGCGCCCTTCGGCTTCCTCCTCCGTCATGACGTTGAGCGTCCAGCCTGTCAGCTCACTCGCCAGACGTACGTTCTGACCACTGCGGCCAATGGCCTGCGCCAGATTGTCTTCACCGACCGCGACATCCATGGCATGCGTGTCTTCATCCACCAGGATGGAAGCTACATCAGCAGGGGCCATGGCATTGATGACCAGCTGAGCAGGATTATCGTCCCAAAGCACGATATCCACACGCTCGTTGCGAAGTTCGTTCGAAACGGCCTGAACCCTTGAGCCACGCATGCCGACACAGGCACCAACAGGATCGATACGACGGTCGTTGGTCTTGACGGCAATCTTGGCACGAGAGCCCGGATCACGCGCCGCACCCTTGATTTCAATCAGCTGTTCCGAGATTTCGGGAACCTCAATGGTAAACAGCTCCACCAGAAATTCGGGCCGTGTACGGGACAGAATCAGCTGGGCGCCGCGCGCTTCGGGATCCACACGCCATAGCAGGGCCCTGACACGCTCGTTGAGACGATAACGCTCGCCCGGGATCATTTCACCGCGTGGCAGAAAACCTTCCGCGTTGTCGCCCAGATCAATGATCAGGCCATCGCGTGTGGTTTTCTTGACACTACCGCCCACCAGTTCGCCTTCGCGCTCGGCATACTGACGCACAATTTCGGCGCGCTCGGCCTCACGCACCTTCTGCACGATGACCTGCTTGGCTGTCTGGGCGGCAATTCGACCAAATTCGGCTGACTCGATCTGCTCTTCGACCACGGCACCCAGACCCAGCGGCTCATCACGCTCTTCAGCAGCTCCCAGCGGAATTTGACGTGCTGAAGTGATGTAGTCTTCATCAGGCACAACTGTCCAGCGCCTGAAGGTGTCATAGTCACCGGAGTGACGATCGATACGAACCCGGATATCAACATCCTTGCCTTCGTAGCGCTTGCGGGAGGCGCTGGCCAGCGCCGCCTCGACGGCTTCGAAAATAATGTCGCGGGGGACACCCTTTTCATTCGATATCGCATCGACGACCAGCAAAATATCCTTGCTCATGCCTGTGCCTCGCCAGAAAAGTCCTTGTTATCATCAAGCATCAGTTATCAAACCCGGGCACGACACGTGCCTGCTCAATGGTCTCGATAGGAAATCCATACTCTTCGTCATTGAACTGCAGCAGCACCTCATCGCCATCAACTCCTGCCAGCAGCCCCTTGAAACGACGCTGACCCTCGAAGGGCGCGCGCAGTTTCAACGTAATCGTGTGACCGGCAAACCGGGCAAAATGTGACAGGGAATAAAGCGGGCGATCCATCCCGGGAGAGGACACTTCAAGTTGATACTGTCCGGGGAGAGGGTCTTCTACATCCAGAAGAGCACTTACCTGCCGACTGACATCGGCACAATCATCCACACCAACACCATTTTCGTGTTCGATATAGACAACCAGCTTGGAATGCTTGCCCTGGGCACTGTAATCGATGCCCCAGAGCTCGAAGCCGAGCGCTGCGACGGCGGGTTCTATCAGCGTATGCAGTGTTTCTTGCCTGGTTGGCACGACATGGCCTCCTGCAGTGGCATCAGGCACCTGAGCGAAAATACAGGAGAGCAGATGAGGTGACTGATGAGCGATCTTGTTGCGCTGTAACAAAAAGCCCCTTCAATGGAAGGGGCTTTTCGGGAAAAATTTCCATCCATTGACACTTGGATGGTAGCGGGGGCCGGATTTGAACCGACGACCTTCGGGTTATGAGCCCGACGAGCTACCAGGCTGCTCCACCCCGCATCAATAGCGCAATCAGTATAAGGACTTTGTCCTGCCGAATCAACATGATCCGTCTGTCGCGACTTGCAGTTCCGATGGTGCCGAAGGCGGGACTTGAACCCGCACGACCATAAGGTCACTACCCCCTCAAGATAGCGTGTCTACCAATTCCACCACTTCGGCTTTCGGTTTGACAGAAACCTGCTTTCTGTCTTGCTCGGCATTTCTGCCGAACCAGTGACAAAGCCCTGCTGAATCGAGCGCCTCATCACTGGCGCGAGATTATGCATCCCATGACATGATTCGTCAAGCGATGCACGACCTCATGCATCAATTATCGTTGCTGCTGCCTGTAGAAGGGACGCTCAACCCATCGTCACTACCACTTTCAGCGCCCTGCTGGGCAGCGGGCGCCCGAGGCGCGTCGTCACCATCATCCAGACTCGGCGCACTGGTACGCTGCTGCTCGATCACGCGGGCATCGGGAATACCGCTTTGTGAATCGCCGCCACGATCGACCAGCCAAGCAAGCCCCAGCGACGTTACAAAGAACAGCGCAGCGAGCACGCCTGTCAGACGGGCAAGTGTCTTGGAGGCACCCTGCGAGCCCAGTACCGTTTGTGAAGCACCGCCTCCAAAGGCAGCGCCAGCCTCGGCTCCCTTGCCGCGCTGCAAGAGCACCAGAGCAATCAGGCTGATGGCAAGAAGGACGTGAATCAAAATGATGGCAACGTACATTTAATCAACCTGCTGCGTGACAAATCGCAATAAAGTCATCGGGTTTAAGCGAGGCGCCGCCTATCAGCCCCCCATCGATATCCGGCTGGGAAAGAAGATCGGCAGCGTTGTCGGCCTTCATGCTACCGCCATAAAGCAGACGCATGCCTTCCCCCAGAGCGGGATCCTTACCTGACAGCCAGGAACGGATCATGGCATGCACCTCTTGCGCCTGCTCAGGCGTGGCGGTGCGGCCCGTACCAATGGCCCAGACCGGCTCATAAGCAATGACCAGCCGTGAGCACTGCTCCTGTGAAAGCGCATCCATGACCGTTCGAACCTGACCCAGCACCACCTTTTCCACCTGATCTGCTTCACGCTCTTCGAGCGTCTCACCCACACACAGTATGGGAATCAGACCGGCATCAAGGGCTACCTTAACGCGAACAAGCACGGCCTGGTCATCTTCATTGAACAGGGTACGGCGTTCGGAATGTCCCACCAGCACATGGCTGACACCGCACTCGCTCAACAGAGAGGCGCTGACTTCACCGGTATAGGCCCCGGATGCTTCAGGGTGGAGCGTCTGGGCACCGAGTCCGACACCACTTCCCTCCAGCATCTTCCCTGCTGACATAAGCAGCGTGAAAGGCGGAATAATGGTGACATCAACACTGGAGGAAATCCGCGCCGACGACAGTGTCTGACTCATGGTTTCCAGCAGCGCCAGCGAACCATTCATCTTCCAGTTGCCGGCAATCAGCGGCTTACGCATGGTGACTTCTCCCTAGCCTGTCGGGAACAGGAAAGTATTGGTAGACGCCTCCGCAAGGAGGGCGATGTTAATGGAGCGATGGCGTGAACACAACCATGCCCCGTTTTCTTCAACCCTGGGCAGATGTCATGCCCTGCTCGATTTCATCGGCAATTTTCTGTGCCAACGCCTGAACATCAAAGCGCGGACGGCCTTCAACCATAACGCGAATCAGTGGTTCGGTGCCCGACGGCCTGAGCAGCACACGCCCGGATTCACCCAGCGTCTTCTCGACATCCCGGACGGCCCCGGCCACCGGAGCGCTTTCCATCAGCGCAGTCTTGTCAATGCCGGGCACCAGGCGCACGTTGATCAGCGCCTGCGGGGCCTTTTCCATCCCTTCAAGCAGTTCATCAAGGCTTCGCTCCTCAATCACCATGGTGGCCAGCACCTGCAGGGCAGACACAATGCCGTCGCCGGTTGTCTGGGCATGACCACACAGGATATGGCCCGAAGACTCCCCGCCCAGATGCCAGTCACGCGCCTGCATCCGCTCGATGACATAGCGGTCGCCAACCCTGGCACGCTCAAAGGGAATACCCAGCTCTTCGAACGCCGACGCCAGTCCAAAATTGCTCATCAGCGTACCGACCACGCCACCACCCAGCACACCGCGACGATGACGATCGCGAGCAATGATGTAGAGAATGTCGTCACCATCCACGATGCGACCGGAGTGATCCACCATGATCACACGATCACCGTCGCCATCAAAAGCGATGCCGAGATCAGCACCGGTCTCGAGCACCTTCTCGCGCATGACTTCCGGATGAGTAGAGCCGACCTGCTGGTTGATGTTGAGACCGTCGGGCGTGACCCCCAGCGTAATGACTTCGGCACCCAGTTCACGGAAGACATTGGGCGCAATGTGGTAGGTGGCACCGTTGGCGCAGTCGATGACGATTTTCAGACCATGCAGGCCGAAGCGGTTGGGGACCGTGGACTTGCAGAATTCGATATAGCGTCCGGCCGCATCCTCGATGCGCACCGCCTTGCCCAGTCTGTCAGGCCCTACCGTTTCCTGAAGCCCTTCGAGCTCCCGCTCGATCTCGTCTTCCAGCGCATCAGGCAGCTTGGTGCCGTGCTGTGAAAAGAACTTGATGCCGTTATCCTGATACGGATTGTGTGAGGCGCTGATCACGACGCCTGCGCTGGCGCGCAGTGTACTGGTCAGATAGGCAATGCCCGGTGTGGGCATCGGTCCCAGCAGGGCTACATCTACCCCGGCTGCCGAAAAACCGGCTTCCAGTGCTGACTCGAACATATAGCCGGAGATACGGGTATCCTTGCCGATCAGCACGCGTGCGCGACGGTTCTGACGTGCAAAGACACGACCGGCAGCCCAGCCCAGACGCAGCATGAAATCTGCCGTAATGGGCGCTTGGCCGACCGTGCCGCGAATACCATCCGTACCGAAATATTGTCTTGCCATTGCTATTTGCCTTCCTTGAGTACTGCACTGGTCATGCCAACGGCATCAGCGCTGGCAGCGACATCATGTGTTCTGATAATCCAGGCGCCCTTGCTGACGGCAAGGGTTGTCAACGCCAACCCACCATAGAGACGTTCATCGACCTCGCGAGACAGCGCACGACCGATCATGCCCTTGCGAGAGGTACCGACCAGCAGGGGATAGCCCAGATACTGGAGATACTCTAGGCGATTCATCAGACGCAGATTGTGCGCAAGCGTCTTTGCAAAGCCAAAGCCCGGATCGACCAGCAAACGATCGCCATCAATACCGACACCGCGACAACGAGCGATCTGCTGCTCGAGAAAGGTTGCCACCTCCTCTTCGATGGGGCGTTCATAACGTGGATCATTTTGCATGTTATCGGGCTCGCCCACCATATGCATGAGACATACGGGCAGCCCCGAGGCTGCCGCCGCCTCAAGCGCGCCCGGACGCCTTAAGGAACGGACATCGTTGATCATGCCGGCACCCGCCACGGTGATGGCCGTCATGACTTCCGGTGCACTGGTATCCACTGACACCAGTGCACCCAGCTCGCCGGTCAGTCGCTCCACGACCGGCACTACACGATCCATTTCCTGCTGTACATCAACAGGCGTGGCACCGGGTCGGGTGGACTCTCCCCCAACGTCGATGATATCGGCCCCCTCACGAAGCATCTCTTCAGCGCGGCGCAGTGCCGCATCGCTCACCGCATGCCTTCCTCCGTCAGAGAAGGAATCCGGCGTCACATTGAGAATTCCCATCACATGGGGCCGGCCCAATGACAGCCGGTGGCGCTCGCCGCACGACATGGAAGTAGTTTCTTTCGACATGATGATTCCTGAAACCCGGGCTGACGACCCGCCATTATAATCACTGGACATAAAAAAACCGCCCCGAAGGGCGGTCATGATACGTAAAGCCTCGATCAATGTCCGGAGGAGCCGCCAAGCGGATCGGACGGGCGTCGCCGTGTATCATCAGCGCTGTCTCCATCCCCTTCCGGATCTTCAACCGGGCGTACATCCGAAGGGCTGGTATCGGCAGGAGTACCCAGACCGCCGCCCGGGCCGTTGCCGCCCGGCTCCTTCGGCGGACGCGGATCGCGACCTTCCATGATATCGTTGATCTGATCGGCATCGATGGTTTCAAACTTGATCAAGGCATCGGTCATTGCATCAAGCTTGTCACGATTGTCATGCAGGATCTGCTCGGCCTGCTTATAGCACTCGTCAATGATGCGCCGAATCTCGCGATCCAGTCTCGACGATGTTTCTGCCGAGCTGAACTTGCTGCCGCCACCGCCCGGGCCACCCAGAAACTGGTGTGACTCGTCCTCATCATACATCAGCGGCCCCATTTCCTGCGACAGCCCCCATTTGGCGACCATGTTATGAGCCAGCTCGGTGGCACGCTTGATATCATTGGAAGCACCCGTGGTCACGCCATTGGGCCCCAGCGTCATCTCTTCAGCGATACGGCCGCCGAACAATGAACAGATCTGGCTGATGATCTGTTGACGCGTATAGCTGTAACGATCCTCGGTGGGGAGGAACATGGTGACACCCAGAGCCCGGCCGCGCGGGATAATGGTGACCTTATAGACAGAATCATGTTCCGGCATCAGCAGGCCAATGATGGCGTGACCGGCCTCATGATAGGCCGTATTGCGCTTTTCCTTCTCGGACATGACCATCGAGCGCTTTTCAGCCCCCATCATGATCTTGTCCTTGGCCATTTCAAGCTCTGCCATCCCAATCAGGCGACGGTTCTTGCGTGCAGCGAAAAGGGCTGCCTCGTTAACCACATTGGCAAGTTCCGCCCCTGAAAAGCCCGGGGTTCCTCGCGCAATCATCTCGGGCTTGACGTCATCGGCCAGCGGTACCTTGCGAAGATGCACGCCCAGAATATGTTCACGGCCTCTGATGTCAGGCAGACCCACAGTGACCTGACGATCAAAACGGCCCGGGCGCAGCAGCGCAGGATCAAGCACATCGGGGCGGTTGGTGGCGGCAACGATGATGATGCCTTCATTGGCTTCAAAACCATCCATCTCGACCAGCAGCTGATTCAGGGTCTGCTCACGTTCGTCATGACCACCGCCCATACCGGAGCCACGCGAGCGGCCCACGGCATCGA
The DNA here is from genome assembly GCF_947497025.1 of uncultured Kushneria sp. Lineage (GTDB taxonomy): Bacteria > Pseudomonadota > Gammaproteobacteria > Pseudomonadales > Halomonadaceae > Kushneria. The sequence goes on from NZ_CANMFC010000010.1 coordinate 29,181, forward strand.
TCTCATCGATGAAGATGATGCAGGGCGCCTGCTTTTTGGCCTGCTCGAACATGTCACGCACTCGAGAGGCGCCGACACCCACAAACATTTCAACAAAGTCCGAACCCGAAATAGTGAAAAACGGTACCTGAGCCTCGCCGGCAATGGCCTTGGCCAGCAGGGTCTTGCCCGTTCCGGGAGGGCCTACCAGCAGTACGCCCCTTGGAATCTGTCCACCAAGACGCTGAAACTTGGAAGGATCCTTCAAAAAGTCGACCAGCTCCTCGACTTCTTCCTTGGCCTCGTCACAGCCGGCCACATCCTTGAAGGTTGTCTTGACCTGTTCGTGTGACAGCAGTTTGGCCTTGGACTTGCCAAAGCTCATGGGACCGCCCTTGCCGGCACCCCCGCCCTGCATCTGCCGCATAAAGAACAGAAAGATGCCCAGGATCAGCAGTATGGGGAAGCTGGCAATCAACAAACGCGACCAGATGCTCTGCTGATCGGGCTTCTTGCCCACCACGGTCACGTTATTGCTGAGCAGATCATCCATCAGGCGCGGGTCTTCTGCAGACGGCCTGATGGTCTGAAAGCTGGAGCCATCATCGCGCTCGCCACGAATATCGTAGCCATCGATGGTGACCTGACGGATCTGGTGGTTTTGCACCTGCTCGACAAACTGGGAATAGTTCATCGCCTGCGGCGAATTATCGACGCTGAAGTTATTGAATACCGTCAGCAGCACCGCTGCGATAATCAACCATAGGATCAGATTCTTGGCCATGTCGTTCAAGGGGACACCCTCACTACGTGATTCTGCCTGCCAGGCGTGGCCCGGTATGTGTCGGATAGCTTGGGGCGCAGCCTGTCGATTACAAGCTCATGCGCGAAAACCGCGCCCCAGCAGATATACTTCCCGCGATCTTGGACGCGAGGCATCGGGCTTACGAGTAACTACCTTATCGAACCGAAGGCGCATTTCCTTTAGATACTGATCAAAACCCTCACCCTGGAAGATCTTGGTCAGAAAATCGCCACCCGGCATCAGCACCTGCTGGGCCATATCAAGTGCCAGCTCTACCAGATACATGGCTCCGGGCTGATCAATGGCCATCTGCCCACTTAAATTGGGCGCCATGTCCGATAGCACAACGTTGACCTGTCGATTACCCAGCGCCTCGAGCATAGCATGCAGCGTGCTTTCTTCCGTAAAGTCACCCTGAATGAAATCCACGCCCGCAATGGCGTCCATCTCGAGGATATCAGTGGCGATGACCTGCCCCTGATCCCCTACGCGCGCCATGGCGACCTGACTCCACCCGCCCGGAGCGGCGCCCAGATCAACCACACTCATGCCGGGCGCAAACAGACGATCGCGATCGTCGATTTCAAGCAGCTTGTAACTGGCACGGGAGCGATAGCCATCCGCCCAGCTGCGCTTTACCCAGATATCATCAAAGTGTTCCTTCATCCAGCCATTGTCGGCTGAAGCCTTCTTGCCGGCAGGCGGCTTTTTGGCGCGTGTCACGTTAACTTCCGAAAAGAGGGATTGCCGTGCTATAGCGATCAAACACCAGCACGATCAAGGGAAAGAACACCAAACGCGATACAACCGTTGGCGCCACTACCGTCGTGTGGAGTAAGATGATTGCACATGAAAAGGGATCGAGAGTTTTCAACATATCATGAGCCTTACAGCGGCACAAAAGAAAACCCTGCGTAGCGTCGGCCATATCCTCAATCCGGTTGTCCGGATCGGTGACAAGGGCCTGACCGAGGGTGTCACGGGTGAGCTTGAACGAGCGCTCACCGACCATGAACTGATCAAGATCAGCATCGCCGGCGCAGAGCGCGACGAGCGTGCCGGGATCATTCAACACTTACTGGAGCAATCAGGCGCCGAACTGGTACAAAGCATCGGCAAGACTGCCCTGCTTTACCGCCACAACCCCAGGGCCGACCCCAGGCTCTCCAACGTGGCGCGCTATACGCAGTAATCGTCATAAAGCGTTGACGGCCCACGCCGATGATCTGAATTCAAAAAGCCCCCGACAGTGTCGGGGGCTTTTTCATGGCAGGCAATATGGCACTGATCAGCCAACGTGCTCGACGCTGTCAATTTCATATTCGACATCGCCGCCGGGCGTGCGCACATTGACAACATCCCCTTCGGATTTGCCGACCAGCGCACGCGCGATGGGCGAATTGACTGAAATCTTGCCGTCCTTGATGCTGGCCTCGTCTTCACCCACGATGCGATAGGCCACTTTCTCATCGGTATCGAGGTTTAAAAGCTTGACCGTAGTGCCAAAGATGACCTTGCCGGTATGCGCCACTTTGGTGACATCAATGACCTGGGCATTGGACAGGCGCGACTCGATCTCCTGAATCCGCCCTTCAATGAACCCCTGCTGTTCACGCGCGGCGTGATACTCCGCATTTTCCTTGAGGTCGCCGTGCTCGCGCGCCTCGGCAATGTCTGCAATCACGCGCGGACGATCAACACCCTTGAGCTGGTTAAGCTCTTCACGCAGGGCCTTTTCGCCCTGCACTGTCATCGGAACCCTGGTCATGCCGTTACACTCGTATGGAGTTCCTGAAGTCGCCGCACGGTAATCTCGTTACCATACTCAAGCGCCATACACACGGCACGCGCCCCGGCCAGGGTCGTGGCATAGGGCACCTTGTGTGACAGCGCCGAGCGGCGAATCATGGAAGAATCGTTAATGGCCTGCCGCCCCTCGGTCGTGTTCACGATGTAGGCAACCTCATCGTTTTTGATCATGTCGACAATATGGGGACGGCCTTCAAACACCTTGTTGACCGCCTTGACCGGCAGACCCGCAGCCTCGATGGCCTGTGCCGTGCCATGCGTGGCGATCAACGTAAACCCTAATGTTAACAGAGAACGGGCCACGTCAATAACGCCCTCCTTGTCCGGATCACGAACAGAGAGGAACGCCTGACGATCACCACTGAGTGCCGGAATGGCCTCTCCCGCGCCCAGCTGCGCCTTGTAGAAGGCCTCGGCGAAGGTCGTACCGGTCCCCATGACCTCACCGGTCGACTTCATCTCCGGCGTCAGGATCGGATCCACGCCCGGGAACTTGTTGAAGGGAAAAACCGCTTCCTTGACGCTATAGAAGTTCGGAATGTGCTCACGGGTAAACTCAAGCTCCGCCAGCGTCTTGCCGGCCATGACGCGCGCCGCCAGCTGGGCCAGCGAGCGGCCGATGCACTTCGAGACAAACGGCACGGTACGCGAGGCACGCGGATTGACCTCGATAACATAGACCTCGCCATCCTGCCAGGCCAGCTGCACGTTCATCAGGCCCACCACGTTGAGCTCCAGTGCCATGCGCTGCACCTGATCACGCATGCGATCCTGCACTTCGCCCGGCAGCGAATAGGGCGGCAGCGAGCATGCCGAGTCACCGGAGTGCACCCCGGCCTGCTCGATATGTTGCATGATGCCGCCGATCACGACCTCCTTGCCGTCACTGATGGCGTCGATGTCCACCTCGATAGCGGCATTAAGGAAATGATCCAGCAGTACCGGCGAGTCGTTGGAGACCTTGACCGCATGGGTCATGTAGTTCTCGAGCTCGTCGGCCGAATAGACGATCTCCATGGCGCGCCCCCCCAGCACATAGGACGGACGTACCACCAGCGGATAACCGATCCTGGACGCCTTGACGAAAGCATCTTCAAAGCTGCGCGCGGTCGCGTTATGAGGCTGCTTGAGACCGAGCTTTTCGATCATCTGCTGAAAACGCTCACGGTCCTCGGCGCGATCAATGGCATCCGGTGTAGTGCCGATAATGGGGACGCCGGCGGCTTCCAGATCACGCGCCAGCTTCAGCGGCGTCTGGCCGCCGAACTGCACGATGACCCCCACCGGCCTTTCCTTTTCGACAATGGCCAGCACGTCCTCGAGCGTTACCGGCTCAAAGTAAAGACGATCGGACGTGTCATAGTCGGTCGAGACGGTTTCAGGGTTACAGTTGACCATGATGGTCTCATAACCGTCTTCGCGCATGGCGAGTGCGGCATGGACGCAGCAGTAGTCAAACTCGATGCCCTGACCGATCCGATTGGGGCCACCGCCCAGCACCATGATCTTTTTGCGGTCGCTGGGGTTGGCCTCGCACTCCTCTTCATAGGTGGAGTACATGTAGGCCGTTGAGGTCGCAAACTCGGCCGCGCAGGTATCCACCCGCTTGAAGACCGGACGCACATCCAGCGCCTGACGACGCTCTCTGAAGGCCTTTTCACTGACGCCGATCAGCCGTGCCAGACGCGCATCACCAAAGCCACGACGCTTGTAGAAATAGACCTGCTTGCGACTGAGGTCGTTCAGGGAAGCCTTGGCAATCTGCCCTTCCAGAACCATCAGCTCCTGAATCTGAATCAAAAACCAGCGATCGATTTTGGTGAAGTTGAAAACGTCATCCAGCGACAGGCCGGCTCTGAAGGCATCGGCCACATAAAAGATACGATCGGCGCCCGGACGCTGCAGCTCACCCTGCATCAGCTGACGCGACGCCTCGTCGAAACTGGCAAGCTTCGGATCCAGCCCGTCGACACCGATCTCCAGACCGCGCAGCGCCTTTTGCAGTGACTCCTGGAAGGTGCGCCCGATGGCCATGACCTCACCCACCGATTTCATCTGGGTGGTCAGCCGATCGTTTGCCTGGGGGAACTTCTCGAAGGTGAAGCGCGGAATCTTGGTCACGACATAATCGAGGGCCGGCTCAAACGAGGCCGGCGTGGTACCGCCGGTAATGTCGTTTTGCAGCTCATCAAGCGTATAGCCCACAGCCAGCTTGGCCGCGACCTTTGCGATCGGGAAACCGGTGGCCTTGGACGCCAGTGCCGAGGAGCGAGAGACACGCGGATTCATCTCGATAACCACCATGCGCCCGGTATCCGGATCCACGCCAAACTGCACGTTGGAGCCGCCGGTTTCGACGCCGATTTCCCGCAGTACCGCCAGCGATGCATTACGCATGATCTGGTACTCTTTATCGGTCAGCGTCTGCGCCGGTGCCACGGTAATGGAGTCACCGGTATGCACGCCCATCGGATCGAAGTTTTCGATCGCGCACACAATGATGCAGTTGTCGTTTTTATCCCGCACGACCTCCATCTCGTACTCTTTCCAGCCCAGCAGTGATTCGTCGATCAGCAGCTCATGGTTGGAAGAGAGCTCAAACCCCCGATGGCAGATCTCTTCAAACTCTTCCCGGTTGTAGGCCACGCCGCCACCGGAGCCACCCATGGTATAGGACGGACGAATAATGCAGGGAAAGCCCAGCTCGGACTGGATTTCCCAGGCCTCCGGCATCGAGTGCGCCACCTTGGCCTTCGGACACTCAAGGCCGATGTTTTTCATCGCCTTGTCAAAAAGATCCCGGTCTTCGGCCTTTTCGATGGTCTTGGCATTGGCACCGATCAGCTCGACGCCGAAGTCATCCAGAATGCCGCGGCGGTCGAGTTCAAGCGCACAGTTGAGCGCGGTCTGCCCGCCCATGGTCGGCAGCACCGCATCGGGGCGCTCGCGCTCGATAATGCGTGCGACGGTTTCCCAGGTGACCGGTTCGATATAGGTGGCATCCGCCATGACCGGGTCGGTCATGATGGTGGCCGGATTGGAGTTGACCAGAATGACCCGGTATCCCTCCTCACGCAGCGCCTTGCAGGCCTGGGCGCCGGAATAGTCGAATTCACAGGCCTGGCCGATAACGATGGGGCCAGCGCCAATGATCAAAATGCTTTTCAGGTCAGTACGTTTTGGCATGACGATTTCACTGCGTCGAAAAATGGGATGCGAACAAGTCGGATGCGATGGCGACCCGGCGCCGGCATAAGCCGCCGCCGGGACCGGGTCAGGCTGCCTGACGGCGGCCCTCCATCATGGCCACAAAGCGATCAAACAGCGGTGAAACATCATGTGGCCCGGGACTGGCTTCCGGATGCCCCTGAAAGCTGAAGGCCGGTGTATCGGTCAATTCGATCCCCTGCAGGGTTTGATCAAACAGCGACCGATGGGTGGCCCGCACATTGGCCGGCAGGGAGGCCTCGTCAACAGCAAAACCATGGTTCTGACTGGTGATCATGACATGGCCGCGATCGATATCCAGCACCGGATGATTGGCGCCGTGATGGCCCTGTTTCATCTTGACGGTTTTCGCCCCACTGGCCAGGGCCAGCAGCTGATGCCCCAGACAGATGCCAAAGACCGGCGTCCCGGTGGCCAGAATCTCCTGAATGGCCCGGATGGCATAGTCACACGGCTCCGGGTCACCCGGGCCGTTGGCCAGAAAAACGCCGTCCGGATTCATCGCCATCACCTCACTGGCGGGCGTCTGCGGCGGCACCACGGTCAGGCGGCAGCCCCGGCTGGTCAGCATGCGAAAGATGTTGTGCTTGGTACCGAAGTCATAGGCCACCACGTGCCAGGGGCGTTCGCGCTGGCGAAAATCGGCGTATCCCTTGCTCAGCTGCCACTCACCGTCATGCCACTCATGAATCTCGCGGGTACCGGCCTCGCGAGCCAGATCCATCCCCTTGAGCCCCGGGAAGGCTTTTGCAGCCGCCAGGGCACGCGCCACGGCCTCATCCCCCTGGGCATCCACCCCGGCCACAATGGCACCGTTTTGTGCTCCCTTGTCACGCAGAAGTCGGGTCAGACGGCGCGTATCGATATCGGCAATGCCCAGAATGCCATGGGCCGCCAGATAGTCATCGAGCGCCCGGACACTGCGGAAATTGCTGACCAGACGAGGCAGATCGCGAATGACCAGGCCGGCAGCATGAATGCGGTGGGATTCAACATCCTCTTCATTGATGCCGGTATTGCCGATATGGGGGTAGGTGAGCGTGACAATCTGGCGAGAGTAGGAAGGGTCGGTCAGGATCTCCTGATAGCCCGTCATGGCCGTATTGAAGACCACCTCGCCACTGGTTTCTCCGTCGGCGCCAATGGAGACGCCGTGAAATACGCTGCCATCCTCGAGCGCCAGAATCGCGGGTTTGATCAATGCAACGTCCTCCACAGGGCAAAAGAAACTGTCAGCGAAAGCGACATGCCACCACGCTGACCGCAAAACCGGCCGTCTGGCGACCCCGTCGACCATGCCCGCCCGGCGCGTTCTGACGGCAGGCGCGACCCCCGGGCTGCAAAAAAGCGGGACGAAACCCTGAAGGGCTTCATCCCGCTTTGTTTGATCGCCATGGTCTGCGGGTTCGACCCGGCCAAATTGTGCCGATGATATCGGATTTCACGCCCGCATGCCATCACCCAATGTTCAGGTCCCGGAGACGTCAGGCGATGCCTGCCTGAGCCCCAGCACATCCTGCATGTCGTAATGACCGGCCTTCCGGTCCATCAGCCAGTGTGCCGCACGCACCGCACCGCGCCCGAAGGTCAGCCGGCTCGACGCCTTGTGGGTAATCTCGATACGCTCGCCCTCGGCGGCAAAGAGCACGGTGTGCTCACCTACAATGTCGCCACCGCGCACGGTGGAAAAGCCGATTTCCCGTGCACTTCGGGGGCCGATCTGACCCACGCGCTGATAGACGCCATCGGTTTTCAGATCACGGCCCAGCGGCTCGGCCACTGCCCGGCCCATCATCAGGGCCGTACCCGAGGGCGCATCCACCTTGTGACGGTGATGGGCTTCGATGATTTCGATGTCAAAGCCGGCATCACCCAGTGCACGGGCCGCCGTAGACAGCAGGTTGAGCGACAGGTTGACGCCGGTACTCATGTTGGCGGCAAACACAAAAGGTACCGTCGAGGCGTAGCCTTCCAGCGTTTTCAACTGCTCCTCGTTGAACCCGGTTGTCCCGATCACGAGACGCTTGCCGTACTCGGCGCAAATCGCCAGATTATCCAGCGTCAGGGCCGGCGTGGTGAAGTCGATCAGGACATCGAAGTCATCAATGATGTCTTCGAGACTGCCGGCCAGCATCACGCCCAGACGCCCCTGCCCGGCCAGCTCACCGGCATCGGCCCCTTTCAGCGAGCTGTCCGGACGGACAACGGCGCCCGTCAATCGAGCGTTATCGTCACCGCTGACCGCCTCGATCAGCATTTTGCCCATGCGTCCTGCCGCGCCCATGATGGCCATTCGTGTCACACATCCCCCTGCTCATTGCTCATGTTCGTCATTTACTCGTGCTCATCTCTGCCACTATAACCCATCAGACCTCGCAACCGGACGACCCCATGGCGGACAGACGTACCCAACACTTCCTTTCTACAGCTGCCCTGGCCCTGTGGCTGGCCCTGCTGCCCGGCTGCACCCGGGCAGGCGTTGTCGACCCGGGCGGCCCGCCGGGCGGCTCATCTCCCGAGCGCCTTGAGTGGTGCGGCATGCTGGAGCTGCCGGATCGCATGCCCGACGGTCAACCCCTCGGAGGACTGTCGGAGCTGGCGTTTGATCAGGAAAACCATCTGCTGTACATGCTTTCCGATCGTGCCCGGCTCTATCGGGCACGCCCCCATTTCGACGACCGCCAGCAACTGACGCGCCTTGAGCTGCTCGACTCGACACCGCTTCGTGATCAAACGGGAAAACCGCTTGAGATGCCCTGGGCCGACAGTGAATCCATGGTGTTGATCAAGGGGGAGCAGGGAGAACCACAGCTGCTGATCGGGTTTGAGCGTCGCCATCGGCTGCAGCGTTTCACGCTTGACGGGAGACCACTGGGAGAGGCGATACAGCCTTCGGCGCTGGAAGGCGCGCGCGACAACGGCAGTCTGGAAGCGCTGGTCAACCATCCCGACCATGGAATTATTGCCGGGCTCGAGTTTGCCTCAAAGGGAATGACTGACCATGAAAGTCGATTGTTTGATCTCGACGGCCGTCAGTGGCGCTGGCAGCGCACCGAGGCACAAAGCGGCCTGACGGCGATGGCCCCATTGGGCGACGATCTACTGCTGCTGGAGCGCAACTTCAAGATCGGCCGTCCCTTGATCATCTCATTGCGTCGCGCCCGGCTTTCAGGCGCTGCACCGGACAGCGTTGTTCCCGGCAGCACCATTGCCCGTCTGGCCAGCGACGAGGGCTGGCGGCTGGACAACTTTGAAGGGCTGGCACAAATCGCGCCACAGCGCTATCTGATGATCAGCGACGATAACCTCAGCTGGCTACAGCGCTCGCTTCTGTGGTGTTTTGACGTCCCGACACCTGCAGAGTGACCACCCCGGTGCCGGCCCTGGAGCCACCGGTCATCAGCACTCCGCTTCAGGACCGGCCGCGTTTTCTGCCAACAGCGTCTCAAGGGTCATCACCTCCCCGCAGCGGTCCGGCGCGTAACCATTCAGGCTCGCCAGCTCGGCCAGAAAGCCACGCGAGGCCATATAGCCCAGCAGCGCCTGCATATTTTCCTGAGCCAGCCGTTCGGTGTGACAGACCAATAAATAGTGCTCGGTGGCCAGGGAAACGAAATCAAGTCCGAACTGCGTAGCAGCCGCCTCTACCCCAAAGCCGGCATCTGCCATGCCCGCCGCCACGTAGGCGGCGACCGCCGTATGCGTAAACTCCTCATGGCGTGCCTCGGGGAGCTCGGTCCCATCAACGCCATGCTCCGCCAGCAGAAGATCGAACAGCATGCGGGTCCCTGAGCGTTCATTGCGATAGATAAATCGAATATCGCCACAGGCCAGATCGGCCATGGTACGAATTCGATGATGATCCTCATGACGCAGCATCAGTCCCTGGCACCGGGTCACAAAGCGGATAACGCTTAAATTCTGGCCGGACAGCCAGGGACGATAGACCGTCATGACCTGCTCGGCCAGAGGTGGGTCCACCGGCAGATGCAGGCTTGCCAGATCACACTCGTCGCGTCGCAGCGCCTCTAGTGCCTCAATGGAGGAGCAGTAGCGCAGATCCAGCTCGCCCTGAAACTCCGGCAAAAGGGCCACGGCATAGCCATGACTTGCGTGAAGACGCAGCACTGGGTGCGCGCCGTCCAACAGCTGCTGCAGCTGGTGATTAAGCTCGGAGGCCATGCTGTCGATCTGTGGCCCCAGCCGCGCACGTACCCGCTGCTCCGCCCACAAGAGCTTCTCCCCCAGCGGCGAGAGCTGCGTGCCATGGCCACGGCGCATCTCCACCAACGACATGCCAAAAAAGGTCTCGGCCCGATTGAGCAGATTCCAGGCATGACGATAGGAAACATTGGCCCGGCTGGCGGCGTGGGTGAGCTTGCCGGTATCGAGCAGCCCCGCCAGAAGCACGAACAACACCGGGTCGAGCAGCTCGCCATCCTCGCGATAAAAACGCCAGGCCGGGGCGATATTCAACTTTTTGCTAAGCATTTTCATTCATATTTTGCCGCCGTATAGAGAGTGCTAATTTGGTCGAGAGCGTGACCCTGACTTAAAAACAGTTATGCATAACGATTCCTATAAGACGATCGGATGAGCGTTGTCGCTTGCATCCTCCGACCTGATGAGATCCGGCCATGTCACAGACCCCATCCCCCGTCGCCGATGCCTGGACGCCGGCGCAAATTCAGGCAGTGATTGACGCTCATCGCGAGAGACCGGGCGCCATGCTGCCAACGCTGCACGCCCTTCAGGACCGTTTCGGCTTCATACCCGAGGCGGCAGTGCCCATGATCGCCGACGCCCTGCGCCACACCCGCGCCGAAGTGCACGGCATCATCAGCTTCTATCATCACTTTCGCACCCATCCGGCAGGACGCAACGTCGTCCAGATCTGTCGCGCCGAGGCGTGTCAGTCGGTGGGCAGCCGCCAGCTCGAGGCGCATGCGAAAAAGGCGCTGGGCATCGACTACCACCAGACCACGCCGGATCACGAACTCACCCTCGAGCCGGTCTACTGTCTGGGCAACTGTGCCTGCGGACCGTCCATTCGCGTCAATGACGACGTGTATGGGCGCATGACGCCCGAGCGGTTCGATCAACTGACGGATGAGCTGTCGGCGACCGTCGTGGAGGTGAAGTGATGACCGTTACCGTTTACGTCCCCCGGGACACCACGGCGCTGGCCTTGGGTGCCGATCGGGTCGCCATTCGTCTCCAGCGCGGCGCAAAAGCCCGCGATGTCGAGATCAACCTCGTGCGCAACGGCTCCCGTGGCCTGTTTTATCTGGAACCGCTGATCGAGATTGATACACCCGAGGGCCGGGTGGCGTTCGGTCCGGTCACGCCCGGTGATGTCGACGCCCTGCTGGAGGCCGGACTGCTCGAGGGCCGACAGGATCATCCCCTGGCACTGGGGCTGACCGAAGAGATCGCCTACCTCAAGCGCCAGCAGCGCCTGACCTTCTCGCGCATTGGCATTACCGACCCCGTATCGATCGAGGACTACACGGCCCTGCGCGGCTTTGAAGGCCTGAAAAAGACGCTGGCACTGGACAGCCAGGCCGTGGTCGATGAGGTCAAGACCTCCGGCCTGCGCGGTCGTGGCGGGGCGGCCTTCCCCACCGGCATCAAGTGGCAGACCGTCCACGATCAGCCGCCGGGGCAGAAATACGTGGTCTGCAACGCCGATGAAGGCGACTCCGGCACCTTCGCCGACCGCCTGGTGATGGAGTGTGATCCCTACATGCTGATCGAGGGCATGACCATTGCCGGCCTCGCCGTGGGCGCCGATCAGGGCTACATCTATCTGCGCTCCGAGTACCCGCTGGCGCATGCCATTCTGGATGAAGCGATCGAGCGCGCCGTGGCGGCCGGCTATCTCGGTGACAATATTCTGGACAGCGGCCGCGCCTTTCATCTGGAAGTGCGTCTGGGGGCCGGTGCCTATATCTGCGGCGAAGAAACGTCCCTGCTGGAAAGCCTCGAAGGCAAGCGTGGGCTGGTGCGGGCCAAACCGCCGCTGCCCGCCATCGAGGGGCTGTTTGGCCGGCCCACCGTGGTCAATAACGTACTGTCGCTGGCGGCAGTGCCCTTTATTCTGGATCAGGGCGGTCAGACCTACGCCGACTACGGTCTGGGACGCTCGCGCGGGACACTGGCCATTCAACTGGCCGGCAACGTCCGGTGCGGCGGACTGGTGGAACTCGCCTTCGGCACCAACCTGCGTGAACTGATGGAAGGGTTTGGCGGCGGCACCCTGAGCGGTCGTCCGCTCAAGGCCGTTCAGGTCGGCGGCCCACTGGGTGCCTATCTGCCAGAAAGCCAGTGGGACCATCCGGTCGATTATGAAGGCTTCGCCGCGTTTGGGGGCGTGGTGGGCCACGGCGGGGTGGTGATGTTCGACGACACCGTCGACATGGGCGACCAGGCCCGCTTTGCCATGGAATTTTGCAGCGTGGAGTCCTGCGGCAAGTGCACGCCGTGCCGGATCGGCGCCGTGCGTGGCGTGGAGGTCATTGATCGCATCCGCGCCGGGGAGTCGTTTGACAAGAACCTCGCCCTGCTCACCGATCTCTGCGACACCATGGTCGATGGATCGCTATGTGCCATGGGCGGGATGACCCCGTTCCCGGTCCAGAGCGTCATGCAGCACTTTCCCGATGATCTGACACCTCGACAAGCCGTCACGGCGGGAGGTACGACATGCTGAACTACTTCGATCCCAAGACAGTCGATCCCAAACAGGCCGACCCACACGCCTTCAATGCTGGACTGGGTGGCGTCGGTGACCATCAGAACACCTTCAATCCGGCCTTTTTCGACCGCGACCTGGGCACGCCGGCGCGCACGTCCGAGACGCCGGTCGAGCTGACCATCGACGGCACCGCCATTCGCGTTCCGGAAGGGACTTCGGTCATGCGCGCTGCGGCGCTGGCCGGCATCACCATCCCCCGCCTGTGCGCCTCGGACAACCTTGAGGCGTTTGGCTCCTGCCGACTCTGTGCGGTAGAGATCGAAGGCCGACGCGGCATGCCGGCGTCGTGCACCACGCCGGTGGTTGAGGGCATGTCGGTCACGACGCAGAACGCCAGAATCGCAAAACTGCGCCGCAACATCATGGAGCTCTACATCTCCGATCACCCGCTGGACTGTCTGACCTGTCCGGCCAATGGCGACTGTGAGCTGCAGGACATGGCGGGCGTCGTGGGACTTCGCGAGGTGCGCTACGGCTTTGAGGGTGCCAACCATCTCGACGCCGAGATCGATGACTCCAACCCCTATTTCAGCTTCGACCCCAGCAAGTGCATCGTCTGCTCACGCTGCGTGCGCGCCTGCGGCGAAGTGCAGGGTACCTTTGCCCTGACCATCGAAGGTCGCGGTTTCGACTCGAAGGTGGCCGCCAGCCAGAACGAACCCTTCATGGACTCCGAGTGCGTCTCCTGCGGCGCCTGTGTTCAGGCCTGCCCCACCTCGACGCTGATGGAAAAGAGCGTCATCGAGGAAGGCGTGCCGGAGCACAGCGTCGTCACCACCTGCGCCTACTGCGGCGTGGGCTGCTCGTTCGAGGCACAGATGAAGGGCGACAAGCTGGTGCGCATGGTGCCGTACAAGGGCGGCGACGCGAACCACGGTCACTCCTGCGTCAAGGGTCGCTTTGCCTTTGGCTACGCCACCCACAAGGATCGCATTCGCGAACCGATGATCCGCGACTCAATCGACCAGCCCTGGCGTGCGGTCTCCTGGGAGGAGGCCATCGGCTTTGCCGCTCGCCGTCTCAAGGAGATTCAGCATCAGTACGGTCGCGACAGCGTCGGTGGCATCACCTCGTCGCGCTGTACCAACGAAGAGACCTATCTGGTCCAGAAGCTGATTCGCGCCGCGCTGGGCAACAACAACACCGACACCTGTGCCCGTGTCTGTCACTCGCCGACCGGCTACGGCCTCAAGACCACGCTGGGCGAGTCCGCCGGCACCCAGACCTTCGATTCGGTCATGAAGGCCGACACCATTCTGGTCATCGGTGCCAACCCCACCGATGCCCACCCGGTGTTCGCCTCGCAGATGAAGCGTCGCCTGCGCCAGGGCGCCACATTGATCGTCGCCGACCCGCGCCGCATCGATCTGCTGAGAACGCCTCACGGCGGTCAGGGCCTGCACCTGGCGCTCAAGCCGGGGACCAACGTGGCGCTGGTCAATGCGCTGGGCCATGTGGTGGTTACCGAAGGCCTGGAAGACACTGATTTCATCGCCCGTCGCTGCGACACCGAGGGCTATCAGCGCTGGCGCGCCTTCATCTCTGACCCGCGCCACGCCCCGGAAGCGGTGGAAAGCGACACCGGCGTTCCTGCCGCGGCCGTTCGCGAAGCCGCGCGTGCCTACGCCAGCGCCGGCAACGGTGCGATCTACTACGGACTGGGCGTGACCGAGCACAGCCAGGGCTCGACCACGGTCATGGCCATCGCCAACCTGGCGATGGCGACCGGCAACATCGGTCGGGAAGGCGTCGGGGTCAATCCGCTGCGCGGTCAGAACAACGTGCAGGGTTCCTGCGACATGGGCTCGTTCCCGCATGAACTGCCGGGCTATCAGCACGTGGCCGATCCGGCAATCCGCCAGCGCTTTGAAGCCGTATGGAACACCACACTTGATGACGAGCCGGGGCTTCGTATCCCCAACATGTTTGATGCCGCCATCAACGGCACCTTCAAGGCGCTCTACGTGCAGGGCGAGGACATTGCACAGTCCGATCCCAACACCCAGCACGTCGAATCGGCCCTGTCAGCGCTGGACTGTCTGATCGTGCAGGATATTTTCCTCAACGAAACGGCGAAATACGCCCATGTACTGTTGCCGGGTGCCACCTTCCTCGAGAAAAACGGCACCTTCACCAACGCCGAGCGTCGCATCAATCGCGTGCGGCGGGTGATGCCGCCGGTGGCCGGCAAGGAAGACTGGGAAGTCACTCAGGATCTGGCCAACGCGCTGGGCTATCCCATGCACTACAGCCATCCGTCCGAGATCATGGACGAGATCGCAAGCCTTGCACCGACCTTCACCGGGGTGAGCTATGACAAGCTCGAGCAGCTGGGCAGTATCCAGTGGCCCTGTAATGACGACTACCCGCTGGGTACGCCCACCATGCACGGCGTGGACTTCCCGATCGGCAAGGGAAGCTTTGCCATCACCGAGTACGTGGCCACCGAAGAGCGGGTCAATGCGCGCTATCCGCTGCTGCTGACCACCGGGCGCATCCTTAGCCAGTACAATGTTGGCGCCCAGACACGCCGCACCGCCAACAGCAGCTGGCACTCGGAAGACGTGCTGGAGATCCATCCGTCAGATGCCGAGGATCGCGGCCTGCGTGACGGTGACTGGCTGGGCATTCGCAGCCGCGTGGGCCACACCGTGCTGCGCTGTCTGGTCAGCGATCGCATGGCGCCGGGCGTGGTCTACACCACCTTCCACCATCCGGGCAGTGGTGCCAACGTGATCACGACCGACAACTCCGACTGGGCCACCAACTGCCCCGAGTACAAGGTGACGGCAGTGCAGGTCGAGAAGGTCTCGCAGCCGTCGACCTGGCAGCAGCAGTTCCAGCGTTTTGATGAACGCCAGCAGGGCTATCTGGCCAGTGCCGAGTCACCGGAGCCGGCGCTCAAGTGAGCGCTGTCACCCCGGAATTCATCCAGAGTGCGAGGTGGACATGAACGATCCCGTGACACCGCTGATCAGAATGGTCAATCAGATCAGCCTCAATAATCGCCATCATGACAGCGATGAGGCATCAGCCGAGCAGATTGCCGGCCATCTCAAGAAATTCTGGGCCCGCGACATGAAGCGCCGGATCATCGACTATGCCGATCATGACGGCAGTGAGCTCGATCCCGTTTCCAGACTTGCGGTGGCACGACTGAAGACCATGTCGGATGTGGTCAAAGACTGGGAGGAAACCTCCGACGCCGGATAAACCAAGGGCTCTTTTATCTGGTATCACAAGGCCCATGGCCCCGTTCGCAGTCTGCGAACGGGGCCATTTTAATGGAGCTCTTATATACCTCAGGCGACCTGAAAGAAGGTTCTGTTACTTTCGCACCTGCCTCAATGCGATTCCCGACTCGTGGCGCTCGACGGTCTGCGTGAAACCTCGCATAATGCCGAAAAATGCGAATGATAAACCTTATCATCACATGGCAGGACGCTGACCGGTATCGCGTTCACAACGTGTGTTTCCCTCTCTGGCCATTACAACGATCATGAAAAGAAACCTGCTGTTTACCGCTTTCGTAGCGCTTGTCCTGTTCTCCGGCATCACTTCGGCAAAGGAAATGGTGGTCACCGATGTGGCAGGCCGTCAGGTCCATGTCGAGACCCCGGTCAAACGCATGATTCTTGGCGAGGGCCGCCAGATCTATCTGCTGAGCGTACTGCAGCCGAAAACCCCCTTTAACGGTGTGGTGGGCTGGCGCGAGAACCTCTCGCAGGCCGATCCGTAAACATACGCCGCCTATGCCGCAAAATTTCCCGAATTGAAAGACATTCCGACCTTTGGCGGTTTCAAGGATGGCACCTTTGACGTGGAGCAGGCCGCTTCTCTCAAACCCGATGTGGTCTTCATGAACATCGAGGCGCAAACGGCCACCGAAGATGCCGGCTACGAGGACAAGCTCGCCGCCCTGGGCATCCCCATTGTCTATGTGGATTTTCGTGAAGATCCCATCAAGGACACCCCGGCCTCGATCCGGCTCATGGGGAGGCTTCTGGACAAGGAAAATGAAGCAGAGCGCTTTATCAACTTTTCCAACCAGCAGATGGCGCGCGTCACCGATGTGATTGAACAGGCCGACCCGGAGCGCCCGCGCGTATTTATCGACCGCGCCGGCGGCTACTCTGATGACTGCTGCATGAGCTTTGGTCCGCACAATTTCGGTGACTACGTTCGCATTGCTGGCGGCCAGAACATTGCCGACGACATCATCCCCAACACCTTTGGCACCCTCAATCCCGAACAGATCATCGCCTCCAACCCGCAGCAGGTCGTGGTCACCGGTGGCGATTGGGAAGCCTATGTCCCCGGCGGTGCCTGGGTGGGTGTCGGGCCGGGCGCTGACATGACGGAAGCCCGCCGCAAGCTCGAAGCCCTGACACATCGCACGGCCATGACCGGCATCGATGCCGTCAAACACGATCGTGTCCATGCCATCTGGCATCAGTTCTACAACAGCCCCTATTACTTTGTGGCGATTCAGCAGCTGGCCAAATGGTTCCATCCGGACCTTTTCAAGGATCTCGATCCGGATGCCACCCTGCGCGAGCTTCATGAACGCTTTTTGCCTTTGACGTACCAGCCAGGGTACTGGGTGTCGCTCGAGGCGGAAGATGAATAAGTCGACGGCCGCCATGACCTCTCCCCAACAGGGTCGCACCTTCTATCGCACCATGGTCCTGCGCCGTCAGGTGATCCTGCTGGGGCTTCTGGGCGCCCTGTTTTTAAGCTTTTGCGTCGATCTGGCACTTGGGCCTGCTCGATATGAGCTGACAGAGGTGCTGAGCGCGCTGCTCACGCCCGGCTCGGTCAGTGAACAGATCAGCGTCATTGTCTGGCAGATCCGTATGCCGGTGGCGCTGATGGCGATCGTGGTTGGCGCGAGTCTCTCTATTGCCGGCGCGCAGATGCAGACCATCCTCAGCAACCCGCTGGCCAGCCCTTTTACACTGGGCATTTCGGCCGGTGCCGGGTTCGGCGCGGCGCTGGCGCTGGCCTTTGGGGTGTCGATCGTGCCGTTCGCAGTGGACTATATCGTGCCGATCAATGCGTTTCTGGTCGCCATGCTCACGGCGCTGATGATTCACCTATTGAGCATGCGCCGGGGCGTGACGATTGAAACCATCGTGCTGCTGGGCATTGCCATGGTGTTTATCTTCAACGCGCTCATGGCGTTGATCCAGTTCTTTGCCAGCCAGCAGGCCCTGTCGGCCGTGGTGTTCTGGACCATGGGCAGCCTGACCAAGGCGACCTGGCCCAAGGTCTGGGTATCGCTTGCGGTACTGGCGATTGCGATTCCGCTGCTGGCCCGTCACGGCTGGGCGCTGACCGCCATGCGACTGGGCGATGCCAAGGCCGAAAGCATGGGCGTGCGGCCGCGTCGGCTCCGGCTTCAGGTGTTGATGCTGGTATCGCTGCTGGCGTCAGTGTCCGTGGCCTTTGTCGGCACGATCGGCTTTATCGGCCTGGTGGGGCCGCATATCGCGCGGATGCTGGTGGGAGAGGATCAACGCTTCTTCCTGCCGGCGTCCGCCCTCTGCGGCGCCCTGATCCTGTCGGTGGGATCAGTGATTTCCAAGATGCTGATTCCGGGCACGGTGATTCCCATCGGCATCATCACCTCGCTGGTCGGCATTCCGTTTTTTCTCTTTCTTGTTCTCAACCAGAAGAAATCGATATGGTAAGCCTGACGCTTGAACAGGTGACCGCTCACTACGGCAAGCGTGAAGTGCTCTCGAGCATTACCACTCCGACGCTGTCGGGCGGCCAGGTGGTGGCGCTGCTGGGCCCCAATGCTGCGGGCAAGTCCACGCTGTTTCGACGCATTCTGGGGCTGCTAACCGGTGGCGGGCAGGTTCGCATCGCCGGGACAAACGCCGAGCGCCCCGTGGCCTACATGCCACAGGAAACCCGCATCGATGCGGTGTTAAGCGTCTACGAAAGCGTTTTGCTGGCACGCATGCAGGGTCGCCGTCTCAAGGTGCAGCCCGAGGACCTGGCCCAGGTGGATGCTGCCCTTGACGAGCTCAATCTTCAGCCACTGGCCCAACGCGATATCGGGGATCTCAGCGGCGGCCAGCGTCAGCTGGTCAGTGCCGCCCAGGCGCTGGTCCAGTCTCCTGACATTCTTCTGCTGGATGAACCCACGTCCGCGCTTGACCTGCATCGCCAGATCGGGCTTTTGAGCGTGCTTCGCCGACTGGCCGAACAGCGTCAGATGCTGATCATCGTGGCTCTGCACGATCTTGGCCACGCGCTGCGCTTTGCCGATCAGGCCATTGTGCTGGCCGGCGGCGCCCTGAAGGCATGCGGGCCGACGCGGGCCGTGGTCACCGCCGAACTCCTGCGCGAGGTCTATCAGGTCGAAGGGCGCATCGAAACCTGCTCCAGAGGCAGCCCGATGCTGGTGGTTGAGACCGCGCTTTAGGCTCTGGCAACACCTGCCGGCAGGCGGCTTCGAACCGTCGAACAGCTACTTCAGCACTTCCACCCTGACCGGCGCGACGCCACTGCGAATCATGCCGATCTGACTGGCCGCAGCTCGGGACAGGTCGATGATTCGCCCTTTGGAAAAGGGCCCGCGGTCATTGATGCGCACCACTGTCTGGCGCTGATTGTTCAGATTGGTCACTCGCACCCGGGTACCGAAGGCGAGCGTTCGATGGGCTGCCGTCATGGCATTTTTGTTGTAGCGTTCACCGCTGGCAGTGCGCGCACCCTGATGGCGGTCGCTGTAAAAGGAGGCCTCACCCGAGGCGGTGGCCCCCGGTGCCTCAGACAGCTGCCTGCCAGCGCACCCGGCAAGAGCGAGAAGACACAGCAGCGCCAGAAGCTGCTGCCCTTTCAGCCAGCACTTTGCCGGCATTGATACGATCGACATGGCCCGTACTCTTCATAAAAAAACGCACCGCAGTCTATCAGAGCTGCGGTGCGTTTTTTGACGGGATCACACGGTGGTCTCAGTGACCCTTCACTTCGATATCGACCTGAATGTTGCCTCGAGTGGCCTTGGAGTACGGGCACATCTCATGCGCCTGAGCGATCAGCTTTTCCGCTTCGGCCTGGGGCAGAGCCACTTCCGCAGTCAGTTTAACCGCCAGATTGTAGTCATGATTTTCAGCATCCAGCGTGACATGAGCGGCCACCGGGATGTCATCGAGCTTGTGACCCTGCTGGCGTGCCACGCCCATGGCCGCGCTGGAGAAACAGGCAGCATAACCGGCAGCAAACAGCTGCTCCGGATTGGTGGCATCTGTACCACTGCCCGGCATGGCGAGGTCGACATCAAGAATGCCGTCATCACTTCTGGCATGTCCCTTGCGTCCGCCGGAGACATTGACGGTGGTTTCATACATGACTGACATGATGCTCTTCCTGTGTTGAAAACCTGCTGCAAGCGTAGTTGATACCGGCTCAGGACGCCTGGCCATGCAGACAAACATAAAAAAACCCTGCCGACCGGCAGGGTTTTGATGTCGATCCAGACGCTTATGGGCGCATGTCATCGAAAAACTTTTTCACGCCGTCAAACCAGCGGCTTTTACGCGGCGAATGGCGCGTGTCCGTGCCGTCCAGACTTTCCTGGAACTGACGCAGCAGCTGCTTTTGCTCTTCATCGAGATTGACCGGCGTTTCCAGTACCACCTTGCACATCAGATCGCCCGGTGCGCCGCCACGTACCGGCTTGACGCCCTTGCCGCGCAACCTGAAAAGCTTGCCGGTCTGGGTCTCGGGCGGAATGCGCAGCTTGACGCGACCCTCGAGCGTTGGCACTTCAAGCTCACCACCGAGGGTGGCGTCCACGAAATTGATGGGCACTTCGCAGTAGAGATCACGCCCGTCGCGTTCGAAGATGGCATGGGCCTTGATGGCCACCTGCACATACAGATCGCCTGCCGGGCCACCGTTCACGCCGGCCTCACCTTCACCGTTGAGACGAATGCGATCACCGGTATCGACGCCGGCCGGAATCTTGACCGACAGGGTCCGCGTCTCCTGAACGCGCCCTTCACCGTGGCACTTGCGGCACGGCGTATCCACCATCTGCCCCTGGCCATGACAGGTCGGGCAGGGCTGCTGCACGGCAAAAAAGCCCTGCTGCATGCGAACCTGACCCATGCCGTTACAGGTGGAGCAGGTGCGCTTGCTGGTACCGGGTTCGGCGCAGTCACCGTGACAGCGATCGCATTCCACCAGCCGCGGCACGCGAATATCGACCGTCGTGCCGGCAACGGCCTCTTCCAGATCGATTTCCAGGTTGTAGCGCAGGTCACTGCCACGCGCGGCACCACCCGGGCCACGCCGTCCGCCGGCACCCCCGAAGATGTCGCCGAACACGTCACCAAAGATATCGCTGAAACCGCCTGAGCCACCGGCACCACCAAAGCCACCGCCGCCAAAGCCGCCGCCCTGACCATCAACGCCGGCATGACCGAACTGGTCGTAGGCCGCCCGCTTGTCACTGTCGGCTAATACTTCATAGGCGTCAGAGACCTCTCGAAACTTCTCGGCAGCCGTCTCATCATCAGGGTTGCGATCGGGATGATACTTCTGTGCCAGGCGACGATAGGCCTTCTTGATTTCCTTGTCGTCGGCGCCGCGCTCGACGCCGAGGACCTCATAATAGTCACGCTTGGACATGGTCTAACGAATCCTCCGAAGTCTGACACCTGCAAAAACAACGCGGGAGCAAGGCTCCCGCGTTGTACAGATCAGGCGTGGAAAACCTTACTGCTTTTTCTGATCGTCGTTGACTTCTTCGTAGTCCGCATCGACCACATCATCACCGCTCTTTTGAGCGCCTTCCGGCTGCTCGCCCTGAGCCTGTTCGCCCTGCTCGGCGTACATTTTCTGGGCCAGGTTACCGGAAGCCTCGGTCAGGGCATCCAGCTTCGGCTGGATCTGCTCGGGGTCATCGCTCTTGAGCGCTTCTTCCAGTTCGCTGATGGCCGTTTCAATGCTCTGACGATCTTCATCAGTGGCCTTGTCACCGGACTCTTCCAGCGTCTTGCGCGAGGCGTGAATCATGCCGTCGGCCTGGTTTCGCAGCTGAACGAGTTCCTCGAACTTCTTGTCCTCGGCCTCGTGCGCTTCGGCGTCCTTGACCATCTGATCGATCTCGTCATCGGAGAGACCGCCGGAGGACTTGATGACGATCGACTGTTCCTTGCCGGTCGCCTTGTCCTTCGCCGTAATGTTCAGGATGCCGTTGGCATCAAGATCGAAGGCCACTTCAATCTGCGGTACACCACGCGGCGCCGGCGGAATGTCGGCCAGGTCAAAACGACCCAGCGACTTGTTCTGTGCCGCCTGCTTGCGCTCACCCTGCAGCGCATGGATGGTCACCGCTGTCTGGTTGTCCTCGGCCGTGGAGAAGGTCTGTGTCTTCTTGGTCGGGATCGTGGTGTTCTTTTCGATCAGCGGCGTCATGACGCCCCCCATCGTTTCGATACCCAGCGTCAGCGGCGTCACGTCGAGCAGCAGCACGTCCTTGACATCACCGCCCAGTACGCCGCCCTGAAGCGCAGCACCCATGGCCACGGCTTCGTCGGGGTTGACGTCCTTGCGAGCTTCCTGACCAAAGAATTCGGCTACCTTTTGCTGAACCATCGGCATGCGCGTCTGGCCACCGACCAGGATCACATCCTGAATCTCGCTGTTGGAGAGACCGGCGTCCTGCATGGCCGTCTTGCACGGGCCGAGCGAGCGCTGTACCAGATCTTCGACCAGCGACTCAAGCTTGGCACGCGTGACCTTGACGGCCAGGTGCTTGGGACCGGTCTGATCGGCCGTGATATAGGGCAGATTGACTTCGGTCTGCTGGGCAGAAGACAGCTCGATCTTGGCCTTCTCGGCGGCTTCCTTCAGACGCTGCATGGCGAGCGAATCGCCCGACAGGTCGATACCGGAATCCGTCTTGAACTGCTGGACAAGATAGTCGATCAGCTTGAGGTCAAAGTCTTCGCCGCCAAGGAAGGTATCACCGTTGGTTGCGAGCACTTCGAACTGCTTTTCACCATCGACATCAGCCACTTCGATAATGGAGATATCAAAGGTACCACCGCCCAGGTCGTAGACCGCGATGGTACGGTCGCCGCCCTTGCTGTCCATCCCGTAGGCCAGCGCGGCTGCCGTCGGTTCGTTGATGATGCGCTTGACTTCAAGACCGGCGATACGACCGGCGTCCTTGGTGGCCTGACGCTGAGAGTCGTTGAAGTAGGCTGGTACGGTGATGACCGCTTCCGTGACCTCTTCACCGAGATAATCCTCTGCGGTCTTTTTCATCTTCTTCAGGACTTCAGCGCTGACCTGCGGCGGCGCCATCTTCTTGTCGTTGACCTGAACCCAGGCATCGCCGTTGTCGGCTTCGATGATGCTGTAGGGCACCATCTTGATGTCCTTTTGAACAACGTCATCCTTGAACTTGCGGCCGATCAGACGCTTGACCGCATACAGGGTGTTGTTCGGATTGGTGACGGCCTGACGCTTGGCCGCCTGACCAACCAGTGTTTCGCCGTCATCGGTATAGCCGATGATGGAAGGTGTCGTGCGAGCACCTTCAGCGTTTTCGATTACGCGGGTCTTGTCGCCATCAAGCACAGCCACACAGGAGTTGGTTGTGCCAAGGTCGATACCAATAATGC
Organism: uncultured Kushneria sp.; assembly: GCF_947497025.1. Taxonomy (GTDB): domain Bacteria; phylum Pseudomonadota; class Gammaproteobacteria; order Pseudomonadales; family Halomonadaceae; genus Kushneria. The sequence goes on from NZ_CANMFC010000010.1 coordinate 52,411, forward strand.
GTCCCATAGTGTCACCTCGAAAAATCTTTTGAACCAGAATTGCTGTCGATGCGCAGCCAACGCTGCGTGTATGTCTACCTATGTGTGGGCATTACGCTGCTTTTCAAGACCCCACACGTATCGTTGTCGACAAATCATCCGAAACCGGGTAATCAGGCCTGCTTGCTCACCACCACCATGGCCGGACGCACCAGGCGACCATTGAGCGTGTATCCCTTCTGCATGACGTCCATGACCGTATTGGGATCCAGCTCCGGATTGGCCACCTGCGTCATGGCTTCATGGTACTGGGGATCGAAGGGCTCGCCGTGCGGGTCGATCTGCTCGACGCCAAACTTTCCGAGAACGTCCAGCTGCATCCGAAGGGTCATGGACACGCCTTCACGATGCGTCTCGCTGACATCCTCGCTCATGCTTTCAAGGCCCTTTTCGAGGCTGTCCACGACCGGCAGCAGCTCCTTGACGAACTTTTCCAGCGCAAACTTTTTGGCCTTCTCGGCATCCTGCTCGGCACGGCGGCGTACGTTTTGCGCTTCGGCCGCAGCCCGAACCTGCTGGTCCTTCGCCTGCGCCAGCTCCTGCTCGAGCTCTGCCACGCGCCCGGCCAGAACGTCGGCTTCCTGCTCGCTCTGGCTCAGTACGGCATCGTCGTCCGAGGCCAGCTCGCCTTCGATATCCTCGAGAGTATCCGTATTGTCGGTGTCAAGCGGTTGCGGCTCGCCTTCGCGCTCGGCACGCTCGAGTTCTTCATCCCTTGGATCATGCGGCTTGTTGGTCATACCCCACTCCTGACTCGCTGTGTCTACCATTTGAATCATGGCGCTCATTTTGCGCGGGCATACGCGACCGGCTGTCAGTGCGTCATCCTGTAGAGCGACATTCATGCTGAAAACTGTTTACCCAGATGGGGCATTCGGGTCGCAATCTCAAGGCATGACGACGATGAAATTACCAATTCAGGGTATTGAAGCCCGTTCAGAGCAGCTGTATAAAAACACATTCACTGTATATAAAATCAGTCTCCATCCACTAAACCCAGTCATTTGCGACACCGCACACGGGAGTGGCCATGCTGTCTCAGCTATCCATCAGTAACTACGCCATCGTTGAACATCTGGAACTGGATTTCCGGGATGGCATGACGGCCATCACCGGCGAAACCGGTGCCGGCAAGTCCATTCTTCTGGATGCCCTGTCGCTTTGTCTGGGAGAAAGAGCCGATGCCGGCAGCGTGCGCCATGGCGCTTCGCGGGCCGATCTGGCTGTGCGCTTTGATGTCGAGAAACTACCAGAGGCACGCACCTGGCTTGCCGAGCGCGACCTCGACGATACGGAGTGCCTGATGCGACGCTCGGTTACCGCCAACGGTCGCTCGAAGGCCTGGATCAACGGCGTACCGGCCACGCTTGCCGATCTCAAGGTGCTCAGCGAACATCTGATTGATATCCACGGTCAGCATGCCCATCAGACCCTGATGCGTGAGGAAACGCACCTGCGCCTGCTGGACGATTTTGCAGGCCACAGCGAGAAGGTCGAACAGCTCACGCAGATCTATCGCCAGTGGCAACAGGCCAGCCGCCGACTGAAAAATGCACGGGAAAGCGGTGACGAGCAGCAGGCTCGCTGTCAGCTGCTGCGCTATCAGGTTGAAGAACTCGATGCGCTGGCACTGGGTGAAGAAGAGCTTTCGGCACTTGAAGAGGAACAGACCCGTCTGGCCAATGCCGAAGAGCTTATCACCCAGGCACAGTTCGCCGCGGACTGTTGCGACGACGATGAGAGTGGCGCCCTGCCCCGGCTGACTCAGGCCAGACAGCGACTGGAGCAGTTGCCCGGCAGCGATAGCGGCGCTCTGGCCAACATTCTGGGTATGCTGGGGGATGCCTGCATTCAGCTGCAGGAAGCAGGCTATGAGCTGCATCGCTACGTCAATGCTACCGAACTGGACCCTGATCGTCTGATGACGGTCGAGTCACGTCTGGCCGAAATTCACCGCATTGCACGCAAGCACCACGTCATGCCCGAGGAAGTACCGGCGCTGCATCAACGCCTGCAGGCGGAGCTTGCCGATCTTCAGGAGGGCGGGGAAGACATGGAGACGCTGGTCGAGGCCACAGAAACCGCGCGCAACGCCTGGCGCGAGCTGGCGCGCCAGATCTCCGAACAGCGTATCGAGGCGGCACGCCGCATGGGCGAGGAAGTGAAGTCCCAGCTGGCCTTTCTGGGCATGGAAAAGGCAGACTTTACCGTTGATGTCGCGCACAGGGAGACGGCACAGCCCGACGGGATGGACCGGGTCAGCTTTTTGATCAGCGCCAACCCCGGGCAACCGGCACGTGCCCTGACGCGGGTGGCATCGGGCGGCGAACTGTCCCGCGTCAGTCTTGCCATCCAGGTGGTTGCCGCACAACACAGCACCATTCCGACACTGGTCTTTGACGAGGTGGACGTGGGCATTTCAGGCGCCACGGCAGAAATCGTCGGACAGCTGCTGCGTCAACTGGGCAGTCACGGTCAGATTCTCTGCGTCACGCACCTGCCTCAGGTCGCCGCGCAGGGACATCAGCATCTGCATATCGAAAAGCAGGCGGATGAGCGCACCACGCATACCACCATGGCACTGCTTGATGAGGGTGGGCGTGTACGAGAACTGGCGCGAATGCTGGGGGGCGTACACCTTTCAGAGCGCACGCTGGCCCATGCCCGCGAGATGCTGGACGTCAGCCAACGATCCGCCCATTAGAAGGGCCTTCGATTTACCGACGTCAAAACGCCGCGAACATTCGCGGCGTTTTCATGATCACCCAGGTCTTCGTCGCCTCTGATCAGCGGCGATTGCCACCGCCATCCTGACGCGTCGCACTGGACCCCTTGGGGCGAACATAAAGCACGAGGGCGTGATCGACCAGCTCGTAGCCGCGCTCTTCGGCAAGCTCGCGCTGACGGCGTTCGATATCGCGATCAAAGAACTCGACGACTTCGCCCGTTTCCAGACACAGCATATGATCGTGATGTTCTTCCTGAGACATTTCGAATACAGCATGGCCGCCGTCAAAATTATGACGTACAACAAGGCCTGCAGATTCGAACTGTGTCAGAACACGATAAACGGTGGCCAGACCGACGTCTTCACCGGAATCCAGCAGCGCCTTGTAGACGTCTTCAGCGCTCATGTGCAGATCCTCTTCCCGAGTCGCCTCGAGGATCTGAAGGATTTTTACGCGGGGCAGGGTCACCTTGAGGCCCGCCTTGCGTAATTCCTGATTTCTATCGGCCATGGTAGCTCTTCGCAGTCTCTGGATGTATCGGGTATGATCGATCAAGGCAAACGATAGGGAAAGTCCCAGGCAAATGCAAAACACGCTCAAGATTATAATTTTTTCTTTTCTGATCAGCCTGTTAGCGGCGTGCGTTTATAAGCGCGACCTGCCACAGGGCAATCTGATCACTCCTGACATGGTGTCGCAGCTGCAGCCCGGCATGAGCCGTCAGCAGGTGGTACAGGTCATGGGGAGCCCTTTGATGTACAACGCCTTTGACGATTCACACTGGAATTATGTCTATCGGCTGAAGGATGCTGACGACAATATCACTGAAAAGCAGGTTTCGCTCGTCTTTAATGGCAATCAACTGGCGGAGATTCAGACCGCCGGCGATATCGATGCCAGCCCCCGGACCCAGCAGGGTGACGCCCCTGCGTCAGCCGCCGCAGCCGGTCCTGGAGAGGTCGTCTCTCCGATGGGCCAGCCAACATCAAATCCCGAAGGTGGCGCGGCGGATCCGGCCCTGTAGGTCATCGACTGGATAACCGGCATTCAGACCTTTCGTCGGGCCCGGGCCCGACGAGCCTGCTTCGGGTCAACCTGTAGTGGCCTGTAAATCTCGATGCGATCCCCTTGATGCACTGGCTGATCGGCGGGCGATTTTACATGCTCGCCGAATATCCCCAGCTTCAACGTATTGAGAGGCACATTCCTCAATTCGCTTACTCGATTGCAAAAACCCGAAGTTTCGAGCGCACCCAGCACCGTGGTACCCAAAGGTACCGTGATGATTTCGAGATACTGTGACTCCGGTGTCGCCCAGACGACCTCGCAGGTAATGTATTTCTCTTCGTCATGCATTAGCGTCCGTACACCCTGTCTGCCCGCTCGATAAAGGCATCCACCAGCTGGCCCGCCAGCTGATTGAAAAGGCGTCCAAAGGCCATCCCCAAAAGCCGGCTGGAAAACTCGAACTCCAGATGCAGCTCTACCCGGCAGGAGCGATCATCAAGGGCGACAAACTTCCAGTACCCCTCAAAACGCCTGAAGGGTCCGCTGGCCAGGGACAGATCAATGCGATCAAAGGGTTTGAGCGCATTGTGGGTGCGAAAGGTCTGTTCTATCCCTCCCTTGCCCAGGGTCAGTTCCCCTACCAGATGATCGTCTTTTCTTTCGACCGTACGCGCGTTGCGACAGTTGGGAAGAAATTCTGGATAGCGTTCAAAATCATTCACCAGCTCAAACATCTGCTGATCGGTATGGCGCACCATCGCGGAGCGATCAACGGTGGGCATGCCCTTCTCCCATGACGCAGGCACGCTCAGCGCGTACCATGGTTGACGTTTGTTCACACATACTTGAATGATATCACGCCTCCCCCCATTTCAAGGTGAGCACGCGCATGTGATGTATTGCATGATCTTTATAGTCAAGGAGATGACATTTCGATGGGCAAGAAGAAACAACAGCCCTCAGGCAACCTGATTGCCCAGAACCGCAAGGCGCGCCATGAGTACCACATCGAAGAGAGCTTCGAAGCAGGGCTTGCTTTATCCGGGTGGGAAGTCAAAAGCCTGCGCGCCGGCAAGGCACAGCTGACCGATACCTATATTCTGGTGCGTCGTGGCGAAGCCTGGCTCATGGGCGCCCATTTTACGCCTTTGAACACGACCAGCACTCATGAAGTGGCGGAACCAGCCAGAACGCGCAAGCTGCTGCTACATAGAAAGGAAATTGCCAAAATTTTTTCACGCACGCAGGACAAGGGACATACCTGTGTCCCGTTGAGGCTTTACTGGAAAGGGCATCTGGTCAAATGCGAGCTGGCACTGGTGGTCGGCAAACAAAAGCATGACAAGCGAGAAACCGAAAAACAACGGGACTGGCAGCGGCAGAAGGCGCGTGTGGTACGCGAGCAGCGTTAATCAACCGGGAAACCCTGCAACGGCATGGCAGCAGTACGCGCAGAATCAGGTATTTCAGTACCGATAGCAATTGGCGCTCACTTCAATTATTGCTACACTGTGTATTGATCTGGGGGCGTTATGGATTCGACGCCGGTTGCAGATCCTGAGGTGCATGCCGAGAGCGTAACGTATCTCGTAAATCCCACGTTACTTTAAAATAGTCGCAAATGACGAAAACTATGCTCAAGAGGGCGCGCTGGCAGCTTAAACCCTGCTGGTAACCTTCTTACCCCGAAGCGATGTGCCTGTTCATCGTAACGGGGCTATGAGCTACAGCTGACAGGATCGTGGTTGGCTTTGTTCTCGCGTCAACCGCTAAACATTAGAGAGCCCGCTGTATCGGATCCTGCTCGTCGGAGCCGATATGGTTAAACCAAAAGACGAATCTAAGCATGTAGAGCTGATGGACGAGTGCCGGCGGACGGGGGTTCAACTCCCCCCGCCTCCACCAAACATCAAAAAAGCCGCTGAGCAATCAGCGGCTTTTTTTTATTTTGCGCTTTTCAATCAGTTACTTAACCTCTGCCGATTATATATTAATTTAATCAATCCCAAGATCAAAAAGAATTTCCAATCAGTAACAATGGGAACTTTAATCTTCATAATCACTCGCCCTACCAGGAATAATGCACCAAACTTGACCGGACCCCTCAGATACATTGAAACCTTATGAGGATCGTCACTTTGCGCGTTCCAGCCTACCTGTCTGGGCGTACCACACGATTTAATGTCGTGGACCATGAATATTTTTTTAATTACCCCGAATGGCAGCGGTAATTATGCAGAAAGTAACAAAAGATACACAACGTGACCTGCAACACCACTTCGGCACATCCCGGTGGTGAACACGCTGCCAATATGACGCTATCGCAGCTAATACCTATCGGACTGATGTTTTCCCTGGATGGCGCCGTACCATTTTTCAGATCAAACTGAAAATTTTACGACTACCTTCATAAACGGTTCAGCGAACTATATTTATTCGTTAACCGGCAAGGTTGTTCATGGCCAATACAGGACATCATCCGATGCAACAACCCAATCAAATGGGCAGCTGTCTCGCAGGGTATCCAAGAATGAAGGAGGGCATATGCCCAGGGCCGTAAAAAACCTGTTTGCCGACTCGCTGACGGCTGAATCGGAGCCTCAAATGAAGAAGCAGGACAGCAGGGTGGTCGATGTGGAGAAAAGGGACCGCATCGATGAGTACCTGCGTCTGGCACGTCGCAGCATCATGAATGTCCTTCCTGACAAGTGGCATACGGCGCTTCGCTATCGACGCGTATTCGGAGAATTCCCGGATTTAAAAAACCCGCGCACCTTTAATGAAAAGATCTGCTATCGCAAAATTAATCCTCAGCCTATTTATTCTGTTCTGAGCGACAAGATTGCGGCACGCGATTATGTAGCGCACACCATCGGCGAACAGTACCTGGTGCCCTGCTACGCCATAGAATCCGAGCCTACACCGGCCACCTATTCAGCACTGCCGGAAAGCTTTGTCATGAAAGCCAATCACGGCTTTGGATATAATCTGCTCGTGCGTGACAAGGCCGACCACCCCTTTCCTCAGATCTACAATCTGGGACAGCACTGGCTAGGGCAGGATTTTTACGATGTTTGTCGCGAAGCACACTATCGTCAGATCAAGCCCCGCCTGATTTTTGAAAAGCTGCTTCTGGATGACCTTGGCAACATCCCCAAGGATTTCAAGTTCCATTGCTTTCAACGCGAAGGCGAAGATCCGGTCGTTTTTATTGAAGTGACTCACGACCGCTTTACCAATTACAAGGTCGATTTTTACAATCAGGACTGGGAGCTGGTAGAAATTCGCCGGCCTGAAGTCAGCACCGGGCAGGCCATGCCAAGGCCGCAACAGCTTGATGAGGCCCTTGAGCTGGCGCTCAAGCTTGCCAACGGCTTCTCTTACGTTCGGGTTGATTTTTACCTAGTGGGTGACGCCATTTATTTTGGTGAGATGACCTTTACGCCGACGGCCGGACTGACAAAGTTCAAGGATCGCGAAACCGATCATCAATGGGGCGCCCTGTTCGACATCTAGACCCGCCCTTCATGGCATGGCCACCATCCGATGGCCATGTCATGATCTACTCTCCCTGCCGATCACTGGAATCAAGTGGCATTCTCAGATCGCGCTGCCATCGGCGCACCTTGAGCCGTTGACGCCGCTTGCCCAGCTGCTGCGTTCCAATCGTTTCGGGGACAAGACTCAGTTTTTTATCGTCATCGTATTTCATGTTGAATCGTCGGCTTGCCCCTATTGGGCTGGTCTCGGCACCAAAAATCATGATCAGTCGAATTTCAACGCGACTGAAACCTACCTCCCCGGTCGGACGACAGCTTTCATCAACGGTAATACCATGCTCACTGGCCACTTTCTGAAGCAGCGTTCTAAAGGTACCCGCGTTCATGTACTCGCCAGAACCCAGCGGCCCCTGTCGCGTCACCTGGCGCAGCTCTTTCATGTCGACATCACTGCCGCCCTCTCCCTGCTCGTCCACAGTATCGGTCACGTCGGTAACATACTGGCCATCGCTGGTTTCGAGCTTGACGATAATGCTGTCGACAAACACGGCAGACTGACTCATGTTGCTGACGATGCAACGTGAATCGATTCCTCGACCATAGCCATGATTGATAATGATCTGAGGACGGCGCTGCATACGAAAGTTATGCAGAAGCAGCTGCAGATAAACGCCCCATATCAACAGCATGCCAACGCTGGTCAGCCCGCTGAAGACCGTAGCGTTTTCCTGTATCCAGTCCCACAGATTACCCAAAAAATAGATCACTGCTGCCCCCTGAAAAATATGCGCCTGAATGCCACTTCAACCTGTTTATCGAGGCGGACTTCCTGTCAGATAAGCATGGCTGAAAAAGCAGCACTCTGCTCGAGTATGCCTCTCTATCGACCAATGGATGTTCATGACAGGCACATCAGGAGATAACCACCCACTATAGTACCAGACAGGTGGCCGCTTTCCGGTGGCCAACTGCATGAAGCATGAATCGTTTGTCCGTGACATCAACACTGTTTTGGACCCCGAGCGGTCCTGGGAGTGCATCATGATTCATCATGTCTGGGGCCTCATGGCTCATCCTCATCGAGAGTGGAAGCACATCGAAGGGGAACACGAAAGCGCGACACACATGTATGCCAGCCATGTTCTTTTATTGGCTGCCATCCCTGTCGTCAGCGCCTTTATTGGCACAACGACTGTCGGCTGGGACTTCGGACGCTCGGCCGTCGTAACGCTTTCAACGACCAGCGCATTACAGCTGGCCGTTCTGTTCTATCTGGCCATTCTGGGGGCCATCGCCCTGATGGGGTTTGTAATTCATCGCATGGCGCAACGATACCCCGTTCATCCCGATCTGAATCGCTGCATCGTTTTTGCCGGTTATGTGGCGACCCCCATGTTTCTGGCCGGGCTGGTCGCTCTGTATCCGATGGTATGGCTGTGTGTGCTGGCAGGGGTAGCAGGACTCTGTTACACGGGCTATCTACTTTATCTGGGCATACCGGGCTTTCTGGGCATAGATCGCAAGGAGGGCTTCATCGTTTCCAGCTCGACGCTGGGCATTGGCGTACTGGTACTTGAGGTGCTTCTTGCCATTGCCGTCTTGCTCTGGGGATATGGAGCCCATCTTGTTTACTAAGCAAAAAGGCAGGGATACATCATGAAAAGGAAGAAGGGGGAGGACAGGAATAAATAAAAGGCCAAACAAACGCACACAACAACAAATAAAAAGGGAGCTGCCGATGGCAGCTCCCTTTACAGTAGAATTTAATCTACCGACTTACTCGGGGCGGATTGCAGAAGCCTGCAGACCTTTTTTACCCTGAGTAACGTTGAAGGAGACCTTCTGGCCTTCCTGCAGCGACTTGAAACCTTCTGCCTGAATCTCGGAGAAGTGTGCGAACAGATCGTCGCCACCGTCGTCAGGAGAAATAAAACCGAAGCCTTTGCTGTCGTTGAACCACTTAACAGTGCCAGTTGCCATGCTTTTGATACCTGTGCAATAAATTAATGATGGTTAGCCCATTGTGGGCAAAAACAAGATAGCCATTCATATGCTCTCGACAGGATCGATTACAACTGACGATATACTGCCTTGTTCACCATCTAGATCATAGTGCACCTATCGCTTTACCGGGTCAAGTAACCCTTTGGTAGGGGGTATGCGATACGAACAAGATGAACACTCCGTATAACGGAAAAACGAAGGGAGGTCAACAAAATCCGAATATTTAAAACCAGACGCGACATGCATGGCGTCCGGATCGGGCAATGGCATGAAAACCGGATGGTCTGCTCAACGTCTTTATTCGAACCAACAGGCGCTGCCGATCGTTGCGATCAGCACCTGGCCGGTCATTTACCTATAAAAAAACCGCCCTGAAGGCGGTTTCTTTTTTCGAGATTGCCTTTAAAGCAATTCGAAATGGTGCCGGCTGAAGGAGTCGAACCCTCGACCTACTGATTACAAGTCAGTTGCTCTACCAACTGAGCTAAGCCGGCATATTCAGAATGCATGCAGACTGAAATGGCTGGGGTACCAGGACTCGAACCTGGGAATGCCGATACCAAAAACCGGTGCCTTACCACTTGGCTATACCCCAGCAGATGGTGGCCAGAGACGGAATCGAACCGCCGACACGGGGATTTTCAATCCCCTGCTCTACCGACTGAGCTATCTGGCCGCTGCCAACGGCTGCGTATTAAATCGAAAACCTCTTCTCGGGTCAACACCTTTCTCAACATTATTTCAAAAACTTATTGAGAGGGCGGCACGTAGCCTTCAGCGCTGTCGGTTTGTTCGTTGTTGAAAAATTGCGTCATCTGCATCATCAGATAATCGCGGGTCTCTGGATCGAGCATGTTGAGACGCTTTTCATTGATCAGCCGCGTCTGCAGCGCCTGCCACTCCTCCCAGGCCTGTCTGGACACATTGTCATAGATGTCCTGACCTTTGGCACCCGGCAGGGGCGGCATCTGTAGTCCTTCCATGTCCTGCTGATACTTGCGGCAAAATACCGTACGAGTCATTGAAATACCTTTTTAAACGCTCTCAAAGGAGCGTGGATGATGACAGGGATTCAAGCAACGCCTTGACCGGTGCTGCCAGCCCTATGCTGTCAGGTTGATCCGGATCATACCATCGCCGCCTGGCTACAGCGGGGTAGCCACCGCTGCCGGACAGATGCGCCTGAACCGGCGTGATCTCAAGTCGAAAGTGGGTAAAGACATGCGTAAAGCACGGCCATTGCCCCTGCATCTCGCTACCGGGCATCTCCCGGGCCAGCCAGGCCTGCAGTGCGTCATGATCATCAAACTGCGGCATCCCCCACAGGCCACCCCATAAACCGCTGGAAGGACGCTGCTCCAGCAGTACATGCCCACGTTCATCACGCAGCATCAGCATCACTGTCTGACGAACGGGCTTTTCCTTTTTCGGCTTCGACTCGGGAAAGCGGTGCTCCTCTCCCCTGGCATGGGCCACGCAATCGGCTTCAAAGGGGCACAGGAGACAGCTGGGACGGCGCCGAGTGCAGAGGGTAGCCCCCATGTCCATCATTGCCTGTGTGAAGTCAGCACAGCGCCACTGCGGTGTATAATGCTCGGCCAGCTGCCAGAGCCTTCGTTCCACTTGCGGCCGACCGGGCCAGCCCTCGACACCATGCAGGCGCGTCAGTACCCGCTTGACGTTGCCATCCAGAATGGGGGCCCGCTTGCCGGTGGCCTGCGCAATGATGGCACCGGCCGTCGAGCGGCCGATACCCGGCAGCGCACTCAACGTCTCGACGCTTTCGACCGGAAACTCGCCGCCATGCTCATGCACGACACATTTTGCGGCGCGGTGCAGATTTCTGGCACGGGCGTAGTATCCCAGCCCCGTCCAGAGATGCAGTACCTCATCCTGCTCGGCCGCCGCCAGCGCCTCGACATCCGGAAAGCGCTGCATGAAGCGCTCGAAATAGCCGATGACGGTGGCCACCTGGGTCTGCTGCAGCATGATCTCTGACACCCAGACGCGGTAAGGGCTTCTGTCCTGCTGCCAGGGCAGATGGGTACGGCCATACTGATCAAACCAGCCCAGCAACCGGGTGCGAAAATATTCGGCATCCAGCGGCTGCAGGGCCTCGATAAAAGTACTCACGAATTGGCTCTCGCCCGGATATGAAACTCGGAAAGTGCCGGCGCCCTGATCAATCGGGACGCCGGCCATATGACGTGATTACTGGAACAGCCCCTTGATGGCATTTTTCAGATTGTTGCCGGAATCCTCGCCCAGCTTTTCCTCGATGCGCTGCCCCAGTTTACCATCCAGCTGACGGTCCAGATGCTCGCGCAGCGTCTGCTGCCCTTCGCTGGCAGCGGTCTTTTGCAGGATGGCGCGAAAGGCGTCGGTATCGAAGCGACACCACTTGGCCGGAGCCTCCTTTAGATCCCCCGAACAGTGCAGCGGCAGCTGTATGCGGCTCAGCGTCGCGCTGACCGGGCACCCCTGGGTGTCGGCGGTATTGACCAGCCGAGCGGCCAGCGCCATGTCCAGATTCTGCGCCTTCAGGTCTACCTGACCGCTGCCGGCAATATCAATCCCTGGCAGGGCCACTTTCAGGTCATCATTTTGAATGACACCGTCGACAATATCGAAGCTGGCGGCGAACTGATCGAACTCGGTATCGCTGCCCCACTCGTGCGAGGTGCTGTTGCCCTGCAGCATGGCAGCCGTAGTACACAGCTGACCCGGTAGATTGATGCCCAGCATGGCGCCATCAGTAATCTCGAACGCTGCCTTGCCATCAAGATGGGCCAGCAGAGAATTATCTTCTCCAGGCGTAGAGGACAGCGCCGCCTGGGCATTGAGCGTACCGCGGAAAAGGTCATCACGGCCCAGCGCGTCACTCAGCAAAGGTTGCAGCGCCACACCGGTCAACCGCGGCTCAAGCGACAGTGACACCGGGGATGCTGCAACATCCATGGCGCCACTGGTCTTGAGCGTGCCCTCATAAAGATCGGCGTCAAGCTCCGAGAGACGGTAACGCCCATCACTACCCTGAGCCTGCAGCGACACATTCTCAAGCTGGAGATCACGTGCCTTGAGCGCCTCGAGACGTAGATTCAAAGCAAGATCCAGCGAGCGGGCCAGCGTCCAGGCTCCTTCACCAGAGGCGTTTTCAGTGCCTGTGGTTGGCGCTGCTTCGCTGCCTCTGGGCTGTGGCGCACTGTTGGCCTGAGACACTTGCGTGGCTTTCGGTGGCAGATAGCGATCAAGATCCAGCGAATCACTCGAGAGATCAGCATGCAGATGAGGAGAATCAAGTCCCAGCGATGCCGTCCCTTTGAGGGTCGTGTCATCAATATGGATGGCCAGGTCCGCAAACCGCGCTGAATGTGTATCACCCTCAATTCGCGAAGAGACGCCCACCCGCTGAAACGCTTGAGCATCTGCAGTGGCCGGCAGTTTTCCCAGCCGCTCCAGCCAGCTGCGAAGATCAGCCGGCGCCATATCGACCTGCCCCTGCCAGCGCAGATCATCCTGCAGGTTGCGGGCCTCCCCGCTGCCGGTCAGGCGCAGCCACTGGCCGCTTGTGAGCGCAAACGACGTCAGGGTCGCATGATCGTCCGCCAGCGATACCTCACCACTGGCCTCGCCGCCCAGTGGCAGGGCGTGCTCACCCAACGACGGCACGTGGAAGGTGGCATCGAATGCCGCATCGTCGAAGGTATAAAGCTGCCGGGGCAGATCCGCGGCAAGTTTTGACGCATTGACGGTGAAGCTCTGATCGTGAGCGTCATCCAGTGTCGACAGGTGTACTGACCCTTTCAGGGCCAGGCCACTGAGGGTATAAACAGCGCTATTCAGATCAAGACTGGCCTGACTTTTCAGACTGACACTGCCCGCCACTTCGGGCTGGGAGCTTTTCAGGTCAAAGGACAACTCCAGCGGAAAGGCACCGCCGGAGGTGACGTTGGAGGCCAGCAGGGCGAGCGAGGACAGCGTGATGTCACGATCGTACTGATGATCCTCAAAATGCACCTGACCATCACTGACCTGGATGCTGGCGATATCCATGGCCAGAGGCCGATCACCGGCGGTCGTGACGCGCTGCGGGCGCCGAGAGGGCGAGGCTGGCGGGGCATCGTCCTGACGCGCGGCGGTATCGATCAACGTCTCCCAGTTACCCCGCCCCTGCTCGTCACGTTCAAGATTGAGACGAAGACCGTCGAGCGTGAAACCGTCGACTTCGATATTGCCACTTAACAGCGGGGCAAAGCGCAGACGCGCCTCGGCCTGTCTGAACGCTGCAAAGGGCGCCTCTCCTTCATTCTGGTCGGGAAGACGTGCCGAGGCGTCTTCAACGGTGATGCCGATGCGTGGATAAAACGTCCAGGACAGCGGGCCATTCAGGGACAACTCAAGCCCCGTGTGCTCACGTACGGCATCGGCAAGCCTTGGCTTGAGGTCGTTGGGATCGAGAAAGGTCGTCGCATAAATGACCACGGCCACGGCCAGCAGTCCCAGCACCCCCATCGCCGCCAGCACTATCCTGAACAACGCTTTCATTGAACACTCTCCCAAAGGCCCTTTACCACCCACCTCATCGACAGGCTCCGCCATCATGGCAGAAACCCGCCCATCGGTTGCAGGCGTTAGTGTAGCGGATGGTCACTGCCCTTCTCTATAATGGCGCGTCGGCGCAAGCGCTCGGGCGTACGGCAACAACCTTTCAGTCCATCGAGCCGCGCGGGCGTGATCCGCTTTTGATATCGTTGTGATCCATTACGCCTTGGCAAGGCGATGATCTTCTTTTTGCAGGGAGCCTTCATGACCCAGTCGCCGCGATGCGCCAGTATTTCACGTCATACCAGCGAAACGCGCATCAGCGTCTCGCTCGATCTTGACGGCCAGGGGGAGCTCAAGGCCGATACCGGCGTGCCCTTTTTCGAGCATATGCTCGATCAGATAGCACGCCATGGCATGATCGATCTAACCATCGATGCCGACGGCGATCGTCATATCGACGATCATCATACGGTCGAGGATACCGGCATTACTCTGGGCCAGGCCTTTGCCGAGGCGCTGGGCGACAAGCGTGGCATCCATCGCTATGGTCACGCCTATGTCCCCCTGGATGAGGCACTCTCACGCGTGGTGATCGATTTTTCCGGCCGCCCGGGGCTTTTCATGAATGCCAGGTTCACGCGCGCGACCATCGGCGCCTTCGAGACCCAGCTGGTGTCCGAATTCTTCCAGGGATTCGCCAGCCATGCCCGTGCGACCGTCCATATCGACAACCTGAAGGGCGACAACGCCCACCATCAGGTCGAAACCATCTTCAAGGCCTTTGGTCGCGCCCTGCGCATGGCCGTCTCTCCGGATGAGCGCATGGTGGGCCGTATCGCCTCGACCAAGGGCAGCCTGTAATCCAACACCATCCGATCGGCGTGATGCCGGTTGGCAAGGAGTGTGTTCAGCATGACGATTGCCATCATCGATTACGGCATGGGTAACTTGCATTCGGTGGCCAAGGCCATTGAGCACGTCAGCCCGGATGAACGCGTCACCATCACGCGGGATGCTCGTGCGATCAAGGGGGCCTCGCGCGTAGTTCTGCCAGGCCAGGGCGCCATTCGTGACTGCATGGGCGAGCTTGAGCGTACCGAGCTGACCGGCCTGGTCAAGGAGCTCCTGAAAGATGCCAGCAAGCCCTTGCTGGGCATCTGTGTCGGCCAGCAGATGCTGATGGACAAAAGCGAGGAAAATGGCGGCGTGCGCTGTCTTGGCTACATGCCAGGGCGGGTCACGCGCTTTAACGACACGGCCCTCGACGAGCAGGGCCAGCGGCTCAAAGTGCCGCACATGGGGTGGAACCGCGCTCACCAGCACCACATGCACCCGCTGTGGGAAGGCATCCTGACCGGCGAGCGGTTCTACTTTGTGCACAGCTATTTCGTTCAGGCCGATGACGATGCCCACGCGATGGGCTACATCGACTATGCCGGCAGTCGCGCTCATGTGGCCACCGGCCGCGACGCTGTCTTTGCCGTACAGTTTCATCCGGAAAAAAGTGCCGAGGCCGGTCTCAGACTGCTGGCAAACTTTGTGGCCTGGTCGCCCTGACTTTCCCGCGCCCAGGACATTTCACGACAAGGATAAGGAATCCCCATGCTGGTCATCCCCGCCATCGACCTGAAAGACGGTCAGTGTGTTCGCCTCAAGCAGGGCCGTATGGAAGACTCGACCACCTACGGTGAAGACCCGGTGGCCATGGCACAGCGCTGGGTGGATGCTGGCGCGCGGCGCCTGCACCTGGTCGATCTCAACGGGGCCTTCGAAGGCCGCCCGGTCAACGAAGAAGCGGTCAGGGCCATTGCGGCCCGCTTTCCGGACCTGCCCATTCAGATTGGTGGCGGCATCCGCACCCGAGAGGTGATCCAGAGCTATCTCGATGCTGGCGTCAGCTGGGTCATCATCGGCACCCAGGCCGTGCGCGATCCGGACTTTGTCCGCCAGATGTGTCGCGAATTTCCCGGCCATATCATGGTCGGCCTTGATGCACGGGATGGCTATGTGGCCACCGACGGCTGGGCAGAAGTCTCTACCATGCGTGCAGTGGATCTGGCTCGTCATTTCGCGGAAGATGGCGTCAGTGCGATTATTTATACCGACATTTCGCGCGATGGCATGATGAATGGCGTCAACGTTGAATCAACCGTCGAGATGGCCAGCCATGGCGGCGTGCCGGTGATCGCCTCCGGTGGCGTGACCGATATCGAAGACGTTCAGAAGCTGGCGGATGTCTCGGCGGCCGGCATTGTCGGCGCCATTACCGGACGGGCCATTTACGAAGGCCGGCTTGATCTGGCCGAGGCCCAGACCCTGTGTGACACCATCGAATCACAGCAGCGCGGCTGACCGCCCGGAGAAGGACATGACACTGGCAAAACGCATCATCCCCTGTCTGGACGTGGATCGTGGCCGTGTGGTCAAGGGCGTCAACTTTCTGGGCATCCGGGATGCCGGCGACCCGGTCGAGGTGGCACGGCGCTACAACGAGCAGAATGCCGACGAGATCACCTTTTTGGACATTACCGCCAGCCATGAAGCACGCGGCACCACGCTGGATATGGTCAGCCGGATTGCCGGCGAAGTCTTCATCCCGCTGACCGTCGGTGGCGGTATTCGCAGCTGCGACAATATTCGCGCCCTGCTCAATGCCGGTGCCGACAAGGTCTCGATCAATACGGCCGCCGTCACCGACCCCGACTTTGTGTATGAGGCCGCCGAGCGTTTTGGTAGCCAGTGCATTGTCGTGGCCATCGATGCCAAGCGGGTCAGCGAGGAGGGCGAGCCGCCCCGCTGGGAGATCTTCACCCATGGCGGGCGCAAGCCGACCGGGCTCGATGCCGTGACGTGGTCACGCAAAATGGTGGAATACGGCGCCGGCGAGCTGCTGGTGACCAGCATGGACCGTGATGGTACCCGGGAAGGCTTTGATCTGGGCGTCACCCGTGCCATCAGCGACGCGGTCTCGGTGCCGGTGATCGCCTCGGGCGGGGTCGGCAATCTGGATCATCTGGTGGCCGGGGTGAAGGAAGGCGGCGCCGATGCCGTGCTGGCCGCCAGTATCTTTCACTTCGGTGAGTACACCATCGAACAGGCCAAGCAGTACATGGCCGACCATGGCATTGAAATGCGCCTTTGAGCCTGGCGGACCTGCGGCGTCGACGCTCGACGCCGCAGGCCCTGGCGGTCAATCGTCGGTCTGGTCTGCCGTCAGCCCCAGATTGCTGAACCCCTCGTTTTTCCCCAGCGCCCGAAGTTCGCGAAGCCCTTCGCGGTCCAGCGTCTGTGTTTCGACGGCTTCCAGCACCGCCAGCTGAAATGACCGCTCATCGCTCATCAATTCGTGCCCATCAATCAGCGCCTCGCGTTCGGCATCATCATGAATGTCGTCACCGGCACTCATCTCGATAAAGCGCTCGATGCCGCCAATGGACAATCGACTGACATCGACCGGCGCCTCGCCTGCCGGACCTGACAGCACATCCACACAGGCAGACAGGGCCAGGGTGAGATCGCGAGCAATGCGTGCTCCGAAGCTGTCATCCGCCTCTGGTGGCTCACAGGCCACGAGCTTCTCGCCCTGGCGCTCGAAATCGATGCGGGCATCACGCACGCCCAGACTTTCCCATATCAGCGCCAGAAGACTGGTCACGCCATGGGCATCTCCTGCCTCGCCAATCTCGGCATAGAGACGGTAATTGGGCATCAGCCGCTCGCTCAGTGTCGCCATGAACGCCAGTGCCTGACGTGGTGACAGCGCCCTCAGACGCTTTTCAAAACCCGGTGCGATCATGGTGGGCATCGCTGGTTCTCCCTGTCCGGAATCAATCATGCCGAGGTTGTGACAACCCGGCGGTGTAATACCCTGCCATCAGGGCCAGAAAAAACGCTCCGGGATACGCCCGCGGGCATCGAACATGACGCCTTCGGAGCTCAGCAGTTCGCGCTGCACGCGGGCGCCCTCATGATCGGCAAGTCGGCCACCGGCGGCCACAACGCGATGCCAGGGCAGCGTATGCCCTTCCGGCAGCAGACGCAGCAGCGCCCCGATCGAGCGCGGCGTGGCGCCCTCCGTCATTTTGGCGATCGCGCCATAGGTGGTCACCCGCCCTTCGGGAATGCGGGCAATAATGGTGGTGGCCTGCTCACGTACCTCGTTACGCATGGGACTTCCCGGTACTTGTCCATATCGGTGTATGCTGAGTGATCAAATTATCGTTATCCATCATGGCCCTATCATGCATATCTATTTTTTACAGCATGCGCCTCATTTCGGACCGGCCCGACTGGCGGACTGGCTGACCAGCATGGGCCACAGTTTCAACGTCTGTCGCCTTTATGCCGACGAAGTGCCGCCCCGCCCCGGCGACTTCGACGCCCTGATCGTGCTGGGCGGCCCGGAACAGATCGTGGCACACGGCTGGACCAAACGTGAACAGCATCTTCTTGAGCGCACGCTCAAAAGCTCAAAGCCGATCATGGGGCTGGGCTATGGTGCCGAGCTGATCGCCGAGGCGCTGGGCGCTATCGTGTCGCTCAATACGCACGGTGAGTTTGGCTGGCACGCCGTCCGCGGCAATGAGGACGGCGACCTTGACTTGCCCGGGCGCTTTGACGCCTTTCTCTGGCATCGGCGTATCTTCGGGCTACCGGAAGGCGCCATCTCGATCGGTGCCAGCGAGGCCAGCCCCCTGCAGGGATTTACCTGGGACGGCGCCCGGGTGGTGGCCATGCATTGCCACCTGGAAGCCACGCAGGACTGGGCTCGAGAGCTCGCCGAGCGCGAGTCCCGGAGTCTGGCGACGCCCGGGCCATGGGTGCAGTCGCGCGACGAGATGTTCGAGGACAGTCGCCGCTTTGCGCAGCAGGCTGCCGTGCTCGACCGGGTCATGATCGACTGGCTGCGCCTTTAGCCCTGGCGAATTCGCACGTCAAACGCTTACTCACCATCGCCACTGCGGCGCTGCTGATCGACGGCCTCTCGCACGAACGCCAGCACCTCCTGCCACGTTCCGGTAAACGCCGGGGCCTGTTCACTCTGTCGTAGCTGATAGTGATACATGGGGTCGTAGTATTCACTCAGAAGCGGAGACAGCCAGCCATCATGGGCCTGGCTGTCATCCGTGGTGACGTGGGCTTCAAAGGCCTGCTGCTGCAGTTGTAAAAGACGCTCAAGACGCGCACTGCCCAGCCGCTTCTTGAGACGCACCAGCGCACTGACCAGCTGGCGACGCATCAGCGACCAGCCCAACCACGGACCATAGGACTGTCGATACTGTATCCAGAGATCGTCGATATAGTCACGACGGATCTGAGCCAGTCGCCATTCCAGCGGCATCTCGATCAGTACCCGGGGGGCAGCGCAGAGTCCCTGCCAGAGGGGCAGCGGGATCTCGACGCTGCCGATACGCCGGGACTCGTCTTCAAAGACATGGGGCGCCCGACGACCGGCCAGATCCATCGCCAGTGCGTGTTCAAAATTGATCTGCGTCGGCGGCTGCCCCGGCTGGCGGCCAAAGCTCGACCCCTTGTGGCGCGCATGCCCCTCCAGATCGATACCGCTATCCAGCGCCTTGATCATGTCGGTCTTGGCGCAGCCGGTCAGCCCGGCAATCACCAGTGACGGCGCGCTGGCCGCCTGCTCGGTCACCGACATCAGCGTTCGCCGCGCGGCCTTGAACCCGCCCTTGAGACGCGCCACCTCGAGCCCTTCCTCCGCCAGCCAGCGCTGGGCAATGCCCGAGCGCTGGCCACCACGCGCACAGTAGATCAGCGCATCGGGGTGGCGGGCCAGAACCTCTTTCCAGGCGGCAACACGGCTCTCGCGCAGGGCACCACTGACCAGCTGATGACCCAGCCGGAGGGCGGCATCACTGCCCTTTTGCCGGTAGCAGGTGCCGACCCGGGCCCGCTCATCGTCATCCATCAGCGGCAGGTTGATGGCGCCGGGCAGCGCCCCCTGGGCAAACTCGACCGGGGCGCGTACATCAATCAGCAGCGATGCATCTTTCAACTGATCAAGCGTTGGAACAAGCTGATCACCCTGTTTATTGCTGGACATGGAAGACCGCTTCGCCCTCTCGCGTGACACATTCCCCAAAGGCCTCAAGCGTCAGGCCATGCTCACGGCCAATGCGCTCGACATCATCTTCATAGGCCGGATCGACGGCCAGCACCAGGCCGCCGGACGTCTGCGGATCACACAGCCACTGCCAGTGATAGTCATCCATGGCCGGCATCAGCTTGCCCATGGCATGGTGATTACGCTCCGTACCGCCGGGCACCGCGCCCTGGCGAAGATAGCCATCTGCCTCGGGAATACGCGGCAGGCGCCTGAAATCGATCCGGGCGGCCACATTACTGGCCGTACAGATTTCACCCAGATGTCCGGCCAGGCCAAAACCTGTCACGTCAGTCATGGCATGCACGCCCGACACGGTCGCCAGTTTCTGCCCGATGACATTGGTGCGCAGCATGATATCTCGTGCCAGCCCGTGGTGTTCCGGCGCCAGCAGCCCCCGCTTTTCGGCCGTGGTCAGTATGCCCACGCCCAGCGGCTTGGTCAGATAAAGACGGTCGCCGGGCCGGGCACCATTGTTGCGTTTTAAATGCTCAAGCGGGACCAGTCCGTTAACGGCCAGACCGAAGATGGGCTCCGGAGCATCAATGGAATGCCCACCGGCCAGCACCAGCCCAAGCTCGCGGCATACCGACTGGGCACCGGCCAGCACCTCACCGGCAATCTTTGGAGAGAGCTTGTCAATCGGCCACCCCAGAATGCCCAGCGCCATGATCGGACGGCCACCCATGGCAAAGACATCGCTGATGGCATTGGTCGCGGCAATGCGCCCAAAATCAAAGGGGTCATCCACGATCGGCATGAAAAAGTCGGTCGTGGCGATCAGCCCCTGACCATCGCCCAGATCATAGACGGCGGCATCTTCCCGGTCCTGATTGCCGACGATCAGCTTGTCACTAAAAGCACCGGGGCCTGCATTTTTCAGCATCGAATCCAGCACATCCGGTGCAATCTTGCAGCCACAGCCGGCCCCGTGACTGTATTGGGTAAGGCGAATCTGTGTCATGAGCGGTCCCTTTTTTGATCTGCAGTATACGCGATGGTGTCCACCTGCACTGTGGCACCGCCGCCGGCGTCTCGGCCAGTCATCACGTTCATCCGATCCGGTTAGATGGCCTCCAGCGCTTCGGAGAGCCGGTCGACGGCAATCACTTCCATGCCGGCCGGCGATTTTTTGGGCGCATTGCCGCGTGGCACAATGGCCCGGGTAAACCCGTGCTTGGAGGCTTCGACAATACGCTCCTGCCCGCTGGGCACCGGACGAATCTCGCCAGAGAGACCGACCTCCCCGAACACGACCAGTTCGCGCGGCAGCGAGCGGTTCTGCAGACTCGAGACCACGGCCAGCAGTACGGCCAAGTCGGCACTGGTCTCCAGCACCTTCATACCGCCGACCACGTTGACGAAGACATCCTGATCGCCGGTAAAAAGACCCCCGTGGCGGTGCAGCACCGCCAGTAACATGGCCAGGCGCTGGGCATCAAAGCCAACGGCCACACGTCGCGGGTTGCCCAGTGCCGACTCATCCAGCAGCGCCTGAACCTCCACCAGCAGCGGCCGGGTCCCTTCCCAGACCACCATGACCAGACTGCCGGGCGCCATCTCTTCTGCGCGGGAAAGAAAGATCGCGCTGGGGTTTTTCACCTCCCGCAGCCCCTGCTCCAGCATGGCGAAAACGCCCAGCTCGTTGACCGCGCCAAAGCGGTTCTTTTGCCCGCGCAAGGTACGAAAACGCGAATCGGAGCTGCCTTCGAGCAACAGCGAGGCATCGATCATGTGTTCCAGCACGCGCGGCCCCGCCAGCGCGCCATCCTTGGTGACGTGTCCCACAAGCATCAATACCGTGCCGGTCTGCTTGGCAAAGCGGGTCAGGGCCGCAGCCGATTCCCGCACCTGTGCCACGCCGCCCGGGGCCGACGAGACGTCCTCCAGATGCATGGTCTGAATGGAATCGATGATCAGAACCGCCGGCTTTTCACGCTCGGCCATGCCCAGAATGGTTTCCACACTGGTTTCAGCCAGCATGGAAAGCCCCTGCGTGGGCAGCGATAAACGGTGGGCGCGCATGGCCACCTGCGACAGCGACTCCTCGCCGGTGACATAGACTACCCGGTGCTGCTGGGCAAGATGGCAGGCCGTCTGCAACAGCAGCGTGGACTTGCCGGCGCCCGGATCCCCGCCCAGCAAAATGGCGCCACCGGGCACCAGCCCCCCACCCAGTACGCGATCAAATTCATCATAAGTGGTCGAAAAGCGCGGCAGTTCGCTCAGATCGACCTTCGATAGATCTGTCAGCGCCACGCTGGCGCCACCGGCGTAGCCCTGGCGGGCGGTATTTCCTGTACTGCTGCCGGGACGGGAGGCACTCGAAAGGCGTATTTCCGTCAGCGTGTTCCATTCACGGCAGCTGCTGCACTGTCCCTGCCACTTGGAATACTCGGCACCGCATTCGGTGCACACAAATGCACTCTTGGCCTTTGCCATGCTGCCTGTCCGTCCTCTCTGATGATTTCAGACATGAAAAAGGGCGGCCTGGCGCCGCCCTCTATTGGAGACTGCCCAGCGGGCAGCACCTTCGATATTACTGCTGTCGGGTCAGACGAAGGGTCTGGCCGTTTTCGAAACGACGCAGCTGCGGATCCACCAGTTCAAGCGTAGAGTCGTTGACGCGCTCGAAATAGTAGACCTGACCTTCACCGGAAGGCGTCAGTTCGTACACGGTGGCCGACGGGTCATCCTGCATGCCGCTGATCACGTCCCAGTTGCCGCTGTAGGTTTCCGTCGGCGGATTCTGTGGATGGTTCTGGTACTGCGCTTCCAGTTCGAACGTACGAGCCTGCGGATCGGTGGCCTGCTCATCGCCCTGCAGATTGACCGTCAGTGCGATCCCGCTGCAGTTGCGACACGGCAGGGTGCCGGTGTAGGTTCGAGTGTCGCTCTGGGCCTGCGAGGACGAGGCCGTCGTGCCCGTGGCATCCGTACCCTGCTGCTCACCGCCAGTGCCGGCACAGCCTGCCAGTAGCGCCATCAGTGCCGAACCGGCCAGCAACGTTTTCATCTGCATGAAGCTTACTCCTGATGCCTGTTTTTTGGCCGCTCGAGCGACCGGTGCCCCCTAGCATAGCTGCTCGTCGGGGGCACCGGAAAGACACCAATGCAGATTAGAGTCACTACGGCAGGGTCAGCAGCCGTTAGCGCGCCTGATCGGCCAGGAAGGGATAATCGGTATAGCCCTTCTCATCGCCACCATAGAAGGTGTCAGGGTCAGGTTCGGCCAGCTCGGCACCGACACGAAAGCGCTCGGGCAGATCGGGGTTGGCAATGAAGGGCCGGCCGAAGACGGCCGCATCGCCGATACCACGCTCGATCAGGTC
The DNA here is from genome assembly GCF_947497025.1 of uncultured Kushneria sp. GTDB lineage: Bacteria > Pseudomonadota > Gammaproteobacteria > Pseudomonadales > Halomonadaceae > Kushneria. Next base: position 75,692 of record NZ_CANMFC010000010.1, read on the forward strand.
CACCTCGCCCTCTGCCGTATAGTGTCCGCAAAAGAGCAGGGCCCCGTTACGAAAGCGTGCCCGCAGAGCGCGACGGAAATCATCGGTCAGGTGGATGTCACCACCGGCCCAGTCGGGTTCATTGACATGCAGATAGGCCAGCTCACGGACATTGAGCTGATCGGCCAGATAAAAGGCCATCTGCTCGGACGCCTCGTCCTTGAGACCGAAGATTTCGATGAATGGCGAGATGCGAATGCCAACCCGGTCATAACCAAAGACGCTGGCAACCGCATCAACGATCTCAAGCACGACACGGGCGCGATTTTCGATCGATCCACCATAGCGGTCGGTGCGCTGATTGGAGCCGGTCGCCAGAAACTGCTGCAGCAGATAGGCATTGGCGGCATGGACTTCAATCATGTCAAAACCGGCACGGCGAGCGCGTACGGCGGCCAGACGATAATCTTCCACCAGATCGGGAATCTCTTCGGTTTCCAGCGCGCGCGGCGTGCTGGCATCTTCCCGGCCGGAGCTGCCGTCCTCGAACTCCACGAAAGCCTGAGCGCCTTCACCTCGCAGGGCACTGGGGGCGACCGGCTGCTGACCTTCAGGTTGAACACGCTCGTTGGAGACACGGCCCACATGCCAGAGCTGCAGTGCAATGCGCCCACCACGAGCATGTACGGCTTCTACCACCCCCTTCCAGCCGGCTTCCTGCTCATCGGTCCAGATCCCCGGGGTATAGACATAGCCTGCTGCGGTCGGCGAGATATTGGTGGCCTCGGCAATGATCAGCCCGGCACCGGCACGCTGACCGTAGTAGATTTCCTGCAGGCGCCCGGGAATGCGATCCGGTGTGCGCGCGCGTGTCAGCGGTGCCATGATGACCCGATTGGGGATTTCCAGTGAGCCCAGCTGAAGCGGTTCGAATAGAACATCGTGCATGGCGAGAACCTCCGTGTTCGGTGACTCGGTAAATGAAAAACAATCTGAGCCAGCCCACTACATGGAGACTGTTAGCCTGCTTATCAAGTCATCCGGGTGAAAATCGCTTTTGCCCCCCTGCTCAGGGTGAGCCAAAACCTTCAACCAGACGCTGGCGCAGGGCATCCATTCCCCAGTGAGCACTGTCCTGCCCTGGCAGCATGCCCGGGCGCCAGCCCCACCTGCCAAACTGATCCAGCACACGCGAATCCCAGGTCATGACATGTACCGGGACGTCCATGCTGGCACCCTCCCCGGTAATCAGGGAAGCCGGCTGATGATCCCCCATGGCGATCACGACCAGATGATCGTTACCGTAATGGGCCACAAAGGAAGCCAATGTCTCAAGGGCATAATCCACGGATTTGAGATACTGCGTACGCACGCGCTCACTATCCTGCCAGACCCTATCGGGCGAGTCGCCGGCATTGGCCCACTGATTGAAGATGCGACCGTCGCCGACCTGCGCCCAGTCCACCAGCGGTGGAATGGGCGTCCAGGGAGCATGACTGGTCAGCGTCGCGATTTCAGCCATGATGGGCGCTCGATGCCTGCGAGAAAGCTCCAGTTTCTGAAGCGCTGCGTAGGTGTACTGATCCGGCATGGTAATCCAGTTGAAGGGTTCGCCGGCATAACCGAGATTGCGGGCGTCGTAAACCTTGTCAAACTGGAAGTAGCGATTGGCCAGCCACTCGCGGGTCAAGGCCGGCTCGACCGCCATGGTTCGCCAGCCGGCGCGCTTGAAAAGGCGCGCCAGCGAGACCCGATCGGTCCCCATTAGCCAGTTGTAGCGCCGCTGCGAATTAATCCAGAGCCCCGACTGAAGCGTGGCATGGGCCAGCCAGCTCTGGCCACCGACCGTCGGCGAGGCAAGCCAGGCACTGCGGGCGCCAAACCCGGCCTGTCCAAGCTCGTTATCGATGGCGGCCATGCGTGAACGCATGACGCCGGCATAGCGCTCATCCTCAAGCGCCGTGCGCCCATAGGATTCTATAAAGACAAAGAGAACGTCATGCCCTTTCAGACCGGTAAAAAGATGCTCGGTGGGTGGTGTCTGCGCGACAGGATCCTGACGGGCATGCTCTTTCAGGTCGGCAAGATCGCGAAGATTCTGCCGCGACTGTATAACGTGTTCGACAATCAGGCGTGAGGATTTGGCGGGCCGAGGCGCGTCATCCCAGATAGACCCCACCACTGACACCAGCAGTAACCCTGACGCCATGCCCCAGAGCCACTTGCGCTGACCTGCCGGCCTGTCTGGCGCCGTCTGACGCGCCAGAAGCGACCACCCGGCGACCATGATGGCCAGTATCAAAAGCAGCGCCACGACGAGAGCAGCAGCCACCAGCCAGGCCTTGTCGGCGCCTACCGTGCCGCTGAAGACGTTCCACCCCGGCCCCAGCAGGCGCCAGTCCGATATGGGATCAAAGATTCGCCAATAGGCCTGAAGCGCCACCATGTCAGCCATTTTGAGCAGTGCCAGCAGGACAAGCACAATCGCCAACAATGGCGACAAAAGGCGTGTCACGCGGTGGGGAAGTCCCCACAGCGCCATCAACAGGAGCGGAAGCTCAAGTGGTGGCCACCACTCACTGACTCGGGCGAGCGCGCCGATCTGATTGGGGAGTGCCAGCACGAGATACCCCAGCAGGAAGGTGACTCCCATGGCACTGATGCGTTGGATACTTCCAGCCACCGGACAGCTCCTCGCCATTTCATGAAGTCCCCGAGATTAGCAGATCCCGGCACATGAACGAGGCTTGCGAATGACACGGGCAGGGGTCAACATGATTCCACCGTATTATCCCCTTGCAGAGAGCAGCGATGAGCACGTTCTGGAGCCCTGGAGTAGCAGCACTGACCCCTTATGTGCCCGGTGAACAGCCCCGGCAACGCATGATCAAGCTCAACACCAACGAGAACCCCTACCCGCCGTCCAGGGGCGTGGAAAACGTCCTTAGACATTTTCCCTGCGAGCAGCTGCGACGCTATCCTGACCCTGAATCGCTGGCGCTGCGCGATATGCTGGCGCGCACCTATAACGTCACGCGTGAACAGGTGTTCGTGGGGAATGGCTCTGATGAAGTGCTGGCCTTTGCCTTTCGCGCATTTTTCGTGCGTGACGGTGAGGCATTGGCCATACCGGAGTACACCTACAGCTTTTATCCGGTCTACTGCCAGCTTTACGGCATCGAACTACAAAAGATCGCCCTGAATGATCGGTGGGAAATACCGCTTGAGCATTTCCCCGAGAAGGGACATGCCGGCATCGCCTTTGCCAACCCGAATGCGCCGACAGGTCACGCGCATTTACGTCAGGACATCAAGGCACTGCTGGAACGCCAGCGCGAACGCGTGGTACTCATCGATGAGGCCTATCATGGCTTTGGCAGCGAAAGCGCCGTGCCGCTGGTGAATGATCACCCCAATCTGCTGGTGACAGGGACCTTCTCGAAATCCCGTAGCCTGGCCGGCATGCGGATCGGATTTGCCATAGGGTCAAGGGCACTGATCGAGGGCTTGGAGCGCATCAAGGACTCCTTCAACTCCTACCCCATCGACCCACTAGCCAGTGCAGTCGGCATCGCGGCACTAGAAGATACGCAACACTATGACGGGTGTTGCCGCGCCATTATGGCGACGCGTGAAGCGGCGGCCCAGGCGTTGAGGGATCTGGATATCGAAGTGCTGCCCTCACGGGCCAACTTTCTGTTTGCCCGACCCGCCCATCACGCGGCGGCCGAGGTCGCTGCCCGTCTGCGCGCTTCCGGCATCCTGGTACGTCACTTTGGCACGCCGGGACTTTCGGACTGGCTGCGCATCTCGATCGGCACCGAGGCAGAGATGGCCGCCCTGACCGAGGCGCTGACGGCCCTGCACGAGGGGCCCTGAGGCGAGACGCC
>NZ_CANMFC010000011.1 GCF_947497025.1 uncultured Kushneria sp.
TCGTACCTCCTGTCCATGTGGAGGTCATATCCTGGCCCAGCTCAGGGGGCGAATTCCACACCCAGCGACGAAGAGCCCTTTTTTATCAGCCTGACCCCGGAGGGCACGAGGCGGCGATTTTAACCGGCCCGGACCTGTAAGTGATAGGCTGGCGGCTTCAGACATGACACATTCCCCAACTGCACAAAAGAGACAGCCTCATGTCCAAACGTATGCATTCCCGCGCCGGCATTCCCCTTTGGCAGAAAATCATGGCAGGCCTGGTGCTTGGCATTATTGCCGGCTGGCTGCTGGGCGATCACGCACAATGGCTTTCTCCCATCGGGGAGCTTTTCATCAATGCCATCAAGATGTTGATCGTACCATTGGTATTTACCTCCCTGATCAGTGGCATTGTCTCCATGGGAGATCCGGCCAAGATGGGCAGGATCGGTGGCAAGGCGGTCGCGCTCTATCTTGTGACCACAGCCTTCGCCATTGCCCTGGGCATGCTGGCAGCGTCCATTCTGCAGCCCGGCATCGGGGTTGAAATGCAGATGGACAACAGCGTGTCGCCCGGCGAGGCGCCCACGCTGACCGAAATTCTGGTGGGCCTGGTGCCGACCAACCCGATCAATGCCATGGTGGAAGGCAACATCATGCAGATCATCGTCTTTGCCATTGCTCTTGGCATTTCACTGGTATTGATTGGTGAACGCGGTCAGCCGGCCATTCGGGTCATCGATTCCATTGCCGAGGCCCTCTACAAGCTGACCTCCCTGATCATGGCCTGCGCTCCGGTCGGCGTTTTTGCGCTGATTGCCGTCGTGGCCGGTCAATATGGTCTGGCGGTGCTGATTCCTTTGCTCAAGGTTATCGGCGTGGTGTATCTCGCCTGCATCCTTCACGTGCTGGTGGTCTACAGCGGCATGCTTGCCCTGCTGGCACGGCTCAACCCAAGGCGCTATCTCACCGGCAGTCTCGATGCCATTGTGGTGGCTTTCTCCTCGGCGTCCAGTGCAGGCACCCTGCCCGTTTCCATTCGCTGCGCACGTGAAAAGCTGGGGATTTCACAGGGGGTATCAGGCTTCGTGCTGCCGGTAGGTGCGACCATTAACATGGATGGCACGGCGCTTTACATGGGTGTCGTTGCCCTGTTCGTGGCGCAATTGACCGGTACGGACCTGACCACGGCCGACTACGCCATGATCGTTTTGACCGGCACGCTGGCCTCGATCGGCACGGCAGGCGTTCCGGGCGCCGGGCTGATCATGCTGTCGATCGTGTTTGCTCAGACCAACCTGCCGCTGGAAGCGCTGGGCCTGATTGCCGGCATTGATCGCATTCTGGACATGGCGAGAACCGCCGTGAACGTCTCGGGGGATCTGATGGTGACCACGCTGGTGGGCAAAAGCGAGCGCGAGATCGATCTGGATATCTATAACAACAAATCAGCCGGCCAGGGCTCCTAAACCACCACTGGAGAGCGATGCACATGCTCTACTCTGGCCTTACCGATCACTGGATCGGTGAGGCCAGATACGCCGCTCGCGCCGCCAGCTTGTGCCACAGCGGGCGCTTTTCGATCTCCTCAAGTGTCACCTGGCGGCAGCTGGCAAAGTCTTCTTCAAGCATTTGCGCCACTTCTGCGGCAAATCCACGGTCCGACACATAAGCAGTGACTTCAAAATTGAGTCGAAACGATCGGTTATCCAGATTAACCGTTCCGACAGCGCTGGCATGACTATCGATCAAGAACGTTTTCTGATGCAGAAAACCGGGTTGATAACGGTATATTTTAACGCCTGCACGAATCATGTCGCCCAGAAACGAGAACGCTGACAGGAACACCAGCAAGTGATCCGGACGCTCCGGAATCATGACCCGTACATCAACGCCTCTTAAAGCTGCCAGCTTGAGCGAATCCTGCACACCCTGGTCCGGTACGAAATAAGGACTGGTCACCCAGAAGCGCTCATCGGCCTGGTTGATCGCATGCTGAATCAGAAGGCTTGCTGTCTCCAGCGGATCAGAAGGCCCTGAAGGTACAATGACCACATGTTGTCGCGCCGAACCCGGCGCCTTTCGCGGGTGCCAGACCAGCGACAGGATATCGCCGGTTGCCCAATGCCAGTCTTCCCAGAAGGACTCCTGTAATCCCAGCACGGCCGGGCCCACAAGCTTCAGGTGAGTATCACGCCAGTGACCGTGCTTTTTGCTTTCACCGCGATACTCCACGCCGACGTTCAGGCCACCGACCCATCCCTGGCGGCCATCTGTCACCATGATCTTGCGATGATTGCGAAAGTTGACCTGAAAGCGATGCCGCCAGCCTTTTGAGGAGCCGAAAGGATGCACGGCGATGCCTGCTGCACGCAACTCGTCAAAATAACGATCCGGCATACCGTGCGAGCCGATCTCATCATAAAGAAAAAACACATGTACGCCCCGCTCGGCGCATTCGATCAACCGCCTTTTAAGTGCCTGACCCAATGCATCGTTGCGCACGATGAAAAACTGGATAAGCACGTACTCTTCAGCCTGATCGATGCCCTGAAACAGACTTTCAAAAGTGTCATGACCATTGATGAGCAGCTGACAGTGGTTATCTCCGGTCATCGGCAGCATGGCAAGCCTTTCCACCGCGCGAAGCCGGGCATCCTCCGGGCGCGCAAAGGCAGGCTCTACCAGTGTTCGAAACTGATCCAGCACGCGGCGCAGTGACGTATCACGCTGTTCGCGCGCCGACACATAGCCATAAAAGCGCGGTCTTCCCAGAAACCAGTAGGCCGGAATGGCCAGGTAGGGAAAAGTAATCAAGCAGATGATCCAGGCAATGGCCCCCTGAGACGTGCGACTCGACATCAACGCCATGAGCCCAGAAAGTGCTCCCAGAAGGTGCAGACAAATAATGAGCAGACCGCCCAGCAAGGCTGTCATGTCGGGGTACCACCCTTGTCATTGAAGCAGAGAATGGGCGGAGCATAACCCACTATGATACATGGGTCATTTCCGCCAGGGCGCGGGCGTTTTCGATGGTGTCACGTTTGCTGGCAGTGCGGGCAGAAGTACAGCCTTCGCGAGGCCACCATGATCCTTTCAATGGGCGTTTTGCAGGCATGACAGGGCAACGTGGCGCGATTGAATACCGCATGACGCCAGCGCCCTCTTGGCTCGCCGGCATCGATCATGGGTTCCCGCCATACGCGCAAGTTGGTCACACCGGCATGGCGCCAGGCCCTTGCCGTCACCTCCAGAATCTCCTCGGCCAGACGCCGGCATTGGGCATCATCAAGGTCCATGGGCCGGTAGCGCTCATGAAGCGCTGCAAAGAAGAGGATCTCCGAACGCAGATAATTGCCGATACCCGCATAAAAATGCTGATCCAGTAGCAGCGCCCCCAGCCGGCGGCGCATGAAACGTGGACCTTGCAGGCGAGTAACAATATCGTCAGCCGTGACGTTGTGCGTCAGCAGATCAGGACCGAGTTTCGATAAAAACGGATGCTGATCAAGCTCTTCACGCCGCCAGAGTGAAATATCGGACGCGCTCATCAGCCACGCCGAATGCGTTGCCGTGCTTAACCGCAGTCGCGGTGAGCGCTTGCCGGCAGGTTCATTATCGCGGCGCATGATGCGCCAGACCCCATAGAGCTGGTTGTGCGAGTAGATGACATGGTCATCTTCAAAGCGAGTCAACAGCGCCTTGCCCCAGCTATCGACACGAGTCACCTTCTGGCCCCTGAGGCGGGCCTCAAAAGGCTTGAGGCGATCAAAGGCAAACCAGATATCCTCAATGGTCCGCCCCGCCAGCACCCTGCCCAGCCGGTCGGCGATACGGCGTATTTCGGGTCCTTCCGGCATGTCATGACATCCATTGTCAGCACGAGTGATGGCGCAACCAATGCCTGCCCGACTCATGAGGCTGGCCCTGCGCCAGTGAATCCTACTTCAGCTCGATCAGGCGGGCATTAAGGGTCTGCATCTGATCCCGCAGCGAGGCCGCCGTTTCAAACTCGAGATTCTGCGCGGCTTCATGCATGCGGTCCTCGAGCCTTTTAATCTCGCGATTGACGTCGTCGATACTCATCTGGCCGATGGCCTCGGGCGTATACTGCGCATCGCTTTCGGCCACCTGACGATCGCCCTTGCGCTTGCTGCGTCGGGTGCCGGGTGCCTGAGCGGCTTCCATGATGTCCGCCACGTTCTTGGTGATCGTACGCGGCGTAATACCGTGTTCCTCGTTGAAGGCGATCTGCTTGTCACGTCGGCGCTGCGTTTCATCCATCGCCCGCTGCATCGATCCGGTAATGCGATCGCCATACAGAATCGCCTTGCCATGAGCGTTACGGGCCGCACGGCCGATGGTCTGAATCAATGAGCGCTCGGCACGCAGAAAACCTTCCTTGTCGGCATCGAGAATCGCCACCAGCGAGACCTCGGGAATGTCCAGCCCCTCACGCAGCAGGTTGATGCCCACCAGCACATCAAACTTGCCCAGACGCAGATCACGAATGATTTCGACGCGCTCGACGGTATCAATATCCGAGTGCAGATAGCGCACGCGAATATCGTGTTCGCCCAAATAGTCGGTCAGATCCTCGGCCATGCGCTTGGTCAGAGTCGTGACCAGGACGCGTTCGCCAACACCAACGCGCAGTCGTATTTCAGACAGCAGATCATCCACCTGGGTGCTGGCCGGGCGCACTTCAATTTCCGGATCGACGAGTCCTGTAGGCCGCACGACCTGTTCGACCACCTGACCGGCATGTTCTTCCTCGTACGGACCGGGGGTCGCAGACACGAAAATAGTCTGCGGCAGGATGGCCTCCCACTCCTCGAACTTCATGGGGCGGTTATCGAGCGCCGAGGGCAACCGAAAACCATATTCGACCAGCGTTTCCTTGCGCGAACGGTCGCCCTTGTACATACCGCCTACCTGGGGGACGCTGACATGGGATTCGTCGATAAATACCAGCGCGTCATCAGGCAGATAGTCGAAAAAGGTCGGCGGTGCCTGTCCCGGGTCACGCCCGGACAGGTAGCGTGAGTAGTTCTCGATCCCGTTGCAGTAGCCCAGCTCCAGCATCATTTCGATGTCATAGAGCGTGCGCTGCTCAAGACGCTGCGCCTCGACCAGGCGGTCATGATCGCGCAGGTACTTGAGGCGCTCGGCGAGCTCCTGCTTGATCGACTCGATTGCACCAAGAATCGTGTCACGCGGGGTGACGTAGTGTGTCTTGGGATAGATGGTCATGCGGGGCACCTTGCCGCGCACTTCCCCGGTCAGCGGATCGAACAGACTGATGGTGTCGATCTCGTCGTCAAAGAGCTCGATGCGGACCGCCTCATCCTCGGCATCGGCCGGGAAGACATCGATGACATCCCCCCGCACCCGATAGGTACCACGACGAAAATCGGTATCGTTACGCGTGTACTGCAGCTCCGCCAGTCGACGCAAAAAATCACGCTGGTTGATCAGCTCCCCGCGCGTGAAGTGAAGTCGCATCTTCAGATACTGATCCGGGTCCCCCAGACCATAGATGGCCGACACCGAGACCACGATCAGAGCATCGCGACGCTCCAGCAGCGCCTTGGTCGCCGACAGGCGCATCTGCTCGATATGATCATTGATCGAGGCATCCTTCTCGATGAAGGTGTCAGACGAGGGGACATAGGCCTCGGGCTGATAATAATCGTAGTAGGAGACGAAATACTCGACGGCGTTGTCGGGGAAAAATGACTTGAACTCACCGTAAAGCTGCGCCGCCAGCGTCTTGTTGGGCGCCATGACAATGGTCGGACGCTGCAGACGCTCGACCACATTGGCCATGGTGAAGGTCTTGCCCGAGCCGGTCACGCCCAGCAGGGTCTGGTGCGCCAGACCGGAGTCCAGGCCCTTGATCAGCCCATCGATGGCCGCCGGCTGATCACCTGCCGGCTTGTAGTCGGAGGCAATACGAAACTCACGATTCATGTACACTCCGTGCAGGTAACGAAAAGGTTGGAATATACCGGGGCCACCGCTTCACGCGCTGGCCAATAGATGGCGTTATCGCCGAAAGCGTAGTCGATGGACATCGAGAGCGGGCAACGAAACGCGCCATGACTGACGCCCTTGAATCATATGATGGCAGGCAGGAAGGATTGCAAGGCACACCGCCCTGAAACGGCAGCATGCCTTGTCATCACAATGAAAGGGATGTCGAACGTTGCGGTCCTGAAAAAGCGCTCAGGCGCCACCCAGATGCGCGTGGGTGTCTATTTCGATCTGACCTGATGTCATCAATTTATGAATCGGACACTGATCGGCCACTTCCAGCAGGCGATCACGCGCCTGAGCACTGAGATCGCCGATCAGACCAATATCTACCTGCAGTCGATAACGCCCATCACGCTCATCGCTACTGTCACGAGTGACTCGAATGCTGACACCATCAAGTGGCATCTCCTTTTTGCGGGCATACATGACAACAGTCAGAGCCTTGCAGGTGGCCAGTGAAATATCGAAGTAATCATGCGGGTCCGGTGCACTCTCCTCACCGCCGGCGCTGATCGGCGCATCAGCGTAAAGCGCCTCGTGATCGTTGAACACGATACGCTGTCGCAGTGTTCCCTCACGCTCTGTCTCGATCAGAATGCTCATTGTCGCTCGCCCCCGGGTCGCAATACACGGCAGACCTCATTCATCCACCGTGGTTATTCAAATACTCAGCGTTTTGACGAATATCCCAGTCTTTCAATAACCTCAACCACGCGGCCGGGCTGAACACGTCCTTCCACTTCCAGCCATTCCCGTGCTACCTGAACGGTATCCACGCCATCAAGCTCCATCAGAGCCGTGGTCAGTCGATTAACGTCATCGGAATCCTTCAGGCCACTAAGGGTAAATGTTAACGCCATGACGTTCCTGTCTCCTGGTAGTCATGCAATGATTGCGTCTGCTTGTAAAGTCTTGCCCTCGCCCAGATATGCTCTCTCATGGAGAAACGGGGATCAGGCAGATCTACCCTGCGTTATTGCCACCGTTTGCGCAAATTTTTCTGGAGTCGTCATGAGCCATCCGCACTGGCAGACATTGCTGCAACAACCGTCAGCCGAGTCTTCATCGAAAGGCCCCGATGTTGATGGGCAACGAGACACCGTAATTGTTCCTCTGGAAGATAGAGTCGTTCTGGAGGTTCGCGGGCCGGACAGTGAGAAATTCCTGCAGGGTCAGGCAAGTGCCTCCACAGCACATGCCACCGCCACCATTGCGCCGCCCGCCGTCTTTTGTACGCCCAAGGGACGCGCGATTGCCAATGTGCAGCTGATCAAGTCCGCCTCGGAATGCTACTGGCTGCTGCTCGAGCGCAGCATTGTCGATGCCCTGCACCAGCATCTGGCCAAATATGCAGCGTTTTACAAGGCTGAACTGACCCTGCGTCATGATCTGGCCATTGCTGGTTTGGCCGGTCACCGTCTTGATGACGTACTCGGTGCCACCATGACACTGCCGCATGCCGACTGGGGCGTGCGTGTCAGTGCCGACGAAGAACTGGCAATCACCCGCCATCCGCATGACATGATGCGTCTGGTATTAATTGCCTCGGAAGAAAGACTCGCCGAACTGTGCCGATCGCTAAAGGCTGGCCTGACACTGGCATCAAACGAGCTCTGGCAGCGACTGGACATCGAAGCCGGCCTTTTGTGGCTTGATGAGCTGCAGCGCGAAAAATGGCTGCCCCAGATGTTCAATTGGGAAGCGCTGGCAGGCATTAGCTTCAAGAAGGGTTGCTACACCGGCCAGGAAGTCGTGGCCAGAGCGCACTATCGCGGCCAGGTCAAAAAACGCCTGATGCGGCTCTCCGTCCCCACTGCCGAACGCATCGAGGTGGGAACAGACATCAAGGATGCCACCAGCGACAAGACACTTGGCGAGGTGGTTCGCAGTGCAACTACCAATGATAATCATGTTGAAGTGCTGGCGGTCATGACCATCAAAGATGACATGCCCTCGTTGACCGTCAACGACCAGCCGGCGCATCTGAAGCCACTGCCTTACGTACTGGAACGACGAGACCCGGAAACCCTGTCGGACTGAGACGGGAGATAAACGGCAAAAAGGGGCCTCCGTATGGAGGCCCCTTTTTTGTCACTTCTGGAAAACCCAGCCGAAACTACGCTGTCGGCGCGGCATCCTTTGGTGAATCCAGTACAGAGGTGCAGCTTGGGCAGCGCGTGGCATCCACTGAAATCGGCGTAATGCAGTAGGGACAATTGCGCACAGTGGGAGCGGCAGCGGGCGCTTCTTCTGCCTTGCGGGCGCCCAGTTCGCGCAGACGATGGATATTGCGAATCAGGATAAAACACACCATCGCCACCAGCGTGAACGAAATCATGGCATTGAGGAAAATGCCGTAATTGATGGTGACTGCGCCGGCGGCCTGCGCATCCGCCAGCGTCGTGTAAGGCCCCGCTGTCTGAGTACCGTCCTTGAGCACAAAAAACAGGTTGGTGAAATTGATGCCGCCGGTAATCAGTCCGAGTACCGGCGTAAAGATATCCTTGACCAGGCTGTTGACGATGGCAGTAAAGGCCGAGCCAATGATGATACCGACGGCTAGATCGACGACATTCCCCTTGACGGCAAAATCGCGAAATTCCGTTAAAAACCTTGGCATACCACACTCCCTCCCCGGGCTCGAACGTATCAGGTGGTCGGTAGCCGACCACCGCAGCGCTGTTATCAGCATTACTATAGCCAATGAATCACAAGGCGCATCGCACGATGCCTGAGCGCCTTAATGCTCGCGGGTGGCATCAAAGGAGAGATCAGGCCAGCGCTCTTCCATCAGCTGCAGATTGACCCGGGTCGGTGCCAGATAGGTCAGATGCCCGCCGCCATCAATGGCCAGGTTGGTGCTGACCTTGTTGCGAAGCTCATCCAGCTTGCGATCGTCGCCATGAATCCAGCGAGCGGTCTGAACGTTAACCGGCTCATAGATGCAATCGACCTTGTATTCATCCTTGAGGCGGTGAGCCACCACATCAAACTGGAGCATACCCACCGCACCCACGATCATGTCGTTGTTGTCCAGCGGCATGAAGACCTGGGTTGCCCCTTCCTCGGAGAGCTGCTGAAGCCCCTTTTGAAGCTGCTTGGTCTTGAGCGGGTCTCTCAGGCGCACGCGGCGAAAAAGTTCGGGCGCAAAGTGCGGAATACCGGTAAAGCGCATCTGCTCACCACTGGAGAAGGTATCACCGATCTGAATGGTGCCGTGGTTATGCAGTCCGATGATGTCTCCCGGCCAGGCTTCTTCGACGTGCGCGCGGTCGGCAGCCATGAAGGTCAGGGCATCGGCAATCTTGACGTCCTTTTTGATGCGCACATGGTGAATTTTCATGTTGCGCTCGTACTTGCCCGAGCAGACTCGCAAAAAGGCAATACGGTCACGGTGGCGCGGATCCATGTTGGCCTGGATCTTGAAAACGAATCCGGTGAAGCTGCCATCCTCGGCGGTCACTTCACGGTCATTGGTCTCACGGGGCTGCGGCGACGGGGCATATTCAACAAAGCCATCGAGCATCTCACGCACACCAAAATTGCCCATGGCCGTACCGAAAAACACCGGCGTCAGCTCGCCACGACGATAAGCGTCAAGGTCAAAATCATGCGAGGCGCCCTGCACCAGCTCGATCTCTTCGCGCAGCTCGGCAGCCTGAGAGGCCCCCAGCACTTCATCAACCTCCGGGCTGTTCAGCCCCTCGATTCGAACGTCTTCCGGAATCCGGTTGCCCTGCCCCTGCTTGTAGAGATGTACCGTGTCGTTGACCAGATGATAGACACCACGGAAATGACGCCCCATGCCGATCGGCCAGGTCACCGGCGCACAGGCAATGTTGAGGACGGTTTCGATCTCGTCCATGACCTCGATGGGGTCTCGCGTGTCGCGGTCCATCTTGTTGATGAAGGTCAGAATCGGCGTGGTACGCAGTCGACAGACCTCCATCAGCTTGATGGTACGGTCCTCGACGCCCTTGGAACCATCCACGACCATCAGAGCAGAATCGACGGCCGTCAGCGTGCGATAGGTATCCTCGGAGAAATCCTCGTGACCGGGTGTATCCAGCAGATTGACGATGCGCCCCTTGTAGGGAAACTGCATGACAGAAGTGGTCACGGAGATCCCGCGCTCCTGCTCCATCTTCATCCAGTCAGAGGTGGTGTTGCGCTCCTGACGCTTGCTTTTGACCGCACCGGCGACCTGAATGGCATTACCAAACAGCAGCAGTTTTTCGGTGATGGTGGTCTTGCCCGCGTCGGGGTGGGAGATGATCGCAAAGGTTCTGCGAAGGCTGGCTTCCTGGGCGATCCGGGTATCGGTCATGGGTGCTTCAGTAGTCATTATGTACACAGTCTGTACGTGAACGGATTTGAACGCATTCTACAGGCAGTGCCAGGTGCGGGGATAGAAGGGCCGAGTATCGGTCGGAATTGCCACCCTTTGATGACCGCCAAAAATGGCATCAAAAAAGCCGACTCCTTTCAGAATCGGCTTTCCAATACCCTCAGTCACTCAGGCATCAGGGCTGATAGGGCGACGTCTGCTCCGGCGGCACCTCGGGCGGTGGCTGTGACGGCGGGGGATCCTGCAGGGGCGGATCCTCCATCGGCGGTTCTTCGATGGGCGGCTCCTGCGGCTGCGGTGGCTCCTCGGGCGGAGAGTGTGGCGCCGGGTCCGGCGGCTGAACCGGTGGCTCGCTCATCGCCATGCAGGGCACGTGACCGGTATCCATACGGGCTTGCATCATCATGATCGTCTCCTCCTTCGAGGCACAGGGCGGGGCGGGTGTCTCGGAAAAAGTCCATTACCTGCCCTGCTCTCATCACGTTAGGCACAAAGCCGCCATCATGCCAGCGCTGTAGCGCCCAACGTCATTCTTTACTCCACGACCGCGCGCCGATTGCGATATCATGGACACACAACGCTACATTCCCTGCTCTGGACACTCATGACGCAGACGCTACTGCTGACGACCCCGGCCCGCAATCTGGTAAGACTGACCATCGCCCGTGGTATTACCTGGACCTGCTTTCTGGTCGTGATCCTCTTCGGTATCGAGGTGATGAATTTCAAGCTCAGGGTTGTGCCGATCATCGCCATTATCGTTGCGATGGGACTGTTCAATGTGGCGACCTGGTGGCGGCTGGGCCAGACGCGTCAGGTCACGGCCATCGAATACCTGGTTCACCTGCTCATTGATGTGGCCGGTCTGACCCTGATCTTTTATTACACCGGTGGTGCCACCAATCCGGCCATCACCTACTACCTGATCCCGGTGGCGATGGCGGCGGCCACTCAGCCATGGCGCCATGCCTGCATTACGGCTGCCTCGGCCTTTCTGGCCTACTCGATGCTCATGATCTTTTTCGAGCCGGTGCCGGAACTTCGCCATATGATCGGCGACAGCCTCCTGACCCTCAACGTTCTGGGGATGTGGCTCAATTTTGTCCTGTGCGCAGGGCTCATCACTTTCGTGATCTTTCGTATGGCCGACACCCTGCGCCAGCGCGACCGAATGCTTTCGCGCACTCGTGAAGCCGCTCTGCGCAACGAGCAAATTCTGGCCGTGGCCAGCCAGGCCGCAGGCACGGCGCATGAACTGGGCACACCGCTGTCGACCATGATCATGCTGATCGATGAGATGAAATCCGACCCGATCACCGATATGCAACGCGCCGACCTTGACCTGCTGCGCAGTCAGGTCGATACCTGCAAGAGCCATCTACGTGAACTGGTGGCCAGCGCTGAACGCCGTCAGAGCGACCCACCCACACGCGTCAATGCCGCCGAATGGCTGGAAGCCCTGATTCAGCGCTGGCTGGTCATGCGTCCGGATGTCACCTATCAGCTCTATGCCGATCACCGGGCACTGACGCTGATGGCCGACCCGACGCTGGATCAGGCCATCATGAACCTGCTCAACAATGCCGCCGATGCCAACCCACAGGATATCGCCATCACTCTGAGCGAAAGCTCGCTCAAGGAAAGCCGGCGCGAGGTCGTGATATCGATTGTCGACCACGGCCCGGGGATCTCGATGGAGATTGCCAGCCACATGGGCGAGAGCTTTATCTCCGGGCGCTCCAGAGGCCTGGGCATCGGGCTTTTTCTGACGCACTCGACGCTGGACCGCTTCGGTGGCAGCGTCAGTCTCTACAATCAAACCCAGGGGGGCACACTGACCGAGGTCAGGCTGCCACATCCGGACGGCGACTCCAACGCCCCCTCTGCACTTTCACAGGAATGACACGCCATGCACGAAAAGGCTTCCTTTCTGGTCGTTGATGACGACCCTGTATTTCGCCAGATCATGGAGCGCGCCCTGACGCGCCATGAATTTGATGTCATGGTGGCCGCCACCATCGAAGAAGCACGACAATTGGCGCAGCGCCGCCCGCCGGAGTACGCAACGCTTGACCTGAAGCTCGAGGAAAGCTCTGGGCTGCAGTTTCTGCCCACGCTGCTCTCGATCAGCCCGGCCTGCCGGGTCGTCATCCTGACCGGTTATTCGAGCATCACGACCGCGGTCGAGGCGATCAAGCTGGGCGCAGTGAACTACCTTTGCAAACCGGTCGAGGTCAGCGAAGTGCTGCAGGCCCTTGATGCCCAGGAGGGCAACCCGGATGCCGAAATCGCCGAAAACCCACCCTCCGTCAATCGACTGACCTGGGAGCACATCCAGCGCGTATTGCAGGACAACGATGGCAATATTTCAGCAACCGCCCGCAGTCTGGGCATGCATCGGCGCACCCTGCAGCGCAAGCTTCAAAAGCGTCCGGTCAAACGTTGAATGTCCACGGGCAAGCGCCCTGTTTTTTACGACGATATCCGACTCACGACGACACCCGACAGGAGTTTGCATGACTCTCGAAGAGCGCCTTGAACAGGCTACCCGCATCGCCCATGAAGCCGGACGCCGCATCAGGGCAGCACGCGAGGAAGGTGGCCTGCAACGCAACATCAAGCATGGCAATGAACTGGTCACCGATATCGACATCGCCGTTGATCGCTATATCAGCGAGCAGCTGGAATCGCTGTTCCCGGGCGAGGCCCGTCTGACCGAAGAGCTATCGCCGGATCGTCGTGACCTGAGTGATGAGAAACCGCTGTGGGTGGTTGACCCCATTGATGGCACCGTCAACTTTGCCCATGGTCATCATCATGTGGCGGTCTCCATTGCCTGGGTCGACAAGGGCCGCGTTCAGGTGGGTGTCGTGCACGCCCCGTTTCTGGAAGAAACCTTTACCGGCATTCGTGGCAGCGGCGCCTGGTGCAACGACGAGTCAATCTCGGTCAGCAGCACGCGCGAGCTTGACGCTTCGCTGATTGGCACCGGTTTTCCCTATGACCGCGACGCCCGCTTTCCACTGCTCAGACGCCTGCACGCGGTGCTGGAAAACTGTCGTGATATCCGCCGCAATGGCGCCGCAGCGCTGGATCTGTGCGCTGTCGCCTGCGGTCGGCTGGATGGCTACTACGAAAGCTGCTCGCCGTGGGACTTCGCCGCGGGATTGTTGATCGCTCGCGAAGCCGGCGCCCGTACCGGTCATGTCTACGACTGCCCGGAAGGCATTGCCACCGAGCTTTATGGCGAAAATCTGCTGATCTGCACGCCCGAGATCTATTCTCCCCTGAAAGCATTGATCAAAAAGGCAGACAGCGGCCAGTATCGCTGACGCCCTGAATTTACGGAACTGATCGGCCGGGCGAAGGCATGACGCCATCGCTCGGTTCGCGGCAACGGACTGCACTGCTCGGAAGACACTACCATGCACTTTCTACTGGAAGCGACTGTCATGCTGGGGGCTGCCGTGGTGGCCGTTCCCCTCTTCGCACGATTTGGCCTGGGCTCAATACTGGGCTATTTATGCGCAGGCCTGATTCTGGGGCCCTCGATCAGCGGCTTTATCGCCGACCCGGAGTCGGTGCTTCATTTCTCCGAGATCGGCGTGGTCATGCTGCTGTTCGTAATCGGGCTGGAGCTGGAACCGGCCAGGCTATGGCGTCTGCGCGGTCGGCTTTTCGGCCTGGGCAGCCTGCAGCTTTTTCTGACCGGTCTTTTGTTGACGCCATTGGGATGGATGCTCGGGCTGGGCCAGGCCGCCTCGATTCTGCTTGGGCTGACGCTTGCGCTGTCCTCCACGGCCTTTGCCTTACAACTTCTGACCGAGCATCAGCATCTTGCCAGCCCTCACGGTCAGACCGCCTTCGCCATCCTGCTGTTTCAGGACCTGGCCGTCATTCCCCTGCTGGCAGTGATCCCCATCCTTGCCGGTCATTCAGGGGCTGAAAGCAATAACCTGTGGCTGACGATTGCCACCACGACCGCCATCGTCGTCGCCACGCTGCTGGTGGGGCGCTTCATTTTCCCGCGCGTGTTGCGCATTGTGGCGCGCAGCGAAGTCCATGAAGTCTTTACTGCCGCGGCACTGTTGATGGTGCTGGGGACCGCCTGGGTGATGGAAGAAGCCGGGCTTTCCATGGCATTGGGTGCCTTCCTGGCCGGCGTATTGTTGGCGGACACCCCCTATCGCCACGAGCTTGAGGCCAACATTGAACCCTTCAAGGGCATTTTGCTGGGCCTTTTCTTTCTCTCGGTCGGGATGTCGGTCAACCTGCTGCTGGTCATGCATAACCTGCTGGCCGTATTGGGCATTACGCTGGCCATTCTGGTGGTCAAGATACTGGTTTTATGCGTGGTCGGCGTTATCGCCCGTCTGCCGCGTCAAAACATTCCACGCCTGGCGGCTGTCATCGCCCAGGGTGGCGAATTCGATTTCGTGCTGCTGACCACCGCTGTGGCAGCGGGCGTTTTTGAGCAGAAAATCGCCAGCCTTTGTATCGCAGCCGTGACGATCTCGATGGCCTGCACGCCCTTTCTTTACACCCTGGGAAGTCGGATTGGCAACCGCTTCAAGCCCTCGACCAGCTGGGACAATCAATTCCCCGACGATGATCCGCCCGTGATCATCGCCGGGCTGGGACGCTTCGGGCAAATGGTGGCACGCGTGCTCAAGATGCAAAACGTGCGCTTCACCGCGCTCGACCCCAATATTCGCCAGGTCGAATTCATTCGCCAGTTTGGCTCGCGGATCTATTACGCTGACGCTACCCGGCTGGAACTACTGCGCTCGGCAGGCATTGATCGAGCACACATGTTGATCATCTGCGTGGACGATGAACAGGCCGCCCTGACCATTGCCCGCCTGGCACGAGAAAACTACCCCGACCTGAGCATTCATGCCCGTGCCCGCAACCGCCATCACGCCTGGCGCCTGCAGGAACTGGGGGTAGATGTGGTCGTACGCGAGACCTTTTCGGCCAGTCTCGAACTGTCTCAGGAAGTGCTGGTCGGTCTGGGCTATCCCAGTGTCAGCGCCAGCCAGGCCGTCAGAACCTTTCGAGACTTCGATGTGCGCCTGTTTGAGGAGTCCTATCAATATCGCAACGACAATGCTCAGCTGCTTGAAAGCGACCGAGCTGCCATAGAAGAGTTCTACAAGCTCTTTCAAAGTGAAGATAGATCCTACCGCGACACGCCCAAACAAAAGGAGCATGACGACAGCCAAGGCCTGCGCTGATCAACTCCTGACTTAATGACCGTTCATGGCGCTGCTACGCTGGAAAGACACTTTAAATGCCGACACCGGAGCACCACGCCATGACGCCATCAACACCACACGAAACGCTCGAGGCGCTCGGCATTCGCGCCACACACTCTCCTGAACCCCTCAGTGGTGGAGATATCGGGCAGGTCTGGCAGGTGGTAACGCCGGATGGAGCGATACTGGTCAAGCACGCTGGTCCAGCCGAGCTTGAAGCCGAAGCCGACGGCCTGAGGGCACTAAAGGAAGCCGACACCGGGCTGGTCATTCCAGACATTCTGGGAGAACTGCCCGGTGCGCTGGTCATGACCTGGCTGCCTCCGGCCCGACCCGATCGACAGGCGCATGAGACCTTCGGCCGCGGGCTTCGCGCCCTGCATGCCCATACGAACCTCGAGCATGGCTGGTATCGCAATAACTTTGCCGGCACAACGCCTCAGATCAATACCCGCCATGGTGACGGGCGCGTTTTTCAACGGGAGTGCCGCCTAATGCCACTGGCGGCACTGTGCCTGCAAAAAAAGCGCATCAATCATGACTTGTACGAACAACTATCAAACGTCGCCAATGCTTTGGAGAGCTGGCTGCCTGAGGCGCCGGCCAGTCTAGTCCACGGTGATTTATGGACCGGCAACGTGCATTTCAGTACGCTTGGCCCTGCGCTGATCGACCCCGCCATCCATCGTCACTATCCAGAAGCAGACCTCGCACTGCTGGAGCTTTTCGGCAGTCCTCTTGATGCCTTTTACGAAGCCTACTGGGATGGCAACGCTCCGGATGACTGGCCACGCCGGCGCACCCTCTTCCAGCTCTACCCACTGTTGAACCACCTGTACATGTTCGGCGGAAGTTACTATCAGGGCGTACGCACTGCGGTCGCACAACTTCCTGCGAGCTGAAGGATAACGACAATGGCGCTAGCGGTGATGGCTGTCTGAAGAAAATTCGAGCTCGAACTGGTGGGGCTCGTAGCGCGGATCCAGCTCCACGTAGTGAGAGGTTTCCATGGGCGCCGTCGGCATCCAGGGCTCCTGCGCCACTTCCGGCGCCCAGCTGCGGCGGCCACGCAGACGCGTCAGGATAAACCCTGCCAACAGCAGCGACACGCTGCCCAAAAACATCCAGAGTCCATCAGGCCCCAGAAACTGCATGGCAAGCGAGGCGCTGAACGGCCCCACAATCGAGCCAATGCCGTACCAGATCAGGAGCTTGGCATTGGCCTGAATAATCTCCTCCGGCTCCAGCCAGTCGTTGGTGTGGGCAAGGCTCAGGGAATAAAGGGTGTGCAGCATGGCCGTATGCAAACAGGCCATCAACAGCAAAAACAGATAATCCGTGCGTGCCACGGTGGAAATCACGGCGCCTGAAATAGCCATGACAAGCGCCATGAACAGTATGACCTTGCGTCGATCAAGCCGGTCGGACAAACGCCCCAGCGTCCACTGCGCGACCAGCGCCACCAGCGTGGTAATGGACATGAACTGCGCGGTCTGTCCGGTGGAAAGTCCGATCTCCTGCCCATAGTAGGGGGTCATCGCGAAGAAGGCCTGAACCATCATGCCGGCCACAAAGGCCCCTACCAGTCCGACCGGGGCCCGCTTGTAAAGAATCTTGAGCGGCAGTTTGAGTGCCGTTTCATGACCGGAACGCGTTGGTCCATGAATACGATAGATGGATAACGGTATAAGAGAGAGTGCAAACAGGATGCCGGTCACGCTGAACAGCACCATTGTGCCCGGATCCGCTGCATTGAGCAGCCATTGCCCACCCGCCAGTGATGTCGTGGAAATCACCAGATAGATCGCCAGTACCCGACCCCGGTTATCATTACTGGACTCGCCCGACACCCATGACTCCATCACCATCAAAAGACCGGCAGTTGCGGCACCGCCGAACAGACGCCAGAACAGCCACGCCCACGGATTGATCCAGAGACCATGCAGCATGGCCGTCACGGCCAGTACCGCAGCACAGGCAGAAAATACCCGGATATGGCCCACCGAGCGAATTCGTTTCTCGAGCAGATAACTGCCGGCCACAAAGCCCAGCGAAAAGCTCGACATCAAAAGGCCTGCCATCTGTGAAGGGAAACCTTCAAGCGACATTCGCACGCCAAGCAGGGTCATGATCAGCCCATGGCCCAGCAGAAAGAAGATTTCACAGATAAACAGTACCGGTAATGTCGATGGCAGATTCCGCACTCAATGCTCCCTGAGGTTTTGAAATGTTCCTGTATGCTCGGTGGAGGGGCATTGTAGTGGCCCTGGCAGCACCGCGTCACCCTTGTGCTGGGCCCGGTGCCTACGATCCATTAGGATACGGACATTGCAACAAGGATCCGGACACCATGGCATGGCTCAAGGGCATCATCAGTATCGTGCTGCTGACCGGCAATACGCTGTTCTGGGGTATACCGCTGGTTGCATTAAGTCTTTTAAAGCTGGCGCTCCCCTTCCAGGCCGTACAAGGGTGGCTGCTCAAGAATCTGAACCGGGTTGCCAGTCTCTGGATCACGACCAATAACCTATGGATACGCCACTGGCTCAAGCCGGACTGGTGTATTTCCCTGCCCGATACGCTTTCCAAAGATTGTCATTGGCTGGTGATTGCCAACCATCGCAGCTGGACGGACGTCTTTGTCATGCTGTACACCCTGCATGATCACCTGCCGATGCCGCGTTTTTTCATCAAGCGTGAGCTGATCTGGGTGCCCATTCTGGGGCTGGCCTGGTGGGCACTCAAGTTCCCCATGATGCGACGCTACTCCGCCAGCCAGCTGAAACGTCGCCCGCATCTGGCAAAACATGATTTACGGGCGACCCAAAAACTGCTGACCCATATCGACCGTACGCCTGTTACCATCTACAACTTTGCCGAAGGCACGCGCTTCACCCGAGCCAAACATGAACAACAGCAAAGTCCCTATCAGCATCTTCTCAAGCCTCGTGCTGGCGGCTGTGCCCAGGTCATGACGATGATGGGGCATGAACTCTCCGGTATCATTGACGTCACCCTTGATTACCGTCATGGCCGACCACGGTTTCGGGACCTGCTTTGCGGGCGAAGCGCAAGAATCACCCTGAGGGCAAGACGGCTGGACATCCCAGGCTGGATGCCAGGCGGGGACTACCTCAATGACACGCATTACAGGGAACGCTTTCAGGCATGGATCAATGCACTATGGCAGGAAAAGGATCAGCAACTCTCATGCACTACCGCTTCCTGACCCTTTTAGTGCTTTTGTTGCTGGCAGGCTGTGCCGGTCGCAGCATGGGTGGTGGCGAAGCCGGTTACGTCACCATTCAGCGGGGAGACACCATGAGCGCCATTGCTCGCCAGGCAGGGGTTCCACTGCTGCGGCTGCAGCGATTCAACCCGGGCGTCAAAGCCAATGACATGCGTATCGGCCAGCAGCTGATGTTGCCGGGTCGCAACGAACGTGCCCCCGGCAACGGGCAATACCGCTACTCGGTGAGAAGCGGCGATACGCTGGGCAGAATTGCCAGTCACTTCGGTACCTCCAGCAGCCGCATCAGTGCCGCCAACCGCAGTATTGACCCCAATCGCCTGCGTATCGGGCAGATGCTGACCGTTCCGGTTGGCAGCGCTTCTGCCTCAACGGCCGCGCGCGCTACCGGCACTGCCGGCGGACAGACCACTGCTGCCCCCGCCAGTGCATTACCCAGCGGCGCTGGCCCATGGGCGTGGCCCCTGCGTGGCGCTCAGGTGCAGCGAGAATTCGGCAAGGACGGCCGCAATGCCCTGCAACCCATGCTGATCTCGGCCGGAAATGATCACACCGCTCGTGCCGTGGCCTCCGGTACCGTACGTTTTGCGGGCGCCATGCGCCAGCTTGGCGGCGTCGTGATCGTGCATCATGACAAGAATCTGCAAAGCGTCTATGCCCAGTGCGACCGACTCAACGTCAGCAATGGCCAGCGCGTCAATGCCGGCACGCCCGTTTGCGAGGTGCGCCGCGATTCAGGCACCGGCCGTCATGATCTCCTTTTTGACACACGCAATGCGGGTCGTCCCTTCAACCCCAGGCAGATTGTCCGATGACACGCGACACAACAACGTCACATGATCGCCCCGCAACCGTCATGAACGACAACCATACTGATCCACATAACGATGATCCCCGGACACCGATTTCCCGGACAGCAATGAAGGTCGCTTTCGTGAGCGAAACCTGGGACCCCGAAATCAATGGCGTCACGCATACCCTTGGCCATTTGGCGCGCCATCTAAAGGCGCGCGGGATGTCATTGCAGCTGATTCGTCCCAGACCCCGGAGCGATCATCATGACGAGCTCATGAGTGAAGAGCTGCAGGTCGGTGCCATTCCCATTCCGGATTATGACGGAGTCAGCATGGGATTTCCGGCGCCTCGCAAGATTGGCAGGCTGTGGCGAGGTCATCGCCCGGATGTGGTCTATATCGCCACTGAAGGCCCCCTTGGGCTCTCTGCGCTCAATCAGGCGCGCCGGATGGGGATTCCCGTAATCAGCGGTTTCCATACCAACTTTGATCAGTACAGTCGCCACTACATCATGCTGAAAGTGCTCAGCCCTTTGGTAAGACCCTTTCTGCGCCGCTTTCATAACCGCTCGACCATGACCCTGGTACCGACCAAAGCCCAAGCGGACAATCTCGCCCAATATGGTTATGACAATGTTAAGGTGATGAGCAGAGGGCTGGATTGCGAACGTTTTTCACCCGAGCAGCGTGATACGTCGCTGCGCGAGCAGTGGGGAGCCGATGAAGACACCCCCGTTGCCCTGCACGTCGGACGTTTGGCGGCCGAGAAAAACGTTTTGCTGCTGATCGACACGCTTGAAGCCATGCGCAAGCGTCAGCCTGGTCTCAAGGCAGTGCTGGTCGGCGACGGACCGCAACGCGCCCTGCTGGAAAAGCGCCTTCCCTGGGCCCACTTTGCGGGTTTTCAACGCGATCAGGCGCTGGCCAGGCACTATGCCAGTGCCGACATCTTTCTGTTTCCGTCACTGTCGGAAACCTTTGGCAATGTCGTCATCGAGGCCATGGCCAGCGGACTGGCGGTTGCCGCCTTTGATTATGCTGCTGCAGGCGAGCTGATTTGTGAGGATATACAGGGTAAGCTTGCCGACCCTGACAGACCGGCGCAGTTTATCGAGGCAGCCGTGGCGCTCTGTGAAGACATGGCATCGGCCCGGGAAATGGGTCGCGCTGCCTGTGAGCGGGTACATACACTGGGCTGGCCAAAGATTGGCGACGCCTTTATTGATTATCTGCGTCAGGCACAGGAGGTGAACGATGGCAGGTGAACGACTGATACCGGTATTTAAAAGACTCGATACGCTCGAGTGGAAAGCCTGCAACAAGCTGGCGCGTCTTGGCGCCTATCGTCCGCTTCTTTTCGTTCTGCGCTGGGCAAGCCGTCTGGGTGATGCGCCGGCATGGATCGTCATGTGCCTGAGCATTCCGCTGCTGACACAGTGGTGGTACGGCTGGTTTCTGGGCGTCTGCTTCGGCCTTTCGGCAGCGGTCGGGGGTATCCTGTATCGGCTGCTCAAAAACCGCCTGTGTCGCGAACGCCCCTACATCTCCTTTGAAATTCCCTGCACCATGCCGCCACTGGATCGCTACAGCTTTCCCAGCGGTCACACCCTTCATGCCGTGATGTTCACCACATTGGCGGCCCTGTTCGTGCCTCAGCTGCTGATTGTGGTGGCTCCCTTTGCGGTGCTGGTCATGCTCTCGCGCGTCATACTGGGCCTTCACTACATTACTGACGTTGCGGCAGGCGCCCTGATCGGCTTTGTACTGGCGCATGGCATGGCACTGATCATTGTCGCCCTGAGCAGCATGCTGTTTGGCATGTAACCCACGACACGGCACTGAAATGACCTGCGAGCCGGTGCCTGTGAGGGCGTCGGCTTTTTTGTAAGCGTCAATTCTCACGGATCCGTGCCCGGGGGTCATGATCCCAGTCATGGCGACCCCACACCCTTCGTTGTTGAGACCAATTTTCCTGCCTTCTTTAACTTTGGTAACGCTCCGGACTAACGTCTTACAGCCAGATACGCCGTATTACTGAATGCTGTGTCAGACATAATCACAAAAACCGGCCGGGAACGATGGCGCACCACGCTGCCGAGCATGCAAAAAATGCAGGGCTGAAATGCCCGTTGTCCTCCCTGTCTGGTCTAACGGAGCACGCCCATGAAGATCCCCCTATCGCTGAAAGCCGGTGCCTTTCTTGCCCTTGGCGCGTTGGCACTCAACGCTCATGGCGCCGAGTACGAGTGGAAATTTCAGGCTTCGGAAACCTCCGGAGAGCCCAGTTTCAAGATCAAGCAGGAATGGGCCGACAAAATCGAGACGATGACCGATGGCCGTGTGGCCATCGAGGTGATGCCGATCAATGCCGTGGTAGGCCCCACCGAAACCCTGCAGGCCGTCAGTGCCGGGATACTGCAGGGTCATATGACAGATCCCAGCTATTTCTCGGGTCAGAACCCGGCTTTTGGGATGCTGGGCAACCTGGTGGGCGCCTGGCAGGATCCCTACGACTTTCTGGAATACATGAAGTATGCCGGCGGCGAAAACCTCTACAACGAGCTGGTCGAACCCTACGGCGTCCATCTGATTTCGGCGGCCACCTTTCCGCTGGAATCAGTCCCTTCCACGGTGGAAATCAAGACCATAGAGGACTTCAAGGGCCTCAAGATTCGTGCCCCCCAGGGCATGGTGTACAACATCTTCGAACGTATTGGCGCCACACCGGTCAACCTGCCGGGTTCCGAAGTCTATACCGGCCTTGAAAAGGGGGTGATCGACGCCGCCGACTCTACCGTGCTTTCCAACAATGATGCCCAGGGGCTTCACCAGTTCGCCCCTTATCCGCTGTATCCCGGTTTCCACTCCATGCCCATGATCGCGGTGTCGATCAACAAGCAGATATGGGATGGCCTGTCGGAAGATCTGCAGGTCACGCTCAAGACGGCCTTTGACCGCATGGCCTATGACCTGATCGCACGCCTCAAGGCGCTGGATCTTGAGACGCTGGCCAAACTCGAAAAGGACCCCGATGTGCACCCTTATGATTTGCCGCCGGAAGAGCGCAAGAAGTTTCGCCAGGCCGCCGAGAAGGAGTGGCAGGAGTGGGCCGGCCGCAATGACATGACCCAGAAAATCTATGATTCGGCCACCGGATTCCTGCGCTCACGTGACCTGCTTTGACCTCGGCCTCCAATCGTCCGGGGCCATACCAATAAAAACGACAAGCCGATAAAAACGACAAGCCGATAAAAACGACAAGAGGAACGCAACATGTCTATCCGTCTTCCACTGAAAGCCTGCATCTTCATCGCATTGGGGAGCACAGCGTTTAACGCTCAGGCCGCCGAATATGAATGGACTTTCCAGACCTCGGAGACCTCCGGTGAACCGCAGTTCGAAATGAAAAAGGCGTGGGCCGACAATGTGGAGACAATGTCGAATGGCCGTATTGCCATCGAGATCCTGCCCGTCGGGGCCGTGGTACAGGCCAATCAAACCCTGCAGGCCGTTCGCTCCGGCATCCTGCAGGGGCACCTGACCGACCCCAGCTACTTTACCGGTCAGAATCCGGCCTTTGGCATGATGGGGAATCTGGTCGGCGCCTGGAGCGACCCCTACGATTTCCTCGATTACATGAACAATGCCGGCGGGGAGACGCTCTACAACAAGCTGGTCGAACCCTACGGGCTTCACCTGATCGGCGCTGCCGCCACGGGCCTTGAGTCCCTGCCCTCCAGCAAGCCGGTCCGCTCCATCGCCGACATGAAGGGGCTCAAGCTGCGGGCGCCGGAAGGCATGGTCTACAACATCTTTGAAAAGGCAGGCGCAACACCGGTCAACCTGCCGGGTTCAGAGGTCTATACCGGGCTGGAAAAAGGGGTCATCGATGCCGCCGATTACACGGTCTTTGCCACCAACCAGGCGCAGGGGCTGCATGACTTTGCCCCCTATCCGCTTTACCCCGGTTTCCACTCCCTGCCCATGGTCGCCGTCTCGATCAACAACGAGATCTGGCAGAGCCTGCCGGCTGACCTGCAGGCCATGCTGACCACCTCTGTTGATGCACTGGCTTACGAGATGGTCGCCGAGCTGAAAACACGCGATCTGGAGGCAGTACGTCAAGCCCGCCAGAACCCGGACCTCAAGATCATCGACCTGCCTCAGGAAGAGCGGGCGAAGTTCCGCGATATCGCCCGTCAGGAGTGGGCCGAGTGGGCCGAGCGCAATGACATTACCCGCGAGTTTTATGACTCGGTCGTGGCCTATCTACAAATGCACAACCTGCTGCCTGCTGAAGGCAGCAACGGGGCTGAAGCCAGCACCTCGTCATGAGGCAACAGGCTTTCAGGGGGCACGGCGGGCGCAGGCCCCCGCCGTGCCATGACTCGATTGATTTTCTCTGACACAGAGGATGCCCATGTCCACAGATCCTCACCGCCAGCATGGCGTTATCGAGGCAGACGAGGAAGAACTCGCGCGCTCGACCCCGGACCCTATCGATCGTGCTCCGGACCCGGTACGCAGCCTTCTCGACCGCGGCGTGGTGTGGTGCGCCCGCGGCGCTGCCTGGCTGATTTTTGCCGCCATGGCCATCAGCGTTTATGAAGTGCTCATGCGCTATGGCTTCAACTCCCCCACCTCCTGGGTGCATGAGAGCGTGGTGATGCTGGTGGCCGTCAGTTTTGCGCTTGGCGGGCCGGCGGCACTGGCCAGTAATCGCCATATCCGGGTGCGTGTTCTCTATGACAGTGCCGGCCCGCGCCTGAGACTCTGGCTGGATCGTTTCAATGATCTGGTGACCTTCGGCTTCTGCCTGGCCATGAGCTACGCCGCCTTCACCATGTTCTGGGACGCCTCGCACAACCCACTGGGAGCGTGGCAACTGGAACGCTCCGGCACCTCATGGAACCCGCCATTTCCGGCGCTGGTGAAAGGCATCATCATGGCTGCACTGATGATCATGTGCGTCCAATCGCTGGTTCATTTCATTCAGTCCCTGCGGGGCAGGACTGCCGAGCCGCAGCAAAATGACGGGGAGACAGCGTCATGACCATTGCTGACGGGACGATCCTGATGGTCGGGGCCATTTTTGCCCTGTTGATTACCGGCCTGCCGCTCGCCTTCATTACCGGCCTGGTGGCGCTGGCCTTTACCTTTGGCTGGTTCGGACCGATGGCCATGCCGCTGGTAACCAGCCGCATCTATGGCTTTGTCACCGAATATTCACTGGTGGCGGTGCCCATGTTCGTGTTGATGGCATCACTTTTGGACCGCTCCGGTATCGCAAAGGATTTGTTCAACGCCATGCGCGTCTTTGCAGGTCGTCTGCCCGGCGGTGTGGCGGTGCAGACGGTGGTCGTGGCGTTTTTCCTGGCAGCGCTTTCGGGGATTATTGGCGGTGAAATCGTGCTGCTGGGCATTCTTGCCCTGCCGCAAATGCTGCGACTGGGCTATGACAAGCACCTTTCCATTGGTGTTGTCTGCGCCGGCGGCTCACTGGGTACCATGATGCCGCCCTCGATCGTGCTGATCATCTATGGGCTGATTGCCAGTGTTTCCATTGCCGATCTGTTTACCGCCGCCATCACGCCAGCGGTGATCCTGATGCTGTCCTACATCGGTTACGTGCTGGTGCGCTGCCTGAAAAACCCCAGTCTCGGGCCACCGCTGACAGAGGAGAATCGTCGCGAAACCTTCGCCACCAAGGGCAAGGCGCTGCAGGCGATTATCGTTCCAGCGCTGATCGCGGTGCTTGTACTGGGCTCGATCTATGGTGGCGTTGCCTCGGTCACGGAAGCCGCGGCCATGGGCGTATTCGGCGTGTTGCTGGCGATCGTGCTGCGCGGTGAGTTCTCTTTCAAGACCATGCACGAAAGCCTCGGTCAGACGCTGATGACCTGCGGCATGATCATCTGGATCGGTATCGGGGCGGCGGCACTGGTCGGGGTTTACAACCTGATGGGCGGCAACCGTTTTATCTCGGGCATGATCATGGGCCTTGATGTCGCTCCCATCGTGATCATCCTGGTGATGATGGGCATTCTGCTGGTGCTGGGTATGTTCCTCGACTGGATCGGCGTGGCGATGCTGACCCTGCCGATTTTTGTTCCTATCATTACGCAGCTGGGCTACAGCCCGATATGGTTCGGGATTCTGTTTGCCGTCAACATGCAGGTGTCGTTCCTGTCACCACCATTTGGGCCGGCCGCCTTTTATCTCAAGGGGGTTGCCCCGCCGGAAATCAGCCTCAAGGATATTTTTGTCTCGCTGCTGCCCTTCATCGCTCTGCAGCTGCTGGTGCTGTTTGCCCTGCTGTTCTGGCCCGATCTCGCCATGTGGCTGGTATAAAAGCTCTGGCGTCATGCTGGTTCTGACCCAAGGCCCTGCCTTTCCAGGCAGGACCCGTTTCGATCAATTCAGCTGCGTCAGCCCATTTAACCGCGATAGTAGTGCGTTGTGACAAAGGGCATCGACGTGACGGTCATGTCCATTCGGCGGCCGCGCACTTCGGCCTGCAGCTTCTGCCCCGGCTCACAAAACTCGCGCCAGACATACCCCATGGCGATCGGCGCACCCACCGACGGCCCAAAGGTCCCGGAAGTCACCTCACCGATGGGATCACCGTCAACGTTATAGAGCCGGGTCCCTTCGCGTACCGGTGCTCTTCCATCGGCTTTCAGGCCCACCCGCTTTCGCTCGGCATCCTGATTGGCCTGCTGGGTCAGAATCACGTCAGCGCCCGGGAATCCGCCTTCACGCTCGCCGCCCTGGCGTCTTGCCTTGCCGATCGCCCATCCAAGGGAGGCTTCAACAGGGGTGGTTTCCTTGTCCATATCGTGACCATAAAGGCACAGCCCTGCTTCCAGACGCAGCGAGTCGCGCGCGCCCAGACCGATAGGCGCCACTTCTTCCTGATCCAGCAGCCATTCAGTAATCTCTTTGGCACCCTTTGCCGGTATGGACAGCTCAAAACCATCTTCCCCGGTGTACCCTGAACAGCTTACCCAGAGCTCATGCCCCATGATCTCGAACCGGCCATGCTGCATGAAGGCAAGCCTTGTCGCTTCAGGGCACAGCCTGCGCATCACCTCGCGCGCCATGGGTCCCTGAAGTGCCAGCAGGGCACGATCCTCGACCACCTCCAGGACACCGCCCTCGCCCAGCCCGCTGCGCAGCAAGGCAGCATCTGCCGCGCGACAGGCGGCATTGACGACCAGATAGAGATGATCCCCGGCATTGACCGCCATGAAGTCATCATGGATACCACCCACACTGCTGGTAAAAAGGCCATATCGCTGGCGCCCGGGTGCAATGCTCACGGCGTCAATAGGCGATACTCGCTCCAGCGCCTGTGCCGGCTGGCTACCGCGAATCAGCATCTGTCCCATGTGAGAGACATCAAATAATCCGCACTGGTTACGGGTGTGCTCATGCTCACGCTTGATCCCCATCTCGAACTGGACAGGCATTTCATAGCCGGCGAAGGGGACGAATCTGGCCCCGCGCTGTTGCCAGAGCGTATAAAGCGGCGTTCGATGCAGGGTTGACATAAATCCTCCGGATCCGGTTCATGAGTGAATGCGTTTAAATGTGCACGACCCTTATTGGGCAGGGCCATGCACATGCAGCCGACCTATTTCTTCCCTTGATTGACCGCCTGCCTTTCCGCCGCGAAATGCTCTCGAGTCAGCTTGAACACCACCGGTGACAGCAGGGCCAGTGCGATCAGGTTGGGGATGGCCATCAGGGCATTGAAGGTATCCGCCAGCAACCAGATGAAATCAAGATGGGCCATCGCGCCGATGGGAATGGCCAACACAAACACCATGCGATAAAAACGCGCCGCGCGGCTGCCAAAAAGATATTGAAAGCATCGCTCGCCGTAATAGGACCAACCCAGAATGGTGGTAAAGGCAAAGATCGCCAGCGCGATGGCCACGATATAGTCACCGGGCCCGGGCAGCGCAGCCCTGAAGGCCAGTGAGGTCAATGTTGCACCGGACTCTCCTTCAAGCCACTGACCTGAGGTCACGATGGCAAGCGCCGTGATCGAGCAGACCACGATGGTGTCAATGAACGTCCCCAGCATGGCCACCATGCCCTGCCTGACGGGACTGTTGGTTTGCGCTGCGGCGTGGGCAATCGGTGCACTGCCAAGACCTGCCTCATTGGAGAAAACGCCACGCGCCACACCAAAGCGGATGGCCGCAGCGACGGCCGCACCGGCAAACCCGCCGGCCGCCGAGATGGGCGTAAAGGCGTGCTTGATGATCAGCCAGAAGGCTTCGGGGATGGCCGTGAAGTTGATGGCCAGCACCACCAGTCCCGCCAGCAGATAAGCAATGGCCATAAACGGCACCAGTTTGCCGGCCACACTGGAGATGCGCTGAATACCGCCCAGAATAACAGCACCAGCCAGTACCATGATGACAATACCGGTCACCCAGGCTGGAATGGCAAAAGACGTGGTCAGCGCATCGGCGACCGAGTTGGCCTGTACCATATTACCGATGCCAAACGAGGCAAGAGTACCAAACAGGGCAAACAACACGCCCAGCCAGGCATAGCGCTTGCCAAGACCGTTTTTGATGTAATACATCGGCCCGCCCACGAAATTGCCCTGTTCATCGCGCTCACGAAAACGTACAGCACAGACCGCTTCAGCGTACTTGGTGGCCATGCCGACCAGTGCGGTCATCCACATCCAGAACACGGCACCCGGTCCGCCCAGCGCAATGGCGGTGGCGACACCGGCAATATTGCCGGTGCCAATGGTGGCTGAAAGCGAGGTCATAAGCGCATTGAACGATGAAATTTCGCCGCTGTCCTTTTCTCCCGGCGTGCGCCCCTGCCACAGCAGGGCAAAGGCTCGGCCTATATTGCGCACCGGCATGCCCCTGAGCCCGATCTGCAGATAAAGCCCCACGCCCAGCAACAGCACCAGCATCAGTGGTCCCCAGACCACCCCATTAATACCTTCCACCAGTCCCTGTAATGCTTCCATGACCGATTTCCCCTGAGTTGTTATTGAAGTCATAGTTCGTCAAACGATATGGATGACAGCGCATCATGAAAATCTACAGGCTGGCTCTGACAATGTCATGGCAAGCTTGCCGGAGACCGACATTTTTCCCGCCAGACCCTTTTAGTCCTCGACCGACGACGTTACGATAAGCAAAAAGTTTCCGATCGGAAACACACCGGTATAACAAAATTGCCGATCCGCAATCAGCAGTGGACGAGCAAGCCGCCTAAAGCCACCCTATAGGCTGGTCAGCCTCGTTATCCCCGGGATGTTTCGCCATCCGTCATCTTGGCATTGAACAGGACATACAATATGAGCCAGATCCCCACTAATCTTCGCTATTCGGACAGTCACGAATGGGTCCAGGACAATGGCGATGGTACGGTCACCATCGGCATTACCGACCATGCCCAGCAGGCCCTTGGCGACGTGGTCTTCGTGGAGCTTCCCGAAGTGGGCAGTACCCTTGCGACAGGCGAGGAGTTCGGTGTGGTCGAGTCGGTCAAGGCCGCCTCGGACCTTTATGCCCCACTGAGTGGCGAAGTCCTGGGCATCAACACCCTGCTCGAGGATGCCCCTGAAAGTCTCAATGAAAGCCCCTATGACGATGCATGGCTGATCAAGATTCGTCTGGCAGAACCCGATGAACTTGAATCGCTGATGGATGCTGACAGCTATACCGAGCTTGTCGCCAACGAAGCAAACGACTGATCGCGCTTACCACCAACACCCGAGGCTGACCTCCTCGCTGCTGTCGGAAAGGCGTTCACTCATCACCGGGCCCTGCACTGATGGCACCCTGCAGTGACACTTTCCGATACTTCATCTTACGGATATCCCATGGCCGCTGATTCTCGCTCGCTGAATGAACTTTTCGCGCATGATGCGTTTATTGCCCGTCATATCGGCGTCGACGCCACGGCACGTCGCCATATGCTGGAGACGCTTGGCGCTGACACGATGGCGGAACTGCTCGCGCAGGCCATTCCCCAGGACATTCGCATGGAAGGCGAGCTGAATCTGGCCGAACCGGTGTCGGAGCTTGAGACACTGACGCGTCTGCATCGGGTCATGAGCACCAACCAGGTCATGAGAAATCATATCGGGGCGGGTTATTACGGCACCATCATGCCTGCCGTGATTGCACGCAATGTACTGGAAAACCCGGGCTGGTATACCGCGTATACGCCGTATCAACCCGAGATTGCTCAGGGACGGCTCGAGGGGCTTCTCAACTTTCAGCAGATGGTTATGGATATGACCGGCATGGCACTGGCCAATGCCTCGCTGCTGGATGAAGCTACCGCCGCGGCCGAGGCCATGGCGCTGTGTAAACGGGCCAATCGGAAAAATAAAAGCTCGGCATTTTTTGTAGCAGATCACGTGTTTCCTCAGACGCTGGACGTCGTGCGCACGCGTGCGCGCTGGCTGGGCCTTGAGGTCATCGTTGACCGTGCCGAGGCACTTGATCAGTACGATGTTTTTGGTGCCCTGCTGCAATATCCGGCTGAAGACGGCAGCGTGACGGATCCTGGAGCGCTTATCGAGCGTGCGCATGAGCGTCACACCATGGTCGCCGTGGCCACCGACCTTCTGGCACTGGCGCTTTTGAAGCCGCCGGGAGAAATGGGCGCCGATATCGCGCTTGGATCCGCTCAGCGCTTTGGCGTGCCCATGAGCTTTGGCGGCCCGCACGCGGCCTTTTTTGCGGTCAACGACGACCTCAAGCGTTCCATGCCCGGGCGTGTCATCGGTGTGTCTCGCGACCGCCACGGCAAACCCGCCCTGCGCATGGCCATGCAGACACGTGAGCAGCACATTCGTCGTGAGAAGGCGACCTCCAACATTTGTACCGCCCAGGCGCTGCTGGCCAACATTGCCGGCTTTTATGCGGTCTATCATGGCCCGGACGGCATCCGCACCATTGCCAATCGCGTTCACCGGATGACTCGCATTCTGGCGAAGGGATTGGCAGGTAGTTCAACCAGCGTCGACAACGAGTGTTTCTTCGATACGCTGACGCTGCGCGTTGACGACGTCAGTGCACTGCGTCAGCGTGCAGAAGCAGCCGGCCACAATCTGCGCTATCGCGAAGATGGCCGCGTTAGCATCAGTCTGGACGAGACCACTACCCGGCAAGATCTCGAAGCACTTTTTACCATTTTACAGGGTGATCAACACGGCATTGATGTCAGCGCGATCGACGCGGAATTTCAATCGACTCGCGCTCGACTGCCGAAAACCTGCCAGCGCCAGTCGAAATTTCTGACGCACCCGACCTTCTCGCGCTACCACAGCGAAACCGAGATGCTGCGCTACCTGAAGCGACTTGAAAATCGTGATCTGTCGCTAACGCATGCCATGATTCCGCTGGGCTCGTGCACCATGAAACTCAATGCCACCACCGAAATGGTGCCGCTCTCCTGGACCGAGTGCGCCGATATTCATCCCTTTGCGCCCGATTCGCAGGTACCGGGCTATATGACGATGATCAATGAGCTGAGGGACTATCTCATCGAGGTGACCGGTTACGATGCCATCTCCATGCAGCCCAACTCGGGCGCTCAGGGGGAATACGCCGGACTACTGGCCATCCGGCGCTATCAGCAGTCGATCGATCAGGGTCACCGGCACATCTGTCTGATTCCGTCATCGGCACACGGCACCAACCCGGCCTCAGCCGCCATGACCAGCATGAAAGTGGTGGTGGTAGAGTGTGATGCCAATGGCAATATCGATCTGAAAGACCTGCAGGCCAAGGCCGAAAAGCACAGCGATGAGCTGTCGGCCATCATGCTGACCTATCCCTCCACGCATGGCGTGTTTGAGGAAGGCATCCGCAAGGCATGCGAGATCGTGCATCAGCACGGCGGGCAGGTGTATATCGATGGCGCCAACATGAACGCTCAGGTCGGTCTATGTCGGCCGGGCGACTATGGTGGCGATGTTTCGCATCTTAACCTGCACAAGACTTTCTGCATCCCTCATGGTGGCGGTGGCCCCGGCATGGGCCCCATCGGCGTCAAGGCGCATCTGGCAGAATACCTGCCGGGTCATGTCCATCGTACCGGGCATACTCATCTGGAGCCTGGCACTGCTGTCTCATCAGCTGCCTTTGGCAGTGCGCTAATCCTGCCCATTTCATGGGCCTATATCGTCATGATGGGCGCACGCGGTTTGCGTGAAGCCAGCGAAGCGGCCATTTTGAATGCCAACTACATCGCACATCGCCTAAGCGAGCACTACAGCGTGCTCTATCGTGGCAAAAAGGGTCATGTGGCCCACGAGTGCATTATCGATGTTCGCCCGCTCAAGGCCGCCAGCGGCATCGATGAGGAAGATATTGCCAAGCGTCTGATGGATTACGGCTTTCATGCGCCGACCATGTCGTTCCCGGTGGCCGGCACCCTCATGATCGAGCCGACCGAATCCGAATCGCGTCAGGAACTGGATCGTTTCTGTGAGGCCATGATTGCCATCCGAGAAGAGATTCGCGCCGTCGAGCAGGGAGACGTCGCTCGTGATAACAATGTGCTGATCAATGCCCCGCATACGCAGCATGACCTGTACCGGGATGACTGGCCCTACCCCTACTCGCGTGAGCAGGCCGCCTTTCCTACCCAGGCCACCAAAGCGGCCAAGTTCTGGCCCAGTGTCAATCGGGTCGACAACGTCTATGGTGACCGCAACCTGATCTGCAGTTGTCCGAGCATCGATGACTACCGTGATTAACCATTCTTGATGCAAAAGGCCGATACAACGAAATACGCTGTATCGGCCTGATGTTGTTGAAATCCGAAGCTTTCAGCAGCCCTTACGCGTTACTTCCTTCAGAGACCATATCGGCAGGTGCTTCGTAGCCATAAAGGGCGTTGCGCCGCTGCTCGCGAAACTCATCCAACAGTTGACGATATCGCCGAGGCAACTCCGCCCCTTTACGCGTCAGGACATAAAGGGATTCATAGACCGGCACCGACAATGGCGCTTCCTGGACCTGGCGCTGCCAGGGCGAGGTTTCAAGCACCGGACGCGATACAACAGTGAACCCCAAACCGCGAGCAACTGCATCCAATACCACCGCCACATCGTTGGTATAACCCTTCTGCGGAAAATAGCTGATCGAGCGAAACTCGTCAGCGTAGTTTTCGCGCAACACCTGGCTTGCGTTATTGACGCCATCGAAATAGTTCAAAAAGCCCAATGACAACAGTTCGTTAATACTGTTGCCGCGAAAATCGGCAGGCACCACCAGGCACAGCGGCTCATGGTGCCAGAGCTCATACTCAAGGTCAGGATGACGCGTGATGTCCGTGACGATACCCAGGTCGTAACGACCGGCCAGTACGTCCTGTACAATTTCAGCATTGAAGGCGAAATTATAATTGATGGTCAGCCCGGTATTGACCTGCTGATAGCCCAGTACAAAGGGGTAAAACATCAAGCCGATGCTTGAAGGGCTGGCGATACGGCAGTCGCCACTGCTTAGCGACTCATCATCAAGACCATGACGAAACTGTTCATGCTCTGCAAAAAGCCGGATGGCATAGTCGTAGGCGCGCCGCCCCGCTTCCGTGAGTGTAAAGCGACGGCCATGACGGCGCAGCAGAGTCTTGTCAAGATAGTGTTCAAGCTTACGGATGTGCTGGCTGACCCCGGGCTGGGTCATTTCCAGCTTGTGGGCCGTATGGGTAAAGCTGCCTGTTTCCACCAGCGTGATAAAGGTTTTGAAATACTGGGCATTAAACATGGGGCATTATCAGCTCACTGACGGCCCTGACCGCGACGCGGCCGGGCAAACAAAAAATCTTCATTTCTGATCAGATAGATACGGCGTGACCAGCTACTTTATCAGAAAAGCCTGGAGCCCGCATGAGCTCCTCGAGTTCTCGTGTTAGCATCCCGGGACACAGCGTTTGACACTGCTTTTATTGGAATATCCACCATGCCCGACCCCTTTTTAAAACGCGCAGAAGACATCAAGAAAACCCTGCTTGCGATGGAATCCGAAGCGCCTGATGAAGATCTTTTTGCGCTGGGCTACATGATTCCGCAGATAGAGCTGGTGCAGGAGATGGCCCAGTATGACGCCTCGGAGGTTACCGCAGAGGATTTCGACGCCACCTATCGCCAGTGGCTTGAAAGCACCTTCATGGAAGATGCCATGGAGAGTGATGACCGCCAGCGTATCGAGGAGCTCTGGCAACACGCCATAAGCCGGACGAGCTGACCCATGTCGCCAGGGCCTGCCTCTGGCATTTGTTGACTGCAGGAAAAGGATATCAAAGAGGATGAAGGAAGCCACACGGATTTCAGTCACCATTTCTCCGGAAGGCAGTCTGGAGGTGCTCTCGCAGCAGGAAGTCAATCGCCTGCGGGACACTTCATCCAACGGCATGCACGATGTGCTTCGCCGCTGTGCACTGGCCATCCTGAACTACGGTACCATGGTTGATGACAGCTGCAGTGTGCTTGAGGCCTATCACGACTTTGATATTGAAGTCATCCAGCAGGATCGAGGCATCCGTCTAAAGCTCACCAATGCCCCCGCCCATGCCTTCGTGGACGGCAGCATGATTCGCGGCATCCGTGAACTGCTGTCTTCCGTTCTGCGTGATGTGGTTTATGTATACAACGAAATCGAAAAGCATGGGCGCTTCGATCTCGAATCTGCCGAAGGCATCACCAACGCCGTATTCCATATCCTGCGCAATGCCGGGGTCATGAAGCCTTCGCGTGATCCCAACCTGGTGGTCTGCTGGGGCGGACACTCAATCTCGCGTGAGGAGTACGACTACAGCAAGTCGGTCGGCTATCACCTGGGACTGCGTGACATGGACATCTGCACCGGCTGCGGGCCGGGCGCCATGAAAGGGCCAATGAAGGGTGCCAATGTCGCACATGCCAAACAGCGTCGTCGCAACAGCCGCTATCTGGGCATTTCGGAGCCCGGCATCATTGCGGCCGAATCGCCCAACCCGATCGTCAATGAACTGGTCATCATGCCGGATATCGAAAAGCGCCTTGAGGCCTTCATTCGCGTTGGGCACGGCATCATCATTTTTCCTGGTGGCGTGGGCACCGCCGAGGAAATCCTATATCTGCTGGGCGTACTGCTGCATCCCAACAATGCCGACATTCCCTACCCGATCATCTTTACCGGGCCAGCCAGCAGCGCCGACTATTTCCGGCGCATCGATGAGTTCATTGCCTTTACGCTGGGTGCCGAGGCACAAAAGTACTACCGCATCATGATTGATGATCCCGTCGGCGTGGCGCGCGCCATGCGAGAGGGCATCGAGGAAGTGACCGCCTTTCGCCGCGAGCATCAGGATGCCTTCTACTTCAACTGGCGCCTGGAAATTCCACGGGACTTTCAGCAGCCCTTCACCCCGAACCACGAGTCAATGGCCGGCCTGGCACTTCATCGTCGCCAGAACGTGCATGATCTGGCCGCCAATCTGCGGCGCGCCTTTTCGGGAATAGTCGCCGGCAACGTCAAGGAGCAGGGCGTACGGGCCATCGAAAAACAGGGTCCTTTCCGCCTGAACGCTGAAAGCGAGCTCATGCAACCTCTTGATGAGCTACTGACCTCCTTTGTCGCTCAGGGGCGAATGAAACTGCCTGGCAGTGAATACGTTCCCTGCTATACGCTGAACACATAAAACATGATCAGCCTGATGGTGGCGCTATTGCTCCGCGGGGCGCCACCAGCCATAAAGTGCATGCAGCAAAAGCCCAATGGTCATGGCTCTGGGTAACCATTGATACCAGTCCTGTG
Organism: uncultured Kushneria sp.; assembly: GCF_947497025.1. Classification (GTDB taxonomy): domain Bacteria; phylum Pseudomonadota; class Gammaproteobacteria; order Pseudomonadales; family Halomonadaceae; genus Kushneria. The sequence continues at coordinate 35,478 of NZ_CANMFC010000011.1, forward strand.
ACAGCCCTGTCGCAAGTTGCCAGATCGCCGTTGCAGCCACGCCCACCATCAACCACAACAAAAGCCGTTTAAGCGCTGTCAACGCTCCCCTTCTGACGCTGCTCGAAGCACGCTGCCATAACAGGGCAGATACGACGACCAGCGCCGCCACACCCCCGCATACCAGTATCAGACGCTCATTATCGCGAACGATATAATAGCCGGGCGCTGCCATCAGCATGGTCAGGGCAAGCCCCAGCAGGATGGAAATTCGCTCACCGCTGGCCAGCAGTCCCTGACGACTCATGAATGCGCTTCCAGCCACTGCTCTGCCCAGGGCAGTGCCGCATCGTCGGCCATGGGCGTTTCCGAGGCGTCCACTTCCAGACGTTCGCCAACACGGCTGGCGCCAAGAGTGGTCAGAAGCTCATCCAGCCTGCGTCCGGCACCGCAGAAACTCTCCTCGTAGCTGCTGTCCCCCATGGCAATCAGAGCGTATCGCAGACCCTGAAGTGACGGCCGCTGCTGCTCGAGGGCACTGCTGAGACCGGTGAAATTGCCCGGATAATCGCCCCTTCCCGTGGTCGAGATGCAAAAAAGCGCCAGATCCGGCTGTGGGTCGACCAGCGTCTCCAGTGTGGGCGTTTCATGAATCTTGACACCGTAACCTTCCGATTCAAACAAGGGCGCTATTTGTTCGGCGACATCCAGGGCGCCGCCGTAAACAGTGGCAACATAAATTCCGACATCAGGCATGTTTTTCGATCACCACAATTGAATTTGGGCAATGATAACATAGTGCTTCCGGCCCTTTCCTCGCGGCCAGCGCACAAAAAAGCCCTGCCATGAGCAGGGCTTTTGATGCCGTGACAGATGATCCGTCACGGCCATGAATGCGACAGCATCCCATTAGACCTTGTCGCGCTCTTCCACCAGCGCCTTGAGCTTCTGCCCCGGTCGGAAGGTCACCACGCGACGCGCCGAGATCGGGATCTCCTCTCCTGTCTTGGGATTACGTCCAGGCCTTTCACGCTTGTCACGCAAATCAAAGTTGCCAAAACCTGACAGCTTGACCTGTTCGTTTTCCCTGAGACAACCGCGGATTTCGTCAAAAAACTGCTCGACAAGCATTTTGGCTTCACGCTTTGAGAATCCAAGCGACGTGTGCAGATGCTCTGCCAGTTCAGCCTTGGTCAACGCACTCATTATCCGACATCCTGTAGGAGACAATCTTTAGGAGACAGCATCCCGCCACCGCATTCAGTGACGCAGCAACGCGCCAAAACGCTCCGAGGAGACCGCTACAATATTGTCAATTGTCTGATTAATTTCAACATCTGTCAGCGTGCGCGAAGGATGCTGCCAGGTCAAGCCCAGCGCCAGGCTCTTGCGCCCCTCTTCCACGCCGGCGCCCTGATAGACGTCAAACAGGCGTAGATCCGTCAGGGCATCTCCGGCCTGCTCACGAATCACATCCAGTAGCGACTGCACCGGCAGGCTCTCGTCTACCAGCAGTGCCAAGTCGCGTCTGACTTCCGGATAGCGAGACAGAGGGCTGAATGCTGCCAGCCTGCCCTGCTGTAAAGTGGCCAGCTCAAGCTCGAACACATAGACTTCGGGCTTGATACCGAGTTGCTCCCTGACGGCAGGATGCAGCGCTCCGACCCAGCCAGCGTGGCGGTCATTTCGCAGGATACGGGCACACTGTCCGGGATGAAGTGCTTCATGCTCGCCCGGCTCGAAACGCCATTCGCCCTCGACACCACCCAGTGACAGAATACGCTCAACGTCTCCCTTGATGTCGAAGAAATCGACCCCTTCCCTGCGGCTCGTCCACCCTTCCGGGTCTCGTGTGCCACAGATCATGCCACCCAGCATGGGCGTTTGCGTCAGCGCATCGATGTCGCCGTTGAACACCAGTCCGGTTTCAAAGAGACGAATGCGCTGCTGCTGACGATTGAGGTTGTGCAGCAGCGCACGGCTCAAGCCCGCCCACAGACTCGAGCGCATGACCGACATGTCGCTGGAAATGGGGTTGGCAAGTGCAGGAGTCACGACATTCGGATTCAGCGCCTGCTGAAGATCGTCAGACACGAAGCTGTAGGTGATGGCTTCCTGATAGCCACCGGCCACCAGATGCTGACGAATGACATCAAGCGAAACCTTCGCCCCATCCTCACGACGCGGCGCCAGACTGGCCTGCGGGTAGCGAACGGGCAACCGGTTATACCCGTGCACACGCGCCAGCTCCTCGACCAGATCCTCCTCGAGGCGCACATCAAAACGCCATGTCGGAACACTGACTTCCCAGCTGCCGGCTTCACGAGACTTCAGGGTCATGCCGAGACGGGACAGGATGTCGTGGATTTCGTCATCCTCAAGCGTCATGCCCAGAAGCCGACTGACGCGTTTGGCGCTCAACGTTATCTGACAGGTATCGGGCAGTGCCTGATGATCCGTTTGCTCGATGACAGGACCAGGGCGGCCACCGGCCAGCTCGACAAGCAATCCTGTCGCCCGCTCAAGTGCGCGCACCTGCAGCGTCGGATCCACACCGCGCTCAAACCGATGGGAAGCGTCCGTGTGCAGACCGTACTGACGAGCCCTCCCGGCGACGGCCAGCGGCGCGAAGAAAGCAGACTCCAGCAGCACATGACGCGTGTCACGGTTGACGCCCGAGCGCTCTCCCCCCATGACACCGGCAATGGCCAGCGGCCCTTCGGCATCGGCGATCAAAAGGGTATTATCTTCAAGCGCTACGTTCTGCCCGTCGAGCAGTGTCAATGTCTCACCGGCGCGGGCATTGCGCACTTCGATATGACCCTGGAGCCGGTCCAGATCGAAGGCATGCATCGGCTGGCCCAGCTCGAGCATCACATAGTTGGTGATATCCACCACAATATCGATGGAGCGCAGGCCGCAGCGACGCAGATATTCCGTCAGCCACAGGGGAGAAGGCGTGCTGACATCAAGATCGCGGACAACACGCGCACTGTAGCGCGGGCAGGCGCTAGTATTGTCCAGACGCACCTCAAAGCGTTCATCGATCTGCGCCGCCACGGGCGCAATTTCGGGCGCCTTGACCTCAACGCGATTGAGCACACCGATCTCGCGTGCAAGCCCCATAACGCTCAGGCAGTCACCACGATTAGGGGTAAGATCAACATCGATGCTGTGATCGTCCAGCCCAAGCCACTGCCTTAGATCCTCGCCTATGGGGGCACTGTCCGGCAGCACCCAGATGCCCGGAGACTTTTCCTCGACCAGGCCAAGCTCTGACTCGGCGCAGATCATGCCCTGAGAGGCCACACCCCGCAGCTTTGCTTCCTTGATGGCGAAGTCGCCGGGCAGTACAGCACCGGGTCTGGCCAGCGCCACTTTCTGGCCGGCGGCCACATTGGGAGCGCCGCACACGACCTGTTGAAGCTTGCCGCTGCCGTCATCGAGCTGACAGACACGCAAACGATCGGCATCAGGATGCTGAACGGCCTCTTTGACTTGTGCGACCACGACGCCTGAAAACGGGGCGGATACCAATTCAATGGCATCAACTTCCAATCCTGCCATGGTGATCTGATCGGCAATCGCCTGCACATCCTGCGCTACATCAACCCATTGACGCAGCCACTGTTCGGAAACTTTCATCTTGCCTCGCTATACCGAAACGAATTACTGGAACTGGCGGAGAAAGCGCAGATCGTTGTCGAAAAAAAGCCGCAGGTCGTTGACGCCATATCGCAGCATCGCCAGACGCTCGACGCCCATACCAAAGGCAAAACCGCTGTAGCGCTTCGAATCTATATCGACGTGGTCAAACACATTGGGATGCACCATGCCGCAACCCATGACCTCAAGCCAGCCGGTATGAGAACACACCCGGCACCCCTTGCCACCGCAGTTGACGCACTGAATATCGACTTCTGCCGAAGGTTCGGTAAATGGAAAGTAGGAGGGACGAAAGCGAACATCGAGCCGGTCACGTTCAAAGAAGGCTTTCAGAAAAGCTTCAATGGTGCCCTTGAGATCGGCAAAGCTGACATTCTCATCTACAAACAACCCTTCTACCTGATGAAACATGGGGCTGTGAGTGAGATCGGAATCGTTGCGATAGACGCGCCCTGAACACACCAGACGCACTGGCGGCTCCTGATGCTCCATGGTGCGGATCTGAACCGGAGAGGTATGTGTACGCAGGACATGGCGCGCATCGAAATAAAAGGTGTCATGCATGGCGCGGGCAGGATGATGTGCCGGTATATTCAGCGCCTCGAAGTTATGATAATCGTCTTCGATTTCCGGCCCTTCGGCGATGTCATAACCGATATTCGCAAAACACTGCTCGATACGACGCAGCGTCTGGGTAATGGGGTGCAGGCCGCCCGATGACTCCCGCCGACCCGGCAGGGTGACATCCACCTTCTGCTCTGCAAGCCTTGCGGCCATGGCACTGGCTTCCAGCGCGGTCCTTTTGGCATCCAGTGCGGCTTCAACCTGTTGCCTTGCCTGATTGATGACTTCCCCGGCGGCGGGTCGCTCCTGCGCCGGCAGTTTTCCCAATCCTTTCAAAAGGGCCGTCACCTCGCCCTTCTTGCCCAGATAGCGGACACGAATATCTTCCAATGCCCTGATATCTTCGGCAGCGTCAATGGCTTCGACTGCCGTCGCTACTACTGTGGAGAGATGCTCCATCCGTCTTGCTCCATGAAAAACGGCAGATTGCAGATACCAGGAAAGCTCTGCACGTTGATCCTGTTATCAGGGATCTGACGATAAATTGTTGCTACACAAAAAAACAAGGGAAGAGCGACGGCTCTTCCCTTGTAGCACTTCGGCAGATGACCTCAGGTCACCAGTACCATCAGGCAGCCTTGGCTTGCTCGACGATGGAACCGAAAGCCTGCTTTTCGTGAACGGCCAGATCAGCAAGAATCTTGCGGTCGATCTCGATACCGGCCTTTTTCAGACCGTTGATGAAGCGGCTATAGGACATGCCATGAGTACGGGCTGCAGCGTTGATACGTGCAATCCACAGCGCACGGAACTGACGCTTTCGCTGGCGACGGTCACGATAGGCATACTGGCCTGCCTTGATCACCGCCTGCTTGGCAACACGGAAGGTACGCGAACGAGCACCGTAGTACCCTTTGGCCTGCTTTAAAATCTTCTTGTGACGACGACGAGCGACGACACCACGCTTTACACGAGCCATGAAAACCTCCTGACTTCAGTTATTTAAATCGACTTAGATATAAGGGAGCATGCGCTCGATCAAACGACGATCGGCATCATGGATCTGCTTCATACCGCGCAGCTGACGCTTACGCTTGGTCGATTTCTTGGTCAGGATATGGCTGCGAAAGGACTGCTTGTGCTTAAAGCCCTTGGCAGTGCGCTTGAAGCGCTTGGCCGCACCGCTGTTGCTCTTGATTTTCGGCATGAGAATAACTCCGCACGATATTTTTTAGAAAACCCGAGGCCGGCATGTCATGCCATCCATGATGGCTCAACATGCCCGTTAAACTGCCCACGGATCACTTTTTCCTGGGGGCCAGCATCATGATCATTTGCCGACCTTCCATCTTCGGACGCGATTCTACAACAGCAAGGTCTTCCAAGTCATGTTCTACACGCTCCATGAGCTTGCGTCCGATGTCCTGGTGCGCCATTTCACGACCACGGAATCGCAACGTGACCTTGCCCTTATCGCCTTCCTCAAGGAAACGTGTCAAATTCTTGAGCTTGACCTGATAATCACCTTCATCAGTGGCCGGTCTGAATTTGACTTCCTTGATCTGGATCTGCTTTTGCTTCTTCTTCTGAGCAGATTTCTGTTTTTTCAGTTCGAACTGATGCTTGCCGTAATCCATGATCTTGCAAACGATCGGATCGGCATTGGATATCTGCACGAGATCAAGCCCAGCCTCTTCAGCCTTGGCAAGCGCCTCATTCATGGGCACAACACCCAGCTGCTCGCCCTCGCTATCGATAAGCCGAACTTCATCCGCACGAATACGGTCATTTATGGGTGCGCGCTTTTCCTGAGGGCGCCCACGTTGGTTATTTCGCTTGATCGTCAAGTCTCCATTGCTGAAAAGAAATGCTGCTATCTACGCTCGATATCGAGTCTGGCAAGAAATTCGGGAACTGTCATTGTTCCCAGATCCTCACCGGTCCGCGTTCGGACAGCAACGCTATCTGACTCCACTTCCTTATCGCCGACTACCAGCAGATAAGGCACTTTCTGGAGTGTATGCTCACGAATTTTAAAACCGATCTTCTCATTCCTCAAGTCTGACTTGACACGAAGACCAGCCTGTTGCAATTGCTCGGTCAGCGATGAAGCATAAGATGCCTGAGCATCGGTAATGTTAAGAACAACAATCTGCTCTGGAGCAAGCCACAGAGGTAAAGCGCCCGCGTGATGCTCCAGCAGGATACCAATAAAACGCTCGAAGGAGCCGATGATGGCTCGGTGCAGCATAACAGGTGTATGACGATTGCCATCTTCACCTACATATTGCGCTCCAAGACGGCCGGGCATCATGAAGTCAACCTGCATGGTGCCGACCTGCCATTCACGGCCCAGACAGTCACGCATATGGTACTCGATCTTGGGGCCATAAAAGGCGCCTTCGCCCGGCAGCTCCTGCCAGGTGACGTCACAGGCCGTCAGTGCTGCCCGCAGCGCCCCCTCGGCCTTGTCCCACTCTTCATCACTGCCGATACGTTTTTCAGGGCGTAACGCAATCTTGACGTCAATATCGCTGAAGCCAAAGTCTTCATAAACCCTGAGCGCCTGCCGGTGGAAATCGGTCACCTCAGGTTCAATTTGACGTTCGGTACAGAAGACGTGGCCATCATCCTGGGTGAAAGCCCGTACTCGCATGATGCCATGCAGCGCGCCCGAAGGTTCGTTGCGATGGCAACCACCAAACTCGCCGTAGCGAATAGGCATTTCGCGGTAGCTGTGCAGGCCGGAGTTGAAAACCTGGACATGCCCCGGACAGTTCATCGGCTTGAGCGCATACTCTCGCTTTTCCGACTCGGTAAAGAACATGTTTTCCGAATAATTGTCCCAGTGACCGGATTTTTTCCAGAGACTGACATCCATGACCTGCGGACAGCGAATCTCCTGATAACCACTTTCACGGTACACACTGCGCATATACTGCTCGACCGCCTGCCAGATGGCCCAGCCGCGCGGATGCCAGAAGACCATGCCCGGTGACTCTTCCTGCTGATGGAAGAGATTGAGCTGACGAGCAAGCTTGCGATGATCGCGCTTTTCCGCTTCTTCAAGCCGCTTCAGGTAGGCATTCAGCTGTTTCTTGTCCGCCCAGGCCGTGCCGTAAATGCGTGTCAGCATGGTATTGGAGGCATCGCCGCGCCAATAGGCACCGGCCAGCTTTAGAAGCTTGAAGGACTTGAGATGCCGGGTATTGGGAACATGAGGCCCCCGACACATGTCCGTGTATTCCTTGTGGTGATAAAGACGAATGGTCTCGCCTTCTGGAATACGGGAAACGATATCCTGCTTGTAGGGTTCATCTCTGGCGACAAAAGCCTCCATGGCCTGATCGCGGTCGACGTATTTCCTTTCAACGTCATATCCTTCGTCGATCAGCTCGCGCATGCGCTTTTCGATCTTTTCCAGATCATCGCTTGAAACAGACTGTCCAAAATCGATGTCGTAATAAAAGCCGTCATCAATGACAGGACCAATGGCCATTTTGGCTTCGGGGTACAGCTGTTTGACGGCATGTCCGATGAGATGTGCACAGGAGTGACGAATAATTTCGAGCCCTTCCTGGTCTTTCGCAGTCACGATGGCAACGGCTGCGTCACGATCAACAACGTCGGCCGTGTCGACCAGCTGTCCATCAATTTTGCCGGCGATGGCAGCTTTTGCCAGGCCAGCACCGATGGACTCGGCAATTGCCATAATGGATACGGGAGATTCGAATTGACGCTGGCTACCGTCAGGAAGTGTAACGACGGGCATAGGAGTTCCTTCCTTTTTCAGTGGTGACCGCTACCAGGAGTCACTTGAGGTATTACATTGTCAGCAGGACGCAGGAAATGCGCCATGGAACTGGCAGGCGTGAGGCAAGCTATAAACCGGCATGCAAACTAACAAAGAGTGACGAATGGCGTCCAGCCAATAACTGAACATCGCAGCAGTTATTGGCATCTGCCACACAGCATTCATATAAAAAAGAGGGCGCCGAAGCGCCCTCTTTTATCAGGTGCAGATCAGTAGAATTTACTGATTGCTGCTACCGTTCTGGCCGGTACGGTCCATTACCTGACCATCGTCACCCAGCGGATGTACTTCAGTACGACGGTTTTCTGCGCGGCCTTCAGCAGTATCATTGCTGGCTACCGGACGCTCTTCACCGAAGCCGAGGGCTTCCATACGATCAGCGGAGACACCCTGAGAGGTCAGGTAGTCACGTACGGACTCTGCACGACGCTGAGACAGATCCTTGTTGTAGGAAGCGCTACCAACGGAGTCGGTGTGGCCTTCCAGACGAACGCGAACCTGTTCGTTGCTGTTCAGCTTCTCTGCAACGTCGTTGAGCGTCTGCTCGGCGTTGGAGGTCAGCTTGGCGGAGTCAAACTCGAAGTTGACGTCGCGCAGTACCAGTGCTGCCGGGCAGCCCAGGGCATTGACCTGAGTACCGGCCGGAGTGTCCGGGCACTGATCCTGATAGTCCGGCACGCCGTCACCGTCAGAATCCAGCGGGCAGCCGCGTGAATCGACTTCTACACCAGCCGGGGTACCCGGGCACTGGTCGAGATAGTCCGGCACGCCGTCACCATCGGTATCGATCGGGCAGCCCTTGGCATCAACGGCAACGCCGGCAGGTGTACCCGGGCACTCATCACGAGAATCCGGTACGCCATCATTGTCAGAGTCCATTTCACGGCTATCGCCACCCGAGCAAAGCAGGGCACCTGCTGTTGCACCGGCAGTTGCGCCGACGGCAGCACCGGTTTCTTCATCGTCATTGCTGCTGACACCGTAACCGAGGCCACCACCGATCAGGCCACCAGCCAGACCGCAGACGAAAGGAGAAGAGTACCAGGAATCACCGCTGGAAGAGGCACCAGAAGATTGAGAACCTGAGCTGGCGCAGCCCGCAAGACCCATTACGAGAGCAGATCCCAGCAGCAAGCCAGTTGTTGATTTATTCATGCAAGACTCCTTCTTTTTTGCAACGCTAGGGCAACGATGTTGTTACTAAGCGGTTCCGAGTATAGGCAACGCCAACAGCTCTAGAAAGTTTTTCTTCTACTGCCAGAAAAAGCATGCAAGAGGCATTAGCGCCAGCTTTTGACCACCCTGCTTTGGTCACCCGGAACAACTGCACGATGCCATGATAAAAAACGCGTCACTGGCAATCCATTGTGACGTATTCGAACACTGTTTTCGCACTGAAAGCGATGAAAGTCAAACGCTGTTTATTGCATTGATCAAATTTCAGGATAATTGCTTTGAACTTCAAAAAAATGGATCTTGTTCAAATATACGTTTATCAATGTGCTGCAACGTGATCAGTCCGGCCCACCAGCTTACGCGCTGCTTGAAGAATAGCCGTTTCGTGCTCACTGACAATCTGCAATCTATGCCGGTCTTCCTGCATTCTTTCACGTGCAGTCAGTGCCGAGCGCGCCTGATGGGTATGCAGGTGTGAGGCGCTATCGCTGATCTGCGCAATCACGGCCAGTTCGTCATCCTTCCACCAACCGCTATCAAGAATATCAATAATGACCCGGGCGCGCAGACATCCTTCCATCAGGTCCATTTGACCCTCCTGCATGGCCCGACCTATGACATTAAGATTGGACAGGCACTGATATTCGGCCTGCGCCTGCTCCTTGATCTGATGCTCCCGGCGTCGACGCAGCTCGCGAGACATGCGCCAGATGATCAACAGCAGAACGCCCACAATTATCAGCGCCATGCATAAAAGCGTCACTGCCCAGATGTGTGACACCATAAATATCACTCCTTCAGCATGAATCCGCCGAGAACCCCTTGCAGACTGCACTGATACAGCATGCATTCGCAGGCAAAGAGTCAGAGGGGAACAGAGCTGGCGGCATGTCAGTTTATTCAGTGTCCATATCGGCTAACGCCTTGAACTCGGCGATCAGTTTTTCCTGCTGCTGTTTGTGGGAATAGTTTTTTGCAAGCGCTGATAACTCTCTGCTCAATACATCACGCCTGTCACTATCCTCAAGAAGCTTATGGGCCCTTTGCGCCCATTTCTTAGTCTCCATGGCCTCCATTATCAGTTCTGGATAACGATTTTCCAGAATCTCGGCACAACCCACTCCGGATGAAAGCAGGACCGGCGTACCACAGGCCATGGCCTCCAGCGCAACAAGCCCGAATTCTTCGATATAGGCAGGCAGCATGAAAATATCCAGCGCGCCGTAAAGCCTTTCCACTTCGCTTACGGTGGAGCGCCAGACAAACCGCTCGTCAATCTCAAGCTTTTCAGCCAGATGCTGAAACGGAGAAGCGTCATCCTTGCCGACGACAAGAAATTGACAGCGGTCAGGCATCATTTTATCCAGCTCGGCGGCCAGCTTCACAAAGCCTTCAACATTACGCTTTTTAAAGTTGCCGGAAGTCACCAACCCTATCAGAAAGTCCTTCGGCACTACGCCCAGTGATTGACGGATGTTTTCTCGATCAGCGCGAGCTCGTTCTGGATTGAACTGTTCGGAATCGTACCCGGGATAACTAACATTGATCCTGTCCGGAGCAATATCATAGCGAGTCATCAGATCGTTACCCATCATTTTTGAATTGACGGCAACACGACGAAAGCGCTTACCCTTGAGCACGTAATCATGGATGGCAGCCACTTCATGATGCTCTGGAAGCCCGCGGCCATGTATGGCCTGGCTCGCCAGATGCACGCAGTTGTGTAAATATACCACATCAGAGGTTTCCACCTCTCCATGGCTGATCAGCAGGGTTGGTGCATGACGATGTGCCCATACCTGTACGCGCCGATTGAACCAGAAACGTCGGCGAGCTCCCTTGAAGGGCCAGCGCCAGGTTTTAACCAGCCTGGCACCAGCACGCTCCACCAGAGCGGAATTACCTCGCTCAGCAATGATCACGACCTGATAGCTCATACCTGCCAGCACTTCAGCTTGCGCAAGAGCAATACGACTGGCGCCTGTGTTTTTTTCTACCTGACGAATGGCTATAGCAGCCAAAGGTCTCGCGTGTCCTGTCATTTAAAAAGCACTCAAACAGCATTGTCAGCGAAGATGTTTTCACTGGCATCAATGAACATTTACCACGCTGAATTCTGCGTCGGTGTATTGGCACCAGTATCCGGCCACAATGCATGACAGCATCATGGCCAGTTAGACATCATGGTAACACCAGGCTTTTCTCGGGCCACTCATTCCTTTGTTGCCGTAGATTGAATCACTTGATGAATACTCGAATCATGAAAGGGTCGAATCACTGTACCCATTGGGATTTTTCTGTTGCCAGCGCCAGGTATCTACCATCATTTTTTCGATGTCGAACTCGGCTGTCCAGCCAAGCACCTCTTCTGCGTGCGCCGGGTCGGCATAACAACGCGCGATATCGCCGGCACGACGGGGGTGAAACTCATAGGCGACCTTTCGATCGCTTGCCTTTTCAAAGGCCTGTACCACTTCAAGTACGCTGTAGCCTTTACCGGTTCCAAGATTGAAGGTATGCACGCCGTCATGTCGGGACAGATAATCCAGCGCCATTAAATGTCCTTTCGCCAGATCCGTGACATGGATGTAGTCGCGAACGCCGGTGCCATCGGTAGTGTCATAATCATTGCCAAATACGGACAGCACTTCACGACGACCGATCGCCACCTGGCTGACAAAGGGCACCAGGTTATTGGGAATGCCATTGGGGTCTTCACCGATCATGCCGCTGTCGTGGGCGCCTACCGGGTTGAAATAGCGCAACACGGAAATACGCCACTGCGGGTCCGATACGGCAAGATCCTGCAGAATCTCTTCGACCATCAGCTTGGAGCGACCGTATGGGTTGGTCGCCGCAGTGGGAAAATTTTCCCGAATGGGAACCGATGCCGGGTCGCCATATACGGTCGCAGAGGAGCTAAAGACGATCTTTTTTACGTCGGCGCGTGACATGGCACTACAGAGCACCAGCGTGCCGTTGACGTTGTTATCGAAGTAGTCGAGCGGCTTTTGAACGCTTTCGCCGACAGCCTTGAGCCCGGCAAAGTGAATGACCGAGTCAATTTCATGCTGGCTGAAAACATCATCGAGCAATGCGGCGTCCCGAATGTCACCTTCAACCCATGGCACTTCCCTTCCGGTCAGCGCACTGACCCTTTCCAGAGATTTTTTATTGGCATTGCAGAAATTATCCAATACCAATACATCCTGACCTGCTTCAAGCAGTGTTAGAACCGTATGTGAACCAATATAGCCTGCACCTCCGGTAACAAGAATCATTTGCCTCTCCCTGAGTTCTGAATGGATAAAACGGCTGAAGGAACACTGTCCTGCAAGGTGCATCAGCATCTGTGGTCGACGAAAGGCGCAAATACAATCGTCTTATACTTCATTATAAACATGAATAAAGTCGAGGGTTTATGCTGATCCATCGGTTATCTGCACCTCAAATCTCAACTTATAAAATCGGAAATAAATGATGCCTGACAAGACGACGGATACCGACCAGCCATCATCAGGCAAGGCACCTGTCATTGGCTTGTGGCTGGGCCTGCTATGGATTTTGATGGTAATGATTTTACCCGCGCCGGGCGGTATGTCAGAAAGTGCCTGGCACTGTATCGGTCTGGCACTTTTGATGGCCACCTGGTGGTCGACCGAAGCCATTCCGATACCAGCCACTTCCCTGCTTCCCATCATTCTGGCACCTGCCATGGATATCGGCAGCCTCAAGGACGTTACATCAGCCTACGCTGACCCGATCATTTTCCTGTTTCTGGGCGGTTTCCTGCTGGGGCTTGCCATGCAGCGCTGGAATCTGCATCGACGTATTGCACTGCGCACACTGATTGTTGTGGGTTCTGACCCTAAAAAACAGATTGGCGGTTTCATGCTGGCAACCGGTTTTATCAGCATGTGGGTCTCCAATACGGCAACCGCCATCATGATGCTGCCTATAGGTACCTCTGTCATTGCTCTGCTTTCCACCAGCAATGAAAGTGAAGTACGCCGGTACTCTACTGCCCTGCTGTTGGCGATCGCCTACTCTGCAAGCATTGGCGGGGTAGCTACCCTGATAGGTACCCCGCCCAATGCACTGTTGGCCGGCTATCTATCCAACAACCAGGATATTGATATTGGCTTTGCACAATGGATGGTCGTTGGCTTGCCCGTATCGATTGCCATGATGGTTCTGGCATGGTGGTGGCTGACCCGGCAGGGCTTCGATATTGAGCAGGGTGATGCTGGCAACAACCTTCTCAGGGAGGAGCTTGGCAAGCTGGGCAACATGAGCACTGCAGAAAAGCGGGTAGGGATTGCCTTTCTTGTAGCGGCACTGGCATGGATGACTCGCCCACTTATTAACAACCTCGGCCTTGACTGGCTCAGTGATACCACTATTGCCATGGCAGTAGGTATTGGACTGTTTCTGGCCCCATCAGGAAGCGGCAAGAAAGAAAAGCTTATGGATTGGGAAAGCTCGGCCTCGCTCCCCTGGGGCGTGTTGCTGCTATTTGGGGGCGGGCTTGCGCTGGCAGGAATCATCCAGGGTTCAGGGTTGGCAGCCTGGATTGCCGAGCAACTCTCGCTTTTCTCGATTTTTCCTCTGGTTGTTTTGATCGCCATTGTCGTACTGGTCATTATTTTCCTCACCGAGGTAACTTCCAATACGGCGACCGCTGCTGCTTTTTTACCCCTGCTGGGCGCACTGGCTATTTCTCTGGGGCTCTCGCCACTGCTGATTACCGTTCCCGCTGCGATCGCTGCAAGCTGCGCCTTCATGATGCCTGTCGCAACACCACCCAACGCCATTGTCTTCGCGACCGGACAGATGAAGATACAGTCCATGATCCGCGCCGGCCTGTTTCTTAATCTTGCCGGCACACTGATCATTACGCTGCTGGTCTATACGCTGATCAGCCTGCTCTGGTAACGCCTTGCATTTTAAGCCAGAAAAGCCGTCTACCCCTGGCAGACGGCTTTTTTTGGTTGAAACCATGCAAGTGATAAAAGAACGGATTATTTAACTCTGAAGTAAACAAACCCTGGCTCAGGTTATAAAAAGGAAGCCTTTAATAATAAGAGCATTGGCAATATCGATCAGAAACCCACCCACTACCGGCACGATAATAAAGGCCAGCCGGGATGGCCCAAACCGCTCGGTCACCGCCTGCATATTGGCAATGGCCGTAGGTGTGGCCCCCATGGCAAAACCGCAGTTGCCTGCCACCAGGACAGCGGCATCATAACCGCCCCCCATGACTCTAAAGGTCACCTGCGTGGTGTAGAAAAAGACCAGCGCGACCTGCACCATCAAAATGACCAGCATCGGTAGCGCAAGGTTGGCGAGATCCCACAGCTTGAGATTCATCAACGCCAGTGCCAGAAATACGGAAAGGGCCACGTTGCCGACCGTATTATTGGCATCATCATTGACATGATAGAGGCGGCTGATGCGAAGAACATTGCCGATAATGACGCAGGAGAACAACACCCATACGAATGTCGGCAGGCTGAACGGCGTATCCTCGAGCACCCCATGAAGAAAGGTGCCCGCAACAAGCCCTGCAAAGAGACAACACAGCACCCGAATCATGCTGCCAACATCGGTTCTTTCATCCTTGCCAGCAAGATCAGCAACATCTTTCTGATCATCACTTTCAATATTCATTCCCTTTTTTTGGGCACGCCGAATCAAGAATGACGCTGTGGGCCCGCCAATCAGGGAACCAAACACCAGGCCAAACGTTGCCGCTGCCATTGCCAGCGCCATGGCACTTTCCACACCATAGCTGTTTGTAAAGACCTCGGCCCATGCGGCACCGGTGCCATGACCACCGGACATGGTGATCGAGCCTCCCAGCAATCCCATTACGGGCGACAATCCAAACAGGGTGGCAATCCCGACACCAACAATGTTTTGCAACACCAGCAGCCCCACCACCAGCGCAAAGAAAACCAGCAGCTTCGAGCCACCGGCACGGATCAGACCGAAGTTGGCAGACAGGCCAACCGATGCGAAAAACAGCAACATGAAAGGTTCCTGAAGCCCACCAAAGAAGGTGATTTCGATCCCAAAGCCCCGCAATATTGTCACCACAAGCGTGGCAAGAAGCCCCCCTACTACCGGTACCGGTATATTGAATTCACGCAGAAAGCGCACATGCTTGACGCACTGCTGGCCAAGCACCAGCACCACAATGGCAATAAAGAGCGTCGTTATGGGACCGGGCGTCATAATGATTCCTGTAAGTTGTTGATGTCATGCACTGTAACGCCAGAAAGGCAGCTCCGAGTATAAGTCATTCACCCTTTCCGAACCCAGCTCTGCCAAAGCGAACTCCTGTTCAAGCACCATGTCAATTGCCGCCTCTATCAATCAGGAGTCTGCATCAATTGAATCAATCAAGAGTAACCACCAGCCATGAATGGCCGAGTCAACTCTTGTGCAGATTCGCTGTGAGATTTGGAAGCTTCACTGGTTTACATTTTAAATGATATGCAACATAAAAAGGGTCGCCGCTTGCGCGACGACCCTTTCGAGTGACTCATTCAGTATTGCGTATTAGCAATAACTTTCTTTAAAAGGTTTCCCATTCATCGGCATCATTGGCAGTTGCTGTCGCCTTGTAACCCTGACTTTTGGCAGGTGTCTTGAGCTCAGCAGTTACTTTAGGGGCCGCCGGGCGCGCCGGGATGGCAGACGCAGAGGGTCTGTTGTTGACCGCCTTTTCCATTATGCGGCTGGCAACCGGCACTGGAGCATGTCCTTGCACTCTTTGCCCGGAGACCTTGAAAAACGCTACCTGTTCACGCAGCACCCGTGCACTTTGCTCCATTGAGCGACTGGCCGCCGCGGCTTCTTCCACCAGCGCGGCGTTCTGCTGGGTCACGCTGTCCATCTGTGAAATGGCCTGGTTGACCTGATCAATGCCGGTAGACTGCTCGCGGCTGGCCGCGGCAATCTCGGCAACGATATCGGTCATCTTGTTAATACTCTCGACGATACCCCCCAGAGTCTGACCTGACCGGGTCACCAGCTCAGAGCCATTGGCCACCTTGGCTACGCTGTCATTGACCAGCATCTTGATCTCACGCGCGGCATCAGCACTACGACTGGAGAGCGTGCGCACTTCACTGGCCACGACCGCAAACCCTCGCCCCTGCTCACCGGCCCGAGCGGCTTCTACTGCTGCATTCAGCGCCAGCAGATTGGTCTGAAAGGCAATCGAGTCGATCAGCCCCACGATTTCGGCAATTTTCTGGCTGGAAGTACTGATCTCGTTCATGGCACGCGTCGTCTGTGTTACCACGTCACTACCTTCACTGGCCTGCTGACGTACATTGAGGGCCAGTTGATTGGCCTGAGCAGCGTTGTCGGCGTTTTGTTTGACCGTGGATGTCATCTCCTCCATCGAAGCGGCGGTCTCCTCGAGACTTGCAGCCTGCTCCTGAGTACGACGCGACAGATCATCGTTGCCCGAGGCAATCTGACTGGAGGCCGAGCCTACCGATTCGGCATTGACGCGCACGTCATCAACCACGCGGGCCAGCTGATTTTGCATGTTGCCAAGGCTTTGCAGGAGGCCTGCAAACTCGTCTCGACCCTTGATTTCAATACGATTGTTGAGATCGCCCCCGGCGATCGCGCTGGCTACCTCATTAGCGCGCTTGAGTGGTGCCATGATGCCGCGAATCAACAGCCAGGCAATCCCCGCCATGACCATGAATGCCAGAGCCATGACGCCTGCAATGGTCATGAGTGAGGCCTTGGAGCCGGCTATACTGTCAGCAAACGAATTTCCAGCCTGGTTGGTATTGATCTCAACGGCACGACTGATGCCGCCGGTAACCGCCTGGAAGGCATCTCGCAGCTGCAGCGCGTTGTTCAGCGGAGAAAAGTCACCGCCGGCCATGGTTCGCAGGGCCTGATCGTAGTACTGCCAATACGCCGTCAACGCAGGCGTAATGGTATCGGCAAGCGCACGCTCTTCGCTGGAGGTAATAAAATCGGTGGTATAGGTCTGCCAGCGCGCTTCGGTTAGTGTCTTGAAATCGCCATAGCCATTGAGCAGCTGTGTTGCGGTACCGGCGTCGCGGTCCACCTGCGTGCGCATGAAATCCACGCGAGACTCATAAAGTGCTGAACGCATCTCTACCAGCATTTTCATGGGCAGGACGTTCTTGTTGTATACCGTATCCAGATTGTCATCGGCGTTTTTCATACCAGCGATGCCGGCAGCTCCGATAACAGCCATCAGTATGGCGATGACCACCATGGTGGCAATCAATTTGTACCTAACACTGCGATCAAGAACAGGCATGCGGATAGCTCCGACTAGAGTATCAATAATGTAAGCGTTGGCAGCCCCGGGCCGCGTAGAAGCTATAACGGCCTGACGAATATCCCCCTGAAGCAATATTTTTTATTCATACAAAAAAACCGCCGTATAAACGGCGGCTTTAAACCAGATTTCAGAAACACAAGAGTATGTCAGAAGGTTTCCCATTCATCGGCATCATTTACCGGTAATGCTTTCGATGGTTTATTGCCTTTATCAAGGGCAGGACGCTTGAGAGATTCAGCAGAATCCTTGCGAGAATAGTGATGCTTATCGGTTTTGGCTGCCACAGTGTCCATCATTCGACTCGCTACCGGCGTTGATACCCGCCTCTCGGATACTGCCTGTCCCGACATCCGGAAAAAACCCACCTGCTCGCGCAGCACGCGCGCGCTTTGCTCCATCGAGCGGCTGGCCGCCGCGGCTTCTTCCACCAGCGCGGCGTTTTGCTGTGTCACGCTGTCCATCTGTGAGATAGCCTGATTGACCTGATCGATCCCGGTGGACTGCTCACGACTGGCGGCGGCAATTTCGGCAACGATATCGGTCATTTTGTTGATGCTATCCACTATACCGCCCAGCGCCTGGCCTGAACGGGTGACAAGTGCCGAGCCGTTGGTAACCCTGGCGACACTATCATCCACCAGCGTTTTGATCTCACGCGCAGCATCAGCACTACGACTGGAGAGCGTGCGCACTTCACTGGCAACCACTGCAAAGCCTCTACCCTGCTCTCCGGCACGCGCAGCCTCGACCGCAGCGTTAAGCGCCAGCAGATTGGTCTGAAAGGCAATCGAGTCGATGAGTCCCACGATTTCGGCGATCTTCTGGCTGGAAGCGCTGATCTCTCCCATGGCCAGCGTGGTCTGCTCAACCACCTGACTTCCCTCACGGGCCTGCTGACGCACATTGAGTGCCAGCTGATTGGCCTGGGCGGCGTTATCGGCGTTCTGTTTGACCGTGGACGTCATCTCTTCCATTGAAGCGGCCGTCTCTTCAAGGCTGGCCGCCTGCTCCTGGGTACGGCGCGATAGATCGTCATTGCCCGAAGCGATCTGACTGGAGGCCGAGCCTACTGCTTCGGCATTGACACGCACGTCGTTGACCACATTTGCCAGCTGCTTTTGCATATCGCTTAGGCTGCGCAGCAGACCAGCGAATTCATCGCGTCCCTTGACTTCGATATGATTGTTGAGATCACCACTGGCGATCGCACCTGCCACTTCGTTGGCACGTCCAAGCGGTGCCATGATGCCGCGAATCAAAAGCCGTGCAGCCCCTGCCATGAGCATGAAGGCCATCACCATCAAACCAATGATGACGCTCATTGAGAATGAGGAATCGTCCATGCTTTTGGTATAGGTAGCCTCGGACTGCCTGACGTTGTTATTCGACAGATTCAGGAGACTCTCTACCAGGCTACTGAAATTTTCACGCCCCTGTACGATAGCTGTTGTTGTAGTGAAATCACCCTGACTCATGTCGCGAGACATCTGTTCATACAGAGTCCAATAGGTATTCAACAGCGGGGTCAGACTATTGACGAGGGCGCGCTCATTGTCAGAAGTCACGTCGCTGGTGCTATAGCGCTTCCAGAGCTGATCCACTTTATCCTTGTATTGCTGCTGATAGGTATTGAGCAATTCAGCTGCGCCTGCAGGATTGCCATCCACACGCGCCTTGAAAATGGCAATACGTGATAGATAAATGGTGGAGCGAATACTGGCCAGTGTTTGCATGGGCAAAACATTGGTCTTGTAGACGGATTCCAGACTGTTACCGCCACGGTGCATGCCGAACATGCCTGCACCTCCAATGATGGCCATGACTGCCATGGTGGCAATCAGTTTATATCTGACACTGCGGTTCAGGCCGATCATGCGATTCCCCAACGAAATCAATATGGACGATACGCGTCACAGCCAGACCGCGCGCCCTGCTTATCGACCAAAGTTGTACAAACTAAAGCCCAGGGAAATCTGCAAGAGCATTAGCCCACTGGCATATGATTGGCGAGCTGCAGGACATGACGTCGCGAGCTGAAAGAGCCATACTGCGCGGCCTTGGTATTCAGGCACTGCGGACACTTTTTGATGCGCAGCCCAGCGGTGCCGGTGACCCAATCAATGAGGACTTCAGATGAGCCTTTATGCCCTGCGCGGGATGACCCTGCATTTTCACGACGACCCCGGCGTGGATGATCAACCGCGCGAAGGCAGCGTCGATTACCACCACGATGGTGTGATCGTTATTCGCGATGGCCACATTGTCAGTGCCGGTCCGGCCGATACGCTGCTTGATACCCTGCCTGAAGGCACTCCTGTTGAGCACTGGCCCGATCAGCTGATCATGCCGGGCTTTATTGATCCGCATCTGCACTACAGTCAGCTGGACATCACGGCTTCCTACGGACGCCAGCTACTGGACTGGCTCAATACCTACACCTTCCCGGAAGAGTGTCGCTTCAGCGACCGTGCCTACGCCGACGAGATCGCCAAAGCATTTCTGGAACAGCTTCTTGCCAATGGTGTCACCACGGCACTGGCCTTTTGCACCAGCCACCCAGCCTCCGTTGATGCCCTGTTCAACGCCGCGCTTGAACGCAATATGCGTATGCTGGGCGGCAAGGTGATGATGGACCGTAATGCCCCCGCAGCACTTTGTGACACACCCGAGACCGGCATTCGTGATAGCCGTCGATTGATCGAGCAATGGCATGAGCGTGGCCGCCTTGAATACGCCATCACACCACGTTTCGCGCCGACCTCAACGCCTGAACAGCTGGCCGCCACCGGTGAACTATTGAGTGATTACCCCGGCATGGTGATGCAGACCCATCTGTCCGAAAACCGTCAGGAAGTTGAATGGGTGGCGTCACTGTTCCCTGAGGCGCGTGACTATCTGGATGTCTATTCGCGTTATCAGCTGGTACGCCCGCGGGCGATCTTTGCCCACGGCATTCATATTGATGATGATGTTCGTCAGCGGCTGGCCGATGACGGTGGCGCCATCGCTTTCTGCCCGAGCTCGAATCTGTTTCTGGGCAGCGGTCTATTTGACTGGCATCAGGCACGCGAGCAGGAAGTTCGCGTCGGCATTGCCAGCGACATTGGCGCCGGTACGAGCTTCAGCCCCTTTCAGACGCTCCAGGATGCCTATAAGGTCGGCCAGCTCAATGATCAGCCGCTAACTCCATGGCAGGCCTTTTATGCTCATACCCTTGGCAATGCCCGCGTGCTGGATATCGATCGCCATGTGGGGAATCTGGCCGCCGGAAAAGAAGCCGACATCACAATCATCAATCCATGCGCCACACCGATGCTGGCGCGCAAGGCACGCCGTGACCCCACGCTCATGGAAAAGCTTTTCAACCTGATGATACTGGGTGATGAGCGCTGTATCAGCGCCACCTACGTCATGGGTAAAAAGCTTTATACCGCCGGCAATTGATGCTTCGGCGACCGTGCCGGTCGCCACCATTTCCATCTCCTGCGCCTGCGCCTGCGCGCCATGAATGACCCTGCGGAACACACTGCATGCATGACAACGAGCTGATCTTTCGACACGGCGATCGACCGCCGTTTCACACGGCCTTTATGGTGGCTTTTCAACATGTACTGGCCTGCTTCGTGGCCATCATCGCCCCTACCATTATCGTGACCGGGGCACTAGGGCTACAAAACGAGGCGCCCTATCTGATCAGCCTGGCGCTACTGGTCTCCGGGATCAGTACACTGATCCAGACTCAACGCATCGGCCCGCTGGGTTCAGGGCTTTTATGCGTGCAGGGCACCAGTTTCTCCTTTGTCGCAGCGCTCATCTCGGCAGGCCTTATCGCCCGCGAGCGCGGTGCCAGTGATCATGAAGTGCTGGGGGTGCTGTTTGGCATCTGCATTGCCGGCAGTCTGATCGAAATGGCGCTGGGCAGTGTACTGCATCATCTGAAACGCGTGATTACACCGACGGTGACAGGCGTTGTGGTGACACTGATCGGATTGAGCCTGATCAGTGTTGGCGTCACCGATATCGCGGGAGGCCATGGCGCTGAAAATCCCGGTGACCCGGTGAATTTGTTGCTTGCGGTGATCGTGATCGGGGTAGTACTGACCTGCCAGCTCAGCCGCCGTCCCATGCTGCGTGTGGGGTCCGTCTTTGTCGGACTTCTGGCGGGCTGCGTTGCGGCAGCCCTGCTGGGTCGACTGGATCTGAGCGGCGTGGCGCAGGCCCCGCTTTTTCAGTTCCCTCAGCCGCTGCGCTATGGCCTGGGCTTTGATATTGCCGCCTTTATTCCGGTGGCGTTCATCTTTGCCATCACGGCCATCGAGACCGTTGGCGACCTGACCGGCTCGTCACGCGCCTCACACCTGCCAACAAGCGGTCCGGAATATCAAAAGCGCATTCGTGGCGGCGTACTGGGCGACGCTTTCAACTCTCTGCTCGCCGGTTTACTCAATACCTTTCCCAACACCACGTTCAGCCAGAATACGGGCATCATTCATCTGACCGGCGTCGCCAGTCGCCACATCGGTCTTTTTGTAGGCGGCATTCTGGTGATCCTGGGGCTGATTCCTGCCATGGGGGCCGTTCTGCAGTCCATTCCTCAGCCCGTTCTGGGTGCAGCCACCACGTTGATGTTTGGTTTGATTGCGGTCTCGGGCATTCGGATGCTGGCCGAACAGCGCATGACCCGCAAACGAGTCATGATCATCGCGCTGTCCCTGGGGGCGGGGCTGGGTGTCGAGCTGGTGCCGCAGGTACTTTCCGGGCTGCCCGAGCTTGCACAGAGCATTCTATCCTCCTCCATCACCACAGGCGGTCTGCTGGCCATCCTGATGCATCTGGTTTTGCCCGAGCATCAGGCAACGGAAGAAGATCATGTTTCTGCCTCTATTCGGCAGACAACCGATACCCAATAACCTGCATGGGAAAATCTTTAGCATCTGCCGGGCACCCGGCCATCGTGACAGCCTCGGTTGTCACGGTGAACGCTGTATCCCCAGGGACTTATCAACAGCACGATGACTTCACTTGCGCCACGCGAAAGCGTCAGCTCGACCGGTATCCTGTCAAGCAGCGGGCAGTCCACGCCCCGACCGAGAAAATAGTCACGTACGTGGTAGACGAGACGATAGTGCCCACCACAACCATCCTGTAGCAGCACATCTTCAAGTTCTCCGCAGACATTGGTATGAAGGGTCATGATGGGCTCTTCATCTCCATGGCCCTCAAGCGACACCACCATCCCCTCCACGGCAATGCCGTTATATTGATCCAGCACTCTAGTCGTCAGCGTTGCCATGTCTGTCTCCTGAAAACATGTCTCTCTTGCCTTGAAAATCGCCTTTAAACCGGTTGATAAACGCTGATGCACAACCGATCAGGCGACATTGCAGCGATGTTCATGATACTGCGAGGCAGCCGAGCCGTGAGCCATCACTTTCGTCCAGGGCACACATGGCCTCTATTTGCGGACACATAAAAAAGGCCGCACCCGGAGGTGCGGCCTTCGCTGAACAACAGCGTCAATCAGCTACGACTGTCGTCGTCGGAAGCGTGCGTTGAGCGTCCGGTAGACGCCTCTGCCGCATTGCCCTGCCCTTCTTCCTGCTTCTGACCAATACCCAGCTTGCGGCCGGCCCACTGCGATCCCTGCATGATGAACACATAGGTCGCCGGTACAAACAGGCTGGCCAGAATCGTAATGGTGATCATGCCGCCAACCACGGGTGTCCCGATATGATGTCGGCTTGCTTCACTGGCACCGCTGGCCAGCGCCAGTGGCAGCGTACCGCCAATGAAAGCCAGTGATGTCATCACGATCGGACGGAAACGCTGTTGAGCTGCATGTTTGGCCGCTTCGACGATCGAGAGTCCTTCGCGGGCACGCTGCTGCTGTGCAAACTCCACAATCAGGATGGCATTTTTCGCCGCCAGCCCTACCACCACCAATAGTCCGACCTGTAGATAAACGCTCGTATCGAACTGACGCATCCAGACCGCCAGCACCGCACCAAGGAATGCAAAAGGCACGGCAGCAATGACCGCCAATGGCAATGTCCAGCTCTCATACTGGGCGGCCAGAATCAGAAACACCATGACGATACCAAACACGATGGCGATCGTGGCAGCGTTACCAGCATTTTGTTGCTGATAAGCCTCCCCGGTCCAGCCCATTGAATACTCGCTGCCAAGCTCATCGTGGATGATGCGCTGAACAGCCTCTATCGCCTGCCCATTACTATATCCCGGGGCCGCCGCAATCTGGAACTGTGCCGCTGGATAAACGTTATAGCGATCCAGCGTCGTCGGCGCCTGCTGACGCGTCATGGTGACCAGCGTAGAGAGAGGAATGCGCTGCCCATCTCCACCGCGCACATATACCCGGCTCAGGTCATCCGGAGACTGTCGGAACTCGTCTTCCGATTGCAGATAGACCTGGAAATTACGGCTTTGACGTGTGAAATAGTTCACAAAAGCGCTACCGAAAGTACTGGAAAGCGTCGTATTGAGATCGCCCAGATCCACGCCAAGACTCTGCGCCTTGTCTCGATCCACATCGATATGATACGTCGGTACAGCTGTGTCCAGGGTCGTAAAGGCCTGCGCGATGGCCGGATCCTTGTTGGCCGCCTGCATGAGCTTTAGAGAGGCCTGGTAAAGCTGCTGTGGATCCGCACCACCCAGTGACTGCAGATAACCGGTCAGCCCTCCCGTTGGCGACAGGCCGATAATGGGCGGCAGATTAAATGCCATGGCCTGGCCATCCGGAATCTGCGCCCCTTTCTGCATGATCGTGCCAATAAGATCATTGGCAGTGATATCGCGCTGTGACCATGGCTTCATCGAGATGAACATGGTGCCTTTGGCCGTATTGGCCGCTCCGGACACAATGTCGAATCCGGGTATGGACGTCACATAGTCGATTCCGGGCACTTCCTCGATTTGCTTGGAAAGCTTCTGCATGTACTCATCAGTACGCCCAACGGATGCACCCTTTGGCATGGAGACCGAGGCAAGTACCAGCCCCTGATCCGTAGAAGGTATCAGGCCGCCGGGAAGCTGGGAGTAAAGCCACCAGGAAAACACACAGCAGCCAGCAAACATCGCCATGGTGATAAAGAAATGATGGATCAGGAAGCCGACACAGGCCATGAAGACACTGGTGACCTTGTCAAAGCCCTTGTTGAACCAGACAAAGGGCTTTTTGACGATCCTCAGCCAGCGGGGCTCTTCACCTTCCTTGTGACGCTTGATGAAGATGGCACTCATGGCCGGAGTGAACGACAGTGCCACCAGTGCTGAAATACCTACAGAGATCGCAATGGTAATGGCGAACTGACGATACATCTGGCCGGTCATGCCGGAGATAAACGCCACCGGAATGAAAACCGCCGCCATAATGAAGGAAGTTGCCAGAACGGGCCCGGTGACCTCCTGCATCGCCTTGAAGGCTGCATTCATCGGTGTGATATCAGGCTCTTCCTCGAGTATGCGCTCGATGTTTTCGATGACCACGATCGCATCATCCACCACGATCCCGATCGCCAGTATCATGCCGAAAAGCGACAGCAGGTTGATCGAAAAATCGAGCAGATACATGCCGCCAAAGGTTCCCACCACGGAGATGGGTACAACGGACATGGCCACCAGCGTAGAGCGCCAGTTCTGCAAGAACACAAAGACGATAATGGCAACCAGCAACAACGCCTCGATAAAGGTATGAGATACCGACTCTATAGAGGCATCGATGAAGAGCGTGGTGTCATAGGGAATAACGTAGTCAAGGCCTTCGGGGAAACGCTCCTTCATGCTGGCAAGCGTGGTCTTGACCTCCTTGGCAACATCCAGTGCGTTGGCACCCGGCTGCTGATAGATGGCGATAGGCGCTATGGGAGAGCCATTGACGCGAGCAATAACACCATAGCTGGACGAACCCAGCTCCACCCGGGCGACGTCACTCAGATGCAGAGAGGAACCATCTTCATTGGTGCGAAGCAAAATATTTCGGAACTGATCCGCTGACTCAAAGCGTCCCTGAGTAGTGATCGTATAGGTATAAGCATCCGGCTTCCGCTGAGGCTCGCCGTTGAGCTTGCCTGCTGATACAACCGCGTTTTGCGCCTGAATGGCAGAAGAAACCTCTGCAGGCGTCATGTCATATTGGGAGAGCTTGTCGGGATTAAGCCAGATACGCATGGCAAAATCCTGATTACCCAACACTTCAGCCTGACCCACCCCTGGCAGCCGCCGAATTTCATCAAGAATGTTGATGTTGGCATAGTTATTCAAAAACAGTCGATCGTAGGCACCATTTGGCGAATACAGCGCCGTAAACAGCAGTACGCTGCTTGATCGCTGCTCAACGGTAACCCCCTGATTCTGTACTTCAGTCGGCAACTGGGACAGGGCTCGCTGTACGCGGTTATTGACATCAATGGTGGCCTGATCCGGATCGGTACCGATCTGAAAGTAGACCGACATGCTTAATTGACCGCTATCAGCGCTGGTCGCGGTGATATAGATCATGTTCTGAACGCCGTTGATCTCCTGCGTCAGCACTGATGCAACGGTATCCGACAGTACCTGTGCACTTGCACCCGGGTAGCTTGCCGATACCGATACAGTCGGCGGCACCACCTGGGGATATTGCTCTACCGACAATCCTCTCACCGACATGAAACCGATCAACGTGATAATGATCGACATGACGGTGGCAAAAATTGGCCGGTTGATGAAAAAACTCGATATGTTCATCGACTCGAACCGCCCTTAGTTATCGCTGTTGTCACTGGCGCGTTCATCGGCGCTGCGCTGCTGGGTCTCGCCACTGACGCTGGTACCTTGGCCCGGCTCCTTGCTGGCGCCACTGGCATCCTTGCCGGAAGGGTTGTCAGGTTCGTCATCTATATGACCATCAAAGGGTTGAGCATCGATTTTGTTACCGGCAGAAATGCCGCCAATGTTGCTGACAATGACCTTTTCATCTGCCTTGAGCCCCTCTGTGACAATAACCCAGCCCCGCGACTGCTCACCCATGGTGATAAAGCGACTCTGAGCCTCGCCCTTGTCGTTGAGCATCATGACCTGCGGACCCTTGAGGCCTTCAGTAATAGCTACCTCGGGTACGGCAATGACATGAAAGCGCTTCAGGTTACTTAACTGCACACGCACGAACTGCCCCGGCAGAAAAAGCCCCTGAGGATTATCGAATACGGCTCGAGCCTGTACGGTACTGGTGGATTCATCGACTCGAGAACCCAGAAAATCCAGATTGCCATGAAGCGTGGTATCGGTCGTCGCACTATCATCCCCATAGGGGAAATCGAGCTCGACGTCGACAGAAGGCGCATCTTCCATCTGCCGCTGACGACGCAGGGCAAAAGCATCCGACTGCGGCAGCGAGAAGCGCACTTCAAGCGGATTGACAGGCGTGACCTCGGCAAGCTCGGTTTGAACGGCCACATAGTTGCCAACATTAACCTGATTCAGACTGACCTGGCCGCTTACCGGCGCCTTCACGTCTGTATAGTTCAGATTGATCTGGGCACTGTCGAGCGCTGCCTGTGCCTGAGCCACAGAAGCCTTGGTAGTCTCACGATCGTTAAGCGCCTGATCACGCTGTTGCTGACTGATGGAGCCCTGCTGATATAGGCGCTGATAGCGCTCGTAGTCACGCTGGGCCTCACTATAATTGGCGCGTGCACTCTGAAGATCGGCACGTGATTGCTCAACGGCTGCTTTATAAGGTGCCTTTTCGATAGTAAAAAGAATATCGCCCTTATCGACGATCTCGCCGGCCCTGTAGTTCTGGCTTTCCAGATAGCCATCAACACGTGCCACGATCTCGACGGACTGATCACTACGAACCATTGCCGGGTAGTTCTTGTCCAGCTCCAAGTCCATGGGCGCCAGCGTTTGAACCTGCGCCTGCTTGGCAGGTGGTGGCTCCTGCTGCTGACTATCCTGACCCTCTTCTCCTCCCCCGCACGCAGTAAGCAGTACTGAGAAGAACCCAATCAGACTCCATTCCTGGACCCGTCTGGCAAACTTCTGATTCATCTGGATGATATCCATCGTTATTAGGTGATCAAAGGGCGCCCTTTCGAAAGCGCACGATGAGGGGCAAATCAAGATGGGGCCAGTTTAGATGCATTCCTGTATGTATGTAAATTAATGGTGCCTGATAACAGCAATAGTCTGGGGCAGGTTTTCGAACACACCGAACCAGAAGCCAAGAGTAGCAACAAAAACGCCCCGCATGGCGGGGCGTTTAAAAATGTTGTGCCGTTACCAATCAATCAAGGGGAACACGCAGTTCAAGACTTTTCATGCCGGCATCACGCATGCCTTCATGATAGATGACACGAGAGTGATCGACACGAATCTGCTCATTGTGCTCCTGCGCCCAGCGAATCGCCATGTGCTTGAAGCACTGCTCGCGATCCTTTTCACTGCCAAGCGTGGCACTCATCGAACGACCGGCCGGTACCGTTACCCAGCGCAGCGGCAGCGGCGGGTTCCACGTCGCGCGACGCGTCATGCGATAACCGACATCCTTTCGCATGCGATGGGTCGGGGTAATGTTGGGGTCGTCGTAATAAAAGCAGACAGACTCGACGATGGACTCCTTGGCATGCTGCGGGCACATGGACAACAACATCTGGCGCAGACTCTCTTCACTGTTCTTGTCATCGCCAAAGGAGCGCATGACCAGAAAGTACTCTTCGTCATGCTCGACCACGTTAACCGGCGTTGCGTCGTCACGGACCAGACCGTTGGTGGCAATCTCTATACGCATGCTTTCACGATAACCGCGCGGCGAGCTGCCGAAGTGACGACGAAACACACGGCTAAAGGCGGCATGATCCTGATAGCCACATTCCAGCGCGACTTCCATGATGGACTTGCGAGTATAGATCAGCAGCATGGCAGCACGGTCCAGACGGATCGCTGCGTGATAATCAGTAGGCGTCACACCGAAGGACTGTTTGAACTTGCGACGCAGATGCGAGCATGAAAGGCCGACCTGCTGAGCGACCAGCGTCATGGGCATCAAGATGTTGGTGTGCTCGTGAAGGATGACTTCAGTTGCGGCGACGTCAAATTCTCTGCTGTCCATCATCATATCCATTCCCTCGGCAATAACACTTGGTATACGGCACGACGCATCTGTGCGCCGGAATCATCAGGCTGAAGGCAGCGGCACCTGAGGCAACAAGTCCGTAGCGTGGCGTCAGATCCTTCAGTTCAATAACCGTTTTCAGTGAGCAGCACGATTGTCGAAACATGGCGGTCGCGATATCAGTTGGTCATGAAAAATGCATAACCTGCTGTCCGCATGACGACAATATTTCAGTGCTGACTCGCTGAAAGTTGTACGCAGAATAAGGGAAGGGCTGATCAAGTAAAGTATGAAACTGTCAAAGATTATTAAAATCGCGCTTTGATACATTAACCGGTCAGTTAAAAGCTAAACTCTTAGGGACTATAAAATATAATAAAAAGCGTTTTTTATTATTAAATTAATAATGCCATATCTATTTATTAGTATTAGAAAAATGGTACTCATGCCCAGAAAGGCCTTGTTTGCCCAGCTTTTTTCAGCATCGCACCCTGCAGACCATCAATCCTTCACAGTCATGGGAATGACAATAGTGTGAACACAAAATGACGCACCAATGACATACCCATTCCTGGCTCATACGTACTTTTGAAAGCTGCAAGCCATTGACGGCAATGAAATGTTTCGGAAAGTAATCATTAATATAGGCCAAAATTGTTTGGGTTTTCATCCGAGCCAGACTTTGCGTAATCGCGCGTAAAATTATATTAAAGACTGAAGGGCAGCTATTTTATTCATCGGTCAGGCCCATTTTTCTCAAGTGACCGTGGCAGGGCTTGCCAACAAAAAAGGCGCCCCGAAGGCGCCTGAAAAAATATGGGTCACTTGACAGATCAGAAACAGGGTCAATCGCCGCTGGATACCAGTGCTGCTCGAAGCCTTGCTACCGCCTGACCATGAAGCTGGCACACTCGTGATTCACTGACCCCCATGACAGCCCCGATCTCCTTGAGATTCAGCTCCTCCTGGTAATAGAGCGCCATCATCAGTTTTTCCCGTTCGGGCAAGGCCTCGATAGCCGCCATCATCTCATGGCGTTCGGCACCAGCGATCCAGACATCATGAGGATCAAGCGAGGTTTCAACCTCTTCCGACAGACGTGAGGCTTCCGTTTCATCGGAGCTGGCATCCTCATAGGTCATCAAAAAGCCGTTATTGGTATCGCTGAGCACCTGCTGATACTCACGCAGCTCAATCCCCAGCTCGGAGGCCACCTCACGCTCTGTCGGGGCTCGGCCGTCGCGCTGCTCAAGCTTCCAGATGGCCCGGTCGATATCCCGGGCGCTGCGCCTGACACTGCGCGGCAGCCAGTCACGTGAGCGCAGCTCATCGATCATGGACCCGCGAACGCGCTGTGAGGCGTAGGTCGAAAACGTCGCGCCCTGATCGGCATCGAAGCGCTTGAAGGCGTCCAGAAGCCCCAGCATGCCAGCCTGTATCAAATCATCCAGTTCCACACTGGCCGGTAGACGAACCTGCATCGAAAGCGCCTGACGTCGAACCAGCGGCATATAGTCGTCCAGCAGTTGCCTCTGATCGATTCTGCCCTGAGCCGTATACATGCCCATATCCTGAAATCCGTTTGATGAGGGGGCACACGATGCGCCCAGCCTGTCTTGTGCACCCATTATTGACAGGACACGGCAAAAACGAATGGGCAAAGAGCCACAAAAAGTACGGCTTTCTTTAGGGATTGGTACACCTGCCACAGACGACTGCGGCCGCAAGGGATGACTCATCCGACCCGCGCTACGCTCGGTGCCGGTTTTTCCTGTCCATTAACACCATCAGCGGTCCGGCACTCATGCCATGAAACACCACCGAGATCAGTACGATCAGGCTGACCACCGTCCAGGCTGTTTCGGCCTGACCAAAGTCCGCCTGGTTCAGGGCGTAAGCCAGGTAGTAGAAGGAACCGATGCCTCGAATCCCGAACACACTGACAACGCAGCGCTCATGCCAGGGCATGGCAGTGCCGACCAGCCCGATCATGCCCGTCAGCGGGCGAATCAGAAAGACCGTTGCCACCGCCGCCATCACGATCAGGCCATTTACGCCATCAAGCGCCGTGCCCGCCATGGCAGCGCCCAAAAAGACCAGCATGGCCATCATCAGAAGCTTTTCGATCTCCTCGCTGAAGTCAGCAAGCCGCACATGGTAGTCATGCTTGTCTTCCTCACCGCGCAGGGTCAGCGCCGCTACAAACACGGCGATAAAGCCATAGCCGTGTAGCATCTCGGCGCCGGCATAGCTTAAAAAGGTACCGCCCAGCGCCACAAACCCCTGTCCGGTGCTTGCCAGTGACAGCTTTCCCGAACGAAACGTTAGCGCTCCCAGCAGCCGCCCCATTCCCCAGCCGGCCGCCACGCCAATGCCAATGCGCCATACCACGTCCATACCCAGCCAGTGCCAGTTCCACGTATCAAACAGCGTGGCGTGGGTGGCCACCGCAATGGCCAGATAGGTAAAGGGAAAGGCCAGCCCGTCATTGAGCCCCGCCTCGGAGGTCAGCGCGAAGCGCACCTCATCCTCCGGCCCTGAGCGCGGTGGACCGACCTGCACATCAGAGGCCAGTACCGGATCCGTCGGCGCGATCACCGCCCCCAGCAGTAGTGCCGTTTCCAGCGGCAACCCCAGCAGGAAAAAACCGACCAGCACCACCATGACAATCGTCAGTGGCATGGTGATCCCCAAAAGACGCCAGGTATTGGCCCAGCGCTTGATGCCGATCTTTCTGTCCAGCCGTAGTCCGGCGCCTGCCAGCGAGATAATGACGGCAATCTCGGTCACCGTTTCAAGAATCCCGGGATGCGCCAGCGGACTGGGCGCCGCATCGCCCATCAGCCGTGCAAGGCCATAGCCCACCGCGATACAGACGATCGGCAGCGACAGCGGCAATCGCTTGATCACCAGCGGCAGCCACGCTACCAGCAGGATTAAAAGACCGATGCCCCCCAGCACCATGATGTGCATATCCATTGCGTGCGTACTCTCCAGAGCCAGCATAAACGTTGATTAACGCGATGCACTGTAGACCCCGGCCGCCTTTAATGAGTTGCCCAACGTTAGAAAAGGCCCTGAATATACAAAACACTACAATAATCGATGGCTCGATTAATGCTTATCCATCAACCACATAATGCTGTATCAGCGTTTTACCGTTATTTTTCGTCAGAAAATGACCACAGCCCACTCAAGCGATGGCCTCTCGCGTCGTTAATGAGTCTGCAAGCACGGTGAACAACCAACACAGCGTGAAGGGACAGGTGGCCCATGGCGGTAACCACCTCATCAGAAAGAGAAAAACTTTCTGAAAAGCTAAAGAAACGAACATGCAGTACCGATAACTGAAACAGGCGGCAGATGCCGCGAATAACCGGCTTACACAGGCCGCTTCCTTTTAGAAAGCAATAGGAAATCGCACACATGG
>NZ_CANMFC010000012.1 GCF_947497025.1 uncultured Kushneria sp.
GCGATGATCTACCTGATCGGCAGTCCGGTGGGCCGCCTGCTCGATCAGGCCAAATCCACATGAAGTGACGAAGAACCGTAAATATTGACACCAGCTCTGACTCACTGAAATCTAGCCATTTTCTAATTTTTTGGTTAATAACTTCTAACTGTATGCAAGTCTGATGGTGGTTTTCGAAAAACTGAAGCGGCTTCCCTAGTTGCAGATCCATATCCCAAAACCCTAAGGTTTCAATGATAGATTTTTTTTGACCACTACGATTGATCAAAGGAAAATGAAAAGACATATATCAACCTCATCAAAACATCAGACATTTTAATCTTGCATCGAGCATAGACTGAAAATTTTAAAAACTTTTTTGGTTCCCTTTCTTCTTTTTTGGTTCCTTTTCGACCACCTGTCATGAACCTTAGCCACGCCAACCTTCAGTGATTTAATATCTTGTAGAGTGTAGGGTCGAATTCCCTCTAGCTTGTAAAAAACCCGTATCTTAACAATATACCAATAATTGAAAATTATAGTGCCATGAAGAGCATGGCCAACTATTCTCTGGTCGATCAGTAGATTTAAACTTTATCTCATAGCCTTTCGTTTTCATTTCGAAATACATCAACTAGACAAACGAGCTTGTTTTTAATACGATTACGCATAACCCTACATACTCAGGCCAGCCATACATGAACAGTGAGAGCACAATAGCTATGAGGCTGCGTCAGCTCATGGAAACGGCTCATATGAGCGAGAATGAGTTATCTCGGCGCTCAGGTGTTCCTCAGCCCACAATCCATCGCATTCTGATGGGCACTAGTAAGTCTCCGAGAATTGGCAATCTAGAAAAATTGGCAAAATCTTTAAGTACCACTACGAGTTATCTTGCTCATGGAGTTAGCATTTCTTCTTACAGCTCTCATGGCGCTGTCGCTGCATCTGTAGGTTTCATGCCAAGTGCTTTAGGCTTTATGTCGTCAACTTTTGAGGCTATAAATTCAACGCGCCAAAAATTGAAACACAGCACTTATCACTATCCTATTCTTGATTGGCCAGACCTTGGATGGCACTCAATAAAATCATCATCTTTTTTTAAAAACACTATAAATAACCCAAATACAAATTATGAGCCAAGCTCTTATAAAACAATTGGCACTGGCTTTTGGCTAAGTTTGAATGGAGATGCCATGTCCTC
This sequence comes from uncultured Kushneria sp., assembly GCF_947497025.1. Taxonomy (GTDB): domain Bacteria; phylum Pseudomonadota; class Gammaproteobacteria; order Pseudomonadales; family Halomonadaceae; genus Kushneria. The sequence goes on from NZ_CANMFC010000012.1 coordinate 1,184, forward strand.
TCCAGCTGGCGTTACTCCAAGTTTGCCTGCAGGCACTAAAATACTTTTCGATACAGGAGTAACCAGTACTCCGGGGAAGCTAGTTCTTGCTCTTTTGCTTGATGTTACGGAGCCTGTTTTCCGTAAGTTTATAAAAGATGGTGGGCAAAGCCATCTTCAAGCACTTAACCCCTCCTACCCCCTGATTCCATTAAAAGAAGACAGTCTAATCTTCGCTGTCGCTATTGAAGCAAAAACATCTCTTTAGGCTAACCCCCCCCTAGGTAGTCGAAGTGAGAACCATCTAATACGAAAACGCATTGACTTGTCAATACGTTTTCGTATTATTACACCATCGGCTCATAACCATGCTGCTCGGATGCGGCATGTAGAGGAAAACAGATGGAAAAGCTTCTTCGCCCGGAACAAGTTGCCCAAACGCTCGAGATGAGCTTGAGCTGGGTCTACGGGCATAAACATGAAATCGGATTTGTTCAGCTTGGCAGTGCCGTACGTTTTGATCAGTCAGAAGTTGAGGAGTACGCTCAGCGTTGCAGGCGCGGTCCTCAGGAAAAAGAGGATCAGCTATGGGATACACAGTCTCACAAAGGAAAGACCGTGGCACTTGGGTCGTCCGGTCAACAATCAACGGTCTCCGCTCTCTGCGAACTTTTCAGACAGAAGGAGAGGCAAGGCAGTACGCTTTGAAAGCAGGCGCTCAGCAACAGGAGAACGCATTTAATGGCGTGATGGGACGCAAGCCCAAGCGCACCTTTTCGGAAGGCCTTCAGCGGATGGTAAGCGAATACGATGCGCGCTCCCAGAAACAGCACATACTTTTAGTCGCCAAGTGGATGGATGAACAGGCCCACGGTGTTGTGATTGGCCAAGAATTGCTCGATGCAGCACGTAAAATGCAGAAAGCTTTGAAAGAGAAAGGGTTAGCGCAATCGACCATCAATAATCGAATTCAGGTGGTCAAGCGAGTGTTGTCACTCGCTTATCGTGAGTGGGATTGGCTGGACCTGCCTCTTGACGGCAAATTACGCAAGCCATCGCCTAAAAATGAGCGGCATGTCTATCTGACTGAGCCGGAGCTTGCCGAGCTATTGGAGGCAGTCCCAGAACGATACGAAGTCGAGCGTCAGGTGATTTTACTGGCGATGCTTACAGGCATGAGACGGGGGGAACTTTTGGCTCTAGAGCCTGGAAATGTTTATAGCGGTCGTATCGTGCTCAAACCCAACCAGACAAAGAATGGGAAGCCAAGAGTCATTCCGTTATCTGATGAAGCTCAACTGCTGGTTGATGCCCTGCCCTTCGCTACCACAAGTGACAAAGTCAGGGGAGCTTTTGAGAAAGCCAGAAAAACTATCGGACGACCAGATATTCGCTTTCATGACATGCGGCACTGCTACGCGTCGCTGCTGGCAAGCAAAGGGGAAACACTGACAAGTATTCGGGATCTACTGGGGCATTCATCACTGACAGTCACCAGTCGATACGCGCATGCAGATCCAGCAAGATGGGACGGTGTAATGACAAGGTTGCCGCGCATCAGCAACCAAATCGCAACCAAACATTGAACAGACTGTCTGATAATCCCGTAACCATTTGATTTAAATGGTGGGCCCAGCAGGACTCGAACCTGCGACCAAGGGATTATGAGTCCCCTGCTCTAACCAACTGAGCTATAGGCCCTGATATTGCGGTTGCGTATGATACCCAACGCACCGTCGCAAGGCCAGTGTCGTTTATCAACAAGGAGTGAATGCATGCGTGATCGTTTATGGAAGGTGTTGGGTGTGGCAGGCGCAACGCTTGCATTCACGGCTCAGGCTCAGGCGGCCTGGCAGTTTGTTCCGGCCGACAGTGAAATAACCGCTCATGTGTCAGGCCAGGGTCAGCGCGGCCCGATGGAGCAGACCTACCATGTGTCTGATCTGCAGGGCACCATCGATGATGAGGGTCGATTCGAGATGCCGCTGCGCCTTGAACAAACCGATCTGCTGGGCAAGCAGAGTGGTCTGGGCGACCTTTTATCAGGACTTTCATCCGACTCTGCCATGGTGACGCTCTCAACAAAGGTCAATCCGGCCTGGCTGAGCAATCTGCAGCCGGGGGATGCAACGACCCGTAACGTCACGTTGACTGCCAGTGGCAATCACTTCGAGCGCAGCGAACAGGTCCCTCTGACGCTTGAGCGACTGGATCAGCAGTACTATCACCTGACACTGGCCGAGCCAATCAGTGTGGATACCCAGCAGCTGATGCAGCTGGATAATGCGCAGACCGTTTTATCGTTGCTGGGGTACAAGCGCCTGAACGACACCATACCCATCGAGTTCAACGCTCGTCTGGTCGAGCGATGAGCTGGCACACACAATAGCGCCCGGCATGGCCGGGCGCTCAGGAGGGATAAAAGCTTTTCAATCTTCCATATCCCTCGGACGTGGCGGCGCAGTCTCCGGGCTGCGTTCCTGCATACCCATATGCGTTTCCTCCATCATGACACGGCGCTCTACGCTGTTGCCGTGAAGATTAATGCCCAATATTCCGCTGGCCGAGAAGATCAACCAGGTCATGATATCCACACAGTCCTGAATGCGGTCAGGATCCCTGATGACCGTAATGCAGATGGCCACGGACATGAGCGCCAGCATGCCGCACAGTGTCCAGCCTACCCCGGCTCGCCAGTCATTGTTGAAAAGCCCCTTGATAGCGCTTCCGGTAGCCTGCGACATCGCAGGCTTTTCCGCCGCCAGGTCCAGCTGTAGCTTGATGCGTTCTACATCCAGCTGTTTAAGACGCTCGATGGCCTCCGGATTCCGGTCCAGCATATCCGAGACGCCTTGTGCGGATGCATTTGCCCAGCATTCAAGGGTTGCGGCAACAATTGCTCCCAATGCTTCATGGTTGTCCGGGTTTCTAAAAAGCGCCGCCAGTTCGGGCGCCTCCTTTTCAAGGCGTCGTCCGACTTCAGACCATGCCATGACGATTTCCTCGTCGTTCTCTGGATGCTCCATCTCGGCCAGTGTCAGGTTCGATGTCATACATATCCTTTTCAAGCCTGACGACACGGTCGATCCAGCCCTGAGCAAATGCCTGCTGCGAGACATCACGCCGTGCAAGATCAACCAGCCACGCCAGACGCAGCGCATTAATGGTACTCGCAAGTGTATTACCAGTGTTCACACCGCGAAGTTTGAGCATGGCGTCCATTGCCCTTAGCGTCTGCGTTCCGATGCAACCGTCTATCTCGATGGCGCTCCAGCGCCGTCCATTGTTGCTTAATACATTCAATACCTCCTGTAGCTGTCGTCCAGCACGTTTGGTTCCGCTGTGTACGCCATAATCCAGCATCGTGATCGCCAGTGCGGGCGCACGCGCACTGATCTCATCGAGCTTCATCGCATGCCAGTAGGTTTTAAGATAAATTTTCTCGGCCAGCGCCTGAGGTAGATCACGCATGCTGCCGCGATAGCCATGATCGATAGCCACACGCTGAGTGATACCATAATTGGTCGCGCCCCCCCGATCATTGGGATGGTCGACAAATCCGCCTTCGCGCTTCATCAAGGCGACGATAATTCTGCTGCGCTGTGATTCATTCATGAGAATCTCCGTATACAAGGTTCTACGTGAAGCGCCATTGCAGCCCGGAACTGACTTACTTTTCGCGTGGCAATATTCAGTCGCCGGAGGCACAATATGCACACATTGGTTAACAAATTCGAGTATGCGTGGGTTTTAATTGACCATCAAGGCTAATTTTGAAAAAGTTTTAATACTCCCGATGAGAATTAACCATGCAAAGAGTGAGTGAAATAAGACGTGAAAACGCGCGCGCGCTACGCGACCAGGCAGGCAGCAACAAGGCGTTTGCCGAGTGCGTCGGAGTTGAGCCGCCGGCAGCCAGCCGGGTACTGAGCAGCAAGGCGACACGTAATATCGGTGACGATTTCGCACGCCGCATCGAAGCGGCATTTGGCAAGGAAGATGGCTGGCTGGACAGCCGTCATGAGCAGCCCTCATCTCATGATGGCAACGTGATCGCCATGCCATCACGCAGTGACAACAGCGTTGAGCAGGCACCCATCATGAACGGGATGGCCCCCCTGCTGAGCTGGGTACAGGCAGGCGCCTGGACGGATACTTCGGCCAGTATCATCGATCACGGGGATCAGGAATCCTTCCCTCGTCCACCCAATTGTGGCCCGAGCTGTTTTGTGCTCCGCGTGCGTGGAGAATCAATGATGGAAGTCTACCCGCCGGGCACCCTGATCTTTGTAGATCCGGACGTACAGGCCATGTCGGGTGATGATGTCATCGTTCAGTGTGAAGAGCATGGCAGCGCCGAGGCCACCTTCAAGCGCTATATTGAGGAACCAGGGCAGCCGCCCATGCTCAAGGCATTGAACCGGGGCTGGGCACAGCAATACATGACGCTGGGGCCACACTGCCGAATCATTGGCGTTGTCATGGCACAAATGATGTTGCGCCGGTAACCCTTGAACCGATCATTAGTAAATGTTTGTTTAAAAAGGATTACTCAATTCGAGCGCCGAAAATTGCCTAATTTGTACAATTAAGGGTTGACCGTATTAACCAAATGATTAACCATGATTACACGTTATCCAAAAAGGATAACGTCACGACATCAATATGGTTATCTTTGGAGAATATTCATGACGACTGCTACTGCTACCGCAATGAAGACCGTTCTTGATTTTGGCGCTGATCCTACTGGTAAAAAGGACAGTTCACAGGCATTCATCGATGCAGCGTCCAGCGAACTCGCCACGGTCATCGTACCGCCTGGTGACTACGTGATCGCCAAAACGGTTGACCTGCAATACAAGAACCTCAGCGGCTCAGGGCGCCTGCGCGAAAATCAGAACAACGGCAAGGCACGGCTTCGTCCCGGCAGCGGGCTCACCGGTGCGATGTTTATCAAGCAGGGGCCAATGGTTGAAAACCTGTTGATTCAGGGTCAAAAAGAAAGTGACGGCAAAACCGCCTTTGATGCCCAGGGCTACAACAGCGTTTTCAGCAATATCCACTTTACAAACATCCAGTACGCCATCTACGTCAAGGAAATTCTGGTCAACTTCACGATCAAGGATTGCGTCTTTATCCAGGTGGGCTATGGGCTCTACTGTGATGATGCCAAGAACAGCTACTCAACCACGGCGCGCTTTTTGCGCAACGAGTTCAATAACTGCGGCAACGCCTTCGTTTTCCGTCGCCAGATCAATGGCTCCACCTTTCAGGACAATATTTTCGAGTTTATCAGCGGCGATGCGCTGGTGGCTTCGCACATCTACGATTGCAACTTTATCGGCAACTGGTGGGAAAAACGTCGTGATACGGGTACGGCTGCTCATGTTCCACTGATCGCCCCCCAGGACGAAACGGATGACGAAACTGGCCATCCGGCTATTCGCAGCAGCAGCTACCAGCAGATCATGAACTGCTTTGCGGCCGGTAATAAGGTGACCTGGGGCTGGCGTAACGTGTTCAGCTCCATGCTTAACGACTCTCGCATGGGGGGCGTCTCTGCCCACGGGGGCGCCGTGGTGGTGAGAACCGCGGCCGGCCGCGCAATGCGTGTCACGCCAGACAACATTGTTCAGCAGGCTGACAAGTGGTGCTATCTGCCCACCTTTGCCATTGAAGCCGGTAGAAACAGCGCGGGCGCTCCCCAGGGAATCACTCTTCGAACCAAGGGTGGGCCACTGTCACTTGAAGACAGCGAAAAGAATGCCTTTTCAGGTGCCATCTCCATCGCCAAGGGAAAAGGCCTCTTCGAGCAGTACAGTCTGACCCGAAACGCCGCCGGCAAACCAACGGTGGGGCTGACAGGCGTCAGCGAAATGATGATTAACGGAGAAAAGGTCAAACTGACGACCGGTATTCCTCAGCATTTCCTGTGGCGTCAGGACAAGCTCAGCCGCGGTCTGGGGTGTTTCACGACCAACCAGGTGACAACAGAGGGAACGATCAAGCTGGTGACCGAATATCTGCTGGATAATCCCCTGATTCAGGTGACTGTCGAAGACCGGGGCATCCGTTTTGATGGTCTCAAGCATCTGGGCAGTTACGTCAATTCCAGCAAGTCACGGCGCCAGTGCACAGGGTTTGAGCTGTACTTTGTCGACGCCGAGGGCAAGCCGAAAACGCCGACGGCCTTTTCGATGCAGATGCTGACGCTCAACCCCTCCCTGCTGACCTCCTGAGGTTGCTGCAGATTCCATGCCACCAAAGAAAGGGGCGCCCATTGGGCGCCCCTTCTGCATGTGGTCAAAAAACCTTATGTCCTGACCATTGGCACCTGCTTCAAGGATTATTCATCCCAGACCGGAGCAAAGGACGGATTGGCAATACGTTCGCCGCGGTCAAGGGCGTTGATACGTTTGACCTCGTCGTCGCTCAGCGACAAATTCATGGCGTCCAGATTGGACTGCTGGTGAGCCCTTTTCGTGGACGAAGGAATCACCACGATATTGCGCGCCGCTACCCAGGCCAGCGCGACCTGTGCAGGTGTCACATCATGTTTGTCGGCAATCTGTTTGAGCGTGTCATCTTCCATGACCTTGCCTACTGCCAGCGGCATGTAACCGGTCACCCTGACGCCTCTTTCATTGCAATGATTGACCAGCGCCTTGTTGGCCAGGAAGGGATGCACCTCAATCTGGTTGGTGATGAGCTGATCGCCGCCTTCAACCTCAAGCGCCTCATCGAGCTGAGCCATGGTGAAGTTGGAGACACCGATGTTACGAGTCAGACCACGCGATTTTGCCTCGGCCAGCGCTCCGATCGACTCGGCTACCGGCACCTCGTTATCGGGTGAAGGCCAGTGCAGAAGCACCAGATCCACGTAATCGGTGCCAAGCCTTTCAAGACTCTCTTCAAGGCTTTTGATCAGATCATCATGGTGGAAACGATCCGTCCAGATCTTGGTGGTCAGAAAAATCTCTTCACGCGCACACCACTGTCAGCGATGGCACGCCCGACTTCGGCTTCATTGCCGTACATCTGCGCTGTATCGATATGCCGATAGCCCAGCTCAAGCGCCGTGGTCACCGAATCGATGACATCCTGCCCCTTGAGTCGATAGGTACCCAGACCAATATCGGGAGTCATGTGACCTCCTGTCAGTGGTGCCCGTGGGCACCTTGTAAACGCTTGACGACCATTAGCCGTAGTCATTCGATTGCTCAGTACTGACATTAGGCACTGTACCGATACTTTCAACCCGTTAGTCTGCAAATCATGTCGACAGATGGAACGGCCAAAGGCATGATTGGCACTGTCTGATGAGCACCCTCAGACTTCCATAATGACACCCTTGTGCGGACATGCGAGACTGCGCCGCCAGACTGCAAGCCCATACCATCGCCGAAGCTACCGGCACTCATGTCGAAAAGAGATCGCTATGATCAAATGGACAATCGTGGCCCTGATCGTGGCCAGTATTCTTTATGTACATTTTCGTGGCCGCGTTCGTCACAAGCCCTTTCGTCAGCTATCGGACCATTCGAGTTTCATGGCGCCCATCAATGCGTTCATGTATCTGTTTTCAAAAGTCCCGGACCGCCCTTACCACCGCGCCGAGGACTTCCCGGAAATTGCAGCCCTCACCTCGCGCTGGGAAGAGATCCGCGATGAAGCCCTGACCCTTGAAAATCACATCAAGGGCTCGGCCAAAAAGGACGACGCAGGGTTCAATTCTTTTTTTCGACGCGGCTGGAAGCGCTTTTATCTCAAATGGTATGGCGAAAGCCATGAATCAGCACAACAGCTCTGTCCGCGCACGACCGAGATCCTGGCCGGCATCCCCGGCGTCAAGGCAGCGATGTTTGCCGAACTGCCCGCCGGCAGCAAGCTGATGAAGCATCGCGATCCCTACGCAGGCTCAATCCGCTACCATCTTGGCCTGCGCACACCCAACGATGACCGCTGCCGCATCAATGTCGATGGTATCGACTACAGCTGGCGCGACGGTGAAGCAGTGCTTTTTGACGAGACCTTCATCCACTACGCCCAGAACGATACCGATCAGAACCGCCTGATTCTGTTCTGCGATATCGAACGGCCCATGAAGTATCGCTGGGCAGCGGCAGTCAATCGCTGGTTCAGCCGCAACGTCATGGCCGCGGCGGCCTCTCCCAATGATGACAACGATCACACCGGCGGGCTCAACCGTGCCTTCAAGTACATCTACAAGGTTCGTGAAGCCGGCAAGCGTCTCAAAAAGAAAAACAAGACGCTGTATTACGTGATCAAGTGGCTGATCTTTGGCGGTATTATCGTCGGCCTCCTGTCACTGTAATTTTTGCGCCTCATGTCTAACGCCATCGCGCCCCCGCATTCTTGCTGGCCCTTTATCTCCCCGGCCCGCGGGGCGCGATTGAGCATGACCTCCTTCGACGTTCAATGTTTTGATGACACCGCCTTCGCTGCCTGTGGCATGGCGCTGCCAGAGAGCCTCTCTCGCGCTGTCACCAAGCGTCGCGCTGAATATCTGGCCGGCAGGGTGTGCGCCCGCCATGCCCTGGCCGAGCTTGATATCCATGTCAACGCCCTGCCAAGTCTTGCCGACCGCCAGGTCGACTGGCCGACAACGGTCCGCGGCTCTATCACCCATGCTCGCAACCTGGCCGCCGCACTGGTCAGTACCATCCCGACCCACCAGGGGCTGGGAGTGGATGCCGAGCGCTGGCTGACAACCGAACGCGCCGATTATCTGGCGACATCGATTCTCACACCGCGCGAACAACAGGTCCTCAGCGTTTTCACGCCCGAGCAGCGCTCACGCGCGATCACCCTGACCTTCTCGCTCAAGGAAAGCCTTTTCAAGGCGCTTTATCCGCTCACCGGCACCCGCTTTTATTTTCATGATGCCCGGGTCGAAGGGTTGGACCCCACCGCATCACCGGGTCAATGCACGCTGGTACTGAGCTGTACACTCAGCGAAATATGGCTGCCCGGAACACGTCTGATCGGCGATTTTGCCGATATGGGCGATCATGCGCTGACCGCCGTTATGACCGATGCCGAACCGAATCCGGCAGCCACCCTGCTATAAGAGACATGGCTCAAACATACTGCCTACACAATGAATGCAATTCAGTTGTTGTTTATGCGCGCCCTGACTACTGTATGTAAATACAGTTAAAGGAGTGCTCATGCAGCTTACTGACAAGCTGATCGTTCTCGCGGACGCCGCCAAATATGACGCCTCGTGCGCCAGTAGCGGCGCGCCCAAACGCTCATCAAGGGGCCAGAAGGGCCTGGGGGCGACCAACGGCAACGGCATCTGTCACAGCTTTACGCCGGATGGCCGCTGCGTGGCATTGCTCAAGATCCTGATGACCAACTTCTGCCTGTATGACTGCCAGTACTGCATCAACCGGCGCTCCAGCAACGTGCCCAGGGCGCGCTTCAGCGTGGATGAAATTGTGCGGTTAACGCTCGATTTCTATCGTCGCAACCTGATCAGTGGGCTTTTTTTAAGCTCCGGCATTATCCGCTCCAATGATTACACCATGGAGGCGCTGGTCAGGGTGGCCAGAACGCTGCGCGTCGAGCATCAGTTTCGCGGCTATATCCATCTCAAGACCATTCCCGATGCTTCTCCGGATCTGATCCGCCAGGCCGGGCTGTACGCTGACCGTCTCAGCGTCAATGTCGAGCTGCCCACGAGTCAGAGCCTCAATCGCCTGGCTCCGGAAAAAAGCGACACCACCATTCGTCTTGCCATGTCGACCATTCGCGATGGGCTGGATGAGGCGACCGCTGAACCCCGAGCTCCCCGCTTTTCACCCGGCGGCCAGAGCACCCAAATGATTGTGGGGGCCGACGATACCGATGATCACACCATTCTGGGTAACGTTCAGTCCCTGTATGGTGATTACCGACTCAAGCGGGTTTACTACTCGGCCTTTTCGCCCATTCCCGAAAGCCCATCGTCGGTGCCATTGATCGCCCCACCGCTGTTGCGTGAGCATCGCCTGTATCAGGCCGATTTTTTGATCCGGGGGTATGGTTTTCGTGCCAATGAACTTTTGACCGGCCCTGGTAACCTGTCGCTGGATATTGATCCCAAGCTTGCCTGGGCGCTCAACCATCGGGAGCTCTTTCCCATCGATCTGGACCGTGCCGACATGTACATGATTGCTCGGGTGCCAGGCATCGGGATTACCAGTGCGCGACGCATCGAGACACTGCGTCGTGAACGGCGCATTCGCTATACCGATCTGACCCGGCTGGGCTGCTCCATGAAGAAGCTGGCTCCTTTTATTACCACTCAGGACTACCGTCCGCGTCAGGCCGGTCTCGAACGACAGGCACTGCTGGCGCAGATGCAGACCTCCACTCCGGCGCAGATGGCGCTGCTTTAAGCATTCGGAATGTCACCATGACGATGTATACCCTGTACATGGCACGGGCCGACTTCGCCGCCTGGCGCGACAACGCCCGCCGGTTGCTGGCGGCACGGGTGTCACCCGGCGAGGTGCTGTGGCAGGACAATGACTCGGCAGGCGATCTTTTCGCCAGCGGTGATACGGATCTGCCACCACCGAGCGAGACACCGCTGGCGCTGAAGCTTTCAAGACAGCATCTGAGTCGGCTCGAATGCGCCTCTCACTACTGGCCTGCACATCATCAGGAGTGCCGCTGGGCACTGCTTTATCGGGTGGTCTGGCGACTGGCGCAGGGTGAAGGCGAAGCACTGCTGGCAGGGGACACCGATGGTGCCGTTGTCGAGCAGCGCGTCAAGGCGGTCAATCATGAAGTGCATCACATACACGCCTTTCTGCGTTTTCATCAGCAGCCCGTTCATCCGCAAGAACAGCACGCTCCCGAATTCGTTGCCTGGTTTGAACCCCGCCATGATGTTCTTGAGGCGGCCGCACGACACTTTATCGATCGGATGGGGCAGCATCGCTGGCTGATCATGACGCCCGAGGGGACCATCTTTTGCGATGGTCGGCAGTGGCATATCGAACGCCCCGAGTCCGGTGTCTTTACCTTCCAGGACTATCAGGCGCTATCAACAATGGAAAACGACGTGGAGGATCTCTGGCTGGCCTACTACGCCAGCACGTTCAACCCGGCCCGTCTCAATGAAAAAACCATGGTGCGCAGTATGCCCTCGCGCTTTTGGCGCCACATGCCCGAGCGCGTTCTGATTACCGGCCTGATCAGCCATGCCAGGCATGGCGCCCGACGGCTGGGACAGGACAGTCGGCTGGCCGACAGGCGCGGCCACACCATTACGCTGCCCAAATAGAAATACTACGAAAGTAGAATATTTTCTTCGGATAGCTTGCAACTGCCCTCACAACCCCGTGAAAATAACGATCTCGCTTCGTTGCCGTCCTGACGGTCGACTCCACAGGGTTTTTCATGTTTTCACAAATCATGGCTGTCATGGTGCCCATCATGGTGGGTGCTGGTATCGGCTATTTCTGGGTGCGCTTTCGACAGCCCTACCCTACAGGGTTTGTTACCAAGCTGGTTTTCAACGTTGGCACCCCCTGTCTTATCGTCAATGCCCTGTCGAGCACTCATGTCGATATTTCAGCCTTTTCAAGCATGGCGACTGCCACATTCCTGTGTCTTCTGGTACTGCTGGCTGTCGGCCTGCTGCTCTCGCGTGTGACCGGGCTGGACTGGCGCACCATTGTGCCGTCGGTGCTGTTTCCCAATACAGGCAACATGGGACTGCCGCTGGCCATGTATGCCTTTGGTGAAGGACGCGGCTTTTCACTGGCCATTGCCGTCTTCGTGATCGTCTCGATCGCACAGTTTATCGTGGGCAGTATTACCAGCAGCTCTCGTCCGGTCAGAAATCTGCTGACCAATCCAACCATTTACGCCAGCATCATTGCGATACTGCTGATGGCTTATCAGATCACGCTGCCGGCCTGGCTTTCCAACAGCATCGAACTGCTTGCCGGCATGACCATTCCTATCATGCTGATTACGCTTGGTGTGGCGCTGGCCAGTATTCGCGCTCGCAACCTGTCGGTCGGTCTTGCCTTTGCGCTGGGTCGCGTTGTAGTTGCCGGTGCGATTGCTCAGGGCATCGGCCTTTTGCTGGGGCTGGATGAGGAAGCGCGCGGCATTCTCATGGTGATGATGTGCATGCCCATGGCCGTCTATAACTATCTTTTTGCCCAAAAGGCCGGACGCTCGCCGGAATTTGTGGCAAGCCTTGTCATGTGCTCGACCCTTGCCTCGTTTATTTATCTGCCGTTGATGCTGATGTGGGTCATCTAGTCTCTCTTTTGGCTGTTTGAACCATGAAAAAGGCCCCACCGAAGTGGGGCCTTTTTGGATAATGGCATCAGGCCCGGGCCGTCTGCGCGTCACCTTCGCGATACTGCGAGAAGTTGTTGACCCGCCCCTGACGGAATTTCTCGCTCATGAGCGTCTCCATTGATTCCAATGGCACGCCTTTCGTTTCCGGCACAAAACGCCAGACAATAAACAGGCTGACAAGCGTGATGGCCCCAAAGAGCCAGAACGGAAAGGCACCGTTGAAAACATCATTGAGCCATTCACTGCCGCGCATCATCGGGAAGGTTTGCGCCACGATAAAGCCCGCTGTCCACTGTGCGCCCATGGCAAGTGCCATGCCGGACTCACGAATGGCGTTGGGAAAAATCTCCGAGAGCAGCGCCCAGCTGCAGCATCCCCAGGAGATGGCATAGCCCGTCACATACACCATGATGGCGATCATGGCGGTGTAGCCCTGAACATCAAACCAGAAGACGGTCCCCAGTACGGCCATGCTCAGCACACAGGCCAGCGAACCGATGGTCAGAAGCGTCACACGCCCGACCCGGTCGATCAGGAACATGCCCGCCAGATTGCCCACAATGAAAATCAGTCCGATATAGCCAGTCTGTAAAAGCGCGCTGCCGGTGCTGTCAGTGACGCTGGAGAGCACGGTCGGGGCGTAATACATCACGACATTGATCCCGGAAAACTGCTGCGCCGCTGACAGGAAGATACCTACCAGCGCGATTCCCATCATGACCGGCTTTTTAAGCGCACTGCGTGAGCCGCGCTTTTCCTGACGAAGCTGGCGATTCATGGCACGCCGCCCGGAAGACCTGCCTTCATCGAGAGAGTTGCGCACTTCCTCGACCATCGGCTCGATATCCTTTTGCGGCGTAAAGCGTGCCAGAATTCGTCGTGCCCGATCCTGCTGACCATGCATGATGCACCAGCGCGGCGACTCGGGCACCAAAAGCAGCAAAGCCGCGAAAAGTACGGCAGGGATGGCCTCGGAGCCCAGCATCCAGCGCCATCCGTAATTATCCAGCCAGGTCTGGGCCACATCGCGGGCGATGAAATAGTTCACGAAAAAAACAATGGTCTGGCCCACGACAAGAGACTGCTGAAACATGCTCAGCGTTCTGCCGCGCCAGTGCTGAGGGGCCAGCTCTCCCATATACATGGGAGACACCACGCTTGCAATCCCGACAGCGACGCCGCCGACCAGACGCAAAATAATGTAAAACCAGAAAGCAGGTGCCAGCGCCGAGCCCAGCGCCGACACCAGAAACAGGGCAGCAGCCGTCATCATGGTCATGCGTCGCCCCAGAATATTGGCCAGATAACCGGCCCCCAATGCCCCCACGATACTGCCAATTACGACACTCGATACCGCCCACCCCTTCATGGTGGAAGAGAGATCAAAATAGGTAGTGATCGAGTCAATGGCCCCTGAAATGACCGCCGTGTCATAGCCAAACAAAATACCGCCCAGTGCGGCCACAAGGCAGATGGAAAGTATGTAGCCTATTCCGCTGGCACCCTTTTGATTCGTCATATACGTCCGTCTTCATCCCTGAATGTCACCAGCCTTTCGCTGGCCTTAAGCCATCAAGGGCAAGACTTTAGTAGAAAACTTCCGTTTGCTCGAATCGCAAGTGCAACGTTTTTTTTCAGGCATAAAAAAAGGCCGCTTCCGAAGAAGCAGCCTTTTGAAATAGCTGAAAGCTGAAATGGCTTATTGCTGCTTTTGCGCCATCTGCTGGACCTTCTGCATCATCTTAGGATCGTTCTGAACGGCCTGGCCGATCTGATTGAACTGCTCAACTTCCAGATTGTTGTCCTGTACAGCCTGAACCATTTTCTGGTTGGCTTCTTCGCGAATGCTCTGCTGAGCATCGGCATCACCAGCACCCTGAAGCTGCTTGGTGTAATCCTGAGAGATGCCTGCAATTTCCTGGGAAGCAGAGGCAAAGTTCTGCAGCTGGTCATCGCTGAAATTCTGTGACTGCTGCTGGCTCTGGGCGCTCTGAGCCGGTTGCTCCTGAGCGGCGAGTGCCGGTGTGGCAGCGAGGCCGGTCGCGACCAGCGATGCGGAAACAACTGCGGCAAAACGTTTCATGAACATCCTCCTGACTACCTTTGCTTTTTAATGCGTACTGTCGTTATGACGCCGCACAGCAAACTAAGTTCAACTGAATTTGTTACTGCATGTAACTAATTTTAAAGGCTTTATTGCCTTGCTATGCAGACCCTATCCCACTATAGACGCTGTAAAAAGCGTGTGCCGCCCAGCTGTCTCATTTGCTGCCGGACCCACGCAATACGCTGCGCCACACGGGCACTGGGCGCGATCGGACTCCAGTCACGTGGATTGGGCAGTACGGCGGCAAGCCTTGCCGCCTGATCTGCCGTGACCTGGCTGGCACCGATGCCGTAATAGTGCTGTGCGGCGGCCTCCAGACCAAACACGCCCCGATCCCACTCCACAACGTTGAGATAAACCTCAAGGATGCGCTCCTTGGGCCAGATCAGTTCGATCAGCATCGTAAACCAGACTTCAAGCCCTTTTCGAAGCCAGCTGCGATCCGACCACAAAAAGACATTCTTGGCCGTCTGCTGACTAATGGTACTGGCCCCTCGCAGGCTCCTGCCCTGCTGCCAGGCCTGAATGGCCGCATGTACCTGATCGAAATCAAACCCATAGTGATAGGGAAACTTTTGATCCTCGGCGGCCATCACGGCGAGCTTGGCCTGATCCGACAGGGAGCGCCAGGGCGTCCAGTGGTACTGAATCGTCATGGGCTCGCGATCGATGATGGCCGTTGCCTTGCGCTCCAGCATGACCATCGAGCCCGGCAATGGCACGAAACGAAACAGGGTCACCAACAGTATCGAAAACATGATCGCGCCCAATGCGATCCTGACACACCAGCGCAGCAGCTGTCCGATCAATGCCCTCATCCCCTTGTCTGTCAGCGGCATTTGCCTTCCGTGCTGCCCTGCATTTGAGGCAGCGCCACCGCTCGATCATTGTTAAAGACCACAGGTTACACGCAGCGGATCATGAATGCCCTTGCAATGTCCTTGTCGCTGATATGCCTCCGGGGCTCGTGTCAGAGCCCCGGAGGCGTATCGCTGCGAAGTCATTGAACGTTTACTGCTGGTGAAGACTACGTCTGATCGGCAAAGAGATGATGCGCGTGGTATTCGAGATGGTCGTCGATGAAGCTTGCTACAAAGAAATAGCTATGGTCATAGCCTTCATGACGTCGCAGTTTCAGCGAGACCCCCTGAATATGGCATGCCTTTTCCAGGTGATCGGGTTTGAGCTGCTCATCGAGAAACTGATCATTCTCACCCTGATCGATAAATATCGGCTGTCTGGACGCCCCGGCCAGCACCAGTTCACAGGCGTCCCAGTCCGACCATTCGGCGCGATCATCTCCCAGATAACGGCTGAAAGCTTTCTCACCCCACGGGCAATCCATGGGATTCACAATGGGTGAAAAGGCAGACACGCTGGCATAGCGACCGGGCTGTTTCAGAGCACAGACCAGTGCGCCATGCCCACCCATGGAGTGCCCGCTGATGGCTTCCCGCTCACCGATGGGAAAATGCTCGCGCACCAGCGCCGGCAGTTCATCCGTCACATAGTCATACATGTGATAGTGCCGACTCCATGGCTCTTTTTTGGCATTGAGATAAAAACCGGCGCCCGAGCCAAAATCGTAGCTGTCATGCTCGCCCGGCAGATCAGTGCCTCGTGGGCTGGTATCCGGACAGATAATGGCCATGCCCAGCCTGGCAGCCATTTTCTGGGCCCCTGACTTTTGCATGAAATTCTCATCGGTACAGGTCAGCCCGGAGAGCCACCACAACACCGGTACGGGCCCGGTTTCTGCCTGAGGCGGTAAAAAGATGCCAAACGTCATGTCGCAATCAAGCACCTGTGAGCGATGGCTGAAGCGCTTGACCCATCCACCATGACTGCGGGTAGCGCTTAACTGTTCGATGGACTGCGTCATGGTCGTCTCCACTGTAGGTTTATCACTGGCGCAACAGGTACTTTCAACTCTGATTAAAACAGGCCCGACATGCCTGCCAATAATGGGTGTGCGTTATCGACAGGCTTCAGGCAACAATACGTCGCGACAGTATAGTGAGCCACGAAAAGAGGAAACGGCAACCGATGGAAGAAACAAATCGGGAAGAAACATCGGCCACGGACGGCACCCACCCTGATCGGGGTCAGTAGTGCAGCCATTGCAGCGGTGAAAAAAATACCGGAAAGGCATTGAGGCGGGCAGGTCGTGGCCTGACCTGCCCGTGAGTTCATCAAGGGTTTAATAGATCAACGGTTTTGGCGATGAACGCGTCAACGCAGTGTATTGCAGTCCTTTTCAAACAGCTTCAACAGCTCGCTGACGCTATCGTCCAGGTAAATATCCGAAAAATTGGCCACCTCGTAAAAGGCTTTCAAATCCGGAATGTCGATTCGATTGCGCTCACGATACAAAAGTCCTTCTTCCCGAAGTTCGGAAAAGGTACGACTGACGTGAACGGCTGAAAGCCCGAGAACATCAGCCAGCACCTGCTGTGAAAGTGGCAGGTTGAATCGATGCGTGATATCCGGGCAGGTCTTGCTTAAACGCAAATGCATCTCACAGATAAAATGAGCCACCTTCTCACGCGCCGTACGACGGCCCATATTGACCAATCGTTCTGCCATGATGGCCTGCTGCTGCCCTGCCAGTGAGAACAGTACGGTAGTCAGTTTGGGTGATGTCGTGAAAATATCCGTCAGGTTCCTGATTGGAAAACGACAAATAATGCCTTCTGTCAGCATGGCTACCGACGTCAGGTGACGTCGAGGTGAAAAATCGCTCAGACCGACAAGATCGCCCGGCAAAAAGATATTGAGAATCTGTCGGGTACCATCGTCCATTGACCGGTACGAGCATGCCCAACCCTCGCTGAGGACACAAAGCGTTTCAGCAGGATGATTTTCCTCCCACAACATCTGGGCATTCGACACGGTCTGAGGCGTTTTTTCCAGCGCTGCCAGAAGCTCGGCTTCCGTCTCATCAAGCGCACAATAATGTTTGAAGTTACGCACCAGGCAGCGATCCCTGTCCAACATGGCATGCACCCACGAATGGCGTTGAAATAGCCATACGGTATTATAGTAATAATTGATGCATTACCTTCCAAAGATAGGCGCTATTGTTGGACGAATCGGCCTCAAATGCCGCTAACCTGGATTATGCAAGTAACAAAAAATCAATCATTTAGGGGGGAAATAGCATCGCACTTGAAGCAGGACATCGCCTGACCGAATCTGAAAGCGCCGCGGAAGACACCACCCAAAAGAGGCTTGCGGCGTGCAATCGAGTCAGCCTTCTCTGGAAAACATGCCCTTTTCACACCGGAGACCTGTTTGCTCAAACAGGATCGAATGTCGATCACCTCACTCTTTCCTGCCCCCCGTACCACTCAAATCGTAATCATTTTTTACGAGAAGAATTACGCTGCCCCTGGAACAGTGGCTGTGTTTCAAGTAAAGGAGTAATTCGGTCGGCTCGCATGGAGCGAAAGTAATAAAACCCTTGTATCAGATCGACATTGAGTTCCCGAACCAGCTCCAGTTGCTCACTGGTTTCAACCCCTTCTGCAATGACCTCAAGGCCCAGCCGATGACCGATAAAGACGATACCGGCCAGAATGGCACGATCCTTAAGGCTTTTAGGGGAATCCATGACAAAGGTACGGTCGATCTTGAGCGAGGTAACGGGGAACTGCTTTAGATAGGCAAGTGAGGAATAACCAGTGCCAAAGTCGTCAATGGCAATTTTCATGCCGCGATGATAAAGCGTTTGCAGATAGTCCTTTACCGTCTCATCAGACTGCACCAGAACGTTTTCGGTAATCTCGATACCGACATCGCGCATGGAAAGCTGATGGCGCTGCATGGTTTTTTCCAGCTGTTCAAGCATCGCGGTAGAGCGTAGATGCTCTCCCGATAGATTAATATCCACACGATAGCCATGAAGCCCCTGGGCTTTCCAGCAAGCCTGCTGACGGCACAATGCTTCAATGGACCAGCTTCCCAAACGGCCCATTAGTCCGAACCGCTCAGCAAGCGGAATGAACTCTGCCGGAGAAACCATGCCACCACCAGCAGGAAACCAGCGCAGCAGTGCCTCCATGCTTTCAATACGGCCACTACGCGATATCTGGGGCTGATAATGCAGCGCCAACTCCTGTTGGTCGATCGCGTTTTCCAGGCGTTTGAGTAATTCATGCTGGTAAATCAGATCACGGTGAAACTCGTGACTAAATATCTGAAAACGGCTTTCACCGGGCATTCTGGCCCGGTTACGCGCCACGTTGGCTGCATAAATCAGGGATTGGGCATCTTCACCATTGTCGGGAAAAAGGCTGATGCCCTGACTGACCGTAATGTAGTGTGACTTGCCATTCAACAGGAAAGGCAGTTCGAACATGCTGTTGACCCGGTCGATCAACTGCAGGGCATGGCGTCTTGAATCGAGATGCGTACAGGCCATGACGAACTCATCATTGCCAAAACGTGCCAATAGATCAGAGGTATAACAGTGCTGAGAAAGACGCTCGGCGACCTGGGTCAGCAAATGGTTCCCCTGGTCATACCCCAGCGAGTCGTTGATCTCGGAAAAGTTTTCGATATCAATAAAAAAGACCGCCAGCGGCGCCCTTTGCCGATCTTCATCTTCGATCAGCCGGTTGAGCTCAGCAATGAAAGCCGCCCGATTGGGCAAAAGCGTCAGCGGATCGTAACGCCGGATAAAATCAAGGTCGCGATGTGCCTGCTTTTGTACTGACAGGTCAACGTCTACACAGAACATCAGTGGATTGTCAGTATGCTGTCCAAGCATGACATGGTGAGAAAACACCGCCACGCTGCGCCCTGACTTGTGCACCAGCTCTATTTCGCTGGCAGGTATTTCCACCCCTTCATTGATCCAGCTCTGATGCGCACGTACCACCGACTCGCGCATGTCCTGCGGAATAATCAGCTCTTCAAACCGGCAGCCCATCACCTCATCGGGCATATAGCCATAGAGCTGTGTGCTGGCCGCATTCCAGTAGATGACACGCCTTTTACGATCGTAGCCCTGCACCGCCACGCGCGGCAGACTCTCAAGCAGCGCCCGAAAGCGCTGCTCGCTTCGATCGTAGCGCAAACGCTCATGACTGCTGAGGCGGTTGGCCGGATGATGAAGCTGCTGGTAGAGCTGACGATTGCGCAGTCGGGTGCGATGCCAGGCCAACAGGACCGCAAAAAGGGCTAACCCCAGAATCATGATCGCCAGATTGCGCGCACCAATGAATGGCGTGATCACCAGCACCGCTATCAGGCCTGAAATCCATAGAGCAAGGCCATGGCGCGGGTAATTGTGCGAAATGCGCATCTCCGATTAATCCTGATCCGACCCGGCAAAGGGCCCGCTGGTCAAAAGTACTGGCGTCTTTTATCAGCATAACAGCTTACGCCATGTCACAAGGAATAATTGAGACGTTACCAATGTTCTGGTGTTGGCTCCAATTTTTGCCCGCCCTTTGCACCCGATCATCAATCCCCTTCTGAAAGCCCATAACATTTATCTGCGGGCTGTCAGCAAATGCAGACAGTCAGCGTTACTTATTATTTTTTCAGGAGAAAAAAGATGACCACTACCAACGCGCAGTCCTTTTGGCAGCACAGTGTCCCCGTGGAACTTGCTGAACACGACTGGTGCTTTACCCATGTTCGCGATCGTATTGACCTGGAAGCGTGGCAGGCCTTTACTCGTGACATTCCCCGCGACCCTTACGTTGAACGCCGTTGGAAGCGCATGTCATGGCTGGCGCTTGACGAACAGGGACACATGAAAAGCCTGGGCGAGTGCCCCATGGCACAAGGGGGGCAGTACAATGATGCCGAAAGCATGGCGGACAAGTTGCGCTGGTACCCGGCGCTGGAGCAGGATTTTCTCGACCGTCCCGACGTCCGCGCCTTTGTGGAGGCCTGGGCAGCGCTCTGGGGTCTTGATGCCAACGAGCCCATTCTGATGCAGATTACCGGCGTCAAGGGATCGGGGGAACTTGACCCCTTGCAGGGCCAGGGCATTCATGCCGATGGCTGCCGCTATCTGAGCATCATGGTACTGGACCGTGACAACGTCAGCGGTGCTGAAAGCGTGCTTTATGCCGATCGCGCAGGTCAGCAGCAGCTGGCCGATCAGGTCATGGTGCCGGGCGATGTGCTGCACCTGCGTGATGACCGCCTCTTTCACGGCGCAAAGGCATTGCGTCAGGAAGATCCGAACCAGCCTTATGAGCGGTTTATCATCATCATCAACTCGAGCTTCGTGGATGGCTTTCAAAACCGCATGCTGCGCCGCTATTTCCCCGAAGCCGTCATTCATGAACACATTGCCTGATCCTTCAGGCGGAATTGTTTTGTCAATAACGCCTCATCAAACCTAAAAGGAGCCGCCGGCCGACGCCTGTCGGCCGGCACCCGGTGGCCCGGACCATCATGACCGACCCACCATGGGCCCCTGCCCCATTGCGGCCACGGCCTGACGCCGATGACAGTCAGGCGCATGATCGTTGACCATTCCCGTCGCCTGCATCCAGGCATAGATGATGGTAGGTCCTGCAAACTTGAACCCCCTTGCCTTGAGCGCTTTCGAAAACGCGTTAGATAACGGCGTTTGCACCGGTACCGGCGGCGGGTTCTGAATCGGACGATGCCCTGTCATCGACCAGCAGAATGTAGCGAAGTCCTCTCCCTGATCCTGCATGCGCAAAAAGGCCCGGGCGTTACCGATGGTCGCCTCGATCTTGGCCCGCGAACGAATGATGCCGGCATTGCTCAGCAACCTTTCAACATCATGCTCTGTGAAACAGGCAACGCGTTCGGGATCGAACCCCTCGAAAGCCTCACGAAAGGCATCACGCTTTTTCAAAACGGTCAGCCATGACAGGCCTGCCTGAAAGCCATCGAGGATCAGCTTCTCCCAAAGGGCTCGACCATCAGGTTCCGGTACGCCCCATTCATGATCGTGATAGTGCGCCAGCACAGGGTTACCCTGAACCCACTGGCAGCGTACTGGTGAGGGCGTGTCCGTCATAAGACATCTCCGGTTTTATCGCTTCAATACGACCTGTCGCGTGCGTGTTTTCCAGCGGGCATCTGACAGCGAGGCCTTCATGCATCTACCTTGAAGACTCACTTTCCTCCCCGTTCAAAGGCGGCACCCATGAACCCCATCATGCACACCATTGTGGTCGGCATTTTAAGCTATCTGATCCTGATTATCGTTTTACGCATTTCGGGCAAGCGTACCCTGTCAAAATGGAATGCGTTTGATTTCGTCACCACCATCGCGCTGGGCTCCATTCTGGCCACGGCCCTGACTTCGACGCAGGTCTCCCTCGCCCAGAGCGTGACCGCTTTCATTGTGATCGTGATGCTGCAGTTTGTGATTACCTTTATCTCGGTGCGCTCGCTCGGTGTGCTCAAGCTGATCAAGTCTCAGCCCACTCTGCTGCTTTTCAAGGGTCAGTACTGTCGTGATGCCATGCAGCGCGAGCGTGTGGCAAAGGCAGAAATTCTGGCGGCCATTCGTGAAAAGGGCATGGCTGACGTCGAGCAGGTGCACGCTGTCGTTCTGGAAACCGATGGCACTTTCAGTGTGATCGGCAATGCCGGAGACCATGACTCGGCACTGGAAGGCGTCGAAGGCGTTTCGAACCAATAACGACAAAATGGCCCCGGTCAAGGGGCCTGATCATGTCATGACACACGATCAACACGGGCCATCATGAAGGCGCCACTCCCGGCCACGCCCATGATCCTGTCGATATCTGCCCATGACGACTCATCACCCTCTTGCCGCCACCCTGCTGACCTGCTGTCTTGCCCTGCCCTTCACCACGTCGGCGCAGGCCTTCACCTGGTGGGACGACAACCGTGAGATGGCCATCACTCAATCGAGAGCCGAACTGGTTCAGCAGGTACGCCAACTCAAGGGATTGGCACAACTGCAATACATCAATCGAGTGGTCAATAACGCGGCGCGCCAGCAGGAAGAAGCCACCGATATCTGGAAAGGGTTTGATCGCCTGACCCGTGAAGGATTCGGCGACTGCGAAGACTTTGCTCTCGCCAAATACCAGATTCTGCGGGAGACCGGCATGCCAGCTGACAGGCTCGACCTTCTTGCCGTCAGGGACACACTGACTCCCACCTATCACGCCGTTCTACGTTATCGGATGGATGACGGCAGTTATTTGATTCTCGACAACCTGACCACGCTGATACTGCCGCAGGCGCGGCGTACCGACCTCACACCCATCGTGGCCTTTGATGAAACGCACAGCATGCTGTGGAAAAAGGATCATTTCGTATCAATTACCCCTTCGCACGTCAGGCTGGGCGGCAAACTGCTGAGTGAACGCATGGCGAGCCTGATGCATTACTGAGCGCGGAGACCCTTCAGGCTGCCAGCGCCTCCGTCAGATAGGCACGAAGCGGCGCATTTTTGAACTGACACTTTAAATACCAGAGCTGTCTGGCGGTCATGGTTTTCGGCCGGGTCATGTAAAGTACTTCGGCCATGGTAGGCACGAAGGGTTTCAACAACAGTGCCATACCCGCCTCCTCCGGAGTTCGATTACCCTTGAGGCTGTTACAGCGCTGACAGCAGGCAACCGCATTGAGCATCGAGAGCCGGCCACCGCGCGAACGCGGCAGGATATGATCGATCGTCAGGGCCTGACGCGTCACCGTGACCCCACAGTAGGCGCAGCACAGCCCTTCACGGTACTTGCACAGCACCCGATTGAAGCCGGTATGCTCAAATGCCAGCATGGCATTGACGGGCGGCGACACCCCAATCACTTCGGGAATATCGATAAAGGATTGTTGGCCGGTCAGCGAGCTGGTGCCGCCGTGCAATCGATAGGCGGCCTCGCCATCGGCCCACACCACGCCCCCTTCGCACGCACGCGACATCAACACTGCAGCCTCTTCAAGCGTTAACCAGTCGATTGGAATGCCGGAGGCATGAAGACGTAACACCATGGGTTGGCGCATAACACGAAACTCCCCACGAGTCGAGACGATAGCTACGATCCTACACCACTATGTCATTCCCGTGACAATCCCTGCATAAGTCTTTATTGACCCGACCGTTACCTTCTTTTTGGCATATGCCGGAACATGACCCGTTGACAGCAAACTGTTCCATACATAAAACGTTCTATATATGAAACGTTTCTTCTGTCAACAATGGAACAATGGATCTCATGGATGATGATGCCCTGCAACGACTGGGCCGGCGTATCACAGCGCTGCGCCAGCACAAAACGTGGTCACTGACCTTTCTGGCCGACAGGGCCGGCATTGCCAAATCGAGCCTGTCACGCCTTGAGCAGGGCAAGGGCAATCCGACACTCGACACCCTTTGGCGCCTGGCCCTGCAACTGGAAACCCCTTTCAGCGCCCTGATTGCCACTGCTCAGAGCAGCATCATCGAGGGGGATATCTCGGTGTCCCTGCTTGATCGCCATCGCGGTGTCCTGCCCGTGGATATCTACCTGATGACGCTTGCTCCCGATGCCGTGCGCTACACTGGCGCTCACGTCGCGGGAACACGGGAAACCCTTCAGATCATCACGGGCCGACTGCAGGCCGGCCCCGACCAGGCACTCGTTATTCTGGAAACCGAAGAAATACATCAGTTTGCGGCAGGGCAGCCCCATACCTACCGCGCAGGCCCCCAGGGCGCCACAGTGCTCGTCACCATCTTTTATCCGCAGGGAGAGGTGGCATGAATGCGAAGGCATGGCGAATGGGTGCGCGTGAGGCCCTGCGCTGCTCAGTGGCTATCTGCCGGTGGCGCTCTCCTTTGGACTGATCGCCACTCAGGCCGGCTTCAGCCCACTGGAGGCTGCGGCGCTATCGCTTTTCATTTACGCCGGCGCCTCGCAGTTTCTGTTTGTGGGCATGATTGCCGGGGGCGCGCCGCTATGGCTGACGGTCGTCATGACGCTTTTGATCAATGCACGCCACCTTGTCTATTCCATCACGCTGGCGCCCTGGGTATCAGAGAGTCGCCGATGGCCATGGCTGATGCATGGACTGACAGACCAGGTGTTTGCGCTGGCACACTATCGCCTGCCACTGCTGAGTGAACAGGATCGCATGAGCTGGTTTTCCAGCACCGCCATTGTGGCCTGGAGTGGCTGGGCTGGCGGCACCCTGCTGGGCAGCCTTGTGGGTCAGCAGTTGATCGGGCAGTGGCCGCTGTTGGCCAGTGCCATGACCTTCGCCCTGCCGGCGCTGTTTCTGGTGCTGCTGGCACCACGCTGCACTTCCCTGCGATGGATGATGGCCTTGCTGGTCAGCGCTTTTGCGGCCCTGATGCTGGCGCTCAATCACATGGCCAATGTCGCCATTCCGCTGGCAGCAGCGCTCGGCGCCCTGTGTTTTTATCTGTTGCCGGAAAGTACCGCGAGGACAAGCTCATGAACAGTGCCATCTGGTGGACCGCTGCAGCGACAGCGGTGGGCACGCTGCTGATTCGAATGCTGCCACTGTACTGGATGCAGCGACGGATGAGCTGCGCGTCCGATATTGAAAGGGAGAGGCCCCTGCCGACGTGGCCCGGGGTGCTGGCACCGCTGATGATTGCAGCGCTTCTGGGGCTATCGCTGGTGCCTCAGCCGACCAGTGCCCTGGGCTGGAGCAGCACGGCCGCCGGGAGCCTTGCCACACTGTGCCTGTGGTACAAAACGCGCACGCTCGGACTGCCAGTGGCGGCCGGGGTGGCCGCCTATACACTGGTGCTTTTAATCGGGTCATGAGGATATTCACATGACCCGATCAGGGCTCAACACTCGATGGCGTTGACAGCCAGACCGTAGTTGACGGCCAGTCCGCCCAGCGAGGTCTCCTTGTACTTGCTCTGCATGTCCCGACCGGTATCGCGCATGGTGCGAATGGCGTGATCCAGCGAAATAAAGTGGGTGCCATCACCGTTGAGGGCAAACTGCGCCGCGTTGATCGCCTTGACCGACGCAATGGCATTACGCTCGATGCACGGCACCTGAACCAGACCACCGACCGGGTCACAGGTCAGGCCCAGATTATGCTCAAGGCCGATCTCGGCGGCATTCTCTACCTGTTCGGGCGTCCCGCCCATGACCTGGCACAGACCGGCAGCGGCCATGGCACACGCAGAGCCTACTTCCCCCTGGCACCCGACTTCGGCACCGGAGATCGAGGCGTTTTTCTTGCACAGGATACCGATGGCACCGGCCGTCAGCAGAAAGTCGACGACACCACGCTCACAGGCGCTTTCCTCGAACTTCATCCAGTAGCCCAGTACCGCCGGAATAATACCGGCGGCACCGTTGGTCGGCGCGGTCACCATGCGTCCGCCAGCGGCATTTTCTTCATTGACCGCCAGCGCAAACAGGTTGACCCAGTCCATGGCTGAAAAGGTGGTCGCGATCAGGTTTTTCTCGGCACGTTCAAGACGCGACAGCAGCGAGGCAGCGCGACGCTTCACGTTCAACCCGCCCGGCAGTACGCCATTCTGCTCAAGCCCCTTGGCAATACAGGCCTGCATCGCCTGCCAGATACCGAAGAGCTCCTGACGCACTTCTTCTTCACTGCGCCAGACCCGCTCGTTGGCCATCATGATCTGAGCGATGCTCATGTTCTCGCGCTTGCAGATCGCCAGCAGCGCATCGGCGCTGTCAAATTCATACGGCAACGTGACGCCGGGCTCGGCATCACTGTTCTCTTCATCGGCACCATTGATGACAAAACCGCCGCCGACCGAATACCAGGTCTGGGTAATGTTGCTGCCATCCCTGAGCGTGGCGACCAGCGTCATGGCGTTGGGGTGGCGCGGCAGCGGCTCATTGGACCAGTAGAAATCCCGCTCCCACAGAAAGGGAACGCTGACTCGCCCGCCCAGGCGCAGCACCTGTGACTCCAGCAGCTCATCGATGGCAGGCGCGATAATGTCCGGGTCGATCGAAGCCGGCAGCTCGCCCATCAATCCCATGATGACAGCGCGGTCGGTGCCGTGCCCGACACCGGTGGCCGACAGCGATCCATGAAGATGAATCTCGATACCGGTCACGCGCGAGGTGGCCTGCCGCTCATCCAGCGCATCCAGAAATAATCTGGCCGCACGCATGGGGCCGACCGTGTGCGAGCTTGATGGACCAATGCCGATATTGAACAATTCGAAGACGCTGATAGGCATGCTGTCACCCCATAATCGGTGTAAGGAGCACTAAACCGTTATTGAATTTGTGCGCGATAGGGCCAGAATGTATTGCCCTGGAGCGCCTTTCAAAGCATAAATAGGCGACCAGGGTTTAGTTTTACTAAACCATCGCACCTATTGCCCTGATACTGGGCCATTGCTGATGACGAGTCTTTCATGCCTTCAGCCACGACCTCCATGCATGCCGGTCTTCATGTCTTCGCCTGCGCAGCACGCCACCTTTCCTTTACCCGGGCAGCAGGTGAACTCAATGTGACCACCGGCGCTGTCAGTCAGCAGATTCGCCTGCTCGAGGAGAGACTCGGGTTTCGGCTCTTTCACCGCCACCCCCGAAGACTGTCGCTGACGGCCGAGGGCGAGCGGCTGGCCGACGCCGTATTGAGTGCGCACGGTCGTATCGACCAGGAGCTCAAACGCCTGTCTCGCGGCCTGATGAGTGGAGAACTGGTACTGCGCTGTGTGCCGTCCTTTTTGACCCGCTGGCTGATGCCGCGCCTGCCACGGCTGCAGGCACAGCTGCCGGCGCTGGATATCTATCTGCACGCTGAAGACAGCGACCGCGCTCTGACCGAGGAGAATTTCGATCTGGCCATCGATCTTGGCAATGACCACTATCCGGGCATGGCCTCCACACTATTAATGGAAGAGATTATTTTTCCGGTCTGCGCACCGTCTCTTTTCAGCCACCGTCCGGCGCTGAATCACCCTGACAGACTTGCCCACTATCCACTGCTGCATGATGTCACCGCCTGGCGCGGCAGCAGCCCGCATGGCGAATGGCATCACTACCTTGAGGCCATTGGCGCCGACCCTGTCGGCATCCAGCGGGGCTACAGCTTCAATCGACATGACCTCACCATGGAGGCGGCGCGCGCCGGCATGGGCATCGCCATCGCGCGCCAGACGCTATTGCGTGATGAACTCAGCAGCGGCGAGCTGATTGCTCCCCTGCCGCAGCGGGTCAATACGGGTCGCCACTACGCCATTGTGCATGCCTTTGGTGCGCTGGATGATCCCCGCATTCGCGCCGTTCATGACTGGATTTGCGCCGAGGCCAGACGCACCCCCTGATGCAGGCGAGCCATACCGAACCACGCACACAAAAAACGCCTGCTCCCTTTCAGGAGCAGGCGTTGAGCGTCAAGGCGATCGCTTTCTTGTCGATACCGCTTATTCGTCGATAAAGGAGCGCAGCGACTCGGAGCGTGACGGATGACGCAGCTTGCGCAGCGCCTTGGCCTCGATCTGCCGGATACGCTCGCGGGTCACATCGAACTGCTTGCCCACTTCTTCCAGCGTATGATCGGTATTCATGTCGATGCCAAAGCGCATCCGCAGTACCTTCGCTTCGCGCGCAGTGAGACCGCCCAGCACGTTGCGCGTGGCCTCGATCAGCCCTTCACCGGTGGCCGAATCGATCGGGGACACCATGGTGGAGTCCTCAATGAAATCACCAAGATGGGAGTCGTCATCATCACCGATGGGTGTTTCCATCGAGATCGGTTCCTTGGCAATCTTGAGCACCTTGCGCACCTTGTCTTCCGGCATCTCAAGGCGCTCACCCAGCTCCTCCGGCGTAGGCTCGCGCCCCATCTCCTGAAGCATCTGACGCGACACGCGGTTGAGCTTGTTGATCGTTTCGATCATGTGTACCGGAATACGGATGGTACGGGCCTGGTCGGCAATCGAGCGTGTGATCGCCTGACGAATCCACCAGGTCGCATAGGTCGAGAACTTGTAGCCGCGACGATATTCGAACTTGTCGACCGCCTTCATCAGACCAATGTTGCCTTCCTGGATCAGGTCCAGGAACTGCAGACCACGGTTGGTGTACTTCTTGGCAATCGAGATCACCAGACGAAGGTTGGCTTCTACCATTTCCTTCTTGGCACGGCGCGCCTTGGCTTCACCAATCGAGAGCCGACGGTTGATATCCTTGAGCTCGGATACCGGCAACAGGGCCAGTTCCTCTTCAAAGGCAATCTTGCGCTGAGCGCGTTCAATGTCAGAACGCAGCGGCTCGATGTTGCTGGCGTGCTTGCTGTTGCGCGCCATGAAATCATCGATCCAGGTAGTATCCGACTCACGCCCCGGAAAGGAAGTGATGAACGCCTTGCGAGGTACCTTGCCGCGCTTGACGCACAGCTGCATGATGGTCTTTTCCTGCTCGCGGATCTGACCAACACTCAGGCGCAGCTGACCAACGAGCCGCTCGAAGTGGCGCGGTACCAGCTTGATCGGCGAGAAAAGCTCAGCCAGACGTGCCTGTTCGCTGCGCGCCTGTGGAGAAGACAGGCCATGCGCTTCGATCGCTGCCTTGGTCTGCTCGTTCTGCTCGCGGATCTGCTCGAAACGAACGCGCGCCAGCTCGGGATCCGGACCGCCTTCAGAAGCAGTATCGTCTTCCTCGTCGCCGTCTTCCTCGTCACTGTCATCATCACTGTCGCTGTCGTCGGAATCATCGGCGACAACCTCGGGAACCGGCTCTTCGACTTCCGCCACACCCGGAACCCCTTCATCGGGATCGATGAAACCGGAGAAGAGATCCGATAGACGGCCCGGCGCCTCTTCATCCTGAGTGGCGTCGTAGGCCTGCAGGATGGAGTCAACCGAGCCCGGCAGACTGGACAGCGCCGACATGACCTCACGGGTACCCTCTTCAATACGCTTGGCGATTTCGATTTCGCCTTCGCGCGTCAGAAGCTCAACGGTACCCATTTCACGCATGTACATACGAACCGGATCAGTGGTGCGACCAACGTCACTTTCAACGGCCGCCAGCGCTGCGACAGCTTCTTCGGCGGCAGATTCGTCAGCAGACTGATCCGACATCATCAGCGTGTCTTCATCGGGTGCTTCTTCAACGACATTAATGCCCATGTCGTTGATCATGCCGATGATGTCTTCTACCTGATCGGGATCTGCAATATCCTCAGGCAGATGGTCGTTGACCTCGGCGTAGGTAAGAAACCCCTGTTCCTTGCCTCGCGCGATCAACTCCTTCAGACGTGACTGCGGTGTATTTCCAGCCATAGAAACCTATCTCGAAGAAGAGTGAAGCGCCTGGATCATGCCGAAAGGCATACCAGGCAATCCAGTATAGACCAGCAGGGAGCCGACAGCAGAAGGCTGACGCTTCTCACCAATCCTGTGTATTGATGCGGACGTCAAAAGCCATGCGACGCCTATCGCTATATCCCTACTAAATAAGGGGGATAAACGCTTGTTTCAACCCCATGGCAGGGCTTTCAGCGCTTGATCTCGCAGATCAGCTGCCAGAGTCGACCCGCCTCCTCGCGGGTAAGCTTTTCACCATTTCGTTCCCGGGCCTGCAGCGCTTCAAGCTCACGCTCCGGACTCAAGCGCTGGCGCTGCTGCTCAAAATGCGCCACGAGCACTTCCATTTCCCGCTGACGCAGCGCCGCCGGGATCAACGGCTCGCGCTGCAAAAGCGCCAGCAGTCGGCTGCCATGGCTGCTACCGTGAAAATGCGCCAGCAACACCTGTGATGAGCGATAACCTCCAGCGCGCACCAGCCTGACAACGTCCAGCAGAAGCTGACCGTCCTCATCGTCGGGGCACCACGCCTCGCCTTCCGGCAACGACTCGACCAGGACCGGGGAATGCACAATCAGATGCAGGATTCGACCGCTCGAGCTCAGGGTGGTAGCGCCCTTTTGACGAGGTGGCGATCCTTTTCCTGCCGGCGGCTCCTGATACCCGGACGTCTGAGTGCGCGTCTGATGCTGTGATGCCTGTGACGCGCCAGACCCGGATCCGGCACTACCTTCGGACAGCTCTTCCAGCGTGCTGCGCTCAAGCCCCGTACGCTCGCTGAGCTCACGCATCAAAAGGGATCTCAACAGGCCCTGAGGCAGCTTCCCGATGCCTTCGAGCACGGCACTGGCAAAACGTTCACGATCCTCGATACGGCGCAGATCACGCCCTTCGCCGGCATGATCAAAAAGATATTCCGTCAGCGAGCCGGCCCGCACGATGCGCTGTTCAAAGGCCTCACCGCCCTCCTGGCGAATCAACGAATCGGGATCTTCTCCCTCCGGCAAAAACAGGAACCGGGCCTGACGCCCGTCAATCATCAACGGCAGCACGGTATTCAACGCGCGATGGGCCGCCTGTCGCCCGGCAGCGTCACCGTCAAAACAGAACACCACTTCGTCGACCAGGCGAAACAGACGCCGAAGGTGCTCATCGGTGGTGGCCGTGCCAAGCGTTGCTACAGCGTAGTCGACCCCGTGCTGCGCAAGGGCCACCACGTCCATGTAGCCTTCAACAATCAGCATGCGCTCGGGGCGCTTTGACTGCACTCGAGCCTCGTAGAGACCGTAAAGCTCTCGCCCCTTGTGAAATACCGGAGACTCGGGCGAGTTGAGGTACTTGGGCTTTTCATCTCCCAGCACCCGGCCGCCAAAGCCGATGGTACGCCCTTTCCAGTCACGGATAGGAAAAACGACCCGGTCACGAAAGCGGTCCCAGCTACGCCCGGCCTCTTCCTTTCTGACCAGCAGGCCATATTCGACCTGAACATTTTCATCCACGCCCTTCTCTATCAGATGGCGCTTGAGCGTATCCCAGCCGGCAGGCGCATACCCGATGGCATAGCGACTGACGATTTCCTCACTCAGGCCGCGGCGCGACAGGTACTCATGCGCCTGATGCGCCGCAGGTGACGCCAGCTGCTGCTGATAAAACCGCGTCCCCAGCTCCAGTAGATTGACGGCTTCTTCCTGGCGTTTTGCCTGCACCCGTGCCTGCTGGCGCTGTTCGTCGCTTTCTCCTTCCCGGGGCACTTCCATGCCCGCGCGGCCTGCCAGCGCCTCGATCGCCTCCGGGAAGTTCAGGCGATCAAACTCCATGACAAAGCGCAGCGCATTACCGCTCGCACCGCATCCGAAGCAGTGGTAAAACTGCTTGTCGGCACTGACGGTAAAGGAAGGAGACTTTTCCTGATGAAACGGACAAAGCGCCGAGTGATTGCGCCCTGTCTTTTTAAGCTGTACACGAGAACCAATGAGGTCAACGATATCCGTTCGTGCCAGTAGATCGTCGATAAATCGTTGAGGAATTCTGCCGGCCATAATGTCCTGCACTACCTCAAGAGTCAGTGGTCACGCCTGCTCCAGCGCCGTCATCCCGATTAACCGGGATGCAGACTGCCGCAGGTGTGTCGTGTGGCATTATCCATGACGGCATCAGCACTCGTTACCCTATCGGCGGCGTCTGACGCATCATTACCTGTTAGAATGAACATCCATAAAAACGAACGGCCGCCATTGGCGGCCGTTCGGCATCCCGCTGAAGCGTTGGGCATACGCTCAGGTACGGATCAATACAACCGCTCGAAGCGCTTGCGTTCGCGCTGCAGCTTCTTGGCATGGCGCTTGACAGCTGCTGCTGCCTTGCGCTTGCGCTCGGCCGTGGGCTTTTCGTAGTTCTCACGACGACGGACTTCGGAAAGCACGCCGGCCTTTTCACAGGAGCGCTTGAAGCGACGCAGAGCAACGTCGAACGGTTCGTTGTCACGTACTTTGACGGAAGGCATTAAGCAATCACCACCTTAAGGAGATCAATGAGGTTTGAATGTGCTCAATGCCGTCGATGCGGCACTTAAACCGGTCATGACATGTTTATCACGATTCAGCGAAGGCGCCGCGATCAGCGGCCAGAAGCACAGCCCGGTATTACAGGGACACGCATTATAAACGTCGCGCCTTCAGTTTGCAAAGCGCCTGACGCGAGAAGTACAAACGGGTAAACTTGCCCACCTGCCGGCTGCAACGAACATGACCTGCAGAACGGCACCCGCCATTGAAAGACGCCCTTACCGAAATCAGGACACATCATGCGCGTACTGGGGATCGAAACCTCCTGCGATGAAACGGGGATCGCCCTGTTTGATAGTGAACACGGGCTGTTGGCCGACGCCCTGTTCAGTCAGATCGACATGCATGTCGAACACGGCGGTGTCGTACCCGAACTGGCCTCGCGCGACCACGTACGCCGCCTGCTCCCCCTTATTGATCAGGTGCTGGCCGAGGCAGGCCTTGAAGCCCGCGATGTTGATGCCATTGCCTACACGGCCGGCCCTGGCCTGGTAGGCGCCCTGATGGTGGGCGCCGCCACCGCTCACGGTCTGGCCTGGGCCTGGCAGGTACCCGTACTGGGTGTTCATCACATGGAAGGCCACCTGCTGGCCCCCATGCTGGAAGAAGAACGCCCTGGGTTTCCCTTTGTTGCCGCGCTGGTGTCCGGCGGGCATACACAGCTGGTGGCCGTGCATGCGCTGGGAGACTACGAACTGCTGGGTGAATCCGTGGACGATGCCGCCGGAGAAGCCTTTGACAAGGCAGCACGCATGCTCTCGCTGCCCTATCCCGGCGGTCCACATATCGCCCGACTGGCCGAGCAGGGCGACCCCACCCGTTTTCGCTTTCCAAGACCCATGACGGACCGTCCCGGCCTGAACTTCAGCTTCTCGGGCTTGAAGACCCATACGTTGACCACTATCAAGGCGCTTGAGGCCCGGGGAGCGCTGGATGATCAGACCCGCGCCGACGTGGCCCGCGCCTTTGAGGAAGCCGTCGCCGACACTCTGGTCATCAAGTGTCGGCGCGCGCTGGAGCAAACCGGGCTCAAGCGACTGGTCGTGGCAGGCGGCGTCAGCGCCAATCAACGTCTGCGTCTACGCCTTGATACGGCGCTTGAAAAACTGGGCGCACGCGCCTTTTATCCCAGAGGGCGTTTTTGTACCGACAATGGCGCCATGATTGCCTATGTTGGCGCTCAGCGCCTGATGGCCGGTGAGCGCGACGGGGAGGCCATGATCGCCACGCCGCGCTGGCCGCTTTCCGAACTGAGCCCGCCTGCCCCACGCCAGAATGCTACTTAATAAACCATGACAGGAGTAACGCCATGGACATGGTACTGATTGAAGAGCTGGCGCTGGAAGCCGTGATTGGCGTATATGCATGGGAAAAGCGCATCCATCAGCGTCTTTTGCTGACCCTGGAGCTGGGTTGTGACATCACAAAGGCCGCACGCGATGATGATCTGAAAGCGACGCTGGATTATGCCGCCATTAGTCAGCGCCTTCAGCAGTACTGCAGTGAGCATCAGTTCGAGCTGGTAGAAACCTTTGCCGAACGCATTGCGGCCCTGCTTCGAGAGGAGTTCGGCATTGCCTGGCTGCGTCTGACGCTGAAAAAGCCCGGTGCCGTGGCAGATGCCGCCTTTGTCGGCGTGCGTATCGAGCGCGGCGGGTACGGTCGCTGACATGGCGTTCGTACTGTTCAGCCTGGGCAGCAATGCCCAGCGTCATCGACGCATTGATGCCGCCCTTTCGGCCCTGCATGACGCCTTTGGTGAACTGCTGATATCACGGGTATTTGAAAGCCACCCGGTAGGCTTTGACAGTCCGTGCAACTTCTACAACCTGGTAGTGGGGGCATCATGCCCCTGGTCGGTGGCCCGTCTCAATCGATGGTGCAAGCAGGTCGAGCGCGACAATGGCCGCGACCACAGTGCCCCGAAGTTCAGCTCGCGAGCGCTGGATATTGATATTTTATGCATGGACAATCTGACCGGCTGCATTGACGGAGTGACCCTGCCCCGCGAAGAGATCACCTATAACGCCTTTGTCCTGCGTCCGCTGGCCGAAAGCTTTGGTAACTATCGCCACCCCGCCACCAACGAACGTTATCAGGATCTTTGGCAGGCCTTTGATGCCGACGCCCAAAGGCTCTGGCCGGTGGCCTTTGAGTGGCAGGGAAAGGAGATTTCAGCGCCGGAACCCATTGAGGCCGTCACGTTTGCGCCAGCGCGCATTCGATAGCGTTGCGTCGCGTCACATCGATCATGCGGCCCAGTTCTGCACCCTGATAGCCCTGCGCCATGAGTGACTGCGGCGAGACCTGTCTTGCCTGATCAATGGCCTGCTCAAGCGCGGCTATCGGCAATCCGAAGTCGCTGGTGGCCAGCATATCGAGTACTTCGTCCATGCGGGATGGCCGCCGCCAGGCATCCATCGCCTGCGCCCAGGCCAGCACCTGCTCGGCATCCGGGGAAGACGGCAACATTTCCCGGCTGCGCACGACCATCAGCGCCCGATCACGCCAATCTCCCGGCACACGGTAACGTTCACACAGTGCGGTCAGCGCGTCATGAGACAGGTCCGCCGTCAACAGCGCCCAACGCGCCATGGGCGCCTCGGTTGCCCTCATGCGCGCCAGCCCTGTTGCCAGCACATCATCAAGCACCGGCATGAGGACATTGAGCGCCCCGCACTGCTGCAGCAATTCGAAAAAGGCCGCCGGATCCTGCTCCCCCAGGGTTCGCTCAATTTCCTGCCAGACCCGCTCGGCCACCAGATGGCCCACTTCACCTTCTGCTACCATGGCCTTCATCAGGGCCATGGTGTCATCGGCGACCGTGAAGCCGCGCGGGCGAAAGCGTGCCAGAAAGCGAGCGGTGCGCAGGATGCGCAGCGGATCCTCGACAAAGGCCTGTGAGACATGCCGCAAAATGCCGGCACGACAATCCTCAAGGCCATGGAAGGGATCCACACGCTGCCCCGAACTGTCCTGCGCCATGGCATTAATGGTCAGGTCGCGCCGTATCAGATCTTCTTCAAGCGTCACCTCGGGCGCCGCATGCACCTCAAAACCGGTATAACCATGTCCGGATTTGCGCTCGGTCCGTGCCAGCGCATACTCCTCGTGGGTATGAGGATGCAGAAAGACCGGAAAATCACGCCCGACCGGGCGAAATCCACGCTTTCGCATCTCTTCACTGGTAGTACCCACGATCACCCAGTCGCGATCATCATGGGCAATGCCCAGCAGATCATCGCGTACGGCGCCGCCAACGCAGTAAACCTCAAGCCCCTGAAGCGCCTCGTCGAGCTCAAAACGGATCACTGCGGCCCTGCCTCCCCGTTACGCACCACCTGCTCGGGGTGGTGATGCTGCCAATGGGTAAAGCCACCGTCCAGACTGTACACCTTTTCAAAGCCCTGCCCGGCCAGCCACAGGGCCGCCTGCTGGCTGGAATGGCCGTGATAGCAGACCACCACCACCGTGCTGTCCTGCGGCGTGCGCTCGACAAAGTCGCCGACGCTCGTATTGTCCAGATGGTAACTACCCGGGATATGGCCCTGGCTGAAGCTCATGGGGTCACGGATATCCACCACCTCATGAGCAGCGCCGCTGTCCTGCCACTGGCTCAGGGTGTCGTGATCGAGATGACTAAAGGACATGAAGTCTCCTTTGAACCTGTGTGTGACGTCGCACCCGCCGTTATGTGCGCGCTTTGGCTGCCACCGTGACGACCTGATCGGTTTCAAGGTTCATCGCCATCAGGACACCGCCCCAGACACAGCCTCCATCAAGGGATCGAACGTTGGCCTGCGCCCCCGGTGCCCGGCCCTCAAGGGCGGCCCAGTGCCCGAAAATCAGGCGACTGGTATCGCCTCGTTCAAAGCAGAACCAGGGGCTGAAGCCTTCGGGTGCGCTATCCAGTCCTTCCTTGGCACTGAAGTCGAGCGTGCCATGCTCATCAATAAATCGCATGCGTGTAAACACGTTAATGATGGCACGCAGGCGATCATTGCCACGCAGCGCAGGCTCAAAGCGCGCCGGTTCATTACCGTACATGTGAGGCAGAAACTCGAGAAACTGGCGTGATGAGAGCATTTCCTCACCTTCCCGCGCATACTGCCGGGCACGCTCCAGCGACCATTGCGGCGGCAGACCGGCATGGGTCATGACACATTGATGTATCAGGGATTCGACCATCAGGGGCTGACGGCGCAGCCACTCCAGCAACGTCTCGCGATCGGGCGCTTCAAGGATGTCCATCAGGGTGTCCGAGGGCTTGAGGCGACCATGGCCAAAGGCCACTGCCAGAAGGTGAAGGTCATGGTTACCCAGCACGACGCTTGCATGCTCGCGCAGCTCATAAACGCGGCGAAGCGTTTCAAGCGACTGCGGCCCACGATTGACCAGATCACCGGTGATCCATAAATGGTCGCGTCCGGGCACAAAATCGATGGCTTCGAGCAACTCATCAAACTCATGGCAACAGCCATGTAAATCACCAATGACCCAGGTTGTCATCGTCTACTCCAGAACCATTGAATGAATAAGACACCGCCCCTTCCAGGACACTTTTTTTGATACATCAATGCGGGTTTTGAGACATCAATGAAGATGCAACGGGCAGGCCAGGCGAAAGGGGGCGATCGTCACATCAAACGTTTCCCCCAGTGCCGGCGCCATGAAGGTATAGCTGCCGTCCATCACACCGACCTGACTGTCGAGAATGGCGCGACTGGAGTAATTAAAGGGCAGCCCCGGCGCAATCATGGGCTGTCTGCCCACGACCCCTTCACCACGGACTTCACGCACCTCACCGCTGCCCAGGGAAATCCGCCAGTAGCGTGCCAGAAGCTGTATGGAATATTCCCACTGGTTGCGAATGGCGACCCGGTAGCCAAACACGAAGCGCTGCTGCGAAGGATCCGATTCCTGCGGCAGATAAAAGCTTTCAACCTCGACCACAATATCCCGGGCAGGCTCACTCATGACGCGTTCTCGGACAGATGATTGGCGATCGTCACGAACTCACCAACACTCAACGTCTCCGGGCGGCGCGCAGGGGCGATCTCAAGCGATTCCAGTGTTTCGGCGCTCAGGACATCACGCAGATTGTTGCGAAGCGTCTTGCGCCGCTGGGAAAAGGCACGACGTACCAGATTGGACAGCAGCTCTTCATCGTGCGCCACATGGGGCCGCACCTGCCAGGGCACGAGCCTTACAATGCTTGAATCCACCTTTGGCTGAGGCAAAAAAGCTTCAGGCGGCACATCAAAGAGTGACTCTACCTGGCAGTAATAGCGGGTCATGACCGATAAACGCCCCCACTGCCCTGTGCCGGGCTCTGCTGCCAGACGAGCCACGACTTCCTTTTGCAGCATGAAGTGCATATCGCGCACCGCATCGCCCGCACCCAATAAATGGAAAATCAACGGTGTGGAAATATTGTAGGGCAGATTGCCGACCACTCGCAGCGGCGAGCCCTCTCCGCGAAATTCCCTGAAATCAAATGTCAGCGCATCGCCTTCGATAATGTTGAAATCGGGATAGTTGAAAAACCGCGTGCGCAGTCCCGGAATCAGGTCCCGGTCAAGCTCGATGGCCTCAAGTGATCCATGCGCTGCCAGCAACTCCTCGGTCAGGGCACCCTGTCCGGGCCCGATTTCGACCAGTCGGTCACCCTTTTGTGGATGTATCGAGCGCACGATACGTTCGATGACACCGTGATCCTGGAGGAAATTTTGCCCAAAGCGCTTGCGAGCGCGCATGGGGGCCGGTTGTCGTGACATGAATGATCCTTGCATAAAAGATGACGGCCTGCATCAACGAAAGGCCGCGAGGGTCGCTCGCGGCCTGTCATCAGCACTGGCATCCGAAAGGAGGCAGGGCCTGTTACGGCGCAGTGTCGTCGCCCTGCTCCAGTCGATTATCAACGTAGGCCGAGGCACGAATCTCCTGCGTCCAGGCCTCCAGTTCCTCGTTGACCTTGCGTTGAAACAGCGTACGTCGAATCTGCTCTCGCTGCTGGTCGGCATTACCACCGCCGCGCTTGTCCAGAAGGGTAATCAGGTGATAACCGCTCGGGCTGCGGATGGGCTCGCTGACGTCGCCCACACTCAGGCGAGGCACGACATCATCGAAGATGCTGGGCATTTCGGCACCGGAACGCCAGCCCAGATCACCGCCATCCAGCGCCTGAGGGCCGTCGGACTGGGCCGCTGCAACTTCCTGGAACTTCGCCTGCCCCGAGGTAATGGACTGGCGCAGCTGCTCGGCCTTTTGACGGGCTGCCTCGGCCTGCTGAGGCGTAGGCGCCTGTGGCACGGCAATCAGAATGTGCGCCAGATGATACTGCACATTGGCGTTGCTGCCGGCCTGTTTTAGATACTGATCCACTTCGCGGTCGGAAATATTGACCTGGCTTGCCACACTGCGCTGCTGTACCTGAGTAATCAAAAGCTCGCGGCGAACCTGCTCCCTGACCTGGGCATAGCTCATGCCCTCCTGCTCGACTCGATCAACAAACTGCTCAAGCGTCATGTTGTTGCGCTGAGCAACGCCTCGCATGGCCTGATTGAGGTCACTGTCGCTGACGCTCAAATTGGCACGTTCGGCCATCTGCAGCTCGATCTGCTCGGTGATCATGCGCGAGAGGACCTGGTCGCGCAGCTCCTCCTGATCCGGCATGCCGATATTGCGCGACTGCATCTGCTGACGCACCTGGCTGACGCGCTGATCCAGATCGCTGGACATGATGGCTTCATCGTTGACCACGGCGACGACGCGATCCAGAGGCTGCACGGCAGCAGTCGCCAGCGGCGAAACGGAAAGACTCAGCGCAAGGCTCAGAGCGGCTAGCGTGTTTGCGTTGCGTGCCTTCATGACATCTCTCTTCTCATTCATAAAACCGACGTTACGTCAGTAGTGCAGCAAGGTCGTGCCTTCGCCACAGGTTATGGTCCAGTCACAAGCGATCGTGTGGCCTATCTGCCCACGCCGGTATAAGCGCCGAAGTCATCTTCCCGAACGCCAGGAATGGCCTCGGAGAAATAGCCATCACTACTACCCTGCCCGACACCACCAAGCCCCTTGAAGATGAAGGACAAAAAGAGACCGTGCTTGCGCTCGTCATCGTCAATACGGGCCGTATCGTCATCGTCGATATACTCGCGCCATGCGAGCTGAACACCGTAGCAGCAGTCGTTGAAGCGCACCCCTGCCAGCGTCTCGAGTGTCCGATTATTGGTCTGATCATACAGATAGCGACCGAGCAGTGAAATTGCCGGGGTCACACGATACGCCGCCGAAATATCATACTCTTCGCGGTTGTAGGTCAGGCGATCATCCTGATCCCCGAAAGGATCAAAATCCTGAACGGTCCAGCGATAGCCCAGATTGAGGATCAGATTATCCGTATCCTGATAGGTCAGATAGGAAGAGGTCTTCTCGGTGCGGTCGCGATGATCGTCGTAGAAAAAGGACTGGCGGGCCGACCAGCGATCGCTGATCTGCCAGTCAGCTTCAGCAACAATCGGGGAGCGATCACGAGTGTTGCGGTAAAAAAGATCACTTTGCTCATTGATAACGCGATCTTCAAAGCGTGCATCGACAACGCGGCGATCCTCGAAATAACGACTCTGTCCGACCGACAGGTTCAGTCGCTCACGACCGGTATCATCTTCAAGGAAGCGGGTACTTACCCCATAGGACACCTTGTTGGTATCCCCGATACGGTCAGAGCCACTGAACCGATAGGGTGACCACAGC
Organism: uncultured Kushneria sp.; assembly: GCF_947497025.1. GTDB lineage: Bacteria > Pseudomonadota > Gammaproteobacteria > Pseudomonadales > Halomonadaceae > Kushneria. The sequence continues at coordinate 41,172 of NZ_CANMFC010000012.1, forward strand.
TGTGAATAGGACAGCGGTTGCTCACGGCTATCAAACTGCGGCAGCTCGGACTGATCCCGATAAGGGGCGTAGGCATAGTACAGGCGTGGCTCCAGGGTCTGGCGCCAGTCACGTCCGAAAATGCTGGTATCGCGCTCGAATATCAGCCCCGAATCCACCGAGAGTACCGGCAGCACACGATTTGGCGAGTCATCAAAACCTGAAGTCTCATCGCGATCATGCCAGTCCAGATCATACTGGGTCGCCATAAGCTCGGCACGGGGCTCGAAAAATCCCCAGGAAGGCGCACGGCGGAAGCCGACAGCAGGCGCAACGTGAACGCGCGCGCCGGTGGCGGACTCCTGTGGAATCGGGATATCACTGTAATCGACGTCGCGCCAGAAGTAGGTAGCGCTGGAGTTGAACTCCTCATAAAGACCGCCGGCCTGATCCCAGCGCGCGCTGGCCAGCAGGGCCGGCAGCTCGTAGAACGGCTTGTCATCGTCGTCCAGTGGCTCATCAAGTTTCTGATAGCCACGGGCCCGCGCCTGCAGGTTCCAGGTGGTTCCCTGATAATTCAGTCGCGCCAGACGCTCGAGGTTATCGGTGTCCTGCTCCTCGAAGGTCTGTCCGAAATCGTCAAAATAGTCGCCATCACTGGCCGCACCATAGCGCAGATTATAGGTGGTTCGTGGCGAGAAACGCCCATCATGGGCATAGCGTACGAACCAGCGATCTTCGCCCTCAAAATCCTTGTCCTCTCCACCATCGTCGTGTCCGAGATAGTTGCCTTCCAGCGTGCCGACATCTTCATCGAAGAGATAGCGCAGCTGCCCACCAATGGCCTCGCCACGTCGCGAAATATAGCGTGGTGTGATCGTGGCATCGTAGTTGGGGGCCAGGTTCAAATAAAACGGTTGGGCGTAGTCAAATCCTGACTCACTACCCAGACTGACAGAGGGCCACAAAAAACCGGTCAGACGGCGATCATCGATCGGAAAGCGTACCCAGGGCCAGTAAAAGACCGGCACGTCTTCGATTTCCATACGCGCATGAGTTGCCGTACCGTACCCTCTTTGCTGATCCAGCGTGATGTCGCTGCTGACCAGTCTCCAGAGGCTGGACTGAGGCTCACAGGTGGTAAAGGAGGCGTCCTGCAGCCGGTAGCGGCCATCCTCGAGGCGCGATAGCTGGGCAGCATCACCGCGCAGGCGCTGCTGATGAGCCACATAGTGGGCCTGATCAATTTCGGCGGCATCGCTGTTGAGCGCCACCTGGCCCTTGTCGCCGCGCACCAGGAAACCGGGCTGACGATAGGATACGGGGCCCTGCAGCGACACGTTCGTGCGCGCCTCGTTGAGCGTGGCACGCTGTGCTTCCAGCTGCTGGTCCCCTCGGCGAAGGACAACCTCACCCTCCAGCAGGGTTTCACCGTTACTGCCGTATCCGGCATCGTCGGATTCGGTGCGCACCTGTGACGGGGTACTGCCGGCATCGAGACGATAGTCCGGCATGATATAGCGGCCCCGACACAGCGCATTGGCGGGGCGGTCATCCCCCCAGGCCTGCCAGTCAAGTTCGCTTGCAGGCAGTGGCTGGGGCGCCGCCTGAGCCATGGTCGAGAGAAGACCGGTCAGCGAGGCGGCGGTCCAGAAGATACGCTGGCCCATGATCCTTGTTCTTCCTTGCAATGAAGCGATGTGATTGCTTTTAAAAATCGGTATGGTACGCGGCATTGGACACCGCAGCAGCCTGAAAACAGCGACAAAAGTGTCCTGTTGCGGCCCTTGAGCGCTCAGCATGCGGTGCCGCAACCGTACCGTCAACCAGGAGTTCCCATGACAGCGCGCCTTGACGCCCTGCGCCGCTGGGCGGCATCTCATCACGGCCTTGAGGCCACGCCACCCGAACTCGAGATCGTGACAGATGATGCCAGCTTTCGACGCTATTTTCGCCTGCATCTCGACACCGGGCATTCACGCATATTGATGGATGCGCCTCCCGAGCGTGAGAACAGCAGCTCTTTCGTGAACATCGCTCGTCAGTGGCGGGCGCATGGCATTTCTGTACCCGAGCTCTATCATGTCGATCTGGATCAGGGATTTATCGAGCTGCAGGACCTGGGCGATGACATGCTACGCCAGCATCTGGCCCGGGACGATCGGCGTGAAGCGCTCATGCTGCAGGCCATCTCAACCTCGGTGGCCATTGCGGCACTGCCGGCCGACGCCCTGCCGAACTATGATACCGGCTGGCTCGGTGAGGAGCTCGACCTCTTCCCACAGTGGTGTCTGACCCGATGGCTCGACATCGCCGTTCCCGAGAGCTGGCCCGAGGTGCGCGAGCAACTGGTCGCGGCGCTGAGTGCGCAGCCTCAGGTATGCGTCCATCGCGATTTCCACGCGCAAAATCTCATGTGCCACGATGAGCAGCTGTGGGTGATCGACTTTCAGGGCGCGGTACGTGGTCCGCTATCCTACGATCTGGTCTCGTTGCTGCGCGATCGCAACAATCCCTGGCCCGAGAGCGATCAGGCCCGCTGGATCGAGATGTGGCGCCAGAAGGCACAGGATGCCGGCATTATGGCGCCCATCACGCCGGAGGCATTTAGACGCATGGTTGACCTGACCACCGCCCAGCGCAGCCTCAAGGTGCTGGGGCTTTTCTGTCGTCTGGCGCTACGCGATGACAAGCCGCGCTATCTCACCCTGCTGCCCCTGTTTATTGAGCACGTGCGACAGGGTCTGACGGGCCAGCCCGGTTTTGAAACCTTCATGCAGTGGTTTGATACCTGCTTCGTCCCAAGGCTGGATGCACGGTTGCTTCAGCACCGCACCGCCAGTCACGGGGGCTGACATGAAAGCGATGATTCTTGCCGCCGGACGCGGCTCGCGCATGCGCGAGCTGACCGATCATTGCCCCAAACCATTAATCAAGGTGGGGGGGCACGCACTGATCGAACATCATATCGAGCGGCTGCGCATGGCGGGCATCACCGATATCGTCATCAATGTCAGCTATCTGGGCGAGCAGATCATGACGGCGCTGGGCGATGGTGCGCGCTACGGGGTTCGGTTGCGTTACAGCGTCGAGACCACCGCGCTCGAAACGGGCGGCGGCATTCGCCATGCCCTTCCCCTGCTGGGGGACGACCCGTTCTGGCTGGTCAATGCCGACGTCTGGTGTGATATTACGCCCAACAGCCTGGGCTCTCTCGATGGCGATATGGCACGGCTGGTCATGGTCGACCCACCCGAGCATCACCGTCAGGGAGATTTTCATCTGGACGATGCCGGGCGCCTGCATGAACAGGGAGTGCCACGACTGGTCTATGCCGGCGTGGCACTGATGCATCCGTCACTGGTAGCAGACCTTGCCGACGACACCGCCTGCCCGCTGAAACCCTGCCTGGTCAATGCCATGCAGCAGCACAAACTCGGCGGTTATTACCATAAAGGGCAATGGTCGGATATCGGCACCCCTGAACGGCTGGCCCTTCTTGAGCAGCAACTCTCATACCAGAACATGGACTGATCCCTGTCCCTGTTTCAACCATCCCATGAGAGGGTTCACCTCTTTATTTATACGGAGCAAGACTCATGGAAGCCAACATCAAATGGACCGATGGGCGACAGTTCGTGGCCGAATCCGGCAGCGGTCATGCCATCATTCTGGATGGGAATCCGGACAATGGCGGTCGCAACACCGGCCCTCGGCCAATGGAAATGGTCCTGATGGGACTCGGTGGATGCAGCGCCTACGATGTCATCAACATTCTTGAAAAGGCGCGCGCGAAGGTGACTGACTGCGTTGCACAGCTCAAGGCTGAACGCGCCGACACCACGCCGGCCGTGTTTACCGCCATTCATCTCCACTTCGTGGTCACGGGGGTGGCGCTCAAGGAAGCCCAGGTCAAGCGGGCCGTGGAGCTTTCGGCCGAGAAATACTGCAGTGCGTCACTGATGCTGGCTCAGGGCGGCGTCGAGATCACCCATTCATGGGAAATCGTTGAAGCCTGAAGGCCACGACGGCGAGCTGGCTTGTAACGAACCGATCTCATTCGGCGCAGTCAGGCTACACTGATGGTCACATGCCCGGCGTTATGCCGGGTTTTTTGCGACGGTTACAGGCTCTGCCGATCAGCGCTGCTGACGTCACGGCCAGGCGGGAGAAGATATGGAAAAACCGATTGAAAAAAGGGCATTTGAGCTGCTGCTGGTAGGTGTCTCGGTCGCCTTTGTCTGGATACTGCTGCCCTTTTTCAGCGCCATTTTCTGGGGGGTCATTCTGGCGCTGGTGTTCATGCCCCTGCAACGACGCCTTTTGAGCCTCTTTGGCGGACGGCGCAATCTGGCCGCCATCACCAATGTCCTGATCTGTATCTTTATTGTCATTATTCCGGTGACGCTGATTGCCGGCTCGCTGGTGCAGGAAGGCACCAGCGTTTATCAACGTATTCGCTCGGGAGATCTGGATATTGGGGCCTATGTAGAACAGGCACGCCAGGCACTGCCGCCCACAGTGGACAGCTGGCTTGAAAGTACCGGCATGGGAGATCTTTCACAGCTGCGTGACCGAATATCCGAAGGCGCTGCTCAGGGCAGTCAGATGCTGGCCTCAAGAGCGCTGAGCATCGGCCAGAATACCCTGCAGTTTTTCATCAGTCTGGGCATCATGCTCTATCTGCTTTTTTTCCTGTTTCGCGATGGCGTTCCACTGGGTCGACGCATTCGTCAGGCCATCCCGTTGAGCGCGCGCTACAAGTATCAGCTCCTCAACAAGTTCATTACGGTGACCCGTGCCACGGTCAAGGGCAACATCATTGTCGCCGCCACTCAGGGTGCCATCGGTGGGCTGGCCTTCTGGGGCCTGGGCATCGAAGCGCCGCTGTTGTGGGGCGTCATCATGGCCTTTTTGTCCCTGCTGCCAGCCATTGGCGCCGCCCTCGTCTGGGCGCCGGTCGCCATCTACTATCTGCTGACCGGCAATATCCTTGACGGCGTCATCCTGACATTTGTAGGCGTAGTGGTCATCGGCCTTGCCGACAACTTTCTGCGCCCGCTTCTGGTCGGCAAGGATACCAAGCTGCCTGATTACGTGGTGCTGATCTCAACCCTGGGGGGTATGGCACTCTTTGGCATCAATGGCTTTGTGATTGGCCCGCTGATTGCGGCACTGTTCATTGCCGCCTGGGATCTTTTTTCCCACGAAAAGGAGGAGGACGAAGCCGGTGCCATTACCGAGCTGTCGCCGATCTCGACAGAGCCTGGCAAAACACAGCCCTTGAAAACCCGGCCCCCCGAGCCACGCAACGGCCAATAATCAGTCGATCAGCCCTGCAGATGAGTGGCGACGCAGACGTCGCCACTCGCAGACCCGGGCACCCACCGAGGTCATCCAGCGCCAGCCGCCGGGCCAGCGCTGACCACCGGCTTCAAGCGCAACACGAGCATGACGCGTGCAGTCATCCAGCATCTGACGGATGACGGCACGCGATTTGTTATCCCCGGCCGGTAGCGCCGCCAGCTGGCGCTCCAGCGACTCGCCCTGCAGCGTTTCTGCCAGATTGACCAGACCGAGCCCGCGCCCGTGATGGCGGCGACTCAACAGCATCCCGGCGCCCAGCGATGTCGTGTAATAAAAGGGTGTCAGGCGCGAGGGCCGCCCTCCCAGCTCTCGCAGTCGCGCGTTGCACCAGTCCAGATGATCGATGCCTCGAACCGACAGATCATCCACCGGCTGGTAGCGACTGCTGATGCCGGTGGCGAAACGCTGCCCCTGATACATGCCCTGACCTATCACGCGACCGCGATGATGATGGCGCAGGACATCGATGGAATGTAGGGTGTCATCCGCCGTCATGGTTTGATCCCGCACTGCCATGCCGGGTCGGGCTCGGCTGGCACGTGTAGCACCCGGCACCAGGGTGCGCAGCATGGTATCAAGTTGATCAACAAAACGATCACTGTGCGTGAATCGACGGGACATGGCAGGACTCCTGAAGGTCGCTCACGATGAAAAACAATGGCGGCTGCCCTGACTATAGTGGCCATCATCAGGGCTGGCGACGTTTGTTGTAAAAGATGCGATACAGCATGACTCTATATCGCGCCTCCATTATGAGGCCGTCTGAAAAATGAGTTCAGTTCTGCCGACAACCGTCAGCTCATCTGCTCACCGGTACGGTATCTGCCGGCCGGCGTTCGTGGGCGGTCATGTACCGGCCGGTCAGCGTCATCTGCCTCGCTGGTCGTGCCTTGCGGAAACCGTACGCTCAACGCAGCAAAGGCAATCAGCGTCACCGCGATCCCCAAAAAGAAAAGCCCCTGCTGGTAGCTCAGCGATTCCGATCGAAAAAGAAAACCGGCCGCCACCGCGCCCACGTTGCCGCCGGCGCCGACGATCCCGGCCACGGCCCCCAGAGCTCGACGGTTGATAAAGGGCACTACACCATAGGTCGCGCCTTCGGCCATCTGTACACAAAGGCTGAACAGCACCATGGTCATGATGGCGATGCCCAGCACCTGCATCTGGGAGAACAGGATCAAAGCCACTCCCTCACACAGCAGCGTCAAAAACAGCCAGCGCACGCGCCCCTTGAGACCACCCAGGCGTGCAAAGCGGTCAGAGAAGAAACCGCCCAGCGCTCGGGCAAAAAGGTTCATCAACCCGAAAAGACCCGCGATCAGGCCCGCAGCTCCCAGCGACAGCTCAGAGTTATCGAAATAGTACAGCGCAGCGATATTGTTGATGGTCAGCTCAACGCCGAAACAGGCGCCATAGACCAGAAACAGGGCCCAGACGCGGACATCCCTGATGGCCGTGCCAAAGCTGGCCCGAGCGCCATATTCGTTTTTGGCCTCGACGAGCTCTCCGCGGCGGCGCAGGTCGGCAAAATTGCCATCCGGTGCGTCCTGGGTGAAATGCCAATAGGCAATACTGGTCAGAAACAACACCACGCCCGGCACGATCATCGCAAGCCGCCAGCCCAGCGTTTCACTCACCCCCAGCATCAAAAACCCTGACAGTACCAGAGGCATGAGAATCTGAGTCGTTCCTCCCCCCAGATTGCCCCAGCCGGCCGTGGCCGCATTGGCCGTGCCCACCACGTTGGGACCGAACATGATCGAAGTGAGGCACCGATCGCGCCGATGGCCAGTCGCGCCAGCAGAAAGCTTTCAAAACTGTCGGCCAGACCGATCGACATGACCGGCAACGCGCCCAGGCACAAAAGCCAGGTATAGGTGCGCCGCGGACCAATACGATCACATAAAAGCCCGATGAACAGACGTACCACCACGGTCACGGCGACCGAAGCGATCATCGTATTGCCGATCTGGGTCTTGGTCAGGTTCAGGTCATCCCGTACGACAGCCATCATCGGCGCAATGCCGAACCAGCCAAAAAAGCACACATGAAAGGCAAACCAGGACAGGTGAAACGCGCGCATCTGCGGCGTTTTGAAATCGAAAAGCCGAATGCGGGTGGCCTTGTTTCTGATCTCCATGAGGCTGCCTCGGTAAAGGGTTCGATGACACCTGTACGCTCATTAATGAGTGCACAGAACAATGGCTTCATCGCACTCGCACCGGGGCATGGTCTGACGCATCAACAAGCCCGGTCGCGTTGTGACGCGATTACTCGAGCAAGACATATGCCAGATATAACCAACATGGAATAACACAGCGGGATAAACTCTTTCCTCCTGTCCGGTTTATCACCCATCCGCTTTGGCCATGATCTCTTGCAGGACCCTTTGTCAGTGTCGTGCACCACGATAGCGCAGCGACATGACTTTTCTCTCGACAAGGCCCCTGTCCTGAAGCATCAGCCATAAAAAAAGCGCCGGCAGTCAGACTGCAGGCGCTTTTGATGGTTTCTGTGAGGGCTTAGCCGGCAGGCCAGCTCATTTGGCGTCCGCCCATCAGATGCAGGTGAATGTGATAGACGCTCTGACCACCCTGCTCGTTGCAGTTCATCACCACACGATAACCGTCTTCGGCGATCCCCTTTTCACGCGCAATTTTGGCTGCCACCAGATGCAACTTGCCTACCACTTCGGCATCGGCATCGGTGAGATCGTTGAGTGTGGCGATCTCCCTTTTGGGAATGATCAGCACATGCACCGGCGCCTGCGGATTGACGTCGTTGAACGCCAGCACATTATCGTCTTCATAAACGATATCTGCCTTGATCTCGCGATTGATGATTTTGGTAAAGATCGTGGACATGAAAACTCCCTGGTCAGAAATGGATCATTATCGTCGGCGCATCTATCGAAAACGCCGCTGGGCCAGCAGGGCTTCTATCTGTGGTTCAAGAATCAGCTCGATGGCCAGTGGCATTTGCGCCCCCGGCACCACCAGCGTATTGGGCCGCGTCATGAACGCCCCCGACAGCATGGTCAGCAGATAGGGGAAATCCGCGCTGTCGCGGTCGCGAAAGCGAATCACCACGAAGGATTCGGCATCAGAAGGAATTGCCTGCGGCTCGAAGGGATTGGAGGTATCCACCGTGGGTACGCGCTGAAAATTGATATGCGTACGGGAAAACTGCGGCACGATATAGCGCACGTAGTCCTGCATGCGTCCAAGAATCGTCTCTACCACCGCTTCGTGGGAATGACCGCGCATGTTGATATCGCGATCGATCTTTTGAATCCACTCAAGGTTGACGGTGGGCGTCACTCCGATCAGCAGGTCAACGTGCTGCGCCAGGTCCTGGCTGGAAGATACCAGACCGCCATGCAGCCCCTCATAGAATAAAAGATCCGTACCGGTGGGCAGGGGCTGCCATTCGGTAAAGGTCCCGACACGATAACCGGCCTCCAGCATCCGCTTGTCTTCGGAATGGATGTAATGACGGTAGGTGCCGGTACCATGTTCACCATATTCGGCAAACAGGCGCTCGAGGCGGTCCAGCAGGTTGGCCTCGACCGCGAAGTGTGAAAGCTCGTTCTTGCGTTCGGGCTCGTCACGAAAAATACGTGCCAGATCTTCCCGGCTATAGCGGTGAAAGGCGTCGCCATCCACAAAGGCGGCTCTGATACCCTTGCGCGAAAACATGCGCTCGAAGGCGCGCCGCACGGTAGTGGTTCCTGCGCCGGACGAGCCGGTAATGGCAATCACGGGGTACTCGCGTGACATGGCGCCTCCTGAGCTGCAGACCCGAGACGGGTATTGTTAATGACGCCGGCCAGCCCTGAAGGCCGGCCGGCGTGCAGCGCTATCGGTTGATGGCGCGAGCAGCAATGTCGCTGCGATAAAACCCGCCTTCAAACTGCATGGCGGCCACGCCTTCATAAGCAAGATCGCGCGCCGCTTTCACGTCATCTCCCAGCGCCGTAACGCAGAGTACACGCCCGCCCGCTGTCTCAATGGCGCCGTTTTCACTCTCGCGGGTGCCGGCATGAAATACGTGGCAGCCAAGACGCTGCGCATCATCAAAGCCCGTGATGACATCGCCCTTTCGATAGCTGCCCGGATAACCTTCTGCCGCCATCACGACACCCACTGCCGGGCGCGGGTCCCACTGACAGTGGTACTGACCAAGCTGGCCATCAATGGCCGCTTCACACAGCGTGACCAGATCAGACTGCAGGCGCAGCATGATCGGCTGGGTTTCGGGATCGCCAAAACGGCAATTGTATTCAATCACGCGCGGGGCGCCCTGAGCATCGATCATGAGTCCTGCATACAAAAAGCCCGTATACGCATGACCGTCGGCCTTCATGCCCTGAATGGTCGGCATGATAATCTCGCGCATGACGCGCTTGCGTACACTTTCGGTGACCACGGGTGCCGGCGAATAAGCGCCCATGCCGCCGGTATTGGCACCGCTGTCATTGTCGCCTACCCGCTTGTGGTCCTGACTGGTCGCCATCTCCACAACGTGATTGCCATCGGCCATAACGATAAAGCTGGCCTCTTCGCCGTCAAGATACTCCTCGATGACCACGCGCGCGCCGGCATCGCCGAAAGCGTTGTCTTCCAGCATGTCCTGAACGGCCGCTCGCGCCTGCGCCATGTCCATGGCCACAATCACACCCTTGCCGGCGGCCAGACCGTCGGCCTTGATCACGATCGGCGCCCCCTGTGACTCAAGATAGGCCAGCGCCGGCGCGACTTCCGTAAAGCTTTGATAGCGGGCGGTCGGAATGCCGTGGCGCGCCAGGAAATCCTTGCTGAAAGACTTGGAACCCTCAAGCCTTGCGGCCGCCGCACTCGGGCCAAAAATCCTGAGCCCTTCGGCCTGAAAACGGTCAACGACACCCGCCACCAGCGGCGCTTCAGGGCCGACCACGGTAAGATCAACCCTTTCATTGAGCGCGATTGCAAGCAACCCTTCAATATCACCGCCGGCGACATCCACGTTACGAAGGCCGGGCTCGCGTGCGGTACCGGCATTGCCGGGGGCCAACAGCACCTCATCCACCCGCGGTGACTGTGCCAGCTTCCACGCCAGCGCGTGTTCGCGGCCACCGCCGCCAATTATCAGTACCTTCATGCCGAAGCTTTCCTGCGTCATGGTTCAAGCCATTACCCGTGTGCCCGGGCGCGTGTCCGGCGCATTATGTCAGAAAGCGAACGGGTCGTCCGCCCGTGACAGCTGCGCTATCATCGTCGCCCCTATCGACACGCCCGCGCCCCTGGAAATACCGCCCACATGAATCTTTTGTTGCTCACTCCTGACGACCTCGTGACGCCCGCTCGGGCGTGTATCCACGATAGCCGACGCCTGTACCATCTTCACGAGATACACAAGGCGTCACCCGGCGAAGAGCTGACAGTCGGCATGACCAGTGAAGGCATCGGCCGGGCGCGCCTGCTCGAACTTGAAAGAGAGCGGGCACTGTTCGAGATCCTGCATCTCGACCATCCCCCGCCACCGGCTCTGCCGGTGCATCTGTTGCTGGCCCTGCCGCGCCCACGCATGCTGGCCCGCTCGCTCGAGAACATCGCCACCATGGGCGTCAAACGGCTGACGCTTTTGCATACCGCCAGAGTCGAGAAAAGCTACTGGCAATCGCCCGAGCTTCAACCCGAGCGCATTGAGGCGCATCTGCGTCTTGGCCTTGAGCAGGCCCGTGATACGGTATTGCCGATAGTGGATCTGCAGCCTCGTTTCAAACCCTTTATCGAGGATCAGCTGCCTGGCGCACTCATGGGCCATCGGGCGCTACTGGCCCATCCCGGCATCGGGGAAAGCTGCCCGCGCGGGCTGGCCATGGATCAGCCCGTGACCCTGGCGATTGGTCCCGAAGGGGGCTTTATTCCTTATGAAGTCGAAAGGCTGCAAACGATGGGTTTTGAAGGCATCCACCTGGGCCCGCGAATTCTGCGCGTGGAGACAGCGGTGGTATCGCTGCTGTCACGGCTTTTTTAAACACCCTGGCCGCGTCAGCACAGGCCACCACCTGCCGCCCCCTACTGCTGCGCGGCGCGCGGCTGGCTGATGCGCGCGCGCGCCAGTGCGTCTTCCCTGAGCAGATAGCGCAGCGCTTCAAACCGCTCAGGGGCATCGCGCTTACCACACTGGATGTCTTCCACCAGCGCTCGTGCACCGGCATGCGAATCCTCGGCATCCATCGGCAGGGAGAACTGCTGCGCCAGCATTTCCCTGACCTCATCCCAGATGGAGACACCCCGATACTGCTGGCGGGCAATGATCGACAGCGCATTGGCGACCATCAGGGCCGAATGCCGTGCCTCTCCGTCCAGCGCCGGGATGATCTCTGACTTGAGAGTCTGACGCGTGATCTCCATCAGATCGCGCGCATCATCATTGAGCGCCGAAAGCGCCTCCCAGGCGACGGGAAGGGAAGTCTCGGTCGTATGGGTGTCCGCCTGATCGGATGACGACGGCAGACTGGCCGGATCGATGCCGGCTGCGACCGGGATCAGGCGCAGCAGGTCAAGCTCAAGGCCCGGCAGCAGATGCGACGTCAACGCCAGCTCCAGATCCGGCTGGACACCGCTGTCGTGACGCGCGCCCTGCTCCAGGGCAATCACGGCCCAGCGAAGCGTCGCCAGGATAATCCACTTGTCAAGCTGCTCACGATCAATGCGTTCCCCGCCGGCATTTTCATAGCCACGTAAAAAGGCCTCGATCGAACCCAGACCACCGGCCTCTCCCGGACCGCCGAAACGCCAGCAGGGCGCACAGAACCAGCCAATGTCGGCAAGCGCGGCATTGGGTCCGGCAAACTCCCAATCCAGCACCGCCTCGAGCCGGCCGGCGTTGATCATGAGATTGCCGGTGCGGAAGTCGTTATGCGCCAGCACGGTGTTTGACGGCGCCGGCGGATGGCGTTCCAGCCAGCGCAGCGCCCATGCCAGCACCGGCTGAGGCTGATCCAGCTGCGCCAGGCGGGCATGAAAATCGGCCAGCTGTGTGGAGACCACATCATCGCTTTTGTGACCATCATCATCGGACAGCGGCAGGGCATGAATGCGCGCCAGCTCCGCGCCCAGATCTTCCACCAGCGGTTCAAGGGCCCTATCTCCGGCCAGAGCCACCAGCGACCGGGGAGAGGCCTCCCCGTCGACATGGCGCATGATCATGAAAGGACGACCCAGAACGCTGTCTTCCTCACACATCCACAGGGGTTCGGGCACACGGATGCCGTGATGCCAGGCACGCTCGAGCAGGCCAAATTCTTCCTTTCGGCTGGCGCTGATGGCCAGTGGCGCCCGGGCATCGCTGCGCAACACCCAGCGCTGCTCTCCAGCCATGGGACCGCCGGTCACGACCACCTCCAGAAGGCGATTGTCCTGCACAGCGCCGCCGCCCAGACGCCGCTGAGACTGGATCACCACATGCTCGGCGCCACACTGTTGTGCCAGCCATGCACTCAGGGCCGAATCCGCAGCGCTGTCACTCATTGATCAGCCACCTCCCAGTGCCAGAAGTCGTTGCCTTCACTGCGCAGCATGCGCGCCAACAGCATCTGATGGACTTCGGTGGCACCATCCACAATGCGCGCCTGACGCGCATAGCGGTAGATCCATTCCAGTACCGTGTCTTGGGAGTAGCCCTTGGCGCCATGCACCTGGATGGCGACATCCACCGCCTTGTTGAGCACATTGGAGACGGCCACCTTGGCCATGCTGACTTCCTTGCGGGCAAAGCTGCCCTGATCGAGTGCCCAGGCCGCCTTCATGACCAGCGTCCGGCCTACTTCGATCTCCATGGCCACTTCTCCCAGCATCGTCTGAATGCTCTGGTTATCTGCCAGCGCGGCACCAAAGGCCTGACGCATCTCGACATGACCCAGCGCTTCCTCCATGGACCGCTGCGCCAGGCCCAGCCAGCGCATGCAGTGTGTCAACCGCGCCGGTGCCAGCCGAATCTGGGCGACCTTCATGCCCTCGCCTACCCCGAGCACTACCTGATCGTCGGGAATTTCCAGTCCGTCAAAGATCAGCTCGCAGTGGCCACCGTGCTCTTCGGGCCCCATGATCGGAATACGACGCTTGATCTCCCAGCCGGGCTGATCACGATGAAACAAAAAGACGGTCAGCCCCTTGCGCGCATCGTCACTGGTCCGGGCCACCAGCATGAAATGCTCGGCAAGACCGGCACCGGTAATGAACCACTTGTGACCGTTGATCACCCAGCGATCACCGCGGCGCTCGGCACGCGTTTGCATCATGCCGGCCATGTCGGAGCCGGAGCCGGGGTGCGGCTCGGTCAGGGCAAAGGCACTGCGCACCTGGCCATCAACGATCGGCTGAAGCCAGCGCGCCTTCTGCTCTTCGGTACCGACCTTTTCAAGCACCATCATGTTGCCGTCATCGGGTGCCACGGCGTTAAAGCAGACCGGTCCGAAAATGGAGCGGTTCATGGCTTCATAGCAGGCGGCCATGCCCACCATGGAAAGCCCCATGCCACCGCGAGCGCGAGGCATCTGCGGAGACCAGAGCCCGGCCTCCTTCACCTCGCCACGCAGACGCTGGAGGTGATGATCCACGATGTTTTCGTGCTCGTCGTAATTGGCCCGATCCTTCTCCAGCGGCATGATGCGCTCATCCACAAAGGTACTGATGCGCTGACGATACTGTTCAATGTCCCGGGGGAGTGAGAAATCCATGTGATGTCCAGAGAGATAGGAAAATAAGCGTCAGAGCGAGCTGACCATGTGGCCGCCATCAACCGTGAGCACACTGCCGGTCATGTAGTTGCCGGCCTCGCTGCACAGCAGTAGCAAGGGGCCATCGAGAGACTCGGGCGCTCCCAGACGTCTCTGGGGGATACGTCGAATCAGGTGTTGCCCCTGCTCGCTCTGGAAAAAGTCGTGGTTAAGAGGCGTATCGATATAGCCCGGTGCCAGTGCGTTCACTCGAATGCCGTAGCGTGCCCACTCCAGCGCCAGGCTTTTGGTGAGCTGGATCAATCCCGCCTTGCTGGCACTGTAGGCTGCCACATGACCGGCCACCCGCAGCCCGAGAATCGAGGCCACGTTGACGATCGCACCGCCGGCACCCTGCGCCTGCATGGCCTGCGCCGCGGCTTTTGATACCCGCATGGCGCCGTTGAGATTGGTATCGATGATGTCGTTCCATGCGTCCATGTCGCGTGACATCGCCGGGGTCGTATCGGTAATGCCGGCATTGTTGACCACGATGTCGGGAGCCTGCCCAGCCTCAAGTGTCAGCGTCTCGAGAGCACGACGCACATCGTCTTCATCACGGATGTCCATGGCACACACCCACACCCTGATGCCCTGGCCGCGCAGTTCGACGGCCTGCGCTTCAAGAGGCTCCCGGCGGCGGCCGGCCAGCATCAATGACGCTCCGGCGCTTCCAAGCACCTGACTGAAATGCGCGCCCAGGCCACTGGCGGCTCCTGTAATCAGCGCTACCTGTCCTTTTAGGTGTAGACGTCCTTCAATATCCGCTGTCATGACGACTCCAGCGTTGAATGCAATCAATGGTCCGCACACGACAACGCATTTTTATATTCAATATTAAACATAAGCGATTCATGTGGTCGGTGAGCTTAAAATAGATAATAACTTTCAAACTACGACGTATGGTTTCATCAGAATGTGCCGTATCGATTATGTTGTTTTTACAAAACAAAAAGGCGGCAAGACATGTTTATATTGTATGAGCAAAACCGTGAACCTGTTAATTCAAACTTAATTTGCTCAACTTGCCCTTCTTGTTAACAAATTATTAGACCGTAGACCGAGTTTGCGAGAATGACATACCCAACATTATTTGTCGGGTTTAAAACTCATTAAAAAAATAAAAAAGCATACTTATGGTCTCGTGGAGATATGGCATTGAATAATTACCGTGCAACATCGTCGTCATGCCCGCCACCGGGCAAAAGCAACCATGTGCCCCTGTCACCCCTCAGTTTTCTGGAGCGTGCCGTTCGGGTTCATCCAAATCGAACTGCCGTCATTGAAGAGGATGTCACTCTCTCCTATCGAGTGTTTTATCAGCGCTGCCGGCAGCTTGGCGGTGCCCTGCAGGCGCTTGGCGTTGCACCGGGCGAAGTGGTATCGACCCTTGGCATGAACTCGAAAGCCATGCTGGAGGCACACTATGGCGTGCCGATGGCAGGCGGCATTCTCAATGCCATCAATGCAAGGCTCGATGGTGCCTCCGTTGCCTTCATCATGGCGCACGCCGAAACGCGTGTACTGATTTTTGACCAAAGCCTGCGCAGCATAGTGGCCACGGCACTGTCATTTTTGACAACACCGGCGCCCGTGCTGATGGAGATCAGGGATGGCAGCAGCGATGAATCATCATGGAAGCTGCCGGCACCTCATGACTACGAATCGCTGGTGGAAAGTGCCACTCCGTGCATTCCCGGGTTACCCGAGGACGAAAACGACCGTATCGCGCTCAACTACACCTCAGGCACCACGGGCAACCCCAAGGGCGTCATCTATAGCCATCGGGGCGCCTATCTCAACGCCCTGTCCAATACGCTGACGCTCAGGATGGACGACCGCACGGTTTATCTCTGGACGCTGCCCATGTTCCACTGCAACGGCTGGACCCATACATGGGCCGTCACGGCGGCGGGTGGCACGCATGTCTGCATGCGGCGGGTCGAGCCGGCCCGCGTGCTGGACATGATCCATGCCAGAGGCATTACGCACATGGCAGCGGCGCCCATTATCATGACCATGCTGCTGGATCGTCCCGAAGCTGCGACGCCACTTCCCCATCCGGTCATGCTGGCCACGGGCGGCGCGCCACCCAATTCGGCCACCATTGCGCGCATGAGCGCGCTGGGATTTGACGTGCTGCACCTCTATGGCATGACGGAAACCTATGGCCCCTCGCTGGTCTGTCAGTTCCAGCCGGAATGGTCTGCACTGACTCATGAAGCGCGCGCGCCTCCAGATCCGCCAGGGCGTGGGCACCCTGGCTATCGAACGCGTTGCCTTGAAGGACCCGGTCACTCACGAAGACGTCCCTGCCGATGGCCACTCTCTGGGACATCTCATGCTGCGTGGCAACACCATCATGCAGGGCTACATCAAAAACCCTGACGCCACACGGGAAGCCATGGGCCGGGGCTGGCTCGATACCGGAGATATCGCCGTGATGCACGAAGACGGCTATATCGAGATCCGCGATCGTGCCAAGGACATCATTATTTCAGGCGGCGAGTCGATTTCCTCCATCGAGATCGAGGAAATCATGATGAGCCACCCAGCCATCCGCGAAGTCGCCGTGATCGCAAGGCCCCATGATTTCTGGGGCGAGACACCGCATGCCTTTGTGGTACCCATGTCGGATACCGACAGACCCGGTGAAGCCGAACTATTGAGCTGGTGTCGTGAACATATGGCGCATTTCAAGGTGCCAGGGCATGTCACGTTTCAAACGTCACTGCCAAGAACCTCGACCGGCAAGCTTCAAAAATATGCGCTGCGCGAGCATCAGAGGACGCAGATGATCACTGCTTGAACACACCCTGGCAGGGTCTCGAGTTCAAAATCGCTCGGAACACTGTCTGCCCTGCCAATTTACCAGGCACGATCCTGTCAGGCACAGTCAGTGGGACGACGGCGGCGCTGATACCAATGGCGCAGCGCAATCACTCTGCTCGCCAGGCGAGGGGTTCGACGCAACAGAAACAGCAGCCGCTGCGGCGTAGAGATGGTCTGATGATGCATGCTTGCCGTGATCGCATCACGAAAGCCGTGATAACGGCCTGCCTGAAGATATTCTACCGAGGCGTAATACCAGCGCCGCGCCATGGCCAGCGTAATGGCCGGTGTATGGGAAGCATCCAGCTGGCCTGCCAGATGAGCCATGCACTCGGCATGTCGTGCCATGAATGCCTGATGACGGGCATAGCGCTGATCGTCTTCCAGCAGGCGCTGTTGCTGTGACCACGAGCCCTGGGCATGGGTACGGTAAACGGCCATGACGTCGGGCAGATAAAGCGCCCCGGCCGGACAGGCCGCCAGAACCTGAAGATAAAAGTCGCCGACCGGTGCAGTGGTATAAAACCACTCGGGAAGATGTTCTACCACGCTTCGATGCAGCATCAGCGATGGCGACGGACAGTAGTCGCCGGTATGTACCAGCAACTCGTCAGGATGCACGACGCGCTCATGATTGCGCCTGTCCTGAACCTCAATGTGCAGGGCATCCTTCTCGGGGCCGCGCCGGATCACGTTGTGATAGCTGATCAAGAGTTCCGGCCGGGCCTGCATGGCGCGGTATTGGCGGGCAAGCTTTTGCTCGTCACACCAGAAATCATCGCCCTCACACAGCGCCAGATACGGTGCCCGAGCAAAGCCTGCCGCCAGCGGCATGATCCTGTGACCCTTCTGATACTGGTTTTCATCACGCAGTACGGCCCGGATGATGCGCGGATAACGCCTGGCATATTCGGCGACGATCTCTGCCGTACCATCGGTTGAGGCATCATCATGCACAATGATTTCAAAGCAGAAATCCGTTTGCTGGCATAAAAAGCTTTCGATAGCCTCCCGGATATAGCCGGCCTGATTGAAGGTCGTGCAGATGACACTGACCTCCGGCGTCTCCGCCCCGGCCGGCCAGTGCCGAACAAGCCTCTCCTCAGTGGGTAGCGCGGGCATGCTTTCTCTCCTGCAAACGGCGAATGATCATGTCGCGCCCCACCGAGGAAACCACGGCGTTGACCAGCAAAATGGCGATGCCCATGCCCATCAGACTGACAAATATCCAGGGTCTGGGCAGCGTCCAGAGCGACAGCCCCAGCCCCTGATAAAGCAGCAGCATTAGCGCCGTCGCGACCGCACAGGGCAGAATATCGCGGGTCATCCATTCCCGGTGAATGCCCGGGGCAAACCTTGCATGCACAAAAGGCGTCCAGAGCAGAAACGAGAGCAGGCGAAAGGCGCACCAGGCCACCGCCACGCCGATCGCCTGCCACTGCCAGGCGGCTACGACCACCACCGGCACCACGATCAAAACGGAGACCGTATTGTAGATGACATGCAGCCGCAGCCGACCGTGGGCGTACTGGAGATAATACTGAAAGGCGCCGATCGCGAGCAGGCCGTTGCCCAGCGCATACCAGAGCAGGATGGGCGCGCCCCACCGGGCAGCTTCCATGTTACCGGTCCAGGCATACAGCAGCTGCCCACCGTACAGGGCCACCATACCCGCCACCGGCAGCAGTGTGGCGGCGATAAACTGGGAGGCACGCCGATAAAGACGCAGCATCTGCGCCTCCTCCTGACTGGCCAGCAGCCCGGTCATGCGAGGCATCAGGGCGCGACTGATCGGCATGGTCAGGGTCATGATCGCATTGGCCACCACCACCACCAGGGTGAAATAGCCATATTCCGACAGCGGCAGAAACGACGACAGCAGCAGCTTGTCGAGCTGCGTCATCAATATCCAGATGCCGGCCGTGTAGGCCACCCCACCGGCAAAGGGCAGCACCGGACGCAGTACGGCCCATGAAAATCCCTGCCACTGCTCGCGACCACCCAACAGGCGATAGAACATGACGCCCATGACCATGAGCTCGAGCAGTGCAATGGCGATCTGATATTCGAAATAGGCGCTGGGCTGAGTACTGACAAACTGCAAAATCAGCAGGACGCCCACAAACTTGAACGTAGCGATCACGACATTGGCCACATTCAGCGAGACCTGTCGCTCCAGCCCCTGAATACCGCTTCGATACAATGAGGCCAGCCAGCGCATGCCGATCATGAAGCCCATGAGCACGATGCACCAGGCCACCTCGTCGCGTGAGAGCGTGTTGATCTCAAGCCAGTGCGTGGCAATCCAGTCGCTGCCCAGCACGATCGACACCACCATGACGACCGCCAGCCCCAGAAAGACGATTTCAAGGCTTCGCACCAGTCCGCGCAGTTGTTGCCACTGATTACCCTGATGCGTGGCGGCCCTGGCCGTTTCGCGGGCCAGGGTGGGCGACATGCCCATGTCCAGAAGATTGAGCCAGGCCTGCAGGACGATGAAAAACCCGACGAGACCGTAGGCTTCCTCGCCCATCCAGGCCAGATAGAAGGGATAAACGACAATACCGATCAGCGTGGTGTAAAGCTGACCGGCATAGTTGGCAAGCGCATTGGCCTTGACCGACACGACGTACTCCTGTCAAACGAAACCGCGGGGTCTGTGGTTCAGGTATTCCTGTCCGATTCAGGGGCCAGCATGGGCACCAGCGCCTTGAGCCCGAAGGTTCCGACACGAGCCACACAAGGTGACGGTGACTGTCCCTGTGCCAGGCGCACCAGCATTTCAGGATAGTTGGCACCGGCCAGGTGCGAGAATGGATACCCGCCGCCAAATCGGGCATTGAACTCGATCACGGCCAGACGGTCACCACTGACCATGACATCGACATCCAGGTTACCCACATGTCCCAGTTGACGCCCCAGTCGCTCGCCCAGTCGTATCAATTCCGGCATGTCCACGACCTCGGCTACATCGGTCTCTCCCGAGCGCATGCGTACCTTGCGCTTGACGGTGGTCACCACATGATGGCGCTTGAAATCGTTAAACACGTCAAGTCCGTACTCCTGACCTGAAATGCCTTCCTGAATCAGTACATCACCTCGGCCATCCTTTTCGATGATGCGCGCTTCCATCAGCGAGAGGTAACTGCGGGCAATGCCACGGCGGGTATGCTCATGAAAAAAGCGCAGCTCATCGGCATCACGTGCCATCTGTACACCGATGGAGCCCATGCCCCATCGAGGCTTTACAAACAGCGGCCAGCGTACTTCACCGGCATTGACGGCTTCCAGTGCCGACGACAGTGACGCCCATGTGCGCGGACCGTCAAAACCGTGCTCCTGCAGAAATATCTGGGTGCGCCATTTGTCGTTGGCAATATCCACGACTGCTTCATCGGAAACGGCCACCTGAATGCCACGCTCGGCAAATCGCTCACGGGCGGCACTGAGAAAAGGCAGATCGATATCAAACAGTGACACCACCAGCCCGACATCTTCCCTTTCAGCAATATCGAGCAGCGCATCGATATAGCCGGGGTCATTGACCCCCGGCACCTCATGGGCACGATCGGCGCGCCACATGCCATCGGTCAGAGGGTCACTATTGGCCGCGATAACACGGCCCTGGCCGGCGAGCGCCTCACGAAAATAGTCCACCAGATAGCCACGCCGGCCCACACAGGACAGCAGTACGTTCATGAATTCACTCCGGAGTCGCCGCCATGGGCCCGTTGCGTTGCATTAACGGGCATTATCAGACTGATCATTGAGCGTCATGTTCAGCTGCAGTGACTCGACGCCCCATTCGTTGGTCTCAACACGCTCGACCACAAAGCCCATCTCTTCGTAGAAGGCCAGGATCCTGCCGCGATGCCACGTTCTTGCCCGCAGATTATGCATGCCGGCTGCCCGACAGGAATCGATGCCCCGGGACAGCAGGGGTCTGGCAATGCCACTGCCTCGATAGCTCGGCAGTACCCCGATGAAGGTGGCATAGGCCTGATAATGCTCATGGTCATTGGCATAGCAGGCGATGGCCGCCACCACGTCATCACCATCCAGCACATAGTTGACCTCGGCCAGACGCAGCAGCTTGTCCACGTAGTCAGGCAGGTGATGCTGCGCTGACAGGGGCGGTTCGAACTCTTTCTCGACCTGTTCGATAAAACGCAGGAACGCTTCTGGCGAGACGGCGCGATCGCGATGATGGTAAAAGGCCAGCTCTTGAGCATCGTTAGTCATGCGGTCTCCAGTTGCAGCGCGTCTTCGAGATGGCGCATGACCTGCTCGGCATCCTCACCGGTCATGGCCACAAAGTTGGGCAGGCAAAGCACGCGCGAGGCGATATCTTCCGCCACCGGCATATCGGCGGCGGTGCCCTCTGGCATCCCGACAAGGTTGAGCGCCGGATGAAAATAGCGACGCGGATGAATATCCTGCTCGGTCAGATGGTGCAACACCCTTTCCAGCTGCGCTTCATTACGCAACAAAATGGGATAGTAGGCATGATTGATGTCAGCCCCTGAAACCATTCCTGGACGCGATATCGGCAGGCCATGGTGATCGATCCATCGATCATAAATCCCGGCAATACTGGCCCGGCTGGCAAGAATATGATCAAGCCAGGGCCAGAGCGCCAGCCCCATGGCCGCGTGCGCTTCCGACCCCTTGGCATTGATGCCGGCGCCGCCCACCTGACCAAAGGCACGCAGTGACGTAATGCGCTCACTCAACTCGGCGCTGTGGGTAAACAGTGCCCCACCCTCAATGGTGTGAAAAAGCTTCGTGGCGTGGAAACTGGTGATGCTGATGTCGCCGTAATCCAGCAGGCTGCGGCCTAGATGATGCGATCCGAAAGCATGCGCGCCGTCGTAAATCACCTTCAAATCGTGGCGCCGGGCGATGGCCTCAATGGCCATCACATCGCAGGGATGACCATAAATATGCGTAGCCAGAATGGCGCAGGTCTCGGGCGTGATGGCCGCCTCGATACGCGCAGGATCAAGCGTCAGCATCTGTGGATCGATATCGACAAATATCGGCGTCAGCCCCTCCCACAGCAGGGCATTGAGGGTGGCCACGAAGGAAAACGGCGTCGTAATAACCTCGCCTTCCAGCGCCAGCGCCTTGAAGGCCAGCTGCAGTGCCAGCGTGCCGTTGGCCACGAAGTGACAGTAATCGATCTCAAGAAAACCCTTGAGATGTTCTTCAAAAGACTGCACCAGCGGCCCATGATTGGTGAGCCACTGCCGGGAGAACATGTCGTTGATATAGCGCTGGTAGTCCGCCTCGGGAGGCAGGAAGGGGCGTGTAAAGGGGATCATGGCGACTCCAGTAACGAGATCAGGTACTGCCCATAACCGTTTTTCTCCAGTGCCCGCCCTTCTGCCATCAAGGCGTCACTGTCGATCCAGCCGTTACGCCAGGCGATCTCCTCGAGACAGGCCACCTTGTAGCCCTGTCGCTTTTCGATGGTTTCGACAAACTGTGCCGCTTCCAGCAGGCTTTCGTGGGTACCGGTATCCAGCCAGGCAAAGCCGCGACCCAACAGCTCGACATTGAGCCTGCCCCGCTCCAGATAGGCCTGATTGACGCTGGTAATCTCAAGCTCCCCTCGATGAGAGGGGCGAACATCGCGAGCAATGTCCACCACATCATTGTCGTAGAAATAAAGCCCGGTCACGGCATAGCGTGATTTGGGCTCAGTGGGTTTTTCTTCCAGCGACAGCACACGTTGCTCACTATCGAACTCCACGACACCGAAACGCTCGGGATCACGCACCTGATAGCCAAAGATCGTGGCACCGGTGCCGCGCTCGACCGCATGCTTGAGCCGCGGAACAAAGCCGTGACCGTAGAAAATGTTGTCACCCAGAATCAGGCAGACATTGTCATTGCCGATAAAGGGCTGCCCGATGAGAAACGCCTGTGCCAGCCCGTCGGGGCTGGGTTGGGCAGCGTATTCGATCGATATCCCGAAGCGCGAACCATCGCCCAGAAGACGCTTGAACAGGGGCTGCTCAACGGGTGTGGTAATGATCAGCACTTCCCGAATGCCGGCCAGCATCAGTATTGACAGCGGGTAATAGATCATCGGCTTGTCGTGGATGGGCAGCAGCTGCTTCGACACGCTCAGGGTTAGCGGATACAGCCGCGTACCGCTGCCGCCGGCCAGAATGATGCCCTTCATACCGTGGCCCTCAGTCCCTGACGCTGGCGGGTGTGCTCAACCTCGACGCCCTGGCACCAGTCACCGTGCTCCAGAAACCACCGTACGGTCTTTTCGATGCCGCTTTCAAAGCTCTCCTGCGGATGCCAGCCAAGTTCCCGTCCAATATGCGAAGCATCAATGGCATAGCGTCGGTCATGCCCCGGGCGGTCAGCCACATGGGTAATGAGGTCATGAAAGCGACCAACCCCGGCAGGATGCGGCACTTCAAGGCGCTCGAGAACGTCACAGATGGTGGTTACCACGTCAATGTTGCGACGCTCCTCATGGCCACCGATGTTATAGCTGGTGCCAATTATTCCTTGTGTCATGACCAGATGAAGGGCGCGGGCATGATCCTCGACATACAGCCAGTCACGGATTTGATGGCCTTCGCCGTAAACCGGGATGTCGCGCCCCTGCAGGGCGTTGAGGATCACCAGCGGGATCAGCTTCTCCGGGAAATGCCACGGGCCGTAGTTGTTCGAGCAGTTCGTGATCAGGGTGGGCAGGCCATAGGTACGCTGCCATGCGCGCACGAGATGATCGGCGCTGGCCTTGCTGGCGGCGTAGGGAGAGCTGGGTGCATAGGAAGATGTCTCACTAAAGGGCGCAGCCTCCGGGGAAAGGTCCCCGAACACTTCATCCGTTGAGACGTGATGAAAGCGGAAACGCGCTCGCTGCTCGCCTTCCAACCCCTCATACCAGCTGCGCGCGGCTTCCAGCAGATTGAAAACACCCACAATATTGGTATCGATAAAGACAGCGGGGCCGTCGATGGAGCGGTCGACATGAGATTCTGCGGCCAGATGCACGACCACATCCGGCTGCCATGTCGAAAACACACGATCCAGCGCCGGGCGGTCACGGATATCCACCTGCTCCAGACAGTAGCGTGGGTTTTGGTCAATATCCTTCAGCGTGGCGGTATGTCCGGCATAGGTCAGACAATCAACATTAACAATGCGACATGTATCGTGTGCAATGAGATGACGTATCAATGCCGAGCCGATGAATCCGGCACCTCCGGTGACGATGACTGTCTGCATGATCTTCTACCCTTTGATCCCATACACTCGACCCTGCCTCTAATAAAGATAAAGGGTTCTGCTTGAGGGAGTATTCGTCTTTGCCGGCCAGCCTGATGTCAATGATTATCAACGTTATAACAATAGTAACGGCAATAGATATTCAGCCAGCGTTTATTGCATTGTGAAACCGAGGATAGACAAACAAAACGCTTGGATGTTGTGCCGAAACCGCCATGAATTATTAGCTTTCAGCACATGCCATAAAGGTTGTCATTCGATATAAATTAAAGCATGAGATATTGTAGGAATCGCCATACAAAAAAACGCCGCTCGCTATTAAACGAAGGCATTTTAATGAATTTGGTTGCTTTAAATATTGCTCGATAATTAAGCCTGTCAAAAAAAATGGCTCTTCGTCGCTGGGTGTGGAATTCGCCCCCTGAGCTGGGCCAGGATATGACCTCCACATGGACAGGAGGTACG
>NZ_CANMFC010000013.1 GCF_947497025.1 uncultured Kushneria sp.
GGACTGGTAGTTCAGTTGGTTAGAATGCCGGCCTGTCACGCCGGAGGTCGCGGGTTCAAGTCCCGTCCAGTCCGCCATTCGCTTGAACGTCTATTGTATTCCCTCCTGCAAGACAATCATTTCCTGTTTTAATCGTTTTTCCTGCATGATCACTGTCATGTCTATCTGATTCCGTTCTGCCTGATTCCGTTCTGCCTGATTCCGTATCGCCCATATGGCGCCATGCTGTCGTTGTTTGCAGGATACCGGCTTGCCAGTCTCTCCTGCGCGCTGCATGCTTGACCTGTCATGCCATTGATCGAGCGATCCTCGATAGGCAAGCCGATAACAAGCAGCAGGACAACCTCAACATGACGACCCCAGGTTTCAGCAATACTGTCGCACCCAGCGACATCGCCATTGCTTCTCCGCGTTTTCTGGCCAGCGATAACACATCGGGTATCTGCCCCGAGGCCATGCATTATCTGCTTCAGGCCAACGAGCAGGATGATCTGGCCTACGGCAACGATGTGTGGACCGAGCGGGCATCGAGCCATTTCAGAACGCTTTTTGAGGCAGACTGCGAAATATTTTTCGTCTTTAACGGGACCGCGGCCAACTCTCTGGCCCTGGCTTCCCTTTGCCAGTCCTATCACGGTGTCATCTGCCATCAGCTGGCGCATATCGAGACCGATGAGTGCGGTGGGCCGGAATTTTTTTCCAACGGTTCAAAGCTGTTGCCGGTAGATACGCCCATGGGCAAGCTGACGCCCGAAGGCATTGCCAGTGTTGTCACGCGGCGCAACGATATTCACTATCCTCGACCCAAAGTGGTCTCCATCACCCAGGCCACCGAAGTAGGCACGCTTTACTCACTCGATGAGCTACAGGCCATACGGGAAGTGGCTGATCAACACGATCTCAGAATCCACATGGATGGCGCCCGCTTTGCCAATGCCTGCGCCTCGCTGAATGTGACGCCTGCGGAGATGACCTGGAAGGCAGGCGTGGATGTGCTGTGCTTTTCAGGGACCAAAAACGGCCTGGCCTTCGGTGAAGCCATCGTCTTTTTTGACCGCGAGCTGGCACGCGATTTTGAATACCGTTGCAAGCAGGCCGGTCAACTGGCTTCCAAGATGCGATTTGTCAGCGCGCCCTGGCTTGGGCTTCTGGAAAATAATGTCTGGCTGGCCAATGCCCGCCATGCCAATGCCATGGCAAGGCGTCTGGTCAATGGCGTGCATGATATCGATGGTATTGAGGTCATGTTTCCCGTGCAGGCCAACAGCGTCTTTCTTGAAGTCCCTGCCTCGGCACAACAGTACTTACGCGATTGTGGATGGACGTTTTATACCTTTATAGGCGAGGGCGGTGTCCGCTTTGTCTGTAGCTGGAACACGTCCGAGACGCTGATCGACGCGCTGGTGGCCGACCTTCGCCAGGCGCTGGCACAACACGCTCAACAGTGATATTGATAAGACATCTTTCCTGACACCGGTGCGGCATTGCCTCATGCCGCATCGCCTGATTCAAGCAGGGGTGTTATCCGGTGTGTTCCCGGATCAACACAACCAACCATCCTCGTTTTAACGCCTGACAGCGCTTTCCATAAGCGAGAAAGAACCTTCGATGAGCGGGAGTGCCGCAGTGGCTGATTGATTTCACGGAAATGACGAGCGTGCGTACGGCAGGACACACCGTCGCCACTCAAGGAGAAGTTCATGAGCATTTTTGATCATGTGCAGCATCGCTTTGAGCGCACCCTCCAGGAAGAGATGAGTCTTCAGGAGTATCTTGAGCTCTGTCGCAAGGACCCGGAGGCCTATGCCAGCGCTTCCGAGCGCATGCTCAGAGCCATCGGTGAGCCGGAAGTCATTGATACGGCCAAAAATCCCCGCCTTTCCCGTATTTTCTCCAACAAGCTGATTCGTCGCTATCCCGCCTTTGCCGAATTTCATGGCATGGAAGAGGCCATCGAGCAGATCGTTGCCTATTTCCGCCATGCATCACAGGGGCTTGAAGAGCGCAAACAGATTCTCTATCTGCTCGGTCCGGTCGGCGGCGGCAAGTCCTCGATTGCCGAACGCTTGAAAGCGCTGATGGAGCAGATTCCCTTTTATGCCATCAAGGACTCGCCGGTGCATGAGTCACCGCTAGGGCTTTTCAGCGCCGAGGAGGATGGTGACACGCTGGAAAGTGAATACGGCATTCCAGGGCGCTACATGCGCAGTGTCATGTCGCCCTGGGCGGCCAAGCGCCTGCGTGAATATGGCGGTGACATTTCCCGCTTTCGAGTCGTCAAGGTCTATCCGTCACGGCTCAATCAGATCGCGATTTCCAAGACCGAACCGGGGGATGAAAACAATCAGGACATTTCCTCGCTGGTCGGCAAGGTCGATATCCGCAAGCTTGAGCTCTTTTCTCAGGATGATCCGGACGCCTACAGCTTCTCGGGCGGGCTGTGTCGCGCCAATCAGGGGCTGATGGAGTTCGTGGAGATGTTCAAGGCGCCGATCAAGGTGCTGCACCCGCTCCTGACTGCCACTCAGGAGGGCAACTACAACCCGACCGAAGGGATGGGGGCTATTCCCTTTGACGGGGTGATTCTGGCGCATTCCAACGAGAGTGAGTGGCAGCAGTTTCGCAACAATCGCAACAATGAGGCCTTTTTGGACCGTGTATACATGGTCAAGGTGCCTTACTCGTTGCGTGTCTCCGAGGAGATGAAGATCTATGAGAAGCTCCTGCAGCACTCTTCGCTGTCACAGGCGCCCTGTGCGCCGGACACGCTGCGGATGCTGGCGCAGTTTTCGGTGCTTTCAAGGCTCAAGGAGCCGGAAAACTCCAGTATCTACTCCAAGATGCGCATCTATGACGGGCAGAATCTGAAGGATACCGACCCGCGCGCCCGCTCGATTCAGGAGTATCGAGACAGCGCCGGTGTGGATGAGGGGATGGAAGGGTTGTCGACCCGCTTTGCCTTCAAGATTCTCTCAAAAGTCTTCAATTTTGACTCCAGCGAAGTGGCGGCCAACCCGGTACATCTGCTGTATGTGCTCGAACAGCGCCTCGAGCAGGAGCAGTTGCCGCGTGAAGTGCACGACCGTTATCTGCGCTTTATCAAGGAGTATCTGGCGCCACGCTATGTCGACTTCATCGGCAAGGAGATTCAGACCGCCTACCTGGAGTCCTACTCCGAGTACGGTCAGAACATCTTTGACCGCTACGTGACCTACGCCGATTTCTGGATTCAGGATCAGGAGTTTCGTGACCCGGAAACCGGAGAGCTGCTGGACCGTCAGGCGCTCAATGAAGAGCTCGAGAAGATCGAAAAGCCGGCCGGTATCTCCAATCCGAAGGACTTCCGCCATGAGGTGGTCAACTTCGTGCTGCGTGCCCGGGCGCAAAATGAGGGGCTTAACCCCAGCTGGCAGTCCTATGAAAAGCTCAAGGGCGTGATCGAGCACAAGATGTTTGCCAACACCGAAGAGCTCCTGCCGGTCATCTCGTTCAATGCCAAGGCCTCCAGCGACGATCGGAGAAAGCACGAGGATTTTGTCGATCGCATGGTCGCGCGGGGCTATACCGAAAAGCAGGTGCGCCTACTGTCGGAGTGGTATCTGCGCGTACGCAAGTCCCAGTAAGCGGCTGGCGCCGGCCTGATGGTCGGTGCCCATTCCCACCCGGATACGGGGCAGACGGCATGATCGGTCTGCAGGAGGTGGTGACGTGAGCTATTTCATCGACCGGCGCAGCAACGCTCGTCACAAGAGTGCGGTCAACCGGCAGCGCTTTTTAAAACGCTATCAAAAGCATATCAAGCGCGCCGTGGAGGATTCGGTCAATCGGCGCTCAATCACCGACATGGAGCGCGGCGAGAAAGTCAGTATTCCGGGCCGGGACATTTCCGAGCCCGTGTTCCGTCATGGCAAGGGCGGACGGCGCACGGTGGTCAGCCCCGGCAACCGTGAATTTGCCGAAGGGGATCGAATGCGTCGCCCTCACGGCAGCGGTGGCGGTGGGGGGAGCGGCGAAGGATCCGCCTCCAATCAGGGAGAAGGGGTCGACGAGTTTGCCTTTACGCTGTCCCGAGACGAATTTCTGAGCTTTATCTTTGATGGTCTGGAACTGCCGCATCTGGAGCGCAAGCAGCTGGCCGATATGGCAGAGCGTCGGCCCGTGCGGGCGGGGCTCTCCCGACAGGGGGTGCCTGCCCGCATGAACATCGTGCGCTCGATGCGCGAGGCGCAGGCCCGCCGTATTGCCATGCGTGCGCCGATCAAGCGGGCGCTGTGTGATGCGCAAAAGGCGCTGGAAGAGGAAGAGCGCAAGGATCCCGTTCTGCGCCATCCCGGTCGAATACGTGAGCTCAGAGAGGAGATCGAACGACTGGAAAAACGTCTTGAGGCCGTGCCCTTCATCGATACGTTTGATCTTCGCTACAACCATCTTGTCGATCAGCCTCAACCCTCCAACAAGGCGGTCATGTTCTGTGTGATGGATGTGTCGGGTTCCATGACCCAGAACCACAAGGACATCGCCAAGCGCTTCTTTCTGCTGCTGTATCTGTTCCTTGAGCGGGACTATGAACGGGTCGAGCTGGTGTTCATTCGACACCATACCGCCGCACGCGAAGTCGATGAAGAGGCCTTTTTCTATTCCCGTGAAACGGGGGGCACCATTGTGTCCAGTGCGCTGCATCTGCTCGATGAGATCATCGAGGCGCGCTATCCGCCGGCGCAGTGGAATCTGTATGTGGCCCAGGCCAGTGATGGCGACAACTGGGATGATGACTCCGTGCAGTGCCGTCAGATCCTCTCGGATGCGCTGATGCCAAAGCTTCGGTACTACGCCTATGTCGAGATTACCCCGCATGCCCACCAGGCTCTCTGGGAGGAGTACACGCGCGTACAGGACTGCTATCCCGAACGATTTGCCATGCGCCAGATCGTTCAGGCCGGCGATATCTATCCGGTCTTTCGTGAACTGTTCAAAAGCCGCCAGGGCGGCCAAGAGGCTCACTCATGAGCACATCCTACAAGCCGATTCATGATGAGGACTTTCTGGGGCAGGGGTCCGACTGGTCCTTTGATGATCTTGAACATTACGAGCGAGAGATTGCCCGTATCGCCGCCGAGTTCCGTCTGGAGACCTATCCCAACCAGATCGAGATCATCACCTCCGAACAGATGATGGATGCCTACTCCAGCATCGGCATGCCGGTGGGGTACAGCCACTGGTCATTTGGCAAACAGTTCCTGTCCGTCGAACAGGCCTATAAACGCGGGCAGATGGGGCTGGCCTATGAACTGGTGATCAACTCTGACCCCTGTATCGCCTATCTGATGGAAGAAAATACCCTGATGATGCAGATTCTGGTCATGGCGCACGCCTGTCATGGCCATAATTCGTTTTTCAAGGGCAACTATCTCTTCCGCGCCTGGACTGACGCCTCCGCCATCGTGGACTACCTGGTCTTTGCCCGTCGCTATGTCAGCGAGTGCGAAGAGCGCCATGGTGTCGAGGCCGTCGAGCAGCTGCTTGATGCCTGTCATGCGCTGCAAAATCAGGGTGTGGATCGCTACAAGCGACCTTCTGCCATTTCGGCCGAAGAGGAGGCACGTCGCCAGCAGGAGCGTGAAGGCTATCTGCAGCAGCAGATCAACACGCTCTGGAGCACCATTCCACAGTTGCGCGCGGCCGATGCCCGAAACGTCGATGGTGAGGCGCAAGGGCTCGGTCAGCGTCCACGCTACCCGTCAGAGCCGCAGGAGAATCTGCTCTACTTCATCGAAAAGAATGCGCCCCTGCTGGCACCATGGCAGCGCGAGATCGTGCGCATCGTGCGCAAGCTGGCGCAATATTTCTACCCGCAGCGCCAGACGCAGGTCATGAATGAAGGCTGGGCCACCTTCTGGCACTACAACATCATGCATCGCCTTTACGATGAGCAACTGATCGATGAAGGGGTGATGCTGGAGTTTCTCCAGTCCCATACGGCGGTAGTGGCGCAGCCGGGCTTTGACAGCCCCTGGTATAACGGCATCAATCCCTACGCGCTGGGATTTGCCATGTTCAGCGATATTCAGCGCATCTGTACCGCGCCGACCGAGGAGGATCGGGCATGGTTCCCGGAGATGGCCGGCAGCGACTGGCTCGAGACGGTCCACTTCGCCATGCGCAACTTCAAGGATGAATCGTTCATTCAACAGTTCCTGTCCCCCAGGGTGATGCGGGACATGAAACTCTTTGCGCTACTTGATGATGACCAGGATGACATGGTCGAAATTTCGGCCATCCATGATGATCGTGGCTACAAGCGGATTCGCGAGGCGCTGTCATTGCAGTACTCACTGGGACATCGAGAGCCGGATATCCAGGTATGGGCAGCCAATATTCATGGCGACCGTTCACTGGTGCTGCGCCATGAGCGAACGCAGCGAAGACCGCTGGATGATGCGTTTTCGCCCGTCATGCATTATCTCCATCAGCTGTGGGGGTTTCCCATCGTGCTGGAAGTGGTCGAAAACGGTGAAGTGGTGGATCGCCACGACTGGCCGCAGACTGGTGGATAAACCACCCCTTGTGTGGCTGGAATGCAGTATTTTTCATGACGAGCCTTCGGGCTCGTTTTTTAGTCATATCAGCAGCCTGTCATTGACTGGGGTATACTCGCCGCCGCCCGGGAGGGCCGTTTTGAGAATGCAGTGACTTTTGAAAATACAGTGGCAGGGGATGGTTATGGCGCGGCGACGTCCGGGACTTTTAAAGCGCTTGCGGCGCATGAGTGGTGCCGGGCTCCTGGCAACGGCGGTCATGTATGGGCTGTGGTATTACCAGGAGCGTACGTACTGGGAGCAGATGAGCTGGATGGGCACGCCCCGGGCCGAAATCTGGTATGACTGGAAAACGCTTAACCGAACGTTGCGCAGCGACGGGTTCCTGACGGGCTGGTCGGATCTGCGGGCCAACCCCTTATGGACCGTTTACCGCCTCAATCGGGTGAACCATCCCGGTATTGGCGCGCGTCCGGGGCATTTCAGTGATGACTGGCGCACGCTTTGGCCGGTCTCCAGTGATGACTATACCGGCAGTGGCTATGACCGCGGTCATCAGGCGCCCAATTACGCCATTGCGGCGGTCCATGGTCGTCAGGCGCAGCTCGATACCTTTCAGATGAGCAACATTTCGCCGCAAAGGCCCGATCTTAACCGGCGTGTCTGGCAGCGTCTCGAAGAGGTAGTGATCGATGAATTTGCCGACCGATTCGGCACGCTCTGGGTGACCACGGGTCCTATCTTCGATGATGACATCAAGCGAATGTCATCATTTATCGAGATTCCGGATGCCTTTTACAAGATTGTTTTGGCGCCGGGGGATGCCAGTACGCCGCCAAAAATGATTGCCTTTATCGTGCCCCAAAACGTCCGGGGCAATGAGCCGCTTGATCGTTTTCTGGTCAGCGTCGACGAGATCGAGGCGCGTACAGGGTTTAATTTCTTCAGCGAGTTACCGGATAAAATGGCCGATCAGCTGGAGTCCGGGGTGGATGCTCAGGGCTGGGGGCTGGAACGCGTGGCAAGGCAGCCGGCACGTTATTGATACCCATCATGCCTGTCTGTCGTGACGCCGATACGGGCGGTGTCATGGCGGGACACTTGCTGATGACGGGGCGAATGCTGGTGATATGACAGCGTTGAACGCGTTGTAGGACACGGCTGGCGGATCACGGGGACGTGACGTGAAATCGCGAAAATGCCGTATGGGCAGAAAACCAATATCGGACAGAGGCCAAAACAGTCAGCAGGGCAGGAAAGTATGCAACAAGGATGTATCGAGGGGGAAGCGATGTATCTGAGGGAAAACATGGTGCCCGGGAAAGGACTTGAACCTTCACGACCATACGGTCACTAGCACCTGAAGCTAGCGCGTCTACCAATTCCGCCACCCGGGCAGGGTGTCAGCAGTCCAAAGACCGTGATGAAAGCGATGTCTGATCAACTGGTGCCCGGAAGAGGACTTGAACCTCCACGACCATACGGTCACTAGCACCTGAAGCTAGCGCGTCTACCAATTCCGCCATCCGGGCGTTGATCACACGATACTGCTATACAGTTTCTTCACTACTACCTGAGCTCGACAGACGTTTCTCTCTATCTTTTCACCGTCTCGTTTTTTGAGATGGTGCCCGGAAGAGGACTTGAACCTCCACGACCATACGGTCACTAGCACCTGAAGCTAGCGCGTCTACCAATTCCGCCATCCGGGCAGGTGGGCCGAAATAATACGCAATTTTTTGAGTGATGCAAGAGGTGAAGGTCGACGGAGGCCAGTTTTTTACACCCTGCAACGTTTCCGGGGTAATAAAGGGGTTTGGGTCGTCCTGTCGAGACCGCTATAATCGTTGCCATGAAGACAAGACATCCCATTATCCCGCGCCCGCTGCTCGCCATCTTGCCCGGTATCACAAGACAACCATTTCAGGGAAGCAATCTATGAGTCAATGGACGCCAGCCGACGATCCGCAGGCGGAACGTGAGGCCAGTCAATATGACAACCCGGTCCCCAGTCGTGAATACCTTCTGCAGATTCTGACCGAGCACGGCAAGCCCATCACCCATGAAGATGTCAGCAAGTTGCTAGGCATCGAGGATGAGGACCGCCTGGAAGCGGTTCGCCGGCGTCTCTCGGCCATGGAGCGTGATGGGCAGATACTACGCCACAAAAGTGGTGCCTTTGAAATTATCGATCCTGATCTGCTGCTGGATGGTCGAGTGGTCGGCCATCGCGATGGCATCGGTTTCTTTGTGCGCGATGACAAGCAAAAGCCGGATCTGGTCATTCCCCCGCGTCAGATGCGCCGTCTTTTTGACGGAGATCGCGTGCGTGTACGTGTCAGCGGCAAGGATCGACGTGGCAGGGAAGAGGCCAGCGTCAACGAAATTCTTGAGCGCAACACGCCCACCCTGATCGGTCTGTATCGCAAGCGCGGCGACGATATTGCCGTGGTGGTACCCGAAAACAGTCGCATTGCTCATGAAGTCATCATTGAGCAGGGAGCGGCCAATGGCGCCGAGGATGGCCAGGTAGTCGAGGTTCGCATTACCACGCAGCCCGGTTTGCGTCAGCAGCCCATCGGCGAGGTGACCGAAGTGCTGGGCGAGCGCATGGACCCCGGCATGGAAATCGATATTGCCATTCGCGAACATGATATCCCGGCAGAATTCCCGGTCGAGGTGCTCGATCAGATTCGCGACATGAGCGAGGAGGTCACCGATGAGGACAAGCAACATCGTGTCGATCTGCGTGACTGGCCGCTGGTCACCATCGACGGTGAAGACGCCAAGGACTTTGACGACGCCGTTTATGCCTGGAAGACCAAGTCCGGTGGCTGGAAGCTGATCGTTGCCATTGCCGATGTCTCGCACTATGTCGAGGTCGATTCGCCGCTGGACCGCGAGGCCTGGCAGCGGGGCAATTCGGTCTACTTCCCCGGTCAGGTCGTACCCATGCTGCCGGAGCTTTTGTCCAACGGACTGTGTTCAATCAATCCGGATGTGGACAGACTCTGCATGGTCTGTGAGATGAACATCTCGCAACGCGGCGAGATCAGCCGCTACAAGTTCTATGAAGGCGTGATGCGCTCTCATGCGCGGCTGACCTACAACAAGGTCGGCACCATGTTGGAAAATGCTGACAGCGAAGAAGGTCAGGCCCTGCGAGGCGAGTATTCGCACGTGGTCAAGCCGCTGGAAGCGCTGCACGGGATTTACAAGACGCTGCGCCAGGCACGTACCGTGCGCGGCGCCATCGACTTTGAAACGACCGAGACCCAGATCGTTTTCAACGATCAGCGCAAGATCGAGCGCATCGTGCCGCGGACCCGCAATGATGCCCACAAGCTGATCGAGGAATGCATGCTGGCGGCCAATGTGGCCACCGCGCGCTTTCTGGAAAAGCACAAGCTGCCGGCGCTTTATCGCGTTCACGCCTCGCCTTCTGATGAAAAGCTCGCCACGCTGCGCGCGTTTTTGGGCGAGCTGGGTCTGACGCTGGGTGCCAGCGGTGAAAAGGGCAAGTCCACGCCGCAGGATTTCCAGAATCTGCGTGAAGTGATCAATGGTCGTCCGGATGCCGATATCATCCAGACGGTCATGCTGCGCAGCATGAACCAGGCCGTTTATTCGCCGCACAATGAAGGCCATTTCGGGTTGGCCTATGCCGCCTACGCCCACTTTACGTCGCCGATCAGGCGCTATCCCGATCTGCTGGTGCATCGTGCCATTCGCTCGGTCATTCGCAGTCAGCGTGAATCGACCAACGTTGAGCGTGTGGAAGGTGCGGCCAACAACGAGCCGCAGCGCTGGTGTCCGTATAACTTCGAACAGATGGTCGCCATGGGCGAGCATTGCTCGATGACCGAGCGGCGTGCCGATGAAGCCACACGCGATGTCGAGGACTGGCTCAAGTGCGAGTTCATGGCCGACAAGGTCGGTGATGTCTTTGAAGGTGCGATTGCCTCGGTGACCCCGTTTGGCCTGTTTGTGCGGCTCAACGAGCACTTTGTCGAGGGGCTGGTGCATATCACCAATCTGCCTTCCGACTACTACCAGTTTGAAGCCGAGCGCCATCAGCTCAAGGGCGATCGCACGGGCGTGACCTATCGCCTTGGCGATGGCGTCACCGTTCAGGTGGCTCGCGTCGATCTCGATGATCGCAAGATCGATTTCATGCTGACCGACGCTCAGCCCCAGTCGCGACGTCGTATTCGCAAGCCCGGTACCGATGCACCAGCCGGTGACAGCAAGGCGCCTGCCGAAACGGATGCGCCGAGCAAGAAGCGTCGCAAGTCCCGCCCGGGCAAGAAGGAGCGTCTGCGTCGTCGTGAAGAAAAAGTGGCTGAAAGCGGCTCTGCAGAAGCACCCGATACACTCAAGGCTGAAGAAGATGCGGCGGCGCGCAAGCGCAGCGCCAGGGTCGCCAGCGCCAGGGCCGGCAAGTCTGACAGTGACAAGCGTGATGCCGGTAAAGGCAAGGGCAAAAGCGGTGCTGACAAGGGCAAGCGTGGTACTGAAAAGGATCGTCGCAAGTCATGAAAGGCGATCATCAACGCCGCGGTAAAAAAGGCGGTGGCAGATCACAGGAGCCCCGGCGGCAGCAGGGTGCAGGCCGTGGCAAGGAAAGGGGACACCCAGGTGCCCGGGCTGCAGCACCTCGCGGGCTTGATGCTGTCCATGGTGTTCATGCGGTCGAAACCCTGCTGTCGCGCCAGCAGGTACCTGTCGAGCTCTGGGTACAGGAAGGTCAGGCAGAAAAACGCCTGACCGACATTCAGCAGCAGGCAACCACCCTCGGGGCACGTCTTGTGCTTCAGCCCCGTGACGTGCTCGATCAGGTCGCCGAAGGGGCTCATCAGGGGGTCATTGCCTTTTGTGAGCCACTGGTAGCAGACAATGAGGCCTCGCTTTTCTGGCAACTTGAAGCGCAGGCCGATCAGTCACCGCTGCTTCTGGTGCTCGATGGCGTTACCGATGTGCATAATTTCGGGGCCTGTCTACGCTCGGCCGATGCGGCAGGCGTTATTGGCGTGATGGTCGCCAGGGATCGCTCGGCGCCGCTTAATGCCACCGTGCGAAAGATTTCCTGTGGCGGCGCCGAAAGCGTGCCGGTGTATCAGGTGACCAATCTGGCAAGAGCGCTGGTGCGGCTGAAGGACTACGGCATGCAGGTTCTGGGTGCCGCGGGAGAAGCCGATGCTCTGGTTCACGATGTCGACATGCGTGGACCTACCGCGCTGGTCATGGGGGCCGAAGGCAAGGGGCTTCGACGTCTGACGCGCGAGCACTGTGATCAGCTGGTCAAGCTCCCCATGGCCGGTCAGGTGTTGAGTCTCAATGTGTCGGTGGCCACCGGCATCTGTCTGTTTGAAGCGGTGCGTCAGCGAAGCACCCACTGATCCTTTTACTTGCAAGCAGCGGGCCATCTCCCTACAATTGTGCGGTTTCGCGGCGGCTACGGCCGCCGAATGCATTTGCAGGGCATCGAGACAACATCCTCGAGCCTGCCCT
Organism: uncultured Kushneria sp.; assembly: GCF_947497025.1. Classification (GTDB taxonomy): domain Bacteria; phylum Pseudomonadota; class Gammaproteobacteria; order Pseudomonadales; family Halomonadaceae; genus Kushneria. Next base: position 12,048 of record NZ_CANMFC010000013.1, read on the forward strand.
TGTAACGAAAAATACCCTTCTATCAACTCCTTGCTTCCCATGGCGGATATATCTGTCATCGAGAAGCTGTCAAACCGAAAGGAGACACCATGCGTCATTACGAAATCGTGGTCATGGTCCATCCGGACCAGAGCGAGCAGGTGCCTGCCATGATCGAGCGCTATACCGGCCTCGTGACTGAAAATGGCGGTACTGTTCATCGTCTTGAAGACTGGGGCCGTCGTCACCTGGCTTACCCGATCAACAAGATCCACAAGGCTCACTACGTTCTGATGAACGTTGAATGCAGCGGCGAAACACTGGCTGAACTGGAAAACATCTTCCGTTTCAACGATGCCATTATTCGCAACATGGTCGTGCGTTGCACTGAAGCGGTCACTGAAGCATCTCCGATGATGAAAGCGGCAGATGAGAAGGGACGCCGTCGCGAGCGCTCCGATGATGATCGCCCGCGTGAACGCTCTGATTCTGACGACGATCGCCCGCGCGAACGCTCTGACGAGTCGACCGAAGCTGCCTCCTGAGCTGATGCTCTGGCCTGAATCCACCTACTGGAGAGACTGACATGGCCCGTTTTTTCCGTCGTCGCAAGTTTTGCCGCTTCACCGCCGAAGGCGTGAAGTACATTGACTACAAGGACCTCGACACGCTGAAAGCCTACGTGACCGAGACCGGCAAGATTGTCCCGAGTCGTATCACCGGTACACGTGCACGCTATCAGCGTCAGCTGGCTACCGCGATCAAGCGCGCTCGTTATCTGGCCCTGCTGCCCTACACCGACAGCCACCAGTAAGCTGCACACGCCATGCAGGGTTTCGCTCGCTGGATAATGCAGAGTACGCCACGTGCGGTTGGTGTGGCGCTACTGGGCTCACTGGTCCCATGGCTTTTCTGGCTGTCTGCTGCCATCAGCGCGCTGGTGACGCTGCGCCGCGGCTTTGGGCCGGCATCGCCGGTCGTACTGGCCGCCGCAGTGCCGGCAGGCTGGTGGTGGATGCAGGGAGATGCCATACCGCTGGCCAGTATTCTGCTGGTGACGGTGATGGCCATTATTCTGCGAGAGCGATTTCGCTGGGGGGAAACCCTGCTGGCAGGGGCCATTGTGGTGGCCGTGTTGATTCAGATTGGGGTCTTCGCACCACCTGATGCCTCGCAACTGATTGAGGAAGTGCGCGCCCAGGCGCCGGAGATTGACGAGCTGCTTCGGCAGTACGCAAGTCAGGGTGTGCCGGTTGAAAGACTGGCACGATTGATGATCTCGGCCGTGACCGGCCTGATGGTCATGCTGGCTGCGACCGCCTGCCTTGCGCTGGCGCGCAGCTGGCAGGCGGTCCTGTACAATCCCGGCGGTTTTCGAGAAGAGTTCCATCGCTTTCGCTTGTCGAGGCTGGAACTTGCCGGTGTGGTCCTGATGACTGCCGTTGGCCTTCTGGGTGCGTTGCCGGGTGCTGTCCTGATGGCCTGGGTACCTCTTCTGGTAGCGGGTATTGCCTTGGTGCACGGTGTTGTAGGTGTAAAGTCCATGAGAGGGTTCTGGCTGGTCGGCTTTTATGCCTTGCTGCTGACCACCTGGCCCACGTTAGTGATAGTGCTGCTGCTGGCGCTGATAGATACCTTTGCGGATTTCCGCACGCGTCTGATCGGCAGTCAACGTTAAGAGGTCCACGAGATGGAAGTCATTCTGCTCGACAAGCTCGGCAAGCTGGGAGATCTGGGCGACCAGGTTACCGTCAAGCCGGGTTACGGTCGCAATTACCTGGTGCCCTACGGTCTGGCCGTTCCGGCAACCAAAGCCAACGTCGACGCCTTCGAAACGCGCCGTGCCGAACTTGAAGCCAACGCCGCAGAGCGTCAGGCCGAAGCCGAGCGCCGCGCTGAAGAGCTGTCCGAGATCGAGCTGTCGCTCGTTGCTCGCGCTGGTGAAGAAGGCAAACTGTTCGGTTCCATCGGTCCGCGCGATCTGGCTGATGCCATCGCTCAGGCAGGTATTGATGTCGCACGCAGCGAAGTGCGCATGCCGACAGGCCCGATTCGCCAGACCGGCGAATATGACATCGAGCTGCGTCTGCACTCTGATGTCACCGCCAGCGTTCGCGTAGTCGTTGTTGCTGAATAAGCCATATTGATGGCACTGCGCATATCGATGATATGCCACGAGAAGGGGCACCTTGTGTGCCCCTTTTTTTAATGACTGTTTTCAATGGCTGTCCATGCTTGGAAGAGGTCATGACATGTTCTTCCTGCGGGCGTAGGCTATGATCCTGCGTTGAATTACTCTCCCTGGTAGTCGTCATATGGTTAATCATCCTCATGAGTGAAGTGATCGAATTTGATCGGGAAACCGCTGCACTCAAGGTGCCGCCACACTCGCTTGAAGCCGAGCAATCCGTACTGGGGGGCCTGATGCTGGACAATCAGGCCTGGGATGAGATTGCCGACCGTCTGGCCAGCGATGACTTCTACCGTCTTGAGCACCGCGACGTCTTCAAGGCCATGACACGTCTGGCGGAAGAGGGCCGGCCACTGGATGTGGTGACGCTTTCGGAAGAGCTGGAGTCCCATGACCGACTGGGCCGTGTGGGCGGGCTGTCCTATCTGGCCGAGCTTGCCCGCAATACGCCTTCTGCCAGCAATATTCGTGCCTACGCCGACATCGTGCGCGAGCGTGCCACGCTTCGAAAGCTGATTGCCGCGGCCAATCAGATTGCCGAAGGGGCCTTCAATCCGCAGGGGCGCACGGCAGACGAGCTGGTCAACGAAGCCGAACGGCTGGTGTTTCAGATCTCCGAGTCCCGTCCCAAGACCGGGGGGGCCATCGGCATGAGCGATCTGCTCAGCAAGGCGGTAGATCGCATTGATGAGCTGTTCAATCTCAAGGGACAGATGACGGGCCTGTCGACAGGCTTTCGCGACCTGGACGACATGACCTCCGGCCTGCAGCCCTCTGATCTGGTGATCGTGGCGGGTCGCCCCTCGATGGGCAAGACCACCTTCGCCATGAACCTGGTCGAGCACGCCGTGGTCAGCAGTGACAAGGCCGTAGTGGTTTTCTCGATGGAGATGCCGGCCGAGTCGCTGATGCTGCGCATGATTTCATCGCTGGGTCGCATCGACCAGACCCGGGTGCGTAACGGACAGCTTGAAGATGAGGACTGGCCGCGACTGACCTCGGCGGTCAATCTGCTCAAGGACAAGCAGCTCTACGTCGATGATACCGCTGCACTCTCACCCAATGAGATGCGCTCACGAAGCCGGCGCATTGCACGTGATGCCGGGGGCATTGGTCTGATCATGATCGATTACCTGCAGCTGATGCAGGTGCCGGGCATGTCGGAAAACCGCACCGCGGAGATCTCGGAAATTTCGCGCTCGCTCAAGGGGCTGGCCAAGGAATTCAACTGCCCGGTCGTGGCGCTGTCGCAGCTTAACCGCTCGCTTGAACAGCGTCCCAACAAGCGTCCGGTGATGTCGGATCTGCGTGAGTCCGGCGCCATCGAGCAGGACGCTGACGTTATTGCCTTCGTCTATCGCGACGAGGTGTATAACAAGGACAACCCTGATAACAAGGGACTGGCCGAACTGATTATCGGCAAGCAGCGTAACGGGCCCATCGGCACCGTCCACATGGCCTTTATCGGCAAGTACACCCGGTTCGAGGATCTGGCACCGGGCAGTTACGGCCAGTACGAAGAGTAAACCGCACCCTGTGCGCGTTCTAATAGATAAAACAAGGCGCTCCGAGCGCCATTTCCCTTTTTCCTGATAGCCTGACAGGAGTCAATATGCCGGCTGGATACCGTCGCGGCGGACGTCGTCAACCCAAACTGGAAGCACGCGGTACACTTGAAAGTGTCGAAACCGAAGGACCCTTCAAGGAGTGGCTGGGTATGCCGGACCTTTACCGGCACACCCTGACCGTTGATGGCGAGATCTACTCCTATCAGGTTGAAGAAGCCGAGCTGGATGTCGCGATAGGCGACTACGTCGTGTTTCGCTACAAGGAGACCAAGGCCGGGCGCTGGATTGACCGACGCTCGCTGGGTGTCGCCATTGATCCTGCGACCTTCAATCGCGAGTAGATCTTCGGGGCCGGATGTCGGCGTTGTGCTCAAGACCTGCGGGACCGAATGATGCCATTCGGTCCCGTTTTGCATTCAGACGGGCCATGAAAAGAAATCCCGGTCGTTTCGTTTGAAATGAGAAGCATTATTATTTAAATTCAGGCATCCATTCGTTTATACGGTATCGGTGATCAGGCGAGATGACTTGTTCTGGCCAATACGCCGTTATCAGAACCCGCACAGGGGTGGTATTGCAGAAGATGGTGATCTCATGAGTCAGGCCGATTTTCTTCCTGTCAGCGGCGCACAGGCCGGTATCTGGTACGGCCAGCAGAGCAGTACCCATCAGGGAGGATACTCCACCGCACAGTGTCTCGAGTTCAACGGTGCCATTGATATTGATCGTCTGGCACTGGCAGCAGCAAGGGCGGTCAGTGAGGCCGATGGTCTGTTTGAAGGGTTTGTGGCCACTGACGGTGGTCCGGCAAGGCTTGCCAGCGAGACCGCGCAGCGAGCGGATCTCCCCGAGATCATTGATCTACGCGGCAACAGGCATGCCAGAGAGCTGGCCTGGCAGCAGATGGCCGAGCGCCGTGAGGTGCCCTTCGCACTGCAGCAGGGACCGCTCTATCGCCAGGCCCTTTGGCGGCTGGCGGACGATCACGTGCTCTGGTGGCTCAACATGCACCATGTGGCAGCCGATGCCTGGGCCTACGGACTGATTCAACAGCGCGCCGCCGAGCACTATATGGCGCTTGGCAAGGGGGAGAGCGTCAAACCCGCCTGGTATGGCAGCATTGAGCGCGTCATTGAAGAAGAGCAGCGCTATCTGGCCGGCCCGGCGCTTGAGCAGGACCGTGATCACTGGCAGGCAATGTTTGTCGACGACCCTGAGCCCGTTTCCCCCTCTGGCCGCTTTGCCCCGGCGCAGCCTCATGCGCTGCGCTGCGAAATGACGCTGGATCATGAGCAAAGCCGACAGTTTCACGCCCGGTGCACCGAGCAGAAGCAGGGGCTGGCCGAAGCCATTCTGGCTGCCAGCGGTGCCTGGTATGCGCGTATGTGTCAACGATCTGATGTCACGCTGGGCGTTCCCATGATGGGGCGCATGCAGGGCGCTGCGCTGCGTACGCCCATGACCCAGGTCAATATGTTGCCGCTGCGCCTTCGTGATGACTTCAGCGCTACCCCCATCCAGTGGTGCCGGTCTGCGGCAGCGTCGCTGGGGGCGCTAAGACGTCATCAGCGCTATCGCCATGAATGGCTGCTGCGCGATCTGGGGCGTCGTCCCGGTCGGCGTCCGCTGCTGGGCATGCACGTCAATGTGCTCCCCCTTGATTCAAGCGGTCAATGGCCGCAAAGCCGGGTCCACAAGCATCATCTGGTGGCAGGACCGGTCGACGATCTGGTTTTTTCGGTCTATCTCGGCGGCGACAGCGAGGCCATGCGGCTGGCGCTTGATGGTAATCCGACGCTGTACAGCGAGACCGAGCTCCAGTGGCATCTTGCGCGCCTGGCACAGTGGCTTGTGAATTTCATGGCAGCCCCCGAGATGCCCGTAGGCGAGCTGAGACTGACCACCCCGGCGGATCACCAGGCGCTTTTGCAGTTCAATGCCACGGATCACCCGGTAGAAGAGACTCATATGGCGACGCTGTTCGAGCGTCAGGTCCACAAAACGCCTGGCGCGACAGCGCTGGTGGCCAACGGGGAGACACTGGATTATCAAACGCTGGGCGCTCGGGTGCAGACGCTGGCAGATACCCTGATCGAGCACGGGGTGCGCCCCGGTGATGCTGTGGGTGTGGCGTTGCCGCGTTCGCTGGAGATGCAGGTGGCGCTGCTGGCCATCCATCATGCAGGGGCGGCATGGCTGCCGTTACCGCTGGAATATCCCGACGCGCGTCTAATGGATATCATCACGCGTGCCGCGCCGCGACTGATCCTGAGTGATGAGATGCAGCGTTCGCGCTTTTCACCGGACCTCGTACAGGTTCTGACGTTGGCAGATACCGATGAGTGCCGTGAGTTGACCCCCGGCAGCGCCGCACAGCGCGATGCCGGTCTCGGCGCTTACATTCTTTTCACCTCCGGTTCGACCGGCAAGCCCAAGGGCGTGCTGGTCGAGCATCACGCCATCGTTAACCGCATTCTCTGGATGCAGGGATGCTATGCGCTGGGAGCAAACGACCGGGTGCTGCAGAAAACGCCCAACGGCTTTGATGTGTCGGTATGGGAGTTTCTCTGGCCCATGGTCAGCGGTGCGGCACTGGTCATGGCGCGTGAAGGCGGCCACCGCGATCCGCGTTATCTGATCGATACCATCATCGATGAAGCGATTACCACGCTGCACTTTGTGCCCTCGATGCTCGATATCCTGCTGGATGAACTCGGTGATCGGGACGTCGAGCGCATGAGCGCCCTGCGCCAGGTCTTTGTCAGCGGCGAGGCGCTGTCACGGGAGCTGGAACAACGCTTTTTGACACGCCTGCCCGGGGTAGCACTGCACAATCTGTATGGCCCTACCGAGGCGGCCGTCGATGTCAGTGCCTGGCAATGTCATGACTCGGATACCGGCAGCAGTGTGCCCATTGGTGCGCCGATCTGGAACACGCACCTGCATGTGCTGGATGCGAATTTCCAGCCTGTACCGGTAGGGATGCCCGGCGAGCTTTATATTGCCGGGCGCAATCTGGCGCGTGGATATCTGGGACAGCCGGAGCTGACTGCCGAGCGCTTTATCGATTGTCCGGCCCTGGAGGCTGACTCGAGGCTTTACCGTACCGGCGATCTGGCCCGCTGGCGCTTTGATGGCGTGCTCGACTATCTGGGGCGCATCGACCATCAGGTCAAGCTGCGCGGGCAGCGTCTGGAACTGGGTGAAATCGAGTCCGTCCTGCTGTCTCATGAGGGTGTGGCGCACGCAGTGGTCAGCGTCCATGGCAGCGGCAACAGCGCTCGGCTGGTCGGATATGTCGTCCCCCGGGGTAGCGATGCGCCATCACTGGATGCGCTCAAGCGCCATCTGGCCCGCGCTCTGCCGGATTACATGGTGCCTGGTGTCATCATGGTGCTGGCGGCGCTGCCGCTGAGCCCCAATGGCAAGCTCGACCGACGGGCCCTGCCGGCGCCTGAAGCCGATGAGGTGAGCGTGGCGCCGGTCAGTCCACGTCAGCAGACCATGGCCGATCTTTTTGCCGAAGCACTCGGTCTTGAACGGGTAGGCATTCGGGATAACTTTTTTGATCTGGGAGGCAACTCGTTGAACGCGCTGAAGCTGGTGCGTCGTTTAAACGATGTACTGGGCACCCGGCTCACTATTGCCACCCTGTTTGAGGCGCCCACCATCGAGGCGCTGGATGCTCTTGGCATGCAGGACATGGCTGTCGGCGGGCTGGGTGTCGTGCTGCCGCTGCGTGAAAGCGGCGAGGCCTCTCCCATATTTTGCATCCATCCGGCGGGTGGGCTTGCCTGGTGCTATGCAGGCCTTGCGCGTGCGCTGCCATCGCGCTATCCCCTGTACGGCCTGCAGGCGCGCGGGTTGCTGCCCGGAAGCCCGCTGCCGGCAACCATGGAAGAGATGGCGCGCGACTACATCGCCCAGCTGCGTCGCATTCAGCCTCATGGGCCCTATCGTCTGCTGGGCTGGTCGGTCGGTGGCATGATTGCGCATACCATGGCTGCCCTGCTGGAGAGTGAGGGAGAAACGGTGGACATGCTGGCGCTGCTGGATGCCTATCCCGCCGATCTCTGGCGCGACATGACGCCACCGGATGAGGGCATGGCGCTGGAAGCGCTCCTGCGTATTGCAGGTCTGGCCGACAGTACGCTGACAGAGGAGCCCGGATCGCGTCGCGCGCAGGTCATCGAACTGTTGCAGCGCGAGGGCAGTGCGCTTGGTCAGCTGTCGTCACAGACGCTGGATGCGCTGGTGGATGTGGTCATCAACAACAGCCGTCTGGTGCGTGAAAGTCGCCATCTCGTATACAGCGGCGACATGCACTTTTTTACCGCGGCCACGCCTCGTGACGAACACTGGCTGGATCGGCGTGCCTGGCAGCCCTATGTGGGCGGGCGCATCATCAACCTGGATCTGCCGGCCACGCATCCGGAGTTGATGCACCAAACCCATCTGGCCACGATTGCGCAGCATCTGATGGCAGTGCTTGAACCTCAAACTGCCTGCTGCGATAGCGTGTCATGACGGCCGTCCGTCCCGAGACGCTTCTGGCTGATATCTTTCAGCGTCGTTCTCTGGTGGGGCTGGGTGAGATCCACTGGTGCCCACAGGTAATGGCCGAAATCACAGCGCTTTTGGAAAATCCGGCGCTTGAGGGAACGTTCGACGACATTGTTGTCGAATTTGGCAGTGCGCGTCATCAGGCATGGCTGGATCGCTATATTGGCGGTGAGGAGATGGACGAGGCCGGACTCGAGGCTGTCTGGCAGGATACGCTCTATTTCCTGCTGTGGAGTCCACCGGTTTACGCCGACTTTTTCAGGCGCCTGCGTGCTCTCAACCTGCAGCGCCCCCTTGATCGTCGGGTTCGTGTGGTACTGGCAGAACCTGCCCTTGACTGGGAAACGCTGGACGGTGACGCCTTTGCCCGCTGGCATGAAGCGCGTGAGAGGGCCTATGCTGAACGTGTCGAACAGGAAGTGCTCGATCGCGGGCGGCGCGCGGTTCTGGTGTTTGGTCTACGCCATTTGACCCATTACTCGCTGCCCGGGGCGCAATACAGGCCGTTGGCAGAGCGGCTGGTTAAGCGCGAGCCAGGGATTATCGAGCTGATTCATCCTTATCATGGGGAAAAGGGTGTCTTTTCAGGCGATCATCTTTCGCTGGATGTACGTCATAATGGTCTAATGATACCCGCTGCTTCCGAGTCCCCAGGCGGCCCTGCCATGATCGACCATATCTGGTATCTCGGTGATCTTGAGCGCCGGATCGCGCTACCCGATGCACTTTTTGCCGATACGACCTGGCTTGCCACGATCGTGGCACGACTGCAGCGACTGGGTGAACACCACCTTGCGCGTGCCCGAAACATGATGACAGCGCCGCAAAGGGCCATCTTCGATGACTGGCTGGTGCATCACCATGACGGTTCCTGCACGGGTCCGACAGCGTAGTATCAAGCGTTTCAACACTGGAAAGACAATGTCGGCGCTGACACGGAATCGTCATCCGGCACTGTTATTCTTTTAACAACTGATAGAAAAGACATAGAAATAACCATCGCCAAGAGTGCGATGAGAAGATAGCCCAGGGAGGGTTATATGGAATTACAGCAACTAAAACATGCCGCGTCATACCACCATGAAATGGAAGTACGCGTTGTTCGCAACACACTGAGCCACATTTACCAGATCGAATGTGAAACGGGCAGCGGCAATCGCCAAAAGCTTAGTCGCCGGGGCAAGCCCTGCCTGTTCCGCTCGATTGATGAAGCCATCGATCAACTGTTGGTGGCCGGTATCAGCCATGCCTGGATCGTTCGTCAGAATGAAGAAGATGGCAGTGACAGTTCACGCCGTCTGGTGCAGCTGGGCAACCTGCCCGAGCTGGCCATTGCGATCTGATGATCGCGAATTCGATTGGGGCGCATGCCGTTAAAAACACCAAAACATGACATACATGATTGAATGACCCTGCGCCGGCTTTTGCCGGCGTTTTCCATGGTGGTCCGGATTAATCACTGTCCCTGCCGGTTCGCCGCTCATACCCTGCCAGATGATCGCCCTGTCCATATGCAGGCTCGTAGTCGAGCTGATCCAGAAAATGAATCGCCTGTTCACGCAGGGCCTGACGCTTGTCGTCACTCATTTTATTGAGCGAGCCATAGATGAGCTTCATGCGCTGATTGCCGGCCAGCTGCTTTTCGTGACGTTCCAGAAAATACCAATAGAGGCTGTTGAAGGGGCAGGCATCCTCGCCGATGCTTTTTTTGACGTCATAGCGGCAGTGCTGACAGTGATCCGACATGCGATCGATGTATTTACCCGAAGCGCAGTAGGGCTTGGAGCCCAGATAGCCGCCATCGGCATACAGCACCATGCCCAGGGTGTTGGGCAGTTCGACCCATTCAAAGGCATCGATATACACGGCCAGATACCAGTCGCACAGTGCCGCCGGACGTACGCCGCAAAGCAGGGCAAAGTTGCCGGTGACCATCAGTCGCTGAATGTGATGGGCGTAAGCGTGATCCCGGGTCATCTCGATGGCACGTTTCAGGCAGCGCTTATCGGTGTCGCCGGTCCAGTAGAAGGCCGGCAGGCCCCTGTCGGCCTCGAGATCGTTACGCCTTTTGTAATCCGGCATGTTCAGCCAGTAAATGCCGCGCACGTACTCGCGCCACCCCAGAATCTGTCGAATGAAGCCTTCCGCACAATTAATGGGCACCTTGTCGTCACGCCAGGCGTTTTCTGCAGCCTGACAGACCTCCAGCGGCCTGAGCAGTCCGGCATTGAGCGCACCGGATAGTCGGGCATGATACAAAAAGGGGTGCTGATCGCTGATGGCGTCCTGATAGTCGCCAAAAAAGGGCAGGGCGTGCTCGATAAAGTGGGCAAGGTCATTGAGTGCCTGACGTCGTGTGACAGGCCAGTTGAATCCTTCAAGGGTGCCAAAATGGTGGCCGAAATGCGTCTCGACCAGTGTCATCACTTCACGAGTGAGTGGGTCTGGTTGGTGTTCGGGCGGTTCAGGTGGGGTGATGTGTCTGGGCAGAGGCTTGCGGTTGTTCTGGTCGAAGTTCCACTGATCCCCCTGCGGGTTGTTCTGCTCATCCATTAACAGGCCGGTTTCGCGACGCATCCAGCGATAAAAGTGCTCCATGCGAAATCGCTGACGACCCTGTGCCCATTGATTAAAATCTTCGCGTGAGCAAAAAAAGCGATCATCGGTCACCATGTACCAGGGAGGTGTGTTGCCCCTCCTGTTCTGGATGCGATCAAAAAGACGCCATTCGCCGGGAGAAGTCACTCGAATGTCGTCGCAGTCATAAAGGCCTGCGACCCGTTCGGTTTCGCTGATCAGATCCTGGGTGTTGTCGCTGTCGTCCAGACAGGTGTAGTGCACCTGATGGCCCTGCTGGCGAAGCATCTGCGCAAAATGGCGCATGGCTGAAAAAAGGAAGACGAGCTTTTGGGGATGGTGGGGCACATAGCGGCCTTCTTCTTCTACTTCAAACAGGGCCACCACGGCGTTTTCCGGTGCGCCTGTCAGTACGGGAAGATCATGGGTCAATTGATCACCCAGGATTACGATCAGGGGTCGAGACATTTACACTTCCTGCATATGGCGAATAGGGACATTTCATCAACACTGCCTGAACAGCGCTGATAGAATAATTTCATTAAAATCGATTGTTTTGAGGGTTCGTACAATCAAGCCCCTCTTGTCACTGCAAGGAGTATAGACATGGCGCAGGCCCCCTTCGGCGTACTGCTGGCCAATCTTGGCACCCCGGATGAGCCCACCCCCGCCGCCGTAAGGCGCTACCTTGGCGAGTTTTTGTGGGACCGGCGCGTGATTGATGTTTCCCGCCCGCTCTGGTGGTGCATCCTGAATGGCATTGTGCTGAGGACTCGTCCCAAAAGGGTGGCCGAGGCCTATGCCAGCGTCTGGGAAGAAGAAGGGTCGCCCCTGCTGGCCATCGGCAAGCGTCAGCAGCGTGCCCTCAAGGCGCATCTGGATGCGCAGTATGGCTGTGACATGCCGGTCGAACTGGGCATGACCTACGGCCGGCCCACCATGGAAAGTGCCGGCCTTGCCTTTCGTCGCGCCGGGGTCAACCGCATCGTGGTGCTACCGCTCTATCCGCAATACTCACGTACCACCACGGCGGCCGTTTTTGACCGTCTGGCCGATGCGCTCAAGCCGTGCCCGGATATCCCCGAGATGCACTTCATCCGCGATTACCATGACGACCGCGGCTACATTACAGCGCTTGCCGAAAGCGTTCGGGAACACTGGGCCACGCGTGGCAAGCAAAATCACCTGCTGATCTCCTGGCACGGTATCCCCAAGCGTTATGCCGAGGAAGGCGACCCCTACCCGAAGCACTGTCGCGGGACCAGTGAAGCCCTGGCCCGCGAGCTTGGTCTTGAGGACAGTCAGTGGACCATGACCTTCCAGTCGCGTTTCGGACGGGAAGAGTGGCTCAAGCCCTATACCGATGAGACGCTCAAGAACTGGGACGTGAAAACCACGCCCGGTATCGACGTCATCTGCCCGGGGTTTGCGGCCGACTGTCTGGAAACGCTGGAAGAAATTCAGCAGGAAAACCGGGAGTATTTCGTGGAAGCCGGCGGGGAAGACTATAGCTATGTGCCAGCGCTTAATGACCGCGAAAGTCACATTGAAGCGCTGGCGGGGCTGGTCGAGAAGAATACGCGCAACTGGCGCTGAGCTTTGAGCGGTTCAGCGCCTCAGGGACTGTGGCGCTGACCGTTGCCGGGATCTTCCGGATGAGGTGTGTCCGGTTCCTGGCCGACATCCTCTTCACGCAGCTCACTGGGGGCTCCGGTGGTCGAGATATCACTGGGCAGCTTCTGATGCAATGCCACCTTGGCCAGCAGGTGGGCGCTGATGGGCGCCGTGATTAAAAGGAAAATGGTGACCAGCAGCAACTGGATGTGAAAGGTGCGATCGATCAGCAGGAAATAAAACATGCAGGCCACCAGAATCAGACCCACTCCCAGGGTCGTAGCCTTGGCAGGACCATGCATGCGCAGGTAAAAATCACGCAGATGCACCATTCCGAAAGAGCTGATAAAGGTGATCAGCGCACCGGCGATCATAAAAAAGGCCGTCAGCGCCTCGAGCGCCGTATCAATCCATGCCTTGTCCAACCACGCCATGATGGCCTCCTATTCGATGATGTCGCCGCGTAACAGGTACTTGCACACGGCCACGGTACTGATAAATCCCAGCATGGCAATCAACAGGGCACCCTCAAAATAGACACGGGTGCTCAGCCAGATCGTGTACAAAATGATCAGGGCGATACTGTTCACGTACATGGTATCGAGCGCGATGATGCGATCGGGCAGGGAAGGCCCCACCAGTAGCCGATAAGCGTTGAGAATGATGGCCATGGCGACCAGAAAAAAGCTGATCCACAGCGCAATACCGATCATTCGTAAATCTCCATGAGCGGTCGCTCGTAGCGGTTGTATATCTCGTCGATGACAGCCTGCTCATCGTCGGTATCCAGAACATGGATCAGCAGGCTACGCCCGTCGAGTCGCAGATTGGCCGAAATGGTCCCCGGCGTCAGGCTGATGGTGCTGGCCAGCAGCGTGATGCTGAAGTCGCGTTTGAGCGTCAGGGGATACTCGATGAAGGCAGGTCGAGGGCGCCGCCAGGGTCGGGCAATCAGCCATGCCACTTCCAGATTGGCGACAAGAATGTCCAGCATGACGCGCAGGGTATATCGAAGCAGCAGCAGCGGTTTTTTGACCACCGGTTGCGCATCCCAGAAGCGCTGGGTCATTAGTGGAATGGCAATCCCCAGGATGACGCCCATGATGACGGAACCATAGGTGATGATGTCGGACAGCATGATCCAGACCAGCATCAGGATCAAAGAGAGGATGGGTCTGGGAAGACAGCGCTTAATCAGCATCGACAGACGCTCCTGGCGTGACTGAAGTGACATTGCCCAGTACGGCGCTGCGATACTGCACGGTGTCGGTGATCTGCTCGGCCGTGGCCTGAGTGTAGCCACCGATGGGCCCTGCCAGAATGACCAGCAGCGGCGCCGCGGACAACAACACCACTGTACCTGCCAGCTTGCTGCGGGAAAGGCGCTCGCCGCCCGGATCACCATTATTGTGACGCCAGAAGACAGTCGAGCCGGCACGTGAGGCCGCTATCACGCCCGCAAGGCCGGACAGCAGCAGCAGCGGCCACAGCCAGAGCCCTTCCGATAATGTGGCCGTCGACATCAGCCACGCCTTGGCCAGCGCCCCTGACAGTGGCGGGAGCCCGGCGGAGCTGACGGCTCCTATCATGTACAGAGCACTGAGCAGAGTGGCGTATTTGAATTTCCTGCTGCGCACGATACGGGTGCCGACCTTGCCGCGCTGATCAGCAATCATGTCGGTCAGAAGAAAAAGCCCGCCGTTGATCAGCGAAGTGTGCAGCATGTAGAACAGCATGGCACCGCGTGACGCTGTCCCCTCCATGCCCAGACCGCACAGCAGGGTGCCGATCGAAATCAGCATGAAATAGGAAATCTGCATGCGCAGGTCGCGCGCTGACAACACGCCAAGCGTTGCCATGACAAGCGTTGCCAGCCCGCCCCACCACAGCCAGGGCTGCGCCAGATGCGCAAGGCCACCGGCCTGCTCACCAAAGATCAGGGTGAACACGCGGAAGATGGCGTAGATGCCTACCTTGGTCATGATGGAGAAAAGGGCCGCGATCGGTGCCGGCGCCGAACTATAGGCACGTGGCAGCCAGAAATAGAGCGGCAGGATGGCGGCCTTGAGTCCGAACACCACCAGCAACAGCAGGGCACCGGCGCGGACAAGGCCCTGCCTGTCGGCCGGCAGCTGGCTGACGCGCTCGGCCATGTCGGCCATGTTGAGCGTACCGATAGTGCCATACAAAACGCCCAGCGCGATCAGGAACAGCGAAGAGCCCGCCAGGTTCAGCACCACATAGTGCAACCCGGATTGAACGCGTGCCTTGCCACCGCCGTGCATCAAAAGCGCATATGACGCCAGCAGCAGGACTTCGAAAAAGACAAACAGGTTGAAAAGGTCGCCGGTCAAAAAGGCGCCGTTGATCCCCATCAGCTGTAGATGAAAGAGTCCGTGGAAGTTGGAGCCCTGATTGTCCTCACCGCCACTGGCGTGAATCACGCTGCCCAGTGCCAGCAGTGCCGTCAGCAGCACCATCATGGCAGACAGTCGATCGGCCACCAGTACGATGCCATAGGGCGCCTGCCAGTTGCCCAGTCGATAGACCAGCGTGTCACCGCCGGCGACCTGGCTTACCAGCCAGAAACCAACCGCCACCAGCAATGCAGTGGCTGTAATGGAGATGGTCCGCCTGACCGGGTCAACCCCTTCACGCTTTCGCAGCAGGATAATGGCCACCACCAGAGGCAGCAGAACCGGGAAGATGGGCAGATGCTGCATCACGCCTTGTTCTCCCGCGGGTCTTCACGATCGGTGCGGCTGCCATCGACGCTGTCGCTGCCCAGATCGCCTCTGGAGCGCATCGCGAGGATGATGGCAAAGGCCGTCATGGCAAAGCCGATGACAATGGCGGTCAGCACCAGCGCCTGTGGCAGGGGGTCGGCATAATTTTCATTGGTGCCGACCAGTGCCGCCCCGTGGGTGGTCAGTCCGCCCATGGAGAATAAAAACAGGTTGACGGCATAAGAGAGCAGCGTCAGCCCGACGACGACCGGAAAGGTACGCCCGCGCAGGGTCAGATAGACGCCACTGGCGGTCAGGATACCGGTGGTGATGGCGTAGAGCGCTTCCATCAGGGGATGTCCTTGTTGGGTCGATGTGCGGTGGTGAGCTTGCCCAGGTTGGCCAGAATCATCAGCGTGGCGCCAACGACGGCCAGATAGATGCCACCATCAAAGATCAATGCACTGGCCAGTTCGATATCACCGATCAGGGGCAGGTGGAAATGATCAAAGGTCGAGGTCAAAAACGGGTAGCCAAACAGCCAGCTGCAAAGCCCGGTAAAGGTCGACAGGGCAACGCCTGCAATGGCGATGGGCTGGAACTGGAAGTCCAGTCGCTGCTGTGCCCATTCAACGCCGCGTGACATGTACAAAAGAATCAGGGCCACGGCCGTGATCAGGCCGGCGATGAACCCGCCGCCGGGCTGGTTGTGGCCGCGCAGGAAGATAAAAAATGATACCAGCAGGGCCAGCGGCAACAGGGTCTGGGAAACCACCATTAAAAGCGTTGGGTGACGATCATCGGACCACAGGCGACCTTCCATGTCGGTGGCCGGCATGAACAGGCGAAGCCGGTTGAGCAGTTTGAAAATGGCAAGACCGGCAATGGCCAGCACCGTGATTTCACCCAGCGTATCGAAGCCACGAAAGTCCACCAGGATGACGTTGACCACGTTGTGACCGCCACCACCTGGCACGCTCTGACGAATAAAAAATTCCGAAATGCTGTCGAGATCACGGGTTAGCACAGCGAAATTGAGGCTGGCGACGGCGCCACCAAATCCCGTGGCAATCAGGACATCACGCACGATGCGGGCGCCACCGGATTCCTTGGGCGTTTTCTGCGGCAGGAAAAAAAGCGCCAGCATCAAAAGGATCATGGTCACGACTTCCACCGACAGCTGCGTCAGGGCCAGATCCGGTGCCGAAAAACGGGCAAAGGTCAGCGAGACTACCAGCCCCACCACTGACAGCATCAAAAGGGAAATCAGGCGATAGCGGTGCAGGACAGCGGTCAATACGCCGCCCATGATCAAAAGCGCCGCGCCCAGGGCCACGATCGGGTCGAGCGTCTGCTGCCCGAGGTTGCCGGTCAGTTTGTCCAGATCCGCCAGGCCCAGCGCCATGGCCAGCACCGATACAGCCATCAAAAGGAACATGTAACGCTGCAGAGAGCCATTTTCGAGCCGGTCGGTCAGGCGCTGGCACAGCCCGACCAGACGCTGAACAAAGGCTTCAAAAATGTAGCGAGCATCCTGAGGGCGGAACTGACGATTGAACCGCATCATGTGGCGATGGAGCAGATGCAGCACGATGCCACCGGCAATGACGGCCATGCTCAGCAGCAGGGCAGGGTTGATACCATGCCAGAGCGCCAGGTGAAATTCGGGCATCTCACCGGACATCGTAACGCGAACGGCATCTTCCAGTATGGGCGACTGTGGCAGGGTCGGGACCAGTCCCACGATGATACACAGGACCACCAGCAATTCGATGGGAAAGCGCATCGGCCACGGGGGCTCGTGAGGTGTTTTGGGCGACTCCTGACGCGGACGTCGGAAGAAGGTGGCATAGGCCAGACGCAGCGAATAGGCCACGGACAGCAGCCCGCCCAGGCCTGCCAGCAAGGGCACTATCCATGCCAGACCACCGAACTGCTGTGAGGCCAGCGCTTCCGTGAAGAACATTTCCTTGGAAATGAAGCCGTTCAGCGGCGGTACACCGGCCATCGAAATAGTGGCAATACAGGTGAGTGCCGTCGTGATCGGCATCAGGCGGTAAAGGCCGCCAAGCTTTCGCACGTCACGGGTGCCGGTTTCATGATCGACGATCCCGGCGGCCATGAACAGCGAGGCCTTGAACAGGGCATGATTGATGATGTGGAACAGGGCCGCGATCAATGCCTGGGAATTGCCAAGCCCCAGAAGCGAGGTGATCAGACCCAGATGGCTGATGGTCGAAAACGCCAGAATCCCCTTTAGATCGGTCTTTAAAAAGGCGAACCATGCTCCGTAGACCAGCGTGACCAGGCCGGTCAACGTCACGATGACCGTCCAGAGCTCGGTGCCTGAAAGCGCCGGATGCAGGCGCAGCATCAAAAAGATGCCCGCCTTGACCATGGTGGCCGAGTGCAGATAGGCCGAGACCGGCGTCGGGGCGGCCATGGCGTGAGGCAGCCAGAAATGAAACGGGAACTGGGCCGACTTGGTAAAGGCACCCAGCAGCACCAGCACGACAATGGCGGGGTAGAGCGGGCTTGCCGTGATCAGATCATGGCTTTCAAGCACCGTGCTGATGTCATAGGTGCCGGTCACCTTGCCAATCAGCATGATGCCGGCCAGCAGGGCCAGACCACCGGCGCCGGTCACCGTCATCGCCATGCGTGCGCCCTTGCGCGCTGTTGTTTCATGCGACCAGAAGCTGATCAGCAAAAACGAAGAGATACTGGTCAGTTCCCAGAATCCCCACAGCAGCAGCAGGTTGTCCGACATGACAATGCCGACCATGGAGGTCATGAACAGCATTAAAAAGGCGTAAAACCGTGACATCGAGTCCTGTTCGGACAGGTAGTAGCGGGTATAAAGAATGATCAACAGGCCGATGCCAAGGATCAGCAGCAAAAAGAGCAGCGACAGACCATCCAGCCGAAAGGCCAGTTCAAGGCCCAGCGTCGGGAGCCACTGTAATGAGGTGCGCATGACCTCTTCGCCGTCATGTCCCAGGTAGAAAAACAGGACCAGACCAAGGGCGATGGCCGGGGCGACGGCCGTGGCCAGTGCACAGACGGTTCTGCCGCCACGAATGGCAAGCGCGGGCACAAAAACGCCCAGAAAGGTCAGCAGAGGGATCCAGGGCAGGGTCATGAATGCTTGTTTCCTGATGAATGGCTTCCAGTGTACTGACTATTCGACGTGCCACGCTAGCCGGTGACCTGCAGCGCAGGGGCTGAAGCAAGCCGGATAACGGGCATCATGAATAGACGACACAGCGAGCAAATCCCGCAGTGCAGTATGCGTCAGTTGATTCCTTGCAGGGCCGGTCAGAGGTCTCGAACAGAAACCCGCCATGGGCGGGAAGCCGTCTCCCATGAGGGGCCGGCCCTTGTTATTAATCATTTGCAGAATGTTGCGCTATGCAATGGCATCAAGCAGTTAGGCGATTCTCCCTTGCAGATGGCGTGCTGGCAATACCCCTTGTCATGCGCGAGAGCCCTTTTCGCTGTCAAACCTGAATCTTAAGGTTAAATGATTGAAAAAGGCATGCCATTACCGCTGTAATGCGAATCTACCATAGCATATCAAGCTCGATTTGCTGCCTTCTTCCATAAACAGGCAAGGATGTGGGCGGCATCCCTGATGCCTCGAGTCACGATCATGTCGTAACGCCAGATAGCACAAGGAGAGAGCGCATCATGCAGATTGCCGTGCTGGCCGGATTCGCCCTGGCCATCCTTGTTCCTCTTTTGTCCCGCTGGTGCGGCGGCCGTACCGGGTTGATCCTTGCGCTTTATCCTGCCTCCATTGCCTTTTGGCTGGTCTCGCTGGCTCCGGAGGTCCTGCAGTCGGGTGGCATTTATTTCGAGCAGGCCTGGGCGCCGAGCCTTGGGCTTAGCTTAAGTTTCTGGCTGGATGGTCTGTCGCTACTTTTCGGACTTTTGATCAGTGGCATCGGCACACTGATCATCATTTATGCCAGCGGCTATCTTCATGGCCACCCACAGCTTGCCCGGTTTTATGTCCTGATTCTGTCGTTCATGTCCTCCATGCTCGGGGTCGTCATGGCGGACGGTTTGATGACGCTTTTCGTGTTCTGGGAGCTGACCAGTATCACTTCCTATCTGCTGATCGGCTTCAACCATGAGGATGCGGCCGCGCGCAAATCGGCCCTTCAGGGGCTATTGGTGACCTTTACCGGTGGGCTGGCGCTCATGAGCGGTCTAATCCTGCTCAACGTGGTGGGTGGAAGCTGGTCGCTTCAGACACTGCTTAACGATGGCGAGACGCTTCGCGAGCACGCGCTTTATCTGCCGATGCTTCTGTGCCTGCTGGGTGGTGCCTTTACCAAGTCAGCCCAGTTCCCGTTTCATTTCTGGCTGCCCAATGCCATGGCCGCCCCGACACCGGTCTCGGCCTATCTGCACTCGGCCACCATGGTCAAGGCCGGTATCTACCTAATGGCGCGTCTACAGCCGGGTCTGGGTGGCACGGAGGCCTGGACGACCATTCTGTGTGTGATCGGCGCGATCACCATGGTGGTGGGGGCCTTTCTGGCCATTCGGTTTACGGGCATCAAGAAAGTACTGGCCTATTCCACGGTCATGGCGCTGGGGACACTGACCATGCTGCTGGGCATCGGAGGCGAGGCTGCCATGATCGCCTTTGTGACCTTTTTGACGGCGCATTCACTCTACAAGGGTGCGCTGTTCATGGTGGCCGGGGCCCTTGACCACGAGACGGGTACCAAGGATATCGATGAGATGGGCGGGCTGTGTCGGTTCATGCCGGTCACGGCGGCCTGTGCCTTCGTGGCGGCTCTGTCGCTGGGTGGGGTCATTCCGCTTTTCGGGTTTGTGGCCAAGGAGCTTTTGTTTGAAGCCGTTCTCGATGCGCCACGCTTTACCGGTTTCCTCATTGGCATGAGCCTGCTGGCCTCTGTACTGGTTGTGGCCGCCGCCGGCATTGTGGCACTGCGGCCCTTTTTCGGTGCGCTCAAGGAAACACCGAAAACGCCACATGAGGCGCCGCCGTCCATGCTGGCCGGGCCCTGTGTGCTGGCGGGTCTGTCACTGGTGCTGGGCTTTATGCCGTGGCTGGCAGGCGATGGTCTTTTGAACGCGGCGGCTGGTGCGGTCATGGGCACCGAGGTAGTGACGGATCTGTATCTCTGGCACGGCCTCAATACGGCTTTGATGATGTCAATGGTCAGTCTGGGCGTCGGTCTGCTGGTGTGCTGGCGCTGGCCGGGTGTGCGAGGCGTTATTCATCGTTTCAGCCCGGTGCTCGATCGTGGCCCTGAAGCGGGGTACTGGAAGCTGATGGATCTGCTGGTTCGTGTGGCCGAATGGCAGACACGTCTGCTGCAGAGTGGCTACATGCGCAATTATCTGATCCTGACGCTGCTCAGCTTTACGGGGCTGACCGGCTATACGCTGCTGGTGCGCCATGGGCCGGTATTTGATCTGGCGCTTGATGTGCGTCTGCAGGAAGTTGTCGTGGCGCTTGTCATCGCCGCCAGTGCCATCGTTGCCTGCATGATGCGCTCGCGTCTGGCCGCCGTGGCGGCCGCGGGTGTCATGGGGTTTGGCATCGCGCTGATTTTTTTGCTGTTCAGTGCGCCGGATCTTGCCATCACGCAGCTTTTGATCGAGACCCTGACGGTCATCCTGCTCATTCTGGTGCTCTTTCGCATGCCGCAGTTTTCAAGCCTGTCGACGCCCATGGAGCGGGTGCGCGACATGTTTGTGGCGATTATCACTGGCGGGCTTATGACGCTTTTGATGTTGACCGTGCTCGGACAGGATCTTTTTACCTCCATCTCTGAATACATGATCGACAACAGTGTGCCGCTGGGACACGGCCACAACATCGTCAATGTGATTCTGGTGGACTTCCGCGCGCTGGATACGCTCGGTGAGATCTTTGTGCTGTCGCTGGCGGCCATTGGTGTGCTGGCCATGCTCAGACTGCAGGCAAAAGAGAGGAAAACGCCATGAAAACAGGCACCCTGATCCTCTCGGTGGCCGCTCAGACGCTGGTGCCGCTACAGGTTCTGTTCTCCCTTTTTCTGCTGCTGCGTGGTCATGATGAACCGGGTGGCGGCTTTATTGCCGGGCTTGTGGTCGCAGGGGCCTTTGCGCTGCATCAGTTCGTCAACGGCCCGGAGGCTACCCGGCGTTTGTTGCGTGTCGATCCGCGTGACTGTATCGGTTTCGGGTTACTACTGGGAGTGGGCTCGGCCTTGCCGGCCTGGTGGCAGGGTGAGGCATTTCTGACCGCGCAATGGTGGGAGGTGCCCGGTCTGGGGCTCAAGCTTTCCACGCCGTTGATCTTCGATATTGGCGTTTATCTGGTCGTGCTGGGGTCGGTGCTGACGGCAGTGATCACGCTGACGGAGGTCGACAAGGATGAGACATGACACGCGCGTACCGTCAGGGGAGGGGGCTTCATGGAACCCATAATGGCAGTGGTCATCGGCGTGATCTACGCCACGGCAATTTACATGATGCTGCGACGCTCGATCGTCAAGCTGGTGATCGGACTGATTCTGATTTCAAACGCGGCCAATCTTCTGATTTTTGCAACAGCGGGCATGACGCGTGATGCACCTCCGCTGATTCCCATGAACGGGGGTCCGATGGCAGAAGTCATTGCCGACCCGCTGCCACAGGCTCTGGTTCTGACCGCCATCGTGATTGCCTTTGGCGTGCTGTCCTTTGCTGTGGTGCTGATTCGCCGTGCCTACCAGATTGTCGGGGTAGATGACATGGATCAGATGAAGGATACCGACACGTGAACCCTGAAGTCGCTCTCCCCATACTGATTCCTCTTATGTCAGGCGCGCTGTCGATGGCCTTCTGGCGTTCGCGCATGATGCAGCGGTTGATCGGCATTGCCGGTACGGCGGCGCTTCTGGCGACCAGTATCTGGCTGTTTGCCAGCGTGCAGGCGCAGGGGTATGTGATCATGAATGCCGGCGGCTGGGCGGCGCCCTTTGGGATTACGCTGGTGGCGGATCTTTTGAGCGCCATCATGGTGGTGCTTACCGGCATTATCGGTTTTGCCGTAGCGGTGTATTCACTGCCAACCATCGGGCGAGGTCACGAGACCTTTGGCTACTACCCGCTCATGCATCTGCTGCTGGCCGGTGTGGCGGGCGCTTTTCTGACCGGCGACATCTTCAACCTGTATGTCTGGTTTGAAGTGATGCTGCTGGCCTCTTTTGCGCTGTTGATCCTGGGTGGCGAGCGCGCCCAGATGGAAGGCGCCATCAAGTATGTGACGCTCAACCTGCTCTCCTCGGTCATTTTCCTGAGCGCTGTCGGCCTTTTATATGGCACGCTCGGTACGCTCAATATGGCGGATATTGCCCGTCGAGTGGCGCTGGTGGAAGACAATACGCTCATTGATGTGCTGGCGGTGATGTTCATGATCTCGTTTGGCATCAAGGCGGCGGCCTTTCCGCTGTTTTTCTGGCTGCCGGCGGCCTATCACACGCCACCGGTGGCCGTATCCGCCCTGTTTGCAGGACTTTTGACCAAGGTTGGCGTCTATGCCCTGTTTCGTGTCTTCACGCTGATCTTTAATCAGTCGGTGGATTTTACGCACGACATCCTGCTGTGGGGGGCAGGGTTGACCATGCTGACCGGTGTTCTGGGAGCGGCGGCCCAGTTCGAATTTCGTCGCATCCTCTCCTTTCATATCGTCAGTCAGATCGGCTACATGCTCATGGGATTGGCCCTTTTTACACCGCTGGCGTTGGTCGGCGGGGTGTTTTATATCCTTCACCACATCATCGTAAAGACCAATCTGTTCTTGATCAGCGGTGTCGTTTATCGGTTGAAGGGCACCCATGACCTCAAGCGGCTGGGCGGCGTCTACAAGGCCTGGCCACTGCTGGGCGTGCTCTTTCTCATTCCCGCGCTGTCACTGGCCGGGGTGCCGCCGCTGTCCGGCTTTTTTGCCAAGTTTGTCCTGATTCGCGCCAGCATCGAAGCCGGTCATATCGGGATCACAGTGATCGCGCTGCTCGTTGGGCTTCTGACGCTTTATTCGATGACCAAGATCTGGGCCGAGGTGTTCTGGAAAAAGGCCCCCGACGATGACAATGCCGCGCCGAAAGTTGCCCCGCTGTCCCAGCGCCATCTCTGGTTGATGCTGTTGCCAATCGTGGGGCTGGCCGCCTGTACCGTGTTCATCGGGCTTAATGGTCAGCTGCTTTACGACGTGGCAGAAGCATCGGCTGCGCAGCTTCTTGACCCACAGGGCTACATCGATGCCGTACTGGGAGAGCAGCCATGACCGGACTTTTATCCAATCTGCTGCTGGCGGTGGCCTGGATTGCACTCAGCGGCGACTTCAGCATGGGCGGTATGCTGACGGGGCTGGCCTTCGGCTACCTGGTCATTTTACTGCTACAAAATCAGCTTCCCGGCCTGAAGAGCTATGGCACTCGCCTGCCGAGAATCGTCTCCTTTGTCTTCTATTTTCTGCGTGAGCTTTTCATGGCCAATTTCAAGGTCGCCTTTGATGTCATCACGCCGCCCTGGCACATGACGCCGGGCGTGATTGCGTTCGAGCTGGAGGCGAAAACCGATCTTGAAATTGCATTTGTGGCCAATCTGATTTCATTGACGCCAGGCACGCTGAGTCTGGATATTTCCGATGACCGGCGGGTGCTGTTCATCCATGCCATGTTCCTTGATGACGAGCAGGCCTTGAGGGGAGATCTTCGGGAGATGGAACGGCGAGCGCTGGCGGTGCTGCGGTGACCACGATGATCAAAAACACGACGAGGGGCGCATGCAGATACTGATCCATTTGAGTTTTGCCATTCTGGCCCTCTCCATGGTGCTCTGTTTCGCACGCCTGGTGATCGGCCCCGGTTTGCCGGACCGCGTCGTCGCGCTGGAGCTTTTGTCGATGATTATCGTCGGGATCATCGGCGTTCATGCCCTTCAAAGCGATGAGACCAGCTTTCTGGATGTCGCCATTGTCGTGGCATTGATGTCCTTTCTGGCTACCGTTGGATTTGCCCGGTTTCTTGAGCGAGGAGGGCGTCGCGATGATTGAACTGCTTCAGGGTTTTTTATTGTTGGCAGGGTCTCTTTTTATGCTGATTGCAGCGCTCGGGATCGTACGCCTGCCGGATCTATTGACCCGCATGCATGCATCCACCAAGGGCGCCTCGCTTGGGGTCATGCTGCTGATGGCAGGGGTAGCACTGCACTTTCTGGAAGAGGTCGTGTTTGCCCGAACGATTGCCATTACCTTCTTTGTATTGATGACAGCCCCGGTCGCGGCGCATGCGATCGGTCGTGCCGGTTACTTTGTCGGCATCGAGCTATGGAAGGGGACGCTCAAGGACGAGCTGCGACCCAATTACAATCCTTTGAGTCATCGTCTGCACAGTGGCCTGAAAAAAACGGCAAAGGAAGCAGACATGAAGACCCCTGACACTGATGAAAACAACAAGCACGAGGGCTGACACCGGGTGCTGGATATATCGTCAGTCATCGGGCATTGCTATGCTGTGGTCACCACTTTCCAAATGCTGATCCTGCCATGATGTCTGGAAGAAAATTTGCGACACTGCCCTGGCTTTTGGGTATCGCCGGGCTGATTCCCTTTGTGGGTCTTGCCACCGTTGTTCTGCTTTCGGTGCCGGGGTGGCAGGCTGTCGCATTTCAGGCCTTTCTCTATTACAGCGCAGTCATTCTCTCGTTTCTGGGCGGTGTACACTGGGGTGTGGCGATGAGCCTTGATCATGAGGGCAGCCATCACTTCAGCTCTCGCATGGTGGTGGCCATGGCCCCATCGCTGCTGGCCTGGCCAGCGTTGATGCTTAGCCCCCGGTTTGCACTTCTGGCGCTGATGACCGGGTTTTTGCTGATCCGTTTGTATGAGGCGCAGTCCGATAGCGTTGAACGTCTGCCGCTCTGGTATACCTCACTGCGCACCCTGCTGACAGTCGTGGTGGTGATCTCCCATCTGTCCATCTTGTTGTTATTGACGCTGACGTGATCATTAAATATAAAAATTAAAACCTTGGTCTATAGGGCAACAGTAATATTAAAGCTTAACTTCCACTGAATTTTTTTGGTTCTTCGTCACTTCATGTGGATTTGGCCTGATCGAGCAGGCGGCCCACCGGACTGCCGATCAGGTAGATCATCG
>NZ_CANMFC010000014.1 GCF_947497025.1 uncultured Kushneria sp.
TGATCTATAAAGTACGCATCCGCTGCCACGGAGCACACGGCGACGAGGCGGCGGGGAAGTCTGGCAGGTGATTGTTTTGACTGGGGTTTTGGTCGCTCAATCAGGATCACGGATCCAGCCGCTGACTTCCGGATCGAAAAAAAGAGGTTGACTTTTCGGTTCAGGGCTGTAGAATGCCCACTCTCTCGAAGCAGCCGCCACGGCGACTGAGGCAACATCTTCGAGACGCTCTTTAACAAGTCGATCAGGCAATTTGTGTGGGCGTCTGGCTCGTGTGACACCAGTCACATAGATAGTCGAGCAGACGAACACTCGTCAAGAGTAACTAGTTTGACCTCGAGCCCGGTTTGATTCACCTCGTGGACTGCTTCGGTGGTTTTCGAAACGAATCTCAAAGCTTCAAAATAAACTGAAGAGTTTGATCATGGCTCAGATTGAACGCTGGCGGCAGGCCTAACACATGCAAGTCGAGCGGTAACAGGGGTAGCTTGCTACCCGCTGACGAGCGGCGGACGGGTGAGTAATGCATGGGTATCTGCCCGGTAGTGGGGGATAACTCGGGGAAACCCGAGCTAATACCGCATACGTCCTACGGGAGAAAGCAGGGGATCTTCGGACCTTGCGCTATCGGATGAGCCCATGTCGGATTAGCTTGTTGGTGAGGTAACGGCTCACCAAGGCCGCGATCCGTAGCTGGTCTGAGAGGATGATCAGCCACACCGGGACTGAGACACGGCCCGGACTCCTACGGGAGGCAGCAGTGGGGAATATTGGACAATGGGGGAAACCCTGATCCAGCCATGCCGCGTGTGTGAAGAAGGCCTTCGGGTTGTAAAGCACTTTCAGTGGGGAAGAAGGCATGCCGATTAATACCCGGCATGAAGGACATCACCCACAGAAGAAGCACCGGCTAACTCCGTGCCAGCAGCCGCGGTAATACGGAGGGTGCAAGCGTTAATCGGAATTACTGGGCGTAAAGGGCGCGTAGGCGGCTTGCCAAGCCGGATGTGAAAGCCCCGGGCTCAACCCGGGAACGGCATTCGGAACTGGCAGGCTAGAGTGCAGGAGAGGAAGGTGGAATTCCCGGTGTAGCGGTGAAATGCGTAGAGATCGGGAGGAATACCAGTGGCGAAGGCGGCCTTCTGGACTGACACTGACGCTGAGGCGCGAAAGCGTGGGTAGCAAACAGGATTAGATACCCTGGTAGTCCACGCCGTAAACGATGTCGACCAGCCGTTGGACCCCTTGAGGGTTTGGTGGCGTAGTTAACGCAATAAGTCGACCGCCTGGGGAGTACGGCCGCAAGGCTAAAACTCAAATGAATTGACGGGGGCCCGCACAAGCGGTGGAGCATGTGGTTTAATTCGATGCAACGCGAAGAACCTTACCTGCTCTTGACATCCTGCGAATCTCCCAGAGATGGGAGAGTGCCTTCGGGAGCGCAGAGACAGGTGCTGCATGGCTGTCGTCAGCTCGTGTTGTGAAATGTTGGGTTAAGTCCCGTAACGAGCGCAACCCCTATCCCTTTTTGCCAGCGGTCCGGCCGGGAACTTCAGGGAGACTGCCGGTGACAAACCGGAGGAAGGTGGGGACGACGTCAAGTCATCATGGCCCTTACGAGCAGGGCTACACACGTGCTACAATGGCCGGTACAAAGGGTTGCGAAGCGGCGACGTGAAGCCAATCCCATAAAGCCGGCCTCAGTCCGGATCGGAGTCTGCAACTCGACTCCGTGAAGTCGGAATCGCTAGTAATCGTGGATCAGAATGCCACGGTGAATACGTTCCCGGGCCTTGTACACACCGCCCGTCACACCATGGGAGTGGACTGCACCAGAAGTGGTTAGCTTAACCTTCGGGAGAGCGATCACCACGGTGTGGTTCATGACTGGGGTGAAGTCGTAACAAGGTAGCCGTAGGGGAACCTGCGGCTGGATCACCTCCTTAAACGACAAGTGCTCACGCGAACCAGCGCGTCCACACAAATTGCCTGATCGGATAGAGCGAAGACTGTTTGGGTCTGTAGCTCAGTTGGTTAGAGCGCACCCCTGATAAGGGTGAGGTCGGCAGTTCGAGTCTGCCCAGACCCACCAATCTGTCGGGGCCTTAGCTCAGCTGGGAGAGCGCCTGCCTTGCACGCAGGAGGTCAGCGGTTCGATCCCGCTAGGCTCCACCATACAGCTCGGTGTGACAGTCTCGCTTCTACTGATGAAACCACAGTCAAAAGTCATGATGATGACAGATCATCGACATGATTTCTGACTGTCTTTTTGACAGTACGCTCTTTAACAACGTGGATCATGCTGACCTGTCGGTCGGTGAACACCTCATCTTCGGATGAGCGTTGTGACCCGGTCGACAGACAACGTAACAAGTTTGTTGTAGTGCATAGTCGTATGCATTCCAGCAAACGTCGTGTGATCGTGAGACCGGACCCCTTGGGGTTATATGGTCAAGCGATTAAGCGCACACGGTGGATGCCTAGGCAGTCAGAGGCGATGAAGGACGTGACAGCCTGCGATAAGCGTCGGTGAGGTGGCAAATGACCTGCGACCCGGCGATTTCCGAATGGGGAAACCCACCTGCCACAAGGCAGGTATTCATGAGCCAATACATAACTCATGAAGGCGAACCGGGAGAACTGAAACATCTAAGTACCCCGAGGAAAAGACATCAATTGAGATTCCCCCAGTAGCGGCGAGCGAACGGGGACCAGCCCTTAAGCAGTGCAACCGATAGGCAAACAGTCTGGGAAGTCTGACCATAGCGGGTGATAGTCCCGTAGCCGAAATCCGAGCATTGTGAAATCGAGTAGGTCGGGGCACGTGAAACCCTGACTGAACATGGGGGGACCATCCTCCAAGGCTAAATACTCCTGACTGACCGATAGTGAACCAGTACCGTGAGGGAAAGGCGAAAAGAACCCCGGCGAGGGGAGTGAAATAGATCCTGAAACCGTGTGCGTACAAGCAGTGGGAGCAGACTTGTTCTGTGACTGCGTACCTTTTGTATAATGGGTCAGCGACTTATTTTCAGTAGCGAGCTTAACCGAATAGGGGAGGCGCAGGGAAACCGAGTCTTAAATGGGCGACTTAGTTGCTGGGAATAGACCCGAAACCGGGCGATCTATCCATGGCCAGGATGAAGGTCAGGTAACACTGACTGGAGGTCCGAACTCAAGTATGTTGAAAAATGCTGAGATGAGCTGTGGATCGGAGTGAAAGGCTAATCAAGCTCGGAGATAGCTGGTTCTCCTCGAAAGCTATTTAGGTAGCGCCTCACGTATTACCACCGGGGGTAGAGCACTGTTTCGGCTAGGGGGCCATCCCGGCTTACCAACCCGAGGCAAACTCCGAATACCGGTGAGTACAGCGTGGGAGACACACAGCGGGTGCTAACGTCCGTTGTGAAAAGGGAAACAACCCAGACCGCCAGCCAAGGTC
Organism: uncultured Kushneria sp.; assembly: GCF_947497025.1. GTDB lineage: Bacteria > Pseudomonadota > Gammaproteobacteria > Pseudomonadales > Halomonadaceae > Kushneria. The sequence continues at coordinate 3,443 of NZ_CANMFC010000014.1, forward strand.
CCAAAATCCCGGTTAAGTGGGAAACGATGTGGGAAGGCACAGACAGCCAGGAGGTTGGCTTAGAAGCAGCCATCCTTTAAAGAAAGCGTAATAGCTCACTGGTCGAGTCGGCCTGCGCGGAAGATGTAACGGGGCTCAAACCGGGTACCGAAGCTGCGGGTGCATCCTTGTGGATGCGCGGTAGAGGAGCGTTGTGTAAGCCTGCGAAGGTGGATCGTGAGGTCTGCTGGAGGTATCACAAGTGCGAATGCTGACATGAGTAACGACAAGGGGAGTGAAAACCTCCCCCGCCGGAAGACCAAGGGTTCCTGTTCGACGTCAATCGGAGCAGGGTGAGTCGACCCCTAAGGCGAGGCCGAAAGGCGTAGTCGATGGGAAACGGGTCAATATTCCCGTACCGGATGTTATTGCGATGGGGGGACGAAGAAGGCTAGGTGAGCCGGGCGCTGGTTGTCCCGGTGAAAGCGAGTAGGCCTGGGGATCAGGCAAATCCGGTCCCCTACAAGCCGAGACGCGAGACGAACAGACCACGGTCTGGAAGTCACTGATGCCACGCTTCCGGGAAAAGCCTCTAAGCTTCAGATAACATGCGATCGTACCCCAAACCGACACAGGTGGTCAGGTAGAGAATACCAAGGCGTATGAGAGAACTCGGGTGAAGGAACTAGGCAAAATGGCACCGTAACTTCGGGAGAAGGTGCGCCGGCCAGGGTGACGGGACTTGCTCCCCGAGCTCTGACCGGCCGAAGAGACCAGGTGGCTGCAACTGTTTATTAAAAACACAGCACTCTGCCAACGCGTAAGCGGACGTATAGGGTGTGACGCCTGCCCGGTGCCGGAAGGTTAATTGATGGTGTTAGCCGCAAGGCGAAGCTCTTGATCGAAGCCCCGGTAAACGGCGGCCGTAACTATAACGGTCCTAAGGTAGCGAAATTCCTTGTCGGGTAAGTTCCGACCTGCACGAATGGCGTAATGATGGCCACGCTGTCTCCACCCGAGACTCAGTGAAATTGAAATCGCTGTGAAGATGCAGTGTACCCGCGGCTAGACGGAAAGACCCCGTGAACCTTTACTATAGCTTCACACTGGACGCTGATGTTACTTGTGTAGGATAGCTGGGAGGCTTTGAAACCCCGACGCCAGTCGGGGTGGAGCCAACCTTGAAATACCAGCCTGGTATCATCGGCGTTCTAACTCCGCACCGTGATCCGGTGTGAGGACAGTGTGTGGTGGGTAGTTTGACTGGGGCGGTCTCCTCCCAAAGAGTAACGGAGGAGCACTAAGGTACCCTCAGCACGGTTGGAAATCGTGCAATGAGTGCAAGAGCATAAGGGTGCTTGACTGCGAGACGGACATGTCGAGCAGGTGCGAAAGCAGGTTCTAGTGATCCGGTGGTTCTGTATGGAAGGGCCATCGCTCAACGGATAAAAGGTACTCCGGGGATAACAGGCTGATACCGCCCAAGAGTTCATATCGACGGCGGTGTTTGGCACCTCGATGTCGGCTCATCACATCCTGGGGCTGAAGTCGGTCCCAAGGGTATGGCTGTTCGCCATTTAAAGTGGTACGCGAGCTGGGTTTAGAACGTCGTGAGACAGTTCGGTCCCTATCTGCCGTGGGCGTCGGAAGTTTGAGAAGTGCTGCTCCTAGTACGAGAGGACCGGAGTGGACGCACCGCTGGTGTACCGGTTGTCATGCCAATGGCACCGCCGGGTAGCTATGTGCGGACGGGATAACCGCTGAAGGCATCTAAGCGGGAAGCCCCCTTCAAGATGAAACTTCCCTGGAGCCTCGAGCTCCCTGAAGGGCCCTCGAAGACGACGAGGTCGATAGGCGCGGTGTGTAAGTGCAGCAATGCATTGAGCTGACGCGTACTAATTGCCCGTGAGGCTTGACCATATAACACCCAAGTGGTTCGCATCATACGATGTTGGGTACGCAAGGCGTATCGATCAGCATGATCCCGATTTTGACCCGCTGCCCGCAGGGCAGCCGGTCTGCAGAATTGCCTGACGACCATAGCGTGCCGGCACCACCCGATCCCTTCCCGAACTCGGTAGTGAAACGGCTCCGCGCCGATGGTAGTGTGGGGTCTCCCCATGTGAGAGTAGGTCATCGTCAGGCACCCCTTCCGAACCCCGGTCCAGA
>NZ_CANMFC010000015.1 GCF_947497025.1 uncultured Kushneria sp.
ACCCGGTCCAATTCGCTACGCAGCGGCCGTAGATTGCGCTCTGAGAGCCGTTCTGGACGCAGATGAGGGATACAGCGGGTTGATATGCAAAAACCCGCTCAACGGCTTCTGGCGCGTTTCTGAGTGGGCGACGCAGCTCTACTCGCTGGCCGATCTGGATGGCTGGCTCGACCTCAGCGCCTACAGCGACCGCCGCAAACGCCTCCCCGATTACGGACTGGGGCGTAACTGCAACCTGTTCGAACGCCTGCGCCACTGGGCCTACCGCGCCATACGACAGGGGTGGCCAGACTATGACCGCTGGTTCGAGGCGGTTTATCAACGCGCCAAGGCATACAACGACTTCACAGACCCGCTATCAGAAAGTGAAGTGCGCCATACCGCCCGGAGCGTGGCGAAATGGACGCATCAGAACCTGTCACCGAGCGGATTTGCCGCATTACAAGCTCGGAGAGGCGGTAAAAAAGGAGCAAAGCGACGAGATGGCTTCATGTCAAAGGTAAGGGAGATGGCAGCTCAGGGAGCTTCTCAACGTGAAATTGCTCATTCTGTAGGAGTTAGTCAAAAAACAATAAGTAACTGGATCAAGCGATAGGTGAATAATGTTTTCGTATTTTCGGAAAAGAGCTTTAGTTGCCGGAGTGGCTGCTGAAATCAAGGCTCAGTGCAAAAGCCAAGAGCTCGTACGTAGTGTGTGCTTTACACCTGCGGGTCAACACATGATCTTGGAATTAGGGGAAGAGCGGTTCAAAGAAAGGGGTAGGTTACGATATTTCATGATCGCTACTTTCTTGCTTGCAGAGACAATGCGTACTTATGAAATACCGCTTGATGTTAAAACGGCTTGTTTAGAGCTACTGCATGCTCGCCGATCAAAGATCGCTAACTATATAGCTGGAAGGTATGGCCCGGAGGCTCTCAAGCAAGAAGATATCGATGATCTTGATGAGATTACGGACATAGGCATACAGCTATTCCATGCAGAGCGTAGAGAAGCGATGGCAAAGCACATCGAGGCAGAAAGCGGAATGGATCTTTCTTGGATGAAAAATCCTAAAAATTGAGTAAAAGCCATATCAGATAATAGCCCGATGGGAGTTTTTGAACTTTCCCATCGGGACTTTAGTTGTTATGCCAGCTGAATCAGCTTCCAAGTCACTGCTTCTCCATTGTATGGGGGCATTCTGTTGCCCTTTGCGATGGGTGCTGTTGTGCTTGGAGTTCCTACAACTTCCCAGACTCCGCTTTCTGGGCAGTTCTCACCAGTTCTTGCTGTTGTTCCTACAGATGCCATGTTGCTGCTTCCTTCTATTTGATTGCATGGTAATGCGGACTTTCATTCTTTTGCCGCACACACAACGTTACATTCCTTATGTCTAATGCGAAAGCCTTTATTGCATTGATTCTTATTTGTTGATAAGCCAGCATACACAGCGGGCCCTTTACCTCGCTTCGCTCGGCTGGGCCGCAGTGAGCTGGATCAGGGGATTACATCCCCCGATACCCCCTGTTTCTGCCTGCCGCTTCCGACCCTTCGGGCCGTCGCAACAGACAGGCCAGTGAATACCAAGGAGAGTCGAATGGACGAACGTGATTACCGCATTGACCGTGAACCCGATGGCGATCTCTGGCTTCTGGAACTGATCGAGGATGCCCAGGTGGTCTGGGTATTTCCTTGTGACAGTCATGATGAGGCGCTGGCTGCTGGCACGGTCTGGATTTGTGAGGATGATGCTGATGACTGATGTGATGCGTGAAAAGGTCATCAAGGTGCGCTGCACCAGTACGGAATACGAGGCGTTACGGCAGCGCTGCCCCAAGGCCCGACTGGCCGAATGGATGCGGGAGCACTGTCTGGCCCCTGAAGGGAGCCGGTCACGGTCATCGAAAGCGCCTGAATCGGTCGATCCTGCGTTATTGCGTCAGCTGGCCGGTATCGGAAATAACCTGAACCAGGTGGCCAGACGCGTGAACAGTGGCGAATGGGGCGCGATGGACCGCGTACAGGTTATTGCTGCCCTTGCTGCTCTTGAGCGTGAGCTGGCCGAGCTGCGAGCGCAGCACTCATGATTGTGAAGTTCACGCCACGCGGTACCGGACGCGGCAGCGGCCCTGTTGAATATCTGCTGGGTCGGGATCGCAACCGTGATGGTGCAACGCTATTGAGTGGAGATGCCGACCAGACCCGGCAGCTGATCGACAGCAGCCGATACGCCAAGAAATACACCTCTGGCGTGTTGTCCTTTCAGGAGCCTGATATCAGTGATGCGGCCAAGCGCCGGATCATGGATTCCTTCGAAAAGGCCCTGTTACCCGGTCTTGATGGCGATCAGTACGACTGTCTGTGGGTCGAGCACCGTGACAAGGGGCGTCTGGAGCTGAATTTTGTAGTGGCCAACATCGAGCTGACCACTGGCCATCGTCTGCAACCGTATTACGCCCCTGCTGACCGTCCCCGGATCGACGCCTGGAAAGTCGTCACCAACGCCGAATATGGCCTTCATGATCCCGATGACCCCGCCAATCAGCGCGCCATGACCTATCCCGCAGATCTTCCGCGGGATCGTCTCAAGGCTCAGCAGCAGATCACCGGCGGTCTACTGGCGCTGGCGCAACAGGGCGAGATACGCAGCCGACAGGACGTTATCGGGGCACTCGAAAGTGCCGGGTTCACCGTGACCCGAGAGACCAAAAGCAGCATCAGTATTGCTGACCCTGAAAACGGTCGGCCCCTGCGACTACAAGGGAAGCTCTATGAGCGACATTTCACGCATGGCAGCGGCCTTCGAGGAGAAATCGAAGCAGCAAGCCGAGAGTACCGAGCAGGCCGTGAAGCACGCCTTCGAGAAGCACGAGAACGCCTTGCTGTTGGCATTGAACGAAAGCGAGCAGAGAACCAGCGCCGCCATTGCCGCCCAGCACCAGAGATTGCGCCAGACCGCACTCAAGAGCTGGATGGCCATCGTTATACCGGTATCGTTGATGTTCCTGCTGGGCACGAGCGCCATCATGACCATGGGCTGGTACATCGATCACCAGGTGAACGAAATCCTCAACAACCGCACCACGCTGGAGATGTTGCACGAACGGGGGGGCAGCGCGGACCTGAACCACTGCGGCGAGGATCGGCGCCTGTGCGTGAAGATCGACGAGAGCGCCCAACACTATCAGGGCGGTTATCGGATCATGGAGGGTTACTGAGTGACGAATCTGGAACAGGAGCTGCTGAACGCCTTCGAGCAACTACAGCACGATTACGAGCAGCAGCAGAAGACATGGCAAAGCGCCTACGACAATTTGCAGACCATGTTCGAGACCACCAGACGCGACAACGCGGCGCTGAGCAAGCAGGTCGAACGCTTGAGCAATCAGGTCAACGACTTGAGCGAGAAGGTGTCGCGCTGGACGCCAGAAGGCAAGAGGCGTTAAAGCAACATCATCGAGGCCGTGACCGAGGCATGAGCCTCTAGCAGAATGGCCCGCATCAACATATGATATACACGTATATCAATACAGGAGTGACGCATCATGCTCGCTATTCGCCTGCCCAGTGACATCGAAGAACGTCTGAACGCTCTGGCCAAGGCCACCGGGCGTACCAAGACCTATTACGCCCGTGAAGCCATCCTCGAGCATCTTGAAGACCTCGAAGATATCTATATGGCCGAGCAGACGCTTGAACGCCTGCGCAGTGGTGAGGAAACACGGCATAGTCTGGATGACGTGGAGCGGGATATTGGCCTGGCAAATTGAACTGACCGGCGATGCTCGCAAACAGCTGCAAAAGATGGGGCATACGGATGCCAAACGGATACGTGACTACCTGCGCGAACGCCTTCAACCACTGGAAGACCCAAGACAACTGGGAAAGCCTCTCAAGGGGAATATGGGAGAGCTGTGGCGTTACCGAGTGGGCGACTATCGGCTGATTGCCAGTCTCGAGGACGACCGGGTGTGTATCCTGATCGTTCGCATCGGGCATCGTCGCGAGATTTACCGCTGATGCCGGCAGACAGGCTTCGAACAAGCCAGTGGCTGGACGAGCGCCATCCCGGAGAGTAAAAACAACGGGATAGAAAAAGAAAACGCCCCCGAACCCGGTTTAGCTTGGCGGCAGAACGGGAACGAGGGCGCACACAACATGGAGATATTGTGGCCCAACCCGATCCCGGGTGCCAAGTCCAAAATGTTGCCAATCTGGACACATTCAGAGACCGGCTGCCCCAAAAGCCCTATCACACCGACGACTTCGGTACCGGCGTCCGTATCCGTGATGTCGCCCAGGCGATTCAGGCGCGCTACATCCAGCCCAACGGCCCGACCCATCGCTACTGGCTGATTTACGACATAGATCGTTGCGATGCGGCGCTCGACTGGCACGATCGCAATGCACCACCCCCGACAATCGTTGCCCAGAACCCCGAAAACGGCCATGCCCACCTGATTTACGGGCTGGAAGTTCCTGTACGCACCGCCCCCGATGGCAAACCCGGTCCAATTCGCTACGCAGCGGCCGTAGATTGCGCTCTGAGAGCCGTTCTGGACGCAGATGAGGGATACAGCG
>NZ_CANMFC010000016.1 GCF_947497025.1 uncultured Kushneria sp.
GGTTCTTCGTCACTTCATGTGGATTTGGCCTGATCGAGCAGGCGGCCCACCGGACTGCCGATCAGGTAGATCATCGCGATGAAGTTGGCCTCGTTCCGGTAGCCACGTGCGCGTGACCTGGCCGCCTGGAAGAGGCCGTTCATGCCTTCCAGTCGTGCGTTGGTCAGTCCCGAGATCCAGCGCCTGACCACTGCGTCAGCATGGCGCTCCAGCGCCGCCAGGGCCTTCCCCATCGGCTTCAGGAGAGGCTTCTCGGTGACCGCCGCCTTCATGACCTTGAGGTAGTTCGTGATACGCCACCGAGCCGCCCGCGGCGTCGGGGCCTTCTGGATCCAGCTCAGCTTCTCTTTGATCACCCAGGCATCGGCTGTGGCGCTCTGATCGGCCACCAGCTCCTGGAGCGCCGCCAGTTGCTTGGGCGTCAGGTTCTCGTTGTCGAGGCTTTTCAGCAGGGCCCAGCGCAGCGACTTGGGATGCCCCTGCTCCCGGCGTTCCTTCTTGCGCACCTCGTCCAGCCGCTTGGTGAAGGTCTGAACGATATGGAACCAGTCGACCGTGATGTCGGCCTTGGGAAGATGCTCGGCCACGCCGCTGAGGAAGGCTTGTGACATGTCGCACACGACCTCGACCACGTTGTCGGTGTCACCGCCATGCGCTGCCAGAAAGGCGCTGAAGGCCTTGATGGCGTCTTTGCCGTGGCCGGGGACGGCGAAGATCACCGGTTCCTGCTTGCGCTGCATATCGAGGAATACCGTGACGTAGCGATGACCGCGTCGGGAGGCGGTTTCATCGACGCCGACGGTGGCCACGTTGGCCAGGTCCAGCTCACTCAGCATGCGGCCGACGTAGTGATGCACGATGCGCCACAGGCGTTTGTCGGAGATCTCCAGTTGCCGGGAGACGGCCAGCACCGGCATCTCCTTGACCAACGACATAGCGGCTTGCTCGAACAGCAGGGTGAAGTCGCTGCCCGGCCGCGCCCAGGGCACTTCAATACGCTTGACGCCATGCTCGGGGCACTTGGTGCGAGGCACGCGAGCGTGCAGGTAGCAGTGGTGCTGAAAGAAGTTCAGGTGCCGCCAAGTCTTGTCGGCAAAGTCATGGGCCGGGCAGGCCTTGCCGCACTCCGGGCAGGGGTAGAGGCTGCCCCGCTCGGCCTCGACATAGAGGTCCAGGCGGTGGGGCGACACGGAGGTATCCAGGTGCTGGTCCTTAAGCAACCAGGGCGCTTCAAGGCCTAGGCCGAGGGTCAGAATCTGCGTGCCGTCCATGTCGTACCTCCTGTCCATGTGGAGGTCATATCCTGGCCCAGCTCAGGGGGCGAATTCCACACCCAGCGACGAAGAGCC
>NZ_CANMFC010000017.1 GCF_947497025.1 uncultured Kushneria sp.
CCATGTGTGCGATTTCCTATTGCTTTCTAAAAGGAAGCGGCCTGTGTAAGCCGGTTATTCGCGGCATCTGCCGCCTGATGCAATTATCGGTACTGCGTGTCACTTTCTTTAGGCGCTTCAGGAAACTTTTTTCTTCCTGGTGAAGTGGTTACAGCCTTGAGCCACTTATCCTTGCACGCTGCGTATGCAGTTCCGTGCTGGCAAAATGATTAACGGCATGAATATAAAAATGCTTTAGGCGCAGACGCCATTTTTTACTGAGCGTGGTTGAAAAGGGTGGGTAACAAGGGTGTGTGAGGGGAAAGGCGGTGCATAAAAAGGCCTCGTGGTGGGAAGTGAGAGGGCCGGCATGAGAAGGGGACGGGCACGAGAAAGGAACGAGCATGAAAAAAAGGGCAGGCAAGGCCAATGCCTTGAGAGAGACAACAAGGGGCAAAACAACACTAGACAAAATATAAAAAGGGCGCCGAGGCGCCCTTCATCATACTGGTTGACCGGTCTGCGATTAACGCAGCAGGGACATGACGCCCTGAGTGGTCTGGTTGGCCTGCGCCAGTACGGAAGTACCGGCCTGCTGCAGGATCTGCGCCTTGGACATGTTGGAAACTTCGGTCGCGTAGTCGGCGTCCTTGATCTGGGACATGGCGCTGGACAGGTTGGTAGACGTGGTGGCGTTACCTTC
>NZ_CANMFC010000018.1 GCF_947497025.1 uncultured Kushneria sp.
CAGGCGGCAGATGCCGCGAATAACCGGCTTACACAGGCCGCTTCCTTTTAGAAAGCAATAGGAAATCGCACACATGGCAATGGTCATCAACACAAATGCTCTGTCGCTTAACGCCCAGAACAACCTGAACAAGTCACAGCAGTCCCTGAACACCGCCATCGAGCGTCTGTCTTCCGGTTCGCGCATCAACAGCGCCAAGGATGATGCTGCAGGTCTGGCCATCTCCAACCGCATGAACGCCCAGGTCACCGGTCTGAACCAGGCCAACCGCAACGCCAACGACGGTATTTCTGCTGCGCAGACTGCTGAAGGCGCGCTGGGTCAGGTCACTGACAACCTGCAGCGTGTTCGTGAGCTGACCGTCCAGTCCCAGAATGAAACGCTGACGCAGAGCGACCGTGGTTCCATTCAGGATGAAATCACCCAGCGTCTGGAAGAAATCGATCGGATTTCCCAGCAGACTGAATTCAACGGCAAGAAACTGCTGGACGGCAGCAACACCACTCTGAAGATTCAGGTCGGCGCCAATGACGGCCAGACCATCGACCTCAGTCTGACTGATGTAAAAACATCTACCCTTAGCGTGGGTGATTTCAACGTCAATGGTTATACAGG
>NZ_CANMFC010000019.1 GCF_947497025.1 uncultured Kushneria sp.
CGCGCCGATGGTAGTGTGGGGTCTCCCCATGTGAGAGTAGGTCATCGTCAGGCACCCCTTCCGAACCCCGGTCCAGAAATGGACCGGGGTTCCCTTATATGGGCCATACGGCCGTCACGCCCTGCGGCGCCGGCCCCGCCCGCGGTCACTGCCGTGACCGCGGGCGAGGGCGCCCGGCCTCAGGACGCCTCGTGCAGGGTCGCCAGCGCGGCGGTCAGGGCGGCCATCTCCGCCTCGGTGCCGATCGAGATACGCAGCCAGTCCGAAAGCCCCGGCGTGCCAAAGTGACGTACCAGAATGCCGGAAGCGCGCAGACGGGCAGCGACCTCGGCCGCCGCGTGATGGGCGGGTCGGGCAAACAGAAAGTTGGCCCG
>NZ_CANMFC010000020.1 GCF_947497025.1 uncultured Kushneria sp.
ACCATCGACCTCAGTCTGACTGATGTAAAAACATCTACCCTTAGCGTGGGTGATTTCAACGTCAATGGTTATACAGGCACTCCTACTGCTTACGCAGACGGCGGTCTGGCAGATAAATATGGTACTGGTGTACTTGCGGCTACTACTGCCGATATTACTGGCTCTGATGGCAACGCTTTTACCGGTGACCTTGTAAAAGATACAAACGGTAACTATTTTGTAAAAGATGCTGCTGACAAGTATTACGCTGCTTCTGTCAAAGTCGTTGATGGTTCAGCCGATGGCACAACAACTCCTCCGAGCCTCAAGGTGTCTGTA